>CBDEGO010000001.1:0-10761 GCA_965237995.1 Candidatus Poriferihabitaceae bacterium
ATGTAATTTAGCTGTAGATCAGTGGCCTAATACGTTAGTTGAATCGGTCATATTAAATTATCTAAGGGCCGCTGGACAATATCAGCAGCTTGAAGTTAGAAGCACGGAAAAGCAATCTATTCTAGATAAGGTTGCTAATAAACCAGATATTGGCGCATTTGGAGACATCGATTTATTGCAGCTTGGCGATTGGTATTTCTCGCATTGTCTTGAGGCTGAAATGCCGCACGATATAAGTAATTATGCCATTTCATGTGGATTTGACGATGTCACACAGTTTTATACTATAATATTTGACGAATACCTTTACTTGGAAGAGAGGGCACAGGATGCTGAACCAAACTCATAACGACGAACATCATGGAGCGCTATGCGCTGGCTGTGAGCTCAGTCAGTTAGATTTAGACTTTAGGGAATACGGAACGCGCTTTAGGCTGTTTCCACAATCCCCATTGTTAAGCGACTACCAAGAACCAGAAACGGTGTGGTTGTCAATCGGGCCCGATCAAATATGGCCTGGGCCTAGCGATGACCGCATGTACGTGGTTGACGCTATCGATAAGAAGCCTTACGGAGATAACTTTTCACCTCCTTATAAAGGCAATAGCCATCGCCCAGCAACACCAAGTGCAAGCGGTCACTTTGATCACCTAGAGGTAGGCACGCATCAATTCGAGGCGGCTCATATGTACGGAACGCTTCGATGGGTGTTAGATATTTGGGAGCGTTATTTTAATAGAGAGTTAGAGTGGAGTTTTAACGACCACTTCGAGCGATTAGAGCTAGTACCGTGGCTGGACTGGGATAATGCTCATGCTGGTTACGGGTTTGTAGAAACGGGCTATGGTCGAGATGATGATGGTAGTAAATTCCCATATAACTTGAATTTTGACGTGCTCGCCCATGAGTTTGGGCATACCATGCTGTACTCGGTGATTGGTTTACCAATTGGTGATGGTGCCAGTACAGAGTTTTTTGCGTTTCACGAGACATCTGGTGATCTGGTTGCCATCCTTTCTGTGCTTCATTTTAATTCGGTGATAGACCGCATACTTGAAGAAACTAGCGGAAACCTATACACGCGTAATACGTTAAATCGCCTCGGCGAGGAATCGAGTACGCGCCAAATTAGAATGGCGAGTAATGGTCTAAAAATGACTGACGTAGCCGATGTGCGAACACCGATGAAACAGCTTACCAATAAACAAGTTCATAATCTTAGCTTGCCAATGACAGGGGCCTTATTTGATTTATTGGTAGAAGTGTTTCAACATAATTTGGTGGATGCAGGGCTTATTTCGCCTGAGTTAGATCAAGCGTCGCGCAGTGTGACAGAAAAATTGGGCAACGAAAGTGATGTCACTGAAGCGTTTCAGCAAAGTTACCAAGGAAACCAACGCGCGTTTAAGAAAGCTTTGGTTGATGCCCGCGATTATCTTGGCTTGGTGTTAGCGAATAGTTGGTCGACGCTTGATCCCCAATTGAATTTCCCGCAGTTTATTCATTCTCTTTTTGACGCTGATTTAGCCATTTCTGGTGGTCATTATCAGCAAGAAATTGATGAAGTTTTTAGATGGCGTGAAATTCGATATTAAATGGTCTGCAACGTATCAGTATAAATGGTGACACGATCAACATTATCTGCTACAGTAGGCTTACTGTAAAACCTAAATAAGGAGGCTTTAAAAATGGCACTTGATCCAATAGTTCACGGAACAGAAGACTTATACGAAATCAGCAAAATATATTTGTTTGGTAAACCATTCAAAAGTTTACGCTATATGCGTGAAGACTTAGCTGGTAGCGAATCTAACTCGAAAAAAGCAGGTGCGCATATGCCTCCAGCGGAAATTGAACGTACGCTATTACAAGATAAGCATGGTCCGAGTTCTGAATCTTCAAAAACTCAGCAGGCACCGAATTTAGTTAGGGTATATAGCTTTAGTTACGAAGGAAATTACTTCAAATTAGCCACTCCATTAATTTATTTAATGTGGGGTGACGGCGAGAGCCCGGAGTCAGGGGCTAATGAATCGGGGTTACCCAGTTTTGATCTACAAAATGTCGGCCTTCCTGCGAAGGATTGGCGCTTTGCATCAGACATAAAAGTATGGAAGATGGATCGACATGATGTATCTTTAGTGATAGATCTAGAAGTTGGCAAATTAGAAGAGATTTTAATCAATCCAATTTGTTATGACGCTGAATTGCCAAGCTCTAGAGCGAATGTAGCTTCTCGAGCTAATATTGCTGCCAGAGCGAATGTGACTTCTCGAGCCAATATGTCGTCACGTGCCAATATGTCGGCGCGCGCTAATATGGTAGGTGCACACCAAGACTAAAAAATTTAGGTGGTGAGCGAGGTATTCGTATTGAATACCTCGCCTCAACCTCGGCTAATCAAGCTAACAGTGCGTTGGCTGCTTCTTGATCTACAGAAGTAGAACCTTTTACAAACAGGTTCAGCACACTGCGTAATTGCTGCTGTGCCTCGGGGAAGAGCTGTGTTGTGTTGTCAAACTCAACTAAGCTAATTGCGGCGCGCAATTGCAGCGATAGGGCCCCTTGAGTTTGCGCAATGGAAAGCGCGGACGATAGATTACTCAATGCTTCTTCATGCTCTCCTAGTTGAACGAGCAGACACCCCTTGCAGCGATGGACCTCTGCTCTCCAATATTGTACTTTTTGCCTGTCTAGCAAGCGTAAGGTATCCTCTATAGTATGTAAGCCCTCGTCGAATCGGTCGGCATGAAGCAATGCTCGCGCTGTGATTTCACCATATAGGGCCAGATCTTCCCCTGTGCCTACACTCGCGATTTGATCGAAGCCTTGCTTCATCAGTGTAATGCCGCTGTCTATATTACCGCTATACGTTTCAACTAAGCCTTCAATGTGCCTGAGCATTCCTGTGTATTCAGGTAAGTCCATATCAGCACAAATTCGTGACATGAGGTCATGCCATTTAATAATCTCAGTTGCATCGCGTCGATACAACTGCAATAACATGTTGAGCTCTATAGCGTGCAAAATAGACCCTTTATGCTGTAATTTAGTGGCCCATTGATAGCATTCGGCAGCATGTTCCAAGGCTGCTTTTTCACTGCCTTGTAGCCACTCAACTTGCGATAAGAAGCCACTTCCGCATACTTTTGGGTCGTGGCCACCAAACTCACTCGCGTGGTTAGCGTGCTCTTTGGGGTCATACAACGCGATGCCGGCGCTAATATGATGGTGTGCGGTTTTGAAATCACCTAAATGAAACTGCGTGGTCCATAAACAATGCTGTGCTTGTAAGCGCAAACCGGCGTCATCAGACTCATTAGATAATTGTTCTAACATGTTTGCCCAAACTAGGCCATGATCTGCTTCATCGTCTTTAGAGACTAACCACTGGCCCCATAAAGCCATAAATTCAAGATTAGACTCAACGATTTCATCGTCGATGAGCCCGTCTGTTTTATCTGCTAAGTCTGGCTTTTCTGCCTCTGCTAATTCCTCGCATAAACTAACTGCTTTTTGATAATTAGCCTTGGTTACTTTTGAGCCAGAGCCTTCTAATGCCATTAACACAGGCCCTAGCGTCACCAGCACATTTAGCAGTAAAGCTTTCGTTTCTGTGGTGCTAGGGAGTTTCTTAAGTGCCGTTTCTGCGTTAAACAGATGAGACCTAGCCTCGATTAGAGTGTATTTGACGCTAGCACTTTTTCCGGCTCTCAGCCAATACTTAGCTGCTTTCGCCGCATCATCGCCATCAGACGCGTGGCGAGCTAACAATTCAGGCGTGATAGCGCCTAACTCTGGATAGTGCCGCTCTAAGATCGACACAATACGCTTATGAATAGTAGTGCGATCACTCTTTAGTAGCGTTTCATAGGCGACATCGCGCATTAATGCGTGTTTGAAGGAGTATTTCGCATTGGGCGGTGCTTGGCGCTGTAGTACCAGCTGTGCCTCCAATAATGGAGTGAGCGCTCTATATAAGTTTTTATCTTTATATTTTGCTACTAGTTCGAGCAAATCAAAGTCGAAGTCTCGCCCGATTACTGCGGCCAAATGCGCGATAGCTCGAGTCTCTTCGGGTAAGCGATCTAGCCGTGCGGTCAGAGATTCTTGCAGAGTGCTAGGGATGCTTTTACCGTCGTGCGCAGGCGAGGGTGCAGATGAGTAGAGATGGTCTTTTTCATTTTCCAATACGTTCTTGCTGAGCTCTTCAATGAACAAGGGGATGCCCTCAGTGCGCTTGAGAATTTGGTCTACAACTTCAAATGGGAGTTGGTGTTGACTTTGAATTTGAACTTGATTCAATAACTCTTGAATATACTTTTCAGGTAGACGTTCGATGTCGAAAGTCTTGACGTTAGCGTGGTTTACAAAATTGGGGTTAATTCCGGGACGAGAAGTCAGTAGTAATAAGATCGGATGTTCGGCGATGACATCGATCATTCGCTCGACTAATTCCATAGTGGTTGGATCAACCCACTGGATATCTTCAACTTTCATCAACACTGGACGAGATTTAGAAAGTGCGATCATCGTGTTGATTAACGAGTTAAATACTTTCTCCTTTTTCTCGTCTGGATCAACGGTTACGACTCCAACGTCTTTTTGCTTAGTTAGCGATAATAACTCGCAGTAAGTTGACATGTCGCCACGATAGTTCGGTGAGATGCGCTCTAAGGTTTTCACTAAGGTGCCTAGTTTATGCACGCGCCCGGCTTTACTGTCCTTGTGCTCGAAGCCCGCTTCTGCCTCTAGGCCGCTGATCAAGGGGTAGAACGCAGTGTTGGTATGATAGGGCGCGCATTGATATTCTAATTGGAAATGCGTACTCGTCTTTATTTTGGTAGACAACTCCGTCACAATGCGCGATTTTCCTATTCCAGCTTCACCTACGCAGTAAACAGCACACCCTTTGTTTTGTTTAACGTTATTCCAAGTATTCAGTAACTCCCCCATTATTTCGGTGCGATCCACCATCGGGGTTAATTCTGCGGCATGGGCAACAAAGCGTGAGCTAATAGATTGTTCTGCAATAATTTGCCACGCTGCTTGCGGCATGCTAATACCTTTTAATTGGTGCTCGCCACGATACTCAACCGCAAACAAACCATCGGTCAGTTTATGTGTGGTCTCTCCTACAATGACCTCTCCAACCTGCGCCACGCTTTGCAGTCGCGCTGCTAAATTAAGTGGTAAACCGATGGCGGCTTCTGATCGAATATGCTCATCGCCGAGCATATCGCCCACCACAGCCAAGCCGGTGGCAATGCCGCAGCGCACGGCTGCCTTGGTGCCAGTATTACCAAGTACAATATTTTCAATTTCTAGCTCTCGAACGATGCGTAGAGCCGCGTTGACAGCACGTTCGGCATTTGATTCGTTACGGGTGAATTGAGCAACGATACCGTCCCCTAAATATTCGGTGATGCGACCACCTAATGAATCAATGATTGTTTTGCTTAATGCTTGGAATCGGCGAATGATTGAACGGGTTTCTTCGGGGTCTAAGCTTTCGGCAATGAGTGTAGAGTCAACAAGATCACAAAATAAAACAGTCAATAGTCTGCGCTCAGCAGTTGGAGTGGCCGCTTTTGCCTCTTTTCCTATGATCTGCTTAGCGCCACACTCATTACAAAACTTTGCCGTTGGAAGGTTAGAATGGCCGCAGGACGCGCAGCGGGCTAGCTCAGTCATATACGATTAAAACCTCCATTTAAATGTTTTTGTGAAATGGCCTTAGACAAAAACACCTGATGTAACGTTTTTATCGATTGTGGCTAAACCATGGAATTTTAGCCGAAGGGGGAAAGGAACGCGATATAAAAGTACACTTTATCTAGTTCTTGCTTGATGCATAGTATTGACTATTCTTGGGTCGTTGGTCTGTGTGTTATTTCTGCGGTAATGCTAAACAGAAATTAATCACGTAGGCGTAGTATCTAACCGCCAGCGGCCAATTGTTTATCCTGTTCTTTTTGCTTGTTCTGGCGCCGCATTATCCATGCTGCCAGTAACACGCCGATAGCGACGGTGACAATAATAATGGTTGCCAGTGCATTGATGTCCGGTTTTAGACCGACGCGTATCCGTGAGTAAATCATGATTGGCAAGGTATTTGATCCTGGCCCTGTTACAAAGCTTGCGATGACTAAGTCGTCTAATGAAAGTGTAAAGGCCAATAGCCAGCCTGCAACCATGCCGGGTGCAAGTATTGGCAAGGTGATGTCCATTAATACTCTAAACGGCTTTGCGCCTAAGTCAAGTGCAGCATCTTCCAAAGATTCATCGATACCTTGCAAGCGCGCTTGAATAATAACGGCTACGTAAGCTAAAGAAAATGTGATGTGTGCAATCGTGATGGTGGTAAAGCCACGTGAACTAGGCCAACCGATGAGTTCGGATAAGGTAATAAACAATAGCAATAAAGATAAGCCCGTAATCACCTCGGGCATAACTAAAGGTGCTGAAATCATGCCCGAGAATAAAGTTCGGCCCTTAAAGCGACCAAAGCGCACTAAAGCAAGGCCGGCGAAGGTACCTAACAACGTGGCGAAACAAGCGTTGACGAAAGCAATTTTTAAGCTGAGCAACACTGCACCCCAAATTTCTGGGTTTTCGAAAAGCGCAGTATACCAGCGTGTTGACCAACCACCCCAAACAGGAACAATCTTAGAGTAGTTGAAAGAGTAGATAATCAGTAAAAAAATCGGGATATATAAAAATGCAAGACCAAAGGCCAGCATAGAAATAAGAAAGGTTGAGCGCTTCTTTTGCATGGCTATGAGGCGTTCTCCCGTGATTGAATGCGTTGATACAGCATCATCGGTGCAACCAAAACGACAAGTAATACGATGGCCACTGCCGACGCCACAGGCCAATCGTGATTGTTATTAAATTCGCTGAACAATACTTTTCCTATCATTGATACATTGCCGCCACCTAGTAAATCAGGGATGACGTATTCGCCAGTAGCTGGAATAAAAACCAATAGGGCGCCACCAATAATGCCCGGCACGGTCAGTGGTAGGGTTACCGTTAAAAAGGTGGTGATGGGCTTTGCGCCAAGGTCAGAGGCTGCTTCATGCAAACTCATGTCAAGCTTTTCCATATTGGCATAAAGCGGTAGTATCATAAATGGTAAATAGGAATAGATTATGCCGATATAAACGGCAAACTGTGAATAAAGTAAACGGATAGGTTGGTCAATAATACCAAGCCAAATTAGTAAGTTATTGATTGTCCCTTGGTCTGCGAGTAAGCCCATCCATGCATACACTCTTAGTAAGAATGATGTCCAGAAAGGCAAAATAATCAGCATTAGCAAGACATTTTTTGTAGCTGGTTCAGAGCGAACAATGGCGTAAGCAATAGGATAGCCTATTAGTAAACACCAAATAGTCGAAATGCCTGCTATTTTGACGGAGTTGAGGTAGGTGTTAAGATATAACTCATCTTCTGCCAACCATTTAAAGTTATCAAACAGCAATCGTAAGTTGAAAGAACCATCTTCGGCCCATTGAAACAAACTAGAAAAAGGCGGGCTAGCAATGAGTGATTCAGCAAAGCTGATTTTTAGAACAATAACGAAGGGTATTAAAAAGAACAGTAATAACCAGAAAAACGGAATGCCGACAATAGCCGACTTCCAGCCAGCTTGAACTCTACGACTAAGCCTAGTTAGTCTCGAGGTGCTTAGGCTAGCCTGTTGTGGGGCAGTTTGTGACATGTTACTTAGTTAATACAACTGCACTGGTGGGTTCCCAACTTAAATAAACCGTTTCGTCCCAATCGGCGATGTGTTCCCCGCTTTTCGGACGTACTTGGTTGGGATAGGTAACGTCAATTATCTTTTCGTTGGTTAGTTTTACCTTATAAGTAGACATGCTGCCTAAATAACCGATATCTTGGACAATGCCTTCAAGTTTGTTAGGGCCTTTTTGTTCATGCGGAGTTTTAGAGATGCGTATTTTTTCCGGACGAATCGCTACCCACACTTTCGCGTTTTCTTGTATGTCTAGGCCGTGATCAATATAAAACAAGCTGTCGTCGCGGCGAGATTGCACCAGCACATGATCAGATTCATTTTCAACAACAAACCCTTGAAATATATTCGCTGAACCAATGAAGTCAGCGACAAATCGGCTATCGGGCGTTTCGTAAATCTCAGTTGGTGTACCTATTTGAATAAACTTGCCTTGGTCCATTACCGCAATACGGGTAGATAAGGTCATCGCTTCTTCTTGGTCATGGGTCACCACGACAAAGGTGATGCCTAATTCTTCCTGAATATTCATCAACTCAAACTGAGTTTGTTCGCGCAAGCGTTTATCTAGCGCGCCGAGTGGTTCATCTAACAATAGTACTTTAGGTTGTTTGACTAACGCTCTGGCTAAGGCTACACGCTGTCTTTGGCCGCCGGATAACTGGTGGGGTTTACGCTTGCTAAAGTCTCCTAGCTCCACCATGCCCAGCATTTCATCTACTTTTTTCGATGCGTCGGTTTTAGACATGCCGTCGCGTAACAAGCCGTAGCTGACATTTTTTTCAACCGTCATATGCGGAAATAGCGCATAGGACTGAAACATCATATTCACTGGGCGCTCATAAGCAGGGATGTTGTTTATTTCAACGCCGTCGATGTACATCGAACCAGACGAAGGTGCCTCAAACCCCGCAAGCATTCTAAGTAATGTACTTTTTCCACAGCCCGAACCACCTAACAAAGAGAACAACTCGCCTTTGTATATCTCTAAATCAACGTTATCAACGGCGGTAAAGTCACCAAAGCGTTTGGTGATGCCTTGAATTTTTATAAACGGTTCAGCGTCGGCGTCAAGCCATGGGCGGTCAATGATCTCTTGCGCTAGGGGCATAATAGTAGACAGTGCGGGTTGAAACTAAAAGGCCACCGCTGCGGTGGCCTTTGCGGACAAATTGAAGTGTTAGCTTCCAGACTTAAAGGCTGTCCATGCACGTGTTCTAGCTCGTTCAGCTTTAGAAGAAACAGCAGCGTCGGCGTACATATCCTGTACTAAATCCTGTGTCGGGTATGCGGCGGGACTTCCTGTTACCGCTGGATCAACTAAATCAAAAGAATCTTTATTAGCATTTGCATACCAAGTGAAGTTTGTATCGCCAGCGGCAACTTCAGGTCGCATCATATAGTTTAGAAAAAGGTGTGCGTTTTCAACATTTTTGGCATCACCAGGAATGACCCAACCATCGACCCATAAAACCGCTTTCCCTTTTCCAGGCGGTGAGAAAAAATCTAATTCCACGCCCGTGTTAGCTTCAGCTGCACCTGACATGGCAAGTAACCCATCGGGGCCCCAAGTGACAGACACACAAAACTCCTTCTCGGGCATGCGTTGATAAGCATAGTTATCAAACGTTTTAATGTAGGGGCGTATTTTGGACAGCATTTCTTGTGCTTCTTTATACTCACTTATATTTTCTGTATGCGGGTTGTAGCCTAAGTGAGCTAACGCCATTGGAATGATATCAGTTGGAGCATCTAAAAATGATACTCCGCATTGCGCAAGTTTTTCCATGTGGGTGGGGTCAAAAATCAAATCCATTGATCCGATAGGCGCTTCAGGGTATACGGACTTAACTAATTCCTCGTTGTACGTAACTCCATGCGTTCCCCACATGTAGGGAACCATATGTTGATTGCCGGGATCTGTTTTAACCGCGAGTAACTCAAGAATGTCTTCCCGCATATGTTTAAGGTTCGGCAATTTTGATTTGTCTATAGGCTGCAAAATTCCAGCAGGAATCAGTCGAGAGATAGAGTTCCCAGAGTGGCTAACAACATCATAACCAGAGCTTCCTGCTAACAACTTTGAATCTATAGCTTCTTGGGAATCGTAATTATCGTAAGTGACTTCGATGTCGAATTCTTTAGCAAAATTAGCGATGGTTTCTTCGCCGATATATTCTGCCCAGTTCGTTACGTTAAGTTGGCCAGCAGCGAATGCTGCCCCACTTATGCCAATCGCGGCAGGCACAGCCAGCGCGGTAAATAGTGTAGTAAGTTTCATAGTTATCTTCAGTGTTTTAAGTTTTTGTGCTTAAAAGGATAAGATAATTGTGACACGCGATCAACCGTTATTATTAGTTGTTGGTGCATTGAACGTTAGAGCTTAGGCATTTATCGAGCATCAAATGATGTGGCTATAATAGCTTAGACGGTGAGAACTTAACTATTAGAGCATCACTTACATGGCGCGACACCTCTACTCTCGCTTAACGAATTTCTCGCTTATAACTAAATTGGTCAGCTCTGCCTTTGGTCGTCCTGACCTCAACTATTCTGTTATTGACGGTATAGGTGACTCGATTTAAAACTACGACTGGTGAGTCAACCGGTATTCCCAATTTGTCGGCAGTTATCTCGTCACAGGCTGATGCAGTCAATGTTTCTTCAGCGCGCACGATGGGAATATCATATTTGTCCACAATCAAGGCGTAAAATAAATCAGGGATATGTGTTTCTGGCTTCTCTAATCCAGGTACCAAATCAGCAATCCACCACGAATATTCGATAAATGTGGGGTAGGACACTTGGTCAGACCGTACTTGACCAATGCGTTCGATATACAAAAGCGGAGTTTCTACAGCAACATCGAGGCGCGCACAAATTTCTTTGCTTCCAAGTTCTAGACGTCGATCTGTGGTGTCCTTTCGGATGCGTATGTCTTCCCCCTTTTCATCGCCGTAAGAGAAAAATCGAAACAAGCTGTTATTGAAATCAATTCG
>CBDEGO010000002.1:0-605000 GCA_965237995.1 Candidatus Poriferihabitaceae bacterium
CCCCAACTACGGTGGCCATTGGTAAAGAAGCATTTTACCTTCAATTAGAAAAGGGGCTAAGCGATGCCTATGACTACGCTTCTGAGGTCATGGTAAATAACATGCTCGAAATCGACGCCGAAGAAGGAATAAATGCCTTTATAGAAAAGCGCCGCCCAACTTGGCTCGAACTCAAGAATACGCCAAGTAACAGCTAGCAAACGCCAGTGCGTATTTTGTTGATTTTGAGCATAGGAAAAGTCATATGAGCAGTCTAAGATGTACGCCAGAATTTAAAGAAGAAGCAGTTCGTGAAGTTGTGGATAGAGGGCATTCTGTAGCAGATGTTGCACAACGTATTGGAGTTTCAGCACATAGTTTATATAACTGGATAAAGGCTGTAAGCCCAGAAAGAGTGAGCAACTGTCGCAAAAACTTAATCAAGCATAAAGCGAAATATTTAAGCTAAGATCTGAATTGCGTCGATCAGAGGAGGAGCGTGATATATTAAAAAAGGCCGCTCGGTACTTTGCAAGCAACCCAGTGTAAAGTACCGATTGATTCATGAACATTGCCATGAGCATCGCATTAGATGTTTATGCAAAATGCTCATGGTTTCTAGAACTGGGTTTTATAGTTGGCAACAGCGCCCTATAAGTCCTCGTGAGCAAGAAAATGAACTACCCCGCAGCAAGCTACGGAGTATCAGAATAGTGCCAGCTGGCTATCATAGTGCAATTGCTCATACTCTTGTCCCTGATTCTTAACATAGTTGCCTATAGTCTCCTCGTCACCATGCCTGCCAACTGTACTTGAAAAACAACCATCTGACCAAAGCTCACCTCCCTAGAATTGCTTCTTTACGGAAGGTCGCCTTCTGAAAATCTCTCTCGCTGTGATGCTCTTAACTAACCTCACTATCTTTGTAACGCTATATGTCGGCACTGACTGAATTAGAAAGTGTACGTGATCTTTATCCATACCTATCTCAAGAAACTTCAATTGATAACGATTTTCAATCTCCAAACAAATTACTCGTAATTCTTCATCAACCGATTCGTCAAAAACTATATGACGATATTTTGTCGGAAACACCATATGATAAAGTAGGATCGTTACATTGTGGCTCTTGTGGATATATTCACTCACATAACTATTTTACGCCCCAAGGGGCGGGGAATTAAACCCTAAGAGATTAAATTTAGCGAGTTACAACTACCGCCCCTACGCCACAGAGCGTTGCGCCACCAATTCGGTTGAGGATTTTTTGAGTTCGCTGACCCTTTAGCTTACCGCGTATTTTTGTAGCCATGAAAACATAGGCTAAATCGGTAGTACCTCCAACAAAAACCACTATAAGCGACAATACAAATGCATCTATTGCAGTAATGCTAGGCAAATCAACAAAGGTAGGCAATAGTGCCGCGAAAAATAATATTGCCTTAGGGTTCGTCAAATTTACTAGTAATCCTTCCACGAGATTTTTGAAAAAGCCCCTAGCGCTTGAAACATCTTCATCGTAGCTATCAATTGGCTTCCTGCGCCACATTTGGACCCCTAACCAAATTAAATATCCTCCAGCTAATACTTTTATTACTAAGAAAGCACTGCCAATTGATCCTGATAGCGCTGTCATTCCAATTAATGCTAAAACAAAATATATTAAATCCGCAATAATTATTCCAGTTACAACGCCCACTCCTGCTACAGCACCATTTGTAATCGAACGAGCTGTCAGCGCAAAAAATGATGGTCCTGGGGTTGCTGCTAGAATCAGCATAGCAAGCGTAAATGCTAATAAGGTTGGAATAGATATTGTCATAGCGATGTTTTGATGCTCCTAAAATTACAATTATTTATGGTGGCAAGATTATTTGAATTTCACAGTATACTAGAGCTGTTGCTAAAAGGAATGTTTAAGCAACAAGCACAGACTATTATCGCTACAGAAACCTATTTTTTAGTAACCCACCTAAATTTCAGTGAAGTAATTCGCTCATAAATATTTTCCCATAAATACAAAATCTAGATCACATCATGGCCTCAGCTAAAGAGATGGCTATCGGTATCGCGACGATTGCAAGTGCAGTTTGTAATGATATTATGGTTGCCATAAGCGATGCATCACCGCCCATCTGTTTAGCGAGAGGAAACCCAGCTGGGGAGGTTGGACAGGTAGCGAAGATGACAGCAATGACAGTCATTTCGCTAGGAAGAGAAAATAAACGACATATCAAAAACGTGACAAGTGGAAAAAGCAGCATTTTCGCGATCGAAGAAATTATAGCGGAAAGTAAATGCGCTCTGAAATAGCCGAATTGCATATTTGCTCCAATTACTAGCAGTAATATTGGCAAAGATGCTTCTGCGAGCAACCCTGTAAACTGGTATAGGACGAAATCTTGAGAGAGTTTAAAATGATTGAATATCAGTCCGACAGCAATCGAAAGTATAATCGGGTTACGAACGAGATCCTGAATTACTTTGCGCTTACCCGTACCTTTATGAAGAAGTATGCTCATCATAATGACGGCCATTATGTTAGATAAAGGCACGAGAGCAACTGTCGCTACGGTGCCAACTATCGCTCCTGATGCGCCGAATATCTGACTTGTGATGGCAAGCCCAATAAATGTGTTGTGTCTTGCCGCTCCTTGTATCACAGACGTAAGAGAAGGATCAGACACATTTGTTAAGCGTCCGACAATATACGCAAAGGCCATTACTACAAAATAAGCCACAATCAAGGCAAAAGAATATTGGAGAATGTTAGGGTTGCTCAGATCAAGTTTCGACATTTTGGTAAACAAAAATGCAGGAAACAGTATCCAGTACGCTACTTTGTTAATGCCATCCCATACGTACGCATCCTTAACGATTGTGAGACAAAGAATTTTTCCTACAAAGATAGTAAGAAAGATAGGCGCGACTATAAGTATCAAAGAAATCATAAGCCCGACTGTCCTAATATTAAGCTCTATTATTGATTCAACTAAATATCACCGCTACGGACATTTAGGAAAAATGCGTTCTTGTATAACCGGCAATATCGACTGCCTGCTTTTGGTTTTTTTCTAGCTTTGCAAATAATCAACGACCGTAAGTATACTAGAGCCGTTGTCAAATGGAGCGTTTAAGCAACAAATATAGACTATCCTCGTTGCAGAAACTGATTGTTTAATCCATGCTCGAATGCTCGCCTTAAAATAACTAAACCTAGTCTTTCGTCACACCCAACACACCCAGGTCTGTCATTAATTCCTTAGCAATCGCAAAACTTAATGTCATACCCTGCCCGCAGGTAATTGTTATTAAATTCACCTTATCCGCAGCATTTATATGTAGCTTTTGTACGCCTGACAATGACGCGTAATAGCCTAACCACCGAGATTGTATTGTGGGTTCTGGCAATATAACCAATAGACGCATGTAGCCAAGGATCAAACGGTCAACCTCTTCCAAACGATTGTTGGTTACATCGCTTCCGTAGTGATGAGAATCACCCAAAGTAATAGACCCATCTGCCTCTTGGGCTACAATAACGTGCACTCCATGCTTTAGTTGTTCAGGGAAGCGGCTTTCTAGTTCCAATCTTAAATCTGCATAACCATCGCAATGCTTAAAAGCACTATAACGGGAATAGCTAAGCCCACCCAGAATAAACGGCTCATTTCGTATTGCCTTGGGTTGTGGATATGTTCTTAACATCTGTAACTGACAACGATCGATGCCGCTGTCCGCGAAGGCTTTTGAGTAAAGGGCCTTGTATTCATCACCTGCACACACAATAACTCGATCAGCTAACCATTCGGCATAAGAAGCCCTAATATGGGGCACATCAATTGACTCAATTGCTGTATCGTACACAAACTCAATATCCATTGCTTTTGCAAGCCACTTTGATATTTGGGCGCAGGCGGCGCGTTGATCAACCTTCGCAACTTGAGGCATCCATAACGCACCTAGCGCAACATCAGTCCGAGCTAACTGTGAATACTGCGGTATCTCTGTTGGCTCCAACCATCTAGCTCGGTTATCGTCAACTGTTGCAGTAAAAGACAGCAGCACCCTTTTTTCTAACTCGGTCATCGCGATCAACAACGCACCGCAGCAATTAACCAATACCCCTGCTTTTTTCGAAAGCTCATACCATATACTTTCGGAAAGTTGCGCTTGCTGTTTTTCTTGCGTTGTTGCTTGAAATTCACCAATTAGCATCCCGAAGTTTCTGACGCTAGCATCTTGCGCTTGGCTATTTCGCTCAAAAACAATGGCTTTGACACCCGCTTTAGCGGCCCAATAGGCATGTGCTAAGCCTAGAATACCTGCTCCGATAATGGCTAATTCATACCGCTTTGTCATTACTTTAACTAAACAATCACCCTAAACTTTGTATCCCCTGTTCCACAATATCAAAGGCATGGTCTAACTCACTTTGCGAAATCGTCATAGGTGGGCATAAAGTTAAAACGCAACCTCCACCTATCTTGTAACTTAAATTATTAGACAAGGAGTGATACAACACCGTTTCTGCTTCTTCAACAGCGGGTTCACCACCCTTTCGCAGCTCAATGCCAAAATGCAACCCTAAACCACGAACTTCATGAATAATGGCGTAGTCTTGACGCATTTTCTCGATACGCGCCAAGCCGTATCGCCCTAACTCTTCAGCAGCAACCATCAACCCATCTTCTTCTAGGCAATCCAGTGTAGCCAAAGCCGCAGCGCAGCCCACCGAACTCTTTTCATGCGTATAGTGACCTAAAGCTCTATCGCCAACGATATCGAGTTCAGATTTAGTGATGAGTGCAGCCATTGGAAACACGCCCCCACCAAGCCCCTTACCAATCACCAACATATCTGGCGCAACGTCAAAGTGTTCGCAGACAAACATTTTCCCCGTTCTACCCATAGCTGAAGGAATTTCGTCCAATATAAGTAGCACTTCGTGGCGATCACATATTTCTCTAACTCGCTTCCAATAACCTGGGGGTGGTAATTCAACGGTTGTCCAGCGCATAGGCTCTGCAATAATCGCCGCCACATCGCCTTGCATTTCTAGAATGTAATCTAAATAATTTGTGCAACCTGTATGCTCTTTATCCGTGCAATTAAAGTGACACTTTCCAGAAGTCGGCGGAGGAATATGCTCAGTTCCAGGTAGCAAAGGCCCGACATCTTTACGAAATAGCGCTTCACCGCCTATTGATATGGCATCTAGCGAGGCCCCGTGGAAGCTATCCCACATGGAGATCGTTTTATGTCTTCCAGTCGCATATCGAGCTAACTTCAAAGCCATTCCTATCGCCGCTGTTCCTCCGGGGGCAAACAGTACTTTATCGAGCCCCTCTGGAGCCAAATCTGTAAGACGCTCGGCCAACTCGATCGCGGCAACATTGGTATAACGTCTCGGGCAAAAAGGCAAGGTATCTAGCTGCTGTTTAATCGCCTGTATAACCCGCTTATTGCCGTAACCAACCTGATGAACACTGTTGCCGTGAAAATCGAGTATTTGGCGTCCTTGCCTATCTTCCAAGTAAATATGATCACTACCCTGCAATACATTAAGACAAGGTGTTGAGAGCGATTGATGCAGGAAGACCGCTTCATCTTTGGCTAATAACTCTGCGGTTTTCAGGTCGATATAACTACTTGCCCATTGTTTTCGTTTAGCTGATAAATTGACATCTCCCTCTGCCCTACTTAGCTCATAATCGTTTGATTGACTCATTGTTATATCTTTATAAACTTCGGGTGTTTGCGCAGTAAATCAGTATGTCGCAGTACTTATAAAAATCAAAGTTATTAATTCTTATACATTTAGAAGATTTGTCTTGTTTCTCACCTTCACTATCGAATACATTCGCGCTTTAAATATCATGCAGACAGACCGATGCTAGGTTCAATCCTTAAATCCACGTGGCCCTTGTTTTTAGGCGTTAGCTTCTTGATGTTGGGCAACGGTTTGCAAGGCACACTAATAGGTTGGCGTGGTGACCACGAAGGGTTCACCAGCAGCACCATGGGTATCATTATGGCCGGCTATTTCATTGGCTATATGATGGGCTCAAAATTCGCTAAATCCATCGTAGAAAATGTAGGCCATATCCGCGTCTTTGCGGCACTCGCTTCAGTGGCCTCCACCGCCATTTTATTACAACTAGTATTCATCGATGAGCGAGTCTGGTTTGCAATGCGTATTGTCACCGGGTTTTGTTTCGCTGGGTCATATGTCGTGGTTGAAAGCTGGTTAAATGAACGCGCTAATAATTTAACGCGAGGCAGTTTGTTCTCGATCTATATGGTGGTGACTTTTGCCAGTCTTACCGCGGGGCAATGGCTATTTAAACTGAGTGATCCATCCGGCGTTAATCTCTTCATTATCGCTTCTGTATTACTCTCGCTATCTCTTATTCCTTTATTAATCAGCAAAACAGAAGTGCCTGAGATTGCGCACACCGATTCGATGGGGTTTTTTAAACTCTATAAAATCTCTCCAGCAGGCATCTCTGGCTTACTGTTAGTGGGCATGGCTCAAGGCGCCATGTTTACCATGGGAACACTTTACGCCAAACAAACGGGCATGAACACGACCCAGATCGCTTCTTTTATGAGTATCATGATTGCATTTGGTGCAATCTCACAATGGCCGCTGGGAAAAATATCCGATCTATTTGATCGTAGATTAGTGATGGCAGTTCTAGCCTTCAGTGCAACTGCTATCTGTGCTTTACTGTTTTTCTCTGACCCTCTAAGCTCTAAATTCATTGCAATATATGGTGTTTTGGGCGCCCTTAACTTACCGCTTTATGCGATCACCATCGCACACGCTAACGATCGACTAGAACCCAGTCAAATGGTAGGCGCCAGCAGTACCTTAGTTTTCACCTTTGGTTTAGGCTCTGTAATTGGCCCTTTAGCCGTTGGCTTAGTGCTTCAATATGCAGGTGCAAGCAGCTACTTTATTTATTTGGGTGCGATTCACCTCGCTGTGGCCCTAATTACTTGCTATCACATAGCGCGACGCGAAAGAGTCGCGGACGAAGATCAAGTGCAATACCAAGGCCTCCCACTACGTGGTTCTGTTATCGCAATCGAAGCCATTGCGCAACACGCAGAAGACTCAATGGAAGAGGATGACGAGTGGACCTAAGCCTTTAGGGTAATCTGGCACCATCTGGCTATACAAAAACCAGAGCGCTGGTACTAGATTGGTAAGCACTCTACGCATACCTTTGGCGCCCTAAATTTTCCGTGGGTTTGCGCCTGTCAAACCCATTTAGTTTGTTATTGATTTTTAAGAGGATCAAGCAATGTTAGTAGGTGTACCAAAAGAAATAAAAAACCACGAATATCGAGTGGGTATGACTCCAACCAGCGTTAAAGAGATGACTGTTCACGGCCACTCAATATTGGTTCAAACTAACGCGGGTGCAGGCATTGGCGCAAGTGATGCCGATTATGTTGCAGCGGGCGCTGAAATCGTAAACGATGCAAAAGATATCTTTGCAAGAGCAGATATGATCGTTAAGGTCAAAGAGCCTCAGCCAGTTGAGTGCGCTATGCTGCGTGAAGGTCAGATTCTGTATACCTACCTACACTTGGCTCCAGATCCAGAACAAACTAAAGCGTTAGTTGCCAGTGGTGCAGTCTGTATTGCCTATGAAACCGTTACCTCAGCGCAAGGCGGATTGCCACTGTTAGCTCCAATGTCAAAGGTTGCCGGTCGTTTAGCTATCCAAGCAGGCGCTCACCACCTAGAACAACCGCAAGGCGGCTTAGGCAAGCTACTAGGCGGCGTACCTGGTGTTCCACCGGGCAAAGTGACCATCATCGGCGGCGGTGTTGTGGGTACGCATGCAGCGCATATTGCAGTTGGAATGGGCGCTGATGTCTGGGTTTTAGATAGAAACCCGAATGTATTAGAAAGCCATTGGGAGCAGTTTGGCCGCACTACAAACGCGGTTTACTCAACCTCTGCTGCACTAGAAGAGCACGTTCTGTCTGCTGATGTTGTGATTGGTGGGGTATTAATTCCAGGTGCTGAAGCACCTAAATTAGTGACCCGTGACATGATCAGCAACATGCAGAAAGGTTCTGTCGTTGTTGATGTTGCAATTGACCAAGGCGGTTGTTTTGAAACATCGAAAGCAACCACTCACGCAGAGCCAACCTACGTTGTAGACGATGTGGTACATTACTGCGTAGCAAACATGCCTGGCGCTGTGCCTCGCACTTCAACTTATGCACTAAATAACGTCACTTTACCGCACGCAATAAATATCGCTAATAAGGGCTATAAACAAGCTCTGTTGGATGATGAGCACTTACGAAATGGTCTGAATGTTATTTCTGGTAAGATTACAGAAAAAGCAGTCGCACAAGACTTAGGTTACGATTACCTGCCAGCAGTCGACGCGCTAGCTTAGGCTTATTTCAATACAAAAGCGGGTTAGATACCCGCTTTTTTTAAACTTACAAATAGATAGAGGAAACGAATTATGAGAATGACCCCTAGTGAAGCTTTTGTTGAAACCTGTGTGGCTAACAATGTAACCACCATGTTCGGCATTATGGGTTCTGCATTTATGGATGCGATGGATATATTCGCGCCAGCAGGAATCGAATTGGTACCGGTTGTGCACGAACAAGGTGCAGCACACATGGCTGATGGTTATGCGCGTGCCAGTGGGCGTCACGGTGTAGTTATCGGGCAAAATGGCCCTGGCATCTCAAACTGCGTGACAGCAATCGCAGCAGCCTATTGGGCGCATACTCCTGTTGTAATGATTACACCAGAAGCAGGCACAATGGGGACAGGCTTAGGTGGCTTCCAAGAAGGTAACCAACTGCCTATGTTCCAAGAACACGTTAAGTACCAAGGCCATGTAAATAATCCAAACCGTATGGCGGAATACACTGCGCGTTGTTTTGACCGCGCAATGTCAGAAATGGGCCCGACTCAATTAAATATTCCACGTGATTACTTCTACGGCGATATTGATGTAGAAATTCCTCAACCAATGGTTTTAGAGCGCGGCCCTGGCGGCAAAAAGAAACTAGATGAAGCGGCTGAAATGCTGGCTAATGCCAAGTTTCCAGTCATCGTTGCTGGCGGCGGTGTTGTGATGGGTGATGCTATTGCTGAAACCAAGGCACTGGCTGAACGTTTAGGCGCACCTGTTTGTAATACGTACCTGCATAACGATTCATTCCCTGCAAGCCATAATCTTTGGGTTGGCCCATTGGGTTATCAAGGCTCTAAAGCAGCGATGCGTTTAATCTCAAAAGCCGACACTGTCGTTGCACTTGGCACTCGTTTAGGGCCATTCGGCACATTACCTCAGCACGGTATGGACTACTGGCCAAAAGATGCCAACATCATCCAGATTGATGCTGACAACAAAATGCTAGGTCTCGTCAAGAAAATCTCTGTCGGTATCTGCGGTGACGCAGGTGAGTCGGCCGAAGCCATTACTGAACGTTTAGACGGTCGCACCTTAGCCTGTGATTCAACTAAGGCTGATCGCGCGCAAGAAATTGCTGACGCAAAAGCAGCTTGGGAAGAAGAGCTCACTAACTGGACCAACGAAACTGACCAGTTCAGTTTGGACATGGCAGCTGAAAACGATGAAAAAGGCTTAGGTTATGGCTCTCCTCGTCAGATATTACGTGAGTTAGAAAAAGCCATGCCACCACGCGCGATGGTTTCAACTGATATCGGCAACATCAACTCAGTTGCTAATAGCTACTTACGTTTTGAAGAGCCACGTAGCTTTTTCGCTCCGATGTCTTGGGGTAACTGCGGTTACGCACTACCTACCATGATCGGCGCTAAGAAGGCCTGTCCTGATCGCCCTGCTATCTCATACGCCGGTGACGGCGCATGGGCAATGAGCATGACTGAGATCATGACGTGTGTGCGTCACGACATCCCAGTAACTGCAGTGGTATTTCACAACGGTCAATGGGGCGCTGAGAAAAAGAATCAGGTTGATTTCTATGATCGCCGCTTTGTTGCTGCTGAGTTAACTGACCAAGACTTCACCGCTATTGCTAAAGCAATGGGCGCTGAAGCCATTACAGTGAAGAAGTTAGAAGATGTAGGCCCTGCGCTTAACAAAGCCATTGACATGCAAATGAACGAGAAGAAGACTTGCGTGATCGAGATCTTCGCAACGCGCGAACTAGGCGACCCTTTCCGTAAGGACGCGCTAAGCAAGCCAGTGCGCCATTTAGCAAAGTATAAAGATTTCGTATAATCTTCATACCAGTCTGTTTAAGGAAGGCGCACAGTGTGCGCCTTTTTTATGCAGTCGAGAAGATAGAACACCATGCTTTAGGCGTGGATCAATAACTCAGTAGGCCCTCATGCTAGTAAAGTGAATGCCTGCTTGCCCATTGCACTTGTCCATAAGCTATGTTCTAAAGTCAGCAAGTGACTTTGTCTGCCTACCTGCTTCGTCGAAATTATCAGTAGCCAACCATGATTCAAATGCATGCTGGTTAGTCAGCCAATCTTTATCGACTATTGCGAACCACGCCGTATCTCGGTTACGCCCTTTATACATCACTGCCTGGCGAAATACGCCCTCAAAGAAAAAGCCTAATCGCAGTGCCGCTTTTTTTGATGGCTCGTTTAGGTTATCGCATTTCCATTCGTATCGTCGGTAACCCCAATCAAACACTTGCTTCATCATTAAGTACATCGCTTCTGTTGCCAATGTCGTACCTTGTAGTAAGGGCGAGAAATGAATGTGGCCTACTTCTATCACTCCTGCATTCGGATCGATGCGAAGATAACTTGCCACCCCAACGGCTTGGTTGGATTGCTGATCAACAATCGTATAGAACTTAGGGTCTTGTCCATAACAGGTTTGCTCTGTCCACGCTCTAAACGCTTCGACACTCTCGAATGGACCGTAAGGTAAGTAAGTCCAGTTGTAACCATCGCTATCTTTGACAAACGCATCGTATAGCTGCTGCACATGCTTATCACCATTAAAGGCTTCGAGGCGACATACATTGCCCAACAATGGGTTATCTCTAGGCCAAGTTGCTGGCCGCCAGTCAACAACTGGCCACCCTATTGATTGGCCTAGTTCGTTTTTCAATTCATTCATAGATTCTTACTCATCATTAGGAAGCCGCAAAAAGCCGCATTGTTGCGACACAGGCTTTTATCTACTGTAGCTTTCGCTTCGTTTATGATTGTTCGGTAAGATTGGTAGAAATCCCAACTAGGCAATGGTTTATAGCTTAAATCGATTTCTAATTGCGTGATGATTCCTTTAGTTGTCATCGGTTTTACAAACACTTCTGTATCAGGTTTGAAGTAAAACGGAATAACGCTCAGCAATGTCCATTTTGCCAACTTATTTATCTGTAGCAAACTCACCATCTCCTCAAACCCCTGCGCTTGATCGCCATGCAGCTGTTCATACAGCGCACTGAGTAATGCCTCCTTTTCAGTGTCATGCAAGACTTTAACGAAATCCCTAAACTTAGGTTTTTCAAACATCGAAACCATCGATGACCTAGACACTATCTTGACCATCGCCGCGAGGACTTGATCCATATTATGAAATTGATCTTCAGCAAAACTTTCCTGCGCAAAGGCAACCAACTTAGCAACATTATGCTTTTTGCCTATCTCGACCATCTCCGGGTTGTCAAACCCTCCCGGATAGCGGTACAAGAAATTTGATTCGGCTAACTTTAAGTTCGTTTTATTCATTAGGTAGGTGTTTTGATAGCGGTCAATTAATGTTAGCACTAGTTAAGTTTACCTGACTCTGCAAAATAGCCGTAAAAGCCTTCATACGTTCCACGGTGGTTTCGGCCTCAATCAGTATTTGCTTGTCTTCCGGTGTTAGCGGCAAATAACTAAACAGACTATTGCTTAGGTCTTCTCCACTCAATTTGTCGATTACCTCCCAGTCAGTTTATAATTTGTTACTTCTGAAATAATTACGTAACGCGGCTTTAAACAACATCGTGGATTGAGAATCGGGCTCTGCTTGGTCTTGATAATCGAGTGCAAAGTCAGACCAATCTGGAGTGACCAATCGATACCCGCGTACCGATGTAAGCTCTGCGATTATTTTAAAACGACAAGCGCCAGTGAGCACTATCTCTAAACGTCCATCATCCGTTTCTTCATAACGCGTAATTCTTCCAGCGCAGCCGACATCAAACAGCCTATCGGTGTTGTCTTCTTGAGGTACTTGAATCATGCCGATTAACTGGTCTGCTCCCATAGCATCGCGCAGCATATTCAGATAACGTGGCTCGAATATATTAAGAGGCAGGTTGCCTCTAGGTAGTAAAACTGCACCATTTAAGGGAAAGATCGGTAAGGTTTGCGGTAGTTCGTCAAATGCCTGCATAAACGGTAAATGTTTTCTCATTGGCGCCTTCTGATTCACTTGTCTTTAAACTCATTAGTAACGGCCTTTAAGATTTGCCGTTTGAATAGCTGTAGCGTTGGTTTGGTGAACCCACTGGAGACAAGGTTCACTCTGAAAAGATACCACTGTCAGCCACCCCACACATTTCACTCAGGCTACATTGTAATATGCGAAGGTACAAAATTGAAACCATAGGTTTGATGGTGACTATTTGCGTAGGGCTAAAGTATTCGATATCAAATGCAATGCATAGACTAAAAGCAGTCGGCTTGTACCTAAACAGATCAAGCCTCGATGTAAAAGTGCCACCGATTTAGCTTTATGAACGGTTCGAAAACGAACTAAAATGCGTAGGTGTTTTATACTGATGCCCAATGAAATGATTGCTAGCTTGACGATGTACCAACGGCCTGAGCTTGAAACAGAAACGGCGCAATATTGGTCACTGATAGCAAAATACTTATCGCAATACGGTATCAAAAGCCCAACTGAACTCTCTCAAAATCTTGATGAATTCGAAGTTTGGAATCACGAAAACCTAGTGTTAAGCCAAACTTGTGGCATGCCCTATCGCATTTGGTTGCACAGTAAAGTTAGCTTGATTGGCACGCCAGACTTTGGCTTAGATCAATGCAAGCCAGGCTATTACCGCAGCGCGATTGTTGTTCATAAAGACAGCCCTTATAACAAGTTTGAGCAATTCAGTGAGTCTCGGTTTGCATACAACCAGACATTTTCGCAATCTGGCTATGCGGCACCCTATTGGCATGCAAACGATATGGGGTTTTGGTTTAGCAACAAAGTCCAAACTGGCAGTCATTTGGCCTCTGCACGTGCGGTCGCTGAACAACAAGCAGATATCAGCTCGATAGATGCGGTCACTTGGCGCTTGATTGAACGATACGAATCTTTTAGCGCCAATCTGCGTGTGCTCGACTGGACTACACCTACCCCTGGACTCCCTTATATCAGCGCCAACAGTGCTGACGTCGACGCAACATACTTCGCAATAACCAAGGCGATTACTTCTTTATCTTCGGCCAGCAGGGAAAAGCTAGGTATAAAGGGTTTGGTCAAGATTCCCAAATCGATCTATTTATCAATTCAAAACCCACTCGAATGAGTTGAATATTTAGTGATCGTATAGCTCTTTTAAAGCTAGCTTGCGCAAAGCCTAAAGAGCCGTTCTAAGTCGTTTTTACTACTTGCTTGCGTAATAATTCCTTCATTTTTTTATCGCTATATCCCAGCGATGTCAACACTTCTTTAGTGTGCTCACCAAACTGAGGAGGTGCTGTATTAATAGATGGGCCATTTGATTTAAATTTAAATGCAGACGCTGTTAGCTTCATCGGGGCACCATTTACATCAATCTCTTGAAATACCGATCTATGTTGCATTTGCGGGTGGGAAAACGTCTCATCGGCGTTGCGCACTCTTCCGGCTGGCACTTTATGTTGATTAAGAAATAACTCCCATTCGTCCGCCGTTTTACACAAAAACAGTTTAGATAAGCGCTCTTTATCATCGATAACATATTGGTTCATTTCGTATAGTGGCCTGCCGCGTAGATTTTCTGCATGCTTTTTATCACCCAAGGCCACCCACAGATTGCTATATTGCTCTACGGTATAAGCCCCTACCATTAGCTGCCCTTGCTTGGTATTAAAACAACCATAACCCGCTAAAGACTCGCTACTATTGCCCACCAAATTTGGCACCTTGCCACTAGATTGCAACATAGTGAAATTGGTGCCTGATAACATGATCGCAGCGTCCAACATAGAGATATCGATAAACTGCCCTTCACCAGTAGCAGTGCGTTGATACAGCGCGGTAGCTATGGCAAAGGCTGCCTGTATGCCCGTTCCATAATCTAATACAGGTGGCCCAACTTTAACGGCACCGCTTTCTGGCGCGCCTGTGGTCGCCATTAAACCCGACATTGCCTGTATCACGTTATCATACGCAGTGCGGTCAGACAGCGGCCCTTCTTGCCCAAACCCAGTAAGTGAACAATAAATAATATCTGGTTTAATTTCTCTCACTTCGTCATAACCAAACCCCAGTTGCTGCATTGCACCGGCTCTGAAATTTTCGACCAACACATCCGCTGTCTCAATGAGTTTGGTTAAAATAACCTTGCCTTCTTTTGATTTTAAATCAATCGCTAAGGATCGCTTATTAGCACTTTGGGTGAGATACGCGGAGCCCATTTTATGCTTACAGTCATCTAGGTCTCCACCCTCTTCTCGCAATGAATCTCCTAGCCCAGTATTTTCTATTTTTATAACATCCGCCCCCATGACCCCTAATTGATAGGTACAAAATGGGCCCGCAATAATGTGCGTTAAGTCTAGTACGCGAATATTTGAAAATGCCTGCATCACTCTACTCGAATTATTTTCGTTAAAGTATATTCCTGCTGCTTCGTCTCTTCCAAGTTAGAACAGCGTCAAAATTTGGGTTTCTGCGACATATTGCTCGCTGAGCAGATTTTAAAACTGCGCTTTATATTGCAATACATAAGTACATTACCAATGTTTAATACTCTCTATCTATTTGTTTATTCTATATATTTTTATTAGAGGAAAGCCAAATTAAGCAATCATTAAGATTATCAGTGCACAATGGCGCCATATTATTAATTTACACGAGGATCTACGATGATCGATCAAACAAAACGTAAAACTCTTAAATCTGTGGCTGCGATGGGTGTGGGTGCGGCAACAGTTTCATTTAATGGCCTGAGTATGGCGACTAGCGCTCTAGAAGATGTCAGCCAATACGGTGTAGCGGATGCCATCACCTTGGAAGTCAATCAAGGGTGGTCAGCGCAAGACTTACACATTGTACTGCGCAACGATAGCCAAACAGAAACCACGATTCATAGTATGGGCACTGACAAAGTAGATACGTTACTAGGCCATATAAACTTGGATAACGTAATGGAAACGGGGCCCTTACGCATGGCTCCTAACCAAACGGTACAATTACATATTGTTAAGCCTGAGGATGCGCCAGATAACGTATCGTATTCATCAGATGTTCTTCGTGCGTTTCAGCGCTCAGTTTCTAAGCAATTGGTCATTAATACTGGCGGCGGCACTGCGGCACCAATAATCAGGTATTTAAACCTAGAATGGTTGCCTAAGATAAATATTGAAGTGAATAAACGAGCAATTGCTCGGCTTTTTATTGGTGTTAAAACAAGCTCCAACGATTGCTTTTTTTGAGTCGCGCAGCGCATTGCTGAAACTGCTTTTCGAAACGCTTTGCTCTTGAATCGACCCGTTTAGCGGTGTTTATTAACCAACTCTTATTTTTGTAAGTACCTCTGGCGTAACCACCTTGCCCCTCGTGATAGTTCAAGTAGTGTTTGTAACCATCTGATTTAGATATCTTATGTTGCAATGTGGTTACGTTCATATACCACTGAATGAAATCAATGGAGTCAGAGAAGTTATCTCGCCGACTAATAAATCGACCAGCTTGCTCTTTATATTGTGCCCAGGTTGAATCTAAAGCTTGGGGGTAACCGTAGGCGCTACTGACTCTGCCATAAGGCACTATTCCTAGAAAGTAGCGCTTCGGTGGTTTGGCGCGCGCTTTAAAAGCAGACTCTTGCGCCATAATGGCCATAGGCACGCTAACGTTACTCTTCCATTTCTTGGCTGCTCTAATCGACGCCTTGTACCACTTAGGTTTTTCAGAAAATAAATCACAAATATTTTCCGTATTCCTCGGTTGCGTAGAAACACAGCCCGTCAGCAGTACCAACGAAAGTGCCAGTGCGATTAGTTGCACTACTCTAATACTCTGCATCAATGACTCCTTGCTAATCTCTAAAGTTCTTATACTGCAAAGGTACGCCATATTCTCCGTCTTTTAAAAAGCGCATTACGGCTTGCAGATCATCGCGCTTTTTACCAGTAACTCGCAGCTGTTGATCTTGTGCCTGCGTTTGTACTTTAAACTTTTCAGCCTTTATCGCTTTAGTTATTTTACGATTAACGTCGGCATCTAAGCCTTCTTTAACATTAATAGTCTGACGAGTATTTTTGTAAGAACCTTCACTGTCATTTATGTCGAGCACGCCTATATCTATCCCACGCTTTGTCAACTTGGTATTAAGAATATCTCGCATTTGCTTTAATTGAAAATCACCTTCTGCTTTAAGCGTGATGACACTGCCTGATAACTCAAAGGTACAGTCTGCCCCTTTAAAATCAAACCGAGTGCTAACTTCTCGATTGGCTTGATCAACTGCATTGGACAATTCGTGGGTTTCTACTTCTGAAACAATATCAAATGATGGCATATACTGACTCTATTACTAAAACGTGGAGTTTCACTCATAAACCCTAGTGTATACAAGGTTAGTTAAGTAAAAGCTGAATGAATGAGGCGATGCAAGAAGAAGCGTTGCATATAACTATCAGAGATTTACCTATTCACCTTGCTCAGGTTTACGGGCTTCTCTGTGTATAACATACAAGCCGCACAAGATCACTATTGTGGCGCCCATCATCATTCTATTTGACGGAATATTCCCCCAAATTAAATAGCCAAATAAACTAGCCCAAATGAGGGCTGTATATTCCAGCGGTGCCAAGATGCTCACTGCTGTGCGACTAAACGCGATCGTCATGCAAATATGGCCTGTCATCGCCAATAAGGCAAAACCAAATACTTTCAACATGAGTTCACCGCTCACCGGCACCCACACTAACGGCATTAACACTGTACAAACCACCGCTAAAGCCAGATTGAAAGAAAACACCAATGAAATCACTGTTTCAGTTTTACTCAGTATTCTGCCAGTCACGAAAAGCAAAGCATAAGCCAAACTGGCAACTAAACAATAAAAATAGCTCAGTGCGTCCCCTCCTCCTTGTGGGTCCATCGCAATCACTACGCCGACAAACCCGATGACAACGGCACTCCAACGATGCACGCCGACTTTTTCTTTCAACAGCGGCCATGAAAGTGCGGTGATCATAAATATTGAACTAAAAAAATGACGGTTGCATCTGCTAGCGGCAGCGTTTTAAGAGAAGTAAAAAAGCAAAATGGCGCTAAAAAACCCAGCACGCCGCGACCATATTGCGCGGCGACCCGAGTTGGCTTTAATTGTGATAGTTGTTGACTAAAAAAGTAGTACGCGAATAACAAGCTAACGATAATCCAGCTTCTCAGCCCGATTAGTTGCAGCGGTGTTAGTGCCGTGCTGACTAGCAATTTTGCAACGGCATCCATCAAAACCATTGTCACAATCCCCACACTCATATACACAATACCCGACAAGTTATCTTGCGAGTGGATGGTTGTACTTATATTGGCTTTATGTGATTTCATTTTGAATCCAATTTGTTAAGTGACAACTCGCTTTGGATAGCGATGGCGCGGCCAATCACGATAAACCCGAAAGCCAACAAAGCACTCAAGTTTTGCGACAAAAATTCACTCGATATAATAAACATAGCGCCGCCAAGTAGGGAAAACGTAGCGTACAGGCCTTCCTTCAAAACAATGGGCTGCTCCCCACACAGAATATCACGCAGCATTCCGCCAACCACTCCCGTAATGCACCCCAATATAACGGCGATCATCGGGTTAACACCAAATTCAAGCGCTTTTATTACTCCAAGAATTGTAAACAAACCTAGGCCTATTGCGTCAAAATAACTTAACCACTTCAAGCGGTTACCACCTCCTTTACGCATTTTACGTGCAAAAAACACACCTACAATCACAACGGGTATAACGGTGGCGATATAAGTTAAATCGGTAATCCAAAACACCGGAGCAGCCCCTAACAATAAGTCTCTAACTGTTCCACCACCTACTGCGGTTATCAGTGCCAATACAGCAGCACCAAAAGGGTCAAAGCGCGTGCGTATCGCTTGCAACACGCCTGCTATAGCCATAGCGGCAGTCGCTAACATTGTTAAGATCATTAACAATGAACTAATGGCGATGGATTGTTCCATTTTAGTTTTACTATAGTAGGCCGCTGACTGTATCACGAGATAAAGTTTTAGCGTTTAAATAAAAATCAACGCCTGATGAACTGAAACCGATTGGTTATTATTGTTCAGACTAAGAGCCTGAAGTGGCTCTCATGATCAGGGCTGAAGAGATGGGGCTCACCTACTAGCTAATCTTAACGCTGCTTACTTCAATTTTTTGATATGCTTCGCGCACTTTAATTTGACCTATACATTATGTCTATCGTCTACGTGAATGGAGAGTTTGTCGAAGAGGAAAATGCAAAAATATCGGTATTTGACCGAGGCTTTTTATTTGCCGATGGTGTTTACGAAGCTATATCGGTATTACACGGAACACTGATTGATGCAGAGCCACATTATCAAAGACTTGATCGCTCTTTGAGAGAGCTTGAAATGGCTTGGCCTCTGGATAAAGGCGCACTTCATAACATGATTATAGAGTTAATTGAACGAAATCAATTTGACGAAGGTTTAGTCTATTTTCAAGTCACACGCGGCGCAGCAAAGCGACAATTTCACTATCCATTACCCCCCTCTCCTAGCTCTCTTGTCGCATTTATTATGCCATTAAAATTGGTCGACCGACCGGAAGAGTATGAAGGGGTCAAAGTCGTGTCCACCGAAGAAATGAGATGGAAGCGCAGGGATATAAAATCAATTGGCTTATTAGCGCAGTGCATGGGCAAACAAGTTGCAGCAAAACAAGGTTGCTATGAAGCGCTAATGATCGAAGATGGCTATATTACAGAAGGCACTTCAAGCAGTGCATATATAATCAAAAATGGCACATTGATCACCCGCCCGCTGAGTCAAAAAGTGTTGCCAGGTGTCACTAGACGGGCAATTTTAGAATTAGCCAAGCAACAAGATATTTCAATTGAGGAACGTCTTTTTACCCTTGAAGAAGCTTACGATGCAGATGAAGCTTGCCTATCTGCAGCGTCGAATTTCGTCATGCCAATCGTTGAAATTGACGGCATTAAGATTGGGTCAGGCAAGCCAGGGCCTATTGTAAAACGCTTACGAGAAATTTATATCGCTCTAGCGCTACAGAGCTAACCAAATAAGGTAGATTATTTACTGACGTTTGGACCCTATTTTAGCCGCCTGCACTACATCGTAATTAAAGCGGAACCCCAAGTAAAACCACCGCCAAAGGCCTCAATAATTATTTTGTGGCCTTTTCTAATTCGCCCGTCGCGCACCGCCACATCAAGAGCGAGCGGCACTGAAGCGGCTGAAGTGTTGCCATGCTGATCAACCGTCACAATTACTTTATCCATCGGCACCCCCGCTTTTTGGGCCACTGCCTCAATGATTCGAATATTCGCTTGATGCGGCACCATCCAATCTAGATCACTTACAGATAGCTTATTTTCATCAAGCGTCTTTTTCGCCAGATTACCCATTTCTGTGACTGCCCAGCGAAATACTTTTTGTCCATCCATCTGAACAAAGGCGCTTGCATTGATAACATCTTGATATTGCTTAGAGACACCACTTGGCACACATAATAAATCTTGAAAACGGCCATCTGCATGGATATGAGTGGAATGAACACCTGGTTGGTCACTGGCCTCTAATATCACGGCGCCCGCTCCATCTCCGAACAGCACACAAGTTCGACGGTCTTTCCAATCTAGTATTCTAGAAAAAGTTTCTGCGCCGATAACCAATACTTTTGATGCACCACCACCGCGAATAAACTGATCCGCAACCGACAGCCCATAGGCAAACCCAGCACACACTGCCTGCACATCAAAAGCTGGACAGCCGCGAATGCCTAGTTTTTCTTGCACAATGGTCGCGGTACTTGGGAACACCACATCAGGCGTGGAGGTGGCAACAATAATTAAATTGATGTCTTGTACGTCGATACCGCTCGCTTCAATGGCTTTGATCGATGCTTGATACGCTAAATCAGAAGTCAACTCGTTGGGTGCAGCGATATGGCGTGCTTTGATGCCTGTTCGCTCGGTAATCCACTCATCTGTGGTATCGACAGTTTTGGCAAGCCCTACATTGCTGAGCCTATTTTTCGGTAAATAACTACCTGTTCCAATTATTCGTGAATACGGCATAGACGAATATTATAGCCTTGTTTTAATGTTTTCAATGATGCCTGCACGCGCTTCTTTAACCGCTACTTTAATTGCGTGCTCAAAGCCGTATGCGTCCGTTCCACCATGCGATTTTACGACAATACCGTTTAAGCCGACAAAAGAGGCACCGTTATAACGACGATGGTCAATTCGATCTTTTAACGCATTTAACACGGGCTTTGCCATTAACCCAGAGAGTTTACGACTAGGTGTAAGAGAAAATTCTTCCCGTAGAATAGAACTTACCATTTGCGCTAAACCTTCACTAGTTTTAAGGGCCACATTGCCCACAAAACCGTCACATACGATTACATCGACGTCACCCAAAAAGATATCGTCGCCCTCTACAAAACCAACGTAATTGAGATCGCTTTGCTTGAATAACTCAGAAGCTTCCTTGATTAGGTCATTGCCTTTTACGTCTTCACTACCGATATTCAACAAGGCAACACTGGGTCTAGTCACGCTGGAATCTAGAGACTTTACAACCGCTGCCCCCATCAAGCCAAACTGTAATAGCACCGCAGCAGAGCTATCCACATTAGCGCCTAAATCAAGTATATGGCTAACCCCATTGAGCCTTGGCATTACAGAGCAAATAGCAGGTCGATCAATCCCTTCTATGGTTTTCAGCACAAAGCGCCCCGTTGCCATCAATGCGCCCGTATTCCCGGCGCTAACGCAAGCTTCAACTTGCTCAGATTTAACCATGTCGATCGATACCCGCATGGAAGAGTCCTTTTTTTTGCGCAGCGCCATCGCCGGCGCTTCATCCATAGCCACTACCTGTGTGGCATTACGCAGTGTTAAACGGGAACGTACAGATGAAGGTGGGTTTAAGTCCGCAATAGCCTCCGCCATATTAGACTCGTCACCCACTAATACACATTGCAACTCAACATCAGATTGCAATGCACTCACTACTGCGGGTACGGTAACCGCTAACCCCGCGTCTCCGCCCATGGCGTCGACTGCGATAATCGTCACCGAACGGCCCTATGTGTTAGCCTAGGAAGGAAAGCTAGTCCTTATTTGCCATTACAACGACTTGCTTGCCTTTGTAATAGCCTGTTTTAGTGATGTGGTGACGTCTGTGTAACTCACCTGTTGTTGGGTCTTCCGACAAAGTAACGTCTGGTAGTGAGTCGTGCGAACGGCGCATATCTCGACGTGAACGACTCTTTTTATCTTGCTGTACTGCCATTGTATTATTCTCTAAAAATACTCAAAATGTATGACACGGGTTAAACCTGCTGTTCAAGGCCCGTAAAACCGCGCGATTATATCGAGTCGCGAAGCTGCAATCAAAGCCTATTATACGATATCTTTACCAATTCGTTAGTACAAAGCCACTATGAAACGCATCTAGCCGCCAACCTACAGATAAATAGGCTCAAGCGGCGTAGCGCCCTTGATTAAATCAGCAGATTTTTCCGCCGTCATAATGGTAGGACAATTTAGGTTTCCATTAGTAATAGTTGGGAAAACACTGGCATCCACAATGCGCAAACCCTGCACATCATGCACTTTCATTTCCCCATCTATTACTGCCTCGTTGTCGTAACCCATTTTGCAGGTGCAACTTGGGTGGTAAGCGCTCTCTCCATGATTGCGTACAAACTCAAGGATGTCCTCATCGCTTTGTATATCATCAGTCGGCGATAATGCTTCCCCTCGTAGCTCGTCGAATGCACTTTGTTTGAATATTTCACGGGTTTTATGGATCGCCTCCACCCATTCTCGTCGTTCTTGCTCGGTGGATAAATAGTTAAACTGCAACCGTGGAGCATCACGGTAATCAGCCGTTTTTAGGCTTACAGAGCCACGCACATCGCTGTTCATCGGCCCCACATGTACCTGAAACCCATGCTGTTGTTGCGGTGTGCCATCGTACCGGATTGCGATCGGTAGAAAATGATATTGTAAATTTGGATAATCGCACTGGTCGTTTGATTTAATAAATCCGCCTCCTTCAAACTGATTAGAAGCGCCAACCCCTGTTTGAGTCAAATACCATTGCAAGCCAATTTTCGCTTGATTCCACCATTTCATAGAGGGGTATAGCGATACGGGCTTCTTACAGGCTTGCTGCATATATATTTCTAAATGATCTTGCAAGTTTTGCCCAACGCCCGATAAATCTCGGCGTACTTTTACGCCGACTTGCTCAAGATCATGACTGCGCCCAATGCCTGAAAGCTGCAACAGCTTAGGCGATGCAAACGCACCTAAGCAACTAATTGTTTCTTTTGCAAGTTTGGTTTCTCCGTTAGCGAGCTTAACCCCTGTTACGGCATTGCTTTCCCAATGCAGTTCGGCTACTTCCATTCCTGTGATTAAGGTTAAATTTGGCCGCATTAGCGCTTCAGATAAATGTCCTCGGGCAACGCTCATTCGCTTACCTTTGTAAACCGTCATATCAAAGCGCCCGACTCCCTCTTGATTCGCCCCGTTTAAATCTTGAGAGTAAACATGCCCTGCCTGTTGAGCTGCCTGAAACCACGCTTCAAACAAAGGGTTTTCACAAGCACCGACTGAAATGCGCATTGGCCCATCGGCCCCGCGATAGTCACTACGCCCGCCAAGCCAAGTTTCCATCTTACGAAAATAGGGTAAGTTATGAGCATAAGACCAGTTTTCTAAGCCTTTGTTAGCGGCCCATTTCGCGTAATCTCCAGGGTTACCACGTACATATATCATACCGTTGATAGCTGATGACCCACCCACCGCTTTGCCTCTAGGGTGCGCAATTTGGCGATTATTCATATATGGTTCGGGCTCTGAACGGTAGCCCCAGTTGTATGTTTTACCGTTTAGTGGCCAAGCTAAGGCAGCTGGCATATGTACTCTAAAATCCCACCACGGCGCCCATTTACCAGCCTCGATTAATAACACAGAGGTGCCTGGGTCTTCGCTCAGACGATTTGCTAACACGCAGCCAGCGGAACCCGCCCCCAAAATAATATAGTCGTAGTTAGTTGGCATCATTCTATCTAAAGTTAGTTATTAGCGCCGTTAGGCGCACCGACCCACCGCGATCAATATTACCACTTCACGTTAGCTTTGATGCCCTATATCAGTGCGTCTAAAAGCCCCAAGCGCCAGCATCCACTTCTTACATACTCAGATAGATGACATTAACTTTTCTTAATCAAATGTTCATTGGTTTGAAAAGTCGGCAGCCGTATATTCAAGCTATAAATTCAGCGTGGCATGTTTCGCATTGCCATCGACTATATTTTTTATAACCGAGGTAACTATGAACTCTAATCATCATTCAGCACTATATGCAGTGTCAAATTCTGCGCAGCTTACAAAACTAAAAGTCATTACCGGCGCCGCATGCCTAGGCCTTGCCTTGGCGATTATCAGCCCCTCACTATTGGCCAAAACTGAGCCGGTTTCAAGTATAGTTGATGAAGTTAATGTGAATGACGGCTTTTCTAGCCTAGTAAAAGCCGTTAAACCCGCCGTGGTGAATATCTCAACCACCAGCAGACCAAAGGTGAGCAGTAAAAGCCCTCGCTATGGTAATCGTCAAAATGATGATCTAGATGAGTTTATGCGCCGCTTTTTTGGCGACCAATTTGGTCAAAATGGCCCCTCGCCAAGAACACGTGAGACACATGCATTAGGGTCAGGTTTTATCGTCTCCGAAGACGGTATCGTTGTAACTAATCAACATGTCATCGATGGTGCCGACGAAATTGAAGTTGTTTTTCAAGATGACAAGCGATACCCCGCAACGCTTAAAGGCTCAGACAAAAAAACTGATATTGCGGTGTTAAAAATTGAAACAGACCACCCACTTCCTTACACCAACTTTGGTGATTCAGACGAAGCTGAAATAGGAGATTGGGTGATGGCTATCGGTAACCCATTTGGTTTAGGTGGAACGGTAACCGCCGGAATTATTTCCGCGCGAGGGCGTGATATTCGATCAGGTCCTTATGATGACTTCATACAAATTGATGCACCGATCAACAGGGGTAACTCTGGTGGCCCGCTATTCAATACCAAAGGAGAAGTCATTGGAGTGAACTCAGCGATTTACTCTCCGACCGGCGGTAGTGTGGGGATCGGTTTTTCCATCCCAGCTAATTTAGTACAAAATATTGTCAGCCAACTCAACGACGCTGGTGTGGTCGAACGTGGCTGGTTAGGCGTACATATTCAAACTGTTAGTGAAGATATCGCAAACAGTCTAGGTTTAGATGATGCCTATGGCGCGTTAATTGGCAGCGTACTTAAAGATAGTCCCGCAGAAAAAAGCGGTCTAGAAGCCGGTGACGTCATCACTCACTATAACGACGAGCGCTTAGATGAAATGCGCGATCTACCACGTCTAGTAGCCAACTCCTTAGCGGGCGACAACGTTGAGCTAAGCGTATGGCGTAACGAAAAACAAATCAAAGTTGATGCGGTTATCGGGCATTCAGACCAACAACCTGATTCAACAGTTTCAGACGCGGCATCCATGGAAGAAAGCCTAGGCTTAGTATTTAGTGAACTTACTGACGAACTAAGAAAGAAATATAGTGTCAATACTAAAACAGAAGGCGTCATCATTACCGATATTGACCCTGATAGCGAAGCAGCGACACGCGGTGTACAAGTGGGCGATGTGGTAAAAAAGGTAGGTCGTACGCGAGTTGCCACCCCTTCTGAAGTAAACAAAGCGGTTGAAGCAGCAATAAAAGATGAAAAAACATCCATCTTATTGTTGATTGAACGCGAGCGACAAATATTATTTGTTGCAGTACCTATTGCGTAGAGGTTACGCAAGACCAGCTGGTCAAGCTGCCATCGGCAGATTGATCGGTTAAAACACTTTGTTGTTTCCTCAATTTGCACAAGGACGTGCTTTTTTTCTAAAAACAAACAAATAATGGGGGCGGTCACGCGCCAGAATCAGATTGTCACTTAAAGCGCCCTGCTCTAAGCTAACGCCATTGAATAACTAAGCAACCCACAATGGTCGAAAATAATACTGAGTATCATCTAGTCGAACAGCTTATCGAGCAATTAACCGAAGCTCATCATCATCGCGATATTGACTCGAACACCGATCTTGATTTGACAAACTTAAGCAATACGTTTGGCTTAAGCCCTAACCAAATACAACGGATTTTTTCAAAATGGGCTGGCATTTCACCGAAACGATTTGGGCAATATTTAACGATACAATCGTTGCAAAGCCGGCTGAGCAACAATCCGTCTAATCTTGATCTCAGCGTAGATGCAGGATTATCAAGCGTGAGTTTAGTGCATGCGCATTTTGTGAATTTCTATTCTATGACTCCATTAGAGTTTCGTAACGGTGGTCAACACTTACGCATTAGCAGCGGCTTTTATTTATGCCCATTCGGTTTGGCACATATTGCAAGTACCGACAAAGGCATATGTTGGTTAGCCTTTATCGATTCAGCGCAACAAGAAACATCTAGCCTCGAACTACGCGCTCAATGGCCGCAAGCTACCTACCAAGATGATGAAGGGAAACATCATCAAATCATTAAATCTCTATTTAGCAAAGATAAGAACCAACCGCTCTATTTACATATTAAAGGCACCAACTTTCAACTCAAAGTTTGGGAAGCGTTACTTAATGTGCCATTAGGTCAATGCGCCAGTTATAACAGCATCGCCCACGCCATTGGCCAACCAAGTGCATCACGTGCAGTTGGCAGTGCAATTGGCAAAAACCCCGTCGCGTGGCTGATCCCTTGCCATCGTGTAATACGTGCAACAGGTGTCATTGGACAGTACCGTTGGGGGCATAACAGAAAGAAATCATTACTGGGCTGGGAAGCGGCCAATGCTCAACAAAGGCCCGAACAACAGCCAGTTAGTTCTATTTAGGCAGATTAACCGCACCTTAAAATAGATCAAATTAGGTCTTTTATTGTGCAATAAAACAGCGTTAAACTACATGGCTTGCTGGCAAAACCAGCTTACCATCTATGTCAAATTTAAACCGTATACACGCTGTTAGCGAAATCGACCCTATTTGGGAGCAGATTCGCGAAGAGGTCGAATATCAAGCCGACACTGAGCCACTGCTATCTAGTTTTTTGCACACCACTGTGCTTAAACAAGATTCGCTCGAAGCCATGCTCAGTCTTCATCTTGCGCAAAAGTTAGAGTGTTCCAATTTTTCTGGCATTTCTTGGCGTGAGGTAATTAACGAAGCCTTTGAATCAGACTCCTATCTCGGCAAAGCGGTACGCGCCGATTTAAGGGCCTTTTGCGAGCGCGACCCCGCATGCGACCGCCTGTCCTTGCCACTACTTTACTTAAAAGGCTTTCAGGGTTTGCAAGCCTCAAGAGTTGCTCACTGGCTATGGAATAACAACCATCGAGAGCTTGCCTTATATCTACAAAGCCGTATCAGCGAAGTGTTTGCGATGGACATTCACCCTGCCGCTAAAATCGGCAGAGGCATTTTAGTAGACCACGCCACCTCAGTGGTTATTGGAGAAACAGCGGTAGTCAGCGATAATGTTTCAATGCTGCACGAAGTTACACTCGGCGGTACAGGCAAAGACACGGGTGACCGACACCCTAAGGTAATGTGCGGCGTACTATTAGGCGCTGGCGCTAAAATTCTTGGTAATGTCACCATTGGTCAAGGTGCAAAAATTGGAGCGGGAAGCGTCGTGTTAACAGATGTACCCGCCCATCAAACCTTTGCTGGCATTCCGGCTCAAGCGGTCGGGCATTCTAAGGGGATAGAAGCCGCCTATGATATGGACCACTCTCTTTGCTGCGACGAAGACATCGACTAAAAGCGCCTTCTCGTCGCTTTCTTTAACTCACTCATTATGCAAAATATTCTAGTCACTGGGGCTAATCGTGGCATTGGCCTTGAGTTTGTTAAACAATATTTAGCAGCGGGAAGCGCTGTATGGGCGTGCTACCGACAAAATAAAGGCGAATTAGAAAACATTAGCAATACCAACTTACATCTACTACGTTGGGATGTTAGCCAGCCATTATTAAGCTCTGAACGAGAAAAACTGCCCTCCAAATTACACCTATTAATCAATAATGCTGGTGTTTATGGCGATAAAGGCGATGGCCAAAGCATACTAAATATTAATGCCGCACAAATGAGCAGCGTGTTTGCTGCTAATGCAATCGGCCCGGTCAATACAGTGCAGGCGTTGTTGCAACAGCTAAAAAATGGCGAAGCCACCATCGCCAACATGAGTTCAAAAATGGGCTCATCTGCTGATAATTCCAGTGGTGGCGCATACGCTTATCGCGCTTCCAAAGCGGCCCTTTGCACTATTACTAAATCCATGGCGGTAGACCTTGCACCATTTAACATTCAGACTATCGCGCTGCACCCCGGATGGGTACAAACCGACATGACTAACCACACCGGTTTACTTGACACACCTACAAGCGCGAGTGGGCTAATAGAAGTTATTTCAAATATAAAACAATATAATAGCGGCGCTTTTGTAGCCTATGATGGCCAACAGGTACCCTATTAAACCCCTTTAAATATAAATACATTCAAACAATAAATATAAACCATGAATATTGAAAAAGTTGTCTTTGCATTTTTTACCATCTTTGCGCTCACCCTAAACTTCGGTTTTTTTCTGGGCGACGCAACGGACCCAGTGCAACATAACCGCTATGCATTATTTGCCGCGGTGATTGTAGGTATTATTGCTACCATCTTGAAAATTGGTCATCGCACACATGTCGATGCGGTGCTACTGGCTACCAGCTTGGTCGCCAACTTACAGTTAGTAGGCTCTGCATTGGTGTGGGGCTGGGTAGTGTACGGTTTAGGCATCGAAATGAACCCGCACTATATGTCTATGATCGTTTCTTTAGCGGGAGGAGCTTTATTGGCTAACGCCATTTCTGTCATCATATTGCTTATTGAAACCAGTATGCAGCGACTCTAGTATATCTAAACCTCGCACACTGTTGCCGCAGTCATGCAAAACGTAATTTCATTGGTGTTTAGGCGCCTGCGTGCGCCTTTGGTTGCCTTGATTTCGGTTTACGCAATCTCGATGTTTGTGTTCACCTTTATCCCAGGTATAGATGACCAGGGGCGACCATGGAAAATGAGTTTCTTCCATGCGTTTTACTTCGTTAGTTTTATGGGGTCAACCATTGGCTTCGGTGAAATACCCTACCCCTTTACAGATGCACAGCGCATGTGGACCAGCGTCACCATCTATGCCAGCGTTATCGCTTGGTTATACGCGATTGGTACCATGTTATCGCTCATTCAAAGCCAAGGGTTTTCTCAAGCCCTAAGTAACTCTCGGTTTCGCCGCAAAATAAAACGTTTACGCGACCCGTTTTATATAGTCTGTGGATTTGGCGATACGGGTGAATCCTTGGTCAATACTCTACAACATGCGAATCGCCAAACGGTTGTTATCGATAATACTCAAAGCCGAGTTGAACATATTGAACTGCAAGACTGGCAATTAAGTGTTCCGGGTTTAGTAGCCAATGCCGAAGAAGCCAATAGTTTAAAAGAAGCGGGTATTTTAAAGCCCAACTGTAAAGGGGTCATTGCAGTCACGCACAACGACAATATCAATTTACAAATCGCCATATCAGCAAAAATTCTTGAACCGAACATGAAAGTTATTTGCCGCGCAGAAACTATCGATGCGGCAAATAATATGAATTCCTTCGGCACCGATTTAGTTGTTAACCCCTATGAAACCTACGCTGAAGACTTTGTGATGGCAATGGATAATCCGAGTATGTATTTGCTCGAGCGCTGGATTACCGCACCCAAAGACACGGCCATGACCGAACCTGTTTTCCCGCCTCGCGGGCACTGGATATTATGCGGCTATGGTCGCTTTGGCAAAGCCATATATAAACGCCTACTAGAACGTGGCAACCCGGTAACCATCGTTGAAGAAAAGCCTGAGTGGACTCACCCGCCAGAGCACAGTATTGTCGGCCGCGGTACCGAAGCGGTTACGCTAGAAGAAGCGAAAATAAAGCGCGCGGTTGGCATCGTCGCCGGTACTAATAGCGACGTAAACAACTTATCAATTTTGCTAACCGCCAATCAATTGAACAATAAGGTGTTTAGCATTTTGCGCCAAGAGCTTGCCATTAATGCAAATGTAGCTCAGGCTATTAAGCCCAACATGTTAATGGACCACAGCCGAATTATCGCAAGCAGAATTTTAGAAAACTTGACCACACCATTAACCGGTCACTTTTTACGTCTAGCGCGAGACGAAAAACCCGAATGGGCGCGCATTTTAATAAGTAGAATCGCAGGGCTTATCGACGATTCCGTCCCTGAAACATGGGTGCTAAGCATACGCAAAGATAAAACCCCTGCTGTTTGGGAACAGCTACGCGACTTTCAAGATGTATTAGTTGGCGACTTAATGCGTAGCACACGCGATCACACAAAATCTTTGCCCTGCATTCCATTATTATTGCAAAGAAAGCGTCAACTCATGCTCTTGCCTGATGAAGGTACGCCTCTTAAGTTTGGTGACCGTATCTTATTTTGCGGTAAAGAACGTGCGCGCAATAGAATGAATCTAATCGCGTCGACAAAACAGAAGTTACATTATAGCCAAACAGGGCAGGAAATTTCGGATGGCTGGCTTTGGAATACGTTATTCAACCGCGAACAACTTAAAGAGACGAATAACGCAAATAATAGTGGGAACAGTAGTTAAGAACGATACGCCTAACTAAACTAAGCGCTTAATAGCAACTCACTCAACTGGTCACGCGCTTCATCTACTCCTGTTCCTTTGCTTGCGGAAAACAACTGGATCGTACAGTCAAACGCGCCGAGCCATTCTTTTTGCACATCCAGTAACACCGCTTTGGCCTTGCCCCTGCTTAGCTTATCGGCTTTAGTCAGTAGTATATGCACGGGCAATTGCAATTCATCTGCCCAAGCCATCATTTGTTGATCAAGCGCAGTAAATGGCCTGCGGATATCCATTGGAATAATCAATGCCTTTAATGACTGACGATTTGATAAATACTCCGTTATAAATGCCTGCCAACGGTTACGCACCGCGATAGGTGTTTTCGCAAAGCCATAGCCCGGCAAGTCTACAAACCGTATTTGTTCTGCCAGTTGAAAAAATACGACATGTTGCGTACGACCAGGAGTTTTACTGGTGCGAGCAAGCCCACGCCGATTAGTTATTTTGTTGATAGCACTAGACTTTCCAACATTAGAGCGCCCTACAAATGCCACTTCTGCCCCTTCATCCTGCACCCAATCCTTCGCCTTTTCAGCACTCAGTATAAATTCGGCATTTGAAAAATTAATTTGCAATTTATTGCTCAATGAAATGTTAAAATATGGGGCTGATTTTTAGTCGCTGATGCAAAGGGGTTCTTTGCCTCAGCAAAATAACCTTAAAACAGAGTTTACGCAGTCTAAAATGCCAGACGCAGTGTGGGCGATTATACAGATTTAGCGCTTCATCACTTGCTAGTAATCTCGAGAACTGTTTAATTTTTTGGAGCTTCCTAATGCGATCGATCCCCTCTTTACTGAACTTAGCCACCCTAGGTTTAGCCATTATCTTATCAAACCAAGCAATCGCAAGTGAAACCACTGCGGGTGGCAACGCTGAAGCTGGCAAAGCCCTTTCGTCTAGCTGTGTAGCTTGCCACGGACCAGATGGTAATAGCCCTGCGCCTACCTTCCCAAAAATTGCCGGTCAAGTTCCTGGGTACATAGCCGCCCAATTGAAAGCGTTTCAAGACAGCGAAAATCTATCTCGTAATAATGCAGTCATGATGGGCATGGTTGGTTCTTTATCTGAACAAGACATGCTGGATTTAGATGCCTACTACGCTAGTCAAGAGCCAACAGGCGGCTCCATCGACGAGTCACAAAAACAAGCTGCCTTAGCGGGAGAGGAAATATACCGCGCTGGTATTGCAGAATTCTCTGTAACCGCATGTATGGCCTGCCACGGACCAGATGGTAAAGGCGTAGCGCCTAATTTCCCGCGTTTAGCAGGACAACATGCAACTTATATCGAAGCACAACTTAATGCATTTAAAAACGGTGATCGCAAAGACAACATCATGACGTCAATCGCTTTTCCATTAAGTGCGGAGCAAATCAATCAGTTGGCTCTTTATATATCTGCATTGAAGTAATTGTAGCTAAAAGTTGCGTAAATAGAGGACACAAGAATTTAGACTATGACAACACCATTAGGTCAGAGAAGACACAAGTTGTTGTGGACGCATTTATTCTAAGAAATTGTTTTACGACGAATGGAGCAATATTTAAATAGGTAAACCTAGTGGCTGGCCAACAAAATTTACCTATCCCTATTCTCTTACAAATTTTAAAACTTTCATTGGTTGCAAGGAATGCTCGGGGCTGTGCTGTAGGCTTTAACCCATGCACTCATGTTACAGCAATCTAAAGCTCAACAAGGCTATCTCTTATTAGAGGTATTAGTCACTGTAGGCATTCTCGCAGTCGGGTTGTTAGGCGTAGCCGCAATGCAAGTCACCTCTTTGAAAAGTGGTATTAGTGCGATGCAACGTGGAGAAGCTGCGATTTTGCTTTCCTCGATGACCGAGAAGATGCGCGCCAACACTAGAGGAGTCTATAATGGCGATTACAACAACCTTACCATCGGCACACCGCAAACTACGGCTATTACTACGGCTTTACAACGTGCACAAAACGATATGGATACTTGGCAACAAGAGATCAATGTTGTTTTCAGTGGTTCTAATGCCGCTAAGGGCACCGTTGAATGTCCAACACAATTTAATTGCATCGTAAAAATAGAGTGGTTCGACCCTAGAATAGAATCTGACCTACAGACAGATTTGTCTACAAAGCAATATCAGCATATCGCTAGCGTCGTGTTCTAATATTGATAGCGTATGATGGCCCCAACATACAAAAATCACGACCAAATTAGTGGTTTCACCCTCGTTGAAATCTTAGTCGGCATCTCCCTTAGCCTAGTCGTACTTGGGGGCGTATTGGCGGTTTATATCCCTACACTGCAATCATGGAGAGTGACCACTAGTCTTGCTGAAATACAAGATACGGAAGCTATTTTACATGACACTTTTGGCACCAGTATCCGTCAAGCTGGCATTATCGGTTGTGGAAATAATACCCGCAGCAAAGACAATATAACCCCGTTCACTGGCGCACAAAGAGCATTGGTCTCTGGTTGGGCATTTCCATCGCCAATTAGATCAGACACTGACACTAACAACTTTGTTACTGCAGATCATTTTTTAGCCAATACACTCGGCGTATTCCCAGCAAATGCCAGTGATACAGCGCTCAATAACGCATTTGTAAACCTTAATGCTAAACGTCTAGTAGACTCTACAAATACAGCCATCGGAGATGTGTTTTACACACTCACACCATCAACAGGGTTTTATCGAATCAACTCTGCAGCAAGCACCTCTACATTAATCCAGGTAGAAAATAACGTAAGTATTAACGCGGGTGAGTTTTTTGTCGTCAATACCTGTGATGCTTCGCGCATTGTAAGAGCAATCAGAACTAATCGCTCTGGCCAAATTAATTTCGCGTCTGCGACAGAGTTCACCGTGCCACCTGACAATACCGTCGTTAACCGATTTAATCCAGTCGCGTATTATCTAGGTTCTTTCACCGCAAACTCAGACGAAAGCACAACAATTCCCACTCTGTATCGCAGGACTATTAGCCAAGCGCTTACTAACAGCGGCGCGTTCCAAATAATTGACACCCCAATTAGCACCGGCATAGAGAACCTTCGGCTACAGTTCGGTGTTTCTGCAGGTGGTGACTTCATTGTTAACTATCAAACTGCCCATACATTACCTAGCACAACTGGAAACATAGCAGATTTAAGCAACGTTACCAATGTAAAAGTACATGTCATGATCAGAGCAAGCAGCGCAGGTACGGGCAGTTCTAAGCAGAGTTTAAGATTTCCTGACATAAACGGACACATGGTCGACTGTTATTTAGATACCGACCCCGACCCGAGCGCATGCCCATCATTTGTTACGGATAGCCCCACCATTCCCCGCAAGGTGATTACCTTCACTTACGTATTCCCTCATCAAGCGGCCATCATTCATGGCGCATAAAATGAGCTTAAAGCTAATGTTAACGGGTAGCCCTTTTAGACAGCAATCGGGTTCAATTCTGTTGATCAGCTTAATCTTATTATCTGCCCTATCTATTCTTGGCGTCTCGTCTATGCGTAGCGCTTTAACCGAAGAAAAAATAGCAGGTAATTTGCAGGATTTACATCTAGCAACCGAGTCAGCGCAAAGTGCCTTACGGGACGCCCAACGTCGAATACGAATTACCAGCGATCTCGAAACAGAAAACGGATTCTATCGTTCTGTTGGCGAAAATACTTCGATTCCAGATTTAACGACTTGGACAGATGCGACTAGTTTTCAAGTTAGCAATAATGAAATGGCACGTACAGGCGATGATTTTGATGCGACGTATGACAACGATGGCACTTTTCCTTACCCTAGGTTCAAACTAGAGAAGTTCGCTTTTCAACCGACTTACGGAATCGGCGATTCCACCCCGATAGAGATTGAGGCTTCTCGATCGAATTCCTTCTATAGAGTCATTGCAAGAGGAGTGGGCCCGTCAGGCAATAACGAAATCACGCTTGAAAGCATCATTGTTCAAGGTAGCCAGTAGTCGACAGAAAGTTGCTACACTGAATAATGAACTCTTTTATGAGCAGACAATCGATTGCTAATATGTTGTTCGGCCTTTTCCTAGCTCTCCTGCTTAGCAGAGCGGTGATTCAAACCTCAGAAGCAAGACCTTCGCAGGTCCCATTGGAAATCACATACGCTGTTGAGCCAAACATATTGTTTCTGATAGATACCTCTGACTCTATGAACAAAAGCGCGTCTACAGGTACACATACAGGCCCTCCTCCGTCACTGTTAGCTGTTGCGCAAAATGCAGTAAATCAAATCATTGAGCAAACTGATCACACTCGATTCTGCCTAGCGTCGTTTGCTAAATCTGCCACAAATGACCACTTCGGCCCACCTTACGGAGCAGCAATGTCAGGTGACTCTATGTGCGAAAGTGAAAATAAAACGGCCATACAGTCGGCCGTTAGCGCACTCACTGGATCCGGATACACTCCTCTAGTCTCTAGCTATTACGACGTTACGCGCTACTTTCGTGGCAAAGGTCCCGCTTTTGGGGTATTTGACGGCATTAATAATCAGCATCCTATCCAGTATCGATGTCAAACTAATAGCGTCATTATCGTATCAGGCAATGATCCTGATCATGATTGGGAGATAGATGAAGTGGTTAATAGCACCATTGATTTCGCCACTGAAGCAGCCACGATTCCCATCGCTGAAGGAGGAGATGGCCAAGCGCATTCATTTATCGAGGGCAATGCCAATACTGGAAATTGGGACAATGTAGGCCCCACAGATGAACATTTAATAGACGATCTAACCTTGTTTGCTAGGCAAATAGATTTAGTTCCAGAATCAACAAATGGCCACAACTACCCTGCTGCGGCCCATTACACGGCAAACAATCTGGATGATGACAGCGAAGGGTTTGATGATTCTGACTTTAAGCAACAAAATTTAATCACACATACCATTGGCTATGGAATTAATTTAACCTCTTTGCAAGCAGCGGCTGTCAATGGAGGCGGTATTTCTCAATCAATTGGCACAGAGTTTAATTCACTTGTTGGGGCAATTTCACTAGCGGTATCAACAAGTATAGGCCATTCTTCAACTACGAATGTAGGCGCTGCACAAACCTCAGTAGAATTGGTAGAAACAGACGGTGGCGGCACAACAAAGAAAGTTAATAGCGTTTTTGTCACTGAATATGACTCAAGTGATTGGAGTGGAGACTTACATCGAATAGAGTTGGAACAAGACAACAATGGGGGATTTACTCCGGTTCTAAAATGGAGCGCAGCCGCTAAACTTGACTCGAGAGACATAACAAGGCGTATTTTTACTCACGACGGAGCAAGCACCAACAATATTGTAGACTTTAACTATACCGCCTTGACTGCAAGTAACATTCCCGCGCTTGGAGGCAACGCAGACAATGAAGAAGCATTAATCAACTATATTAGAGGTGACAGGAGTAAGGAACAAACCACCACCGCACCGACTGATCGGCTTTTTAGAACTCGCTCTTCCATACTCGGCGACTTCATTCACTCTCGGCCTAAACTCGTCAAACGCTTCAATTACGGATATCCTGATGAAGATTACAAAGCCTTTTTAAAATCTGAAGAAATAAAAAACCGAGCAGAAAGAATCTACATCGGTGGAAATGACGGTATGTTGCATGCATTCGACGAAAGAGGTAATGAAAGATTTGCCTTCATTCCACATACTTTGCTACCGCACTTACAGCACCTATCTACGCTTTCGTACAATGATAATCACCAATATTATCTTGACGGAGAAATGACGATTGTAGATGCGAAAATAGACTACTCCAGCACAGCCACCGATGGTTGGGGCACCGCTTTAGTCTCTCCTTTAGGTGCTGGCTACAAGGGGCTGTTTGCTCTGGATGTCTCAGACCCATCTGCTAGTGATTCCCAAACGTTTATGTGGGAAATTAACGAGACGACTAGCGGGTACTCTGAAATGGGCCACATCATTAATATTCCAAAAATTGTTAGATTTAAAGTGCCGACCAATAGCAACGGGGGCTACAAAGAACAATGGGCCGCAATCGTTGGCAACGGCGTGCATAGCCAAGATGCAAATAACAATAACCGCATCGGGCAAGCAGTGTTATATATTATCGACCTTAAGGATGGGTCGCAGCTAGCTGAAATAGTGGTTGATGATGCTCTTTCGGGAACTAGTGATAGTTATACGAGCTTTAGCGAAGGTAACGGACTAACCAGCGTTGAACCAATCGATATAGACCTCGATGGATATGTAGACCGTATTTATGCTGGCGATTTAAAGGGGAATATTTGGCGTTTCAATTATATTGAAACTGCTGCCACTGCTTCTACCGCAGCAAGTTATATCACGGCCAACTTGACACCCGCATTTGGTTCTGGTGTCAATACACCAATATTTACCGCCACGGGCCCCGTAGGAGCGGCGAACACTAACGGAATTTCCAATGTTACATCAGAATTTCGCCACCAGGCTATAACAGGAGAACTCACCGTTACACCCTCTCCAAAAGCGGCTAAATCATCAAAAGGAGAGATGATTTTTTTCGGTACTGGCCAGTACTTTGACTTCAGTCATCTATTGGTTGAAAACAATCGTGCCATTCAAACCATATATGCCTTTTGGGACAAAGGGGGTTGGGGTACGTTAAGTGATTCTGCGACTCGAACTCGGGCAAATTTAAAGGAGCAAACTATTAATCAAACTGCAAATGGCACCACACGCAATTTCACTAATGCACTTCCAGCCTATGACCAAGGGGAATTAGGCTGGTACATGGATTTACCTGATTATGGAGAGCGTATAATTAGAAAGCCTATTTCTGTGTTCGATCATATCGCTTTTGCTAGTCAAGGCCCGCCTTCCGCCGATAGGTGTGTCGACGGCGTTCAAAGCTGGAACATGATCGCTCGTAAAGATACCGCAACAGCCTTAATAGATGACCAAGGTACATTGATAGACGGTGGCACAAAGAATACGGGCAAACCGACTCAAGACCCTGTTTTTATAGAATTAAGTAGCGGCGAACTAATCGGGTTACAACTAGATAGTGATATAGCAACGGGTAATGCACCTGCTTCTACATTTAAGATACCTAAAAACTACCAGCGCACTTCTTGGAAAAAGATATCACCATGATGAAAAAGGCAGAAAGGCAACCTAAGCATTTAACCTATGGGTTTAGCTTGACTGAATTAATAGTTGTTATTGCAATGATCGCAATTTTGGCCTCTCTTGCTTTGCCCAGTTATCGAAGCGCTACAGCGCGCAGTGATCGAGCAACGGCTTTATCCGACATCAATCAGATCGCACAAGCATTAGAACGTTTTTACACCTACAACCGAGTTTACACAAATGACTTCGGTAATATAGCGATGGGGGCTGCTGGGGACTTTGCCATCACCTCAGTGGATGGCTTGTATCACTACGCTATTAATAACGTCGCTGCTGATGATCAAACCTATTCCATATTAGCCACACCCGTCGCAAAAACTAACCGTGATGTATTCTTATTGCGCCAAAATCAAATAGGTGTACAACAACAATCTAGCGATGGCGTTGTTTGGTCGGATGGATGGCCATAATTTAGCCATAACCCTTAAGCCAATTTAGCGGGTAGCGCGAAGGAAACATTTTCAGCCGGACCTTCCATTTGTACCACTGCCCCGCCTAGCCCTTTTAATGTTGCAACGACTTGCTCGACTAGTACTTCTGGGGCGGAAGCGCCAGCGGTTACACCTACACTGGCTTTATTACTCAACCATTTTTCTTCGATTTGATCCGCTCCATCAATTAAATAGGCTTCAATTCCATTTTGTATTGCCAATTCAGCCAATCGATTCGAGTTAGAGCTGTTGTGCGACCCGACGACCAATACCACATCACATTCTTTAGCCAACTTTTTGACCGCATCTTGTCTATTTTGCGTTGCGTAACAAATATCGTTTTTGCGCGGGCCAACTATATTTGGAAAGCGCTGCTTAAGCGCATTGATAATTTCAGACGTATCATCAACTGACAAGGTTGTTTGGCTAACATACGCCAGCAAGTCTGGGTTACTCACTTCTATTTTTGCAACGTCGGCTATTTTCTCTACCAAGATCACACCCGATTTAACTTGCCCAAGTGTACCTTCTACTTCAGGGTGTCCTGCGTGTCCAATGAGTATAATTTCTCGTTGTTCTTTTCGGTAGCGAGTGACTTCTGTATGCACCTTGGTCACTAGCGGGCAAGTTGCATCATAAATATTTAGGTCCATACTTTCAGCGGATTCTCGCACTGCCTTAGAAACGCCGTGCGCGCTGAAAATAACCGTTGCTCCTTTCGGAACCTCATGTAATTCTTCAATGAATACCGCACCCTTTTGCGTTAAAGAATTAACCACAAACTTGTTATGCACCACTTGGTGCCGGACGTATATCGGGGCGCCATATAGTTTCAAAGCCCTTTCAACAATTTCAATTGCCCTATCTACACCCGCGCAAAAACCCCTAGGGTTTGCAAGTAAAATTTTCATTATCTCTTAAATTATCGTTGATTAGTTAAAGTGTGCAGCGCTTTACAAATTATAACATTAGCGAAACGCTAATTTAGATGCCTCATCTTATGCGGTACTTTAAGCAGTTGTTAAATATCTATAGAGCCTCGCAACAAAGCAGTGTGGCAACTAGGGTTTAGATTCTCGGTTTTGAATAAGGAAAATACCAAAGCTGTCCATCAGCAGCAACACGGCGCCAACGCATATTGCACTGTCGGCGACGTTAAAAGCTGGAAACGCCCAAGCTCCATAGTGGAAACTTAGAAAATCGATCACAAAACCATGGGCAACACGGTCTATCAAATTGCCTATTGCCCCACCAAGTATTAGGCCTAAGGCTAAAGACAACTGCCGTTGTTTGTTGGCAACCTGCAATAACCATCTAATAATGACGACTGAGGCAATGAGCGCAACAATGCCAAAGAACCAGGTTTGCCACCCTTTACCGTTATTAAGAAGCCCAAATGCTGCGCCATAATTATGCGCATGCACTATAGAAAAAAACGATGTGATTGGGTTTTGCGAATACAACGGCATAGAGATATAAATCGCAATTTTCGAGATTTGATCTAACACAATCACCACTATCGCGATAAGTAAATAGGTAAACGCATAACGCCAATTTGAATCTTTCAGAATGCTCATCGTTAGGTAGTCAACTGTTGAAAATACTTTCTCGCCGTATCGCAATCAGCCGTAATTTGTTTTTGCAGTGCTTCAAACGAATCGAATTTTTGCTCAGAACGAATCATTGTACAAAAATCAACGCAAATGCGTTGCCCATACACCTCTTGAGCAAAATCAAATAGATGAACTTCTAACAGGTGTTGCAAGCCTCCGACTGTTGGTCTAACGCCAATGTTCGCGACACCTTGTATCGTCTCATCAGATACGCCTTTAACTTGTACCGCATAAACCCCGTGTAAAGCACGTCGATGCTTCATCGATAAATTTAATGTAGGAAACCCCCAAGTTCTACCTCTTTGGTCCCCTCGAATCACGCGACCGACTATATTATAGGGCTTGCCGAGTAAAACATTGACTTGGTCAAAGGCCCCTTTTAGTAACAATGCGCGCAATCGAGTGCTACTAACCCGTTGCTGCTGATTGAGCAATGTCTGCATTTGAGTCACGCTAAAGCCAAGACGGTTGCCCGCTTCAATCAATGTTTTTAGGGATCCTTCACGCCCTGTTCCGTATCTAAAGTCGTCGCCCACAACAACATGGCAAGCATTAAGTTGCTGCTTTAAAACATGGCTAGAAAATGACTCAGCAGACGTTTTTGAAAAGGCTTCATCGAATCGCTTTAAACAAACCACATTGACCCCTAAAGCACTTAGTCCAATACATTTTTCTGTGGCAGACATTAGCCGCTCAGGCGCACCACTTGGACTAAAATATTCCGCTGGAAGTGGGTCAAACGTATACACCGCCAACTTTGCACCCAACTCATCGGCTTTTTGCTTGGCTAGACCAATCATCTTCTGATGACCTACATGAAGCCCGTCGAAATTCCCTATAGTAACAACCGCAGGCTTATCTCCATGGTCGTAGAATTGGGTGTCACGAACTATCTTCATCTTATTCAATCGTTATAGTACAGATACTTCGGTGATGGCTTCTCATTAGCGTGAAATTAACTGCCGGTCAGAAAAGGAACAACCATACTCTATAAAATATCTAATTTTTCTATCAGGCAACTGCCAACTATACCAACCTTCCCCATTGTCAAACCCGACTTGCCACAAACCATGTACCGCGAGTCCCAATCGACGCATTTTTCTAGTCCACTGTTCCACGATATAAACATATTGTGCGTTCAACTCTTCCACTCTCGGGTCAGCTGGCACCTTAACATGCAACTGTACTTGCACCTGCTTTAGCTCATCGGCTGACTGCTTCGTCAAATTGTGTACAAACTTAAGCTGGGTATTGGCCTCTGCGTAAGTGAAAATCAGATGCCCACCATCTTGTATTACATTTTTAGCTTGTTGGTTTACAGCCTTCACGGTTTATTTTACGCTAATAGGGGCAATGAATTGACTTGGTCTTGCACCGGCAATCAGCAATGCGGCTAAATAGGTGGTGCCGCCCAATAAGACCAAACCAAGCATTTTAAAGACGCGCTCCCATACTCCTGCGTCTAACCAATGGCTTAACTCACCACGAGTCAACAGCAAAATGATCGCCATACAGATAACAGCGAAACTAACCCGCCAAGCCAAAGCGGCCCATCCGGCACTGATTATAAACGTCTTATCTTTGCGTAATAAAATATATAGCAACGTTGCGTTAACCACCGCAGCAATACTGGTAGATAGTGCCAAACCGACATGAAACATCGTTTTAAACAGGAACAAAGCGAACACAATATTAACTAACATCGCTATCGCACCGACTTTAACAGGGGTTTTGGTATTCTTCTTTGCATAAAAACCAGGGGCTAACACCTTTATAAGAATGATTGGCACAATGCCGAGCGAAAACGCCACTAGGCTGTGATAAACCATGCGTACGTCGTGTTCGTTGAACTTCCCATAATGATACAAAGTGGTCGCCAAGGCTTCGCCCAACACGATTAAAGCCACCATCGCGGGTACTGCAATTAGAATAACCCACTTACAAGCCCAATCTAGGGTTTTGCCATACGCTTGTGCAGACTGGCTAGCATGATCTTTCGACAGTTTTGGCAGTATCGCTGTGGCTAGTGCAATACCAAACACACCAACCGGAAACTCCATCAATCGGTCAGAATAGTACAACCATGAAATGCTACCTGATACCAATAATGAAGCCAGTAGTGTATTTATCAGCAAATTGATTTGTGCGATAGATACCCCAAACAATGCAGGCAGCATTAGCTTATAGACACGCTTACTTGCCAAGTCAGCTGATTCATCTTCCTTTCGCGCGATGATACGAGGGAAAACTAAACAATTAATGGAGGCTAAAAATGGGACCTGAAACGCTAGCTGCAACGTACCTGCAGCGATAACGCTCCACGCTAGTGCGTTGCTAATCTCGGTTTGCGCCTGCATGAAAAACCACAGTCCACCAATTAAACACATATTTAATATCACAGGCGTAAAAGCAGCCACAGCGAAGCGATTCTTGGTGTTCAGCATGCCTGCTGATAATGCAACAAGAGAGATAAAAAACAAATACGGAAACATGATCCGCGTAAATTCTATCGCCAAAGCCATTTTTTGAGGATCTGATCGAAACCCCGGCGCAATAACGGCAATTAACCATGGCGCGGCCAAAACCCCAACAACGCAAACAAAGAGTAAAGAAAGAATTAATCTGCCTGTTACCAACTCTAGAAAGCGCCGCGTTTGTGAAGTGGATTGCTGCATCGATACTTCCGCAAACACGGGAACGAACGCAGCTGAAAACGCGCCCTCCCCGAGTAATCGCCTAAAGAAATTAGGTAAGCGAAAGGCCACGAAAAATACATCGGCCACGACATCGCTACCTAGAAATCGTGCAAACAAAGTATCTCGTACTAAACCACTAATCCGCGACACCAGTGTCATGGACCCAATCACTGCGGTGGATTGAAGAATACGATTACTCATAGTAATAGTTTGATCCGTAAACTATTCAATTAATGTAAGGCACATAGTCTATGTTTTACGGCACACTGTTTGCCGTACAACCAATTTAGCGCTTTATATGCCAGCACCTCTAGTTTAAAAGCCCTCGGTTGACCATTAATAGCATCGTTCATCTGTTGCTGTACATAACAATACAACTGCCTATCCCAACTATTTAGGCTATTAATTTTATCCAATTCACGGGCATTTGGTTGTAGTACCTCACCCTGAGTGATATTTTGCCTTTGATAATATGGCCGAGACCAACCAAATTCCTTGGCCCATAAGACAAGTGTTTCATCGTAGTAAGTCAGTGTACTAGGTAATACAAAACGACGCTCTAAATTTATCAGTGCTTGCTCATAATCTGCTGAGGTAATATCGCGTGAGCTCACCACGCCTGGTACGCCTGGCTCGCAAACCCCTGCAATCAGACGGGTTTGTCCATTACTAATTTGGCTACTTAAGCCACTATTTAAATACTCCAGCAACGTTAAATCTTGCACTTGAAGGTGCAGTGCATGGTGAACATTATTTTTAATAAACCGATATTCTGAGACTACTCTCTCAACTGGGCTACGTAAAAACGTTATGTACTTAGCATTCTCGAACAAAACATGCGCCCCAAAACCCATGTGGCCAGTAACTAATCTAATTTGCTTTCGCTGCGCAGGGGGGGTAGAAAACAGCCTATTTATATCTGCGTTAATATCCGATTCAATACTAAAACAATTTTTTGGGGCATACTGGTGATGTAATAAATTTCGCAAAGTTGAACCACCCGCTTTGGGCACATGCAAAAATATTAAGGTCTGGGGATTCACCCCGAACGCACCAACGCTAGCGACACATTATCACCCGCAATTTGTTCTAAAGCTGCTGCTAATAACGATTGAGCACAAGTGTCTAAAGAATCGGCGTGGGTCATCAATACTTGATTCATCAAGTCGTCGCTCAGTACACCGGAAAGGCCGTCACTACAAAGTAGATGCACGTCGCCGGGTTGCAATGTTTCATGTGTCATCACTGGGTTAACATCTGGCTGAGTGCCAACCGCTTGGGTTAACACATGTTCATACTGATGCGTTTCAAGCCGCTTCATTGATTCAGGCTCTTGAGCATCCTGCATTTGTTGCGCAACCGTTTGATCCTGAGTTAATTGCACAGACTCTCCTTTTCTATGCCGGTATAAACGGCTATCGCCCACATTTGCGATAGTCGCATTCGGGCCATCATATTGACAAGCAACTAACGTAGTTCCCATACCAGCGTATTGTTCATTTTTCTGAGCGTGCTCATACACTTCTGTATTAGCTTGGACCACAGCAGCTTCTAGATTCATCCCATCTCGAGTTGCCTCTCTTAAGGCTGTAATAGCGATTCGACTTGCCACCTCACCCGCATTATGTCCGCCCATACCATCGGCAAGCACAACTAAATTCATGTCTGGAAAGGTCGCCACGCAATCTTGATTAGTCTTGCGCACAGACCCTCTGTCTGTTGCACAAGCCATTGTCATGTTAAACCCACTGTTGCTCAAGTGCCGACTATGATCTTATAGAACACGAAGTAGTTCATTGATGCCAACCTTGCTCAAGGTTTTTTCATCTACTTTTTTGACGATCACCGCACAATATAAGCTGTGCGACCCATCTTTCGCAGGCAATGAGCCAGATACCACCACAGAACCGGCGGGTACTTTGCCATATGTCACTTCGCCGGTTTCACGGTCATAAATTTTTGTACTTTGGCCAATAAATACACCCATTGAAATTACTGAGCCGTGCCCAACGACGACCCCTTCAACCACTTCACTACGCGCTCCGATAAAACAGTTGTCTTCAATAATCGTCGGGCCGGCTTGCAATGGCTCTAAAACACCGCCAATGCCCACACCTCCTGACAGATGCACGTTTTTACCAATCTGAGCGCAAGAGCCAACCGTCGCCCAGGTATCTACCATCGTGCCAGAATCCACACGCGCGCCAATGTTTACATAGCTTGGCATCAACACCACATCATTAGCGATGTAGCAACCGCGCCTTACTGTTGCGGGGGGCACGACCCTCACCCCCGCTTGCTGAAAATCATCCGGCGTAAAACCAGCGTATTTAAGCGGCACTTTATCAAAATACTGATTATCTCCACCGCTAATCACTTGGTTATCTCGAATTCGAAATGATAGCAATACGGCTTTTTTTAGCCACTGGTTTACTATCCATTCATCACCCTTTGGCTCGGCGACACGCATTTCCCCTGAATCAAGTAAATCAAGTGCTTGATTAATACTTGATGCTACGTCGTCTGTAACCGAAGTTGGCGAAATTGCATCTCGATTATCCCAGGCGGCTTCGATCGCTGTTTGCAGTGTTTGTATGTTCATAATTTAATGGTTATTTAGGCGAAGTCAATGACAGAGTCGAGTCCATTTTGCGCGCAAGCGGCTTGCAAAGTATTATGCAGCAATACGGCAATGGTCATTGGCCCGACGCCCCCTGGCACTGGGGTTATGGCTCCTGCAACTGCCTCCGCTCCAACATAATCAACATCACCTACTAACTTACCTTTGCCGTTTTCATCAGTAACGCGATTAATACCTACGTCAATTACGGTTGCCCCGGGCTTGACCCAATCTGACTTGATCATTTCAGGTCGACCCACCGCAGCGACTAAAATGTCGGCTTCACGGCAAAGGGCTTCAATCTCCTTGGTGCGCGAATGCGCGATGGTGACGGTACAACTTTCCTGCAGCAATAGCGCTGCCATAGGCTTACCGACGATATTCGACCGACCCACAACCACCGCATTTAACCCTGAAAGTTTATTATCGTAATGATCTTTTAACAGCATTAAGCAACCTAGCGGCGTGCACGAAACCAATTGGGGTTCCCCAATAGCTAGACGACCTACATTGTCAATATGAAAACCATCCACATCTTTAGCAGAGTCAATCGCGTTAATCACTGTCATTGGGTCGATATGATTTGGGAGTGGAAGCTGTACTAATATCCCGTTAACGGCTGAATCTTGATTCAGTTGCTCAACCAAGGCCAACAAGTCCTCTTGCGAAGTACTAGCACTTAGCGCGTGGTGCATTGAATTCATCCCAGCTTCTTTGGTTTGCTTCCTTTTACTTCTTACATACACACCACTTGCCGGGTCTTCCCCGACTAAAATGGTGGCCAATCCAGGCACGATATTGTGTTCATTCTTTAGTTTCGCCGCACCTTCGGCGATACCTTCTCTCAGTTTACTGGCAAACGCCTTGCCATCAATTATCTGTGCCATTTTGTCTCGTTCAATCGTGTTCAATAAAGGGCGCAATTGTATCGCTGCCGCGTGTCATTGGGAATCTATTTTAGTCACTCAATAACGAAACGCTGTAATAATACTGCACCCCACCGAAATTAATTTCACGCGAAGCTTGCGCCCTGTTTTTAACGATAAGTGTAAGATAAGCGCTTGATTGCAGCGGTTAAAATTTATACCCTAGCGAGTCAAATCAAACCCCATCTAGCACAAGCTAAATTCATGAGTACAAACAATAATGGTATCTTATTTATTTTCCCTGGCCAAGGCGCTCAGTACCAAGGCATCGGTTCAGATATTTTTAAACAACATCAAATTGTTAAAGAGACTTACCAAGAGGCAAGCGACACGCTAGGTTACGATATTGCGCAGTTATCTTTCAGCGATCCACAACAACAAATAAATCTTACTCGTTTTACTCAGCCTGTTTTAGTGACACACCACATCGCATGCTTACGCTTGTTCCAATCACTCTCAGCGGGCAAAGTAACGGCGCAAATGGCGGCTGGGCACAGCTTAGGCGAGTATTCAGCCTTAGTCGCTGCGGATGCACTCACCTTCGCCCAAGCGATAGAATTAGTTAACATACGCGGTCAATTAATGAGTGAATATGGCACGGGAGAGATGGAAGCCTTAACTTTAGAAATTGAAGACGCGCAACAATTGGCTGACGAATTTTACTGCGGCGTAGCGGCGCGTAATCTAACTGACCAAACGGTGGTGGGCGGTCTACCAGAAGACTTAGCCGCGCTGGCGCAGGCTATGAGTGAGCGCTTTCCGAGAAAGCGTAGCACTCGCTTAAAGACTGAGGGTGCATTTCATACTTACTATATGGTGGAAGCGGCGAAAAACTTTCGGCGCGCACTACAATCACAAGAATTTAAACAACCCAAGCTGCTAGTTGCATCTAACTTTAGCGGCGGATTTCACGACACCGACGCTGGCTCGATCCGCTCGCGCTTATTCATGCAATTGTTCAACCCGGTATTATGGGTTGACAACCTACAAAGCGCCGCTTCTGAAGGGCTTAAAACCGCAATTGAGTTTGGCGGTGGTATCGGTAAAGGTGATGCACCTGCTGACAAACGCGCCAACCTCGAAGGTATTGTAAAGAAAACCTTTAGAGGCGAGGAAAACGCTCCTGAAACTTTCTCTGTAATAAACGAAGCATCGCTTAATGCTACGCTCGCTCATTTCAGCTAACCACGCCAAAACCTCCTTTGTTAGGCCCCAAGTACCTCTTTGCGTCTAGCATTTAATTCTGGTTCGGTGTAGCCATTCGGGTACGCCGCACCATTAAGGACTAGATTGCAGGCCGCGCGAAAAGCTGGGCCATTGCAAGACGGTGCCATGGATTTATAGTAAGGGTCCTGAGCATTTTGGATATCAACCACCTTCGCCATTTTTTTCATTGCGTCCATGACTTGTTGCTCTGAACAGACGCCATGCATCAACCAATTAGCTAACAATTGGCTTGAGATCCTTAAAGTCGCCCTGTCTTCCATCAACGCGACATCATGAATATCTGGGACTTTAGAACACCCTACGCCTTGATCAACCCATCTGACCACATAGCCTAAAATACTTTGTGCGTTCTCTTCCAACTCTACCGCGATTTCTTCATCTGATAAGCGTACGTCGCCCAGCAAGGGAATAGTTAGTATATCGTCCAAACTAGCACGCGTTCTGGCTTTTAGCTGTTCTTGTTGGCTTGCAACACTGACCGCATGATAATGCATCGCATGCAGCGTTGCGCCCGTTGGTGAAGGCACCCAAGCACAACTAGCACCGGCAAGCGGCGCATCCATTTTAGTCGCCAACATTTCTTTCATGTCGTCTGGTCGCGCCCACATACCTTTGCCAATTTGCGCCTTACCAGCCATTCCGGTTTCTAGTCCAATATCGACGTTCCAGTCTTCATAAGCGTGCAACCAAGGTTGCTGTTTGATACGCGCTTTAGGAAGCATCGGGCCGGCCTGCATCGACGTATGGATTTCATCTCCAGTACGGTCTAAGAAACCCGTATTGATAAACACTATTCTATTTTTCAACGCTCGAACACACTCTTTCAGGTTAACGGTGGTTCGCCGTTCTTCATCCATTAAGCCGATTTTCACCGTATTCGGTGCCAAACCTAATAACTCTTCAACTCGCGAATATAATCGATTAGTAAAGGCGGCCTCTTGTGGCCCATGCATTTTAGGTTTCACGACATACATGCTACGCTTTTGGCTATTGCGCAAGCCACCAATTTTAATCAGGTCATACATCGCGCCCAAACAAGTTATCAAGGCATCCAACATCCCTTCAGGAGTTTGTTCGCCGTTAGCGTCAAGCACACTATCGGTTGTCACCAAATGCCCCACATTGCGGACCAACATTAAGCTGCGACCGTTAAGGTGAATCATCTCTCCATTGGCGCCTTTGTATTTTCGCGTACCCGCCAGTTTTCTATTGACCACCTTGCCACTTTTTTCAAAGCTGGCGCTGATGGTCCACGTCATTAACCCCAACCAATTTCGGTATACCTGCACTTTTTCTGTTGGCGAAACAGCAGCAACCGAATCTTCACAATCCATAATGGTACTCACCGCAGACTCGATGATCACGTCGCACAAGCCCGATGCGTGTAATTTCCCGATAGGTGACTCCGCATTAACAACGAGCTCAACATGTAAGCCGTTGTTTCTTAACAGGAATACTTTAGAATCGCCTCGATTGCTATCTCCAACAAATTGAGCTTCGTCTTGCAAGTATTGTGTTTGCCCGTCGTTGGACACCACCAATAATCGCTGGCGTCCAGCGGTATCAGCTAACTTGTAGGTCACGACTTGGCTGTGCAACATGCCGGTTAACGGAAAAGTCTCGTCCAAAAATGCTTGTGCGCGTTGGATCACTTTTAGGCCGCGCTGTTTATTGAAGCCTTTGCCCGGGGCCAATTCATCCGTTCTGTCAATCACATCAGTCCCATAAAACGCATCGTACAAACTACCCCACCGTGCATTCGCTGCGTTAATAGCAAAGCGGGCGTTATTAACTGGAACTACTAATTGAGGACCCGCAATTTTCGCGATCTCGTCGTCAATATCTTGCGTTTCTATTTCAAACGGCTGTCCCTCTGGCTCGATATAGCCGATGTCTCGTAAGAAAGAGGTATATTTTTCAAAGTTAAACTTGTCTCCTTGAAATTGTTTATGCCAACTATCGATCTGTACTTGCAATTCATCGCGGTGTTTTATCAACCATTTATTTTGCGGGACAAGCTCGTTTAGCAAGTCTGCGTACCCTGCCCAGATATCATCAGATTCAAGACCTAGTCCCTGCAAAATTTCATTTTCAACAAACTCATACAACTCCTTAGCAATGCTAATTCCACTGACGTTAATACGCTCAATTGCGGGGCACTCTTTCATCGACTATTTCTTAAAGATCTATAAGGGGAACTAGCAGTATATCATCATTAATTGCTTATGCCATTAGCGATAAGTTTGATGTCAATATAAACGTAATTTGTTGTAACAGCCTATGCTGTTCGTAGACCATATCAAGAGCTAACAGCAGCTTTACAATGCTTATTGGCCTGTAGCCATTGCAGTTTGCCGAATGCTGCCCAACGATTGCTTTGGCGTTAAAGACTCAATATCAATTTGAATGTCTATGACGGCCCCCGTAGCAGAGGCAACCGCTTGGGCAAATATCTCTGGAAATGTGGCGGTTTCAGTTACCCGTTGGCTATAAAAACCATAGGCTTTAGCCAATGCAACAAAGTCTGGGTTTTGAAGCTCGGTGCCTGATACGCGATTTGGAAAATGGCGTTCTTGATGCATGCGGATAGTCCCGTATGTGCCATTATTGATAATCAAGATAATGGGCTGACAATTATTTTGCATCGCAGTGCCCAATTCTTGACCATTCATTTGGAAATCACCGTCACCCGCAAAGCAAATCACCTGACGATTCGGATAAAGATGCTTAGCCGCAATAGCAGCCGGCACCCCAAAACCCATGGCACCGCTTTGCGGAGCGAGTAACGTTTGCTTTTTCCCAAATTGAAAAAAGCGGTTTAGCCATATTGCAAAATTACCTGCTCCGTTAGTAAATATCGCGTCATCCGCCGCATTGGCCTGCAACCAACTTATAATCACGCCCATATCTACCGTACCTGGTTGCGGTGGGAGTTTTAAGTTTTTTAAATAACCTACACGTGCTCTGCGCGCCCACTCACTCCAAGCGGGCGCGGTGTTAATTGACTTTAGCGCTGCCAACATTTCATTTGGCCCCGCATGCACAGCGAGGTCAGCGGCATATACTTTCCCCAATTCACTATCTCCAGCATGGCAATGAATCAACTTCATTTGGGGGTTTGGAATATCCATCAGACTGTATCCCGCCGTGGTCATTTCTCCAAAACGGATATTAATGGCGATAATCAAATCAGCTTGTTTGATTAACTGCTGCGTATCGGCATTCATCCCAACCCCAGCATCGCCTACATAGTAATCACAATGGTGATCAACGAGATCCTGAAAGCGAAATGCAGCTAATGTCGGCAGCTTATTATTTCGCAGGAACAAGTCTAAATCACGACGGCCATGATCATTCCAACCTTGCCCGCCAACAATCACTAGAGGTCGTTTACTATTGGCTAATAACTGCTGCGCCTCACCCAACAGTTTCTCCGAAGGAGCCGGTTCGGGTATTTGTAGTGGCTTACAAGCGGGCGTGGTAGTTGAATCGCTTAGCACTTCCTCTGGCAATGCCAGCACGACTGGCCCCGGCCTACCTGACAGCGCGGTAGACCACGCACGACTAACCAATTCAGGAATGCGATCAACCGATGGAATCTCAGCCACCCATTTGGTTAAGCTGCCGAAATAGGATTCATAGTTTAGCTCCTGAAACGCTTCTCTATATTTCATGTTAGTCCCTACTTGCCCAACAAATAGCAACATTGGAACGGAGTCCTGCATGGCAGTATGCACACCAATCGAAGCATTGGTTGCACCGGGGCCGCGCGTGACAAAACAAATGCCCGGCGCACCCGATAGCTTTGCATGCGCCACTGACATAAATGCCGCCCCTCCTTCGTTACGACAACAAATGAAATTGAATCGATGTTGCTGTTCATAAAAAGCATCTAAAACAGGGAGATAGCTTTCTCCAGGCACACCAAAACCTTTAGTGGCGCCTAGATTAGCCAAACACTGTACTAAGAGATGACCGCCCTTTATTGGATCAGACATAGTTTAAGTAACTAGGGAGTGATTAATATTGGATATTTTAACTGAGCAAGGCAAAATTAAAATACCTACTTCCATCGTTTGCCTAAGACAAAAATAGATGGCGATCCACTGAATGCAGAAAACGATGATGGTGAGCTAAAAATAGGCCGTGTGTTGTTAACTTTTTTGTATTTCTTCACCATTTCTATCGAATTCTTAATTCATGAACTATAATCGCCCAGTTGGTCCATAGTTGCGAATTATGGAACACCACCCCGACCCATACAGGGTTATTAATAGCGTCTCCTAAGCAATAAAAACAGTACTTAAAAAAACATTACTATGAGTCAATTACAAGAAATGCTTACCTTTGTGCAAATTGTTGAACGCGGGGGAATTGGTAAAGCATCCGAACACTTAGGGGTCGCAAAATCTGCAGTTAGCCGGCGCTTATCAGAGCTTGAAAAGCGTATAGGCACAAGCCTATTAATGCGCACAACGCGCCAATCAAGCTTAACTGAAGAAGGTGAACGTTTTTATCAGCGTTCATTACAAATCCTCGGCGACATCGAAGAACTGAACGCGTCAACCGGCGATAACAATGCCGCTTTCGCGGGCACGCTAAAACTAGCTGCCCCACCCTCTTTCGGCTTAGGACAATTGACTGAGCCCATTTCTCAGTTTGCAAAACACTACCCGGATATCACTTTTGCAATAAGCTTATCTGACAGAATGGTTGACCTTGTTAGAGATGGCTTTGATATTGCAATTCGCATCGGATCAAAAAATGACATTGAAAACGTTGACCAAATATTGTGCCCGATCACTAGCACAATATGTGCAAGCCCTGAGTACATTGAAACGCATGGCGAACCTGCCACACCACAGGACTTAAAAAACCACCATACACTGCAATATAGTAGTAAGAGCCATCAACCTATTTCATTTTATGGGCCAAACAATAAGGCGATTGAAGTATCGCCACCTATTAAAATGCGCGCTAACGACGGCACATTTCTAACCAATGCAGCCTTAAAAGGACATGGCATCTTTCTAGCCCAAGACTTCCTGGTCGCAAAATTTATAAACAGCGGTGCGTTGGTTGCAATACTGAAGGATTATAGTTTAGAGGCTCAATATCTCTACGTCACTTACCCGCAATCTCGATTTCTCGCCAAACGAGTCAATAAGTTTATACAGCATTTGCAACAACATTTTGGCGGAACCACAAGTTGGGTTTAAACGCGCTATAGAGCGCCCAATTGACAACTCAGCTAAACCTTGACCTCCTCTTTAGGCTTAGTTTACTATTCATGTTTTACGACTCAACTCGTGGCGTATATTAGATTCAGGGACCGTTGCTCATTTCCACTGAACAATATTAAAACCGCCATCAGTTAATATGACTACGGGTTGCGTTTATTATAATTAACTGAGGATAACAATGAAGATCTTAACCGTAGTTCTATGGAGTGTTAGTTTAATATTTGGGTTTTCTAATATCGCATCCGCTGCTCCCCCCAACCAAACCTCTACGCAACCAGAAGTCACCGCGTTGTCTGGAAAATGTTTTCAAATCAAGGCCAATAATGACTATTACCTGAGTGAAGCGTCATTATCGGCACAAAGGGATCCAAATAGAGCGGTCAACGCCTATTTTCAAGCGACTGACCTTGGTGAATACATCCTCTATTTTAGTGACAACCCAAATGGAGCCGCAAATCTAGGTTTAGGTTACGGATATATGAATCCGTCACCCAAGCCACATTTTCGAGACAATAAATACACCATGGAGGTGCGAAGTTCTAGGTTGGATCCTTATGCTCAGAAGGATTTTCGCTTTAAGGTGACAGCTTACCCTTCGTCATCAAGTAACACGCTTGTTTCTTTTGAATCAGTCAGGGAATTAGAAGCAGGCAGACCTGCTGTTTTATCTGGCAATTACAGTATTCTTAGATTTAGCCCCCCCGCAAATAGTAACGGGGCAGCGGGTGCAGACCAGTTATATGAGTTGGTGCCGGTTAGCTCTTCGGCTGCGTGCCAACAATATCCTGAAATGCAACCACCAGCGGTTGATAAAGATTACAGCAATAACCCCAACGCTCTAACTAATAATGGAAACTCCGTTAGGGGCTGGATAGATGCTCATAACCACGTAACCTCCTACCAAGGGTATGGCGGCCGCCTATTCCATGGCTCTGCATTTGCAACAGGTGGGCCGGCGGAAGCCCTGCAGGACAGCGAAATTGCCTATGGTGAGAATGCAACACTGGATTTGATTGGAGGAGCAGTCGGTGGCGGCGGTCTATTCAGCAGCACAGGCACCAAAGGCTGGCCAACATTTGAGGATTGGCCCAAGGCAGAAAGTCTCACCTATGGCCAGTATTATTATTTATGGCTGGAACGCGCGTATCTTTCTGGGCAAAGGATGATGGTGGTTGATTTCACTGAGAATGAAGTTCTATGTGAAGGAATCGGTGTCGTTAAAGATTTTGCTATGGGAAGAAATAGGTTGACCGTTGAGAACAAGATTCTACAACTCATTTTAGATCTTGCTGCTACCGCTATTACATTTGTTGTTGGTGGCAACTTTGAGAACAATATTTACGACTGCAACATTACCAACAGCATCACCCGTCAAGCTGAAACCTTACGACATTTAGAGCGATATATTGAAGCTAAAAGCGGCTCAGCTGATGGAGGGTTCTTCAAGATTGTGACTTCGCCCAGTGAAGCCAGAGCGGTCATCGCCGCGGGTAAGATGGCTGTCATTATGGGTCTAGAAGCATCCGAAGCCCTAGAGTGCGGAGTCAGAGATGCACCTTGTACACGACAAATCGTGGATGAACGATTAGACTATTTACATGATTTAGGAATCAGAGGCATGTTCTTAGTACACAAATATGATAACCAGTTCGGTGGAACCCATATAGATAATTCTTTTGTTAACTTTGGTAACAGAATATCGACTGGACAGTTTTTTAACAGCGAGGAATGCCCAGCGGGAGTTGCCTCAAATGAAAGCATCGAAGGCCCTCCAACACTCGATTTACCCGGCGGTTTTTCTATAGAGCCAGGGTTATTTCGTCACCTTCTATCGGCTTTATATCGAGTCGACATTGATGAAGATGAGCTAGACTACGATCCCGATGCAGCTCTGTGTAATAAGCGCGGTCTAACACCCATTGGTGCGTATTTAGTCAATCGTATGATTGATAAAAAGATGCTCATTGAAGTTGATCATGCTAGCTTTAAAGCTGCAGAATCGATTATGGACATCGCGGAAGCACGCCAATACAGTGGGGTGCTGACGACTCATAACTGGACTCATAACTCGCCAGATTCGCCTCGTCAAATCGGAATAACTAATAGCCGAATTTTGAATCTTGGCGGATTTGTTTCTTTGATTACGGCACCAAAATTTCATGAAAACGTAATGAGCGCTAGTAATTATATTACTCAAAACACAAATTTTCTTGGAGGGGTCGGCATAGGTCCTGACTTTAGTGGTATTCATAGTCAACCAAGTGTTGGTACTTCTTTTTACGGCAACGTCCAATACCCTTATGTCAGTGAATTCGGATTCAGATTTGATAAGCAGCCTTCAGGGACAAAAACATGGGACTACAATCAAGACGGGCTAGCTCACTATGGCATGCTTGCTGATTTTATTCAGGATCTTCGTGTTAATCGGCCGGAAGTCTATGAGGTGGTAATGAATTCAGCAGAAACCTATCTACAGATGTGGGAACGAGCGGTTGCAAATAGTAATGATGCTTATGCAAATACGGCTCAACCAATTGCCAATATAATATCAAGCAACAACATTGCTAACGATATTGATCTTTCTTGTATAGATGTTAAAGGGCAGCTTATGAGCTTAGCAAATGGCACACCTATACAGGCAAACAAGTGCTCAAGCTATGCGCTAGATCAGCAGTGGATTTATAATTCTGAGACAAGGGAATTACAAAGTTTAGTAGATCCAAGCTATTGCTTGCATCGCAACGGAGCTCGGCTAACAACTGAAAACTGTTCCAGTCAGAGCAAGTCACCTGCCTATTGGCGTTTTTATAAAAACCGCTTAGCGGATGCCAGCAACGTACTTGCGCCGAGAATTTTCAACTATGACTCAAATTATGCTGAGGATGGCGACCAGAAGATGGTCTCACTGTTGAGGTACGATTATTCGGCTCAAAGTCGGTGGATACTGACCCCTGAATCAGACTTTAATCGTAAGGTTCTATTTCACTCAGTAAATGGTTCGGAAACTTGTCTAGGGGTTAATGGCCGAGACATGACTCCCCAAATGCAACCCTGCGAAGGTCGAGACTATCAACATTGGTATTATGATACTAAAACAGATACTTTAAAAACACGCGTTCTTGATACAGAACGATGTTTACAGGCACAAGATACAAGCCCTCGTCATGGGACACGTCTTAAGCTAGCTGTCTGCAACACGGCTGATGCTCGTCAAAAATTCGTTCGAGATGGGCTTTCATTCAGATCAAAAGCAAACCCCGCTTATGCCCTTGACAATAATGGAGGCGGCAACGGGTTGGCACCCGTTCTATACCGCTACTCGGCAACTAGCATTAACCAACAATGGGTCGCAGGCTTGAGCTTTAGAAGTTCAGACGACTATTACGCCCCAAGCAATGTCACTAATCTGGTTGGTCAAAATGACAGAGGCTGGTTGGCTGATCTAGGCTGCCAAGCCAACGAGGTGTTAGTTGGAATTAAAGGCAGAGTTGGTTGGGCTATAGATCAAATGGGTATCACTTGTGCACGTACAGACGACTCTGGCAACTGGATTGGTGCAGCCGAAGGCCCAAGCTCTGATGAAATCTATGGAGGAAATGGAGGGTCTGAGTTCAACCTAACCTGCCCTTCAGGACAGGCTGTAGCAAGTCTTGATGTGTGGCAGGGATACAGATCGAACTCCGCCAACCTCGGCGCCATACAACTTGGATGCCGTAACCTTAGTTCAAAGCGAGCTGTGTCTGGGAACACTAATTTAGGTGCGCGCGCAGGCCAAAGTGGAACTACATTTTCTGGCAAAGTTAGCTGTTCAGCCGACAAGGCAGCCTCCGGGTTAGTGGGTCGATTTGACGGCTTATTTTATCGGTTAGGCCTTAGATGCTATAACTAGTTTTAGGGACATACGCTAGACTATTGGCTCCCTTGTTGCTTGCAGCAAGGGAGCTTTATTTATGCCGTCAAGGACAGAACACTACCCCTTTTCAAAACAGCTTTTAAAATCAGCAATAAGTTGTTCCATCATCACAAAATAACTTTCTTCGCTTGACGTATCGGTGACCGTTGTTTTAATGCCTAAAGAGTGCATCACGCGCGTAATTTTCTTATAGGGGTCATAATTTGATACCAAAACACAACGGGGTTTGTTAGCACTTTTATTCAGCACACCACGCAAGGCTTTTAAACTCAACTGCCCATGCGAGCTAGTTTCAAACACTATCGGGCTTTGCAGACCAGCGTCACGAATGAAGTATTGGTAAGCATTGTGGTACACCCCATAATGAGTTTTTCGTTCATCAGCAAATTCACCTTGAATCTTAGTGTGTAGGCTGTTGAGCTTATTTAACAAGCGCTCTAAATTTAATTGATAATGATCTGCATGCTGCGGGTCAAGCTTTTGTAAGCTTAAGGCGATTAATTGCATCGCCTGCGACATTAAGTACGGACTAAACCATATATGTGGGTCATTAATCGCATCATCGTGAGCGTGCTCTACTTCGCTTGCATGATCAGTAGGTATGAGCATTGACTGATCCAAGGCTTTGATCAATTGCAATTGTTCCCCATCGACTAAACCTGAATTAATGTGTGCCTGAATATCTGGCTCTATTCCATTACCGACCCATACCAACAGCTCTGCTTCATTTAATTTTGATAGATCAGACGGCTTGTAGGAAAAATGATGAAAATCAACGTCTTTTCCTAACAGCAGCTTTGGCTTCGCGATTCCATTCATTAATTCAGACACTAAAGAGTGAATGGGCGCCACGCTAACTAAAACATGAGTGCTGGAAAATGCCTGTCGCGGCTGAGAGAATGTTAAAACCGTAATAAGGGTTAAAGCGAGATAGCGATTCATTAATGTTATGTTATAACCTTTCATTATATTATAATGTAACGATCATTAAGTCCGAAGGCTTAAATTTAGTTTCATGGCAAACCACACGACAAAACTCCAAGTTGCGGAGCAAATTTGCAGCGACAATCACGCACGCCTCACCCCCATACGCAAAGCGGTATTTGAATTAGTCTCCAAGGCGAAAATACCTTTATCTGCCTATGAGTTATTAAGCCAGCTCAAGCAAAATTACCCCAATGCGCAACCACCCACCATCTATCGCGCTTTAGATTTTTTAATCGATCAGAAATTAGTCCATAAGCTAAGCACCATCAACGCTTATTATGTCTGCGATTGCCCAGGCGACAAACATGCGGTCTTGTTTTTAATATGCAAGCTTTGCAACCATGCTAAAGAAGTCATTGAACCTACCTTGATGCAACAATTAGGCCAAAGCATTCAGGCCAGCGGTTATATCGAGCACTACCCTGTGATGGAAGTCATGGGCACCTGCCCCAAATGCGTAGTGGCGTAAAGCGATGCAAAGCGATTCAATGTTAATTTCCGCCAGCGATGTCACTGTGCTTAAAGATCACAAGAAGATTTTAGATTCAGTGAGTCTACAAATAAATCAAGGCGAGATCGTCACGTTAATCGGCCCTAATGGATCTGGAAAAACATCTTTAATCAAAAGCTTAACCGGCTTAATTAAAGTGACTAGTGGTGTGGTTTCACGTAAACAATCGTTAAAAATTGCCTATGTACCACAGCAATTAGATATCGACCCTGCGATGCCCTTAACCGTATTGAGTTTTCTAAAGCTAGAAAACGTCGATGAGCAGACCATTGCAACAAAGCTAAGTCGAACAGGCGCGCAAAATCTAAGCAATAACCAAGTCAGCCACTTATCTGGAGGAGAATTACGGCGTGTATTGCTGGCCCGCGCCCTATTAAAAAACGCCGACTTATTAGTGCTGGATGAGCCTTCTGCTGGACTAGACTTTAGCGGCCAAGCTCAACTATATGAACTGCTCACCGATATTCGTAACGAAACGCAATGTGGCATTTTGTTAGTGTCACATGATTTACATTTAGTCATGGCCGCAACCGACAAAGTGATTTGCCTTAACCATCATATTTGCTGCGAAGGCAAGCCCAGCGACATTAACCAGCACCCTGAATATCTTCGTCTATTTTCAGGCCAACACAGTGAAGCCGTGTCGGTGTATAACCACCATCATAATCACGAACATGGACTAGATGGCCATGTATGTGACCACTAATGGAAGCGCTGATTTTTCGTGCCGTATTTACTGGCATTTTACTAGCCATCACCGCCGCGCCCATGGGGTGTTTTATGATGTGGCAAAGAATGGCATTTTATGGCGCAGCTATTGCCCACGCGTCTATATTAGGTTTAGCGGCTGCGAATATCTTTGGGTTTAACCCGCAAGTTGGCTTAATCTCTGCCGCCGTTCTATTCGCTTTAGCCATTGTTACCCTGCAAAAGCATGCACCGCTTAACTTAGATACGCAACTCAGCATCGTCTCGCACAGCATGTTAGCCATTGGCTTAATTCTACTCAGTCAATATGCGCCCAAACAAGTTGATTTAATGCAGTACTTATTCGGTGACATCTTAAGCATTAGCAATCTCGATACCGCGCTTATTGCTGTATGCAGTGTGGTTTTATTGGCACTCTTATTGCTTTACCTGAAACCCCTATTGCTTAACACCATCAGCCGAGATATTGCCCAAGCAGAAGGCTTGAAGGTTGATCGCATCCATTTAGGTTTTTTATTGGCTTTGGCTGTATTCGTTAGCATCAGCATCCAAGTAATTGGCTTATTGCTAGTTATGGCGATCTTAATTATCCCACCTGCCGCAAGCGCTGCTTTTTCAAAGACACCGCAAAAGATGATTATCATCTCGGCCTTAATCGGCAGCACGTGCATTGTTGCCGGAATCGCGGCGGCGTGGGTTTATGATATCCCTGCCGGTCCTGCTATCGTTGTAAGCGCATTTTTAATTTATTGCGTTAGCGTGGCGAAAAGCACACTACGCGCTTAGCAAGCAGGCAGCGAATTGTTGAAAGGTCGCGCCCATGCCCTGCCTTGAGTTCTATCATCATCTAGTCTGACGACATATAATCTAGTCCTTCCCTTAATCAAGTTTTACCGTTCATGAACAATTACAAAATTGCCTTACTCGCCGGCGATGGTATCGGCCCAGAAATTATGCAACAAGGCATCAAGGTGATTAAAGCGATCGAAGCGCGCGGAGCGGCTTCCTTTGAGTTGATGCCCGCCGAATTTGGCGCGAGTGCTTATTTCAAAGTGGGCAAGTCGTTACCACAAGAAACCCTAGACATTTGCGATTCTGCCGACGCGATATTGAAAGGCACAATCGGCCTAAATCATGAAGACACCTTAAAGATACCCGTAGAAGAACGCCCTGAACGGGCAGCGCTGCTACCACTGCGCAAGCATTACGATACCTTTGCTAATTTTCGCCCAGTCTACTTACCTAAAGGCCTCAGGCATTTCTCACCACTAAAAGAAGACATCATCGGAGATGGTATCGATATCATGATAATACGCGAACTAGTAGGTGGCCTCTATTTTGGCAAGAAAGAGCTGGGAGTGAACGCGCAAGGCAAACGCTTTGCCAACGAAGCGCTAGAGTACGATGAAGACCAAATAGAGCGTATTTTGCGGGTGGCTTTTGAAACCGCGCAATCTCGCCGTCATAAATTGACTAATGTGCATAAAAGCAACGTACTCAAATCAAGCGTACTGTGGAATGAAATCCTTGAAGAGATAAAAGGTGATTATCCTGATGTTGAAGTCGAACATATGTTGGTGGATGCGGTTGCTACCTATTTGTGCTTAAAACCCGCCCAGTTTGATGTCATGGTAATGGAGAACATGATGGGTGATATCATTAGCGACCAAGGTGGCGGTATTTTGGGCTCATTAGGCCTAATGCCGTCAGCGTGCATTGGCCCAAACAAAGCCTATTACGAACCTTCTCACGGTAGCGCGCCAGACATCGCAGGGCAAAACATCGCCAACCCCTATTCGATGTTAGGCTCGGTTGCGATGATGCTGGAATATAGTTTTGGCATGAAACAAGATGCACAAGACATCTTCGACGCAATGGAAGATTTATTCAAACAAGGTTTTACAACACCTGACTTAAAGCAGCCCGGTGTTGAGAACAATATGATTAGTACCGCTGAGTTCGGTGACCGCGTCGCCGCAGCGCTTTAACAGCGAGCCTCTGTTGGGCGTGAACAGCGCCCTAACAAATAGCAGTTCCTACATATAGATAACTAAAAAAATTAGACTTATAGCGGGCATACACATTGATTTGGGTTGTTTATAATTCATCGTTATTGTCAGACAAATAAGCTTCCTTTTGATGAGTACGAAAAACCCGTATGCCAAATGGCAAGAAACTGCCGTAACAGAGCGCAAGTTAAGTACTAGTGAAGAATTGTCTTCTACTAGCACTGAAGGCATTCAGATTAAAGCGCTGTATACCGCAGATGACTTATCCGAAGTTGAATACCACCAAACCTTACCGGGCTTAGCGCCGTTTCTGCGCGGGCCTCGCGCTTCGATGTATACGGGTCGGCCATGGACAGTACGCCAATACGCGGGGTTTTCTACCGCTGAAGAATCTAACGCGTTTTATCGTAAAAACATTGCCGCAGGGCAAACAGGGCTATCTGTCGCATTTGATTTAGCTACTCATCGAGGCTATGACTCAGACCACCAACGGGTTGAAGGTGACGTCGGCAAAGCAGGTGTCGCCATTGATAGCGTTGAGGACATGAAAATACTATTCGATGGTATTGAACTCGACAAAATGTCGGTTTCGATGACCATGAATGGCTCGGCTCTGCCAGTGATGGCCATGTTCATCGTTGCCGCAGAAGAGCAAGGAGTAAAACCAGAACAGCTCGCTGGCACATTGCAAAATGACATATTAAAAGAGTTCATGGTGCGTAACACCTATGTCTTCCCACCAGCGCCTTCCATGCGAATAGTATCTGATATTATTGGCTATACTGCCCAACACATGCCGCGTTACAACCCAATTTCTATATCAGGTTATCACATGCAAGAAGCAGGAGCGACCTGCTTGCAAGAGCTGGCGTACACACTCGCTGACGGCATTGAATACGTTCGAGCAGCCATAAACAGCGGCATGGATGTAGACGAATTCGCACCACGTTTATCATTCTTTTTCGCTATTGGCATGAACTTCTTTATGGAAGTGTCCAAACTGCGGGCTGCGCGCGTTTTATGGGCAGAATACATGGAAAAGATGTTTCAGCCGCAAAATGCCAAGTCTTTAATGCTGCGAACGCACTGCCAAACATCAGGCGTCAGCTTGACCAGCAAAGACCCTTACAACAACGTTGTACGCACCACGATTGAAGCGATGGCCGCTGTCTTAGGCGGAACACAGTCTTTACACACCAACGCGTTTGACGAAGCGCTGGCTTTACCTACCGATGCCTCAGCACGCCTTGCGCGTAACACCCAGCTTATTATTCGGGACGAAACGGAAATAACTAAAGTGGTTGACCCAATGGGCGGCTCTTACTACGTGGAAAGCCTGACTCAAAGCCTTGTGAACGAGGCGCGTAAAATTATCGACGAAATAGAACAAATGGGCGGTATGGCGGTAGCGGTGGCCTCTGGTATGCCCAAACTCAACATTGAAGAATCCGCCACAAAACGCCAAGCACGAATTGATTTAAAAGAAGAAGTCATTGTTGGCGTCAACAAATTTCAGCCGAGCGAAGAAACAGAGGTTGATGTATTAGTCGTTGATAACAAGCAAGTACGGCTCAGCCAAATAGAGCGCATTAACAAAGTGCGCGCAAGCCGTGACTCAGCCAAACACGCTAAAGCACTAGCAAACCTTGAAGCAGCGGCTAAAGACAATATCGCCAATCTTCTAGAACACGCGATTGTGGCGGCGCGCGCGCGCGCGACTTTAGGAGAAATCTCTTCTACTTTAGAGAAAGTATTTGGCCGCCATGTCGCTGAAACCCGAACGGTGAATGGCACCTATGGCGCTGCGTTTGCAGGTGATGAACAATTCGCTGTGGTGTCCAAGCAAATTGATGACTATGAACGACAAAGCGGCAATCGCCCACGCGTCCTAGTGGCAAAACTTGGGCAAGACGGTCATGATCGCGGCGCGCATGTTATCGCAACGGCTTTATCAGACATTGGCTTTGATGTAGAGCTCTCCCCTTTATTCCAGACACCAGAAGAAATCGTAGACCAAGCGATTGAGGCAGGCGTTGACGTGATCGGTGCTTCCTCTCAAGCGGGTGGACATAACTTGCTGGTGCCGCGCGTGATAGAGCTATTGAAACAACGCAATGCCGATGATATTAAAGTCATCTGCGGCGGGGTCATTCCACCTATTGACTACCCAGCGCTAGAGCAGGCAGGTGTCGCCGCCATATTCGGCCCTGGTACGCACATCCCTGATGCGGCGCAAACTTTGATCGATTTATTGAAAGAAAACTTACATCGCTAAATGACCAACAGCATAAGCCCAGCAAAATGACAAATATCATAGAACAATTACAACACAAACGAGAAGCCGCTAGATTGGGTGGCGGTCAAAAGCGCATTGACGCGCAACACGCCAAGGGCAAATTAACCGCCCGTGAGCGCATTAGTGTACTGCTCGACGACAACAGCTTTGAAGAATGGGACACCTTTGTTGAGCATCGCTGTGCCGATTTTGGAATGGATCAACAAGCCATCCCCGGGGATGGAGTGGTAACGGGCCACGGCACGATTAATGGCCGTTTAGTGTTTGTATATAGCCAAGATTTCACCGTTTTTGGTGGGTCATTATCGGAAGCGCATGCTGAGAAAATTTGTAAAATTATTGACCAAGCCATCAAGGTCGGCGCACCCGTTATCGGCATAAACGATTCAGGCGGTGCGCGCATTCAGGAAGGTGTGGCTTCTTTGGGCGGTTACGCAGAAATCTTTCAACGCAATGTGCTGGGGTCAGGGGTCATTCCGCAAATTTCTTTAATTATGGGCCCCTGTGCGGGCGGTGCCGTTTATTCTCCGGCGATTACCGACTTCATTTTTATGGTGCGTGACAGCTCTTATATGTTCGTCACTGGCCCCGGTGTCGTTAAAACCGTCACCCATGAAGAAGTCACTGCTGAAGAGTTGGGAGGTTCATTAACCCATGCAAGCCGCTCTGGGGTTAGTGATGGTTCATATGACAATGATATTGAAATGTTATTGATGACCCGAAACTTCCTCGACTTCTTGCCCGCAAGCAATCGAGACAAGCCACCTACTCGCCCCTACGACGATCCTGCTGACCGTGTAGAACTGGCGTTAGACAGCATCGTACCAGACAACCCCAATAAGCCTTACGACATGTATGAAGTCATTCACAAAATTGTGGATGAAGAAAATTTCTTTGAAGTCAAGGCCGAGTACGCCAAAAACATCATCACTGGTTTTGCGCGCATTCAAGGTGCGCCCATCGGTGTGGTCGCCAACCAACCTATGGTGTTAGCGGGCTGTTTAGACATAAACGCCTCGGTTAAAGCCGCCCGTTTTATTCGCTTTTGCGATTCGTTCAACATTCCAGTGGTAACCTTGGTCGATGTTCCAGGCTTTATGCCAGGCACCGATCAAGAGTACGGCGGCATTATTAAACATGGCGCTAAATTGCTTTATGCTTATGCAGAATGCACCGTACCTAAAGTAACCGTCATTACCCGTAAAGCCTATGGTGGTGCCTATGACGTAATGGCCTCTAAGCACTTACGCGGCGACGTAAACTTATGTTGGCCTAGCGCAGAAATTGCGGTAATGGGGCCTAAAGGCGCCGTAGAGATCATTTTCCGTGAAGAGGCTAAAGACGCAAGCAAGCTTGAAGAGCGCACTGAAGAATACAGAACTAAATTCGCCAATCCATTTGTAGCGGGCCGACGCGGCTATGTTGATGATGTCATTATGCCACACGAAACCCGTACGCGGATCGCTCGCTCTTTAAACATGCTGAAAAACAAGCAAGTTGAAAACCCTTGGAGAAAGCACGGCAATTTGCCTCTATAAAATAATAACTATCATGAAGCCAATTTTCGACAAAATTCTAATCGCCAATCGCGGCGAAATCGCCTGCCGCGCGATGCGCACCGCCCATCGTATGGGCATTAAAACGGTTGCGGTTTATTCTGATGCCGATGCGCGTGCCTTGCATGTAAAACAAGCCAGCGAAGCGCACTATTTAGGCGGCAACGCGCCCAGCGAAAGCTACTTGAACATTGATAAAGTAATCGCCATCTGTAAGCAAACTAGCTCACAAGCGGTTTACCCAGGTTATGGCTTTTTATCTGAAAACGCTCAATTCGCTCAAGCATTAGACGCCGCAGGCATTGCCTTTATCGGCCCAAATGTTAAAGCCATTACGGCAATGGGGGATAAGATTACCTCCAAAAACTTGGCTGAACAAGCGGGTGTCAATTGCATCCCGGGCTATACCGATGTCATTAAAGACGCCGCTCAAGCCGTGGAAATTGCCAACGACATTGGTTATCCGGTCATGTTAAAAGCCAGCGCGGGCGGTGGCGGTAAAGGTATGCGCGTCGCCTATAATGACGAAGAATGTACCGACGGCTTTCATCGCGCAGCCAGCGAAGCTGCAACCAGCTTTGGTGATGATCGCATTTTCTTAGAAAAGTTTATCGAGCAACCAAGGCACATCGAAATCCAAGTGATTGCCGATTCACACGGCAAAGTGCTCACTCTAAACGAACGCGAGTGTTCTGTGCAGCGCCGCCACCAAAAAGTAATTGAAGAAGCGCCCTCCCCGTTTATTGACGAAGCCACCCGCCAAGCCATGAGTGACCAAGCTGTATTGCTCTCTAAAGCCGTTGATTACGTTTCCGCAGGCACCGTTGAGCTGATTGTCGACAAAGACAAGCATTTCTATTTCTTGGAAATGAACACTCGCCTACAAGTAGAGCACCCCGTTACTGAAATGATAACGGGTCTAGACTTAATCGAGTTAATGATTCGAGTTGCCGCTGGAGAACCACTACCACTTGAACAAGCCGATGTTAAGCGCGAAGGTTGGTCGATTGAATCGCGCGTTTACGCCGAAAACCCCGCACGTAACTTTATGCCCTCTATCGGCAGGCTAAACCGCTATATCGAGCCCAGCCACGCATTAGGTGCCCGCGTAGACACAGGCATTGAAGAAGGCGCTGAGATTTCCATGTTCTATGACCCAATGATTTCAAAGTTGGTCACCCATGGCAAAACGCGTGAACAGGCCATTAGCAACATGCAGCAGGCGCTGAACGAATATTACATTGAAGGCGTAGAGACCAACATCAATTTCTTATCCGCCATACTGCAACAGCCACGCTTTCAATCAGGTGATATAGATACTCATTTTATCGACACCCATTTCCCCGAAGGCTACAACCCCAATGACAATAGCCCAGACGACTTAACTGCAGTCGCCGCCGTTATTGCCACGTTGCACTTTCGATACCGCGACCGCGCCGCCAAAATCACCAATCAAGTGCCGCACACACAGCATACTGCTCGTCGAGACTGGATGGCCATCACCAATAAGCAGACTGTTCAACCCTTTGAAATTGAAGGCGAACAAGGTGACTTCACCGTCACCACTACCGACCAAAGTTTCCAAATTAAAGACGCATGGAAAATTGGCAGCCCGCTATACACCGGCGAAGTGAATGGCGACAAAATCAGCCTACAGCTAAAACGAACCGATTATCGCTTTACCGTAAACCACCAAGGTTACACCGCTGATTTTGAAATTCTAACACTCCGCACAGCCGAGCTAGCCAGCTTAATGCCGGTTAAAACACCTACAGACTTATCACAATTTTTACTCTCGCCAATGCCCGGCTTATTAGTCAGCATGAACGCAGCGGTAGGCGATAGTTTTGAAGCCGGCCAAGAACTCGCCGTTGTCGAAGCCATGAAGATGGAAAACTCCTTGCGTGCTGAAAACGCCTGCACCGTAAAAGCCGTGCATGCCAAAGCGGGTGAAGTGTTGGAAGTAGATGCCCCTATTCTTGAATTCGAATAGGCTATATAAGATGATCGGTAAACTTAACCATATCGCCATCGCAGTGCCCGATTTAGATGCGGCTATCAGTCTGTATCGCGATGTGTTGGGCGCAACTGTGTCCGCCGCAGAAGATTTACCAGAGCACGGCGTGACCACCGTATTCGTTGAACTCGATAATACTAAATTAGAATTACTGCTTCCGCTGGGCGCGAATTCGCCCATTGCAAAATTTATCGAAAAAAACCCAGCAGGCGGCATTCACCACTTTTGTTTAGAGGTGGATGATATTCAAAACGCGGTAAAAACAGCAAAAGACAACGGTTTGCGCATTTTAGGAAGCGAACAGCCCAAGATTGGCGCACACGGCAAACCCGTTATTTTTGTGCACCCTAAAGATGCCTTAGGTTGTTTGGTGGAGTTTGAAGAGGTTTAACTAGCCGTTAATCCTTCTGAAGAAGCCAGCAAGGCACTTAATGGGCTGCGCACTCCATCTGCTCCTTGCTTAAGGATATGCGTGTATATTTCGGTCGTTTTCACATCGCTATGCCCCAATTGAGATTGGACGGTGCGAATATCGACCCCCGCTTGCAACAAATGCGTAGCAAATGAATGCCGTAAGGTGTGCGAGCTAACTTGTTTAATAATGCCGGCGCGCTTTGCAGCTGCCTTAATGGCTTTATTGATAGCAGATTCATCGACATGGTGCCGCCGCACTAAACCACTACCGGGTTGCACACTCAATCGAACGCCGGGGAATAAATACTGCCAACCTAACGTTTTATTAGCGGATTGATATTTCCGCTCTAAGGCATCAGGCAACCAAACGCCCGCAAATTGCTCAATCGCATTATCTTCTTCTAAAAACACTTCCACTTTCTTTATTTGAGTTCGTATAGCGGGTATCAATTCAGGCGCTAAGGTAGTGAATCTGTGCTTAAAGCCTTTGCCATTCCAGACGCGCACTTGCTTAAAGTCGGTATCAATATCGTTTACCCTCATACGCACTAACTCCATCCTTCTTAGCCCTGACCCATATAACAAACTGACCATCAATTTCTGCCTCGGGTCTACATGCTGCAACAGACGTTGCACTTCATCTTGAGTCAATACCGTTAGCAGTTTTGCTTGCCGTTTAGCACGACTAAACTGCTTCATATCGCCCAGCGGTTGGTTCAAAAACTTGTTGTATAAAAAGGCCATTGCGTTAAGCGCAACAGACTGAGTGCTAATCGACACATTGCGTTTTACCGCCAAATAAGTCAAGTATCGCTCAACATCTTGATACCCTAACTCCGTTGGGTGTTTTAGGCCAGAAAACTTGATATAGTCAGTTATCCAATGAAGATAAGTATTGACCGTTCGCTTACTATATCGGCGTACAGCCATATAATCTGCCACGTCATTTAAAAAAGGTGATGAAGTTCTTAATGAATTTAGTAATTATAAAATTAAGTAGGATTATATCCTATAAATTAAAAATAGATTACGCCAGTAAATTATAATTACTATATATTTCAATAATATGTTAGATATATACAAAAATGTATAAAAAATTATCAGGCATCCCTATAATAATGTTATCTAGGACAAAGTCCTTGATAACGAACTGTTAGCGTTTTAAAAGCAATAAATTTTGTGAGGTTGGGCGGCATTGGAGATAATCAGCTTTTACAACCGCCCTTTCATAAGTAATGCCCATATTCATTAATTCTGTTTTTCATCCCTGCGGTTTTGTTTAGCAGTAAAAATAACTCACTTTCGTTTGATCTTTAATTTCGCCAAACATCGTGATAACGTGGCATCTTTATTTAGGGCATCGGATAGCAAATTGATAAAGCAACTTCGCTCAAAAAGAAAAGTAGTCAATTGGTGTAGCTTGGCATCCTTTTCAGCGCCGTGCGCTAACAAGGGCTTCATTGGGACGTTCCGCTACGCTCCACGCCCCATAAGCAAGCGTTATAACGCAAGGAGGTTTTAAGTAATGTTCGAACTATTTAAAACAGATGATCTCGTGATTCGGAGAATTAAACTATCCGATGCTCCACAGATATTTGAAAATTGGGCGCAGGATGAAGATGTGGCACGATACACCACTTGGTTCCCCCATAGTTCTGAGGAGGAGACTCTACGGTACGTTGAGAGCTGTATAGATTCGTGGAATCAAAATAATTACACCTGGACAATTGAACACAGTGACAGTTCAGAGATAATCGGTAGTTTTGCCGCGCGAGAAAATGGGCATAAGCTTGACGTAGGCTATCTGGTTTCGAAGAACTGGTGGGGCCACGGGATTATGACGTCGGTTGTACAATCATTCATTGATGCAGCATTTGAACTCGGTAGTGTTGAGCGCATCGGAGCAGTTTGTGATGTGAGCAACACAGCTTCAAAACGGGTAATGGAAAAGGCTGGAATGAGCTATGAGGGTGTATTGTTCTCTTGGATGGTGCATCCGAATATTGGAGTCAATGCACGGGATTGTCACAGTTTGAGTATCACGCGAGAGTGTTATAACAAGAGCCCGCAAGGGACAACTTGAAAAAGAGGGTAATTCTGGCTACGCCAGTACCACCCTCTTTTCCAATTGCCCATGGGGCGGGCGTTAGCAAAACACACATGAAATTTATAAACATAATTCTTATTACAATTTTAAGTCAATTTTACCCAATGGCGGCGAGTGGTGGGCCTAATGACTACAAGTTCATTAAGGAAACAGAGTACGGCAAAGAATTGATTGGTCATAACATTCATTTTTTTGAGCCTATGCTGTACTTAAATCTATCTAATTCTAAACCTGGCTTTTTAAAGCAAAATTCCGACATTTCAAGGATGCTTGCTACTGTTGCTCAAACCGAAGATAACGATTTACATATTAAAGAACCTATTGATGATGGAATGAAATTCAAGCTAATAGAAATTCAAAGAATGGTTTTTACAGATCTAGCGAGTTGGAGTGAAGATGCAAGAGAAATGTATCTAAGTTATTCCAAAAATAATCCAGAAATAGATATGAACTTTATACTTCAAGATGAAAATGGAGTTCTCTCTACTGTAGGTGCTGGAAATTATGGAATCAGTGAGCCAGTTCCTAGCAACTAATTTTGCTAACAAAACGCTCAAGGCGCCTTCGGCTAGGACGCTACACTGCGTTTCGCGCCCCTTAGCTCAACGTTATACAAAAAAGAGATCGTATAATGAAGTTAAATAAATTTAGGGTCATTGCTGTATGTGCTGGTATGCTGTTCTCATTTATCTATGGCATGATTTCAATACAGTATAAAGTATTCCCTTTTGAGCAAATGAAAGCGATTAAAAATATTGTAAGCCCAAAACCAAAACCAAAATATTCTGATTACTTCTATCATAAAAAATCTTTTTTTGAGCAAAACGGTACACGCAATTATGATGTTGTATTTATCGGAGATAGCATTACCGATGGTGCAGAATGGCAAGATTTGTTTCCGTCTATGAAAATTGCTAATCGTGGGATAGATGGAGACAGAACGGACGGTATTCTCAAGCGACTTGATAGCATTTACTCAACTTCTGCAGATCGTGCATTCATAATGGTAGGAGTAAATGACTTTGGCTTGGACATGAGAGTTGATGAAGTATTTGAGAACTATCGAACAATTGTTAATAAATTGTCTGAGCAAGGAATGAAAGTATATATTCAATCAACAATTTTTACAGGCAAGAGGCTCGAGGAAAGAAATATAAAAATAATAGCGCTTAATAAAAAATTAGAGCTGCTAGCAAAACAAAAAGATTCAATTACATATATTGATCTAAATGCTGGACTAGCGAAAGGTTCTTTATTGAACCCTATGTATTCAAGAGATGGAGTTCATTTAAATGGAGAAGGCTATACTGCATGGAAGGGAATAATCAGCCAATACGTCCAATAAAATGCATAATAGTGTTATCTAGGATGAAGTTAGGAGAATATATTTACTAAATAACTAATGCTCAACATATATAACAATACGCTCAAGGCGCACTTCGTGCTGGGACTTGCTACGCTGCGCTCCACGCCCCATAGGCAAACGTTAGCAGCCTTAGGATAATCATGCTCAATACGGATAGAGTTTATTCAAATGATGAACAAAGTGCTTTTAGTGGCACAGTAAAATGGAAACCTATTAAATCTATTTGGTTTTTAACTCATCTTATAGCGACTATTTTCATTGCGCCATTTGTCTTATCTATTTCCGCCTTTTTGGTGTTTATAACGCTTACAGCTATTACTTTATGTTTTGGGCATTCTCTAGGAATGCATCGTTTACTTATTCATCGCTCATATGAATGTCCGAAATGGATGGAATATTTGTTCGTATATTTGGGTGTTTTAGTTGGAATAGCTGGCCCAATAGGCATGATGATTCAACATGACCTTCGTGATTGGGCGCAAAGACAAGCTCAGTGTCATGATTATTTATTACATGGTTCAAAAATACTAAAAGATGGTTGGTGGCAATTAAATTGTGATCTTGAACTAAACAATTTCCCCGAATTGTTATATCTGTCGGTGGTCATTGGTTAATCGGTTACTTCGCCCATAATAAAGGCGATAAAACTTGGGAGGTTGAAGGCGCAGCAGTACAAGGTCACAACATTAAAGTCGCGGGTTTCCTTTCAATGGGGGAAGTATGGCATAACAATCATCACGCTTATCCCGGCTCAGCAATGTTAGGCTTGTACAGTGACGAACCTGATCCTGGTTGGTGGGTTTTAAATGCTTTACATAATCTAAGAATAGTTAAAAATATTAAGTTGCCAAAGCAATTACCTGTTCGTTCCGAGTTGGTCGCGGTTTCTGATAGTATTGATCATCGCGTTGAACGAGTGCCAGAAGACTGCGAGGTCGCAAAGTTCATACGAAAAGGCAGCTAACAAGCTGTTCAAGCGGGACAAATTACAGTTGGCTGGTTTCGCTCCGCTTCACATTTTAGCCAACTACAATTTGCCCCTTAACAGGGCGTTAGAAATACGAGGGAGCCATGAATAAAGCTATACTCTTCGGTGTATTAATGATTATTACAAATGCTGTTTTGGGCCAGATCATTCCAAATAACGCCCATCAACAAGTTATCGATAGAGCAATGAATAATTATTGGGGTAAAGCCCGATTAAAGGATGGCTCTTATGTTAAACCTACTTCCGAAAAAGAGAGAAACGCAGTTCTAATAACATCAGATAACGCAAGTGAAGTAATAAAAATTGGAGAGTTATCGAGTCTGGCAGATTGGTGTGGCTTAGAGTGGCAATCAAATTATTCAAATACTACTAATGGCGCAAGAAGTTACGGCCTGTCTGGTAAGCAAGTAGCCTTCGTTGGCTTGCTCCACGGTGTTGCGATGGGAACCGTTGACCAAGCTGTAAAAGGGGAAGTGTGTTCAGCGGAGCAAAAGAAAAGCGTTAAAGTTCGGCTAAATAAAATTTCTAACAAGTCAATCAACTTCGCGCCTTCGGCGCCGGACACGCTAACGCGTGCCGGTTATTGAGGCGTTAGGTATTAAAAGGTGATTATGCTAACAAGGACATTTTGGGTATTAACTAGTATCGTTATCGCCCTTTTCTATTTTATCTGGCAAGAATCAACGAGCATACTTGACCCTGCTTTTATTATTTCTATTTTGTGGTGCTGCTCGGTGCCGTTATTGTTAGCAGTTTTATTTCAAATTTCAAAAGATAGCCATACTTTAACCAGATATATAATGCAGGAGCTTTCTTAGGAGCAACCGGTTGTGCTTATTATTACCTCGGTAAAGAAGCACACCAAATCATAGAACATGGGCAACTTAAACAGGCTGTGATTATATTTGTATTACCTGTTTTATGCTTTTACTCTGCGGCATTCGGTAGCGTTAGTGGTGCTATTTTTTACTGGCTAAAGGGTCCTCATGCTAAAAATACTTAACAATACGCTCAAGTCGCCTTCGGCTGGGACGTTCCGTTGCTCTCCACGCCCCTTAGCTCAACGTTAGCAATAATATCTATACTATGGAAATTTCAAACAAATCTTTTACTTGGATAATACCCGTCTTCACCCTTATTCTATCGAGTTGCACTACGACTACGATCAAAAACTATAAAAGTATCTCGTATAAAAGCAGCTGCTATTTCAAACAAGGAAGTTGTACACGCACCGGGAAAAACCTACTAATCAAATATGATGTAAAAAAAACTGATACTAGCGGGGAATATCAGCTTACAGGAACAGCTACATATAACGGCCCTTCAAGTCCTGCAACTTTTGAAACATTAGAACAGCTTAAAGGCCCGATACATTTTCTTGAGAAAAATAAGGTAGTTAAAACCATCTACTTCAACGTTCGCGGAAATTTAGGAGACCCTATTCCTTTTAGTAAAGTATTTCAATCTAGTCACGATATTAGTCACGCGCACATTGGTACCATTTCTTTGACCTATCGGTAATCTATGAAATGTACTGGTTTATTGCTAACAAATGCTTCAAGTCATTCACTTCGTTCATTGGGACGCTCCACTGCGTTGCACGCCCCATAAGCAAACGTTATGTGTCATCAGAGTAGAGAAATGGAAATAGACTACGAGAAAATTGACCAGGTGGACATGCACTCAACTTGGTATAAATTTCAATTTCCAATGCCATAATTGCAATGGCTGATTCACCTAACTGCAGCGTAGACAAGATGATTAAAAACAAGTTATTTGCAACCCCTTTGACATTTTTGAATTTAGCGCTTTCAAATGAATTCAAAGGTGCCGATATTGCCATATTCGGCATTCCTTATGATTGTGGACGAGACCCGATACGATTTGGTTCTCGACAAGGTCCAAATGCGATCCGGCATGCATCGATACTCACCGGCGAATTAATAAAGGATGCGTCGCCCTCTCCATTTGATACGAAACGAGTGATTGACGCCGGCAATGTGCAGCTCTCATTAGAAAATATCGAGCAGGCATTTGTACAAATTGAAGATGCTGTCACTACTATTCTCAATGAAAACTGTTTGCCGTTCGCGATTGGTGGAGACGGCGCAATTAGCCTCCCGCAGATGCGAGCACTGCATAAAAAGCATGGTGAGATCGCTATCGTACACATTGACGCACACACCGATGCCTGGCCGATCGATAGTAATACACCCTTTACCAACGCCAATCAGTTTACTCATGCTATAACTGAAGGACTAATCGACCAAAGTGCTGCATTGCATATCGGCACACGAGGCCCAATAAACGCGAATGCGGCCATTAAGCATGCTCGAGATATGGGTTATGAGGTAATTCCTATCGAACAGTATTTTGAAATGGGCGTTGATAAAGTCGTTCAATATATTCATCAACTGGCTGCTGATAAACCCGTGTTTATCTGTTATGACATGGATTTTTTTGATCCAGCAATAGTACCTGGTGTTGCTACACCAACACCAGATGGTGCACTTCCTTCGGAGGGTATTGTGTTAATGCGCGGTTTAAAAGGTCTTAATATAGTTGGCATGGATATCAACACGACGACTCCCTTGCATGATCCAGCCGGCGTATCAGCGAATCTCGCAGCGACCTTGATTGCAGAAGGTCTTGGAGTTTTAAGTTGAAGAAACACCAAAACGAAAGCCACCCACAATCCGAAATTAAGTTGTAGTCTAAGTTGGCTAAACATAATAATGTTATCTAGGACGAAGTCCTTGATAACGAACTGTTAGCTGAATCAATCCCTATAAACATTGAGAGATATTATGCCCAATTTTTCCAACGGATCAGCCTTTGTTGATGAGAAGTTTGTTCCGATATCAGAGGCGAAGATATCGCTGCTTGATTGGGGTTTTCTTCACTCAGATGCAACATACGATGTTGTTCATGTTCGAGATGGAAAATTTTTTCGACTCAATGATCACCTTGATCGTTTCTTTTCAGGGATGGAGATGCTGCGAATGTCGATTCCTTACACTCGTGAGGAATTAACTGGCATCGTAAGTGACTGTGTCAGTAAGAGTGGATTACAGGAAGCCTATGTCGAAATGATCACAACGAGAGGGCTGCCAGAGCCTGGTTCGCGAGATCCGAGAACATGCAGGAATCGTTTTTTTGCTTTCGCGATTCCTTTCGTTTGGATTACAAAACCAGGCAAAGGGTTAGATCTCATCGTGAGCCACCGGCAACGAATACCGCCACAGTCAGTTGACCCGACTGTGAAAAACTACCACTGGCTTGACTTGGTCATGGGGCAGTTTGATGCTTACGACGAAGGCGGTGAAACGGCTGCTGTTGTGAATGCAAAAGGAAATATTACCGAAGGCCCTGGGTTTAATATATTTTCTGTAAAAAATGGCATTATCACAACGCCGGAAAATGATGTTCTTAAAGGGATTACTCGAAAGACCGCAATAGAAATCGCTATTGAACTTGGCTACGATGTCATCCAGGGCGAGCTTAGTCCAGAAGCGGCTCGTTCGGCAGACGAACTGTTTGCAACTAGCACTGCCGGCGGCATAATGGCGATCACAAAAATTGACTCTCAGAAAGTTTCATTAGGAAAAGTGGGTCCGATTACTTTGGCGTTGCAAGATAATTATTGGGCATTACATGATGATCCACGTTACGCTTATGAAATTCACTACCAGCGTCGTTAAGTTGTTTCATTCTCAGCCAGCTAACAAGGTAATCAATTTGACCGCTTTAAGCGGCAAATTATTACGGCGTTATACGTATTGATTTAGCTACCCAATGACAATCAATATTACTCAAGGGGCTGTCCTAGATAACTAACCTATTTCTGTTTTAACCCATTGTTTCAATTGTACTAATTGATCTTTTGGGTCACTGTTGTTAAATCGCCATTCACACTCCTTCAAAAAGAAGTGAAAATACTTATTTGGAACACCATTAAACTTGCGTAAATGACGCTTCGCTTGGTTCCAAAAATTCTCTATCCCATTGATGTGATTTTGTTTATCTGCAAACAACACACTATGATTTATACGATAGTGCTTAAACTCACTCACATCAAGCGCATTATAACCACGCCAGCAATCAGTATATACGATGCTGTCAGGCTTTACCTTTTGCCTAATTATCGGCATCAAAGTTTGTGTCTTGGCATCAGGTATCATTGCTGCATATACCTTGCCATTGCGTTTAAGTAAGCCAAATACAGGCACTTTACCTGCGGCTCCACGTCCTCGCTTACCTTTGCGTCTGCCACCAAAATAACTTTCATCTACTTCAATTTCACCAGCGAGCAAGCCAATGTTATCTGTTTGCTCAAATATTAACTGCCGTAGACGATGAAAATAATAACTTGCTGTAGATTTATTTACGCCGACTAATGAGGCTGCGGTTCTTGCAGTTGTACCCGCTACAAATAGCTCAATTAGTCTGTTTTGTTTATACTTGCTTAATCGACTCTTTCGCATCTAGCCATACAAGATAATTTTAATTATCTAGTATGGCCCCCATATTTATTGTCAATACCAAATAACTCCCCAGGCTCAATATGGCCATGAGGGTTTTCAATGAAATATTCAAAAGAAGCTTTAAAAACAAGATTGTCTGTTGGCTCCATTCCTTTAACTTCTACTAAGTCAGCTGCCACGTAAGCAGGAGCATCACCAATCTTCGGTTTCATTGTTTTACTAAAAATTGAAACAGTTATTCTTTTAAGATTTCTTCTCCATTGTTTGCATGGTTAATAACTGATTCCTTCGTGCTACCAAATCACTCATAAGCTGCATGATTTCGGGCTTTAGCGTCGATAACGAAGGCTTTATAGATTCTCCATAATGCGCAATGAGTTGCGCATCTAGTTTATCTGTTTTGGTTCGCTGACCTAGTGCACCTGCAAAGCGTTTTATGTGCATTGGATTGGCTATAACGTATGGTAACTTAGCCTTTGAACAGGCCATAATAAGTGGCACTTCTAAGCGACCTGTAGCCTCTACAACAACACGTTCTGGACTATGGCATTCGATAAGCTTGATCGCTTCTTGAATGCCTGATTCATCGTTTGTGACACTAAAGTAAATGCCCAACGGGCGGATAAATACATCCAATTGGAACTTACCAATATCAACACCAACTGTAACACTTTGATTTGTTTTCATATTCATATAAGCTAACCCTGACTTGCATAATGCGGGTTCGAAACCCAGTAGACTATTCGAGTGTGATGCTTGGAGTCTTTTGCAGCGTTCGTTCTTGTTATCGGTCTCTCAACTGAGGAGCCAGCGCTCAATCGAACTACTGCAAAAGAAAGCTTTAGGTGCGACTAAAGCCTGGGTTTTACTTTACCAACTTTGACTGAACAGGAAAATTCAATCTGTGGGATATTATCCATACAAAACGCTCAAGTCGCCTTCGGCTGGGGCGATTCACTCTGCGCTTCGCGCCCCTTAGCTCAACGTTAGCGTTTTAAAAGCAATAGGTTTTGTGAGGTTGAGCGATATTGGAAATAATCAACTTTTACAACTGCCCTTTCATAAGCAATGCCCATGTTCATTAATTCTGTTTTTCATCCCTGCGGTTTTGTTAAGCAGTGAAAATAACTCACTTTCGTTTGATCTTTAATTTCGCCAAACATCGTGATAACGTGGCATCTTTATTTAGGGCATCGGATAGCACATTGATAAAGCAGCTTCGTTCAAAAAGAAAAGTAGCCAGTCAGCGTAACTTGGCATCCTTTTCAGTGCCGTGCGCTAACAAGGGCTTCATTGGGACATTCCGCTGCGCTCCACCCCCCCATAAGCAAATGTTAGGCTTGCTTCCCAGACGCTTTGCGATTTTGAAGTCCGAATATTGACTAGGAGTAATCGTGAAAAAGTTAATAAAAAAAGTAATGAGTTGGCTTGGGTTATATGAATATTTGCAATCAAGAGTCGTTTTGTCGCAATTACCAATTGGTAGTACGGTACTGATTCATATCGGGAAATGCGGTGGACGCACGGTGAGGGATGGAATTAACAACGCAGAGAAGAACTTCGTTAATCATGAAGTTCATATAAGGAAGCCAGTCTACAGGAAAGATCTGAAATACATAGTGGTGGCTCGAGGCCCTATATCCAGGCTGAATTCAGCTTTTCGGTGGAGATACAAGCTTGTTGTAACTGACGGGGTTCAGAAGGATAGATTCGAGGGTGAGCAAGAAGTTCTGATGAAGTATAAAAATCTGAATAACATAGCTGAAGCACTTTATGATGAGAGAGGGGTGGCAAACAATACCGCACAACTTGAAATGCGTAAAATTCACCATATTCGTGAAGATATATCTTTTTATCTCACTGATCTACTTAGCAAGTGTCAGCCAGATCAAATTGTTGCTGTTCTAATGCAAGAGAACCTTGATGAAGATATCTTTCGTGTATTTGGTTTCAGGAACGAACTAAATGCTCATCACAATCCAGTCTCAGGAGATGACCAAGGACTGTCTGAAACTGGTTTAAGAAATCTTATGAGATTTTTTGAAGACGATTACAAGGAATTGACCAAACTTTATTTCTGGGGAAAAATTGATCGAGAAGTGATTGTAAAAGCATTATAACGCAAGCCTAACAAGGCGCTGCACTGGATGCCAATAGATATAAACACTATAATTCTTAGCCACATTCAAAACTGCGGGGCGATTCATTAAGCTAATATTGATGTTTCAGTATTGTTGTACCTATATTTGTCGTATATGTAACTGTTAAAGTAGGATTTTGATTGCTAGTACATATAAATGTCGGCGAAGGTATAAATTGAATATCTAATCTTGAGCCAGCACTTATAGTGATTGGAAGTGCAACATCTTCTTTCCAAATTACCGATCCTATATCAGCTGTCACAGCTATAGATTCTAATGTTAACTGAGCAGTGCCTATATTCTGAAGTTGTACAAATAAACTTTCTATAGAGCCAGATTCATTTTGGGCACAAAAAACAAAACCCGGTGGCGGCGGAGTAACATCAATTAGAGATGGTGAAGATGTCTGTGCATGTACCGGCAGCATTACTGACGTTACCAAAGGTGTAGCCCATACTGGTAACACACCACACATCGTTAAAAGTTTTCTACGCTTGGGGTATTTATTTTTCATTAGTCTAATAGATAGTATATAGGAGCTAGGTTGGTTGGTGTATATAAGCCCAACGATTTAGCTGCCTTAATAATATCTGGTACGGTCGATATCGTTCGGGTTAAGTCGCTTGTTTGAGGCGAGCCTGTTGTCGTCAGTAATTGCCTCATGACAAGGGGACTTAGCACGGGCAAGCCTTGAGCTTTTAACATTCCTTGTATAGCCGCAACAGACGCGGCTACTATTGGTGAGGCTGATGATGTTCCATCAAATGAATTTGTATAGGTAGCATTTGGGCCTCCGTTATATAAGTTCGCATTATGGCCAAGAGTTGCAACGCCAATCCCCCGTGCATGCGAATCTATTCTATCGCCGTGTGGACTATAACAAGTTGGCCTATGATCACTAGGTGGTTTGCGGCCAGCAGCTACAATTATTGCTCCTGAATCTCTAGTGGCTCTGTTAAAACGGTTTAACAAAGAAGCGTGATCTAAATTAATTCCTCCGTTTCCACCCGCTTCGACTACTACAATACCATTACCCGTAGCAGTTTGAATGGCCGAAAATACTGCATTCTCCCACTCTGTGGGGCCATACGGAGCTATTGCAAAACTACAAGTATCATTCTGTGCACTGATCGGCAAGGGTGTTTGCTGTTCGATTAAAATAATATCGCCAGCATCTAAATGGGAAATAGATGAGAGTATCGCGTGAGGCAAATTAAACGGGCCGGTAGCGAAGCTACTCATCAAACCCAGTTCTGCCCCATATGCGATACCCGTTACGCCTATATTATTATTTTTCGCAGATAATATACCTGCTACGGCTGTTCCGTGGCCATCACCATAACCACTAAAAAAGCCGCCACTTACGAAAAAAGTATCGGGAAAGTCTTCATGTTGAATATTCCAATCATATTCAATGTCCATAATTTTAATGTTTGAACCTGATCCACCCGATATGCTCCACGCAGTTAAGGCCCCGACACCATCCGCATGGTCTGTACTAGATACTGCTCTAGGAAGATACGTTTGTTGACTTTGAAAATTTGGTGACGGTGGTTCGACAGGTGGTGATATGGGTTGGATAGATTCAATCATTTTGAGCTTTTCTACGCTACGAATGAATTGTTCTACATCAGAAAATACTGTTTTTTCCTTAAAATTAATATCATAAAACTGCGTTAAATCGCTAATGCTTTGCTTCAGCGTAGTTTCTGCATTTTTTCTAAGTCGATTAAGCTCTGCCGTTGTATGGCCCAAAAATGTATTTCGCGGGGCAATACCTAATTTGGAGATACTTGAATTTAGTGAGTTAAGCTCCGCTCTAAGTTCGCCTAGAGTGAAAGGTGCATCTAAAGGGAGTGGGAAAACTCTTGGTGACTCTGCTAAATTGCTGAAGAATTGAGCTTTGGAATTTAAAACCATAGGCGTTGTGGTTGCCGTATTTGAATTATTGTTCCCGTTAAGGCTTAAATCAATAGCCGCTCCGTCTACAAATTTAAGTGTGATTTTGCCGACCAGAAAATCCTTCTCGTAATTTATTCTTTGAGCCATCGCTGAATTGCTAATGGTTAACCCTACTAAAATTATAAATACAGCTAATATCTTGTTTTCCATATCAAATCCTATTGGTTAATTACTTGTTCCCCATGCCGGCATGACCTCGTAGTGTTGCTTTTCGTTTCTGCGGTCGGGGCTAGTGCAATACAATTACTCGGACACACTGTATTTTATCTACTGAGCTCATTTATTTTTAACCTAGTCTCAAGCTACCCCAAAGTACAAGTCGATAACAATGGCGGCACTGAAACCGCACTTCTAGCACTTGGAACAGTTAGAGAAATTCTTTCTTGTTTGTTATTGATGAAAAGATCTATTTGGAGAGAAATTGAACTGTCACTAACAGCGCTAACATGTCCTGTAGCGTCAGAAGATAGTTCGCCACAAGAAGAAGAGGCACGAATTGGAGAAATGAACCCTACCCTATCTATTTCCCCTGCGATACGAACATTCTCAGCTAAGTTCTGTAGCAAGACGGGAACAGCCCCATTTTGACGCAGAGTTACAATGGCCAACCAGTCTTGAAGATTAGTAAACGGACTAGGCGAAGAGGCCATACCAGAATAAAGAGTATCAGCAGTTGTCATAGCGTGTGCTGGTATAGCTACTATTGAAATAACAGGAGTCGTCCACATAGCTTTAGACGAAATTGTTGCTGTACCAACTAGAGATGATTTTAGTAATTTACGTCGTTGCATAATTAAAGTCCTATTGCGATGTTTCCTGAAAGCTCTCCTTCAGGCGAGTCACTCTCAGTTGCTAGAATGACGTCAAAAAAACCACCGCATTTGTATGCTCGTTTTGCACCGCTTTTTATTACAAATGTTGTGCAAGCTCTTGGCTTTATCTTAACGGGTAGTTTGGGAGCAACTAAAGTTGCGAATTGGAGTCTTTCCTCTCCAGCGAAGAAATTTGTTATCTTTATTACTTCTTCTTCATCGTTACAGATCTTGAATGAAGAACGAGGTTTGCTTTCTCCAGAGCAACCGTAGTCCTTACTAATTACCTTCCTAGGTGCTTTTTTAATATGATTTTTTAGTATCGAGCCACAACTATCTATGGTTTCGCATGTGCTAGTTGCGGTTTTACTTTCTGTTTGAGCCAGCGCATTCTGGATTGTTAAACCTAGTGTCGTTCCTATTACTAAACTTGCACACACTGCAAATCGTAAATTAATTCTATATGTTGACATAATTCCCTCTAATTATTTGTGAGCAAAAGATAATTCACCGGTGCCACAATTGGTGGAGCTGCAATTGCTGATAAATCTACGTCACTTTTGTGTATCTGACTGTTCTCAGTGCCGACATATAAGACATTATTTAGTACCCCAATCGATGAAGCATTTAAAGGTGCTTGATCCACTTCCACAAAATGGGTGCCGTCTGTTCTATCAGTTCGATAAACCATTTTATTTGTCTGTCGAAGAATATAGATAAAACCATTGTCGATAGTGTAATCAGTTATCGCTACCGTCCCCACATTGTTTGTTGCTGATCCGTTAAAGGCAACTAAACTATTTATATTATGGATAAACACAATGTGATTTTTAAATTCATTTGCTTTTCTGCTTCTTCCCCAAAATGGAAAGATGGTTGGCCCCGTTGTCCAAGAAGACCCATCATAGATACGAGTAAAGTTTTCTGCTGGTTGACCATGTATATATGTAGCTTGGGTATAAAGTTTGCCATTTAAAACTGCAGCAAGACCAAAAAAAGAAGCAAAGCCCGGCCCTGTGAGATTTGGCAAAGTCAGTGCCGCCGTCCAAGTGCTACCTCCGTTTGTGCTGCGGCGAATCATTGGAGTTTGCGTTTGAGCACTACGGTTCACTGAATCACCGGCTATCCACAATGAGCCAGCATAGGAAACGATTTCATAAAGATGGAATGCTTCTGTAGGGCCGATGTTGGTAGCACTCTTTGCTGACCAACTGTTACCAGACCTGATTGCAAGTCCATGATTATTTGGGTTTCCCGGATCGCGTGCTACCGCGTACAATTTACCTCCAATTGATCTAAAAACAACTGTGTTTTCATCTGAAAATGTGAATTCACAGACATAATGATGTTGCTGGTGGGGTTAGGCGACAAAATTCGGTAGGACCTGTGTTAGTGAACCAATCTCCATATCCAACAAATAAACTGCCATCGTGTTTGGTCAGTGATTGCAATGTTCTTGACAAGGCGGTTGGAGGGTTATTACTTTGAGGATGTTGTATGATAGCAAACGGATGTGTGGCTACATAGGAAAAGCCCGCATACCCTGCCTGACAATACATCCAAAAGATAACTAAGAAAGCCCACTTAATTCGATTAAACATTCCTCATTCCCGTTTTACTGTTCTTAAACATGTACCAGATTAGTCTATAAGAAGCAATTTTGGAGAAAACATCAGCTTGCCCTAAAACTTTATAAAGAGTTTTTGTGTTGAGCCATAGGCTCTAAAGTGATCGCACCTAACGGCGCGCAAAGGCGCTGCGCCCTAAAACCAATAAACAAAAATAAACGCTAACCGTGTTCTCGCTTCGCTCCTGCCCGCACCATAGCGTCGATTTTTGTTGACTGCTTTCTCCCGCCTTTTAAATGGTTGGCATTCGCTTTAAGCGCAACACGCTTACGCGAATTTTTAACTAACTACAACTAACGAGGTACATTACTATGTCAAATATTATTACTTTAAAGGCAACGGATATACAATTTACGGGCTTAAATGCTCGAACATTGAAGACAATGAAAGTGAAGATAAAGGGCTTAAATCATCTATTTTACCTAAGGGCGTTTTGCAAAATTTTACAGCATTTAAGCGCGGTGGCGACCATTATGTTGTTGCTGGAAAACGCCGACTTAGCGCAGTCCTTGAACTGATCAAGCAAAAAGAATTACAAGCAGACTATTCGCTTCAGGTTAATTTGGTTGATGAAGGTGATAGCACAGACGTTTCTTTAACTGAAAACTTTGTACGTGCGAAAATGCCCCCTTACGATCAGTTCGTCGCGTTTAATAAGCTAGTTAATTTGAGCAAATCACGGACTGGCATAGCCGCTGAATATGGCGTGAGTGTTTCTTATGTTGAACAACGTATGGCTTTGGCCTCGGTTCACGTAAAGATACTTAAAGCATATAAGAACGGTGATCTCGATAAGTCAGGCGCTAAGCGATTAAGCAACCAGATCAATTCAAGATTACGATTAGCTTCGCGCTCTAATTTACGACTTGATTGAACCTTATTGAGATAGCCGTAGATATACAGCTTAAGCAGTATAGCTGGATGATACGCAGGCCTTCCTGTCGCTTGCGGTTGTGCCGATAAAAAGCCTAGATCAACCAAGTCTAACGCTTCAACAAATGCATCAATGACCCTAACTGGGTTATCTTCTTAGATGTATTCTTCAATTCGAGCAGGGAATAAAGTCGACTGGCTGCGTGATTCTCCTTCTATAAAATGACTCATTATTCAATTCAGTAACTGATTGAATTGATTATACCTTTTATGGCGTTTTCACACAGTCTGAGTATACAAGAGCCCTTCATATATTTGTGAATTTGTCATCGATAAATACTGGTAATTCACTTTCTACATATATCCATGACAGTAGATAACGGACTAAAACTTAAGTAGTTTAGTTGGAAGGTGCTTATTTTTTCCAAAATAACAAAATATAGATAAAGGTTAAGTACTTTAGTTGGAGGTAATTATTTAGATTTCAAAAAACTCAACGAGTTATCATATCGGCATATTTAAGTGGAATAGTTGTATGTCCAAACCCTCTTGATTCCAAAATAGATAGAGCAGTTTCGATTATTTGGTAAGCTCCGATTTTCCAGCCGATCATTAAAATAGTCCGTATATCAAGTTCTTGGCCTTCGACACTTCGTTTTGCTGCCAGAAGCATTTCTCTATTTTCTCGACCACTATCCTCGTATTCATCTAAGCGAAAATTTTAAACTTGGCTGCTTTGGCCAATTAACCCTTAATTATTACCAAACTTTAATTCTTCACATCTATTTGATATATAACAATATATTAAGACTGATAAATAGAAATTAAGTAAGCATTCAGATCGCTAAGCCACAATGCGCCCATACTTAATTAACATGAGGATCTCAAGTGATCGATAAAGCAAAACGTAATACCCTTAAGTCAGTGGCGATAACCGGCGCGGCAGTCACTACCGCATCGCTTAGCTCGATGGCATTCGCGGAAATGATTAAACCGGTTTCACCCAACTCTGCTATTTCATTGTCCGTTGGCAAAGGCACACATAACGGCACTGTAAACGTAGTTATTCAAAACCGCAGTAACGTGCAAAAAACCATCACCCGTATGTCACCTAGCCATATAAGTACAGAGTTAGGCGAAGTGAGTTTGGAAGGTTTGCTACAAGACGGCCCGATGCTATTAGGCGCGAAGCAAGAGTTAGTGTTTTCGATGACACCTGCAAACTCTAGCCGAGCCCTATATCATTCTAAGCCAGTCCACATACATTCAAGCAATATGCTAACGGCGACGAGCCCGATGCATCAGCCAAAAGTAGTGTGGGAAGTTGCTTAGTTAGTTAGCTAAATAAAGCAGAATTAAGCCGAGCGTTTGCTCGGCTTTTTTTATAAAAGTTAACCACTATTAGTTCCGTCTAAACACTGTATTTAAAATTGACGCCACGATAAATAGATGCAGTTCATCAGACTTTAGAAGCTATTTTCTTCTACCTCAATGTAACAAAGGCTGACTACCCGACCAATGCCCTCATCAAAGCCCGCCCATGACGTGTACTCGCCTAAGTTTTCGATCACAATAGGTTTAATTTCAAAGTCACTTAAGCCCTCCTCATAGTGCTCTTGCACGGTTTGGTAGATAATTTGGTTTAAGTCCATCATTTGATCAATCAACTCTATCCCAGCGGTCTCACCATGGCCAGGCACAACAACTGCGGGGTTAAGGCTGATTAAATGCGCTAAGAAATCATTAAGCCCTTGAAAGTGGCCTCCGTCCATTCGCCCAAAGCGCTTATTGAAAACTAAATCTCCAGTAAACATCAAATCTTCTTGCCTGACGAACACCGCAATATCTGTGTTGGTATGCGCGCTTCCAGTATGATGAATTTCAAAATCAACGTCACCTATTTGCAGCACGTCACCGTTGTTGACTGCGCGGTCCGGTATTTTTGGAATAGTGCCTTTAGTCGAATTATGAGTTAGTTGCAGCATCAAGCGTATCCAGTTTTCCGCTTCGCCCTGCTCGGCAAGTTCAATCAACTGCGGGTGTCCGTACAATTGAATATTTGGATATGCCTTGACTAACGCGTGATTACCAAGCCAGTGGTCTCCGTGAATATGTGTAGCAATACTAGCCACCACTGGGGAAGACGTTACCGACGCAATTTTCTCTAACACCATTCGCCCTATCTGCACGCTACTGCCAGGATCAATCACCACCACGCCCTCTTTCGTTATGACAAAGCCCGGGTTATTCATGAAGCCTTGGTTCATGGCACTTGGGAACTCCAACGGCCCGTGAATAACATAAGCATTTGGGCTTATTTTCTTAAGCTGATATTTGGTAGAAATAGCTGGACCTTGTTCTGCGGCGTACAAAACACCTATACAGGATAAAAGTGCATATACGAAAATTGGAATAAAACGGGAGAGATTCATGCTTAATGACAAGAAAGAAATGAGGTTTAATTGATACTTATTTTCCCAAATTTAACGATTGATACCAACACCCTTAAAGAGTTAGGTGTAATAGCGTTCGTCATATAAAAACCTATCGCTAATGGGAGTGCTGGATGGCTACTTTCGTGTTGCTAAGAATACGCCAGCACCTGCCATCGCAAGCCCTAGCCACGCCAGTGGTGGCATAATTTCATCAAGCACAAACCATGCCATCAGTGCAGCCACTGGTGGCACCAAGAACAATAATGCGGAGACCTTACTCACTTCGCCTGCGCGAATCATCGCTAGCAGTAACCCAACAGCGACAACGGAGTTGCCTATTACTAAATACGCCATAGCAGCAGCGAACTCCCAGGTCCAATTAATATGTGGCTTTTCTAGCCATAGCATAAAAGGGAGAATGCCAATCAGCCCTGCGGTATAACCGATTAAATTACTAGTAATTGGGTGATGCGAAAGTCCAAATCGCTTTTCCCACAATGTAGCGGTAGTCATTCCTATCAACGCAAGTGCTGCGCAAAATAAAGCGAGTACGGGCTGGCCCGATCTCTGATCTAGTGAAGATGACCACTGCCGTCCCTGCCAAAGCAAATGTTAAACCGCCCCATTGCTTTCGACTGACCTGTTCACCTGTCCAGCTGGGTGCGACAATCGCGACTAAAATAGGCTGAACCGACATAATAAGCGCCGCTGTGCCTGCCGCAATGCCATTAATAAAGGCGATGTACGTCATACCAAAATAAAGGCTTTGCATCAAAAATCCAACCATCGCAACATGCCCCCAATCTTTGGCTGTCTTGGGTAACTCTGGTCGAAATAAGGCGAATAAAATCGCCATTAAACCGATCACACAAGTAAACCGAAGCGCTAATAGAGTCAGCGGCGGCGCATAAGCCAAGCCTACTTTCGCAACTACGTAGCCACCCGACCATAGTAATAAGAATAATACGGGTGCAGCAATCAGCCACCAAGGTTTACTATTATTGATCGTCTTATTATTCATCAGTAAATCCTACGCTCTCGGACATCTCGATAGATTGCTTAACAAGGCTAAGCGGCATTCAATTGATGAAGTATAACGACACCCAACAACTCGAACCTCAGTTTATAGGGTTGCAATTTGAACTGGCTCTTGGGGTGGCACAGGTGTAAAGTCTTGCAAGGCTTTACGACGTAGCGTCAACCCCTTAAGTTAGTGAATAAAAGCAGATATCGACCATTGCATACCAGCTTTGCAGTCAGATGACGCGTTCGCCATTTATCCAAATAAGAGTTACCTAACACTATGAATCAAGTTTCTATGAGTTTAGACGAGGCACATGATCTCGCTAAACAAGCTTTAATTAAAAACGGGTGCGATGTTACAAACGCCACCGCTGTCGCTGACACCATTCGCCAAGCAGAAGCCGACCAATGTTATTCTCATGGTTTGTTTCGCGTTCCTTTGTATGTGAAAGGCCTAGAAACTGGACGGGTTAATGGCGCTGCTAAACCTAGCGTTGAGCAATTGGCGCCGGCTGTTATTAGAGTCAACGGCGATAGTGGCTTTGCGCCTTTAGGTTTACAAGTTGCGCATCAACCTTTGGTTGAATGCGCTAAACAAAATGGTATCGCAGCACTGGCATATACCAACATGTTTCATATCGCTGCGATGTGGCCCGAAGTTGAAAAAATAGCTCAGGCTGGCTTATGCGCTTTTGCCTTTACCGCCGCTCACCCATATGTAGCGCCCGCAGGTGGCATTAAACCACTTTACGGCACCAACCCGATGGGGTTTGCTTGGCCACGCAAAGATCAGCCACCTCTTGTTTTTGATCAGGCGTCATCCGCCACCGCGCGTGGTGAAATCATGATTGCTGCCCGTGACGGCCACAGTGTGCCCGAAACAGCCGGCATTGGGCCTAATGGTGAGGCGACAACTGACCCAAACGTCGTGCTTGAAGGGGCACAACTTGGTTTCGGTGGCTATAAAGGCGCGTCTCTAGGCTTAATGATTGAGTTAATTGCAGGCCCGCTCATTGGCGAATTTTTAAGCTTTGAGGCAAAAGAAGATGACGCCGGTCGAGGCGGTTCACCTAAAGGCGGCGAATTGATCCTAGCTTTGGATCCGGCAAAGTTTGGTGACCCAGATAATTTTTTAGACCACGGCGAGAAACTATTTTCAGCCATTTTAGAACAGGAAGGAACAAGACTACCCGGGCAACGCCGTATTCAAGGTCGCATAAAAACAGAGAAACAGGGCATATCAGTGCCACAAAGTCTGGTAGACACCATACAAGGGTTAATGACTTAATTACCTATGGAACCCCTACTCTACGCTGCTGCGGTTTTGCTTATCGCCATTTCCTTTGTCCACTCGATTTTGGGAGAAAAGTATATTCTAACCCCGCTTTTCAACAAAGATGATCTGCCCATGCTTTTTGGTGGCACCGAGTTCACCAAAAACACGCTGCGATTTGCTTGGCATTTAACATCAGTTGCCTGGATAGGTTTTTCAGTTGTACTAATAATGTTGGTTAACCCTACTGTTAACCCCAATAGCGTTGGAAAAATTATCGGTTATACCTTCTTAGTCCATTTTCTGATTGCTTTTCTCGGCTCTAAGGGCAAGCATTGGTCTTGGTTAGTTTTCCTTGCTATAGGCGTTTTAACACTGGTTGCCTCAAACAGTTAAGCGATTTGTAAACGCATGAAAACCTACGTCGTATTACTTAGAGGCATCAATGTTGGCGGGAAAAACATACTGCCTATGAAGCCACTCAAACAACAGTTAGAACATGCTGGCTTTGCTAAGGTACGCACCTATATTCAAAGCGGCAATATCATTTTAGACGCAGTTGCCAACCCTATGTCGCAAATTGAAGACATACTACAAGCGCAGTTTGCACTGCATCCACGAGTGCTGGTCTTAACAAAAAAGGAATTTGAGTCAGCCATCACAAACAACCCCTACCCTGCATTTGAAGGCAAGTTAGTGCATTTTTACTTTTGTGAAAGTACACCTAACTTAAATACCAAAAAACTACAGTTATTAGCGGATGAAACTGAACAGACTCATCTCAATAAAAACGTATTTTATCTCTATGCACCAAACGGTATTGCGCGCTCTAAGCTGGTTTCCAAGATAGAAACCTGCCTCGGGGTTTCTGCGACCGGACGGAACTTAAATACCGTCAATAAACTAAAAGGCCTGCTTCAAGACAGGTAGATGGTTTAATGATTCAGTCAGTTTTTAGCTACCGTTAGTTTCGTTTCGTTGGTTTTAAGTTGGTTGACTCCTTGTTTTTAGGTTCACGGTTGTTGCTACGAATAATAACGTGCTGTGCGGAACCACAAAAGATTGAATAGTGGGAGACGGGGCACTATGCGTTTTAAAAATCCTCTATTCACTAACTTGTGCTCTGTTGAGATAGACGATATTTCAATCAGTTTGGTTGAAAACCATCTTTACTCGCACAGAGGATTACAAAAGGTAGTTTTGGCGCTTTTATTGATGATGACTTCAATTTTCTCGAGTTTAAATCCAAATATTGTATAAACACTAACGTAGTAGACATCATCAATTTTTTGGTCAACTGTGATATTCATAGTTAAAGCCCTCTGAATAGGATTATCTCTATGTTGGTTAAGGTAACCTAAAAGCTCTACTTCCGTCTGTTTGGCTGTATACAAAGAGCTTTTAATTAATACCTTCGGTATCACTACACCTGTTGCTATAATTAAAAACAAGCCAACTAGTAATACTTTCGCCCTTGTTGGTAAATATTTCATTATTCAATCATTTATAACTAGAGTATCCACGAAAATGGGTTCACTGTTGCTGCCACGGACAAAGGCATGCTGCGGGTATCTCCAGGCTGTTTATAACAATTCAGCCCATTTTATTTACTGATACCCTAGTGATATAGTTACTTTCTTTCGTAGCAGCGTCTCACAGCACATGAACAAAGATTCAAACTCGTTTGGTGATCAACGTCGAATCATCAATACTAACACCGCCAACTACAAACCTTATGATTTTGGTGGCCCCACGATAGAAGGAATAACACAGCTTGACCTAAGTTATGACCATAGCACTGAACATGGAGCATACATGATTCGTATGGAGCCGGGCACCGTCACCACTGCGCATGTGCATAGCGTTCGAGAAGAGTATCTAGTGCTCGAAGGTGACGTCGTTGAATCTGATGGGACAATTTACGGCCCTGGTGAGTATATTATTTACGAGCCCGGTACAGAGCATTGCACCCGTACAGTTAACGGTTGCGTGATCGTTGGTTTTGACTTTCCTTCGCCTGAACAGTTAACAGATATCAAAAGCGCAGTATCATAATCAGGCCTTCACGACACCCGTCGCGATTAGATGGCAAAGTAATCATGTACACCCGCTATAGCCTTTATGGAAGCCGTACCGTCGCGAATATCTGCCTCAATCGCTCGGCGCAACCCAAACGCATTTCTTTGTCGAATAGCTTCAATAGTTTCAACATGCCTATCAATAGGATAGTGCTTTTCTAATTTACTCTTTACAATGCGAATAAATGGCCCCAATTGCAACCACACACTTTCTATCATAGGCTGGCTTAATTGGTGAGGGTTTACCGTATATAAATATCGATGAAACTGTTGGTTAATCAGATTAGTCATTTCCATTTCGCCTTCTTCAACAACACCATTTAAGTGCTGGTCTATGCGTTCAAGTTCATCTATATGTTCGTCTCGCATATAGGGCATTGCGCACTCTGCAGCATGGGTTTCCAACAAAATTCGCAACTCACAAAGCTCATTGAATTTTTCTGGAGTCATCACCGGCACCATGATTCTACCATTGTCTTTTATCTGTAAAGCGCCTTCGCTCGTCAGCCGACTTAGTGCTTCGCGCACCGGCATTGCACTCACACTTAAGCGCTCTGCAAGCCCGCGTATAGTGAGCGGTAAGCCCGGCGGGATCTTGCCGCAAATCAAGTTTTGCCGTAATAATTGATACACCCACTCATGTGTTTTTTGCTCCTTGCCCTTTTCCAACATCAGCAAATCAATGGGTTTGGAAACAACTAATTTTGGTTTGATGTCACTTGACCTTATTTTGTATTTGTGATCACATTATAGCCTAGTTCGCAATTTGCGCTAACCACTAAATAAGCCCCCACATTATGAGTAAGAAACCACTCGGTGACGCCGCCTTCATGCGTAAGAGCAAGTTCGGTTCGTCCTTTGACTTAACCTATGCCGGAGCATTAAGCTTCTTACGACGAAAATATAGCCGTGATTTAGAAGGCGTAGATGTTGCCGTCAGCGGTATCCCTTTTGACAATGCTGTCACCAACCGCTCTGGCGCCAGACTCGGCCCGCGCGCTGTACGTGCTGCGTCGACACAACTGGCAGAGCTAGGCGCATTTCCATTCGGTTTTGACCCATTCGACACACTTGCCGTTGTTGATGCCGGTGATTGCATGCTGGACCCGCATCGACCCGAAACCATTGTTGAAAGTATAGAAAACCATGTGAGCGAACATCTAAAGGCGGGAGTAAGCACGCTTTGCATAGGTGGAGATCATTTTGTCACGTATCCTATTTTACGTGCCTATGCGCAGCATCATGGCCCTGTCGCCCTACTCCATTTTGACGCTCACAGTGATACTTGGGAAGATGATGGCACTCGCTTTGATCACGGCAGCATGTTTTTGCGAGCAAAAAATGAAGGGCTGATTGATGTAGAACACTCGATTCAAGTTGGGTTGCGTACCTATAACGACGATGATCATGGATTTAAAATTTTATCTAGCCCTTGGGTTCACCGTGAAGGCATTGCCAGCACCATTGAGCAAATCAAGCAACGTGTTGGTGACAAAAAAGTGTATCTAACGTTCGACATAGACTGCTTAGACCCCGCATTTGCACCCGGTACAGGCACACCCGTGTGCGGAGGGCTAAGTTCGGCTCAGGCTTTAGAGATATTGCGAAATTTGGGCTCACTTAACTTCGTGGGCATGGATATTGTGGAAGTGGCACCTGCCTATGACGTGTCTGAAATTACTGCCATTGCAGCAGCAACTATTGCTTATGATTACCTTTGCTTACTGGCAATCAAAAAAGGGGCGACCCCTAACCCTATTGGCGAACTATAACAATGAGTGCTGTTAAAACCTTAGGCATTTTGGAAGTCGGCTTGGTCAGAGAAGATATTAGCGCCGACTTTGATACCTACCCGCAGATGTTTGAAACGCTGCTATCATCAGCTGACCCAGACTTACAATATAAAACCTTTACTGTGGTTGAAGGAGAAATGCCTGAGTCCGCGCAAGACTGCGATGCTTGGTTGATTACGGGGTCACGACACGGAGTCTATGAAGACCACGACTGGATAGAACCGCTTTCTGAGTTGGTTCGAGAAGCCTATTCAAACGATATTCCTTTAGTTGGTATTTGCTTTGGCCATCAATTGATCGCACAAGCGCTAGGGGGCAAGGTGATTAAATCGGATAAAGGATGGGGCGTGGGTGTGCATCAATATGCACTCAAAGACCAGCCTGATTGGATGAAATCCTCTGATGGCACCGTGAAAATTAACGCATTTCATCAAGATCAGGTGGTGGAAGTACCGGACAACGCAAAGGTTATCGCGAGCTCTGAATTCTGTGAAAATGCCGCGCTACTGTATGGCAACAAAGCGATTAGCTTTCAAGGCCATCCCGAGTTCGAAAACAACTACCAAATGGCGCTACTCAAGAATTTTTCTCCTAGCTTAGTGCCCACCGAACGCGCTCAGCCAGAAATAGACAAGATCAATGCAGGGGATGCTCCTCACACTAGAATGCTTGCCGAGTGGATTACACGGTTTTTGAAAGAAGCGGTATAGGTAAATCACAACCCGCTGTCTACGGCAGATGTTATACATCTAGTTAGAGCGTAACGTTTACTTTGTTTAGCGCATAATTCCTGCGCCATTTTGCCTGTGATTCTATGTGGTGCACTGCTGCTAGTGCGTAATAATTTATCTCCATACGCCGCCAGCACATTAAATCTTGGCCCTTTGGCGATTTAAACCAACGGAATCGACTAATCATAATTAACGAACGGCACGAGCATGAGTATGTTCTGCTCGCATTGTTTGTGCTTAAATTCGCCGATGATTAAATACGACCAAGCAATGGCACAATCCATTGAGCAAAGCTATACAACACCTGATATTGCTCAACAACGACTAACCACGATTCAATCTTTAGGCTTACGCGCAGGCGAACAGGTGCTAGATGTAGGGTGCGGCACTGGTTTCCTAACCGCCGAAATGGCGTCATTGATAGGGACAGGAGGATTGGTACACGGCGTTGACTATAGCGATGACATGCTCGATGTGGCGCATGAGCGTTGCGACTCGATTTCTCAAGTACAGCTATCTAAAGCCAGTGCTGAAAATCTACCCATTCCCGATAATCACTTTGATGCCGTAACCTGTACCCAAGTGTTGTTATATATTGACGATGCGAACAAAGCCATTCAGGAGTTGTATCGCGTGCTTAAACCCGGAGGCCGTATTGCAATCATTGAGACAGATTGGCGAGGCCTAGTGGTTAACTCTATTGACGACTCGATAACATGTCGCATCGTTGGCGCTTTCCCGCTAGAAGTGCCGAATCCGAACTTGCCGCCGACACTGCCTTCTCGATTAAGTAAGGCAGGTTTTGTAGGCGTTAAAGTGAGCGCTATTCCGATCATTAACCTAGACAATTCTCCAGCTTACTTTTCACATACCGCGCTACAGTGGCACGCTAAGATCGCCAGAAAGCATAAGCTTATCAGCAATGAAGAGTTTCAATTTTGGCTTGATGATTTGGATTCAAAGGCAAGCAATGGGGAGTTCTTTATGAGTTTTAATCGCTCATTATTCAACGCGACCAAGCTATAGACGCGGCTCTTATTTCGTAATCATGCCGAAGCAAGCGCTGATCAATAGTTTACAAAACCACGCTAACAGTGAAATCGCTACACATAGTCAACGCTTCTTCAAGACAGGCCCAGGCGAGTACGGAGAAGGCGATGTCTTTATAGGCATTCGTATCCCAACATTGCGTGCCATCGCAAAGGGTAACGTTGATCTAAGCGTTTTTGATGTACAAGACATTCTCCAGTCGCCGCTGCATGAACAACGCTTATGCGCCCTGCTTATCTGGACTTATCAATACCCTAAAGCAAGCCTAGCAACCAAGGAAGCTATTTATCAATGTTATTTAAGCAATACACAATACATTAATAACTGGGACTTAGTCGATGCCTCTGCGCATAAACTAATCGGTCCACACCTTGCCGAACGAGACCGGGGCATATTACATAAACTAGCGCATTCAACAGATTTATGGGAAAGGCGAATCGCGATGTTTTCCTGCTATTATTTTATAAAGCGCAGCGATTTTTCTGATGCCCTACTGATTGCAGAACAGCTACTAAACGACAAGCACGACTTGATCCATAAAGTAGTCGGATGGATGTTAAGAGAGATCGGCAAGCAAGACCTAGCAGTAGAAAGACAATTCCTTAATCAGCACTATCACACCATGCCTAGAACAATGCTGCGATACGCGATTGAAAAATTTCCAACAAAGTTACGACTCGATTACCTAGAAGGCAAGATTTGAGATGAAACTGCCTAATCCACATTAGGCACTCATGCTAAAGGGTAGACATATACGAGATACTGAAAACGGCGCTTACGCAGAAAAACCTCTTACCTATTGTTTAGCGCGCTACTTGTTGCGCTTCGGCATAGCAGCGTGTTTTGGCAAGTCTGCCGCTTCAACATACCAAGTCGCATCGGAAGAACAGTAAATATTCTTGTCTGGCTTGATGTCCACCTCATCATCTAGCGTTCCCGCAGGAATTATAATTACATTGCCACCTTTCGATGCCCACGGCAAAGAAGACCCACATTGGTTACAGAATGCGGTGGCAAAGTACTTAGTGTCTTCAGGCTCAAACTCAGTAACCGTTGCAGTGTTGCTTAGCCAGCTGAACTGTTCAGGTTTTACAAATAAATTCGCTGCAAACGCGCTGCCGGTAAATTTGCGACAACGAGAACAGTGACAATATTGAAATATGCCAATATGCCCACTGAGCGCGTAGTTTGCCTCACCGCATAGACAACTTCCTTTGGTCATTTCATCAGTCATGGATCACCCTGTTTAAATTAGTGTTATTAGATGTGCTTTCCCATGCTAAGCCGTGGCTCGCTGACGAAGCCAAGCGATTGATAAAAGGCTTCTACCGCGTAATTATCAGCTCGAATCTGTAAATTTACTTTTTTACAGCCCAGTTGTTTTAGTTCACTCATTGCATGTTCTATCAACATCCGCCCTACTCCTTCTCTTCGACATTTAGAGGCGACAGCAACCGAATATAACCAACCGCGGTGCCCATCATATCCCGCCATACAGGCGCCGGCGATTTCATTGGTTTGTTTCTCATATACAAAAACCAAGTCATCTACCTTCAGCTTTTCAGTCAATACCAATTCGGGTGCATTGTGAGGTGGATCATTGGGAAATGTACTCTGCCAAAACGTAATCAAGTTGGGAATATCTGATTGCGTTATCTTACGCACGAAGTTAGTGTGTTGCATCGTCAAATTATAACGTAACAACATCAGGTGATACCTAAAATCAAAGCACGAAAGTAATCAAGCAATCAGTCACAGAAAGCGTTAGAATCGCCCGCCTTCATAAATGGGGTCGGCCACTGTCTTTATGATTAAGCAGCAATGCCAAACTATCTATCTCCTCTCAATGCGTAGGCACCCAAAATGGCAAGCGAAACGATTACCCACTTCAATCAATTAGCGCTCTCTAAACCGTTATTAACCGCGCTTGACCAGTTAGGCTATGAGGCCCCAACGCCGATACAAGCCCAAACGATTCCACTATTACTAGAAGGAAGTGACGTACTAGGGCAAGCACAAACGGGTACAGGCAAAACAGCCGCCTTTGCCCTGCCGCTTATCTCTCGCTTAAACCTCAAGTTAAATGCACCGCAAGTGCTGGTGTTAGCCCCTACGCGCGAATTGGCGATTCAAGTTTCTGAAGCCTTTCAGCAATATGCCAAACACATTGATGGGTTTCGGGTTTTGCCAATTTATGGTGGGCAAGAATACCGTACGCAAATGCGTTCTTTAGCACGTGGCGTGCACGTTATTGTCGGCACACCTGGTCGCGTGATGGACCATATGCGCCGCGGCACACTGAAGTTAGATGCTTTGCAGGCCTTAGTGCTTGACGAGGCTGATGAAATGCTAAGAATGGGGTTTATCGATGACGTTGAATGGGTGCTAGAACAGATTCCTGCTAAGCGGCAGATCGCCTTATTCTCAGCGACGATGCCCAAGGAAATCGAACGCATTGCCAAGCGCCACCTACGCGAGCCATCGATTATTTCTATCAAAGAGTCAACCGCTACCGCCAGCACAATAACGCAGCGCTTTTTGATGGTCAAAGGCCCACAAAAACTAGAAGCACTTACACGCATTTTAGAAGCTGAGGAATTTGATGCCATCATCATTTTTGTGCGCACCAAGAATGCGACTGTCGAAGTTGCTCAAAAGTTAGCGGCGCGTGGTTATTCTGCCACGGCTTTAAATGGTGATATCGCACAAAACCAGCGTGAGAAGACCATTGAACAGCTTAAAAGAAATAAAGTGGATATCTTGGTAGCCACGGATGTCGCAGCGCGTGGCTTAGACGTTGATAGAATTAGTCATGTCATTAATTATGATATTCCTTATGACACTGAAGCCTACGTGCATAGAATTGGTCGCACAGGCCGGGCAGGACGCAAAGGTGATGCTATTTTGTTTGTTGCGCCGCGAGAGCGACGCTTATTAGGTGCCATCGAAAAAGCCACGCGGCAAAAAATAGCAGCGCTCGAATTGCCTTCGACCGACTCAATCAATGCGCGACGTGTAGAACGCTTTAAACAACGAATCACTGATACCATCGAATCAAGCGATCTAGGCTTTTTCAAAAACATGATCGACGAATATCAACAAGAACATGGTACTGATAACACGCTCGTTGCCGCTGCGTTAGCACAACTCATGCAAGGCGAGCACCCATTCTTGCTGTCAAATAAACCAATCGTTGATAACCGTTCTTACGATAAAGATTCTAGTCGCAAAGGCGGACGCAATGACCGTTTTGAGCGAGGTACGCGTCGAGAGCGCTCACGTGGTAGTAACGATTCACGGCCGCCGAGAGAATATAAACATGAGCCGGTTGGCAAGGGCATGGAGCGTTTTAGAATAGAACTAGGACATCAACACTCCGTTAAGCCAGGCAATATCGTCGGGGCGATTGCTAACGAGGCAGGCATCGATGGGGAACACATAGGCAGAATTGATATTCGCGACGACCATAGTTTTGTCGACTTGCCAGTTGAAATGCCGAAAGACATATTTAACAGTTTAAAAAAGGTTTGGGTCGCTGGCCAGCAACTCAATATCTCTCGCTCCACTCAGAAACTAGCATCTAACGATGGGCGAAGCCGCGAGAACAACGCTTCAAAAGGAGAATCATTGCAGAAAAAACCCAAGAAAAAGAAAAATAAGGGTGACAAGCAAAAACCAAAGCTAAAATCGAACGGTGAAAAGCTAGGCGGCACTAAATTTAGAAAAGGAGATAAGAAAAAGTAGCCCGATCTATCACTAGAGATTCATTGAATTATATTGCTGTAGAGACGTTCGTAATAAGGCAAGGCTTGCTCTACGATATTTTGCGCCGCTTGATCTAAATCTAACTCTTTCGGTTTATAGGGCGCAAAGCTGGTAGATTGATTCACCGAATCATACCAATACGGGCTCCAAACTCCGTCAGTATCGCGTGACCCAGTGGGCCAACTGAGCATATTTTCATCGAACTCAATATCTAAAGCACTGCATATTTTTGGTAAGATCACTTTGGGTTGAGATAAAAATTCAGCCGAATCGATAACTAAACAAGGTTGATTCGGTAAATTACGCACATAATCATATAAAGCCGCTTGTTGCACAAAGCCAATGTCATACAAGGTAGGCGCTTCCCGCACGACTGAATAAGACGCCACAACTTCGGCTGGGTGGCGAATGAGAAAGCAATTCGTAAGTTCGGCAACCCAACTTCTATCAATATGCTCAAGTAGATGCATCGTCATATGCTTTTGATAGTGTATTGACTGGCCTTTTTGTAGAGGCACAAAGCATCGTTTAACGCCCTCTTGCCAACTACTGCCCTGCGCTGCGATCACCTCTTGAGCACCCGGATGCTCGATTTGAGTGTGGTGAAGATATTGCCCATACAACGGTTCGTCAATAACCTGTGTATCTGTACGGTTTTCCCAGGCGCGCATCATCGCAGTTGAAATATTACGCGGCCCAGACCACATCGCAATGCGCTTGATTTTGTTCTTGTTCAACATGTTTTTATCTTCTTGACTGAAAAAGACTTTGGCGCAAATACACTAAAAATTAATTGGTTCCAAATGTCATGAGCGCGCAACCTATTTTACGCGTAATGCCTTAGTACGTGCTATATCACTTCTAATGCGGCTAAATGCCTTGAGTACATTACTGATGATGTAAGACGTTATATAGCTCAACAAACTCTGGCATTGTAGCGTACTGGGCGGCCTCGCCACCAATAGCATGCCACTTTGCTTTAGAGTCTACATAAAGGTGCGCTGCTACTTTCAGTTCATCACTATTTTCCAATAAACCGACTGGCACCCAAACCGCTTGGTCGTTACCCAGTAGATTGGGTAAAACACAACCACAATGCTTGCAAAAATGTGACTGAAACCCGGATGCTTTACGGTATTTAGTGATACTACGTTGCCCGCGCACCCATTTGAAATGTTGCTTAGAAATAAACGTCGCTGAGTTCGACGAGGAACCCGATACCTTTCTACACAAAGAACAATGACATTGATATAAAGCTGGGAGTTTACCAGCCACCGTGAAAGCAACTTCTCCACAGAGGCACTGACCAGTTATTACTTGGTTCTCACTCACTTGTAGAACGCCATCTTGTTAGCCTAGAGAATACACTATTCATTTTATGCATTATAACTGGCTGCCCAGCAAACATCCTCTCAATGCTAAGAGAAGCCAAACTCAAACAGACCGACTAAACAGTATTTCTAGGGCCTTATACGCTTTAATGCCCATTGTCCCGGTTAAATCTACCGAGACAGCTTTATCGAAAAACAACTCCATATCTAAGTCAATACCGATTGCGGCTACTTCAAAGTCCCTGCGTTTATTCCATTGGTACACAATGCGCTGCAAGTGATGATGCAAATACTCTTCGCTGTTATTGCATTGGCTGGTGGCGCTATCCATTGGTGCACCGTCTGAGATCATTACAACGCACTTTTTTGATTCATTGCGGTTCGCTAAGCGCTCACAAGCCCATTGTACGGCTTCTCCGTCCAAACCTTCTCGATAATGCGCAGTTTGCAACATCGACGCCATACTTAAGCGTGAGCGGCGCCAAGAGGTATCAGCGTCTTTATAAACAATGTGCAAGCGGTCGTTGACTCGTCCAGGGTTTTCTGGAGAGCCTGCCTTTCTCCATGCCTTAATAGATTGACCACCGCTCCATCCATCTGTAGAAAAGCCTAAGACTTCAACTTTAACGCCTGCCAGTTCTAGTGCGCGGGCATAGATGTCAAGCAGTACAGCAACCGTTTCGAAGCGCTGACGCTTCATGGAGCCAGATGTATCGACTAAAAAAGTGAATACTGTATCGCAGTCTGGTGCACTTTTTTCTTTTTTGAATATACGATGATTCGCCGGGTTAGAGACTAGTTGACTCAAGCGGCGACCATCAATAAACCCTTCATCTTCACCAAAATCCCAGCCAGCTAAACGAGAAATAGCGAATAAGCGCTGTAGTCGCTGCGCCAAGCGGGGAATGCTTATCGCCTGAGCCTTGATCAGCCCATCTAGTCGCTTGCGCATCGTTTCGCGCTCTGCCACTCTGTACATGGCTGCACCGGTCACTTCGCGGTCGTAATCAGTCGTAAACACGTGGTAATGTTTGCCGAACTCGTCGCCTACCGCGAAGCTGCCTTCGCCAAGCCCACCGCCTTCAGCGTAACGGTCATCGCGATCATCAGATGGCGGCATCGCTAAACGAATACGAGTAACACTTTGCTCCACCGCTTCTTCACCGCCTGCTAAGTCAGCCGCCAGTTCATTAATACAGTTAGCGATATTTAACGCAAATTCGCTATAGACTTGTTGATCATGCAGATTCCTTTTTAGCGCCACCAAGTCTTTACCGATTAATGGTGCTAAGGTAAAACGGATATGCTCTAACAGCTCTTCGATCACCGGATCCGTGATTTGCTTGATTAAGCGGGAACGAACAATATGCGTGACGCCGTAAATCAGCTCACCGAGCTCATTTTCAGTTAAGGCATCCGCGCGGCATTGGCCATCCCAGCGGTCAAATGCGGCTTGCATGTTTTCTTTTACACCTGCATAGGTAATGGGTACTAAGGCCTCTACTCTAAGCTGCTCTAAGGTGTCAAAAACAAGTCTCGCCACATCGGCCTCAGGTAACTTGGTGAGATGCAGTTTCTGGTCCGAATAGGCTAAGCGAAGTGCCATTAAATCAGTCACTCCCCGTACTTTTTGCAAGACATCAACCGATGAATCCATCGCTAGATACGGCGTAAACAAATTAACCGGCTTGCCCTTAAAGAATAAGCGCTGCTGACGATATTCAGCATTAGACCGACCTGAAATCGCGCGCACAGTCGCAGCGCAGTGGCGTTCTAAGCGGCGACGGCGAAGTTGTTGGCTGATAGCAGACATTAACTCAAACTCAACGCTGTTTTACTCAATCAGACACTGTGTCAGTAGCGGCAATCGAGATGTCTAAATCGGTATCGAATGCGCGCTGATAATATTCAGCGATCAATGAACGCTCGGAATCATCACATTTGTTCAAAAAGGATAGTTTAAATGCGTAAGCCACGTCATTAAATATTTCGAGATTTTCTGCCCATGTAATAACGGTACGCGGCGACATCACCGTTGATATATCACCTGCTTCAAACGCTTTGCGGGTTAGGTTAGCCAAGCCAACCATTGACTTAACCAGTGCGGGTTCATCGCGCATTGAAGGCACCTGTGAAGTAACAATCTCAATTTCTTGCGCATCAGGTAAATAATTAAGCGTGGCGACAATGCTCCATCGATCAACCTGTGCTTGGTTTAAAACCTGTGCACCGTTATAAAGTCCATTAAGGTTGCCTAAACCCACGGTATTCGCCGTGGCGAATAAACGAAACCCAGCGTGCGGACGAATTACTTTATTTTGGTCAAGTAAAGTGAATTTTCCATCTCTCTCAAGCACTCGCTGAATAACGAACATCACATCAGGGCGTCCGGCATCAAACTCGTCAAAGATTAACGCGACCGGTCGCTGCAATGCCCAAGGCACGATACCTTCTTGGAATTCGGTCACTTGCTTGCCCTCTCTTAGCGTTATCGCATCACGCCCAACTAAATCTAATCGGCTAATATGGCCATCTAAGTTAACGCGAATGCAGGGCCAGTTAAGCCGAGCCGCTATTTGCTCAATATGAGTCGATTTTCCCGTTCCGTGATAGCCCTGCACCATCACCCGGCGGTCTTTTGCGAATCCGGCTAAGATCGCTAACGTGACATCCTGATTAAATCGATAGGCCTCATCAACTTCAGGTACGTGCGCATCCCGCTCGCTAAATGCTGGCACCATTAAATCGGAATCAATTTGGAATACGTCTCGCACACTCACTTGTGTGTCTGGCAATAAAGTTTCTAAGGCGGTCTCAGACATAAGGGTCATTCAATTGAAGTTAAATAGGTGCGCGAGCGCATAACAAGCGAGCGATTCTAACGGGTTTTACATGAGGTGTGGCGATTAGGCCATTGAGGAAATTTATTTCGGTATAAAAGCCTTATTGGTTATGGGCTTCTTTTGATAAAACACGTTGCCGATAAGCCACATAGAGACCACTGACACCAATGAGCGCAGCACCAAAATATTGGTGTGCCGGAATGCGCTCGGCAAAAAACACATAGCCTAGCCCAATCGCCCATGGCAACACTAAATAATTAAATGGTTGTAAGGTCACTGCTGGGGTTTTCTTTAGTGCAAGTATGTTGCATAAATGACTGAAAATGCTACATAAACATAAAGCAACTATCCACTTCATCGCAGCGAATGGCACGGGCTGCCAATTGATAACAGCTAGCGGTAAGCTCACGACTAAGCCGACCAAACCAGTGTATAGCAAAGTGGATTCAGAACTATCCGTTCTAGAGGCTTTACGCGTTAGTAAATTATAAAACGCAAACATCACCGCGCAGGCTAACGCCATTAAACTGTAACGATTAAAGGCGACCGACCCTGGAGATATGATAATGACGGTGCCAACAAACCCCACAAACACCGCTAACCAGCGTCTCCAACCAACAGATTCCCCCAATATCCAAGGCGAAAAAGCAGTGATAATGAGGGGGAAAGTCACCATGATAGTGTGAACTTCTCCCAAACCGATATTTTTTAGAATATAGGCAAATAAAAAGACTTCGACCACCAACAGCAAACCACGTGTCACTTGTAGCGGAACATTATCAACTTTCAGTACATCAGAAATGGATTTCGAGCGCGTCGCCCACCAGTAGGCAAAGCCGCAAAAAGCGATATATCGAAATAAAATAAAAACACTTAATGGCACACTGGCCCCGAGTTGTTTAGTCATCGCATCCTGCGAGGCAAATAGGAAGGTGGCTAAGATGACAAGCAAGATACCTTTATTTTGATCTTGCATATACGCAACTTACGGATAGTTTAAATTGTAAAACGAAGAATACGGCTACATAATAGCCAACTTGGTTTTAGAGACTAACACACCATCTTCGTCACAGTATACAAAGTCACCCGCTGAAAAGTGTGCGCCACCAAAACTGATCGCTTCACCCAATACACCTTCGCCCTTCTTGCTACTTTTCTTTGGCGACGTGCCCAAGCAGCGCACGCCTACATTCATTTGATTAATGTCTGCACTGTCACGTATCACCCCGTTGATAATGATACCTGCCCAATTATTGCTCCGCATAGCTTCCGCCAATAAGTCACCCATGACTGCAACGCGTGTTGAACCCGCCGCATCAACGACCATCACTTGCCCGTTTCCCGGCGTTTGTAGCTGTGCTTTCAATAAAGCATTATCTTCAAAACACTTTACCGTTTGCACTGGGCCGTAAAAGCTTTTTCTTTGGCCGAAGCGCATAAACGGCAAATGACATAAGGTAACTTGCTCGTCGTAGGTGTCGACTAAGTCTGCTGTTTTCATCTACTGTTACCCCACTTACAGCGGCTTGTAAGCCATTACTTCGATTTCTACTAAGATATCGACTAAGAAATCACTCACTAAAGCCGACCTTGTAGGCGGTTCAATCGGGAAATACTCTGAATACACCGCGTTGAATCCAGCAAAATCTTGCTTGTTCTTAAGCCAAACCATCGATTTAACCACATCACTTAACTCGCAATTAGCTTCTGCCAATATGGCCTGCAAACCAATTAAACACGCGTGGGTTTGCTCTTCAATCGAACCATCTGTCATGACTTCACCATCCTTAAACGGAATTTGTCCAGTGACAAAGACGAAATCGCCAGCACGGATCGCTTTTGATAATGATAAGGTGCGCCCATTCAATGCCATCGGGCCGCCAATTACGGTTTTATTAGACATTAACTAACTCTTCTATCAAATTGTTTTAGTTAAAAATTGTTGAAATAAAGTACTTTCTGTTGAGGAACTAGGCATCGCTAAAACCTGATCACAAATGGTGACTGCTTCGTTTGCTGGTAATCCACCATACTGCATTAAACTAGCTGCTTTAACTCGCATTTCATCATTACTCAGAGCAAGTTCAGGATCTCCTTTGCAGTCTTTACGTTGCGCATGAATCACTCTTCCTGTCCCGGTAGTGACAGTCACTCCGCTACCCCATGATTGAGGGTAATCGCTATCAAATGGATCGCTAACCTTAAGACTAGTGCTTTCTCTTAACTCTTTGGTTTTATTACGTACAGATTGGGTGAACGAGTCCAAATCAACTTTTCCGTCGAGTAAGGCGATTGAAACCGTGTGATATAGGGAAAACTTAGCTTGGTACTCATTTTCAGGCGTCGGTCGGTCACAGACATCTAACGCTGCTTGATAAGTATCAATGTGAATGTTAGCCGTTATTTCCCCATCTAGCTGTTGATGTAGGTCTAAAGCGCAATCTATCGTTGGATGGGTATGCCGACAAGATGGCCACGGTTTGATCGAGGTCAGCGACAATTGCCAAGGGCTATCGGAGTCAGCTAGCACTGCACTGGGGGCCGGATCGACGCACATCCCCGCATATAGCCCTTTTGCCCCTTCTAGAATTTCAGGCGAGCCGGTAAAGCCAAACTGCGCCATCTCCGCAGCGAGCCAACCCGACTCGGCAGCGCGTCCAGCATGCAAATGTTTACTCATCGCGCCTGTTTCCATAAATTGCCAAAAGCCAGATGACTGCGTACCCGCATTACCCAATGCGTCCAATGTCTGTTGTGCGTTTAAATTAAGTAACGAAGCAGCGGCCATTGCGGAGCCAAACGGTCCGCAGGTTGCCGTGTTATGCCATATTTTATAATGCGTTGGACCAACACTCGCGCCGATTCGGCACATCGCTTCATAACCACGCAAGATCGCAATCAATATTTTGCGCGGGCTTGCTCCTAAACTCTCTCCTAACGCCAACGCCGTCGGTACGACTACACAACCTGGGTGGGTCACCGATGCACGATGTAAATCATCTGTTTCGGTAATGTGGGTTAAAGCCCCCATCAAAAACGCTTGTCGCTTCAAATCAAGAGCGTTTACTGCTGCCCATTCACGCAAGGTTTTCCCAACTGGTGTTGCTCTACCAGCATAAGTGGCGGCTAGCGCATCGAGAGTAAATAGAGCCGCAGAAGCCAAATCGGCCTCTGAAACGGGCTTGTCCTCAATTAACTGGATAAGTTGCTTGGTTAAGCTCATGAATTTCCTACACTATTATTAGCGATCAGTTTAGCTCTGTCGTAAACGGGTTGATCAATCATTTGACCGTTTACTGAAGCTACGGCCACACCATCGCTCTTTGCCTGTTCAAACGCCGCGATCACTGACGTAGCCCAGCTTATTTCTTGCTCAGTTGTCCTAAACACCGAGTTTAATACACTGAGTTGCCTAGGATGAATTGCAAATGACCCCGATGCGCCGCCTGCTCTGCCCGTTTCTACACTGCTTCGATAAGCCGTTAAGTCTTGGTATTCTCCGATAGAATCTGGAAACCCGAGTAATTCAACACCCCAATGACGACAGAGCAAAGCCAGCTCATGGAAACAATGACTAATTAGCGCAGCATCTGGCGTACAGTGTAATGCATTGGCAAGATCTTCCGTTCCTAAGGTTAGCCCAAACAGGCTTTGATGGTTGAACTGCATATTTTGCTTGAGACTCAGCAATGAACCCGCGTCTTCCACCATGGCGATGCACCGCAAATTGCTTTGATGCTGCTTAGCAATCGCTTCCGTGGTCTCACAAACTTGAACCAATTGCCGGCTATCTACCACTTTAGGGACCACTAAAAAATCACATGTTTTAGTTAAATTATTTATATCTAAATCAATATGTTGAGGCGCGTTATTAATGCGAATACAAACTATCTTTCCAGCTTTTCTCAAAGTGCTTGCCGCGCTCGAAACGCCTTCTCTTGCCGCTTGTTTTAGTTCTTCAGGCACACTGTCTTCCAAGTCGATACATACTGCATCCGCATCGGAGTTAGCTGCCTTCTCCACTAAAGCAGGTCGATCACCCGGAGTAAATAAAATAGACCTTAATGGGTTCATCGGCTCGAATTCACACAAAGGTTGCTTCAGCGCTAATGGCTAATCGGCCCTCTGGGTTACTTGCCCAGCAACAAACGCCTGCATTTGCCTCATTATCACACCCATTTAGCGTAAACGCGACGGTATCAAATAAAGGACTGAGCGCTTTAAACTTAAAGCTCGACACCGTCTTTCCAGGATTTTGCTCTTGTAATAACTTCATCAGCAACGTAGCAGTGAGTGGCCCATGAAAAACCAAGCCTGGGTAGTCTTCCGAGCGACAAAAATCTCTGTCGTAATGAATGCGGTGTCCGTTAAACGTGGCGGCCGAATAGCGAAACAAGATGACGGGGTCTGGCGTTACTGTCTGCGACCACTGCGCAGTATGAGTGGGTTTCGCCGAAAGCGGTACAGCAACGCCCTTTACAGGGTTATCACGATAGACGATGTCATGTTCCTCTTCGATACAGACTTCGCCATCGCTACTAAACTGATGCTCAACAGTAACAAAGCATAGCGCCCCGCTTCGACCGTTCTTAACGGATACACTTTTGACGGTAGATAGGCAACTCATGGTTGACCCAACAAGCAACGGCTGTTTAAAAGTTAAACGCCCACCCGCCCACATACGTCGCGGCAAAGCAACAGGAGGCAGAAAATCGCCTAACTTAGGGTGGCCATCATAATTCAGCGCGTCTAATGGCACTACCGGAAAAGTATACATCCAATGCCATAAATTGGGTAATGGTTCACCCAGCATGGGGGTTACTTTAAGCCCCACTATGGACTGCATTTGATTAACCGAACGTTGGTCGATGAAGCTCTCTGAACGCTCAGTATTGCCGACCCACGCGCTTAAATGATCAATATCTAAGCTAACTTCATTCATGCAAACTCCTCACGAATGGCGTCGCTATGCTCGCCTTCTTTAGGAACGGGTCTGCTGGCACGTTCATCCTCTTCGTCCCAAATAACTGGCGGCATCGGTACGCCTATCGTCTCCCCAACTGAATTAACTACATCACGGCGTCGTAATGCTTTGTGATGGCTAAATTCACCCACCGAGTTCAGGCCACCAAAGGCGATGGAAGCGGCTAACATTCTATTTCTAAATTCAGACGCTTCAATAGTATGGGTGACTGCATTAATTTCAGCATCCATTTCATCACGGTTGGCTACGCGCTGGTTATTACTATTGAACCGTTTATCACTAGCTAGAGGTTCATTCTGTAGCACTTCGGTGCAAAATCGGTGCCATTCACGCTCGTTTTGAATCGACAATACTGTGTTGATGCCGTCTTGGGTGCGGTAAGCCCCATATGGCGCGATAGATGGGTGCCTTAATCCCTGCCGAGATGGCGGCCCCTTGCCGTAATCATTATGCAATAGCGGCACTGCCATCCATTCAGCCGCGACGTCAAATAGTGATACCTTTAAGGAAGCTCCCTCACCGGTATTGTTACGCCGAAATAAGGCTTCTAAAATAGCGCTGTGTGCAGTCATACCGGCTCCGATATCGCATATTGACACCCCAATGCGCCCGAGCTCATGTTCTCCGCCCGATATGCCAACTAAGCCAGACTCTGCTTGTACTAAGAAATCATAGGCTTTCATGCCCGCCATCGCCTCTCCTTCTCCATAGCCAGAAATATCACAGGTAATCAGTTTAGGATAACGTTGACGCAGTGCCTTGCTACCAAAGCCGATTCTATCAGTCGCGCCTAGCGCCAAATTTTGGACAAAGACATCCGCTTTAGCTAATATTTTTTCTAATACTGCCTGCTCGGCAGAGTCTTTTAAATCCAACACTAGCGATTCTTTACCTTGATTGATCCAAGAAAAATAGGAACTATCACCCTTAGCAGCGCTATCATACCCACGGGCGAAATCACCCCCCTCTCGCTCGATTTTTATCACTCGTGCACCTGCATCTGCCAGTCGAGCGGTGCAAAGCGGCGCGGCGACCGCTTGCTCGACAGAAACAACTAAACAGCCTTCCAACGGATTCATCAAAAGCTTCTGGGTAAACCTAACTCGCGCTCGGCTATGTAACTTAATATCAAGTTGGTGGAGATGGGTGCCACTTGGTAAAGACGCGTTTCACGAAACTTTCGCTCTAAGTGATACTCTCTGCTAAATGCAAAACCTCCATGGGTTTGCATCGCCGCGTCGCCCGCTTGCCAGCTGACTTCTGCCGCCAGCATTTTGGCCATATTTGCCTCGGCGCCGCAAGACTGATTAGTGTCGAACAACTTAGCGGCCTTATCCACCATTAAACTCGCGGCTTGCATCTGCGCATACGCCTTCGCTAGCGGGAATTGAATGCCCTGATTGCTACCAATGGGTTTTCCGAACACCACCCTGTCATTTGCATATTTAGTGGCTTTTTCGATAAAGTACTTAGCGTCACCGATGCACTCTGATGCGATAAGAATACGCTCTGCGTTCATGCCGTCGAGCACTACCCTAAAGCCCTTACCTTCTTCACCCAATAGGTTTTCGGCAGGTACTTTTAAGTCGTCAAAAAACAACTCGCAAGCATGGTGGTTAATCATCGCGTCTATCGGTTGCACCGTTAAACCATTTCCCACTGCGTCACGTAGATCGACGATAAAAGCAGACATACCCTCTGTTTTTTTGGCGCATTGGTCTTTTGGTGTTGTTCTTGCCAACATGACCATTAAGTCCGAATGCTGCACGCGGCTGATCCAAACTTTTTGCCCGCTAATCGCATAGTGATCGCCTCGTTTTTTGGCGATGGTCTTAAGGTTAGTGGTATCGGTACCCGTACTGGGCTCAGTCACCCCAAAGCTTTGCAAACGCAATTTTCCAGATGCGATATCTGGAAGGTATTTTCCTTTTTGTGCTTCGGACCCGTGCTTTAACACCGCACCCATCACATACATTTGCGCATGGCAAGCTCCAGCGTGGGCGCCACACCGACTAAGTTCTTCTAACACCGCACAAGCTTCCACCAAACCCAATCCAGAACCACCATATTGCTCAGGAATCAGTACATTCAGAAACCCTGCTTCAATCATCTCATTCACGAATTCTGTCGGGTAACCACGTTCTGCGTCAAGCTTTCGCCAGTAGTCTTCACCATAAGCTTCACATAAGCTGGCAACCGCAGTGCGAATTTCGTTTAGTACATCTTGGTTTTCCATAGGGTTAGTTGTTACAACGATTGTATGATTATGTCTATGTTAACTATTTCAGCAAATTGATTTTTTCAAAAATATGATTATTTCGTCATTTAGTTCACTTAATCGACTCGGTATTTCTCATCATCAGTATGTATAGAACAAGTTAGTCTATTTTAGCCCACGTAAGCAGACAGTAATTGCCTATCACTACTGACACTAAAATCATTGACACTATGGGCCTTCAAGGCGCTTAATCGAACCTTAAACATACATCTTTGTAGGCGCCTCATGCAACCGCTTAGCGATGCACAAATTCAGCAATTTAAAATCGATGGCTATTTAGTTTTACCCTCTTTGTTCGATAAGCACTATGTAGAACAATTGCTAACTATCGCCGAGAGACAATTGGACTTGCGTAGTGAGCCGTTTGAACTAGAGGCAGACGTTGCTTACCCTGGCGCCCCAAGCTCTAGAAACCATGAAGGCGGTAGTACTATTCGACGATTATTGCATGCCTATCAACGCGATACGCTATACAGAAGTGCAGGTGAAAACGCAGTTGTTACGGCAGGTATTCGAGAAATATTGGACTCCGACCAGCTGTTTATCAACCCTAATCATCACAACTGTGTGATGACAAAGCAACCTGCTTACAGCAGTGAAACGTTATGGCACCGCGACACACGATATTGGAATTTCTCTGACAAATATCTAGTAAACGCGTGGTTCCCACTACGCGATGAACATCAGGCTAATGGGGCGATAAAAGTGTTGCCTGGTTCGCATCGATGGGAAGTACCTACCGATGCCTTAGACGACCATCAGTTTTTAAAGCTTGATCACGAACACAACCAAGACCGATTAGAAACTGCCCGGGTGGTCGAGTTAAATGTAGGTGATGCACTGTTATTTAGCGCACATACATTTCATGCTGCCGGAAAAAATAGAACCGATAATATTAAGTATTCTTTAGTGTTCACCTATCATGGCTCCGAAACTAAACCGATTGATGGCACACGTTCTGCGATCCTACCTCCGATTGCACTAGATTGATCAAAACGAATAGATTGGTCAGAGTTAATTTGCTGAGTCTTGATTAGTGCAGTCGCCTAGATAGCACTCAAATTGCTACGTCTTTAAACGACTTGGTATAGTTTCATTGAATCACAAATTGATCAAATTCCATTCATTTCGAAGAATTGAATACCTGACCAAGTCCACATAACGATCGTAAAGAAACTCACCTTCCCGATCTATACCTTCATTTATCAACCCTAGTCTTTTGCACACCGCTCTACTTTTATGGTTCTCAACGGCAACGGGAATCAATACTTTGTTTAGCCCTAAATCGTTAAAAGCGTAATTAATAAAAAAATGGGTGCACTGAGTAATAATACCTTGGCCTTGCCGCTCTTGGGTAAGCCAATATCCAATTGAAACAGAATTATTCATTACATTTACTGGATGGAAACCACAAACTCCTACTAAATAACCTTCAACAAAAATGCCGCAAATAAACCCGCCGTCCTGACGAGCATCCGGTTGAATTGAGCAAATATACTCTGCCGAGTTCTCAACGCGTGTATTCCTATCAAGCCACGGAAGCCATTCTCTAAGGTAAGCCCGATTTTTATCAACTAAAGCATACAACGTAGCAGCATCTGCTTTTTGAAGCGTTCTCAGTGCAATGTTATCGCTGATTTTAAAATTCAACATGAGTTGTTAAAGATGACCTTGAATTGTGCTTATCATGTTTTTTACAGTGTTAGCAGGTAGCCTTCTGTGACTTTCTTCTGGCATTCCAGAAAATGTTTTATCATGAAATACTTCTCCCTCAAACTCTACTGAGCGTTGATACCGAGGGATGATATGAAAGTGAAAATGCCGTACTGAATTATTCGTCTGTAAATAGTTGAACCAATCGGGGCTAAATGAGCGCTTTAATGCGACTTCAATTGATTTAATTATAGCTAACGCTTCAGTCATATCGGCTCCCGATAAAGAAGTTAACCCTTCTTTGTGTTCCTTGTGAACAAGTACTCCTACACCTAGCAGAAATTGACTCGGACTCAGTCTATAAACCCAATTCCCGTAGTCCTTAATGAAAGTGGCATCTATCTCATTACCAATGGTACAAAATACACATTTATCTTTCATTTTCCCGTATCTCGAAAATCTAATTGAACAGTCGAATGATAACGAATGGGCGGTTGGATGACCGCAAGCTTTTCTCGTTAAATTACTTAGGGTACTCGTATTTAAGCTTTCAAGTAACGCTCTGCATCTAACGCAGCCATACAGCCAGTCCCCGCTGAAGTGACGGCTTGGCGGTATACGTGGTCCATTACGTCGCCTGCAGCGAATACGCCAGGCACCGAAGTGACAGTGGCATCTCCTGATGTGCCTCCTTTCACGGTGATATATCCTCCTTGCATTTCAAGTTGTTCGTTGAAAATTTGGGTGTTTGGGGAATGACCAATTGCGATAAATACACCCATAAGTTCGTGATCATTTGTACTATCGTCTTGCGTGCTTTTAATACGCATTCCAGTTACACCAGAATCGTCGCCTAAGACCTCATCCAATTCGCTATTCCACTCAATTGAAATATTGCCACCATTCTCTTTGGTTTTTGCCATTAGGTGGTCTATCAAAATAGCTTCTGCTCGTAAGTTATCGCGGCGATGGACTAAAGTCACTTCTGCTGCAATGTTTGATAAATAGAGTGCTTCTTCTACTGCGGTATTGCCGCCGCCAATAACGGCTACTTTTTGATTTCTGTAGAAGAATCCATCACAAGTCGCACAAGCCGACACGCCTTTACCCTTGAATGCTTCTTCAGAAGGCAAGCCCAAATATTTCGCTGAGGCACCAGTTGCAATAATTAATGCATCGCACTGATACGTTGTTCTGTCGCCCGTTAATGAGTATGGCTTGGTACTTAAATCTACTGTATGAATGTGATCTGAAATGATTTCAGTATCAAAACGTTGCACTTGTTTTAGCATATGCTCCATCAATTCGGGGCCTTGAATGCCCTCGGCTTCACCCGGCCAGTTGTCGACGTCGGTGGTGGTGGTCAATTGCCCACCTTGCTCTAGGCCAGTAATCAGTGCCGGGTTGAGATTGGCGCGTGCTGCGTATAGTGCAGCGGTATAACCAGCAGGGCCAGACCCTAAAATAAGAAGTTTATGATGTTGATGTTCAGACATATGTGATGGCAATAATTATTGAATATACGAATTGTACTTAGCCAAAGCGTCTATTGATATAAGCTTGTCGAAACTTGACGTGATAAAATATAAGCTCAATTAGTAATCATTCATTTCCAGTGGCTAAATCAAGTCCCAAGAAAAAACTAAAAGGCGATACGGCAAAGCCTACCAAGGGCAAAATTGACCTCAATACGCAGCAGGTATCCACTGTGTTTCGTGAAGGCGGTTTGCTGTTATTAGGTGCTGCTGCTTTTTACCTGTTTATCTGTCTTATCTCTTATGCCACTAAAGACCCCGGTCCGTTTCAAATTGGTGGGCAATCACCCGTTGCAAACTGGGGCGGAATGGTGGGCGCATGGATAGCCGACTTCATGTTCAATATGTTCGGCAAAATGGCTTATTTGGTTATTTTGTTGATAGTGGTTGCCGCTTGGCGATGGCTAGAGGGGAAAAGCGAAAAGAAAGAATTGAGCGTCAGCCGTATTTTATTGCCCATAGTGGGCTTTGCTTTTGCCATGACAGGCGCCACCGCATTAGATAGCTTGTATTTTGAAAACCCACGCTCTTTGCCCTACGTTTCGGGCGGTGTGCTGGGAGACTTAGCAACCGGCAGCTTACTACCCAAATTCGGCATTGTAGGCGCCACCTTGGTGACACTGGGTTTGTTGCTCTCTGGCATTACGTTAGTTACCCGTTTATCGTGGTTTAATTTAATGGAATGGTTCGGGCGGCAAGGTTTTATAGTGCTATCGTGGCTGAAAGATAAATTCTCTAATGTCAGTGACTCAGTTAAAGGCATTCAAGAACGTAAACGCCGCACTGAGACCGTTAGCGATATTCGTAAGAAAATAAGCGAAAAGAAGCCGCCTAAAATTGAGCCTAAAGTAGATGCGCCTATCATCAGTCAACGCGTTGAGCGTGAGCGGCAGATGCCCTTATTTAAGTCAGACACGGGCCAAACTTTGCCGCCTTTAAGTCTGCTAGACCCTATTATTAAAGAAGAGCATGGCTATTCCAAGCAAGAGCTTGAAATGATGTCATCCCTGTTAGTTAAAAAGCTAAAAGACTTTAACATCGACATAACAGTCGAAAGTATTCAACCCGGGCCGGTGATTACCCGTTTTGAAATTGAACTCGCACCCGGCATCAAAGCTGCAACCGTGGTGGGTTTAGCTAAAGATTTAGCGCGAGCGCTTTCAGTGGTCAGTATTCGCGTTGTACAAAACATTCCGGGCAAGCCTTATTTGGGCATTGAAATTCCTAATCAATCCCGAGAAATCGTTTACTTACTGGATTCATTGTCATCTGAGGCTTATGACAAAGCCAATGGCCCGCTGCCTATCGTCTTAGGAAAAGACATTGCGGGTGAATCGATTGTGACAGACATCTCCAAGGCGCCACATTTGTTGGTCGCTGGAACCACGGGGTCGGGTAAATCGGTTTGTATCAATACGCTGATAATGAGTTTGGTCTACAAACGGACTCCTGAAGAAGTGCGAATGATTATGGTTGACCCTAAACTGCTAGAGCTTTCGGTTTACGAAGACATTCCGCACCTACTTACACCCGTTGTCACCGATATGAAAAAAGCGGCCAATGCCTTGCACTGGTGCATTGGAGAAATGGACAGACGCTTTAAAATGATGGCAGCAGTCGGTGTACGAAACCTCGGTAGTTATAACTCAAAAGTAGCTGCCGCCATTAAAAAAGGAGAGCCAATCGAAGACCCTTTGTTTGAAATCGATCCGTTGATGCCTGAGTTACCCATTCCAATTTTGGAGAAATTACCGTATATCGTAGTGATCGTTGACGAGCTTGCCGACTTGATGATGATTACCAAAAAGAAGATAGAAGAAGTCATTATTCGTATTGCACAACGCGCTCGTGCCGCTGGTATCCATTTAGTTTTAGCGACCCAACGGCCATCGGTCGACGTGGTAACGGGCTTGATGAAAGCCAACGTGCCGAGTCGAATCGCTTTTCAGGTATCCTCCAGAGCCGACTCTCGGGTTATTTTAGATGAGATGGGTGCAGAGCAACTGTTAGGCCAAGGCGATATGCTATTCATGCCACCCGGTACAGCCTTGCCAGTTCGAGTGCACGGCGCTTTTGTTTCTGATGAAGAAGTAAAGCGTATCGCTGACCAACTCAGAAGCATGGCCAAGCCCGTTTACATTGATGAAATAACCGAAGGCATCCCTACTGATTTTAGTGGTGCAGATGGTGGGGCAGACGGTGAGGGAGAAGAGCAAGATGACTTATATGACCGCGCTGTATTCTTTGTAACCAAAGAACGTAAGGCGTCAATATCAGCCGTGCAACGCTATTTACGAGTTGGTTATAACCGCGCTGCGCGAATGATAGAAACGATGGAGAGCACAGGCATTGTTGGGCCACTTGAGCATGGCAAGCGAGAGGTTTTGGCACCGCCTCCACCGGAGCCAGATTAATCGCTTCGCGCTGCTTTATGACTAAAAGGAATGGCTTAACTGCGCGTTGCGCATACTGATTTAGCCAATCTTAAATATTTAGCCTTTTCTCGTACTATTTGAATATACGCTTTTACACTGGACTTGTGCTTGCAACAGTACTGAAAACCAGTACAATAAAGAAAAGTACGTTCAACAGGAAGGGTAAACCATGAATATGACAATATCTTTAGACAAATTTCGAGCAAATTTAAAAACCACCTGTGACCAGGTGTGTGATGACCATGAGCCTGTTTTGGTAACTCGCCGAAACGGTGAAGATGTAGTCGTTGTTTCGAAAGAAGATTATTCTTCAATGATTGAAACTGCGTACCTTACTCGATCGCCAGAAAATGCCAGAAGGTTGAACGAAGCGATGAGCCGAGACAGATCTGACCAGGTAGAATTTAAAGGTACTAACGAATTACGAAATGCGATTGGTCTTTGATCCGTTAGCGCTCAAAGACTTACAATATTGGACACGCACCGATAAAAAGAAAGCGACTAAGATTTTAGACCTGATCGATAACACTCTGGAAACACCTTTAAAAGGGCTGGGGAAACCGGAACCACTAAAATACGGCTACGCTGGTTCGTGGTCGAGGCGAATAGATCAGGAACACCGACTAGTTTATAAAGTTGAAGGAGATGAGTTAATTATCTTGGCCTGTCGATATCACTACTAATAGAGAAGTGATGCCGTTTTATGACGACGTGTTAACATTGCGTATATGCATGACGTTTGTTTGATTTAAACGCATCGTAGCAGAATAATGCTAGGGTTTCAGATCAACGAAATATAGGTTTAACCAGTAGTAAGGAATGATGTAGTGAAAGCATCTTATCTTTTAGCTCAACCCTGAGTTGAAAAAAACACTTGGGCTATTTCTTGGTCTTAATCTAGTACATGCAAGCTCTGGTGACGCGATACTTAAAGTTACCCCTTCAACTTCATATCAGTCGCCTTAATATAAAGCAAATTACCTTTCTGTATTAACTCACCAGAAACCTGCATGACATCCCCCGTTTTGTTCGAAACTAAGTTAGAAGCACTACCCCCGTCTTCAGTCGTCAACATATAGCCATAACGCTGCTGGTCTTCCCCTTTAACGAGCAACATTGCGGGTAAGCCGCCGATTAAGCAAACTTCTGCGCAAGCGCGATGCACCACTCCTTCACCCGGTTTCATCACGCCTAGGAAGCATTTTGAATCAGCAATTTCGCCAGAGAATGAAACCTCCCCTAATGAGGTAGCATCGGTTTGTTTTCGTAGATTGTCCCACACCATCGCAATCTCAAGATTGGCCTTAACCACTTGCACATCTTCCTTTGAGCGCAGTTCTAACATCGACCAACCGCCGCGGTAGATGGGAAAGCCTGTGACATTCACCATCTTGCCGTCTAAATCAGCAGAAAAAGCATCTGCTGAACGCTTTCCTTGTGCCACCAACAAGACAGACTCAATTCTATGGGGCTGTTCGGGGTTAAAACGGTGCAATACGGGGTAAGGCTCCATCTTGATCAAGCCTTGCATCGTTTGCGGATTGTCGGTTAACCACTGCGCTGGGCCAGTTGTTATTTGCTTGTTCGCCATGGAATAGCCTATCAACGCTGAAAGGCCAATCATAAGAATCGTCAACGGCACATAAAATTTCTTCAAGGCTGCTGGCATATTCAAGTAGCCGACGAAGAACGGTTGGTTATTTTGCTTGGTTTGTTTCACGAAAATATCTTCTACCTTATCTCAGTAACAGGTCGCGGCGTGCCCTTTGGCAACGCTTGCGGGTTTAAATAGATGCATTCGTTTTGTAGCATCAATTCATAAGTTTCTATTTTCTCGGTGAACGGCGGCGGTGAGCAGCCGTCTTCAGGGCGGTATTGATAACCGTGCCACGGACAAGTGATGCAACCATCTATCACTTTACCTTCGCCCAATGGGCCATTTTGATGCTGACAGACATTAGATACTGCACAAAGCTTGGTTTCGCTGTAGCGGAAAACCGCGACGCGTTCATCTTGGCCTAAACGTACTGTTATCGCGCGGTCATTAGCGATATCTTGCCACGGGCCGACTTTTACCCACCCGTCTGGAATCGTCTCTTTACTGTTGCTTAGGTTACTTGAGGAAAGTGAAACCGTTTCTTTTGAAGCAAACAATGCACTATAACAATGCAGCCCCGCCACCAAGATAACGCTGATAAACAATATGAAAGGTAAAACGCCCGTGTTGTCTTGTTGCATAGCGCCCATAGCGATATGCACTACCAACAATGCGTAGCCTGCATACACCGCCATATGCACCCATTTCCATGCTGTGCCTAATAACGCATTCCAATAGTCGTGACTGGTCGCGGCCATGGCGAAGAATAGCAACAAAGCCAATAAACCAAACACCTGAAAAGGCCATTCACCGACTGATTGGTAACTGCCACCGGATGTAATCACCGATAAAATAGGGTTGATATCGCCAAAGCTGTGATACCAATAAACCGATACCAAGGCATGCAACAACGCCACGATGAAGAATGAAACACCAAAATGCCGTCGGTTATAGAGCAGCGGTAAAAAACGATTGTCTATTCTGGCCAATGGCCCAATGCACAGAATAAACGTGAGCATTAAAAACGCGCAGGTAGAAAATGCCCGTATAAGAATGATGGGCATCGAAATATCGTTATCGCCCGTAAAAGTGGTTTTAGTAACGGCAATGAATATAGCGACATAAGCAATAATGCCTGCCCATAGCGCCAAATCATAAGTGCGTTTGCGCGGGTTCCAATTTACCCTTTTAAAAGCGTGGCTCATTGCAAATTTTCCGCATTGGGTAAAACTGCTATCTTGGCGGCGGCGGGAACGGCATTGCCAACACTGGGCAAGCCTTGATTAGTCGGCATATTTACCACTATTAACCCAATCAAAACCGGCGCTGCGACGAGCCAAAATAATGTATGAAATTTTCGGTGATTACGAGTCATGTTCTTTTACTTTTACGCTGGTGCCGTCTTCTAGGTTTTGGCTTGAACCCATTTAACGATGAGATAGGGCCAAAGCGCAATGGCCGCTGGCACCCATACTATTCTAATAAAAAAGGGTGTGCCATCTGCAGCGGGTAACAGGCGTTTGTAACCCGAGAATAAAAAATCTAAACCAAAAGCCAAACCGACCAATGAATAAAGCGTGAGTATGTTAAAAAATAGCATATTAATGATTGTTAGCGTTCTATTCGTAACGAGTTAAATCAAATTAGCATCTGACATGATCTCAACTAAAGCAGGCCCATCGTGCGCCAGTGCTTTGGTGATCACTTCATCGAGCTTGCTTTGTTTTTCTATTCGTTCGCCAAAACCGCCACATAATTTAGCATAAGCGGCGAAGCTTGGGTTTTGTAACGAGGTTTGCCAAACCTCCCATTCCGCTGCACGTTGTTCTTTAGTTATCTTTCCTAACTGGCTGTTATTTAATAATATATGAGTGATATTCATATCATATTTAACCGCTGTGGTGAACTCAGCTAGGTATTGCCCAAAACCGCCATCGCCACTGATGGAGATCACCGTTCTGCCTTTTAAATCTTCAATATCTTGCGTGGCTGCCCAAGCGCCCATTGCCGCAGAAAAACCAAAACCAATTGAGCCTAAGTAGCCTGACATCAGCACCGATTGGGCTTTACACTCAAAATAACGCCCGAAAGAATAGGTGTTATTGCCAACATCTACCGCGATAATGGCGTCTTCTGGCACTAACTTGCTTAAAGAGGCGAAAATTGAGGCAGAGTTAATACCCGTACCCGTGTTATCTGCCATGCGGCTTTGTTTCTCCTCTCGCCAGATTTGCCAGCGTTCCGCTAGCTCAGGGCGCTGGTCGACTGTTTGGTGGTCTGATTTAAGCTGCGAGGTTAATAATGTTGCTGTGGTCGCAATCTCACCTAACACTGGCAAACTAACAGCGTGAAACTTACCTAAAGCCATCGGGTCGAAATCGACCTGAATAATTGGCCGCTTCTCGGTAATACCTGTATGGTTTGAAAACGATGCGCCAAATACCAGAATAAGGTCGCACTCGTTCATAAACCAGCTGGCAATCGGTGTGCCTGAGCGACCTAGTACGCCCGCCGCTAACGGGTGCGCATCTGATACTTGGCCCTTAGCTTTAAATGTCGTTAAAACAGGTGCATTCAGCCTTTCAGCCAGCGCCATCACTTCAGGCATGGTGTTCTTAGCCCCGTAGCCGACAATAATGATCGGCCTGCGGTATTCATGAATCATAGCTACCGCTTGGTTTAATGATTCAGTAGCGGGTGTAACCGCTTGATTACCTAAGCGCCCTGCTGGCGAACCGACTTTAGTTCGCGCAGTAATGGGTAAAGTCTGCACATCATCTGGGAAGATAAGATGCGTAGGCTCTCGATTAACAATAGCGTTCTTACACGCCAAGCTCATCAGTTCGCCATGCTTGCTGGTATGTAATACCGTTTGGCTAAAACCCGCCACGGCTTGAAACGCGGAGGACAAGTCAATATCTTGAAACGCACCCGGCCCGAGCACTTGTACATCTACCTGCCCTGTTAACGCCAATGCAGGTGCTCGATCGACTTTACAATCCCATAAACCGGTCAATAAGTTGGTTGCCCCTGGCCCTGCAATAGTGAGCGCAGCAGCAGGTTTACCTGAAGCTTTGGCATAACCAGAACAAGCAAAAGCGGCCGCGCCTTCATGGCGAATGCCGTAAAAATTAAGCTCGCCTTTTACTTCTTGTTTACGCAGAGCATCGGCCAAGCCCAAGTTAGAGTGCCCGACCATGCCGAACACGGACTTAACGCCCCAATTCACCATGGTTTCTGCCATGACATCAGAAATGGTTTCAGCACTTTCTCCTTGGATTTCTAAACCGAGATAAATGCCGTCATCACGAATTTCCAGCGGATACATATCTTGACCAGAGTCTTCATGCCCACCTGGCGGCTTACCTGTTAATGGGTCAAAATCCCAGCCGTGCCAAGGGCAACGTAGCCAACACTGGCCATCATTACCTTTTTCAATCGAACCCTCTCCTAGTGGCCCACCTTGATGTGGGCATTTATTATCCATCGCGGCGTATTCGCCATTGATGTGAGTCAGAGCCATCGATTTATTCCCTGCGGTTACGGTCTTAACTCGCCCTTCGGGTAATTCGTCTAAGCTGGCAACCTTGTACCATTCTATTGTTTTTTCTGCGCTCATCTTTCTCCAAATTGAACTGTTTTTAACTTCAAACCACTCTACTTACTCAGACCTTGAACTGAGCAAGTGGTGATATGGTAACTTATTTGTCGCGTGTTTCGACTCATTGTATGACGAAGAGTTCGCTATAGATACCTTTTTGAACTTAAGGGCACCCTCGGCCCTCAAAGTTCGTTCTTTTGCTATGCTACTGTTAGACTACAGCTATAGATAGAAACTAAGCCGCTAGTAATCTGGCCGTACAGGCAACACTTACGCCAAATAAACCATCAAACATGGAACATGCTTCAATCATTACCGTCGCACTACTTTTCTTAGCGTTTGGCTTGGTATCTAAAAGGCTATCGGCCACGGTCATTACCCCACCAATGCTGTTTGTTACCGCGGGTTTTTTACTTAGCTCACCTTTTGTTGGTTTGGTTCACTTTGTGCTAGACCAGCACTTATTAAAACTACTGTTAGAAATCACCCTCGTATTAGTCTTATTTAGCGATGCTGCGCAGATCAATTTACAAAAACTCACTAAAGACCACTTAATTCCTCAGCGCATGCTGCTAATTGGTATGCCGTTAACCATTCTTCTAGGCACCGCATTCGCGAGTATCTTGCCATTAGGTATCACCTTTTGTGAAGCCGCTTTATTGGCCGCCATATTGACCCCCACTGATGCGGCTCTTGGCCAAGTCGTGGTCTCTAGCAAAAGCGTACCTGAAAACATTCGAATCGGATTAAACGTTGAAAGCGGTTTAAATGACGGAATCGCACTGCCGATTATCTTAGTATTAGCCAGCATTGCTAGCGCATTAATGACGAACGACAATGCTCAGTGGTTACAGTTTGGCTTACTTCAAATCACATTAGGCCCGTTGACGGGGTTCTTAGTGGCTTATATCGGCGCGAAGCTGATTAATGCTGCCAGCGATAAAGCGTGGATTTCAGGCTCTGGTGAAGGGCTGATTGCGCTGAGTATTGCCGCCCTGTGTTTTGTTCTTGCTGAAACAGTACACGGTAATGGATTTATCGCCGCATTTGTAGGTGGACTCGTGTTCGGCAACAATCACCGCAGTGGCTGCAAGAGCCTGCTTGAATTTGCTGAAACTGAAGGCCAACTATTTACACTCGGGACCTTCTTTATCTTTGGCGCTCTGCTATTACCTCTGGCTTTGCAAGATTTTAATGGTTGGTATTGGCTATTCGCCCTATTCGCACTGACTATTATGCGTATGTTGCCCGTGTATTTATCGCTTCGAGGTTTAAAACTCAACGTCCCAACTAATTTATTTCTAGGTTGGTTCGGCCCCCGCGGACTAGCGTCGATACTATTTGTTTTGCTGGTCGTTGAGGAAACCGTGCTACCAAATCCAGAAGTTATTACTCATATCGTATTTGTTACGGTATTGCTTAGTGTATTTGCACACGGTATGACTGCGGCGCCTCTGGCAAAGCGGTATGGCAATAGCCAATCAACATCAACACAAACCGGCTAGAAGCCTCCAAACTCCACATCCATCACAATAAATTACTCACTATGAATAAAGTTGTAATCGCTCAGTTTGACCAAATAAAAGACCGCAAACCCATTGCCGTTAGAATTTCTAATGTAGATTTGGTGGTCACACGATTCGATGATCAAATATCTGTACTCTACGGGCGCTGTGCGCATCGCGGAGCGTTAATGGTCGATGGCTATGTGAGCGGCAAAAATTTAATCTGTGGCTTACACGGTTGGGACTATCGCATGGACACCGGTGTAAGCGAATACAACAACAGTGAATATTTAGATAAATTTGAAAGTGGCGTAGAGGGTAACGACATTTGGGTAGATAAGGATGAAGTATTAGCTTGGGAGAAAAAACACCCACAACCTTACCGAAGAAAGGCTTATCAAGGTTCATTTCAAGACCCTGTCGGCACGGCGGACGAACCGCACGTTAAACTCATCCAAAAGCTCGCCGGCAGCGGCTTAAAGAAAACCGGGCATCACGGCCCAATGGGCGCCATGGGCGTTTCACGTAATGACTTACCCTCTTGGGATGATATTCAATTTGTAGTTGGCCAGCTTTCTACCTTGCCATTGTTAGATGATGCTAACGTAAACACCGAATTGGTGATTGGCCCGCGAGCAAAGAAGCCATTGAAGCTGGACATCCCGCTATTTGTGTCAGACATGAGTTACGGCGCACTGTCAGAAGAAGCTAAAGTTGCCCTTTCTAAAGGTGCAGAACTCGCCGGAACCGGCATTTGCTCAGGTGAAGGCGGTATGCTCCCCGAAGAACAAGAAGCCAATAGCCACTACTTTTACGAATTGGCCTCTGCGCGTTTTGGCTTTAGCTGGGATAAAGTAAAAAAATGCCAAGCCTTTCATTTTAAAGGCGGACAAGGCGCTAAAACCGGCACAGGGGGACATTTGCCTGGCAATAAGGTCGGCGGAAAAATCGCTAAAGTACGTGGTTTAGAACCCGGTCAGGACGCCATTTCTCCCTCACGATTTCCTGAATGGGATACACTAGAAGAAATAAAGGCCTTTGCGGACGAGGTGCGTGAACAAACCGGCGGCATTCCTATTGGTTACAAATTGTCAGCTCAACACATTGAAAAGGACATCGACGCAGCTTTAGACATTGGCGTGGATTATATTATTTTAGACGGGCGTGGCGGCGGTACGGGTGCAGCCCCACTTATATTTCGAGACAATATCTCTGTGCCCACTATCCCAGCCATTGCTAGAGCGCGTCGACATCTAGATAAAACCGGAAATAGCGATGTAACCTTGATTGCAACCGGTGGACTGCGTACCCCTGCTGACTTTGCCAAAGCAATGGCATTAGGCGCTGATGGGATAGCGCTATCTAACGCTGCTTTGCAAGCCATTGGTTGCCTAGGTATGCGGGCTTGTCACACCAATAACTGCCCGGTTGGCATCGCAACACAAAAGAAAGACTTGCGCGCGCGTTTAATCGTAGACCAAGCAGCGGAGCGACTGAATAACTTTTTAAGCGCCTCTACAAGTTTAATGGCTATCCTCGCTCGCGCTTGTGGTCATCACACCATGCAAGATTTCACTTTAAGTGATCTCACCACCTTCGATAAAAACATGTCTGACTTATCAGGCGTAGAATATGGTGGGGTTAAGTAGCTAAATAGACGTTTATAATGAGTTTCTCTAGCTGGCTATCTATCTCTAACTGGCTATCTATAAGGAGGCATCGCCCTCCAATTAAATAATGGTTTGGCATTTTGAATCGCAACGACTTGCTGTTCAAACTTAGTCACTATCATCTTGGGTGCGGCTTGCTTAGTAAAGGCTTCCAATATTTCGCGCTCTGACCCTGCTCCCTTTTCCCCGCCGATAAACCGTGACCCTGTTCGCTCGCATAGTTCATTTAATTCACGATAGAAGTGGTTACGATACTCTTCAAGGCTTTTCACCGCTTGTTGAAAACTAGTAGGCGAGTCACATGAAAATGTGACTCGGTTATGCGGGTCAACACCAACAGGGTTTAAATGTCCGTAAACTAATATCTCCCCTTTTATGTCTTCTGCTGCATCGAAATATTGTTGGACCTTATCAACATATTGCTGATTTAGACTCCACAGCGCATGCATTGCTTTTTGCGCGCAATCAGGATTAAGTTGAATATTAGCATCGGTATGACCTTTGTAATCGTAATCGCCCGCAAGCTGCTGAGTGCGCGCTGCAAAAGGAATAGCTTCACGCAACGCCCGCATCTGATCTGGCTTGTCGAACACTTCTGTATGCGCTAAATCAATACCGGCAATAGTCAGTTCTTCGCTTTCTGGGTTATCGATCAAACAACCAAAGAAATGATCCATGCTGTTGTCGCTATAACCATTAATAAACATCAAGCCATCAGCTTCAGCTGCTGCGCATTTTTCAATTAACTGTTTAACACGGCGCGTTGTTTCGGTCGCGCCAGTTTGCACTAACAAGGGCTGCATCGAGGCTACCGTTGCGTGCTCAATGCCTAAGACCAAATCATGCCCTTTTTGACTAGAGATAACGGTGTTGTTGAGTTCTAGTTGAGCAAATGGCAACAGATGCGCAAGCAACGCGGCAATACTCTGCGGCGTGTTAGCAATTGGAATCGCAAAAGCGATTTCGTTTTTTGGCAGTTCAACATAATTACACGCTACCGCCGTTGCCACACCGCTCCAACCATAAGTGCCTGCAATGCCGCCTAGTGCATCACCTGAAATAACCTTGAGAGCGTCCCCATCAAATAGCGAAATTTGGTTAACGCTGTCACTAAAATAGCGACGTTGCGGCCCCATGCCACCTGTCATAAATGTTGCGCCAACCGATGCATAGGTGTAGCTAGTTAAATCTGCACCAAGCACTTTATATTGATCTCCACATTCCTGTGCTAAAGCAAGATTCAATTGTTCTAAAGTAATGCTCGCGCCCGCATAAACCGTCTTTAAAGATTCGTCGATGATGATCTCATCTAATCTAATCGCAGTAATATCTACATCAGCGCTCCGTCGTATTTTAGGCTGACTGGTAGGCGCAAACACGATGCCTATCACGGTTAACTCTGGCGCAGGTTCCACTTGAAACACACCACCTCCCCCCGACATGCCTGCAAGAGGCAGCAACCCGATTGGGCCGTTATGTAGTTGGCTTATTTGCGATACTAACGCGACGATATCATCATCGCCTTTGACGACGTAGGCTGCATCTACCGCAATCGAGTTATTTTCTCCATCTACAATTGGTTGCTTATAGGGTCGAAGCCGCATTAGGGTAAAGGTACGTGCAAGGCATAACGAAAGAGTACATAAAAAATGAGCATCGTCGCCAAGCTCGCCCCTCCATATAGTAAACACAGTTTCTTAGTCCATTGCTGATGCATTGCAGCAATAAGGCCGCCTAAAAAACTGATTGCGCCTGACAATAAAAAACCTAAGTAAGGCATCGCTAAACAAGCCAGTAGCATCGTACTAACCAGTAAGACTCTTCTCCACCAGATACCGCGACCAAACCCTGGTTCGGGCATTGATTTAAGCAAAGTGCTGATGAATGCGATGGCGGCGCAGCCAATCAACACAATGGCCGCTGCACGTGGAAACACTTTAGAGTCAATGTCGCTATAAGACAGCGTATCGAATAGCGTTACTACACCAGCTAACACGAAGAAGGCACTGACTATCAGCGTACCGACGCGACCTTGCGTTGATTTAACCGTGTTGGTCACGATTGCGCCTCCTCTTCCAGTTTTTTCCGCTTGCGTGCTACAAACACAGGGTAGAGCAATGACAAGATGGTGAAAGCCACGATTGCTTGTGAGATTGGACGGCCAAAATACATCCCAAAAAGGTTATTTGTTGCAGACCCGATAATCCAACTTTGAACGAAGCCCTGTTCAGCAATAGGCCCTAAAATAAGACCAAGCACAATCGGCGAGGCTGCAAAACCGAATCGACCTACAACCCATCCGAATACGCCCAAACAAATCATGATGATAACGTCAGAAATACTGTTGCGAATAGCGAAGGTACCGATAATTGTCATGAAACCCACTGAGGGCACCAATACTGCTTTCGGAATGGTGACAATCGATTTGTAAGCATAGCGGCCTATGAGCAAACCGACCGGCAACATCAGCACAGTCGCAATAATCAGCCCGTAAATAAATGTATAGGCAATCGACCCGCCACCAGATTGAAATAAAGTTGGTCCAGTACGCACGCCTTGTATTAATAAAGCCCCTAAAATAACGGCGTCAGGCGGTGTGCCGGGAATACCCAGCACTAGTGTGGGAATAAAACCTCCGCCAACCGTAGCGTTATTAGCGGCTTCTGTTGCGATAATTCCGTCTGGCTCTCCCTCACCAAATTTTTGCTCTTTAGTGGCGTTACGTTTAGCTTCAGAATACGCTACTAAACCCGCCACCGAGCCGCCTGCACCGGGTAATATACCGACTAAAGTTCCAATCACAGAGGATCGCAAAAGGTTGAATTTAGAACTTGATGCTAACCTTGCGGCCTCACCGATTCGTACTGACTTCACCCCCTCTTCTACTTTTAAATGGCGTTCAGGAACCGCCACTAAGTCGATTAACACGGGAATGCAATATAAACCAATCAACGCGCCAACCACTCCAAAACCACCTATCATGGTTTGGCTGCCAAACGTTAAACGAATGTCTGCTGAAATTTCAGCCACTCCAACCGTGGACAAAATTAAACCAAACGCGCCGCCTGCAAGCCCTTTTATTAAATTACCGTTCGATAACGAAGCGATTAGCGATAGGCCAAAAATCGATAACCAAAAGTATTCGACCGGCCCAAACGCCAATGCCACTTTAGAAAGCGGCGGCGCAAGAAACAACAAAGCAAGTGCGCCTACCATGCCGCCAAATACTGACGCAAAGCACGCCAAAGCAACGGCTAAATCACCATCACCACGCTTTGCCATTGGATAGCCGTCAAACGTTGTAGCAATGGCGGAAGGCGTTCCAGGCGTGTTCAATAAAATGGCGGCATAAGCGCCGCCATATATCGCGCCAGTATAAATTGCACCAAGCAGGATAAGTGCTGAGGCGGGCTCCAAACTAAACGTGATGGGAACCAGTACAGCAACCGCCATAGTCGCTGTTAAACCAGGGATTGAGCCAATTACGGTGCCCGCTACAACGCCAGCCAGCGCAAACACCAAATTGATTGGCGTTAGCGCCGAAAGAAAGTGACTAATATCCACTGGTTTACAACCTACTTAGTGGTTAAGAGATGGCTATTGAATTAAGCCCGCTGCTTTTGCATCTGCAATATATTCAGCAACACGATCTTTCATAAACGCATCCATACCAGCAGCGTCAACATCTAACATAGCAAAACCACCGTCTAACATTTTCTGTCTGAACCGCTCATCACTATTGATCTGGCCGATCATCTCAGACCACATTTGGGTGGTTTCTGCACTGGCCGTATTCGGCAATGCAATGCCGCGATATGCACCTCCAATCATGTCATAACCCAACTCTTCAAATGTAGGTACATCAGGAAATAAGGGATGGCGCTCTTGCATTGCAACCGCCAACATGCGGACCGCTTCACCTTGCTTAGCTCCAACCGTGGTATAACCCCATTCAGCCTTGACTTGCTTGCCTAACATCGCCGCTACCGCAGCGCCAGTGCCTTTGAACGGAACATAAGTTGTTTTAATGCCTGCCATCTTATCGAACTTAATTTGCGCAAGATGATTTGCAGAGGCTTTACCCGAACCGGAAAAAGTAACTTGAGCGGGGTTTTCTTTAGCCGCATCAATCAAGTCCTGTAGAGTTTGGTAAGGACTATCAGCAGTCACCACAATGGCGTCCGGCGTAAAATGAAACATATAAAAGGTATTGAGTTCCTCCGTTTTAAAACCAACATCTTTTTGCGCTGGCTTGATAATGATATGAGGTAAATTAACACCCATGATGGTTTGACCGTCGCCATTTAAGCCGTTCAAAGACGCCCAACCGACTGCACCGCCACCGCCCGGCTTATATGAAATCACCATATCTTCGCCAAACTTATGTTTAAAAAATGGTTGCTGTAACCGGGCTGAAATATCAGACTCACCGCCTGGACCAAATGGAATAATATAATCAACTGGCCCATTTAGCTCAGCTTGAACTGCCATGTTTGAAGCCATTAAGCTGGCCGCGGCAAACATTGAAAATTTGAATAACGTTGTTCGTATCATGTTATGTCTCCTAGATGGTGAATTAAAAACAAATGCAATGAGTTGCTTTGAAAGATTTTTTTGGTTTTTCTGCAACCAATTTCATTTTTACTGAAGCAGTATCTTAACGCCTGCCAGCTAAAAATAATTAACTATATTGATGCAGATTACGCATAACCCTATTCTGCAAGTGAGTTAGGAACACACCAAATACCGTTATGATTTTCAAACGCTTCCTTAAAACCCTAATCAACGTAAATACTTCCTACCCTTAGCTCCATTTATATCAAATGCAATATTGAACACCTTGGCGCGATCACTAAACCTATACAAATAGGCCATCGCAGCCTATCGTTTGAACCCAACCCTTATCAATCAGCGATACATTGATTGACCAAATGCTTTTAGTGCTTAAACCAATTTTTACTAAATTGGTTAAATTGTTTCGCCGCTTCTGATTGCTTCTCTCCTTTGGGCGCGACTAACCAAATTTCACCATGGGTCGTTGATTCCTGTAGCGGTCGTGTCTTTATCGCACTGCCGTCATAGCTCATACTGTTAGCGGGCTTAGAGGCAAGTAAAGAGTACCCTAAGCCATTGCCTACCATTCCGCGTACTGTTTCAAATGAAGGAGACCAAAACGCAATGTTCGGCTCTAAGCCATGGTCTTTAAATACTTGCGTAAAATACTCTCGGCTAGGAGCAATATCTAACAATATCATCGGTTCTTTCGCTAAAGTATGTAAGGAAATAACAGATTGTTTGGTCAATGGATGCGCCGCAGGCAGCACCACGTGGGGCGTGACTGACTGCAATACGGTGCACTCGTAAGCCTCGCTCTGAGGAAAATCATACATAAGCGCGATATCTAGATGCCCTTGATTTAACCTATCGATCAACTCGGGTTGAGTCCCTTCAAAAAGTTGAAAGTTAACTTTATGCTTTTGCAAAAATTCCGCCATCAACTTTGGCATAAAATAAGGGCCAAGCGTCGAGTAACAGCCCACTCTCAGTGTATTTTCTGCACTCTGCTTTCCTTCTGCCCCGGAAATAAAACTTTCTAGATCGACTGTTTTTCCATAGGCACGATTTGCATAGACCAACGCGCGCCCTTTATCACGATAACGTATGCCCTGCGCTTCTCCTATAAAGATGTAGTGCGAGCCAAATTGAAAATGCTCGCTTATATTGCAATCAAAATTGACTAAGGCATTCTCCAACATCGGTGCCCCTGTTTCGCCTTTATGCCATTGGGCGCAACCGAAGTGGTCGCCGTCTTCTCGCTTGATTCTGCCAGCGAAGGTGTCTGACACGTGAGACTGATCATCTCCTAGTACGTTTACGCACATCACGCCGTTATTTCGTAACGCTTCACAGGCCTTACTTTGGTGGTGTACGCAGACTAATAATGATGGTGGGTCAGCTGAGACTGAACACATTGCACTCACTGTAACGCCTTCTTTGCCATGCTTGCCATCAGTAGTGATCACCGAAACGGTACAAGCCGCATGGCTCATTCCTTCTAGAAAGTCGTCTCTACTCATGGCAAATTCTCATAATCTTACAATGGAAATTATTAATTAACCTACTCGTCCCCTGGTACACCGTAGCTGGGTGCAGCACTTGGGTTGAGTGCGCGAGTGGTGTAATCAGCCGCTTGTGGTTCATACAATTTCCATATTTCGATTAACTCACTAACTGGCTCACCTTCGCTCCAATCAACACGTAAATCAACCAGTGGCCAACTCTGCTCATGGGCAACCTTTAACCCCGATGAATGGGTCGGCCCTTCTTCGCCGCCCGCGTCTACACCTGCTTTTAGCGCTAGCAGTAAACGCTGTGCTAGATGTAAGTCAGCGCCTTTTTCAAATTGTGTTGCCATCGCAAGTGGTACGTCTTTACTTGATAATAAATTGCCCGCTGCAATACAGCTTGCCCCTTCAACCACTCGATTGGTGCCGAGGATTTCTGTGCCGGTATGATGCGCCAGCCCGCCCTTGGTATCGACCACCGTTAATTGACGATAATCAACATACTCTCGCCCTTCAATTGCGCGCGCTAAGGCTTCGTCCGCTGAATCTCCCGCCTCGAGATAATCTAAGATTAATGGCCCAAGACTCGGGTCAGTTACATTTTGCGTTGCCACGGCGCCTACGCCTGCGCGTACCCAAGGGCACCGACTAGCCACACAAATGCTAGATGTGGTGATAGCTACACCGGTCATGTTGGTTTTTTCGCAGTGACCTACTATTGAAAATGTCATTAACTTATTCTCTTATCTATTTGTTTTAATTTACTTAATCGCATAGGTGCGATGCAACATACTGCGTGAATTCATGGTTTTCTCGCTCAAGCCAACATAACGGCCCAGCCGTTGATAGAGGTGCTTGCGAGCCTTTATAAATGCCCTCAACCACACCGCGATCTTCTTCATTGACCTTTTCTAAAAACTCAATAACGTCGCTAATAAAAAACTCAGGGTCTTCGCAATTGTCTAACACTTCAGGTGCTAACGCAGCACCAAATCGGATATTTACTTGGTCGCGACCTAACGGCTGTAAGGACAAATACCATAAATGATCTGGCGCCAAAGTGATCATATGCGAAGGGAAAATCGTGGGCAATACCGAGGTGATACGTTGGTCGCCCGTTAAACGCGTGTTACTAGAGTGCGCGTTCCCAACTGGTGCTGTCGATTCTTTGGTAAAAGTTTGATACGTAAAGGCCGGATTCGGCGGCAAGCTAGAAAACTGGGTGTTATCAGCATTAAAATGCCCACCGACCGTTGCACGATGCGTCACGGGCAAATGATAACCTTCCATAAAGTTTTCGGTTAGCATTTTCCAATTGGTTTTCCATACGTGGTCTTGCTGAACAATCTGCACGTAATTACCCATTTGATAAGGCGCGCAAACCTCGTACAACTCAGCCAACTGCGTTGCGACCGATTCCAAATCAGGGTTAAGCGTAAGGTAAATCCACCCTTCCCAAATTTCACAACGAACGGATGCCAAGCTATAGTCTGCCTTATCAAACTTAGGCCTATCTTGCATATACGGCGCACCAACAAGCTGACCATTAATGCCGTAGGTCCACGCGTGATAAGGGCAAACAATCATTTTATTCGGACATTCACCCGTTTCGCCCTGCAATAACTGCATCATGCGGTGGCGGCACACGTTAGCAAACGCCGCAATACTGTCGTCTTCTTGCCGAATAATAATGACAGGTTGTGAACCAAGTTGGTAACTTAGATATTCACCTGCTTTACTAATTGAGTCGGCTCTTCCAGCGCATAACCATTGCCGATTGAAGATACGCTCTTGTTCAAGCTGAGCAATGGCGTCAGAGGTATACATCTCTGGCGGCATCGCATTCGCTTGATTTTGAGGTAAAGCCGCCAATTTCTTTAAGCGCGCTAAAATGGCTTTAGGCGTAACCGCCTTTGTCGTTGCCACACCCATTGCTCTATTCTATGGTTAGCTTGATATTAGACTTCGTCGTCAGGGATGATGGCTTCAACATCAATTTCCATCACCATTTCTGGCAAAGCCAAGCCATTTACGATTAACCCAGTTGAACAAGGATGCACCCCTTTTAGCCATTTACCAATAACGCCATACACTTCCTCGCGGTATGCGCGGTCAGTAATATAAATAGTCGTTTTGCAAATATGTTCAAGCTTTCCACCGGCTTCCTCTAATAAAGTTTTTACGCACTGCATCGCATTTTCAGTTTGTGCCGCCGGATCACCCACTCCTACCATATTACCGTCTAAGTCAAAGCCGGTCTGTCCGCGTAAAAAGATGCGATTGCCCGCCCGTACCGCCATGCATAAGTCGTTGCTCATGTCTTTATCTGGGTACATATCGCCCGTGCTGAATTTTCTAAATCGTTGATGTGCCATTGAAATTATTTAAGTCTGTGTATGTGTGTAAATTGAACGCTACTTTTGCAATAAAACTTTATCGGATAAACCCGCTGATTTATGCACAAAACTCATCGCGTCAGTAAAGTCAAAATTATTGTAAACCGCATTTAAATGCGCAAAAGGAGGCGATTGTGCAAACAAATGGAAAGTCACCTTATGACTCGCGTAATCGGAGTTCACTAAATCTCGACCAAAAGCTAATAATTTACGGCGATCACCTGCGTCCCAAAATTCATTGATAGTATAATATTTAGTCATCCAATCCGCCGTTTCACCTTGTTCAAACGCCGCCGCATTTGGGGTCACACAAACCTGTCCACCGCATAGCTCACGCGTCAAATGAATCATCTCAGGGAACTGCGAGCACGCTAAAACACGGCCAGTGTATAGCAATGACTGATTTGGCATCAACAAATCACGCGGGCTGCGTTCGCCCATATTAATTGACGCACTCAAATGGGCGTTAATGCCTTCACGATAACAAACCAACTGCGCCATTTTCTCGCGCACTGCGGGTTGGTGATGCAAACCAGTTTGCTTGATATTGAACATGGCAGTGCCAATCAGCAAATCAGCAATGTGTAAAACGCGTAAAGTAAACGCATAAGCGCTGTAACGATGCAAAGTACCTCGAATAAAAGTAGCTGCGCGCGTATGTTGATAAAACAACACATCTTCCCAAGGAATCAATACGTTATCAAAGATAAGTAATGTATCTACCTCGTCAAAGCCATTGCTTAACGGGTAATCGGCTTTTGATTTGCCAGCCATACCCGCAAAACCGCTGCGACAAATATGCTTTAAGCCTTTGGCGTTCATTGGGCAGATAAACCCCAACGCGTACTCGGACAACTTTGCATCGCCCCAGTTGGCAATGGTCGGCTTCACAAAAGCTTGGTTGGCATAAGCCGCCGCAGTTTCAAATTTTGCACCCCGTACCACAATACCTTCGTCCGTTTCTTTCACCACATGCATTAACATGTCTGGGTCTTGGTCTTGTGGCGCCTTCGAGCGATCACCCTTCGGGTCTGTGTTCGCAGACACGTGGAAAGTATCGGTGTCGATAACCTTCTTGATGTGGTTCTTAATATTTTCGCTAAAGCGTGGGTCTACCTCATCTAAGATATCGCTGCCATCATATAAAGACCACATTTCACCCGCCGTTTCATCACCAACCCGCGTAACAACGCCGCCGATGTCTCGCATAATCGTGGCGATAGAATCTCGCTTTTGCGCCCAATCTTCGTGAGTCTTGGGCATCTTTAAACCAATCGCGAAATCTTCACCATTTTCAGTGTAAGTCATCTTCTCACGCAAATCGGCCTCATGCGCCATATCATAGATGCGCGCGCGTACGTCGACAATCGGCTTAAATGCGGGGTGAGTGGTGACATCTTCCACCTTAACGCCATCCATCCACACATCACGGCCATCGCGGATTGACTCCCTATATTGGTCTCCAGTTCTAAGCATGCTTATCTCATACGGTTATTGATTATGAAATGATTGTACAAGTGTCCCTTTGATAGATAAAATATTTATTAACTTGTTCTTGAATAGTTTTTATCTTTTTATTAAGCCGTGTTTAACTTCTCCTTACGCCAACTAGAATATTTCGCAAAAGCAGCGGAAGTCAACAGCCTGGCAACTGCCGCGCGAGAACTGCACATCTCTCAGCCTTCTATTTCTACCGCCATTACTAAATTAGAAACCGCCTTAGATGTGCAATTGTTCAAGCGCCATCACGCGCAAGGGGTTTCGCTCACTTCAGCAGGTGGCCGCTTGTTAAGCGAAGTGAATGCACTACTTTCTCACGCAGAAGAAGTAAAAATGAATGCGCAAGGCCTCTCTACCCAAATGCGTGGTCGTTTGCACATTGGCAGCTTTGGCCCGATTGCCGCATTGCACCTGCCCGCGTTAATCACCAGTTTTCAAAGTCGCTATCCAGAAGTTGAACTTAACTTATATGAAGACGACAACGATGCCCTGCTCAATGGGGTAGAAGCCAACCGCTATGACGTGGCATTTGTTTATAAATTGGATGTGCCCGCCTCCATGCAAACAGAGAGCTTGCTCAAGCTAAAACCGCATATTATTTTACCGCCCGACCACGAGCTTGCTTCGCAAACAAAGATTAGCTTAAGTGAACTCGCTAAGCACCCCATGGTATTACTCGATTTACCACGCAGTCGGGAATATTTTTCATCCTTATTTGAAAGTAAAAACCTCTTCCCGCAAATAAGTATGCGCTCGCCTTCGTTCGAGACCGTACGTTCTTTGGTTGCAAACGGTGCGGGCTTTTCGGTGTTAGTAACCAAACCTACCCAAAACTATTGCTATGACGGCAAGGAAGTCGTGCAGCGAGAGATAAAAGACAAAATACCCCTCACTGAGATCGTCTTAGTACACCCAAACAACCCGCGCCCCACTCGCTTACATTCCGAATTTGTGGCGCATTGCAAAGCGCACTTCGACTCGATTCACGCTTGTTAACATACTTAAAATACCTAATTACTCAATGTCGCCCTTATCTAGCCTAGATCTGCTCACAAAGCTTATCTCCTTCGATACCACTAGTCGCACCAGCAACCTTGGTCTAATCGACTTCGTGCGTAACTATTTAAACGATTATGGCGTGCAATCCACGCTTATTCATAATGAAGAAGGCGACCGAGCCAATCTATACGCCACCATTGGCCCAGATGATATCGGCGGCATTATGTTATCAGGCCATACCGATGTGGTGCCGGTTACCGGTCAAGCCTGGGACTCTGACCCATATAAACTGATCGAGCGCGACGGTTTACTGTATGGCCGAGGCAGTAGCGACATGAAAGGCTTTATTGCCAATATCTTGGCAGCCTTACCTATAATGACGCAAGGCAAACTCACCACACCTCTACATATTGCTTTGTCTTATGATGAAGAAATTGGCTGCGTGGGCGCCGCAGACATGGTGCAAAAACTCAAGCACCTTGAAGTCAAACCTAAATTCGGCATCATCGGCGAACCCACTTTGATGAAGAGCATCGTTGGGCATAAAGGTAAGCGCTCCTTTCGGGTGACTTTTACTGGTCACTCATGCCATTCAGCTTATATCAACGATGGCGTCAACGCGGTGGAGTTTGCAGCTAAGTTAGTCGTATTTATCCAGCAAATGAATAAAAAACTGCTAGAGCGCGGCCAAACTGACTCTGGTTACTCTGTAGAACACTCCACTTTTCATACTGGACTGATTAACGGTGGCACGGTGATCAATATTGTCCCGAAAACCTGCCATTTCGATTTTGAAATTCGCCACTTGCCACAAGATGATATCGTCGCCCTACTCGGAGAAATTGAAAGCTACGCGATCAATGACTTACTACCCGCTATGCAAGCCATCAATCGGGCAAGCAAGTTAGAATTCAAAACCTTATCGGCCTATCCAGGGCTGCATAATCATGCCGAATCAGAATGTGTACAAATGGTGTGCGATTTAACCAATCACCCTTGCACCAGTGAAAAGGTTAGCTTCGGCACCGAAGCAGGTTTGTTCCAAAATCACATGGATATTTCGTGCGTGGTTTGTGGCCCAGGCAGCATTGAACAAGCCCACAAACCGAACGAATATATTAGCCATACACAATTAATTGAATGTGACGCCTTTATGCAGAAATTGACGCAGCAGTGTATTGCTAGCTAGACTAGACTGTGATTGGTGTAGTACGTTGGTATATCTACAGGAGAGAATACGAACAATTGACGTAAGCCTTTACTTTTCAATCAAGTGACAGAATACTTCATTTCAGCCATTCAAACCATAAACTTAATTAGTCAAATTCGAAAATAGCAACAAAATGAAAGCTACTTTAAAACTAGCGTTCATTTCCTTTTTTCTTAGTGGTTCAACTCTTAGTTATTCTGAAGCTACAATCCTAAGTAGCCGTTGAGCTTGACTTTGACAACCGCCAAAAACATAATTATTTGAGTCATTCAATATAGAACAAAAGAAATGCGAAAACTAATATCTCAAGGCTCTCCATTTGAGAAAAATATTGGCTATTCAAGGGCTGTTATTGAAGGCGAATGGATATTTGTATCAGGGACTACGGGCTATGATTATGCAACTATGGAAATTTCCGATATTACAGCTGAACAAGCAAAGCAATGCTTGGATAATATTCAGTGGGCACTAAATGAAGCTGGAGCCAGCTTAAAGGATGTTGTGAGAGTTCACTACATACTCCCAAATGCGTCAGAGTTTGAAAGTTGTTGGCCAATACTTAGGTCTTATTTTGGGGGTGTCTTACCTGCTGCAACGATGTTCTCAGCTGGTCTAGCTGATCCAAAAATGAAAATAGAAATAGAAGTTACTGCAAAATTAGACTCCTTCCATATGGAGTCGAGCACTGATGATTGATCAAGTTCTAGTTGTCATTGGTGTAACATTCTTAGTAATGATTTCACCGGGTCCAGATATGGTGATTGTTACTCGAAATACCCTGATGATGGGTCGGCGCAGTGGCCTACTTACTTCGTTAGGGGTTTTAACAGGTAATCTTGTTCACATCACCTATTGTGTGATTGGTATAGGTTGGCTTATTTCACAGAGTATTCTAGCGTTTAGTATTCTGAAATACTTGGGGGCAGCCTACCTTATCTATCTTGGATACATGAGTTACCGAACTAAGCCCGTGCCGTTAAATCAAATCACGATTATCTCGAAAAGCTCCGATCGAACTGCTTTTATTCAAGGATTTTTAAATAATATTCTTAATCCAAAGGGGACGTTATTCTATCTCGGTGTTTTCACCGTTATTATAAGCCCGCAATCATCTTGGTTTGAGATGCTAATACTAGTCATTATTATGAAGCTTGTAAGCGCGAGCTTCTGGCTTGTGTTTGTCGTTACTCTCGATAGGCAATTTGTGCGCTCATTTTTCGATAGAGCACAAATGGCAATAAATCGAGTATTCGGTACTTTACTTATTGCACTTGGAATTAAGGTAGCATTATTGGAGCGGTAGAGTGTAGCCTGCTTGAAACAATCGCTGTGAATGACGGCTTAGGGCCATTGGAAATGACCAACCGCCTCTGCCATACTCATCATGGTCACTCAAACGACAAAGGAATTATGTCTATATGACGTCTGACCATTGTTGCACACCCTAAAGAACTTTCTTTATGAATCGCTTCGCAATTGAACTTTATTTTGATTTGGAAAGTAAAAGTAAATTAGTTCCTCTATGGGATAGGCTTCAACACAAGCAATCATTAGAGCCTCTTTGTGCTTCAAGGGGTTATATCCCCCATATATCATTGTTAGTAGCTGCTGAGTTAGCCCCCGAGGAGTTAGTGCCCATCGTTCGTGAGTTCGCTAATAAAACCGCTGCATTGGATATTAGTCTTTCATACTTTGGTATGTTCAAGACTGACGCTAGCAGTAGCCTTTGGTTTGGTCCTAATCATTCTCCAGAACTAAAAATCCTGCATCAAAAACTTTATTCGCAAGTCCAACCATTAAACATAGATTGGTTGCCATACTATGCTCCCGAGTACTGGGTTCCACATTGTGGAATTTTGGCCAATCGAACGTTTGAGATTTGCGTGGAGGCCCTCCGCACTGTCAGGATGTTGAGCTTCCACTCTTGGCTCGGTTAGAGAGTCTTGCTTTGGTCGATTTTATTGATGGAGTTGAGTTTTGCATAGAGCCTTTGACCGGTTAGCCTAGGTATATAACAATTACTGACCGTCTCTTGTGGGCGGTGATCTCAACCGTTCACCAGATTTCGTTAACGTGCCTTTTTGCCCTCTTCCGTAAGTTTTCTGTTCAAGTGCTCTCGCTAGTTCCTCTAGAGGCCTTTTGCTTCACTTTTACCGCGGTGATCAATAAACTCCTCGTCTATTTGGTACAATTCGCATTTAGTTTCTTGCGTACTTTTAAACCCCGTTATGCTATCGGCTAATCCAATTGCTTTGTGATGTTGGTACTCGTCACCCAGTTCATGCCATGAATCTTTATCTTGCGCCTATGCAAGGTGTGGTTGATTACAACATGCGCAAAATACTCACTAACATTGGTGGGTATCACCGTTGTGTAACCGAGTTTATTCGAGTGGCGCAATTTCCGCTGCCAGATCATACTTTTTACCGATACTGCCCCGAACTCAAAACAGGTGGCCGAACAGAATCAGGCGTGCCAGTGCATGTTCAATTGTTAGGCAGTGAACCAGATAAAATTGCACAGCATGCTAAGCAAGCAGTGCGTTTAGGCGCACTCGGCATTGATTTGAACTTTGGCTGCCCCGCAAAGGTGGTTAACCGTCATGGTGGTGGCTCAGCGCTGCTTACCCAACCTAACTTGGTGGGTGAAATAATTAAAACTGTACGCGATTGCTTACATCCAGACATCATCGTGTCCGCAAAAATAAGGCTCGGTTTTGACAACGCAGATCGACTACCTGAGATCATTGAACAAATAAATGCTGCGGCCCCAAATGAATTGTGCATCCACGCGCGCACGCGCCAAGATGGTTACAAACCCCCAGCCTATTGGCATTTTTTAGCAGCGCTTAACTTACCGAATAACTGTACGCTTATTACCAATGGCGAAATTTGGTCTTATACAGATGCGGCTAAAGCACTACAACAAAGCAAGGGGGATGCATTGATGCTTGGACGAGGTGCGCTGAGTTGCCCAGACTTAGCCCTGCAAATTGAACATGGTATAACCGGCACAGCCTACCGCGCCATACAATGGCCAGACGTCCTGCAACTGTGCGAGGCTTACTTTCTTAGTTGTGATAGTCTCGACCCTGCCCACACAGGTAACCGCACTAAGCAATGGTTGAGTTACTTAATGCGTGAGTATTCTGAAGCAAGGCCCTTTTTTCACACTATCAAGCGTTTACGGGCTCGGCAAGACATTGCTCAGTTATTTATACAGGCACGAAGGCTTGCAGAATCAGATACTGAACAATTGAAATGGGCGAGTTAAGCGCGATATTGTAAGCATGCCAATTGCAACTGTTAAGGCCTAAACGTGTCTAGCTTCGGATTAAAAGCGCGCCGAGCGCTTGCATTTATTGTGTTCCTGTTAGCACTGCTATTTTTACTGTTTGTATTTTTCGCCACCAAAAATGCGCTAGAGGTTTGGGAACGGCTACAAGCCATGCCTACGGCCATTTTTTATGCTTATGCTTTGGCGATAGCCGCTTTTGTGATTGCCAGCGGTTGGCTGATCTATAAATTATTGCGCAGGCCCCAATCTGCGCCGACAAGCACCACAGCACTGGATGAAACGACTGTTCACTCACAACTAGCGCAGGCACAAGAAGCGGGAATTGATACCCAAGAGATACAAAAAGAGATTGAGCAACTAACGCGCCGCAAAGCAACAGGACGCATATATATCGCATTATTCGGTGAAGTAAGCACCGGAAAATCTTCTTTAATCAACGCTTTATTGCCTGATGCTAAAGTAGATATTAGTGCGCGCGCTGGTTCAACCCAAACAATAAACGAGTACATCTGGCAAAGCCCCGCTGGTGATGAATTAGTACTAACCGATCTACCCGGTAGAAACGAAGCAGACAGCGCACTGGAGAGCGTTATTGAAGAAGAAGCACGTCGCGCCCAATTGGTAATTTATATGTGCGACTCCGACTTAAGCCGTAATCAATTGAACGATGTTATCCGATTAAGCGAATTTAATAAGCCACTTATTTTGTGCATTAATAAAAGCGACCGGTTAATCGATACTGATAAAGCTAAACTGGAAAAACATATCAAGCAACAAGTGACTACAAATACCCCCATAACACTTGTGTTTGTGCAATCAGGCGGTGAAGAAGAAGTCGTTTTAATCGGCGAAGATAAGCAAGAGCACACTATCACACGCGCTAGAAAGGTTGAAGTTGAGTCACTTATACAGGCGATTCAAAGCCAAATCGATGACCAATCTGAACAGTTGCATCAACTTAGAGACGCCAGTGTATTTGTATTGATGCAGCAAAAATTAGATTCTGCGACAGCACAACACCGAGATCAAGAAGGTGAAAAAATTGTAAAGAGCGGCACTAAAAAAGCTGTTTTTGGTGCTTTGGCGTCAGTAAGCCCAGGCAGTGATCTCATTATCCAAGGCTTAATTGGTACGACCATGGTGAAAGATTTGTGCAAACTTCACGATGCGTCGTTTAAAGACATTGATATCGACCAATTTTTTGACTTTAGCCAAGGTCATATCAAAAAGTCTACACCTCTATTGTTAGCGCTGGCGGGTAACGCCATGAAAGCCTTTCCGGGTATCGGTACTGTCACCGGCGGCATTACGCATGCCTTTGCGTATGGCCTTATTTTTGATGCACTAGGTCGTGCAGTACAGCAGACACTAAAAACCCGAGGCGAATTAAAGCCAGTTCCTGCTGCAATTAGTTTTACCGATTATCTTGGGCAAAATATGAATGAGCGTAAAACTGATGTCGCCAAAATGATCTTTGAGCAGATTAGGAATAGATCATGACCGCCGCAAACAAGCACGGTGACAAGCACGTTGAACTGGCGACTGAAAGTCTGAATCAATTGCTTAACGACACCAGAGTACCCAGCTCCGTTCGCAGCGCCTTAAGCAGCGAATACGCTAAATTAACACAAATGCTAACCAAGCTAGAGCAGCAGCAATTGCACATCGCGGTGTTCGGGCGCGTGAGTGTCGGGAAGTCTTCTGTGTTAAACGCGTTAATGGGCAAGCCATTGTTTTCAACTAGTGTATTGCATGGTGAAACCAAGACGGCTGATCAAGCGCAATGGCGTGAAGTCGATGCCGGCGGTGTATTTTTAATCGATACCCCCGGCATTAATGAAGCGAACGGCGAAGAACGTGAAGCCATCGCACTAGAAGTCACCAATCGAAGTGACCTAATATTATTTGTCGTTGATAGTGATTTAACTCATGTTGAGCTCCAAGCGTTACGTACGGTGGTACAAACAGCGCGGCCTGTCTTATTAGTGATAAATAAGATAGATCAATATACTCATGCGCAGCGAGAAACACTGCGTTTGAGTATCGAAGATAAAGTCAACGGATTAATAGACAGCGAAAATATACTGTTTTGTGCAGCCGCGCCAAACAAGCAAACTGTCATAAAAATCAACGAAGCAGGAGAAGAAGTTGAGTCACAGCGATCGCGCCCTGCGGATATTCAGAAACTAAAGGCACGACTTTGGGAAATCATCGAGCACGATGGTAAAACGCTATCAGCGCTGAACGCTAGTTTATTCGCTAGTGATATAAGTGAACAACTAGGGCAAAAAATACTACTTACTCGACAACAACTTGGGGAAAGAACCATTGGCTTATATTGCCTAGCTAAAGGGGTTGCAGTGGCGATTAACCCGCTCCCTTTAACAGATATTATCGCAGCCGCTGCCATCGACGTCGGCATGATCGTGCACTTATCCAAACTGTACGACTTACCCATGAGTAAAACTGAAGCAAGCGAATTAATTGGCACGATAGCGGCACAAATGTTAGCTTTATACAGCAGTTTTTGGGCGATTCACTTTGCCTCATCGGCACTTAAAGTTGGAACAGCGGGCTTATCAACGTTAATAACGGGGGCTGCGCAAGGCGGCATTGCTTGGTACAGCACCTTAGTAGTGGGCGAAGCCGCTAAAACTTATTTAGCCAAGGGCAAGTCATGGGGTAAAGCTGGCCCTAAATTGACGGTGATGGAAATTCTTGACCGATTAGACCGAGATTCCGTTATTCAAAACGCAAAGTCTGAAATAAAACATGCACTTAAATAGCTTGATTAGCCAGCACCTTAAATTCAATACAGAGGCGCAATAAGCTATGAGAATGAGCATTGCCTTATTATTTTGGTTGGCGTTCTTAGGCAGTATTACTTGGTTTTTCAGTCATACCCTAAAAAATGCCAACAACCCTAACAAGGTGGTGTTAATTCAACAAGGCAAGAATCAATCTACAGAGGTGGTATTAAAGCGTAATCAAAATGGCCACTATATTGCACCCGGTTTGATCAACGGGCAATCCGTCACCTTTTTGCTCGATACTGGCGCTACCCATATTAGTATTCCATTAAGTGTCGCCAAGCGCCTACAACTACGTAATGGCATCGATTTAGAAATGCACACCGCTAACGGCACAGCGACCGTACATTCAACGCGTATTGAGTCGGTCAGCCTTGGGAATATTCAGTCAAATACAGTGGTCGCCCACGTTAACCCAAATATGCTGAGTGAACATGTATTGCTGGGTATGACATTTTTAAAGCATCTAGAAATAACACAGCTAGGCAATACGCTGACGTTACGCGTGCCGCAACTGAAGCAATAGGCGAGTTAACACCGCTGAGTAATATTGCGAGAAGTAACAAGTATTTCGCACTCAGAGTTTAGCATTTGATCTCAAGCTCGTAAGTCAACTGACTAGATTCGAAATATCTATATTCGACAGTTTGATTTTGTTGCACGCTCTATTTTAGCAACTCCACTATCAAAAAGGACGGAAGCAACTTTTGGCTTGTCTATAAATTGTTCGTCTCCATTCCTTATATTTTTCTCTCTAGCCTTTCCGCTTGTTGAGTTAATATTCTCGTACCCTCCGTAATGCAAATGGATATATTCATTTGGGCTTAGCTTAGGTACTTGGATAACAGCATCTTTAGAATTATAGCTATATGGAACAGTAGACATTGGTCCCGATTCTATTAGAAGAGATTGGCCTGAGGGTATTAGCATATGTAGGGCGTTACCATAGAGTATTTCAACGTCTCCTCGTCGAGTGATAAAATCAAATTCTAAATTCACTCGTATGTTTTTAGCTACAGTGTCAGACTTATTGATTATTAATATTTCTCTATCAATACATTGTTTGTCGCTGGTTTCTGAACTAGCGATAGTCGCTATTAGCTGACCACGAAACAAGGACATAAATGCTTCATTATTTACAAACCCTAGAACTAGAGTGACGATCAATGTTAAAACCGCCAACGGCTCCTTTTTTAAGATACTCATAGTGACTCTCTTGTTTCTCAAACTAACTATAACGACACAAGTGTATTCGAGCAAGCATATACGGGGTCTGGTTACTAAAAACTCAGAATCAATGGGGTCAAATCAATGGGGTCAGACACGATTGATTCTCATGTTTTGATACTGCTTTGACCTTCTATCTCCCCCTTTAGGTTTTGGAGCAACAGCTCGATTTATCTTTGCTGCTATCTCAGACTGAAAACGTTCATCTCCAAGAACCCAAGATTTGTTCGTCATTTCACGTATCTCTAAGAGTGTTTGATTCGAAATCTCATCTTTAAATAACCCTTGGTATTGAGACTGCCTCTGGTCGTCAGTATCACCAAGTGAGTAATATAAATCATGCGGTGTAATTAATGAATTCATATCTCCTAAAGCATTGTAACGATAACTAGACCACGGATACTCAGCTGGGTGCGTTACCATCTCGGCGCGAACAGGGTTTAATTCTATATATCGCTGACATGACAATAAATACTGATTACTATCAATTAGTGTCGCTTTATAACGGCCTTCCCATAAGGTTCCGCTACGTTTATATAAATGGTTGAATTGTTGAACATAAACTCGCCCAACGGATTGCATCGCTTTAGAAAGGCTATTCTCTTCTAATGGCGTAATAAGTAAATGCACATGGTTTGTCATCAACACATAAGCATGCAGTTGGCAAAGGTATTGGGTTAACGCCTTTTCCAGTTTCTTCAAGTAGAACGCATAATCACCATTACCGTAGAAAATAGGCTCACGGTTGTTACCACGAATAATAACGTGTTGCGGATAACCGGGAATGTTAAATCGTGGAAGACGAGGCAAAATAAATATAACTAAGCGTAAGATCGATAAATTCTAGTATACGTGCCTTAGCATACACAATCAATCGTGTCTGACCCCATTGGTTTGCATTGGTTGATAAGCCTCTTAATACCCCCATCACTCGCCACAAATTAATTGTGTTGAGGCTAAGCTCTACAAATAGAATCTATTGGGTAGCCGCTAAGAGATCTACTTCCCGTTCATTCATCCACGCTTCTATTTCTTCGCTACTTGGGTCTTCTTTTTTAATCCACTCAATGCACTCGAGATAAACCTCACCCAACGCTTCGTCCGCAACGGTATCTAACATTCGGCTTGGGTCGTTCCAACGAGGCCCACCTAACCACACCGCGGCAAACATTAAACTCGCTTCTATTTTTGTTGTTCCTCCCGCTAGCATCGCATCGTAAAACATTCTGTGCACAGTCTGCCAAGTCTTGGTTCTATATTGCTTTGGGCTGCGCGCTTCGTTATCTGATTGACAATAGGCATCGTGAATGACAGCCGCTTTTAAAAAACCTTTAGCGAATCGTCCATCCGTCATCCATAACGCTAAGCGCGGAACGGATGCGCCATCGGTAACGGTGCCTTTTGGAGCAACCCACTCTGTCCCTGCGCCGTCAACAAAAGTTAAATTCTCGTCTAACAATTCTTTAAGTGCTGAGTCAGGCACTTCACGCAGGGTAATAATGTTTGGAGAAAATGGCTGCTTATCTTTATTTGCAATGAACCCATTGTCACAACCAGCTAAGAACAAAGCCACGGCTACAATGCTGATTACGGAAAGGTTGCGGTTAGACTTCATGTTAATCCTTAAACTATTATGTGTTTAGTATAGCGTTACTTTAGCATTGTCGTAGATTTAACTAAGCGAACTCGAATCGGCACGCAATGACTTGGCTAATTTGGCGACTCTTGCACCTAAATATTGCGCGGTCTGAATATCGATTTCATCAACCACCTCGGTTTCAGTGTGGGCAACTACGCCGCTTTGGGCGCCCAGTCTATTGCGTACCTCGCCGTCCAGCCCAATGGAAATATCTAGGTTCGCCCACAACATACCATGTTGCCCTGCGAACACCGATAAATACTGTAGGGTGCTTAACTGGTCACCACTAAAATTTGAACCGATGGTAAACCCCGCAGCGACTTTATTAGACCATGCCCGCTGCGACCACAATTCGCTACTGGCATCAGCGAAGGCTTTGAACTGAGCAGTCACTCCGCCCATAAAAGTGGGCGAGCCGAAAACCACTCCATCGGCTTGGCTGATTAAATCAAGTGTTTCTGCATTGATGTACCGCCCTTCGACGATATCAGCGTTTCGTATGTCAATATCACTGGCCTCCATTCCCGACACTGATTGCACACCAGTAATCACGCCTTGGGCTAACTGCTTTGTTGTGCCCGTCACTGAATGGTATACCACTGCAATTTTATTAGACTTCATTGGCTTATCTATTTTTCAGATAACGCTTTTTACGTTCGGCTTTACGCGCTAATTTCTGCGATTCTTTGTCTTTAGCCACTTGTTCATATTCTGCAATTTCTTTCACAATCATTTCGGGCTTTTCAAGTGTTAAGCCTCCCAACGCGCCCGTACGGATGTCTTTGATAAAGATATTACAGGTGCGTTCAATATCTATTTTTCCGCCTGATTTTATCGCCCCTCTATAAGCAGCTATCGCTTCGATAAGCGCATGATTACCTGCCGGCAGATCAGATAATTTATATCGCTCTAACAGTCGCTCTGGGTATAAACTGAGCATCATATCGGCCGCATAATACGCCAAAGTGTCGTAGTTAACCGCCGTGTCCTTTATCGCGCCAGTGATACCAAGCCTTAAACCACTATGATGGTTTTGTATATTGGGCCACAGTACACCTGGTGTGTCTAACAAGACAATATTGTCATCTAGTTCAATGCGTTGCTGGTGTTTTGTCACAGCTGGCTCATTGCCTGTTTTAGCAATCGTTTTGCCGCTCAGTGCGTTAATCAACGAAGACTTACCTGCATTCGGAATACCTACTATCATTACGCGTATCGGCTCTAAGCGGTCAAGCTTATGCGAAAACAAACCGCGGCACACGCCGGTTAATTTCTTAATATCGCCTCGTCTGTGCGTACTAACAGCACGACACGCTATCGATTGCTCCATGCTGATATGCTCTAGCCAGAGTTTGGTCATTGTAGGGTCAGCTAAATCAGACTTAGTCAGCACCTTTAAAGCGGGTTTACCGCCGCGCACCTGCTCCAACACGGGGTTTTGGCTACTATGCGGAATGCGGGCATCCAGCACTTCAATAAACATATCAACTTTAGATAAAGTCTGCTTTATCTCTTTGATGGCCTTGTGCATGTGGCCGGGAAACCATTGGATGTTCATTACGTAATGATGCGCGCTCTGCGCCAAGAAACCTGGTTAAAAATTACAGAAGCTACCCTACCCTAAATCACTTAAAATCAAAACATCAATTAACGCTAGGTGATGAATTGATGTTCTCCGTAACCATACTTAATCAACGCTGATATGCAAACTCAATTCTTAGACGAATTTACCCAACGCGCACAACAACAACCAAAGAGAATTGTGTTACCAGAAGGCAGTGACGAGCGAATCATAGCCGCTGCCGCGCACTGCGCCAAACAGGGTATTGCACATCCAATCTTGATAGGTGATACCAGTAAAATCAAGACTCTATGCGATAATTTTGATATTGAGTCTAACTTAATAGAATGTATTGATTCGACGTCGTCAGATAAAAATGAAGCTTATGCTCAATTGTTATACGACTTAAGACAACACAAAGGTTTGAGTTTAGCAGAGGCCAGAACGCTAGTCGCGCAACCGCTTGTTTTCGCTAGTTGCATGGTAAAAGCAGGCGATGCCGATGGCTGCGTGGCAGGCGCTCAGCATGCAACTTCTGATGTGGTACGCGCTGCCTTACAAATCATTGGGGTCGCACCAGAGGTAAAATTGGTTTCTAGCTTTTTTATCATGGTTCTTGCAGAGAGCCATTCTCAGCCTTTGGTGTTCGCCGATTGCGCGCTTAATATTGCACCTAACGCCGAACAATTAGCAGATATCGCGCTTTCTAGTGCGCAGAGCGCAAACCAGTTATTAGAAATTCAACCTAAAGTGGCGCTATTATCTTTTTCAACCAACGGCAGTGCGGCACACGCTGAGGTTGATAAAGTTCGGGAGGCAGTTGAACTGATTAAACAAAAAGACAGTAAACTCAATGTGATTGGCGATATTCAATTCGACGCTGCATTTGATGCCAAAACCCTATCAGCGAAATGGCCTGATACCAACTTTGCCGCGCCCGCCAACATCTTTGTCTTTCCTAGCCTAGAAGCAGGCAATATTGGGTATAAAATTGCAGAACGAATCGGCGGCGCTTTGCCGATCGGCCCAGTATTACAGGGCTTGAATCAACCAGTGAATGATTTATCGCGAGGTTGCGATGTAGAAGCGGTGATTAACACCATTATTGTCACTGCTGTGCAAGCGATCGGATAACTTAACGTTAGCCGCATTGCTCAGAAGGGTCAATTTGTTCAAAGATAATATTATCAACATGCGTTCGCGCTACATTGAGGCGTTGCTGGTTGTTAATTGTCCAGCTTATCAGCGGCATACCTTTGTGCTTTAGTTGCCGCATACGCCAATTAGGAAGCATATCAATATCATATGATACGAAATCAGGTTTGCTAACCCTATTGAACAAGCAGTGACGATATGCAAAGCGTCGCCAGCACGACAACCCCAATTCACTATAACGCTCAGTATTTTGCCCACGCAATACTTCAGGTCTATTTTGCGCAAACCAAGCTAAGCGATGCGGGTTAAATGCTAGCATGGCGTAAGGGCCTTGGTAATGATCTAATATTTTTGCAGTAGCCAACTCCAATTCATCTGACCCGCCAATTAAACCTTTCAATTCGACTAAAACGGGCACTTTTCCGTCAATAAGCGATAAGGTTTGTTTAAGACTTGGAATCCCTTCCTCGCTACCTTCTACTTTGAGTTTTTCCAGTTCGGCTAGATCGGTGTGTTTTACGTAGCCAGTTCCATTGGTCAGGCGATCTAAATCATCATCGTGAAAAACGACTACCTCACCGTCTTTACAAAGTTGTATATCAAGCTCAATACCGTAACCGTGATCGACTGCCAATTGAAAAGCGGCTAGAGTGTTTTCGGGCGCACCTTCATCGTTATGCAAGCCTCTATGCGCAAAAGGCGCGTGATACAACCAATGCTCTTTATTTATCCTCACACGCGCTTTAGGCTGCGAGTTTAACGACCATCGCTGACGCGGTTTGACGCGCCATTTTATCGGCATTAAGCACCGACTCTAAACTGCGGTCTGCGCAAGAACCTAATGTCTGCATCGCATTGTCAACTAGACTATATATATCGTTAAAGCCAATTTGCTGCGCAAGAAAAGCCTCCACCGCCACTTCATTTGCTGCGCTTAATATGGTGGGCAATGTGCCCCCTTCTGTTGCCGCTCGCGTAGATAAGGTCAAAAGCGGGAACCGTTGATAATCCGGCGCGCTAAAGTCTAAACGCGCCAGTTCAATTAAATTGAGCGAGTCTGCACCAGACTCAATGCGATCCGGCCAACCCAAAGCATGTGCAATAGGAATACGCATGTCAGCGCAGCCCATCTGCGAGAGAATAGACCCGTCAACGTATTCCACCATTGAGTGAATAGCACTTTGCGGATGGATAACAATCTCTATTTTTTCTGGCGGCAAGTTAAATAGTGCGCAAGCTTCAATTAGCTCAAGGCCTTTATTCATCATGGTCGCCGAATCAACCGATATTTTTTTGCCCATGCTCCAATTAGGGTGCGCGCAGGCTTGTGCAGGCGTGATTGTAGAAAATTTGTTAAGTGCTAGATTTCTAAACGGCCCACCTGAACCCGTTAAGATTAGCTTACGCACGCCTTTTGCCAATAAGTCACAGTCCGCTTGGCCTGCCGGGTTTGGCAAACACTGGAAAATCGCATTGTGTTCACTATCGAGCGGTAAAAGCGTTGCGCCTGAGTTTTTAGCAAGGCTGACGATTTCATCGCCTAGCATCACCAACGGTTCTTTATTGGCTATTAATACTATCTTACCCGCCTCAACTGCGGCCATCGTCGACAACAGCCCGGCTGCACCTACAATGCCACTCACGACAACATCGGCGCTGGAATCGCTTACCAGCTCGCTAAGGGCGTTATTTGAGTCACAAACTTGTGTGTTACAGTTGTGTTCTTGTAAGGCAACCCGTAGCTGCTTAGATGCGCTAGGATCGGCCATCACTGCATATTGGGGTGTGTAGTGTAAACACTGCATTAACATGGTCTGCCAATCTGTATTGGCGCTCAGGCCAAAACAAGCAAATCGATCAGGATGACGACCAATGACATCTAAGGTGCTAAGACCAATCGACCCGGTAGAGCCTAATATGACAACATTGCGCTTCATGCGACTAAGATAATCAACGGCCAGCAAAGAGCAAATAAAGGTAAGCCTGCTATTAAACCATCTACCCTATCTAAAACGCCGCCATGACCAGGAATTAAACTGCCGCTGTCTTTCATATCCGCTGCACGCTTTAATTTACTCTCGCTTAAGTCGCCTACAACGGAAATTAAACTCACCAAAATAGCGAGGACGGCAACAAACATATATTGTGAAAAAGAGCGAACTTGCGGAATGATGAAAGCACAATACACTAAGCTGACTATCACTGAGCCTAACGCCCCAGAGACAACGCCTTCCCAAGTTTTACCGGGGCTAATGCTTGGCGCGAGCTTCGTTCTTCCAAAGCGCTTACCACCAAAATATGCCAACGAATCTGCCGACCAAACCATCAACAGCGGCAATAGCAATAAACTCGGATCGATAGCATGTAAGTTGGTGAACGCCATCCACGCCACCCACAGTGCAAACACACCCTTGACTAAACTCCAACTGCTTGGTGTGGAGGCGGGTTTACCCAAGGTAATTGTTTGCCACAGCCAATACAGCACACCGCTTGCGATGACCCAAAAGCTAGGAAGAGCAGTATAAAAGCTGACACAAACTAATAGACTAAATAGCACAGCTGCGAGAATAAAACGTTCAAGCGACTGGTTTGCCATCACACTCCATTCATGCAAACCGATTAGCAATATGACAGATACGATTAATGAAAATAAGGTATTGGGCAGTAAAAATAAGCCAAGCAAGGCGACTAACACCATCACAACCCCTGAAATTATTCGTGTTTTCACGCTACATCACCCACTTACAATTTGATCGCTTATTTTTCCATATCGACGCTCTCTACCGGTAAACCACTTAATCGATTTATCCAGTTCTGCTTCGTTAAAATCTGGCCAATATACATCGGTAAAATATAACTCAGCGTAAGCGCATTGCCAAAGCAAGAAGTTGCTAATGCGCGACTCACCCCCCGTTCGAATAAGCAAATCAGGGTCAGGAATATCGGCGGTACTGGTTAGCGCGTTGATCGATTCCTCAGTGATCGAATCAAGTTCAAGCTCACCTATTTGGACTTTCTGCGCCAGTAATTTAGCGGCCTGAACGATATCCCAGCGGCCGCCATAATTAACAGCAATATTCAAGTTAAGCCCCTGATTATCAGCGGTTGTTGTTATCGCTTTGGCTATTTTATTTTGTAACCGTTTAGGAAATGCGCTTAAGTCACCTAATATATTTAGGCGAATGCCATTTTGATGTAAACGTGCCAAGTCATCAGCCAACACTTTCGCAAGCAATTCTAGTAAGAGCTTTACTTCGGCAGGCGGCCTGTTCCAGTTTTCACTACTAAAAGCAAAAATGGTGAGGTGATCAACTCCGCGCCGCGCGCAGTGCTCTACAATTAACCTTACGGATTCGACACCTTGGCGATGGCCAAAAACACGAGGCTTATTGCGCGCCTTGGCCCAACGTCCATTACCATCCATAATGATGGCAATATGGCGAGGAATTAAACTAGAAGGCTTAGGATTCAAGCCCACTATCGCGGTGACGACTGGTTTAGTTTCACAGCGTGATAAGGCGAACCTAAACTTCCATTACTTCCTTTTGCTTTTCTTCAACCGCTGCATCCATTTCAGCCACATATTTATCGGTTAAGGTCTGAATCTGAGTTTCAGCCCCCTTTTCTTCGTCTTCGGATATCTCCTTTTCTTTTTCTAAGTCCTTCACTTGACTGATCGCATCACGACGTATATTACGAATCGCTATTTTGCCATTCTCGCCTTCATTTTTGACTATTTTAGTCATTTCAATACGACGCCCTTCGGTCATCGGCGGTAAAGGAATACGTATATGCTCACCTGCTGTCACTGGGTTCAAACCCAAGTCCGATTCCATAATCGCCCGCTCTATCACCGGCACCATATTCTTTTCCCACGGTTGAATGGACAACGTTCTTGCATCTGCCACACCGACAGTAGCGCACTGTGATATCTGTGTAGGGCTACCATAATAGTCGACCATTAAATGGTCGAGTAAACTGGTATTTGCACGCCCTGTTCGAATACGTATAAATTCATTTTTAATGGCTTCAACGCTTTTACCCATACGGGTTTCTGCTTCTTTTAGAATGTCATCAATCATTATTAAATCCGGTATTTTTCCTAGGTCTTTAGTTACTAACCAGCGTACCTACTGGTTCACCCATTATAGCGCGCATTAAGTTTCCTTCTTCGTGAAAATTTAACACTCTTATTGGCATCTTGTTCTCTCTGCACAAGGTCATTGCGGTGCTATCCATCACGCCTAGTTGCTTATCTATTGCTTCGTCAAAACTTAACGTGTCATAACGTGTTGCATCTGGGTCTTTTTCGGGGTCAGCGGTGTAGACACCATCAACGCGCGTGGCTTTGATCATCAAATCAGCGCTCACTTCTAAAGCGCGTAAACTAGCCGCCGTATCAGTGGTAAATAGAGGGTTGCCCGTTCCTGCAGCGAAAATAACCACACGGTCATTTTTTAAGTGCTTAAGCGCCCTTGGCCTAACATAGGGCTCAACTACCCCAACGATATGCAGCGCTGACATGACTCTAGCGGGTTGACCACACGCTTCTAGCGCTTGTTGTAACGACAACGCATTCATTGCAGTGGCAAGCATACCAATGTAATCAGAACCGATTCGATCCATGCCTTTAGATGCTGCTTGCATACCACGAAAGAAATTACCGCCGCCCACAACTATTGCGAGTTGCACGCCGGTATCGATGATAGATTTAATTTCTTTGGCGACTGAAGTAAGCATCGTTGCCTCAATGCCAAATTTAGCATCCCCTGCCAATGACTCCCCACTTAGTTTGAGCAAAACTCTTGGATAAGCAGGTTCAGCCATATTGTTTTCCACTGTTGTTATCACTTTGGCCCGCAATTTGCGAGCCAACCATCTAATGTTACCCGATTTAACCGGATAAGGCAGCTCAGTCTATTTTAAGATTGCCCCGCTTGCGCCATCACTTCGGCAACGAAGTCATCTTCTTTCTTTTCAATCCCTTCACCCACTTCAAAGCGTTGCAATTGGCTGACGCTAGCGCCGCCTTCTTTCAACAACTGCTCTACAGATTGATCTGGATTCTTAACAAAAGCCTGGCCTAATAAGGTGTTCTCTTTCAAGAACTTCTTCATACGCCCTTCAATCATTTTTTCGATGATGTTATCTGGTTTACCGCTTTCTTTAGCTTGAGCGATGAAAATTTCTTTTTCTTTCTCAAGCAATTCTGCAGGCATATCTGCCTCTGAAATACAGGCCGGGTTACTAGCTGCTGTATGCATTGCAATATCGCGAGCCAGCTCGGTGTTACCACCATCTAATTTGACAATGACGCCGATTTTAGCCCCATGCAGATATGCACCTAATACGCCACCATCAGCCGAAACCAATTCAAAGCGGCGTACAGTAATATTCTCGCCGATCTTAGTAATTAACGCTTGGCGCGCTTCTTCAACACCACTAGCAGCGAGTGCGGCTAAATCAGAGGGTTTTTCAGTCAACACTTTATTGGCTACTTCTGCAGCAAAGGCTTTAAAGCCATCATCTTTAGCAACAAAATCGGTCTCTGAGTTAATCTCAACAATGGCAATGGCAGAACCATCTGCAGCTTCAGCACGCGCGATGACGCCCTCTGCAGCAATACGCCCCGCTTTTTTAGCCGCTGCTGCTGCACCTTTTTTGCGCAATTCTTCAATAGCTGCTTCGATATCACCATCGACTTCAGACAATGCTTTTTTACAATCCATCATGCCAACGCCTGTGCGCTCGCGTAGTTCTTTAATGAGTGCTGTGGTTATTGCAGCCATAATAAAATCTCGTTTATGTGTTCTTTAAATAATAACGAAGTAGGCCCGGCGTTTACCGCGACCTACTATGAGGCAAGATACGTTAAGCTAGCTTCTTAGCTTGTGCAACCCACTCTTCACGGTCGATACGCCCTTTGAAGTTAAGCTGACCGTCAACTTCTTCAATTTTCTCAGGAGTAAATGCCGCAATTTGCGCGAATGTGGTGATTCCCATTGCTTGAAGTTTACCTTCAATTACTGGGCCAATGCCGTTGATATCAGTCAGCTTATCAGCGACTGCATCACTGCTGGCTGCAGCTGGTGCCTCTTCTTTAGGCGCCTTTTCAACCTTGACCACCTTTTTCTTGGCAACTTTCTTCTTTGCTACCTTTTTCTTAACAACTGGCACTGGCGCCTCTTCAGCCGCAGGGGCCAGAGTTGTTTCTGGCGCTGCTTCTTTTTCGGCAACTACGTCAGCAACAGGTTCAGTCACTGGAGCAACCGCCTCTTCTGGCGCTGCTTCAACCGATGCTTCTTCAGCATCTGATGACAAAGCGCCCGCTTGTGAAGTTAGCGAAGCAAGGCGAGAATCGTTGATCATGTCTGCTGCCGCAGAGAGGTACAAACGAATAGCGCGAATTGCGTCGTCATTACCTGGAACAACGTAATCAATTCCACGTGGTGAGCAGTTGCTATCAACAATAGACACAACCGGAATACCTAGCTTATTCGCTTCGTTAACTGCAATGTAGTCATACTCGCGGTCAATAACAAATAGCGCATCGGGCAAACTATTCATGTCTTTGATACCCGACAAACTGCGATCTAATTTCGCTTTTTCACGAGTAAATTGTAGCGCTTCTTTTTTTCGTAGCTTATTGATCTCACCGGAGTCAATCATGCCTTCCATTTCTTTCAGACGTTTAACTGATTTCTTAATGGTTTTGAAGTTAGTTAACATACCGCCTAACCAACGGAAGTTAACGTAAGGCATGCTGCAACGTTGCGCTTCTGTTTCGATAAGCTTACTTGCTTGGCGTTTTGTGCCCACAAATAAAATTTTGCCGCCGCCTGCTGCTACGCCGCCTAAGTAGTTTAGCGCGTCGTCTAACATTGGCTTAGTTTGTTCTAAGTCAATGATGTGTAATTTGTTACGCTCACCAAAAATGTAAGGCTCCATACGAGGGCACCAGTAACGTGTTTGATGACCAAAGTGACAACCAGCTTCTAAAAGCTTACGAATAGTAATATCTGACATGTGTATTTCTCTTTTTAGTGGGTTATTTCCTCCGCAAGGCTGTGTCACTAACCCATTGAATTAATTACAATGAGCACCCAAGTAAACAGCTTAAGTCCCGCGTGTGTATTTAGAGCTTTAAGCTCCAGCAATTTTGAGCGCGCGATTCTACCCCAAGCCATTGCGTAACGAAAGCGATTCTGCGAGCATATGGCTTGTTTTTTATAACAAAACTTAACTACTCGTTAAATATGATTAAAACTGCCGAAGAAATAGCAAAAATGCGCGTTGCCGGACGCTTGGCCTCGGAAGTTTTGGACTTTATCGAGCCACATATTACAGCCGGTGTCACTACGGACGAACTTGACCAACTGTGCCATAACTATATTGTTAATGAACAACAGGCTATTCCTGCACCGTTAAATTATCACGGCTTTCCAAAATCTATCTGTACATCGGTAAACAATGTGATTTGCCACGGCATTCCCGCAGATAAAAAATTAAAGAAAGGCGACTTAATTAACGTTGACATCACCGTGATTAAAGACGGCTATCACGGCGACACAAGTCGTATGTTTTACGTCGGTAAACCGTCTGTATTGGGTAAGCGTTTAGCCGAGACTGCCTACGAATGCATGATGCTCGGTATCGAATTAGCTAAACCGGGCGCCACACTTGGGGATATCGGCCATGTCATTCAGCAACACGCGGAAAACCGCAATTACTCTGTGGTACGTGAATATTGCGGCCATGGTATCGGGGCCAAGTTTCATGAGCCACCTCAAGTATTGCACTATGGACGACCAGGCACCGGTGTGAAGATAGAAGAAGGCATGACATTCACCATAGAGCCCATGATTAACGCGGGTAAAAAAGGCACTCGTTTGCTCAAAGATGGCTGGACTGTGGTCACTCAAGACCGCTCATTGTCGGCCCAGTGGGAGCACACTATTTTGATCACCGCCAACGGCAGCGAGATTTTAACCAAAAGCCATTAAACGCTGATGGTGCTCGCCAGCCCACCCTTATTTGATACTGTAGCCATTAAGCGTCAGCTTAATGAAGCCTCACAGCCCCTAACTACGTTTAAAACGGTATTAGAATTAGGTCAGCAGTCTTTAATCGCTAAGCACCAGCAACATCACCCTATCGCCGAGATTGTTCGGGCATCCTCAAAATTAGTCGACGACTTACTTATTTGTGCATGGGAGGCGCTTTGCAGTGAATGCAGCCCAAGTAAGGTTAGCCTCATTGCGGTAGGCGGCTATGGCAGGCAAGAACTTAATCTCAATTCTGATATCGACTTGCTGATCCTGAGTGAGCAAGCGTTGTCCGCAGCCGCAGCAACTCAAGTTGAATATTTGATTCAACTATTATGGGATTTAAACCTCGAAGTCGGCCACAGTGTGCGCACAATTGAGGAATGCGTTCAATTAGCGAGCGATGATGTAACTATTTTCACAAATTTGCTAGAAGCGCGCCCGTTATGCGGTGACGTTAGTTTGAACCAGAGACTTCAATCACGCATACGCGACCAATCTATCTGGCCAAACCAGCAATTTTATGAAGCCAAACTCAATGAACAAAACGAACGCCACCAAAGCTTCGACGATACCGCCTATAAGCTAGAACCTAACCTCAAGTCTAGCCCAGGTGGTCTGCGCGACATCCAATCGATAAGCTGGATGGCTAACCGCATATACGGCATTACCAAACTTGAAGATGCAGCCGTGGAAGGTTTACTTACGCCGGGTGAACGAGATGTATTAATTAACCAGCGCGACCTACTTTGGCAAATTCGTAATTGTTTACATGTGTTAAGCAAGCGTAGCGAGAACCGCATTCTATTCAACTACCAACCTGAAATTGCCGAACACTTTGGCCTAAGCACTAATGATGAACAGCTGGCCGTTGAACAATTAATGCAACAATATTACCGCGCGGCAAAGGATATTCGTCGGCTGAATGAATTTATCTTACAACAAATCGGCGATAGTTTTAATACAGCGCCCGAAGTCGTACTACAGTGCAAAGACCCAAGGTTTATCGTCGTCAATGGCCATCTAACCCATAAAGATGCCCACATTTTCGAGCAAGACCCTAGCGCTATGCTTGGAATCTTTGTGGTTTATCAGCACGATTCAAACATAAAAGACTTCAGTGCCGCCACGGTCCGCGCCATTCGCAGCCATCACCATTTGATTGATGATGCGTTTCGGGACAACCCCAAAAACCTACACACCTTTTTGTCTTTTTTTACTGACGATCATGCGTTAACGCGCACCCTACGTAAGCTAGATTTATACGGTGTATTGGGGCGTTTTTTACCCGTTTATGGGCGCATTGCGGGGCAAATGCAGCACGACCTCTTTCACGCTTATACTGTCGATGCACATAGCTTATTTGTGATTCGTAATCTACGGCGGTTTGCACAAAGTGAGTTTAATGACGAATTTCCAGAACTAAGTGAAGTGATGGAACGTACTCAACTACGTCACCGGGTTTACCTAGCGGGCTTGTTTCATGATATCGCTAAAGGTCGCGGAGGAAATCACGACAAGCTAGGCGCCATTGATGCGCGGGAGTATTGCACCCAATTAGCCATGCCAGCTGAAGACGTCGAACTGGTGTCTTGGTTAGTGCTTCATCATTTACAGATGTCTAAGGTTTCGCAGCGCGAAGACTTGTCCGATAAGCAGGTAATCAAGTCCTTTGCAGAGCGAGTCGGCAACCAAGCATATTTAGACAACCTGTACTTACTCACCGTCGCTGATATTCGCGCCACCAGCCCAGACACCTGGACGGCATGGAAAGGCCATTTACTAAGTCAGCTTTATAATAAAACGACACGTTACTTCAATAATTTACAGGATAAACATGTTGTAGATAATAAAGCAAAACGTACAAGACGCAAACGAGCGACCGCAGCTTTGTTAAAAGACAAAGTCAACGCAGAAACATTAGAGCAATACTGGCAGATGCTAGATGATGATTATGTTTTATCTCATCGCCCAGCAACCATGGCTTGGCATGCAGGTCAGATCTGTTCAGCCTCTGCGCTTGATATGCCGGTTGTAGATGCGCGCTATTTAAAAGAGTATGAAGCGCAACAATACGTGATTTACACTGCGGACTCCCCCTATGTATTGCCCGCAATTACCGCTGCATTTGACGAGCTGGGCCAAACTATTTTGCAAGCTAAAATACATGCAGCCAACCCCGGTTTTACCATTTTGTTGTTTACTGTATCAACTATCGTGAAGCTCACTCAAACGCCTAGCAAGAAAGTGCTGAACAATGATGCTACATACGTCAGAAGCACCTTGATTTCAACTAACGTTAAAACCCCTCCAAAAAATTTATGGGTGCCGCGCTTATTGAAAGAATTTGAGCATATCTCAAAAGTAAATATTTCAGACATAACTGAGCAAGGGAATATCATAATAGAAATTGAAGCGCTCGACGAACCGGGCCTCATCAATAAAATATCAAACGCCTTTGCGCAGTGTCATGTACGATTGATTAACGCTAGCATCACCACGGTGGGTGAAAAGGCCGAAGATACCTTTATGGTTGGTCACCCTTCCAAGACGCAATCATTAACGCGAGATCATAAAGTAGCATTAGACAATACGTTAAATGCACTATTTGGTTTGGATAAACAAATAGCCAAGCATTAATAGCGCCATGACTTCAACGCGAACCAGACAAACCGAAATAGACCGCTTCCTAAGCGATACTATTTGGAATGAAGCGATTAAAAGCCCGCTAAACCAAGATGCTTCGTTTCGGCAATACACACGATTAAACTTGGCAACGCAGTCGGCCATGCTGATGGACGCACTACCGCCAGAAAAACCTGTTTCACACTTTGACCAAATCGCCAAACATCTTGACTCACTAAATATCAAGGCACCGCAAAGCTATAAAACAGATGAAGAAAATGGCTTAATGCTGCTGGAAGACTTGGGTGATATGACGCTCACTAAAGCTCTGCACCAAGGTTACGACGAAGCTCAGCTGTACGCCATGGCGACCGACTTACTCACCAAGCTGCATTCTAAAAAACAAGCGACAAACATCGCGTTGCCTCCATATGATTTAAACACATTACAACAAGAGGCTGCGTTACTGACGCAATGGTTTTACCCGTATATTGTTGGCACAAATGTTACTGAAGAAATTAGCGAAAGTTATCAAAATGCGTGGGAAGAGGTCATCCTCGCACTAGATCAACAAAACCCGACGCTGGTGCTGCGGGACTATCATGTTGATAATTTAATGGTGATTGAACAAAATGATACAACAGAGTGTGCGGTTTTAGACTTTCAAGATGCTTTGTTAGGCCACCCTGCTTATGATTTAGTGTCTTTGTTGCAAGACGCGCGTCGCGATATTCCGACCACCGTTGTCAACCAAATGCTTGAACGCTATTTTGTTGTAACTAAAGCAAATCAAGCGCAATTTATGTTGGCTTATCACGCGCTTGGTGCGCAACGTCACTGCAAAGTGCTCGGCATCTTTGTACGCTTATACAAGCGTGATGCTAAACCTATCTATTTACAGCACTTGCCGAGGGTTGTCCGCCTATTATCAAACTGCCTTGCACAGCCAAACCTTAAACCTGTTAAACATTGGTTTGAACAATACTTACCATTACATCATTTAACTCTACCCGAATTCCATCATGCTAGCTAAAAACGCAGCCGCACCCGTTATTTATTTAAAAGACTATACCCCTCCTTCGTTCTTGCTAACGCATTGTGATTTAGATTTTGAACTAAGCGCTGATAATACTAAGGTAAAAGCAACTTACCAAATTAAAGCCAACCCAGAAAACCCTTCTGACACCTTAATACTGAATGGCGAAAACCTAGTGCTAATCAGCGTCGCTATCAATGATGTGACGCTAGATGAGACAAGATATACCTACGAAAATGATCAATTAAGCATCTCTAATATGCCCGGATCGTGCACCTTAACCGTGGAAAACACGAACAACCCTACCGCTAACACAGCGCTCAGCGGCTTGTATAAATCAGGCGACATGCTATGCACTCAATGTGAAGCACAGGGCTTCAGGCGCATCACCTTTTCGCTAGATCGCCCAGATGTACTTTGCACTTATAAGGTAACGTTACGGGCTAACAAAACAGAATATCCGCTTCTACTTTCAAATGGCAATTTGGTTGATTCGGGCGAACAAGATGGTCAACAATATGCTTGCTGGGATGATCCACACCCTAAGCCCACCTACCTATTCGCGCTAGTAGCAGGAGACTTAGCGTGCGACAGCGATACCTTTACGACACAAAGTGGTCGCGTGGTTGATTTGCATGTACTCACTCGCGCTGAGGACGCCGATAAAACTTACCACGCAATGGAATCACTCAAGCGTTCTATGCTGTGGGATGAACAAGTATACGGTTTAGAGTATGACTTAGATGTCTATCACATCGTTGCGGTCAGCGATTTTAATATGGGCGCGATGGAAAACAAAAGCCTCAATATCTTTAATACACGCTATGTGTTAGCCAACCCAGATATCGCGACTGATAGCGACTATCACAACATTGAAGGGGTGATCGGCCATGAGTATTTTCATAACTGGTCTGGTAACCGTGTTACTTGTCGCGATTGGTTTCAACTCAGCCTAAAAGAAGGCTTTACCGTATTGCGCGACCAGACCTTTAGCGCAGATATGGGCAGTGCAGGCGTACAACGCATCAACGATGTAATCCGCTTACGTACTGCACAGTTTAAAGAAGATGCAGGCCCCACTGCCCATTCAGTACGCCCTGATAAATATGAAGAAATAAATAATTTTTACACCGCTACCGTGTACGAAAAAGGCGCTGAAGTTGTGGGCATGTATCGCACTTTATTAGGCACCGAGTTATTTAGGAAAGGCACAGATTTATACTTCAAGCGTCACGATGGTGAGGCAGTCACCACCGACGACTTCGCTGCTTGTATGGAAGAAGTGAGCGGTCGCGATTTAACGCAATTTAAATTATGGTATAGCCAAGCTGGCACCCCAATTTTGGAAGTGACACAAGGCTACGATGCGCAAGCGCAGACACTGACATTGAACTTCAAACAAACCATTCCCGATACACCTAGTCAGACTAACAAGCAAGCGACGTTAATACCGGTACGTTGTGCGTTATTAGGCGAAAGTGGTCAGCGAATCTCTTTTGATTTAGACGGCGCAAGCTGTGATGAAGCGGTATTGGAAATACACCAAGCAGAACAAACTGTTGTGTTCAATAATGTAGCAGAGCGCCCTACTCCTAGCTTACTGAGAGGCTTTAGTGCCCCCGTTAATCTTGAAATAGATCAAGATGACGATACACTCAGTTTTTTAATGGCGCACGACGACGACCCATTTAACCGTTGGGAGGCATCGCAATCTGCTGCGTTAAATGAAATAAGCCATTGTATGACTAGTGACTCTGTCAGCGAATATTCGCTGCAAACGCACTACAGCAAAGCAGTAAAAAACCTTCTAGACGATAATATCACTGACCCAGCGTTGGTCGCGCAATTGCTGAACTTACCCAGCGAATCAATTATTAGTCAAAACCAAGCACTTATCGACCCTGATCTAATCCATACAGCGCGTGAGCAAGTAATCAAGCAAATCGCCGTCCAGTTTAAAGATAAGTTAATAACACGCTATCAACAAAGCAGCGACGCTAATAACGGCAACTGGAATACCGAGCAAGTGGCCCATCGCTCTCTTAGAGATACCTGCTTAAGCATTTTATCTCGCTTAGATTCACCGCAAAGCCAAGCACTGGCTTTTACTCAGTACGATAACGCTCAATGCATGACAGACACCATTGCAGCCATGAGCAACATTATTAACTCAAGCCACGCGGAGCGCCAGAGCGTGATAGTTGACTTCCACAGTAAGTGGCAAAAAGAAGATTTGCTTATATACAAGTGGTTATCACTGCAGGCAACACAGCAAAATGCTCACTCATTAGAAACGGTGAAAAACTTGACTCAACACATAGACTTTGACCGCACTAACCCCAATAAAGTCTATTCTTTAATCGGTGGATTCTTACACAGTAATCCAACGGGCTTTCATCAGTTATCAGGTGCAGGTTATACCTTCGCTTCAGAATGGGTACTTATACTAGACGCCTTAAACCCTCAAGTTGCTTCTCGTATGGTGCAATGTTTTAACCAATGGAAACGCTACGACAAACAGCACCAAACCTTAATGAAAAAAGAAATGATGAAGATTTCCAAACACAAGGGGCTATCACCAGACGTAAGCGAAATCATCAACAAAGCGTTGGGCTAAACACAAAATCGCATGAACAAAGAAGTAGACCTAAGCGACATCAAAGCCTTGGTATTTGATAAAGACGGCACTTTAATCAACCTGACACTCACTTGGTTACAACCTATGCGTGAATGCGCGCAGTTGGTGGCGAATGCGGCTGGGAAACCCGAGATAGCTGAGCAATTACTTATCGATGGTGGCTATCAACCCGCGACTAACGACTGGACCAACGACGCGATTCTTGCCTACGGAGATGAACAAGAATTGTTAACACTCTGGGCAGCGCGCGCAGGTAAAGAGGCGGTTGATTCGGTTAAGCATCAATTCGCCCCCATTACCGATGAAGCCGTTAGCAACGCCGCGCCGATGGTGGGCAATTTTCAGGCGTTAATTAAAATGCTCAGCGAGCACTTTATTTTAGGCGTTGCGTCTATGGACTCAATTCACAATATCAACACCACGCTGACCAGCCTAAAAGTCGATCAATACTTTAGCTACAGCTGCGGCGCCGATAGCGGCTACGGCGTAAAACCTAGCGGCGGTATGACCACTGCTTTTTGTAATGCGATGGCTATTCCACCTGCACAAGTGGCGGTGGTAGGCGACAGTATGCATGATATTCATATGGGGCATAATGCCGGGGCAATATCAATTGGCGTCACCTCCGGCGGGCACAATCGCCGAGAACTTGAGGCCGCAGAGTTTGTGCTTCAAGATATTTCTGAATTGCCCAGCTTATTTAGGCTGTAGAAATATAGACAAGATCAAACTCGAAAGACTATTTTCGCATTTGTGTGATCAGTTGATGAGTCGCAAAAGTCATACTAAATTTGCTTAAGGTTTATTCACTATGATTCAATGGTTATATCAACGAAACGGGCCGCCTCTTAATAATATTAAGATTGCTATCAGTTAATATGTGCCACGGATAATACTTGGATTTGGTATACTAAGCATGGTGGCAACTAAGATTGCACTTCAAACTTAGTGTAGCTCATTAAATAAACCTCAAATTTAGGAAATCATGAAATTTCAAAAAAAATACCTCATTGGATTACTTATAATTGTATTTAACACAAATGCAGCTACTGCAGCAAATGATGATATTCTAGACTTGGTTATTCCTGCGATAATATCAGCAAATAAAAATACTGAAGAGGCTCTAAATAAACTTAAATTACTTAATGGAAGATGGCGATTTTCATACTCTTTTGAAGATTTCAATTTTGAAGAGTACTATAGGTTTTCAGGAGACACTGCTAGAGCATCTACTATCGAATCAGGCCTATTTATTATGGATGGAGGCGGGAGTCTTTCTCCAGGTTTTACTTCCGAATGGTGTGACGGTGGATTTATAGCATCATACAACATAGACTTTTCAAACTATATAGTGTTATGTAATTGGGGTTATCCCAACTACAATACAGGGGACGTGTTTGGTTTTACAATGGTAAACGGAAATGTCTTTACATTTTTACAAGCTACTTTTAATCCTTCCACAGGAGAATTGTCTTCTGGTTTTGACGGATCAGGGACAGCAACAAAAATTTCAAATAATTTTCGCCTTAAAGCAAAGGGAAAAACGAATAACTTACTTGCTCGGAACAAAGTAAGTGCAGCGGAGTTGATTGCCGAGCAACGGTATCAGGCATTCTTGTCAGCTAAAAGTACTCAGAAGCGTATAAACCATAAGATCGACAACTCAACAAAGAAGTTGATAAAATTCCTTAATGAAGAGATGAAGAAAAAATAGACCATCATTTTAAATTACTGAGCATTCTTAATATACTCATATTAAAATAACACTTCGTAGACACTATGGCAGTCCGAGGTCAAAAACAATACCGGTCTAGTAAAACAAATCGCATCATCGACGAAGAAGAAAAGTATTTGATGGTAATGCTATTTCAATATCAAAAAGTCACCATTGATAAGTTGGCACAGCGCTTCGGGTTAAACGTGACTCAAGTAAAAGATATACTAGGACGGCGTGTTACCGGCGGCGTTTGCGGTTAGACCGTTTAAGCCATTAAACTTCTCTGTAACTAACTGCGCTTGTCGATAGAACAATTCTACCAACAAAGTTGGTTTCTGTTCGATCACGACCCAGCGATACAGCAATGGACCACGCACACCCTGCCCATCGCGCGTGAACAAGTCACTGCAAAACAACACGCTGACTGGTTAAGACATAATGGCACTTGGTTTGTCGGTGTCAACGCTTTACCGAATGACCCTCTTGGTAAAGTTGGTCAGTCAGAAAAACTAAGTGGTGTAGCTGCTGAATTTATAAAACAGCTTTTCAACATAAAGCAATTGCGCTTAGATAAAGGGCAAATCTCTGTATGCTACCCCGGCTATCCGCAAGCTTCCGCTATCGACTCTAAGCAAGCGCACCTATATCGCAAAAGAAAAGATTCTGCGCATGTTGATGGCCTTCGACGTGACTACGAAACCAACAAACGTTACTTAAAAGAAGCACATAGCTATGTGTTGGGCATCCCGCTAGTAGATTACAGTGCTGATGCCTCGCCCTTGGTTGTTTGGGAAGGTTCACATGAAATCATACGCCGTGCTTTCACCGAACTGTTTGACGGTTTAAACCCGGAACAATGGGGTGAAGTGGATGTAACCGAGATATATCGTCATGCGCGACAAGAAGTATTTGACACCTGTAAACGAGTTGCCGTGCCTGCCAAACTGGGCGAAGCGTTTATAGTGCATCGCTTGGCAGTGCATGGAATTGCCCCATGGGGAGAAACTGCTTGGTCTGGAAAAGATGGTAGGATGATTTGTTATTTTCGACCTGAGTTTGAGAAATTTACAGATTGGTTGTATGCGCAATAAATGCGCATTTAACTAATTAGGGACTATATTTAACCACGAAACTTATATCTAGAAGCAATCACATCAATCAACTAAACCGTTCAGTTTTTCCTTAACCACAGCTAACCACTTTTAAAAGCGCGTAATGAAAGTTATTTTCACAGGAAGACCATGTGCGTGCTGAGTTTGAAACAGCTGCGCAATCCTACTGCTTCCGACGATCAAGTTGCGTAATAATTGCTTTAGCAAGTTGATCGATCTGGAAAGGCTTGTTGAGAAGCACACTATCTGACATGGCTTTCGTGTTGGCATCATATACGTCAGCTGGATAACCTGACATAAAAACTACTGCAAAATTGGCGCCACCTGCGATGGCTTCCTTCACAAATTCAGGGCCATTCACACCCCCTGTTAGCACAACATCACACAAGACCAAATCAATGGAATTGTCATTAGATAGCAACTTTTGAGCTGCGACGGCATTTTCTGCAACGAGGATATTGTAATTAATAGCCTCCAACATTCTTCGAGCCATTTTACGGACATTTGGATCATCTTCAACAACTAGAACTGTTTCATTATTTCCATGCGGAATACCTTTTCGCGCTACAATCTCATTCGCTAAGGGTTTCTCAGTTGACCTGGGTAAATAAAGATTGACCGTAGTGCCAACGTTCTTTTCGCTGTGAATTTCCAAATGACCATCAGATTGCTTAGAAAACCCATAGATCATCGACAACCCTAACCCGCTACCTCTGCCAACCTCTTTAGTAGTAAAAAACGGATCGACAGCATGAGATAATTCATCTTCGGTCATTCCAATTCCATTGTCGGAGATTGACAACACTACATATTCACCCGCAACGACATCAAGGTTACCTGCTGCATAGGTTTCATCTAACACAATATTTTTACACTGAATTGATAGTAAGCCGCCTTCAGGCATCGCATCACGTGCATTGATGGCTATATTCAAAAGCGCATTTTCTACCTGATTTGGATCCGCATACGCTCGCCACAGAGCAGGTTCAGTTTCGTATTTAATGGCGATCGTTTCACCTAGTGTTCGAATCAACAGCTCCGACATTTTACCAACGGTTCTGGCAATATCAATTGTGCACGCTGCCAAGGGCTGTTTGCGCGAAAATGCCAGTAACATCCGCGTTAAAGACGCGCCATTGCCTGTCGCCTCAAGCACCGCATGTAGCAATTTTTCATCGGTTGCTCCCTCGGCCATATACAATTCTGTATTGCCTTGGATCACCATAAGTAAATTATTAAAATCATGAGCAATTCCACCCGTCAACTGACCGACCGCTTCGAGTTTTTGCGCTTGACGTAGCTTTTCTTCAGTATTCTGTATTTTGATAAGATCTGCACTTTTTTCCATAAAAGAATTTTGCAGTTTTCGAGTTAGCGGCCAAACAAAACCCATACCCGTTCCACCCACAATAAGAGTAAAAAGCGCCACAAAATAGATAATATTGTTCTGATAAACATCATTCTTATGCAACGGTAACGACACTTGTCTAGCCCCGCGAAGGTCACCAAGCTCCCAAACTCTCTCAAAGCCGAACTCTGGGCGATTGTGGCATTCTATGCAGGATTCTGTCATGGTAACTGGTACTGCGTAACGGATCACATCTTCGCCATTGACCCGATCAAACCCTACACGACCCTTCGTTTGGCCTGCGGCAAACGCATCCAGCGTCAAGTTTTCAAACGAATCAAGCTTTCGACTCGCCGCCCAAGGAAAGGGATAACGACTATATAAGTTGAAATTCAGCCTCGGGTCTACACGCTCTAGCTCACGGCCCAATTCCATTGCAACCGTGCCAGGGTGGGGTAAACGATCTACGTGCCGTTTGTAGTGAGAGTCAAACACCACGCCAGCGGCTTCGGCACGCGGAGTAATTTCTGTGGAATAATATTTGTGAACAGTGCTCAACGCCTCCATGTAAGTTTTGGCGATTTCCATTGAATTTTCCCGACTTGTTTCGCTTAAATAGTGGGACAAGGTGCCAAAAAATATGACGATCACCAGCACAATATAGGAAAATACAATCAGCGGGATGTACTTGATCATAGGTTATTGGGTACCGTTAACTGGAATATTTAGTTAGGCTTTGGTGATGCATTATCTCGCTTATAAATCACGCGCACCATAATACCTAACTAAACGATGATAAAAGGGCTGTTTCAGTTAACTAACCCTGTTCTGTTTCAATCCACTACTTCGATTGTACTAGCGGATATTTTAGGTCTCTACTGTTAAATCTTTCAGTCACGCTGCTTCTAAAAAAGATGAAACATTTCCCTGAAACACTGCAAAGCTCACGCAAAATAAGGCTATGTTTGATTCCGAAATCTCCTACCTATCCATCTGTTTTAGCGAGTACAAGCGGCGAAAATAGCCACTTACCACCACTTTACTTACCCCATCAAGTGAAGCTGTAGTTTTTACTGCTATTCCATCAATAAACGCTCAACAAGTGCTTTTGTTGATACTTACTTCATCAACCTTCTTCTAATTATCTTTATCACTAGATGCTTTTACTCTTCTTGGGCAAGTCACACCTGTTAAAAGCTAGCTGACGACAGCCGGCAGGCATTGTTATAACACCGGCCGACTTCTTACTACAAAGTCAATCGACTACACGTCTAAGGTATTGTCTCTCTCCCATTGAGTAAAGTGCGAACAAAAAGAATTCCACTCTTGCGTACGCATTTTTATATAAGCTTTTGAAAACTCGTCACCAAGCGCTGCCTGCAGCCCTTTGTCTTTTTCAAATGTGCGAATAGCGTCGAGTAAGTTAAGCGGTAACTTAGGCGCGCCTTTTACTTTGTGGCCTTCTTTGTACATGTCAATGTCGTAACGCTTACCAGGGTCTAGTTCGTTACGAACACCGTCTAAACCGGCCGCAATAATAACGGCTTGCAACAAGTATGGATTAGCCGCGCCATCAGCTAAACGAAACTCAAAACGACCTGGTGCTGGTACACGAACCATATGAGTACGGTTATTGCCTGTCCACGTTACCGTATTTGGCGCCCAGGTTGCTCCAGACATGGTACGCGGTGCATTAATACGCTTGTAGGAATTAACAGTTGGATTAGTAATTGCAGCAAGTGCAGAGGCATGCTTCATAATACCGCCTAAGAAGTGGCGGCCTTTGTCCGCCATGCCTAATTCTTTCGAATCATCCGCAAATAAATTGGTTTTACCTGCCATATCCCATACGGATACGTGAGCATGACAACCGTTTCCGGTTAAGCCTTCGATTGGTTTAGGCATAAACGTGGCGCGCAAACCATTGTTTTCGGCAACCGTTTTGGTCATAAACTTAAAGAACGAGTGCTTATCGGCCGTCGCCATCACATCGTCGTACTCCCAATTCATCTCGAACTGACCGTTGGCATCTTCATGATCATTTTGGTATGGATTCCAACCTAGATGCAGCATGTGATCGCAAATTTCTGTGATCACATCATAACGACGCATTACAGCCTGTTGGTCATAACAAGGCTTTTCAGCAATATCGAAATGGTCAGCTATTTTGTCGCCCTCAGGGGTTAACAAAAAGAATTCAGCTTCTACTCCCGTTTTAACTCGCAAGCCCATGTCAGCGGCTTCATCAACCAATTTTTGCAACACATTACGCGGCGCTTGCTCGACTGGATTGTCTTCCATTACGCAATTGCTTGCCAGCCACGCCACTTCGGGTTTCCATGGCAGTTGGATAACCGAGGCTGGATCTGGCACTGCTAGCATATCGGGGTGCGCTGGGGTTAAGTCTAGCCATGTGGCGAAACCAGCAAACCCCGCTCCATTTTGCTGCATTTCTGCAATGGCGGGCGCTGGAACCAATTTGGCACGTTGCCCACCAAATAAGTCGGTGAAGGTCACCATGAAATACTTTATGCCTTTGTCTTTTGCATACTTTGCTAAATCTAATGCCATGATCTTCTCTCTGTATTTTTATGTATATATTATGCCAATAAGCGGTTTAACTAAACCCCACCCTTACCTGGAACCCAACTGGTGCCTGCTAGTGGCACGCCCGACATAGCGGCCGCTTCCACGGTTAAAGCACATAAGTCTTCTGGCTCTAGATTTAGCACGTGGCTTTTACCGCAAGCTCGTGCAATAGTCTGTGCTTCAAGTGTCATTACTTTCAAGTAGTTCGATAAGCGACGACCACCTAATACGGGGTCAAATCGCTTCATTAAATCAGGGTCTTGAGTCGTAATACCCGCAGGGTCTTGACCTTCGTGCCAATCATCATAGGCCCCCGCTGTTGAGCCTAGCGCATTATATTCCGCTTCCCACTTGGGGTCGTTATCGCCTATGGCAATAAGAGCGCCCGTTCCGATAGAAACAGCATCGGCACCTAATGCTAATGCTTTACCTACATCCGCGCCGTTACGGATTCCGCCCGAGACAATCAACTGAACTTCACGATGCATACCTAAGTCTTGCAAGGCTTGAACTGCTGGACGAATGCAAGCCAACGTAGGCTGCCCGACGTGTTCAATAAACACTTCTTGTGTCGCCGCCGTACCGCCTTGCATACCATCTAGCACGACGACATCAGCACCCGCTTTAATCGCCAGTGCGGTGTCATAATAAGGCCTTGCTCCCCCTACTTTTATATAGATGGGCTTTTCCCAATTAGTGATCTCACGCAGTTCTAGAATTTTAATTTCCAAATCATCGGGGCCGGTCCAATCAGGATGGCGACAAGCAGAACGCTGGTCAATACCTTTAGGTAGGTTACGCATATGCGCTACGCGGTCAGAAATCTTCTGGCCTAGCAACATACCACCTCCGCCTGGTTTAGCGCCTTGGCCTACCACCACTTCAATAGCATCTGCTCGACGCAAATCATCCGGGTTCATCCCATAGCGTGAAGGTAAGTATTGATACACAAGCTTTGATGAATGACCGCGCTCTTCTTCCGTCATGCCGCCATCACCCGTCGTGGTAGACGTACCTGCAGCGGTTGCGCCGCGACCTAATGCCTCTTTTGCTCCACCAGACAATGAGCCAAAGCTCATACCGGCAATGGTAATTGGGATATCCAATTCAATCGGCTTTTTCGCATAACGCGTGCCCAGCACCACCTTGGTTTCACATTTTTCACGATAGCCTTCCAGCGGATAACGTGACATAGACGCGCCCAAGAAGGTTAAATCATCAAAATGAGGAACACGGCGTTTACTGCCACCACCACGGATATCGTAAATTCCGGTTGCTGCAGCGCGGCGAATTTCAGAATTAGTGTATTCGTTGAAGGTCCAAGCCTGCCTTGGGGTTGTATTTGATTTTTCAGTCATACTCATGATTTTTCTAGTACGCGCCAGCGTTATCAATATTAAAATTGTACAAAGTTCTTGCTGAACCGTACCGCGTAAATTCTTCTGGTTTCGCGTCTGCTCCGCTCCGTTCGAGTAAGTCGGTTAACGTCGCGATGTGTTCAGGTCGCATCTCCTTTTCAATGCAATCAGCCCCTAGGCTTTTTACTTCGCCGCGTACATACAAACCCGCTTCGTAGCAAGAATCACCTAAGGCATCTCCTGCGTCGCCTAACACCACCAAATTGCCTGATTGCGCCATGAACGCTGACATGTGGCCGATATTACCGTGCACAACAATATCTACTCCTTTCATAGAGATACCGCAGCGCGAAGAAGCGTTACCTTTGATAACCAACAAGCCGCCATGAGCCGTTGCACCGGCATATTGACTAGCATTGCCTTCCACAATCACTGAACCTGACATCATGTTTTCAGCAACGCCTGGGCCGACCGAACCGGTAACGCGAACCGTTGCTTCTTGGTTCATCCCACCACAGTAATAACCCGTTGAGCCGTCGATAGTGACGTCTATATCACTGTTTAGTCCTACCGCTAAAGCATGGCTGCCTTTGGAGTTGATTACTTCAAATGGCCCTGCATTCGAGGCAGCCTGTTGCAAAGTTGTATTGAGTTCACGTAAATCTTGTTGCTCTAAATTAATTGTGTGCATCTTGTGTGCTCCAAAAATAAACGGTCGCAGGCTCAGGCTCCCAAACTTTGGCCGATTCAATGCCTGGCAAATTAACTAAAGCACGATACTCAGACCCAAATGCAACATATTGATCCGTTTCTGCTAATACTGCTGGCTTACACGCAATCGGGTCACGTACTACGCCGAACCCATCTTTGGTGCCAACCACAAATGTATAAAAGCCATCTAAATCATCAAGCCCTGCTTCCAGGGCTTCGCCTAAATCACTGCCTTGTTGCATTTTGTGGCTTAAATAAGCAGCAGCCACTTCTGTGTCGTTTTCGGTTTCAAATGTCATCCCTTCGCGTACTAAACCGCGTCGCAAACTATTGTGGTTAGACATAGAACCATTGTGCACTAAGCATTGATCTGAACCCGTAGAGAACGGATGTGCACCCAAGGTGGTCACAGCCGATTCAGTCGCCATCCGGGTGTGGCCAATACCGTGGCTTCCCGTCATTGCTTCTAAGTTAAAGCGCGCTGCCACCTCTTCTGGCAAGCCCACTTCTTTATATATTTCTATCGTATCGCCAGCGCTCATTACCCGAATATTAGGGCGCAATTCACTTAATGCTGCTCGCGCATCGGCAAGTTGATCACGTGGTAAGTCAATCACTGCATGAGTGTCTATAACGCTGACTGAGACATTCGCCCCGAGTTTCTGTTGCAATTCACCTTGCAACCCCTCGAAGTCAGCCTGGCCTGCATCTGACTGCACTGTCAGCTTTGATGTGCCTTCATCTTCAGCGCCGTATATAGCAATGCCCGCACTATCTGGGCCACGGTCTGTCATCGTAACCAGCATCTCTGAAAGCATTTGCCCCAGCTGCGGTTCCAACGACTTATCTTTTAAGAATAATCCAACGATTCCACACATTAGTTACCACTCCTCTCTTGTTTTGTAGCGACGAATAATTCGTCGAATTAGTAATATTGGAGCTACTTATCACTGCGAGCAGCGATAAGCAGCCACCAATTAGACATAGATAGTTACATCAATATCTATCTATTGCGCTAGCGGCCTTCGATTTATCGAAAGCTTTACGCTGACTTTCCAATTCAGCTGATTCACGCGATGATTGAACAACGTGCCAACCTAACCAAAAGGCCACACCGACAATCACCATCAGCACTTCTGCGCCCTGAAAAGGGTACACCGCACCGACGTTAGCTAAATCAACAGCCCAACTTTCATAACCTATTGTAGACATAGTATCTTCCTCCGAATTAGGCGCCTAAGCGCGATTTATCAGCTGCAGCTAATTCTGCAACTGCATTTTCATAAGCTTCATTGTCTTTAAAGTCTAGACCTTGAATTTCAACTTCCTCTGGAATACGCAATACACCCATACCAGCTTGAATTTTGGTCACGATATAAGCGGGAATGAAACCGAGCACGCAGAACATAATCACAGCGCCGATTAATTGGCCCCATGGGCTAATTTGCGCAAAGCCTTCGTACGGTGAAGATGGCGCGCCCCATAGTACAAACCCGGCAATCACTACGCCCAAGAAACCAGCATAACCATGTACCGCTACGGCGCCTACCGCGTCATCAATTTTGAACTTACGCTCAACCCAGAAGTGCAGTTTGTATGCAATAGTTGGCACAATCGCGCCAATAATTAACGCTTGCATTGGGTGATAAAGGTCATTACCTGCAGAAGCGCCGATGATGCCTGCTAAGCCACCAGAGAAGGTCCAGAAGCTATCGCCCTTAGACACAATATAGGTCGCCATTAAACCGCCGGATAACGATAACAAGAAGTTAAAGGTAATCGCGCCCAGAGAAGTGGGAGCCAAATAGATATTGGTTGCAGTAAAGGTTTCGCCAGTAATTTGACCGCCAATACCTTCAGGAGAGATAACCGGCACGTTACACGCCGCGTAGAAGCCCCAGAAACCAGTATAAATCATGAAAATACCTAGCGTCACCATCCAAGGGTTATGCGGTGGAATATCACGTGGAATGCCGTCTTTGGTAAATTTACCAATTCGAGGGCCTAATACAACTAACACGCCTAATGCATAGCCACCTGCAATCGCGTGGATTACGCCTGAGGCATAAGCATCGTGGTAGCCTAAGTATTGCACCATCCAGCCTCCTGCATGCCAACCCCACGCGGCATCAATAATCCAAAATACTGAACCAATTAGCACTGCATGAACCCATAACGCGCTAGAGCGGATACGTTCAATGACTGAACCGGAAACAATAGATGCAGCCGTCCAAGAGAACAATAGGAATGCAGCCCAGAAAACACCGGTGATACGGTCACCTAAATGGGTGGCCATATTCTCAGACCAAGGCGCGTTTGCTGCGCCCGCTTCCAGATTTAAACCGCCAAATAATGGAAACTGAGGGAAAGCCCAGTAAATCCACCAACCAAAGAAATAAAATGTAATCGTCACTAATGGAATGATCATTATATTTTTCATCAGTGTATGTTGGTGGTTCTTTCTGCGGCTTGCACCCACTTCATACATACAGAACCCAACATGGATTAGAAACATAAAGACGACCGTTACCCAGTAATAAAACTCGGTAAAGATGGTCGTTAAAGCATTTAAATCACCTACCATAACTTTCTCCTCATCAATTGATATTTAGTTTTTCATTTAATTAAATTAATTATCATCTTATTAAAGATGCCCTGAGGTTATAATCGGGGTAACGTAGTGATGTCAATTGATTTATCGGTAGGGTGTGACACTGGTTCACTACTGGCCTTATATTGTAAACTGGTTACCAGATAGTAAAGAAAAGCGAACTAAATGCTAGAAAATGCGTAGTAAGCTTCTGTTTTATTAACCACTTTATGCATAATTAATATCTATAGATGGATCAAATTTGATGAAAAACTCTATTTCTAGCTTATCAAAATTAGAACAGAACCCGCATGTAGTCACACGCGGCGAAAGAGAAAAGATATTGGAAATAGCGATTGGGCGCGAAGTGAAAAGCTTAAGACGAAAAAGAAATTTAACCGTCTCTGAATTAGCTAATGCCACTGGCGTTTCAATTGGTATGCTCTCTAAAATTGAAAACGGCCTTACCTCCCCCTCACTGACGACATTACAAAGCATTGCCTATGCATTGCAGGTACCACTAACAACCTTCTTTACTCGATTCGAAGAAACTCGTTCAGCGGTATTAGTGAAAGCAGGAGAAGGCATAGAAGTTGAACGAGTCGGCACTCGCTCTGGACACCAATATAGCTTGCTTGGTCACTTGCCCGGCAACTACAGCGGGGTCACGGTTGAACCTTATCTCATCGAACTAACTAGCCCAGAAGACACTTTTCCCGCATTTCAACATGAGGGAATAGAGTTTATATACATGTTAGAAGGCCAAGTAAACTATCGACATGCAGACAAAACCTACACCTTAGAAGCAGGAGACTGCCTGTTTTTTGACGCAGATGCACCGCACGGACCAGATGAATTAATCAGTCTCCCCGTCCGTTTTTTATCCGTTATTTCATACCCCCAAATCTCCTCCTAACCATTATTCCAGCTAAGGTTTGATCTCCTCGAACTCTTCTACCCCTTTATCGACATCAACCACATAGTCCCCAGTCAGCCAGTTACGCCCTAATAACAAACGATATTGCATTGAGCTTCGGTCATTAAGGGTGACTAAAACTTGCTTTTGTTGATCTTGCCACTTGATGTTTAGCGGGATTTTAATACGTCGTTCCGACCCTTCTGAAGTTTTGACTAGCGCCGTTCCCGCAATGCGCGTATCAACTGAGATGGATTTGCCATTGGCATTGGATGTAGTAAAACTAACTGGTTTACCAATAGACAATCCGATTGGTGTACGAATATTGATGGCGTGAATGCTGGTCGTTTTGGCACCGGTGTCGACGCGTGCTAGCAGCTTTAACCCGCTTGGCAATAGCGATACTCTTTCTGTCGCACCAACCCATTGTTTAGGAGGGGTTGATTCATGGACAGCACAAGCGGATAGAACAACAGCCAAGCCCAAAACGACCACTGCTTTAAGGTTCCATTTGAGAGTAGGCAATGAGTGCAATTCCTAAGCCTGTAATGCGTCTGCAACCGTCTTGGCCCCTTCGATCACAAACCCCGCATCTACGCCTGCACAAATGAGTGTGTACCCTTTATCCATATAAGGCCGCACCGCATCGACAGATAGCCCGAAATAGCCCAGCGCAATGTTCGCTTTTAAACAGCACTGCGTTACTTTATCTATCGCAGCGATCACATCAGGATGATCCACCTGCCCCATCAAACCCATACTCGCAGATAAGTCGTAGGGACCGATAAAAATACAGTCAATGCCTTTTACTTTAACAATCGACTCTATATTGTTCACCGCGTCGATATGCTCTGCTTGAAGAATCACCGCAACAGACCTATTGGCATGTTCAACATAATCAGAGAAATAGAGCCCATAACCTTGTGCGCGCCCTAGCCCCACTCCGCGAGTACCAGTTGGAGGGTACTTACACCAGCTGACAATCTGTTGAGCTTGTTCTGCGGTATTGACTTGCGGAATAATGACACCATCCGCGCCTATATCTAATGCTTTTTTCAACTCTACTTCGCTACCCACACCAACACGCAGCAAGTTTGCGCAACGACCCGCAGTGGCTTGCATAATCCGCTGCCACTCCAGTACCGATAACGGTGCATGCTCACCGTCTAAGAATAGCCAGTCAAACCCGCAAGAAGAAACCATTTCTGCCACTTCAGGGGAAGGAATAGTGAGCATGGTTCCAGCGAGTGTCTCGTGCTTATGTAAGCGTTCTATAAACTGCATGTTTTAAAGCCATTAAATAAATGATTGAAAATTAATTGCGCCCTAGCAAATAGATTACGGTGTGCGACTGTGACTTACAATCGCCCAACAGGCTATCTGCCATAAGTATCGTCAGCATTGATTAATAAGCAAAACCCGTATACTTGAAAGCCATTTTGCTTGAAATCAAACTGCATGGTTCGTTCAAAACCCATTTTTTCATACATTACCCAAGCGACTTGCATGGCTTCAGTGGTGTGCAAAATAACTTGCTGATGTTTAGCTTCAATCGCTTTTGCAATACAGGCATTTGTCAGAGCCTTACCAATCCCCGCGCCTCTAGCTTTCTCGTCCACAGCGAGTAAACGAATGCCAGAAGTGCTTTGCTCAAGCGGTGCAATCCCGCCTGAACCGTACAGCGACATATCGCCGATGTATACAACACAGCCTAGCAAAGTTTGTTGTTCACAGACAGCTACTAATAAAGTCGCACTCGATTCTTCTACGACCCAAGCCATGTTTTTCAGCTTTTCGTAATACTGTGGTTGTTGGGTTTCGCTCGGGAACCCGCGCATATTGGAATAAACCGATAGTACTAATTCACTGATCGATCCAAGCTCTTCTTGCTTAGCCTCCCGAATAATCGGCATGAGCTTTGTTGTTAATCTGTATCAGCACCATATGCAGCAAATACCTCTGCCCCCGTCATATTATGTGTTTCATTGGCGAAGTCATAATAATTAGGCTTTTCATCAATAAAGATTTGATGATCGAAATGTAACTCGGCACCCTCTTCAAATAAGCCAACTGGCATAATCATCTGGCCTGAGTCTTTTAATCGATAAAACAAACTAGATCCGCAGCTGGCGCAAAAACCACGCTCTGCCCAATCCGAGGAATTGTATACAGACACCTTTTCCTCGCTTTCAAATGCCACACTGGTACCACAGTCTATTGCCATCATCGGGCTACCTGTCCACGTTCTGCATGAACTACAGTGGCAGACGCCGACACTCGGTTTTTCTGCCTGCGCTTTAAGCTTTACTGCGCCGCATAAACAACTTCCTGTAAGGTCTAGTGTTGGTGAATCTGGCTCTGACATACTTATTTCCTCATAGTTAGTTTATAACGCTTGCTTAGAACTTCATGTCCATCATTTCTGCCACTTCTAGGGTTCCACCCATCTCTAAAAATGGGCAGCTTTGAGCCATCACAATCGCTTCTTCAATAGAATCCGCTTTGACTACAGAATATCCCGACATCGCTTTGTCTCCCCCTTCTGTGACCTCGTCAGCACTAACAAAGTACGACTTATTCAGCGGCGTACCCGGGTTGACCGCTGCGTCACCTAAGTCTCCCACCCACTCTTTCCATTTTTGCATATGGGCCTGCCCTTCTTCTGGGCTATTAGGCTTACGCCCACCGTGATAAGCGATAATGTAATCTGCCATTAGTATTCCTCTCGTTGGTTAATTAATTATAAATAGGTTAGCTGTAGGTTAGCTGTAGGTTAGTTACCGTCGACGATAAACAGCGTGCAGTCTGCGTTCTCAGTTCGTAGCGGCTTAACCGGCGCATACTCCTCAGAATCGACAAACGCTTGCGCACTTGCCACATCAGGGAATTCAATGATCACTATCCGAGTTGGCGTCCACAGCTTAGTTTCTCGGATATCTAAAGCACCGCCGCGCGCTACATAATTCCCGCCAAATTTCTCAGCGATCGGTTTAGCCAATTTTTTATATTGCTCGTATATTTCGTCGTCTTTAATTTGTGTATCTACTACTAAATAAGCGCTCATCGGTACGTTCTGAGTTGTGTCGGTGAAATTATGGACTGACTAGCATAGATCTAGCGCTAGCAAATATCAACAAATTGTCCGTTCACTAGTTCTTTCAAACTTTGGGGAGCTAATTCGATTTCTAAACCACGGCGACCACCGCTGATAAATAATGACTCAAGCTCACATGCAGTCACATCGATCGCTGTCTGCAACCGCGTGAAACGCTACAGACTTTGCAACATCGCTACATTTAATTGTTGGCTGAATTGACATAGGCGTTTACCTATTTGAATCTGACTCAGCATCTTCACCGAAACTAAGCATGTGGCCATCTGGGTCTTGAATGCTAAATTCTTTCATTCCATAGTGCGTTATTGTTACCGCTGTGGGTTTAAATCCTTGCTCAACGACATGCGAATGCAAAGCATCGACGTTATCCGGGTAAAAGTAAAAAATAGTTGGCCAATTAGCTATCTGATGTGGATCCACATTTTTACTAAGCCTCAGAGTCGCATTGGTTTCTGATAGCATGAGTTGCGTTTCACCTGAACGAATTGTTGCCCATCGCCACTCTTTAGCCAATACAGGGTCGCTGACGACTTCAAAATTTAACGCCTGCATATAAAAACCTAAGCTGCGTTCAATATTAGAAATATTAAGCATCGGTACTAAATTACGTAACTTCATGATCAACCCTTCTTAAGTTAATGGACATCCAAAAAACAAATCATAACCATCGGCATCAGTTACTGCAAAACCTCGTAACCCTCTTCGCTTTTGCCGGCAAACCCATCTGCCTACTCACCCAATTCACTAACGCTATCGAACAACAGTTTACCTCCAAGCAAACCAAAAATAGCCCCAAAGGCAAACTCAATATAAGTCGTTAAATTCAAATAGATTGATTGAACTCGTTGGCTAGAAAATAGCACGGCATAACAACCGTAGATCGCCAATGCAGAAAGCGACGCAATAGGAGCAAACAGCAGCAAGGCATTCTCTTCAAGCCCAGAACCCAGCATAAATGCCGTAACCGCAACCCACATTAATGCAGCTTTGGGGTTAGTAAGAACAACAAAGAGTCCTCTTTTATAAGCTTGAAATAAACTAAATTGCCTCTTTGCCGCCCGCATCTTTTCAACAGATGTTTTTCGGGCTGCCAACATCGCCTTCATTCCAAGATACAGCAGGTAAGCGCCTCCCAACAGCTGCATAAACAACGAAACACTAGGATAAATATGAAAGAGTCTCGACAAACCAAATGCAAATGCCAACACCCAAATCACTACGCCAGTCGCAACCCCGGCTGCAACGCAAATAGCGGCACGCCTACCTTGAGATAATGCGACGCTCACAACCGCTAACATGTTAGGGCCCGGCGCGATCTGCGCCGCAACGACTCCCACCCAAGTTGCAAAGAAAATAGCCCCCATAGTTTTAATTGTAGTGATTAATTTCGGTCACTGTCCAGCAATTACTCTAACCTTTAGACGAAGCTTACATCTTTAAAGTGCGAGTATAGTTTAGCCGTGTTACTAGCACTGTTGGGTTACACCAATGCCTTCAAGTTCGGGAACGCTTTTGACCAGTGCAATATTTGATAACTTGATCGAAGTTTGTGTACCCAAAACGGATCGGTTTCAATGAGGGCTTCAACTTCCCGTTTGGAGTTTGACTCTACTATCCATAACCCACCTATCGGGTTTTGATCGGGCTCTTCCCGCAATGACCCTCCAACAAGTACCGTATCTTCATGATTTTTGAGCCATTGGATATGGGATTCAAGATATTTTTTACGAGTGCCGTATTGGTCGGCGTTATCTTTGAAATTAACGACAAAAAGCATCACTACCTCTTTTTAAGGCTTACCATTTATAAATTCAGCCTCGCTTAGTTTAAGACAATATCAACTAATTGAGCATGTCGGCAAGTGGCTGTAGGTAAGTTTTGTCTATTGGCAAAGTCAGGCTCAACGAATATGTATCACCAACATAAGACAAAGATATTTTATTAACATGCTTAATCTACACATCCATTTTATTCCCAAATAGAAATATTTTCTGCTACCAATACTGCTTCGACAGCTGCTCTTCTCTCCATCTGTTCAGCGTGCCTATTCCAATTTCTAAATTCCGCCATTTCCAAGCCTAAGCGATTTCCCCATCGGAAAAAAACTAAAAGGTAAGGGTCGGCAATTGAATAGTGATCGCCCACAGCCCATGGCGAATTGACTAACATCCCATCAATTTGTTGATAAGTATTCTTCAGGTTTTCCATTCCCTTTTTTTGAATATTTTTATGATCCTTGATATCGTCGCTAAACCTTTCAGTTCTCCAGTTCTGTGCAATAATGAAAGTATGAATCCCCGCCAGCCAATTTGTCCACTCTATGGTACGTGCCATACCGATTGGTGTGTTCGCAATTAAGTTAGACTCCGGGTTTGTTAGTGCTAGATAAGTCATGATCGCAGAAACTTCTGAGATTTTTTGCTCCCCAGTGTTTAAAAATGGAACTCGACCTTTAGGATTTACTTTCTTGTATTCACTCGAACGTGTTGAGCCATCCATTGTAGACACTAGCTCTACTGCGTATGGCTTTCCAATTTCCTCAAGTACTATGTGTGGCGCTAATGAGCAAGCACCAGGGGAATAATATAGTTTCAATATTCTGTTTAATGATTAGGTAACAATAGATCACTCAAAAGAGAATGTTTTCTGGTTACCAAAGTTAAGTTAAATGGGTGTTTGTTGCCCATAGCCATCGCTAGATCAAATAATGTAATTACTATTCGAGTTTTGATGTCAAAACCTTAAATCCAGCGAATCCGAAAAATAGTGCAAACCCAGCTTCAATAAATTTACTGAATTCAGAATATATGTTCACGAGCTTAGAGTTAGAAAATAAAACTGCATAGCTGATATAAACAATTACCCCTCCGAGGAATAGAACACCAAATATTGACATAATATATGACACTTCGGCATCAAGAGGGACCACTACGGCATATAACGCCCCCCACTGCAAAATAGCTTTAGGATTCGTTAAGTTGATCAACAAACCGCGAAAATATAAGTGACGCTTATTGCTTTGCGTCGCTGCTGGCAATTGAATGCCACTTGAAGATATTACTTTCTTGATTGATTTTAGCGCTAAATATAGTAAATAAAATGCACCAACATACCTTAGTATCTCAAAAAGCCATACATTGGTTAGCATTAAAGCTCCCATCCCAGTAGCCGCTGTAATACCCCAAAACGCACCGCCAGTTAGTGTGCCTAAAGCTTGAGAAATTGCAGGCCAACGCCCATTGTTCATCGCGCAACTGATTATTGAAAGGGTTGCAGGCCCCGGACTTGCGGTAGCAAGCACCCAGCCCAACCAAAAAATTGCTAATTCAATTTCACTCATTTAATTTTTACTAGTTAGAGCACTGATACAACAGGTTTTTAAAATTATAAAAATGTAATCCACACGGCTGTGATAACGCCTCTAAAGAGTATATTGCGTGAACATTCCAGCTTTCAGCGCACCATTAGAACAACGTTTACCTTGAGCCCAATAAATGATGGCAATTTGCCTTTTTGCCTCACCTTATAAGGCTAATTTACTGATATTTGGGCATCAATTCCCACCACTTATATTAATTCCACGTTTTCACTCAGTGGTAAGTATCCTCCTGTCTATTTGAAAAGTCAACGAACAGGCGGTCGCCTCTTCAACCGTGTCAGGTGTCCCAATTTGCTTTTGAGGAGAGATGTTTATGCTTAGTGATTTTCAGTATAGGGTTATTTTGCAGTGATCCTGCGGGGACATAGAAGACTTTGTTGCAAGTATCATATAAGGGAGCGACAGAACCGCATGTGCCACAAAATGGTGATTCCCAGTCTTCAGCTGTTTTAAATATCTTTAACGATAATGGTTCTTTTTTCCACACAAAGTGTTCCTCTTGCACAACGAGGTTCGAATTTGAAGTTGAGCCACTTAGTTTTCTGCATTTAGAGCAATGACATTGGTATATTTCTCCTGACTCAGTGCATATTGAGTAGGCCAAGTCACCACACAAACATGCACCTTCAATTTGATGCGTTGTCATATAAAACCGCGCGATTTCGTTGTTAATTTGTGCATTTTAAATACCTTAAGGTCGTTCTTTTGAGTCATTGACCACCGTTAACTGTATGGTCATTTTCAGTACTTATCTCGTCCTATGGCTTATCGTTTTAGATAGTAGTAGTCGGTAATTTTAGCTCCATAAAAAGGCTATTTGGATCAGGCTTATAATTCCCAAATGGCCCTCGATATTGAAAACCAAACTTCTCATACAACTTACAAGCCGGCTTAAAAAACGCCTGTGACCCTGTTTCTAGATTCAGCTTTTCATAACCACGCTTAGACGATTCAATCAACACATTCCTTAACAGCGCAGAAGCTACGCCTTTGCCACGGCTTAACTTGGTTGTCCGCATGGATTTGATCTCAGCTTCAGTTGTATTTAACTGCTTTAATGCGATACAGCCCAAAGGTCGACCATTATCCCGCGCGCACCACAATGTGATGTCTGGTGATTTTAATGATTCTAGATTCAACGTATGTACACTTTCCGGAGGCGAAATTGCATACATATCTGTAAGGTGTTCTTCAAGCAACGCTGCAATATCAGTATCTTCCAAGTTATCTATTTCTATTTCCATCAGAGTTAGGCCTAATTTAACAAAGGCCGCGTTTTCTCAATAATTTGCTTAATAGATTCAATTAGCACTCCGTTATCCGAATGATGGTCTTTCTGGGAAGATATTGGCATATAGTCGATAACCTGCGTGGCAATGGCTAGTTTGGGCTCTTTGCAAAACACCATGATTGCCCTGCCCCAGTTACCATTTGCTGCATAGCATTTTTGTTCGCTATTTGTATTTATTTTCCAACTGTTAATTACATACTTTCCTGGGCCATCACCTGATTGTTGAGTTTGATTATTCCCACCACCGAAGCGATGAAGGTTTAAATAATTTGAGGAGAATTCAGTTATATTTGCAGATTCAGAAATAGGTAATGTACCTGGTACTATCTGCTCAAGAGCATCATGAATGATGTGTTTATCAATTATATTTTTATTTTGAAAACGACCATCATTCGCAAGCATATAACCAATTTTTGCAAAATCCACTGTTGCTAATGAGTTTTTCCACTCCAAAATCACTCTTGAGTGGAGCCCCATTTTTGATAAACGGCTTTTATTAATCGCTTCCTCCATATTTGTGACCTGATATAGCGATATTAATGACGCAGCAAATAGAGAAGTAGCTCGATCACTATATGAAAATCGCGTCCCTGGAAGACAAACGTCATCGAAACAAGATGTCATTGACATTAATTGGCGCCAAGTTACCTCTTTGTCTTTATCATTGAAGTCGAAATGGGTTGATAGTGCAACGGGCTCATCTAGATTAGCGATCATCTTGTCATGAACTGCCGACATAACTAAAACAGAAAGAATGAGCTTCATGGCGGAAGCCCAAGCTAAGGGTATGTTTTCATCACCCGACTTAAATAACATTTCAGCATTACTACCTATGACCGCAATCGCTGGAATAAACGATTGCTTGTCTGCTCTTTTTAGGCTAGGGCGTAGTTCATTTTCTACGATATCACTGACTAGCGCGTGCACAGTGCTCGGAGAGTTTGCAAAAGAGCCAAACGAAATTAAACATAAAAGTAATAACGACCCTAGTTTTAGCTTCATATTATATAAACGTGATTAATATCACTTCGAAATGGTTTCTTTTTGTCCCAGAAAGACGCAGCCTGACTGGGAGCCTGTACGCAATGCGTGTGATTTATTGTTATATCTTAATCGATATATTAACCCATAATTTATAATTAAGCGCTATGGGACTCACGATATTGAATTCTCCCATCTAATCGTCAGAATAGTGCTGTCTGCTTGAACTTTCGATCTATGGAATAACCCTGCGCCCCAGATGACAAAATCTCCCTGTTTGCTCAATGAGTGCGCTGCGATCTGTGAGCCTGAAAAACAATCAGAAGTTGAATATTCTAAATCAAACCCTCCTTCATTACTGACCAAGATTGACATTGTTCTCCCAACACTAATTGGTTTATCTAACCCTCTAGTATCCCCCTTTGGGTGGAACATCCATTTAACGCAAAGGTCAGATAACGCAGCTCCTTGCGGGACATGTCTTAAATTTTCGCTTAATCGTGTTGCGTCTTTAGTCCACTCGCTAAAGCCAACAAACCAACCGGTTTGATTGGTATTTAGCTGATTTATATTGCCAAACTCGATATCCATTTACTATTTATTCAGCATCTAATAAGGGTACGATTTGCAATTTCAAAAACTTGCTGACCATCGAAATTCAATATGTTTTTGCCTGCTGGTATAGTCAAACTCATTAAATAGGGCCACCATTTACCATTCTCTCCGTTACACTTAAAAAAAGATCAATGTCTTTTTCTGAGTGACAATGCAGCGGGGAGACTCTGATTGCCCCCTCTATGCCAAATGAATCCAGCATTCTTTTTGAGTATAAGCTTGTATTCACTCTTTCATACACGATGACCCCTCGTTTTTCATATTCTCTCACAGCGTTAACTGGCGAGATACTCTTAAAATCAATTGCAAGAATTAGGTCTCTTTTTGTTAAATCATCATCGTCTAGATACACCTTCAAGTTTTTTAATTTGCGTAGCCCTTTGCGATCTGCTGTTCCGTTCAGCAATCTGGAAAGTAGCGCCCTTTCATGTAACGCGATCATTTCCATGCCTTTTACAAATTGTACCCGCGCTCTTTGGTCATCCGTTTCGCACGTGCCCAAATGACATACATAGTCCACTATCGCGCTGAACATACCAAACTGCGCGGGTGCTGAACTGCCTAAATCCCAACACTCTTTTGCCTTACCATTTAGTTTGTCATGCGACAATAATGCAGCGCGAGATGACAACCAGCATAATCCCATGCCACGACAACCGAAGAATTTATACGGCGCGATATTGATTCCGTCAATAGGAATATTTTTCAGATCGATTATGTCGTGTGGGGCATGTTGAACAGCGTCAACCACAATGAACAGATTTGGCTTTATCTTTCTAGCTTCCGCCACAATAGACTTAATATCCAGCTTTGCTCCAGAAATATTCGATGCGTACATGACACTTAATAACACGGTTTCCTGATCAATCAGTGGTATCAAGTCATCAACATCAACGCCCCCAGTTTTTACATTACTTTGAGCTACTCGTAATTCTCGCCCCGTTCGTCTAGCATAGGTTTCCATGGCATCATAGGAAGACGGATGCTCTAGAATAGTGGTGACCATATTACCCCCGGGAACATTCTCTACAATGGCCCTGACCATGTCAAACATGGCTTTCGATGCAGTCAGTGATGTATGTACAACGCCACCTTCAACATTGAGCATCATTCTAAAATCTTGCTCACCTTGATCTTGAATGCCCTGTAAATAAACCGCTGTTTTATGTATGCGTTCGGGGCAATCTGGGATAGCGGAGATTTCTGCATACGTCTCGACTGATTTTTTTAGACGCAGTGATCCTCCGGCATTATCAAAAAACAAACGGGGCCTTTCGTCTATGCCAACATCAACATGATAAAACGAATCCTTCACAAACTGCATAATCGGTTTGGTAAAAGACTTACCGTTTCTGACACCCGTAGGTTCCATATCTATGCCTTTTGTATATGAGTAAATATTACACTCTGAAACGACTACGCAGAGCACGTGAAAATGGCATCACAGATGCCAATCCTATTTTATATTTTTGAATAACTACAGTGAGTGCGTTTTTGCTCAACGATAAAGCTAAACTGAATAGACAGTAAATTGCTCTATATCGTCAACCGCGTAAAGTGTTTAGCACTCTAATTCAAATCCAACTTCATCGGTATATCTTTTATACCGCTAGACTCTCGTACTCCTGATATTGGTATGAACCCCCACTTCTTATACATCTGTGCCGCATTGATCGATGAATTCACAGTTATAAGCTTAGGGGAACCAGCTCGGATACATTCAGCTTTAGCAAAATCCCACAGGCCGCTAGCATACCCTCTACCTTGGCATTGCTCACTTACAAAAAGATGGTAAAGATGGTTGTTATCTCTGGTAGATACTACTCCGATAATCTCTTTATCAATAGTGCCTACATGATACCGATAGCCTTCGTTGAAGTAGCTTTGAATCGACTTTATGTTCATTGAATGTATCAGTATATCTGCTCCTTCTTTAGTCAAAGTAGGCACGATAAACTTCTTCGAAAGAGTTGTTATTAAGGTGCTAATTGCGGGTATATCTTCGATAAGGGCTTCTCGAATATTCATAAGCATTTAATATTTAAGCACAAAGCTGCATTCGAGGCGTGTGACACCTTTCAAATCGGAACTTATATCAAGTTTCGCGTAGCACCAGAAATACGAATAGAGCTTGCAATTTCTAGCTTTATTTCAGCAGTGATAATAGAACGCAACCCCATATCTTCACCTTGAATAATTTTAATCTTACCTAAGGCAGTCCAATTGATGTCTCGCAAATAGCCAGAAAATGCGGCAGCCGCTGCGCCAGTTGCCGGGTCTTCAGGTACACCTCCTGAGGCAAATGCATTACGAACATGAAACTGCTGGTCATTTTCAACCACCACAAGCATTACAGTTACTATCTTTCGTTCTCTCATAAAGGTACGCCCAACGTCAAGGTCGTACTTCATTGCGGCTAAGTCCGATCGCTTGTTTAGCGTCAGTACATAATGATCAGCTCCACCGTGTATTCGGGCAGGTGGAATTATCTTAGATAATTGAGAGTCGTTATAACCAAATAATGCTAAGGTTTTATCTATTTCTGACTTGACCAATTTTTCAGAGTAAGTATTTGGCGACTGTAATGCAGCCAAATACTGATGATTACGATACATTCCTTCGACAGAAATTTCAGTTTTGTTAAGGTTCAATTGATAAACCCCATCGCCATGCTTTTTAGCTAAAGCCGCACCAAGGGCTATTGTTGCATGCCCACAAAATGGCACTTCAGATTCAGGAGAAAAATATCTAACTCGCCAAATTCTTTCGTCATGCTGCATTTCAGCAAATGCTGTCTCTGAAAACCCGACCTCGGCTGCGACTCGTTGCATATCAGAGGGTTGTGGCATCCGTTTCGTAAGTACAATCCCATCAGGATTACCTCCCGTTTCAGCATCAGAAAATGCTGCAATTTTAATGATGTCCATACTACGTCGCCGCTTATACGATAGAATTGAATGACAGAAACGAGTTTCCTACTTCCTACTAGAAAAATCAAATTCAGCGTCAAACTCCTTAACTTTCACCACGCTATAAAGATAGCTAAGTGATCGCCTGATTGCCCTAATTGGACATAGAAGAACGCCTAACACCGCAACTAACCTGTCCGTTGCGTGTGCTTGTTGAAAGCTAAAGACTGATGTCACTCTCTTCTGATCTCGTGGCAAGAACAGTGAACACCACCCCCACCAATTGCAAACATATCATATTCGATTGCAGTGACCTCAAAACCTTCTTGTTTTAGCCTTTGATTGATATTTAAGTTGTGAGCCATTGACAACACTCGTCTATTACCAAGGCTGACTACATTGCCTCCTAATTTTACGCAATCAGCATAAGGAACAATAATCCGTTCAATGCCTTGTTGGTCGAGCCATTCAATTGCGTACACTGGCAATGCATCCTCGCACACTAATGCTAAATTTTCTTCCAGCATCACAACAACAGCGTCCATGTGTACAAACTGAGGAGGAATCGGAACAATAAATGCCTCCCATCCCATGTCATTCATCCATTTAGCTACTTGCTGCGCACCCGCTTGGGTGGATCGGTCACCTGCCCACCCAAGTAATACCACGCCGGGTTTTACGATGACAAAATCACCACCTTCGAAATGATCAGAAGTCACCCACTTCCATATCGGAATTCCGGCTTTGTGATAAAACTCGGAAACTACAGAATAGTCTTGGCGTCGAGGCGGTGTTTGTACGCTAGTTATGACCGCACCCCAAGGCGTCATGAAACTAGAGTCGCGGGTAAAGACGCTACTAGGAAGACCCTCGTCTGCTTCGACAAAATGGCATCGAACCCCATTTTCTTCATACACTTCAACCATTTTTTGATGTTGTCGCATGGCGGTTTGCTTATCAAAGTGATAGCCCAGTTTCTCTTGATTGGCCTGATTTACGGCAGAAATTGAATTCAACGGAACCCATCGAAAATGATCTGGTTTACCTAACAGCACATCAGTCAATACACCTGTTTGCGCGTTTACGCTCCAATGAACTTTGCTCGATTCGTTGTTTGTCATAATTGCTTCGCTTACTTTAGGTTTTCTATCACTGTGTAATCTACTCTGTTGTGCAATAAAAAGAGTGCTTCAACAGTAAGGCCGCCATCAGAATGGAAATATATTGCCTATTAAGAGCTAGAAAAGCAGTAGAAAATACCTCTTTACTATTATTTTCTATAGATCATTATGCCCATCTCACTAAACCAATGATAGCTGACAAAGCGTAGAAGAACTGTAAGCTAAGGAAAGCCCAGCGACGATCGATTACAGCCCATGCGGCGAAAAAACTAGCTGACGCCAGAAGTAAACTAAAACCTAGCACTTCATTGCCCGTATTAGACGCAATCAACAATGCATAAACCATGGCTAAGACAGAGCCAACGATCTCGAATAGTGTAGTTAGCTTATTTTTTTGACCTTTGAGCATAATTCAAAAAGTAAGTAGTTTGTCAAGTGACATGGGATCGCGGAAGCAAGCTACCGAGTTTTAGAGAAGACCCAACTGTCGAGGTTGAGTATGTTTTGACAATTATTAAAATCAAGCTCAACGATCGCTTAGTTGCCCTTTTCAGCTATTCAAAAGGCTCTTAGACTTCCTTTAACTTATCTTTATTTATCATAAGCCATTGTGTAGTTTTACTTCTATTATCATGATTCCAAGGATGAAATTTAGGGCTTAGATACTTAATTCCATCTTTGGCCAAATGCCACATGAAGCCATTTTTTCCGTAGAAGAACGCTAAAAACTGCTTTATTGTAAGCAATAGCTTACTAGGTTTTAAAAGCCCATCCTTATATAACATTACCCAAAAGAGGATAGAAAACACTTATTAAAAGATCGCATACCGCAAAGAAATAATTAAATACCCTTCTAAACCAACCTCCACCTGCTTGCTTGTATAAGTCAAAACATACTGACTTGTGTTCAATTTCTTCAACGGCATGCCAGCCCCAAATTAGTTTTAAATCTGGCTCAGCTAGTTCTATTAGTTCAGGGTTACTGAGTAAATAGTCACCTAGAACTGCTGTGAGGTGTTCGTAGCCACTAGCAAGTGATAGTTTGGTAATAGGTGAATAAAATTTATGAGCAAGCCTTATATTTCTATCAATATAACCGTGAACAACATTCTTGTAGCCATTTTTTTCTAGTGCTATGTTGTATTGATCGTGCTGAGCACTATGAATCGACTCTTGCCGAAATAAAAAGCCTTATATCTTCTTTCAACTGAGCTCAACGGTCGCTTAGGTCAGTTAAGCTAGAAACCTCTCTAACTGCCTCAATGAAAAATTGTTCATAAGCCTTTAGGAAAGTTAAACGAAAGTGCGTTAAAAACATGGGAGGCAACTGGATTGTTATTATTCCAATGTTTTTTAATTGGCTTTGTCCAATCTATTATTGGAATTCTAGCTGTTATTGAAGTTGACATAGCGGTCTGAGAAATCACAACGAATGACGATAATAAGTATGTTTTTGACGATTGCTAAAGTCAAGCTCACCTGGTTGCTCTGTATTCAAAAGTACTGACTTGTGTTCAATTTCTATTCAATCGGCATGCCACAAATTTGATTTTAAACGAATGGTGCTAATTCTATTAATTCAGGGTTACTGAGTAAAGGTCACCTAGAACTGCTGTTAGGTGTTCGTAGCCACAGCAATCTCTGATCTTTGTAATAGGTGAATAACAACTCTAGATAGCAATGCCTTATCTTAGTACGCATTAGTCCACTTAACCGTCATCAATATCAAGTAGCCATTTTTTCCGAATCTACCTTGCTGATCGTATTGACGCTACTATGAACGACCATGCGAAATAATAAGCCTTCTGAAAACTTTCAGCTGAAACGTCACTTAGCGATCAGTTGTAGCTAAAACCTCTAAGGCCTCAATGAAAAATTGAGTCATCCTTACTAGGAAAGTTAAACGCTACATGAGTCATGTGGAGGCAACTGGAGTGTGAATTATACCAATGCATTTTTTTACCTGAGAGCGGGATGTCCAATCTATTGATTCATGCACAGAACTCTCTATTGAAACAGAACCGTATACAAATCACAACGGTCAATCCAACCCTTTAGTATCGCGGGCATCCCAAACCACCATAATTGGAAAATGGACAATATACTGCACGTCCGACTGCAACAATCTATCTCGTTCTATAGCGACATCTTCAGGAGTTGTGCCATGTTCGGCAGATAAACCGTTGTTCTGTTTGCGCATGGAACTGCTCGGTATTAGAAAACTTCTCGTAATGCACTGGAGCTTCACGAGGATCGAAACCATCTGCATAAAGATCAGAATAGGTCACCTTCATATCTTTACTGCAGTTTCCAATCTGGCCGTGAGAAATGTTTGCCAATCTACCATTAAAGGATTGACTCTCTGGGTGTGCTAAAACAATATGTGATTTCATTGCGATGTGTTCATAAAGCTTGCCCTTTTCGTTACGGGCTGACTCAATGAGCAGACTTTACCATACTTCTGGTAAACCATCATTTACCATGCTTAACCATCCGGAATAGCTTCTCTTCAGTATGCACATGAAATTTAGGTTCGAAGTCATGTGGGTTATCAAGTGATGCAGCATACAAATGGATTTCACCTTTATAGTGTTGCGCTTCAAACGCCATAGGGGAGCCACAATTATCACAAAAGTGTCGTTTGACTCCTTTGCAGACGAACTAATAGAATTTTGGAGTTCGCCCACTCCATTTGAAATGTTTTAATTCAACGCCGATAAAAGCAACGACTGGTGAGGCGCAATTCCTACGGCAATCGTCACAATGACAGTAACAAGCCCACGTTTCTTCTCCGCTAAACTCCCAAGAAACTGCCTTGCAAAGACAATGACCATGTTTCATTAATTAGGTTTTTGAAAATATTTTGTATATCCTCTTTGAATGACCGAAAAGAGTATGTTTTTAAGCGATTACCAAAGTCAAGCTCGACAAGCGCTTAGTTGCCAATCAGCTATAGTAGTTAAGCAACTTGTTTCTCTGCTCAGCAGGCTTTGTAATCAACTAGATATCGAGCGTATTCGATAGAGACGATAAAGGCATAATGCTGTTCAATCGATGCAATGGCGGCATTGTTTTGATATGATGAAACCTAAGTCGCTAATATCACTGAGTTTTTTCGACAATAACTGCACTGCTCTATAAGTGACAATGGACAACTAGCTATTCAACAATTTCGATATACACGGGTAATACAATGACAAATCTAAAAGAAGTAGATGGCGTAAAAATTGGCTTAAAGCACCTAGCGCAATGCCACTGTGGTGCGGTTGAACTAGAACTAAGCTTACCAGATGGCCTAGTCGATATTCGGCGATGTGATTGTTCTATGTGTCGAAGGCGAGGCGCTATTGCTGCTTCAGTCCCGCTATCGGGTATCAACATTGTTAAGGGCGATGAGGCACTCAAGCTTTATCAGTTTAATACCTACACAGCGAAGCATTATTTTTGTATGCATTGCGGTATTTACACTCATCATCAGCGAAGATCGAACCCTTCACAATATGGGTTTAACGTGGCTTGCTTAGTTGGGATTAATCCGTTAACAATAGATGATATTCCTACTTGTGACGGGGTTAACCACTCAGCGGACCGACATGAAAGGCCTGTGACTTCAGGCTGATTGAGCATGATTAAACTATACGGTAGAAAGTCTTCGGATAGTGTTCAAAAAGCGCACTGGCTACTAGCGGAGACAAAGCAACCTTACGAATTAATTGAGCTAGGCGGGCAGTTTGGTGGCCTGCAAGAGCCATATTATTTAGAACTTAATCCACATGGCCGTATTCCTACGCTCTGTGATGAAGGGGTAACTGTATGGGAAAGCAATGCAATCATACGGTACTTATCCGCAAAATATATGTCTGGATCAATTTGGTCAGACGATGTAGACATTCGGTCTTATGCTGATCAATGGATGGAGTGGGGTCAAACGACGCTCTACCCTAATTTTAACAATCTATTTTGGATGACAATAAGAACACCTTCCGATTGTCAAAACAAAGACGAAATACAAAAACTAAATACCACACTGAATGAGTCATTACCAGATCATAGAACTACAGTTGGGGAAACACGGGAATTTAACGGGCGACAGTCTATCAATAGCTGATTTCCCCATTGGGGCAACACTGTATAGGTATTTCAACATGCCCATTATGAGGCCAGAATTGCCGAATATTGAAGCGTGGTACCAACGGCTAATACAGCGTGATGCATACAAAAAAACGATTATGGTTCCGTTTGAAGAGCTTCGTGGTAAGTTGTCTTATTAAAATTAATCGATCAACTAACTAACTGATGCTAAACGGCTAATGGGCAATTTTAAAAAGTAAACATGATAAATACACGGCTTACCGATAAATTCAATTTAAGCTATCCCATCATCCAAGCGCCCATGGCATTTGCTGCTGGAGGCGCGCTTGCTTCGTCCATCTCAACTTCCGGCGGACTTGGTCTGATTGGCGGCGGTTACGGCGATAGCAAGTGGCTAGACGAACAATTTGCTTTAGCAGGCAATCAGCAAGTTGGTTGCGGTTTCATCACTTGGTCACTGGCTAAACATCCAGATTTACTAGACCAAGTTATAGACAAAGAACCAAGTGCCATCTTCTTGTCTTTCGGAGACCCCTCCCCTTTCTCGCAAAAAATCCAGGACGCCGGCATACCTTTAATATGCCAAGTCCAAACCTTAAGAGACGCGCATCACGCGATCAACCTAGGCGCAGATGTGATCGTTGCACAAGGAGGAGAAGCAGGCGGGCATGGGGAAAAACGCGGAACAATGTGTTTTGTCCCTGAAGTCGCAGATGCCATAGCGGCACAGTCATCTAACGCTTTGCTATGCGCCGCAGGTGGAATCGCCGATGGGCGTGGCCTTGCGGCCTCTTTGATGTTGGGCGCTGATGGCGTGTTGATAGGTTCTCGCTTTTGGGCGACAAAAGAAGCACTGGTGCACCCAAATATGCTGAGCGCTGCGTTAAAAGCCAACGGAGACGACACCATTAGATCAAGCGTGATGGACATCGCCCGTTTACTGGAGTGGCCACAACGCTATACTGCAAGAGTGCTGCAAAACGACTTCACCGATAAATGGCATAATGACCAAGAAGCCTTAATGGATATACAGGCATCTGAATCTGCAAAGTGGAAACAGGCGTGGCTAAAAGGTGATGTTTCTACAGCCAATACCTTTGTTGGGGAAGTGGTCGGACTGTTAAACAGCATCGACTCTGCTTCTGAAGTGTTAAAACGAATTGGTAGCGAAGCCGAGCAGCTTATAAATAACCAGACAGACATAGGTTAAACGAGCAAATTCAGGCGATTGCTTTGAGGTACCACGCTATGAAATCTTTAGTATATTCCTCCATCTCGGTATACGGGCCGGGCTCATAAAACCGTGATAAAACACCTTGTTGGTTACGCTCTATAATTTCTTTGTCTGCTTGGGTGGTTACACTCCAAAGCCAACTTAAGTGGTCGAGATCATAATCAACCAATTCCTCAGCACCTTTTCGCACCAGCCAAATGACTTCGGCATCTGTCAGGCTAACACTGCGCGGCGTAAACCGATAGATTACCGCATGATCACAATAAATCAATAAATAGGTAAAAGCCCCTATCTGCACATTGCTCGCTCCGGAATCATACCCTTTTACGGCTCCCAATAAAGGGGCGATCGCTTTGCCATCCTTACTTCCGGTGAGATAACCTTCAAACAAGGCGTATCGATCATAATAATAGCTAGTTTGATGTTTAGCATGGCTTTCTAGTTGGCGCAAACCAAAAGCGTTGGTTTGTATACCGCATTCAGGCGCGCGCTTAGCGATCAAGGCATCGTATTTTTCCTGCTGTTTAAAATCCAACATAATGGAATGAGACAGTGAAAACTCTTTATGCGCTGGCGCGCAGTGATAACATTCATCGAAATTCTCCATTACTAACTTCCAATTGCCTTCGATTGGGTGATTTTCGTAATGGGCAACCTCTGTATTGGGCAAGTCAAAAACGGCCAAAGCTTTAGGTAATTCTTTTAACAACTGATCGAACTTAGGCGGGTTAGCTGAGAAACTAACAAACACCAACCCACACACTTCTTGCAAGGCCAAGCGCTTCAAGCCAAGTTTGCTTATGTCTTCATTATCAGGTAATTGGCGCGCGCCCTCCAAATCACCGTTCAAGCTATAAGACCAAGCATGGTAAGGGCAGACTAGCTTCAAGGCCTTGCTCGCACCTGCATCACATAGCCGTGAACCTCGATGCCGACACACATTGGCAAAAGCATTCAGTTGGCCCTGTTCATCGCGGGTAACTATCGCTGATTCGTTGGAGATATCATAAGTAAAACAATCACCTACTTCTGCAACCTGAGAAACATGACAAACGTACCACCAATCCTCCAAGAACAGTTTATCAACTTCTTGCTGATAAATACCTTCGTCAACATAAAACGCTTGCTGTAAGCTGTGTGTTGGCTTTTGTAGGGCCAGCAAATGTTTAATTTTGCTGGCAGTAGAGTCAAACTTAACCTGCATTTTTCTATCTATGCAGCAGACCTTCGTCTTTTAAATCTTGCATGGTTAGCTCTAAACCCTTGCGCAAGATACCAAACATTTCGTCAATCTGCGCTTTAGTGATCACCAATGGCGGCGAAAATACGCACATATTTATGATCGGGCGCACTATCAGGCCAAGCGCTTGGCAATGCTTATCAATACGGTTGCCGATATCGTAATCCGCCGCAAGATGTTCCTCGGCATCCCCTTTATCGGCATCTTTAATTTCGCACTCAATGCAACCCATCAAGCCCATTCCTCGCACATTGGCAACGATAGGAATGGTTGCAAACGATTGCAGTTGTTCTTGAAAATAAGGCGTCATCGTCTGAACATGCTCCATTAGGTTCTCTTTTTCCATGATCTCGATATTCTTAAGAGCTGCAACACACGCCACAGGATGTCCTGAGTAAGTAAAGCCATTGGCAAAAATACCGCTGTCGTGCGCTTCTTCTAAACCCTCTAACAAGCGATCAGACACCATCATTAAGCCCATAGGAATGTACCCCGAAGTTAGCCCTTTAGCGCTGGTGATAATGTCGGCGTCAATATCAAACACCGCTTTAGAAGAGAAGAAGTGCCCTAGACGTCCAAAAGCCGTAACCACTTCATCAGAAATATAAACCACATCGTATTTACGGCAAATCGTATGACAAGCTTTATGATAGCCCTCTGGAGGCACAATCACGCCACCCGATGCCAAGATCGGTTCGGCAATAAACGCAGCCACTTTGTCTGGCCCAATTTCTAGTATCTTTTGCTCTAGTTCGTTCACGATTTGCTCGCGAAATTCATCAATACTTTGGTCTTTGGCACGACGGTAAGGATTTGGGTCACTTAAAAAGTGAAAGCGCTCAATATCGACTTCGCTAAAGTCCTTATCTCTGGGCTTACCGCACGCCGATGACGACAAGTAAGTGCTACCGTGGTAGGCATTTTCCCGAGAGATAACATGCTTTTTCTCTAACTTGCCCAAGAAATTATTGCGAAACATTACAAAACGCAGCGCAGAATCAACCGCTGTAGAACCGCCGGTAGTAAAGAAGGCATGGTTTAAGTCACCGGGGGCAATGTCTGCTAATTTTTTCGCTAAAACAGCAGCGGGAGAATTAGTCAAACTCCATGGGCTAACATAAGTCAGTTGCATCACTTGGTCCGATATGGCCTTGGCCATTTCCGCACGGTTATGCCCGATGTTGACGCACCACATGCCCGCTGGCCCATCAATTAACTTGTTACCATCTGAGTCAGTGACATAAATCCCATCGCCGCCACTGATTACCGTACGTTTATTGTCACCCAACGCAACAACATCATCCCATGGATGAATAAAGTGGTTATCCTGGCTTTGCAATTCACCCGTTTGTAAGTCTTGTGCTTTCATAAATATTCTCTCTATCAGATGTCTCCCGCTGGCACTGCATTCTTGCGCGGCGGATTAAAAAATGGCCTATTTACAATGGTAGATTTCTGCATTGATCGAACCCATTGCAGCTCTTTATTGGTATAAATCTCGGCCCATAAATTATTGGTTTTACACTTGGCATCTAATAAAGCCAGTGCGATATTGCTTTTACAACTAGGCGACCACATAGCCGACAACACTTCGCCTACTTTCTTGGTTTTATTGTGGTAAATCCACGCGCCTTCTGCGGGTTTATTACCGCCGATGTCCAACCCGACCAACTGCGTTTTTGACCCAACCCGCTTTTCTTTCAATAAGGCTTCGCGCCCATTGAAGAACCCTTTGTCAAAGTCAATCAAACGTTCAAAACCTAACTCTATAGGTGAGCGACCACGGCCTTGGCGAATAGCATGATTTGCGGGCATAAAATCGACATGCGGTAAAATAAAGCCCGCTTCAATACGTAACAGTTCTAACGCATCTAAACCAAGTGGCACGATACCGTGCAATTCTCCTGCTTTGAACAGTGCATCCCAAAGCGCTATGGCCAGTTTGGGGTCTATCCATAATTCATAGCCTAAGTCTCCGGTAAAGCCTGTTCTTGAAACCAGCAGTTGGCCTTTAACCTTGCCTTTACTATAGGGGAAATGCCTCAGCTCAAACGGCTTCATCATTTCTATGCCCTTTATACCCAATCGTTTAAGCGTAGCGCACGATGTTGGCCCCTGTAACGCTAAGGCAGCAGTTGTTTCTGTAATATCTTCTATTGTAACTTCAAAACCAATAGCGCTGTCATGCAACCATGGCATATGCCTATCTTGCGAGCAAAACATATAAGAGCCATCTTCAAAGCAGAATAAAGTGCCGTCATCCAAGGTTTCACCCTTTTGGTTACAGAACAGGACGTAAGCTACGCGGTTTTTACGGATTTTCTTTACATCACGAGTAACAATTCGATTGAGATAGGCAACCGCATCCTTACCACTGATGCGGTATTTAACCATGGGGGTAAGGTCCATGACGGTACATTGATTACGCGCCGCAAAATACTCCAACTCGGTATTGGTGTATTCCCGCGCAACGGTGTATCCGCCCCACCCCATCCAGTGGTTTTTCTTGTTCATAGGCGCACTGCGCTCATGAAAAGGCGTCGGCACAACCATCACGTTTGTTTGTTGCCCGGGTTTTAATTTCACTTTTTGGCTCATGCTTGCACCCTCCTTAAAATGGCACGCGCTGCGTTTAGTCCCGCAGCACCATTTATATCTCCACCGGGATGACAGCCCGCACCGCATAAATATAAGCCCTTAACACAAGTTTCATATTGTCCAAAGCCCGCTGTAGGGCGCAGCATCATAAATCGTTCAAGCCCGATTTCACCATGGTGCCAATGCCCTCCCGAGACATTGCATAGAGTCTCAATGTCCGATGGCAACAACACCTCAACCTTACTCGCTGCCGCTTGAGTCCCGGGTAGCAATTGATCAAGCTTGTTCATTATCTGTTTTTTAAATATGGCTTTTTGCTTGTCCCAGCCAATCCAATTTTCATAGGGTACATACGGTATCAGTACGGACATCACGTGCTTTCCGTCGGGCGCTAATGTTGGGTCATTGATCGAAGGAATCGTCACCTCGAATGGCAGTTGCGCGCCAAATTCACCATATTTAATACCATTCGAGGCGCGCTCTATATCATCAGGTGAATCCGCACAAATAATCCGTGCATTGAGATCATCTTGATCACCAGTAAAACTTGCGGGCAATTCATTTAGGGCGATATGTATTTTCGCGGTGCTGCCTTGCATAGGAATATGTTTTACTTTGCGTACCACTTGCGTATCCAGTATTTGCGGCCCAACTAAACCCAGCATGGTCGTTTTGATATCTGCATTGGAAATCAACAAGTTTGCCTTGATTTGTTCGCCACCCTCAAGCTGTACACCGCTGGCCTGATTGTCTTCAACCAGCACTTTGCTTACCGTCTTACCCGTGCGTATTTCAACGCCTTGTTCAATCGCGTGCTGCGCCAGCGCCTCACTCACCTCGCCAAGACCACCGCTCACACTACAAACACCTGCGGGTAATTGGTCAATAATCGCGCGGCGATTTAACCAGTTATACAGCGTGTTCGGGGCTCTAGGCCCTAAACGTGTCCCCAAAATCGCCTCAAAGCACAACGCGGACTTTAGCAGGTCGTCTTCAAAACTTTCATCTGCAAGATCGTAAACGTTCATGCCGATAATTCGTAAAAACTTACGCTTGCCTTCACGGTCGAGCTTACGCAATTGCCATCCTGCACCAAGCAGCGCCTTCATGTCGTTTAGACCCGTTTCCTTAATGCGTGGCGGTACTTGATCGGTTAGTTGATAAAGCACGCTACTAAAACCTTTCATCTCTTGGCTAAATGTATGCCAATCTGATGATTCACTTAACTTAAGCCACCCTCCTTTACTATCTACGATAAGTGTTTCAACAGGCGTTAGCACTTCATTGGCGCCGCCATAAACAGCGGGGGCATATTGCTGCGCGCGCGGATGTAAACCGTATAATAAATGAGAAACGACAGAAGCCTTAAACCCCTTCGAAAATTCACGCGTAACAGACATGCCGCCGACTTGGGAGTTCGCCTCCAGTACCAACACGCGCTTGCCCTTCTGCGCCAGAGCGTTAGCACAAACTAAGCCGTTATGGCCTGCACCTATCATGATGGCATCGTATTGCGTGCTCATTGCGTTACCCTCATATCGAGCAATATCTCACGTGCAGCGTTGGCTCCCGGCGCGCCCATTACGCCTCCGCCTGGGTGTGTGCTTGATCCGCACATATATAGGCCGGGAATCGGAGAACGATATTGCGCGTAACCCGGTACGGGTCGATTAAATAGCAATTGATCTAATGTTAATTCACCATGGAAAATGTTTCCTGAAGTTAGCCCCGCTTCATCTTCAATATCTTGGGGTGTTCTGACCTCAGCGTGCAAAATTAAATCTTTAAAATCTGGGCTATGTTCTGCGATTGCATTAATGACTGTTTCTCCAAATGCCGTACGGTCTTTATCTGTCCACGGGCCAGTCTCTAGTTCCGGCGGGGCATATTGCACAAAGACCGTCATCATGTGCTTACCTTCGGGTGTCATGGTTGGGTCAATCTGAGTCGGGATTAACATATCGACATAGGGGTCTTTCGACCACCTTTTATCTTTCCAATCATCATAGGCACGTTCAATGCGCTCCATACTGTCGGTAATGTGCATGTCACCCATGGTCGCGTTACTTCCTTTAGGTAAGGCGGGGAAAGTTGGCATACCATCCAGCGCAATATTTAATTTCCCTGAAGAACCGCGTATTTTGAAATTTTCTACTTGAGTGACAAAGTCATCCGGCAAATGCACTTGGTCAACGACTTTAAGAAAAGTGCGTTTTACATCTAAATTTGAAACGATGGTGTCTGAGTAATATTCATCTCCATTTGCTAGCGCAACCCCAATGGCTTTGCCATTTTTCACAATCAAATTTTCGACTGAGCAATCCGTCTTTATTTCACCCTTACTGGCTTTAAATGAGCTTGCTAAGGCATCAGCTATGGCGCCCATACCACCGCGAGCAAAGCCCCAAGAGCCAATAGCGCCATCAACCTCACCCATATAATGATGCAGCAGTACATAGGCCGACCCGGGTGAATACGGACCTAAGCCTGTGCCAATAATCGACGTACCCGCAATCATGCCCTTAATAACGTCATTTTCAAAAAACTCATCGAGGTAATCACCGCAACTCACTGTATAGAAACGCAATGCTTCGTATATCTGTTCTTCGTCAAGTGCCTTAACGTCTTTATATAGCTGCCATAAGCCTTTAATATCTTTAATTTTTTTAGACGTCGGATCAGGTGGTGTGCGCATCAACCAAGGCTTTATAAAACGACAGTGACGCATTAGCTCGGTTGCAAAATCATCGTAGGCATCGGCATCTTTTTTACTAAATCGTGCGTATTCTCGACGTAAGGCTTCGTGATCAGTGAAATACGCTAGATAATCGCCATCTTTCGTAAACGTGCAGCCTCCTTCGTAAGGAATAACCTGTAAACCGTGCTTAGATAGCTCTAAATCTCGCATGATCTCAGGGCGAAACAAGCTACAAACATAAGAGCAGTTGGTATACTTGAATCCAGGGTATAACTCTCGCGTGACCGAAGCGCCGCCTATATGCGGGTTTTTCTCAAGCACTAACGTGTTGAGGCCAGCCTTAGCAAGGTAGTTGGCATTAACTAACCCGTTGTGGCCTGCGCCAATGACAATGGCATCGTATTTTTTCATATTGTTAGTTCGCTGTTATCTGAACACGGTCATACTTCATCGGGTTATCCACATCGATCACTTCATCTAGTTCTCGTGCGTAACGATGCCCGGCAAAAGTCGCATCTGCGATTAAACCCGGTGCGTCACAATCACCTATTTTACTCAGCTGAAATTGACAGCTTTGTGGATACGCTTGTTGGTGGTGTTGTACTGTTAGGTACAAGGCATCGTTAGGGTGTCTCGCCGTCACCAACACTAAATTGCTTGCTTCAATATAAGTCACCACTTTAATATAGATACACATTAAACCCACCTGAGACCCATCAAATTCGGCGACGGACTTTTGGGTAATAATCTGCACATCCAGTTCTAACAATCGCTTTTGCACTCGGTATTGCTCATCGGTGTAATCGCACCACGCTGCCATTTTATCGACCGATGTAACATAAATAACTTGGTGACCTTGCATCGCAATCTTTTCTGCAACTACACTGGCCATGTAGTAGTTGTCATCGTCATAAACAACGGTAGGCCCCGAAGGCATCACCTCATTCATAATGTCATCGGGTGAGAAAACGCAAGATGGATCGGCCTGCCAGTGTATTGGTGAAAAATTACTGCGGCCATAACCGTCTTTTCGCCAAGTCGAACCCGTTGCCATTACGACATGATCAGGATTTAATTCTAGTATGTGTTCAAGCGTTAGCTCGCTTTGTAAATATTGCTCAACATTAGGTAGCTTATTTAATTGCTGAATACGGTAGTCTCGCACTCTAATCCACTCGTTTAACCCTGGTAGCGTGGCTTCTTGTGTCACCCTTCCGCCCACTTCATCTTTCGCCTCAGCCAAAGTCACTTGGTAACCGCGTTCGCCCAGTGCGCGCGCCGCTTCCAAGCCAGTAGGGCCAGCACCTACCACTAATACGTGGCTGTCACTTTTCTTAGCCGCGATTTTCTCTGGATGCCAACCCCTGCGCCACTCTTCGCCCATTGTCGGGTTTTGGGTGCAACGGATTGGTACGGCCAAGGAATCACTGGAATAGCAAATATTGCACCCAATGCATTCGCGAATATCCTCAAAATCACCCGCTTCTATCTTATTCGGTAAGTACGGGTCTGCAATGGATGGTCTGGCCGCGCCGATAAAATCAACAACACCTCGCTTGATTTGCGACACCATCGTATCAGGAGAGGTGAACCGCCCTACCGAGACCACTGGCTTCGTGGTTGCCGATTTAACAAATTGCAGATAAGGCTCTAGAGACGCTTCTTTTACAAATCGAGATGGCCCCATTTCATAACTATAATCATTAATGTTGATGTCCCAAAGATCCGGCATTTCCGCCAGCATCGCGAACATATCTTGTTGCTCCGCATTGTTTACTACACCGTCCTCCCCTCCGCCATCAGCTGAAAACCTAACCGCTATCGCGCAACGATCACCAATGGCTTCCTTAGTGTCTTGAATCAACTCTTTTACGATTCGCACACGGTTTTCAAGACTACCGCCATATTCGTCTGTTCTGTCATTGGTATCGCTAGACAAAAAATGGGACAACAGATAATCGTGTGTTGCGTAGACGTATACCACGTCAAATTCTGCTGCCTTAGCCCGTAGCGCAGCTTTGCGGTGCCAGTTGCGCAGATTGGCAATATCTGTTTTGTCCATTCTGCGTGTTTGACGCGGCAAGCTTGGTTGGCAGGGCATGCTTGCCACATTAAGCGGCACTTCGCGCGTGAATAAGTTAGATGCACGCGGGCCACCGGCCCAAAGCTCAACACCGGCTAAAGACCCATACTCATGCACTTTGTCTGTCATTAGACGATGCGAATTCACATCATGGTCATCCCAAAGCGAATGATAAGGAAATGGCAGGTCATCGGACGAAGGATGAATCGAGCAATATTCGGTATTGATGACACCCCAGCCCCCTTGTGCTTTCATGTGTCGTAACTCTGCAACCATTTGAGGGCGCATCCAACCTAAACCCGTGCAATGAGGCACTTGATAAAAACGATTCTTGGTTGTCACTGGCCCAATGTTGACACTATCGAACAATGTATCGTAATGGCTTGATCGAGGCATAATTAACTTTTGACAACCCTAATGGAAAGCGGCATTATATTAACTGACTAACTAGTCAGTCAATAATTTTTACCATTAAGTTAATACTCTTGCAATAATGTCTTCTACTAAAAAAGTGCCAGATCAACGACGCGCTAAGGGAATTGAAAGCCGTCAAGCTATTATCGACGCGGCTATCAAATGCATTGCCACACGCGGGCTTTGCGATACAACATTAGATAGAGTGGCTGAAATGGCTAAAGTATCGCGTGCGCTACTTGTGTTTCATTACAAATCTAAAAAAGGGTTGCTAACGGCCGTATTGGAAAGCATCAGTACCGATTACGATATAGGATGGCAAGCTATCGCAAAAGAACCTGACTTAAGCCCTAGTCAAAGGTTGTATAAGTTTATAGTTTACGATGCTGAACTCCCTACCAAAAAACCCGAATTGCTTTCTGTATGGCATTCCTTTTGGGGTGAGGCTAAAGGGCTGTATAAAGAGCTAGGCTACGCCAAAGATGAAGCTTATGAGTTTGATATGGAAAAGCAGATACAAGCGCTGATTGACGAAGCAAGTTACGACATTAATGCAAAACTACTAACCCAATCTATTGTTGCCATGTCATTTGGCATTTGGTGGAACGCGCACCTAAAATCGAGCAAACACCACCTTGAAGACAGTATGCACGTGATCGACAGTTTTTTAAAACTGTGCTTCCCAAAACACTTTTAGACGTTTAAATTTCATACTGGTTAACCAAACAGCTAACCCAATGAAACTGGTTGAAAATATTTCCTTTAAAACAGATGGCGGTATCGCACAACGAGCCAGCGTCGGACTGATCGTACTCGCGACCGACTACACCATCGAATACGAATGGCAACAAGTATTTAAAAACCTCGACGGTGTCGCGCTTTATCACAGCAGGATATTTAACGAAGACGAGGTTACGCCCGAGACGCTTAGAGCAATGGCGCCACAAATCGCTGATTGCGCAAAACGTCTGACTCCGGGTACGCCGCTTGATGTGGTGGCCTATGGTTGCACCTCAGCTACGATGGCAATTGGCGAACAACCGATATTCGACTCCATCCAATCAAAAAAGCCTGGTGCGCAATGCACCACGCCTATTACCGCCGCATTAAAAGCCATGCGTGCGTTTAAGGCGAAACGCATCGCAGTGCTAACACCCTACTCTGCATCAGTGAACAAGATTGTCGCTAGTTTTATTGAAGATCAAGGCTTTGAAGTGCCAGTGTTTGGCTCATTTAATGAAGGCTACGACTCAACCGTCGCCAAGATCACCCCAGAGTCGGTACAAGCAGGCTTAGTTGAAATAGCTCAGCAAGCTGACGTCGATGCTGCCTTTATATCTTGCACCTCAGTACGTGCAATGGACATCATTAAACCATTAGAGCAAAAACTCGGCATACCCGTCACTTCTTCCAATCACGCGATGGCGTGGGATGCACTGCGTCTTGCAGGTATCAACGATAAGATGCATGAATTTGGTTCACTTTACGCTCTATAGCGTCTCACCTCTACCCGATTTTTGCAGTGCTAGTCATACAATAGACTGTCGCCAAAACACTCAAACAGTATGGTGTAGCCTCATTGACAAAGAGGCGCGTGCAAACGACTGCAAGTTTGCATTATCTCGTATTGAAACGCCCAAACTGGATAAATTCTGGCACTATAACTAACCATCGATTGGTCCCACATTCAACAATATGCGGCGCTTATTGCTGTTGGACTTGCCTCTATTTATTGTTACAATGACTTCATAGTTAAGCTCGATCAAGCTGTTATCAACGGGTATTTGCACGTGCTTCAATCTATATCTAATATAAATCTACTCCGAGGAGAATTAATGAAATCTTTACACAAACTAACCAGCATTGCTGCGGCTGTAGCGGTTGCAAGCACCATGGCCACTTCTGTACAAGCAGCCGACCAAGTAAATGCCGCATTCTTTCTAGAATGGGCGACACCTAATTTAATCGCAAAAGTCGATAAGGCTTATGATAAGGCAATGGGTGTTGACGTAAACTGGGTTGATTTCACAACGGGTACTGCGATGACTGAAGCTATGTTAGCTGGCGACATCGATATTTCGTACTCACAAGGTCTTGCCCCTTTCGTTACTGCGATTCAGCAAGGTGCACCATTAAAGATGGTGGGTATCGCTGTTGTATATGAAGCAAACGATTGCTTTGTAAAAGACGGCCTAGGCATTGACTCATCTAACGCGTCTGAGCTTGAAGGTAAAACAGTAGCCGTGCCATTAAACACCATGGCTGACTACGCTTTTCGTTCTTACATGAGCCATTTAGATGTAGATATTTCAACCATGCAAATCGTAGACCAAGCTCCACCTGACGGCGCAAAGTCACTAGCTGATGGCGCCGTTGATATGGCCTGCCTATTCGGTGGTGTTGCTTCAGCAGCGGGCGCAGAAGTAGGTAAGCCGATTATGAGTTCAGCGCAAAAAGTAGAGGCCGGCATCGGTTCTTTCGACGTTATCTCAGTGACTGAAAAGTTTGCAACTGAAGAGCCAGAGCTACTTAAGGCATTTATGGATGCAACAGAAGAAGCGAATAACGCATTCAAAGGCACAGATGCCGAGTATGAAAAGCTTGCTGGTGCAGCGGGTATGAACGTTGATGCTACTAAAACTCAAATTAGCGGTTTCATCATGCCTTCTGCTAAAGAGCAGTTAGAAAAATACTTCGTCAAAGGCGGTATTGCTGAATCAGCAGCTGCTTCTCTTGGTTTAGTATTCTCAGATGCTTCAGATGGCGCAGCCATCGCTACAACTCTTGACAGCTCATTCTTAGAATAAGACATCTTTAGTTATAGAGAGTATAGGGTGGGTCGTCTATATGGCGACCCGCTTTGCATTTACTAGAATAAATAGAGAATGAAGCCAGCGTAGCTGTTTAAGCACCATCAACGACTGACAAGCTTACATTCCAAAAAAGTACAATACTATGGCAGATCTTGTTTGCAAAGACATGAGTATGACCTTTACGAACCCCCAAACTGGCGGTATCGTTGAAGCGTTAAAAGACATCAACTTCACCTTAAAAAAAGGAGAACTTTTATCCGTACTTGGGCCGTCTGGCTGCGGTAAAACCACACTACTCAATATGTTAGCTGGGTTCCTTAATCCAACTTCAGGTGAGTCAGTACTCGGCGGGAAAGTTATTGAAGGCCCTGGAGTTGAACGTGGCATGGTGTTCCAACAAGGTGCGCTATTTGAATGGCTACCTGTTTCCAAGAATGTCGATTACGGACTGCGCATGAAAAAGATGCCGGCCCAAGAGTCTGAAAAGCTAGTTGAGAAATGGCTAGATATAGTGGGTTTACAAGGTTTTGGTGATACACCCACCTACCAATTATCTGGCGGTATGCAACAACGTGTAGCGTTGGCGCGCTGCTTAGTCAACGACCCCGATGTTATCCTGATGGATGAGCCACTGGGCGCACTTGACGCTCTAACCCGCGAAAAAATGCAGTCATTGGTACTTGAGCTGTGGAAAGAAACGGGCAAGACAATTCTAATTATTACTCACTCTGTTGAAGAAGCATTATTGCTAGGAGAGAGATTGTTCGTAATGGCCCCCAGACCGGGTCGTATTCATAAAGAGTACAACCTACCGTTTGCTGAGCGCGGTTTGAAAGAGTCGTTACGTGATATTAAACAAGACGACCATTTCGCAGAGGTTCGTGAAGAAATACTCACGATGATCTGGGATATGGAAGAGGAGATTATGGGCCGTGTTTGATTGGTTATCTGACAACCGGGCGTTAATCGCCGCGGTATTAATTATCATTTTGCTGGCTGCGTTTGTCAGCGCCTTATTGATTGGCCGAAAACGCGATGCGGCCAACGTTAACGATGAAGTATTTGGTGACCCTGAACGCACTAAAGGGGGCTGGTATTGGGCAGTTTGCGGCATTTCAGGCCTATTGCTGTTTTGGTTCTATTTCTCATGGGGAACCGGCAGAGCCTACGTACCTAACGCAGCAAATGAGCTATGCCAAGTAGCCAAGTTAGAAGAGGCGGTTTCACCAATTAAAGCGGCGCTCCCTATCGGGTCACGCTATTACAAATCAACACTGCTGGTTTCGCGAAACAACGATCAACTGGCAGAGTTAAATGCCGACCTACCCACCGCTGCATTTAATGAAACAGAGCAGGCTGAGCTTTTCTCTATCATTGAGCAGATAGGCTTACTGATCGTTAATTCTTCTGACCCTAAAAATTTGGATCTCAGTCTAAACGGGCAACTTCAGAACTTGTCAGAAGACCTGGGGAACATCAGTACAACACTTCGTGCTGGGCCGAATGGTTTAGAACCCACTGAAGAAGCATTAGCTCAGTCAAAATGGGGAATAGATCATATCGAGATCCCTGTGTTGCCGATGACCCCAAAGGGTGTTTTGTTTGATCAAGTATCCGTTGAAGCTAAAGATATTGCAGACCGATTTCTGAAAATAAGAAACCATATCCCTGCTAATGATGCGTTAATTGCACAAATCAAACAGCGTATTGAGGCATTAAAACGTGCAAATGAATCAGTGAATGCTGATGAAAAAACAGTCGAGGCACGAGAGGCGTACGTAAAAGCGGTTGAACGTATTTTCAAACGATTAGACGACGGCCTCATCTTTCCGGCTGCTTCACTTGAGCCGGTTAACAGCGCGATTATTGATTTAGACAGTGCAAACGCTGAAGCTAGAGGCGGTCTGAGATTAGTTGAGACGCTACTATTACCAGGGCCTGGCATCGTTAAGTCGCGAACACAATGCACCGAACAAGGTTCAGCACGTTGGTTGCCTAAACCTACCGATGTAGTTGCCACATTCATGAAGCTGGCTAACCCCGATCTAGAAAATGGCGGTGGATATCGCGGGTTCACTTTACTTTGGTGGAAATGGCTACCGATTTCTAACGTGGTTGGCTTTATCGTCCCTGATTGGATCGCCGACGCGTGGCCAGGCGAATATGCTCGTCACAGCTCCGACGGAACGATCTCTCCAAACTTTAAAGATAAGCTATTAGCCTTTTCACAGGGCGAGGTTTCGATGGGCCATATTCCTTGGTTCGACGGTCATATTTGGGATTCAATGTTCCGCGTATTGGTGGCATTGGCTTTAGGTATCCTTCTCGGCGTACCACTTGGGCTCTTGATGGGTATATCTAAGTTCTTTAAATCATTTTTCGACCCATTAATAGAGTTGTATCGCCCTGTTCCACCATTGGCTTGGGCACCGCTTATTCTGACTATCTTTGGTATTCAGGACGACGGTAAAATATTCTTACTGTTTATGGTGGCCTTTGCGATTATGGTCATATCAGCCAGAACCGGGGCTGTAGGCACTCAGTTATCGAAAATTCGAGCGGCTCATTCGCTGGGCTCAACCGATATGCAAATTCTACGCAACGTTATATTACCGAACGCCTTGCCTGAAATACTGACGGGTATTCGAATTGCGGTCGGCGTATGTTGGGGCACATTGGTTGCCGCAGAAATGCTTGCGGGCACAACAGGTGTCGGTTTCATCGAAAACATTGCCCGGACCGTATCTGACTACGAGTTAATCTGGGTAACCATATTGATTATGGGCCTATTGGGGCTGATGTTAGATTTAATAATGCGCTGGGTTATTGACCGCACTATTCCATGGCGCGGCAAAGGCTAAGCAAAGCGCTGTTCAACCGAACTGCATTTAAAAGCCCGCTCATTAGCGGGCTTTTTTATTGGACTCCTCAAACACAATGCTAAGGTTTGATGCAGTGCGCTATGGCGGCTACATTATTTAAGAATCAGCCGGCTCTAAGCTCTCGCCTATCTTGTTGCTTCATCCACCAAACCACCGTTCTTGCACCAATAGAATGAAAGCGATGCATTGGATAAGCTTTTATTGGTGTTGCGGGAAAGGGTAAATCCTTAATATCTGCACCCAGAACACGCTGTGCCAAAATTAAGCCCATCGCGTGCGACATCGCCACCCCTCGACCATTATAGCCCAGCCCAGCAATCAACCTAGGCGCAGGTTCATGAAAATGCGGCACTCGATCGGAAGTGACTGCAATGCGACCACTCCATTGGTATTGCCACTTAACGCCCTTTAACTGCGGGAAAATGCGCTCTACGTCGCCCCTTATCCACGCGAAGCCGCCAATCGTACCGTCTAACTTTTTATGCCCGTGGCCTCCTATTAAAAAACGCCCATCTGGTTCTCTACGCCCGTAGGCAATCACCCTGCGCGTATCGGCGAAGGTTTCACCACCTGGCAGAATAGATTTAATAAGGTCATCCGGCAACGGTTCAGTTGCAATTTGCACGGGCGTAATGGGTACGACAGTGCGATGTAAGTTTGAATACAGTCCATCGGTATATCCGTTCGTTGCTAATATGACCCACTTCGCCCTAATCTCCCCTCGAGTAGAACGAACGCGCCAATGGTCTTCCAATTGTTGTAAATCAATAACAGGCGACTGCCCGTATATATTTACCCCCACCTTACGCGCTGCCCCCGCAAGGCCACGGGCTAAAGATAAAGGATGAATGGCGCCAGCCGAGGGCGAATAAGTCGCATGTTTATAGGCGCGCGACCCCAGTCTGGCAAATACATCTTCGCCTTCTAACAGTTGCAGATCACCACCCACTTCGTTCCATGCATTTGCTATTTGTTGCGCATGCTTGGCTGCTTGCTCGCAATGTGACACCCTCAACCAGCCATTTTGGCGCGCATCACATTGAATATTGTACTTAGAGATTAAAGAAAACAATGCATCTGCGCAATTTAAAGCAACCTTCGCGATACGTTTCGCGTAGGTTGCGCCCACAATTTTTTCCATTTCGGTTGGTCCGTTAAAGGTAGGCAAAGGGTTCACCTGCCCTCCATTTCGCCCTGATGCGCCCCACCCCACATCTTGCGCGTCCACAACAGCGACTGATTTACCACTCTCCGCTAATTCTAACGCAGCACGTAAGCCTGTATAGCCCGCTCCGACAATCGCCACATCAGCTTCTATCGACTCGGTTAAAACTGGGCTAGGGTTGACTGGCTGTGCGGTATCAGCCCAGAGCGATTTTGGAAACTCGACTGACATCAGTTTTTATAGTCCGACCCCTCCGAATCCAAAATGGCACGCAGTTGCGCTAGGTGCAAATCGGCATTACTAAACGCTTCCCACTGCCGAGCCGTTTTTTCAGCCACTGCATCACTCACAATGCTAAGCGGCTTACCCGTTTGCAAGGCGATTAGATAGTTTCTAGCTGAACGTTCGTAGTAGTACATTTCGTCAAACGTGCGCGCTATAGTGCTTTCTATCGCCATCACTCCGTGGTTCCCCATTAGCAATATTTTATTCTTGCCTAAAGTTTGAGAGATACGCTCAGCCTCATCACCCAAACCCATACCATCATAACCATCGTCTACCGATACGCGTTTGTAATAACGCATGGTATTTTGATCAATCGGGGGCATGGTAGGGTCTTCAAGCGAAGCCAAAGCCGTTGCATAAGTAGGGTGTAAATGCATTAAACAACGCGCACCAGGGTGATCACGGTGAATCGCACCATGAATACCCCAAGCCGTGGGGTCTGGCGCATCAGGTCGGTCTAACGTTGAAGGGTCGTTTGCATCCACCAAAATCAAATCACTGGCCTTTATCAAAGCAAAGTGACTGGCGTTGGGGTTAATTAAAAACTGCGAACCGTCTTCATTGACGGAATAACTAAAGTGATTCGCTACGCCTTCATGCATATCTAACCGAGCAGACCAGCGAAATACGGCAGCTAGGTCACATCTAGCTTCATAGTCCGAGTCGGTTGAGGTCAGTTGTTCGGTATCAATAGTTGGTTGTTTACCCATAGTGATTTGCTCATGTTGAAGGTTCAGTATGATATTAATGCGCGCGCAGCAAATTTGGCAAATATTTTATTGCCGCTTCGATAGGTATTCAGGCACCACTATAAATTAAACAAAAACACTACAAACAAAAACAAGTTAAAATTTATTCTAAACCGTCGATATACTAATCTGAGCACAATTATAGTGTTCTAAATATATTCACTCGGGAAGAAACGATTTTACAAATCTCATCTAACAACACCTAAACACTAAAAATGACGACCTTAACTAAATTTTCAGACTGTAAAACGGAAGCGATTCAAAGAGATATTTCTGAGTTAACGCTTTCCGGCAATCCTATTCATACATCATGGCCCCATTTCGTCGGAAATGATGGAGCATTTCGTTCAGGCGTATGGGAAAGCACTGCTGGCGTTTTTCGAGGCCCCATGAGTGATCAAATCGAGTTTTGCCACATCATAGAAGGCGAAGCTAGAATCGTTATAGATGAAAATAAAGAAATCACCGTCAAAGCTGGAGATGGCTTTGTCATGGACAACGGCTTACAACCAGTTTGGCACGTTGACAAGTTCGTGAAAAAACATTTTGTCATTGTGTCCACCCCATTCTAACAAATCGCAGATGAGGTGCATTAAGTAGGAAAATTTGGCTGCAACCTCATTTTACGTTCTAAGAAGCAAAACGCCCTCAAAACAGTGCTATCGTTAAAATGGCTCCTATTTCAAATAGCTAAATCATCTGTTCTGCCCATATAAATGCAATGTTCAATACGAACATAGACCAAGTAACAAAAACTTGCCGTGCCTAACCGTACGACCACCTAATGATGGCAACTGATCTTATGCCAAAATACAGTAAGGAAAGGCTAGAGGCGTGGATACAAACCACTTGAAGTTACCCTGGTAGGTAATTATACTGTCTATTCTGCGAATACCGTCTGCATTTAAATACCGTTAATCCGCAATTTTATACCGATAATTAAGAAAAACACAACGACTGCCTTTTAGTCTATCCGTATATTTAATATAACAATTTATTTAGTACAACAATTATTTGGAAAACCATAATGAACATACATACATTTACAAAAAAAGGCTCTAGACTAGCCCTTGCTGCAATTTTACCTTTACTATCGTTCAACACGATACACGCGACATCGGTCCCTATTGTGACAGAAGAATCTTCTATAGAGTGGACCACTGTTGCTAGTATGGAGGCCTCTAGTTATTACTTTAGCAGTGAATTACAGATTGCAACTGACAAGAGTGAAGAACAAGACGGGTTTAATGTAGCCTTGTTTAAAAGGACTACCCAGTCATCATACTATAGTAGGTATGCTGGTCATCCGTCACTGGCTGTTGATGGCAACACTGATGGCGCATGGCGCAATCGATCAGTTACTCATACTCGTGCTGGGGCTCAGCAGTGGTGGGAGGTGGATTTAGGCGAGGTAACCGATATCTCGAATATAAGCGTATGGAATCGCACTGATTGCTGTACTAGTCGGTTAAACAATTTTCATGTCTTTGTATCAAATATTCCTTTCGCCTACGGTGATGTAGCGCAAACTCAAGCTCAACCAGGTGTTATTGATCACTTCATTGAAGGCGCCGCTGCAAAGAAAACTAAGGTTGCAGTTAATGCACAGGGCCGATATGTTCGGGTACAGCTTTCATCAAGTAGCCGTGGTATTTTGTCCCTTGCCGAGGTTCAAGTATTTACAAAAGCGCATCAAGCTGTTTTAAGACTAACCGAACCAGGTTATCAGCAGGGAACCAGACTTTATATCTCTCGCCTATCTGACAAGACTTACCGCGATTTGCTATCAGCATTGGCCCTAGTGGATTGGGATAAAGGCATGGTCGTTGATCAAGAAGATTTATGTGACGCCCCAAGTCATACACTCGAATTTGCATCAAGTACTCATAGCATAATAAATACTTGTGGTACGCCTACCAACTACCCTAAGGCATCCTATAACTCCTTAAAAGCAAAGAATGCTATGCAGCGAATAGTCGATCAAATGAGAGAGGCCATCGGTTATCAATAAATTACCGCGTACTCAAACGCAGCAATTGATAATGTGAAACTGGAATATCATATTAACTACATTCGCGAAATACGTAGTTGAAGATACTAAAGTAAATAAAGCCGCCTGACTTATTGTACGTAGTCTGGCGGCTTTTTAGTTTATTGCCGATGAAGGAGTAAATGGGTGGTGTATGTACAGCTCCGTCGGCAAAAGACGACGAAGGGATACAACGTAGCTTTTGGTCATATTCAGTGGCTATTTCTTCAGCTTATAAATGTATAGAGAAAGGACTATAGACCATCAAAGTGCCGCGAATCTTGGTTTCCATGTAAAGGCAATACTCTAGGATATTTAGGTAAAGAGTTAACCCTTTAACCGCCTAGTTTTATTCGCTTATTGCATTGTTTTTATTGGGTTTATAGTGCAATTTCCCTAGCATAAACCACTTGAAGTCACCCTGATGGGCATTTATACTGCACCCATTGCGAATTCAGTTATATTTTTATACCGTAAATTTGCAGTCTTTACCGATAATCTACAAGGGATCTAACGACTATCTTTATAGCCTACCGATAATTATTTAATATAACAATTTATTTAGTACAACAACTATTTGGAGAACCACAATGAACATGCATACATTAATACAAAAAGGATCTAAACTAGCCCTCACCGTTGTTTTAGCTTTACTAGCATTCAACACGGCACACGCACAATCTTCCTCTATAGAGTGGACTACTGTTGCGGGCATGAAGAGCGCAGGTTTTTCTTTCAGAAGTCAATTGTCTATTCTAACTGACACTAGTGAAGCACAAGAAGGGGTAAATATTGCACTTCATAAATCGACTAGGCAGTCATCTACAGCACATGGTGGTTCTGCAAGCAGGGCTGTAGATGGTAATACTATTGGCCAGTGGCATAATGGATCAGTCACTCATTCTGGTTATCATGAGAGTCAGCCATGGTGGTTTGTGGATTTAGGTTCGGTAAGAGATATTACGAATATACGTATATGGAATCGCACTGATTGTTGCAGCAATAGGTTACACAATTTTCATGTCTTTGTATCAAATGTACCTTTCATCTACAATGATGTAGCGCGAACTCAAACTCAACCAGGCGTGACTGACCACCACTTCACTGGTACAGTTCCACGGAACGCGACAATTAAAGTGAATGGACAAGGCCGATATATCCGGGTACAGCTATCAAGCCGTGGCGCTCTATCCCTTGCTGAGGTTGAAGTATTTGAAAAAGCGCACCGAGCAGTATTAATCTCAGAGCAAGCTCCTTTTTATGGAGGCGGAGTTAGCTCTTCCGTTATTCTATCTGAAAAGGAATTCCGAGCGGTGATGGCAGAACTATTGCTTGTGGACTGGGAGTTAGATACAGTAGTTGCAACTGAAGGCATATGTGACGTACCAAACCACGAAATCACGCTTCTATCACTGTCTCAAAATATAATAAGTACTTGTGGCTCTCCTACCGGCGACCCTGCAGCCCCTTTTAATTCATTAAAAGCGCAGAGTGCCTTACAACAATTGGTCGATCGACTGCGTATTCAATAAGAAGAGTCATTGATTTTCAATTAATGACTGTGTACTTAGGCGCAGTCATTGATAATGTGAAATAGGAATATCATATTAACTACATTGATAAAAGTAGTTGAAGATACTGAAGTAAATAAAGTCGCCTGACTGATAGATGCATAAGTTTGGCGGCTTTTAGTTTATTGCCGATGAAGAAGTATATAACTCTTAACGAACTCATCGGCAAAACTATGAAACATGAAGGAAGTGACGCCTTTTTTTAATTGCCGATTGGCTGCTGAGGTTAACAACCCACCAATAAATGTTGGGGCTTTGGGCTATGCTATTATCAATAGGCTATGCGTGGAACCATAAGCGCATATACCGTATTTACCGAGAGCTTGAGTTAAATCTTAGGATAAAAGCCAAGGCGACGTATTAAATAAGACAAGCCGGATGCACTTTGATTCACCTCGCCCTGGTAGGCGACTAACTAAGGCAGCCATTATATATACATATAAGTATCAAGCCTAAAACATAACAAGGCCATTAAGTTCACCTTCGCTGGACTGCGGACTGATGAAATATCACATTTTTATAAACTAATGAACCATGCTCAAAATACCGAGTCTTTAGTGTCAGGAGTTAGTTGGCGCGTTGAAGCCTTCGGACACAGTTAAATTTTTACGAGATATTATTATGAAAGCGATCACCCCTTGTTATCCAGCCTTTTTCTATCTTTAATTTTAATTGGCCATGCAGCCGCTGGCAAAGACCCCATTTATACTTCCTATTTCAATAATAACGGAGCGGGCGGCTACGATGTAACAGCCTATTTTAGTGAGAACAAAACCGTTAAAGGTAACAAAAAATTTAAAGCAGAATAAAGAGATCTAACGGCTATCTTTATAGCCTATCGATAATTATTTAATATAACAATTTATTTAGTACAACAACTATTTGGAGAACCACAATGAACATGCATACATTAATACAAAAAAGATCTAAGCTAGCCCTCACCGTTGTTTTAGCTTTACTAGCATTTAACACGGCACACGCACAATCTTCCTCTGTAGAGTGGACTACTGTTGCGGGTATGAAGAGCGCAGGTTTTTCTTACAGAAGTCAATTGTCAATTCTAACTGACACTAGTGAAGCACAAGAAGGGTTAAATATTGCACCTTATAAATTGACTAGGCAGTCATCTACAGCACATGGTGGTTCTGCAAGCAGGGCTGTAGATGGTAATACTATTGGCCAGTGGCATAATGGATCAGTCACTCATTCTGGTTATCATGAGAGTCAGCCATGGTGGTTTGTGGATTTAGGTTCGGTAAGAGATATTACGAATATACGTATATGGAATCGCACTGATTGTTGCAGCAATAGGTTACACAATTTTCATGTCTTTGTATCAAATGTACCTTTCATCTACAATGATGTAGCGCGAACTCAAACTCAACCAGGCGTGACTGACCACCACTTCACTGGTACAGTTCCACGGAACGCGACAATTAAAGTGAATGGACAAGGCCGATATATCCGGGTACAACTATCAAGCCGTGGCGCTCTATCCCTTGCTGAGGTTGAAGTATTTGAAAAAGCGCACCAAGCAACATTAATCTCAGAGCAAGCTCCTTTTTATGGAGGCGGAGTTAGCTCTTCCGTTGTTCTAACTGAAAAGGAATTCCAAGCGGTGATGGCAGAACTATTGCTTGTGGACTGGGAGTTAGATACAGTAGTTGCAACTGAAGGCATATGTGACGTACCAAACCACGAAATCACGCTTCTATCACTGTCTCAAAATATAATAAGTACTTGTGGCTCTCCTACCGGCGACCCTGCAGCCCCTTTTAATTCATTAAAAGCGCAGAGTGCCTTGCAACAATTGGTCAATCGACTGCGTATTCAATAAGAAGAGTCATTGATTTTCAATTAATGACTGTGTACTTAGGCGCAGTCATTGATAATGTGAAATAGGAGTATCATATCAACTACATTGATAAAAGTAGTTGAAGATACTGAAGTAAATAAAGCCGCCTGACTGATAGATACCCAGTCTGGCGGCTTTTAGTTTATTGCTATATTCAATGCCAATTTTCTTAGCTTATAAAATAAATAAAATTAAGAATGAAGCGCCTAACAACAATTTTAATACTGTTTCTGCATCAATAACAATCAACTATGCAAGCTTACAAACTTAATTTAGCTTCAGCGCGTTTAGGCGCTTTGGCCATTGCAACTAGCGACGATTCTTTTGCCGCTAAAGAGCGCATGTTACAAGATCATCCGCCTGTATTCATTGACGACAAATACGATGACTACGGCAAATGGATGGACGGATGGGAGTCACGTAGAAGACGTAACGCCGAGCATGACTGGGCCATTATCAAGCTTGCTTGCACAGGGAGTATTGAAGAAGTTGACATCGACACCCGCCACTTTACAGGCAATTATCCACCTGCTGCTTCTATTGAAGCTTGTTTAAGCGACAATGAACCGAACGAGGCAACTCAATGGACTGAAATAACCGCGGTTACTCCGCTTGGGCCTGATGCCTCACATTTGATAGAAGTCACGCAACAAGGCCCATTTAATTGGGTTCGTGTACATATGTGGCCCGATGGCGGCATTGCTCGTTTACGCGTGTATGGCCAACCAGTTCAAACAACTAACGCAATCAATGACGATGGCAGCTTCGAGCTTTCTGGTGCGCTTAACGGCGGTAAAGTGATTGCTTACAATAACGCACACTATGGCAATATCCATTCCATTTTGTACCCAGACACCGGTATCGACATGGGCGATGGTTGGGAGACAAGGCGTAGACGCGAACCAGGCTTTGATTGGGTAATTATCGAGCTAGGGCGTAAAGGGGTGGTTAAGGCCATTGAGGTAGATACCAAACATAATAAAGGTAACTATCCAGATCACTTTTCAATAAATGCCATCTCAACAAAGATTACAGCGCGAGATGCGCTGGTGGCGCAATCACTGTTCTGGCCAAAGTTAATTGCTGAAAACTCATTAAGCGCAGATAGTGTGCACCGCTATAATGAAAAAGACTTACTTTCAGTCGAACCAATCACCCATGTTCGGCTCAATATTTTTCCTGACGGCGGAATCAGTCGCTTTAGATTATTTGGTGAAACCACCTAAAAGCCACACAACTAAGTTTGCCTAGAAACTGGTTTTTACTTTAATCCAGTTCTAGCCTTTTCTTCATTGAACCTTAAGAAATAAGGCTGGTAGCGCATTAGACTGCACAGTAAACTCCTACCAGTTCTTTTGGTTTAAACGCAATGCCTTCTAATATTTCTCTGAATTTTTCTAGATCAGAATACGCCACCCGCCTTTGCCAAACACAGGCGTCAATGCATGAAAGCGGTATCGATTTGCTGATCGTAGTGGACCCTTCAAATATGGCTTGGCTGAGCGGTTATGATGGTTGGTCATTTTATACGCATCAGTGTGTACTCATACCTAATGAAGGCCTACCGTTCTGGTACGGGCGTGGGATAGATCAACCTGGCGCGATGCGCACCTGTTATATGCCTGCAGAGCGTTTAATCGGATACCCCGACCATTACGTGCAGTCAGATGAATGCCATCCGATGCAGCATTTAGCGCAAATGATACGCGAACAACAATTGCCTGAAATAAACATTGGCGTTGAAATGGACAACTATTATTTTAGTGCTGCCGCTTACGAAACCTTAAAGTCTGAGTTTCCCAAAGCGAACTTTATTAATGCCAATAACTTGGTCAATTGGCAACGGGCAATAAAGTCCGAGCAAGAGTTGATCTATATTAAACGAGCAGCAAAAATAGTAGAACGTATGCATCAGTGCATATACGAAAAAATCGAAGTCGGCTTATCTAAAAATCAGCTCGCGGCTGCCATATATCAAACTGGAATAGAAGGAGCGGAGGGTCATTGGGGAGACTACCCGGCCATCGTACCAATGCTGCCATCAGGCATGGATGCGACCGCTGCGCATCTCACATGGGATGACCGCCCTTTTGAACAAGGCGACATCACCTTCTTTGAAATTGCAGGATGCCATCGACGATACCATTGCCCACTATCTAGAACAATTTCACTCGGAAACCCTCCAAAAAAATATAAAGATGCGGAAACAGCCGTTCTGAATGCTATGCAGGCCGGCCTTGAATTAGCCAAACCAGGCAACTTGTGTGAAGACGTGGCAATTGGGTTTTTCAACGAATTAGAAAAACATGGTTTTAAAAAGAATAACCGAACAGGTTATTCAATCGGGCTATCATACCCACCCGATTGGGGCGAGCGAACCATAAGCTTGCGGCGCGGCGACAAAACCGTTTTAAAAGAAAACATGGTACTTCACTTCATGCCCGCGCTATGGTTAGATGACGGCGGCCTAGAAATAACCGAAGTGATCAACATTACTGAAACGGGCTACGAACTTTTAGCAAATGTCGAGCAAAAGCTATTTATCAAATAAATCTAGTTTTTACTGAATCAACCGCGCTGTAAAACAGACGCATTTTATTTTTGGCTTTATTGGTAAATCAAGCACTTACCTACATCTCTATTTACCTGTGGATAAGTTTGTGGATAAGAATCAATGTACTCTGCTGTTTTCAACAAGACGGATTAACTAAACTTAAAAGATTAACTTAAAAATAGTTATTTTCTTTATTTTTCAATTGTTTACCAGATAAGCAAAAGCAGCTAGAACCATCCTCGATGAAAACCCTGAAAACCAACCAGTTAACTTAACTGTTAGTAATATGCCTGAAAAAGAACAGCTTACGTCACAATCTCCAGACTATACTGTTAGTTTGTTTCGCAGGTTAGGTGCTCTATTTTACGACACAGTACTCATTGCCTCTCTGATCTTTATTGCCGCCCAATGGAGTTTACTTATTTCCGATTCAGCCAAACAAACCACTTTGTTTCAAGCGGCAATGCTGTTCAACATATTTGGCGTTGCTTTTTTCTATTTGGTTTATTTTTGGAGAAAAAGCGGCCAAACCGTCGGTATGAAGGCGTGGAAAATCACCTTGGTATCCAAAGCAGAATTCGAAGCTGGCGCAAGCAACCCGTTTATTAGTTGGAATCAGGCCATTATTCGCTATCTTATCGCAGCGGTTTCATGGGCAGTGATGGGCTTAGGTTTTATCATATCTATTTTTAATAAGCAGAAGCTAACTTGGCATGACCAAGCCTCGGATAGCATTTTGGTTCGATCTAAATAGGGCTTGCTGGCGTTTTCTTATAATTTATTGAAAACACCTTTACTATTATAAATAACTGATTCACTATCCGTTTTAATTTACTTATGTGCTTAGCTCACGTTTTAGATCTCTATGGCAACCACTGCATTAGCCAAAGATGACCTTATCGATTTTATCCTCGACCTATTTATGCGTCGCGGTGCCGAAGAATACATGGGAGAGCCCGTCAGCATGGCACAACACATGGAGCAGTCTGCCGCCATTGCGGTAGCCGACGAGGCCTCACCAGAACTAGTTGCTGCGGCTTTACTGCATGATATCGGTCATTTCGTTAGTGACTTCCCGATTGACGCCTTAGAAAACGGCGTCGATAATATTCACGAATCTGCGGGAGCCCAGTTTTTAGCGCCCTACTTCCCTTCCAGTGTCACAGAACCTATTCGCCTACATGTTGCAGCTAAAAAGTATTTATGCGCGACCGATGCAAGCTACTTCAAGCAATTGTCTGCTGCGTCCGTGCAATCGCTTAATGTTCAGGGTGGCCCAATGAACCAATTAGAGATAGCCGAGTTTGAACAAAGCCCGCACTACCGCGCCGCAGTTCAACTTCGCCGTTATGACGACGACGGCAAAGTCGCTGGCTTAACGATTAAGCCCGTAAGCCAGTATCGCGGCGTATTAGAATCACTGTTGAATTAAGTAATCCTATGAGTGTTGCACAGTCCATTTCATTTACTCCGGAGCAACTCACAATACATTGGCAAGATGGCCAAATAAGCAAATTGGCTAGCATTTGGCTTCGAGACCATTGTCAAATGCCTGCAAGCCGCGATGCGCATAGCGGGCAACGCCTGTTTAATATCACCGAAATTGACGCGGACACCACCATTGCCGTAGCCACTTTAGAAAACGACATTGTCAGCCTGCAATTTGCACCCGACTTACACCGGTCAGAATTTACGACATCATGGCTTTTTGACAATTGTTACTGCTTAAATGCCCCACGCGATACACGTAGCGAACACAGTAAAACCCTATGGAATAAGCAATCACTTGGCGATCACCTCCCCGCTTATGATTTCCCTCAATTTTGTAGTGACCGCAGCATAAAACTAAGCGCTTTGCAGTCCGTTCACGAAGTCGGTTTCGCGATATTGCGCAAAGTACCCTGTGTTGAAGGCCAAGTACTCAATGTGATTAAAGAATTTGGCTTTGTTCGCGATACTAATTATGGGCCTTTGTTTGAGGTACGCACAGAAGTCAATGCAAACAACTTAGCTTATACCAATCTGGGTTTAGGCTGTCATTTAGACAACCCCTACCGCGACCCCGTGCCTAGTATTCAATTATTGCACTGTTTACAAAGTTCAACGGAAGGAGGAGAGTCTATCTTACAAGATGCCTTCAATGCCGCCGACGTGCTACGCACTGAAAACAGCACGCACTTTGATATCCTCAGCCAGCAATACGTCAATTTTCGCTTTCAAGATGATCACACCGACTTACACGCAAGAGTGCCCCTAATCGAAGTGAACGACCGAGCAGAAATCACTAAAGTACGGTTCAACAATCGCTCAATTAATGTGCTCAAGTTGCCGCCTGAAACCATTCAACCGTTTTATCAGGCCTATCGACATTTTGCCGAAATTCTAGAACGTAAAGAACTGCAAGTTACTTTTAAGTTGCAACCGGGTGAATTAGTGCTGTTTGATAACACCCGCATTTTGCACGCACGCACCGCTTACTCTAAAGGCGGCCTTCGCCATTTACAGGGCGCCTACAGTGATTTAGACGGGCTGTACAGCACCTTAAGTGTGCTACAGCGCCAACACTTAACTTCATAATTTAGATCATCGATGAGCCGTACCATTGTTGTCATGATAGACGGGCTGGGCGCCGATTACTTTACTAAGTATCGCCACCGCTTGCCTCACCTCAATTCAATTGCTGAGCGCGGCACATACGTTGAACGCATCAGCCCAGAGCGGTGCGCTACGTCGTTACCGGGGCGAACCTCTATCGTAACGGGCGTTTCCAGTGCGGAACACGGAATTTACGGCAATGTCATTTGGGATGGTGAGCGCTTTCGCTATGCAAACTCAAGCGATGTGCAAGCCCCTACCATCGCAGAGCAAGCGCATTGCGCTGGCTTATGTGTCGCCAACATTGGTTATGCCATGCTTAAACCTGAGCACAGCAGCTTATATTACCCCGCGGCGTGGTCGCATGAGCTGCTACAAGCTAATGAAGATGGCTCACCGACGGTACACGACCAAGTATGGATTGAACAAATGCAGCTAGCCGACAAAGCTCAATGGCTAAAGCCCTTAATAGAACAAGGCTACCCTAGCGCATTTGTATCACGCGATTACGAGCACCCTACAGAGTACTTATTATCAGGGCAGATGAACGACCAAATAAGTGCTGACTGGGCCCAAGGCATCGCTTGTACGCGTAGCGATGTAGATTTCATCATTATCGAAATAGGTATGCCTGATTATTTTTTACACCGCTACGGCTGTGAGCATGACTTAACTCGATTAGCCATTGAAACCGCGGACGGGCAAATAGGCAGGTTACTGCATGGCCTCGATCAAGCTGGGCTTAGCGAGGAATTTAATCTATTAATCACCAGCGATCACGGCTTTAGCGATGTAGAGCAGTCCATCCATCCAGAGCATATTCTTAGTGATACTCTGTTTAGTTGCGAAGGAGGCATCCTGCATTTACATTACGAAAATGAAGCGCATCTACAGTTGTGCTCGGAGCAGTTAGCTGCCTATAGCGCAGTTCGTATAGATAATAGTTACCTTCCTACAACAGATCGCAACCAAATAGCCGCATTTGCCGCGCCGGACAATTGTGATTTTTACTTAGACAAACACCATTGCCGACAAGCAATGGGGCCGGCTCATTACAAAGCAAACCACGGCTTTAAATCCGGTCATGTCGCTGACGAGCGCTTCTTGGTGATGGCAGGGCCAGATATATCGAAAGATAAACTCGCTTTTGCACAGGCTGAACAAGTCGCGCCTACCATTGCAAAATTATTAGATTTAGATGCTTCAACTTACCCAATGCCAGCTATTTAAGAGACAAATTGTAAATATTAACCCACATCATAAAGCATCAATATAGGGGTCAACACAAGAAACGGAAAATATTGTACGTTAAGGAATTATCAAAACCCGTTTAGTTACCAGGTGAACGATAAACTATTTCGAGAGTGATTTTTGATAGTTTGAAACTGCATTAAACGGTTAAATAATCTCAGGGAGAAATGATTCTCAATAAACAACCGTTTTCAATAGATAACTGTTGGCTCAATAGATTAAAGGAAAAATATGACAGGCCGTTGTATACTTTTTGGGACATTCGGGAATCGTTGATATACTCTTAAAAACACATTTTAAGTATTAGTTTAAATAAACCGAACATGTTAGAAAAACACGAATGGCGTAAAAAGGAGAAGGGATATTATCTTCCGAAAAATAAGCCCGAGGTTGTCGAACTACCTGAGTTCAAGTTCATATTGTTAAGCGGGGAAGGAAACCCTAATGGTGCTGCTTTTCAAGAATGCATCCGTGCGTTATATCCGCTGGCATACGCCATAAAAATGACTCTTAAGAAAATGGAGGATAAACCGAAGGGATATTCTGACTTTACCGTGTATCCCTTAGAGGGGGTTTGGAGTCTCAATGCTGAAGCGATAAAGAACTTTAAAGGCACCATAGACCCAGAAGATTTTATCTACGACATTATGATCAGACAACCAAATTTCGTGGATGAAAAGTTCTTTTCGCAAATGTTGGAAAAGGTAAAAGAAAAGAATGCAAACCCTCTGTACGAAAAAATTAGATTTCAGAGCTATTCCGAAGGAAGATGTGTGCAAATGCTTCATGTCGGAAAATTTGAAGACGAGCCAGCAAGTTTTGCCAGAATGGAAGAGTTTGCTGAAAGCGAGGGTTTAACTCGTCATTCAAAAATACATCGAGAAATCTATATATCAGATTTTAGAAAAACCGCACCTGAAAAACTTAAAACTGTATTAAGATTTAAAGTTCGTACTTAATAATTTTTAAATTCTGACTGGCAGAAAAGGGCAAACAACGCCCATTCGTTGACATTACAAACAGGCAGCCCCATACTCTTTTCGGTCATCTTCAATTCCCTCCTCCCCAATCTATTTCTCTTGTCGGCTCCAGTGCCTAATATTCTTATGCAAACCAAGCCAACATGACATTTCAAGGCGAGTCTTTTCAAATACTCCTAGATTCTATTTACGAAAACACCAATAGATTAAATTGGGCTGCATCATACTGGGAGGCATTTAAATTTACTGGCGAGAGAGAGGATCGAGACAACATCGCGGCATCTATAAACGCCCTACCTATTGAGCTTCGCGGTTTTATAGCTTGTGCAATTCAAGGATTCCAGACCGAGGTTATTACTGCTGTAGGGAGACTTGTTGATAAAGATAATAGATCGAACAGCTTGGTAACTCTAGATAAGTTATTACATGATACCAAGGCACGTAAGGTTTATGATTCGCTCCCTCAACTTATGAGTGTCTACGAATATTCCAGTTTCGAAGAAGGATATAACCATTTGGTGGACAATCTAAAAGCCACGTTAGACAATCAAGATGTTAAAAATCTCGTATTGAACGTTCGCAATAAGGTGGTGGCACATACAGATATAAACTTTAACCATGATAACTTACCATCATATTCCGAAATCATAGATGCAAAAAAAATTGGTGAGTGACACCACTAAGGAAATAATCGAGCTATTTTGCCCCATGCCAGTCAAAGATGGCACACTCATTCCATTTCAGGAAAATTTTGATAACTGCAATGCTAGCATTCCTCCACGTAATGCTGAATTGGTTTCTTGTAATATTAAACTATACGAAGGTAATGCCGTAAAAGCACTAAATCTATTTATAGAAATGGGGAGAGTTGGTCAATAGAAACCATAGTTCCTGAAATGAGTCAGGCTTTTTAAAAATGACAAATGGCAGCTAAGGGCAAAACTGAGACGGTCACTTACTCCTTAGCGTACAATATTTCCCGCTTCTTGTAGCTACCCCAATATAGTATTGTTGATATTGAAATAATTATAAGGAAATACCTATATTTGAATACTTATTCAATATTTTGTATAATTGTTCAAACTAGTAACGCTCATAGTCACGGCATGACCTTCCCCAACGCTGTCACAAACAGCTCTGATTCTAGTGGCCGTCGTAAGCAACAGCTTATCAACGCCACCATACAAACTATCGCCAGCGTTGGGCTATCTAAAACCACCGTCGCTAAAGTCGCAAAAACAGCAGGCTTATCGCAAGGCATCGTTAACTTTTACTTTGAAAGTAAAGACCATCTTCTTATTAGCACCTTAGAATTTATTTCTAACGAGTACGATGGTGCGATTGAGTCGGCATTATTGAATAAATCAGGAGCGATGGATATTCTGCATGCCATTGTTGACGCATCGTTCGACCCACAGCTTTTTAATAGAGGCAAGCTGATTGTTTGGTTTGCATTCTTAAGTGAAAGTCACGCTAGAGAGGAGTATTTTTCAATTTGTGGCAAGCAAGACTTGGCCTCGCGTAACCGACTCATTGCGTTGATTTCTCAACTAACCAAACCCAAGCGACAACCCCATTTAAACTCGGAAGCTATTGCCCGCGGCCTTGAAGGTATGATCGAAGTTTATTGGCAAGAATTTCTTACTACACCAGAAGGGTTTGACACCGAATCAGCCAAACAAACCTGCAAAGATTATCTAGCTGCGTTCTTCCCTCTCCAGCACGACCGCAGCCCAGCAAACAACATTAATAATGCTAATAAACCCAGTAAACTGCCAAGCCCTGCCAAAACATTGCCACCTTGGACTTACTCAAATGAAGCATTCTTCGAGTTAGAAAAGCAGCTGATCTTTAAAAAGAACTGGTTACTTGTTGGCCATATTAGCGATATTACCCAAATCGGCGATTACATTACCTTTGATGCTGTAGGCGAACGCGCGTTAATTATCAAAGGCAACGACGGAAAAATTCGAGCCTTTCATAATGTATGCCGCCATCGTGGTTCTACAGTGGTTGACGCCCCTGCCGGCAACTGCCCTCGCGTTCTTTCTTGCCCTTTTCATGGCTGGACCTACAACCTAGACGGCACGCTAAAGAGCATTCCACGCGCAGAAACCTTCGGCGATATAAATAACCATGATCATGGCCTCATTTCACTTTCATTAGAGATATGGAATGGCATCATTTTTATTAATTTTGCCAACGAACAACCTAGTCTCACCAGTAAAATGGCTGATGTTGAAGAGCTGATAGCGCCCTACCAGCTCGAAAAAGTGCAGCCGATGCAGGGCACTCGTTATCGACAGCAACGCCCCTACAATTGGAAGATTATTCACGACATTGACAATGAAGGCTATCATGTTCCACGTGGGCACCCTAGCCTGCATCAACTATACGGAGGCGATTATAAGGATAGCGTTATAGGCGATATACCCGTTTCCTATGGGCGCATCAATAGCAAGCCGGCAAAATTATGGAGCGTACGCAAGTACCAACAACTACTCCCTGAATTTGTCCATCTTCCTAGTGATAACCAACGCAAATGGCTTTACGTAGCCGCGTTCCCTTCAATGGTGCTAGGTTTATATCCGGATATGTTCGAGATTTACATGACCATTCCAAAATCCGCCACTGAAACTGAATATATCGGTGCGAGTTACGCTCTGCCAGACAACCGAAGAGAAGTTGCAGTTTCACGCTATCTAACGCAGCGTATCAACCGCATAACAGATGCTGAGGACGAGCATTTTGTCCACTGGATTAAAGAAGGCATGGAATCAAGTGTATTTCCTACCCCACAATTGTCTGACTTAGAAGAAGGCGTTAGTCATTTGCATAGCGCAATAAAAAAAATCATTCCTGTTGCAACATTAGCTGAGGTGTCACAAGGTGAAAATCTCGCCGAACTTAACCAGCAAATGAGCTAGAACCATTACGGCAGCTACAGCAAATTGACCTAATGTTTTTTAACCCGTAGACTTAGCTCTAACTTCGATACAAAATTTAAAGGTACGACGTCAAAGACTGACGCTCGCAGTAGAATAACGATGGAAAATATATCGATCCGCAATAGCGCTCTAACTCCACAATTAGCGCAAGATTGGGTGCTATCTCAAACTGATGATGGCTTCGAGCTAGATAATTCGTCTAAAAATGAGCGCTTTGAGATTAATGCGGCAGCAGGACACATCGTTTCGTTGTGTGATGGAGTTAAAACACTGGAGCAAATTATTGTCCAACTTCAAGAAATGTACCCTGAATCAGCAGAGGATATCCAAGGTGATGTAGAAGCCGTACTAAAGGAGTTGCTAGAACATGAAGTGATCACCTTTTCGCTAGTCAAACAAGAAGCAACCACGTACCCTATTCAAGAACGCACCGGCGAACACGAAAAGCGTAGATTATGCATCGGCATGGCAACGTACGACGACTATGATGGCGTGTATTTTTCAATTCAAGCTATTCGTCTATTTCACCCGGAAGTGGTCGACCAACTAGAGTTTGTCGTTATCGATAATCACCCGGATGGGCCTTGTGCAGACGCGCTTAAGAAACTTGAAAGCTGGGTATCGCACTACCGATATATACCTTGTGATTCAGTGCGCGGAACCGCAATTCGCGATGTCATCTTTCGTGAGGCAAATGCGGACTTCGTATTATGTATGGATTCACACGTTTTTATGGCTCCTGGGTCGTTAGCTCGCTTGCTCGAATACTCCAAAGCCAATCCAAATAGCCGAGACTTACTGCAAGGACCACTGCTTAATGACGACATGCAAAACTTATCGTCACACTTCAAACCAGAATGGTCTGGAGGCATGTACGGGACTTGGGGTTTAGACGAACGCGCTAAAGAATTAGATGGTAAGCCCTTCGATATCCCTAGCCAAGGTTTAGGCATATTCTGTTGCGCGAAAGAGGCCTGGCTTGGTTTTAATTCGCGCTTTGCGGGTTTTGGCGGTGAAGAAGGTTATATCCATGAAAAGTTCAGACAAGCCGGGCGGCGAACGCTCTGCTTACCCTTTTTAAGATGGTTGCACCGATTTAATCGCCCTTTAGGCACTCGATACCCAGTGAGTTGGGATGATCGAATTCGAAACTATATGATTGGCTTAATCGAAAATAAGCTGCCGATCACCGACATGCAGCTTCACTTCGAAGAGCTCATCGGTGAAGCTGCGGCGCGAAGTACAATCTCCACAATACAGATTGAGCTTGATAGCCCTTTATATTATTTTGATGCCATCTATTGCGTGCGAGGCAATCAGGCCATATCTAATGTCGCGCTTAAACAATATGCCTCACATGGCATTAGTCGACGACTTAAGATTATTGAATATAAAGACACCTCTAACCCCATTGCAAAAGCTCATTTGCAGGCCTTGGAAGAAGCCGGTAACCTTGAATTTGAGCACCTATTAGTACTCCATGCAGGTGTTAAATTTCCTGATAGCTTAAGCGTTAGCGCAGGCCAAGCCATAGCAAAGCTGGCTGACCAAACCTGGGAAATATGCATTCTTCAAATTGATGATGCCGCAAACGTATCAGAAAATAACTGCGTAGGCATTGCCTATCGATGCAATGCCTATAGCAGGTATCTTACGCACTTTTCCGACTTGAAATTTGAATTTTATAAACACATTAACAATACTAAGCATGTCATTGTTATTAAAGTATAATTATATCTAATTTGTACATACTACAGGCACAAAAAAGCCCGAGCACAGTGCTCGGGCAACAGAGTTCAATGATGGCTTTTTACGCAATCTGCGGGTAAAACACTGGCTTTATCACTGCAAAAGCATTGTTATCGGTCACTACCGTCACGTTATTAGCAATAGCGCGTTGCACCGATCGTAGAAATTGCCCAGAGGCTGAAACTGGGGTAGTCAATTCGCCCTCCCGCGCTGCATATATCTGGATTTCTCCGTGTGGCGGCAATGTTACAGGGCCTTTTGCGATTACTTGGTCAAAGTCGATATCACCCATTGGGGTAGAAATCTTGCTTGGAGTTAATTGAGTCATAGTAACGGTATTGTCAGTGTCATTTTTAATAACCACCTTCAAGTCCTCACCACGCCATTGATGTGAAACTTCTAAGGTCAGTCGTGCTAACTCGTCACTTGCCGACTTGTCGCCACTACCATCTGATAACACCCAGCTTCCAGCGACGCCTGTTGACGCCACCACTCCGGCTAGGCTCATTGTTTTTAAAGTCTTACGTTTTGCTTGATCTGTCATGATCTGTCCTCTAAATTAGTAATAGCGACAGCTTACTAGCGACGAGTTAACTAAGGCTTAACTTTATCTTAACAATTTGTAATACGTTAATAGCAAAAACGCAGCCTTATCACATCATTACTGTATGTTTTTTATCACAATAAAATCAATGTGTGATGTTTCACATTGATGAACTTTCGATGATCCAATTTCTTACAGATTTAGCTGATGCGGATAAAGCCATTTTATTTGACCAAATCAGCCAAGTATCATTCGAAGAGCTCCACGTTTCCTCTATCGCTATCTCTAAGACACCTGAAGACACCAGCCCCTCAATAATATGAGACCAACCTAAGGCTACCCCCTCGCCTGCAATCGCAGCTTGAACGACCAAGGCGTAGTCATTGAGTTTTAGTCCGTCTCGCAACGAATAGACAGCCTCTTGGTTAACACCAGCGAACCATTGCGCCCATGTTGCTCTCTGACGATATGGTTCTTCTAGGTGAATTAAATGGCGTTCTGCAAGCTGTGAAATGGTGCTCGGTCTACCATGCTTAGCTAAATAAGCTGGGCTTGCAACAGGAACTAGCTCCTCGCGGGCTATTTTCACTGCCTCGTACCCTGGCCACTTGCCGTTCCCATTACGCACCCCTAGCGAGTGAGATTGCTCGGTCAGGTCTATATCCTTATCCACCACTTGCAGTCTGAAGTCTACTTCCTGATGCTGTTCATGCAGCTGAGCAAGCTTTGGCACCACCCAGTAGTTAGCAAAGGCTGTGGAAGTAGTTAAGGTGACGTGATTGTGAGCTTCGTTCTGTTTTACTTCATTCGCAGCGAGCCAAATCCTATCGAGTGATAAAGCCACTTCGGCATAAAATTGACGCCCTACGTCTGTAAAGCTAACAGATCTATATTCTCGTTTGAACAGCTTTTCTCCTAAAGCACCTTCGAGTTGCTTAATAGAAAGGCTGACCGCTGGTTGAGACACGCCGAGTTCTTGTGCTGCTAGTGTAAATGACGATAAGCGCCCACATACTTCGAATACAAATAAATGATGGGGAGAGTGAATTAAACGGGCTAGCTTTCTCATATAACATAATTATAACTTATGTCATATTGAATATTTTTTACGATTCCCTGTCTATTTGTATTGTTATAATTATTAAGTACTAAAACAACCAGCGCCTTCATCACACATAATTAAGCCATGAGAGAAGCCACCCCAAGAGCCAAACGTAAAGGTAGAAGCAATAGGCCAAATCGGCACGATAGAGTGCAGCTTGCGGCTCCAGCTTATATCACTCGAAAGGTGCCGTTCTATGAGTATCTTAATGAAGAGGGCTTAGTTGCACTTGAAGACCAAGCTGATTGGCTAATCCAAGAAATTGGCTTAGAGTTCAGAGACGATAGCAATGCCCTAAGATTATGGAAAGCTGCGGGCGCGGATGTAGACGGTACTAGAGTCAGATTACCAAAAGGCATGGCGCGTGAACTGTGTAAAACCGCACCATCCAAATTCATTCAACATGCACGCAACCCTGCAAAAAGTGTTGAGATAGGAGGTAATAGTCAAGTTTTTGCGCCTGTTTATGGCTCCCCATTTGTACGAGACCTTGAAAATGGCCGCCGCTACGGCACCATTGACGACCACCGAAAACTAGTAAAAATAGCGACCTCGCTAGATAGCATACACCACAATAGTTTAGTGATATGCGAGCCTTGTGACATACCGGTGTCTAAACGCCATTTGGATATGGTCTACAACCAATTCGTTTATAACGACAAGCCTTTTTTAGGCGCTATTACCGAAATGTCACGCGCCCAAGATTCTGTCGACATGGCTAAAGTGGTGTTTGGGGAAGACTATATGCGAGACCATTGCGTCATTATGGGCAACGTGAATACTAACTCTCCACTGCTAGTGGACCGTGTCGTAACGCAAGCGGCCCAAGTTTATTGCGGTGCAGGCCAAGGGTTAGTGGCAGCCCCGTTTATCCTAGGTGGAGCAATGGGGCCTGTCACCACTGCCGCCGCGATTGCACAAGCGCTCGCGGAAGCGATGATGGTTTGCGCCTTTACCCAATTAATAAAACCGGGTGCGCCGTTTGTGCTGGGTAATTTTTTATCGTCCATGAGTCTTAAAAGCGGAGCGCCCACTTTTGGGATGCCTGAGCCCGTAATGTCAAATTTTGTTATTGGACAACTGGCACGAAGGTTGAAACTACCCTTGCGTTGTGGTGGTTCGCTCACCGCATCGAAGCTGCCAGATGCCCAGTCAGCAGCGGAAAGCGCGGATTCAATGCTATCAACTGCGCTAAGTGGTGCAAATTTCGTTTTGCACGCCGCCGGGTGGCTAGAAGGCGGTTTAGTCACCAGTTATGAAAAATTGGTGCAAGATGCCGATCGTCTAGGCGGCTATCAACGCCTTTTAGGTGGCTTACCGCTCGATGACAATGCCCTTGCCAGAAGTGCCTACGACGAAGTAGAACCCGCTGGCCATTTTCTTGGGTGCAGTCACACGATGGCCAACTACGAAACCGCTTTTTATGATTCGGCCTTATCGGATAGCGAAAATGTAGAACAATGGGAAGAAAAAGGGGCAAAAGATTCCGCACAACGTGCGTATGAACGCTGGAATCAGATACTCGAAGACTATCAACAACCACCGATTGAGCCAGGCACTCATGAGGCGCTCAATGAATTTATGGACAAACGTAAGGCCGAGTTGCCTGACGCTTGGTATTAAAATACTCATCACACACTATCATTGGTAACTTAAAAGACAGATGGAAACACAGGCTAGAGTAGTCATCATCGGCGGCGGCGTAGTCGGCTGCTCAATCTTATTTCATCTAGCTAAGTACGGCTGGAAAGAGGTTGTTTTGCTTGAGCGCAACGAATTAACGTCAGGGTCATCATGGCATGCCGCAGGGCAAATCCATACCATCTCATCTGACCCTAATATTTCTAAGCTGCAAAGCTATACCATTAATCTGTATAAAGAAATTGAAGAGACATCGGGTCATTCTGTTGGCATGCATAACACGGGCGGGTTTTATTTAGCGTCCAATAATGATTGGTATGACTATCTAAAGCGTGAACGATCCAAGGCGCGTTACATGGGCTTAGACCAAGAATTTATTTCATTGCAAGAAGTGGCTGAGCTGCACCCGTTGATTGATCCTAAACACTATGTAGCTGCATTATGGGACCCACTAGACGGGGATATTGACCCTTCTGGAGTGACCTATGCCTATGCTAAAAGCGCGAAAGTACATGGGGCAAACTATCATACCCATTGTCCTGTACTAGAAACCAATCAACGCGCAGATGGGACGTGGGATGTAATTACTGAAAAAGGCAATATTCATGCCGATATGATTGTTAACGCAGGCGGCTTATGGGCGCGGGAAGTTGGGCACCAAGCAGGCATTCACTTGCCTGTACAACCGATGGAGCATCACTATTTAATCACTGAGTCAATTCCTGAAATTGCCGAACTGGATCATCGTCTACCCGCAGGCATCGACTACGAGGGCAATATCTATTTCCGTCAAGAACGTGATGGCATGTTATTAGGGACTTATGAAGAGCACGCCACGCCTTGGAAGGTAGGCGGTACGCCGATGAATTTTGGTCATGAGTTACTTGACCCGAAGCTTGAAAATATTGCTGATCGCCTCGCCGTAGGTTTTGAGCGTATTCCTGCGTTAGAACGCGCCGGAATCAAAAACATTGTCAACGGGCCATTTACATTCGGCCCAGACGGAAACCCGATGATCGGGCCTGTTCCGGGAATGAAAAACTATTGGGTAGCCGTTGGCGTGATGGCTGGTTTTTGCCAAGCTGGTGGCGTTGGCCTTGCAATGGCAGAGTGGATGATCGATGGAGAGCCATCCATTGACGTATGGGCTATGGACGTGGCGCGCTTCGGTGAATTTGCCACCCCTGAATACGGCACCATCAAGTCATCAGAAAATTATGAGCGCCGTTTCATTCTTACCTTCCCAAATGAAACGCTACCAAAAGCCCGCCGCCAAAGAACCACCGCTATCTATGACCGACTTAAAGAAAAAGGCGCCGTAATGGATGCTAGTTTTGGTCTTGAACACGCCTTATGGTTTGCTAATGATGCCGATGACGCCTTTGAAGACCCGACCTTTCGACGTTCTAGGGCACATGACTATGTAGCGGCTGAAGTGAATGCGGTTCGCACTGCGGTGGGGGCAATTGAAGTGGCTAATTTTGCTAAACACACCTTTAAAGGCGCTGATGCAAAGTCTTTTTTAAATTACGTACTGGCTGGCAGATTACCAAAACCAGGACGGATTGCACTCACTCCCATGCTGACCGAAAGCGGCAAGTTATATGGTGATTTAACAGTCGCTTGCCTAAATGACGAGCATTACATGTTGTTTGGATCGGGAGCTGCGCAAGAAATGCATAGGCGCTGGTTCGAAAAACACTTACCCGACTCTGGAGTCAGCTACGAAAACGCATCAAATAAATTTCATGGCATCGCTCTTTCCGGGCCTAAGTCGCGCGAGTTAATCTCTCAGCTAACACGGGAATCTGTAGCAGACATGGCTTTCAGAGATATACAACAAACATTCGTTGGTGGTGTGCCTGCGATAGTAGTGCGCATCTCGTTCTCTGGTGAACTGGGCTATGAAATTTACGTGACGCCAGAATACCAACTACGACTGTTTGAAGCCATTGAAGAAGCAGGACAAGCATTGGGGCTCAAATGGTACGGTTCGCGCGCACTAATGAGCATGCGACTTGAAAAGAACTGGGGCGCGTGGACGTTAGATTTTCGACCAGACTTCACCGCGGCGGAATCTGGTTTAGATTATTTTATAAACTGGAAAAAGGATTTTATCGGTAAGCAAGCAGCGTTAGCTGAGAAAGAACGCGGCCCAAATAAAAAGCTGGTCACCCTGATTATAGACACTGATGATATTGACGTATCAAACGATGAAGCGATTATGCACGATGGCCAATGCGTGGGTTATGTCACTTCAGGCGGATATGCACATTACGTTAATAAATCCATAGCGATGGGTTACTTACCCATCCAGTTAGCTACTTCAAATACAGCATTAGAAGTAGAGATCAATGGTCAACTCTACCCTGCTACAGTCGCCGCTAAACCCTTATATGACTCTACCGGTAGCCATATGCTCAGCTAGTTAGCATGAGTAGAGAATTGAGCAAGCAAAATCAATAGACGATGCTGTGGTAATTATGGCTTGTTACGTTTATTCACATTCGATCACACCATCAGCGATTTCCAGCGTTATCATCGCTTAATACTTGCTCATCATCATTCTGATTACCCGCTTCATTTTCGTATTTAATACGATAGTAGATTTCTTCACGATGCACAGGCACTTCCTTCGGCGCATTAATACCTATACGAACTTGGTTATCTTGCACCCCTAAAACAGTTAGGCGGATATCTTCTCCGATATGAATAGATTCGGCCACTCGCCTTGTTAGTATCAACATATTTTACTCTCCGTTAAACTTTTTAAATAAACACTAAATTGAAGTCTTAGTATGTCGTTTTATTTACATTGGCGTAACTGACATATTTTCCACCTATTCATCTTCAAGTCAGTTTTTTAAACTGACTACAAACCTCCTCAAAACGAAGACCATTTACCCTATTCGTGACACGAAGGCTCGGTATAAAACGCTTGAACTGAGTGCAATCGATAATGACAACAGTATTGCCCATCGATAGGTGCCAAACTCATCAAAGATAAACCCCGCCAACCAAGGCCCCATTAATCCGGCAAAACCCCATGCTGTAAAAACTTTTGCGTATATTTCTGGACCAAACTGCAAACCAAACAATTGGTTTATCATGTATGGGTAAACTGCAATCACTGCACCGTAAGAAAAACCAATCAGTATTAACAAAGAAATCGAAAATATCGGCGAGCCGACGAGATACAGTAACGCTAAGCTAACTGCACTCAGCAGTGGCAGGCCCACTAACCATGTATTCATATTTTCCGCGCTTACTTTCCAAGCAACATAAAACCCACCGCTCGCACTACCTATAGCGACGCATACGGCGCCTAGTACACCTATTTGATAAGAACCGCCGACACTTTGGATAATCGCCGTAGCGTGTCCGATAATCATGAGACCCGCAAAAACTGAAGCTGCATAGGCCATCCATAGCACGATGATTAATTTACTATTCGAGTTTGTTTTTTCACTTTCCTCACTCTTTAAAGAGGCACCTTCCACATACGTCACCTTGCTTCTATGGATAAAGTAAGCCGCTGTCGAACAAGTCACCACAAGAATTAAACCTAGGCATTGCAAGGCGATTGATGCAGAAAATGCGTGTGTCAAACCACCGAGAATAAAAGAAAATACAATGGCGCCCACCGCATACACGGCTGTCACCATGGCCATGGCTAAAGCACCTTGTTGGGTTATGTTACGCCCAACTAACTGAAGACAAAAGCCGTAGGCTAAACCGTTAGAAGCACCAAAAAGCAAACTATAGCCAACAAATAGTCCAGCCCAACTGGTTGAATGTGCAGCAAGCATTAATCCGATACCACCGCCTATGCTGGCAGCTAGAATTAGTTTAGCTGGAGCATAGAGCGCATAAATACGATGGCCATATAACACACTAACTGTTAAGGAAATAAGGCCAAATGAATAAATCAAACTAAGCCTAGCACGCGATTGCTGTAGTTCTTGTTCAAGATTTGGAAGGAATACTGAAAACGCGTGTATAGACCCAAATACAAATGTGACTAACATCGTCATCAAAAGTAGCCAACGCTGTTTCGAGGAAAGTCTCATGAGGCCATGTTCACTCATAGCGCTTCGCTAACTCAGTTTTTCACGACGCATCGCAATAACACTGTAGGCGAGTACAGCAACCAACACGATACCACTTCCCAACATACTCAGCGGAGTAGGCACTTCTCCAACACCGATCCAAACCCAGATTGGATTGAGAATGGTCTCACTCATTGAAAACAAAGCCACTTCAGCGGCAGGAACATAACGAGTGCTCCAGGTAAATAACATAAAACCTAAACCAAATTGTACGCTACCTAGTAAAAGGCATATCGCGAAGTCGCGATCAGAAACTTGGAAGTCACTGATCATGGAGTAAGCAATGGCTGCAGTGACTAAGCCAGATAAGCATGTCGCAGGCAACATATCAATACCGCGTTTCTTCCGCAATATTAATAGGTATACCATAAACATGAATACCAACATCAACGCCAAGATATTGCCTAACATTCCCCCCGAAACAAAGCCATCTGCAAGCATCAGCCCTATTCCGATAACCGCCACAATCATCGCGATTAAGCTGGCACCACTTACTTTTTCTTTTAAGAACACCCAGGCTCCGAGCGCAGTGATTAACGGGGTTGCTCCTAAAATAAACACCACATTCGCTACCGTCGTGTTGAGCATCGCCATAATGTAAAAGACTGATCCAACGCCTAATACAACCGATGCCATAAAACCAGACAAGCCAATGGCCTTAAACTTAGCAACTGTTTCGCTACGATACTGCGCTAGCAGCACAATAAGTATCGTAAAAAAATACGTTATTGATCGGTAAAATAAAATTTGCCAACCATCTGCACTTTCTACATGCCGAATAAGCACCCCTGACAGACTCAAAAAGGAGCCGCCTAACAGCACCATAAACACGCCAAGATAGTATTTATTATTTTTCATAGATCAGCGTAAGAAAGTACTGCGCATTTAACTAGGTTGGTTAAACATGATCACCGCCATTCCAGCAAGACATAAGCCAACCCCAATGTAATCGATTAAATTAGGCTTAATGCTGTCTACTAGCCATAACCACAGCAATGCTACGCTCACATAGACGCCTCCATACGCAGCGTATACCCGCCCTGAGGCTTGGGGATGCAAAGTTAGCAACCATACGAACAACGCTAGACTAAGCACTGAAGGCAATAGCAACCATTTACTAGCGCCGCCTCTAAGCACAAGCAGCGGCAAGTAGCACCCTATAATCTCGGCACACGCGGTGACACCAAACAACCCCAACACTTTAAGCATGATACTGTACTGTGTGGCGCTAGTTAAGCGGTACGTGTAGTGTCGCTCCTTCGACAATCACCCCGCCCCGATCGCCTACTTTCACAGAGCCATACCGCTGCGCAAAATAGTTTGGTAGTGCTCTAGCACCAGGTACACTCAGCCACAAGCGATAGAGGTGACGGCGATGTTTGTCTTCTGGCCAGTCTTCAAAGCTATTTCGATCATGAAGAAGGTTGTGATTGTGAACAAATTGCATATCGCCCTTTTCTAGCTTCATAGAGAAATGAAGGTTTTCGTTATCAGCTAAAGAATCAAACAAATCTAAGGCAGCGATATGTCGGTCAGTCAACCGAGGGGCCTCTTCGAACCGCTGCGCTGAATCAATATATTGGCGCTGATAGATTGTGGTTAATTTATTGTCATACCAAGAAAAAACTGGGATAGTGAAAAACGGCAACGCACCTTTTTCCACTTCACCTCGCTTGTCTGTTGCGATCGAGTCAAACAGCAATGTGGCTAACTCTGCATTTTGTTCGTTCATAGCATTGTAGATACTTTCACTACTAACTAACAACGACTCACCGCCTGCTTTAGCGGGTTGATTGCAAAGTAAACCAACCACATCACAACTATCGGTATGAAACGTTTGTCGATTAGCCGTTTGATATATCCGAGCATTGGGGTCGCTCGCGTTTCTGTTGATATCACGGACGTGCCCTAGCAAATGTCCATCAGCGTTTTGCGAACGTGGCAACCCAATGTGCGCACCTACCCCCATAAACAACGTAGCGCGCTCTTGTAGCGTATAACTGTCTAACTTCAGCCCTGAAATCAAGCCAAAACCACGACCTTCAATCAACTGCGATTTAAATTGCGCTAACTGAGCATTCAATCCACCGACGTTGAAATCTTCGCAAGTCATATTAGCCATTGGCTTGCCTGATAAGATAAATTGCTCTGCAGCTTGCTCCAACAAGGCAATGTCTTTAGGGCCTAGAGTCCAACGCCACTGATGCTCTAACTGAGCCATTTCTGACCCTAGCCATGCGGCTTCAGATTCAATTTTCTTTGGCGCTAGTTGCATTATTTCCCTTCAAAACCAGTCAGTACATTTACCGTATTTACGCCGATCTCCTTAACCGCGTAGCCGCCTTCCATGACAAACAAAGTAGGTAAATTTAATTTGCCAATCGTGGCACCGTAGCGTTTAAAGTCATCACTGCTTAATTTAAAAAATGAAATCCGGATCATTTTCATAGGTATCGACTCCCAAAGACACGACCAAAGCATCGGGGCTATAGGCCTTTATTTTATCGCAGGCCGCGTCTAATGCACTTGCCCAAGTAATAATAGGGCGTACTTGGGCCCATGGGAAAATTGTGGTTATAACCTTCCCCTTTACCCTCACCTGTTTCATCGGCATAACCTAGAAAGTTGGGAAAAGCATGAACGGGGTCACCGTGTAATGAAGCAAAGAGCCACATCCTCTCGGTCGTAGAAAATAGGATTGCGTTCCATTTCCGTGATGAAAATCTACATCCAAAATAGCGACTCGCTTGGCACCTTGATCTAAAAACGCCTGTGCGCTGACCGCGGCATTATTTATAAAACAATAACCGCCATACAAATCACTGGCAGCGTGGTGTCCAGGGGGACGGCACAAAGCAAACGCAGAATTGCCACCCTGAGCAATGGTATTTTGTGCCGACAAAGCAACGTTTGCACTCGCTAACGCTGCCTCCCATGTGCCATCACTGATAGACGTTTCAATCGCCATTGCGTAATAGCCTAGCTTACCTTCGATATCTTTTGGAATGCGCTGCTGCTGCATTCCTCGAGACGGAAATACTGTTGGAATCGCTTCACCTTTATACCCTGCCGCTTGCCATTGTGACCAAATAGCTTGTAAGAAATCAACATATCGTGGGTCGTGGATACGATATATTTTTTCTAATGCATGAGTTTCCGGAGCGCTGACTTCGCCTAAATTAACCTCACCAATTCTTTGTAGCACGTATTCCATTCGCTCGGGACATTCGAATGGACGTACTAATTCACCGCCATATAGCTCAGTCTGAGCGTTGCGTAAACGATGATCTTCACTATATATTGTTTGCATAATTAAATTATTTCACCCCGTAATCTGCATAGACCATTAATCTTTTAAAGTAAGACATCACTAGAGATAACCTATGTTGAGACGGATTCATCGCACCAAACTAATCGGACTACCCAGGTTCTCTACGCAAAGCCTGACACATGCAATGTACTCCCCCGCCACCCGGTGTGATTCATCGAGACATCTGGATCATAAATTTCAATTCCCAATGCGCGTAGCTTATCTTTAAGCACCACGCTTTTTTCCGGAATAAGCACTCTATCATTTCCCAATGCCACCACGTTGCAGCCCAAAGCAAGCGTATCTTGGAATGGTACTTCAACAATTTCAATATTTTTTGACTTGAGCCAGCGCACCACTTCAGGGTCGGTTGAGTCAATGCACACTGCGGCTAATTTCTTAGCTAACATCACAACCATTAAGTCAATATGCACATAAAACGGGTCCTAGGTCTGTCAATTTAACTTCCCAGCCTTCTGCTTCAAACCAATTTTTCAATTGCACAGCTGATGACTCTTGGCTTCGTCCCTCATCACCTTCCCAGCCAATCAAAACCGTACCGGGTTCGATCGCGTTAAAATCGCCCCCTTCAAATGTACCCGCTGTAACATAATCGTAAATGGGGATGCCTAACCTTTCGTAAGTTTCAATGGCTCTGAAGTTTTCACCGCGTCGCCACCAATTCGCCATGCTAGTGATGATTGCGCCGTAGGGCCGTCATCACGGATGAATCGCGAGCAAACACTTGATAAGGCAACTGTGGATCAGGTTCGTGAAAATGGCAACGCACACCGGCGGACTCATAGGCTGCAACCATTTCGGCATGTTGTCGCCTAGCTATTTCTGCATCAAATGGCAATTGACGCCGAATACTTTTCTTAGACACCGAACTGGTGTTGAGCCATTTATAATTATCGGCCGGCCCAAGCAAGACATCTTGCAATACACCATACTCACTGTCGCTTCCCCAATCAGTTAGCGCGGGTGTACCACCGCCTTCAACTCGCGTTTCTTAACGAAAACTCTGCGTTCATTGATAAGTATCATTTTCTCAACAAGCGACTATTGTAGTTCAACTTATCTCTGATTACCCTGTTGTATGGGGGATTATCGTAGGTACTTACTCATTGGGTGATTAAAATATGTTTTAGAATCTACGAATCACTATCACTTATAACGCCTAGATAGCAGCACATAGACAATCCCGTAGTCACGTCACGCTAATCGATTCCTACTCCATCTTAATGGCCCGCCTCATAGATAGCTAAGATCACTTTAATCGCACTAAAAGCACTGAATCAGCTAGGCAAATAGTAATAAGCAGTGGATAATTCACCTCTCATTGAATTTCCCACTAGAGCCACACACATGACCAATAAACCTATCTCCCAAAGCACTCAATGTTTATGGGCTGGCGAAGAAGAGTCACTTATCCAAGGCGCGACCCAAGTGCCTGTCGTGCATAGCGTAGGGTATGGTTACAAAGATGTTGACGAATGGATGCAAGTCGCACTTGGAGAGAAACCCGGCCATATTTATGGCAGAAACACCAACCCAACCGTGCATGCCTTTGAAGAAAAAATTTGTATCCTAGAAGGTGCAGAAGCGGCCACTAGCGCCGCAACCGGTATGGGGGTCATCAGTAGCACCTTATTTGGTTTATTGGCGCCTAACAAGCGAGTGGTGTCTGTTAAGGATACCTACGGCGGCACCAACGTTTTATTTACTGAGTTTTTGCCAAAATTTAATATCGACGTCACTTTATGTAACACAACCGATCACGACGAAATCAAGGCTGAAATTGCTAAAGGCTGTGACATGGTCTACCTCGAAAGCCCAACTAATCCAATGACTAAGGTTGTTGATATCGCAGCGCTAGCGCAAGCTGGACGCGATGTAGGCGCCATTGTAGTCGTTGACAACACCTTTGCAACTCCGATCAATCAACAACCTATTGGTTTAGGCGCGCATTTGGTATTACACAGTGCCACAAAATTTTTGGGTGGTCATGCAGACGCTCTGGGTGGCGTCATTTGTGGAGAGAAAGCCTTAATCAAAGAAATTTACCATTATCGAGAAATTAACGGGGCAACCTTACACCCGATGGCAGCCTACTTATTATTGCGCGGCATGAAGACGTTAGATTTGCGCATTCGAGCGCAAAACGCCAATGCCTTAGCAGTAGCGCAATATTTAGAAACGCATCCAGCAATTGAACAAGTGTTCTATCCCGGGCTTGAGTCGCATAGCGGGCATAAAATAGCCCAGGAACAGATGACTGGCTTTGGCGGGATGCTCAGTTTTATGCTTAAAGAGAACAACTTCGATGCTGTTCGCAGATTCGTACCTCGGCTAAAATATGCTCACGCGGCGGCCAATCTAGGCGCTGTAGAGACAACCATTGGTCCTCCTGCAACTACCAGTCACGTAGAGTGCACTGCCGAAGAACGTGCGGCTATGGGTATCCCAGAGAGTTTGATTCGTTATTCTACGGGCATCGAAAACCAAGAAGATTTAATCGCTGATCTAAGTCAAGCGCTTGAAGGGTTTTCTTAGCATTACCTTCTAGCTCAAAGCAAGCCAAATATCAGCTAGATGTGATACCGTTTAAATAAGCCTAACTGCCCATGCAACACTCGGAATAGGCTTAAGAACAAACCAAGGATAGTTGCCTACAGTTAGTTCGCGGATGCCTTCGCGGCAAGACGCCCTGCTTTGGCATATTGCGCGCCGTAGGTTAAAAAGCACAAGGCTAATAATGCTGCAACCCAATATAGCAGCGGCATTAAAAACTCAGCGCCCATTTCATCATTAATAAATATGCCAAAGCCAATGAATATCACACCGATGGCGAACTGCGAATAATAACTCTTCAGCACGAGGTATCGATGATTGACGGTTTCTCGCGCTAAATCATAAAAGCGCTTATTCATCGCCAGCCGAAAGAACGAGGTGCAAAAGGTAATAAGTACTAAAAACACGAACAAACTGACTAGTTGCATATCTTCCCCCACCACTGCACGCATGGCCCAAGAAAGCGCATACAAGCCAACCGCAATGCGGTAGATTCTCCAACGATCAAGTCGGTCTATCATATTTTTTAGTAAGTAAAATAAAATGCCAAAAATAATAGCTAACGACATCACCATCAAGCCTAAGGTAACAAAACTTTCGTGAGCAATCAGAAACAAAGATATCACCCAAAAGAAGCTTTCTAAAAATAAGTAAAAGCCATCTATTACAAAAATCATCTTTGACGAATGACTGTCTTTAAAGCTAATAACTTCTTTCAAGTTAAGCGGTGCGACTTGATTTAGCGAGTCTGGCACCCCTGAGTTATTTTTGGAGAGCACATAATATCCGATCGCGCAAACCACAGCGCTACAGATTAGCACCATGTTAAACCCTAGCTTTTCAAGCAATAGCCCACCTATCAGAATGCCAACCTGCAGCACCAAACCAACATACATTTGCATGTTGCCGTAACTGCGGCCGGAGTTTTCGGAATTAACACGTTCAAAAAACAAAGCTCGCTGCGTGGTCCAGAAAAAACAATTATACGAGCCGTAACAAATACCGAGCAGCAATAAACCGAACCAACCAAAGGCTAGCGTTTTCACCATTAGTAATAGTACGAGCTCTAAAACAAGTGAAATACCGATCAGCCTAAGCAGATCAATTGATTGGCGAATATGATCCCACACCCATAGGGCCACCGCGAACGCGAACCCGCTAATACCAATAAAAATACTTATCTGGGCCAGCGTGAAATTGTGGTTCCACAGATAAACCGGTAGAAAAAATGGGAATATCCCTATTAATAGGGAATGCAGTGACAGGTATTTATAAAACGTCTGGGTGACACCCTGCATTAAAAGATATCCTTATCATCAATATCGAGTGAATCGAGCTCCGCTAAGGCCGCTGAAAAATCTTCTTTTTTGCCGTATCTTGGGTAGTAATGCATTTTTATATACGGGCGAGAGTTAACTTCTATGAAAATACATTTTTGCTCCAAGTAACTAGTTTCAATGCCTTTTTCGAATATTACATCAATTCCAAACACATTGGCCCCAAAAACTTTTACTACTTTATTAAATAGATCTTTATTCTCTTGAGGAATGGTATCGCGATCTATGATTTCCACCACACCACCAGGTGCAAGCGCAACACGATGAAATAAGTCGATTCGTTGCGCTTTTGCAGGTACTGAATTTAGTGATAAGTTCTGTTTAGCAAGATACTTGGTGATTTGCTCGTCTTTTTTAAGCGGAAAAATAACAGGGTGTAATTGCATATCTTCGCGCACCGAATTTTCTTTATCGATCAGCTGCGAGATAGTATCTACTCCGTTGCCATCTATAAACGGGGCATAACGACGGATCACTGAAATTAAACTATGGTCAGTCCCAAGTACTCGGTAATTTGAACCCAATAAGTACTGTTCTATCACCGTAGTCGGCCACCATATCTTAGCAAGTGCGACGGCCTTGTATAGCTGCATAAAATTATTAATAGGAAAATAGCTACCGCGGGAATAACCACTTACATTGGGCTTTATTACTAATGGGAAACCGTGCTCCTTAGCGAAGCGATGCGCGGTCCACGGCCACAAAAAGATCATCCCTTTGGCATGCGGAATATCGTGCTGCTGAAAGACCTCTCTTCCCTGCCCCTTAGAACGGCACGCCTTACGCACCTGCAAAGAATTGTAGTTACTGCAACCATCCATGAATTTTTTACTAATCCATGCGTAAATTGTCGCTTTTAAGCCTTTCATCGTATTATCATATTCTTGCTCTAATAAAATTTACCCACTTACTCTTGCGGTTATACGTCATAATCTTGGTAAATACGGGCTTTTCAGGCAGCGCTTTATTTCTGTACTTGGTTACTTTAGCTAAGCACATCATATATTTACGTACAAAATTAATTATATCAGTAGCGCTATACTTTTTATCGAGCAAGTTAATCGGCATCGGCAAAAATAAGTTAATTTCAATCACATGAAACCTTCCTTCTAGCAAAGCTTCAACGCTATCAGCGCTCATACTCGCACGTGAGATATTATACTCGCCTAATTGGTTGACCAGTTGCCAAAGTTGAGCAAGCTGACTTTCAGATAATTGATCGGTAATCTCTACATAGCGTGTACTGCTGTTATTGATGCTATTTACTGGCTTTAGTTCAGCATCATTCACCGCTTCAGTGACCGTAAACACCGCATATTGATCTCTATGTTGATCATGCCGTATCGAAAACACTTCAAATTCCTTAGCGCCGGGGGAGCCTTCTTGAATTAAATATCTAATGGTCTGATCTACACGCTGATCTCTGATTTCATGTAATTGCGTTAAATCATCTGCGCGTTGCACACCGCTGGCGTTTTGCCCCCATTCGGGTTTAACAAAAACCGGCCAGTGTTCCGGCTCAAATACGCCATCGTCTATTCGTTGCTTTAAACGCCATTGCTTAGGGATGTTTTCATCAATGTCGAGCTTAGAAAAAATCCCCTCTTTACGATCAAACTGCTTTGAGTTTAATTGAAACACCTTACAAGGCTTAGTGCCTATTCTGATGCAATCTATAATATAGGTTGCGATCATGAGAAGAGTTATTTTCACAAGAACAGATACAGTTAGCAGTCAGTACATAGATTAAAGCACGCAGCAAGCTGCATGCCCAAAATAAAGTCGGCGAGTTAAGTAGTTAGGTCGAACTAATTAGTATCGATTAACAGCTGGCTTATTGATTACAAACATGAGCAAGCCAAGAACTAAAATGGACACCGCTGCATAAAATAACGAACCGCCGTCTGACTTACCTTCATGCAATACTTCAACGCCTAATGGTGTTGCCAAGTGAAAAAAGACCGCACCGGCCATCACGGCGGCTGCCATCAGACCCCCTATTCGATGAATAGTTGCGCGCAAATGGCCCTTACCCAGCACAAAAAATAATAACGGCGACAACAATACTAAACAAGTAATAAGCTCAAACGTACCCACTGCATAAGAGCCATAATTGGCAAATAAGCCGCCAAGCCCTTCGCCTAAAAAGCCGGACATCCAGTTACCAATGGTACCAAAAATATGCTGTGTATCAGGGTGAAGTGTAAATTTGTAAGGCAAAGAAAACAAAAATACCTTACACATCCATGCGGTAATAAGCCAACTAGCGATTGCGACGATTTTATTATTCATGGTTTGGTCCAATTAGTGTTCGACTATGGGTAATATAGTTTATAAAAATAACATATTTATCACACCCTAATTATAAGCTTGTTCGAAGCGATGAACTGAAAAAAAGCCCATACAAATTAACTACATGAGTAAATCTAAGCCTATAGGGGAAAACTCATTCGCTGCATTAACTAAGCTTTGTGCCGTTAAGTTTGAGACTGCAATTACTTCTGTGGATACCTCATAATCATCTCGCGCAACGCTTAGCAAGCGATCAAAGTCACCATCACCCGATAATAAAACCAGATGATCTATTGAGCTTAAGGCTTGCATTACATCAATAGTAATTCCGACATCCCAGTCTCCTTTAGCCGAGCCGTCACTACGTTGAATATAAGGTTTGAGTTTTACGTTATATCCCATTTTACGCAGCGCACTTTGAAATTTAATTTGCTGACTGTCGCCTTTATCTATGGCATAAGCATTAGCCACCTGTATCTCCCCAGCGACGTTTAAACGCTTCCATAATTGACCATAGTTAAACTGGCGCCCAAAGACTTGGCGCACCGTGTAGTAAATATTTTGCACATCGATAAACACACCAATTTTCATAGCCGCTTTACCATCCATAACCATTACTCGTAAGTTATACCTAGGTGCTTAAGCCACCCGTCTGGGTGCTTACCCGCTGGGTCGTAGTGCGTCCAATGGACAACACCGCCCTTATTCGTCCATTCATATTCTCCATAACTCGTGGTGCATTTAGGCGGGTACGAATTTAAGGTTATTGATATTGTTGCCATTGAGTTTGTTAATCCACTGCAACACCGTTAGAGCGGTAATTTTTGATAATACCCTAATTGATAAGCCTTGAAATGTTTTGGCGTAATTACGCCGAATCATAAACTGATCACATAATTGCGAATACAGAGTTTCGATGCGCTTTCGTGCTCGCCTCAATGATCGGTGAAATGGCTTACGGTTTATTTGGTTTTTCCTGCTAGGGGTCTCTAATCGAATGGCGCTGGTTTCAAATAAATCGGCTTGGTATTCTCGACTCAAATAACCTTTATCGCCGATTAAAACGCACTCGTTAAACTGATATTTAATATCATTCAGATAATGGATATCATGCACAGAAGCTTTAGTAATATCAAACGCTTGGAATACTCCTGTAGATGTGCATACAGCATGGAATTTATACCCAAAGTAGTGTGCTTTCTGAGCAGCACAGTAGCCGTAGCTAGGCGCAGTATCTGGTATAGATCGGCTAAACTTATTGCGTCTAGAGCGGCTATATTTGCATATTTCTAAAGGCATACTATCAACAATATGGTGAGTATCGGATAGAACAACTTTAGATGCGATAGCTTGCCTGAATTGCTCGACCTTAAAAGCAAGATTGCGCTTTCTTCGATTGTAGACAGTGCGTTCAATCTTACCGACCAATGCAGTAGGAATACGCTTAAACAAATAACGCTCTGAATCAATACCAAGGCACTCGGCTGCAAGGTTTAGTGCAATTAATTGCTTATCTGTCAATTGAGGAATACGAATTTGGTTGAGATAGTAGTCATCTGGTTCTAGTTCGTGCAAAAGGCTTAATATTTTGGTATAAGTTGTAGTTAAGTTGCTCATATCATTATGTTTTTTAGTAGATTCACAATGATACTCTATGAGTAAAAATGAGCAACTTCTTAATCAACTTTTCCTAAATGCACCACGGGTTCTCCATAGAATTCTACGGTATCACCGCGTTGTAAGGGCTTTATCTTATCGGCCAGATCAATATTATGGGCTACTAAAATGGATAGCTGTTGACCAACATCTAGAATGAATCGCTGATGTCGCGACCCATCAAGATCATCTGCTAGAACTTTCTTCACCACGCCAACCCCTTGAAGTTGTACGTCGGTTAATCGCTGAGCAAACGCGCGATGAACACTATTTCCTCCCTGCTGGTTTTGGCTGTTGTTATCTGGAAGTGAGCCGCCGTTATTGTCCCAATACTCAAAGGCAATCACCGCTAGCACTACCAAAACAATCAGTACTTTATTTTTCATTCAAGCCTTCATTGGTAAATTCAATCCAAGACTGTTCAAGCCATTGCAATTGTACTTGGGTATCGGGTACTCGCACGCCACGCTGCGCCGATATTCTGTCGATCGCTTGCGCAAAAGTATAACCCGCATTGGCTAGGATAGCCGCGCATAACATGCCTGTGCGCCCTATTCCCGCGCGACAATGCACAAGCGTATTCACCCCCTCGCAAATAGTGTCATATAACTGCTTACTTTGCTCAGCAAAAACTGAAGCAGATTGCGGCAATTTTAGATCGGCAATTGGCAAGTTCACAAATTCGATGTTATGTCGCTCTGCGATGGAACGCTCGTCTATCAAACCGAGGTTCGTGGCTTCCTTTAGCTCTAATAAGGAAACAATACGATTAACGCCAGTATCCGATATTAGCTGCACGCCTGCCTCTAAATCACAGTACTTATTAGGGCGCGGCATGGCTGCTAAAAAGCCATCACCTATCTTAGCAATAGTAAAAATTTCAGTTTGCACTACCTCGCTTATTCAGGTCTATCCAAACGCCTGAATACCCGTTTGAGCGCGCCCTAATATAAGCGCATGCACGTCATGCGTGCCTTCGTAGGTATTAACCGCTTCTAGATTCATCACATGGCGAATAACATGATATTCATCAGACACACCGTTACCGCCATGCATATCACGCGCTTCACGCGCAATAGCTAAAGCCTTGCCCGCATTATTACGTTTCATTAGAGAAATTAGCTCAACCGGGCAGTTATCTTCATCCATTAGCCGCCCCATTTGCAAACAAGCTTGAAAGCCAATACCAATTTCAGTTTGCATGTCCGCTAGCTTTTTCTGCACTAACTGCGTTGCAGCCAAAGGCTTACCAAACTGTTTTCGCTCTAGCGTGTATCTGCGAGCCTGATGCCAGCAAAATTCTGCAGCCCCCATCGCGCCCCATGCAATGCCGTACCGCGCTTTATTCAAACAGCCAAACGGCCCTTTTAAGCCTTCCACATCCAGCTTGTTTTCGGCGGGTACGAACACTTTGTCCATCATAATTTGCCCTGTTGTCGACGCCCGTAATGAAAATTTGCCTTCAATTTTAGGCGTGCTTAAGCCTTTCATACCTCGTTCAAGAATAAAGCCGCTAATTACACCGTCTAGCTTACCCCAAACCACCATGACATCAGCAATAGGTGCATTAGTAATCCACGTTTTATTACCGCTTAACTCATAGCCGCCATCCACCGCAATAGCCTTGGTGCGCATATTGCCAGGGTCAGAACCGGCATTCGGTTCAGTTAAGCCAAAACAGCCTACATGTTCACCTGTTGCCAACTTGGGTAAATATTTCATGCGTTGCTGTTCTGAACCATAAGCGTAAATGGGGTGCATCACTAAAGAAGATTGCACACTCAAGGCCGAACGATAACCACTATCAACTTGCTCTACTTCACGCGCAATCAAGCCATAGCTGGTATAGTTAATGGCCGAGCAGCCGTATTTCTCGGGCAAGGTACAACCAAGCAAACCCATCTCACCCATTTCACTCATAATGTCTCTGTCAAATACCTCATCACGGTTAGCTTGCAGCACCCGCGGCACTAACGCACTTTTAGCATAGTCACGGGTTGATTCACTGATTAATCTTTCTTCATCAGTCAGTTGCGCGTGTAAATTAAACGGATCGTTCCAATTAAAATTAGGAGTTGAAGCCATGAGAAAACCTATAAAGTAAAATTGTTAAAACTAAAAGCGGTCACGAAGTGCGTAGTACATCATGCCTAATACTAAACCGGGATAACGTAGCAAAGCACCACCGGGAAATGGAGGAGTGGGCACTTTAGACATCAACTCAAACCGCTCTTGCTCCCCTGCCAATACTTCAGCTAATAATTTACCCGCCAGCGTTGCCATCGCCACGCCGTGACCTGAATAGCCTTGCGCAAAATAGATGTTGCTATTGCCGATACGGCCAAAGTGCGGCATGCGATTCAACGTGACCGCCAAGGTGCCTCCCCATGCAAAATCAATGGCTGTATCTTTTAATTGGGGGTAGATTTGCAGCATCGGCTTACGCACAAAAGCAGCAATATCCTTAGGGAAGCTTGGGCTGTAATTTTCGCCACCACCAAATAATAAACGCTTGTCAGCAGATAAACGATAGTAATTCACCACAAATCGTGAGTCTGCAAAAGCAATGTCTTTAGGGTTAATGTCATCGATAACCGATTGACTCAGCGACTCGGTTGCTAATATGAAATTATTTATTGGCATAATCTTGCCCGCCATGCGCCGCTCCAACGCACCAAGATAACCATTACAAGCGATAATCACGTTTTTGGCTTTTACCGTATGATTTTCGGTGATTACTTCATTAATTGTACCTCCTACGTATGACGTAACCGCCGACTGCTCAAAAATACGTACACCAGCTTTAACCGCCGCATCAGCCAAACCCAAAGCGTAATTTAAGGGGTGTAAGTGGGAAGCACCTTTATCTAACGTCCCGCCAAAATAACTGTCTGAGCCCACCAAGTCACGCATTTGTACTCGATTCAGATAACTTATTTGGTCATAGTTGTATTGCTCGTTAAGAATATCAACTTCTTGCTTACTGTCGGCATCGTATTTTTCGCGATGATTAGGGTGTGCGATGCCATGTTTTAAATCGCAGTTTATATTGTGCTTGGCTATCAAAGTACGTGCGGTATTCTTAGCCTCTTCAGCCAAGCTCCACAGCTTTTGAGCGTCTGATACGCCCATCATTTTTTCAAGTTCAGGTTGATCTTTGCGCTGCCCAGAACCTAATTGTCCACCGTTACGCCCCGAAGCGCCCCAAGCAACTCGGTGCGCCTCTAATACAACAACATCATAACCACGCTCACTAAGATGTAAGGCGCTTGATAAGCCAGTAAAGCCCGCACCAATAATGCAGACATCACAACTTAATGATTCACTTAACTTAGTTAATTCAACACTTTGATTTATAGTGTTAAAATAATATGAATCAGGGTAATCGCTTGACTGCTTTGTAATGCTTGCACTCATTGAAAATTATGCACTTAACGATTTTTGGGTCAAATCGAGCGCCTTCCAAGCTCGTTCTACTAATGTGTCTACATCAGTTTCTTCCATCACTAACGGCGGAGAGATAATCATAATATCACCCACCGCACGCATTACCAATTTTTCACTAAAACAGTGTACACGGCAAGTCATACCCGCATTTTGTTTAGCGTCAAAACGAGCAAAACTGTTTTTATCTTTAACCAATTCAAGCGCACCTAACATACCTAAACCACGCGCCTGCCCTACCAACGGATGGCTAGCTAACTCTGCCCAACGTTGTTGTAAATAAGGTGCGATTTTTGTTTGCACCTTTTCAATGATATTGGTGCGCTGCATCAGCTTTATATTGGCAATGGCAACAGCCGCACAAACGGGGTGACCAGAGTAGGTATAGCCGTGTTCAAATTCGCCGCCTTTGTCGACTAACACCTCCACCACGCGGTCCGCTACCATCACTCCACCAATCGGTAAATAACCCGATGATAAGCCTTTCGCAATTGGCATTAAGTCTGGCTCTAAATCATAGTAATCTGAGCCGAACCATTCACCCGTACGACCAAACCCGCAAATCACCTCGTCAGCCACCAATAAGATGCCATAATGCTTACAAATGCGCTTAATTTCAGGCCAATAGTTATCAGGCGGAATGATCACGCCGCCCGCACCTTGAATAGGCTCTGCAATAAAAGCGGCAACTCGGTCTACACCCAATTGTTCAATTCTGTCAATTAAGGCTTGGGTTGCTTGCTTACCCACTTCTTCGGGAGATACTTCTTCACCCGCCGCAACGCAGTCTGCATACCAATAAGGTTGTTTAATATGTTCAACGTCAGGAATAACTGTACCTTGGGCATGCATGCCAGACATTCCGCCCAAACTACCTGCCGCAATGGTGCTCCCGTGATAGGCATTGGTGCGGCTAATAATGACATTCTTGTCAGGTTTACCCTGCACCGCCCAATAACGGCGCGCAAGTTTAATGACGGTGTCGTTAGCCTCAGAGCCTGAGCCGGTAAAAAATGTGTGGTTGAGATGCGGTGGCGCAATTTCAGCCAATAAGGCACTAAGCTCTGCAATTGGCGGGTGCGCGGTCTTAAAAAAGATATTGTAATACGGCAGTTGCTGCATTTGTTGCTTGGCTACCTCAGCCAACTCATGGTTGCCATACCCCATGTTGACGCACCATAGGCCAGCCATCGCATCCAGCATTTTGTTACCGTCGACATCGGTTAAATAAACCCCGTCTGCTGATTCAATAATTAAGGCGCCCTCTTCTTTAATATCCTTCATGTGGGTAAACGGTTGCAGATGGTGGTCTGCATTCATTTCTTGCCAGTTTAAATCTGCGTTATCATTGTTATCTAGTGTCATGGTGTGCTCTCCGGTTTATACTTTTAATAATAAGTGCTCACGCTCCCATGGCGTAATCACGTTTAAAAAATCATCAAATTCAATCTCTTTAACGGCAACAAATACGTCAACAAAGGTATCGCCTAATACTTCTCGCAACGCCTTGCTGTCATGCAGGCGCTGTAAAGATCGATACCAATGCCGAGAAAGCTGAAAAGGTTCGTTGTAGGCGCTGCCTTCTAAAGGGTCAGAGGGTTTTAAATGCTCCATCATGCCTATGTAACCGCAAGCTAGGGATGCCGCTATTGCGATATAAGGGTTAACATCAGCCGAAGCAATTCGGTTTTCCACACGCATAGAGCTAGGGTCGTTATCCGGCACACGAAAACCGGTAGTACGGTTATCATACCCCCAGTGGAAGTTAATCGGCGCTGACATTTCACGCACTATACGGCGATAAGAATTTACATAAGGCGAGACCAAAGCCATCGCTTCTGGCTGATAGGTTTGCAGCCCTGCAATATGGGACAACAGCAAATCATTTGGTTTGCCTTCAGGGGTTGAAAAAATATTCTGACCTGTTTCAAGGTCTACCACGCTTTGATGAATATGCATGGCGCTGCCCGGTTGGTTTTCCATGGGCTTAGCCATAAAGGTCGCATACATATTGTGTTGTAAAGCCGCCTCCCGAATAGTGCGCTTGAATAAATAAGCTTGGTCGGCCAACTCTAAAGGGTCGCCGTGCAGCAGGTTTATTTCCATCTGCGCCTTACCTTCTTCATGAATCAGTGTATCTATTTCAAGGTTTTGCTCTTCACAGTAGTCATACATGTCATCGAAACAGGGGTCAAACTCGTTCACTGCATCAATGCTTAATGACTGCCCGTTGCTATCTAAACGCCCCGTGCGCCCTTTAGGTACCTTCAATGGCTTATTAGGGTTGGGGTTACGTTTGAGCAAGTAAAATTCCAACTCCGGGGCAACCACTGGCTTCCAGCCTTGCGCAGTATATAAATCGAGCACCCGGCGTAGTACATGACGCGGCGACATGCCAATCGGTTTCATGTCCTTGTCGTAGCAATCATGAATGACCTGTGCAGTGGGCTCTTTAGCCCACGGTACTAAACGGATCGTGCTGGCATCAGGAATCAGCAACATATCGTCGTCAGTGGGCATCAGATCATCGTAAATATCAGGGTAGTTACCGGTGATCGACTGCAAGAAAATGCCCTGCGGCATGCGCATGGTCGTTTCGCCGGTGAACTTAGTCGCGGGCATTATCTTACCCCTTGCTGACCCCGCCATATCTGGAATGACGCACTCTACTTCGGTAACTTTATGCTGTTTTATCCAATCTTTCATAAAAATTTACACTGATTTTTGGGTAGCTGCATTTTAGACGAAACGCCTATTTCATTCTCAATTTGTATATTGAATCAGTTGGCAGATACAATATACATATATTGTGATCACAAAATACCAATAAGTCAAACTGGTTCTGGACTATAATTAGGTGTAATATGCTGTAAAACAAGTCAAAGTTCATTTTTAACTCCTATTTTTGTGATCACATATAACGCTCGACTCTAATTTGAGCTTTAGAGAAAAGCTGCGTATAGTTCACAATATAAAACAAAGTCACTCATCCGCTGTTAAACAATATGCCTACCAAAACCGACTCGTCACTACACATTGGCGAGCAATACTTAGCTGAGCACCCTGAGCTAGAAATGCTTGAACTGATAATGCCCGATATCAACGGCGTAGCTCGCGGAAAATGGGCAAAGCCGGAATCAATCATAAAAGCATTTCAGCAAAAGTTACGTTTTCCCGTTAGCGCTTACGCGGGAGATATCTGGGGCGAAGGTGCAGCTAATTCAGGGCTGGTACTCGCAGCGGGTGACCAAGACGGTATTGCAGTGCCCATTGCTAGTTCACTTAAACCCATTACGTGGTACACCCGCCCCGCAGCACAAATTATGTTGGGCTTAACGCGCGAAGATGGAACACCCTTCTTTGGTGACCCACGTTATGTGTTGCAGAAAGTTTTAGACCGTTTCAGTAAACTGCAATTGACTCCCGTTATTGCCTTAGAAATGGAGTTTTACTTATTTGACAAAAACAAATTAAAAAACAATGTACCTGTTAGCCATCGCTTTGACAATAACACCAACTTATATGATTTAGGTGAATTACACGACAACGAACCGGTCATCATTGAAATTCAAAATGCTCTGGCTGCGTTAGACATCCCCGCAGACACCTTCGTTAATGAAAATGCCCCTGGCCAATTTGAAATAAATTTATCGCATCATAAGGATGCCATGTTGGCCGCAGATCAAGCCTTCTTATTCAAACGCACCATCAAAGCCTGTGCTAAAAAGTACGGTAAAGTCGCTAGCTTTATGGCCAAGCCCTTGCCTAACTTCCCGGGCAACGGCATGCATATGCACATGAGTCTACTTGACGCCGAGGGCAACAATCAATTCACCAAGCAAGACGATCAACCCGGCAAAGCCTTTGGTTTCGGCATCGCAGGCATTCTAGACACCTTGCCGGATACCCTAGCGTTTTTAGCACCGCACGCTAACTCATACCGCCGTTTAAATGGCAGCGGCCTTGCCCCCACCACACTTAGCTGGGGTTGGGAGAATCGCACAAGCGCCTTACGTCTACCTTTAGCTGACGACACTAATCAACGTATAGAACACCGAGTCGGCAGCGCAGATGCCAACCCTTATTTGGTCATCGCCGCTATATTGGCGGGTGTACACCACGGATTGACCAACAAACCCGAATTACCCGAAGCCACCTATGGTAATGCTTATGCGCAACACGAAGCCGTGTTATCTATGTCATGGGAACAGGCGGTTAAACGCTGCATAGAGTCAGACTTCATCAAAGAATATTTTGGCACCGAATTCGTACAATTATTTGGCGCAATAAAAGCCCAAGAAATTAAGCGTTTTCAAGAAACGATTAACGATTTTGAATATTTTAGCTATTTAAAGAACAGTTGATACAAACGCGCTACAACGCTAGTACACTTTTCGCTCATCAAAAATAATTACGTCAATCGTCGCCATAGCTAGAATATGTTGGTGAATAAAACTAGCCACTTCGCTGACTCTGACAAACATTGAATACTGGTTTAACCCCGCGTAACAGAAATATGTTACCGTCTCTGGCATACTCTTTGCAGCTATTCGACTAAAGTTTTACGATAGTATTGTGAGAACAACTAAATAGGAGATGGGTAATGAATAAAAGAGATGTAGTTAAATGGGTTCCACCCGTAGTGGTGGCCGTTATTTTGCCACAGCATGCTACGGCATCAATTCTTGTGGATATTTCTTGCGACGATTTATCTGGTAGAAGCGGATTAGTATCTGCTAGAGCTAATGGACTCGGAGGCGGTTATAGTACGACAATAACCACACCAGGAAAAACAACTACTTTTGGCCTCTCGGCAATAATCTCTGGATCAACCCGAAATGGCATTATCGTTTCCGGTGGTAGCGTTGTTCCTAATGGAAGGTGCTTAACTAGTATTTCATTTACGGTTACCTATAGCCCAACAGGTGTAGAGTCGCTAACGTTAGTTTTTGGAGGATAATATGGATATTCAAGAAAAGGGAAGTGTGGCCATATTAGTGTGCTCGTTATTTTTGTTCTGCTCCCAAACTCTTGCTGTAAAGAAAGTAGACGGCTTTTTTGATGACTACATTTCTGAAACCTCGACTAGTACACCACCTATCCTTAATAACCCCAAAAAGTTATCTGGCTGTATTCAGATTAAAGAGAAAGATAGTGCAAGAAATGTAAAAGAGGAGTTATGCTATACAGATTCTCGGTTGACCGAGATAATGGGTAAAGTTAAGGATAAGAATAAAGACAAATCAAAGCTAAGCTTGGTTTATTCTTCAGCCCCAAGAATCCCATTAACAAGCACATCAGTAACGCAGATAATGGAAGCTAATGAGCCATTAGCTGAAGCGGGTTTACAAGGACATGTAGACGCACTTACGTGGTATATAGATAATAGTGAGCTATCTAGTTATAACAGTTATATTCAATACATTGATGCTACGAACAGTTACTCACGAGCCTCACAAGTGCTTTCAGGGCTAACCAATATTTTAAATAGCGTAGCAGGAGGGGGGTTGCAGTATAGATTGCTGTGTCATCCAAATATTGATGCCTTTTTAGGCAATAATCCCGATGGTTCTCCACCGCGTTATGCTTGGGTTCGTCAAAACGAATACCCTTGGATTAACCATTGCCGGCAGTTTGAAGATAATCTACTTAATAAACCTGGGTGGCACTACCATGAAGTAAGCCATTTATATGCACCAAGGGGAATGGGAACTCTAGATCATACTTATGATGACGAAGTTTGTATCCAATATGCTATTAATAATCCATCACTCTCAGCGAACACTGCGGCGTGTGTAACATATTTATTAAATACCGATCCTCCAAATGTTAATCCGGTAATTATCCCCCCATTAATGCCCTTACTATTTGAATAAAAATGAAAGCTTATAAAGTGTTTTTGTAACTACGTATGGATTAGAGCAATAAGCAGCAGTTAAAGTGATATATCGAGCCTAGTCACTAGCTACGGGCTAAACATATGAAGAATCAATACCAAGCAAATCATAGCCGAAGCTCAAAAGTTGCTGACTCACGCAGTTTGGTCTCCTTCTTAACCGTTGTCGCTCTAGTCGCAGCGCTATTTTTTATTATGTGGTTAGTAGCCTAACGTCAAAACGCATCTCGCAGCAGAACACACTCATTCATTGAGCAATTTACTAATCTGCGTTTCAATCTCTATTGCTCTAGAGGTGCCCGCATGGGTCTCGCCTATATAATTTTTTCGGATAATTCCTTTTTTATCTATAAGATAATAACTGGGCCAAAAGCGATTATTCATCGCCTTCCAATAATTAAAATCATTATCCATAACCGTTGGATGTTTTAATTTAAATTCAGCAATTTTCTCGATCACGTTATCGCGCTTTTTCTCACGTTCAAACTCTGGTGTGTGCACACCTATAATAATAAAATCTTCACCCTCAAAACGGGCTTCCATCTCATTCATCCAAGGAAAAGATCGATAGCAATTCCAGCAGCCGAAAGTCCAAAAGTCGATCATCACCACCTTGCCGCGCAAACCCTCCAAGGTAAGCGGCTCAGAGTTAAGCCATTGGTCCGCGCGCTTTTGCGGAAACTCCGGCGCACTGACACCTAACCGAATGCCGCCATTTTCGCTGCGCCCTGCTGCTTGGCTCAGGTTTAATATTGTGGTTGAGCTGATAAGTGTAATAGCGATGATTAAATTTCGAATGAGCGTTGCCATAAATACTAAGTGAAGTTATTTGGTACTTAGTCTATAAATAACGATACTAGTTCCCGTCTATCAAATGCTGATCGGAGTCCACAAACGTATTCGCAAAATCATAAAAGAATCGGAACATGATTTTCCAATTGATGCTGTTTGCAATGAACTCAGCCATTAGGCTAATTTTTTGATAAAAACCCCCAAGGCAACGGGTTTAAATTGACTAGCAAAATTGAGGGTTTTGATGACTTGCGAGTAAGCGCGGGAGTGAATTTAATGGCCTTGTTATCAGCCGTTCTCACTATCCCTACCTTTAACCGCGTCTAAGAAGCAACAGGCTTATGAAACTCAATCACATTTCCATCAGAATCTCGGACGAAGAGAAATACGGTACCGTCGGGCAACTCTATAGTTTCCGTTATGGGAATTTGATGCTGCTCAAGCTGTGCCTCGACTTTTTTACGGTCTGTAATTTCCAAGGCTATATGGGTAAAACCAGTATGCTTCACGGATATATCCGATAGAATATTTTCTTTTGAAGCGTTCTCGGATGCATTTAAAATGAAATTGATATTAATGCCTGATGGGTGCTCCATAACCGCTACCGGCTCAGGACCAATGGGACCGACGATAAAGACAAACCCCAATTTTTCATAAAATTCTCGCGCAACATCTAAATTGCGAACACGTAGGCCAACATGATTAATGCGTGTAATTTGTTTCAATGGCTACCTCTCAATATTTCTTCGCCAAGTATTTGAATAAGCTTTTCACTATCTTCACTCGCTCAATTCGCTGCAAGTTCCGACATATTAGCACTCGTTGTGCTTCACTCATACCATAGTGTTCCATGCAGCGAAAAGCAATGTCCGATTGGTCGATTGAAGATCTTGAAGGAAATATAAGTGAGCCCTCAACTCAAGGCTCATAACACATCAAAATAGTAGATAAAAAGCAGCAAACCCAGTACAAGCAACCGTCTATACTAAACACTTCTGTTAACTAATAAAGTGTTCGTAATGGCACCTATTGACACCGAAGTGATTCACCTAAAGGGGTTTATCGACGTACCAGATGAACGAGTAGACGCAATCACTGCGGCGCTGCCTCAACATATTGCGCTCACGCGCGCTGAATCAGGTTGTATTTCATTTGAAGTGACGCCCTGTAATTCAGTAAAAGGACGGTTTATCGTAGACGAACATTTTGTAAATCAAGAGGCTTTTGAAGCACATCAAACCCGTAATCGCGCAAGCGAGTGGTACCAGGTAAGCCAAGGAATACCTAGGGAGTACTCCATTACCGTTGGCGGTGAAACCACCAACTAGTTTCCTGTGATGCTGACCTACCTTAAGGTTTTAGTCGGCTGTGTAATGCTTTTTAACTTGCTCATCTCTATGGCTGTTTCTGCAACTGATAACCTAAGACGTGTACCTGCTGAATGGGAGCCACAAGAAGCGACGTGGTTGCAATGGCCCGGTCGATTCGAAAAAACCTATGAACCGGCATTTGCCGAGTTTTCGGCCATTATTTCACGCTATCAGAAGCTACACATCGTTGTGCACTCTGATCAGATCGCAAAGCAAGCTAAGGTTGCGCTACAAAATGCAGAAGAGCCTTTAAATAATGAAAACATATACTGGCATACCATCCCTAATGATAATGCGTGGATGCGCGACAATGGGCCCATTTATGTCGAAGAAAATGGCACGCTAACCATTCAAGACTGGCAATTTGACGCTTGGGGAGGCGCGTTCGGCAGTGACATCCGTTACCAACACGACAACGCGATGCCCAAAGCAATAGGAGCCTATTTAAACATATCAGTTGAACATGTAGACATTGTACACGAACGCGGTAACCTAGAATTTAATGGCGTAGATACCGTATTGCTAAACTGGAGCACCTTAGGCGACCCAAGGCGTAACGTGGCTTACACTAAGCAACAAGCCGAAGCAGATATTCGACAACACTTTGGCGTCTCTAAAGTGGTGTTTATTGAAGGCGTGCTTAAAGGTGATTTAACCCATGGACACATTGACGGTATCGCGCGTTTTATCAATGCCCACACCGTAGTGGTACCCATTTGTTCTGACGCATCACTATGTGGCCAAGACGCTCATCGCGACGCAAAGGTATATAATGCCGCTGCGACCACAATTGAACAAGCAGGGTTGACTGTAATACGTGCGCCTATTGAGGGTTATGTGGAGCATCGCGGTGAACAATTCGACGCCACTTATATGAACTGGTTAGTGGGCAACGGCTTCGTGATTTCAGTTGGGTTTGATAATACTCGCTTAGATAGCGCCGCTAAAAAGCGGTTGCAACAGTATTTCCCCGACCGAGATATCTATATAGTAGCCATGTTGGATTCATGGTTCGCAGGAGGCGGTGTGCATTGCCATACCAACGACCAACCCGCGCTATAACTTTAACCACCTTATGGGCAGCACTGCGCTGCTCTATTCACCATTAAATAAACGGCTTTGTTTTGATTTCTTCCCTTATTCCTCTTCTTCTCTCAGCTGCAATTTTGTTAGCCGGTAATGGATTGCAAAGCACGCTCGTGGCACTGCGCGCCAATGCTGAAGGGTTTGATACGCAAATTATTGGTGTCATGGGTGCAGCTTATTTTTTGGGCTTCATGGTGGCCAGCATCTTAGCCATCCGCTTAATTCGATCATACGGACATATCCGCGTGTTTGCCGCTTTAGCCTCGGTTGGGGCTGTTGGGTCGATAACGCTGGCGCTGCTGCCAAATGCCTATGCTTGGATTGCAATTCGCTTTGTAACCGGTTTTTGTTTTTCTGGTCTATTGGTGGTCATGGAGAGTTGGATCAACGAGTCAGTCGCCAATAGTAATCGTGGCCGGATAATGAGCCTATACCGAATCGTTGATTTAACTGCGGTAACTGGCGCTCAATTTTTGTTGCCATGGGTGGGCGTAGCCAGCTACGAGCTATTCGCAATTGTCACCATCATGTTTTGTTTATCATTAGTGCCGGTGTCTTTATCAAACCGATCTAAGCCCGCGCTGCCAGAAAGTTTTAAGTTTGATCTCAAATCTATCTGGCTAATCTCACCACTGGCCTGTCTTGGATCTTTGTCTATCGGTTTAACTAACTCAGCCTTTCGTATGATTGGCCCTATCTACGCAACCGATATCGGCTTCGATACGCAGGGTGTAGTCTGGTTCATGACCGCAGGCATTTTAGGCGGCGCCATCATGCAATATCCTCTCGGTCACCTTTCGGACAAACTAGGGAGAAGAAAGACGGTGTTAATCGCAACTATTGGCGCTGCCTGCGCTGGCGTATTTCTCTCTCAGTTTGCGGGGCAATCTTCTACCTTAATATACGCTGGCGCCTTTATGTTCGGCTCATTCGCTATCCCGCTCTATTCACTGTCTGCCGCACATGCCAATGATCGAGCGCAAAAGGGTCAGTTTGTGGTCATTTCTGCCGGCTTAGGTTTCTTTTTCGCGTTAGGCGCCATTATCGGGCCTTATATTGCTTCAGTGGTCATTTCTCAATATGGGCCCAATTCGTTTTTTACCTACACCACCTGTGTACATGCTGCGCTTATAGCCGCTGTATTGGTGAGAATGACCAAATCAGCGTCTGTACCTGCCGAAAACAGGATACGCTTTTCAGAAAAATTGCGCTCAATGCCTGGCTCAATTCGATTTACACGTAAGAGCAACAGTAAAGATTAACGTTGTCGCGTACTATTTAGATGGTAAAGAAGGTAATTTGACTCGCTAAGAGGCTTACAAAGCTGAGTGTAGCAAGTTCCAGCCGGTAGAGTGACTTGACCGACTTGTCATGTATTTTTGACATGCTGCAATAGTTTCTCACGCCACCTCACCAAAATATCAAGCAATTCATTTAACTCACAAAGAACCTCGGATGGCCAGATGATCTGGGCGGCCTCGTGACACGGATAAGGCGTGTTTTTCGAAATGCCACAGCTATTTAAGGCTGCAATAGTTCTCTTGTTTTGCCCTTCAACTTTCCAATCGCTCCATTCCTCGTGATGCTTATAATAGTTGGCGATGGCATTAATTAATTGCACCTTAGATATTTCCCCTACTCTTTTCGAGCCAATAGCTAACATTTCTGGTTTAGACAGCGCTCTGTCACCACCTACTTCTTTCATGTCCGAAATTGTGCCAATAATATATGTTTGTGCTGAAACAAACGCAATTCCAAAAATAGTTTCAGCTTGTTCCTGTGCAAAAACTCCATCGAAGTAATCCATGTGATTTAGCTTATCTTGAATAATTGAAAACCCATTATTTAATGAACTGAATAAATCTCTCATCCAATCGACTCGGTAGTCTACTTCTCGATAATGCGTTTTCATGACTGGCACATAATATTGATAGTCATACAATAAAAAGCCACGCGTTTGCGTGGCTTAGTACTACAAGCGCAATGCTTGCTCATCTCACCGTGATGGTAATTTGCTTAGAAGAGATCACATTATCGTGCGGAGTATGTAGCCAATCACCTACTAACAACTGCAAGGTGTGCTCTCCAGATGTTAATTCTACTGTTGTTTCTGTTTGCCCTTTACCAAAATGGCGATAATTCTCATCTGAAGGTATCGGCATTGAAGTATCGGGCAAAGGGGCGTCGATAATCAAATGATGATGCCCAGTGTTATCAAGGTTAGACCCAGCTGGTGCCACTCCCATTCCATTCAAGCCAAACACAACGGTAACGGGGCTACTGACCACTTGTCCATCTGCTGGCGAGATAATATAAGTGGATGCGTTATCTGCTGCCTTTGATTTTTCAACGGCTACAGCCGTTGTCGCGGCAGATAAGCTGGCAGTTATAACGGCGACTGAAATTAGTTTTTTTATCATCATATTCACTATTTATTTTGGTTTAGAATAATATGTAAACACGCCAGCGGCGATTTTATTCCCATAATTTTTAATGTTTTCCTCAAGAAAATTCAAACAACAACTTACTGAGTTAATACCTCGGCTAAATCGATATGCGCGAGTTTTAGCCCCTTCGGCAGCTGACGCAGACGATTTATTGCAAGCCACTTGTGAAAGAGCCTTAAGCAGAGCATCTCAATGGGACCCAAACAGCAAGCTCGATGCATGGGCTTTCACAATTATGAATTCCATTTGGAAAAACGAACTCAGATCAAGAGCAATACGACAAGGTAAGGGCTTCGTAGATCTTGATACGCTTACAGCACCATCGCACAGCCAACCTCATGGGAATATTTTTTTAACTGAAGTGTTAACTATGGTACAGGCTTTACCTGAGAATCAACGAGAGATCATTTTACTATGCTACGTTGAGGGTTATAGCTACAAAGAAATAGCGAGTATCCTAGAAATACCGATAGGCACTGTCATGAGCAGGCTATCACGGGCGCGCTCTACCTTATCCGACCAGATGAAACAACAAGACATGCAAATACCAACTAGCCACACTAAACAATCATCATGAGCAGTAAATTAACACAGCAGCAACAACAGCTATTGCTGGCTTACACTGACAAACAGTTATCTGCGGCAGATAACGTAAAGGCGCAAGCATTGTTAAACCAAAATGAAGATGCAGTAGTATTTGTTGAACATCTGCAATTAAGCGCTCTGCCGTACGTAGAAGTGTTTGAGCCTTTGCTAGAACAACCAATGCCCCGTGTTCAAGCATTAGAAGCTAATTCAAGTGATAGTCATTCAATAAAGTCGACTAGCAAGTACCGCTTCTCCCTAGCTGCGTCGCTGTTGATCGGGTTACTAACCGGAATTATCGGTTCTCAGTTTGGTTCTTTCAACAAACGCGAAGACTTGCCACCTGACTGGGTTTCACAGGTCGCTAATTACCAGCAGCTATACGTCAGATCAACCGTTGATTCGGCTGGGCCAGTAGACTTCCCTGCTATACAAGCGTTGATGCAAGTGCAACTGGGAGAGAAATTATCTATTCCTGATCTAAGCAGTAAAGCCATTGAATTTCGCAGAGGACAGCTGTTACAAGTCGAAGACAAACCGCTTATCCAACTTGCCTACCTGCCTGAAAGCGGCGTGCCTATCGCCCTATGCATCATGAAGGACTCAGACGCTACCTTTCAAGAAAGTAAAACGGGTCTGAGCCATGGCTTACGCTATAGTCATTGGCAAAGTGAGGGGCTGCGCTTTGTTTTGATTGCTGATGTAAATGACACAGCTATACAGGAGCTTACTACGATCGCTCAAACCGGCTTGATAGACAGCTAACAACCTAGTTTACTCGTCAGTCGTCAGTTTCCGCATTGGGTTAAGTAATGTGGATGGAAGCTATAATTTGAAGAAATCTTGCTGTGTAGAGATTGTCATAATTAAGTTGCCCCTTGAAATTTAACAGTGCATATATGGATACTTCCCAGTCTCACTAACCCTTTAGCGTTCTTTTAACTTCACGCTAAAAACAAGCGCTATCACACTACAGCAATCTTATGCATAGCAGCTAACCAGCTCTCATAAGACTGCTGATCTTCATCACAAAAAGCGCGCTGTATTAAATCGACCTGGATGCGCGTTAACTCCGCTTCTAAATGTTGGCCATGCGATGTAAGTTTTAAGCAGCGGGCCCGCTTATCATCCGCCTTGGGGTTAGCTACCACCAGATTTTTCTTTAATAACGTACGCAATGGGCCATGTGTCGTCTGCTTTGAAACGGCCAATAGCTGGTTTAGCTCACCGACTGTAATATTGGGGTTTTTACCCACAAAAAATAAGATGCGATGATGGGTTCGCTGCAAACCCAATTGCTTAAGCTTTGCGTCCGCCTCTGCCGTAAAGCGACGATAAGCAAAATACATGGCAATGAGCGCTTGTTCCGCATCGTTGTTATTTAGGTCAGGCATGTTGACTTATTGTGGACTATTGCTTAGGCTATTTAGGTCATATTAATTGACCTATATTATACTAATGTTCTCAGCACGAATTGAAAATTTAATCTCTTCTCCGATACGCGATATTTTGCGCATTGCTGATCAACCCAATATGGTGTCGTTTGCTGGTGGCTTACCGGACAAAGAAAGTTTCCCGTCTATTTCTAGCACGCCACCTAGCGATTATATGCAATATGGGCCAACGGAAGGAGAACAGGCGCTGCGAGAACGAATTACCAGACTTATGGCTAGCCGTGGAATGATGTGTTCTGCTGAGCAAATCATTTTACTGAACGGGTCTCAACAGGGGATAGACTTAGCGGGTAAGTTATTTATTGATAGCGGAAATACGGTCGCCATCGAAAACCCAACCTATTTAGCGGCGCTTCAAGTTTTTAAATTTTACGGCGCCCAATTTAGCTATATAGACGAACCATCACCGCAAAAACACCCTGCACTTACCTATATTAACCCAACATTTCAAAACCCAACAGGGCGTTGTTATACCAAGGAACAACGTCAACAAATTGCGAGCCACTGCGATAAGAATAATTACCCGCTTTTAGAAGATGACCCTTATCACGACTTGGATTACGATAAATCTTTTCGTCAGCCTACCGTCACTTATCTTAAAAAAGCCCCGTGGCTTTATATCAGTTCATTTTCTAAAACATTCGCACCTGGATTGCGATTGGGTTTCATGGTTTGTTCAACCGACTTGGTCCCTTACATAAGTCAACTGAAACAAGCCACCGATTTACACACGAATAGAATCAGTCAGTATTATGTTCTCCAATGGCTAAATGCAACTAACTATGATCAACGATTACTTGATTTAGCGCTGCACTACAAAAATAAACGCGATCATTTTCATACACAGCTAAGCACTCACTTTAGCGACTTAGCCACATGGCAAAAACCACAGGGAGGTCTATTCTTCTGGCTTAAACTAAAATCTGAATTCATCTGCGACACTCAACAATTATTGGCTAAAGCCATCAAGAATAATCTTGCTTTTATGCCAGGTGACGCATTTTTTAATACCGCATCGCAAACTGAAAAGTTTTTAAGGCTAAACTTTTCAAATGCCTCGCAGGAACAAGCTGCCGCAGGTATCAGCCTATTAGCCAAGTTAATTCGAAATAGTGCTAAGGTCACTTCTTATAGTAAATAATGTAACTTAGCTATGAGGGGTAAATAACGGGTAAAAAAGATATTCGGTATATTAAAGCAAGAAACAATCAGCCATGTCGTCGTCTATAGCTACCTAGTTCTAGGTGTTTAACCATTGGAAAACTACAAAGTTACTATACTAAAGGCGATCAACGCTTTAAGGCAGAGATTGGCGAAAACTCCTGCTACCACATCATCTAACATAATGCCCAAACCGCCGTTTACTTGACGGTCTAGGTAGCCAATAGGCCAAGGTTTTACAATATCGAAAAAACGGAACAGTATAAAGCCAGCGAGTAAGGTCTGCCATGTGATTGGAATCCAGATCATTGTAAGCCACATGCCGACAAACTCGTCCCATACAATGCCGCCGTGATCATGAACACCTAACTTCTCTGAGGCTTTATCACAGATAATAATACCTACCCCAAAACTACCAATACAAAGGCCAAGGTAAAGGAAAGATTGAGTTTGCGTATAAAAAAGGAATAACAGCAACGATGCCACTGTGCCAACTGTGCCAGGCGCTTTCGGCGATAAGCCTGAGCCAAAGCCTGTAGCCAACAATACCCACGGGTTTTTAAGCTCCGTGACTTTTATGATACGTTTAGACAAATTGGTTACTACCCTGCTGTAGCGCGTGATTTAACAATGCTATCCAACACACCGTTGACGTACTTATAACCTTGCTCGGAACAGAATAGCTTTGAAATTTCGATGCCTTCGTTTAGCACCACATTATGCGGGATATCAATTTCGTAGAGGAGTTCATAGGTGCCTACACGCAGGATGGCTTTTTCTAAAGGGTCAAGTTTGATGATGGGGCGATCTAAGTGGGTATCAATCAAGGCATCGATTTCTTCAATATTGCTGGTTATCCCCTTAAGCATTTTTACAAAATAATCCAGATATCTGCCTGTTAAGCGGTCATCAAATATGAAGCTTCTACGAATGCTATCCGGGTCTTGTTTAGTGATATCCCACTGATAAAGGGCTTGCACAACATTACGTCGCGCTAGATGTCGGCCACTAGTTGCCATTACAAACTCGCGTTGTTAAAGAACCTTTGTAAACATGTTGCCGCCTCAATAAAGCGCAACACGGCTTAAATTTAATGAAGCAAGTCTAGCTTGCTTTAATTTCGTCTAATACGTTAATCATTTCAAGCGCTGTGATGGCTGCTTCTGCACCTTTATTGCCCGCTTTAGTACCTGCACGCTCGATAGCTTGTTCGATGGTATCGACCGTTAGCACGCCAAATATAACAGGGATATCATAGGCAGTAGCAAGATGAGCCACACCGCCAGCGCATTCACCCGCAACAATGTCAAAATGAGGAGTCGCACCGCGAATAACCGCGCCTAAAGTGATGATAGCATCGTAACGCTCCGTCTCAATCATCGCTTTGGCGGCTGTTGGAATTTCAAAAGCGCCTGGCACCCAAACGCAATGAATATGGTCAGACTTAACTCCGTGACGAACTAAGATATCTTCAGCGCCCTTAAGCAAGCCATCAGTTATAAATTCATTGAATCGCCCGGCGACGATGCCTAATTTTATATCGCCTGCGACTAATAAGCCTTTAATTTCTTTCATTATTGTTTCCACTGTTCATAACTTTCGTAATCAGGTAAATATTCACTGATTTCTAGCCCAAAGCCAGACAGTGCGTAAGCTTTGCGCTCTCTGCCTAACACCGCTAAATTGCCCACGCCTTGGTCGGCTAGTATCTGCCCCCCTGCACCTAACATTCTAAGTGCCTTATTCGGCTCTCCGTTGATGTTAGTTGTTTTAGGTGCGTCGCCGCTACGTGCATCACTGCGCGCTTGGTTTTGCATGCGCGATACCAATTCATCTTTGTGCTCATTATACGCCAATAAGGTTAAAACGCCTTGGCCTGATTCTGCGATGGCCTGCATGGAATCATCAATACTCCAGGTCGGTTTGTTTTCTGGCGTAACGACCATATCGAATAAACCACGGTGTACATGCACCCTAACCAAACTAGTTAAATCTGCTTTTATTTCACCATAGCTAAGCGCCATATGCACATCGCCTTCAACCTGATCTTCATAGACTGTTGCGGTAAATTCACCGTAGGCGGTGTTAAGCGTAGATTGTTCGACCCTCACCACGGTTGGGTCATTTTGCATTCGATACTGAATTAAATCGGCGATGGTGCCAATTTTCAAGCCGTGCTCTTTAGCAACCGGAATCAAATCGGGCAAACGCGCCATGGTGCCGTCAGGCTTGAGTATTTCACAAATCACGCTGGCAGGCTCATAGCCTGCTAAACGCGCCATGTCTACGCCTGCTTCCGTATGGCCAGCACGCGTCAACACACCGCCTGGCCGCGCCTTAATAGGGAAAATATGCCCTGGCATAACAATATCAGCAGGTACCGCATTACGTTTTACTGCAGCACGAATAGTAGTTGCCCTATCACCCGCTGATATACCCGTAGTCACACCCTCAGCCGCTTCTATGGAGAGCGTGAAGGCAGTTGAAAAGCGGGCATTATTCATGCTCACCATCAACGGCAAGTCCAGCTGCTGGCTGCGTTCTTCTGTTATTGTTAAGCAGATCAAACCACGTCCATGCGTTGCCATGAAATTGATATCATCATCGGTAATACAATCTGCTGCGATTAAGAAATCACCTTCATTTTCTCGGTCTTCGTCGTCAACTAAAACCACCATTTTTCCTTGCCGGTAATCAGCTAGCAGGTCTTCAATCGGATCAATTTTTAGCGGAGCGGACATACTTTTAATCGTTATTTTGCGCCAGATTCATAAGTGCGCATTCTATCAAGATAACGCGCGATCACATCAATTTCTAGATGTACATCATCTCCCTGTTGTAATCGACCTAAAGAAGTCACCTGCAAGGTGTGTGGCACTATTGTTACTGATATGAGGCTGTAGTTAGGCAAGTCTTTAACGATACGGTTAGTCGTTAAGCTAACGCCATCAATACAGATAGAACCTTTGTTTGCGACAAATTTCGCTAAATTTGCGGGCACTCGAAAATGCATTTCAGTTGCATCACCTTGATCAATCACTTGATCGAGGCTTCCTAAGCCGTCAACATGCCCCGTCACTAAATGCCCGCCAAGTGGAGTGGATAAACTTAACGCTAACTCTAAATTTACGCTCTGCCCTTGTTGCCATTGGGCAATATTAGTTTTCGCTAAGCTTTCTAATGACACATCAAAACTCGCTTGCCCCTGTTGCACTTTAACCACCGTTAAACAAGCGCCGTTGACTGCCACGCTATCTCCAATTTGTATCTGCGCAATATCAAGTGCAGACAAATCAATAGTTAATCGACAACCACCCTCGTTAATATGGTGCTCTGTCAGTGCGCCTAGCGCTTGGACAATTCCAGTAAACATGGCTTTATTGTTTGGCTAAGGTGAGCTTTAAATCACGCCCTATTAATCGCACGTCTTTAATTTCAAACGATTGCTTGTCGGTTAACTTGGCGAGGCTGGGTATTTTAAACGCATTGCGCGCGTCACTACCAAGTATATCGGGGGCCATATAAACAATTAATTCATCGACTAAGCCTTGTTCTATAAACGCCCCAGACAAAGTGGCGCCCGCTTCAACAAGTAAATGGTTTATCTCCCTACTGCCTAAATCGCTTAGCACTTCGGTCAACTCTAGGTAACCAAGCGATGAAGTCGCTGCAGTTGCCACTTCAACTTTATCGCTAGCAAGCGATGTATTTGCGATGGATTGATAAATTAATGATTGCCCCGTTTCGTGCAATAACTTTGCAGTTGCCGGCATTCGGCTACGGCTATCTAATACCACTCTTAACGGTTGGCGCATCGCAGCATCAAGGCGCACCGTCATTTGCGGGTCATCAGCTAACACCGTATCAATACCCGTTAGCACCGCCCCTGCCTCTAATCTTAAACGATGAACATCTTGACGTGCGCTAGGCGAGGTAATCCACTTGCTTTCGCCGCTAGACAGTGCGGTATTACCATCTAAACTCATCGCCACTTTTAATCGAACGAATGGCTTGCCGTGACGCATGCGATGAAAAAATGCACGATTAATATCCAGAGCACTAGACTCACCTACCCCAACGCTTACTTCAATACCCGCTTGTTCTAATAAGGCAACGCCTTTGCCCGATACTTGAGGGTTTGGATCCAAAGTCGCAATGACCACTCTCGCTGGGCTTGCTTTAATCAACGCACGGGTGCATGGGCCAGTTCTACCCGTATGACAGCAAGGCTCAAGGGTGACATAAATGGTTGCGCCTTGGGTGTTCTCTATTGCGCTTTCAAGTGCATTTATTTCAGCATGCGGGCCACCAGCGGGTGAAGTAAATCCTTCGCCGATCACCTTGCCATTTTTGACAATCAAGCACCCAACATGTGGATTGGGCTGAGAATCATAACGGCCTTTTCGTGATAACTTAAGCGCCTGCGCCATAAACTGCGCGTCAATCATAGCTTGCTGGTCGTTAGAGTCAGCCGCGCTTTTGACAGTCATTGTAGAAGATTAAGCCGATTTAGGACGCGGCTTTGGAATCACCTTAAGCTCCGCTTGTACTGTTGGTTCAGCGGGCAACACATCTTTAAGCTTTTGCACTAATTCGTTGAATTCATCCAAGTCTTGAAAACGACGATACACGGAAGCAAAACGTACATAGGCTACTTCGTCCAATTGCCGCAACTCGTCCATTACGCAAGCACCAATTTGCTCAGTGCGGATTTCATCTTCGCCTGAAAACGAAAATTTGCGCAGTAAACGCTGAATAGACGACTCTATTTGTTCTTGATTGATAGGGCGCTTTTGTAGCGCAATTGAAAAGCCATCACGTATCTTCTGTTCGCTAAATTTTTCTTGTTTGCCGTCAGATTTAATGACTTGCGGCAAATGCAATTCTACCCGCTCATAGGTAGTATAACGCTCCGAACAATCTTGGCAAACCCGGCGCCTACGCACGGTTTCACCAGAATCACTCTCGCGCGAATCAATAACACGCGTATCTTCAGATTGGCAAAATGGGCAACGCATGATTTGGGTTTATCGCAAACACTCTGGAATAGTCACTATCTAATTAAACTAAAGCCTTAACGTCATCTTCTTCTTTTTCGCTAGGCATCATATGATCACGCTTAATGCCAAGTGCCAATACCGCGGGACTGGCTACGTAAATAGATGAATACGTTCCTACTAGCACACCCAAAGCCAGCGCGATTGAAAAACCGCGTAACACTTCGCCACCAAAAATAAGCAAGGTTAATACCACTAATAAGGTCGTCACCGACGTTAAGATGGTTCTTGGCAGTGTATCGTTTATCGCAGAGTTAAGAACAAACACGCTGTCACCTTTACGCTTTTTGCGGAAATTTTCCCTAATGCGATCAAACACCACAATCGTATCGTTCAAGGAGTAGCCAATCACTGCAAGCACCGCCGCTAAGACCGATAAGGTAAACTCAAACTGAAAGACGGCAAACGCGCCCAAAGTAATCAACACATCATGCACCAGAGCGACGATCGAACCAACTGAAAACTGCCAACGAAAACGAAAGGCCACGTACACTAAAATGCCCAATAAGGCATAAAGCATCGCTAAGCCGCCCTGATTCGCCAGTTCTTCGCCAATTTGTGGCCCAACGAATTCAACACGGCGCATTTGTATAGAACAGTCTCCAGAAGTACCACTTTTGATACATTGTTGAACACCGGTTGCACCCTCTACATCAGTAGAAATAACCTCAGAATCGGCCGCTCGTAGTGTCTCCATAATACGTGCGCTCAATCCCGATGCGTCTTTAGTATCGTCGGATGGCATACGAATCAACACATCTTTTGACGTACCAAAGTGTTGCACTATTGCATCTTCATATTCGGCGTTAAGCAGTGTACTACGCACCACTTCAACTTCAACGGGCTTGTCATAACCAACTTCAACTAAGGTTCCGCCGGTGAAATCGATACCAAAATTCAGACCTCGAACCGCTAACGCCGCAATGCTAATGACGATGAGTGCTACTGATATGACCAGCGCAAGTTTTCGCCGCCCGAGGAAGTCGATATTGGTTCCTTTATTGAATATTTGCATGAGCTTATATCGCTATTTTTTCTAGTTTGGCTTTACCGCCGTAAATCAAATTAACTAAGCCTCGGCTCACAACAATAGCGGTGAACATTGAGGTGAGAATGCCGATGCTTAGGGTCACTGCAAAACCTTTTATTGGGCCTGTTCCAAAAGCGAACAGCACGGCAGAAGCAATCAGGGTGGTGACGTTCGCGTCCAAAATGGTGCCAAAAGCACGTGCATAGCCTTGGTCAATGCTAGCGGCAGGAGAATTGCCATTACGAAGCTCTTCGCGTATGCGTTCAAATATCAACACATTGGCGTCTACCGCCATACCAACCGTCAACACGATACCCGCCACGCCAGGAAGCGTTAATGTGGCCTGAAAGAAAGACAATACCGCCACCATTAGCACCAGATTCAATACCAGCGCGACGTCGGCCACTAGGCCAAATACGCGGTAGTATATGGCCATAAACACTAACACCAACGCCAAGCCCACCATGACGGAAATAAACCCTTGATTAATGTTGTCTTTACCTAAGCTTGGACCGACTGTACGTTCTTCAATAATTTCAATTGGGGCGGCTAACGCACCAGCGCGCAACATTAACGATAAGTCACGGGCCTCGCCGATACCATCTAAACCAGAAATTTGAAAACGCTTGCCCAGTTGGTCACGAATGACCGGAGCGGTAATGACTTCTTCAAGCTTAGTGCTTTTACGTCTCGGCTGACCTTTGGCATCAAGCAAAACAACACCGTCCGTATCTTTTAGGGTTTCGGTAATAGTTTCAAGGTAAACCACCGCCATTCGGCTACCGATATTCGGCCCAGTCGCATCTCTATTGGCACTCTCACCCTTCCCGTCTAAAGTAATACTTACAATTGGAGTACCATTTTGAGTGTCGATACTTGCTTGTGCATCAACGATATTATCACCGGAGTAGATCAAGTCATCTTTAAGCAAAATTTTCCTACCATCACGCTGTTCATATAATCTCGCTCCAGGTGGAGCTACGTTAGTAGAAACAGCCGTGCTATTACGTTGCTCGTCAACCAGTCGCATCTCTAAAGTCGCGGCGCGGCCTAATATACGCTTAGCGCGTGCGGTATCTTGTACGCCGGGTAATTGCACCACAATACGGTTATCACCTTGTTGCTGTACAATCGGTTCTGCAACGCCGAGTTGGTCAATACGATTGCGCAGTGACGTCATATTTTGTTGCAGTGCGAACTCCTTTAAGTCTTTAATTTCTTGATCATCCAACTTAAATCGTAGAGTATCGCCTTGCGTCTCTTGTGGCACAAACGTCAATTCTGGTAACTCACGTTCTACACGTTTTATTGCTTTGGTTGCTTCTTCTGGCTTACGCAGTACTATTTCAATATCACCAGTTTCACTCTGTTTGGCGCTCTTATAGTGCACACCGACTTTGCGCAATTCAGACTTTAAATCAGTAACCGAACGACTTTTTGTGGTTGCAACTGCGGCGTCCATATCCACTTCGAGAAGGAAGTGTACACCGCCGCGCAAATCCAAACCTAGATACATCGGCGAAATACCTAAGTTGGTAATCCATTGTGGTGCTGCAGGTAATAGCGTTAAGGCAACTGTATATGCTCGACCTAGCTCTTTAGAAATGATATCGCGCGCTTTAAGTTGCTGCTCTGTATCAGCAAAGCGCAGTTCGACCGAGCCTGATTGATAAGAAACCGACTTAGCCGCAATATTATTATCTTGTAGTACTTTATCTATCTGCACAAGCGCTGATTTTTCTAACGACAGCCCTCTTGCTCCACGCAATTGAACGCCTGGGTCATCACCAAACAGATTCGGAAAGGCATAAAATGACCCTATGGTCACAACCAAAATAATTAATAAATACTTCCAAACAGGGTATTTATTCATACCGCTTCGACTCCAAAAAATGAACTCGCCATTGCGGACGAGCTAGTAATAAAAAACGCTACTTAATAATTTAAGTTAGGTTAAGCGGATTTAACCGTTCCCTTAGGCAGCACTTGCGCAACCGCCGACGCTTGCATTTTGATGTCGACACCTTCGGTAATGGTTAGTGTGACGTTGTCGTCTTTTACGCCCGAAATTTTGCCTAAAATACCACCGCTAGTGACCACTTCATCACCCTTTTGAATATTGGCAACCATTTCTTTATGTGCTTTTTGTCGCTTTTGCTGCGGGCGAATCAACAAGAAGTAAAAAATCACAAATATAAATACCATGGGTAACAAACCCACTAATGTACTTGGACCACCGCCACCCGCTTGAGCATAGGCATTTGAAATAAATAAATTCATCGTTTTCTCTTTAATAATGTTAATACTGTATATGTTGGCAAAACGGCTCAGCCTTAGCCCACAAAAACGGCGCAATTATGCCACAGCTAATGATCAGAAACTGTAGATTGTGTGCTTAAGTATTCGCTATTTATTGGAGTAAAATATGGGCACTAAAATAATGAATACAAGCCAAATAAATCGATTTAGGCAAAGCTTTCTTGCTATCTTCACTAATGGCAAAATAGGACGTCGCCCTCTTTAATGATGGCTTATAGACCATAAAGCGCTTTGCCAGCGGCAAGCTTAAGATATAATTCAGCCATGAACATGCAAGCGCCTTCTGCATCCATTGCACTCGCTAATGAAGCGAATAAAACGGACGAGAAACACCCCAACGCCCTCGTAGTTGCCACTAGCTTGGTGCAACACGAAATAGATCTCGTAAACGCCGAAATACGTTCACAGCTAAACTCTGATATCGCGCTTATCAACACCTTGGGTGAATACATCATTCAAAGCGGCGGGAAGCGATTGCGCCCACTCATTTTGTTGCTATCCGCTCGCGCATTTGACTACAGCGGCAAACAACATACACGACTCGCGACTGTAATTGAGTTTATACACACTGCCACATTGTTACATGACGATGTCGTTGATGCTTCTGCCTTGCGCCGAGGAAACCAAACGGCCAACGATATTTGGGGCAACGAAGCCAGCGTATTAGTAGGTGACTTTCTCTACTCACGCGCTTTTGAAATAATGGTGACGGCTGACTCCATGCCGGTGATGGATGTAATGGCGCGAACCACTAACACCATCGCCGAAGGCGAAGTGATGCAGTTACTGAACGCCCATGAAGCCGATACCTCTGAACAAGCGTACTTAGAAACGATCTACCGTAAAACCGCTTGCCTGTTCGAATCTGCTGCGCAATTAGGTGGCTTAGTTGGCGGGGCAAGCATCGAACAGATTGAGGCCCTACGCGAATATGGCAAACGCTTAGGTAATGCATTTCAAATTATGGATGATATGCTTGATTACCAATCTAGTAGCGTAGAAATGGGCAAGAACAGCGGAGACGACTTGGCGGAAGGTAAGATCACCCTGCCGCTCATTGAAGCTAAAAAGCGCGGCAGTAAAGAGCAACAAGAGGTCATCACTGACGCCATCAAAAACGGTAAACGTGAACAACTTGCCGTTATTTTGCATATCGTTGAAGAAACGGGTGCGCTGCAATACACCGCTCAAGTAGCGGAAAAGCAAGTCGACCTAGCCCAACAGGCCTTACTTGCGCTCCCAGCTAATGAATTTACCCAAGCGTTACACCAGCTTGCAGACTTCTCGATTCAGCGTACATACTAACCCTATCAGTGCGCTTCACGCTCCACTGATTTCTTTGTGGTTCTAAATAAAGAACTGATCAATTTCGCATGCTAGATTCTTTCACTCCATTAGATGTTATCGCTGTTGTATGGTTCTTTGGCGTCTGGTTTTTATACAGTTACATTAGTAAAAAATCGATTTATCAAGGTGACCGGATCACGTTGAACGGCTTATCGAATTTATATCGGGAAACATGGATGCTCAATATGATCAACCGAGACAGCCGCATTGTAGATTCTAATTTACTAAACACCTTGCTTCGAGGTGTGTCGTTCTTTTTGTCGGGTACAATTTTAACCATCGCAGGCCTCTACGCCGCATTAGGTGCCGCCAACGATGTGATTGATATCACTTCACACATCCCCTTCGCGATAGATAGCACCATAGAAATGGTGAAGATAAAATTTCTTATTTTAATTAGCTTATTTGTTTATGTTTTCTTCAAATTAGTATGGTCATTACGCCTATATAACTACGGCATTGTCATGATGGGCGCCGCGCCTGAACATACAAGCAACGATGAAGACAAACAGCGCTACGCCAAAAAAATGGGGGTAGTTATTTCCAAAGGCGGTATTTATTTTAACGAAGGAATGCGCGGCTTTGAGTTTGGTCTGGCCTATTTGGTTTGGCTTATTCACCCGATCGGCTTAATTATCAGCACGACCATTGTTTTATTGGTTATCCACCGACGTGAATATCGCTCAGCCACACTGGCGGCGATGCAACGCTGGGATGAAGAAAAACCTGAATAAAGCAACACATTAGAAGCTATCTATTTGATATGGCTATATTTTATCATTTATGCTATAGTTATAATGCTAACCGCTTAACAGAGGAATAAGTATGACTGGAGATACGGTCAACGCCGAATTAGGGGCTGCAAAAGTCGCAATTGCTGCTGGTAGAAATCACTCACTTGAAGATCAACACGAAGCCAGCCGCGCTTATCTAGGTGAACGTACCATCGGCACCGTTTTACTCTTTTGTGCAATTTTTGTCGGTGTCGTTTGGCTAATTGAAACGCCAGACTTAATCCGTTATAGCATCACAGGGTTAACTGGGGTTTTAGCCATTGCATGGGCAACGCGCGCGTTGCGTGCTAAAAGTGCATTACACGCCTTGAGAGATACACAAGCTAATGCTTACCAGGACAAGGCTTAGTGCTAACTATTGATATGCTATCGACATTCCATAAGTAATGTAGGCGCCGCCGTTAAGCCAGTTTAAGGCGTTGTATTTTCCCTGACGGCCCTTTGGGCAATTCATCACGCATAAATATATTTTTTGGTGCTTTATAAGCGCCTAAAGCTTCAATACACAAATCGCGTAGTTCTTCTTCCGTTGCTTCCATCCCTGGGCAAAGCGCGACACAAGCCATGATCTCTTGACCATAGTGCTCATCATCAATGCCGTATGCCGCCGCTTCTAACACGGCTGGGTGTTTATATAGCACATCATCAATCTCGCGCGGTGCGACATTCTCGCCACCTTTGATAATTAACTCTTTAATCCGCCCCGTGATGAAGTAATAACCTTGTTCATCGCAAAAACATAAATCTCCAGTATGTAACCAACCATCTTCTTCGATTGTTTCAACCGTGACTTGTGGGTTTTTGTAATAGCCTTTCATTACGTTATCACCCCGGATCATTAACTCGCCAATTTCGTCGCAATCAGCGTCAGAACCATCAGCTCGAATAACCTTTGCTTCATTACCTACCGCAACACCGGGGGAGCCATACTTCCCCTTAGCAGGCGGCTTGGGATTGGATAAAATTTGCGCAGCCGTTTCACTCAGCCCCATTGTTTCAACAATCGAGATACCAAAGCGAGATTCAAACTGTTGATGCTTAGCTGGTGATAAGGCCGCAGAGGCAGACCGCCCAAATTTAACGCGCTGTTGCACTTCGGCCAATGCTTCGGCAGAGATATCTTTAGCGTCGTTCTCTATGAGATAAGAAATGATGGTAGGCACCACACTAAACCACGTACAACGGTATTTATGCATATCTTGCCAAAATTCACGAGCACTAAAACGCGTGCGCATAACAACCTCGCTTGCACTCACTAACGGTGCCATGACAGTCACCATTTGGGCATTGATGTGATACAGCGGTAATACACACATTGCAATATCGTCTTTTTCAACCCCATGCGCTAACGCAGTGTATTTTCCTCCCGCTATTACATTTTTATGCGAGAGCAACACACCCTTTGGCATACCCGTGGTGCCAGAGGTGTAAATCAATAAGGCCGTATCATCTTCACGCATCTGAGAGCTGGCAGTCGCATTAGGAGAGGCATTTAACTGAATGTCTGGACCTAAGGTTTCGCAAGTATCGATTACGTCAAGATCACTTGGCAAGCCCTCTATAACCTTGGCATAACTCTGCTTGTACTTTGCACTCACAAATAATAAAGAGGCGTCAGAGTGCTCCATAATATAGGTGAGTGGCTTTTGCCCACTAACTGCATTCAACGCTAACACTACGCGACCGCTGTACATCACGCCGAGTAACAGTAAAGTCGTCCAATAACCGTTGTCTAGCAAAAAGGCAACGGTGGCGCCTCGACTAATATTTTTCGAATCTAATAATGCGTTGATTTGCAGACACTGCGCCTGTAACTCGCCCCAAGTCAAGGTTTTGCCAGTTTCGGCTATGGTTAAAAATATTTTGTCAGGGTGCGCCGCACTACCTTGATCGATAATTTCTTGTACTGTTAACATCCTTACATATCCAAGAAAATTTAATTAGCGAGGGCTTCGATGTCGTACGCCTGCCAATAATCAGAAAATAAATCTTCTAATGTAGGCTCCTGCGTGGCAATAGTACGCACAACCCTTGTTGTATTCAGGTAATGCTTATAATTCATGTTGTCAGAGATGCTATTTTCACCCCAAGTTCCGCACCCCATCGATAGTGAAAATGGCAATCCATTGTCGAAACTACCTCCGGTTGCATAGCAATGTATCTGATTCACAATGACTCTACAAATTGGCAAGTTCAAGCCTAGATAGCTTGGCCGCTCTTCGTTTGTTGTATGAATACTAATAGAGTGCCCCTGCCCTTGATACGCCATAATACCCTCAGCAATAGTAGCTGCTTCGTCAAAATCACTAGCGCGAAACACAGTAAGAACAGGTGATAATTTCTCGCCAGAATAGGGATGTTGTTTACCTATGCCCGTCGCTTCAACGAGCAATACTTTGGTTGCGTGGCTCGTTTCAGCCTCAAGTCCAGCCAATTCACTTATTTCATAAGCCTTTTTAGCAATTAAAGATTGATTTAACTTACCATCATGCCAGAGTTGGCTTGCCAGTCGACTGCGATCTTCATTCGATAGCAATAGCGCACCTTGATGATGTAAGGCTTCGAGCATCTCATCATACACTGCGTCAATTACCACTAGGTTGTTTTCTGATGAACAACTTGTTGCGTTATCAAACGACTTAGAAATGACGATTTTACGCGCAGCTTCTGCCAAATCCGCCGTTTCATCGACGATGGATACGACATTTCCTGCACCTACGCCGACTGCCGGAGTCCCGCTTGAGTAGGCCGCTCTAACATTGTTTTGGGAACCCGTTGCAACGACCAAATCAACTTCTTGCATGAGCTGTAACGTACCCACTTTACTAATGGGCGAAGGCAGTCGTTGCACTAAGTCTTTCGGCGCGCCGACTCGTTCTAATTCTATTTGCATCAATTCAACTAATCTATCACAACAGTGCGCCCCTTTAGGTGAGGGTGCTAAAATCATTGCATTGCCGCCTTTAAGCGCATTAATCGTTTTGTTTGCTGGTGTCGCTGCCGGATTGGTCGAAGGCACAATCGCCCCAACCACACCAACTGGCCTGGCTATTTCTACTATCCCTTTGTCAGGATATTCAGCGATAACACCCACGGTTTTTGCTTCCTTGATATCTCGCAGTAAACCCATCGTCTTACGCCGATTTTTAGTGATTTTGTCTTCCACATTACCTAACCCGGTATCGGCGACGGCCATCTGCGCGAGCTCGGCATTATTACTAGGATTGATGATACTCCAGCCTACCGCTGTGACGACTGCATCAACTTGCTCTTGGGTATAAGCCGAATAGATTTTCTGCGCTGCTTTAGCGCGTGCAACGGTTTCAGAAACCGCATTTGAAAGGTTATCTGCTTCTACACTCATTTTTGTTTAATCCACATTTAGATAAAAAATGCCGACGACTGATGCGGTCGTCGGCAATCGTTTCAGAGACGCTTTTGCGTTCTGCTTAGCAATACGTGTATTGCTTTGTTAAGTTGAAACTACTGCTTTAAGTCAGCCAACAACTCGCTTAGTGCTGTTTGGCGCTCGGCCCACATAGACAGCACTTCATCACGAGACATAATATTTACTGGCGAATTAGTTTGCTTCATTTTGCCTATGGTCTTCTTGTCGTTAAACATCGTTGGTACTGTCGCCGCTAAATGATCAATTACATTTTGCGGTGTGCCGCCGGGAACCATTAAGCCACGGAAGTTAACACTAGAATTATCAACATCAATGCCAGATTCTTTTAACGTGGGTACGTCAGGTAAAAAGGCATGACGCTCAAGGTCGGCAACGGCTAGGATTTTGATTTCATCACCCGCGCGCGCAGCATCAGATAGATTATTAAAACCCGCCATCGTGTCGCCGGCTTTAACTAATGTCATGGCACCTACACCACCTTTACCAGGCACATAAGTTAGTTTCGCGCCAGTCGCTTTGGCTAATTGAAGATGCGCAATGTGGTGGCCCACAAACTTGCCTGCACCGCTTACGGTTACTTTGCCCGGATTAGCTTTTGCAAACTCCACGAGTTCTTGCGCGGTATTAAATTGACTATCTTTGCCAACGATGAGCACCGCAGGATCAGCGCCCCAATTGCCAACTGGCTCTAGGTTATCGATATTGTACTTAGTGTCAAAAACAATAGACTGTGCAATGAAATGAGGTACGTTGTAAGCCGCCATCATATAGCCATCTTTAGGTGCTTTGTCTGCAAACCAATTCCAGCCTTTACGACCGCCAGCACCTGGTTTATTAGTAACATAAATAGGTTGTCCGACAGAAAGTGGCTTGTCGTCTTTCATCTTAGCTGAAGCCAACGTCGCAATACGCGCCTGAAAGTCAGTCGCGCCACCTGGGTTATAAGCCACCATCACACCAATTGGGCGGTCTGGGTAAGTTTCAGCATTGACCGCCGAAGCGCCCAGTAACAGCATGCTAGCACTGAGTGCGACGCTTATTTTCGATAATTTACGAGTAACAGGTTTCATAATTCTTCTCCAAGTGTATTAGATATAGTTAAGGTTTTAGTTTAGATTTATTTACAAATTGTTGGATATTTAAAACTGCTATGCCATACAGCCAACCATTAAAATAATAAACCGGTTGGCGTACGCACGTGCAATAGTTTCCAAAATAGAATATACAGTACCAACATGAACACAGCGGCAACGCTTAGTTTGTAAACTAAGGCACGGCTATCGAACGTACTACGTTTTCCGTACAGCATGGTAATTGCGCAAAATGTGATGAATGAACTGGCATAAAAACCAACATATTCAATACAAATTATATAAATAATGCCAATGATCAAACCTGGCAGCAAAGTAGACCAATCAAATAGTCGCTCATTCATTTGTGCGTTATCGGGTGTAACCTTTAAATTAGCGTACACCAGCATGACCGCGAGTATGCCGATACAGGCGGCAGCGATTCGAGGGAACAAATACACCTCCGCATCAGTGCCGTAAAACGAGCTAATTAACAGCAATACAGCCACCAGTGCAGCCCATAAAGCTGATAGCCTTTCTTTTGAATTAATCCAACTCATCCTACTTCTCCCGCTTGTTTACGTACTTTGGCACCTGAAAATCCGCTGTATGCGATTGAGGCAACACACAAAAATATTAATACGATATTGATTGGCCCATCAGTGAAATAGCTGAATACGCCATCTCGACTACCTGCAATGAGCGAGCCTTGTAAAAAGCTGTCTTCAGCAATTGGCCCTAAAATAATACCGAGTACAACCGGCGCAGCGCTAAACCCAAACTTACTCGCAAAAAACATAAATAGCCCAAGACATGCCATCACTAGCACGTCTGAATAGCTGGTTTGTATACTGTATGTACCAAACACCGCGAGCGTAAGGATTGCCGCAGCCATAAAATGGTCAGGCACTTTCATGATCCAACCACTGTGTTGACTCAGGAACAAGCCAATAATCAGCATAAATACCTGCGCAACAATCAGCGAATTAATAAAAGTCCACGTTGTTTCCGCATGAACAGTGAATAGATCTGGAACCAGGAAACAAGCCATGAATTAATAACCCACCTAGCAACACAGCGGCAGTCGGGCTGCCTGGAATGCTTAGGGTTAGTAAGGGAACTAAGGACGGGCCTACCATGCCGTTGTTTGCGGATTCAGCAGCGATTACACCATCTGGTTCGCCCGTTCCATACTTAGATGGGTCTTTGCTCAGCTTCTTGACTTGATCATAAGCAACTAAACCTGCAATTTGGCCTCCAGCTCCAGGGATAATACCAACAACGATGCCCACCACCGAACCGATAGTCAGGGCCTTGATTCGGCTAAAGTTATACATTACCGATTGCATTAATTTAGATTCGCCCAGCGCATACACTGAGGAGTCTTTGTCTTTGCGCGCTTGCTCAATTAACGATAACACTTGCGGAATTGCGAACAAACCGATCAGCGCTGCTACGATATGAATGCCGCTTTCGAGGTGCTCAGAATAAACAAACCGATCTTCACCTAACATTGGGTTAGCGCCAATGGTTGATAAGGAAATGCCAAACAAGCCAGACAATAGCCCTTTAACAACTGACTTACTGCCAATGGTGCCTATTACGGTGATGCCTAAAATAGCAATCCAGAATAATTCAGAAGGCCCGAACTCCAGCGCTAATTTTGCTAATGGTGGCGTAAAAAAGATCAGTACCAAAATACCTAACACTCCACCGACGAACGAGCTGGCAAAGCAGTAGTGCAAGGCTTCAGCGGCTCTACCTTTAGCGGCAAGTGGGTGGCCGTCCATTGCAGTTGCAATGTTGGCTGGCGCGCCAGGTACATTCACTAAAATAGCGCTAATCGCTCCGCCTGCCACCGTTGAGGTGTACATCGCACCGAGTAAAATCAAACCTGACGCGGGCTCCATATGGAAGGTAAATGGAATCATCAAGGCCACTGCCATCGTCGGGCTTAAACCAGGCAACGCGCCCAATATTAATCCAGCGAAGGTTCCGCTTATAAGTAAAGCGATATGGTAAACGGTAAAAACATTACCAAAGTAATTTAAAAACTCCAATTGTTATCACCTCTTGTTATTATCGCCGCGAGACGCTGAATTATGGTATATATCATATCACTCATATAGATGAGTTACTGGATCGACTATAGCGGCCCAACAAGAAGTTTGTCAACAGGAAGGTTGTATTATGAATTTACCCGAGTCACGTAGAGATTTCGACTCCGCTCCATTACGTAAATCTGAGCCACTTTACCAAGTGGTAGAGAATCATATTAAAGGCGAAATATCGTCCGGCCTCCTAGTGCCTGGTGATTTAATTCTATCTGAACCTAGATTATCTAAACTGCTGGACGTTAGCCAAGGCACCGTTAAAAAAGCGATCGATAACTTAGTTTGGCAGGGTTTATTATTTCGTCATCAAGGCAAAGGCACCTTTGTTTCTCGAATTGACTTTAATAACAGCTTGTTTCGATTTTTCTCTTACGGCGATGAAAAGGGGAGAAGACATACGCATCCGAAAAGACACCACAGATCGACGTCTAGAACTTGGGAGCAAAGAAATTTGTGTGCGCCTCGATGTTGCTGTAGAAACCCCGCTTTTGTATATCGAACGCATTGGTCAAGTCCGGTCTGACCAAGTGTCCTACCCCACATTTATCGAATATTCGTGGTGGATTGCGGAATTAGTACCTGGATTAGAGAAACCAGACACACATATCCCTGATTTGTTTTACGCGTTGATTGTGGACAAATATGATATTCCCATCGTGCGTGCTGAAGAAACGTTAACTGCATCAGCCTGTGACGAGATAACTGCCGACAAATTGGGAATACCCATCGACTCACCAGTCGTAGTTTTAAATCGAGCCACCTACACCGTCAATGACAAAATAGTCGAAGTCAGGACGACCAAAGGTAGAGCTGACCAATTTAGCTATAAGCGAGAAATCCGCTAAGCGAAAGCAAAGGTGTCGCGCCATGTAAGCGATGTGCTAGCAGTTAAGTTCTCACCGTCTAAGCTATTATAGCAACACATTTGATGCTTGATAAACGCCCAAGCTCCAACTTTCAATGCACCAACAATCAATAATAACGGTTGATCGCGTGTCACAATTATCTTATCCTTTTAAGCACAAAAACTTAAAACACTGAAGATAACTATGAAACTTACTACACTATTTACCGCGCTGGCTGTGCCTGCCGCGATTGGCATAAGTGGGGCAGCATTCGCTGCTGGCCAACTTAACGTAACGAACTGGGCCGAATATATCGGCGAAGAAACCATCGCTAATTTTGCTAAAGAATTCGACATCGAAGTCACTTACGATAATTACGACTCTGTAGAAGCTATCGACTCTAAGTTACTCGCGGGTAACTCTGGTTATGACGTTGTTAGTCACGCAAGCTCAGTAAATGCACGCTTAATACCTGCGGGGATTTTACAAAAATTAGATAAGTCTAAATTACCGAACCTCAAGCATATGCGCGGCGACATCATGGCGCAACTCGATGCGAATTGGGACCCAGGCAATGAACATATCATTCCATACATGTGGGGTTCTCATGGGGTCACATATAACTCTGAGCTGGTTAAAGAAACCCATCCAGATGCGCCTATCGGGTCGATGGATATGGTATTCGACCCAGTACACATGGAAAAGTTGTCTAAGTGCGGTGTTGCGATGTTGGACTCTCCGACCGATATCATGCCAATGGCGCTCGCTCATCTTGGTTTAGACCCAAGCTCAAACAACCCGGCCGACTACAAAGCAGCAGCAGAAATGCTATCTAAAGTACGGCCTTATATTAAAACTTTTGACAACTATGCTTATCAACGCATGCCAGAAAAGGAATTTTGCGTAGCCGTAACTTGGGGGCCAGATGGCTTACTCGCCATGTCTGGTGCGAAAGAAGCGAACACCGGTGTCGTATTAGATTTTTATCTTCCCGACGGCGACGGCAAAGCGCAATTTTGGGCTGACGGCTGGGTCATTCCTGCTGATGCAAAGAATGTAGAAAACGCGCACCTATTCCTAAACTATATGATGCGCCCAGAAGTTGCCGCTGCCGACAGCAACTACACTTGGTACGCCAACGCTAATGAAAGCGCATTTGACTTAGTAGACCCCGCTGTCACAGGTAGCCCTGCAGCCTATCCGCCAGCCGAGCAAGTAAACAATATGTACCCATTGGCTCCCCTGAAGCCAAAAGCAGAGCGTGCTAGAACACGTGCATGGACAGCTTTTAAGTCTGGAAGCTAACACTTCAATTTGTCCGCAAAGGCCACCGCAGCGGTGGCCTTTTAGTTTCAACCCGCACTGTCTACTATTATGCCCCTAGCGCAAGAGATCATTGACCGTCCATGGCTTGACGCCGACGCTGAACCGTTTATAAAAATTCAAGGCATCACCAAACGCTTTGGTGACTTTACTGCCGTTGATAACGTTGATTTAGAGATATACAAAGGCGAGTTGTTCTCTTTGTTAGGTGGCTCGGGCTGTGGAAAAAGTACATTACTTAGAATGCTTGCGGGGTTTGAGACACCTTCATCTGGTTCGATGTACATCGACGGCGTCGAAATAAATGACATCCCTGCTTACGAGCGCCCAGTGAATATGATGTTTCAGTCCTATGCGCTATTTCCGCATATGACGGTTGAAAAAAATGTCAGCTACGGCTTGTTACGCGACGGTATGTCTAAAACCGATGCGTCGAAAAAAGTAGATGAAATGCTGGGCATGGTGGAGCTAGGAGACTTTAGCAAGCGTAAACCTCACCAGTTATCCGGCGGCCAAAGACAACGTGTTGCCTTAGCCAGAGCGTTAGTCAAACAACCTAAAGTACTATTGTTAGATGAACCACTCGGCGCGCTAGATAAACGCTTGCGCGAACAAACTCAGTTTGAGTTGATGAATATTCAGGAAGAATTAGGCATTACCTTTGTTGTGGTGACCCACGACCAAGAAGAGGCTATGACCTTATCTACCCGCATCGCGGTAATGGACCAAGGTAAGTTTATTCAAATAGGCACGCCAACCGAAATTTACGAAACGCCTGATAGCCGATTTGTCGCTGACTTCATTGGTTCAGCGAATATATTTCAAGGGTTTGTTGTTGAAAATGAATCTGATCATGTGCTGGTGCAATCTCGCCGCGACGATAGTTTATTTTATATTGATCACGGCTTAGCCATCCAAGAAAACGCGAAAGTGTGGGTAGCGATTCGTCCAGAAAAAATACGCATCTCTAAAACTCCGCATGAACAAAAAGGCCCTAACAAACTTGAAGGCATAGTCCAAGACATTGGTTATTTAGGCAGCATGTCTACTTATAAGGTGAAACTAACCAACGAAAAGATAATTGACGTTACCTATCCCAACCAAGTACGTCCGAAAAGCGGGGAACATATCGCCGATTGGGACGAAACGGTTTATTTAAGTTGGGAACCCACCAGTGCAGTTGTATTAACTAAGTAACATGTCACAAACTGCCCCGCAACAGGCTAGCCTAAGCACCTCGAGACTAACTAGGCTTAGTCGTAGAGTTCAAGCTAGCTGGAAGTCAGCTATTGTCGGCATTCCATTTTTCTGGTTATTACTGTTCTTTTTAATACCCTTCGTTATTGTTCTAAAAATCAGCTTTGCTGAATCACTCATTGCTAGCCCACCCTTTTCTAGCTTGTTTCAATGGGCCGAAGATGGTTCTTTCAACTTACGATTGCTGTTTGATAACTTTAAATGGTTGGCAGAAGATGAGTTATATCTCAACACCTACCTCAACTCCGTCAAGATAGCAGGCATTTCGACCATTTGGTGTTTACTAATAGGCTATCCCATTGCCTACGCTATTGTTCGCTCTGAACCAGCTACAAAAAACGTCTTGTTAATGCTGATTATTTTGCCTTTCTGGACATCATTCTTGCTAAGAGTGTATGCATGGATGGGCTTACTCGCAGACCAAGGGACAATCAATAACTTACTAATTTGGCTTGGTATTATTGACCAACCTATCCGCTTACTTTATTCACAGTTTGCTGTTTATATCGGCATTATCTATTCCTATTTACCATTTATGATATTACCGCTTTATGCCAATATGGAGAAGCTCGACATGAGTTTGCATGAAGCAGCCTCTGACCTTGGCGCAAAGCCCATTACCACCTTTTTAACGGTAACCCTGCCATTGACCGTGCCGGGTATTATTGGCGGCGCCCTATTGGTTTTTATTCCGGCTACTGGCGAATACGTCATCCCTGATCTATTAGGCGGTGGTAATGTATTAATGATTGGAACTGTATTGTTCAGTGAATTTAATAACAATCACGATTGGCCTGTGGCGTCGGCAGTGGCCATCGTGTTACTTGTTGTTTTGGTTGCACCGATGATGCTGTATCAACGCATTCAATCACGGGAGAACGCCTCATAGCTATGCAAAAAAAGCGCTCAACCTTTCTTATTTCTATGCTGGCCTTTGGTCTTGCATTTTTATATATCCCGATTTTTTTGCTGATTATCTATTCTTTTAATTATTCAAAGATAGTCCCTATATGGGGCGGTTGGTCAACACGCTGGTATACTGCACTTTTCGAAAACCCAGAAATTTGGGGTGCGGTGCTGCTCAGCTTAAAAATTGCTTTCATCAACGCTTGTTTCGCCACGTTGTTAGGTACCTTCGCCGGCCTTGCTTTAGTGCGTTTTGGTCGCTTTAAAGGCCGGACTTTATTCTCCGGCATGATTTCAGCGCCTTTAGTTATGCCCGAAGTGATTACGGGCTTATCTTTATTGCTACTGTTTATCACCTTATCCGAACTCATCGGTTGGCCTAGCTCACGTGGTTTCACCACCATCACGATTGCGCACATCACATTTTCTTTAGCTTACGTAGCCGTTATTATTCAAGCTCGCTTGCAAGGTATCGATGAATCTTTGGAAGATGCTGCACTTGACTTAGGCGCAAAGCCGTTTAGAGTATTAATGGACATTACCTTGCCAATACTTGCACCCGGTATGGTTGCAGGTTGGCTATTGGCCTTTACACTTTCATTAGACGATTTAGTCATCGCAAGCTTTGTAACAGGGCCAGGATCAAATACCTTGCCAATCATGATTTACTCACGGATACGCGTCGGTCTAAAACCGGACATCAATGCACTGGCAACCATTATTATTGTCACCGTCGCTATTGGCGTGTTACTGGCAGCATGGATAATGCGGCGCCAGAACAAGCAAAAAGAACAGGATAAACAATTGGCCGCTGGCGGTTAAATACTGCACCTACGTGATTAATTTCTGTTTAGCATTACCGCAGAAATAACACACAGACCAACGACCCAAGAATAGTCAATCTATGCATCAAGCAAGAACTAGATAAAGTGTACTTTTATATCGCGTTCCTCTTCCCCTTCGGCTAAAATTCCATGGTTTAGCCACTATCGATAAAAACGTTACATCAGGTGTTTTTGTCTAAGGCCATTTCACAAAAACATTTAAATGGAGGTTTTAATCGTATATGACTGAGCTAGCCCGCTGCGCGTCCTGCGGCCATTCTAACCTTCCAACGGCAAAGTTTTGTAATGAGTGTGGCACTAAGCAGATCATAGGCAAAGAGGCAAAAGCGGTCACCCCAACCGCTGAGCGCAGACTATTGACTGTTTTATTTTGTGATCTTGTTGACTCTACACTCATCGCCGAAAGCTTAGACCCTGAAGAAACCCGTTCAATCATTCGCCGATTCCAAGCACTAAGCAAAACAATCATTGATTCATTAGGTGGTCGCATCACCGAATATTTAGGGGACGGTATCGTTGCTCAATTCACCCGTAACGAATCAAATGCCGAACGCGCTGTCAATGCGGCTCTACGCATCGTTCGAGAGCTAGAAATTGAAAACATTGTACTTGGTAATACTGGCACCAAGGCAGCCGTGCGCTGCGGCATTGCCTCCGGCTTGGCTGTGGTGGGCGATATGCTCGGCGATGAGCACATTCGGTCAGAAGTCGCCATCGGTTTACCGCTTAATTTAGCAGCGCGACTGCAAAGCGTGGCGCAGGTTGGAGAGGTCATTGTAGGGGAAACCACACATAAACTGACCGATGGTTTGTTTGCGGTTGAGTATCGTGGTGAACACCAATTAAAAGGCATTAGTATGCCGCAAGCAGCGTGGCAAATCATTGCAGAACAATCTATTAGTTCACGCTTTGTTGCCCATGCCGCAGAATTAACCCCGATGGTGGATCGCACCGAAATAATGGCAGAGCTACTGAATACATGGGGTAACGTTAAACGAAACAAAGGGTGTGCTGTTTACTGCGTAGGTGAAGCTGGAATAGGAAAATCGCGCATTGTGACGGAGTTGTCTACCAAAATAAAGACGAGTACGCATTTCCAATTAGAATATCAATGCGCGCCCTATCATACCAACACTGCGTTCTACCCCTTGATTAGCGGCCTAGAGGCAGAAGCGGGCTTCGAGCACAAAGACAGTAAAACTGGGCGCGTGCATAAACTAGGTGCCTTAGTGAAAGCCTTAGAGCGCATCTCACCGAACTACCGTGGCGACATGCCAACTTACTGTGAGTTATTATCATTAACAAAGCAAAAAGACACTGGGGTTGTAACCGTTGATCCAGATGAGAAAAAGGAGAAGGTATTTAACTCGTTAATCAACACGATGATTGCACTTTCTAAATCCCGTCCAGTGTTGATGAAAGTTGAAGATATCCAGTGGGTTGATCCAACCACTATGGAATTGATCGAGCGGATGATCGATGTCATCGCCGAGCATCCAATCTTATTGCTACTGACCTCTCGTCCCGGAGTCAACCCCAATTTTGTAAACCACGCTAACGTCAAGACTTTCGACATCGAGCGTCTACCTGAAAAGTATATTCAAGAGTTATTGAATCAAGTTCAAATTCAAAGTCAACACCAACTTCCATTTGAAGTTGTGGACCAAATCCTCAAGCGCACTGAGGGCATCCCCTTGTTCATTGAAGAACTCAGTAAGAACATATTAGAAAATGAAAAAGATCATCTCTACTCATCTGCACCCTCGCCTGCGCACGAAGGCAAAAGCATCCCTAGCACTCTGCAAGAATCTCTAACCGCACGGCTAGACCGTTTACCCGAAGAGACTCGAGCTATCGCGCATTTGGCCGCAGTAATTGGGCGAGACTTCGACTTTGATTTGCTCGAATTGGTAGCCAAATATAAAGATAAAAACTTATACAGAGCGCTCACTCCACTATTGGAGGCACAGTTGGTGCTACAGCGCCAAGCACCGCCCAATGCGAAATATTCCTTCAAACACGCATTAATGCGCGATGTCGCCTATGAAACGCTACTAAAGAGTGATCGCACTACTATTCATAAGCGTATTGTGTCGATATTAGAGCGGCACTATCCAGATTTAGGCACTACCACGCCTGAATTGTTAGCTCGCCACGCGTCTGATGGCGATGATGCAGCGAAAGCCGCTAAGTATTGGCTGAGAGCCGGAAAAAGTGCTAGCGTTAAATACACTCTAATTGAGGCGAGGTCTCACTTATTAGACGCTGAAACGGTACTTAAAAAACTCCCTAGCACCGCAGAAACGAAAGCTTTACTGTTAAATGTACTGGTGACGCTAGGGCCTGTGTTAATGGCATTAGAAGGCTCTGGCTCAAAAGTAACCAAGGCAAATTATCAAAAAGCAGTTAGCTTATGCGAGGAATTAGCAGAGGCAGAAAAGCCAGACTTAGTAGATAAAATAGACGGGCTTATCGATGATGAAATCGTTGAGTCTAATCTCGAATTTATGGCTTTATGGGGCCAGTGGTTAGTCTCTAAAGACGATGAAGCAGATCATGGTCTAGTTTGGGCAAACATGTTAGAACAGTTATCTAATGAGTCTGATAACGCCGGCCTGCGCTTACAAGCACAGCATTGTTTATGGACCACGCAGTTCCATTTAGGTGATTTCAAAACCGCACACCGTCATATCAACGCCGGCATCGCTTTGTATGACCCCAAAGAGCACGCTAACCACGCGAGTGAGTTTGGTGGCCACGACCCAAAAGTATGCGGAAGTGGCTTCTTATCGCAAGTAGAGTGGCTACAAGGTAATGAAAAAGCGGCCTTAGAACATGCTGCCGAATGCTATCAATGGGCCACTAAATTACAACATAAAGGGTCTATTTTGCACGCTATAGAACTAAACTTAAATCTCCATCTGTATAGGAGAGATGCAACGGAAATTAAAAGGTGCTATCAACAATTATCACTAATTTGTTTAGAGCTTCCACTACCCGAATATGCAGGAAAACTTAGCTATTGCGAAGGTTTAGTCGCCACCTATAGTGGGGAAACAAAAACAGGAATTGAAACCATGAAAGCTGCGTTTCTTCAGATATCTAACGTAGGCACTACTGAAGATCTCGCACTTTATGGAGAGATCACTGCTGAAACCATGCTAAAAGCAGATATGCCTAGAGGAGCCTTATCCTACATTGAAGATACTATAAAACTCCTTAAAGACAAAAAGGTACAATACTGGAGAGCAGAGGTATTCCGCTGCAAAGGGCGGATACTTATGCAATTAGGCGAATATTCAGGCGCTTTAGAATTCTTACTAAGCGCCCTTAAAGCTGCGGAAGAACAACAAGCAGCCTCTCTCGAGTTACGAGCTGCAATTAGTATATTTGACTTAAATAAAAAACGCCAATTATATCCCGAGGCAGAACAGGTTTTGCGTGCAATCTATGCACGCTTGCCTAATAACGCTACATCGAGAGATATGGACATTGCTAAAAAGCATCTTTTAATGTAACCGCTAATCTTGGTGCGCTCCGACCATATTAGATCTAGCAGTCATATTAGATCTAGCAGTCATATTCGATCTAGAAGTCATATTCGATCTAGATGTCATATTCGATCTAGAAGCAATATTGGATCTTGCACTAGGCAATTCGTTATCATAACAAATAGGGTTAATTAATATCTCTTCTAATTTACCGACCTCTAAATCTATTACTAAAGATACATCGTGTCGGTCCATCTTCCATACTTTTATGTCTGATGCAAAGCGCCAATCCTTCGCAGGAAGGCCGACATTTTGTAGATCAAAACTGGGTAACCCCGATTCATTAGCCCCTGACTCCGGGCTCTCGCCGTCACCCCACATTAAATAAATTAATGGAGTGGCTAATTTGAAGTAATTTCCTTCGTAACTAAAGCTATATACCCTAACTAAATTCGGTGCCTGCTGAGTTTTTGAAGATTCAGAACTCGGACCATGCTTATCTTGTAATAGCGTACGTTCAATTTCCGCTGGAGGCATATGCGCGCCTGCTTTTTTCGAGTTAGATTCGCTACCAGCTAAGTCTTCACGCATATAGCGTAAACTTTTGAATGGTTTACCAAACAAATATATTTTGCTGATTTCGTATAAGTCTTCTGTTCCGTGAACTATTGGATCAAGTGCCATTTTTAAAGCCTCCTTATTAGGTTTACTGTAAGCCTACTGTAGCAGATAATGTTAACTGTGTCACCATCTATACTGATACGTTGCAGACCATTTAATATCGAATTTCACGCCATCTAAAAACTTCATCAATTTCTTGCTGATAATGACCACCAGAAATGGCTAAATCAGCGTTAAAAAGAGAATGAATAAACTGCGGGAAATTCAATTGGGGATCAAGCGTCGACCAACTATTCGCTAACACCAAGCCAAGATAATCGCGGGCATCAACCAAAGCTTTCTTAAACGCGCGTTGGTTTCCTTGGTAACTTTGCTGAAACGCTTCAGTGACATCACTTTCGTTGCCCAATTTTTCTGTCACACTGCGCGACGCTTGATCTAACTCAGGCGAAATAAGCCCTGCATCCACCAAATTATGTTGAAACACTTCTACTAATAAATCAAATAGCGCCCCTGTCATTGGCAAGCTAAGGTCATGAACTTGCTTATTAGTGAGCTGTTTCATCGGTGTTCGCACATCGGCTACGTCAGCCATTTTTAGACCATTACTCGCCATTCTAATTTGGCGCGTACTCGATTCCTCACCAAGGCGGTTTAACGTATTACGCGTGTATAGGTTTCCGCTAGTTTCTTCAAGTATGCGGTCTATCACCGAATTAAAATGAAGCACAGAAAGGATGGCAACCAGATCACCAGATGTCTCATGAAACGCAAAAAACTCTGTACTGGCATCATCACCAATTGGTAAACCAATCACCGAGTACAGCATGGTATGCCCAAATTCATGGGCGAGCACGTCAAAGTTCAAGTTGTATGGGAACTTACTACCATCATCATCTCGACCATAGCCCGTTTCTACAAACCCATAACCAGCATGAGCGTTATCCCAATCCAGCCACGGCACAAGCTCCAGTCGCTCAAAGTGGTCGTTAAAACTCCACTCTAACTCTCTATTAAAATAACGCTCCCAAATATCTAACACCCATCGAAGCGTTCCGTACATATGAGCCGCCTCGAATTGATGCGTGCCTACCTCTAGGTGATCAAAGTGACCGCTTGCACTTGGTGTTGCTGGGCGATGGCTATTGCCTTTATAAGGAGGTGAAAAGTTATCTCCGTAAGGCTTCTTATCGATAGCGTCAACCACGTACATGCGGTCATCGCTAGGCCCAGGCCATATTTGATCGGGCCCGATTGACAACCACACCGTTTCTGGTTCTTGGTAGTCGCTTAACAATGGGGATTGTGGAAACAGCCTAAAGCGCGTTCCGTATTCCCTAAAGTCTAAATCTAACTGACTGAGCTCACAGCCAGCGCATAGCGCTCCATGATGTTCGTCGTTATGAGTTTGGTTCAGCATCCTGTGCCCTCTCTTCCAAGTAAAGGTATTCGTCAAATATTATAGTATAAAACTGTGTGACATCGTCAAATCCACATGAAATGGCATAATTACTTATATCGTGCGGCATTTCAGCCTCAAGACAATGCGAGAAATACCAATCGCCAAGCTGCAATAAATCGATGTCTCCAAATGCGCCAATATCTGGTTTATTAGCAACCTTATCTAGAATAGATTGCTTTTCCGTGCTTCTAACTTCAAGCTGCTGATATTGTCCAGCGGCCCTTAGATAATTTAATATGACCGATTCAACTAACGTATTAGGCCACTGATCTACAGCTAAATTACATTCTAACATATTAAGCTGCGCCGACAACCGCGACTCTAACTCAACTGGGTTTTGGTGCAGCTCAGTCAATGACTCAGCATTAATTGCGTGAGATTGGCTAAAGCCCACAGCCGCTTCAACAGCTTTATCTAATGTTTGAAAGTACACACTTCCTTCCAAGCGTAATTCATTCACAACTGCGTTTGGTTTAGCGCTGCCGCCAACCACCTGCGTGATCGCCTGTTGCCATTGAGAAGTTTGTTGTAGAGTAAATGTACTCTTAACACTCTTATCAGTAGTTGATAAATCTCGAGCTATTTGATTAAGCATCCCTAAGGCATCTAATTTTTTTTGGTCAACCGCATGCTCCTCCAGCCATTTTTCATAGGCAATGAGCAGGCTATTAGCTTCTAATGTTTGTTGCGCAAGCTCGATGATTTTTTTGTGGGTTCGCTCAGGGTAGAATAGTGACTTAGCTATGCGGGTTAACTCATTAAGACAAGCCCGATCTATCACTTTATCCTTTAACGCTTGCGCCAAAGTAAAACGAATATTGACCATCGCATCGCTCATGGATGGGTAAGCTAACTGCGCAGGCCCATGTATAACAGCGACCTCATCATCGTCTTCAAAGACTTCGTCAACAAACGGGGGCAATACGCCTGCACTATAGGCTTCATAAATTTTGCCATAGCCAATCATGCCAAATAGATCTAGTTCAGCCGCACGCAGTGCACCCATACTAGCCGCACCGTAAACAGTAACGCCCTGCTCCATAGCCCAGAGAATCTCCTTGTGCCACACTGCAGGAACTTGATTAAAGTAACCATCTATGATGCCGATACAGCGCGGCGTATATAGCTCGACAATTCGGTAAATATCGCCTTGTTTTACGGGCGGTAAGTAATTTGCATCCAGCACGGCTTGCGCTTCTTGTAACAGTAGCGTTGGGCCAGTAAAAATAAAACAGTCTTCGAATTCCATTTAACTCAACCCCACATCAAACGGATGTTTTATGACGGCTTGCGCGCGGGCTCCAGGCACATAACCGCTATGCCAATGACCAAAAGCGCCTTCTAAACCTGGTATTACAACCTTAACGACATCAATACCAAACTCTGCTTGGCTCAGATCAACCACATAAACTTGGTCTAAACCCACTTGTGTCAATTGATTAAGGCAATAGTCTAGATCCTGCTGCATATCTTCCCCATTAAAACTATGAGATTGATCAAACCGTATTATTGGTTCATGCCTTTTTGTCTGGGCTAGGCCTAGCTGGCTACGCTTGTTTCGATTTTGCGTTTGATACTCTGATTGTCCGATATCATCGCGGCTGCCTGCAATAAAGGTCGCACGCGCTTGCGCCGCTTCAGTGAGTGCGCGCGCCAAGGCCACCTCTTTGCTTGTATGGCAGCCCGAACCAAACTCTGGATCAGCCCAATCCTGTTCATCGCCAATCGCCAAACAGATATAGCAGGGAATATTAATGTCTGTGGTAATTTCCCAAATTTTAATTTCAATGTTTGCAGCTTCAAATTGAGTAAGCAGCCATTGGCAATTTGGGTCATCGATTGAATTTAAGTCAAGGCCTGTGGCTCGTTGCTCGTTAGCCCCTTGTTGTCGCCAAATTGATTCCGCATCGCGCTCTACTACCTCGTAAATTGCATGACCGATGGCTTCAAGCTGAGTGTTTCCTGACGCTAAGCCATTTGTATTGGCAGGAAAATGTCCATAACCTCTTAGCGTCGGCAGCGTGTAGTCTGCACTGACTACCTCATAAGGAATCCAACAGCGTTCTTGGTTAAGGTAATTCGTTGCTTCAATCCAAAAGAGCGATTCATCTGCATCTACCGCATCACCGGAGCGTGGCATCTGAGAGACATCAACCAAACACAATTTTTCTTGTAACTGATTAACGCTACCAAAATGTATCGGGTGATCAATGTTTTCTGCATGATACGCCTCGATCGATTCCATGATGGCTGAGACTTTAGCCGCTTCTCGCTCCGAACCCTTACCTTGGGATACCGATATCGATTTCGAATTCGGCCTAAACGCAGTATAGACTGGAATGCCCACTCTATCTAAGCCTGTCACATTCGCAACGCGTGTAATACCCATTTTCTTTAGAAAAGGCTGCACTATACGTATAGTATCGGCAGGTAAACGCGTACGGTGTGTACCTAGTTTATACGCCTTAGATTCCATTAACTCTATCCTTATACCTTGTATTGACTTAATTCTAAGCCAAATTTCACTATTTTCCCACTACCTGTTAGCTGCGTTCCACACAAAAGCCGACGCATATTGCCCCATCACTTTAAAACGTAACGCTTTATCAGCAGGCCGTTTTGCGGCAGCATAACATACAAGCAGCGGCAACAAATGCTCTTCACGCGGATGGCAAAATCGCGCAAACGGTGCTTGCTCCCATTTTAACAGAGCTTGCGTTCGCTGGTTTTCAGTTAACGAACGATCAGTACACACTGTTTCTAACCAATCTTCAAATGCTATATTTTGCTGTACGCTTTGCGCATTACTTTGCGACACAAAAACAGGGAGATTATGAAACGATTGCCCAGAACCAACTATCAATATATTGTCATCTTCTAAATTTGCTAGGGCTTGGCCGATTTGAAGATGTTGACTTGCATCCATATTGTTAAGCAAGGATACCTGAATAACCGGAATAGTTGCATCGGGGTACATCAGCATCAGTGGGATATACACACCATGATCATAGCCCCTATCTCGCGCCAAATCGGCTTGAATATTATGCGCATTTAAGCGCTCTAACACCTTAGCAGCTAAGCTTGCATTTGCGGGGGCTGGATATTGTAATCGGTACGCTTCGGTAGGAAAGCCACCGTAATCATAAATTAAGCTAGGGTTGCCGCCTTCACTGACTTGAGTGATGCCCGTTTCCCAATGGGCGCTTATAACAATGATCGCTGAAGGCTTTGCAATAAGCTTAGGGATATCAACTAATGCATCTACCATTTGTGTATGTCCAGCGTCACCTAACACTGGTAGTGGGCCACCGCCGTGGGAAACAAATATGACTGTATTGGCTTTAGACATCTTTTTTATTTCAGTAGGGAATCAGTAGATTTTACCGTACAAAACTCGCCATGCAAACTCGCTAAGTGGGTGGCATGTACTTGTTCCGCTGGAATAAGTTGCCCGTCTAAACCACACCGCTCATGCGTTGCTGTCGCGTCACTGACTAACACCACATTAAAGCCCAAGTTCGCAGCCATTCGAACGGAGGTTGAAACACAATGATCCGTAGTGAGACCTACCATAACCAATGCATTAATTTCTAATGCGTGTAAATGAGCCTCAAGAGGTGTACCAATAAACGCGCTGTTAACATTTTTACTAAACAGCACTTCTCCTTCAATTGGATAAACCGCTGGTTTAATTGTGTTACCCGGAGACTCTGGTCTTAATGGCGAGTCGGGTTCAGTCGAGTCATGTCGAATATGTATGACGGGCCGCTTCCAACTTCGCCATGCAGTTAATAATCGTTGCATATTCATTTCTGCTTGCGGATTATTACGTTTCCCGTGCACCGAATAATCTAAGCCTTCTTGTACATCAATTAAAATTAAAGCCGTATTTTGCATTACTAATTAGAATAAAGTCTCACACCCACTTTACACGATGCTCGGTTACTCTCAAACCACTTTAACTAAAACAATTTGTTAAGGGTGCTTAAGATATTAGACCACCCACCAAGATGGTTGTCTCGACTTTCTTCATCCAAAAAGCGCCGATGAGTTAGTTCAATTCTAGTTGAACTTGTATTGATGGCGGTGAACTCAAGGCTCACTTCACTACCCTCTGCCGAGAACGGTGATATCCATGTAAAAACCAAGGTCTCTGGTCGCTCAATACGTACATAGTGACCATGGTGTGGGATGGTGTTATCACCCACTTTCATCATGATAGAAAACTCGCCACCTTCAACGGCGTCTATTGTCACCTCTGGATTAGGCATATCAGAACGTGGCAACATAAACTTTGACAGCGTGGCCGGATTTAACCACGCATCGAATGCAGCCTCTATTGGCGCGTTAATTACTTTACTGACATTTACTGTAAGCTCACTCATTTGTTTGTCCTCTTATCTAATACTTCATCTAGTTTGTCTAAACGTAGCGACCATATCGACCGTAATTCATTCAACCAAGTTTGCATTAAGTTTAAGTGTTCTAAATCAATCTCAATCCAATGCGATCTACCTATCGTAATGCGTTTAACCAAACTGGCATTCTCTAGCACTTTAAGGTGTTTAGAGATGGCGTTTAAAGAACAAGAATATACTTTAGCTAAATCCGTCACGCGGCTCGGCCCTTGTTGGCACAGTTGGGTTAGTAATGCCCTTCTGGTTTCGTCGCTAACTGCCTTAAGGATTAAAGAAAGTGTATGTTCGTTCGATAATTCAACCATAAAGTTGAATATAGCGAATCAATATCAAACATTCAACCAATTAGTTGAATATTAATTCATCAAACACTACGATGGTATGTGCTACTTAATATTTCCAAATATCTACGTCCTTTCCCTGTTCTCTTATGTTCTCAGCCCTTGCGGAAATATACCGTTGAAAACTCGGTTCGCTAAGGTACGCTTCCTCTAACACGTAAGCCATAATGGATTGCGTATGAAAGGTTCTCATGGCTGAGTCCATCTGCATTATATATTCACCTTCTTTATCAAAGTAGACAATGGACGGAAAGTAGCTTAAGCCTAAGCGAGTCGCCCACTGCTGCGCGGTAAGCACTTCCATTGTGGGTGTGTGTACTTGCTGTTGACTCGCTGCGTTCAATTGCACCACATTCATATTTTTAAAAAGTGCCGCAGTGTCTTGGTCCATCAAGGTTTTACTGTGCAATACATTACAGGCCTCACAGTTCGGCTTTTCAAACAGCACTGCCAGAGGTTTATCCATCGGTTCGCTAAACAGCGTTGATAGCTTGCTCGGGTCAATAAAATACGGCTGCGTATTATCTAATACTTGACTGACTGACTCTACATCATTATTTAACTGCTGTTTATACTTCGCAAAAGTACCTTCAGACTCATGTCTACCTTTTACATAATTTAACGCTAATTCAAATTCTTGCGGCGGGTAATAACCATTTAACCTCAACGCAGGTTTCTTTTTCTCAGTGTAAAAAATAAGCGTCGGTGTGAAGTCTACATTTAATGCCTGCGCCAATTGTTTTTCTGAAAAATCTTTACCGCCAACGCTGACCACTTCTTCATCTCCCCACATATTAATCGCAACAACATCAAAGTTATCTTTAAGATTATTTTCTATCGATGCCACCGCCATATTGTGTTGCCACAATTGATTACAATAGGGGCAACCTTCTTGCCAAAAATATAAAACCAAGCGTTTTCCCTCAGCTGCGGCATCGTCGATATCTTCAGCAAAATCTAAAAAACTCGACTTAAACCAAGCAGGATGCACTGCTGTTTTAGCGCCCAAAAACTGACCTTTAATGTCAGTATCTGCTCTAAGTGCTGAGCTTAAACACAACATTAATGAAGCGCTAATGATAAAACTAGAGATATTGCGTAAGGTGTTGATCATTTGTTTTTTAGAAATAGAAAAAGAAATACAACAGTGAAGTTAGGCTAAGCGCAATTGTAGTGTTTTAAGCTCAAAAAAATAGCGAAATAATTCTTCACCTTCTAACTCCACCACTGGCACGGCGTCATTATATTTTTGCGTTAACGCGGGGTCCGAGTCAACATCCTGGGGCACGTAGGTATAGCCGATTTGCTCAGCGTAGAGTTCTAGGTTTTCTAGCATGTCTTCACACAAATGACAGCCCTCACGAACGTAAACATCGAGCACCGGCATGGTTATCGAATATCTGGATAACGAATACAGGCTGTCTCAAAGAGTACTTGGTTTATCATTTGTTTTGTTTGTGCAACCGTATTTGTAGTCATTAGCAAATATCCATCAACTTCTTTTACTGAAATTCATGATTAGCATAAATATTACCGCAATCGACGTCCAACTGCCCATATTCATGTTTTATTGATTTCAATTACTTTGATAGCACTTTAAAATCCAGCCTTCTTTTAAAACTAGGTTTCTGTAAATGCACCCAATGCTAAATATTGGGGTTAAGGCAGCACGCTTGGCCAGCAAGGTCATTCTGAGCAGTCTTAATCGTGTAGATGAGCTTGATATCCAAAGCAAGGGGCGAAACGATTTCGTGACTAATGTCGATAAAAAGGCTGAACAGCTTATTATCGAAACCATTTTAGAAGCCTATCCAGACCACCAAATTCTAGCGGAAGAATCAGGTGCATCTGGTCAGCAAGAGAAAAAATCACAGTTTCAGTGGGTAATTGACCCACTTGATGGCACCACCAATTACTTACACCAATATCCGGTGTTTAGCATTTCTATCGCTTTAATTGAAAAAGGGCAATTAAGCTGCGCGATTATCTACGACCCAACTCGAGATGAACTCTTTACCGCAGTAAAAGGTAAAGGAGCTCAGTTAAATGACCGCCGTATTCGTGCGAGTCAAACCCCAAACTTTGCTAGTGCGCTCATTGGTACGGGAATCCCCTACAAAGACATGCAGTATCTAGAGCCATGGACCAAATCATTTAAGATGTTAGCACCGCATGTTAACGGTATCAGACGTTCTGGTTCAGCCGCACTAGATTTGGCTTATGTGGCGTGTGGACGTTTTGACGGCTTTTGGGAGTACGGCTTATCAAAATGGGACCTTGCGGCAGGTATTTTATTAATCCAAGAAGCTGGCGGTCTATTGTGTGATACCAACGGAGAGCAGAAAATGCTAGAAACAGGTCACATCGTTGCGGCAAATGGCAAAATATTCAACAAGTTAAAGATTATTATTAAGGAACATGCTAAAAGCATATAAAACCATTATTTAGCGCTCAATCAGACTATTTATCTCAAAAACTTGCTAAGAAAGTGGCAGAACAACTAAGCCTGACTGCAGAGCTAACATCACACACTCCGATGATGCGTCAGTATCTAACGATCAAGGCGCAACATCCAGATACCCTGCTGTTTTATCGCATGGGTGACTTTTATGAAATGTTTTATGACGACGCCAAGGCTGGGGCTGCTTTATTAGGCATATCATTAACCGCACGCGGCCAGTCTAACGGAGAGCCTATCCCCATGGCCGGCATCCCGTATCACAGTGCCGAACAATATATTGCTAAGTTAGTTAAGGCAAATCAGTCGGTCGCTATTTGCGAACAAATAGGAGACCCAGCTACATCAAAGGGCCCCGTCGAAAGAGCCGTGCAACGTGTTATTACTCCCGGCACTGTGCTTGACGACGGCTTGCTGACAGAACGAGAAGACAACGTAATCGTCGCCATCTGGCAAAATAAGGCGCAGCAATACGCACTGGGTGCCTTAGAGATCAGCACTGGTCGACTTAGCTCACAAGAACTTACTGACTTTGCTGGCTTATCTGATGAATTGGCACGTTTACGTCCTTCTGAAATATTGCTGGCAGATCAACAGATTGAATTAGAGCCACTGATTCAAGCGAACTTGGCAAAGCGCTCGTTAATTCACACGATTCCTAATTGGTATTATGAACCTAAACGCGCTGAAGACGCGCTATGTCAACTGTTTGGCACGCAAAGCCTAGATGCCTTTGAATGCAAGGATTTCCCCTGTGGCACCCAAGCCGCGGGTGCATTAATCCAATACATTAATGAATTGCGTTTAACAGACTTACGCCATATTCAGCATATTGAATTTTTGCGACAAGATGCACAGTTAATTGTTGATAGTGTTAGTCGTCGAAACCTAGAGCTAGAGCGCAGCATCGATGGCGGGCACGAACATACTCTAATCGCCCAAATTGACTACTGCACTACGGCAATGGGAGCCCGACAACTAAGGCGTTGGTTAAATGACCCAACGCGCGACCACACCGCTTTAGCGACGCGACACGCAGCGATCAATGCGATCTTGTCGAGCGATTGCTACCAAGCGCTAGCCCAAGCGATTCAGCCAGTGGGTGACATGCAGCGCGTTATTTCTCGCATAGCAACCGGCCACGCGAAACCTCGAGACTTAATACGTTTGCGGGACGCTATATTGGCGTTACCGCAAATCAAGATGGAATTAGGTGTTATCGACGACACCGCTTTAGCGCAAATTAATACTTCAATTGACCCTTTTGAATCATTAGGCCAATTGTTATCAGAAGCGATAAAAGATGAACCTGCTGCAGTGTTACGCGATGGCGGTGTTATTAAAGATGGATACGATAAGCAACTTGATGAATACCGCAGCTTACAACGTGACACGGGCAGTTACTTACTGAAAATAGAAGCACAGGAAAAAATCAATACCGGCGTCGAGACCTTACGCGTGCGTTATAACCGTGTACATGGATACTATATTGAAATGCCGCGATCGCGCAGCGATGAGGTACCTGAGCACTATACTCGGCGTCAAACACTTAAAAATGCTGAACGATTCATCACTGAAGAGCTAAAAGAGCTAGAAGACCGCGTGCTGAGCGCTAACGAGCAAGCCTTAACACGTGAAAAACAGCTGTACAGAGAAGTGATTGACGCCCTGTTGCCGATGTCTGTTCCTTTATTAAGAACCGCTGATCAACTGGCGATTCTTGATGTACTCAACAACTTTGCTGAACGTGCAATCGCCTTAAAGCTGGTTCAACCGAATTTACATCAAAGCAGTCAAATTAATATCCAAGGTGGTAGGCATTTAGTTGTTGAAAATGCACTTAAAGCCCCATTTATCGCGAATGATACCGTGTTTACTGCTACCAGTCGGTTGCAGGTTATTACAGGCCCGAACATGGGAGGTAAAAGCACCTTTATGCGGCAAACCGCATTAATTGTTCTGCTGGCGCACACAGGAAGCTTTGTACCTGCCAAATCAGCTGACATCGGCACTGTTGATCGTATTTTCACGCGTATCGGGGCTGCCGATGATCTGGCTAGTGGCCGCTCAACTTTTATGGTTGAAATGACAGAAATGGCGCATATTTTGCGACATAGCACCGAACACAGCTTGGTATTAGTAGACGAAATTGGCCGCGGAACCAGCACCTTTGATGGCCTTTCTCTTGCATGGGCTTGCGCAACTGATTTAGCCAGCCGAATAAATTGCTACTCTTTATTTTCGACCCATTACTTTGAGCTAACTGAGCTACCAAATCGATATCCCAATAGCATTAATTTACATTTAGACGCGGCAGAACACGGTGAAGACATTGTGTTTTTATACCGTGTAAAAGAGGGGCCGGCCAGCCAAAGCTACGGTATTCAAGTTGCCCAATTAGCAGGCATTCCCACGCCAGTCACAGAGTTAGCTAAAACTAAACTATCAGAGCTGGAATCGAGCAAGCAACCTGACCATCACGAGTCGTCGATTGACGCCATGCCATTATCATCAACTCAATTAAAAGAACAACAATTCGCTAACGATGTTCTGGCGAAAATAAAACTCACAGACCCAGATCAAATGTCACCGCGTGAAGCGCATGAATGGTTGTATAAATTGAAAGAATCACTTGATTAATCAAAACCTACCGCTATATTACAACGCCTATTAGCCTAGCTTTATTTTAGCGAGAGTTTATTATGACTTATGTAGTCCTCGAAGATTGTATAAAATGTAAACATACCGACTGTGTGGAAGTCTGCCCTGTTGATTGTTTTCACGAAGGAGAAAACTTCTTAGTCATCGACCCAGAAGAATGCATAGACTGTAGTTTATGCGAGCCGGAATGCCCTATCGAAGCAATTGTTGCCGAAGATGACTTACCCGATAGTCAGCAACATATGCTTGCGCTTAATGAGGAATTATCCCAAATATGGCCTGTTATTACGGAAATGGGAGAGCCCTTACCGGATGCTGAAGAGTGGAAAGGTAAGCCTGATAAATTAAAACACCTTATTCGCTAACGCAACACCATGTACAAATACAAAAAAACCTCGCAGCAAGCGAGGTTTTTTTATAGGTGCAAAATCAGCGGTTTTAGCCGCCGATACCTAAATTTTGCAACAGTCGGTCAGCAGGCATATAACCGCCAATGATGGTACCGTCATCTACAACAATGGTAGGTGTGCCTCGAACACCAACTTGTTGTCCAGATTGAAATTGCTCTGTAACAGGGTTTGGTTCACAAGTTTTGTTGGTAAATGAACGCTTGAGTTTGGCATTATCCATTGCAACTTGTTGGTCATCGGCGCACCAAACTGACACCGCTTTTTTATAGCTATCAGAGCCGATACCCGCCCGTGGATACCATAGGTAACGAACTTTGACCCCGGCATCGACTAAAGCAGGAACCTCACGGTGGAGTTTCTGGCAATAGCCGCAATCAACATCCGTATACACAGTGATCATACGCTTAGCTGATTCGTCACCAAATACAATCATATTTTCTTCAGACATTGCCGCCATAACCACTTTAGCTTTGTCCTGCTTGCGCTCATCAGCCAAACTGACTTGTCTTTCAGTATCGTAGACTTCTCCCAGTAAGAGGTGTTTCCCCGCCTTAATGGCATACACCGTCCCGCCACTATAAGTCACCTCGTAAACACCTTCCATCGGCGACAATTCGACATCGGTAATTTGCGATCTAGCGCCCATGATTTCAAGCAACGACGCGCGCACCTCTTCTAACTCAGTGGCGGCCATAGTCGTAACGTTCACACCGCAAACTAACTAAGCCAACCATACCTAAAGTAACTTTCTTTCCTATCAATGTATTCATTTTCATATGTCCAAAAAAATAACTTGTTATATATAATCTACTATAGACTGCTAATTAAATAGTACCGCCATAATGTAATCATCTACATAGTGTTTCTCATGCGACCGTTTGTAGAATTTTTTAAGCGTACCCTCAATTTCAAAACCAAAACTTTTATAAAAGGAGATAGCGCGAGAGTTATCGCTTTCAACTATGATTTCTATACGCTTAATACCTACATTTTTTAAGTTTCGAATAGCTTCGCTAATCATAGATTTTGCAATACCTTCACCTCGAAATACAGGAGAAACAGCTAATGTACCGAAATAGGCTACATGCTTTGCACGTCCAGGGTATTTAGATTCACTATAAAACCCTACAACTTTAAAAACGCTCGTAGACTTGCCACTACCTACCATCTCTTCGTAGATAGGCCGAAAATCATCTAGACTCATTGGGTCATACCCAAGAAATGGAATGACTGATTTATCCATATATATAGAATAAACCTGATCCAAATCTTTATCTTCTGCTAGTCGACGCACCTATTGCTTTTTATTTGATACATAACAGACTACCTACCATCTTTAAAGTTCCTGCAACTGCAAAGTGTTCACGCAACCTTAAGTATCGCGACTCAAGCGCTTTATTAGGCTAGAGGTATCCCAACGCGAACCCCCCATTGCTTGAACATCGGCGTAAAAATCATTAACCACTGTAGTAACCGGCATGTCGGCGTTAAGCATTCGCGCCTGATCTAAGCACAGGCCTAAGTCTTTACGCATATGATCTACTGCAAAACCGTAGTCAAAAAAATCATCGACCATCGTGTCGCCGCGATTTTCCATCTGCCAGCTCTGCGCTGCCCCTTTGGATATCACCCCGAGTACTTGCTTGGTGTCTAGCCCCGCTTTTTCTGAAAAAGCCAAACCCTCTGATAAGCCTTGCACTAAACCGGCTATACAAATTTGATTGACCATTTTAGTTAATTGTCCCGCACCGGAATCACCAAGCAGTGTAGTGGCCTTTGAATAATGGTCAATAATTGGCTCTGCTTGCTCAAATGCTTTATCGTCACCGCCTACCATGACAGCAAGTTGGCCATTTTCTGCACCCGCTTGGCCTCCTGATACAGGCGCATCTAAAAAGTAAACACCGCGCTTTGCACATTCAGCCGCCATGTCTCTGGCTAAAATAGCTGAAGTAGTCGTATGATCAACAACAATAGTGCCTTCGCGCATGGCGTCAATGGCTCCGCTTTCTACTAATGTCTCACGTACGCTTTGGTCATTGCCCAAGCACATCATTACGTATTGCGCATTACTGATTGCATCAACTGGATTTTCAGCATGCGAACCTTCATTGACTTCGCACCATTGCTGCGCCTTTTCTACGCTACGGTTAAACACTGTGACACTGCAACCGCCTTTCGCCAAATGCCCTGCCATGGGTGCACCCATAACACCTAAACCTAAAAATGCGACTTTTACTTCACTCATAATGTTTACTCATTACTCAACACGCCTTAAAAATATCACCGCTATGGCTAGCGCCAAAATAACTGGCGCTGTTGCACCCAACAATGGAGAAAAACCATAGGCCAGCACAACATAGCCAAAGCCTTTATTAGCAGCATAAAAACCTAAGCCCAGCATAATGCCTACGAATAAACTACGGCCCAAGTTGCCCATGCGTAAGTTGGCAAAAACAAAAGGGATCGCCAAAATAACCATCACCGCTGTTGACAATGGTAGCACCAGTTTATTCCAAAAAGCCAATTCGTAGGAATCGGTTCTTTGAGAGTTTTCCTTTAAATGCAGTATGTAGTCTTTCAATTGCCAGATAGAAAGCTGGTCTGGTTGTATCAAAAAAGCATTCAATATTTGCGGAGTTACTTCGGTATGCCAAAATGCATTGTGTAAAAACTGCGGCGTTGCCCGACCATCTACCCCAATAACCGTTTGTGTCACATCTTCTATCACCCAGTCTCCGTCGTCAAAGCGCCCTTCGCGCGCAGAGACTAGAGAACGAAGTTTTTTATTTTCGTCAAATTCAAATACTTTAACTCTTAACAAACTTAAATCTGGTAAGACTTCACCCACATTTACATAAGTGGTTGCGTCACGCATCCACAAACCAAAATTAGTTTGTTGTTGAATATTTTCCTGCAAAGCTTCCGCTCTATCTCGACTTGCGCGCGCTTCTGTCCAAGGGGAAACGACCTCACCGATCAACATTGCAATGACAACAAATATGCCGCCGGTTTTAAGTACCGCGCGAGTGATTTGCATAATGGAGATGCCGCTTGATCGCATCACAATCAATTCAGAGTCATTAGCTAAGATAGACAAGCCTAGGATGGTGCCAAGCAGGGCCGCCATTGGGAATAGCTCGTAAATTGTTTTAGGCGCCGTCATCACAACGTAAAAGATCGCATTGCCCAATCCATAACGTCCGCGTCCAATAGAACTCAACTGGTCTAAAAAGTTAACGAACAAAAACAAACCCAGCAGTACCAACAGCACCAACATCGTTTGATTAAGAATAATACGCCCTAGATATCGCTCTAAAATAGCCACAGCTTAGCCTCGTCCTAAGAGTGCGAACATAGGACGGTCACTGACTCGCCGTTTAAATCGATAGATTGCCAGCGTCGCAAATAAGAAGTGCACAAGATATAGACCTAAATCTGGGTGCAGGCCTCCCTTGCGTATCAGTGCGACAGTAAAGCCCAATAAATTGAGGTATAGAAAATAAGTGACCAAGGCAACTAGCATCGCAGGCATTTTAGTCTGCCGATAAGTGCTGGTAGCAAACGACAAGGCCAGCAATGTCATAATAGGGATAGCTAATACGTGGGCGATTCGCCAATGCAATTCTCCAACTGATGAGCGGTGCTTTGCTTTAATTAAATCTTTGGTTGGGATCGCTTTTAAAGGCAAATTAAATTTAACCGCACTGTTTTGTCTCAAACGCAATGCGTAAGTTTCAAAATCCATCACCGCGTAATCAGGGTCTCCCGGGTTACCCTCGTAGCGCGTGCCATCTTTTAGCACCAAGAATTCGTCTTGGGTTTGTTGGTCAACCGTTTTAAAGCCATTATTAGCCACCACAACCCCTTCTTTATTCCCTCCGTTATAGACAAAGACATCGCGGTATTGCTTAATTTCTTCGTTGAAGTCTTCAACAAAATAAACGCCCTGCCCACTTTTAGTCTCTGTAAATGTCCCGGGCACCACGCCAGAAATATCAGAACGATTACGAAATTCTTGCTCAATAGTACGCGAGATACGATCTGCCAATGGCCCAAGGTATAAGGAAAACAAAGCGGTAACAATGCCCACAATTAGCACCAACATAGACGCCGGTTTGATAAAAGTAACGGCGCTTACCCCACAAGCTTTAACTACGATCATTTCGTTGTCACGCGACCAGCGATTTTGTACCAATAAGATAGAAACAAACAAAACCAAAGGAATGATGATATTAAAATTGCTAAGTAGCTTTAATATCAATAGGGTAAATACACTTTCAATCGGCGCTACGCCGTCTACTGCGTCGCGTAAAATATTAACTACACGCGCCGCAAGGAATATAGACACCAAGATAATCATTACCGCCCCAACTGTTTGCAGGACTTCACGTACGAATGATCGATGAATTAACACGTTATTCTGATAGGGCTTTGTTATAATTTGACTCTTAAATTAAAGACGCAAAATAGTGAGCTTTTATTCAGCTAACTAGCGTCTTCATCTGGTTTCGGGAGTTTACCTTAATCGTTATTTTTTGTTTGGAGGTATTGTGAGTTTTTCTATCAATTTAGCAGCAGCATCGGTTCCGGTTCAGGATGTCCTCGTTACAGGCCTATTTTCTGAGTCTGACAAAGCCATTTTAGGTGACCATAGTGCCAACCTAGACAAACAGACGGGTAAAGCTTTTAGCAAAGTGCTAAAAGCGCAAAAAATCAGCGGTAAGTCAAACAGCATCGATAGCTTTCCGAATGCATTCGAACAACTTGACGTATTGGCCGTCGGTTTAGGGGAAGCCAATGAACTTAACGCTAAAAAGTTAAAACAAGCTGTTAAAACCGTATTGAGCAAACTTGAAGAACGCAAAGTGACCTCCTTCACGCTGGCATTAAGTGACTTCACTACTTTTAAGGTATTTTCCTCGTCTGAGTTTGCCCAGCTGCTTGCTCAAGCACTGCACGAAGCTTTGTATAAATATAGCGCGACTAAATCCAAGCCCAAAGAACCATTTTCTTTAAGCAAAGTGACGCTGTTAATCGAAGATGCTGAAGACAGCGCGGCCATCGAAAGTAGTATCAAAATTGGTCAAGCACTTGGTGAAGGCGAAACCATGTGTAAAGAGCTGTCGAATTTACCGGGTAATGTTTGCACACCGAGCTATTTAGCTAAGCAAGCGCAGAATTTAGCTAAGCAATACGACATTACCACGACTATTTTGGACGAAGCAAAAATGAAGAAGCTTAAAATGGGTTCTTTATTATCTGTTTCGCGCGGCAGTCGAGAGCCTGCTAAATTGATCGTCATGGAGTACATGGCTGGCAAAAAAGGCGATAAACCTATTGTGTTAGTCGGTAAAGGCTTAACCTTCGACGCGGGCGGGATATCTATCAAACCTTCGGCCGCCATGGATGAGATGAAGTACGATATGTGCGGCGGGGCATCGGTTTTAGGCGTCATGAAAGCACTTGGTGAGCTAAAAGTGCCCGTTAATGTGGTCGGCGTGGTGCCCAGCAGTGAAAACTTACCAGACGGCGATGCCAACAAACCGGGTGACATTGTTACCAGCATGGCGGGCATCACCATCGAAATATTGAATACTGACGCAGAAGGTCGACTTATTTTGTGCGACGCGCTGACCTACATCGATAAATTTAACCCTGAAGTGGTTGTCGATATCGCGACATTGACCGGCGCTTGCACCGTGGCATTGGGCCAAATGGCAACCGGGCTTTTCTCCAATGACGACCAACTTGCTGAACAATTGTTAAAAGCAGGAGAACGCGCAAACGACCGTGCGTGGCGCTTACCGGTATGGGACGAATATCAGCAGCAACTTAAGAGTAACTTCGCAGATGTCGCCAATATTGGTGGTCGTTTTGCGGGCGCAGTAACGGCTGCATGTTTTTTAAAGCGATTTTGTGAAAACTACCGTTGGGCACATTTAGATATCGCAGGCACGGCATGGCGCAGCGGTGGAGCTAAAGGCGCGACTGGTCGGCCTGTCGCCCTATTACTTGATTTTATACTTAACTATAAAACTGATTAAGTTTGCATCATGTCAACACAAGTAGATTTTTATCTATTCGAGCACAATGACGAGCAACGTATACTACAAGCAGTTTGTCGCTTAGCTAATAAAGCCGTTGACGCGGGCCTTAAGCTGTTTATTCACACGTCGACAGACGTCCAAACACGCCAATTTGATGACGCTTTGTGGAGCCTCCCGCCTGAAAGCTTCACACCACATTGTATTGTAGACGAGCATAACGAACTTGATGGGTCTGAACCTATCCAAATTGGAACGGTTCTCGCGAACAATGAAACCACTGATATGCTGATTAGCCTGTGTGAAACGCTACAGTCGCCCTTATCGCAGTTTAGCCGTATTGCAGACATCGTACCCAGCGATGAAATCTCTAAATCTAAAGCACGCCAGCGCTATGCGATTTATCGCGACCAAGGGGCTACGGTAAACGCACATACACTTAAATAATAAAATTTTTCTTTCAATTCCTCATGACTCTGGCCAAATCCTATTCTCCTGACCAAATCGAGCAAAGCTGGTACCAGAAATGGGAAGACAGCGGCCATTTTTCTCCATCTGGTAAAGGCAAGCCATACTCTATCGTTATTCCGCCGCCCAATGTGACAGGTAGCCTGCATATGGGGCACGCGTTTCAAGACACCATCATGGATACGCTAACCCGGTACCATCGTATGAAGGGTGACAACACTTTATGGCAACCCGGAACCGATCATGCTGGCATTGCTACGCAGATGGTTGTAGAGCGGCTAATCGATCAAGAAGGCAAGACACGTCATGACTATGGCCGAGATGCATTTATAGAGCGCGTCTGGAGCTGGAAGAAAGAATCGGGCGGGACCATCACTAACCAGATGCGCCGCATTGGCACTTCGGTTGACTGGCAGCACGAACGGTTCACGATGGATGAAGGCTTATCAGACGCCGTCCGAGAAGTCTTTGTTCGCCTCTATGATATGGGCATCATATACCGAGGCAAGCGCTTAGTAAATTGGGACCCTGTTTTACATACTGCACTGTCAGACCTTGAAGTTGAGTCAATTGAAGAAAATGGCTCCATGTGGCACATCAACTACCCTATTGTTGGTGGAGACACTGCCTTAGTCGTAGCGACCACTCGCCCCGAAACCTTACTAGGTGACGCTGCTGTGGCCGTACACCCCGATGATGAACGCTATGCATCGATTGTCGGTAAATACGTTGAATTACCTTTAACAGGTAGACAGATACCGATTATCACTGATGAGTATGTTGACCCAGAGTTTGGAACGGGCTGCGTAAAAATCACACCCGCCCATGATTTCAACGACTACCAAGTATGGAAGCGCCACATGGACACGCCTGCTATGCAGCAACAGATACATGGCGGCTTGATTAACATATTAACCGATAGCGCAGCAATTAGAGCTAACACCAGCGATGAGAATGAATTAATCCCGCTTAAGTATGTTGGCCAAGACCGTTACGAGTGTAGAAAAGCTTTGGTTAAAGATTTAAAGGCAGCGGACTTGCTGAACAGCGTAGAACCGCACAGCCTTAAAGTACCTAAAGGCGACCGCTCTGGCGCAGTCGTTGAGCCGTATCTAACCGACCAATGGTACGTTGACCTTACTAAAGACAAACAAGACGACGGCCGAATAGGCGGCAAAGCCTTTATTACCGAGCCTTCCATTGATGCAGTACGTAGCGGCGCCGTCAAATTCGTGCCAAAAAACTGGGAAAACACGTACTTTCAGTGGCTTGAAAACATTGAAGACTGGTGCATTTCTCGACAGATTTGGTGGGGCCACCGCATCCCAGCTTGGTATGACAACGATGACAATGTTTACGTTGGCGACTCTGAACAACAAGTGCGTGAAAAATATGAACTCAGTTCGTCACTTGAGCTGCGCCAAGACCAAGACGTATTAGACACCTGGTTTAGTTCCGCGCTATGGCCCTTTTCAACACTCGGCTGGCCAGAAGATACTGAGCGCTTAAACACGTTTTATCCAACCAGTGTCTTAGTGACCGGCTTTGACATTATCTTTTTCTGGGTGGCGAGAATGATAATGGCTGGGGTTAGTTTCATGAAAGAAATTCCCTTTCATGAAGTTTATATCACCGGCTTAGTTCGCGACGAATACGGCCAAAAGATGTCTAAGTCTAAAGGCAATGTATTAGATCCAATTGATCTAATCGATGGCATTGAATTGGATGCGTTATTAGAAAAGCGCACAAAAGGAATGATGCAGCCTCAGCTTAAAGATAAAATTGTTAAGCAGACCAAGGAGTCTTTTCCAGATGGAATTCCCGCATTTGGTACCGATGCGCTACGGTTTACTTTCGCTGCGCTAGCGACTAACGGACGTGATATTAATTTCGCGTGGGGTCGAATTGAAGGGTATCGCAACTTCTGTAATAAAATATGGAATGCCACTCGATTTGTCTTGATGAACACAGAAACGCAAGACTGTGCCGTCGACCATGATAACTACCAACTCAGCGCAGTAGATCGATGGATTATATCCCGACTACAGCAAACCGAAATGGACGTCACACGCGCATTCGAGCAATATCGCTTCGACCGTGCAGCCAGCGCCATGTATGACTTCATGTGGAATGAATATTGTGATTGGTACTTAGAACTGAGCAAGCCAGTTCTAAACGGCGATTATTCTACAGCGCAAAAAGCAGGCACCCGCCGCACTTTAGTGCGCGTGCTAGAAGCCACTATGCGCTTGATGCACCCAGTAATGCCGTTCATTACAGAAGAAATTTGGCAAAAAGTAGCGCCTCTAACTGGCAAACAAGGTGAAACGATCATGATCGCGCCGTTTCCGATTTCCGAAGAGAGCAAAATTAGCGCCGACGCCGAAGAGCAGATAAAATGGGTACAAGATTTCATATTAGGAGTTCGCAAGATTCGAGGTGAAATGAACATCGCCCCCGGCAAACCTTTGCCCGTATTACTAAGTCATGTCGGCGTCGCAGAAAAGGATTGGGTAGAAACCCATGGCGAGCTAGTTCGCTTTGTTGGTCGAATAGAATCCATTGAGCTTTTAGCAAGCGACACCGATGCACCAGAATCGGCTGTGGCACTGGTTAGTGATATGAAAGTGATGATTCCATTAGCAGGGTTGATTGATAAAGAAGCTGAAATAGAACGACTCACTAAAGAAATTGAAAAATCTGAAGCTAATCTTATGCGTTCTCGTGGCAAATTGAGCAATGCTAGTTTTATCGACAAAGCACCTGAAGCCGTTGTGATTAAAGAGCGCGAAAAACTAGAACAAGGCGATGCGGCAGTCGCTAATTTAAAAGAGCAATTAGAAAAAATTCGCAGCATGTAATGTTGAAGGTGAGAAAACTCACTCACAACGCCATGCTGTTTGATCGTCTGCCTTCGATAATAAAAAGCTGATTTCTTAAAATATTACATTAAATTTGAAACTACGCATTCGCAACCATTTTAAAGGCGATCGCCCTGCCAGCATCGATGAGCAGGCTAACATACTTGCTTTTAATATTTGGCAAATCGCTTTAGCAGGCGCTAAAAACCTGCACCAGCAAGATTACGAATACCAAACTGACAGGCAGCGAGTTGGTGTAATCGAGGAATATTTAATTTTCTTGGTACATATCGCCGATAGGATGTCGTATGAGCACTTTGATGAGGCAGTACGCCAACAATTCATTTCAACACTCGCTGCTGATACTGCCAGACAAGTTCAGCGCAACACCGAAGAAATCATGGGGTCAGGAGATTATAAAACGCCTTACTTTAAGAAAATAAGTGAGCGCATGCCGATATATGCGCGAGGTTTGTTTAAGAACAATCAAGCAGGCTTTACCTTACTGCGTATTTTTGGTGACCAAATTCAAGATATCATGGAGCAGTCGCAGGTTAATAAATGGGCGATAGCACAAATTATGGATATTGATGGGCCGATGATGGTAAAAAAAAATGCAGCAATCTTTCCAAGCTCTATTGAGCACCCCCGACATAGACAATAAAAAGTCTAGTGTACAACTCCTGTTGGAAGACTAAAAAGCCAATATCAAAAGTTAGACCACTGACAGTACGCACTTGAATGAAGACCTGCATCGGAAATAGGTGTATTTGCCACAAGGTTTTTTATTTTCTTCAAGCAGGCATTTTCTGGCACAAATAACGCATCGACAACTTCATCAATTGTGGCAATTTGCTTTTTGCCAATTACAAAATTGATGCTTACCTTTGACTTCGATTATATTGAACGACGCCCGCGTTGAAGTGACTTGCGACACTGAGGTCAATGGCTCGTAGTAAAAGCCAAATAGGAAGGAACAAAAGTAGAACAACCCGATATAAACGACGCAATAAGACCGAAAACTAATCCTTTAAGCCCAGTCTTGTTAATGAGTTTCATAAGAAGACTCTACGCCATAACCATCTGCATTTCAGTGACTTTTCACACAAAGCAGATGTTTATAGATCGTCTATTCAGCAAACATCACCTTAACTCTTTTTAACTCATCGGGTGTCAATGTTTGATAGCCCCTAAAATACGGCCAACCGTAACCCCAACGAAACGGTGTAGGTAAATAAGGTGTTCCACCCGCACGGACGCCGACCCACATAAAAAAAGCACCAAACCGATTGCCTTGCCTGTCTTCAACGCAAAGCTTGAATTGGTTGTCAGCGTCCACTCGTTGCTGTTGATGCCCTCCTTTCCAATAGGCGAAATCATGCATAAAACAACAATCTGCCCATAACCTTGGGTTGTTCTTGGTGCCCTCGGGAAATAAGCTGCAACCATCGGTTGTATAGGGCTTAAGATCACTCGGCTGAATGTTTTTGCTCTGAGTGCAAGCGCTTAGGCTTATTGCTAAGACAATAAGCGCCAATTTATTAACAATGAATTGCGTGTTAACTTTGATGCTTCAAAATGCTATCCGCATTGATAAAAGGGTTAAAACTTAATGCTTGCTCTATCGCTTGTTTGGCCTTCTCTTTATGCCCTTGTATGGCGTAGATCGACGCACGCCCAGACAATGCGCCGAAGTGTCTAGGCTCACGCAACAAGGTTTGGTCGATATCAGCTAAAGAAGCTTGAAAGTCTCCGAGCATAAAAAACAAGGTGGCGCGTTGATTCCAGCCTTCAGAATAAGCGGGGTACTGCGCGACAATCCGGTCACTTAATATCAAACGCTTGCTTTAAGTTTGTTTTTCTCGACGAAAATTTTAATACCCCTTGTAACATCGCGTTTACGCGTTTATTGTCCGTGTTAAACCAACGCTGCCAGATCTCAACGGCAATAAGGTCAGCTTGTTGCTTTTCTATTGATTTAGCGAGTCGAGCAAATAAGTCGTTTAAGTGCTAGTCTATTTTTCGGTGGCTTTTGTTGCATTAGTAATCGCCTCATTTTCAGAATTGACGGCACCATGCAGTGGTGAGGTTAAAAGCCATAAAGTAGCCACTAATAACGCGAAAAACAGGTTACACTTTTTCATCATGATGGCCCTCTTAAACTTAAGAAATGCGCTGATACCCCCCTCTGACACCGCGAGGTGATAATACGAATTGCATCAACTGTGCGTCTCGCGCGCGAAACATGCCGGCGCAGCTCAGCAAATAGTAACTCCAAATTCGGCAAAACCGGTCGTTAAACCCATCAATTTTCTGTACATCAGGAATAGCTTCATGAAAATTTTGATGCCACTGCATCAAGGTTTTATCATAATCCGCTCCAAAGTTATGGACGTCCTCCACCACAAAATGACGGCTCAGAGCCGTTGCAAGCTGCGACATAGCAGGTATCGATCCGCCGGGAAAAATATATTTATTGATAAATGGTTCCGCGGTAACTCGACGGCGCATATGGGTAATGGAATGTTGTAAGACTAATCCCTCTGGCTTAATGCGTTCACGCATAACGCGATACAATGTCTCTAGATTTTTATGCCCGATATGTTCGCTAACCCCGATAATGGTAATGCCATCAAAAGTCATTGGAAACACCTGTGCTAGATCACGATAATCGGCCAGTTTAAACTCGCAATCTAAACCTTCACAAAGCTTTTTCGCGTAATCTAATTGAGATTCAGAAATGGATATGCCCTTAACTGTCAGCCCGTGCTCCTGCGCAGCGTACTTAGCGAACCCACCCCAACCACAGCCAATATCAAGCAAGGTGTCGCCTTGTTTCAAACCCAGTTTTTTGATGACGAGATCCATCTTAGCCCGTTGCGCTTCATCTAGGGTTTTAGCCTCCTTCCAATATCCGCAGGTGTATTGCAGATAAGGATCTAAAATCCATTCAAAAATCCGAGTATCAACATCATAGTGCACTTTTGCTACGCGATTAGAACGGACTCTAGATTGCATATTGAGTATACAGGCCCGAGCCTTATTGATTTGATCAACCAAGCCACTTATTCCGACGCGGCTGTTTAGCAATCGATCAATAAGAACATCCAGCTGATCACACTCCCAATAACGATCGGCGTAACTTTCGCCGAACCCTAAAGACCCATTTAAGGCCGTCTTTTTATAAAATCGTTTATCGATAACATTGATGGAATCAGGCCCGTTATCGTTGAGTTGTACACCCGCTTTTTGCAGTTTTTTAGTAACGTATTTTTGGTAGTTCATCTTCCTAGAGCTTCTTGGTTACGCATCAATGTGAATTCACTAAGATTACCCATATATATCAAACCGAATAAGCTTTCCTTTTATGGACCCACTAGGCTCACGGCCCGGTAGTGGATTTGCTTTTAATGGCCGCTTCACAACGACCCTCTTAACATCTAATTCTAACGCAGAATCGAGCAAACTCGCATCTGATTTTTCAGAAAAATCACCAGCTAGGTGTTGCAACAGCACGACTTCCTTTTTAACCGCTGCGCTTTGTCGGGTTTTCGGTGGGAACATTGGATCAATGTAAGCTACGTCAGGTTTATCTATTCGGGCTTTATTTAAAATGAATTCTCTTAAATTTTGTCGAGAATCATGATGATAAAAAAATAACCGCCTAGCCAGCTTATCATCCACTATTCGTTGTTGCGCATGAGTCAGCATCAAGGCAAGTACAGGCTGCTGCTCGAAAGCATGCACAGTATACCCAGCATTCGCTAAAAACTGGGCATCTCTACCCCAACCTGCGGTTAAGTCAACTACCGTACGATGTTCCCCGCCCATAGCACGTAGCAACGGATCGCTACCCTTTGCTTTGACTCTGCTGCTTAGGTCAAAATCTAAGGCGTGGCAAATCGATTGTTTTCCCACGCCCATGCAGAGCGTTAGCTGTGAGCTGCACAAGCTAAGATGGAGGTCACCCAAACTACAAAGTTCGCTTATAATAGGCACACCAAACAATTGAGCGAGTCTGAGTAAAGAAGGCTCGCGTACACCGTCACTTAACAACAAGCCAACCGGCTTAGTTTTTAACAAATTTTGATCATTTCTACTGGAAAGATCAGATCATACCGAATTTTATCGAGGAAATTATCTATGAGTTTCATGAAAGGCAAAAAAGTACTGATCACTGGCGTCGCTAGTAATCGTTCAATTGCGTGGGGCATTGCCAACGCGATGCACCAACAAGGGGCTGAACTCGCATTTTCTTATCCAAACGAGAAAATGAAGCCGCGCGTAGAAAAACTAGCTGCCGAGTTGGGCTGTTCAATGGTTTTGCCTTGTGACGTTTCTACTGATGAACAAATTGAAGCCTTATTTAGCCAATTAGGTGAACACTGGGACGGTTTAGACAGTGTGATCCATTCAATAGCTTATGCGCCGCGTGAAGAGCTTGAAGGGCAATATATTGATGCAGTCACGCGTGAAGGCTTTTTAACGGCGCACGAAATCAGCTCATATAGTTTCGCTGCATTGGCAAAGTACGCGCAGCCAATGATGCAAGGGCGCGGCGGCTCGATATTAACGTTAAGCTATATTGGCGCGGTACTGTCTATGCCATCATACAACGTAATGGGCGTGGCAAAGGCCAGTTTAGAAGCTAATGTACGGTACCTAGCGCAAAGTTTAGGTGGGCAAGGTATCCGTGTTAACGCTATCTCGGCAGGGCCAATACGCACGCTTGCAGCTGCAGGCATTAAAGACTTCAAAAAGTTGCTCTCACAATTTGAGAAAATGGCGCCTTTAGGGCGCGTGGTCACTATCGAAGAAGTCGGTAATGCCGCTGCATTTTTGTGTTCTGATCTAGCTTCGGGAATTACCGGCGAGATAACTTATGTCGACGGGGGCTTTAATATTGCAGGCATGAGCGATAGAATGCTCGCCGAATTAGAGTAACAATAATCACTATGTATTACCCAACAGGTTACCCGCTTGCGTAAACAAGCGCTCTTAGGCTGTTTAATCTGCGTCATACTCTTTGCCGGGTATCTAGTTCTAGATTCAAGTTTAAAAGGAGTAGTCTGCGCAGTATGCTCTGTCATTTGGCCGCTATTTGCTGCCTACTCTAGTCTATTGATATTGGCTGCCATACAACACCCAAGAAAATTTGGGTGTGCATTGTATGGATTCATGTTGTTTGTACTATCCAGTGTAGCTTTGTTTATCAGTGGTGTGCGACTGTTATTCTCTAGGACTGATGGAACCTGGCCTGCATGTGATCAATCGTCGCTGGCTGAATTTTCCAATCTCAGCTACATCAGTAAATTTTCTACACTATTTGCGAATCGCTTGCCGTGCCAAGACGAGCTTGTCATCTATGGATTGACTTCTACACAACTTATTGTAATTAGTGCAGTATTGCTTCTCGTTTTTTCGCTTTACTTGCTCATGAGAAAGGTCGATCGCAACATATTTAGTTAGTTCCGACGCTTGTTTTAGTTCAGACTCACTCGCCATCTTGTCGACGAGGTGAGATAATCGCTACACTTATCATAACTGCCACTTTCTTATGGCTATCAACGCCCAGCAGAAAAAATTCTTACGCGCCAAAGCGCACCACCTTAACGTCGTTGTTTCAATCGGTAACAAAGGCCTGACTCAAGAAGTGGTTAACGAAACGAAAGTTGCGTTGGGAGCGCATGAGCTCATTAAAATACGCCTACCCCAAGAAGATAAAAGCGTAAAGCGTGAACTCATGCAAGACTTATGCCAGCAAACCAGTGCAAATAATGTACAACTGATTGGACGCACGGGTGTGATTTATGCCCCTGCAAATCCAGCAATCATCGTTTTGCCTAAGAAATAATATGGAAACCACTCTTTTATGGCACGATTATGAAACTTGGGGCTTAAACCCGCGAGTTGATCGCCCGTCACAATTTGCCGCTATCAGAACTGACACTGATTTGAATATTATTGGTGACCCTATTGAGCTATTTTGCAAACCTGCCACCGATTTTATTCCCCACCCTGAATCAGTTTTAATTACCCGACTAACCCCACAAGAAGCCGACGCTAAAGGCTTGCCTGAAGCGCAATTCTTTGCCGCCATTCATGAGGCGATGTCAGTCCCTGGCACTTGTTCGGTGGGCTATAATAATTTACGCTTTGATGACGAAGTAAGCCGTTTCGGGTTTTACCGTAACTTTATCGACCCCTACTCCCGTGAATGGCAAAACGGCAATAGCCGTTGGGATTTAGTTGACTTAGTCCGCATGACTTATGCGCTGCGCCCGGAAGGGATTAGTTGGCCAGAAAGAGAGTCTGGCATCCCTAGCTTTCGCTTAGACCAGCTTTCGGTAGCCAATGGCATCTGTCATGATAATGCACATGACGCACTCGCAGATGTGCACGCCACCATCGGATTGGCAAAGGCGATTAAATCAGCCCAACCGAAGCTATATGATTATTATTTTAGCTTTAGAGCTAAAACTGCGGCTGCGAATATGATGAACTTAATCAGTAAAGACATCATTTTACATGCCAGTGGCATGTACCCCTCGACTCATGGTTGTATCGCACCGGTTATGCCGCTTGCGACACACCCCAAAAATAAAAATGAATATCTTGTTTTTGATTTACGCCAAGACCCAGAACGACTTATAAATGACTCTGCGGAAGACATCAGTAAATCATTATTCACCCCAAAGGCTAATTTACCAGAGGGTGTTGAACGTATAGCGCTTAAAGGTGTGCATATTAATAAATCACCAGCTTTAGCCCCTATTAGCACGCTATCTGAAGCTCAAGCTGAAAAGTGGCAGATTGATTGGCCAACCATTGAAAAGCATCGCAAAAAGTTGCTCAAAGTCTGTGGCTTAGGTGTCGGTATCGAAAAGAAAGTGGTGCAAATTTATGCTTCTGGTCGGCCTGATAAAACTAAAAGTGATGCCGACAGCGCGCTTTATGAAGGTTTTATAGATAATACCGACCGAAAAACATGCAACCAACTGCTAGCGCTGCCTATTAAGGAACGCATCAACTTCAACCCCGCTTTTCAGGACAAGCGGTTGCAAACACTTTATACCCGATATCTAGGGCGCAATTGGCCCGATGCGCTCAACGATGAGCAAATAGAACACTGGCAATCCTTTTGTAAAGCACGTTTACTTGATGGCGAATTCGGTTGTGATTTTACCCTACACGACTATATCGAGCAGATTGAAACGCTACCAGAGTCAGAGTTCATGCAGGACGACATTGAGTTGAAACAGCAATTAATTGATGCACTAGATTTATGGGTTGAAGAACAATTACCTATTCACTGAATATGAAACCCATCAGTGCCACTCTAAGTGAAATTGACAATTGTCTGCCACAGACACAATGTACGCGATGCAGTTATCCGTGCTGCAACGACTACGCAGCAGCGATCAAGCACGATGACGAAGCAATCAATCGATGTCCACCAGGCAATGAAGTCACGATTCGCGCCCTATCCGTACTGACGAATAAGCCCACGACAAAGCTAGCAGAAGATGTAGGGCCCGCCCAAGCTAAGACCTTAGCGTTGATTGACGAAACCAAATGTATCGGTTGCGTACTATGCATAAAAGCCTGTCCAGTTGATGCGATACACGGTGCCAACAAACAAATGCATACCGTAATTCAAGCACATTGTACGGGTTGCGAATTATGCCTGCCTGTCTGCCCCACTGATTGTATTTCAATGGTACCGCTACCAACAGATGAGACACTACTTGATAGCCCGTGGCCTGGCTACAGTCATCATGATATCAAGATGGGCAAAGCTCGATATGAAATACGGCGTGATCGATTAGCAGTCGATACAAAGAGCGCTTCACAACCGTCACCCGCCCCCGAAGATAAAATGGCCGCTATTTTGGCAGCAGTTGAACGGCGCAGAGCTACTAAAAGCCTATGAAAAAGGCTAACGTCGTAACGCTTTTTAAGATTTTACAAGCGAACAACCCTAAGCCAGAAACAGAGCTCAAGTTTTCTACGCCTTTTGAGTTACTGATTGCTGTTGTATTGTCAGCGCAGGCAACGGATATCTCGGTTAATAAGGCGACTGGTCCGTTATTTGCCATCGCCAACACCCCAGAAACTATCGCAGCGCTCGGCGAAGATCAGTTAAAGGGCTATATCAAGACGATCGGTTTATTCAATACCAAGGCAAAGAATGTCATTAAGCTATGCCACCGCTTAATCGAACAACACAATAGTAAAGTACCGCAGACCCGCGAAGAACTAGAGGCCCTTGCTGGTGTGGGTCGTAAAACCGCCAATGTCATCCTCAACACCGCGTTTGGACAAGCGACTATGGCGGTGGACACGCACATCTTCCGATTAGCCAACCGTTTAGGCCTAGCTAAAGGTAAAACCCCATTAGCGGTTGAAAAAGGCTTAGTTAAGGCAATCCCTCAAGAGTTCTTATATGATGCCCATCATTGGCTAATTTTGCATGGCCGCTACGTCTGTTTAGCTCGAAAACCTAAATGTTACGAATGTAAAATTAGTCATCTTTGTCCGTATAAGCCTAAAACAAAAACCAGTGGTTAACTTATATTGTGCCAACTCTAACGTTTTATAATTTATCATAGTAGCTAAGCGGAACTTGAATGCAAACCATCGGACTAAGGGTTAACCCAAACTAATTGAAACTCTATGCAAGTTGCACTCCCCTATTCTTTTAATCACACGCTTCAACAGCATAAGTTGCCCGTATTAACGCGCAGCAAACTAAGCGAGTTACAAATTAACTTAGGCTATCGTTGTAATCAAGCTTGTGAACATTGCCATGTTGAGGCTGGACCAAAGCGCACCGAAGAGTTAACTTGGGATTCGATGGAAAAGATTCTTGCGTGGGCACGTGAAGCCAATATTAGTTCGGTTGATCTCACTGGGGGCGCGCCCGAAATGAACCCTAATTTTAAGCGCTTTGTGCAAGGCTTTTTAGCCATGGGTGCAAGTATTACCTCGCGCTGCAATTTGACCATATTAATGGAAAGCGGCTATGAAGACTTAGCACAGTGGTATGCTAATAATGGTGTCCGAATCGTCGCTTCATTGCCCTGCTATACGCAAGAAAATGTAGATAAACAAAGGGGGAAAGGCGTATTCGGAAAAAGTATTGACGGCTTAAAGAAACTGAACAGCTTGGGTTATGGAGTTAAACCTTCTATGCCGCTGACGCTAGTTTACAACCCCGGAGGGCCTTTCTTACCCCCTGCACAAGAATCTCTAGAGTCAGAGTATAAAGAACGATTGGCAAAAGACTTCGATATCGTATTTACCAATTTAATCACTATTACCAACTTACCAGTCAAACGATTTGAGCACTACTTAAGCCGAACCAATCAGCTAACTGACTATATGGAGCTATTGGTCAATAATTTTAACCCCAGCACCACTGAAACCTTAATGTGCAAGCACTTGATTAGCGTTGATTGGCAAGGTTATATCTATGACTGCGACTTTAATCAGATGTTAGAGATGCCAATGCCGGGCAAGGGTAGAACACAACTATGGGATTTAGACCCAAATACGTTAGAACAAGCCGAAATCGCCGTGGGTAAGCATTGTTACGGATGCACGGCTGGAGCCGGCAGTAGTTGCGGTGGTTCGTTAACTTAACTGGCCTATTGACCTAGACATGTCGTTAAGGTTTATCGATTCTATTATTACCTAGGAACCGCATAGCGAAGCACATCAACAATTTTAGATACGCCTTCTTGCATGTGCTGTTTTATTTCTTCCAAAGAAATCACATCACTTGACCGACCTGCTGCTAAATTGACGACCATCGATAAGCAGGCGTACTCCATACTTAACTCCCGCGCTAAAGCCGCCTCTGGCATACCCGTCATACCAACAATGGTGGCTCCGTCGCGTTCATACCTATCAATTTCAGCTGCTGTTTCCAAACGAGGCCCTTGCGTGACCGCGTATACGCCTTGGGTTATAACCTCGATGTTGCCTGACTGAGCCCCGCGTATCAATTTCTGGCGTAAGTTTTCTGAATAAGGTTTCGTGAAATCAATATGATGAACAGCATTTTTAGAGCCATCAAAATAAGTTTGTTCACGACCGTAGGTGTAATCAATAAGTTGATGTGGAATCACAATCGTTTTAGGCACCAGATTAGATTGTATTCCGCCTGTGGCGGCAATGGCGAAAATACGTTCAACACCTAACGATTGCAAGGCCCAACAATTGGCACGATAATTTACCTTATGCGGTGGAATGCTATGCCCTACGCCATGGCGCTGCAAAAAAACAGTCGCCTCTCCGTTGATGTCGCCGACCAAAAACGGCGCTGACGGGTCACCATAAGGTGTTCTTACGACTTGATACTGCCCATTTTCAATTAGAGGGCAATCAGTAAACCCACTGCCTACTATTATTGCCGTTGTGATTTTATTCATCGTTAAGGTCTGAAGTGGCCAGGAGAATAATTGAAATCTTGCTTCGCCGAGGCGATTGAATAAGTCATATCATCTGATATTCGCTCAACTAACGCTTCATTAACAAAGCCTAAACCGGGAAATCGGCAAACCACTTTTGCTAGTAGTCGCATACTAACAACCGGTAAAGTGACGATGTACTGTCGTTGCCCACGTGTTTCAAAAATACGTTCAACCATCGTTCGATAGCTGATCACCTCACCACCTGCAAGGTTATAAATAGGACTCGGCAACACTGTATTTTCACGAATTTGTTCGATGGCTTTGCTCAAGTCAGCGATATGTACAGGTTGTCTATTCGCCTCGCCTTGCCCAATGATTGGAAAAAAACGAAACCAACGAATAAGTGTTTCGATCAGCTTTATGTTCTTGTTACTAGCTCCGCCGTAAACCATGCTCGCCCTTCCAATCGTAGTACTGGCTTCAATTTCATCTGACCATTGCATGAGCGCCTTTTCCCCATCAATTAATGCCTTAACTACTTGTTGTTCTTGCGCATCAGCAGAGCTTTTTTTACCGCTCACGCTAGTAGAGCTTATCGCGACAATACGTTTAGGTGGCCCATGCCTAGATATCACTTGACCAATGACTTGCGCTGCCCATATAGGGGATAAAGATAACCATTGCGTCACTGGGCCAAGATCTTTACTTGGCACCTTTTCAAAGTAACCCCAATTTAACCATATTTCATTATTTATTGAATGTTTAGGTACACGTCTTCTAGTCACAGCGATTACCGGCAAAGTCGGCTCTTGCAGATCATGAAGCACCTGCGACCCTAAATCACTATTTGCCCCCGTAATAATGAGTTTTTTATCCCGCATAGCCACCATACTAACTGGGTTACTTTTACCGGATGTATTGCTAGTTCCTCGTAATCGATGGCGTGTGATAGAAAGAACATAATTTAGGTACACAATGGCTCGTGAACAGCTAGAGCGTAACCAATTCTGGTTAGGCTTCTGGTATTTTTCGTGATAACGTAACATACCTTGCGTTTTGTACCATTCCATCCGGTAAGGTACTGCTTGAGTGGAAACACCTTGGCAATGAAATAAAGAAATATGGGGGGTAAACAGCACGTTCTGCCCATATTCTCGCACCCTTCGGCAATAATCTAAGTCTTCAACATGCAGAAAATATCCTTCATCTAAACCATTGAGGGCTTCGAACGTTGATCGACGAGTCATTAGTGCAGACCCAGACACGGCGTCAATTGCTTGCGTGGTTGACGGCAACTTCGAGTGCTGTAAATTAACGCTAGTAAAGTGTTTATCTAATCGCAATGCGGTCACCACGCTGCGAGTAAAGGTAGGCTCTAAACGCCGACAGCCGCGTTGCTCAGAGCCATCTTCGTTAAATACCAATGCACCGAGTGCACCGGCCTCGTCGTGGCCTGATAATTCATTCGCCAAATCGTGTACGGTATGTGGATACAACTCACAATCTGGATTAAGTAACAATATGTACTCTCCGTTACTCAGCTTAGCGGCTTGATTGACAGCCCGTGAAAACCCGACATTTACTTCGTTATGAACCACCCGTAAGGTATGGATGCCTATAGATTCTGCTTCTATCTGTTGCGCACTACCATCAGAGGAGCAGTTATCGACCACGATTAAATTCACTGGATGTTCTGAAGCCAACACAGACTGCACACACCGCGTTAAATAATCGCCCCCATTAAAGTTAACGACGACTACATCAATGGTTAATACAGGCACCACCATTAGCGGTTGCGTCCGAGGTAAGGAGTCAACCAGCCGTCAGCCATTACACTATTAATCTGCCGAGTAATTTCAGTATCTACGGCCTGTTGAATACGACGCCGCTTAGCCAACTGCGCTGATAAGCCTTTGATTGCATGCCACTTGGCTTTAAAGATCACTTTTGGCCTACCCTTTAATGTGTAATAAAGGAGACTGAACAGATTTAACAAAATGTGCTGCGGCAAGGTCTTGAATAACAAGCCAGCTGGCATATTCTTGGCATATGTCCAAACAAGGTTTCGATGCCCATGATAAACCGAGAAATCGCTTTCTTTTTGGGTAATCGCTGAGCCAATATGTGTTGCAACAGCTTCTGGCACGTAACCGCCTTGGTACCCCGCTAAACGCATCCTAAAAACCAAGTCGATGTCTTCTATATAACAAAAATAGTCTTCGTCAAAGCCACCTAAATCTTTAAACACCGCTCTGCTGTATAGCGCCGCAGCCGCGCAGGGGGAAAATACAGGCAACTGACTTTGCTCAAGATTTTGCAGCTTTGCCCCGTGTTTTATTCGCCATACTAGACCCGATTGATGATAGCAATCACCTAAGCCATCTACCAACTGATTCGGGTAGTCACTAATGAGTTTGCTTGCAAAAAATACTTGATCCGGCTGCTTTTGAGCTGCAACTAATAGTTGCTCTAGCCAATCAGATTCTACAAAGGCATCCGGATTTAATAAAGCAACCCACTGAACATCTTCTGCGATGGCCACGGCTGCGTTATTCGCTGCAGCAAAACCTGTGTTGTGCTGTAATTCTACGTACTCTACCCAGGGGTGGGCCTGTTTGGCAGCGCTGATAGAGTGATCAGAACTATTATTATCGACTACGATAACTCGACTAGCGGCGACAGTCTGCGCTTTAACTGCATTCAAGCAACGCAGCAAGTATTCGCCTGCGTTAAAATTAACAATAATAATTGCAGTAGATGACTCCGTCATTGACTCAATCAACGAGTGATCATCTAGTTACTTATCACGCCCAAAAATATTGCGAATATTGTAAATTGGCTTATCTTGCGACTCATAGTAGGTACGAGTAATCATTTCGGCGACCAGTCCAACCGTAATAAATTGCAACCCGATAAACACAAGCAATACTGCAAGCAACAAAATGGGTCTATCTCCGAGACCCACCCCCATAAATAGTTTTTGAAAGGACAGCGTTAATCCAATCAGTAAGCCAATGGCAGTGCTAACCATACCGATGGCACCAAAAAACTGTAATGGCCTTGCTGAAAAATTCATGAAGAACTTAACCGTAATTAAATCTAATACCACACGAAAAGTGCGTGATATTCCATACTTAGAGACCCCTGCTACGCGCGCACGATGATTAACTTTCACCTCTGCAATACGCACGCCTATCCAACTGGCAATCGCAGGAATAAAGCGATGCATCTCTCCATACATGGATAATTGTTTCGCGACTTCCCACCGGAAGGCCTTTAATGAACAGCCGTAATCATTAAGTTTCACTTCAGTGGTATAGGAGATAAGCTTATTGGCTATTTTTGAGGGTATTAAGCGCAACCATAAGCCATCTTGCCGCTGATGCCGCCAACCTGACACTAAGTCATACCCTTCTTCTATTTTGCTGATGAGTTTGGGGATATCACGCGGGTCATTTTGCCGATCTGCATCCATGGTGATAATCAACTCACCGCGGGCCAAATCGAACCCTGCTGCCATGGCAGCAGTTTGCCCAAAGTTGCGGCGAAACTCTACCGCCACTGAATTACTGTCTTTTTCAGAAATCTCGATAAGGCGATCTAAGGTTTTATCGCTGCTACCGTCATTAACAAAAATGATTTCATAGGGTTTGCCAATTTCTTGCATTACCGCGTCTATTTCCGCGTGCATTTCTACAATGTTATCTTCTTCATTGTAAACTGGCAGTACGACCGAAATATCTAGATCGGGGGCAAAGTCTTCTTCAATTTTTCGCATTATTTCACTACGTGTCTAATTATTTTTTAATGTCTAGCCAAGCTAAAATATGATTCATTTTATGATCGTCAAAAGCATCATTCCAATTACTCGCCCAATTTACCTGCGCGCCGAGCTTTCGCTGCTCCAAGTCATTCACGTTGATCGCTGCTCGTTCAATGCCGAGCGCTACGCCCTCTATGGTGGGCTGGCAACCTAACATGTTTGACGAAAGTGAAGCCAGTTCCTCTTCATCTTTATTTTCACAGGTGCTGGTTACCACCCACATGCCTGCTGCGGCCATTTCAAGCGGTAATAAACTCGGGTGAGGCGTATACATCAAGCTCAAGCCAACATCATAATCTAACAAGCGCTGTTTGTATTCCTTCAAGCCAAATTTACCAATCATTTTCAAGGTATGCCCTTTAGGCAATGGAATATCTCCGTGGCTGCTACCTATCCCGTGAAACTCCCATTTGGCGCCGTCAAATACACCCTGTTCAATTGCTTTACTTAAAGCTAGATAGGCCACTTCAAACATGTTCCTCGCAGCATGTGCTTCAGGGCGAGCATAAAATAACAACTTATGATGCTTCTCTTGTCTGCTGTTAAATAGCTGATCAGGTTCGTAAGATAATATCGCATTTTCAAAAGGCATCGATTCAGCCTCCTTACACCAAGGCGCTGAAGCATGCACCCCTAATCGATTAAGCTTAAAGTACGCTTCTAACTGCGGAGAAGAGAATAAGGCATGATGTGGAAAAGCGTATGATTCATGCGCAATTGCATAATAAGACCCCATCGGGAAGGTAAAAGGTTCGTACTCTTGAATTAGATACAAAAACTTTTCAATGCCAAGAGTTTGCGTTAATGCATTTGCGATATAAGCCGTCCACCATGTTGTCGCGATAATTTTATCACCGGGCGAAAATTCAACCACTTTACTGCGATCGTATACATGGACATACTCGACTCGATCAAAAATATCCTCCAACCCATCGTATTGCGCTACACCTAACCGCCAAGCCGCTTCGTCTATTTGACAAGGGTCAACGATAATAAAACGAACGTTGCACTGCCTGTCACTTAGCTTTTGTGCAAGATTAAATTTAGCAATATAGCCACCATAAAACGTACGAAAGTCAATTTCTGGAATTAGGATATTTACTCGTATCGGAGCAGCCGTCACCACCGATGCTTTAATTGGGCTAATTTTGTCTTGGATACGCAGCAATACTTCCGCGTTGTAGTATGTTTCTCTTAAGCGAGTTCCAATTTTATCTTTCAGGCCAATTAGTGACTGAGCATGCGCGGCTTTGCGGACAAGTTTGTTGAGCAAGGACATTAAAACTTAGATTAATTCGGAGAAATCTGATGGCGCGTATTCTAATCGATTCTGTAGGCCGATTTAACTCTAAATCAAGCTTAACATGACGCAATTACAACATTGCTTTGTAAACCAGCAACAGCTGTGTAGCTCGCATTGCTGACACCTAGATTATTCGACGTATTGATAATCGTAAAGTGGTTTAGAGTGGACTATCTTCGTCGCTGAATTTAGGCTGATTTAGCACCAATCAGTTTTTTAGTTGCCATCATAGCGACAACTTATTATTATCGCGGCGTTCACGCACAAGTGAAATACGCGCAACTTTTAATAATAACAATTAAATCAATAATTTATAATCATTAGTGGAGACTTTGTATGTCTAGTTTGACTTATGTACCTGTATTATTTGGCGTCTTAGGACTGATCGTAGCTTGGTTACTGTATCGAAAGATCGTTTCATATGACCCAGGTACCGGCCGCGTTGTTGAAATAGGTGATCTAATTCAAAAAGGCGCAATGGTCTTTATGCGTCGCGAATATACCTACTTGGCCATATTTGTGGTCGTGGTAGCCGTGCTGATCCTAGCACTAGGCCTAGGTGTAAATACCTTTATCGCTTTTCTTTTAGGTGCTATCACCTCTGCTTTAGCGGGCTATATTGGTATGTTTGCTGCGACTAAAGCCAACGTGCGCACCACCACAGCCGCGCAAACCGAAGGGGCTAACGCTGCGCTTACCGTTGCTTTTTTTGGTGGCTCAGTCATGGGCTTAACCGTTGCGGCCATGGGCTTACTCGGATTAGGTGTATTGTACTTAATGTATGGCCAAGACCCACACACCGCGCATGTGATACATGGCTTTGGTATGGGCGGATCTTGCGTGGCCTTATTTTCTCGGGTTGGCGGCGGCATTTTCACCAAAAGTGCTGATGTTGGTGCAGACTTAGTGGGCAAAATCGAAGCAGGCATCCCCGAAGACGACCCGCGCAACCCAGGCGTTATCGCTGATAATGTAGGAGACAACGTGGGCGACGTAGCGGGAATGGGTTCTGACATCTTCGAGTCTTATTGCGGCTCTATTATTGCCACTATTGCCATCGCGGCGACACTCTCAACCGCAGTATTACAACAATTGGGCGCACAACAAACGCTGATGTTCTTGCCATTGGCCTTGGCCTCATTGGGCATTTTATGCTCAATCGGCGGTATCCTTATTGTCAAGATGGGCGCTAATCAAGCCCCCGAAAAAGCTCTACGCATGGGCACTATCGGTGCGACCGTCATCTTTATGGCGCTCAGCTATCTACTTATCACTCAAATGGATTTAAGTGCAAACATTTGGCTAGCGGTAGTGTGTGGTGCATTGGGCGGCATTGGTATAGGTTTAATTACTGAATATTACACGTCTGCAAAGCCAGTACGCGACATTGCGGAATCGGGTGAAACAGGCGCAGCGACCGTTATTATTTCGGGTCTTGCTGTTGGTATGCAATCAGTTGTGGTTCCCGTGTTTATCATCGCTGCCATTATTATGGCGACCACTAGCTTAGTGGGTTTATATGGCGTAGGTATCGCCGCGGTTGGTATGTTGGCCACGGTGGGTATTACCATGGCCATAGACGCTTACGGCCCGGTTGCAGATAATGCAGGCGGTATCGCTGAGATGGCTGGCCTTGGCAGTGAAGTACGCGCTATCACGGATGAACTAGATGAACTGGGTAACACGACTGCAGCTATCGGTAAAGGTTTTGCGATTGGCGCAGCCGCTCTAGCAGCCCTCGCTATTATTTCTGCATTTATTGAGACCGTAGCGCACCACAACCCCGATTTTCAACTATTAATAAACAACCCAATGGTCTTGGCGGGTATGTTTATCGGCGGGGTTTTTCCATTTTTAGTCGCCTCCATCACTATGACAGCGGTGGGTGACGCCGCTTTTGAAATGATTCGCGAAATTCGCCGACAATTTAAAGAGATTCCCGGTTTGCTGGAAGGTGATCCAAACGCAAAACCAGACACAGACCGCTGCGTAGATATCGCCACCAGCGCCGCGCTCAAGAAAATGATCTTACCCGGTGTATTGGCAGTAGGTGCACCCGTCGTAGTCGGCTTCGGTTTAGGCCCAGAAGCCTTAGGCGGCATGTTAGGCGGCGCGCTAATTGCCTGCGTATTACTGGCTTTAACCATGGCGAATGCTGGCGGCGCGTGGGATAACGCTAAGAAATACATCGAAAAAGGTAACTTAGGTGGCAAGGGTTCTGAGCAACACGCAGCAGCGGTTGTTGGTGACACAGTCGGCGACCCATTCAAAGACACCTCTGGCCCAGCCATGAATATTTTGATCAATGTAATGGCGATCGTAAGCTTGGTTATCGCTCCGGTGCTTTAAACGTATGTAGTAATGGTTTAACAACCGCGATGAAAGCAGTGGCAGTGCCACTGCTTTTTTTTGCTCGCTGCCCTAGCAAACTAATGCCTATCGTTGATGCCCATGATTTATAATTGAATGATGAATCAACAGCAGACAAATCCGCCACTATCGGAAAGTGACAGCGATAAACAACAGCGCCTTTATACGGGCTTAAATCAAAGCCTACTCAACTCCGATTTTGCAGGTAGCGCGGCGCAAGCCCATGGCATTGCAAGTGCTTTATGTTGCCGCGCCATAACCTCAGCCCAAGTAGAGGACATCAGCGATAAGTTTAATCTTAATGATCAAGTTTCTTTAGTCAGCGTGCAAAGCCTAATGGAAATGTCTTTGAGAAACTTAAGCCAAACTAACTTTAGTTTTGACCTGTGGTTACCACAAGATGCGGGCTTAATTGTTGAATCTGCCGCCTTATCTGAATGGTGCAGCGGTTTTATCATCGCTTTTTTACATGATGGAGAAACCATTTTGGATACCTTAAGCGAAATGGCTAAAGAAGCTATTGACGACTTAATTGAAATTGCGGGGGTAGAACACACTATTGATACTGGTGAGGATGAGCATTTTGCGCAAAATGAAGTCGCATTCTTTGAAATTAGAGAATACGTACGAATGAGCGTACAACTGGTATTTGAAGAGCTTAATCCGCACCAAGAAACAGAGGTGTCAAATTAATGAATAACGACGTATACATTCGAAGACGCCGTGGATTGATGCAATTAATGGGGGAAGGCATTGCCATCATCCCTACTAATAACTCGCAGTACCGAAATGGCGATGTACATTATCGCTTTCGACCAGACAGTGATTTTTACTATCTAACCCATTTTAATGAACCCGAAGCGGTCGCGGTTTTAATTCCCAATAGAGCAGAAGGCGAATTTATATTGTTCTGCCGCGAACGTGACCCACTCCGGGAACAATGGGACGGCAAACGCTGTGGAATTGACAACGCCATCGAAGAGTATTGTGCTGATGAGTCGCACTCTATCGATCAATTGGAAGAAATACTGCCTAAGCTGCTCGAAAACCAAAGCAAGGTATTCACTTGCACTGGTCGCGACCCCGAATTTGACATGCAATTGTTCGAATGGGTCAATGAAATAAAGTCGCGCACGCGTAGTGGCATACAGGCGCCTATGGAGTTCGTTGACTTAACTTACATTTTACATGAGCTTCGTCTAATCAAGAAAACTGACGAAATCCGTACCATGCGAAAAGCCGCGAAACTAAGCGCTAAGGCGCATAAACAAGCGATGCTACGCAGTCAAGCCGGCATGCATGAATACGAATACCAAGCAGTCATTGAAGGAACATTTCTAGCAGGTGGAAGCCCCTACCCCGCCTACCCATCCATAGTGGCTTCAGGTAAAAACGCCTGCATTTTGCATTACATCGAAAACAATGGACAAACACAAGATGGCGACTTATTGCTGATTGATGCTGGGGCCGAAATAGATTGCTATGCCTCTGATATAACTCGAACGTTTCCGGTAAACGGCAAATTCAGCCCTGCACAGCGTAGCCTGTATGACTTGGTACAAAAAGCGCAAGCCGCCGCTATCGATCAAATTAAACCCGGCAAGCTATGGACAGCGTTTCATGACGCTGCCGTCGAAGTGCTGGTTGAAGGCTTAATTGAACTAGGCTTAATTAAACAAACTAAAACACAAGCAATCGAATCACAATCTTATAAACGGTTTTACATGCACGGCACAGGCCATTGGTTAGGCATGGATGTACATGACGTTGGCGATTACAAAGTCGAGAACGAATGGCGTGTATTAGAACCGGGTATGGTGCTTACTGTTGAACCCGGTTTATATATTCCTGCTGATGAAGATGTCGATGCGCGATTTCACAATATAGGCATTCGCATTGAAGACGATGTGGTGGTCACCAAACAGGGCAATGAAATACTGACTCGAGATGTGCCGGTCGATGCTGACGAAATCGAGGCATTAATGAACGCACAAGCTGCTTAAGCCTCCTTATCCATGTCTGCCAAGCCTTCTGTTAATTACGACCTGATTATCGCAGGTGGTGGTTTGGTTGGGGCTAGCTTGGCTCTAGCGCTACAACAAATTCAATCTCAGGATGGGCACAAGCCCAAGGTGGCTGTCATCGAAGCGGTTCCCGTTGATTCAGACCAACATGCAAGTTATGACGAGCGCACTATCGCCCTAACCTACAGCTCTAAACTTATATTCGAAGCACTCGGTATATGGCAAGAGGAGGTAGCGCAACAAGCTTGCCCATTAAAGCGCATTCATATTTCTAATCGCGGCCACTTTGGTATCTGTAACCTAGATTGTGAAGACGTCGACACGCCTGCTTTAGGGTATGTTTGCCCAACTCGTGTGCTAGGCAACGCTTTGTATTCTGAGTTAGCTCAGCACGCTGATATCTGCGTTATTTGCCCCGCTACGGTCATTTCTATAGATCAGCAAACAGACTACGTTAGCGTAACACTGGATAATCAATCAGACGACTTAACGGCTAAACTAATCGTTATCGCTGACGGCGGGCGCTCGCCCCTGTTAGGTGACTTGGGGTTTATAAGCCAAGGGCAGGATTACGCAACCAGCGCCTTGCTATCGATTGTTACTGTCGACAGAGAGCACAATCACATTGCCTACGAGAGATTCACTCCGGCAGGCCCACTAGCCCTGCTACCCATCACTGACCGACGCTACGCAGCGGTTTGGACCGAGACAACCGCGCAGGCGCAGCAACTGCTCGAACTTGAAGACGAACCGTACTTAGAAGCATTACAAACTACTTTTGGGTATCGAGCAGGTTTATTTAGCGCCCCGTCTACACGTAAGGTTTACCCGCTAAAGCAAAGCCAAATCAGTACCCCATATCAGCAGCGTACGTTAGTTCTGGGCAACGCCGCGCATACTGTGCACCCTGTGGGCGGACAAGGGTTTAATTTGAGCCTCAGAGATGTCGTCGCATTTGTTGAATTAGCGAATCATTATCAAGATATTGGCGCATCCAGTCTACTTGAGCATTACTCAGCGCAGCGCGCAACCGAAACCAAAAGAGTGGCAACATTCACTGATGGTTTGCTCAGCATATTCTCTCAGCAATCTACACCACTTAGTCTCGGGCGAAATAGCGCACTGTCTATCATCGAAAATCTCCCGTTCTCTAAACGACTATTGCTAAAACGCACCATGGGCTTAGCAAGCCATCAACCCAATTTAGCACGCGGCAAACGCATTGCCTAAATGAGCGCATCGCAACAAACTGATATTTTAATTGTTGGCGCTGGTATGGTCGGTAGCGCACTTGCCTTAGCGCTTGCTCCCACCGGTTTAAGTATTCGCCTTATCGACTCAGGCAACTCGCCTGCTTTAAACCTCAACAGCATCAATAGAGACTATGCGCCACGAGTCAGCGCAATCAATCTAGCATCTGTACAATTTCTTAAAGGCTTAGACGCTTGGAGTGCGATCGCGCAAAACAGAGTCAGCCCTTATCAAAAGATGCACGTGTGGGACGCAAATAGCAAAGCGCAGATCACGTTCGACAGCCAAGCCACCGCATTTGAACAGCTAGGATACATTGTCGAAAATGACTTGATTGCCCAATCCTTGTTAGAGCAAATTATTCAGTATGACAACGTCACTGTGTCACATTCCACGGCTGTCCAGCAGATAACTGACGAGAATAAGCTAAAGCACGTGCAAACCTCGAATGAGACCCTACTTAGTAAATTAGTGGTTGGCGCGGATGGGCAGTTTTCGAAGGTCCGACAGCTTGCCCAGATGCCGGTTGAGATTGGAAGTTTTGAGCAAAAAGCCATCGTAGCGCGCATACAAACTGACCAGCCACATCACCAGTGCGCCTTTCAACGGTTTGACCACAGCGGGCCGATTGCCTACTTGCCTCTACAAGATGGCAGTAGCTCTATCGTTTGGTCCTGCGATACTGAACTAGCGCAGCAATGGCTAAGGCTTAGTGATAAACAATTCGCAGCGCGTACCGCTGAAGCAATGGGTAATCATTTAGGTACGGTTACGCTATTAAGCAAGCCGCTCTCGTTTGATTTAAAGCAAATTCATGCTCAGCATTATGTTGAACCTCGGATTGCCTTAATAGGCGATGCCGCCCATCGCACTCACCCACTCGGCGGGCTAGGTGGTAATATCGGGATAATGGATGCCGCCGCATTGGCCGAGGTAATTATCGAAAAACACGGCACAAAACGAGACTTCGGTTTAAAGAGAAACTTGCGCCGCTATGAACGCTGGCGCAAGCATCAAAACAATAATGCGTTAAACGCAATGCAGTTGTTCAAAAGTGCATTTGGTACCGAGTCACCGGCTATGTCACTGCTGAGAGAATCTGCACTGAACTTAGCAGATAGCAACGCTTACCTTAAAGCAGTCATCAATCAGGCTGGCATGGGCACAAACGGGTTCATCAATGACTTACCCAAATCCTGCCAGGTAAGGCCTTACCTCACATAACCTATATTCGTCACTATGGAATTACTTGGTCTAGCTTCACTGCTTATCAGTATTACGGCTTTATTTAGCTATATCAATACCCGATGGGTAAAACTGCCTACCACCATCGGGGTCATGCTCATTGCGCTAATTTTCTCCGTTGGATTGATCGTGATTGATGCTGTTGGTCTACTCCCAACCGCGGAGTTGGCTAAAAGTATTTTGTCTAATATCGATTTTAATGTAACCCTACTACATGGCATGCTGAGCTTTTTATTATTTGCCGGCGCACTGCACGTCAACTTAGAAGATTTAGCAGAACAAAAATGGGTTATCTTTACCTTAGCCACTGTTGGAGTCATGATCTCAACCGTGTTAATTGGTGTAGTGAGTTATTACATTTTTTCCTTATTTGGCATACAGATGCCATTTATCTATTACCTGCTTTTTGGCGCTCTGATCTCCCCGACTGACCCGATTGCTGTCATGTCCACGCTAAAAAGTGTCGGGGCACCTGTTGCACTAGAAACCAAGATTGCGGGAGAGTCATTATTTAATGATGGCATCGGCGTAGTGATCTTTTTAGTGCTGCTAGGTATCGCCGTGAACCCAGACGGCGCTAGTGTTTCGCATGTCGCCACGCTATTTGCAGAAGAAGCCATTGGCGGCATTCTATTTGGCTTTGGGCTAGGCACAGTCGGATTTTATTTACTACGTAGCGTAGATAACTACCAAACCGAAATTTTGATCTCACTTGCTGTGGTCATGGGCGGATATTCTCTCGCCACGCAAATCCATGTATCAGGGCCGATCGCCATGGTCGTTGCGGGGCTGTTTATTGGTAATCATGGTCGTCACTTAGCCATGAGCGAAAAAACACGCGAGCACCTTGATACTTTTTGGGAGCTTATCGACGAAATACTTAACGCCTTATTATTTGTGCTGATTGGCCTTGAAGTGCTGGTGTTACAGTTTACGCAAAGTTGGTTATTAGCCGGTTTAGTGGCTATTGTAATTGTGCTACTTGCCCGCACTATCGCAGTAGGTATACCGATCACCTTATTTAAACTAAAGCGCACTTTTAACGTTTACGCTATTCGTATTTTAGTCTGGGGTGGATTACGTGGCGGCATCTCCGTAGCGTTAGCACTGTCGCTGCCTGAAGGCGAATTTCGTGACGTTATTCTCGCGGTTACTTATATCATTGTGGTATTTTCAATTATTGTGCAAGGCTTAACCATCAAACCTTTAGTTCAGAAAGCCAAAGCAATCGAGGTTCAACAATTTAAGTCTTAAAGCGTCATGCCCATGAATTCTATGCGCATAGTGCTTTGGGCAAACGAGCAAAGTGCTAAAATAAGCATCGAGACCTACGCGTAGCGACCAACAATATTGAACATGAGCCAAAACGACGAACTAAAACAAGCGGGCCTAAAGACCACGTTACCTCGTTTGAAGATTTTGGAGCTGTTGGAGTCTGATAAAAACCGCCATCTTTCCGCAGAAGAAATTTACAAGTTGGTTTTAGAAGCTGACGAAGGAATTGGCCTTGCGACGATCTATCGTGTACTAACACAATTTGAAGCCGCCGGGCTGGTTTTGCGCCATAATTTTGGTGAACGCTCCGTGTTTGAGCTTGCCGACACCGCGCATCACGACCACATGGTGTGCGACAGTTGCGGTAAAATCATCGAGTTTCACGACGAAAAGATTGAACAGCAACAAGTCAAACTGGCCGAACAGTTTGGCTTTATCATTCAAGATCATTCCTTATGCCTGTATGGGCTTTGCAAAGAATGCAACTCTAAAAAATCCTAACAACATTAACTAAGCTATTTCTATTTGTGTCTATTCTAATTACTGGTTCTTACGCTTACGACACCATTATGGTGTTCCCTGATTCATTTAAAAATCACATTATTCCCGAGAAAGTGCATATTCTTAACGTGTGCTTTTTAGTGCCTGAAATGCGTAAAGAATTTGGTGGCTGCTCTGGAAATATTGCTTATAACCTGAATTTAATTGGCGGCAACCCTCTACCAATGGCGACTGTAGGTGAGGATTTCGCCCCGTATCGTAAGTGGTTAAAGAAGTGCAATATCGACGACACCCACGTTGTTGAAATCGAAGATAGTTATACCGCACAAGCCTATTTGACTACTGATCAGGACGACAACCAAATTATTGCGTTTCACCCCGGCGCCATGAACTTTGCCGAGACCAATTCAGTTGCCGATGCGAATAACATCAGCTTAGGTGTCGTATCGCCTGATGGCCGGCAAGCAATGATTGATCACGCGGAGCAATTTGCCGCAAGCGGTATTCCATTTTTCTTTGATCCTGGTCAAGGCTTACCTATGTTTGGCAAACTAGAGCTTGAGCGCTTTATTGAACTGGCTGATTATGTTGTAGTCAACGACTATGAATCTGAAATGCTCAGCAAAAACAGTGAGCTATCATTAGAACAAATTGCTAAGAAAGTAAAAGCATTGATTGTTACGCGCGGCGGCAAAGGGTCGGAATTCTTTGTAGACGGCGAACATATCACTATTCCGGTAGCCGCAGTATCCGCTACCGTTGATCCTACAGGCTGTGGAGATGCATTTCGCGCGGGCTTGCTCTACGGCGTCAGCCATGATCTTGATTGGCACACAACTGGACAAATGGCGTCTTTGTTCGGAGCCATTAAAATTGAGCATTACGGCACGCAAAATCATCATTTTAGTATCGAAGAATTTAAAACTCGCTATCAAGCAAGTTTTAACGAAGAATTGACACTATAAGCCCTAGTCAACGCATGCCTAACTAACAACCCACTGGTTTTAATTTGTAAAAATGACAGAAAGTAAAAGTACCTTAAACATCGCAAAACTCTATTCCACTATGCTTATCGAACTAGGAGAAGATGTTGAGCGTGAAGGTATTGTAAAAACACCTCTGCGGGCTGCTAAGGCAATGCAGTTTTTAACTAGCGGCTACCAACAAACCTTAGAGGAAGTCATAAACGACGCGATATTCGAAACCGATAACGATCAAATGGTGATTCTAAAAGACATCGAGTTTTACTCAATGTGTGAACACCATTTGCTACCATTTATTGGAAAATGCCATATCGCCTATCTACCTCGCGGCAAGGTCATTGGCCTATCTAAACTCGCGCGCATTACAGACATGTTCGCGCGCCGTTTACAAATTCAAGAAAACTTAACCCAACAGGTGGCTTGTGCGGTAGAAGAAGCTATTGACGCACGGGGTGTAGGTGTAGTGATCGAAGCCAAACATATGTGCATGATGATGCGCGGGGTACAAAAACAAAGCTCGGTGATGCAAACGTCAATGATGACCGGGACGTTTCGAACGGACGAACGTACGCGGTCTGAGTTTTTAAGGCTTATCGCCAGAGGCGGCGGCTAAACATCGAGCACGAGATGGTCAAGCTACTGATCATCGATGGGTTTAACTTAATTCGGCGCATACACTCGGCTGTGCCGGGAGACGAGACGTCCGCCGATCATGCTCAAGGCGTTGTGCAATCTATCAAATCAAGCTTGACCCGCGCCATTAACACCCATGAGCCTACTCATGCCATTTGCGTTTTAGAATCAAGTACTTCTACATGGCGCCACGCAATCTATAGCGAATATAAGCAAGGCAGAAAACCACAGCCCGCAGCACTGTTAACGAACCTACCCAATATTATCGATGCAATACAGAGCCTAGGCATCGCTCAAATTTCTATCGAACAAGCGGAGGCAGATGACGTTATCGCGTCCATTGCCATGAAGACCGGTGTCAAAAGCCAGTGTCTGATTTTATCAACTGATCACTTACTCGCCCAGCTCGTTACCCGCCAAGTGCGACAGTATGATCACTTTAGTGCAACCCCCATTGACCACGCCTTCATCCAGAAACGATACGGCGTAGACACTGCGCAGTTAGTCGACTATTTTTCACTGTGCGGCTCCGCCTCTTTGAACATCGCCGGCGTACCGGGCGTAGGCCATAAAACTGCTGCCAAGTTAATCAATGAATACGGATCATTAGAGCAATTACTCGCGAACATCGATGAAGTAAAAGGTAAACTGCAACAGCACATAATGGACACGATCGATTTGCTGCCCTTATACAAACGACTGTTTACATTAGAAAGCACTATTCATCTAAACGCTAACCTGAGAGATTGGAGATTAAAATAAATGCAACATTTAAGCACGTGGGAAAGTATATTTCTCGTGATGGCAATGCTGGCGATTGCCGTATTTTTCTTCCCCGGCGCAAAACGCGCACTAGAACAAAGTAAAGACGCCCCGAAAGATTGGAAGGGATTACTCATCCCAATTGCTGCTGTAGTCGCTTTTGTAGTATTGCTCATTAGTATCGTGTAGTGATCGCCATCAACCAAATGAGATAAATAATCAGTTTGCCCTTTAAATACGACTTTAGTCGAATCAAAAGGCATGTTTATCGGCGATAGAGCACAAAATCTGGCGCAAACATTTACAAATCCATTAGATTGGTGAATACTTAGCGTCATAGAAGAATGCGATGTTTTACACTCACCGCTTCAACTTTAAAAGAATTGAGTAAGAGTATTTGTAACTAACCTAAATCACTGAGGAGAAAAATGAAAAGACGTGACTTATTAAAAGGCGCTGCAACCGGTGCAGTTGCAACGGCTGCTTCTACACTAGCGGCACCTGCTATCGCCCAAGAGAGAATTGAAATCAACATGGTTGCCACATGGGGCCGAGACTTCCCTGGTTTAGGCACAGGTGCACAGCGTTTCGCTGAACGCTTGAGTGCGATGACTGATGGCCGTATGCAAGTCAATTATTTTGCAGCTGGCGAGCGCGTTAAGGCCTTTGATTCATTTGATGAAGTCGCTTCAGGCAATGCACAAATGTATCACGCGGCGGAGTACTACTGGAAAGGCAAGCACCCCGGTTTTGCTTATTTCACAGCGGTTCCATTTGGGCTAACTTATACCGAAATGAATGCGTGGGTGCGCTTTGGCGGCGGACAGCAATTATGGGATAAGTTAAGCGCCGAGTTTGGCCTAAAAGGCTTAATGTGCGGTAATACGGGCGTACAGATGGGTGGTTGGTTCCGTAAAGAAATTAACTCTGCTGACGATTTAAAAGGCTTGAAAATGCGTATGCCAGGGTTAGGTGGCGACGTTCTAGCCAAGTTAGGCGGTTCTCCAGTGTCACTACCCGGCGGTCAAATATATGAAAACTTAATCTCTGGTGCTATCGACGCAACTGAGTGGGTTGGTCCGTGGAACGATGAAATAATGAAGTTCTACGAAGCGGCTAAGTATTACTACTACCCAGGAATGCACGAGCCTGCTGCCATGTTAGCTTGCGGTGTCAATAAAGAATTCTGGGACGGCTTATCAGCGTCTGACCAAGCGATTGTTGAAGCGGCTTCGTCGATGGAAAATGACGTCATGATGTCTGAATACAATGCTAAGAACGGTGCAGCACTTGCTCGATTGATTAATGAGCAAGGCGTTAAAGTTCAGGCGTTTAACGACGACGTGTATGACAGCTTCGGTGAAGCAGCCGACGAAGTATTTGCTGACGTAGTAGAACACAGTGACTTAGCGCGTGAAATCCACGAAAGCTTTGTTGCAGCACGCGCAAATGTAGGCGCATGGGCGAAGATATCTGATCAAGCCTATGTTGCACAACGCAATCGTGTGTTAGGTCTATAAGAGACTTACACCGTAATAGTGTTACTTAATTAAGCGAAGCCGGCACTTGTCGGCTTCGCTTTTTTATTACTAATGCGTTGATAACTAGGCGTGTGCCTAGGTTGAAGACCCATTATTAAGCTTACTACATAGCCAGGCAACCACTTATCGTGTCCGAGAGTAATTCATCCAAAGTTCAATTCATGCGCTTCCTAGGCCAAACGTCTATGTTGCTCCTGTTTCTGTTTATCCTATCGCGTTATTTCGTATTTTGGCTTGGGTGGCCTACCTTAGAGGAGACGATCGGTCATTTATTCTCAAAAGGTGAAAGCGCTGATGGATTTCAAACTAGTAAAGGGTTAGCTATTTTAGGCACCTATTTAGCCGGTATTGTATTTTGTTTTATCTACGTGCGAAAAACCCCGCGCACCGACCTCATAACAGACTCTGATCGCTACAGCAGTTGGACAGCCTATTTCATTCGCGCGATGTTTTGGGCTATTTTCTTAACCGGCTTAGTGGATGTCACCATCTCCTTTATGCGGGTTGAAAACATGTTAGAGCCTGTGTTTGGGCAGCGCCTAACCAGTATTTTCGACCAAGCCCGTTCACGCGGCACTTATGTACACTATCCAATCATTTTACTTTCATTTGTAATCGCTGCTTTTACCCGTTCACTTGGGTTTATTTGGCTGGCCACCTTAGTAGTATTAGCTGAATTTGGCATCGTTATTTCACGCTTTGTGTTCTCGTATGAGCAAGCGTTTATGGGTGATTTAGTCCGCTATTGGTATGCCGCATTATTTTTGTTCTCTAGCGCTTATACCTTGGTGGAAGGCGGCCACGTCCGAGTCGATGTGCTTTACGAAAACTTTAGCGAGCGCGGCAAAGCACGAGCAAATTTTTGGGGCTCACTCTGCCTTGGCCTTCCCGTTTGTTGGACAATTTTAACGCTCGGTATGGGAAGTAAACAAAGTAGCTTAATCGCACCTATCATTAATTTTGAAGTATCACAAAGTGGCTATGGCATGTACGTTAAGTATCTGATGGCAGGCTTTTTAATCGTGTTTGCAGTGAGCATGGCCATGCAATTTACTGCCTATTTTTTAAAAAGTGCGCACCTTTTACTAAACGCTGATACGCAAGAAGATAGTGAGGTAACGGCCTAATGGAGCTTCTCTTTTTAGCGCTGTTATTATTACTGATGATACTGGCCTTAACGGCTGGATTCCCCGTTGCGTTCGCACTACCGGGTTCAGCAATTATTTCCATCGCTATCGCGGCGGCGAGCGGATATCTCTTCGCAGGTGACGTGAGTGCCTATTTTGCCCAAGATGGCCCCGTACAATGGCTTAGCGCGGGAGTCACTAATTTTAGAAGCCTTTATTGGCTAGTCGAACGAGACACGCTTATTGCAATCCCGCTATTCATTTTTATGGGAATCATGCTACAGCGCTCAAAAATTGCAGAAGATTTACTGGTTGCAATGGCTCAGTTATTCGGCCCAGTACCCGGTGGTCTCGGAATTTCAGTTGTATTCGTGGGCGCTCTGCTTGCCGCAACCACAGGGATCGTGGGCGCTACTGTAATCGCAATGGGGTTGATTTCTCTACCCGCCATGTTACGGAATAACTATTCTAAGTCCCTTGCTTGCGGAACCATTTGTGCGTCTGGCACTTTAGGTCAGATTATCCCCCCTTCGATTGTATTAATTATCCTCGCTGACCAGCTTTCTAACGCGGCTGATCAAGCGAATACCGCGCGTAAAGAATTATATCGCGTAGCAACGGGCGAGTTCTCGATGCCCTCGCAATTTGATGTGGTATCCGCCAGTGCCGGTGATATGTTTATGGGCGCACTCGTGCCTGGCGTCATTTTGGTTGGCATATACATGTTATATATTTTAATTGCTGCACGTATCAACCCCGAGTTAGCACCCCCTGTTCCTTATGACGGCGAATATGATTCAAAATTCGCAGGACGTGTATTTCTCGCACTGGTTCCACCTCTTACTCTTATCTTTGTGGTACTAGGTTCAATTATTACTGGCGTAGCCACCGTCAACCAAGCTGGTTCTATCGGCGCCATAGGCGCTATGATTATGGCAGGCTATCGGCTCTACAATGGCGGCTCTTCTCGCTATATCCCAGCCATTCTTGCCCTGATATCCACGATCGCTATTTTTTATATTGTTAGCAAAAATGATATAAATATTAAAAATATACAAAACGCAGACCAACAGTTTTGGATAAACGTTGTTGCTGGGTTTGTGGCCTTGTTATTACTGTCTATTGTATGGAGTGGTTGGCGCGCCTATAAAATAGACGACACCCTACGCGGGGTAATGATAGAAACCGCCAAGACCACGTCGATGGTGTTTATTATCTTAATTGGTGCGGCGATGCTAACGTCGGCGTTTCGTGCATTTGGTGGAGAAGAACTGGTTAAAGAATTCTTAACAAGTCTGCCGGGCGGCTTCTGGACACAGTTTCTTGTCGTCATGGTGGTTATTTTTTTACTCGGCTTTTTTCTCGACTTTATCGAAATCGCCGTAGTTGTTGTGCCGATAGTTGCACCGATATTACTAGCCAACCCTGAAGCGAATGTCACCGCCGTATGGCTTGGGGTCATGGTAGGATTGAACATACAAACCTCGTTTCTAACACCGCCGTTTGGTTTCGCGCTGTTTTATTTACGCGGCGTCGCCGACAAGATTATAGAAACAATCGATATCTATAAAGGCGCAGCCGCATTTATCGGGCTACAACTACTTGGTTTAGCGATCGCCGGTTATTTTCCAAGCTTGGTCAACTATCTACCTAATCGCACACACCTTCTTTCAGAAACCGCACCGCCTCCAATGAATCCAAAACTACAGCTTTGTTTGGAAGATTACACACAACAGCAGTATGCTGAGTTAGACGTAAGCAGTGCGGTTAATAAAGCGATGGCGTTAGACATCAGCTTTTTACCCGACGAGCAGCAGGAGAAGTTGGTAGAGAGCTTTAGCTTAGCCATGAATGCCAAGCCATTGATGGCTGAAGTATTAACAGCAAAGCAAACTGTAGACGCATATGCCCCTGATTATCGCCCTATTCATAGCGAAACAAGAACAACAGAACGAAGAATTTTCAGTGCGGAAAGCAACATTAAGAAATTAAACACTGAAATCAAGAGTCTTTCCTACGGCTCAGAAGATAACAGCGCCAAAGTCACGCAATTGGAAGGTCATATTGCCAAACTAAACAATTCAATTGGCGTATTAAAATCCTCAATCTCGGATGAATGGGCGGGCGCAAATAGTAAGTATGTCGGTCTGAGCAAGCAGCTCACCAAAGCAAGGCGCAACTATTTTAATACGGTTGACACAGCCAACGACAGCTTACATGAATTGATCGCTATCATTAATGACGCCCCTAAGCTAGACAGTATTGAACCAAGTTATTCTTTACTGCACCTCACGGTACTCAACGAGCCAGCAGATGTGGCAATGGCTGAAATCAAAAAAGTCGAAAAAGCCTTGGGGAATATCAAAGGCTCAAGCCCAATAAAAAGCAAGCTAACTAAAGCACGTAGAATATTGAAAAAAGGAGAAGATGCCACAGCGCGGGCCGCTGCCTTAGAAAAACTCGAAGAGATGAAAGCCGCCCTTAGCAACGAAATGCAATGGCGCAGACTAGCAGCTGAAAACCTACTACCCGACTTATTGACATACCAACAAGCCACTGCAAGCACGATCGGCTTACGCGGCAACGAAAAATTAACAGTAGAACAGGCAAAATTCACTGCCCGATGTTTATCGAGTCATAAAGATATTTCCTTGCACTTTTAGGCACTGGCTAACACCCTATTTATATGAAAATAATCTCCGCAAATACCAATGGCATTCGCGCCGCAGCACGCAAAGGGTTCTTTGATTGGCTACAAAAAGAACAAGCTGATTTTGTCTGCATCCAGGAAACCAAGGCACAGATAGACCAACTAAGTGATGAAGTATTTCACCCCAAGGGTTACTATAGTCATTATTTTGACGCCGAAAAAAAAGGGTATAGCGGAGTAGCCGTCTATTCCAAACACAAACCTGATAATGTGATTGTTGGGCTAGGCCAAGCGCAATACGATAACGAGGGCCGCTACTTAGAAGTACAAGTTGGCAACCTTTGCGTTGCCTCCTTATATCTACCTTCTGGTTCTTCCAAAGAAGAACGCCAAGTTTTTAAGTATGAAATGATGGACTTCTTCTTGCCTTATCTGCAAGAGAAAGCCGCCTCAGGGCGCGACATTATTATTTGCGGCGATTGGAATATTGCGCATACTAAAGAGGATATAAAAAATTGGCGTGGCAACCAAAAAAACTCTGGCTTCTTGCCCGAAGAGCGCGCTTGGTTAGATGTGGTATTTTCAAAGGGTGGCTACAAAGATGCGTTTAGAGAGATTGAGCAAGAGCCAGAAACCTATACGTGGTGGTCAAATCGCGGCCAAGCTTGGGCCAATAACACGGGTTGGCGCATAGACTATCACGTTATCTCTGACAGCCTCCAAGGCACAGTTCAATCTAGCAACGTCTACCGCGATGAACGCTTTTCTGATCACTCACCGTTAACAATAAACTACGACTACAAAATAGGCTAGTAGGCATCGCTAGCGAAAACCTAAACTAACAGCCTGACAACGTTTACTATCGATATATACAGATAGCATCATGTCTATCGAGCATATTCTATTTGTTGCCTTAGCCTTTTTCGCTTCCTTTATTTCCGCGGTCATTGGCTTTGGCACCGCCTTGGTCGTAGTGGCACTTGGCGCACACATTTTACCCATCAAACAAGTTATCTCCCTAGCGGGGGTTTTATTTGTCACCCTCACATTAAGCAAAGCCATATTGTTTCGCCACAATGTTGATTGGAAGTTAGTAATCTTACTTTCACTAAGCAGTTTCCCGTTCGCATTCTTAGGAGGCGCACTACTGGAATACGTGCCCGCTGAAATCTTAAAAAGGTTACTCGGCGTCTTAGTACTGGCCTATTTGATTTTAACTACCTTCGAATTACTCCCAACATTTACTCTAGGCAGAGTCGGCTTGAGCATCGGCTCTGCGCTGTACGGTTTCTTGTCAGGTCTACTAGGCAGCGGTAACGTCGTGATCGCGATGATGTTTCGAGAACTCAACATTACCAAAGAAGCGTTTGTCGGCGCTATGGCAGCAACTGCAGTACTCGCCAATATCGCCAAGCTATTAGCCTATATTAACGCAGGAATGTACACCCATGAGATGAAAGCACCTATTATCAGTTTAGTTATAACAGGGTTGATTGTGGTTTTTCTAGGTCGCCATATCGTACGAAAAATCACCGTCTACCAATTTGAACTCGGATTTAAAGTGGTGTTAGCGGTGTCGGCCGTAAGCTTGCTTATTTAGCCAAACTAGCGACTGAAGACTAAAGCCGTAGAAGAAGAATTGATCATTCTATAGTAAACTAGCTCGAGTCATTTCATTTGCGCACATTGTGTTAGCTTATCTTAACGCAGATAAAGCGTAAATTAATTTCATTACTGGAGGGACCCTCGTATGCTAAAAACCATAATCAGCAAAGCAACGAGCATTTGTAAATTGAGGAAAATTAACATGTACAAAAAACACGCACTGCTACTCGGGCTTATGCTAACGATTTCAGCACTACCCATCTCGCACTTTACTTGGGCTAATGGCCCCGCTATCGAAGCAATATTTGGTGACGATTTCCTGATCCCTCCGCACGGCTTGAACATGATGTCAGAACAAGAACAACGTAAGATTATCGACCAGAACGCTAGGAGCGCTAAGACCACGACTACGGTCGATATTATGGTGCTGTATGACGCTACTTTTATGGTGCGCCATGCAAACCCTGTTGCACGCATCAACCAACTTATTAATATTACCAACACAGCCTACATCGATAGCGGAATCGCAATGCGATTAAAATTGGTGCATTCTGCAACAATACCGTTAAGCCCAACCACTACTAATCGTACAGCATTAGACTTAATCACCAACGGGCAAGCCCCTTTCAATAGCGTATCAACATTAAGAGATCGCTATGGCGCGGACTTGGTTTCATTTGTTCGCCCGTTTAATCAGGCTGCTCACCTTGGTTGCGGCGTGGCTTGGATTAGTGGTGGGACGCACCCTGCTAATATGGATTATGGCTTTAGTGTGGTCAGTGAAGGCAACGACATCAACGGCAATAATTTCTTCTGCTCAGAGTACACTTTCGCACATGAAATCGGCCACAATTTGGGCTCAGGCCACGAACGGCCAGGTGTAAACCCCAATCAGGGTGCCCCCTGCAACGGCGGTGTTACAGGTTATTCATGTGGTCACGGCGTGCACAATTCCTTTGGCACAATCATGACTTACCTACGCCCTCGGGCTGAGTTGTTTTCTAATCCTGCATTCAGTTGTAATGGTTCACCATGTGGCGTCTCTGCAGGCAGCTCTTTATCTGCGGATAATGCGGCAAGTTTCAATATCACTGTTACTAACGTGGCGGCCTATCGAGACCCAGTCAATGTATCAGGGAATCTAGGTAGTTTGCCTGCTGTGATACTATTACTAGAGTAATCCACGCTTTTGTGAAATTAATTGATAACGAAGAACTAATTCTTTTTTTTTGACACCAGCATCACCGCTTCGCCGCGTATCACGTCGGTAGAATCAACAGTACAGATGCTTTTTAGGGTAACAAAACCTTTTCTTTCATCGATATGTGTAACACTAAGTTTGGTGACCACCGTGTCGCCTATATGAACCGGCGCCCTAAACTTTAAAGTTTGGCTGACGTAAATACATCCATTACCAGGCAATCGTGTGCCGACTACGGTAGAGATAAAACTGGCCGATAGCATGCCATGTGCAATACGTTTCTTAAACCGTGTTGTTGAAGCGAAATCATCGTCTAAATGAACAGGATTGTGGTCTCCAGAAACTGTTGCAAATTGCTGAATATCTTCCTCTGATACTACTCTGGTATAGCTCTCGCTCATACCTAGTTCAAGTTCTTCTAAAAAGTAACCTCGCTGCGTCATCTTATTATCAGATTGTGAAATTAAGTGATACGCTCAACCGCCATCGCTGTGGCTTCACCACCGCCGATACACAAAGAGGCCATGCCTGTTTTAAGACCATAGATTTCTAAGGCATTAAGTAAGGTGACAAGTATACGCGCACCAGAGGCACCAATTGGATGGCCCAATGCGCATGCACCACCATGGATGTTTACTTTCTCCGCATTTAAGCCTAGCTCTTTGATTGCTGCCATGGTCACGACCGCAAAGGCTTCGTTAATCTCATATAAATCAGCGTCGTCTTGCGTCCAGTTTAACTTTTTCAGTAATTTCTGCATTGCTCCCTACTGGTGCAGTGGTGAACCACTCAGGTTCGTGCGAATGGCTAGAGTGGCCAAGTATTCGTGCTCTTGGGGTATAACCTAAGCGCTCGGCTGTAGATTCGCGCATCAGCATCAAGCTTGCGGCGCCATCTGAAATAGAACTCGCATTGGCCGCGGTTATCGTGCCACCCTCTTTAAATGCTGGCTTTAAGTTTGGAATCTTATCAATTCTAGCGTTGCCTGGCGATTCGTCTTCGCTGACAGTTATTTCGCCTTTGCGGGTTTGCATGGTCACTGGCGCTATTTCATCGTTAAATTTACCGCTTTGTATTGCGGCTAATGCGCGGTTTAACGAAGTAATTGCAAATTCATCTTGTTGTTCACGGGTAAAGAGTGTATTTACTTGCACAACGTTCAGCGAATGCGCCCATGAGCGTGCCTCTATCGTAAGCATCTTCAAGACCATCCATAAACATGTGGTCAATCACTTGCCCATGGCCCATCCGTAAGCCGCCACGGGCTTTAGGGTAGCAGGTAAGGCGCGTTGGTCATGCTTTCCATACCACCCGCGATCATCACTTCATTTGTACCTGCAAGTAATAAGTCGTGTGCAAGCATCACCGCCTTCATGCCCGAGCCACACATTTTGTTTATGGTGCTAGCAGTGGTGCTCAAGGGCAGCCCTGCACCCAACGTTGCTTGTCGCGCTGGCGCTTGGCTTTGGCCAGCTTGTAGCACATTACCCATAATCACTTCTTGCATTTCTCTCCCCGATAAGCCAGATTTGCTTAAGGTGGCGCGAATAGCTGCAGCGCACCTAATTCACTAGCGGTCGCCGAAGCAAGGGTCACCTTGTAGGCTTCCCATTGGGGTGCGTGCATAGGCAACAATTACAATTGGGTCTTTATTGGGCATAATATGATTCGTGCTCTACGGTGGCCGTCCAAGCTACCGATAAGTTTGATTTAGGTTCGTTGATTTAGCATCATCAGTCGTTATGCTTGGGCTACGTAGATACCTGTAAAATTCAAGATTTAAAGTACCGTCAGATCATAATGCCAAGAGCACGTTGTATTCAATGCGATTATCCAAAAAAGGTGTGCGTTTGCGCTGCGGTTAAGCCGGTAAATATCGAAATGAATATCGATATTCTGCAACACCCAACAGAAGTTCATGTCGCTAAAAACACAGGCCGCTTGGTTAAATTATGTATTTCTCACACCACCATTCATGTAGGAGAAGTGGTAAGCGACTTCTCTGCGTTACGTGCAACGCTAAACACTCTTAGCCCGGCTCAAGTGGCATTGGTTTATCCGTTGCAAAAAAATACGCCTGCCCCAAGCAACATAGATTTAGCGCAAGTTAAGTATTTACTATTTATCGATGCCACTTGGCGTAAGGCGCATAAGATGATGCAATTAAATCCATGGTTAGCGCAATACCCGCGCTTAGGCCTAAAGACAAATTCATTGCGGTTTAAACCCAATTATGAAATTCGCTTCACCAAAAAAACAGATGCACTTTCTACTTTAGAAGCCGTTGCAGCGGCGTTGATCACTGTAGATCCAAACTGTGACGTCACCCCCCTTTTTGACGTATTTGATAAAATGAAGCAACCCTATTTGGCGGCAATAAAGGATAAAACGGCATAATCCGAAGGTTCGTGCAAAGCGTCTAAGTGAGATCTATAATCGATTAGTCAGTTACTCAACTACCATACAGTTTGCAACCTCTTGCGTCTTTACAGCCTTTCAACACCTTGGGTGTCCCCGCTCGCGCGCAATACTTGTGCGCAGCTAGCTCAGTGGACGAGGCTCAAGCTGCCATTGAACAAGCGCACCATCAAGGTCTTCGTATTTTGCCTATTGGTGAAGGAAGCAATATCGTATTTGCGGGAGATTATGAAGGCTTAGTACTGAAAAACGAGATTACTGGTGTTGAGGTCGTGGACAGCAGTGCCTCAACAGTAACGATAGAAGTGGGCGGCGGACACAACTGGCATGAGCTAGTAAAACACTGCTTAGACAGTGGTTGGTACGGCCTAGAAAACTTAGCGCTTATTCCTGGGACAGCGGGCGCGGCGCCTGTTCAAAATATCGGCGCCTATGGAGTAGAGTTGTCAGGTGTGTTTGAATCACTGTGCTACTTGCCAATTAATTCACCTGATGAAGTGAACGCTATTCAGCACTTAAACAAAGCAGCGTGCCAATTTGGCTATCGCGATAGCGTACTTAAGCACGCATTACGAGATAAGGCCTTGGTGACTTCTATTCGTTTGTGTTTGTCGACAAAAGCAGAAGTTAATATTTCTTATCCAGCGTTGCTTAAGTGGTTGCAACAAAATAAGCTGACCCCTACACCGAACAATGTTTTTACGTCAGTGTGCGCTATTCGCAATAGTAAATTACCAAACCCCACAGATATTCCGAATGCAGGCAGTTTTTTTAAAAACCCCGTGGTAAGTGCCCCTACCTTTCAGCAATTACGTGACCGGTTTAATTCAATGCCAAGTTACCCAATGCCAAAGGATAAAACTAAGCTATCAGCAGCATGGTTGATTGAGCAGGCAGGATGGAAAGGCAGCAATAGTGACCAAACAGGTATGCACACTGAGCAAGCCTTAGTTTTGGTTAACCCAGCGCGCGCAGACGGACGTGCGGTGCTTGATGTGGCCAAGCAAGTCGCCGCTAGTGTTCAAGAGCAATTTGACGTTGAGCTGGAAATAGAGCCTAGAATTTACCCCACACCTTAATTGCAGCGTAATACGAAAATGTTGCAAGCCAGTTTATTCAACGAACCCATGCTAATTCGTGAGAATAATTTAGTGGCAGATTATTGCGAGCAATTTCTTAGCGTCCATGATGCTGATCAGGCATTCGAAGAATTAATACGCAGCACCACTTGGACACAGCCCAAGCTGAAAGTGTATGGAAAATGGCATTTAAGCCCGCGTTTGTTACAGTTTTTCGGTGAACCCCATCTACGCAAAGAGTACGCAGGCCAAGCGCATGCCCCTGAACCTTGGACGCCCTTGTTGCACAGTTTAAAACAACAAATAGAGCAGCAAACGCGCACTCAATTTAATTGTGTTTTAGTCAATTACTACCGAGATGGTGCAGATTCCGTTGGCTGGCATGCTGACGATGAAACTCAACTAGGAAAGGCGCCAGTTATCGCATCGTTAACGTTAGGAGGGGTACGCCCTTTCGACTTAAAACATCAACATAATAAAACGCTTAGTAAAATTCGACTGCATTTAGGTCATGGCTCGTTGTTTGTCATGCGACCGCCTACACAGCAATTTTGGCATCATCAAGTGCCTAAAACTAAAAAATATAATCAGCCAAGATTAAATCTTACTTTTCGTTATATAGTTCGATGAGTCGTTATCGACCACCCAGACCTAAGTCATCGCCCTACATTACCCCAACCGGATTATTTCGTTTACAAAAGGAGTCGGTGCAGTTATGGAAAAAAAGAGCTGAAGTCACGGCAGCGGTCACCGCTGCCGCTGCGGAAGGCGATAGATCGGAAAACGCGGAGTATATCTATCGTAAAAAGCAATTAAGAGAAATCGACCGACGTATTCGCTACCTACAAAAGCGATTACCTGATTTAAAGGTAGTCAATAGTGTTGCTGATGAATCTAGAATATATTTTGGCGCTACCATTACTTTGGAAAAAGAGGATCAATCGACAGTGCAGTACACCATTGTCGGCGCCGACGAGATCGATAGTGATTCAAGTAAAGGATACATTAGCGTTGACTCCCCACTTGCCAGAGTATTAATTGCTAAAGAAGTTGATGATGAAGTCGCCATTAAAATTGCAGACAATACGCATCATTATCTAATCAACTCTATTGAATATCAATAATAGTACCGGCCTAAGCCCCATTGAACTACTCCTTCTATACGGTATACTGTAGACTCCGCCGCCCGTGACACTGAGAGAATCGCTTGTCTAGACCTAGCGCATAACGTCTATTTCGTACTATGTCAAAAAAATTAATCACTGTAGGGTGGATAGAATTAGCTTCTCTTCCTGAGCTATCAATCCCCGCTATTCGGGTCAAAGTAGATACGGGAGCTCGTACCTCAGCGTTACATGTTACCAATTTGGAGCGCTTTGAGCGACAAGGTGAAGGGTTTGCCTCTTTTGACGTACATCCAATGCGACGTTACCAAGCGCATACCGTGCGATGCCAGGCTCCGGTTATCGGAGAAAAAAAGGTTAAAAGTTCGGGCGGACACGTGCAGATAAGGCCCGTAGTAGTTACAAGCTTATGCATTGCAGGGCAAACATGGACAATCCAAGTCACTTTGACTAACCGCGAAAAAATGCGGTTTAAAATGTTGCTAGGCCGTGAAGCCATGCGCGAAAAAATTGAGGTTGACCCCGGCGCCCAATACCTGCAAGGTTACCAAAGCCATAAATCAATGATGTCTACATACAACTTGAGGTAATAATGAAAATAGCTATTTTGTCTCAGAATAGAAAGCTCTATTCAACCAGCCGACTGATTGAAGAAGCCCATGCAAAAGGCCACGAAACGCAAGTTATTGATGTGCTTAGAGCTTATATGAACATTGCTTCGCATCACCCGACTATTCACTATAAAGGAGAACCGTTAGAAGGGTTTGACGCAGTCATTCCGCGTATTGGCGCGTCAGTTACGTTTTACGGTGCCACGGTTTTAAGGCAATTTGAAATGATGGGCGTTGTACCATTGAATGAATCTGTTGCCATTACGCGGTCACGAGACAAGCTACGTTCATTACAATTGCTTTCACGTAAAGGCATTGGTTTGCCCGTAACTGGCTTCGCCAGTCGACCAGATGACATCAAAGGGGTGATTCAAATGGTGGGCGGTGCGCCTCTTGTAGTTAAACTGTTGGAAGGCACACAAGGTATCGGAGTCGTGTTAGCTGAAACACAAAAAGCCGCTGAGAGCGTTATTGAGGGCTTTATGGGTGTAAAAGCCCATATAATGGTGCAGGAATACATTAAAGAAGCCCGCGGCGCCGATATTCGTTGTTTAGTAGTCGGCGGCAAAGTAGTGGCGGCGATGAAGCGTCAAGCCATGGAAGGTGAGTTTCGCTCAAACCTACACCGAGGCGGCTCGTCTTCATTGATAAAAATTACCCCTGAAGAACGATCAACTGCCGTACGTGCTGCAAAAATTATGGGCCTAAATGTGTCCGGTGTTGATTTGTTGCGCTCCAATCATGGCCCCGTGGTAATGGAAGTTAATTCCAGTCCCGGTCTGCAAGGGATCGAGTCTGCCACCAGTAAGAATGTAGCAGGGATGATTATTGAACAGCTAGAGAAGAATGTCAGAGTTGGGCGAACCGCCACTAAGGGCGGGTAAGATTTAGTAATCAAGAATTACAATATTGATAGATAGATTAAACCAGCATCTCGTTTTCAATTTTCACACTTCAGCGTTAGGTGGAGATATCGAGATTGACCCAATGAAAATGAGAATAAAATGGTTGAATAAATGTCTGTCTGAAATCGCTCTGTACAGGTAATATCGGCATGTGTACAACTACGTTTTAACCTGTGGATTATTCGATTAGTATTTCCGCCATTGTTATACTCCTCGCGATTAATGCTTTTTTTGTAGCAGCGGAGTTTGCCTTAGTCAAAGCCAAGAGTTTTCGTATTGATGCTATCGCTAAGGAAGGCAGCGCTTCGGCAATACTTACGCAGAAAATTCAAGAAAATCTAGAGTCTTACCTTGCCGCTTGCCAGCTCGGCATCACAATGGCATCTCTGGGCCTTGGTTGGGTGGGTGAACCGGTGGTCGCGTCTCTGTTAGAGCCTTTATTTACCGCGATGGGTTTATCTGAAGCGGTCATCCATACCGTATCTTTTCTGTTGGGTTTTTTGCTGTTCTCTGCTTTACACATTGTTATTGGTGAGCAAGTGCCTAAAACATTTGCAATCCGTAAGGCCGAGCCCGTGTCCATGTGGTGTGCCTATCCGCTTCATATATTCTATCTTTTAGCCTACCCGTTAAACTGGTTGTTGAATAAAGCGTCTGTCTCTATTCTTACTTTGTTCGGGGTCGAGGAAGTCAGTCACTCTGATGTATTGTCTAATGACGAAATAAAGGAAGTGATAGAAACTTCCGAAAAACATGGCGGGCTAAATGCAGACAAAGCCATTATGTTGAATAATATGTTTGATTTTGATTCGCATATTGTCGAGCAAATAATGGTCCCGAGAAGCGAAGTCGATGTGATTAATTTGCAAGACCCGTTCGAACAAACTTTAGCCATGATTCGACAGACAAATCATTCTCGATTTCCCGTGTTTGATGGTAACGCGAATAATCCGATTGGCGTCGTGTTAGCCAAGGACATTTATAATGACTTAGTCGCTCCTGGCGCTACGATTGAGTTAGTAGATTCCGTCAAGAAGAATTTACGAGAAGTCGTGTTGGTGCCAGAAAGTCAACCGATTTTTAAATTATTTGAATCCATGCGTAAAACGCGCAATCACATGGCATTGGTTATGGATGAGTACAGCACTTACAGCGGCATCGTGTCGCTTGAAGACATGCTCGAAGAAATTGTAGGGGAAATCGCCGATGAATTCGACGAAGATGAACCTGATAACCAAGTGGTCTGGGTCGATGACCATTGGGAAGCAGGTGGGTTAGTTACCTTAGCTGATTTAGATCGAGAGTTAGATACAGACTTTGCTCAAGAAATAAAGGCGAATACAATTAACGGTTTATTCATGGAAAGTCTAAACCGCATGCCCAATCAAGGAGACGATATCTTAGTCAACGGTTACGGCTTTATGGTCGATGAAATGGACCCCGATATTAGCCGAATAGAAAAGGTAAAAATATACGCTAAATCTGACTCTGGAAAAGCCTAAATTACGCATCCACTGCATACTAGCTAAGGCCAAAGTCACTTCCTCATTTTCTGCGTAGTCTATCGCCTTTTAGGCAATTCGATCAATGCTGTGTGTTCGTAAACAGTACGCCGTGCTTACGCGGGAGTGTCTATATTACAGGCTATTAACCTAAAATTAAGGCACGGTTAAGGGGAATCGACTACCGTGGCCTCATCTTAATTAACAACTTATTTCTATGACTGATTTATCAAAACGTAACACTATGAAGAATGTTGCGCTGGCTACCGCTAGCGTAGGTTCTGGACTATTTGGCACACTTGCATTTGCCAAGACCGCTGAGGAGCAAACCCATCCCGGGTTAAAGCTCAAAGTCGAGCAAGGAGAAGATGGCACATTAAAAGTAAGCCTACTCAATGATTCGAAACACACTATCAAATTAAATGACCTCTCGCCAAGTCAAATTTCTACCCCATCGGGTGATATTGACATGGGTCACTTAGTTGCCAATAAAGGCTTCTCACTTGGCCCTCAAAGCCAACTAGAATTACTAACAAGCTATACTGAGAATAAACATAATTCATCGCATTTATTGTTAAACACGAGTAAGAACATTATCTCCCGAAACTTAAAAGTGAGTACTTCACTTCACGCACCCATGACAGCAATCCCAATGCTTGCATAATGATGAGTTGAGCTTACTCAAAACCCATCGATAAAGCCGAGCATCGCTCGGCTTTTTTTTAGCTCTTGAATCCGTTTAGAGGTACTATTCGACTCGAATGCTTTAGCTACGCTATTAGTACGGTAAATAGGGGAAATACTTAAACAATATAATGGCTATTATTCAACAAACAACGCTTGCGCCAAGTCTGATAATGGTAGCAAAGAATATAGAAATTGATCTCGGATGTCTTCGCACCGCCTAGCATTTATAGACTCGTTAAGAGGCCTCGCTGCGTGTTACGTAGTGCTCTATCATCTTGCGCTACTGCCTACTCCTTCACTAATACCGCCGGAGTTCCTGCGCTCTTTTATTCTATATGGCGGCTCTGGAGTCGCATTATTCTTCGTATTGAGCGCCTATACAATGTGCTTAACCATGCACAACCGAATGCACGAAGATAATGCAGTTTCTGCTTTTTACTGGCGCCGTTTTTTTAGAATCGCACCGTTGTTCTACGTGCTGCTCTTGGTAAAGTTAGTCTTCGATAAGGTCGTACTACAACAAAATCATTCTGTCACTGAAATCATGGCGAGCGTAGGTTTCGCCTTCAATTTAATACCAAGTTATGTAAGCGGAATTGTCATGGCAAGTTGGACAATCGGCGTGGAAATGCTGTTTTACTTGATCTTTCCTTACTTGTTCAAAATAGTTTATACCCTACCAAGAGCAATCGGTCTGTTACTATTTTCCTTAGTTATAGACAGCTTGGTACAAACCGTTTTAGCGAAGTACTTACCGGATAGCACGCAATCAAAGACTTATTTACATATGAATATTGCGCACCAAATTCCCGTGTTCGCATTAGGGTTTATCGCGTATTTTTTTCATTGTCATATAGATAGATACGCTGCACTAAAACGAAACCTAGGTTATGAATTACTGACTATCAGTAGCTTGTTGTTTTATCTAGTCTTACAAGACCTACAGGTCCCTTCTGTATCTAACTGGCATTTTATAGCATTGATCTATACTCTATTTATTCTTGGTGTCGCATTTGTACAACCTAAAATATTAGTCAATAAGGCAACACAGTTTTTAGGTGAAATATCTTATTCAATCTATTTAAATCATGCATTGTTAATAGTAGTCTTAATTATTCTTTCAGGTCCATTTTCCTTACCGTTTTCCAGTTCATGGTTTTATATCGCCGCGCTGATTGTGGTATTTTCTCTTCTACTTCCGTTGTCTGTTGCTACCTTTCGATTAGTGGAACAACCAGCGATCAATTTTGGACGACAAATCTTCCGTAATAAAAATGCCTAATATTGTATCTATTCAGCACCTAAGCAAAGAGTATGATAATGGATTTAAAGCGTTAAAGGACGTTAACTTAGATATCAAAGAAGGTGAAATCCTCGCCTTGTTAGGGCCTAATGGCGCGGGTAAAACCACCTTGATCTCGACCATCTGCGGCATTGTTTCCGCTACCAGTGGCACCGTATTAGTCGGAGGCTATGATGTAGAAAAGCAATATAGAGAAGCGCGCGAGTTAATTGGTTTAGTGCCGCAGGAAATAGCTCTAGAGCCTTTTCAGCCTGTCATAGCGACATTGCAGTTTACGCGTGGGTTGTTTGGAAAACCAGCTAACCCGGCTTTGCTTGAAGATGTGTTAACCCGGTTATCTTTATGGGATAAAAAAGACTCTAAAACGATGGAGCTTTCTGGCGGTATGAAACGGCGTGTGTTGATCGCTAAAGCATTATGTCACGAGCCCAAAATATTGTTTTTAGATGAGCCTTCAGCAGGCGTTGACGTCGAATTACGTAAAGAGATGTGGGAGATCGTCGCACAGTTAAAAGCTGAAGGCGTCACCATTATATTAACCACGCACTATATTGAAGAAGCTGAAGCGATCGCTGACAGAGTAGGCATCATTAGTAAAGGCGAATTATTGCTAGTAGAGGAAAAACAAACACTGATGCAACGAATGGGCCAACGTAAGATGGTAATTGAGCTTATTGAACCCTTAGAGTGCATTCCTGAAAGCATAGAGAAATATAAGCTCAGTTACGACGCAGAAAATTTAACACTGACGTATCAATACGAGGTAACGGGTGATCGCACTGGCATCGCTTCCTTGTTTTCAGATTTAAAAGATGCGGGCATCACTTTGCGCGATATTCAAACCCAACAGAGTTCACTAGAAGATATATTCGTTAGTTTAGTCGAGGACGCAGCATGAATATCCACGCGATAAAATCTATTTTTTCGGTAGAAATGGCGCGATTTTACCGTACCCTTTCGCAAAGCCTGTTTTCGCCTGTGCTGTCCACTTCTTTATATTTTATTGTCTTCGGCTCTGCCATTGGATCTCGCATTCAGGAAATTGATGGCGTTTCGTACGGAGCGTTTATCGTTCCGGGTTTAATTATGCTTTCGGTGTTAACCCAAAGCATATCGAATGCATCGTTTGGGATCTATTTCCCCAAGTTCTTAGGGTCAATATACGAACTGCATACCGCGCCTGTTTCATTCGTTGAAATTGTGATTGGTTATGTAGGGGCAGCCGCATTTAAGTCAATGATCATCGGTTTGGTGATTTTGGCAACTGCAGGGTTTTTCATCGATTTACAAGTGCAACATGTACCCGCAATGCTTGCTTTTTTAGCTTTGACATCCATCTCATTTAGCCTGTTCGGCTTCATCATCGGTCTGTGGTCAAACAACTTTGAACAATTACAGTTGGTTCCCTTGTTGGTCATCACTCCCCTGGTATTCTTAGGTGGCAGTTTTTACTCAATCTCAATGCTTCCTCCATTTTGGCAAACGGTAACGCTGTTTAACCCTGTGGTCTATTTGATCTCCGGATTTCGCTGGAGTTTTTATGGCAATGCTGACGTAAGTATCGGCCTGAGCCTTAGTATGATCGCACTGTTCCTAGTCGTTTGTTTAGGTGTTATCTGGTGGACCTTTAAAACGGGTTATAAGATTAAAAAATAGGTAAGTCACCTAAGAGCGCCAGAGTATCAAGAAAAACGTCGTAGATATTTTCAATTGAATTTTATATAAAGATATGTTTATATGTGTAATATTATATATAAATAGAAACATCAATATGAGCTACAACAACATTCCACCGTTCAAACGAGACTTAACCGTATCATTTGAGTTTTTCCCTCCAATGAATATAAAAGCCGAGCGCAATTTGTGGAAAACCGTTGAGAAGTTGGCGCCAATCAACCCTGATTTTGCCTCAGTTACTTACGGAGCAGGAGGGACCACCCAACAAGGCACTTACGCAACGGTGAACCGCCTTCAAGCTCATGCTGGGATTGCAGCCGCCTCTCACTTAACCATTGTTGGAGCCTCGAAACATGACATAAACCAACTTCTACTAGATTACAAAAATGCAGGTATTTCTCGTATTGTGGCTTTGCGAGGTGATACTCCGGGTTGCAAGGGTGAATTCACAGCCCATCCAGATGGCTTTCAAAACTCGGTTGAGTTAATAGAACACATTCAAAAAATGGGTGGGTTTGACGTCAGTGTCGCGGCGTACCCCGAAACACACCCATGCGCCCAATCTGAGCAAGCAGATATAACTTATTTAAAACGCAAAATGGATGCTGGAGCCAATCGAGCAATCACTCAATTCTTTTTCGAGGCCGATACGTTCCTTCGTTTTAGAGACAAGGCTGTTGCTGCGGGAGTTACAATTCCTATTTTGCCAGGCATTCTACCAGTGACAAATTATGAAAGAGTGGTCGGCTTTGCCAAGGCATGCAGCACGTATATACCACCTTGGTTTCATAATTTATTTAAAGACCTAGATGATGATGCACAGTTAAAAGAGCGTATTGCCGCTAAAGTTGCATCAGAACTAGCCTTACAACTAAACAACGAAGGGGTGAAAGACTTTCATCTATATACTTTAAACAAATGGGGACCAGCAACTGCGATATGTAGCGCGCTAGGTCTCAAGGTAAATACAGTGACTGAACCACGCAAGGCAGCGTAACCAATCTGTTGTGCGGCAGGGTTAATCTAACCACTTTAAAAGCCATCTTAATATCCCCCTAAATATAATATGCACTACCGGATTTGCTATTATTGAGAGATGTTGCCCCAAAAAAACTTAGACCAACTGAGCGAGCTACGAAGCAACAATTTTAACTTGCTTAGAATGGGAGCCGCTTTATGCGTAGTGCTGAGCCATAGCTTCATCCTGACCGGAAATGAACCCAATGCTTTGCCGCGGATACTGGGTTACGTTTCTGTGAATTGTTTTTTCTTAATCAGCGGCTTTTTGGTGTGCAAAAGCCTTTTAGATCGCAGGTCTATCGCTAAATTTCTACGCGCACGGGCGCTTAGAATCTACCCTGCATTAATTTTCGCCGTACTCCTATGCGTGTTCATTATTGGTCCGCTTTTTACCACCTTGTCTACCAAAGAGTATTTTTTAAATACTAAAACATACGAATTTTTGCTTAAAAATAGCATGTTGTTAGTTGGGGATGTCGTCATCAATCTGCCCGGAGTATTCAGTCAAGGCAAATATGGAAGTTGGGTTAATGCGCCGCTTTGGACGATCTTCTACGAAGTGTATATGTATCTTGGCCTAGCGTTGATTGCATTCTTTATCACGCTATCAAAAGTAGATTTCGAAAAGCGACTTAGAATAGTGATAAGCATCATCGCCGCCCTCACGATGACGGCATTTTTAATCGACACCGGGTATAAATTATTCTCAGACTCTTTAATTGGTGTATTGTTAAGATTCACTGCGTTATTCAGCATGGGTGCAACTTTGTATTTGTATAGAGCCCAAATTCGCTTATCAACATGGCTGTTTCTAGCGATGGTAATCATAGTTGGTTTAAGCGCAGCTAACCGAGTGTTGTTCAACGTAGCGTTTTATTTATTTCTGGGCTATTTCTTACTTTACTTAGCGTATCTGCCTAGTGGCTGGCTGTTAAAGTTTAACCAGCTCGGCGATTATTCATATGGCATTTATGTCTTCGCCTACCCCATACAACAAGCCGTCACCCATTGGTATCCAAACCTACATTCTATTGAATTATTCGTATACGCTATGGTACCGACAATGGCTTTGGCAGTATTTTCTTGGCATTTTATTGAGTCAAAAGCTTTGGCATTGAAATAGCTATTTTTATCAATTAATTAAGTTGATATTATTGCAAAGCACTTCAGAGACATTCAACTCGTAAACACCGCTATACGAAAGCGTGTAGTGTAATTCTAACGATCGAATTCAGCGCAGATGAACAGTTTTCGGCTGTATCACCTTCGTCACAACAATCCGTAGCTATTGCATACATTAAAGCAGCCTTAGGCAATGAACCACTTTCTATAAGTGTGTATAGTTAAGGCTATAACAACTCCGTATTTACTCACTTTACATGAACCAAGCCCCACAGCCTGAACGCGCCCCAACAGAAGCCGAGCAAGCGAAAACCAACAAGTTGTTATTGATCACAATGCCGTTTGGGCATCTGGTTAACGACTGGCCCGGGGCGGCTTTATGGATACTAGCTCCGGCCATTGCCGTCTCTATGGGGCTCGGCCCGGTGGAAGTGGGGTTGCTTATCTCTATCCACATGAGTGGTGCCAGTTTGGCCTATTTACCGGCTGGTGTCATAGGAGATTTTTTCCGTAACAGAGGCAATATACTCGCGATTACTTTTTGGTGGGTTGCCGTTGGCTACTTTGTTGCCAGTGCCGCTCCCAACTTTTGGACACTCGCTATTTTGCTAGGCTTTGCTGGCTTAGGTGATGCCGCTTGGCACCCTTTGGCCACTGGCGTCATGGTAGAACAAATGCCTAAACGACGTGCCAGTGTATTGGGCGTGCATGCTCTAGGCGGCACGATGGCGGAAGTACTCGCACCTCTTTGCGCCGGAGTATTGCTCGGCTTTTTCGAATGGCAAACTGTACTACAACTGTCAACCATTCCCGCTTTTATCATGGCGGTCTTATTTCTCAAACTTCGACACCAAATTCCGCAGGCAAAAGAATCTCGTGTTACCAGAGCCGATTTAGGCTTTATGATAAAAACATGGTTGCAAGGCAGCAGCTTACGCACTGTGTTTATTATCATCTTTTACAATATGGCGTTGATGGGCGGCATGGCGATGATGCCGCTTTATATGCAAGAAAAACAACATTTAACGGCCGCACAGATTGGTGTTGTGTTTGCTGTTATTGGCGTAGTGGGTGCGCTAGCTCAACCGGTTCTAGGCCATTTGTCTGATAAAACCGGTAGAAAGAAAGCCACTATAATCGGCTTATTGTTTGCTTCAGTGTTTCTTGTTGCCGTCATGTATACGCAACAATTGATCTGGTTGGTATTGGCATTTGTATTATCGCTAAGTGCTCTAGTCGGCATTCGCGCAGTACTGCTAGCGGCTACGATTGATGTTTCTGGCCGACGCGAGTCAACCACGCTAGGTTTTGCCTTTACGCTAATGGATGGCATCGGCGCCTTAGGCGCCCTACTCGCTGGAATTGCCGGCCAAACTGATTTGCGCTATGCCTTTGCCTTTTCTGCTGCTATGGCCGCCTTGGCAATGCTGTTAACACTCTTGCATACCTTTTCTGCTACGAGTGATTGATACTTGCATTGATGCAAATCATTCGGTTCCTCACCTTATTACTTCTACTCTGTGTCTGGTCTCCCACTTTCGCGCGCTGTGCGGCGCAACATACTGTGTGGGTGAATTTTAGCGATGAAACGATTAAAGACAAATTCTCAATAGCCATTTACGGTGAGCACTGTTTAGACCTTACTCAACAAATTTATATTCATGATGCGAATGAAGAATTACTTTATACGCATACTAGCCAGTTTATCGACGGTATCAGAACACATATATCTCAAGAATTTATCAAGTTTATCGTGCAATTTTCTTTGCACGAAAATTTCTTCAAGCCAACAAGCACATTACCTGATTGGAAGACTTGGTCAAAGCTAACGGCAAATTCAAAGCAGCAATTATTTGTCGCTCAACAAGAGTACTCAGCGCTTAAGCGGCAACATTGGCCAATGTTTTCATATCAAAACGGAAAAGAGCAGTTTCAAACTATTGTCTATGACCGCGCCGAAGGTAAAGTTATCAAGATTATGAGCGGAAGCGCTAAATGGTAAACGCCTACCCGATTGAACCTAAGCGGCTACGCGATTTAAATGGGTTTGGCCCACGGAGCGAAGAAATATTAGCGCAAGTGGGTATTTGTTCCGTTTCAGACTTTATGGCAATTGACCCTTTCGAGCTGTATGAAATGATAAAACCCATGCAGGGTATGGGTATGAATTCAATCTATGCCATTATTGGCGCACGTGAAAATATTTCTTGGTTAGACATTGCTAAAACCCGCAAAGCAAGCATATTATTGCAATTAGATGATATGGGATTGGCACCGAAATAAGCCACTCTCAAGAGAGATCCTAAGTACAATAAGCAACCATTTCGAAATTAAACACCTACATTAAACCAATCGATGAGAAAGCTTCTGCTCCAAAAGCCTGTACTCGCATGGGCGCTGTATGATTGGGCTAATTCAGCCTTCGCGACGACCGTAATGGCTGGTTTCTTTCCGATTTTCTACAGCTCTCTGAGTAAAGACTTGAGCGTCGCAGATTCTCAGTTTTGGTTTAACGTTACATTAGCGCTCTCAGGCATTCTAGTTGCGATTGCTGCACCTGTATTAGGGGCCATTGCTGACGCAGGTAATGGCCGAAAGAAGTTTCTCGCCACCTTTGCTCTGTTAGGTATCGCGATGAGCGCTGGCTTAGCTTGGGTGCATGCTGGCATGTGGTGGGTTGGGCTTTTACTCTATGGCTTAGGCAAAATTGGCTTTTCTGGCGCAAATGTCTTCTACGACACGATGCTAATGGAGGTCGCCGAAGAAGAAGATGTAGATATTGTTTCCGGCTTTGGTTATGCCCTTGGTTATTTAGGAGGCGGCCTGTTATTTGCACTGAACGTGTTTATGGTACTAAAACCAGATGTATTTGGTCTGGCTGACGCAAGTGCTGCTGTATCAGTTTCATTTTTCTCGGTGGCATTGTGGTGGGGCTTGTTCAGTATTCCTTTGCTTATGATGAAGCAACCATCGAGTAGCATAGAACTGCCAACAAAGACAATGAGTGCGACTCTTAAGCAGGGGTTTAGCGAATTACGAAGCACATTTAAAAACATTCGTAAGTATCGTGTTTTATTATTATTTTTACTGGGCTATTGGTTATACATCGACGGTGTTGGCACCATTATTAAAACGGCCGTTTTCTTTGGTAGCCGCGTACTTGAATTGCCGCAAGAAAGCCTAATTACCGCCCTACTTTTAACTCAGTTTGTTGCATTTCCTTCTGCTTTGTTATTTGGTTGGTTTGGCAAACGCGTTGGCCCTCGGCCCGGCATTCTAATTGGCTTAGCGGTTTATATCGCGGTGATCCTCTATGCATGGAAGTGGCTACAAACGGGGGCTGATTTTTATAATCTTGCCGTCGCGATAGGCTTGGTACAAGGCGGCGTGCAGAGCTTAAGTCGCTCGCTATATTCTCGTCTAGTGCCCCCATCAAGCGCAGCTGAGTTCTTTGGTTTTTATAACATGGTGGGCAAGTTCGCTAGTATTCTAGGGCCTGTACTCATGACCGTTTCGGTTCTAATCGTTCCTGGCTTTACTGAACGAGATAGCATTTTGTCGTTACTGTTGCTATTCGTATTTGGCGGCTTATTCATTGCTAGATTAGATATCAAGGAAGGAATGCGAGTAGCACAAACTGACTAATCAAGCGACACTGCCAGCTTAAGACACAAGCGATAACAACTAAGTTATGAGCATTAATTACATTGAACTCAATTCACGGGCACTTAATTTACTGCTTTCTATTAAGAAACATGTTCCGCTAGTAGACGACAAGCTTAAAGCTTTAATTGAACTAAGAGTCTCGCAGTTAAATGGCTGCGCCTACTGTATTAATTTGCATAGCAATGAAGCGCGTCACGCAGGTGAGCTGCAACAACGACTTGATTGCTTGCCCGCCTGGAAAGAGTGCGCGTTATTTTCGGATAAAGAAATGGCCGCATTGCTGTGGGCAGAAAGCGTCACCCATATTTCAGCGCAATCTGATATGGATAAGCAGCTCGAGCGGCTATTACAGCATTACAATGAAGCAGAAGCCGTAGATCTAACCGTTATTATTGCGGTAATGAACAGCTTAAATCGGATGGCTATCAGCTTTGGGGATAAGCCACCTAAACGTTAGCTTTGCGGTGCTTGTGCCAGAGATTCTCGGTCAATGATCTCAGTGGTGAATTCTCGGCTTAGCACTTGTACATCCTTGGCGAGCAGTTGCAACAACAGCTCAGCAGCGGTTTTACCCATCTCAAGTTGTGGCACTCGTACCGTCGTTAACGCGGGAGAAACTGCCGACGCGAGATCAATATCATCAAACCCTGTGACAGAAACTTGGCTGGGAATAGTTATCCCCAACTGTTTAGCTTTAACAATGGCCCCCGCTGCAAGCACATCATTACCGCAGATAACCGCAGTGGGAGCTACATTAGCTGACATTATTTTTGCAAATGCCTCTGCTCCATCGTGCATGGTATACCCTGCCTCAACCATTGCAATTAACTTAGCGCCACGGCCAAAATTTGCTACCGCTTGTTGAACACCTGCCATACGGTTACTTACTCGGTCATTACCCGCTGAGACACCCGCTATCATCGCAATACGTTTATGACCTAATTGCAATACTTTTTCAGCCAGCCTCATCGCCGCCTTCATGTTGTCAAAACCAGAGTAAATATGTGACTTATCCGCTTGAAAACACCATGAAATAACATGCGGTATTTTTCGTATTGTTAAAAACTCTAAAGTTTCTGCTGGCCTAGATGAACCAATCAGCAATAAGCCATCCGCTCCGTGGGTAACTAACGATCTAATTTGCCGAAGCTCGTCTTTAGAGTCGTAGCCCGAGCTTGCTACCAACAAGCGAATACCAGCTTCGGAAAGCTCTTCCTGAAAAGCCTGCAAACCGCCTGCAAACATAGAGTTTGCCATGGTGGGTATTATTGCACCTACCGTATTACTTCGCTTAGACGCTAACACCTTCCCGCCAAAATTAGGGGTATAGCCAAGCCGATCAACCACTGCTTGAATGCGATCTAGTGTCACTTTCGCTACTTTGTGCGGCTCGTTCAACGTACGCGATATCGTCGCGGTTGACACCCCTGCTTCTTTGGCAACATCTTCAAGCGTTGGGTTATTGGTATTTTTCATTAACTTTATAGAAGTTGGAATTGTCACTAGCTTAAGGGTCAGGGTTGAGCTAATTCTGTAGCCTTATCTACAAAAATGCAAGCGCTTGCATAACTTGATGCAAGCGCTTACACTACTGCAAATATCGAATGCAAACAAAACGTATTATATTTAACTGGGCATTCGACGCATCAATGCTTAAGATCAATAAAACCACCTAATTTAGAAAAACTAATGACTATTACCTACTTAAAGAAAGCGACGAAAACATCGACCACTGACGCAAGTGATGTGCGTGAAACTGTTCAAACTATCTTAGATGAAATCGAGCAAGGCGGTGATTCCGCTGCAATGAAGTACGCTGAGAAATTCGATCAATATAACGGCAACACTATACTGACTGAAGAAGAAGTAGAAGCGGCCATTGCACTTGTACCACGTAAGCTAAAAGACGATATTGCATTCGCTCACGATAACGTAAGACGATTTGCGCTCGCGCAAAAGGAGGCGACACAAGACGTTGAACTTGAAATTGTTGATGACTTTATTCTAGGCCAAAAAAGCATACCCTGCCGCGCGGTAGGTTGTTATATCCCAGGTGGTCGTTACAGCCACGTTGCGAGTGCGATCATGACAGTAACAACCGCTAAGGTTGCGGGATGCCAACATATCGTCGCTTGTTCCCCTCCTCGCCCTGACGAAGGTGTAGCCCCTGCAATCGTGTATGCTGCTAAGCTTTGCGGTGCTGATAAAATCCTAGCAATGGGCGGCGTGCAAGGCGTAGCCGCAATGACATTTGGCCTATTTGGTCTACCTAAAGCCGACATTTTAGTTGGGCCAGGTAATCAATTTGTCGCTGAAGCTAAACGTATTCTTTATGGCAGAGTGGGTATCGACATGATAGCCGGCCCAACGGACAGTCTTATCCTCGCCGATGAAACAGCGGACCCATTCATTGTCGCAACCGACTTGGTAAGCCAAGCAGAACACGGTTATAACTCACCTGTTTGGTTGGTCACTTCTGATAAGAAACTAGCTGAAACCGTGATGGATATGGTTCCAGGTTTAATCGAGACATTGCCTGAAACTAATCGCACAAATGCTGAGGCTGCGTGGAGAGATTATGCAGAAGTCATTTTATGCGCTAATCGTGAAGAAATGGCTGCAACTTCTGACGACTACGCGCCAGAGCATTTAACCGTACAAGCAAACGACATAGATTGGTGGCTTGACCGATTACAATGTTACGGGTCGCTATTCCTCGGAGAAGAAACAACGGTTTCTTATGGAGATAAAGCGTCTGGCACCAACCACGTGCTACCCACCTCGCAATCTGCAAAATACACAGGCGGCCTATCTGTACATAAGTATATGAAGATTGTAACTTGGCAGAAGTCTACACGCGAAGGTGCTAAGGGCATTGCTGAAGCCACCGCACGTATTTCGCGTTTAGAAGGAATGGAAGGTCACGCGAGAAGCGCTGATGTACGTCTGCAAAAGTACTTCCCTGATGAGCAGTTTGACCTGACTGGCCAAGGAGAAGCTTAAATCTAAATAATAAGCTAGCTACTTTGATAGCAACAGTTCCCTGCAAACCATTTGCTGGGAACTGTTAAAGCAATTTTCTCTAGTCAGAGAATACACTGTTTAAGAAAACCTACAATCCTAATACTCCCCGCCAATTGCAAACACTCACGCTTTGCCAGAAGACACCTAAGCTAGTTTGAAATACTCATTGGTCCTAACATGAGAGAAATTGAGATTCTTGTCGAGCCGACTGAATTATACAAAATCCTTAAATTTGAAGGCTTAGCAGCAAGTGGCGGTGAGGCTAAAGCGATTATTGATGCTGGCGAAGTTCAAGTAAATGGTAAAATCGAAAAAAGGAAGAGGAAGAAAATCTTCACAGGTGATACTATCGGGGTTAGGAATGAAAAACTTAAAATAATACTTAAGTAGTTTCCAACATAATTTTATATCTGTTTTCGTGATAGTGATAACGAATACATGATTCTAATTTTCACTATTAATGAAAGAGCGCAGTATGAGTAAAGGTACAGTAAAATGGTTTAACGCAGATAAAGGCTACGGCTTTATCACTCCTGAAGATGGCGGCAAGGACTTATTTGTTCACCATTCAGAAATTGAAGCAGGAGGTGGTTATGCCACATTAAATGATGGACAAGAAGTTGAATTTGAAGTCGGCGAAGGTCAAAAAGGCCCTTGTGCAACAAACGTCCAACCTATGTAAGAATCCCTTACAAGGCTGTTAAAGAAGGCGCGCCACGGTGCGTCTTTTTTAATGGGCGGCGATAAACCTTTCTGTGCCGTCACACCACCTAACGATGGTCATTCATACTAAATTGAAATCAAGCCTCGGTCTACTGACATGGCTATTAGTGTGCTTCGCTGCATCTGCAATAGGTGCGCTCGCCTCGATTCAAGCCAAGTCATTCTATGCCCAGCTGACACAACCTGCTTGGGCGCCACCAGCGTCCGTTTTTGGCCCAGTGTGGAGCACCCTATTTTTGATGATGGCTGTCTCTGCGTGGTTAATTTGGAACCACGGTGGCTTTGCTAGACAGCGCTTAGCCTTGTCACTATTCTTAGTCCAACTGGTGATCAATGTCTTATGGAGTTGGTTATTCTTCGCCTGGCACCAAGGTGGTCTGGCATTTTTAGACATCATACTGCTCTGGGTTTTGATTGGCGTAACACTCATCTACTTTTGGCGGGTGCGCTTAGCGGCAGGAATATTGCTTATTCCCTACCTTTTATGGGTTTCGTTTGCTGCATTCTTGAATTATTCAGTGTGGCAACTCAATCCTGCTTTGCTAGGATGACTCATTTCTCTGATGAAACCTAAGTGAACTGGTTAACGCATATTCTCCTTTCTAAAAAGGATATTGAATATCAGCTAGGTAACATTCTCGCTGATCCATTCAAAGGCAATTTGTGGACCGGAGCGAGCCAGTCACTACAAGATGGCGTAGCAATGCACAAAGCCATTGACCGCTATACCGACAAGCACCCGACCGTATACACCTGCAAAAAGCGCCTGGGTGAAAGAGCTTACTTAAAAGGCGTGGTGGTTGATCTACTCTATGACCATTATCTAAGTCGGAATTGGGATTCGTATGCCAGTATTTCAATGGAGACGTTCCTTGATCAATTTCATTCCAGTGCCATCATTGCCGCTGAAAACTACCCCAAGAAACAGCAGAATTTTGTTAATAGCGTGGTGCGCTCAAAGATGCTCGGAAGTTACGCTAGTTTTGAAGGGTTTGTATTTTCTCTACATAAAATAGAGAATAGATTATCTCCCCGTTTGAAGAAAAAAGACTCTGCGCTTAGATATGTATCTATTATCAAGCGCCAATACACCACTATGGAAAATGATTTCAATTTGTTCTTTCCTGAGCTAATCAATTTTTTCAAAAACCACGACTTAGGAAGCCAAACAAATAGCCATCTAATTTAGTGTCTTGTTTATAACAAAGTTCCTATGCTGAAGGGCTTGTGGCACCACGTATAATTTCTAGTGTCTTAACTCTATATTTGAGTTGCTTTAATCCTAGAAACTAGTCGCTTCAACTAACTCGTGCATAAATGTATTAATATAATAGCAGGTAACTCAAACATACTGTAATGCTGTTTATAGTACTTGATCCAATTGCACTTGGGTTGGTTTTACTTGATAAACAGCTCACTTTCGTTTAGCCTTTAATTCCAATGAGCATCTTGATATATGGAGCTTGGTAAGGTAAAGCGATAAAGCAGTTTTGTTCACAACCAAACCTGAATCGGAGCACGCAGACAAGCTTGACAGCCTTTTAGCATCGTGCGCTAACAAGACTCATGGCGTTCACTTCGCTCTCTGGGACGATTTTCTTTGCTCCAAGCGCCATAAGCAAGTGCTAAATGTATCATTTAAATCCAACATAGGAGTATATTCAAATGGGGTTAGCAGAAGTTATTATCGGTTTTATTGGGGTTTTGATCGCTGTTTGGGCTTTAACTCTGCAAAGAAAGCAAATCATTAAAAATAGCAAGATCAATTCTTTAGTTCATCTCTCATCATTGCTATCCCAACGTATAGAGTTTCATTCGAAAATTATCGACAATCTTGATGCGAAAAAAGAAAATTGGAAAGGTCACGCGGAAAAAATAAACAACGAATTGAGACCATTAAAAGATCAAATAGATTCTCAGCTTATTGACATCGCTTCATTAGAATCGGGCATGCCAACAGCGGCACAAATTAAAGATCTCGTCATCAGTAATAATAATGAGAGTTAACAAGACAAACCACTATCGCTAAGCCCCGGCGCACTTCATACGTCCGCGTTTGCTGTGTTACGCATTCAGAATGAATAAAATTTTGACATTAACAGCACACTCGATCCTTGCAATAGGAATCAGTGGATGCGCATCCATCAAAGAGCCCGAAGTTAAAACTCAATATTGTTCAGATGAATGGTATGCCTTTATTGAAGAAAGAATAGTTACTGGCGATGGCCAAGGCCATGGGCCTGATTTGGGCTCAATTGAATGGCGATCAGTGATTGAGTTCAAGCTTGGAATTAGAGAGGATGCTGAAGTCCCTCCCGGAAAGTCAGATCAATGGTGTAAGTATATAAGTGAAAAATTCATTGAAAACCCTGCATAATAGGTTGCTCAAATTCGCTTTGTTGCTTCGCAATCTCACCAACGATCACTAAATTCGCGCCGTTTAGCAAAGCGTTATGTGTACAAAAGGAAAGAGAGATGAAACACCAATCCATAAATTTACAAGACAAGCTTAAACAATTTTCAGACCATTGGAGCCCTCGAACCGTTACCGAGTTCAATGGCCACGATATCATGGTCGCTAAAATACAGGGCGAATATGAATGGCACTCTCACGAAGATACCGATGATTTTTTCTTGGTTCTATCTGGCGAAATCACCATACGCCTACGCGAAGGTGATGTCGCTTTAAAAGCTGGAGAATTGTTTGTGATACCTAAAAGAGTGCAGCATCAACCAGTTTGCACAGAAGAAGCGCACATTTTACTAATTGAAAAATCGGGCACACCGAATAGCGGAGATCCAGAGACCGCTGCCCCACGACAGTTCTTATGAGCAAATGCATAACAAACCGCGTACGTTGCCCTGCGAATTGGGACTTGTTCTACTGCAATTTCCTTAACTCAGCGTTATACACCTTAGAGAAGTAAGTATGAAATTGAGCTGTCACTGTGGGAACATAAAAATTGATGTTGAAGTGCCTGAGGAATTAACTCAGTGCAATTGTTCTATATGCAGTCGCTATATGAGTTTGTGGGGGTACTACCAAATAGGAGAACCAACCATAGAGATAAAAGAAAAAGGATATAACTCCTACTCTTGCGGTAACAAAGAACTCAATTTTATCCGTTGTGCTAATTGTGGTTGCGTAACGCACTATGAAACCAAGGTAAACCATCCAGACCCCAGAATAGCTATTAACTTTAGTTTGGTTAGGCAGTTAATTAGTCAAATTCCAGTTAGGTATTTCAACGGAGCGCAAAGGCTATAAATGCATAACAGAATGAATAAATTTCCAATATTAACCGTACACTCGATGCTTACAATAAGAACTAGAGGAGATGCTGAAATATCTTCGAGAAAATCAGATCAATGGTGTAGCTATATAAGTGAAAATTTCATTGAAAATCTACATAATAATTTTCTCAAATTTGCTTCGTTGCTCAGTAATCTCACCAGATGCTCACGCCTTATGTTTCAGGGTTAGGTACGATTATTTTCAAAGGTAGTTGCTACTGTGGTGCTCTCAAATTCGAATCTTCAAGAGCGCCAATAGAAAGTGGATATTGCCATTGCTCTATGTGCAGAAGGAATTTCGATATGGGGTTAAGACTTAACAAGGGCACCATGTTACCAACAAAAAACGTGACGGGTCTGCGCTTCGCGCAAGCCCATCTATAAGAGTATAGGGCACCTCCAATTAAACTTCGAACAATTACAAATATAAAATGGCAGAACTAAAAACAAAGAAGACCAAAGCAAGCGTTTCGGCATTTCTGCAATCCGTCGAGAACAAGCAGCGACGTGAAGACGCCTTTGAGCTTTTAGAAATATTCAAACAAACTATAAAAATGCCACCAGCTCTATGGGGAAATAGTATTGTAGGCTTTGGTGAGTATCACTATAAGTCCACGCGAAGTAGTCAAGAGGGAGATTGGCCACTTACGGGTTTCTCTCCGCGAAAACGTAATATGACGGTTTATATAATGCCGGGATTTACTAACTACCAAGAATTACTGAGCAAACTTGGGCAGCATAAAACCAGTGTATCGTGCATTTACTTCAATAAGTTAGAAAACATAGATGTGAAAGTATTAAAACAAATTATACGAAGGTCGGTAGCCGATATGAAAAAAATGTACGAATGGAAATAACGAAGTACACTTTTGTACTCCCCTAATTAAGAGCTTAAGAGATTAAAAATGTTTGATTACACTTTATTGCACTGGGCTACTTTCCTTTCGGCGGTCGTGCTTTTAGAGCTTTCTCCGGGAGCTGATATGGCTTTCATGCTTGGGCAAACTGTTCGTAATGGACGCATAGCCGGGTTTGCCGCATTGTTCGGCAGTTTAGTTGCCACATTTTTTCACATTGCGATGGCAATCATCGGCCTATCAGTAATAATAGCCACATCCGCAGTCGCTTTTTCAATTGTAAAATGGGTCGGTGTCATTTATTTAATATGGCTTGGATATCGAGCACTGTTTACTAATGAACAAAATAATACAGCAACAGTAGCCAAGTCGCCGACAACTAGTTCCATCTTCTTGCAAGGGGCACTCATTTCGGCGCTTAACCCTAAAGTCGCAATCTTTTTCTTAGCATTTCTTCCTCAGTTTATAGTAGAAGACGCTGGTCCAGTGAGCTTGCAGTTGTTACTACACGGATCGCTAATGGTTGTAGTCGGTTTTTTGCTACAAACACCCTTAATCCTTATGGGGTCTCGGATAGCTTCTACGCTAAAAGAGAACCAAACTCTTTCACATTGGTTTGACCGTTGCCTTGCAGCACTGTATTTCACGTTAGGCATTCGACTTGCAATTAGTAAAATGAACTAATAAGGCTAATTTGCTACATAATAAGTGCATGCGACGGACTGCTAAATAGTTATACGCTAATGCGTTTATTGAGCTTAAACGTTGGCTTTTAGTTTTACCTTAAAATAAGTTAAGTGGCGTATTTGGCGGCATGACAATCTTTTGAAAAGGAAAAATGATTTATTACAAAACTATTGATGCAAATAGAAACGACGCGCCTTGGCTTACAATGGTTCACGGTCAGACTCAAAATCATACATACTTTTCTTCACAGGTAGCAGAGTTTCAAAGTAGATTTCGTATACTCTTGTTAGATCTAAGAGGCCACGGGCAGTCAGCCTCTCTCACTGGGCCTTACGGAATCGAAGAATATTCAGACGATGTGTACGATGTTTTCAAGGAACTGAGGATTAATGAAGCTCACTACTGGGGGACACATACTGGATCTGCAATAGGGTTGGTTCTCGCCCTTCGATATCCTGAGCATATTTCTTCTCTGATACTTGAAGGTACCTTTTTACCAGGATTTAGCATGCCAAGAACAGCGGCTCTTATTGAGAGAGCAAAAATGTTAGCCAAAAAAGAATGTGTTGAGACGGCTGTAGAAGATTGGTTTGAAAACTCGGATTTCTTTTCTTATATGAATGCAAATGCGACAGGATGCCGCGCTGAAGAACATAGCGCTATGGTTTCAGAGTTTAAAGGCGGCCCGTGGCTATGCAATTTGACCCCTCGAAAAGTAGATCACGTGGTAGATAAGCTCCATTTAATCCATCAACCTGTCTGTGTTTATAATGGTGAATACGATTTGAAAGAATTTAAAATAGCTGCACTAAAACTGGAGTCTGATTTAGCAAATATTAAACGTACGCATATTACTAATGCCGGAGGATTCCCAGGATGGGAGAACCCAAAACAAGTTAATTCACTTGTTCATGCGTTTTTAAATAATCTGTCTAAACTAAGACCATGATGACAGCTCACAAATCATTGTAGCGGATAAGTCGTTGAATACGGCGCTATGGTTTTAGGAGAGTATAAGAAAGAGATAAGGTGAAAAATATAATAGGTTGGTTTGCGTTGATATTTAGCATGTTCACACTTGCACCAAGCTTGGTTCCTGGGGCAATGTCTCTTATAGGGTTAACTGCTTCACTTTTCGCTCTACTTTTTTCGTTACTTTCAGTATCACCAAATAAAAGTGGCTTTTTCATAACTACCCTTTGTACAGTGTTAGTGGGGTTGTTTTTAGTAAATGATTCACTGCGCATATTCGGGTCGTTGCCGGATGTTCCAATGCGTTTTAAAGCCGTAGCATATGGCATCTCAATAGTAATTATTTTAGCCTGCGCAGTTATTAGCAAGAGGTTGTCGTTGAGACGTCAATGAGAAAGCATAGCAAAGCCAATTAGAGAGGTACACGCTGCTTCGCTCTGTTTCAACGGCCTCTGCCGTAGGTGTTAGCGTTTTAAATCAATAGATTTTATGGAGTTTTAAGTAGCAACGAGATATTCCGTTTCTCACAAACACTCTTTCGTTAGTAACATGTAAAATCTCAAAGTCCATTTATCATCTGTCGAATTCGCTTTGGTTCGAGAACAAATCAGCTTTTCAAAAACTAGATTTAGGAAGCCAAATAAATAGTCGACTAATTTAGTGCCTCATTTATGACAGGAGATCCTAAACTGAAGAGTCTTCGGTGCCACGTACAACTTCTAATACCTTCGCTAGCTCATCGGCACTTTTATAACCATAGAAACTAGCCGCTTCAACTAACCCTTGGGATGGATGTATAAACAAAACAGCCGGCGGGCCAAACACACCGTAATGTTGTTTTATTGCAGTTGGCCCAACTGCACTTGGGTCGGTTAGGTCAACTTTTAACATTACAAAGTCTTGCTTTAAGTCTGCGATTAACTGTTCATTGTTAAACGTAGACTTATCCATTTTCACGCAATCAGTGCACCAATCCGCGTAGAAATCAATTAACACATATTTACCTTGCGACTGCGCTTTCTCTAGCTGAGACACCAAAACATCTAGATCACTAGCATATTCATACTTAAGTTTACTTGAGTTCACTTTTTGAGCATAACTCGAAGGTGCCATCAGCGTGCTTGGCAATGGATTGAATAAATCACGCTCACCATATGCGCTGCCAATTAATGACAATATACCCCATACTAAACTGACAGTTCCTAGCCCCTTCTTAAGCTTACTTGACACATCGGACTCCGTTGTCAGTCCTTGCGTCGCTCCTAGGAAAATACTTAACGTGATGAGTGCGCAGGCCCACAAAAACAGCACCGGTGCTTGAGGCACTGCATTGAGCAAATAAATAGCCACGCCAATGAGTACTACTCCGAAGAAGTTCTTTACCGCATTCATCCACAGACCTGCTTTAGGTAATAAAGCACCCGCTCCAGCTCCAAACAAAACTAACGGCACGCCCATTCCTAGCGACATTGAAAACATGATTACCGCACCCAAAGTGGGCGATTGAGACTGCATCGCGACACCTAAAAACGAGATAAGCACGGGAGAAACGCACGCACCTATTATGAGTGACGACAATACCCCTAAGAAAAAGACAATTGTAAAACGACCGCCCTGCATTGAAGAAGACTTTTCTTGCAATCGTGACTGAATGAAGCCTGGCATTTGTAAGTTAAAAACACCAAACATAGATAAGGCCATCAACATCAATAGTAGTGACATGCTGCTAATCATGATGGGATGCTGAAAGTAAGCTTGTAGCTGTTTACCCGTTGCACCTGCTATCGCACCGATAGCGGCATAAGTCAAAGTGGTTCCCATAACAAATGATGTTGCAAGCGCGGCGCCATGGGTACGCGACGCTGCCTGACCACCTCCCACAATAATTGAAGAAAGAATCGGCAACATAGGTAGCACACAAGGCGTAAATGTAAGTAGCAAACCGGATGCAAAAGCTCCGATTATTAGCGCTAAAATACCACCTGAAATACTTCCACTTGAGATTGGCTTGCTCTGCCCTTTATCCGGGGTCTCGCCATTAACTGTTGCGGCATCAACTGTGGAGATAAAATTAAAGGTTTGCTTAAGCGGTGGATAACACACCCCCACATCAGAATTGCAACCTTGACTACGAATCGTTAACGGACCTTTAGCCCGTTCAGTCGCGGTACTCGGTACCAATAAAGTCAATGACTGTTGATACACCTCTGAAAGCCCAAAATCAGGGTCGTTTTTTGAAATAGCATCAGGAAACACCACTTGAGCCACACTGCCGTCTCCTCGCTTAATGACGACTTGGTCTTTATATAGGTAGCAACAAGGGTGAATATCCCATTTTAACTTAACCAGGTTTTCAGTTTGCTTGCTCATCGATAGAGCAAACGCTTGTTTAGCTGGTAACAACTCCTGATCATCGTCAAGTGCATGCCCAATGGAAGAGAGAATCAGCGTGATAGTGATAGCAAATACCGAACGCTTGATTAGTTTGGTAGCGGTAAAAAACGCTGAAATTCGGTTAATCATGATAATTCTCTAGCTTAGGTTAGTCTTAGTGTTAAACAATGTCGCACTTAACGGTCTTTAAACCACTTAGTGATGATTATTTTTTCACCACTTAGGACTTTCGTCCCTTCATGCAATGTCCATGGGTTTGGCGTTCCATCGTGGTATAAATTGTTCCATAATATTGCTCCTCCTGCCTTTGGTTTAAATGACACTCCGAGATCAGGGAAGTGAGTAGCACCTCCTAGTTCAGCCGCTTGCAGCACGACCATAAAAGTCCACGTTCGTTGCCAATGAGCATATTGTTCATATGCACTGAGCAAATCGAAATAATCAGTATGCGGCTTGAATAAGCACCCAGGGCGATAAACTTGGCACTGCAAAGGCTCTCCCCAATCTAACTCTAAACCGATGAACCTAGATAAAAGCTCATCTAGCAACTTAACTTCTGTATGTACTCCCGCGTCCAGATAGTTTGTGAAGCTGGTTCTGAACCCTTGCTCTTCAGTTGTCGTCGTTGACGGATGTAATTCATGTTTAGCGATCTCAATTAACTGACTACAGAAATCTAAGTCAATTAGCTGTTCTATCTCTATCAGTTCAACCCGCGAATCCGAGTAGACAGATGCATTAAACTTGTCAGCGTTCACAGTAGGGTTTTTGATATTAGTTTAGTAAGAGCCGCTCTTTTCTATTGCTTAGTAATCACCAAATTCGGTTGTAGTGGTTACATAAGTAATTAGCATTTTAAGAATAACCCTTAAATGTTGTTCAGCAAGTATTAAGCTTAATCAACTAGTTAGGGTTGCTAAACACCATATTCGGGTAATTTCGGCATTATTCCTATCGGGCATTTGTCTGCTTTCTATGCCTATGGGACATTTGTCCACTGATATCACGCGGGGTCTATACAAAAATACGCCTACTTCTTATATCAACTTAAACAGATACGAAAATATGAGTATTTCAAAATTATCCCGCCGCCGTTTACTAGCATCGTCCGCTGCCTCCTTACTATTAGCAAGCTGCGGAGGAGGAAATTCTAATTCTGGGGGTAATCAAGCCGCGACTCCAACTCCAACTCCAACTCCAACTCCAACTCCAACTCCAACTCCAACTCCAACTCCAACTCCAACTCCAACTCCAACACCTACACCTACACCAGCTCCAGTGCCAGTGCCAGTAACTACAACTGCATCGAGTTAATTATGGGCGATAAGATGAAATCGGCATCGAATAATAAATAATCTGCTGACGATGAAACAAAACAAAAACTTATTACAATACACCGTACTCATCGTCTGTATCTCCGTCATTTATTACGTTTATCTTAGGCTTAACTTTGTCCAACACCCGGAAAGAGAAACCTTGCTCGGCGAGATAGGAGAAGGCCTTGGCGAAATGGCGATCTGGGCCTTTGGCTTAATATACGGCCGTACAGCTTTGAAATTAGCCATGAGAAAAGGCAGTATTGGTGCAAGGTTATTACCTGATAATGTGTATGAGACTAATCTACCGCTTTATAAACACTTGTTAGCGTTCTTAAACAAGACTCACATCTATGTAGGAATTGCAGCTATTGCCCTCGTGGTCCTACACGTTGCTCTGCTGGGATTACCGCTAGATATTCTCTTTTTTCCTATCGTATTAGTTTTAGTGGTATGGCAAGGTATATTTGGGTGGTTTTTAAGTTCACGCTACTCTCCTAGTCAACTCAGAAGAGCCTCATATATGGTCCACGCACAACTGGTAACAGGTGTAATGATTGGAGTGTTCGCCTATTTTGGACATCTGCTTGTCGATGCTTAATGGGTGGTGATTTCGGCTAACTCAGATTACAACTTTACCGCTATTTCAAGCTTGATCAATTGCATACGCTAACGTAGATTAATAGCCTTGTGTTAGCTGCTCGTCCTTGGGCTAACTTACGTTATTTATTAGACACTATGTTGATGCAAAAATACAAAGATATATTGATACTTCTTGGGGTCGGTTTATTCATACTCTATGATTTGGTTGAGGACTCACTAGAACACAGGGGGTTATTTAGTGCGCAGACTCTAATTGAGGCAATGATGCTTTTAGGTTTGTTCGTATTAGTACGATCTAATCTTAAGCGAATAGGCAATTTAGAAACTTCACTAAAAACAGAAAAAGAACGAGTCAACAAACTTAGCGGAGAGCTTAGTGCACACATTCAAAAACAATTTAATGACTGGAGTCTATCTTCTTCTGAACAAGAGATCGCTTGGTTAATGATTAAAGGGTATGCCTTTGCTGAAATTGCCGAAGTCCGAGGGGTAAAAGACAAAACTGTACGTCAACAGGCCACTAATATTTACGCTAAAACTGACATTGGTAATCGCTCTGAATTTTCCGCTTGGTTTATCGAAGATTTGTTGCAAGCTAGTGAAAAATCAACCATACATTGATCACCTGCTCCGAAACTGAAGCTTGGCTTAAACTCTTCACGAGAACATGCCTAAGCTAATGGGACATATGTCTTGTTTTCTAGCTACTAAAAGCGTTTAGGTCACACACCTATTGTTGGTGTGTCGCAACCAAGCGAAACTACCCCTTCAATTTACTTTGGCTATATATCGCCTAATATCACGTTGGAGAAAATAGTATGAATTTAACTAGAAGGCAATTTGTTGCTTTAAGCGCTTTAACCGCAACTGGCTCAGCCCACTCTTTATTAGCCATGCAAAATGTTGTTTTACCTCTAGAAAAGTATCACGGTAAAGTAATCATGGTCGACTTCTGGGCATCGTGGTGCATTCCGTGTAAACGGTCGTTTCCATGGCTTAATGATCTGAATAAAAAATATCAAGATCAAGGACTAGTCTTGTTGGGTGTTAACGTAGACGAAAACGCTGCTGACGCAAAGGCTTTTCTCGAGGAAACGCCTGCTAACTTCGAGATTATGTATGATCCCAACGGACATTTAGCGACAGAATATAAACTCAAGGCAATGCCAAGTTCGCTAGTATTTAACCGAGAAGGCATACTGATTGCACATCACCACGGCTTTAAATCAAAATTAACGGCTAAATACGAGGAAGTCCTTCGTTCCCTTTTATAAACTCGATCGTTGCAACGCGAAACAACACTCTTTTTTAGCGGCGGTCTCTGGCATGGTCAATTTATGGCCATGTCATGCCCCTGTGAACTTATTTTAAGTGGTTGCGATAAAGCTTTAGCTTCCACCGCATTATCATTGGTTTCCAAAGAAGCTTGGAGAATCGAAGACAAATTTAGCCGTTTTAAGTCGAATAGCGTAATTGGTAAGATTAACTCTAGCGCTGGAAAGGTCACGCGAGTAGATGAGGAAACATCTCGGCTTTTGGATTGTGCCAATACCTTATACCAACTAAGCGAAGGGCTTTTCGACATTAGCGCAGGTGCGCTAGGAAGAGCTTGGAAATTCAACCAAGACAAAGGAATACCTAGCCAACAACAACTTGATGAGCTACTACCATTAGTAGGCTGGAAGCAAGTACATTGGGAATCGCCCGCATTAAAGCTTGTCGACAATATGTCTATTGACTTCGGCGGCATCGGAAAAGAGTACGCGGTTGATCGTTGTCTCTCTATGGTTACTGATATCGGACTAAACAACGCCTTAGTCAATTTAGGTGGCGATATCGCCGCAAATAATCCAAGAGCTGATAACCAAGCTTGGATTGTAGGGATTGAACAAGTAGACGCCCCAACTGAAAACAATGCAGCGACACCAATTTCGTTGGAAAGAGGCGGCATTGCGACCAGCGGAGATCAACGTCGCTTCATTCTACACAATGGTATTCGCTATTCTCATGTGCTTAATCCAAAGACTGGTTGGCCAGTTATCAATGCACCCAAATCTGTCACCACTATCGCCTCATCTGCCACCGAGGCAGGGATGTTTTCAACCCTAGCGATGCTTTCTGGCAGCGAAGCTGAATCATTCCTTACAGAGCATGACGTTCAATACTGGATTCAGCGTTAATCTCCCCAAATATAGGTGTTTTAAACCAAATAGGGCATATGTCCCATTCGCATTTAGAGCGAATCGCTTACCTTCCAAGTTCGACTTTTAATCAGATTGAGAATTAATGCGAACGATAATAAAGCTCTTTACACCGCTACTTGTTGGTGTTGTTATTTCTGGGTGTGCCACAAATGTGCAACCATGGGAACGCGGTGATCTTGCTCTTCCGTCAATGCAATTTGGCGCTTATCCAGTTAATGATGCCAATGACGACCACCTTTATTTTAGCAAAGAAGCAACTAGCGGCGGTCGCGGCTTTGGTGGAGGGGGTTGCGGATGCAATTAAAAAACAAATTCGCTCAAGCAGCGACTTCCCTGTTAGGTGCAACACTGAGTGTTACCGCTGTAGCCGAACCGGCTGAGTGGAAAACAACAATAGGCGCAATCTATTACAGTGAAGGTGATGATCGAGTCGATGACAAAGCGATACAAGTCAAAGCTACACGCACGACAGAAGATGAAAAGACGCTAAACCTTACATTGGGAATCGATACTCTAACCGGTGCTTCTCCTAGCGGCCGTGTTCCAGCAAATGGCAAAGGGGGGCTTAGGCTCACTAACCTTAGTGATACGCGCACTTCTGGTGGAATAAGCTATAGCCAACGATTAAGTGAGTCGTTAATTGGTAACGTAGGAGTGACCACCTCGTCAGAAAATGACTACGATCACCTTGGTGTTAATTTTGGAATCACCAAAGAATTTAACCAGAAAAATTCTACCATTTCTCTAGGGTTCGCTAAATCTAGCGATACTATTTTGGGGGTGGGTGGCAATCGAGTGCCTGGCGTGTCGACCACAACACTGCCTAACTATGGAGAGCAAGACAAAGATGTTAACGATATCGTTTTAGGGTTTAGCCAAGTGCTTTCAAAAAAGACCATCGCACAATTTAATTACTCGCGTAGCAATAGCTCAGGCTACCTTAATGACCCGTATAAGGTGGTCAGCAGAATTAGAGATGACGGCGTCCCTACTGAATTTTTAGTAGAAAACCGCCCTAATGAGCGGCTGGGACAAAGCCTCTATGCCGCTGTAAATACGAAGACTGACTGGGGGGTGTTTAAACCATCGTTTCGCTACTACACCGATGACTGGGGAGTAGACTCCCAAACATTAGAGTTACGTTTTGTTAAAGAGCTATCTGGAAACCGAGAAATTGAACCCTATTTTCGCTTTTATCATCAATCAAGTGCAGACTTTTATCGAGCGCAAATACCGAATACAGAATCGGTACCGACTTATTTCTCTTCAGATTACCGATTATCAGCATTCAACGCCTATACACTTGGCGCCATCTATCGCTGGAAAGGTAGCTCAGGTCTTAGCTATAGCGCAGGTATGGACTACTACTGGCAAGACCCATCGACTCCAGCTGATCAACTAGCTGGCCAAAGCGATTTAAATCCTGGAATTAATGCTTTTATGTTCCGTTTTACCGTAACGTTTTAGTGAGTGACTCGTCATAGGCTTACCGTATTTTCGCAATGCGGTTAAGGCTAACCTATTGTATCCATGTCATTATCGATTTTCTCAAGCAGTCGCGGCGCACTCATTACATCGCTTAAGCTCCTAGTTTAATTATTTACGGCAACCAGTACTCACAACTGCATTACCTAGGAAACCCCTAATTATTTATCTATAGTATTTACGAAGGGTATATAGGAAAGCGCTGACACAGGCCTTGAACAATTTCTTTTGAACGGCTGACATGCGCAGTGCTATTGTTTTGGCAGCCCTCTACGACGTCTGCAATCACATTTGCCAACGTGGAAACCTCATCAACACCTAGCCCACGCGTTGTAATCGCGGCAACGCCCAGCCTTAGTCCGACCCATTCAGTCGGTTTTTGCGAATCAAACGGCACAGGGTTCTTATTAGAAGTAATGTCTACAAGCTCAAGCGCATCTTGCAGGGTTTGCCCTAGTAAATTCTGACGGGACATGTCTAGTAATACAATATGTGTGTCGGTGCCTCCGCTGACTAAATCAACACCGCGTTGCGTCAATACAGAAGCAAGCGCGTTTGCATTAGCTACAATTTGCTGCCCGTACTGTTTAAATTCATCCGTCAATGCTTCGCCCAAGCACACCGCCTTTCCAGCGATAATTTGCGTATGCAAACTGCCTTGTACGCCAGGAAAAACTGCCGATTGAAACTTCTTTGCCCAATACACATCGTTAGTCAGGATCATGCCCCCGCGCGGGCCACGCATGGTTTTTGTCGTGGTACAAGTTACAAAATCAGCGTGTGGCACGGGTGATGGGTGCACGCCTGCAGCAACTAAGCCGGCTATGTGCGCCATATCCACCAAAAAAAGTGCCTCCACAGATTTCGCAATCGCGCTTAGTTTTTCAAAATCTATGGTGCGCGGGTAAGCCGAACCACCCGCTATCAACATTTTTGGTTTTAGTAGCTTCGCCTGTTTAGCAACCTCCTCGTAGTTGATCTGACCTGTTTCCTTATCTACACCATAGTGATTTGCATCAAACCAACGCCCAGACAAGTTTGGTTTTGCGCCATGGCTTAAATGCCCACCTGCTGCCAAATTCAAGCTTAGCAAAGTATCATTTGGACTTAGCGCAGCAAAAAAAACCGCTTGATTCGCCTGTGTACCAGAATGCGGTTGCACATTTGCATATTCACAAGCAAATAGTTGTTTCGCGCGGTCAATTGCAGCTTGCTCAATAACATCAACATAATATCCACCGCCATGAAATCGTGCCCTTGGATACCCTTCCAATGTTTTGTTAGTGATTGGATGTGCCAAGGCATCCAACACCGCTTGGCTAATGATATTCTCTGAAGCGATCAGCTCCAGTTGGCCTTGTTGTCGAGCAAGCTCACCGTTAAGTGCATTAGCCACCAATGGGTCAGTATGAGTCACCGAGTCAGTAAAAAATGGATTCATTATAAATACAGTTGAATTTGATTAATTTTATTAGGTTTTTATATTAACGCCTAAGCTATCTAACCACTTATCAATTAAACCTTAGGCGCGCTCAAAACCGCGAGCAATTTCATAGTCTGTTACCACCTTATCAAATTCTTCTAGCTCCCACTCTGCAGCACGCGCGTAGTGATCAATTACCTCATCCCCGAATGCTGAACGAAGCATCGATGAACTAGACAAGCTCTCTCTTGCATCACGTAAGTTTGCAGGTATTTGCTTAGCATTTTTTAAGGCATAGGCATCACCGGATAAAGGTTCTTGCAGCGTTAACTGTTCTTCGATACCCGCTATCCCTGCCGCAATTTGGGCGGCTAAGGCAAGATAAGGGTTAAGGTCAGACCCGCCGATACGACACTCAACACGGACCGCTTTTGTCCCTTCGCCGCACAAGCGAAACCCTGCAGTGCGGTTATCCACCGACCACACAGTAGCAGTAGGTGCAAACGTACCCTTTTGAAAGCGCTTGTAGCTATTCACATACGGCGCCAAGAAATAAGTCATATCAGAGGCATATTTGATAAGCCCAGCCATATATTGGCACATCACTTCGGACATCCCGTAGGGTTGATCAGCCTCATAAAATGCTGAATCATTCTCCTTCCAAAGTGATTGATGCACATGGCTAGATGAGCCTACCTTGTCGTGGTGCCACTTAGGCAAGAATGTTGCCGCATGCCCTTGTTGCCAAGCAATCTCTTTGACAGCGTGTTTGGCAATTGTATGGTGGTCTGCGCATGCCATCGGTATGTCATATTTAATATTTAACTCCTCTTGCCCTGTCTCCGCTTCTCCTTTCGAGTTTTCAATAGGTATGCCCGCAGCGTATAAATGATTGCGTACAGGCCGCATCACATGCTCTTCTTTAGTCGTTTGTAAAATATGATAATCCTCATTATAACTACTAATTGGCGTTAGCTCTCGATAGCTTTCTTTTTGTAATTGAGAGAAGCTTTTTTCGAACAGAAAAAACTCCAATTCAGTCGCCATCATGGCTTGATAACCCATAGATTCAAGTCGACTGATCTGCTTCTTCAATATCGTACGCGGCGAGTGCGGGACTTCTTCGTGCGTATGATGGTCCAATAAGTCACATAGCACCATCGCAGTGCCATCTAACCACGGCATATTGCGCAACGTTGATAGATCCGGCTTCATAACATAATCACCGTATCCTCGTTCCCAGCTAGTCGACGCATAGCCATCAGGTGTCGCCATCTCTAAATCAGTGGCGAGCAAATAGTTACAACAATGTGTTTCTTCCCATGCACTATCAACAAAATGCTGTGCCAGAAACCGCTTACCCATTAATCGCCCTTGCATATCAACAAGGCAAGCTAAAACGGTGTCTATCTCGCCGCTGGATACGTTAGTTTTTAACAGATCGAAAGTTAATTGCTCGGGCATACAAATTCCTATTTCTAAAATTACAGATACCATGATTCTATAGGAATGTGACCTTACTCACTATAGCTGACCAGATTGAGATTAAATTGCCAAATGATCTGCTACTAGTTAAAAATCATGCTTGTTTCAAGATGATTGTTGACGAACAATAAACGTACAAAGCAGAGCATTGCTCCAACTCACCGTTATCGATAAGAGAAATAAGTATGATTAAAATTGCTGATGTTAACTTAAGTGGATCTGAATTCGTTAATACGAACCTATCAGGTACGACATTCAATGATGTAAACCTAAGCGGCTCAAATCTAAATAATATTAATTTGAGCGAAATGACGGTTAGTGACGCTAATATGGCTTACGTGATGATCAGTAATAGCCATTACGAAGGCATGCGTATTGATGGTATTTTAGTTAGCGATTTATTGACTTGCTTCAAACAACATAACTCTCAATAGTAAAATACAATCTAGCCTACGCCACCAAATATTCGTTTACCATCATAGAGTAGAACAAAGAGATAAGTGGGTCTACACACCAATGAGAGTCGTGTTAGCAAGCATAAACTATGCGTACCTAGAGACAGCGTGCCTTAATTAGAGTGTTAATTAGGTTGCCGATTCACTTGGCTATTTTCTGTAATTTTCTCGCTTCATAAGCTCTGGATAAACAGCCCATCGCTAACCTAAATTCTGCGTCGTCGGTGGTTTTGCCTAGAGCTAGAATTTTGGTATGAACGAGCAATAGTTTCATTGCACTACCTAAGGGGTTTGAAGAGATTAAGTTCAGCGTTTTTAACTTAGGTTTATCAACATCGACTCGAAGTAAAATAGTCTGCGACATCAAACGAAGCCGCAAACACTCTCCTCGATATATTGCTATACCTCCACCTAATTTCCCTCCGAGCCATTGCTTAAATTGCATTGGGTTTAACAATCGTTTTAACAAGCCCATTGCACTACGCACCCGCTGAAAAATCGTCCATCTTTTGAAATCGCAATGCCCGATCACCGACGTTCCGTACTGATAATAGTCATATAGCGGCTTATCCGCATAAGCTAACCGGCCCGAAGCCAAAGAGACGCAAGCTAGCCAATGATCATGAAAAGAGTCGCCTATCTTTGCAGGAAATGGAAGCATTTTCTCTAACAATTGTGCTTTAAACAAACTGGCCGCCCCGGTTACGGTATTGGCTAGATAGACTGTATCGAAATCACGGTATTCATTGTTACGCCCTTGCCAATAAGTGAGGGAAATAACTTCTCCATCTTCCCCAACAACACGCATATCACTGTATGCACATTGCGCACTAGTCGATTGCAATGTCCCTAACAACGATTGGAGTTTTTCGGGGTACCACAGATCATCCTGATCAGCAAATGCGACAAAATCTGCATTTTCAGGCACATAACCTAAAGCGCGTTCAAAGTTGTAATAAAACCCCAAATTTTGTCGGTGCTTAAGCAATGAAATTCGAGATTTATCTAAATTGCAAATTGCTTCAATTTGATCCCAATTATCCATCTTAGAGGCATCATCAGAAATGATCAAATGCCAATTCTTGTGCGTTTGCAACAAGATAGATTCAATTTGCCGTTGGAAAGAATGCGTATCAGGGCAATACGTTGCCATGCATATCACCACAAACGGTTGCGAATCATGTTGAGATTGCAATGCAATCGGTGTGTAAGCTGACTGAATTAAGCTGAATGCTCCAAGTGGCAGGGTTTCACTACTCTCGTCATCGAAATAGACACGTAAATGTAAATCCGCTTTTTTTGCAATATGAGTGGGGCGCCAAATAATTTGCACCGCAAAGTCGACCGCAAGCCCGTTTGAACTTGTAGACGAAGGCAAAAAAAGCTGCGCCGTTTGTTCAAACTGTAAACCCGCCGCGTCGATCACTTCAACGATTTTTACTGGCTTTTTAGGCGCAAGCAATGCCCCTTCTATTACCTGTATGGTACCTAAGCCAATTGCGACTTTATCTGTAAGTTGATGCTTGAGTCGAAGCTTAAGCTCCTTCATTACTACTCATCTCAGAATAAGTCATCGCTAAGTCAGCCAAACCAAAGTCAGGCGACTCTCCGTGAATAGCGACAGAAAACAGATCATAGCGCCGGTCAATGGCAAGGTTATCGGCGTCTAAATCTTGGGATTGCGCCACGCCTAAGGAGACAAAGTAATTTCCTTTTAATAAGTTAAGCGTTAATTTAAATTGGATATCCACTTGCTCGCCTGCTTCTTGCGCAGCGGTTTCAAGCTTTCTGTCTCTAGTGTTTGCCCCATAGACCGTCACCCCATCTAAGGTTTTAACAGTAATACCATAAATTAAATCATCAAGCGGAGCAAAAAAGTGAACCCGCATAGTGACCATCAGCTGTTCACCTTGAGTCAACACTACAGGGTCACATTCGCCCTGAGATTCTAGCTTATAGTCAATTATCTTAGCTTGATGCCCTCCCCAGCGATATTCACTGTTGTTATAACTACGACGGGTTTGAGCTCCGTCGACAAGAGGATTCGTATTCAATGCTCCATCAACTAAGGTTTCACGGGCGCTACCTTGGCTAATATGAGGATTGCTAGCATGACTTGAATCTGTCTCTTTGTCCCCGCCAAATAGCATGTCCAAATAATCGTAAACCACTTGCTTAGGATCACCGCTAGATTGGACTTTACCTTGATGCAAGAAAATAGCCGAATCACAGTAGCTAGTTACCAAGTCAACAGCATGGGTCACGAATAATATGGTTTTTCCGCTACGCTTAATGCGTTCGAATTCACGAAAGCATTTGCGTTGAAATTGAATATCACCCACTGCTAATGCTTCGTCAACAATCAGAATATCCGGATCCATATGTATTGAAGTGGCAAAAGCTAATCGCACGAACATTCCGCTAGAGTACATCTTCACTGGGTGATCGATATGCTCTCCAATATTTGCAAATACTTCTATTTCCTCAAGCTTTTCTGTCACTGTTTCTTGAGAAATACCCATAATAGCTGCGTTCATCAACACGTTTTCACGCCCAGTAAATTCTGGGTTAAATCCAGCACCTAACTCTAATAAGGCGGCGATTCGACCATTTACTTCAATCTCCCCTTGCGTTGCTTGCAAGGTATCGGAGATAATTTCTAATAGTGTTGATTTACCCGAACCATTTTTACCAATAATACCGACTGTTTGACCTTTCAGTATTTCAAAATCAACGCCTTTTAATGCCCAAAATGGTTTATAGCGTTTAGGGTCACCAGGCAATACTAAGTCGGCAATGCGCGCAAAGGGTTTTTCGTATAAGGCATAGCTTTTAGAAAGATTGGAAACCCGAATAGCAAACTCAGAGGACATCAGCGAAACCTGGTCGAAGTTTTTGAAACCACATCAAACCCAACCATGCAATACACAGCGCGACCAAACTATAAATTGCTAGTCCCTGCCAATTGGGCTGCCCACCATAAATAGCCACTAATCGAACTTGATCGACAATGAAACTGATCGGATTTAAGTAGACTAATTGTTGCCATAACCCAGGTAAACGATCAACCGGATAGAAGACTGGGCTGATAAACAATAACACTGTAGAAACAATACCAACCAACTGCCCGACGTCTCTGATATAGACAGTGGTAGAGGATAATAACCAAGACACCCCCAGAGACATCACGAGTAATGGTATTATTACAATCGGCAACCATAGCAAACTAAGATGCCACGTCATGCCTGTGAATAACATAAACACCAACAAAATAATGAAGCTTAGCACCGCTTGAAATAACGCTACGAGGATTGTCGTCCACGCTAGAATTGGTAGAGGGAACACCACTTTTTTGACATATTGGGCATTTTGAATCACTGATTGCGCCGATATCACCATCGGCTCGGCAAATAGTGCATGCACAATCATGCCCGAAAACAAAATTACACCGAAGCTTGCATCTTCAGCGCCAGGGTGATTCCAACGAGCTTTGAAAACGACACTAAATACCACAGTATAAACCACCAGCATCAGCAATGGTGTAAGCAGCGACCAAGCCATCCCCAGAACAGAGCCTCGGTACCGTCCCAACACGCCTCTTTTTGACAATTGCAGTATGAGGTGACTGTGCTCTTTTAGGGGCTTAAAAATATCTATTAAGCGCGCACTGTATTTATCTTTGTCCATGGATAAATGGTGTCACTCTTCGAGCAATCTAAATAGATATTTCCCGTAATCGTTCTTTTTTAACTCTCCTGCAAGTTGGGTTAACTGCGTATCATCTATATAGCCCATACGCCAAGCAATTTCCTCGGGGCATGAAACTTTTAAGCCTTGTCGCTTTTCTATCGTAGAAATAAAATTAGAGGCTTCTAATAAGGAATCAAATGTACCCGTGTCGAGCCACGCAGTGCCGCGCCCCATTAACTCAACGCTAAGTTTGCCTTCAACCAAGTACAATCTATTTAAGTCAGTAATTTCCAATTCCCCTCTAGCAGATGGTGCAAGCGCTTTCGCCCTTTCGACTACGGTATTGTCATAAAAGTATAACCCCGTCACTGCATATCGTGATTTAGGTGCAGCTGGTTTTTCTTCTAAATCGTAGGCTTTTCCTTCATCATTAAACGCCACAACTCCGTATCGTTCGGGATCAGTAACCGAATAAGCGAACACGCGCGCTCCTTTCTCAAGCTGACTCGCAGATTGCAAACTTTCAGACAAATTAGCACCGTAAAAAATATTATCCCCAAGCACCAATGCACATTTATGGCTGCCAATAAACTCAGCTCCGATGATAAAAGCTTGTGCTAAGCCATCTGGTGACGGTTGCACTGCATAAGATAGATTTAACCCCCATTTAGCGCCATCACCCAATAAGCGATAAAAGCGCGGTGTGTCGTCTGGAGTCGATATTATTAATATTTCTGTGATCCCAGCCAACATTAATACCGACAGCGGATAATAAATCATCGGCTTGTCGTGTACAGGAATCAATTGCTTAGAAATGCCCTGTGTAATTGGATATAAACGCGTGCCTGAACCGCCCGCTAAGATTATTCCTCTCATGCTGCACTCCGAGATTTTTCCGTCTGCGAGTTAGAGTGTGCGTGACCTAATCGTGCCCCATCGTAAGTGTCGCCTTTTACCGTATCTACCCATTGTTGGTTTTGCAAGTACCAGCTTACCGTTTTGCGAATACCTGATGAGAACGTTTCTTGTGGCTCCCAGCTAAGTTCGTCTTTTAAACGACTAGCGTCGATCGCATAGCGCTGGTCATGGCCAGGTCGATCTGTTACGTGTTCAACTAATTCAAGATAAGACTGACCATTTGTTGTCGGTTGCAATTCATCCAGAATCGAACATACCATTTCAACAACTTGCATATTGGTGCGTTCTTCATTTCCGCCAACGTTATAGCTTCTGCCTAGTGCACCGTTGTTCATAATGTGCACTAAAGCACGGGCGTGGTCATCGACGTATAGCCAATCACGCACGTTTTGACCCGCACCATAAACCGGAATAGCATCCATCGCCAGCGCCTTAGCAATAATGACGGGAATAAGCTTCTCTGGGTACTGATAAGGCCCATAATTGTTTGAGCAATTGGACAACACCACAGGCAACTTAAAGGTCTCAAACCAAGCACGTACTAGATGGTCTGACGCAGCTTTACTCGCAGAATAAGGGGAGCTTGGTTCATACTTGGATTCTTCAGTGAATAAACCGGTCTCTCCTAGGCTTCCAAACACTTCATCGGTAGAGACATGGTGAAAGCGAAACCGCGCTTGATCTAATTCACTCAATGTCGTCCAGTAACTGCGCGCCGCCTCGAGCAAGTTGTATGTTCCAATAATATTAGTTTCAATAAACGCTTTAGGACCATCAATTGAGCGATCTACATGTGACTCGGCAGCCAAATGCATCATAGCCCGAGGTTGATATTGCTCGAACAAAGCATTCATCGCTTCTCGGTCAGTAATATCGGCACACTCGAAGTAATAACGATCTGACTGTAATTCCTCGCAAAAAGTAGCTTCGTTACCGGCATAAGTTAAACTATCGATATTCACCACTGAATCATCATGCTCTGCCAGCAAGTGTCTCACTACAGCAGACCCAATAAAACCAGCTGCGCCCGTCACTAAAATTGTATTATTCACGTTTATTTGATAATTGTGTTGTTAGCTGGTTTTATTGGCCAACTGGTTAATATAACGCTCAACGCCTTCTTCGAGGCTAAAAAATGCCTGTTCATACCCACTTGCTCTAAGTGCAGATATATCAGCTTGGGTGTAGCTCTGATACTTCCCTATTAACGCTTCAGACATCGGAGTATAACTAATGACTCCATCATCGATAGCTTGATCTAAACTAATTTTGCCCGATTCGCCCGTCAACTTGCGCACCGCATTGATTGTGGCAAGTGCGACATCATTAAAACTACGACAGCTGCCTGTACCTACATTATAGAAGCCGCGTACTTGGGGGTTTAATAAAAGGTATTGATTCACCTTAACGACATCTTCCACCGATACAAAATCCCTTAATTGTTCACCGTTGCCATACCCATCGGTGCCTTCAAACAACCTAACCGTACCATGTTCAAGCAGTTGATGATAAAAATGAAAGGCCACTGAAGCCATTCGTCCTTTGTGTTGTTCTCTATCTCCGTAGACATTGAAATAACGTAAACCCACTGCTTGAAAATCAACAGGCGGGTTTTCCCGAACATAATTGTCAAATGCAAATTTTGAGAATGCATAAGCGTTTAAAGGGCGTTCATTTTCAACTTGTTCACTGAAAACCGCACCAGATCCATAGACTGAGGCTGAAGACGCATAAATAAACTGAGTTTTGTGTTTAACGCAAAACTCGTATATTGATTTTGAATAAGAAAAATTATTCTCCATGACATAACGACCATCTGACGCCATTGTGTCAGAGCAAGCGCCTTCATGAAAAATAGCCTGAATACGAGTGTCTAAGCTATTGCTTTCCATTCGCTGTAAGAATTCAGCTTTATCCATATAGTCGGCAAAACGGCAATCGGACAAATTCAATATCTTGTCAGCGCGCGTCAGGTCATCAACGACCAAAATATCAGTACGACCTAGCTGATTAAAACCTTTAACAATATTCGAGCCAATAAACCCTGCTCCACCTGTCACTACTATCATGTTAATTCGCTCGCTCTATGCTTTGCAGTACTTCAGCGGGGTCCGCCGTCGCAGTGCCCATCTTATTGACAACCACCCCAGCGGCGTGATTCGCTAATTCTAAGGTTTTATCCGCACTGAGGCCAGCGGCTGACCCTAAGGCCATCATTGCAATGACGGTATCACCGGCGCCTGTTACGTCATAAACTTCCCTGGCACGGGTGGCCTGATGAATAGGTTTTTGGCCTTGCTGGCATAATAACATTCCGTTTTCGCTTAAAGTCACCAAACAATTTTGTATGCTATGCACGCTCATTATTTGTTGGGCTTTGTCATTTATTTGCTCGTTCGATTCACATAGCCCCGCGATTTCTTGAAACTCATTCAAATTGGGGGTAATCATCGTCGCATTACGATAACAAGTTATATCCGAGCCTTTAGGGTCAATATATACTGGTTTATGTATTTCATTAGCCGCTTCAATTAATTTTTGGACTGCGTTAAGTCCTCCTTTATCATAATCCGACAAGATCACCGCATCAACCTTCGTTAATGCCTCAGCATAAGCCTCGTAGGTTTTATTAACCACTACTTCACTTGGTATGTCTTCAAAATCCGCCCGCACCAGCTGCTGATTACGAGAAACTAACCGTAATTTAACCGTGGTAGGAATTGTATTATCTACCACTAATTGGCTATCAATTTGTGCTTCCTCAAGCAGTGACTCAAGGCATTGACCCGCTTCGTCATTCCCGACAACACTAATTAGCTTTGCACAGCCCAACATACTGGCAATATTTCGAGCAACATTGGCAGCACCGCCAAGACGCTCTTCGGTATGATTAACAGATATAACTGGCACGGGCGCTTCTGGAGAGATACGGTTCACATCACCAATCCAATAGCGATCTAACATAGAATCACCAACAACCAGCACCGTCGCCGATCGCAAAGCACGAAAATCAGCTTCGTCCAATGCCATGATACACAAAACCGTTTGATTTAAATGACTGAGGATCAAAGATATTTCTACCATCAATAATGACGCGACCAGACATCAAAGACTGCATACGAGAGATATCTGGGCTCCTGAACATCTTCCACTCAGTAACCACAACCAACGCCGCAGCACCATCTAATACTTGATAGGGGTCATCAGAATAAAAACCTAAACTATCGTCTGCCACATCTGTATAAATTCTTCGCGCTTCATCGGTAGCAACTGGGTCAAACGCCGCAATAGACCCGCCCCGCGCTAACACCTCATCGATTAATACCCTACTAGGTGCTTCGCGCATATCGTCGGTATCAGGCTTAAATGCGAGCCCCCACACCGCGACTTTCAATCCAGATAAATTCTCACCTAATACTTGGGTTAATTTCTCTCTTGGTCGATGCTTTTGCTGATTATTGACTTCTTCAACAGCATCCAACAATCGCGGATTATAGTTGTGCTGTTTAGCTGTGCGCACAAGAGCTTGTACGTCTTTGGGAAAACAAGACCCACCATATCCGCAACCAGGGTAAATGAAATGATAACCTATTCTGGGGTCGGAACCGATCCCTCGCCGGATCGCCTCAATATCTGCGCCTAATAATTCTGCCATATTCGCAATTTCGTTCATAAACGAAATTTTAGTCGCTAACATAGAATTCGCCGCATATTTGGTTAATTCCGCAGAAGGAATATCCATGTTAATGATGCGGTCATGATTTCGATTAAACGGCGCGTATAATTCTCTCAATCGATTCAACGCACGATCACTGTCTGCCCCAACAATAATGCGATCAGGCTTCATGAAATCTTCAACCGCTGCTCCTTCTTTTAGAAACTCAGGGTTAGAAACCACGTCGAAGGCAACTGTAACCTCTCTACGTTGTATTTCTGCGTTAATAGCATGTCGTACTTTTTCAGAAGTACCCACTGGTACTGTCGACTTGGTGACCACGACATTATAGTCGCTCAAATTTTGACCAATAGTCTTAGCAACCTGCGATACATACTGAAGATCAGCAGAGCCGTCTTCATCTGGGGGCGTGCCAACGGCAATAAATATTATATCGCAGCTGTTTACATGTTCTTGCAACTGGGTAGAGAACGTTAACCTTTGGTGGCGGCTATTTTCATGAACCAAATTATCTAAACCTGGTTCGAAAATAGGTACGATACCCTTTCTTAACCCCTCTATTTTAACTTGGTCTAAGTCTATGCAAGTGACGTGGTTGCCCATCTCCGCTAGGCACGTACCCGTGACTAGGCCTACGTAACCCGTCCCCACTACCGTAACCTTCATACCTTTGTGTCCTTAGATAATGTATTACTTGCTGAGTAATCGTATTGCTTAGAAGGCTGACTAAACAAGGCTGGAATCTGCGTTAGCTCTTGTTTCGGAAGAGGAGAATTTAATAGTTGAGATGGTTTTATTACATCCCATTGCTGACAAGCTGGGCACTGCCAATGTAACTTTTCAGCGCTATAGCCACATTGTAAACAAGCATAATCTCTTTGATTCTCAATTAGTTTAGAAATGCTTTGCACTAATAGCACAGTATCTTGATCTAACTTTTGATTAGATAAATTCAGCCAGTTCGTCATTAGTTGATGAACTCCACCAAGAGTAGGGTTTTCTCTTAAGTAACCTTGCACAAACTGCTTTATCGAAGACGTTCTATCACTAATATGCATCGTCTCAACCAAACACGATAGCAAACGCGGGTCATTATTAGTTCGCACTGCCGATTTTAGAAACTGCAAAAATTCCCGGTTTTTACCTAAAATTTGATAACTATTATTTAAGTGTCCAATAACCTCACCTAAATAATGGGGCTCTTGCCACTGTAGTTTTTTCCACGACTCAATCGCTGTCGGGTGATCACCGATACTTGCAGCAATTTTACCTTGTAGGATGATTGTGCGGGCATTTGAGTCCGACACCAACACAGCATGCTCAGCATATCGGCCAGCCAACTTGAAGTCACCAGACTGATAACTGCCTTCAGCTAGTTGACAATAATAGTGACACAGTTTTACATCTCTTTGTGTCAATTCTAGTGCGCTAGCATTATCTTCTAGTAGCGCAATCGCACTAAGCCAGTCTTGTTCGCGCTGATATATTTCTAATAAATATTTAATTGCCTCTTGCGCATGCAACCCTTCGTGTAAAAGGTCGGAAAACAAGCTTTCTGCCCTATCATACAGTCCAGCAGAAAAGTAGTCTTTAGCCAGTTCATAGCTCGCCATCGTCCTGACAGCCGAGTCGTAAACGGTACTTTCAAAAATACTTTGGTGGATACATATAGCGCGCTCGAATTCACCTTTGTTACGGGCAAGCTTACCTAAGGTTAGCTGTAACTCAGGATATTCAGGTTGCTCTTGAGAAATAGTTAGAAAAGTTTTAAGTGCTTGATCATCCTGATTGCTGAGAAGCTGATTCAAACCTTTTAAATAAGAACTCGGAACGATTGCGCTGTTGGCTTGCTGTGTGCTTTTAAGTTTTCTAGAAGCCTCAATCCTTGAAAATATCCAGCCACAGCCCGCAGCCAATGGCAGTAACACCAATAGCAAATTGGCATTCATTGTAACGCTGAACATAATTTACGCCAAGGACAAGCTCCAAATGCAATTATGCAGCGGTACTCGATTCAACCTTTTTAAGTTCTCGCTTAGTTTTGAATAGCTTTCCGCGTAACTTGAACGAAGACCATACACTCATTAAGTATCCAACAACGGCACCAAAAATCCATGTAGCCGCTAACAAAATAGAAAGCTGCCCTTCCCAATGCAAACCCATGTAGTAATTTAAATCTACAACTTGTTGATTTAAATAAACAAACGGAACAGCCAATAAAATTATGGCGCCGATAAGCAGAACGTAGAATAATTTTTTCACAGTACTTTTGCTCTATATTTAGAATAACAGACAGAATAAACCAAAACTATATACAAATCGGCTTAGATCACTCTAAGCTTTATCAATTGATTTATCTACTCTCGCTTTAAGTTCACTGCCAGGTTTAAAATGGGGCACAAATTTTTCAGAAACTTCAACTCGGTTTCCTGTTTTTGGATTGCGACCTGTTCTTGGTGGTCTATAGTGTAAAGACATACTCCCAAAGCCACGAATTTCAACACGTTCACCTGCGATCAAGCCCGCAGCCATTTTTTCTAAAATGGTGCCAACCGCAAGCTCAACATCTTCTTCAGATAGTTGAGTCTGCGATTCAGTCAGTCTAGAAATAATTCCAGACTTAGCTACGCTTTTCAATTGTGTCTCTTCAGTCTTACTCATAGTAAACTATTGCTCTTTTACTAATTATAAGACAATTTTCTTGATTACGCCTAACAAAAACCGAGCTTAATTTTCACCTTAACTATTCTTAGATAGCTGTTCTTTTAGCTTATCGCCTAAAGTGGTGCTTCCCTCTACCTTCTGAGCTGAATATTCTTGAATCGCTTCATCCTCTAGATCCATTTCTAGTACTTTAACCGATAAGGTGATTCTGCGATTTTTACGATCGATGCTGGTGATTTTGGTTTCGATTTCCTCGCCTTCATTAAGCACAGAGCGCGCATCTTCAACGCGGTCCATCGCCAACTCGCTAGCTCGTAAGAAGCCTTCTACATTTTCAGCAAGTTCAATATTCGCGCCGCGAGCAGTGACTTCTGTGATTTTACCCATCACACGGCTACCCTTAGGATGCTCTGAAGCATATTCAACGAATGGATCATCTGAAGCTTGCTTCAGTCCAAGAGAAATACGCTCTCGCTCTGGGTCAACGGCTAACACAACGACACTGATTTCATCTCCCTTGCTAAAGTCACGAATGACTTCTTCACCAGGACGATCCCAAGCTAAGTCACTAACGTGCGCGAGACCATCAATACCGCCTTCAACACCAACAAACATACCAAAGTCAGTAATCGAACGGATCTTACCACTCAGCTTATCGCCTTTCTGGTAACGCGATGCAAACTCGTCCCAAGGGTTTGGCTGGCATTGTTTCATACCCAATGAAATACGACGACGTTCACCGTCAATTTCAAGCACCATCACCTCGACTTCATCGCCAACATGACATACTTTACTTGGGTGGATGTTCTTCTTAGTCCAATCCATTTCAGACAAATGCACCAACCCTTCGACGCCGTCTTCGATCTCAACAAACGCACCGTAGTCAGTAATATTAGTAACACGCCCAAATAGTCGTGAAGACTGCGGGTATCTGCGCTCTAAATCTTGCCATGGGTCACCGCCTAATTGCTTTAAGCCCAATGACACACGCGAGTGCTCTTTATCAAATTTGAGCACTTTTACTTCAATTTCATCGCCCACATTTAGTACTTCAGATGGATGGCGTACGCGTTTCCATGAAAGGTCCGTAATATGTAGTAATCCGTCCAAGCCACCTAAATTAACGAACGCACCATAATCGGTAAGATTCTTTACCACGCCTTTGATAATTTGGCCTTCTTCTAAGGTATCTAATAGTTTTTCTCTATCTTCAGACAGTTCACTTTCTAGTACTGCACGACGAGATACAACGATGTTATTTCTAACTCTGTCTAACTTGATAACTTTAAATTCAAGTTCACGCCCTTCTAGATAAGCTAAGTCTTTAACCGGTGTAACATCGACCAAAGAACCTGGCAAGAACGCTTTAACGTAATTGACGTCTACAGTAAAACCGCCTTTGACTCGGCCTGTTACCAAGCCCATCACGATATCACCGTTAATTTGTGCTTTCTCTAGCTCATCCCATGCGCGGGCTCGCAGAGCACGTTCACGAGATAATTTTGTATTACCGTAACCATCTTCAATCGCTTCAATCGCAACTTCAACATCATCGCCTTCTTTAACAGTGATCTCTCCTTCACTATTTTTAAATTCGGCTTTTGCGATAGCTGCTTCTGACTTAAGCCCAGCATCAACAATGACAAAGTCATCATTTATTTCTACGATACTTCCCAAGACGAGTTCGCCTTGAACCATGGTGATTTTACTAATGCTTTCTTCTAGAAGGGCAGCGAAATTCTCTGACATGTGTGATTCAATATTCAGCGCAGCTGAGGTAGCTGTACTTTGGTTAAGGTTAATAATTAGAAAATAGGCAGTGGGCCGCTTTTCTGGTTCAATCTACAGAATTAATCTGTATACATACTAAAATTTAAAATGACTCAGGCAGCGCTAATAGCACCTGATCCATTACGTCTACGATGGTCATTTGAGTTGTATCAATCATCATCGCATCCTTTGCGGGGATTAACGGAGAATCTAATCGCGACCTATCTCGCAGGTCACGTTCCTCTATCTCCCGAAAAAGGGCGCCGATAGTAGCACCATGCCCCTTCTCATTCAACTGTTTATATCGCCTTTTGGCGCGCTCTTGGGCAGAGGCAGTTAAGTAGAACTTAAATGGCGCTTCAACAAACACCGTCGTACCCATATCACGCCCATCAGCAACTAAGCCGGGCTGTTGATTAAACCCGCGTTGTTTATCTAATAACGCAGCCCTAACTCCTGATAACTTTGCAACCATCGAGGCCATATGCCCAATTTGTTCATCGCGAATCTCAGCGTCGATATACAAGTCATTTAAATAGGCGCCATTATCAAAGTGGATGTTGCTGGTTGCCAACACGTTCAGCACCGCTTGCTCATTTTCGCACTCTACGTTTAACTGTTTTACCGCATAACCAAGCACCCGATAGAGCGCCCCACTATCTAAATAATGAAAGCCAAACCGCTTAGCTATCGCTTGGGCAATCGTTCCTTTACCGACGCCACTGGGCCCGTCAAACGTAATGACTGGATTCACTTTAAGTCGTAATCAACTTAGTTAATTTGCTCAATATTCAAACCCACTACATTCATCAACTCTACGTAGTTCGGAAAGGAAGTGTCTACGTTTTGTGTATCGTTAACCAAAACTTCTCCACTAGACCTAAGCCCGGCTAAACTAGCCGCCATGGCAATACGATGGTCGTCATAAGACTCAACAGTCGCAGCGGAAAATACCGGAACATGGGCAAGACTATGATGGCCTTTGCCATATATCACCATGCCGTCCTTCAGTTCATCCACCTCAACCCCTAAAGCTCTTAGGTTATTAACAGTAGCGGTTATTCGGTCACACTCCTTCACTCGTAGCTCTTCCGCTCCCGAAATACGGGTGACCCCTTCAGCGCAGGCTGCGGCGATAGCAATGGCGGGAAATTCATCAATGGCTAACGGCACTAAATCGGTCGGCACATCTACACCGCTTAAATGAGAGTGATTCACTTCAATATCTGCAACCGGCTCCCCACCAACTAACCGCTGATTAGTCAATCGGATATTAGCGCCCATCAACTTAAGGATAGATATAATACCATCGCGCGTAGCATTTACGCCTGTATGCTTAAGAACTACTTCACTATTGGGTGCAATCAGTGCGCCCACCATAAAAAAAGCTGCCGATGATATGTCCGCTGGCACATCGATAGCAGTGGCCGTGAGTTTGCCCCCTCCAAGCAAAGAAATCACACCATCATTTTGATTAACCTCATAGCCAAAACCTTTTAGCATCCTCTCTGTGTGGTCCCGAGTTACCGCGGGCTCAGTCACCCGCGTTTCACCCTGCGCATATAAGCCTGCCAATAAAATAGCTGATTTCACCTGTGCACTGGCAATGGGCAATACATAATTTATGCCTATTAACGGCTTCGTTGCTGATATTTGAAGCGGCGCACAACCATGTTGAGTATCTATAGCAGCCCCCATTTGACTTAATGGATCAGCCACTCGGTTCATCGGACGAACACTTAATGAGGTATCTCCTACCAGCGTACTATCGAATTTTTGTGCGCTCATCAACCCCATCATTAAGCGCATTGCCGTTCCAGAGTTTCCAAGATCGATCGCATCGCTAGGTGCGGTTAATCCGTGTAAACCTGCCCCATGAATCGATAATGTGCCATCTGAGTGTTCTTCGATATTCACACCCATTGCTTCGAATGCACGACGAGTAGCCATCGCATCAGCGCCATTTAAAAAACCCGTTACTTCGGTTATCCCTTCAGCCAAACTCCCAAGCATAATGCAGCGATGAGAAATTGATTTATCTCCAGGCACGCGCACTCTTCCTTGAAGCGATCCACCTGCTTGCACCACTAATTCCATAGTCGATTACTTACTGTATTTACGAAAACTAGCAACCCGAGCACGGGCAGCTTTAGCGGCGGAAAAATCTTCTTGTAATACATCCATTTTTTCACCTTCAATATGCTCGGCAAATTCATTCAAATCTGCAGAAAATGCACGCAATTGACAACTCACTTGCTCTTTATTACTAACACAAATATCACGCCACATCGTTGGGTCGCTGGATGCGATTCGGGTAAAATCATATAATCCGCCTGCCGCCAAACGAAAATAAGCTTCTTTATCTGCTTTTTCATTTAAAAAGCGCATCAATGCATAAGCCAAAACATGCGGCAAATGACTAGTCACTGAAAGAACCTCATCGTGTCGTTGTATCGACATATTTTCTACTTCAGCGCCTGTTAGTGCCCACATTTTCGTAATCGTATCTAAGGCGTCAGCATCCGTTTCAGGCGAAGGAGTAATAATCACGCGATGTTCGTTAAACAACGAAGCATATGCAGCTTGCACGCCCGAATTTTCTGAACCCGCTATCGGGTGCGCTGCTACGAACCGCGGAAACAGCTTGCCTAGTCTTGCCTTAGCTTGATCAACGATCACACCTTTTACGCTACCAACATCAGTCACGATTGTATTGCTGTTAAGACAGGGTGCGATCTCTTCTAGCACCTTATCTATAGTAAGCACCGGCGTCGCTAAAACGACTACATCCGCGCCTTGTACCGCAGTGCGTGTATTGGTTGATATTTCATCAACCGTACCAAGTTCCAACGCAAGTTCCAAATTAGCTTGGCTTCGACCCACCCCTACAACTTGGCCTACGGCATTTTGTGACCTTAACGCCTGCACCAGAGAACCCCCTATTAATCCGACGCCAATCAACGTCAGACGCGGAATGAAGAGATGTTCTAACTGCTCAGACATATTAAATAGAGGGTGTAGAGAAACCTAATCTGCGCGAGGGTATGAACCTAACAGCTTAAACAAATCTGCCTCTTCCTTTAATGACGCAAGCGCCTTTGCCACATTACTTTGAGTTTGATGGCCTTCAATATCAATAAAAAATAAATAGTCCCACCGCTTACTTTTAGCAGGGCGTGATTCAATTCTAAGCATGCTAATTCCAAACTCATTCAGCGGTTTAAGTAAGGAAAATAAACCGCCAGGCTTATTCGCACAAGAAATGAGCAAACTAGTTTTATCATAACCACTCGATAAACACCCCTCTTTAGCAATCACTAAAAACCGCGTGGTATTGTCTGGCTCATCTTCTATATTACGCGCCAGTATGTCTAAATTATATTTAACGGCGGCCACCTCACTAGCGATCGCGGCCGACCCGGGAGTTTGAGCAGCCGTTTGCGCTGCCGCTGCATTACTCGCCACTGACACAATTTCAGCATTTGGCATTTGCTTAAATAACCAGTTACGACACTGCGCTAGCGACTGAGCATGTGAAAATACCGTGCTTACCGATTCAATACTATCTGCATTGGATAACAGATATTGATGGATAGGTAGCAGCACCTCACCGCTAATCTGGCACGACGAATCAACCAAGCAATCAGCTGTTGCTGAAATGCCGCCTTCGGTGGAATTTTCTACCGGTACAACGCCATAGTTAACCGTTCCATGACCAACTGCATCAAATACTTCATCGATTCGAGAAAACCCGACAATATTCACCGCCGAACCAAATTGCTTTTTGCCCGCAATTTCAGAGAAAGTTCCTTCGGGGCCAAGAACAGCAACGCTTAATTGCGCTTCAGCTCCCCGACTAATTGACATCACCTCGCGAAATAGTACGTCAATTTGCTCATCACTAACGTGTCCGACATTTTCTGACTTAAGCCTTCGTAACACTTGTGCTTCGCGCTCAGGTCGATAAATCACTGCTTGCTCGCCCGCTTCTTGCACCTTTAAGGCACCAATATCTTTGGCTAACTCAACACGCTCATTCAGCATTTCCAACAATTGACTATCTATCCTGTCAATTTTGTCGCGGATGCTGGCTATAGAAGTCATACCTTAAGCTATTCTTCTTCGTCTACTGATACAGAGTCATCTGCTTGCGCGGCATCATTTAGCTCAGCATCGATACTTTCAAAGTTTCCATTTTCGTCAAGCTCATTGTCTTCCTCTTCAGATTCATCAACTCGGTCAACTGACACCAATTTTTCGCCATCAGACAAGGATATAACCCTGACGCCTTGTGTATTACGGCCCTGTTGCGATATTTCATTTATCCTGGTACGAATAAGCACACCCCCATCCGTAATCATCATCACTTCATCACTAGAGTTAACGATCGTTGCATTAACTAGCAAACCATTGCGCTCGGAAGTTTTAATCGCAATAACACCTTGTCCGCCACGTTTATGTACTGGAAATTCATCAATGGCAGTGCGCTTACCATAGCCATGTTCGGTGCAAATAAGCACGGTTTGTTCAAGCTCACCACCCTCTTCGCTCATTTCAGAAGAGTTAGGCAAAATTAACATTGAAATCATTTGGAAATCATCCGCCATCCGAATACCGCGAACGCCACGTGCGGTGCGGCCCATAGAACGAGCATCGGTCTCATGGAATCGAACTGTTTTACCTGAAGAACTGACCAACATAATGTCTTGAGTGCCGTCGGTTAAACCAACCTGCAGTAGCTCGTCTCCATCATCCAATGTCAATGCGATAATACCGCCCGCTCTTGGGCGAGAGTAATCCATCAAGGCACTCTTTTTTATTGTGCCGTGACGTGTTGCCATCACAATGAACTGCCTTTCGTTAAATTCTTGAATGGGTAACACAGCAGTGATTTTTTCATCTGTGTCCAACGGCAATAAGTTAACCAACGGTCGACCTCTTGCATTGCGACTTGCCACCGGCAATTGAAAAACCTTTAGCCAATAAACCTTACCCTCACTAGAAAAACACAACACCGTGTCATGCGTGTTAGCAACAAACATACGACTGACGAAGTCTTCTTCTTTATTTTTTGCAGCCATCTTTCCACGGCCGCCGCGTTTTTGCGCGCGGTAATCGGTAATCGGTTGCGCTTTGGCATACCCCGTGTGAGAAATAGTCACCACAACGTCTTCTGGAGCGATTAAATCTTCCATGGATATATCAACTGCGCCTTCCATAATTTCAGTACGGCGTTCATCGCCATACTGTTCTTTAATGGTAAACAACTCCTCTTTTATATCGGCAACCAATCGATTCGGATCTTCGAGAATCTCTAGCAAGTCAACAATATTTTCTATAATCTCAATATATTCATTACGAATTTTATCTTGCTCAAGCCCAGTAAGCCGGTGCAATCGTAGATCGAGAATAGCCTGTGCTTGCTCTGGCGACAATTGATACATCGCCGCATGCAAACCATAGAGATCTTCCAAGTCTTGCGGCCTAGATAACTGTGCGTCACCTCTTTCTAACATAGATTGCACAATGCCTGGCTGCCAAGTGCGCGCCAACATATCTTGTTTTGCTTCTTGCGGTGATGCCGATTGTTTGATGAGTGCGATCACTTCATCTATATTTGCAAGCGCAACAGCAAGGCCTTCTAATATGTGCGCACGAACCCGCGCTTTTTTAAGTTCAAAAATTGTTCTGCGCGTAACCACTTCACGGCGATGCCGTAAAAACGCCAACAACATGTCTTTTAAATTAAACAAACGGGGCTGGTTATTCTCCAGCGCCACCATATTCATGCCAAATACCGTCTGCATTTGGGTTTGCTTAAATAAGTGATTCAAAACCACTTCCGACGCTTCTCCACGCTTTATTTCGATCACCATTCGCATTCCGTCTTTATCAGACTCATCACGAATAGCCGATATACCTTCTAGTTGTTTATTGCGCACCAATTGCGCAATCTTTTCCATGGTGCGCGCTTTATTAACTTGATAAGGCAACTCATTGACAATAATCGATTCTTTACCAGACTTTTCGTCAACTTCTATTACAGTACGAGAGCGCACGTAAACACGTCCACGCCCCGTTTCATACGCTTCACGAATACCCGCAGTACCGACAATAATACCGCTGGTCGGAAAATCAGGCCCAGGGATATACTGCATCAACTCAGCAGTTTCTAAGTCTTCGTTCTCAATCAACGCCAGACAAGCGTTTATCGTTTCAGATAAATTATGTGGAGGGATATTTGTAGCCATGCCCACCGCGATACCCGCCGAGCCATTAACCAACAAAGTAGGCACTTTAGTAGGCAACACCAAGGGCTGAGATTCGGTCTCATCATAATTTGGACCAAAATCAACCGTGTCTTTGCCTAAATCCGCTAGTAACTCTTGTGATATTTTCGCCAACCTAATCTCGGTATAACGCATCGCTGCAGGCGCGTCACCATCAACCGAGCCAAAGTTTCCTTGGCCATCAATCAAGGGGTAGCGCATAGAAAAGTCTTGTGCCAAGCGCACGATCGTATCGTAAACTGCGGTATCTCCATGCGGATGGTACTTACCAATTACGTCACCAACAATACGCGCTGATTTCTTATAGGCTTTATTCCAATCAACGCCTAATTCATCCATCGCATACAATACGCGTCGGTGCACCGGCTTAAGACCGTCACGCACATCTGGTAACGCGCGCCCAACAATAACGCTCATCGCGTAATCTAAATAAGATTGACGCATTTCCTGCTCTATATTGGCAGAAATCATCTCTTTAGCGACTAATTGATCACTCATATTCAATTATCCAGCACACACTCGGCGCGTACACCCTAGATTCAGGGTTATCAGGTTAGACTAGTCTAACTTTAAGCAGAAATCGCCTTCACAAACCTTACAACAATACGTTATTAAAGCTATTGTTTTAGCGTGATTTTCAGTAAAGTTAATTAAAATAAAATCAAGACGATATTTTAACATACGCAATCAATTAGCACACGCTAACCGCGTTACAAATATCGTATAATAAGCAGTTAAATTTTTTTATTTTCAAATAGCTATGCGGCTCTCGATTTACACTTTTGCCTTAACTATTTTAGTGCTGTTGGCACCTTCGATTTCTCTTGCTCAAAGCGAATATGACAAGGGCATTGCAGCTTATTCTAAAAAAGAATATTCCCAAGCCCGTTCTCATTGGGAAGATGCGTCAGCAGACGGCAACATTAGCGCGACATTCAATTTGGGAATTCTTTTGTCTAAAGGTTTAGGCGGCGATAAAGACTTGGAACGTGCCACTAATCTATTTAGAAGAGCCGCTGATGCTGGCTTAGCCGCAGCTCAGCATAATATGGCGCTGGCTTACTATCAGGGAATCGGCGTCACTAAAAACGCCGATCGGGCAAAAATATGGTGGGAACGCGCAGCGCATCAAGACCACGCACAAGCGCAATTTAACTTAGGCGCCCTGCTCTGGAATGGCGACGGTGTTCCCAAACACCCCAGTAACGGCCTTAAGTGGTTTCGCAAGTCATCTAAAAACGGTAATCTACAAGCACGTGTATTTCTAGACCAAATATTCGAGAAGATGTCTCTTGAGATCAGCCCAGCAGAAGGAGCTGACGACTCAACTAACTTAGCGACTAAGCAGATAGCCGCTTCGACAGAATTAACAAACGCATTGGCAGCAGCTCATGCCGCGTATAAAGATAAAAACTATAAAGTAGCCTATAAAAACTGGAGCTATGCGGCGAGCAACGGCCATTTCGGGGCGCAATATCAATTGGCTCGTTTGCATCAAGCAGGCTTAGGTACTGATGAAGATAACCAGCGCGCATTTGAATTATTTAAAACTAGTGCCGAAGCTGGGCAAGCTCAATCACAATACCAACTCGGGCAATATTATTTAGAAGGCGATCTGGTCGACAAAAATGAAACACTCGCCTTATACTGGATTCAGTCAGCTGCAGATCAAAACGATATTATGGCCAAAGATTATTTAGAACAAATTCGTTAAATACAAAAACACTAACAACTTTAATAAACGCAATACACATTAACGTATACTCATAACCAACAAACATCGAAAATAGTTTCAAACAAGTTGCGCAAATAAGCGCGGCAAGCTGTCGTCAAAGTCATTTGTCAAACTTCGCTATCCTTTGAAATTAACGCACTTCGGTGATAACATCTCTGGCCTTTTTTCGACTGCATATATATGACGCTTCATTCACTCATTCTTTGCTGCACTACTAGCTTTGCTCTGGGGTTTCCTGTGCATGCTACAAATGTGTACGTATATGAAGCGCCTAACGGAACTCGAATAATTAGTGATCACGCTAACCATAATGCAGAGTTAAAATTAATCAAGCAATACAGCCCCAAAGGCACAACTACTCGCCTAACACCGAGATCGTATAATTACACTAAACGTAGCGCACCCAATCCCGTTGCCTCACAGTACGACCAAACAATTTTCAGAATAGCCGACCAACACAAATTAGACCGCGCCCTAGTGAAAGCGGTGATTCAAATAGAGTCTGCTTTTAATCCTAACGCTGTTTCCAACCAAGGCGCCCAAGGGTTAATGCAATTGATGCCACAAACAGCCAGAAGCTACGCGGTGACTGACTCATTTAATGTTGTCGAAAATATTAGCGGCGGCGCCCGTTATTTAAGCCACTTGATGAAAACCTATAAAAACGACGTGAAGCTTGCACTAGCTGCCTATAATGCGGGTGAAACTGCAGTTAACAAATACAATGGCATCCCGCCCTACCCTGAAACACAGCACTACGTAAAACTTGTACTAGCCTTACATAAAAACTACCAAAAGAACCCCGCTGCTATCTACGGTTAAGCCATCATTATGCAAGTGCACAACAAGAACAAAAATAACCAGCATTACTTGATCACGATCAGTGATCTCACTAAAACGCATCACTTTCGTATTTCTAAACGCCTCAAGGCCATCGTCATCGGAACCAGTGCTTTCGTTACTATTGCACTGATTATCAGTAATATTATTGTCTTTAACCAAAAAGACAAAATCGTCTCGACACAAGACTTAGCCAGTGCATTAGAAGATCATGTCGTAAACATTTCTGAAAAAAACTCCAATCTTTCGTATGTGTTAAAGCAGCATAGCCGAACGTTAACCGAGATTAGCGAACAGATCAGCAACATAGAACGTATTAGTGGCGTCAGCACCAACTTAAATAGTTCCATCACTGAAAGGCTGTTAGAAATTTCTAACTATTACTCCGAAAAAGAATCAGACTTTAACGACTTAGACGACCGCGTTATTCAAATTGAATCCACTATGGGGGTGAAGAATCTCGGCAACAAAGATACGGAATCAATGACAGCCCGTGTTGAGTTGCTCACCATCAATGTTAATCAAGAAAAAATCCTACACGACAACATACCCAATGGCTACCCAACGCGTAACCTTGGCGTAACCAGTAAATTTGGCAATCGCACTCACCCAACTACCAATCAAAAAAGCTTTCACAATGGGCTTGATCTGCGAGCGAAAACGGGCACCAATGTTTACGCCACCGCAGATGGTATTATCAACCAAGCCACATACAATAACTTGAGCGGTAATCGCATTGTGGTCACTCATAATTTCGGTTTTGAAACACGTTACGCTCACCTTTCAACAATCAAAGTCGAGCCTGGTGATGTGGTCCAAAAAGGAGATCTTATCGGATTATCTGGTAACTCCGGAAGAACAAATGGCCCTCATTTACATTATGAAGTCCGCTACCTAGGTAAAGCCCTAAACCCTACATATTTTGTGACATGGGAATTTGGCTCAAATGAAATTTTTTCCAACGTAAGAGGCATCCAATGGGATTCTTTAATAAGCCTGATCAACAAGCAGATATCCAGACCAACTCTACAGTTATCTCAAATGGAACAAAGATAACCGGCGCCATCACAACCAAGTGCGCCTTGCACTTAGATGGCGCCCACAACGGAGAAATAGAATCTGTAGGACACGTTACTATTGGCACCTCAGGTAAAGTAGAGGGTGAAATTGTGGCTAATACATTAGCAATAACAGGCAGCTTCACCGGAACAGCTGATTGCGACAAAGTGGAAGTGCTGGCTGGTGGTAACGTTAAAGGTAAAATTATTACCAGTAACTTGAGTATCGACCATGATTGTAATTTTGAGGGAGAGAGCATCAAACGCTCCCCTAAAGGCGTAACAACTAACCAGTTTGCCAATAAAAGCCCAAAAAAGGTGTCTCCTCCCTAAGCAGTTAATATACCACGGCCTTTCAGCTTGTCATTATTTTGGAGCGGGTGATGGGAATCGAACCCACGTTAAGAGCTTGGGAAGCTCCCGTTCTACCATTAAACTACACCCGCCCAACAACTACGCCTATGCGCAGACGCGCATAATTAATTAGGGGCTGTCCTAGATAACTAACCTATTTCTGTTTTAACCCATTGTTTCAATTGTACTAATTGATCTTTTGGGTCACTGTTGTTAAATCGCCATTCACACTCCTTCAAAAAGAAGTGAAAATGCTTATTTGGAACACCATTAAACTTGCGTAAATGACGCTTCGCTTGGTTCCAAAAATTCTCTATCCCATTGATGTGATTTTGTTTATCTGCAAACAACACACTATGATTTATACGATAGTGCTTAAACTCACTCACATCAAGCGCATTATAACCACGCCAGCAATCAGTATATACGATGCTGTCAGGCTTTACCTTTTGCCTAATTATCGGCATCAAAGTTTGTGTCTTGGCATCAGGTATCATTGCTGCATATACCTTGCCATTGCGTTTAAGTAAGCCAAATACAGGCACTTTACCTGCAGCTCCACGCCCTCGTTTACCTTTGCGTCTGCCACCAAAATAACTTTCATCTACTTCAATTTCACCAGCGAGCAAGCCAATGTTGTCTGTTTGCTCAAATATTAACTGCCGTAGACGATGAAAATAATAACTTGCTGTAGACTTATTTACGCCGACTAATGAGGCTGCGGTTCTTGCAGTTGTACCCGCTACAAATAGCTCAATTAGTCTGTTTTGTTTATACTTGCTTAATCGACTCTTTCGCATCTAACCATACTAGATAATTTTAATTATCTAGGACAGCCCCATTAATTATACCGATATTTTGTTGCACTAGCTTGGGGCTGTTTTACCCTAATTTGCCTATCTCAAGTTTAAGAAGCCTGCTTTTTATAGACAGGTCGGCGCTTCTCAATTTTATATCGCAAACCTTCTGCAATGGCATAGTTATTGTATTCCCAACACAACGCGCTTGCTCCAAGTAACTGCTTCAGTTGGTCAACTAGCTCTTCATTTGGTGCCACCTTCCAAGTATCACCTAGTTGAATTGTACCGGTAATGCCATCTGGTTGGCGGTATTCCATTTCAATCAGCGTGTCACCACCTCGATGCGGATTAAGCGCATTTTTTAAACGCTCAAAACCAAATTCATTCACCAGTTTTGAATTGAGCTTAATTTTAATCGCAAGCAGCATATCCGACCTCAGCATCTGCACGTCACAGAGACTAATCGCGGTCATTTGGTAACTTTCCTGCGCAGCGTCTTCTTCTAAATCGCCTTGTGCAATAATCATTGCATCTTTTAGCAACAAGTCTTTAGCTTGCTCGTAAAGATCAGGAAACACAACCACTTCCATCCGAGAGAAACCGTCATCTAGACTCATGAACGCCATTTTATCACCGCGCTTAGTGATGTTTATCCGAATAGCTACAATCATTCCAGCAATGACGCCTGATTTCAGCCCCGAAGGCATCCTACCTTGCTTGCAGTCAGACACCGATTCAAGCTCATCGCGATAGCCGTCGAACGGGTGACCTGATAGATATAAACCTAATGATTCGCGCTCTTCAGATAAGCGGCGCGCCTCTTGCCATGGCGCCGCCGTCTCAATTTCCTTTATCACGTTTTCACCAGCAGCTAGCCCAAATAAATCGCTTTGCCCCACAAGTTCATCTTTACTGCGTTGCTCTGCCACTTCCATCGCATAGGGTAAGTTTAATAAGGTTTGCGCGCGATGCATACCTAGACAATCTAAACCACCACATCGAGTTAATGCCTCTAAAGCCCGTTTATTAACTTTCTTTGAGTCGATTCGCTGACAAAAACTATGTAAATTCTTATACCGCCCCTGCTCTTCTCTATTGTTGACTATCGATTCAATTGCCGACTCGCCTAACCCTTTTATGGCTCCCAGACCATACACAATAGTGCTTTCATCAGCAGGCATAAATTTATAGGCGCAGCTATTCACACTAGGAGTCTCAATAGCTAAATCTAATTTTCTCGCCTCCGCGATCAAGCTGACCACTTTGTCAGTGTGGTCCATATCTGCAGACAACGTAGCCGCCATAAAAGCAGCGGGATAGTGCGCTTTTAACCACGCTGTTTGAAACGACACAAGCGCGTACGCCGCAGAGTGTGACTTATTAAACCCATAGCCTGCAAACTTTTCCATCAAGTCAAAAATATAATTAGCATCACTACTCGGAATATTTATTTTCCTTTGCGCCATCAACAAATATCGACCGCTGCTTAGCCATCTCTTCAGGCTTTTTCTTACCCATTGCACGTCGCAATATATCGGCCCCACCTAGTGAATATCCAGCTAAGGTCTGCGCAATTTGCATAACCTGTTCTTGATACAAAATAACGCCATACGTCTCTGCCAGTATTGGTTCAGTTAACGGGTGCGGATATTCCACTTTTTGCCTGCCGTGTTTGCGATCAACAAAGTTATTCACCATGCCAGACTCCAGCGGCCCTGGCCGATATAGCGCCACTAAGGCAATCAGGTCTTCGAAACAATCTGGTTGTAAGCGCAAGATTAGATCTCGCATTCCGCTCGACTCAAGCTGAAAAACAGCGACAGTTTGTCCTTTCTTAATGAGTGTAAACGTCGCTTCATCGTAAAAAGGTTGGCTTGGTACTTCCACGCTCGGTTGATCTTGCGCAAGCGCTGCGCTATTGATCAATTTTTGCGCCCAATCAATAATCGTAAGAGTTCGCAGCCCTAAAAAATCAAACTTAACTAAACCGATACTTTTCAAGGTCATCCTTATCCAACTGCGTCACAGCTTGAGTCGCTTCCGATTCTGCAAATAGCGCGGTGAAATCAGTTAGTGTTGAAGGCGCAATGACGACACCGCCCGCATGTTTCCCTACATTTTTGCACAGCCCTTCTAATTGTAGCGCGGTGTCAATCAGCTGAGCGGCTTCGGCATCGTCATTGTAACGCTGCGACAACTCAGGCTCTTTATCCAATGCCTTTTGCAAAGTGATGCCAATTTCAAAGGGCACTAATTTAGCGATACTATCTACGTAACCGTAAGAGTGCCCCAGCACTCGACCGACATCGCGTATCACCGCCTTTGCTGCCATCGTTCCAAAGGTGATTATTTGTGCAACTTGATCACGACCGTAACACTCGCTCACGTACTCGATAACCTTGTCGCGGCCTTCCATGCAAAAGTCGATATCAAAGTCAGGCATCGACACCCTTTCTGGGTTTAGGAATCGCTCAAACAACAGACCATACTGCAATGGATCTAAATCAGTAATCCCCATTGCCCAAGCGACTACTGATCCCGCGCCAGAACCACGACCAGGTCCAACTGGAATTTCCTGCTCTCGAGACCAGCGAATAAAATCAGCCACAATTAAAAAGTAGCCTGGAAACCCCATTTGATTTATGACCGCTAGTTCCGTTTCTAGACGATCAAAGTAATCCTTATCACTAAAAGGGTTCGGGTTTGATTCTCCCTCAATAGTTAACTCTTTCAATCGGGCCAAACGTTGCTGCAAACCAAGCTCTGAGATTTCCCGAATAGCTTGGTCAGCTGTTTGCAATCCCGAACCCGGAAATTCAGGTAAATAATCCGTTCCAAAAGTCAAAAAGACATTGCAGCTGCGGGCAATATTGACCGTATTGTCGATCGCTTCGGGCAAATCATCGAAGAGCGATCTCATCTCCTCGCTTGAACGCAGGTAGTTCTGCGGCGTAAACGCACTCGTCCGGCGTGTATCTCCGATTTGTCTACCTTCATTGATGCAAACACGTACCTCATGCAAATTGAAGTGGTCAGGCTCAAGGAACTGCACTTGATTAATAGCAACAAGTGGCACATGGTATTGTTCGGACAAACTAACCACATGTTTGATATAGGTGTTTTCACCTTTGATTCCTAAGCGCGAAACCCCAAAAAAGAATCCATCCTGAAATAGTGGCTGATAACTGGCTAAATTGCTCTGTAGCGTCAGCTGGTCTTGATTCATAATTGCTTGCGTTAGACCACCATCCTTATTTAAAGTGATGGCGACAATACCTCGCGAAGCACCGCTTTGTAGTTGTGACTGCTTAATCACAGGCAAACCATTTCTGCGGTTATTGATAATCGCGTCAGTTAATAGCTGGCACAAGTGTACATAGCCTTGGTTGTTCTTAGCTAAAAAAACGAATCGGTCAATTAACGTCGCATCGGCAGGATTTTCTACGCAAACCTCAGCGCCGATAATGGGTTTAACTCCATTAGATAAACAGGCTTTATAAAACTTTACCGTTGCGTATAAATTGCTTAAATCGGTAATCGCCAAAGCAGCCATATTCAGACTCTTAACGGCAGCCACGGTTGGCTTTATTCGGGTTAGCCCATCATCTAAAGAGTACTCCGTATGCAGATGGAGATGCACAAACTCAGTCATATTACGCTCTGAGAAACAGGTTTAAATGATAAGCGATGCGCCGAGCAAGGGCCGTGTTCACACAATGCCAATAGATGTGCTTTTGTCGGATACCCTTTATGCTGCGCAAATCCATATTGCGGAAATTGTTGATCTAAGGCTACTAGCTGCCGGTCTCGTTCTTGCTTAGCTAATATTGAGGCAGCAGAGATAACGGGTTGTGTGAGATCTCCTTTAACAATACATCGTGCAGGAATTAACAAATCTGGCGCTCTGTTGCCATCTATTAAAACCAGAGTAGGCACTTTTTGCAACCCCATGACTGCGCGCTGCATTGCCAGCATCGTCGCCTGTAGAATATTAATTCTATCAACTTCCTCACACGTGGCTTGCGCTACACACCATGCAATCGCTTGCTGCTGAATCATCGGTTCAAGAACTGCACGCTGCCCAGCAGAAAGTTTTTTGGAGTCGGTTAAACCCGGCAAATCAAACCGCGCTGGCAGTATCACTGCGCTAGCGACAACAGAACCGGCTAACGGCCCTCTTCCTGCCTCATCAACCCCAGCTACCCAGTTCACTTCACTCATCTAATAGTTTGAGTACTGCACGAGCAGCTACCTTATCTGCATCAATCGCTAGTTGACGACGAGCCGTTGCAAATTGTGCCTCTAATGCTTTAACCGTTTGCGGTTGATCGAGATAATATTGCACCTGCTTACAAATGTTTTCTGCGGTGACTTCATCTTGAGATAGCTCCGGAACGACCGGCTGTTCAAGTAGATGGTTGGGCATAGAAAAGTATTTTACTTGAGCAAACAGTTTGAACATTAAATAGCTAAGCGATGACACTTTGTATATTACCACCATCACCGTTTGCTCTAACATCGATTCAAGCGCTGCAGTACCAGAGGCTAAAATGACTACATCACTTGCCTGCATCGCTTGTTTAGAATTCCCGTCCAACATGAGTATGGGCAACCCGCTTTCCAAGATTTGCGCTTGATAATAGGTTCTCAAATTGGGTTTAGCGAAAGGTAATACAAACTGCAAATTTGAGTCCGACTTAAACAAACGTTGCGCGGATTCTAATAGTGTTGGCAACAAAGCATTGAATTCACTTCTGCGACTGCCGGGCATCAGCCCTACGACGGTCTTTGCGCTTATTCCTAATGTTTGCCTAGCGGTTTTAAGCAATTGAGATTTAGATTTTGTCTGCTCTGGCATCGCGGCGGGGATGCCCTACGAAGGTCGCCTCCAAGCCGACTTTATCGTAATAGCTTTTTTCGAACGGAAAAAGTGTGAGCATGTGATCAATAGCACGCTTTATTTTATGTATTCGATAACTACGCCACGCCCAAACAGTCGGGCTGACATAGTGTACTGTTGCAAACCCTTTCTTTTTAAGCTTTAACGCTAAGCCAATATTAAAATCTGGCGCATCAACGCCGATAAATAAAGCAGGCCGGCGCTTTATAATACTCTGCGCTAAGCGTAACCTAAGCCTAATAATTGACCAAAGGTTTTTCAGGGCTTCATCAATCCCCATTACAGTAATGGAATCCATCGAGTACAACAATTCGCAGCCTTGCGCTTGCATTAAGGGCCCACCAATACCGAAAAAACTGCAATCGGGATATTGCTTACGCACTTCGCGAATCAAACCTGCAGCCAATATATCACCCGACGGCTCGCCGACCGAAATTGCAATGCTAAGGGGTAGTCTATTCTGTTCAGCAAGTGCCATTACAGCCTTAACTTAGGTAATACAATCGAAAAACACCATAGATACCCCCGCGTAAACGCGAGGTACTAGCAACCCATTACAATCCTTCGGATTGAGCAGCTGTTTTACGCCGCTGATATTATTAACTGCGGAAAAGCTGCATAGCTCATTCACCCACGGGTAAAACCCATGGTGCTCTGTCTGCGAACGCATAGAATTCGAAGGCTCAAGGCCTTGGGCGTAACATCTCACCGACGAATGATGCCACGGTCACTGGCTGCTAGAAAGCCTAACAGACAATTAATATCACTGTCCTCGCGGTCTAGCTTTACTATCTCAGCCATGGCTGATTTTAAATCTAGGTTATTTCCTGTAAAGTAATTTATATGCTGACTTAAGCAAGGTAATTGAATTGTCGCTATAACCACGACGTTTAAGGCCTTTGCTATTGATACCATATGGCTCTGCTGAGTTACCAGCAGCAACAATATAGGGCGGAACATCTTGAAAGCAAACAGCTCCAATTCCGGTAATACAGTGGGCCCCAACACTACAAAACTGATGCACCAACGAAAAACCACCGAGAATCGCGAAGTCGCCTACCTTAACGTGGCCAGCTAAGCTCGCCCCATTAGCGAACGTGGTCGAATTGCCGATGATACAGTCATGCGCAATATGCACATAGGCCATGATAAAGTTGTCATCGCCAATAACCGTTTGTTGACTAAAATCCGGCGTGCCGCGGTTAAGCGTTACATATTCTCTAAAGGTGTTTCGATCACCGATGATTAGTTGAGTCGGCTCTTGTTTATATCCGCGGTATTGCGGCGCCTCTCCAATGGAACTGAACTGGAAGAAATGATTATCCTTGCCTATGTGGGTGTGGTTCCTAATAACCACATGTGGGCCAATAATAGTGCCATCGCCAATTGAAACATTGTCTTCTATAATACTAAACGGGCCGATACTGACATTATCCCCAATTTGTGCCCCAGGATGGACAATGGCTCGTTCATGAATCACGATTCGTCGATAATCTGGTATGTGAACATAATATCCGCTTTCGCACACATGTCTCCATCAACATGTGCAGACACTGCCGTTTTCCAAATGTTACGTTTTTTACGCTCAAACTTGACCTCTATTTGCATTTGGTCACCTGGCTCGACCTGTCGTTTAAAACGGACATTATCCGCACCAGCAAAAAGGTAAATTATTTCTTCGTTTTGCTTATCTGATTCTAAGCCTAAAGCCGCTAAAAGGGCCGCACCTTGCGCCATCGCCTCTAGCATTAATACCCCAGGAAATACGGGGCGATGCGGAAAATGTCCATTAAAAAATGGCTCATTTGCGGTCACATTTTTAATGGCCGTTAAGGAGTCATCAATTTTGTATTCCAACACTCGATCAATCAGTAAAAACGGATAACGATGGGGTAGTATTTTCCTTATCGCGTTGATATCTAGTTGTTGACTCATAATTTTGCTCGTAAGTGTATTAGATGATATTGGAGGTTAGCTTAGCTAAGTTTTCTGAGCCTAGCAATCAGCTTTCTCCATACCTTGACAGGTTGTGCAGGCAAGCTGGAAGAATATACGCCTGCGGTCGCAATTGATTTAGTGACTAAAGAATTTGCAAGAATCGTCACTTTGTCGCAAATAATCAGGTGCCCCACCAACGCAGCCCGACCAGCAATTAAGCAATCGGCACCCACCGTAGTGCTTCCGGCAATCGCTGCACAGCCTGCAATAGCAGTTCCACGGCCAATGTTCACATTGTGAGCAATCTGCACTAAGTTATCAATGATCACGTTATCACCTATAATAGTATCTCCGATACTGCCTCTATCGATGGTTGTATTAGCGCCTATTTCGACATTTTTACCAATAATGACCTTGCCGATATGCTGCGTTTTACGCCAAATGGTTTCTGTCGCATTTTGATTAGCGTCGGATACATACCCAAAGCCATCAGCACCGATGACGACACCTGCACTAATATGACAATTTTCACCAATTGAGCACCCATGCATAATACTGCAGTTTACCCCTATGCTAGCACCTGCATCAATGATCACGTTTTCGCCAATATAAGCGCCCGAGCCAATATACACCTTACCTTTGAATATAACGCCAGAAGCGATAACCACATTGTGACCAATATATGCTTCTTCGGGCAGACTAACATCAGACGCAATTTGTGCCGAAGCTTCGACTTTGGCTGCGCACTCTTTCACGGGGTACAGTAGGGGCATTAACTTAGTCAGCGCTAACTGCGGGTTTTTCACTTCAAGTAACCTGCCCTGATACGCTGTGGGACGAGAGTCCGCAATAACAACACCTGCTTTTGTAGTTGTTAACTGCTCAGCGTAACGTTGATCGTAAAAAGGAGCCAAACTCTGCTCATCAGCAGAAGTGAGTGTAGCAATAGAGTGTATCTGATAGTCCTTATCTCTTTCTGCAATTTTACCGCCGCAAATTTCGGCTAATTCAGAAAGTGTAGCCATTAACTGCGAGTTGTCCGTTATTGAGAGTACTTTTTAGTAAGGTGCTTTAACACCTTTTCAGTCATGTCTATTTCTGGTTTGAACCAGACCGCTTGCTGGAAAATAATATCGTAGTCTTCAGCTTCAGCTACTTCAATTACCGCATCCGTTACAATTTTCTGTAGTTGCGCCAATTCTTCATTACGGCGTAAATTAAAATCTTCATTTAGTTCGCGTTGCTCCCGCTGCAGCCGGCGTTGCAGATCTGTAAGTTTGCGCGCACTCTCTGCCTTTTCTGTATCGCTTAATAATAAGCTGTTTTTCTGTGCTCCCTTTTCGACTGCTAAAGCCTCATCCCGCAGGACCAATAATGCCTTTTCCCGCTCACTAAATTCAGCTTCTAATTTCTTAAGGGAAGCCTTCCCTTGTGGCGCGGTCTCCACCAACTTGACGGCATTCACATAACCTATTTTTTCAGCGTAGGCTGCGCCTGTTAATAAGGCAATTAACTGCAGGCTAATGAGAATTTTTTTGAGCATCAGTGATTATTTTATCGTCTATTCTTGAGTGTATTAAGCAACAATTTTATCTAAAAAGCGTACCCAATGATATTTGAAATTTCTGCTCTTCGTCAGTGTCTTCTGCATTTAGTGGAACGCCATAATTTAAACTCAATGGTCCAACTGGTGAGTACCATTGCATCACCAATCCGGCAGAGTAACGTATTTCACCAAAATCTACATCTTCCCCCTCACCATAAACCATGCCTGCATCGATAAAAGCGCCGTAACGTTTATCTTTAGATGCCCCAGAACCAAACCTAGGCAATAACAGCTCTAAACTTCCGACGATACGGCGATCTCCTCCAGTTGGCTGTGGTGTAGTGCCAGAATCTTGTGGCCCAAGAGACCGCGCTCGATACCCACGCACTGTGGTCGGCCCTCCCGCAAAATAGTTTTTATAAAAAGGCAGACTATCTCCACCCTCGCTGCCATAACTGCCGCCATAGCCAATTTTTATTTTAGACTTAAAACTTAAACCTCTATAGCCGAGTGGCACATATTTAGAGACCGACAAATTTAGTTTGTAATACTCAACATCACTACCCGGTAGTGCAGCTTCCAGTGAAATACTAGCCGACGAGCCTGCACTAGGGAAAATAAAATCATTCAGCGTATTTTTAGAGTACGATAGTCTTGCACCGAAGTTAGTGCTTTCGGGGTTATCAGCGATGAATCTTTGAAATTCAGGCGGTGTCTCCGCTGTTTCTTCTAACGATATCTGCTCAGTAAATCCGGTAAAGTTGAAAGAGTTAGTTTCGGAAACTGGAAATTTATAGGTTGCCCCTAGTTCAATCGAGTTAGCTATATACTCCGCGGTAGAAATTTCAGATGAATTGATTTCCCGACTCCGAGCATATAGGCCACGACTCACACCACCCACCGTGTAATAAGGGTTGGTATAACTCAACTCATAAGTCTGAGAGGCATCTGAGTTATCAAGCGTTACGTTAAGCTGTCGACCTAAACCCAAAAAATTACGCTGGTTATAGCCAATTTGAAATAAGGCGCCTTCTGCATCCGAATAACCTAATGCAAAAGTAAGACTACCGGTTGATCGTTCATTAATGCTCACTAACAAATCAACTTGGTCAGGCACACCAGGCACCGGCACGGTATCGATACGTACGTTATCAAAATAGCCCAAGCGTTGTAAGCGCTCTTGCGACCGCTTTACATCAGCAGCGGAAAAGCGCGCCCCTTCAAGTTGACGCATCTCACGCCGAATTACATCGTCCCTAGAAACGGTATTTCCAGAAATATCAATTCGACGAACATACAGTCGCGCCCCTTGGCTAACTCTGAAGGTAACATCAACCTGCTTGTCCGTATTATCCACTGATGGCAAGGTATCAACCTGAGCTAAGCCATATCCTAAGTTAGCCAATTCATCACTAATAGCGCGACGAATTTCACTAATCGTTTTTCTTGAAAAAACAGAGGTATCTGTCACCTTAAGCAACGAGTCAAGCGTTGTATCTGCGATATCGTGCTCTCCTTCAACCTTCAATTCACCGAGACCGAAACGATCGCCCTCTGCTATTGAAATAAACAATTCAATATCTTGCTTGTTAGGGCTGATGGTGACGTTAGTAGAGCGCACATCAAATTCAAAGAAACCGCGGTCTGCGTAAAAAGAACGTAGCGTTTCGATGTCCCCTTCAAATTTTTGTTTTGAATACAAATCTTTACGGTTAAATGGGCTTAGACCGCGTTTCTCAGTCATTTCCATTCGCTTTTTTAACTGTTTAGCTGAAAATGTCTTGTTGCCTACAAAGGTGATTCTGCTGATCGTAGCAACACGCCCTTCGTTTATATTCAATAAAATTCGTGCTCTATTTTGATCAAGCATACTGATGTCTTGCTCGACCTTGGCAGAATAACGACCACGTGCAAAATAAGTATCACTAATCGCTTTTACCACTTCATTCAAGCGCTTTTGATTGAGTATCCTACCTTGAGTCAATTCAGCGTTACCAAAAATCTCCAGAATATCGCTTTCCTTTACCGCTTTAGCACCACTAATAGTCACGCCCGCAATAGATGGGCGCTCTTCAACCTCAACAACCAAAACCGTACCGTCTTGTCGAAGCTTGACGTTACGAAAGAAACCCGTATCAAATAACGCCTTGATTCCTTCACGCGCATCACTAGCGTTTATCTGATCACCGACCTTAAGCGGTAGGTAATTAAAAATTGTTCCATCTTCTATGCGTCCCGCCCCTTCTACTTGGATATCAGAAATAGTAAACGGCTCGATACTTTGCGCAAACAGACTGTTTGAAATCAAACAACATAGCAACGCACTTAGGCAAAAAATTCTTTTTATCATTTGGACTCAACAACGATTATGACATCAAGCGGATAATATCATTGTAAAAGGCCAAAGACATTAAAAGAAGTAAAGCAGCAATTCCAATTTGCTGTCCCCACAACATCACATTTTCACTCACCGGGCTACCTTTTACCGCTTCAATAGCAAAAAACAATAAATGCCCGCCGTCTAACACTGGCACAGGGAGCAAGTTAATTAAGCCTAGACTAATGCTTATCAACACTAAAAAAGTAACAAAGTCGGTCACACCGCTTTGTACCGTATGCCCTGCCATATTTGCGATAGTAATTGGCCCTGAGAGGTTTTCTGTGCCGACTTCACGAGTAAACATTTTACCAATTGACAGCAGGTTCACCCAAGAAAAGCGCCAAGTATAATCGACTGCTTTGGCTAACCCCTCAAGCACATCCGTTTGATATTCGTATTGAGAAGGGTAAATACCAATTTGGCCATATTGTTTGCCATCATAGTCGCGCTGTGCGGTCATCACCTCTTTAGTGTGCACCTGTTGACCATCGGTAAATTTAATTTCCACTAATTGCTTAGGCTTAGTAGAAATACTGTTCACCACATCGCGCCATGACGCCATTGGTTCGCCATCAATCGATAATATTCGCGCCCCAGATTTCATCCCTATCTCATCTGCCGGCAAACCAGGTACCACTGCGGAAATCTGCGCCTCACCACTGGATGGGTATAAACCAATCGTTTGATTAATAAAACCGGGGCCAATGCTTCGCGCTGACGTTGAAGAAAAATCAAGCGGAATATCGACAGCTTGTTTATTGTCGTCTCGAAGCACAGCAAAGTTCACTGTCTTACCCTGATAAGCTTTATGGATCAAGTAGATCAACTGATCTTGCCAACCGTGCATTTTTCGCCCATCCACTGAGGCAATAACATCGTTTTCTTTAAACCCTGCTTGCTCAGCGAGAGAGTCAACAACGACCGTTCCCACCGTGGGTTGTATGTCGCGAGTACCATATAAGTACAACGCCCACATCGCCAAAATGGCAAATATAAAATTAGCTAACGGCCCTGCGGCCACAATAGCGGTGCGCTTCGCTAACGTTGCATTATTAAACGCAAGGTGTTTTTCTTCTTCAGCGACGTCTTCCACGCGCTCATCCAACATCTTCACGTAACCCCCAAGCGGGATTGCAGCTAAAACATATTCTGTTTCGTCATTGTTACGCTTCCAGATTTTTAACGGTTTTCCAAAACCGACTGAGAATCGAAGCACTTTAACCCCAGACTTGCGTGCTACCCAAAAATGACCGAACTCATGAATAGTGACCAAAATTCCAATAGCCAGAACAAAACCCAAAACACTGTACAAAAATTGAATCATTTTCCTATATAGACGATTTAAGCTGCGCGTCACGCAGCTGTTTTAATTGATCTCGAATCAGACCTGCTTGCTCAAACTCTAAGTTTTTAGCGTGTGCATACATCTGCTTCTCCAGTTTTTTGATATTTTTACCTAGCTGCATCGGTGTTTGAACAACGTAGGTAGCTAACTCTTCAGCTGCCAATGGCAACGGCTCGATTTGGTTCGGTGTCACGGGTATGCCATCAATTATATCCCTAATCGGCTTAACCACTCCTTTCGGTATAATGCCATTCTTTCGGTTATGTATAATTTGCCGTTCACGTCTTCGATCGGTTTCCTCCATCGCCGCTTTGATTGAATCCGTTTCCCTATCTGCATACAAAATCACATACCCATTTACATTTCGAGCCGCCCTTCCTATCGTTTGAATTAATGAACGCGACGAACGTAAGAAACCCTCTTTATCGGCATCTAAAATCGCCACCAATGATACTTCTGGAATATCCAGTCCTTCTCTGAGTAAATTGATGCCAACCAATACATCAAACTCACCTTTTCTAAGGTCACGAATAATTTCGACACGTTCAACGGTATCTATATCTGAGTGCAAATAACGTACCCGAACACCATGATCATGGTAGTACTTAGTTAAATCTTCAGCAAGCCGTTTGGTAATGGTGGTGACTAACACACGCTCATTAACTTCCACTCTGCGCCCAATTTCTGATAGTAAATCGTCAACTTGCGACTCTACGGGTCGTATTTCAACCGTTGGGTCGACTAATCCCGTTGGACGAACGAGTTGATCGATCATGTCCGGTGCGTGTTTTTGTTCATACGCCCCCGGCGTAGCGGAAATAAACACTGTTTGCGGCATGAGGCGCTCAAACTCTTCAAACATCAGCGGACGGTTATCCTTGGCTGATGGTAGTCTGAAGCCAAAATCGACCAAATTTTGCTTTCTCGACGCATCACCTTTATACATTGCGCCAATTTGCGGCACCATGACATGGCTTTCATCTAGAAACATCAGCGCATCTTTAGGCAAATAGTCAATCAATGTGGGCGGCGCTTCGCCGGGCGCACGACCTGATAAGTAACGAGAATAATTTTCGATCCCCGAGCAATACCCTAACTCGCGCATCATTTCCAAGTCATACTCGGTGCGTTGCTTGATTCTTTGTGCTTCTACTAATTTACCCTGTTCTTCAAAATGCGCACGCTGCACACGCATATCTTCCGTAATTTGGTCTAGCACCCCGAGCAAGGTTTCGCGCGGTGTGACATAATGACTTTTTGGGTATACCGTCACCCGGCTAAGCTTTTCCTCTATCACCCCAGTAAGCGGGTCAAATTTCGCTATCGTCTCTATATCATCACCAAACAATTCTATACGTATTGCGAACTTGTCTGATTCTGCGGGGAATATGTCAATCACGTCACCGCGCACTCGAAATGTGCCGCGGCGTAACTCAATATCGTTACGCTGATACTGCATTACCGCCATTCGCTGCAAGATTGCTCTTTGCTCAATCACCTCTCCCACTCTGACGTGCAATATCATTTTATGATACGACTCAGGGTTTCCCAAGCCATAGATGGCTGAAACAGATGCCACGATGATTACATCGCGCCGCTCTAATAAAGCTTTAGTTGCAGATAAACGCATTTGATCAATATGATCATTGACCGAGGAATCTTTTTCAATAAACGTATCGGAGCTCGCTACATACGCTTCCGGTTGGTAATAGTCATAATAAGAGACAAAATATTCAACACTGTTATGCGGGAAAAACTCTCGCATTTCAGAATAGAGCTGCGCAGCTAATGTTTTATTCGGTGCCATGACAATGGCAGGGCGCCCAGTATTCGCGATCACATTCGCCATGGTGAAGGTTTTACCCGAACCCGTCACGCCCAATAAAGACTGAAATAACTCACCATTAGCTAAGCCTTGTTCTAAGGCTTTGATTGCAGCAGGTTGGTCTCCCGCTGGCTGATAGTCGCTAACTAACTTAAATTGCGCTTTTTCTGTCGACACTTAGCTACCTTTAGGTGGAACAAACCGGCTGCACAACTTATACCGCGCGGCGGTCAGTAAATGCTTGATTCAAGGTACCAGCATCCATGTATTCTAATTCGCCGCCAACGGGCACACCTCTTGCGAGTCGAGTAATTTTTACCGGTCGATTAGCTAGTAAATCAGCGATAAAATCAGCCGTTGCTTCACCTTCAATGGTGAGGTTCGTTGCCAGCACGACCTCGTTCACTATTTTGCCGTCTATCAATTCAAGTAATTGATCAATGCCTAACTGTTCTGGTCCGATACCGTCGAGTGGAGACAAGTGCCCCATTAAAACAAAATACATACCTCGAAAGGCGTTAGCCTGTTCCACTGCTTCCACATCGGCAGGTGTTTCCGCAATGCACAATAGACTCGCTTCGCGCTTTGGTGACGCACAAATTGCGCACAAGGTGTTTTCAGAAAAATTATTGCAGCGCTGACAGTGATTTACTTTCGATAAGGCTGATTTAATCGCCTCTGCAATTGAAAAAGCCCCTTCACGGTCTCGCTCTAACAAATGGAACGCCATTCGTTGCGCCGATTTTGGCCCAATACCGGGCAAGCGTTGCAATGACAATTGCAACTGCTCTACCGATCGAGAATCAGTCATTATCTATATTTATCAATGAACCAAGTTGATTGACTAGAACGGCAGATTTAGGCCCGGGATGTTCAAACCAGCCGTTAGGCTCCCCATTTTTTGCTGACTGGTTGACTCTACTTTTTGCAAAGCATCATTCATCGCTGCGGTCACTAAATCTTCTAATACCTCAATGTCATCACCAACTAGCTCAGGATCAATCTTGACCCTTTTAACGTCATGCCTACAACTCATCGTTATCTCCACCATGCCACCGCCAGATTGACCTGTCACTTGCATTTCGGCCAGTTCGTCTTGGGCCTTTTTCATATTCGCCTGCATCTCTTGTGCCTGCTTCATCATGTTACCTAAGCCTTTCATAATTATTTCTCTATTATCAAATGGTTATCAAGTCTGTATATAGTAAATAGTTACTGTGTAGACTTGATCGAATTCACATCAACAGTTGCATCGAACATAGCAACGACCTCTTGTACCGCAGGGTCTTCCTGAAACGTGCGACGCGTTGCTTCTGCTGCTTGTTTTGCCTGCTCTGCATTAAAACCTGCAGCGGTATTTATTGGATCAACTTCGGTCATTTCAACGTCTACGACAATAGGGGTATTCACTATCTCGTTCAACCTTAATTGAATCTGTTGTAATCTTTCTTTATTGAGCAATTGCGCGTAGCGCGAATCCAAATGCACGGCAATCCGTTCGCTCTCATACCCAACTGGCGCCATATGTAACGCAAGCTGGCGCGCCATTCCTTGCAAGTTTAATGCATTAATTCCACCACTCCATGATTCAATATTCTGAATCAAATCATGTGGAGCGATAGAATTAATCTGAGTCTGCGCAGTGTTGCTAACTAAATTCTGCTCCACTTCTTTATTAGCTACTTCCACATGCTTAGCTTGGCCATTCATTATGTCTGAATTTGCGGTCACTTCGCTGTTTTGCTGCTTAACTAAAGTCGTTGGCGGCATAGTCGGTTTCGAAGTCGGCAAAACTTTGTCTTGGTGTTGCTCAGATAAATGACTCGGCAACTGCGTAAACGTATCTACCGACGCTAACCGCTCTGCTGATAAAGTTTTGGCAGAAGCTTGTTGTCCTGCGGGCCTGGTATTTTCAGAAGTGGGTGCAGCCAAAGGTTCGGTTGCGGCCGGTGTTTGTGCCTCTAAAGTAGAATTCGGCTTTTGGGGGGTGAAGGCGAACAAACGTAGCAGCGCCATCTCAAACCCAGTACGCCTATCAGGCGCTAAATGCAAATCACGCTTACCGTGCGCCACAATCTGATAATACAGTTGCAGTTGTTCTGCATTCAAATGCTCCGCATACTGCGCCACTGTTTGTTTATCTAAACCCTTCCACTCGATTGCATCGGGAGCAAATTGATACACCGAAATACCGTGAAGCAACGAGAGCAAGTCGTCGAGCGCTGTCATGTAATCTGCTGAACTGGTTGCCATGGCTTCGACCACTTCTTGCACTATTCGATAATTGTTTTGAATTAAGCTTTCAATTATTTTACCTACTTGATTGCTATCAATCATACCCAGCATGTCGCGAAGCGCGTGCTCGGTTACATTGGCATTACCAAAGGCAATCGCTTGATCTAGTAAGCTAAGCGCATCACGCATACTCCCACTAGCAGAACGCGCGATCAATTTTAGCGCCGCCAATTCATTAGAAATTTGTTCTTCGCGCAAAATGGACTCTAACTGACCAACGATCGCTTCTTGATCTATGGCATTTAAACTAAATTGGATGCAACGCGATAGAATCGTCATCGGCAACTTTTGCGGGTCGGTCGTCGCCAATAAAAACTTCACATGATCAGGTGGCTCCTCTAAGGTTTTAAGCAAGGCATTAAAACTGTGCGTAGAGAGCATGTGGACTTCGTCAATCAAATAGACCTTATAACGTCCCTGCGTAGGGGCATATTGCACGTTATCGAGCAAGTCACGCGTATCATCAACTTTAGTTCGCGACGCCGCATCAACCTCGATCAAATCTATATGATTACCCTGTGCCACGGACTGACAAGAAACACATTCACCACAAGGTAGTGAACTAACGCCCCGTTCACAGTTTAATGCTTTAGCGAATATTCGGGCCAGAGTGGTTTTACCCACTCCACGCGTGCCCGTAAACAAAAAGGCATGGTGTATTCTGTCGGAATCAAGCGCATTGGAAAGCGCAGCAACAATATGTTGTTGCCCGACAACTTCAGAGAACTGTTTTGGGCGCCATTTGCGCGCTAAAACTTGGTAACTCATTGACTTAAGGCGCTAACATGCACGCTGAAAAAATCGAATAAGTGTCTCAAAAGTATCAGCCTATGTGGTGATTGTTGCCATTTCAAAGAAGAAGGTGGCGGATCCAATCAGCCAAACCTAGCACCCGAATTCACTGTTACGGCTGCTCCCTTCCGGGCCTGACCGAGTTCACAATTTATCGCCACTAAGGTAGCCCACTTTCACCGCCATAGAATCGCATCTATCAAAGATTACGATCAACAAATTTTAACACAGACTTTTCCAAGCCCAAAGATAATCCTACAACTATTCCACCCGGTTTTCTTATTCAAATAGATAACTGCACCCCTCAAATTATCGAAACCGTCAACCTCTGTTCAAACCTTTTCACTAGCATTACCACTGATCAACAAATATTGAAGAAGAAGCGATTAAGCGCAACAGAGTAATACGATAGCTCCAATTTCGCACAATCGCTCACTAGGTTACGATGTTAAACTCAGCAATCATTGAAGGATGATACTCACAGAAATAGGACTCAGTCATATCTGCATTAACTACAATAGTTGCACTCTCACCTGGCTCTATTAACCCCGTATCCCATGCACGGTCTTTGGCTGTAGCTGTATGCGGCACTATGTCATTATTAGTCCAGGTAACTTTATCTCCCGGTTTAACGATTAACACTCCCGTCGAGAACACAAAGTTGGCAATTTCTATACGATGCTCTGTAACTTCGCTAGTAGCGAATAAAGATTCAGTGTACGGGAATACCACGGTAGCCGTAATTACAGCTACCGTATTATCTAAAAAGCGTCTACGATTTAACATCTTGTTCATTAGAGGTTTTTTACCATCATTGCAGCGTGCCCTTCGTGGACTTTGAATATTTGCAAGCCTGCCTTAAATAAGTCTTTAACTTCAGCATTTTCAATATTTGGAATAAAAGAGTTTTCTACTAAGTCGTTGACGGCTTTATGATAAGCCAATTCATTTTCAGCGTAGCGCATATCAAATTCAGCTCCACGCAAAGCACTCATCTCATCAATTAATTTATCTGCGCCTTCTAGTAAAGATTGACTGAGAAAGTTATCTTGCGGTTGAGCTCCCAACTTAGTTAAAAGTGCTAATGCTTGCTCATTGACTGCATTGTGATCACGAATCATTGTGTTGGCAAATTTATGGATGTCTGGATTCGATGAGATAGCTAACGCTAAATGGGCATAACGAATATCAATGTTATCCGCATTGTAAGCGACGTGTGCAATTTGCAAATCGTTTAAATCCGCTGGTGATTCTGCGTAAGCGGCACCGCATAAAAGACCAGTAGCTAAAGCAGTAGCAATAAGAGTATGTTTGAGTTTCATATCGTTCTCCAAATGGTATTAAATTTTCTCAGAAAAGTATTTTTCTGTGAGGAACAACATTACAGTCTTTTATCGCTGCTTTATTAATGATCATTCTTGCAAACTTTATGATCATTCGTACATTACTGTGAATTAGTAGTACACAGGCATCAAGAATAGATAAACTCTATTCATGGATTTACTAAGCGATATATTGACCAATCTCAGACTCGAGGGTACTCTGTACTTTAGAACCTCTTTTACCTCGCCGTGGAGCATTCGAGTACCAAATTACGAGAAGGTATCACGGTTCCATTATGCTCATCGTGGCCATTGTCTGGTGCGTGTCGATCAAGATAAGCCACCTGTCCAATTAGAACAAGGTGACTTAGTGATCGTAACTCATGGCGCGGCACATACACTCTATTCTGACCCTACTACCGAAGATCCACCTGCTCTGCTTGAGGACGTTATCGAAAAATCAGGCTTCAACGGACAGGGTGCCTTGGTGTATGGTGATGCAGGATCCCATCACGAAACACAATTAATTTGTGGCCATTTTTCATTTGATAAAGATGCAAGACATCCGCTTATAGATGCCCTACCAGAGCATATAAGAGTTAAAGAATATGGCGCTAATTCTGGCGCCTGGATGGAAAGTACATTGAAAGTGATAGGTAACGAAGCTGGCATCGGTAACATGGGTAGTGACCTCATTGCACTTAAATTATCTGAGATAATCTATGCACAAGCAATGCGCTCTTATCTAAGCAATGAAGGTGCTAACAATACAGAGCTGGCAGGGTACACTGATGTGAAATTAGCAAAGGCCATTAAAGTGATACATGAATCACCTGAACACCCATGGTCGCTTTCGGAGCTTGCTAGTGTATCTGGCCTTTCACGAACTTCGTTTTCAAATCGATTTAAATCATTGTTATCTGTCACTCCCTTGGCCTATATGACTCAGTGGAGAATGCAAATAGCCAGAAAAAAACTAAAAGATACCAGTGCCGCACTGATAGAAGTAGCTGAAGCAGTAGGGTATCAATCGGAAGCGGCGTTTAGCAGGGTGTTTAAAAAACAATTCGGAATTGCGCCCGTTGCATACAGAAACAAAGGAACAATGTAAGAGTGCAATTTCTAGATAAAAGTGAACTAATCTTATTCGAAAAAAATAAGACTAGAAATGTGAATTCAGAACTGTAATTTTCTGCTCGAATGCGTCCGCAGGCCACACCGAGAGCCTTAGTCTCTCTACCGCTTTAGCTAGTTCTTCAACTTCGTCATTACACGTTTTCCAGGAAATATCTTGCTACATCGTGCCTTTAACTACACGTTTTGGCCACCATCGCGGAGATTGAAAAAACACTTCGTCTTATCGCTAGCAAGCTCAACTATTTCATTAGTAAAACGGAACAACTTGCCCTATCTGCTACGCTGGAACTGCAAGACCCCATCGTTCGATGGCCGCCGTTAGCGGTTTTAGTTCGACACCCTATCAAAATCAGATCTGGTTGCCATTCATCCGCTTCAGCCAATATCTCTTTTGCCCGTTTTCCTTGGCGTAGCGTGGTCGTTGTATTTTCTCCAGGCAAGTTATCCTCTGCCAATTTAACCACCACTGCACTCAGTTCCTTTTTGAGTTGTTGTTGCGCATCATTCGGAAAAAACGAAGCCACCATCGGCATACCGTAGTCTGGCATGACGGTCACTAGGCGAATCTCCTGTGCACCCAAATTCTTAGCCTGCTTGCAAAGGCGCGTTGCGTTATCCATCGTTGATACGTCGACCGGAACCAATATTTTGTTATACATACAATAACCTCAATTAATTTAATGCTGCTTGACTACCGTCGTCGCGCCGACGCCGTTGCACAAACCAAACCAGACCAAGCAAGAGCACGCCTAAAATATAAAACCATTGCTTCGCTGGGCGTTCATTTTCTATTTGAATACTGGCTATCTCCCAATCGAAATCGAGTTTTTGCTTTTCTGCCGCACCACCAAACACCAGATTATCGATAAGTAACTTACCATCTTCTTCGCGAAGCTCTAGCCCTGCTGCCGTTTCAATACGTTCGCGCCCTTCTCCAGACGCACCTACTGGAAGCATTACGACCTTATCTACAAAATCACCCTCTAAGTTTTCACCCTTGACTTGAACACGGATGAGACCATTATCTGGCAAACTTTCTGCTATTTCGTAAATTTGAGCTGGCGCCGCCTCTTGTAAAGGCGGGTAGATGCGATCCATAAAAAAGCCCGGCCTGAATAATATGAAAGTCACCAACAGCAACACCAATGTCTCCCACAATTTGCTTTTCGTTAAGAAGTACCCTTGTGTAGCTGCTGCAAACACCAGCATCGCGATGGTCGCAGAAACAATAACCAGCACTAGATGCCACGGCCCCCGAATACCGATCATTAATAATTCGGTATTGAAAATAAACATAAACGGCAAAATGCCTGTACGAATATCATACATAAACCCTTGAATACCGGTCTTTATTGGATCACCACCTGATATCGCTGCGGCAGCATAGGCCGCTAACCCAACTGGCGGCGTATCATCAGCCAGAATACCAAAGTAAAACACGAATAGGTGCACCGCAATTAATGGCACGATTAAGCCTGACTGTGCGCCAAGTTGAACAATCACAGGGGCCATTAAAGACGAAACTACAATGTAGTTTGCCGTGGTGGGTAAGCCCATGCCAAGTAATAAACTAATTCCAGCCGTCATCATCAGCATAACAATTAAATTGCCACCCGAAATAAACTCTACAAACTCAGCCATTACCAAGCCTATCCCTGTCAACGTAACGGTACCAATGATAATTCCCGCCGCAGCCGTCGCGATGCCGATACCGATCATGTTACGCGCACCCGCAACCATACCTTCTTTAAAGTCGAACCAGCCGTCTGCAAATCTTGACATAAAATTCGTCTCTCCGCGCATCATCGCTTTTAGCGCTTTGTGCGTAAACAGTACGAAGATCATGCCCATTGAAGCCCAGAATGCTGACAGCGCGGGGGATAGACGTTCAATCGTCAAACACCAGATTAACAACACCACTGGAAGCAAAAAATATAATCCAGACTTAACCACGGGGCCCGTTTCAGGTAATTCGTTAATTTCGTCGGAACGGCCAAGGTCTGGATAGTTAACAGCAAGTCTAACTAATACAAAATAGACCGCAATAAACAACAAACCTGCTATCCATGGTGTTGCAGACCCTGCTACCGCTTTTAACCAACCCAAGCCGTAGTACATGGCAAGAGACAACAGCACCATGCCTAGCACTACCGTCATAAAGGTTAACGCGCTTTGCAAGAATGTTTTCTTATGTCGACGCGGTAAGCCCTCTAAGCCGGCTTTGCAAGACTCCAAATGAACGATATAGACTAAGGCTATGTAAGAAATAATAGCCGGTAAAAAGGCGTGTTTAACTACTTCGATGTAGCTTATGCCAACAAATTCGATCATTAAGAATGCTGCAGCGCCCATCACAGGCGGTGTAAGTTGACCATTGGTTGAAGAGGCTACTTCAACCGCACCTGCTTTCTCTGCTGGAAACCCCACTCGCTTCATCAGCGGAATAGTAAAAGTGCCTGTCGTCACTACGTTGGCAATGGAAGAACCCGACACTAAACCCGTTAGGGCAGAAGAAACCACTGACGCTTTTGCTGGCCCCCCTTTTAAATGACCCAGCAAGGTAAACGCCACCCAAATAAAGTAATTTCCCGCACCGGCTCGCTCTAACAACGAACCAAACAGTACGAACAAAAATACCATTGATGTCGACACACCCAACGCAATACCAAATACGCCTTCTTGGGTAATCCATAAGTGGCTCATTGCACGTGAGAACGAGGCCCCTTTCCAAGCGATTACATCGGGCGCCAAGTGCCCAAAGAACACATAACAAAGAAAAACCGAGGCAATAATCATTAAAGGTGGACCCAAAGCGCGCCGCGCCGCCTCAAGCACTAACACCAAACCAATACCTGAGATGATTAAATCCATTTTAATCGGTAAGCCTGGGCGGTTAGCCAAGTCAACCGCAAATACAGATAGGTACATCGTGACGATGATAGCCACAATTGCCAGCACCCAGTCTTGTATGGGAATATGTCTGCGCGGTGACGACTTCAATGCAGGATAAGCGAGAAAACCCAGAAATAACGCAAAAGCCAGATGAATCGATCGGGTATCCGTATTATTTAAAACGGGTACCAGTTTAGGAATCATGTAAGGTATCGGCGAAGCGATCCATAGCTGAAAAGCAGACCAAGCAAATGCCACCCAGAACAGAAGCTTTGCGATTGACGTATTACTAGGGTTTCGGGCCCCCGTATCCGTCTCCGCTAGCATCTCCTCTAACTTTTCTTCATCGACCTTAAAATCTGTACTTTTTTCAGACATTGAGTATTCCTCTTTTAAATGTTTAGCGGCAGCCCAATCAATTAGGTTGTGTTATGTATTAGCCAGTCTTCGTGGTAGAACAAACACAGCAAAACCTAATTAATCGATATAAAACAAAAAGGCGGGTTTTCACCCGCCTTGAATCTGCATTCACCAGATTACATCCAACCGCGTTCTTTATAATATTTCACCGCGCCATCATGTAACGGTGCAGATAATGCATCGCTAATCATTTCACTTTCTTTCAAGTTGCCAAATGCTGGATGTAACTTTTTAAAGTCATCGAAATTATCAAATACACCTTTCACCACTTGATAAACCACTTCCTCAGGCACTGACGCAGAAGATACGAAAGTCGCACCTACGCCGAAGGTATCAACATCAGCGTCATTGCCGGTGTACATTCCACCAGGGACTGTGGCACTACGATAATAAGAGTTATCGTTAATCAAACTTTCTACTTCAGGGCCATCGATAGTGACGATTTTAGCGTCACAAGTCGTGGTGGTTTCCTTAATAATGCCCGCTGGATGGCCCACTAAAATAATATAGGCGTCAATCTTGTTATCGCACAATGCTTGTCCCATCTCTGAAGACTTAAGCTCCGCTGCTAACTTTAAATCAGAACGCTCTATACCTAATGCGCCGGCTAAAACATCGTACGTAGCCACTGTACCAGAACCTGGTTGGCCAACGTTCATCCGCTTACCTTTGATGTCTCTAACATGATTAATGTTGGCATCCGCCCGCGCTACAACAGTAGCAGGCTCTGCATGAACTGAAAATACTGCGCGTAAGTCTTTAAATGCTCCGGCATCTTTAAACTTAGAAGTACCATTGTATGCGTGGTACTGCCAATCAGACTGGGCCACACCCATTTCTAACTCACCGGTACGTACCGCGTTTATATTAAATACCGAGCCACCTGTTGACTCTACTGAGCAACGTATACCGTGCTCTTTGCGCGATTTATTCACAAGTCGGCATATTGCACCACCTGTGGGGTAATAAACGCCGGTTACGCCACCTGTACCAATCGATACAAATTGCTGCTCTGCAGCGGAAGCTGTTGCACCCACTCCAATTGCAAGGCTAGCTGCCAGCAAAGATTTTGCGATCTGTCTTTTCATGTTCTCTTACTCTCCAAATAAATGATTAATTTACGCTTATGTATAGCGGTTTTAGGGGATCAACACACCGTAACAGTGACTTGAAACGTAACCAAAGAATACACCATTGCAAAATAAATGCATATATTTTTTGCGCCAACTTTAATAAATGCACAAATTAGCATAAAATTACGCAAAATATATTGCGCAAATAACTAGAACTAGCGATACTACTACTTATGGCGCAACCTACCCCAGAAACTTTAGATGAACTAAGAGAGTTGCTTATCGACTTAGAATCCGGCATTAGCACCGTTCGTCTAGGTAACACCTCCATAAAAACCTTAAAGAACATGCTGATTTCTCCGGCGAACACAGCGGTAACGACCATGTCTAACATTGCGGCGGCCAACGGCGTTAACCCTTCTACACTTACTCGTTTAGCTTACGCTTTAGGTTATGAAAAATTTTCGCAACTGCACAAGCTATTTCGGAATCAAGTCGAAAACGACGCGCACTATTACACCAATAAAGTCACACAACTCATCTCCAATGACACGCAGTTAGAACAATCAGATGAGGTTTTTGACGGCATTGTGCGTCAAGAAACGCATAATGTTGCGTCTTTAAGCGCTAACATCAGTCGTCGTGCTTGCCAAGAAGTCGTGACGTTAATGATTGCGGCAAGAAAAATCAGGTTCCACGGCAGGCGCCAGTTTTATTGCCTAGCGGCTTTTTACTCCTACTGCCTTGGTCTTATTCGAGAGCACGTTGATATTTTGCAAGATGACGTGCACGGCATCAGCCACTCGCTTAATTATATGGATGAGCGAGACTTACTCGTAGTGATGGGTTGCGCGCCACACACTAAGGCGACTGTCGACGCATGCAAAATCGCTCAATCGCAAGATATCCAAATCGTCGCGATTACTGATTCAGCCAACTCGCCGCTTGCGCATTTTGCCTCGCAGCATTTAATTATTCCAACCGAAAGTCAGTTTTACAGTAACAGTATGTCTGCCGCGTTTACGTTAGCTGAAGCGACCTTAACAATGGCTGCTCAACAAATGGGCGAGACCGCATTAGACACATTGAAGAAGCGCGAAAGCATGATCGAGCAATTTGGCATCGGTTTATCCCCTACACCACAAACTTAGACTAACCACATAAAACAATGAGCCACATACTGCATCGCTACGCGGCCCCGCCTTCACGTGTTATTAGTCATGGTGAAGGGCCCTATTTGATTGACACAAAAGGTAAGCAATATCTTGATGCCTGTTGCGGGGCAGCGGTTTCCTGCTTGGGGCACAACCACCCGAAAGTAACTCAAGCGATTAAAGATCAAGTCGACAAAATAGCCTACGCGCATACCAGTTTTTTCACCTCTGACTCATCCGAACAACTTGCTGACCATCTGATATCAATAGCGCCGAGCAACATGGAACAGGTCTATTTCGTGACAGGTGGCTCTGAAGCCAATGAAGCAGCTATTAAACTAGCGAGGCAGTACTTCGTTGAAATAGGACAGCCGCAGCGGCAACATTTCATTGCAAGACGCCAAAGCTATCATGGCAATACCGTGATGACACTAGCGGTAGGTGGGAATGAACTGCGTAAGCGCATGTTCGCACCAATTTTACCAAGCACACATCATATTGCACCTTGTTTTGCGTATCGCGAACAAAATGATGAGGAAAGCTGCGAAGACTATACTAAGAGGATAACCGACGAGTTAGAGGCCAAGATTTTACAATTGGGCGCAGACTCTGTCATTGGGTTCATTGCCGAGCCGATAGTAGGTGCCACAGCCGGCGCGGTAACGCCTACTACGGGGTATTTTCAGCGTGTTCGCGAAATATGCGACAAATACGGTATATTATTAATTTTGGACGAGATCATGTGCGGAATGGGTCGTACCGGGCATCACTTTGCGATCACACCCGAAAAAATCGAACCAGACATTATCACCATTGCTAAAGGGCTAGGAGGCGGTTATCAACCAATTGGAGCAACGCTAATTAGTGAGCAATTAAGTCACGCGATAAAACAAGGCACTGGACATTTTCAACACGGCCACACTTATATCAGTCACCCAACCGTCACGGCCGCCGCTTTGGCGGTACAAAAAGAAATCCAAAATGAGGGCTTGTTGGAAAACGTGACAAAACAAGGGGCCTATCTTAAGAATGCGTTACACTCTGCTTTTGATTCACACCCGCATGTTGGAGACATTCGTGGTCGGGGCTTATTTCTAGGGATTGAATTTGTTCAAAACAAAGCACGAAAAACGCCCTTTCCACCTGCTTTTCCGTTGCATAAACATCTAAAAGCAATCGCAATGGAATTAGGTCTATTGGTGTATCCAATGCCAGGCACTATTGATGGAGAATATGGGCATCACGTATTAATTGCCCCACCATTTATTATTGACCGCAACCATTGCGACGAATTGGTGCGTAAGTTAGCGCTTGCTGTTGACCAGGCGATTGCAAAATTCGAATGAACCAAACCATGCTAGCAATATGACTGTTGTGATCGCAAGCGCACCAAACGGCGCCTATAAACAACGCGGAGAGCACCCTAAATTACCGCTCACTTTAAAGGAGATAGTAAAAACTGCAATCGCTGTACAAAAAGCCGGTGCCGCTATGTTGCACTTGCACATCAGAGAGACCGATGGCAGCCATAGTTTAGATCCAACAATTTATCTTAAAACGCTAGAGGCTATCCAAACTGAACTGGGAGATCAGCTGTTATTGCAAATAACCAGTGAGGCGGGTGGCAAATATTCAGCAAGCGAACAAATAGCCGCAGTCAAGGAAGTAAAGCCCGACGCTGTGTCTGTAGCACTTAAAGAGGTGATTCGCAGCCCAGATGACATGCCCAAAGCACAGGCCTTCTTCAACTGGTTAGCGGAGCATCAAGTGCTACCGCAATACATTTTGTACTCGGATGCTGACGTAAACCTTTATAAGCGTTTGCGACAGCAGTACATCATGCCTACCCACCCGCATTCGGTACTGTTTGTCTTAGGGCGTTATCATAATAGTCAGCAATCTAACCCTGAGGAGCTTCAGCCATTTTTAAATGCATGGGACAAAGACAGCTCTGCCAACTGGATGGTATGCGCGTTCGGAAGCTCAGAACAAGACTGCTTATTAAGTGCAGCCAAACAAAGTGGGCACGTAAGAATTGGATTTGAAAATAGTCTACTCACTAAGAACGGATTAGTAGCTGACTCAAACGAAGCACAAGTATTCGATTTAGTACAAACGCTGCGATTAAACGGTTTAACACCCGCAAATGCTCAACAAGCCAAGACGCTATTAAGTTAGATGAATTCAAACCACATTGATCTGAAAACTCATTTCAGACAAAGCACTGTTAGGCTACTCTGTGAACTTAAATATAAGTAATATTGTTTGGGGCTTTGACGGTACTCTTTTTGATACTTATAGCGCAATTGTCGATGCTTTCATGTCAGTTTTTTCGACTGAATATGACATAGAGATAGATCGGAAAAGAGTGTATAACCTTGTAAAAATAGACACTAAATACTGCGCAGCAATAATCTCACAGGAACATGGTTTCAACGAAAAAAACCTTTTACTAAAAGCTAGGAAAGCCTACGATAATCAGCAAGATATTGAACAGCTCCCGTTTGAAAACGTAGCTAAAGTTTGCGACTATATTCAGAGTAACGGAGGGAGCAATTATTTGGTCACCCATAGAGATAAAGTATCATTGGAAAAGATGCTATTAGCATATGGATTCCAACAATATTTTGAGGAAATTATAACGGCAGATGATGCCTTTGCTTTAAAGCCATCTCCAGAGAGCTTTTTATATCTAGTTACTAAGCACAATCTTAATCCAACGCAAACCTTTGCCGTAGGAGATCGTGATATAGATCTACTAGCAGCAGATGCAGCTGGGTTATCTTCAATATACTTTTCCGAACTTGGTTATAACAATCCAATAGCAACAATTAATATTACTACTTACAGTGAGCTTTTAACAAAGCTAGGTGTTTACAGCATAACAAATTAAAGAAATTAGCCACAAACAGATGGACGCCGTATTTTCGATTTCGATGAAACTATTCTGGATAGACGATCAACTAAAGGGCAGCTAAGCACCGATTAGCTTTGATTTTACCAGTGGGCAAAAATCCATTCACTTCTGCCGTTCATTATTTGTAATTATAGTGACTTACTGACGATTGTGTTGCGTCAATTGAAATACTTAAGGCGGAATCAGAATATGAAGTGAATACTCCTGTTTTGCTTTGATTAAACCTTAGATTATATTGATATTTTGCTGAATTTTCAGCAATCTGCAATTCACTCTGTTCTACATTGATATCAACATTTTCTATAGGTCGAACTAACACGATGCTACTTTGATCCGTCTTGATAATAGCTTTCTTATTGGGCATGAATACAAGACAATTATTCTGTCGAATTTCTAGTTGCTTATTTTCCGTTCCACCTAATATTTCACGTTTACAATTTAGTTTAGTGGTAGGTTCTTCATGCCAATAAAATACGACTTTCGATTGCTTAATTGCAATATTGATCGGTTTGTCCCAAACTAATATTTTCCAATTGATATCTTTGTCAGTTAATTCTGGCGAGTCTTCATTAGCGTAGTTAAACTCGTCTCCTGACCACCACCAAATTGCCGCACCTATTCCAAGCGCAATAAGTAGTACAGCAATGCCAATCCAACTTAACACTTTACGGCTAACAACTGCCACCTTGGTGGTCATTGGTTCAGCGGTTCGTTCTCCGCTTAGATAACTCTGAGCAAGTGCATCAACGCTACCAAAGTGAACCTCTAAAGACTCTTGAGATCCGATTTCCTTGATATGGCTTTGAATCTCCATAATGATGTCTTTGCGACTCTGCTTGTCTAAGTTTTTTAACGCCTTTTCTAACGCTTTAATGTACTGACTATTATTCATTTCAAGTTCCTAAGTAGGGCCAATGCTTGTTGGTTCTGCTCATTTGATTTGAGCATTGAAGCCAATAGATTTTTTCCTTCTGCACTCAATTGATAAAATCGCCGTGGATGTCCGGTGTCTTGTGGCGTTTTCCATTCAGATATTAACCAACCATTTTTTTGCATTCGGTTGAGCAAGGGATAAAGTGTCCCTTCATTGATATCTAAACCTGAACTTTCGAAAGTTTGTAATAAGTCAAAGCCATAGGAAGACTTTTTTTGCTGCAGCACAACCAGTGCGCACAATTCTAGATAACCTTTACGAAGTTGAGATAACCATTTCTGATGAACTGTATCATTCATATAAAAATTATATAGAATAATACTATGCAATGCAATGTAATGTTTATAACAAAGTAATTTGACATGCCCAAGTTAAATAAAATCACTCCTTAAATGGCAGATGAATGACAAGAAAGCAACTAAGCACCGGTTGACTTTGGCAACCGTCAAAAAGACACACAGACAGTGTGAAAAGGTCATAGTGAAGCGGACCCACGAATAGGACATGGTGAGTCGAAAATAAGAAGTTATTTTCTGTTTTATAATTGTTCAAAACGAGGGCCAGAAAATGAGTAGAAGCTATTGCCCACAATTCAAAACGAAAGTAACGCTTGCTTAATAGCTTAACTGACGCCTTTGTTTCAGGTGTAGGCTTATCTGTTGGGCGGCCTAGCCATCAATCGCCCTAATCAAGTATGGGTAACAGACATCATCTATATCCGATACCAAGGGCTTTTCGTATCTTACGGTAGTGATAAATTGGTACTCGCATAAGGTGCTGTCGTGGAGCCTTGTCAGTAGTATGGACAGCTCATTTTGCGTTAATGATCTAGGAGAAGCATGCATTACTGCGGCAAGCCTGAGATATTCAATAGCATTCAGGCGTTCAGGCGTTCAGGCGTTCAGGCGTTCAGTTTACTAGAGAGACTGTCACCAGCGTAGTTAAGGCAAATGGCATCCGCATTAATATGGATGGCAAAGGCGCTTGGCACGACAATATATTTGTTGAACGCTTATGGCACAACGTTAAATATGAAGAAGTTTAGGTGCAAGCCTACCAAACGATGAAAGAGGCAAAGACGGTATTGGTAATTGGATAAGTTACTACAATCAAGAGCGCACAAGCACCAAACACGGGCGTAGTGTCCAACACGATGAGATCCATACCGCGGTCTGAAATTGGCTGCTCAATCAGGTGAAAGTAGCTCCTAAACTATCTGCCCTAAAATTGGGACCCACCTCTATTGTCGAAGCATCACTGTAACAGTAAAAACCTAGCCAAAAATATCTCTTAATTAAGGAAGCATAATATTTGAACATATCTATTTCAGTTCTACCAAGCTAGAGCATGGACAAAGGTTCGGTAATATTGATCTGCTTAATGTTAGGGTGTTTTCTAGTGGATTGAAAAATTGCCTGTTCTACGTTTTCTTTGAATTCACTTATTGTTTTAAATGGTATTGAATGAGATGACATGTCGGTAAAACCAATCAATATTTTTGCTTCCCCGAAACACCATCTACCAATTTTATGGCAGGCATTGCATGGCCGCCTTCTTGGCCATCAGGAAATGTATGATGCACCGAGAGAATAAAGGGGTTATCTTTTTCTATGCCCTGCAAAATATCTAGAGTCTTTTCAATTTTTGCCGAATCTTTGCCAATAACATCTAAGGCCTGTGGTATCCGTAATTCACCATAAGCATAATCCCAATGCGCTTTAGAAAGTTTGTAAAATCGACTCTTAGCTGTCGCTTCCGGCAAGTCTAATTTATACGACAGAAGTTTTCCTCTCGGTACAGAAACTCCATTGATTTTTACTCTTGGCTCACTGGAGAATGACATGTAACTGAGCGCAGTTTCTGCTGGTGACCGTGGTAAATCTTCGTCTGTAAGTATTTTTGGATAAAAAGTAAGACCATTTTCGGGAAAGCTACCATGCCGAAGAGTATACATAACCGCTTCAGAGTGATAACTGCAGGGAGCTATTGCTCCGCAGTCTTTCATAGGAGCACTTAATTTTTCCTGGGTGCTCTGGCTAACCTCGTCAAATAATTCTTCTGTGACATCTGGGCAGGCGATAACATAGCTGCACGTTAGCGCTAATAGACTAGTAATTTTTAACAAGTGTTTTTTCATAAAGATATTTCTCCACTTTCAGAAAATGTGTGACTTTAAAGAATCAGCGCATTTAAGAGTTTATAAAGTTGGGACACATAGGTGTAGTAAAAGCATTTACTAAACTTATAGCAATATGCTAACTGCGAGAACAGTCTAAGTTATAGATACATTAATGATTTACACCATAGTGCCTATTTTTTAGTTTAAAGCACAATTCTCATTGATCTTGTCATGTCACTGCACCAATGTTAGCGCGGTGACCTTAGATAATATCTTGGTTGAGGCAGGCATACAATAAGTGTAAAAATAGAAGTACTGTGCACATTCTCTCGAAAACATACCATCAGCCGATTTATCAGTCGCCGAAATACAAAGTCTTATTTTTTACTATAGAGTCAAAGAACAAACTCGGATAGTCAAGATTATTCTAACTCTAATTCGCCGTATCGAGCACAAACATGTATTTGATTACCCTCTCTTCTAGAACAATCTCTTATCGCTATAGCCAACACCAAATATTTTTAGCTTCATCATCTAAGCTTCAACCGTCTAAATACTCCTAGTCTGAATTTAATGTTAAGCCTGGAATCAAGTTGTCAAGATCTGCTCGTATGGCATTTATATGGAACCTGAACTAGCGTTTCCAATGAACTAGTTATTAGTTATTGATGTTCAAAGCATAGCTCACGATGAAGGATAGCTAGCAGCTGAGCGAATAAAACCCTGCTGCTGCAATTCACAGAATCACTTTCTAAAACAATACTTAGAGAGCTTTTTTTCAGAAAACCGATTATCCAAATTTTCATAATTATATATCCACAACCATTGAGTCGTTAGTGTGATTGTTTTGTGATAAAAATCTTATTCTTTTAAGATGATTGACAGTTTACTAAGCCATAAAGTATCCCCAGTTAAGACCAGCCTGTTGTTCGGCGCTGTTACATAAACTATAAATTAACTGGGTTTCATTATGTGTATTAGAAGATATATTACCATTTCCATTCTCTTAGCCCTATCTGCATTCAGTGTGCCTGGATTGGCAAACCAGTGCACAAATGACTTTGATCTAGCAACATTTGAGTTTGTAAATAAAGAGCCCTTTGATGAGAATACTATCTTAGATAATCAAGAACGCATTAGAACACTCATTAACGAATACAGTGATCATTTAGACCTGAGAAATACAGAATTTGAAACCATAGCACCAGAAGCAACCTTTGAGGAGGGCGTTGAGGAACCAGAATTAGCTGATAAATTATCATTTAACTCTGTTCTTTCTGATATTGAAGCTAATGCCATTGAATTTGACCCTGTTGAATTTTTTGTCCCTGTTGCTGACGCATTCTTTGTCGGCGCAACGGTTGACAATATAGTGATGACTTTTGAAGACCCTCATGCAACTTCATTAGATAAAGCGACTGCGCTCTTTGGGTGGGTTCCCTTACTGGGAACTATTTTGCACCATTTTGACTCAGTCCAAAAGAAAAAGATAGCAGAAGCGGCAGAAGAATCTGCACAAAAAAGAGCAGAGGAAGAGCGCAGAGTGTTAAGAAACCAAACGATACAAGATAATAGGAGGAGGCATGCAGCACGAGTCCGATTGCAATCCGCAGCCATTAGGCATTCGCACGTCCCATCGGCAGCTGAGGAGAAGGGACTAATAGGACTCTTGGCTTCTGTGGTGAAATTTAGAGATGCATATGCAGATAAATTTGATGAGCACTGGAAGCAAACAACTGGTCAATTGCTAGACGCCTATGTTAAATATGCTAACAAGCAAATAATCGATGCTTCTATAGCACAAGCCGATTTCTTCGTTCAAAAAGGATATTTAGCTGATTTAGTAAATAATATCTATTCGCAGGTAAGCAATGAATGCGAGTATGAGGATTATGGTTGTATTTTTAAGAGTATCCAATCGCAGCTCGACAATAGCGAATCGTTAATAGATGACTTAGTGGCAGAATTTAAACCTTACAATATCCATTTAGTGGCAAACACGCGGTTGCCCATTATAGATACTTACTTTAAACATCAAAAAGAAATCAATGAAGGGTATTTATCTCATTTCCTTGAGCGACTGTATGAAGAGCATCAAAAGGAGAATTACGGGTTTAGGGTGCGAGCAGCAGCCCTGTGGTATAAGGCAAACAACCGATATCCACATGTTAATGACGAGGACTATGGTTTTCAGCTGGGATATAGTTTGGACCCAGCCTGTTGGGGAAAATGGTATATCGACATAAACGGCCATCGAGTAGAGGGAGATTGGCGTGGAATACCACACAGAGGGGTTGGCTCAGACTATCTTTGTGACACATTAATATATGACTCGAAGAATGATGATTTTCTGAGAACTGTACAGAATGAGTTTTCACAAATTCTCTATTTCTCAAGAGACCCCAATATTAGCTACATTACTGAGTTAAATTATCAACTATTTGAATATGGTGTAACTGGTAACTATTTTCAAAATGATTTCAGAAACAAGCTGTTAAAGCACCCAGGGAAGGTGATTGATATTAGTAAGTTAAGGGACGTAAATATTGATATTGAAAAAACTATAAAGGCTCGTGCGTTTAACTTTTTAATCGAGAGCTATTTAGATCAACGCAAGGCAGCTTATAAGCCCACTTGGTCCTACTCAGCTGGAGAGAGCACCTGGGTTTCTGAGTCTTACGGCGGCGATATCCAGTGTTTCTCATACGATGGTTGGAGTTGCGCTTGGGAACTTAGCAGTTCATCAAATATTAATGAAAATACTTCTCTGCTTGAATTAGCAAACCCGTTGACTTGCGGTGCAGATCATAAATCAAAATTTGGGTCAACTGGTTATCAAGATGAAAATGGTGACAATGATCCTCAGCATTGGTGCTCTACAGTAAGGGAAGACTATAATTACAAAACAATTTGGTATGATGGTAGTGTCATCGGGATAAATACTCGCCTTTCTAAAAACTCAGAGGGAGATATACAATGCTTCTCATCAGATAGGGCCGAATGTGACTGGGGAGAAAGTCAGGTTGAGGATATGGCCAGCTGGATTCTACCTGCGGGGCAAAAGGCACTAGCCTGTGGTGCAGATTACCAGCAAAAACACGGAACCACAGGGTATCAGGATGCAAACGGTGATTACGACACCCGCAGTTGGTGTTATATTACAAAGATTCGATTTTCTACCCTCGTAACAAATAAAAAACCCAATTGGGTAAATGCAAAGCCGTTGTTGGGACTGGATTATTGGGTCTCACTTACCCCAGACGGGGATGCTCAGTGCTTTAGTTCTTCGGGAAGGAATTGTCTAAGAGATACTAATGACTTAGATTCCCAATCAAACCGCTTACAACCCTTGATTTGTGGTGAAGACCATAAACTAAAATGGGGGGTAACAGGTTACGAAAACTCGTATCACTGGTGCGTTCAGGTAAGAGACAACTTTGAGCAATTAGTTGAAGGAGAGGAAATAGAAAAAGGGAAGCAAGATGTAGTTTGGTATAAGGCTGATGTTATCAACATCGATGACTTATGGCTGACAAAAAATGACCAAGGAGACATCCAGTGTTTATCCTTTGATGGGGCTACCTGTTATAGAGGGGAGTACAACGGAATTGACATAAATAAAGATACTAGATTTTTAGCTACTGTAGAGCCATTATCGTGTGGAGAGCAGCACCAATTAATTTATGGCTTAACAGGCTATGAAAGCATCTACCATTGGTGCTATATCGGACAAGCAAGATATTCTACGTTGGTTGCTCAAAAGAGGCCTATTTGGCAGGATGGCACTTCAATAGGTGTAGGGACATTTATTTCTCGAACTCCAGATGGAGCTATTCAATGTATTGGTGATGGTTATGGCTATGGTTGTGCGTGGGGTATTCGTGCTGATCAAGTATCTCTTGGGGACAATGAGCAGCCATTGATTTGCGGAGAAGACCACAAACGCAAACATGGGTCTACCGGCCTCCAATATGCGGATGGTACTTATAACCCCAATCATTGGTGCTCTATTGCAAATGAAAACTTTACTGGAGTTATCGAAAACGACAACAACGATGAGGATGACAATAGCGGTAAAGATGACAACAGCGGTGAGGGTAATGAAATTGATAATAGTCCCGCTTATTCAGAAGGGCATAACTACCAAGGTGGCGACGTCGTAACTAACAACGGAAAAAGATATGTCTGTATGGATGGCCCTACCTCTACATGGTGTGGAGAAGCAGCTTGGGCTTATGCTCCGGGCACAGGTGCATCTTGGCAACAGTGTTGGGCACTGTTTTCGCAATAGTTAATACGAAGTTAAAGTAACCCCGCCGCAAGCAGCGGGGTATTATTTTGAATTCTCCTGCTTTACATCATTCATTACATTTTATGCATGGCAAGCCACGAGGAATTCAACCCTTAGAGATTAAAATTGTAGGACATAAAATGATGATAAAAAATCTTTTAATAACTTTAGCCCTGACATTTTTAGGTTGGAATGTTGCCAATGCAGTCTGCACAAAAGAAGCATTCGATGAGGCAAATATAAATGTTTTCAGTAAGTTTCCGCCAGAGTTACAGTATCCTGCTTGCCAATCACCGTGCGGTTATCACGTTGAAGCCGTGCTATATGTACTTAATCATGGCGAGTATCCGGAAGCTGGTTTGAATTTTTTCCCAGAAAGCCGTGCTTTGCTAGGTAAAGATAGAGTGCTGACTGATGTTGCTATCAGTTACTTATCAAACTCTGATGAACCAGCCGTATTGTACAATGGTACGGTAGTTAGTCGAGAGGATCTTCTGGATCTAAAAGGGAGTGTAAATTTATCTAACGAGGAGTTATACGAAGCTTATATTGACCACTCTCAGGTACGCCTAAAAATAAATTATGACCTGGGCCTCGCTAATGATGAGGAAACTGTTTCTAATGACAGTCCTATTCAGGCTATAACCTTATTAAAGCAGGCTCCAGAAAATAAACCTTTTGTTATTCACGTAGTTGCCGAATATGCTGTTCCACTTCCATCTGGTGAAACTAGCTTTTCGCATGTGGTGCCAGCCATGAAAGTGATTGAAGGAGGGAGGGAAAAAATTTTAATTGGCCTTCAACTACTATCGACGGTATCCATTCCTCTAAGTACAATGCAGGAATTCTTAATTGATTTTAAAGATGTACTCGGATCGTTTGTCCAAGGCGGCGACTTTACAGAAATTACCGATTTGTCGATACTAGAGCCGCTCAACCCGTCAGAGTTAGCTAAAATTAACGAGGCAGGGACAGATACCCCAAAGAAGGAGTGCTGCATACAATAACCAGGAGCCTTGTAAGTTCAACATAGCGACGATACAACTTATGGTAGAACTAATTCAAAGTTAGTGATTGTCTAGGAATATTCAAAACGTCAAGCACTAATCCGTGGTGTATAAGGAAGTTAAGAATTCGAAGCGCTAGACCTACAGCTCGCATACCAGAAGATATTTCAGCTAGAACACCTGCAAACATCCAAAAAAGTTAAGAAAAAAGTGGTGGCCAGGGACAGAATCGAACTGCCGACACGGAAAGTTTTAGATCATCACTAATAATGATAGTTATTAACTGATATCATACTAAAGCAATACTTTACACAATCACAAATATTGATATGTCGCCGCCTATTCTCGAGAAAAAGGCAATTGAGGTAAATGCGACCAATTAGGTGTACTAGCTCAAAGCCATCATCCAAAACCGGTGAAGGTAAGCATTTACTTCCGTGATTTAACTTAAATCTGCGTAGCGGTAGCAGTCTATAGTGTGGTCATTCACCATGCCGATGCCTTGCATATAGGCATAGCACACTGTCGGGCCAATAAATTTAAATCCGCACTTTTTCATATCCTTGCTCATCAAGTTTGAAATTGGTGTTTGACTCGGAACCTGATCAACCGACTTCCAGTGGTTTTGTATCACTTCATTGTGACTAAATGCCCATATATAGGCGTCAAAGCTTCCCCACTTTTTCTGTATTTCTAAAAATACGTTGGCATTGTGCACCACCGATTCAAGTTTCTGCCGGTGTCGAACTAAGCCCGCGTTCTCCATTAACTCATCAACTTGGTCTGGAGTAAATTTGGCTACTTGCTTGGCGTCAAACTGCTTAAACGCTTTTTGATAGGCAGCGCGTTTATTCAAAATCGTGTTCCAACTTAAGCCAGATTGAGCACCTTCTAGGGTGAGCATTTCAAACAACAACCGGTCATCATGCACCGGTGTGCCCCACTCTTCATCATGATATTGCACTTCCAATTCAGAAGCACCAACCCAAGCGCAACGATGTTTCATTTTAAAAACCCAAAATATTGTTGATTAAATAACTAACGGTCGACAACAGTTTACGTTAAAAATCACGCTAAATAAATAGTTAGCTATGCTTCGCCACTGCTTTCAATCATTAGATAGCCCCGACTCGCGTTATCGCTACACCAATCAAAATGATACAAAGAGACAGCAACAACGTCGCGTTTATCTCATTAGATAACAGCAGCCAACCCCAAAATGCACCAAAAGCTGGAACTAAATAACCCGCTTGCGACATAAACACGGCGCCATTGTTACGAATAATTGTAAAACGAATAACGTAAGCCAGTGCGGTAGAGATCACCCCTAGATAAATAACAGAGGCCCAAGAACTGATACTCGCACCTGCCACAACAGGCCATTCTAACCACAAAGCAAGAGGCAACATATAAATTAAAGCGCTAGAGACCGTATAAGTTGCCATCGTAATGGCCGATATATGTGAAACGCGCCTAGCCAGTACGGTCGAACTTGCATAACACACTCCCGCTGCAGTCACCGCTAATAAACCACCAATCGCGCTGGTATTAGCCCGTTGTAATTCGTCCCAAAATAAGATGAGCACCCCGCCAAAACCCACCAGTAAGCCTACTGCTCGCGGCGCATTAATTCGTTCGTCTGTTGTAGTGAAGTGCGAAATAATCAGCGCTGAAAACGCACCTGTTGCCATGAGCACCGCCGCTTCAGCTGCATTTATATATTGCTGAGCCCAACTGATCAGAAAAAATGGCAATGCGCTATTAAATAAGCCAACTATGCTCACAATCAACCATTCTCGATTGCTAAGTTGCGTAAGTTTGTTGGCAAATCCGCTCATCGGTAACAGCACCACTGACGCCATCAGTACCCGAAATGCAGCCACTGTGATGGGCCCAAATGAATCTAAAGCAATCTCGATAAAGACAAAGGCGCTGCCCCAAATTGCACACACAAACAACAAACGAGCGAAATCCAGCGGGTTGGCCGCTCTAAATGGAGTTAACACTGAAATATCTTACTAACTAAGCTAGGTAAACCACCTTATAGCCGGGCGACTTCATCAATAATAGCACGATGGTGATCGATACCCGAAAACTGCGATAACTCTTGTAAGCCTGTAGGTGAGGTGACATTCACCTCAATAAGTTTACCGCCAATGGTATCAATGCCCGCAAAGAATACGCCTTGGTCTACTAGCCCTTGTTTAAGTGCCTGACAAATTTCAATATCGTCTTCGTCTAACTCGCAAGGAATCGCAGAACCTCCCATATCTAAATTGTTTAACTCTTTACCTTCTGCATGCACGCGTAAAATTGCGCCGATTGGCTCACCATTGACCAGCAAAATTCGCTTATCACCTTGCGCGGCAGCGGGCAGAAACTCTTGTGCGATAACCCAATGCGAGCCTTGATGCGTCGCCTCTTGCAATAATGATTTATCCTCTCCTGCGCTGTAAAAGAAAATACCCTTGCCGCCAAAACCATCTATGGGCTTAATTGTTATGCGATCGTGCTTGGTGCTAAATTCAGCTAGCCTTGCGGCGTTATTAGAGATACAGGTATCTGGTGTATACGCTGCATATTTAAGCGCTGCCAGCTTCTCATTCCAATTACGCACGCCCTCAGGTCGGTTCAGTACTTTTACATGGCGAGGTAAAAAATCCAGTAATAAAGTGGTATAAAAATATCGGCGATTAAAAGGCGGGTCCGTGCGTTCCCAAACTACATCGACATCAGCCAGCGGTATTGTTGCAGATTTAAGTTGAGTAAAGGGCCGATCATGGTCGTCATTTACTTGCAGCCATATAACTGAGGCATATAGTTGATCATGCTTTAAGAATAGATCGTGTTGCTGCAAAAAGCACACTTCGTGACCCTGTTGCGAAGCGGCTAACATTAAGAAATAAGACGTGTCTTTCCACGGCTTAACGGTTTCTAATGCGTTCATTATAAAAGCATGTCGCATGGTGATTACCTCAAAACATCAATCATTAAAATCAGACTAACTCGAAGCGGCAGCGGCAAAATGCGCATAGGCTTTACCTGACTTAAGCACTGCACGTGATAAGTCACTTGCCTCAGACCACGAATTCGCTTTACCCAAGTGATGCAAACAGATTGAAGCGCCATACACTAAACTATCATAGATGAACCCTTGTTGCCCTTTTAACGCAGCTAATCCAGTTTCAGAGGCCACCTGTGCTAGCGCCATCGTATCAACGGATGAAGCAAGCTGATCAGGCCGTTGTGCAGGCTTGGGCAAGTCATCAGGCAGTGGCATAGCACGTTCTATCTGCTGAATATTCAATTCATTTGGGTCAAGTCGCACCTTTTCTGTTTCACCGTGTATCGTGCTTTCATCGTAACGAAAATAACGCGCCACTTGGGACAAGCTAGGTAACACACTGCCTTCCACCCCGCGCACTACCATCGCTGACTGATACCCTGCTTGTCGCGCTAGCATCGTATAAACGGGTGGATAAGCGCGATGTACAAACCCGCCCATCATATGCGTTCGTTTAGCTGAAACTGGCTTGGTTAACGTCTCTATGGTGGTTAGCACGCTGCGCTTTACCATTCGTGTACGCAATGGCAATAAAGCGTGTAATGCTGGGCAACTCTGCCGTTGATCCAAATACGCCCAACCTATTGACGTGTTTTCAACTTGCTTAGCTACGATGCCGCTACTTAAGTAGACATTTATTCCTGCTGCTTGTAATATTTTTCGGTGGGTAACTCCGTACTTAGGACCAATACTCTCTGCCCCTTGTAACACTGCTGGAACACCAAGTGCAGCTAAAACTGGCGGTAAAAATGTGGAGGCAGGAACGCAACGCGCAAAACCATCAAACGGGTCAGAAATATCGACCAATTCGTCAACCTTAACATCTGCAGCATTTAAGGTAGAGCGTAAGCCTAATAAGGAACCAATAAACTCGTCATCCGTTTCACGCTTCATGCGCAAGGCGATCAGATAGATAGCAGATTGAACGGGGTCAATTAGATCAGCCAAGATACTTTGCATTGCATCCTTGGCTTCTTCCTTAGAAATAGATTTACCTAGCTCAGGGCCTGTTGCCACGCGTTGAATATAAGAACGCATGCGTAGCTCGGGAGATAAGGCGGCTATTTCAGGACTCACGTAACCACGGTGTCATAGTAGAAATTAAGCCGCTAGGGCATCACTGGTTTGTTCAACCACCTTCGCTAATTGGTCAACAATTGAATCAACCATGGCGGCATCATCACCTTCGACCATCACGCGCACTAGCGGCTCTGTACCAGAAGGGCGCAATACAATACGGCCTCGGTTATTTAAGGTAGATTCGAGGTCTTGCAATGAACTAACTACCGCGTCTGATTTAATGATTTGTTTGCCGCTACCACGAGCAACTTTTACATTGATCATTTTTTGTGGAAAGACAGGCATTCCCTTAACCAAATCGGCTAAAGACTGACCCGTCTTTTGCATCACACGCAGCACCTGCAAAGCGGCCACAGTGCCATCACCCGTTGTATTTTTATCTAAACAAATAATATGCCCTGATGTTTCACCGCCCAACAACCAATTATTAGCCTGCAGCTTTTCCAACACATATCGGTCTCCAACGGCAACTCGCTCAAATTCAATATCCGATTGCGCCATCGCCTGTTCGAAACCTAAGTTGGTCATCAAAGTACCCACCACACCTTTTCCTAAGGTGTTTTTTTGCTTGCCAAACAATGCCATAAGGTACAAGGTTTGGTCCCCATCGACCACTTCACCTTTCGCATCGACAAACAATACCCTATCTGCATCACCATCGAGGGCGATACCGATATCCGCATGCTCTTCCACTACTTTAGCCTGCAACGCAGCTAAATGGGTCGAGCCGCATTCGTGATTGATATTAAAACCATCCGGCGATACACCGAGACTAATAACTTGCGCACCCAATTCTTCTAAGACTTGCGGTGCAATGTGATAAGCCGCGCCATTAGCGCAATCAATTACAACCTTCAGGCCTTCGAAATCAACGCGATAAGGAATGGTATGCTTACAAAATTCAATATAACGGCCAATTGCATCTGGAAAGCGCGTGGCCTTGCCTAAGTCTTTTGATGAACAAGCGCGCATAGAGCCAGACATTTTATCTTCAACCGCGGCAATCAATTCATCGTTTAATTTAAACCCTTTACTTGAAAAGAATTTAATGCCGTTGTCATGAAAAGGGTTATGCGACGCGCTGACCACAACACCTGCTGACGCACGCGCAGTGCGGGTTAAGTAGGCAATGCCGGGCGTCGGCATCGGCCCAAGTAAAGCCACATTAACGCCAGCCGAAGCAAACCCAGCTTCAAGTGCGGATTCTAAAATATAACCTGAAATGCGCGTGTCTTTCCCAACCAACACTAAATTTCGTCCGCCTGACTCGGACAGCACTGAGCCAACCGCCCACCCTAGTTTTAAGACGGTCTGTGGTGAGATCGGTTCGACACCAAATTCACCTCGGACCCCATCTGTTCCAAATAAACCACTCATCGGTAAACTTGCCTAGCTACAAACCAGCGATACTAACTACGCTGCTTCGGTCGGGTCTGGTAAGTCAGCATCGTCCTCAGGCGGTGCTGTTTTTTTAGCCGAAGCTTTTGCCTTCGTGCCGCCACTTCCTTTTTTATTTTTCTTAGGCTTCTCTTCGATAGGACGTGGCGCTTTACCCTCCATAATATCGTCTATTTGTTCTGCATCAAGCGTTTCCCACTCAAGTAAGGCTTGCGCCATCACTTCTAGCTTTTCACGCTCGTCTTCAATGATTTTACGTGCGCGTGCATATTCTTCATCAATGATCCGCGTTACTTCACTGTCAACCTTTTCTTGAATTGCAGGGCTTAGATTCTTATGAGATGTCATATCACGACCTAAGAATACCTCTCCTTCCGACTCGCCGTAAACCCGAGGACCGAGTGCATCACTCATTCCCCATTTTGACACCATCTTTTGCGCTAAATCAGTCGCCACCTCAAAATCATTCGAAGCGCCCGTCGTCATCTGATCCATAAACACTTCTTCTGCAATACGCCCGCCCATCAGCACCGCGATACGCGCTAATAAATATTTGCGGTTGTGACTATAACGGTCTTCTTCAGGTAATTGCATCGTCACGCCTAAGGCTCGACCACGCGGAATAATCGTTACCTTATGCACAGGGTCTGTGTTTTCTGCCAATATCTTGGCAACAACGGTATGTCCAGACTCATGATAGGCTGTATTCATTCTTTCTTGTTCTGGCATAACCAAAGAACGGCGTTCAGCGCCCATGATCACTTTATCTTTAGCGCGCTCGAAGTGATCCATATTCACCTTCTTAAACCCGCCTTTTGCTGCAAATAGCGCCGCTTCGTTTACCAAGTTAGCCAAGTCTGCGCCTGAAAAACCCGGGGTGCCACGAGCGATGACTTTGGTCTCGATATCTGTGCCAATCGGCACCTTACGCATATGCACTTGCAAGATGGCTTCGCGCCCCAAAATATCAGGTAACGGAACCACGACCTGTCGGTCAAATCGACCTGGACGCAGTAAGGCAGGGTCAAGCACATCCGGGCGGTTAGTTGCAGCAATCACAATAACTCCTTCTGAATCTTCAAAGCCGTCCATTTCAACCAATAGTTGGTTCAAGGTCTGCTCGCGCTCGTCGTGTCCACCACCTAAACCAGCGCCGCGTTGACGTCCAACAGCATCGATTTCATCAATAAAGATAATACACGGTGCGTTTTTCTTAGCTTGAGTGAACATATCACGCACTCGCGATGCACCGACACCAACGAACATCTCTACGAAATCAGAGCCAGAAATAGTAAAAAATGGCACTTGCGCTTCACCCGCAATCGCTTTTGCTAACAAAGTTTTACCCGTTCCTGGGCTACCTGTCATTAAGATACCACGAGGCATGTGGCCACCTAACTTATGAAACTTCGACGGGTCACGTAAAAACTGAACAAGTTCTTCAACTTCCTCTTTGGCCTCATCGACGCCCGCGACATCATCAAAAGTAATATTGTTCTTATCTTCGGTAAGCAGCTGCGCCTTACTTTTACCAAAACTCATTGCACCACGGCCACCACCGCCTTGCATTTGTCGCATGAAATAAATCCATACACCAATGAGCAATAGGAAAGGAAAGAAGTTAAGGAAAATCTGCATTAACAGGCTTTGCCCTTCTTCACGTTTAGCAGTGATCCGCACACCTTGCTTATACAGTTGATTGACTAAATCTGGGTCGCCTGGTGATGTTGTGTTGAAACGCTGGCCATCTTTTAAAATACCCAATATTTCATTATTAGTAATTTCAACACGATCAACATTGCCGCTATCAACCTGCTCTAAAAAAGAGGTGTAGTCAATTGCCTTGGCACCCGCGCCCATTCCTTGTGGGGCAAAGTTATTAAACACTGACATCAAGATCATTGCGATCACGAGCCAAAGAACGATGTTTTTCATAAATGCAGGCAAGATAGCACCTCTAGTTTTACGTAAATATATTGCTCAATAGTATACCAATGAACAGCGTCATTAGGTCTCTATTTGCGGTTAAGCGCAAGAAGAAAACTCTCTTTTGAGTGGCTTCTTGACGCATCGGGCTTTATCACCCGTAAAGTTTGAAATTGCGTTTGTAACACTTTACGAATTTCTTGGGCGCTATGCCCTTCAAAAAACTTAGTCAATAGGTTTCCACCTGGTCGCAAACTCAACTGACAAAAGTCAATCACGCTTAATAACAAGCGTTCGTAGCGAGCTTGGTCTTGCATCGCCACACCGGTGATATTGGGGGCCATATCCGACAAAACAAGGTCGAATAGTTGCTTATCTACTAAAGCGCCGACCGCTTCTACAGATTCAGGTTCGGTAAAATCCCCTTTTATAGCGACTACCCCGTTAATGGCGTCAAAGTCGAGTATATCAATGGCAATAACCTGCCCTTTGCCCGCCATTTTTTTAACAGCATATTCGCTCCAACTACCCGGTGCTGCGCCTAAATCTATAATGCGCATGCCCGGTTTGATCAGCTTATATTTTTGATCGATTTCTTGCAGCTTAAAGGAAGCGCGTGCGCGCAGACCTTGCGAGCGTGCCTTTTTAACATACTGATCACTATTTTGTCGGTCTAGCCAAGCTCGTGATTTACCTTTACGCTTACCGGTACTGCTCATTTATAGGTTTTTGTTATTATTTGATTAGTTTGTTAGGATGGGTATTTCAATGATGGGTCTAACAAATTGATAACGGTTGACTAACAAATCACACTATCAACGTGTGTAAGGGGAACTATTCTACACTCTGCATCTCAGAGGAACTGAATTTTTATAGATTGCGAGAATAAAAAATTGAACAAAACAAAAATAATGTCCTTGCTAGGTATCGCTGCAATCTTCGCCGCAATAATCTACGCAATACCACCCGGTTTGTTAACGCTTGAGTCGCTCAAAGCTAAGCAAGACATCATCTCGGCATATCAACAAGCGAACCCAGTGAAGACAGCACTCATGTTTTGCATGACCTATATACTGATGGCTGCGCTATCTATCCCCGGCGCCACCATTTTAACCATCGCCGCAGGCGCGATATTTGGCCTATTACAAGGTACTCTGTGGGTTTCTATCTCATCGGTTATTGGTGCAACGCTAGCGTTTTTAATGGCGCGCTATTTCTTCCGCGAAGCAGTCGAGCGCAAAATGGGCAGTGGTTTAAAAAGCATGCAAGACAACATCGAAAAAGACGGCGCCTTTTACTTATTCTCGTTACGTCTTGTCCCTGTTATCCCGTTTTTTGTCATTAACTTATTAATGGGACTAACTCCCATCACAATCTGGCGATATGTAGTGGCCTCATGGGCAGGCATGCTGTTAGGCACCGCAATTTATGTCAACGCAGGCACGCAACTTTCTAAGTTAGAATCACTAAAAGACATTCTATCCCCGTCGATTATTTTATCATTTATTCTGTTAGCCGCCTTTCCTTACCTCGCTCGTTTTCTTTTAGCCAAATTTAAAAAATAACCATGAGTGCAAACACTAAACCAAAACACTTCGATGCCAATTTAATTGTTATTGGGGCTGGTAGCGCTGGGCTTGTCAGTGCTTATATTGCTGCGGCAGTGCAGGCCAAAGTGATTTTAATTGAAAAGCATAAGATGGGAGGAGATTGCCTAAATTATGGTTGCGTTCCCTCCAAAGCTTTTATTCGTAGCGCAAAATATAACCAACAGATAAAAGACGCAACAAAGTACGGATTTAGTTCCTCGAGCACAGAGTTTAATTTCGCCGACATCATGGAGCGCGTGCAAAATGTCATTCAAAAAATTGAGCCTAATGATTCAATCGAGCGCTATACCTCTTTGGGTGTGGAAGTGATTGAAGGTGAAGGTGAATTGGTTTCGCCCTATTCAGTCAGCGTCAACGGTAAAATCATTACCGCTAGGAGCATCATTATTGCAACGGGTGCTCGTCCTTTTGTCCCACCGATAAAAGGCATCGAACAGATTAACGCACTCACTTCTGACAACCTTTGGGACATTCGCGAACAACCCAAGCGCTTGTTAGTGTTAGGTGGCGGCCCGATTGGCTGTGAACTAACGCAAGCTTTTGCACGACTAGATAGCGAAGTAACCATGGTAGAAATGTTACCTCGCATTATGATTAGAGAAGATGAAGAAGTCTCTCAGGCTATAACAAAGAAATTTATCCATGAAGGCGTCAATGTTTTAACCAATCACAAAGCCGTTGAATTTGAAGTCACCTCAAGCGGCAGCAAAGTGCTGCATTGCGAACATCAAGGCAACACAGTGAGTATAGAGTTTGACCAAGTGCTGGTTGCTGTGGGCCGCGCTGCCCGCTTGGATGGGTTTGGTTTAGAAAAATTAGATATCCCTGTTTCAAAACAACGTACTGTTGAAGTAAATGATTATTTGCAAGCAGGATACCCTTCTATCTATGCCTGTGGAGACATTGCAGGTCCATACCAATTTACCCACGCCGCTTCGCATCAAGCGTGGTTTGCTACCGTAAATGCGCTTTTCGGTACTTTCAAGAAATTTAAAGTCGATTACTCAGTGATTCCATGGGCGACTTTTACCGACCCTGAAGTAGCACGTGTGGGTTTAAACAAACAAGATGCTAAAGAGCGTGGCATTTCCATTGATGTAACTCGATATGAATTAGATGACCTAGACCGCGCGATTGCGGAAGGAGAAGACAGCGGCTTTATTGAAGTGTTAACAGCGCCCGGAAAAGACAAAATACTGGGTGTGACGATAATGGGTTCACATGCTGGTGATTTAATCGCCGAATTCGTGTTTGCCATGCGCCATGGCTTAGGCATGAACAAAATTCTGTCTACCATTCACATTTATCCTACACGCATGGAGGCCATTAAGTTTTCCGCTGGTAATTGGAAAAAGGCCCAAACCAAGACTTGGCAACTGAAATTACTTGAGCGTTTTCATCGTTGGCGGCGTTAATCTTGCTAAGGAATGGAAACACTTGAATGCACAAAAAATTGGATAGACCTCGTCGTCATTCAGCATGGATTGTGCCCGTTCGCAGCTAAGCCTTTCTTAGAGGGCGCCATTCGTTATCGCGTTGTAGACACCGCAGAGCTTGACTCAGCACTGCATAGTTACGTTGAAGAGCTAAGATGCTTATCTGAAACCGATACCATTGAAACGACTCTAATTGTTTTTGACACCGCATTTACTGACTTTGATGACTTCTTAGACTTTATCGCCATGGCGGAGCAATTAATTGAGGATTTAAGCTACCACCAGCAGTTTTTATTGGCCCATTTTCATCCGGAGTATCAATTTGACGGGTTAGAATTCGATGACGTGGCTAATTATTCAAATCGCTCACCCAAGCCAATATTGCAATTATTACGTCAACGCAGCATAGATGATGCCGTGTCCAAAGAAGTAGATTTAGCAACCATCCCTAAGCGAAATATTGAAGTGCTACGCCACAACGGTTTGGCTCATCACAAACAGCTTTTAAAAAGCATTGTCAGCGCTTAGATGATTACCATAGAAGAGTCTGATGTCGTATTAAAAGCGATTCGATCACAGGGGCTGGGCGGGCAACACGTAAATACCACCGCTACGGCCATTCATCTTAGTTTTGATATTTGGGCATCTGATTTGCCAGAGCCTGTAAAACTAAAATTAGCATCACTGCAAGATGAGCGCATTTCAAAGAAAGGCGTTATTAATATCAAGTCACAGAACGCGCGCAGTCAATTGCAAAATAAGTTGCAAGCACTGCAACGTCTCAATGAATTAGTTACGATGGCGCAAATCACCACTAAGAAACGTATTGCGACCCGCCCTAGCAAAGGGTCTATTCGAGCACGCCTAGACAATAAAACGCACAAAGGAAATCAAAAAAAGCTGCGTAATAAGCAAATAGATATGCAAGAGTAAATAAACGCTGACTTGTGGCCTATTTAAGTGCTACAAGCTATTCAGTAGCAATGCATTTGGCTATACTTGGCTATCCATCATTAAATTTTGTAGCCATGGCCGCTGAGCACGTCAACTCCCCCGAATCTTACCAATCCGGCCCCGATAGTAGTGGCCACTTCGGTCAATTTGGCGGGCGCTTTGTAGCAGAAACCCTAATGCCACTCATTTTAGAAGTTGAAAAAGCCTATTATCGTTACAAGGATGACCCCAAATTCAGACAAGAATTAGAGGGCTTAGCAACACATTATGTGGGGCGACCAAGCCCAATGTACTATGCCAAACGCATCAGTGAAGACTTAGGCGGCGCTAAGGTTTACTTTAAACGTGATGAACTGAATCATACGGGAGCACATAAAATTAATAATACGCTTGGGCAGATATTATTAGCTAAGCGCATGGGTAAAACTCGCATCATCGCTGAAACCGGCGCCGGGCAGCACGGCGTTGCGACAGCGACGGTCTGTGCGTTGTTCAATTTACCCTGTGTGGTCTATATGGGTGAAACTGATATCCAGCGTCAAGCACCTAATGTATTTAGAATGAAATTGTTAGGGGCCGAGATCGTTTCTGTCACCAGCGGAACCGCAACACTAAAAGATGCGATGAATGACGCATTGCGCGATTGGGTCGCCAATGTTGAAGATACGTTTTACATTATCGGCACCGCAGCAGGCCCACACCCTTATCCCGAGATGGTGCGTGACTTTCAATCGGTTATCGGGATTGAAGCAAAACAGCAAATTGCTCAAGCAGAAAACCAACTACCCGATGCCTTAGTTGCATGCATCGGTGGGGGTTCTAACGCGATTGGTTTATTCCATCCATTCTTAGATGATAAATCGGTCGATATTTACGGAGTAGAAGCAGCGGGGCATGGCGTTGATACCAACGAGCACGCTGCATCGCTGACTGGCGGTCAGCCCGGTGTCCTACACGGTAATCGCACCTATTTACTACAAGATGGAGACGGACAAATTAAAGATGCGCACTCAATTTCAGCCGGATTAGATTACCCGGGTATAGGCCCGGAACATGCTTGGCTAAATGATATTGGCCGGGTAAATTATGTATCAATTACCGATGAGGAAGCCCTAGAGTCTTTTCAATATTGCTGCCGCCTAGAGGGCATTATTCCGGCACTTGAACCCAGTCATGCTTTAGCTTACGTCCGTAAGCTAGCGCCTACTATGCGCAAGGACCAAGTTTTAGTAATGAATATGTGTGGGCGAGGTGACAAAGATGTGTTTACTGTTGCTGAAGCACTCGGCGTGGAGTTGTAAGATGATCAATAATAAACGTATCGAAGCTAAGTTTTCCGCACTTAAGTCAGAAGGTAGAGCTGGCCTTGTTACCTTCATCACTGCTGGAGACCCCGATATAGCTACTTGCAAACAAGTGTTATTTGGCTTACCTAGTGCTGGTGCAGATTTAATTGAGCTGGGTATGCCATTTTCTGATCCGATGGCCGACGGCCCGGTCATTCAACTAGCGAATCAGCGCGCGCTTAAAAATGGCATGACGCTGAAAAAGACATTAGCGTTGGTAAAGGAGTTTCGCCAACAAGATGAGACCACTCCTATCATATTGATGGGTTACTACAACCCTATTTTCCACATGGGCGTACAAGCATTTGTTGAGCAAGCCCGTGAAGTGGGCGTCGACGGGTTAATCATTGTAGATCTACCCGTAGAAGAAGACGATGAGTTATGCCACCCCGCTAGAACACAGGGCATTGACTGGATTCGTTTAGTGACTCCGACTACGCATGAAGCGAGATTGGCCAAGGTACTGAGTAATAGCTCTGGGTTCTTATACTATGTCTCGATTGCAGGCATAACCGGTACCGCCTCAGCCAAGCAGTCCTCGGTTGAAAAAGCTATCAGCGACATTCGTAATCAATCTTCATTACCTGTTGCTGTGGGCTTTGGTATTAAAACTACAGAAGATGTCAAAGAGACAGCACGATTTGCCGATGCAGTTGTGGTTGGCTCAGCCATCATTAATCAAATTGAACGGGCTACCAACGAGGAATTATCGAGTGACGTAATTGCCAAACAAACTCTTGAATTTGTGCAGTCACTGGCGTCAGGCTTGAAAGAGTAAACGGCCTTGCCGCTGTTTTAAGTACATTGGCTATGGCGCAAACATCTGCCATAGCCAACGGGTAATACGATCAACACTATTTTAGATGATATGTTCTAACTTAAACCTTTGAGCAGATCTTGGGCTTCAATTTTAATCTTGCTATTTCCCGTCTCTATCACGTCGCTAAGAAAATCTTTAGCAATGTTCCGTTCACCCAACTCAATATATGCCTTAGCAAGCGCCAAGGAAGTATCTGGGTCATGCTGATTAACCCCTTTAACCGTTTCGTCTAATTCACTGTCCATATCAATGGAAAAAGAATCAGAATCCATAACGCTCTCATCGTCAACTTCATCCGAGTCGCTACTGCCCTCATGTGTAGTTTCTACTTTAGCTTGTGAAGCATCTTCAACGGCTACTTTTTCGCCGTCATCAACTATTTCCAATCGTTCATCAATCTGACTGTCAGAACGCTGAGAACTTTGATCCGACTCATCAGCTCCATTCTTTGCGAGCGTAGTTAGTTTTTCCTTAGCTAGCTCTGCTTCTACTTCATCACGTAAAATCGGTATAGAGCTATCGAATTCGTTATCTAAAAACAAAGAATGTGTGGGGGAATAGCTGCGCCCTATCGCCTTGATCTTTGGCCATTGGCTTTCTTCGGCCTCTTCGTCTCTGTTAGCAAAAGCAGTGTCTAACACCCTATTGAATGAATCTGCGTCATCTATACCTTGGTAGACAGAGAGTAGCTTAATCGCTACGTTTTCATTTTTAGGGTTGGCCTCGTAGGCTTCCTTCAATACTTTTATCGCTTGTTCTTTTCTATCATAAGCCAGATAAACCTCAGCTTCCGCTAATGGATCAACGTCCACCGATTGACGGATGTTAGACTGCTGAGACATCGGCACTATTTCCGAATCCATACTTTGCATCATTGAATCGTGGTCATCTACTGCAAATAATGAAGAATTTCCGTCAATCGATTCACTTGGAATATCATCTTGCATCAGCGATTCATCACTCATCGCTAAGACTGAAGAGCCCTCAGTATGACCTGAGAATAAATCTAAGCTACTGGACTCTTCACCTGCTAAGGCGCGGTCAATATCTGCTTTAATATCATCATCAAACGACTCGAATGACTGGTCATCATTGTGTTCTAGTTCAGAACGTCGTCGCATAAAACTGCCCAGACCGATTAGTCCAAGTATGCCAACCGAGATGTACAAGCCCCATTTCTTCAGAAAATTTAACAACACAGCGAATGACGAATCTTCACTTAGTTGTTCCGTTTTGTCTTTCAGCGAGTCAACTATTTTATTTTTTGCGGAAACAACGGATCCAGTCCAGTCATCTGTATTCAAAAAAGTCCTTTCACCGCCAGCACCAGGTTCCGACTCAAGGTTTTTCTTTCTACGCGATTCGGCGATTTGCTCCCGCAATGCTGCTTTTACCTTTTCAATTCGACTCTTTCTTTCTGCCTCATTCGCATCAGCTGCATCTGATGCCGCAGCACTAGTGTCTGACTGTTGCCCCGTCGACAGCGCTTGTAGATCATCTTGAGCATTAGGCTCTTGAGCTTGCGCAACCTGAATCACCTTATCGGTAACGCTCTTTGTTGTGTCGGTCTTAGTCAGACCAATTTTGAATAGCTGCTTAGTTGGTTGAGCACCCGCATCTGTATTTTCTTGACTGACTTCTGTGCTAGAGCTAGCGCCCACATTGCTGTTTTCTGTTGCATCATGTCCTGATAGTGGTTCTGTAACCTCAGCAGCACCTTTAACTGATTGCTCATCTGAGCTTTCTAGATTTGAAATTTCATTTAGTTGCTCGAGTTCTAACCGCTTCATATTCGCGGCTTCTACTTGAGCTTGAGCAATAGACTGTAGTTGTAACCGAGCCTGCTCATTAAGCGCAGCCAACGTTTGGCTTTGCATATCTAGCAATTGACTAATCTTAGATAATTGAGATTCAACTTTTGACAAACGATCTGCAACGACTTTGTTTTCGCTGCGCACCGCAACCATTTCTTCACTGAATTGGTCCAGATTTTGCCTTATCGAAGCCATTTCGCCAAACTTGCCTTCCAGCATCTGTTCAACTGCAGCACTACTTATACCGGTGTGATCAGTTAAGCCCGAGTCTAAGGCCGGTGCTCCAATGGTGAGTGCATTTCGACTGCTTACCTGGCCCTGCTCAGCTGCGCTGCTAGATCCCGAAGCACCAACCTGTGGTTCACCTGCTGATGCTACTAGTTCAGTCCGAGTTGATTTTACTGAACTAGGGCTCAATACTTTGACTTCACTAATCGCCGCCACTTGACTTAATGCCAGCATCTGATCACGCGTTGGAATAGTGAGCTTTGCGCCACGCTCCAACAAATCAATATTGTTGGATGTGAATGCCCCTTTATTTAGATTGTAGAATGCGACCCAAGCTTGCTGCATAGAGATATCAGCTGGGCGATGAACTTGCGCGATACTAGATAGAGTATCGCCACTTTTCACTGTTATTACGTTCCCAGATTGTTTAACTGGCTCAACGTCGACCACGGATTCACTTTCAGTCCCTACTTCCGATAAGGTGACTGTTTTCGCGGTGGCTGTTTTCGCACTTTCGCCATATCCCGCCGGATCAATAAGGGCAACGTACTCACGTAGCACTTTACCGCCTGACCAACTTACTTGCATTAATAAATGCACATAAGGTGTATCCACCGCATTCGGAGTCGAAACGTTTAGTATCGCACTCTTGCCTGAAGTTGCATCAACGCTAAACTCAATAGCGTCAGCATCTACGGGGTAAGGTACCCCGCTTTGTTCAAAAGCAGCGCGCGGTGCTAGACGCACTTTAAGTGAATCAAGTTCGCTCTTAGAATCCGTTGAAACGTCGATTGAGAGCGCAAGCGGCTCTCCCAAATTAGAGTTCACAGTCATTTCTCCCACGCTCAATGCGTAAACGTTGGAGGTTACTATTAGTGGCAGGGCCAGAGCTGAAATCAGCGCTCTAAGTTTCATACTTACTTCTTATCTTTTAAGAAAATATTGTTCCTTGTCAGGGAGATAGTTATACTTGTGCAAGTATTTTATTAAAAAAGGAAAGGTAAAACAACCTATTAATAGCTGTGCTAATTTCTGACAATGCGCTACCTACGCAGCAATGCATTCAATAGGCAAGTGCAAGCCCAACGGGAATTGGGCCAGTTTGCCTCACCCTTTGGTATAGCCTTAGGAAATTTTAAGGAAAGTCTCGTTTTTAAAACAGCCAAGGTTTAGTTTCACTATGCGCCGCTTCGTACTGTTTAATTAACTGCCGTTTCTGCAGAGTGAGACCAATGTCGTCCAAGCCTTCCAACAAGCACTTTTTCTTGAAACTATCGACCTCAAATGACCATTTAGCACCATCAGGTAATTCAACAGTTTGATTTTTAAGATCAACTGTTAACTCATAAACATCACTAATTTCAAAAAGCTCATCGACTTGTGTTTCCGAAAGAACGATTGGCAACAGTCCGTTTTTAAAGCAATTATTGTAGAAAATATCCGCATAACTCGGCGCAATGATCACACGAAACCCATAACCTTCAATGGCCCATGGAGCATGCTCTCTAGAAGATCCACAACCAAAATTAGTACGTGCAAGTAATATCTGCGCACCTGCATACTGAGGAAAGTTCAATACAAACTCTGGGTTAAGTGGTCTATTACTATTATCTTGACCGGGCTCTCCGTGATCTAGATAGCGCCACTCGTCAAATAGATTCGGCCCAAAGCCAGATCGTTTTATCGACTTTAAAAACTGTTTAGGTATGATGGCATCTGTATCAACATTAGCACGATCCAGCGGTAAGACTGTCCCCGTCACGGTCTCAAACTTTCTCACGCTGCTACCTCATCTAATAACAACGCCTGCGCACTGATAAATGAGCCTTTAACCGCAGTCGCTGCGGCCGTAGCTGGAGAGACTAAGTGTGTACGTCCACCTTGACCTTGGCGCCCTTCAAAATTACGGTTTGACGTCGAGGCACAGCGCTCTTGGGGCTCCAATTTGTCGTCATTCATCGCTAAGCACATCGAGCACCCCGGATTGCGCCATTCAAAGCCAGCTGAGAGAAATATTTGGTCTAGCCCTTCTTGCTCTGCCTGTAATTTCACTAAGCCAGACCCAGGCACCACCAATGCTAATTTAATATTCTCAGCGACATGTTTGCCTTTTACTACTTCAGCAGCACTACGCAAATCTTCAATTCGGCTATTGGTACAAGAGCCGATAAAAACCTTATCAACCTTAATATCTTGCGCTAACGTATTGCCTTTTAACCCCATGTAATTCAGTGCCTGTTGCATACTAGCCGAGTCCGTTACGCCTTGATCGTTCGGGATTGGAACGACGCCATCTACTGGAATCACCATTTCAGGTGACGTTCCCCATGTCATGGTGGGTTGAATTAACGCTCCTTCTAATACCACTTCACTATCAAACACTGCATCCGCATCACTGACTAAGCTTCGCCAGTGTCTTTGAGCTTTGTCCCAAAGTTCAGCGCTTGGCGCGAATGGTCGCCCTTTAAAGTAATCAATGGTTTTGCTGTCTACCGCAACCATGCCAGAGCGCGCGCCAGCTTCAATGGCCATATTACAGATAGTCATACGTCCTTCAATAGATAATTGTTCAATCACCTCACCTGCGAACTCGATGGCATAGCCCGTGCCACCTGCTGTACCAATTTGGCCAATGATAGCCAGCACAACGTCTTTTGCCGTCACGCCTGTTTGTAACTGTCCTGTCACCGTGATACGCATGTTCTTTGACTTTCGCTGCATCAAACACTGGGTCGCCAGAACATGCTCTACTTCCGACGTACCAATGCCAAAGGCTAAAGCACCAAACGCACCATGCGTTGAAGTATGTGAGTCCCCGCAAACAACTGTCATGCCCGGTAACGTTGCGCCCTGCTCTGGCCCAATAACATGCACGATACCCTGACGCGGGTCATGCATTTGAAATTCTTCGATCCCAAAATGCGCACAGTTTTTATCTAAGGTTTCGATTTGTAACCGCGACACCGGATCATCGATAGCCGCTTCTGCAACAGTAGGGACATTATGATCGGGAACAGCCAAGATAGATTCGACTCGCCAAGGCTTTCTACCCGCAAGATGCAAGCCTTCGAATGCTTGAGGTGACGTCACTTCATGCACCAGATGGCGATCAATATATATCAACGCTGTTCCATCAGTCTCTAGGTCGACTAGATGGTCGTCCCATAATTTATCGTAAAGTGTTTTGCCAGCCATGAAAGCTTGTGATCAAAATAAGGGCGCGCGATTTTACCACGGCCACTGCAACAGCGACGAGCGTTACAACAATTTTATGCTAAAGATAAAACGACAGCAGTAACCATCAACTATTGCTGCATATACATTGCTTCAGCCAGCAAATTCACCGTTTCTTTAGGGACTTCTCCCAAGACGGTTAGCTTATACTCGTCGACCATTCGGGTGTAAGAGTTCAACGCGCCCATACTGAGTTCTTTAACAACATCCTTCGCTTCGCTCACGTCTGGTACCACAAAAGCAGATACGTTAACCAAACCATCACTCAATACGATATGATGAATCTGGGATTGCAACACAGGAGAGAAACGCGTCAGAGAATGGTTTATCTCAAAATTAGGATTATCATCGTTCAATGCCCATATGGATTGCTCCTGCATGTTTTCATCATGGCCTTCGTCACCCATCCAATTTAAACTCGCAGCTTCTACCTCCGGTGCAAGGGTTTGTTTGGTTACTTGATCAAAATTTACATCTACAAATCGATACGACTCTAGCGCCTTACCGTCTGCGCCGACTAAATCTGAGCTTAGTAATAGGTAATTTTGTTTATCAATACAGAGCAAATACCCGTAACGGAAAGTATCTTTCGGTTGTACTGCAAGTTGTTGACACCCCCTATCTGCAACTCTGGCGTCTGCACCCAAATGAATATCGTAATTTTTATCTAGCAAGTTCATATTGCCATTGAAATTCATTGGGAAATATTGATCTATTGTAGACTGGCGAGCTTCCCTTACGCCCATATTTAGATCAGGCAACAGGCACGAAACGGCGTCTTGGCTGCTTACAATTTCGCGTTGCTGCCCATCTACGGAGCTTATTTTTTTCACACCGCCTTGCTCACTGCCCATGTGGCTAACTTTTAAAGTACTAATTTCTCCATTTCTGAAAACAATAAAACTACCACTGTAATTAAGCGCCTCACCAGACAGCGCCATCATTTGTAACCACTCTTTGCCATTTGTCGGGGACGCCCAAGTAGATAGCGGCAAACCCCAAATAATAATACTGAGCAATGCAGCTAATTTAGCAGCAAATAGTCCCTTTTTAGTCATCATGTAGACATCCTGCTACTGACACAAAGCCTCGAGCAAAGCGTTCATTATTATTTTGCACTATCTGCATTAACTATTTTCGCGTATGCAGCCAAACCATTTAACCCAGCCATACTAGAAAATTCTCCATGCGCGACAACCAAAGCTTGTAATTCTTGCTCTGCCGCTAAAAATTTATCAGTAGATTGATCATTTGAACCGGGTGATACCGCTAATTGGCTTTGCTGTAATGAATCAGTTTCTATTGGGTTAACATTTAAGAACGTGACTGCCGCTAAAGATGCCGCTGCTGCCAACATCACGATAGCAGGTAACTTATTACTCGAATGCGCAGTAGATGGAAAAGCCACTACGTTATTTGCCTGCGTTGTCGCACCTAACAAATTAGCAGGCGCATCAATGGCTGCCTCTAGATTAATTGAGGCGGCCACTTTATCAGCAAAACCCTCACTAACATCTGCGATGTATTCTTCACGTAGCACCGCGCGCGCATTCATCGCCGCGCGCCATTGCCGCTGTAGGTCTTTATCTTTGGATAACTGCGCTAACATTGCGTTAATGTCTGCTGCTTTTAGCTCGCCGTCAATCAAAGAAGATAGGTTTTGATTCATGCTCATTAGAGTTTAGCTACGGATTCAGGTAGTAGTCTATTAAAACTAGATTAAGTTCCATCTAGTCGCGATTAAATCTAGGTTTAACAATAAATAGTTGGACTTTCAATTTTCACTCTCGATAGGTTTTCATTGCTTCTTCGATGGTTTCTCTCGCTCGAAAAATACGTGAACGCACGGTACCAATTGGGCAATCCATGATCTGGGCAATTTCTTCGTAACTCATACCTTCAATTTCTCTTAGTATAATGGCTTCTTTTAAACTTTCGGGCAAATCTGTTATGGCTTGTTTAATCGCTGAGGCCAGCTCATCATTCATCGCGCTGGCTTCTGGCGTGTTGAAATCAGCCATTCGATCAGATTGCGCACTAAATGCCGCTTCGTCGACATCTATGTCTTGCGCGGGCGGCCTTCTGCCTGCCGACACTAAATGATTTTTGGCCGTGTTCACCGCTATGCGATATAACCAAGTATAAAACGCACTGTCTCCGCGGAAATTAGGCAAGGCGCGATAGGCCTTCACAAACGCTTCTTGCGCTATATCTTCACGTTCCATAGGGTCGCGTACGAATCGACTAATTAAACCAATTATTTTGTGCTGGTATTTAACCACCAACAAATTAAACGCTTGTTTATCCCCTTGCTGTACTCGCTTTACTAAGTCAAGGTCAATTTCTTGTTCCGTCATTAATACACAGTTGGCGCAAGGCGTTATAGGTTCAATAATATCGATTAAATAAGCTCACGAGCAAGCAACGCTCTCGCGCTAATTAGCTTTTTGCGAATCAGGCGGCGTGCAGCTTACTCGACTGGCTTATAATCATACTATAATTTATACCTCGTTAATATGACCAAAACTATCGATAGCCCAATATTAATTGTTGGCAGTGGCCTTGCTGGTTTAAGCCTTGCCTTAAAACTGGCCAAGTCGGGCTTTACCGTTTCTGTCTTATCTAAAAAAGATATCGACGCGGGATCAACTCCTTACGCCCAAGGCGGCATGGCGGCGGTGTTAGCAGATGAAGATTCATTTGAAGACCACGCGAATGACACGCATATTGCAGGTGCAGGCCTGTGTGACCCTGAAACTGTAGATTACGTCATTAAACGCGGACCAGCGGCTATCCAATGGCTTATTGACGAAGGCACTGAGTTTACTAAAGAAAATGGAGAATACCATTTAACCCGCGAAGGTGGTCACTCGCACAGGCGCATCATCCATGCAGCCGATGCAACAGGCAGAGCCATTCACGACACCTTGGCAGAAAAGTGCATTAACCACGCTAACATTACTTTTTACACTAATCATGTTGCCGTCGATCTAATCACATCAAAAAAACTGGGGCTTCCCGGCACCAATCGATGTCTAGGTTTATATGCCTTAGACATCAAACAGAAACAAGTCGTTACATTTCGAGCGAGCAGAACCGTCATCGCAACCGGCGGCTATAGTAAAGTGTATTTATTTACGTCTAATTCAGATACCACCACGGGCGACGGCATCGCGATGGCGTGGAGAGCGGGTTGTAGTGTCGGCAATATGGAATTCAACCAGTTTCACCCTACTTGCTTATTTCACCCTCATGCTAAATCGTTTTTAATTTCTGAAGCGGTGCGCGGTGAAGGAGGTAAATTAGTACTGGGTGATGGCCAACCATTTATGCAAAAACACGACGAACGCGCAGAATTAGCGCCTCGCGACATTGTAGCCAGAGCTATTGACTACGAAATAAAAAAATCAGGCGACGAAAGTGTGTATTTAGACATTAGCCATCGTGACGCTGATTTCATTAAGTCTCACTTCCCAACTATTCACGCGAAGTGCTTACAGTTTGGCCTTGATATGACTAAAGAACCGCTTCCGGTGGTTCCAGCAGCACACTTCACATGCGGTGGAATATATACTGACTTAAAAGGCCGTACCGACTTAGCACATCTTTATGCGATTGGGGAATGCACGTTTACAGGTTTACACGGAGCTAATCGACTTGCGAGCAACTCGTTACTCGAGTGCGTCGTTTTTGCTGACGCCGCCTACCATGACATTGTCAAAAACCATGACACGGTTGAACTTCCTCACCACCGCCTTCCTGAATGGGATGAAAGCCAAGTGACGGACGCCGACGAACAAGTAGTGGTTTCACATAACTGGGATGAATTGCGTCGATTCATGTGGGATTATGTCGGCATCGTCCGCAGTACAAAACGCTTAGAGCGCGCGATGCACCGAATTAAGCTACTGCAAGAAGAAATTCAAGAATACTATGGCAATTTTAAAGTCACCAACGATTTAATTGAACTGCGCAATCTGGTGCAAGTCGCTGAATTGATAGTAAAAAGCGCCATGAAGCGCAAAGAAAGCCGCGGGCTACACTATACTTTAGATTATCCTGAATCGCTCGATGATGCCGAAAAAAAGGATTCAATTCTTACTCCACAACGCATAGTACAAATCTAGGCTTTGTAGTTGGCCTGTATAAGCGAAATCATCTTTTGCAAGCCTAAATGCGCTGGCTGAGAATACTGATTTAACCAATCGCTAATATCTGGGTCTGGCTGCTCAAGCAACAAAGAAAAATCTTGCTGCTGCTCACGCGACAAACCAACAAAGTGGTTAACCAAAAAATGTTGTAACACCGTATCTAGCTCTTTAGTGCCTCTGCGTGCGCGCCATGCTAACTTATTTAGATTAATTTCATCTACCATCAAACCATAGTGCTCAACAGTGCAGCAGTGTGCTTTATTTTCGCTCGACTAATTTTTGCTTAATCTTAGCGATTGCCTTGCCTGGATTTAGCCCCTTTGGGCAGGTATTAGAACAGTTCAGTATAGTGTGGCAGCGATATACTTTAAATGCGTCATCTAATTCATCTAAGCGTTCACCGGTAGATTCATCTCGACTGTCCGCTATCCAACGGTAAGCCTGTAGGAGTGTAGCCGGGCCGAGATAACGATCTCCATTCCACCAATAACTAGGACAAGACGTCGTACAACAAGCGCACAAAATGCACTCATATAAGCCATCTAATTCCTTACGGTCTTCTTTAGACTGCAAGCGTTCTCTATCGGGAGGAGTGGCCGATTGTGTTTGGATCCAAGGCTTTACTGAGGCATATTGCGAATAAAAATGCGTTAAATCGGTAACCAAATCGCGCACTACTTCTTGATGCGGCAGCGGGTAAACGTTTATCTCGCCTTTTACCTCATCAATCGCTTTTGTGCACGCGAGCGTATTGGTTCCATCAATGTTCATCGCACAAGAACCGCATATTCCTTCTCTACAAGAACGTCGAAAAGCCAAGGTCGAATCTACATCGTCTTTAATATAAAGCAGTGCATCCAATACCATCGGTCCACATTGCTTGGTATCTATTTCATAGCGATCAACGGTCGGGCCTGTAGACGCTGAGGCGTCGTCACCCGGCGCGTAGCGGTATACGTTAAATACTCGCACTTTTGCTGCATCCTTCGCCTTAGCGGCTGCGGGGCCAGTATAACTTTGGCCTTGTTTAACAATTGAATTTGCTGGTAGTTTAAATTGCGCCATGATGAATGAGCTACTCGCTTAGTCTGCGTATATAAAAGTTTTTGGGGAAAAATCTAGAAAATTGACCGCTAGCATTAATAAACACGCGCTTTAGGTGGAATGTACTCAACTTCGTCAGTTAGCGTGTAGGCATGCACTGGCCTGAAATCAAATTTAACCTTTTGCCCGCTTTCATCGAGACTAGATAGCGTATGTTTCATCCAGTTTTCATCGTCACGATCTGGAAAGTCATCGCGCGCGTGAGCGCCGCGGCTTTCCGTCCGATTCAACGCGCTATGAATTGATACGGTCGCCTGGCCCAGTAAATTTTCAAGCTCCATCGTTTCAACCAAATCAGTATTCCACGATAACCCGCGATCGGTTACTTTCACATCCTCAAAGCGTTCAACTACTTTTGACAGCTTTTCCTTACCTTCAGCCATTATCTCATCAGTTCTAAATACTGCGCAGTGAGATTGCATTGTTTTTTGCATATCACGACGGATATGCCCATTCGCTTCCGACCCGTCGGCATACCGTAACTTGTCAAAACGCGCCAAGGCTTCGTCGCCTGAGCCAGATTGTAATTGCACTCGACCCGAACCCGGTTTGATCAGCTCGGCTGCTCGATTAGCAGCAGCACGGCCAAACACGACTAGATCAAGTAAGGAGTTTGAACCTAAACGGTTCGCTCCGTGTACTGAAACACAGGCTGCTTCACCAATCGCCATCAGGCCAGGCACAATTTTATCTGGATCACCGTCAACTAGATTGACCACTTCACCGTGAACGTTGGTAGGGATGCCGCCCATGTTGTAATGCACGGTAGGCAACACGGGGATAGGCGCTTTAGTCACGTCGACATTGGCGAAAATTCTCGCTGACTCAGCAATTCCTGGAAGTCGCTCTTGGATTATTTCAGGGCCTAAGTGTTCTAAATGTAGAAAAATGTGGTCAGATTCTTCCCCAACACCGCGACCTTCATTGATTTCAATCGTCATCGCTCGGCTTACCACATCTCGCGATGCCAAGTCTTTAGCATTGGGTGCATAACGCTCCATGAATCGTTCACCGGTGTTGTTAGTTAAATAACCACCTTCGCCGCGAACACCTTCGGTAATCAGCACTCCTGCGCCATAAATACCTGTCGGATGAAATTGAATAAATTCCATATCTTGTAAAGGTAAGCCTGCACGCAACACCATGGCATTCCCATCACCCGTACACGTATGCGCAGAAGTACACGAGAAAAAAGAACGTCCGTAGCCTCCCGTCGCAAGAACAACTTGCTTTGCTGCAAAGCGATGCAAAGTGCCTTCATTTAAATCCCACGCCATTACACCGCGACATTCACCTTGCTCAAAAATCAAGTCAATGGCGAAGTATTCAATATAAAACTCAGCATGATGCTTTAACGCTTGTTGATACAAGGTGTGCAAAATAGCGTGGCCAGTTCGGTCAGCTGCAGCGCACGTTCGTTGTGCCCTGCCTTCACCGTAGTGCGTGGTCATTCCACCAAATGCTCGTTGATAAATTTTCCCACTATCCGTTCTAGAAAAAGGCACGCCGTAATGCTCGAGTTCCAACACCGCGTCAGCGGCATCTTTACACATATATTCAATCGCATCTTGGTCGCCGAGCCAATCAGACCCTTTAACGGTGTCATACATATGCCAGCGCCAATCATCTTCACCCACATTACCTAAGGCGGCACTAATTCCGCCTTGTGCTGCTACGGTATGACTGCGTGTCGGAAATACCTTAGTCACGCAAGCTGTAGTTAAACCCTTAGCGGCCATACCCAACGTTGCACGCAACCCCGCACCCCCTGCGCCAACAACCACGACATCGTACTGATGATCAATAACTTTATAAGAATCTGATTTCATATTTGGTTTATAGCGCAATGCGCAAAATCGAAAATATTGCAACTGCGCCCGCTAGTAGTAGCAAAGCCTTTACGAATAGAATGCTCGCCATTTGCCAGCCTTTATGCGAGATATAATCTTCAATGATAACTTGCATCCCTAACTGCCCGTGATACAAAGCGAGCACGATAAACAACCCCAGCATCGGTGCAACGTAAAACTGGCCAATCCATTCGCGCGCGGTAACCAAGTCATCACTCATCGCTTGTAGCAGACAAAAAACCATCCATAGCGACAGCGGAATTAATAATATTGCACTAACCCGCTGCAACCACCAATGGTGGCTGCCTTCGCCTGATGCGCCCAAACCTTCCGCTTTTTTTAGCCCACTTCGCATTAGACCACCCCTCGTATTATCCATACAAGCGCTGTAAGCAGCACCGTTGCCACCAATACCAACACTCCAGTTGTTCTGACTTGCTGCATTTCAAGGCCAATTGCAGCATCCCATAACAAATGGCGAATACCGTTACACAAGTGGTAACAAATACTTGCTGACCAAATGAATAAATAAACCAAGGCTATACCTGACTGCAGTATGTCTAACAAACCCTGATTAGACTGCGCCACCGCAACCAACCACAACACCACGAACAACACGCCTGACAGAGCAACAGCTCCTGTTATACGATGGAGGATAGATAAAACAGACGTTATTTGCGGTTTATATATTTGCAAATGCGGCGACAATGGTCGCTGGTTTCGAGCGTCAGTTACTGGCATGGGAATAATTGAGTCCGAGAGACTTTATAATGTAGCGCAATTTTAACGTGATACTTCAATCTAAAAAACACTTAATCTAACCTAAGTTGCATATTAATAGCCTAACCGTTCGCTACCATTCTTCATATACGAATCGATAATTAACTAAAAATGCTGATCTGATTATAGTTTTAACAAAACATCTACTTAATAATTTACAATTAACCCGCTTAGCTATAGGGGTTGCATTATGGAGCAACCTTTACAAAAGTTTAATCGCAATTTTTGCAATCGATTTCGTTAATCACTTTATAATCACCACTATCATGGTAATAGTAGTACCTGTATATTTTTGCATATGAAGAAAATTAGCTTATTGGTAACGCCGTTGACAGCACTAATTATTAGCGCTGTCGCAATACAAAGTAACGTAACAGCCAAAACCAAGCAAGAAGTCGAGTTAACCGATGCAGAACAGCAACAAGTTAGCGCTGAGCGGCACGGCCACGAAATTCGATTAATCGATCGATTATTAGAGCGTTATCACTATAGAGATTTCGTTCTCGACGATAGTTTTTCCGTTGAGTTAACCAATAACTATATTGATAATTTAGACCCCGGAAGACTGTTTTTTACACAAGCAGATATTGAAGAATTTTCTAAAATTGATGAATACTTCGACGACTACATTCGTTCAGGTAGCACGCAGGCAGCAACACAAATATTTGATATCTATCGTGAGCGCGTTTCACAACGGATTAACTACGCATTGCAGCGTTTAGAGCATGTTTTTAACTTTAAACTCACTGAAACCTATCAAACAGACCGACGTGAAGAACCTTGGGCTGCAACCGAAACACAGCTAGATAGTCTTTGGCGAAAGCGTATCAAGAACGATTTAATCGTACTTACACTGGCTGGAGATTCTAACGAAAAGGCTAAGGAAAAATTAAACAAGCGCTACAACAATATTTTGCGTCGCACCAATCAAATTAAAGACAACGAAATATTCCAGCTTTACGCAAACGCCTACGCAACCTCAATCGAACCACATACAAGCTATTTTTCCCCGCGCGCGACCGAAGAATTTAATATTCATATGCGCTTATCTTTGCAGGGCATCGGCGCCGTTTTAAGGTTAGAAGATGAAATAACAGAAGTTATTCGTGTCGTACCGGGCGGCCCCGCTGACCAATCTGGACAAATCAACTCTAAAGACAAAATACTTGGTGTTGCGCAAGGTGAAGATGGCCAATATGAAGATATTATCGGCTGGCGCTTATCGGATGTTGTCGACAAGATTCGCGGCAAAAAAGGCACCAAAGTAAAGCTTTCTATATTACCAAGTGCGATGGGCGTGAATGGCAGCCCAAAAGATGTCGTCATCGTGCGCGACAATATTAAACTTGAAAGTCAAGCCGCCAAGAAGAGCATCCTCAATGTGGAAACCCAAACGGGCATTTCAAAACTTGGCGTGATCACGCTGCCTTCGTTTTATATCGATTTTGAGGCGCGCTCCAAGGGTAATAAAGACTATCGTAGCACAACTAGGGACGTTACCAAACTGCTCGAAGAGATGCAGCAAGACAATATTGATGGCTTAGTGATTGATCTGCGCGGCAATGGCGGTGGCTCACTCGAAGAGGTTGTCACATTAACTGGCCTGTTTATTGATCATGGCCCTGTTGTACAGGTACGTAATAAGGATGGTCGCATCACTACGCACCGAGACCATGAAGAAGGGGTCCTTTATAATGGTCCCTTAGCCGTCATGGTCGACAGGCAATCAGCTTCTGCTTCAGAAATTTTTGCCGGCGCAATACAAGATTACGACCGGGGATTAATTATTGGGGAACCCACTTTTGGCAAAGGTACCGTTCAGAATGTCCTACCATTGGGAGTGTATACACGGGATAACTTTAAAAACCAACTAGGGCAGCTTAAGATAACGATTGCACAGTTTTTTCGAGTAAATGGAGATAGCACACAACACCGCGGTGTTGTACCTGATATTGGTTGGCCTTTACCTCATGCTCAAGAAAATTTCGGAGAACGTGCCTACGACAATGCCCTACCGTGGGCAACTATTCGTGAATTAGATTATCTTAAAAGTGACAATATTAACGATTCAGCGTTGCCTCAGTTACAGCACTTGCACACGAAACGTATTGAAAAGGACTCAGAATTCATTGCTTCACTAAAAAAACTAGCTGTTTTGGCTGAGTCTCGCAAACAAACACAGCTCTCGCTGAATTTAAAAACACGCACTGAGCAAAGGTCTGAATTCAACGAATCACTGCTACAGACCGAAAACCAAATTCGTAAAGCTGACGGCTTACCTAGCTACGAAACCTTTGCTGAATTACAAAAAGCTTCACGAACCGAAGAGGAAACCCGTAGGGATGATGAACCCGTCGATGCTGATATATTTTTATCTGAAGCTGGAAGAATTCTTAACGACTATCGACACTTAACCGAGAAAAAGACGGCCCAAATTGAACACCACCGTGATCGATTCCCCGCAATTTAGTTTTTCCATCAAATATACTTAGGTGATCGTTGCAACTTCGTCATGTTCTAGCTTGATATCTAAATTATCAAGGGTACAATACCCCCTCTTGACGCTAGGCTGTTGATTTAACGCTTTAACCTATCAGAAATATAAAATGAAGCTTGTTTCCTTACTATTCTTGTTATTTTCTCTTTGCTCCACGAACGCATTTTCACAAGAATCTGAGAAGGCCTATAATTTGGCAGCCAAAGCTTATCAATTACAGAATTTTCAAGAAGCTGAAAAAATCTGGTCCTCCCTAGCAGAAGAAAACAATGCAAATGCACAGTATGCCCTTGCTATTATGCATCTCAAGAAAGAAACACTTGAGCCTAGTGACAAGAGTGCATTCGATTTGTTGCAACAAGCTTCCACTCAGCAGCATGTTGTGGCGATGTTTAATTTAGGCGTTGCTTATTGGGAAGGGACAGGCACGCCGATTGACCAAGCCAAAGCATTGAACTGGTGGGAAATTGCGGCGCGGAAGAATGATAGCGGCGCACAATATAATTTAGGGCTTGCATACTACATTGGAGCTGGGCGAGACGAAAATACCGACAAAGCTTATTACTGGGTGAAACAAGCAGCAGAAAATGGTCATCCACAAGCACCTGCATTGCTAGAGACTATGGTTGAGCCAGAAAATCTTTTAGTTGAAATGGATGAACCTACTACCGAGGCAAACGAAGTAACAGTAGCAGCGACCCCCAAAAAACAACCCGTAGATGAAGCCCAAACATTATCTGATAATTCCGACAAAGCTGATACAAGCAACGAATCAAGCACCGTTACAGAAACGCCCGTAACCGAGAAATCCGAGCCAACCCCCACTGCGGTACCGACTCAACGATATAAAAAGATCAAGAATGCGATTGTGGAACTCAAAAGCCAAGCCAATGCGGGCTCTCACACTATCGCGACATTAAAGCCAGCGACATTGGTGCAACAAATTGAAACCGAAGGCGATTGGGCTCAGGTACAAACGCCTGCTCCAGTTAGCGCATGGGTGTATGGTAAATTCGTTACGGATCTTGGAAATACCAAAGCGAAGATAAAGGGAGACAAAGTCAATATTCGACCTGCCCCTTCTACCGATAACGCCAAAGCAGCCCCTATTATGCAACTAAATAATGGAGATGCTGTGACTATTTTATTGAAGCGTAATCTTTGGGTGCAAATCAGCATCAAGCAGCCGGTTGCAGCTTGGGTGCCAAGTAGTGCGATTGAAGACTATAGTGATACGATCGAAAATCGGCAAAAAGAATGGTTATCACAGGCACAATTAACCAACTAAACTGAACGAAAAACTCACCTGAATTAGGACGTGCGCACGATCAAGCTTACTCGAATTCTCGGCGTCATATTAAGCCTCTTCCTCTATTCTACGGTATCAACAGCCGCGTCGTTAAGTGAAGCCAAAGCGCTTCACAACAAGGGCAACACTCGCCAAGCGCTGACCGAAATAGATAGCTATCTTCAAGAGGATGCTAACAACATCAATGCTTTATTTTTTAAAGCACAGCTTCAATACGAACTCGGTCGTAGGGACAGTGCAGTGGCGACTTATCGATCCATCATTAAGCAAGCACCTAAACAGCTGGAGGCCTATAACAATTTAGCAGCGATTTATGCGCAGCATAATAATTTGCACGCCGCCAGTGAAGTATTAGAACAAGCCATACACGTCGACCCCGTTTATGCCACTATTTACGACAACTTAAGAGCAGTATATTGGGACATGTCTAAACGCCATGTACGCGCTGCACTTAAGCTAAAACCGTTAAACTCTGGGGCTAAGTTGGTCGCGATCAATGCACCTAGTAACTTACCTGATACTGAACCAGACCCAACTTCAGTAGCCGCTAGTGCAGCCACGGTAGCTTCGAAAGCTAGCGTCGAAGCGACAGCAGAACCTAAACCTATCGAAACCGTCAACGTAGAAAACACACAAGTTGTGTCGCAGGTTAAAGAAGATAGTAAACCGCAAGCAGAAATGCCTGAAATAAAGCAACCAAAGCCCAAGCCAGCTGTAAAACCAGCTACTAAGCCCAAGCCACAATCAACGGACGAGGAGCGTGTACGTGCAGCCATTCAAAACTGGACGAAGTCTTGGTCAGCGCGCGATGTGGATGCCTATATCTCACACTATGTGCGCAACTATAAACCAGCCGGGAAATCGAGATCAGAGTGGGTAGCTGGACGCAAGTGGAACTTTAAATCCAAACAATTCATTAAAATAGGTGCTGATAAAATTAAAATTCGAAAGTCAGGACCGCATTATATCGCCACGTTTAATCAATCTTATCAATCTGATTTATATCGTGATAAGGTGCTGAAGGAAATTCGTTTTACTCAGCAAGACGGCGAGTGGAAGATTAGCGATGAACTTGCATTAAAGGCTTTATAATCACCTAGCAATGACTACATCTGCAAGCTCGCTGGGTGCCAGTAACACTAAAGTAGCAACGCTATTTCTCATCCTAGTTCTATTTATAGGATGCTTCATACAGGGCGCATACGCTTCCTTAGAGTATGAAAAACGGCTTATTGACTCACTATCACAGTATCAAAGTGGCGACGAAGCTGATGTGGAGACCGCTTTACGGCGTTATGTCCGCGACTATCCAAATAGTCAGGTTGCGCAATTACTATTGGCGGATCTACTCGCTGCCCGCAGTGGCATTGTATCTCCCGACACTCGATACCAATCTCAGTTCGACAATAGAACTGCACACATACAATTAGACGGCTTACGTGATGAAATAAACCTGCGATGGAACCAAATTGCAGAATCAAACCCAGCGAAAGCTGGCTTGGTTCCTGCCGCTATCTTAAAACTAGATAACAAGCACAAAACCATCATATTTGTAGACACCGAGGCCGCACGCTTATACGTCTTCGAAAACAATGGCGGCATGTTAAAGCACGTTACAGACTACTATACAACAATTGGGCTGCAAGGCACGCATAAGCGCAAAGAAGGTGACGAGCGCACCCCAATTGGCGTTTATCACGTCACTTCGTTTATTCATGACGAAGAGTTGCCTCCATTATACGGAACAGGTGCGTTTCCGATAAATTACCCAAACGAACTTGACAGGCGTTATAAGCGTACTGGTTATGGTATTTGGATTCATGGTACGCACCCAGAATCTTTTAACCGGGTGCCGTATGCAAGCAACGGCTGCGTCGCGCTGAGTAATCCTGAGTTTACGAGTCTGCGGTCCGTCATCGACCATACGAGAAAAACACCTGTCATTATTTCTGACGAAGTAAATTGGGTGAACAATGACAACACAAAATACGCTACCGATCTATTAGCCTCGACTTTATACGCGTGGCAAAAAGACTGGGAAAGTATGGATGTAGAGCGTTATTTAAGCCACTACTCTAAACGCAAGTATCAATCAGAGGGCGGACAAACATACACCACGTGGGCAGCGCGAAAAAAACAAGTGGGCCTAACAAAAACCCGCATAAAAGTCGATATAGATGCCGTCAGTGCTTACTTCTACCCTGGAGAGAAAGACATGCTAGTGGTTGAATTCACTCAAGATTATCAAAGCAATAACTTTGACTCAACAGCGCACAAAAAGCAGTATTGGATAAAGAACTCAGAAGATAGCTGGGAGATTATCTATGAAGGCTCACAATAGTGAAGTCTATTCTATTTATCAGCCCACAGCCTTATTTCCAATGGCGAGGCTCTCCCATTCGCGTTCGGTTTGTATTACAAGCGTTTAGCGAACTAGGCTATCAAGTTGACTTGCTTACGCTTCCATTTGGAGACGATACGCCGCTGCCGAATGTAAATATCACTCGAGTACCGAATATTTATAGAGCTAAAGATGTGGCAATTGGCCCTTCTTTAATAAAAGCGTTATTCGATGTCATCATTGTTATTAAGGCAATATCGATGTTATCAAAAAAACGCTATGACGTTATCCACGGCATCGAAGAAGGTGGGTTCATCGCGTTAGTGTTAGGGAAGCTATTCAAGTGTAAAACCGTTTTTGAAAAGCACTCTGACCCATTCTCACATCGTAAAGGTCTGCTAAGGAACATCATATTGTCGTTTTATGCCGCAATGGAAAAGTTCACCATCCGACGGGCGGATTTAGTGATCGGCACCGGAGCTGGCTTAGCCGACCAAGCCACCCGCATGGGCCCCAAGGGTGAAGTGACCGCCATTTTTGATATCCCCTCTTCCTTAGTGGAAGCAACAGATGACGAAACTGCGCAAAAACGAACAGAACTGATTACCAACCCAGATGACGTGTTATTGTGTTTTGTCGGCTCATTTGCGGTGTATCAAGGTATTGACCTTCTATTTGAATCCATTCCCATGGTATTACAACAACATGCAAACGCTCGCTTTATGATTATTGGCGGCTCAACTGAAGAAATTGCTGAACGTCAGCACACGCTGCAACAGTTGAATCTTGATAGTAAAGTTAATTTTATCGGCAAAATTCCACCTGATGAATTACCAGTATACTTGAAAGCGGCAGATATACTGTTAGCGCCACGCCACTCAGGTGTTAACACGCCTCTTAAAATACTTGATTACTTTAAAGCCGCCAAAGCCATTGTCGCCACTGATGTCGCCTCTAATAGATTAATCCTTAATGAAGCAACCGCAGTGTTTGCTGAACCCAATGCCGCGTCTTATAGTAAAAAAATTGGCACACTTATTGATGACAAAAAATTAAGACAGCGCATGGGTGCAAACGGACACATGCTGTATAAAGAGAAGTATAATTTTTATTCGTTCAAGAACTTACTAGAAAAAGCCTACTCAGGGTTACGATAAATATGTATGCCATCGTTGATACTCACTTGCACTTATATCCTGATTACCGCATTGAGCAAGCATTTGCTTCCTTTTTAGCACGTACTAAGAGCGCAGACGAATCCGTTACAAGTGTAGCTTGTTTAGCTGAACGACATGATTGTCATTTTTTCAAAGCATTTCAAACGAACGAAATTTCTGTATCTGGTTTCGAAACGAAGACAGTTTCTGCCAAAGTTCTAGAAATTGTTCGTTCATCTGATGCACAAAGTTTCTACTTAATACCCGGTCGTCAAGTAATCTCCTCCGAAAACATTGAAGTGCTGGCGCTAAACTGCGATCAGGATATTAACGACGGACAAGACGCCGCCACTATTATCGAGCAATGCAAAGCCCTTGGAGGCACTCCAGTCGTGGCATGGTCACCTGGCAAGTGGTTTGGTCAACGTGGCAAAGTCGTCAATACCTTGTTAGAAAAATATACGCCCGCTGATTTTTTAATCGGAGACACCAGTTTGCGCCCTATAGGTTGGGGGTTGCCTTTATTAATGCGCAAAGCAAAGAAAATGGGCTTCAAAGTGATTGCAGGCTCTGATCCCCTACCCTTTGTTGGTGAAGAGAATTGGTTTGGTGCCTATTGCTCACATATTGAGAGTGAGCAAATCGATACCATTGAAGAGCTGATGCAGGCTTTTAACAGTGATGCGAGTCATCTCGGCATTGCTAACAAAGGCACGCGCAGCCATTTCTTAAGCTTAACCTCACGTTTACGAAACAACGCTAGAAGTAAGCAATTACGGACATAGCAGCCGATTAAGATTGCCTGCTTGCATTGGGGTTGTTAAACTTATGCCCGTCTAATATATGAATTCAAATAAAGTCATCATGCCGACTATACGCGTTGCCCTGATTGGGCTATTCGCACTTTTCATTCCGGTTCAATCGTATGCCATTACTCCACTTTTTGATGGAGGTTTTGAGACGGGTACTTTGCAGGGATGGAGACCGGATAATGGCGCGCTCGTTGTAGCGCGTGGTACCTGTTTTGCTGAAGGTGATACAACCCAATTAAGTGCTAGAGGCCAATACGCTGGTCTACTTCGCTCTGTAGGCGAAAACGCGAGTTCATTCACATCAAAAGCATTTGCCGCAGCCAGAGGGGTCACCTTCCTAGCGCTAACCGAACTACGCGGCAAAAAAAAGAACTTTAACCCTTTCGCGATAACGGTCGATATTTTAGATGGTGCCTCTACCGTATTAAGCACGCAGCCGTTAGCAACAGCCATGATCCGCCTCAATAAAGGCTGCCCTAGCAGCAAACGTGATCAGAGTTTTAGCGCACACTTCATTAATACTAGACGATATCAAGGCAAGCAAATCAAGATCCGCTTTTCACAACATAAAGACGTCGCCAAGACCGGTGCCTTTACCTTGATTGATGACGTTGGTGTAGTGAATAACCTTGTGCCTATCTACCTAAGCTATCCAAACGCACGAGCAGGAGTGACATTTAATGACAATGTACTCTCCTTAACTGCCGGCTTGCCATTTGGAGACCTAGACCAAACAACACGATGGCAGTACAGCTGGTTTATCAACGATGAGAGTAGCGAACGCCCCTATTTTAATCCGTGTATTAACGACCTAAAGCCTGGCGAGCATACTGCTAACCTGTATATTTACGACCCAGATAATAGTAGCTTGGTAACCGACACCTTCAATTTCTTAGTACCTGATGCGGTTGACAGCTCAACCGCAAACACGTCAACAAGTGAGGAGGATACAGACTCTAATGCCGCAACAGGCTCTATTGCATCTACCGTCAATTCTATCTCCAATTCAACCTCATGTAACGCCAGACACCCCACAGATCTAGCGGTTATCGATCCTGATGATCCTGATGATCCTGATGATCCTGATGATCCTGATGATCCTGATGATCCTGATGATCCTGATGATCCGACTATTACCCTCACTGCAAATAGCTCAGTCAATGCCAATACAGCAAGCGATTTATTCACTGGAATCACGCTCACTTCAAATACTAACAACCAATTAAGCCAAGCCGTATTAACACTCACTAATCCGATAGGGAATGATGCAATTCTTGCCAAATCTGGCTCGCGAACTTTAAGTGTAAACTGCCTCACCACTACTGTCTCTTGCACTCTGAGCGGCGTAGCCACGGTAGCAATTTACCAACAAGTACTAGATGCCGTACAAATTCAACTTGCGAATAATTCGACTGATCGAATCTTTAACTTAGTCGTTACCGATACAGATAATCAAACTAGTGCAAGCAGCACTAGTACCGTTGGCGTAACCATTACCAACACTGTGCCAATTGTTAATACCGTATTAAAAGAAGGAGAGCACGCGCAATGAAAATATTATTTTGCAAAAGTCTGCTTTCAGCACTCTTATATACTGCCTTTGCCTCTCACGCTGCTCAGCCATTGCCTAACGGAGATTTTGAAACAGGTACACTAACTGGATGGACCAACAACAGCACCAGCGGTGCTGTAGCTACAATTGTGCAACGAGGCAGTTGTTTTTCTGCTCACGACACGACAGGACTAAATATTCGCGGCGCGAACGCCGCGTTACTTAGATCAAACGCAAATGGTGATCGTAGTTCAGAAGCGATTATCACTTCGTCAGCTTTTAGCGCCGGAGACGGCGTCGCTTTTATTGCGCTGTCCGAAAGCGTAGTTGGCCTTGTAGATCAAACTGTCAATTTAACCGTCCAGTTACTCGATGCATCTAACGACGCTATTATCATTTCACAGTCAATAAATACTGCTCGAGCGCAGTTATATAAGGGTTGTCCAAGCACCGCAGACTCGACCTCATTTCGCTCACACTATGTCAGCACGCGTGCTTATACGGGCAACAGAATTAAACTGCGCTTAATACAAAGCACTAAAATTAAAGGTAGCAGCTTTTTTACCTTAATTGACCAAGTCGCTTTGTTTAACCAAGGCGAACAGCCTATATTTCATACACGACCACACCCGCAAGCCGGTGTGAGCGAAACTAATTGGGGCACGCCACACTTGGATAGCAGTGGATCCTTCGACCCAGATAAAACCATCGAAGAGCTAAGCTTTAGCTGGTATATCGACAATGAACCTGTTCGTGATTTTAGAAACCCCTGTGTCGCTGACTTAAGTGATGGCAATCACACGGCTGTTTTATACGTGAACGACGGGCAACACCTTATCTCCGATGTGATCCAGTTTGTAATTGACGAACCTGATAGCTTACGTACTGCCTTCACGGCGCAAGAACCTGAATCTGCTTTTGCGTCGATTGATCCAGTGGCACAAGACCCTGAGTGTCAATCAGTACTAGCCGACTATATCGTTCCAGTGAATTCCCCTGATGTTGATGTTAACGATCCTTTCGGCACCATTTCGACTGAAGATGATGACCCAACAGACGATACAGGGACTAACGATGGGGACAATGATGGAGCTGACCAAACTAGCACTGCCTCTTCTAACACCGTTATAGGGCAATTTAGAGCGTTAGGAGACTCCAGCGGCAATTCTACAGCTTCAAGTGTTGGTGGTAGCAATAACTCCGCTACCTTTAGCGAAGCCTACAACCTAGTGGGTAGCGGAATACGTTGGAAACCCGTCTCTGAAGGAGATGGCAACCTAGTCGTTTTAACTCCTTCTCAATTCCCTGAAACGACCACATTGTTAATCGGGGCAAATAATGCAACGATTGAGATCGCTGAATCTGTGGGACGCACCAACGGGGATAGAGCTACCTATCGGTTTAACCGCCCTGGGTCAGCTTACCCTTCAAATATTGTATTGAGAGTGGGCAACACCGATTATAAGGTGGTTAACCCCGGTGCTGATATCCGCTAGATAGGTAATGAATCTTAGATGTGCGCTTAGTTTTAACTGACCTCTAAACTTTATAAAATAAATAGTAAAGTTATATACAATATCACTACAGAAACTGCGTTTCCAGCTATCACAACCGACGCGACTTGTTGCGGTTGCTGCTGATATTGTTCTGCAAACAAGTAATTTAATACGGCTGGTGGTAAGGCAGCAAACAAAATTAGCGACTGCACTTCAAGCGTTGTTAAGGGCAATAAATTGATTATTAATAACGCACTCGCCACGCCCACTAGTGGCCGCACAAGCGCACCCACTAAGCCCTGAGAAAGCGTTTCCAGATTAACCCCCACCATACGAACCCCAAGAGACACCAGCATCAGTGGGATAGCTATTTGCCCTAGCATTTCGATAGGCAATCGAATCATTTCAGGTACGGAAAAGCTCAGCATATTGATCGCAATTCCTGCGTACATCGCTAAATTTACGGTATTCAGAAATATATCTTTAAATGACACCCGTCCACTGAGTATTCGAACCCCGAGCGTAAAGTGTAGCGTATTGCTGACTAAAAACAATACAAGTGCCACTTGTAACCCAGCGTCACCAAAAGCCAACAGCGCCACTGGCAACCCCATATTGCCACAATTGTTAAACATCATTGAGGGTAGAAATGTTTTAGATTTATAACCCAATAGATGTGCTATTGGCCATGCCAAGATACCCGATCCAACAACTACAACAACGCATGATATAACTAATGTAAGGGTATTATTTATTACAAAATCTGCCCGCGTTAACGAACTGAACACCAAGGCCGGCACAAATAGGCGCATATTTAGTTGGTTGGCGCTAGCTATTTCGGGCTGATAACGTCGCCCATATATAAAACCGATAAAGATCAAAATAAAAACGGGGAATAAAATCCCTAGCACGGTTAGTGCCAACTCTAGATCCATACTAGGGTTTAAATCGATTCATAGACTTACTAGGCAAACGCATTTATTCGATAACACAACAATCATTAGCACTTATTTGGCACAAGATAGGCACCTTTAGCTTTCAAGAGCAATCGTAATGCGTCTATTTTGCTTTCCTTTTTTCTTAATGCTTTGAATCGATACTGCACCAATTTCCATCGCATTTGCAACATGTGTACCCCCGCAAGGTTGCAAATCTATTTCTGCAAACTGGACTAACCGAACCTGCCCGCTACCCATAGGTGGCTTAACACTCATCGTTCTTACTAACTCTGGTGCGGCTAACATTTCTTCGTCACTAATCCACCGTAACGTCATTGGTGCATTTTGTGTGGTAAATGCATTTAATTGCTGCTCAATATCTAGTTTATCGGGTGGGTCTGGTAGATCAAAGTCTAATCTAGCTGTGTTATCGTCTCTGATACTGCCTCCAGTGACTGGTGCAGGAACCACTGCGCAAAGCATGTGCATACAGCTGTGTAGGCGCATTAGCCGATAGCGTCGCGCCCAATCGATTTCGACCGTAACAGCCATTCCAGTTGTTAAACCATGCCCTGCATCAAGCAAATGTAGGTGTACACCTGAATCTCTGTCTTTAACTGTTCCAGTTAGTTTTAATTCGCCTCCTTGGTAAGTTAAAGTGCCAGTATCGCCGGGCTGACCACCGCCTGTTGGATAAAATACCGTTCGATCAAGTTCAACTGATTCTTCATTGGCAGCGATAATCGTTGCTTCACAACGTTTCAAATAGCCATCTTCTCTAAATAGTTCAACGGTCATCACGCGTTCCCCATCTGAATACAGTCCCGAACTTGATCCGCCACTGCTAACGCCCTTAAGCCAATTTCACCACTCACCAGTGGCTGCTTTTGGTTAAGGACACAATCGACAAAATGAATAATTTCCTCGTCAAGTGGCATCACGGCTTGTACATCTATATTTTGCGTTTCAATAGTTGGGTAATTGGTTTCACTGTTAATTGGGCCTGCACTTACTTTTTGTAATGCCTGCTTTTCAAAATCTAAACCCCAGTAACAATCTGGTTCAAATACACGCAATTTACGCATGCGCTCTCGCGCTACGCGGCTGGCCGTAATATTCGCTACTGCTCCGTTGTCAAATTCCAGTCGCGCGTTAGCAATGTCGGTGTGCTGCGTCAGCACGGTAGTGCCTGTTGCGCTCACCGCTTTCAACTCCGCAGGGATCAACGACAGCACAATATCGATATCATGAATCATCAAATCAGTAATGACATCTACATCCGTCGCACGTACTGTAAATTGACCCAAGCGCTGCGCATCAATATAACGAGGGTTAGTGACCTGATCAGCTAAACCGCGCATTCCGGCATTAAATCGCTCAAGGTGCCCAACTTGTAACAATACGCTGTGTTGCTTAGCTAACTGCACGAGTAATTCGCTGTCAGCCACGCTAGCAGCTAGCGGTTTTTCAATCAAAGCGTGCACGCCAGTCTCAAGAAAAGGCTCGGCTACTTGGCGGTGCAGCGAAGTGGGTACAACGATGTTGACAGCTTGTACCTTACCTAATAACTCTTCTGCTTGAGAATAGGCTGTACAGCCATATTGCTCAGCGATCGCTCGGGCTGCATCAATATTTGCATCGGCGACACCAACCAACTCTACATTATCTAAGCCTGCGTAGATTTTGGCATGAAACTTGCCCAAATAGCCTACACCGACCACGCCAACCTTTAATTTTTCCGTCATAGAGATATTCAATACACATTGAGTTAATCAGAACTAAGCAGTTAGAATTATACGCAAAAAGTGTGGCCTTTAAATGAGGAGTTACTGGCTTATTCCGTTTCTTACAACGCTTAAACCTAAGCAACTAGGACTAAGTTAAACTTGTTAAAATACGTCAAACTGGCAAACACACATATTATGCAAACATCTAAATGCGTCATTGTAACGGGTTGTTCTTCGGAAATCGGGTACGATATCGCCAACACCTTACACGCTAAGGGCTACCAAGTAATCGCTACTTGCCGTCAGTTAGAAGATGTTACTCGACTCATCGATATCGGTATTCCTTGTCAACAACTCGATCTCGCTGATGAATCCTCTATTGAACAGTTTGTGGCGCCACTACGTGAAGAAAACAAAGCAATATACGGGTTAATCAATAATGGGGCGTTCGGGATACCCGGCGCGGTAGAAGATTTAAGCCGAGAAGCGCTACGCGTACAGTTTGAAACAAATGTGTTCGGCACCCATCAACTCACCGCGGCGTTACTACCATTAATGCGCGCGCAAAACGAAGGCCGTATTATTCAAATTAGCTCTATCTTAGGCGGGCTATGCCTCGCCTTTCGTGGTGCGTACAACGCCAGCAAGTATGCATTAGAAGCATTGAGTGACACCATGAGGCTAGAACTGAATGACACCAACATTCGGATTTCATTAGTACAGCCCGGACCAATAGAAACAAGATTTAGAGATAATGCACTGGCAATGTATCTAAAATTTATTGATAAGGAACGTAGTGTTTTTAAAGCGCATTATCACGGCGTAGAAGCTCGACTAAAAAGTGATCAGCCCGTCAAGTTTACACAGCCAGCATCAGCGGTAACAAAAAGCGTGCTACACGCACTTGAGGCGCAGCACCCTAAAACACGCTATCGCGTTACCACTCCTACAAAAATATTCTTACCACTTAAAAGGATCTTGCCTGATAAATGGATGGATGCGGTGCTATTAATAATGGGTGATAAACCAAAGAGCGCTTGATCACACTTTAAATTTAAGTTAATACGCAGTGCCTAATAATGCACTAAGCTTATAATTTTAAACAAGAAAAATAGTTGCCAAGCCAAGGAATGAAATAAAGCCAACTACGTCTGTTATTGTAGTCACCACTACCGCACCAGATAAGGCAGGATCAAACTTCATCTTTTGCAATAGCAACGGCACAACAATTCCTGCGATCGCCGCCATTACCATATTTAAAACCATCGCAACCGCGATCACTACTCCAATGTGTGGATTGTTAAACCACATCCACGCGACTAACCCCACTACTACAGCCCATAAACAACCATTAATAAAACCAATTCCCAATTCTTTATTGAGTAATTTGCGAGTGTTATTGCGACCTATTTGCCCTAATGCGAGGCCACGCACGGTTAAGGTCAATGTCTGTGTACCGGCAATCCCGCCCATACTCGCAACAACTGGCATTAAAATAGCAAGAGCTACAATTTTGTCCAACGCCCCTTCAAATAAGCCAATCACCCATGAAGCAAAAAAGGCTGTTAACAAATTGATGGCCAACCAAATAGCTCGTCGGCGCGCACTGGGCAAGGTTGGTCCGAATAAATCTTCTTCTTCATCTAAACCTGCCTGCCCTAAAAACGCGTGTTCACCTTGTTCTCGAATAATATCAACGACGTCATCAACCACAACGCGACCAAGAAAGCGATTGCGTTCATCAATAACTGGGGCAACAAATAAATCATGCGTTTCAAACAACATCGCGACATCTTGTTCAGAATCATCTGGATGCAATGTTTTGACATCAGTAGACATAATGTCAGAAATCATTTGATCGGGTTGACCGCGCATTAAATTAATGACGCTAATCAAACCCATGAACACCCCACTACGGTCTACTACCATTAGGTTAACCGTGTCAGTTGGGATATCATCTAAGGCACGCATATAGCGCAACACCGTTTCTACGGACACATCTGGTCTGATATTAACCGCATCTTGCATCAAACGACCTGCGGTTTCATCGCCGTAAGACAAGGTTGTTTGTAAGCGCGCTCGACGCTGCGCATCCATTCCCTTTAATAAATCTTCTTGCGTCTCCTCAGGCAGAACATCTAATAACTCCGCCAAGTCAGCGGCATCCATGGCTTGCGTTGCGTCTTGTAGTGTTTGCTTATCTAACGACTCAGCAAGTTCACTGGCGGCAACCTCGCCCATTTCGACGAGTACCTCACCATCATATCTATCCGGCACCAGTTCAAAAACATCGGCACGCAAACGATTGGGTATCGCTTCTAAGACGTGCGCTATTTCAGCGGGATTCAGACTAAGTAATAAACCTTCAAGCGCAGCAAGCTCTCCATCATCTGCCGCAGCAGAAATACGCTCTATAACGTCTTTCAATTCTACATTGGCTTCATTTGCTAACATATTGATTTGAATACTTTAAAATCTAAACTAAATTATACTCCATACGGTTAATGATTAACTAAAAACTTGACTCTTATTGGCTTTATTACGCGGCTATAACAAGCAACAAAGTCTGTTGAATCAACTAAAAGCAAGGAGATATAGTCAATTCACGCCCGGATGCAAATAGTATTTTAGCTGGCAAACAGGCGGTTCTAGACAGGGAGACCTTCAAGGTACTTGGGTCAATTAATTCCACTTCCATGTCAACGAATTTTCGAGTACTAAACCGAATATCCTTAAATGGCTCAGGCTCAAGTTGAGTAGACCGCTGAAATAAGTAAAAGTCGGTTTGTGTAATGACGACTTCTTCGGTATCTAGCTCCAATTCCACTATCGGCGCGCTGAGTTCGGTGGTAGAAAATTGTGCACTATAATCTACATGCCGACCATCTAGTTGTACTGATATTGTATATCTGTAGCGTGAATTCCAATCTAATCTTTGCTCAGGAAACCAAGCAAACTGGTGTGGTGTAAACTGTTGATTCACGTCGTTATAGGCATTGATTGCACGAATATCGGGGATCACCTCCCAAGCCAAACCACCATAGCTATCACGCACCTGTCGTTCAAATATAAATTGATTAATCACAGCTTGTTGCACCTGTGATGGATTAAACTGAATTGAAATAGGGTAGCCCGTTACTACCTTATCGGGGGTCGGATGCGGGTCTTCATTGAAAAAAGCAGGCTGTACGTTGATAGCTTGATCAACCGGCCATATAACCCCTTCCGGGTTCTTAAGATGTGCGCTCTTAGTTAAATTTTCGACATACTCAGTGCGCAGTTTATGATCTTCGTTGCATAGTTGTACATAGGTACCCGAATCTGTGTACAAGTCTTCTGTAGAAAGCGACTCACAATACTGTTGATACCATTCAGCATGAACCTTAGCGCCCTCGTCGCATATTGTGTAGTACCTTCCGCTATGCAGATACTGCGCGTTAGAGGTATCGTCTTCACATTGGCGGTCTAACCACGCCGCTTTAATTTTCTCCCCGGATTGACAGAAAGAATAATAGCTTCCACTACCATTCCAACGGCTCTCTTGAGTAGGATAATTGCAAGTAGTCTCAACAAAGCTTTCGTTCAATAATTGACCATTACGGCATCGTTGATGATAAGGCGGTTGATACTTTGCAGATTGAGGTATTTGTTGGCATAGTAAATCATAACTAGAGCGACGCATAAATTGCGTGTCGCAGGCCACAGGTTGTTGCGCCAAAGCGTCATAACCCGGAGCTTCGCAGGTTAGTCGTAGTGCTGTTCTACCCATTTCATAAACGTAGTTTCTACCGACTTTAGCTGCCCCAATTTCTGTTATCGAGAAGTCTAGAAATGTAAACCGATGATAAATAGCCGACATCAGCGCATCCACTGATTTTCCTACCGTCTCATTACCAACGCTGATATTTTCGTAAATCAAACGATGCGGATAACCCACTTCTAAACCTCGCTCCACTGGAGTAGCACCTGTGAACAGTGGCAAGTTCGGGGATTGTTCATGCGCATACCCTTTGCTATGAATATGCCTATTAAAGTTTTCATCAAGATAACGCGCATGTTGCTGCGCTGCCTCGACCAGCAATCGGTTTTCTGACAATAATTGCATACCCGCAGCCTGCCGTACTTGATTGACGTCACCAACAGACACAGGCGCAGCCAGCGCATAGAAGCTCGCCACCAACGATAAACACACCAGAAATAATTTTAAGACCACTTTCATCATGTTATATGATTACCAAATCAATTAGTGGTTCAGCGTTGACAGCAATATATCCTTGATCGATAGAATAGTTGTCTGCCTCTTGTTGATCTGATCTGTTGACTATTATAAAGCTGCCCAATAAGCCAAGCTTTACTTGGCCAATAGTCACTTTTTAAAGAGGAGAATGCCTACTCGGCGCAGTCGCTTTTCGGTCACGTTACCTTAGAGGAGATAGTAACAGATAAGATACGCTAACTAGAAAGCGGTTGGCAGGAAAACATGACTAGCGTAAAAGTCCATGTTACCCGAGACATGAGGGTTTATGTCAAATATTGGTCGCTGCTTTGCGTAGAACGATTTTTTCCATCCTCATAGCCTGCGAGATAAGCAGGGGTCGCCCTTTGCTCCTCGCGAGGAGGGTTCTCTAAATAACCGCCTGCCCAACCGGTGAAGTAATCTCGATCTACGCCTTGCGCCTGTAGATCAGTTAGAGTTTGGTAATATTCTTTATCCAACGGTGCGCCCTTTATTTCAGTTACTTATATTTTAAACGATTACGTGCAAACGAAGATGAAACTATGCCATGCTTGGTGAGTGCAGATGAGATAAGTGATTTATCTCTTAAGCGATAGACTCAGCAGCGAAACTAAATTTATGCAGACTAATTAACGCAGTAGACTGAAAGTTCACGGGCTTGCGACTCACTCAGTTCGCTGCGCTTTACGCAGCGCTTAGTGGCTAACACATCCAGCGAGCGTATGCGGCTTTCAGTTTGAAATCTGCGTGGTAGTGCGTTCTTGGCAGCCTGCGCTAAATGATCGTTGGCATACGGGCCTAGCAATAAATAGAACCACGTAGTTCCTTTTATCTGCGTAGAAAATAAACTTGAACGACTTACAAATCGACTAGAGTTAGCAATCTGCGTCGCATGCTCGGCATTTTTCAACGTGAACAGCATCAGTACTTTGCTACCGGCTGGCTGGCTAAATAGCCAAGCATTGTTGTTAATGTTAGGAGAATTAACCACATCGACATCATTGTTAGCAACCTCGTTCAGACTCGGAGATAAATCCTCAACCAAGAATGTCGAATTAGATTTAGACTCGCTTTCAGATACCCCTTTCTCTGAAGCATCAGCTGGTTTTTCTACACGTTGATTTGCGCGTAACACCTGTTTCACTTTTGGCTTGAACGACTGCAATCGCTGTCGCCGCTCAACTTGATTTGTCCACTCAGCTTCTAGCCCATCGGATGCCCTAGCAAACTCTAGATCAGCTTTATCAACCCAACCATGCACTGACGAAGGTGAAAGCACTTTAAACCAATCACCCTGTTCGCCCAACAGCGAAACCATTGTACCTGCGGCAATGCTCCCAGCCGCTTTCGTATTGGGTGTCAAGTGATAAGCCAGCGTTTGAGAAACAGCAATTACTACATTTTCAGCAAAGTTAATTTTCGATTGTTTTACCCAAACAGGAAAGCCAAGAGGCCGTTGCACCTTAACTCGGCCGCGCCCATTATCTTGAATACGCAATAATGCACCCGGATTCAGTTGCATCCATAGCACCGCCTCGTCGGTCGCATCTGTATAAACCTTAACTAAGGTATCAGGTGTGCGAATAAATAGAGGGCTTGAATCAACTGCCTCTTCTGTTGTTTGAGTGTCAGGTATTAAATCTTCTGCTATTTCCTCAGTCACCACATTCTCAGCGGCGGATGTTTGTTGTAATTGTTCTACGGACTGCACAGTTTGCTTTACCGGCAGAGTTTCATCTTCAGCTTTAGCCACGGGTTCTAGAACTGGTTTGCGAGTTATGTTCCTTTTGAATCGGGCTTTAGGCTCAGCTACCGCTTTCTCAATTTGCTTAGTTGGGGTTTCAGTTTCGGTCGTACTCTCCGCTTTCTTTTGCGTGACAGCCTCATCTGGTTTCATCGCTAATAATTCAAGGGCGCTTGGGTCACCTTGGTCAGCGGCCAATTTCAACCACCGCAACGCCTCATCGTGATTAACCTTTCCATCTGCTCCTTGCAAATAAGCACGCCCTAAATTATACGCTGCAGACGGATAGCCATTATCACTTGCAATGCGCCACCAGTTCATCGCTTCCTTGGGATCTTTACCCACCCCTATGCCTCGCATATATAAATGGCCCAAGTTGTATTGCGCCTGCGCATGTTGCTTACCAGCGGCTAGTAAAAACCAATAATGCGCTTTTTCAACATCAGTTTGTACCCCTTTACCTTCTACATATAAGACACCGAGGTTATATTGGGCTTCGGCATTGCCTTCAAACGCGCTTAAATTCCACGCTTCAAGCGCAGCACTGTAATTCCCAACACGATATGCGTCTAAACCGCGCAGATAGCTAGCTGACTGTAGATCATCATTTGCTTTAACGGACAGCACACAAATAAACAGCGCGCCCGTTAGGTAAAACAGCAATCGCTTTAATACTCTTTGCGCCACGTCAATTAGCCAGCTTCTACCTTGTCTAAGCGGGTTTCAGCTCTCCATCTTTCGAAATCGTTGCTTCTAAGCATTTCTCGTACTGTTTGCATTAGCTTTTGGTAATAATGAATATTATGGATTGTACATAATCTAGCCACCAGCATTTCTTGCTTATGATAAAGATGCCGCAAGTACGCGCGCGTGTAGTTTTGACAGGTATAACAATTACATTGCGCATCTAATGAACGCGTATCCAGACGATGTACTGCGTTCCTAATTTTCACCACTCCGGTTGACGTAAACAGCCAACCATTGCGTGCATTACGCGTTGGCATCACGCAATCAAACATATCTACTCCCGCAGCCACCCCATCCACTAAATCTTGCGGCGTTCCAACCCCCATTAAATACCGTGGCTTATCTGCTGGCATCTTAGGGGCGATGGCATTCATCACATCGTGCATCTCTTCTTTTGGCTCGCCCACAGAAAGGCCGCCTATCGCGTAGCCAGGAAAGTCTATTTTTGCTAGCGCTTCAATTGATTCAAGGCGTAGGTCGTTGTGCATACCTCCCTGTATAATGCCAAACAAGTTTCCGTCTCCCTGATAGGCTTGCTTACAACGCGCAGCCCATCGCATCGATAATTCCATTGAACTACGCGCTTCATCGTATGTTGCTGGATAAGGCGTGCATTCGTCAAAGGCCATCACGATATCAGACCCTAATTCAGTCTGAATTTGCATCGATTCTTCGGGGCCCAAAAATACTTCACTTCCATCGATCGGTGACTTAAAGCGCACTCCCTTTTCCGTTAACTTACGAAGTTTAGCTAAACTAAATACTTGAAACCCACCTGAGTCAGTCAAAATGGGCCCTTGCCAATTCATGAAGTCATGCAGGTCACCATGAGCTTTGATAACCTCTGTACCAGGCTGCAGCATTAAATGAAAAGTGTTGCCTAAAATAATTTGCGCCCCTGTTGCACTGACCTCTTCGGGGGTAACTGACTTCACCGTCGCGTTAGTACCTACGGGCATGAAAGCGGGCGTATCCACAATCCCTCGCTTAAAGGTAAGCTGGCCTAAGCGGGCATTATTCTGTGTCGCTAAAACTTTAAACTGCATTTATAAATTATTGATTTTTCTGAAGAAACATGGCATCACCGTAGCTAAAGAAACGATATTGTTGTTCTATAGCATACTGATAAGCTGCAAATATTTTATCTTTACCGGCGAATGCTGAAATCATCATCAGCAAAGTAGATTTCGGCAGATGAAAATTAGTCACCAAGGCATCGACCACATTAAACTTAAACCCTGGGTAAATAAAGATGTCAGTTGACCCAGAGTATGGTGAAAGCGTACCTGATCGCGCGGCTGATTCAAGTGCGCGTACTGTCGTGGTGCCAACCGCAATAATGCGCCCGCCATCTCGCTTAGTTTGCGCAACGGCATCTACCACAGATTGATTAACTTCTATGTGCTCCTCATGCATTTTATGCTCGAGCACGTCATCAACCTTAACAGGTTGGAATGTTCCTGCGCCCACATGCAGCGTAACAGATTCCGTATTCACACCTTTTTCTTGCAATTTAGCTAAGTGCACATCGGTAAAGTGTAAACCAGCCGTCGGCGCCGCCACTGCCCCCCTCTGTTTAGCATAGACCGTTTGATACCGATGCACGTCCTCTGGCTGCGTATCACGTCGAATGTACGGCGGTAGTGGGATTTCGCCCCTTTGTAGAAATACGCTTAATCCTGCTTGGTTTAACGTGGTGAATTTAAAAAATGCACCCTCTCTTCCCTCATACTGGATGACTGGACCCTCTAAATTTTGCAAAAGTGTTCCTACTTTCAACGTTTTATTAGATTTAGCCAAAGCCAAGAACTGATCATCAGAGATAAAACGCTCTAACATCACTTCGACTTTACCACCCGTGGTTTTTTCAAGTAGCAAGCGGGCGGGAATCACTTTGGTATCGTTGACAACAAGCAAGTCTTTCGCCTCACATAAATTAACGAAATAGGAAAAATCGGTGTCCTTCAACTCTCCTAATTGCTCACCAACCACCAATAATCGAGACTGACCTCGCACCTTCGGAGGGCTTTGCGCAATCAATGCTTCTGGCAACTGATAGTCAAACTCGTTTGTATTCATCTTGTGGTTCTTCGCCTATCGCGATGAAACGCAGCAACCGTTTTAATCTACTACCGTAATTGATACCCGCCGATTACCTGCTCGCCCTTCAGCCGTTTCATTAGAGTACAAAGGCTTTTTTGAGCCAAACCCCATGCTAGCTATGCGTTTGGAGTCAATTCCATTTTCTATCAAATATAGATGTACCATCTCGGCTCTATCCTGAGAGAGTTGACTATTTTCAGAGGGGTCTCCAGAACTATCGCTGTGCCCACCGATAAAAATACTATGTGCTGGGTTGGTTTGCATGTAGTCTAACAATTCTACGAGCACGCTCCGAGAATTTGGCTTTAGATCGGCTGTACCCACTCCAAAGTCTAAGCCTTCCAACACCCACTCAGTAGCGTCTTGAAATAGGACACTTTTACCTTCTTCATTCGCGCTTTCAGAAACAGACCTCGGAGCGCTCTGAGTGCTTGTAGCATCGCTAGTTGCAGCCGATGTTTGTTGTTTAAGTTGCACTATTTGCGACTTAGCTTCGTTCAACTCCTCACGTAGCTCTGCAGTTAGCGCTTGCGATTGTTCAAATTGCTCAGCTAACAGCCTATAGTTGTCATGGGCTTTGGTCGACGTGCGCTGATAACTTTGAATTTGACCTTTATTTAGTATTAGTTTTTTTTCAGCCAGTAAACGCGATACGTTTTCATTGTCATACCGTGTTTGCGTGCTGTTCAGCCTTGCTTTTAGCGTTTCTAATTCTGTTTGGAGGTCTTTATTCTGTGTCAGCAGCGTGAATAACTGCGTGTTGTACTCTTCTACCGTTGTAGGTATGGCAACATCTTCAAGGCCCTGCGCTAGCAGAGTTGGCACAACTATCAATGCGCCAAAAGTGGTTAGAATCAACCGAAACATTCGAAGTTTCATCAATTAAATTTCACCGAGCAATAGTTTGGATTTTTTTGCTGTTAATAACAGCCCTTTCGAGAAGCAATTGTATCATGCCTAATGATGTTTTAACTTAATCAGACTATCGCTGCCGCCGTTAATTTCAATATTCTTAGCACTCATTTTCATGTTTTACTCGCACAGTAGGCATACCCTCGTTACTCATCGAAATATCGACATCGATAGGCCTACAACACACTTGGCAATCTTCAATATACTGTTGGTTCATAATACTGCAATCAATTAACAAATCGATATGCTCGCCACAATAAGGGCATTCAACAAGGTGTTCTATTAAATTTTGATTCATTTTCTTTACACTGACTTTAATAAATATTGACGTTTATATCGCCACCGATGCGCTAACATATTGGCACTCTACTTCTTGTTGGGGGCGCAGCAAACAACGATGTATCGTATACTACGACTTTTAAAGCAAGCTAAAACTTGCATGGCAATGATCATCTTTCATTTAACCTAATTCACGCACCTATTTCATCATGGCAGAAGATTTTATTGAGATAACCGTGGGTTCAGATCCAACCCACAGTGTAATTTGGTTGCACGGTTTAGGGGCTGATGGCCACGACTTTGAAGGAATCATCCCTCAATTAAATTTAAGCAAGGATGCCGCCATTAGATTTACATTTCCACACGCGCCGGTTCAACCAGTAACCATTAACGGTGGCATGGAAATGCGAGCATGGTACGATATCATTTCCATGGACTTTTCAGACAGAGAAGATCTAGCCGGCCTAACTCAATCTCAGAAACGCGTTGAACGCATTATCGAAAATGAAAATGCTCGAGGCATAGCAAGCGCCAATATCTTTTTAGCCGGTTTTTCGCAAGGCGGCGCTGTGGTGTTACACACCGGCTTGCGCTATAAGGAGAGTTTAGCCGGAATTTTAGCACTTTCGACTTATCTTCCGAGACCAGCCACGCTAGAAAATGAACGCCATAGTCATAACAACACTACGCCTATCTTTATGGCTCACGGGCAGTTTGACCAAGTCATTCCGCTGAGTTTCGCCAAGCAAAGTGCAGACGTACTCAAGCAACTTGATTACCCCATTGATTGGCATAGTTTTGCTATGGAACACTCGGTCTCATTAGAAGAAATAGAGTTAATCTCAGCATTTATTAACGCCCAGCTGTAAAATTAAGCGCGCCATACCATGACCACACGTTCATCGGTTCCAATTCCGTTCGGGGAGTTTATCGCGTTGATGGCTTTATTAACGTCGATTGTGGCGTTGTCAATCGATACCGTACTTCCGGGTTTATATGAGATATCATCCAGCCTAGGCGCACAGGAAGAAAACCAACGCCAACAAATCATAAGCGTCTTATTTTTAGGCATGGCCTTAGCGCAGATCGTTTACGGACCTATATCCGATGCCTTGGGCCGAAAAAAGCCGATCTACTTCGGACTAGGTGTATTTATAGGCGGTAGCGTGATATCCGCTTTTGCGCAAGACTTTTCCGTCATGCTGATCGGCCGTTTTCTACAAGGCGTGGGGGCTGCTGGCCCTAAAATTGTCTGTATGGCGATCGTTAGAGATCAATACGCTGGCCGAGAAATGGCAAGAATTTTATCCCTTATCATGGTGATATTCCTGATGGTACCTGCAGTCGCTCCTGCGATTGGACAATTACTACTACACTTTTTTGAGTGGCCTTCCTTTTTTTGGATGTTTATTGCATTAGCTAGCGTTGCATGGATTTGGTTAGCTTATCGTCAGCCAGAAACTTTGAGCCTAGAACGTCGCAACCCAATCCGTTTTAACTTTATCAAACGCAACTTTTATGAGCTATTCGTACATAAAACAACCATGGTGTATACCATTGCGGCTGGTTTAGTTTTTGGGGCCTTCATTGGCTTCTTAAACAGCGCTCAACAGATTTTACAAGAACACTATGCATTGGGTAATAAGTTTGCGGCCTATTTTGCAGTGCTAGCAATTGCCTTAGGCGTCGCTTCGTACATTAACGCCAAGCTCGTCCTGCGATTTGGTATGCGGGTGCTCTGCCGGTTTTCTCTGATAGTACTGAGTAGTATTTCATTTATGTTTTTACTCGTCATTCAATCTGCCGCACCAAGCTTAATGTTTTTTATGGCTTACTTGATAGTCAGCTTTTTAGTCATCGGTTTGCTATTTGGCAACTTCAACGCACTTGCGCTAGAACCACAAGGGCATCGCGCCGGCCTAGCTTCTGCTTTTGTGGGAACCTTAAGCTCTCTCATCTCACTATGTTTGGGTTATCTTGTCGGCTATTGGTACAACGATTCGGTGATTCCATTAGTCGCAAGCTTTGCTGTTTTAAGTTTGGCCTCCTTAGCGCTTACCGCTGTATTTGAAAGGCACAACCCCAACTAAGCACCTTCCACTATAACAAATTGCTCCTTGCTGAGTTTACTCTCGCTTTTAGGAGAGCTTGGTAAACGTAGCTTGCTCCCAGTCGGGTGAAAAGCACGCAACATCCACTTTTCCTGGTAGCGTGACATTAAACATGAAGTTGTGCCAATAGGTAAACTGATATAACGGCTCTTGCTCAGATGTACGCCTAACCGTGCAAGGAATATCATACTGCTGATTAGCCTGAACAAACCGCAACGCCACTCCTCTCGCTTCTATCAGTTGGTCAACCACTGAACTATTTAACGCATACACTGCTGTTAGTTGGTCTGAAAAAGTGGCCGCTTGCTGATAATAAGCTTCCGCTAAATACTTAAGTGCTGTTTCACGGCGTGATTTTAGGGTCATGTGTTTTTTGCGCTTCAAAGCGAAATTGCGCCGTGATGTCTTCGCAATCCATTTTACTGGGTAACACCACAATCGGCTCTTGCCAAACTTCACTTCCATGTACCTTGAATGTAGCCAACCCGCCTTGTGGCGGGCGGCCTTCGTCATTTCTTACGGCATATTGGCGGATTAAGCACTGCCAAGCTAAAAACTGGTGCCGCAGGGCAGCTGCATCTACCGATTCACTCATTGGTTTACTTTGTAAATACAGCTGTATTCATACGGGAGCTTTAGAACAAGCCTTCTACTAAACCTTCTTCGTTAATGCGAATGTTATCTGCTGATGGCACGCGAGGTAGACCAGGCATCGTCATGATTTCACCACAAACCAACACCACAAACTCAGCGCCGGCAGATAAACGTGCTTCACGAATACCAATGGTATGACCAGTAGGCGCGCCTAACGCAGTTGGATCGGTAGAGAAGCTGTATTGCGTCTTTGCCATACAAACGGGAAAATGTCCGAAGCCATTTTTTTCAAATTGTTTAATAGACGTTTCGACTCCTTTGTCATAAGAGATGTCTTCAGCGCCATATAAGGTTTGCGCAATCTTACGCGCCTTTTCTAGCAAAGGCAGCTCATCTTCGTATAAGGTTTTGAAGTTGCCGGTATCAGCATCCACCATTGCCGCAACTTTAGTCGCCAACTCTTCTGTACCAGCACCCCCATCTGACCAGTGAGTACATGGTACAACTTCAACATCAAATTGCGCGCAGTAATCTTGAATAGCTTTAATTTCGTTCTCTGTATCTGTCACGAAACCGTTTACTGCAACAATGACCGGAACACCGAAGCCTTTAACGTTACGAATGTGACGACCGATATTTTCGCAACCGCGCACAACGGCATCAACGTCTTCACCGACTAAATCATTCTTCGCTACGCCGCCGTTCATCTTCAATGCGCGTGCTGTTGCAACGATAACCACTGTACTTGGCGCTAAACCACCTTTACGGCACTTTATGTCCATGAATTTCTCGCTACCTAGATCAGCGCCAAAGCCTGCTTCGGTGACAACGTAATCTGCCAATTTAAGCGCGGTCTTAGTCGCCATCATAGAATTACAACCATGTGCGATGTTCGCAAATGGACCACCGTGAATGAATACGGGGTTATTTTCTAGTGTCTGTACTAAGTTGGGCATGAAGGCATCTTTTAACAACACCGTCATCGGGCCGTTAGCTTTTACATCTGCGGCACGTACTGGCTTACGTTTACGGTTATAGCCAATGATGATGTTGCCTAAGCGGCGCTCTAAATCATGTATGTCACTTGCGAGGCAGAAAATCGCCATTACTTCAGAAGCAACGGTGATATCAAAACCCGTTTGACGCGGAAAACCATTGGTAACGCCCCCTAAAGAGGTGACAATGTCGCGTAATGAGCGGTCGTTCATATCAACAACACGGCCCCAATTAATACGGCGCACATCAATATCGAGTTCGTTGTCCCAATAAATATGGTTATCAACCAAAGCTGACAACAGGTTATGTGCCGCGCCAATAGCGTGAAAGTCACCGGTAAAGTGAAGATTAATATCTTCCATTGGCACTACTTGTGCATAACCACCGCCAGCGGCGCCGCCTTTCATACCAAAACATGGGCCTAAGCTAGGCTCACGCAAACACGTCATGGTCTTCTTACCAATACGATTTAAACCATCGCTCAAGCCGATAGAGGTAGTGGTTTTTCCTTCACCCGCTGGCGTAGGAGAAATAGCTGTAACAAGAATTAACTTGCCGTCTGAATTACCCTGTATTGATTCGATGTAATCTAGACTTACTTTGGCTTTGGTGTGCCCATAAGGCAATAACGCCTCTGAAGGGATAGAAAGCTTGTCTCCAATTTCGCCGATAGGCAGCATGGACGCTTCGCGAGCGATTTCGATATCTGATTTAGCCATGATAGTGTTTTCGTTTAATTAAAATTATTTAGTTATGTAAGCTAAGAAAGCTCCAATTCTATGAGGCCATCGCTGTACAACCGTTTGGTAATTTGCCAAGCTGCTTAAAGCCATGGATAAGCTACAAAACGGAGCGGAAGTATAATTTATTTATATATCTACATTTAAATTAAAAATACCTATTGACCCATTTACTTTGGCTCTCAGCGACTACTTAGCAATACTAGCATTGCTTAAGATCAGCGCTTTTCATTGTGCGACTTATATACGCCAAATTAGGTAATGACACGATTAAAGTTCACATCAATAAAAATAAATTCATTGAAACTGCCCCAGCACTTTATTGGGTGATTTCGATGAATTTATGTTCTAAATTGAAATCCGTTAAAACGTAAAGCCCCGCTTTATCGATGAGGAGAGATCACCAATAAAGCGAGACATCGTGCCTAGTCTAAGTTCTGGCTAGAACTTGTGGTAAGCCTTTACTAGATCCACCATTGGGTGGTCTTTAGACATTTGAAACTTGATTAACAACTCACGTGCAATCATGTCTCTATCTTGCTGGTTATCCGGCAATTCAATCGTCTCTGGAATCTGCACCCATCCATTGATATTTCTATCAAAAACGGCTGGTCTGCCTTCTTCGTAACCCATGTGGACGTCTTCCAACCAATTAAGGTCAGTCCAGCCCATAATCTCCATGTATTGAGTTAAGAAAGGCGAACAGCGATCCATGTCAGGTACCAAGTTAACGTCGTAACGATAACCAATGTGCTGACCGATCTCTTGCTCACGGTTAGAATCTAAACCGTCTTCTTCAATAAACTTATCAACATTTTCACTCATCATATAATCCTCTTAGAAGCGTGTCATATCAGGGCGACCAACCGTATGCTGGCTACCTGCTAATGGAACTTGCGCTAGGGCTGACGCTTCCATCGTTAAAGCCGCTAAATCTTCTGGCTCTAATGAATGGATGTTTGTCTTACCACAAGCACGTGCTAATAGTTGAGCTTCGATAGTCAACGTGTGTAGGAAGTTATATACCCGCTCAGCTGCTGCATCAGGATTCAAACGCTTACGTAGCTCTGGATCTTGAGTGGCAACGCCCACTGGGCAACGACCTGTGTGACAGTGATAACAATGACCTGCTTCAACACCCATTTCGTTCGGGTAATCAGATTCAGGGGTGTCTTTGTTACAGTTCAATGCCATCAAAGCAGAGTGACCAATCGCCACTGCGTCAGCACCTAGTGCCAATGCTTTAGCTAGGTCACCACCGTTACGGATACCGCCTGCATATACCAATGAAATCTCACCAGACTTGCCCACATCCTCAATCGCACGACGCGCTTGACGAATCGCAGCAATACCCGGAACGCCGGTTTCTTCAGTCGCTAAGTGAGGGCCAGCACCGGTGCCGCCTTCCATCCCGTCGATATAGATCGAATCTGGGCCCGTTTTCGCCGCCATACGCACGTCATCATACACACGCGCTGCCCCTAATTTAAGCTGAATGGGAATCTGACCATCAGTCGCTTCGCGAATTTCGTTGATCTTCAATGCCAAGTCATCCGGGCCTAACCAGTCAGGGTGACGCGCAGGTGAACGCTGATCGATACCCGCAGGTAATGAACGCATTTCAGCTACTTGGTCTGTTACCTTCTGGCCCATTAAGTGACCACCTAAACCCACCTTACAGCCCTGACCGATGAAAAATTCAACGCAGTCAGCTAGACGTAAGTGGTTTGGATTAAAGCCGTAACGAGACTGGATACACTGGTACATCCACTTCTCTGAATAACGACGCTCGTCTGGAATCATACCGCCTTCGCCAGAACAAGTTGCTGTTCCAGCCATAGTGGCACCACGCGCTAGCGCAGTTTTAGCTTCATAAGACAATGCACCGAAACTCATACCTGTGATGTAAACAGGGATATCAAGTTCCATAGGACGCTTACACATAGGGCCGATAACCGTCTTGGTTAAGCACTTCTCACGATAACCTTCGATAACGAAACGCGTCAGCGTGCCGGGCATGAAAGTTAAATCATCCCAAGAAGGGATTTTCTTGAACAGCGAGAAGCCGCGCATACGATAGCGGCCTAACTCTGCTTTTACATGGATATCATCCATCACCGCAGGTGGAAAGATAAAACTCTGACCTAGGTGGTTGGTATCTCTTTTAGTAGACATAATTTTTCCTCTTTTTATAGGGTCAGATTAAAGAACTAACTTCTTCTCAGAAGGCTCTAAGTTATCGTAGTTCCAAAGCTGCTTGCCTGATACATACTTTTGCATTTTCTCAACGCTACCGCAGGCTGGCTTGATGTCATACATGCCCAACTTATGTGTTAGCCACTTAACGTCAACTTCATTCATTTCGCCCGGTACGCAGTCAACACCACAGTCTTCAACTTCGCCGCCAACAAAAATGGTGCCGTCATACATTGAGTCACCTAAGTTCTTGCCCGCATTGCCACAGATAACCATACGGCCACGTTGCATCATGAAGCCTGAGAATGCGCCAGTACGCCCACCCACAATAATGGTGCCACCCTTTTGGTCGATACCGGTACGTGAACCGACGTCACCGCGACACACTAAGTCACCGCCACGAATCGCTGCACCGAAAGTAGAACCGGCGTTCTCTTCAATCACCACGGTTCCCGCCATCATGTTTTCTGCACAAGACCAACCTACACGACCGGTAATAGTGACGTTCGGGCCGTCGATCAAACCACAACCGAAGTAGCCTAAGCTGCCGTCGATAGTAAGGTTTAAACGGTTCAAAATGCCTACCGCGACTGCGTGCCGTGACATTGGATTAGTCAAAGTAATTGAACCTACGCCATCTTGCATCAACTCACGAATTTTAATGTTGATTTCAGTGGGTTCCATATCAGTGGCATCAATAGTCGCTGACTTGTTATAGTCAACTTCCATGCCCCACGGATAAGTGAAGTTCTCTTCTTCAGTCGCGCTAAAAAAGCGCTGCTGAGTTCTACCGGTTAACTGCTCGGCATGCAGACCCATTTCATGGGATGTTTTCTCTACGCCTGCCATACTCTTACCTCGCCTTCATATGGGTCCCAAGTTTTAATACGCTCAGGGAAAATACTACGGATGGATACTTCTTCTGATGCTAGACCAACAAAGTTATCGTCTTCATAAAGTACCATTGGCTTTGCGGCCATCACGTCTTTAGCCATGCCTAGCTGATCGCTAGTCGCTACTAAATAAGTGAATACGCCATCCAATTCGTTGACACTGCGGTTCATGGCTTCTTCAAGCTCATCCCCTTTTTCCATGCGATCGGCGATGTATACCGCAATCAGTTCAGAGTCACAGTTAGAAACGAAACGGTGGCCGTTGCGTTCCATATGACGACGAAAAGTCCAGTAGTTGGTTAACTGGCCGTTATGGACTACCGACACATCGTTAAATGGGTAGGCCCAATAAGGGTGCGCTGAACGAATATCTACGTCAGACTCCGTTGCCATACGCGTGTGGCCAATCGCGTGAGTGCCTTTAAACTTGTTTAAGTCGTATTGACCGCACACATCAGCCGCATCACCTAAGTCTTTAATCAGTTCCAAGCCTTTGCCAATCGACAAAATCTCGGTGCCTTCTACATCTTCAACGAAGTCAGCCAATTTGCGCATATCACCATCGTATGTAAACGTATAGCGATGGGCGTAAGCCGTCTGATCATCTTTATCGGTAATGTTAACGCCCATTGAATTTAAGCGGCGGTCAACTTCACCTTGGCGCTCAATAATCTGGTCGTGAATTTCATACCCCGAATTCATATCTTCTTGCTCTGCCACTTTAAAGCGCATAACAAACTCGTTATCAGTCGGTGTACCGTATAACGCGTAACCCGTTGAATCGGGCCCGCGATGCTTAAGGGCTTGCAGCATAGAGGTCATTTCTGACCCTATATCTGAGCTTTTACCCTTATGGATAAGTCCTGCGATTCCGCACATAAAGCAAATCCTCTCTGGTTAATAATTAAGAAAAATAAGTTAAGCGTGACCTTCCGCTATTAAAAGCGGACTCAAAATCAGTCACTTGGAGCGTGCTAACCCATTCCTGAGTTAGCACCCGTTTTTAATGCGCTATGGCAAGCAATCTAGGTAATTTTCGAGATCCCAATCGGACACGCTGTGGTTAAAACGCTCCCACTCGTCACGTTTGTAATGCTCGTAAACTTTATACATCTCGTTTGGCATTGCCGACTTAATCACTTCGTCATTCGCCAACTCGTTTAATGCATCACCCAATGTCATGGGTAACTTCTTAACGTCTTTACCCGCTTCCATGGCAGCGTATATGTTGCGCTCTTCTGGCTCGCCTGGATCCATATCGTTAACAATACCGTCTTCGAATGCCTTATAAAGTGCACCGCCCATCAAGTAAGGGTTAACCATCGAGTCAACTGAGCGATACTCGAATCGCCCCGGAGCCGAAACGCGCAAGGCACAAGTACGATTTTGGTAGCCCCAATCGGCAAAGATAGGTGCCCAAAAGCCCGTATCCCACAAACGGCGATAAGAGTTCACGGTTGAAGAGCCGATAGAAGTCAATGCCGGTAAATGCTTGATAACACCACCGATTGATTGCAAACCGATTGGCGCAGGTTTGTACTCGTCAATCTTTGGGTCTGGCATAAAGTGGTTATGACCGCCTTCTCTATATGAGAACACATCATCCATACCACCACGTACTTCTTGATGTAAGTTATTCAGTTTTAAGTCGCCGCCGGTCCACAGTGATACGTTATGGTGGCAACCAGACGCCGATACATTCATAAAAGGCTTAGACATAAAACAAGCGTGCAAGCCTTTTTCACGTGCAACCTGTGCACAAATCTGACGATACGTCGTTAGACGATCCGCATTTTTTAATACATCGTCGAACATCCAGTTCAATTCTAGCTGGCCTGGTGCATCTTCATGATCACCTTGGATCATGTCAAAGCCCATCGCTTGACCGTACTCCATCACTTGCATAAACGCAGGACGCAGCTCTTCAAATTGGTCAATGTGATAACAGTTTGGCTTGGTTACACCACCGTCCAACTTCTTGTTTTCGTCAAGCTTTAACCACATCATTTCTGGCTCAGTACCGCAGCGCATATGCATGTCATGCTTGGCTTGAAACTCAGCGTCAATGCGCTTTAAATTACCTCGGCAATCAGACGTTAAGTGCTGGCCTGGGTTAACCTTTTCTTCACGATTGCGGTAACAAGTACAAAAAACACGTGCGATGCGCTTATCCCAAGGTAGCTGACAAAAAGTTTCTGGGTCAGGAATACCAACTAGCTCTGAAGCTTCTGGGCCATAACCAATGTAGTCACCATGACGATCAATAAACAAGTTTGCTGTAGAACCGTACACCAACTGAAAGCCTTTCTCAGCAATACGCTCCCAATGATCAGCAGGAATACCTTTACCCACGATACGGCCTGTTACCGATACAAATTGGAAATAGATATATGTTACGCCAGTTTCTTTGATTTTCTCACGAACCTGTTTAACCAACGCTGCACGCCCAGGGGCGTTAACGGTTTGTTCTAGGTCGGTCGAATCTTGCACTTTAGCCATTTTCTCTCCTCTCTTATATTTATGAATTTACAACTTAAAAGCTGCGACTATTTTTTAATTAATTTAACTACTTTGATCAATTAGCCTAAACACACTTAGCGCTTAACTCCAAGGAAATGGGCTGCTTGATACAGGGTGTAGTCTACCCTCTGCATAGCGTGAAAACCTAAAAGGTTTTAACAAGGCACTGGTTTCTCCGCACAATTCTTGCGCTACCAATTTACCTACACCGATCATTTTATAACCATGGTTCGAGTCCGCAATCATGTAGACGTTATCAACAAATTGATCGAATACTGGGAAACTGTCTGGGGTAAATGAACCAATGCCGCCAGATGGCTCACTGCTGTAGTTAACCATTTGGCCTTCAAAACGCTTTTGACAATGCGCTAATGCGGATACCCACATATGAGCAAAATCTTCGCCTACTACAAAGTCAGGGGAATCAACGCCGTATGGGTCAACTGCTACTTCGTCTGGTGACGTGGTAATTGGAAATGGGGCTGCGCCGCCTTGAATACCATTAAAGTGAAAGTCAGGCTTGTAGTATATGCCCCACATTTCGTCAGTAACCAAGCTGCCGTCATGGTCTGAATAAAGCGGCTCGTTTGAGTCAACGTGAATAACTGGTGGTGCTTTACCATCGTTGGTCTTTTGCATTTCTGGGTCAACACCCAAGGTACCTTCCTGTAATGACCAGTAAATCCACATTGGGATGTCTGTATGAATAGTGCCATCAGCCGCTTTGATATCAACTGTCTTTTGTAAGCCCAACATATCCCACATTTGCTTAGCCCATGGGCCAGGTGCGATTACTAATTGATCACACTGAATATTACCTTTATCAGTAATCACTGCGCGCACTGCTTCAGAGCCGCTATCGCGTTCAAACCCTGTGACTGTCACACCTGCTTGAATACGAACGCCCTCGCCTTCTGCCTTCTTTGCTAAGCCATACATGGCTTTGGTGTTGTTAGAAAAACCACCCTTCTTTTCATGTAATACAGAAGTAATGCCTTTCGCTTGCCAATCATGAAAGATGCCTTTCATATACTCCATAGACTCTTTCTCGCCTTCAATGAAGCTTGACTCATAACCAATCTCTTTTTGTTGCTGCGCGATCGTGGCGACATCATCGTGCATACTTTCTGGGCTGATCTGCATATAACCCACTGGATGATAGCTAAACGCTTCCATATCGCTTTCCCACACTTCCACGCATTGCGCCATTAATTCGCGCATAGCAGGCTGGAAATAGTTATTACGCACCACTCCACAGGCGATACCTGATGCACCCGCTGCAATAGAATCTTTATCAATGATTAGAATATCTCTACCGTCTCCTTTTCCTTGCGCCTTTAAATTAAGCGCTAAATGGTAGGCCGTACTCAGACCATGTATGCCTGCACCGATGATTAAGTATTTCGCTGAAGTTGGTATTGCCATTGGAATATATTTGGTTCTTTATTGGTTTAGTTTGAGTCTTTTCTACCCTCCTGTAGCTTATTAAATCACTTCGACGTAGCGCTTGCAAACTCCATGCAGACCAATGTATCATGATATCGTGTACCACATATAGACCGTTTTGGTTTATTGGTACAACATCAACTAACAAGACCATTTTCGTCCTTATGTTCCGCGAAAAGTCGCAACACAAGAAATCAGCACAGAAAAATGAATACAGAAGAACCGCAACTAAGTCACGTGGTAAAAGGGTCAACAGGTGTGTACGTCCATCTTAAAGAAGCCATCTTAAATGGTCATTATCAATACGATGAGCGCTTACCACCCGAGCGCGAATTAGCCGATGCTTACAAAGTTGCGCGCGGCACCATTCGCTCTGCATTACAGCGTCTAGAAAAATCACACTTAGTTCGTATTAAGACAGGCAGCGGAACATTTGCAATCTACAACCCACAGTTTCAAAAAGACGATATCGCTGAAGATACCAGCCCGATGGAGCTGATTCAAACGCGCATCGCGATCGAGCCTTACATCGTCAAATTAGCCGTCACTAATGCGAGCAATCGAGACTTGCGTCAATTAGAAGACGCGGTCACCCAATTAGAACGTACCCGCGATGATTCAGACGCATTTTCAATCGCTGATGAAACCTTTCATTTAATCTTAGCGCAGTGCTCGCAAAATCCATTATTGATATGGATGTACCAAAGAATCAATGACATACGTAGCCATACGCAGTGGAGCGCTCGCAAAGACAATGTATTAACACCCGAAGCCATCGACCATTACAACATGCAGCATAGAGCCATGTTAAGTGCCATCAAACGCCGTGATGCACCCCGCGCAATGGAGATTATGACTGAGCACTTACGGCGCGCAAGAACCGACTTAGAAGGCAACTTATAATTTGCACAAACAGCATACTGCTTGTCGCAAATTAATAAACTGAATCTATCAACTCAGTTACTGCTTTAAGAGCCCAATAAAAAGTCCTTTACGATTTTATTAAATTGCTCTGGCTTTTCTAAGTGCACATTATGCGAACAACCGCTTACAATGTCTAAAGTAGAGTGTGCGATACCGCTATTCAACTGGTCGACTTGGTCTCGTTTGTAAGCCTGATCGCCCTCTCCCCAAAGGATTAAAGTTTCATTGCTAATCTGCTTTAATCGCTTCGCTGCTGACCACCCTTCCATCGCAGTATACCCGCCCAGCATGGCTTCTAACGAAGCCGCTTCGGCCAATTCAACACCATCTGCATAATCCTCCGCCGCTTTTTCCGCCAAAAACCAGGTGGCAACGGTATGATCAATAGTAGTTTTTGGTCCTTCATCAATCACGCGCTGCCGACTGACCGATACTGGCTCAAAACGCCCGGGCATAGTGCCATTTGGTCCTGTTCCATATAACACCAGTTTGTTAATTCTGTCGCCTGCCTGTATGGCGGTTTCTTGGGCGATCATCCCGCCCATGGAATGGCCCATTAGATGGAAACGTTTCACCTTAGCGTGATCAACCAATCGCATTAAATGCTCAGAAAACCCCAAGACACTATCAATCGCATCTTGTTCTGAGTTGCCTGCAAACCCTGGAGAAGTTAGCGCAATGACGTCAAACCATTGAGCGAAATAATCGATTTGTTTGTGCCAATACGCCGCACCGCTCAAAAAGCCATGTTGTAATACGAGTACAGGCCCTTTGCCCTTTCTTAAGTATTTATATCTCATTTTTTATCGTTTAAGCCAACTCCAAATTTATCGATTTAAAGTTTACGCATTCTAACGCACTCCTTTCAATAGTCGGTTGCTAGATTGGCAAAGCCGTTGAGTATTTCATCTCTTCCATTGCGAACATAGAGTTGATATCACTTAAAGAAACTTCTTTTATTAATCGTTTATAAAACGCGTCGTAAGCGCGTGTATCTTTCGCTACTACCTTGAGCATGTAATCGATTTCACCACTCATTCTATAGACCTCAGTAATTTCCGGAAAATCCTGCACCACTGCAGTAAAACGATCACTCCATTCAATATTATGCTCATTGGTGCGAATGGCAACAAAAACCGTCAAGTCTAAATCTATTTTTCTAGCATCCAATAACGACACCGACTTGCGGATAACACCGTTATCATGCAGTCGCTGTATGCGCTTCCAACAGGGGGTGCTAGACAAATTGATTTCAGCCGCAATTTCCTTAACAGTTAAATTAGCGTTTTCCTGAAGAAGGCTTAAAATTCTCCGATCGATCAAATCTAAGGAAATATTTTTCATATATGAATTAATATAGAATATATTTCTATATATTAACATTTATTACAAGAATAATAGTATTATTTACTGTCATGTCGTTGTTTGCATAGAACCATTTTCTTACAATATCAAGCCAATTAAATGCCATAGAGCTTGGTGATATGTACCAATACAGCGAACAAGAGAAAACTCAACTTACGCAACGCGCGATACAGTTTAAGGGGCAAGTAGAACGCTTCCAAGCAGATAAACTTGATCCTGACTTATTTCAACAATTGCGCCTGCGTAACGGTTTGTATAAGGAAAAGCTAGCGCACATGTTACGCGTCGCAATTCCTTATGGGTGCATGAATAGCGCCCAATTGCGCAAACTAGCTGATATCTCTGAGCGGTTCGATAAAGGTTATGGCCATTTCACTACGCGCCAAAACATACAATTTAATTGGCCTAAACTGGATGAAGTGCCAGACATATTATTGGAACTCGCTGCGGTTGATATGCATGCCATCCAAACTAGTGGCAGCTGCATTCGAAATATTAGCAGTGATCATTTAGCCGGTGTCGCTGTCGATGAAATAGCGGACCCTCGCCCTTGGTGTGAGATGATACGCAATTGGGCCAATTTACACCCTGAATTTAACTGGCTACCCCGCAAGTTTAAATTTGCAGTCACTGGTGCAGTCGAAGATCGCGCAGTTATTCAGTTACACGATATCGGCTTAAAAATCGTGAAAGACGATGAGCAAGGCACTTGGTTTGACGTCTATGTGGGTGGCGGCATGGGCAGAACGCCGGTCATCGCCAAGCTGATTTCAGCAAACTTATCTGGCGACAAACTACTCCCCTATCTGCAGGCAATCATACGCGTATATAACCAGTTTGGTCGACGCGACCACAAATATAAATCACGCATTAAAATCTTAGTGAACGACTTAGGCATTGAAGAATTTAAAAAACGCGTAGAGCAAGAGTTAAAGAAAAATGCAGCAAACGCGCCGAAATTAGACTATCAAAAGCTAGTCAACCTTAAGAAAGTTTTTGCGTTTCGACGCCCCGCTCCCACCGCCGACTTGCCATCGTTCGAGTTACCCGTTAACGATCCAGCCTACCAGCGGTGGCTAGAACACAACACGCTTGCGCACAAGAACACCCATGAGCGTATCGTGATGGTGTCTTTAAAGAGCAACAGCGCAGCGCCAGGCGATATCACCGCAGAGCAAATGCGGCACTTGGCCTCTCTCGCAGAAGAATATAGCTTAAGCGAAATTCGCGCTACGCATACACAGAACCTAGTCCTTCCGCATGTACAAAATAAAGACTTATTTAGCTTATGGCGAGGTTTAACCAAGCACGCGCTAGCAACGCCGAATATTGGTTCGCTAACCGATATGATTGCTTGCCCGGGGTTTGACTTTTGTTCGTTAGCAAATACCACCACCTTAGATATCGCCGCTGAAATTACCCGGCACTTTGAGGACATAAACACCCTGCATAATATTGGAGAAATTAGCCTTAAAATTTCAGGTTGTATGAATTCATGCGCACACCATCACGCTGGCAACATCGGTATTTTAGGTGTCGATAAGAAAGGCGAGCAATGGTACCAACTCACTTTAGGGGGTCGCGCTGACAACAACACCGCGATTGGCAAACGCTTAGGCCCTGCAATTGCAAAAGACCGACTTAAAGATGCTGTGACGCGTATTATTGATACTTATCTAGACTTACGATTAGACAACGAGCTATTTATTGATGCGGTTGAACGCTTAAGCATTACACCATTTAAGGAAAGCGTTTATGCAAATCATTAAAGACCGCGAGCTAGCGCAAACTCCTTGGGTTTATCACTCTGTACTCACAAATGAAGATGAGTGTGCCAATACATCAACGACCTCGTTGGCTGATACATCACAAACTTTGACAGCCTACACCGACTGGCTGGAATTAAGCATTGATGAACGAACAAAAATTGGTGGTATATACCTGCTACCAGAAGACAGTTTATCCATTAAAGCACACGAACTCGCCTCCTTAAGCGTGATCGGCATTGTGTTCCCAAACTTCAACGAAGGGCGCGGTTATACGCAAGCCGCTATCCTACGCAATCAACTGCATTACTCGGAGGAATTGCGTGCGATCAATGCCTATCGCGATAATCTTGTTTTGTTAGAAGACTGCGGCTTCAACGCCTTTGAGATGACCCAATCTGAAGACATTCAAGAAGCGTTAACTGCTTTTGATGAACTTACCCTTTCTAACCACTAACTATTCACGGACACACCTTTCCCTCACCCCATGGCAAACTTAATCACTGAATCTGTAACCGGCATTCATCATTGGAATGATACCTTGTTTAGTTTTAAAACCACGCGCTCTGACTCATTCCGCTTTGAAAATGGCGAATTTGTCATGATGGGCATTGAGGTGGAAGGCAAGCCATTGATGCGCGCTTACAGCATTGTGAGTGCTAACTATGAAGAGAATCTAGAATTCTTCAGCATCAAAGTGCCTGATGGCCCCTTAACGTCACGCTTACAAAACCTTAAAATAGGTGACCGGGTTTATGTCAGCACCAAGCCCACTGGCACGCTCACCAAAGACCGCGTCTTTTCTGGCAAACATTTGTATTTATTAAGCTCTGGAACCGGTATTGCACCGTTCATGGCGATCATTAAGGATCCAGAAATTTACAGCGCCTTTGATAAAATTATTTTGACACACAGCGTACGTTATCAATCTGAATTGGCTTATCAGGATGAAATACTCAATGTTTTACCGAATAATAAATTCTTTGGCGAACAAGTAAGAGAACAATTGATTTACTACCCTACAGTAACGCGCGAACAATACAAAACAACGCAGCGGCTGACTACACTATTGAAATCAGGAAAATTGGCTAGTGATAACGATTTACCTCCATTTTCTACTGAGAATGACCGTTTTATGCTGTGCGGCAACCCAAGCTTACTCAAAGATTTGTGTGAAATTTTAGAAGATAAAGGCTTTCACGAAACAGTAAAAAACGATACCGGTCACTACGCGATCGAAAGAGCATTCGTTGAGCGTTGAGTGGGCTTGGCAATTCCTTTCAGTGAAGATAATGGGATATCCTTAGCTAATAATAGAAACTCGCGCATGTAGCTAGACTCTAAATCTTGCTCGCGCACCGCTGCATAAAGCGTATTGAATACACCTTGCCCTAAAGACTTAGCCACGACGTAGCTGTGGTGACGATACTCTTCCGCCGCCCAGCTTGGCAAGCTACATAAGCCTCTACCGCTCGCCACCAAGGCAACTATCATCACTGTCAGCTCGCTGGTACGAATATGCGCTGGTGTCACGCCAGCTGGGTGTAGAAACATTCTAAAGATATCCATCTTCTTTTCAGGGACCGGATATATGATCAACGTTTCGTGTTGCAGCATCTCCGCCTCAATCGCCTCTTCAACAGCCAACGGATGATCTTGGGGCACTAACAACATGGTTTCATAATCAAACAAAGGGATATATTTGACTCCCGCTAGCGGCTCTGGATCAGCGGTAACCACCAAATCAAGCTCTCCTAACATCAACCCTTCTAAACTATTAAAACTAAACCCACCTGATATATCTAACTCGACCCCTGGCCATTGCCTGCGATACTGATCCAATGTCGGCAACAACCATAAGTAACAAGAATGACAATCGATAGCAACATTCAAACGCCCTCCTTCGCCGTTGACCATGTTACTCAAGTCTCGCTCTAAACGATCAAAACGCGGCAATAACTCGCGTGCGCTGTCAAGCAGTCGACTCCCAGCAGCCGTCAGTTGCAAAGGTTTGGTTCTACGATTCACCACAGGCACGCCGATACGTTTTTCCATTTCACCTAATTGATGCGATAGCGCTGAAGGCGTTATATGCAATTGAGTCGCCACACCGACTAGCGTATCGCTATTGTCTAGTGCCTGAATAAGATCTAAGTGTTTGCGCTGTAAATTCAACATTTGAATTAATTTCAATTTTTAATTGATAAAGTTGAAATTGTAATTAATAGCGCGTCAGTTAACAATCACCTCGTCGAAAATAGAACTCACTCACTAACACTATGCACATCATAAAAAACAGAACAATTATTGAAGACAAGTGGCAATTTTTAGATTGCACAGACGCGAACGCAAGCTATCCTGTTGCTAGCGAGCTTGATGATGAAGAGCAAAGCTACACCTTAATGGACTTTTCAATTTGGTGTCTACTTAACCCCTTTTTAAGAACGGACGTCAAAGGCATTGCACTCAGGCATACCGACAAATTAGCGATTAAGAAGTCAGATTTAAAGCATATCGAAGTGATTAGCATTGTGTGTGAGAGCGCTTCAGTTGACGAAGAATGTGGCTTAGCAGATCAGTTGCGGAAACAATTACAATTTCGCGGTGAAATCCGAGCTATCAACGCAGCAGCCGAACAAGTTAGCACCCTAGAACAGAGCGGATTCAACGCATTTTGCTTGGATAGCGCATCACAACTAAAGCAGGCAGTACGCCATCTAGAAAACAACCATAACAGTAATCCTAAATTTGCAGCTTAGGTGCTAACGCTCTGTAATGAGACATCATACGTCTTAGCATCGAAAAATAGGTAGTAAATTGGTCTATATATTAGGTATTGCACTACCCTTATTGTCGATATGTGAATATAATCAGTCGCCCATAAAACACGATGAGCGACCATCAAATAAACCCACAAGATGCAGGCAACCCTGTTTTTTGACTTCGATTCGACTCTTTGTCAACTTGAATCACTGGATCAAGCATTATTATACGCGCTTGAAAACCACCCAAACCAAGCTTACCTAGCTGCGCAAATTGGTGCGATTACCGATTTAGCGATGTCTGGCGCCATCGACCTAGAGCAGTCTATTAACAAACGATTAAAACTGCTTCCCTTATCAACTAAAGCAATCAAAGTCACCGCTCAACGGCTGTCTAAAAAGTTAACCGCTGGTATGGCTGAACTCATTACACAGCTCACAACAGAAGGTCATGAAATTCATATTATTAGTGGTGGGTTTCAAGAGTTGATCGAACCGAGTCGCGAAATATTGAATGTTCCGAGATATCGATGCCATGCAAATCACTTCCTAATAGAGAATGAAGCCGTAATGGGTATCGACACAAACAATCCGCTAATTAGAACTGACGGTAAGTCAGTGGTTATTGGCACACAAGTTCATTCGAAGGAGTCACCAGTGTTCATGATTGGCGACGGCTATAATGACTTACAAGTTCATCTTCAAGGATTTTGCGATCATTTTATCGGGTTTGGCGCGAACGCCTACCGGCCCAACATTGAGCAACAGGCTCCGCATTACGTAAAAAGTGTCTCTGCACTGCGCGACACCCTAAAAGCACTACTACCAACCTAAACCTAAATAATTTTAGCTATGAAGCTTTCAAAGTCTGACCTTAAGGTCTGCTTGATGGACGGCGTTTCTGAGTCCGGCGTGCAGGCATTTACCGACCGAGGCATTAAAAATGTCCACCTCTTTCCCGCTTCCCTGCCTGAGAAAGAACTTATCAAGGAACTAAGTGATACTCATGTCATTGGTATCCGATCAAAAACCCAGCTACCCGAATCAATTTTAAGGCATGCACCCGAGTTACTCTGTATCGGCCGCTACGGAATTGGCGTCAACAATGTCGATTTAGCTGGGGCTGAGTCTTTAGGTATTCCGGTTTTTAATGGGCCATACGCCAGCACACGCTCAGTGGCCGAGATGGTCGTCGGCTTAATATTTAGTTTATTTCGTCGTAGCGCTGAAAAGTCGATGCTTCTTCATCAGGGTATTTGGGACAAAACGACAGAACGCAGCTATGAATTACGCGGGAAAACACTGGGGCTTGTCGGCTATGGTAATACGGCCGCTCAAGTATCCGTGATGGCAGAAAGTCTGGGGATGCGTGTTCTATATAGTGATGTGCGCGCTGTGCTGCCACTGGGTAATGCCAAGCAGGTTTCGTTCGAGAAAGTGCTAAAAAAATCTGATGTCGTATCGGCGCATGTACCCGGCCTGCCATCAACTGATAATTTATTTAACGCCGAAACCATAGGGTTGATGAAAGCTGGGAGCTTCTTAATTAACACCTCCCGTGGCAGTGTGATTGATATCCAAGCGCTGTGCACTGCATTAGATAGTGGTCACATAGCAGGTGCAGCCCTAGATGTATTTCCTCAAGAGCCGAAATCAAAAGCTGAATCTTTTGAATCACCGTTAGTAAGCTACCCGAATGTCATACTGACGCCGCATATTAGCGGTGCCACGCAAGAATCCCAATCGCAGCTCGGCATAGAGGTTTCTGAAAAAATGATCAACTGCGCCCTGTTTGGTGATTCGTCTAGCGCACTCAATTACCCGCAACTAAACCTTGCTGAACCACAATCTTGCTGTAGATTGATTGTAGCTCACCAAAACACGCCGGGTGTAATGGCTAAAATCAACGACATCATTGCCTCTGAACGTGTCAATATACGTTCTCAAATGCTACAGACAACCGACAAAATCGGTGTGGTAGCGGTCGGACTAGATTCCCAGGCCAGTGATCGTATCGGTGCTAAATTAAGCGACTTAGAGACCACCATTAGATGCCGTATCATCAACCAAACCGAGGAAGGATAAACATGCCCGTCTATAACTTCAGCGCTGGCCCAGCTATGCTTCCCGAAGAGGTATTGCTACAGGCTCAGAACGAACTCCTTGATTTTCAAGAGTCGGGCATGAGCGTAATGAGCATGAGTCATCGCAGCAAACCATTTATGGCTATCGCTGAAACAGCCGAAGCAGACCTGCGCGAGCTTATGGCTATTCCTGACAACTATAAAGTGTTATTTCTGCAAGGCGGCGCAACCCATCAATTCGCCTTACTTCCGCTTAATTTAGGCAATGCAAACGATGTAGCTGATTATATTTGCACTGGCATTTGGTCTAAGAAAGCCATCGAACACGCTAAGCCATTGATTGAAGTGAATGTCGCAGCCACTGCCGCAGACTGGGACTATTTAACCATTCCTAACGAGGCGCAATGGGCCCTAAGCAAAGGCGCTGCTTACTTGCACTATACCGACAACGAAACGATCGGCGGCGTAGAGTTTGAGCAAACGCCAACTCCGCCAAGTGACGTACCGCTAGCCTGTGATATGTCTTCGAGCATTTTATCTAAACCGATTGATGTTTCAAAGTTTGGCGTAATCTATGCGGGCGCCCAGAAAAACATTGGCCCTGCTGGGTTAACCATCGTCATCATCCGAGAAGATTTACTTGAAAAAAGCAATGGCGAGGTACCCCCTATTTTCAGTTACAAGCAGCATGCTAAAACTGGTTCCATGTTAAATACCCCTCCAACTTATAGCTGGTACATGGCAGGCTTAGTATTCAAATGGCTTAAAAGACAAGGGGGCTTAAAGGCACTCTCTAAGGTCAATAAAGAAAAATCAGCATTATTGTACCAAGCCATTGATAACTCATCCTTTTATGCCAACCCAATAGAAGCCAGAACACGATCAAAAATGAACATTCCATTTACGCTCGCTGACGCGCAATTGGATAACATTTTTCTAGACGAAGCTGAGCAAGCGGGTTTACTTAATTTAAAAGGGCATCGCTCGGTTGGTGGCATGAGAGCCAGTATTTACAATGCAATGCCACTGAAAGGGGTGGAGGAGTTAGTTGATTTTATGCAAGCCTTTGAAAAACAGCACGGGTAGCTACTAATACGCGTATAAATTCTTTTGAACGCGCGCGCAAGCTCATTACACTAAACTTATTATCAAGTTAGCCATTTCGGCTAAGCTAATAACATAGCGGAAGGTGTATGAAGACAAAAATGCTGAAGATTCGCGGGATTGGTGTCCCAGTGAACGATTACTTTGTATCAGACTTTGTGGATATCCCCGAGTTCAGGTACAACAAAATCCCTCTTGAAAAAGTCACCAAAAACAAAGACGGGTTTTATCTTCAACTAGATAACGATGAACACCCTGAGTATTTTATTTCTCGTGACGCTGTAGAAGCGCCTACATCAGGAGGTAACACCACCAACGCCTTCTTAGGTTTAGTCGCGTTATATTCCGCAACAGATACGGATGTACAGTTTAAAGTCATCTTGCCTGATGATAAGTCGTCTATCGCGCAACAGGAAATTGACCAACACATTTATAACGATGTAAACATCGTACAAGTGCATACACCGATTTGGGGGCCGAGGGAATGTTATAACGGCATAGCGCACGATAGAACCTACTTGTTAGTTTCTCCTCACCCACCTATTGACTCGCTAGACGCTGAAATAAAGGGTCAGTTTAAGGTCACCAACGATATTCCTATCCTAACGCCTGGCTACTTAAACAGTTATCTTGGCCCTCAAGTTATCATTCCTACCGGCATTGGTTTTGACACCATTAAACCACGTATAGGTAATAACGATGTTATCGTCTGTCTTAATGACGACGAGTTATTAGAAAAATTTGGTTCGCCTATTTTTCCTGATGAAACGTCAGACGATGTATTGCGCAATATTACCGATAGATTCACGCGCAATCATAACCCCCATATGGACCCAAGCATGACATTCGCGCTGGGTTTTTCTACGGGCGGGTCATTAACTTGTTATCAGTATGAGAACAAGCAGTACTTAATTCATCTACCGTTAGATATTGAAGAGTCTACCCGTGTCGCAGATGAGTTTGACGACTCAAAGGTTTGCGCCGAGCATAACGGTTTATTTGGTGTGGGCAGAGGTGACGCGCGGATTACCGGCCACTTGTTCTACCCCTATTTTGTCGAAGTCATGAAAGATGGCTTAAGCGCGGCAATGGCTGCTTCTGAGCTAGGGGCGGCATTATCTGCGCTAATGCATCACTCAAAATACTCTAATATCACTACCTTCGACCCAGCCGCGTTACAACAGCTAGTAAACCGGTGTATTGAAAAGGTGCAACAAAATCAATCGGATGCGACTAACCTTGGCACAGATTAGCTAAGATAAGAACCATGCGCGTAATTTTCTGACTAGGCGTTAATGCTCAAAAGCGATAAAATTACTTAGATGCGCAGTCTATTAATTGTTTGTAACACGCCCACTGAAAACACACAGAGCTTGTTTGATTCTGTCGTCCGTGGCACTACTAACAAAGAGATCACCGATATACTGGTGCTAGCAAAACAACCTCTTGAAACCACTGTGGACGACGTATTGCAAGCGGATGGTATGATCATTGGCACCACAGAGCACTTTGGTTCAATGAGCGGCCAAATCAAAGACTTTTTTGAGCGTATTTATTACCCTTGCCTAGAAGTGAAACAAGGGCTGCCCGTAGCGGTGTATATAAAAGCCGCATTAGATGGGACAGGTACTCAACTTGGAGTTGAAAAAATTCTCGCGGGCTTAAGATGGAAATTAGTGCAGCCCACACTCATGCTACACGGCCCCTACAAAACCACATTCAACGAGCAATGCGAACAACTGGGCATAACCATGGCCGCCGGCTTAGAAGCGAATATCTTTTAAGCAATTCCAATACTAAGTATCTAAAGTAGTTCAAGCCGTAAATTGCTTCAATATATTCGGATACTCTCGCCATAAAGTAAGCGCCCTAAGCACCATAAAGCCACTAAGGCACAGCAGCAAGCCGTGGTTGCCCAACAACGGCACCAATATCCAAACCGATAATACATATAAACAGGTAGACACCAGCATATTGTTACGCATCGCTTTGGTTTGTGTCGTTCCGATAAAGATGCCATCAAGTAAAAAACTCCATAAGGAAACCAAGGGAAGGATAATGATCCAAACTTTATACTCTAAGGCAAGCTCAATCACAGCTTGCTGATTAGTAAATAAGCCGATTAATGGCGCTGCTAACAAGCCATACAACATCGCAATCAACGCCGCGCTTAGCACCATCCAAACCATTGTCAATTTAACTGATTGTCTAAATCGTTTTATATTTTTCTGTCCATAAGCGCTGCCAACTAACGCTTCTCCAGCAAAGGCGAAGCCATCAAGCGCATACGCCATGATGCTTTGAAAATGCAACAAAATGGCGTTAGCTGCTAAAAATAGCTCACCGAGCTTGGCACCTTGCGCAGTAAAGAACGCAAATGAAAACACTAGGCATAAAGTACGAATAAAAATATCAGCATTGGCTTTCATCAGCTTCCCCATTGGGCCGAGTGCTAGTACTGTTTGTTTCGTCCCGCTACGTATCGCAGAATGCAGTATGTCTTTAAGCAAAAAGAACCCAAAAGCCATTGCGAAATATTCAGATAGTAAGGTGGCCCAAGCCACGCCAGCCACCCCTAACCCAAGGATAGGGACAAACAATATATCTAGCCCAATATTGCTTAAATTCAATACCAGTTGCAGCGCTAACGCCGCTTTGGTTCGCTGTAAACCGATTAACACGCCTGTCAGCGCAAAGACGCATAGTGTGGCTGGTGCGCTAAATATCCGAATAGTTGCATATTCACGCGCGCTGGCTTCAACGGCGTGACTGCTATTAATGAGGCTTAGTGCAATCTCTATCACTGGGCGACCTAACAATAACACCAATAGTCCTAGTGCAGCAGCGAGTATGATGACCCTTAGAAACAGTAGATCAATTTCTGCATCATCTGCGGCCCCTTTAGCTTGCGCAATAAAGCCCGTGGTACTCATACGCAAAAAACCAAACCCCCAATACAAAAAACTAAATATCAAAGCGCCCACTGCCACAGCACCAATATAATGCGCAGACCCTAAGTGGCCCACCACGGCTGTATCAACCGCACCAACCAATGGAACAGAAATATTGGATAGAATCATTGGCCCCGCTAAAGACCATATTTTTTTGTTATTTATTGTGTCCACTTAACGCTAATACAATTCTAGATTTGTCTACTTAAAATTCGTGCCCGCATTGTAGATGTTATACATTTCTTAACAAATGAATTTGTATAAGATTTACTCAACAATACCTACGTTTCTACTAAAGATTACCCCGTCTTCCCGCAAATACTAAAATAAGCCTTGAAACTAGGTTTTCTGGCCCGATATTTTGTGCTTTCGTTCTTCACTTGTTGTATCATGCGCCCCGCTTGAAAAATCGGGTCATATGGACCACCAAATTTGAATTTTTGCTAGAACTTGAGACATGACAGATCTAAACCATTATAGAAATATCGGCATATTTGCACACGTTGACGCCGGTAAAACCACGACGACCGAACGCATACTTAGCCTTACTGGCAAGATTCATAAAATTGGTGAAGTACACGATGGCGAAGCCACCACCGATTTCATGGACCAAGAACGCGAGCGCGGCATCACTATCCAGTCAGCCGCAACCAGCTGTGAATGGGATGACCATCGCTTAAATATCATTGACACGCCGGGCCACGTTGACTTCACCATTGAAGTTTATCGTTCGCTTAAAGTGCTTGACGGCGGCGTGGGTGTGTTCTGTGGTTCTGGCGGTGTTGAACCACAATCAGAGACAAACTGGCGTTATGCTAATGATTCTGAAGTAGCGCGTATTATTCTAGTTAACAAGCTAGACCGAATGGGCGCTGACTTCTACCGCGTGGTTGACCAAGTCGAAAATGTATTGGGTGCTAACCCATTGGTAATGGTATTGCCTATCGGCATCGAAGATGATTTCTCTGGCGTTGTAGACCTACTTAGCCGCGAAGCATGGGTATGGGACGATTCAAGCGACCCTTTGAAGTATCAAATTCAAGATATCCCTGCCGACATGGTCGACAAGGTGGAAGAGTATCGCGAAAAGCTCGTTGAAACTGCACTAGAGCAAGACGATGACGCGATGGAAGCGTACCTAGAAGGTGAAGAGCCAAGCGTAGAAACACTTAAGCAATGCATCCGCAAAGGGACTATTGCACTAGACTTTTTCCCGACATATTGCGGTTCTGCTTTTAAAAATAAAGGCATACAACTAGTTCTTAATGCTGTTGTTGACTACTTGCCAAGCCCGACCGAAGTGAAAGCTCAACCAGAAGTCGACTTAGAAGGTAACGAAACAGGTGAATTTGCGATTGTAGATATCGATAAGCCATTGCGCGCCTTAGCGTTTAAAATCATGGACGACCGCTTCGGCGCCTTGACCTTTATTCGTATCTATTCTGGCAAGCTATCTAAAGGCACGACCGTACTGAATACCTTTACTGGAAAAACTGAGCGTATCGGCCGTATCGTAGAGATGCATGCTGACTCACGTGAAGAGTTAGATTCAGCGCAAGCGGGTGATATCGTTGCCGTGCTTGGCATGAAGAATGTGCAAACCGGTCACACTTTATGTGACCCCAATAACCCTGCCACACTGGAGCCGATGGTGTTTCCAGACCCGGTTATCTCAATGGCGGTAGCGCCTAAAGATAAGAGTGCATCTGAAAAGCTAGGTGTCGCACTAGGCAAAAATGATTGCCGAAGACCCTTCTTTCCGAGTTGAAACTGACGAAGACAGCGGTGAAACGATTCTTAAAGGCATGGGCGAACTACACTTAGATATCAAGATCGATATCTTAAAGCGTACGCACAGCGTAGACGTTGAAGTCGGCAAGCCGCAAGTGGCCTACCGCGAGACGATTACCCAAACGATTGAAGACAGCTACACCCACAAGAAACAAACCGGTGGTTCGGGCCAGTTCGGTCGCATCGACTACACTATCTCTCCTGGAGAACCAGGCAGTGGTTTTGTATTCGAATCTAAAGTAACGGGTGGTAATGTACCTCGTGAATACTGGCCTTCGGTACAAAAAGGCTTTGCAATGATGATGGAAGAAGGCGTCCTCGCTGGCTTCCCTTGCCTAGACGTACAAGTCACCTTACAAGACGGTGCATTTCACGCCGTAGACTCATCGCCAATGGCGTTTGAAGCAGCAGCAAAAGGCGCTTATCGCCAGTCTATTCCTAAAGCAGGCCCACAACTCATTGAGCCTATTATGAAGGTCGATGTATTCACACCGGAAGATCACGTTGGCGATGTCATTGGTGACTTAAACCGCCGTCGCGGCATGATTAAGTCGCAAGAAATCAACACCAATGGCGCACGTATCAAAGCGGATGTGCCACTGGGTGAGATGTTTGGCTACATCGGCGACTTACGCACCATGACTTCAGGTCGAGGCCAGTTCTCAATGGAGTTTGAGAACTATATGCCTTGTCCGAAGAATATTTCAGAAGTGGTTATCAAAGAAGTAAAGGAGCGTAAAGAAAAAGGTTAAATGGCCTTCTTTTTCGTTTCACTAAAGCCTCGCAATGCGGGGCTTTTTTATTGCTACGGACAAAAAGCCATGACATAGAAAGCTGCACTCTAAAAACCTCTCTAGAAGAAGTCGGGAGGTCTACAAATCACCTGCTAAGTACCACCTAACTTAAACATTGATGACTGGCAATCTAAGAATCAGATATTCCAGCACTCTAGCGACTCCCGTGTCCTTCTGAGGTAAACTCAATTTTGGCGACTACTCAGAAATCCCTACTTGGGATCACACTCTTGACTATCGCCCGGACGAGGTGAGTGATTGACTCACATTTTTACATCGCGAGGTCAGCATGCCATTCGAAGCAAAGGTTCTTCTAATTTTTTGCTCAGCTATGTTAGTTGTGTTTTTTGTGGGGCCTGGAAACCTGTCTTTCAGCGAAGCAAAAGCGAAGGCGGATAAATACGAAAGCACTCTAAGCGCTAACGAAACAGACGAGCTAAAGAAGAATCAAGATAAATTCGCTGAAATAGCCTTTCCTGCGTGTAGTGACGCCACAGGAACTGAACCAGATAATTTTACCGTCGTGGTTGAAATTACAGTCGATGGTTATGTGTCACGGTCTTGGAGAAAAGGAAATTCAAAATTTGCGATTTGCTTTCAGAAAAGCGTGACTGATCATTTTGTTTACTGGACGGTCAAGCAATCATTCTTTATCTCGTTTGAATACAATTATGTGTCTTTTAATCAGGCGGTCGGGCGTTAGAGTCGCCCACGCTCCACTATTTATTTTTAATTAAATCAAATACTTACTCAGCACTTAGCTTAAAATTATTTACTCACATACTTGTGGGCACACGCGGGGCACATGTATCTAGGTAAGTTGCTACGATAAATGTAACAATGATAATGATTGTTTTAAGTAAATATAAAGCTACCACCTAGGTGGTTCTAGATTTGGATAAACTGTTGTAATAACAAACCGATTGACTCCAACGGCATGTTTACATAGTATGCATATATTCCAAAATATGGAATTATTAGCATGATATTTCTAAAGATTCGCCTCAAGAACATTTACATGTTCAAAGATGCAGAATTGGACTTAACCTATAAATCCAAGTTACCTAGCTCCACCATCGAGGGTGAGTGGTTAGAGGGTTTTCCAAAAATTCGTTTTAAACGCGTATGCGTGATCACCGGAGCCAACGCCTCTGGTAAAACTGTGTTCGGAAAAGCGCTATGCTTGATTAACAATTATATTAATGGCAGCGATGTTAATCAGAGTAATAATGAATTGCTCAACTTGTCACGGATAATGTATAAGCGAAATCGGCCTGCCTCATTTGAAGTGGAATTTATTACTCCTGAGACAAACCAAATTCACTTATTAAAAGCTAGGTTTGATGAAAGCGGATTGCTAGAAGAAAGCTATAGGTGCGCCAAGCTGATTAAATCGAAAACTTACGGCAACACTTCATCCGAATTAAGGTCTTCCGAACCTTTATCTGAGTACCATAGAAACACCAATAATCATGGGGTACCCTTATCCGGATTTTCTAGCTATGCTCATTCAACTGGTAAAGTAGGCGTGATTCCAGATTGGAATTATAGGTTCTCAGATGCGAACTCCGACTCCAAAACTGGTAATTTCATAGCAGCCAATATTAAGACAATGTGTGCGTTCCTAAAGGCTTTTGACTCGTCTATAAAAAACGTAGAGGCCATTGGTGACGAGGAGTACAGAATAATATTTCGCAGCAATGAAACTCTATTGGTTGATAAAGGGGAGATTGTTCGTAAAAACAGATTATCAAGGGGAACTCTCGAGGCGATTGAGATAGCGAGCTTTTATAAGGACATTCAATCTACGAAAGAGAAACTCCTCCATGCTGATTTAGGAATTATGTCGAAATCAAGGACATTTTATTTAGACGAAAAGCTAGCCTACTCTCATACAGAAGTAGAAAAATCAATACTCAATTTAATGATCGAAAACTTACCTAGGCATTCGCAGCTATTTTATACAACGCATAATTATGATGTTCTAGACATGAATCTCCCAGCACATAGTTATGTTTTCATGAAGAAGCCAGAGTATTCAGAGTTTGTCCAACCAGAAAAATTGGGATATAACCAAAATGACCGTAGTCTGCTTGGATACGTGGAAAATGACGTGTTTGATACTCTACCCAATCTAGACAGCATTGATGGTCTACTATGAGCCAGACGTTCTACTATATTTGCGAAGGCGTCTGTGAGAAAAGGTTAATAGATACTCTTAAAAGCAGTAAGAGAATACACCACGGAAAATGTAAGCGCCTGAATTTATGGGACTCAAACATTAGTAAAGTCATCAGAAAAATCAGTAGATCTGACGTAATTGTTGTTGTTTTTGATACGGATGTACTCACCAGAAAAACTAACTTTTTAGGAAATATTTCAGCTCTGTGTACCCACACCAAAAGCGTCATTCTTCTAGCGCAATGGAATAATTTTGAAGAAGAGCTCGCTTATGCATGTAGACTAAATCATAGTGACCTGCCACAAGTGTTATATCGCATAACTCATTCAGACGACTTTAAACACAAAATTTGTAAAGACAATAACTTACTGAACACTCTAGACAGGAATGGTTTTGACCTTGACAGAATGTGGTGCAGGCCTGACCAAGAAAACAAACTAAATATCCCACAGAAGAGCAATCTATACTGGGGGAAAAACAAGATGTAGAGCTAACTTAAGTATAGTTCTACCTAGTCAACCCTTTCAATTCAACAAACGTAAAAACACCGGTAGCCGTAAATAATAGAGCAATGATAGCTAACTAGTACGAAATCTAAATAACCGTCTACCACCTGCTTAGCTATGAGAGTAATAAATGAATTTATGGCCCACATCCGTAGAGCGATACATCTGATCAAGGTACAAAATACGTGATTACTACTCATCCTACTATACAAGCACTTGCCTCTGATACTCTCGCGCTGCAATATTCCTAGCTTATCGATCGATTCTTATACGTTAACCATCAACATGAATAGACTAACCATACAAAACGCCCTCCAAGAACTAAACCAAGTAGATACGCCCTATAAAGAACTATTTCAACATGGCTCTCTTAGCGTAGAAATATATCAACCTGAAAATGTGGATGATCAGCAACCACACGACCGCGATGAAGTTTATGTAGTCACATCAGGGTCGGGCTATTTTGTGAACGGCGAATCCAGAGAACCCTTCGAACAAGGTGAGCTTTTATTTGTACCCGCAGGAGTAGTACATCGTTTTGAAGAATTCACCGCAGATTTTTCAACATGGGTGATATTCTATGGACCAGTAGGCGGTGAAGCAGCATAGCTGCGGTTGCATTACCCTGAATAGAGCAAAAAGAACGGAGGATTGTCATTGATTAAACTAACTGTAAAAGTTTATATCAAACCTGATACGACTCAATTAAGCAAAACATAGCTGAATACGCAAGAGTCGACACGTTACCCTGAAACCACTCTGTCATTGCCGAAATTGCGGAGATAGCTTTCTTAACAGCCATTTGGCCTTAGATTGATTCTCGCCCCAGTAATCGTTATTTTTTGTATTGGCTAGTTATCTGTTGCTGACTAAACCAACAAGCTAACTCAACCGTTGAATTAATTATCGATTAAACTAGTAGCATGCCAGCCATTAACAGCTACACCCCTCTGCCATTACATGAATGCGTGTCTTTTTTATTGATTGAGAACAATCACGTTTTAATCGAACAACGCCGCCTAGACAAAGAAAGTGACCCCGGTTTATTTGCCATTCCAGGTGGTCATACTGAAAACCAAGAAAGTCACGAACAAACACTTCAACGCGAGTTACAAGAAGAACTCAGCGTGCAATCAACCCAGCACCAATTTGTGTGCTCGTTAGTTCATCGCACCACCACTGAAGCACAATTGATTCACTACTACTTAGTACATCAGTGGGTTGGAGAAATACAATGTCACGAAGCGGAAGCTATGCACTGGATCTCACTCGATCAACCTGAAAAAATAGACATTGCCGCCGATCGTATTGCGTTAAGCGAGGCGATCAGAATTTACGGATCATAAAACTAACGGACTATGAAAACAATTGGCCTCATTGGCGGCATGAGCTGGGAATCAACCACAAGCTATTATCAATTGATCAATCAAGGCGTAAAGGAGCAGCTTGGTGGATTGAGCAGCGCTAAGCTATCCTTAGTAAGTGTAAATTTTGCAGAGATTGAAACGCTACAACATCAAGGTCGGTGGGACGAGACCGCCAACATCTTGGGTGACGCCGCCGTTGCATTAGAAGCCAGTGGTGCAGACTTTTTCCTTATCTGCACTAACACCATGCATAAAGTGGCCGATCAAGTGCAACAGCGAGTCAATATTCCTATGCTGCATATTGCCGATGGTACCGCTGAACAATTACTTAAAGATGGCATAAGTAAAGTGGGCTTGCTAGGGACACGTTTCACGATGGAACAAACTTTCTACAGGGGTAGATTGACTGATAAATTTGGCATTACTGTGTTAACGCCGAATGAGGAGGAGCAAGAAATCGTCCATAAAATCATCTATGAAGAACTTTGCTTGGGCAAAATTAATGACCCATCGCGGGTAGAATATATAAAAGTCATAGATTCATTATATGCTAGCGGCGCGCAAGCAATCATACTAGGCTGTACAGAGATCGCGCTACTCATTAAGCAATCTGACACCGCGGTGCCACTCTACGACACAACCGAGATTCACGCTGTGAAGGCGGTTGAGTACGCACTCAAATAAGATAAACGCTATGAACATCGTCCAAGCCGAACTCAAGCACGTTGAAAGCATTGGATATCTATTTGATCTGTATCGCCAATTTTATCACTGTGAGCCCGATAGAAACTTAGCCAACGAATACATACAGGATCGGCTTCGCAATAATGAATCGGTTATTTTCTTGGCGCAGAACGAACAAGGAAAAGGACAAGGTTTCGTGCAGCTCTACCCTTCCTTCTGTTCAGTCGACGCGGTCAAAATTATGATTCTATACGATCTGTTTGTCGACAACAGTGCGCGCCGACAAGGTGTTGGAGAAGCACTTATGAATCGCGCGAAAACTTACGCTAGCGAAGTAGGTGCAGCGCGCTTAGATCTGCTAACCGCGCATTCTAATATAGTGGGGCAATCCTTATACGAGAAACTCGGTTATGAAAAAACCAATACCAACTTTCATGCTTATTCGCTTCAGTTATAAATCTACTTTTCAACATTAAGCGAATTATTTATTCATTAGGCAAATGGTTATTCGCCCAATAAAACAAGCATTATACCGTCAAGAAGTGCAGTGCGCGTTGTCTATCCAAGATGGTAAATTGTTAGTTTGCTTGTGGCTTGTTAAGTCAAGGGAACTTAAAATCACCCGAGTACTAATTTATAAGCGGGGTCACATTGAGCGCTCAAACACAGATACAAAGTGAAATCGACCTAGATCTCGATGGAAAACAGTATGGATACCTACGCGTACCCTACTCTGTTCATCGATCAGCTTATGGCTGGCTACCCGTACCGATTATCTCAATCAAAAATGGGGCAGGCCCAACCGTATTATTAATGGCCGGTAATCACGGTGATGAATATGAAGGGCAAATTGGTTTAGCCGAACTCGCGCGCGAACTAGAAGCAGACAATGTAAGCGGGCAACTTATTATTTTACCACAAGCTAACGCACCAGCCGCTAAGGCAGGGACACGTACCTCCCCACTAGACCAAGGCAATTTGAATCGCAGCTTTCCTGGCGACCCTGCTGGCAAGCCAACTAAGATGATCGCACATTACATCGAGTCAGCATTGTTATCACGTGCTGATTACTTGTTTGATATTCATTCTGGCGGCACTTCCTTAGTCTACAAACCAACCTTACTGGTTTCTGATGAGGGGCAAGCCTCGATTCCTCAATCAAAGTTAGATTTAATTAATGCCTTTGGTTTTCCTAAAGCGCTAATCTATAAAGAAAATAAAGCAGCGGGCTATTCTTCATCGGCAGCTACCCGCAATAATGCTATCGCGATCACCGCCGAGATGGCAGGCAGTGGCGATGTAAACCCTGAAGCCTTGGAGGTTCTAAGGCGTGGACTTAAATCAGCGTTGCAGCATATAAACGTCCTCAAGACGGCAAACAAATCTAAGTCTGATACTCTGCAAACCCAATTGTTGATTGCGCCCTCGCCAGACTATTTGGTATTTGCTCGTGAACAAGGCTTATTTGAACCATTGGTACAGATTGATCAATCCATTACACAAGGCCAAGTGATCGCTAATATTCACCGATCAGATACTCCTTGGGAGAACAGTGTCGAGATAAAAAGCCCTGTAGACGCGATAGTCGTGTGCAAGCGCGCTTTGGCACAAGTACAATGTGGAGACTGTCTCTACGAACTTGCTATCCCTTATACTGCATAGAATCACCCATGAAAACGACACCTCAGTACGCAAATGTCTCCGAGCTCATAAGCAACTTGAACAACGATGAAACAATCAATTGCCTGTGCCCAGATGTTTTGCGCAAACATGTGAGTTTTTTTAAGACTGCTTTCCCTGGAACCGTGGCTTATGCCGTAAAAGCGAACCCGGCTCCTTTACTAATTGAGGAAATGACCAAAGCCGGCGTTACTCACTTTGATGTCGCTTCAGTCCCTGAAATTGCTCTTATTCGCGGCATTCAACCCAGTGCAACCTTACTTTACGATAACCCAATAAAATCTCGCTTGGAGCTAACTCAAGCCTATCACAACTATACGGTACGCAACTTCGCCATTGATGATGCGCTAGAATTGCAGAAAATTAACGATATTATTGGTGACGATTCTTCGGTAGAAATCTCTATCCGTTTCGGCACGGGAGAGTCGTCCGCTGTTTATGACTTAGGCACTAAATTTGGCGCCGATGAAGAGACTGCTATCAGCTTACTAAAGCAAATTGATGCGTTCGGCTATAAAGCAGCACTCACTTTTCACCCTGGCTCGCAATGCTTGGAAGAAGACGCCTACAACAGCCATATCGAAGTAGCCGCTCGTATTGAAGCGCGCTCTGGTATCAACATTGTTAGGCTGAATGTAGGCGGTGGCTTTCCCACTAATTACCCTAATAGTGGCGCACCCAAGCTAACTGCAATATTTGATGAAATTAGTAAAACCTTTAAAGCGCATTTTCCTAATCGAACTATTGAATTGATATGCGAACCGGGTCGCTCCTTAGCCGACCCCGCAATTTCCACCCTCACACGAGTTAAACACCGAAGAGTCGAACCCATCGTTTTCCTAAATAACGGAATTTACGGTGATTTCATGGAGCAAATGCTCACCCGACTTGAGATTCCTACACGAGTTTATAGAGGTTCCAAACAACTGATTGGCGAAACCAAGCCATTTAAAGTGTTTGGCCCAACTTGCGATTCACTAGACGTGTTTAGTTATGATGTACCTTTACCAAGCGAGATTGCAGAAGGAGACTGGATTGAATTTGCAGATATGGGCGGATATGGGTCATCGACCTCAACCCAGTTCAATGGCTATTGCTGCGGCAATTACGTACTAGTAGATAGCGGTTTCGAAAGCGAGGCTTATAAAGCCAATCAGGTTTAGACACTTTAACGGTCTATGGAAACTACACAATAAAAGTCAGTAGCCTCGTCTTACACAAGCCGACTTGAGCCTTTTAATAAGCACTTTTTGTGATCGCGCAAGCGATTCTCGAAATTGTAAACTGTTGTAAACCTATGGTAAATGACGACGACATTAAATTCGAGCGCTCCGTTCTAGAAGCGCTGAATGCCTTTGCTCTAGATATTATTTTACTAAGCACACGAGAAGAGCTCTTCTGGTACCTTGCACGAGATGTGGTAGGTAGCATGGGTTTTGAAGACTGTGTCGTTTATGTTGTTGATGATACTAAACAGACGATTACACAAGTAGCCGCGGTAGGCCCCAAAAACCCAGATGGAGAAGAGATTCAGCAACGGCTAAAGCTTTCAATCAATAGTGGCATTACTGGTGCGGTGGTAAAAAGTCAAAAGGCCATTGTCGTTGACGATGTTAAGCAAGACGAGCGCTATATAGCTGATTTAGATACTGCGAGTTCTGAAATATGTGTACCGTTTTTTTTGGATGGAGAAGTCTTTGGCGTCATAGATTGCGAAAGCGCGGAAATAGCCAAGTTTAATACGAAACATTTACAAAACCTGTCTACGGTCGCCGCGATGACGAGCGCCAAGTTACAGTTGCTTGCAGAATCAGATTTAGCGCGAAAAAGGCTGGAAGACTTAAACCACACTAATCGTTTACTGCGCGATGAAATTGAACAACGCGAACAAACAGAAGCCAAGCTATTACGCGCACAAACTATGGATGCGCTTGGTCAGTTAACCTCGGGTATCGCGCACGACTTCAATAATCATCTAGCCATTATATCGGGAGGCATCGAACTACTTGAAGCAAAAAACAATATCGATAAGTCTGAATTCCAACCTATTTTTTCATCAATACAAAGATCCGCTCAGCTGATCACAAGGTTACTCGCCTTTTCAAGATCACAGAGTCTGAACCCGAAGCCAATTGACTTAGGAAAGTTAGTCGATGGAATGACTGAGTTATTAAACAGAACCCTTGGAGGGGAAATTGAAATAATAAGTACTGTTGACAGCCAATTATGGAGGGCTTTAGCAGACGCTGGCCAAGTAGAAAATGCAATTCTTAATTTGGCGATCAATTCTCGCGATTCCATGTCGAACGGAGGACAGCTAACCATAGAGTGCTCCAATGTTCATTATGACAACACGTCCTATGATTCCTCTCTAGATTTAGAATTCGGTCAATATGTAGTGATTACTGTTGGCGACAGTGGTTGCGGCATATCGAAGGAAAATATCAATCGTGCAATTGAACCATTCTTTACCACCAAAGAGGTTGGCAAAGGAACCGGGTTAGGCCTATCTATGGTTTACGGCTTTGCAAAACAATCTGGGGGAGATCTAGTGATCTACAGCAAGAGCGGTCACGGAACAACCGTTAAGATATTTCTTCCACGCACCTTGCTTGATCAAGACTCGTAACACAATCAGATCACCCTCGCTTATCCAGTGCCGTTCAAGTACTCTCTAATTCACTTGTTTTAATATTGGATAAGGCGCTTGTCGTAAAATCTTCCCTAGCTGCAAAGAAGATAGCCCAGCTAACAGCGCCATCATCACCACAGGCAAGGCCAGCATATATAACCATGGGACTTGCCAAGCCAGCTCCAACACCCGTGTGCTAAGTAAGTAAGAGACAATCAACAGACACGCCGCGGTTAACAAACCTGATAACGCGCCGATAATCACTTGTTCGGATAAAAACCGAACACCAACGGTTTTACGACTGGCGCCTAAAGCACGCAATAAGGCAGCTTGCTGTTGTTTTTCCTCAAAAGCCATCAGCAATGCAGCCCAGAAAACAGCCATACCCGCAACAATCGCCATGCCGAACGTCAATTGCATGGCGGAACTGACTTGTTTAAGAATGTTCTGAATTCGTTTAATGATGAAATCCACATCAATAATACTGGCGCCCACAAACTGTTTATTAAGTTGCTTGTCCAGATCAGATTTATCTTTCGGTAGGTAAAAACTGGTCAGGCTACTTTGACTAAATTGATCTAGCGTGCCAACCGGGAAGATCATATAAAAATTAGGTCTAAAGTTTTCCCAATTTACTTCTCGCAAACTGGTCACTGTTGCAACTACGCGTTGCCTTTGAATGAGAAACTCTAGTTCGTCACCCAAGCTGACTTCCAACTGTTCTGCCAACTGGCTTTCAATCGATACCGGCACCATTGAATTGCCTGAATTTAAAGTTGGCGCCGTTTCAAACAATCCTGCAATAATCTTGTTCTCTGGCGGTAGTTCATCCGTTTGGGTTAGCGAAAGATCACGATTTAATGCTTCTTGGTCTTGGTTACCCTCTTTGCTAACCGCCTTTTGCACAACCTCACCATTTATCTTTACTAGGCGGCCACGGACAGTCGGAAAAATTCTCGCATCGATTCCGTTATCCGTTAATACGTCACTAAATGTCTGTCGGTCCTCAGCAGACAAATCAAACACAAAGCGGTTCGGAGCATCGTCAGGTACTTGTTTATTCCATTGCTCAAAAACATCATTTTTGAAAAAAATGATTAGCACGATCGCAAATAAGCTCACGCCGAACCCAACAATTTGGGTTGCCGTTAAACTTGGCCGAGAGGCCAAATTAGCGAAAGCACCTCGGATTGGTGCGTAAGAAAAATGTAACCGCGTCGCCAGTTTAAGTAAGCCGATAATAAGTAGCGACAACACTAGAATTACTACAACCAACCCTAGAATAGTGACACAGGCTAGGTATAAATCTTCTGTTTGCCACCAAGCGATTAATATCAACGCGAGCAATGCAAAGACAGCCCCAAACCATGGGTAGGCACTTCTAGGCGACAGCTCCTTTCGAAATATGCGTGCCGGCGGAGTTGTAGCAAGGCGCAATAAAGGCGGCAACCCAAAGCCCAACACCATACACAGTGCGGTAATTGGCCCACTAAACCATGCACCTAATGAGGCATTGGGTAAAGTGCGCGTAAACAAGCCCTCGATTAATTGCATTAGCGCACCGTGCACCAAATAACCAATCGCTAAGCCCAACAAAATAGCTGGAATTGAAATCAACAATAACTGTAGAGTGTAAAGCCAATTTACTTGCGAAGACTTCAAACCAAAGCACCGTAGCAACGCCACTTGGTCGATATGCCTGCGAGCATGACGAGAAGCGGCTAAAGAAACGGCAATGCCGCACAAGATGACCGAAAGCAAGGCACCTAAATTAATGAACGCATTGGCGCGAGTTAAGTTCTCGTTGATTTGATCTTCCGCGCCCTGCGGTTCTACTAATCGCTGACTGGAGTTAAGTTGCCCGCTAACCGATTCAATAAATTGCTCAACATCATCTTCCTCGCCGCTTAGCATTAATTTATACCAAAGACGGCTGCCGGGCTGCACTAACTTGGTTTGCTCTAAGTCTTGCCAATTTATCAGCACTCTAGGGTTGAGCGCATATAAACTACCGCTACGATCTGGTTCTAATTGAAGTATCTTAGTGAGCTTAAATTTCGCTAAACCCACTTCAATTTCATCACCTAACTCGACGCCTAATCGATCTAAAAAGCGTTTTTCTACCCAAGCTTCCCCTACGGCCGGTCGCGCTTTTTCAGAAACCGGTTCGCTGTCACGCGTCACTTGCGTGCTGACGGCTCCTTTTAGTGGGTATGAATCATCCACAGCGCGTACGCTCGACAATAAGAAATCATCGTTATGACTCGCCATAGTGAAACTAGAAACCGACAAAGAAGTACTAAGTTTATTGCTATTAGCTAAATCAAAAATACTGTCATCGATAGTGGTTGTTGAACGCAACACCGTATCACCACCGATCATATCCACGGCTTGGCCCTGCATTGCATTTTGAATACGAGAAGTGGTTAGGCTTAACGCGGTAACCGAAATCACGCCCACCAACAGAGCAAACAAGGTAAGGCGATATTCACCACAACCTAGTTCACGGCGCAACATGGTATAGGCATGGCCGATTAGACGCCCTACTTTCATGCGACTTCTTCTACTTTACCGTTAATCAAGCGTAATCGACGTGTGCAGCGCTGCGCCAATTGTTGCTCGTGGGTGACTAATATCAGCGTGGTTTGATGTTCTTGATTAAGTTCAAACATCAAATCAGCAATAAGCTCACTGGTATTTGGATCTAAGTTACCGGTTGGTTCATCCGCAAATAAAATTTTTGGCTCCGTTACAAAAGCCCGCGCCAAGGCAACTCGCTGTTGCTCACCTCCCGATAATTGGTGCGGATAATGGGAAAGGCGTTGCTCTAGCCCAACTCGCGCCAACATCTTGGTTGCTTTTGGTTTGATCTCTTTCGTGCTCAAGTCAGCCTTAGCTTCTGTTGATTGCAGTTCTAGCGGCAACATGACGTTTTCTAAGGCCGTGTAAGTGGCCATTAATTGAAAAGACTGGAAGACAAACCCCATCAATTCAGCGCGAACTTGCGCACGCGCATCTTCATCTAAAGCACAAATATCTACCCCATCAATTTGTACTTGTCCCGTGTCGGCTAGGTCCAAGCCCGCCAACAAACCCAGCAATGTTGACTTTCCTGAACCCGATTCACCAACAATAGCCACCGTTTGGGCATGGTCTATGGAGAAATCGACCCCATCTAACACCTTAAGCGTATCTTGAGCTGTGCTTAAGCTCCGTGATAAATTTGAAACTGATAGCAATGATTGCATGAAAAAATATTTACTGACATTTAGTTTAGCTGCCTTATTAGTACTTAGCATCGTGCCAAGGTTCACCTTTGCTGACTCACAACGATTATTAGTCGTTGGAGACAGCATAAGTTCAGCTTACGGAATGGATATCAATGATGGCTGGGTGGCCTTATTGCAAGAGCGAATTGACTTTAATGGATACAATGTTGAGGTTGTTAATGCGTCGATCACAGGGGATTTAAGCGGTTCGGGCAATCGCCGAATTGCATCATTACTAGAACAACACAAGCCAAAGTGGACGCTCATTGAACTAGGCGGCAATGATGGCTTACGCGGTTTGCCGATCAAGCATATCAAAAACAACTTAAACGCTATGGTTGAACAGGCTCAAGATAATGACAGTCAGGCTATTTTGGTGGGAATGCAAATATTTCCCAACTACGGGCCAAAATATACCGCTGCATTTAAAACAGCGTATTACGATGTCGCAGACCAAACAGGCGCCGCCTTGGTGCCATTTATACTTGAGGGCGTTGGCGGAGTAGCGAGTTTGAATCAAACTGATGGCATTCATCCTAACGAAGAGGCACAAGCAATTTTGCTCGATAATGTTTGGTCTGTACTCGAACCGTTGATCAGCACACTTTAAGCGCCTCACACTAACTATGCACCCGCGAGGGTTTCTTGCAACAAAGTTGATCGCAGCATTTAAAACATCAAACATTAACTAGACTCATGACAGGAGAAACAGATCTAAACAAGCTACTTGAATCCATGTCACCCGTACTCATGGACAAGGATTATGTGTTTATTTCATTCGCTGATGCTCATTACGGTGACCACACAGAACTAGAACCTATCGCCAGCATTGTGGAAACTGAAGGCTTAACGCTGCTTATTCCGCAAGCTAGAGCCGACCATTTTGAGCTGTCCTACGATGCAACTTTTCGAGGCATCACCCTAAAAGTACATTCCAGTCTCGAAGCCGTTGGGTTGACAGCTGCGCTTTGTAACAAACTCACTGAACACGCTCTAAGCGCCAATGTGATCGCAGGGTACTATCATGACCATATTTTTGTACAGTCTGAGTTTGCTGAAACGGCGCTATCAGCATTGATAGAACTGACACAATCAGATAAGGCGCTTTAAGGTAATTCGTTAACAGAGTGCGGGTCTATCGAATAGGGATACACCTTATTAGTAAAGCCCGCTTGTTTCTTGATTTGCCCAATCCATCGCTTTATGTTGAGGTAATCTTTTAATGATATTCCGGCTTCATCTGCAAGGTGCACATAGGCAAAAACCGAGATATCAGCGATGGTGTAGCTGTCCCCACTTAAATAAGCACGTTGACCTAACGCACGATCTAAAACTGATAGCGTTTTCAAGGAACCTTTGCATTTCATTTCAATCAGCTCGTTTGGATAGCGTTTATCCTTACCCGTCATTTTCCAATGACGCAATGTTGCAACCGTGGACTGAACATAATCCCCTTCAAAAGATAGCCACTGCACCACCTTGGCTATTTGATACGTATCGTTAGGTAGGTAATCGGTACCCGATGCCAAGTAAAATAATATTGCGTTAGATTCTGCAATGAATCGGCCATCATCTGTCTGAATTGCTGGAACCGCACCAGTAGGATTAATATCAAGATATTCAGCTTTTGCTCCTTCGCCTTCAAAAAGGCTAATTAGTTTAGTTGCATAAGGCTGTTTTAAATGGCTCAACAATAGCCTTACTTTGTAGGCATTTTGCGACGGTAGATAATCGAACAAAGTAATCATATTTTCTTTAATATATTCCGAAAATTAGAATTTATCTTGCAGCGGCTGAACCGGCAATCTGATTCTGGCACGTCGATATCTGTACTGCATTTGACGCTATCGAAACTTTATTGCCTTACAAATAAATTATAGTAATGTCATTGTGGTAGTAAGCAGGATAGATACGTGCAGCAATTGCTTTTAGGTTAATTTCGATCAGTAAAATCTGGCTTGGAAAGCGCGTTTCTCGGCGTAATTGTTTACAATCGACATACATTAAAAAATCTCCCACAGAGGAAACTCTTCCATGAGTGACGACTATAAATTTGACACGCTCAGCTTGCATGCTGGGCATACACCTGATGAGCGATTTGGCTCACGCGCCGTACCGATTCACCAAACTACGTCTTATACCTTTAAAAGCACTGAGCACGCTTCTGCCCTATTCAATATGGAAGTTGGAGGGCACGTCTACGCGAGGCTCAGCAACCCAACGGTTGCGGTACTTGAACAAAGACTTGCCGCCTTAGAGGGCGGTGTCGCAGCAGTCGCTACCGCCTCAGGCATGTCAGCGGCCTTTTTGGCTGCCTTGGCCTTAGTAAGCCAAGGTGACCATATCGTCGCATCGTCGCAAATGTATGGCTCAAACATTAACGTGTTTCAACATACACTAAGCCGATATGGTGTCACCACCAGCTTCGTCGCGCCTAACGACTTAGACGCGATTGCAAGCGCGATTCAACCAAACACCAAGATGATTTTCGGAGAGGTGATTGGCAACCCAGGGATGGACGTAATGAATATCCCCGAAGTGGCTAAAATCACTGCTACTGCCGGTGTGCCTTTAGTAATTGACGCCACATTCAACACGCCTTGGCTATTTAAGCCAATAGAACATGGCGCGAATATTGTTATCCATTCTTTGACTAAGTGGATTGGCGGACACGGTATCGCCGTAGGCGGCGCGATCATTGATGGCGGGAATTTTGATTGGGGCCAGAATGATCGATTCCCCAACATCACCCAACCCCACTACGCCTTACAGAATGTCAACTTATGGGAAGAGTTTGGCCCCGCTGCTTTCAGTGCGCGCGTTCGTTCCGAAGGCATGAGTAATGTTGGCCCATGCATAAGCCCCACCAACGCATTTCATATTATCCAAGGCATTGAAACCTTAGGGTTGAGAATGGAACGCCACATGAGTAACACCCAAAAATTACTCGAATTCTTAGTAACCCATGAACAAGTCGCTTGGGTAAAACATCCGAGTTTGCCGGATCATCCAGACCATGCCGTAGCCACTCAATTAATGCCTAAGGGCTGCGGTTCAATACTTGCGATGGGCGTGAAAGGTGGTCGTGAAGCAGGTCGTGCCTTTATTGAGTCCGTCGAAGTGGCCTCGCATCTAGCCAATGTTGGTGATGCCAAAACCTTGGTGATCCATCCAGCCAGCACTACTCATTCCCGGATGACCGCAGAAGCGATGAAAGTTGCGGGCCTTACCGACGATATGGTACGCGTTTCTGTAGGTTTAGAAGATATTGACGACATAATAACTGATTTTAAGACCGGTTTGCGTGCAGCTTCAAAAGTATCGGGGGCGAGCTAATGCATATCGATGTTAATCATAAATCGACCTTTGCCTCTACGGGTGGCAAAGTCGCGTTTGACCCGTCGGGCGAAGTATTGCTGTTCATTCACGGCAGCGGGCAGAGCCATTTAAGTTGGATGCTGCAAGGGCGGTTCTTTGCTAACCGTGGCTGGCAAGTCTTGTCACCCGATTTGCCTGGGCATGGCTTATCCGCAGGCCCCGCATTACAAAGTGTTGAAGAAATGGCTGATTGGTGCGCGGACTTTTTGACCGCCGCTGGAGTTCAAAAAGCCACAGTTATTGGCCATTCACAAGGGGGCTTAGTAAGCTTAGAGCTCGCTAAGCGTCACCCCAATAAGGTATCTAAATTAGCTTTGCTCGCATGCGCCTTATCAATTCCTGTCAACGATGCCTTATTAGAAATGGCTAAAAACCAAGAGGAAAAAGCGATCGCTGCGATGATCTCTTGGGGACATGATCGCGCAGCCCGACTGCACGACCACACGATGCCGGGGCAAAGCCACAGTAACATTGGCAAACGAATCATGGGTAACAACCCCAAAGGCGCCCTATTCGCCGACCTAAACGCTTGTATTAACTATGATGGTGGAGCGGACGCCGCTGCTGCGATTCACTGCCCTACATTGTGCTTATTAGCAGGAAAAGATCGCATGACTCCACTTAAATTTGGTAAAAAAATGGCGGAAGCGATTAATCAATCGCAACTTGAAATCATCCCCAAGGCTGGACATATGCTAACGGGTGAATGGCCCTTTGAAACCAATATCGCTTTACGCGATTTCTTTAATCGCTAATTTTATTAAAAGACATGCCTTCTCCAAAGACATTTAAAAATATCGCCATTATCGGTGCCGGCACCATGGGCAGCGGTATTGCAGGGCAAATCGCCAATGCGGGCCACAACGTTTTGCTGCTAGATTTACCGCGCGACGACGACCCTAATGGCGTATGCAACGATGCCATCAGCCGCCTGTTGAAATCAGACCCACCTGCGTTAATGCACAAAAACCGTGCTGAGTTAATCGAAGTGGGCAATATCCGCGACGACTTCGACAAATTAGCACAATGTGATTGGATAGTAGAAGCCGTAGTCGAACGATTAGATATAAAAAAGGACTTATACAAACGCCTACACGGAACCATTAAAGCAGATTGCGTGGTGACGTCTAACACGTCAACGATTCCAATTAAGCTATTGGTAGAAGACATGCCAAAAGAGTTTCGGTCACGCTTCGCCATCACCCACTACTTTAACCCCGTGCGCTACATGCGCTTACTTGAATTGGTACAAGGTGAAGATACCCACGCCGATATCATTGATAGATTAGCCCACTATAACGATGTAGAGCTAGGTAAAGGTGTCGTCGTCTGTAACGATACACCCGGGTTTTTAGGTAATCGAGTCGGCGTATATGCGTTACAGGTAGGTATTGACGAAGCTTATAGGCAAGGGCTAACGATTGAAGAAGCCGATGCGTTAATGGGGCGCCCTATGGGCATCCCTAAAACGGGGGTATTTGGCCTGTACGATTTAATCGGCGTCGATTTAATGGCTGATGTGGTTGATACCTTAGGCACTATTTTGCCAAAAAATGATTTATTTCACGCTGTTGGACGTGAAAGTAAAGCCAATAAGTTGATCGCAACGATGATCGAAGCCGGTTTTACTGGGGAGAAAGGCTTGGGTGGTTTTTATCGCACTATTGACGATGATGAACTTGCAATCAATTTAGCAGACGGTACAACGCACGTGCGAAATAAGGTGCTGCCTCAAAAAGCGCAATTGGCGGCAGAAAACCAAGCTAACGGTAAAGAGACTTTAACTGATCTCATAACTAATACCGATGCAGATGCAGGTGAATCGGGCGCAAGACAAACCCAGTTTTGCCGCAACGTATTAGCTCGCGTGCTTGGCTATGCGGCCAGCTTAATCCCGACAGTCACTACCACGCCTCAAGATATAGACGATGCAATGAAACTCGGTTTTAACTGGGTACGAGGGCCGTTCGAGATGATCGACGCCTTGGGCGCAAGCACTCTTATCAATATGATTGCAGATACCGGCGAAGCGGTACCTGAGATTTTAAAACAGATAGACAATAACAAGTTCTATCAGCCAAATAGCGGCATATTAACCGTTCGAAATTTCGACAAAGCGGCTGGCGAGCAAGGTGAACTGAGACCGATTGAATTAGCGGACAAAGTAGTGCGTTTTCACATGACACGCCAATGTCTCACTCCGATCAAACGCAATAAAGCAGCGAGTTTATACGCTATAGAAGGTGATTTACGCCTCATCGAATTTCACTCCAAAGCCAATGCATTGACTAGTGACTCGATGGACATCGTATCAGCAGCTGCAAACGACCACGGTAACGGCATTATCATTCATAATGACGCGCAGCATTTTTCTGCGGGTGTTGACCTGAATGGAGTGTTAGCACTTATTCGAAAAAAAGATTGGTCAGGCATTGATGCTTTTTTAAGCCATTTTCAACAAGCCGTTAAAGCCTTGAAGTACACGGCTGTGCCTGTAGTCGGCGCGCCGTCTGGACTAGCGATTGGCGGCGGTTACGAAGTGATCGTACACGCAGACCGAGTAATCGCCCATGCGAACTCCGTGTTAGGCTTAGTTGAAGCAGCCGTTGGCGTAGTGCCTGGCGGTGGTGGCGTGAAAGAGACTTTTTATCGTTGGTACCAAGAAACCGGCGACTGGTCAAAAGCCGCTTGGAAAACCTGGATGCAAATGGGCTATGCGCGTACCGGTACCAGCCCAGAGCAAAGTGCTAAATTACAATATTTTCTACCAAAACGAGACGCCGTGGTGATGAATCGAGATCGTTTGGTTAACGCCGCGATAGACGCCATCAATACAATGAATACCGATGGCTACACCCCACCCACTGAGCCAAAGTTTATTCTTCCCAATAAGACCATCTTAGGCGATATGGAAGCCTTTATGGATAAGGGCATTGCAGACGGCCTATTTTTCCCTCACGATAAAACAGTGGCGATGAACATTGCCACCATTGTGGTCAATATTGAAACCGAAGGCGAAAGAGCGGTGAGTGAAGACGAGATGTACGCACGAGAACGTCGCGCCTTTATTCAGTTGGCGCAAACAGAAGAAACGCTGACAAGAATATCTAGCTTAATAGAAGATGGCGAAGCCATTCGTAATTAAATATTTTAGCGATTAATACCCAGAACAACACCATGAGCCAATCTAGCAACAAGTTTAACGTTTTCCCAAAAACTCAAGCCAATCACGTTGCGCTATCGCCCCTCACTTTTTTACCTAGAACGGCAAATGTATTTCCCGATCGTGAAGCGGTGGTTTATGGCAATCGTAGTTATAACTGGGCGCAAGTTTATGAACGTTGCAGGGCTTTAGCATCAGCGTTACAAAAACAGGGCATTGCAGAAGGAGACACTGTTGCGGTTATGGCGGCCAATACACCAGAGATGGTAGAGGCACATTATGGCGTAGCGATGTCCGGTGCAGTGCTTAACACCATCAATGTACGGCTAGATGCCGAAACTGTCGCCTATATTTTAGATCATGGCGAAGCCAAGATATTAATCACAGATACTGGTTTTGCAGCCACAGTAGCACAAGCGTTAACACACATTGAAAGAAGTGATATTTTGGTAATCGATATTGTGGACGAGCAGGCTGATGCTGATAAAACCCGCCTAGGCAAATACAGTTACGAAGAATTTATTGCGCTAGCTGATACCCAGTTCGATTGGCACTTACCTAACGACGAATGGGATGCGTTTTCACTTAACTACACTTCTGGCACCAGTGGGCGCCCTAAAGGGGTGGTCTATCATCATCGTGGCTCCTATTTAATGACCTTAGGCACCATCGCAGATTGGCGATTGCCTGCACATCCGAAGTACCTCTATACCGTCCCCTTGTTCCATTGCAATGGATGGGGGCATACTTGGACGATGACAGCGATGGCCGGCACTATTTACTGCTGTAGAACCGTGACTGCTGCAGCGGTGTATGAAGCGATTTCAACTCACGGAGTCAATTATTTTGGCGGCGCGCCTATTGTGTTATCGATGATATTAAACGCCGAAGAAACTGATCGTAAACCGATTAACCATACCGTTAATGTGATGACCGCAGGCGCTCCTCCACCCGCTGCCGTATTACAAGGGATCGAAGAACTCGGCTTTATTGTCACGCAAGTGTACGGGCTTACAGAAACCTACGGCCATACCGTTATGTGTACATGGAACCAAGACTGGGACGATTTACCATTTGCGGACCGCGCCACCATTAAGGCGCGACAAGGCGTGGCAATGACTATCACTGACAGCCTACGTGTTGTTGACTTAAGCACACGCGAAGAAGTCGCTCGTGATGGTAAAACTATTGGCGAGTTAGTTATCCGCGGGAATACCGTCATGAAAGGCTACCTTAAAAACGAAGCCGCAACCAAAGAGTCATTTGAAGGGGGTTGGTTTCGCTCAGGTGACCTCGGCGTGGTACACCCAGAAGGCTATGTGGAAATTAAAGATCGCCTCAAAGACATCATTATTTCTGGCGGCGAGAATATATCTTCAGTAGAAGTAGAAAACACATTGCACCACCACCCTGCTGTTGCCATTGCAGCCGTAGTGGCCAAACCAGATACTAAATGGGGAGAAGTACCTTGCGCTTTTATTGAACTTAAAACAGGCACCGCCGCTAGCGAAGAAGAACTCATCGCTTTTTGTAAGGAGCACCTAGCTGGATTCAAACGCCCTAAGAAAGTAGTTTTTTGCGACATACCCAAAACCGCAACAGGCAAGCTACAGAAGTTTGAATTACGTCAAATGATACTTGATGGGAAATTTGATTAGCATTTACTTTCTGAGCATCAAAAATAGAGTTCGGCAATGCCAAAAGTTCTAAGCCGACAGCAGGTAGAACAATTTCACGAAACTGGCTATGTTTCACCTATCGATGTTCTATCAGAAGACGAAGCCAAGCGGTATGCTCGTTGTCTTAGCGATGCTGAACAACGCTATGCCGAAGCCCTAAATGCGCAGAACAGAAATAACGCACACCTTACCTTTACGTTTCTAGACGAATTGGCCTATCACCCCATTATGCTCGATGCGGTGGAAGACCTAATCGGCGACGCCTTTTCTCTTTGGGGCAGCGTTCTATTCATTAAAGAACCCCACAGCAAGCATTACGTCAGTTGGCACCAAGACGCCACTTATATGGGCATTACTCCACAAAATTTTGTCACGCCGTGGATTGCACTGAGCGAAAGCAACCTAGATACCGGCTGTATGAGTATGATACCTGGCACGCACAAGGAGGCTATTCGGCCCCACAGCGACACCTTCGAAGAAGATAATATTTTAACGCGCGGACAGAACATCGAAGAAGTTGACGTGAGTTCAGCAAAACACCTAATTTTAAAGCCCGGGCAAATGTCGATTCACCATGCGAAAACCATTCATGGGTCACAGCCCAACCGTAGCGACAAACGGCGTATCGGCTATGCACTGCAAGCGTTTATGCCCAAAGGTGCCAAGCAAGTAATCGGAGAAAACTATTGGTCGCCTGTGTGTGGAGATTGCATGCAAGCAGGGTTCACAATCCTAAATCGCCCTAAAGCTGATATGGAAAAAAAGATGATTAGAGAGAGAAACAGAGTGAACGAAAATTGGTCAACTATCCTCTATCAAGGCGCTTCGAAGAAACGGGCTTATTGACTTACTGCAAGCATTCAATCCTAGTCTGACAGTAATCTGCCCTCTAACGCTAGCTGCCGCTTAGTACTTCAGGATCGAAAGTATACATATCTCGCAACTATCGTAGAGAAAATAGCCGCTATTGCTTGGGGCATCTTACACCCCAAGCCAACGTCCCTCCGTATCGAATGGAGAAAAACTAATACCGTTGTTTCTTCATTCTGAATGACAGACAAGGCCAAGTTGATCGATTAGGCGACCATATCGACCGTGTATACCCAATGGGGCCTTGTCACTAGCACATAGTAATTGACCACTGTAGGCACCCGCTCGACCTACCTGATCGAGAGACTGCGTTGACCCTGTCAAGGTCGTCGGCCCAGTTAGCTTACGGCACACAACTTGTGTACGGCCAACGCTCCGCCAATCAGAGCCATAGCCTTGCCAAACTTTTACCCCTGTAATCGCATGGTCTTTAGCACATTGGCGCACGAAAGCACTGCCACCTCGACTGCCAACGAAATAGCCAGTTTGTGGCTGTCCCACCCACTGCCCTCTAGCATTGACATTCACGCAGATTGGTGCGATGCGATCAAGCGCCCAATCTGCTTGACCAGATATACCTACGATCACCTGTCCATCGTTACAGCGCTGTTCAAACGGGTCGCCGCCCAGACCACCGATAGCCTCAGTTTTATAAAAAACAGGTACTGGAGTTTCAGTTTTGATCAATTGCACTCGATCAATCAAGCCGCCACGCGAATCATTTTCTGTAGCCACTTCCCGAAACTCTAACTGATCTTTATTACCGCTGCCTACAAGGTTATAGCTGTATTGAGTCCAGCCATTGATATCTGGCGGTGTGACTAAAGCAATCGGCTGCCCACGCCAATAGACTTGAATTTGTTCAGGTTGATCAGGCCGCTTACGTGCATCGAAACGAAGCACATAACGCTGATTAGGCTCAGTTTGCACGTCTTGATACACTCTGTCCCAACCGCCATCGGCATCAATTTCCAGCCACTGTTTTGCTTCTGATGTCGTAACGCCCGTAAAACCATCTTTATGAAGGTCAATTTTATTGGCGTAAGTCCTCCAACCTGGAATCAGGCCTTCAAAGTACTGCCAAGAGCCATTAACAGCGGGGTATTCGAAAGATCCGTTCACGATCAAATCATCGCCCTCGGAAGGCAAGGGCACCTCGATGCGAATTGTGCCAGCGATGCTGGGAACGCCTTTACTATTGAGCGCAAAGAGATAGTAGTTTCCAGGAATGGCAACAGACGGATTTTCTGGAATGCTAACCGAATAGGTACCCTCCCCCGTATCTCGAGCGATTAATGGAATACGTCGCTCATCGTTATTCACTGCATGTGTCGCCACTGAATTGCGTACCAGTACAAAGCTGTGCGATTTGTTCGTATCAACCTGGATATTAATTTCCTCACCATGCGCTGCTGCTGCCGGTGAAGAAATAATAGCCGGACGCTCCGCTAGGCTGCCATCTGCATTGAGCAAGTAGGGCGGTGTAAGAATTTCCGCATCGGGATGGTTGGTTGAACAACCACCGCAGAGGCCTCCGCCCCCAACCCAAACCCGGCCATCCTTTAATAATATCGCTACACTGTGATACGTTCTGGGTACTCTCATAGTCGCCAGTGAGCGAAATTCGCCCGTGGTTGGGCTCCAGATTTCAGCAACATAGACGGCTTTGTAGTCTGTGAACAATTTTGAATATGCTTGACCACCTACGACAACTATTTCTCCCGACGGCAGAACCACGCTGTTTTGGAAAACTCTAGCAAATTTCATATCCCCTACGCGCTTGACATCAACATCATCAACACCGCCATTAATATCAATCACATACGCTCTTTTAGATGCATCAGCATGCTCGTAGTGAGGCGCCCCACCTACCGTGAAAATCTTCCCTATATCATACATGACTGCATTGCCGTTCATGGCATCCTGATCATTGTCACGCAGTAAAGATGGATAGATTGCACCATTGCTATATGTATCGAGGTCGATCCAATTCATACGACGAGAAGGGCCAGCATGAAATATCAAGCCGTTCGGCGCCGCAAAGAGCCATTTATGGTTGTCGGCTCGATAAGTACCTGATTTGTCGTCTGTAATCAACTGACTGACCTGCACTGCGTCTTTCTCGAGCCACCCTGTATGCTTATTCCAGACTTCGCCGCTCTTTCCTCCCACACCACCAGACCAAGAGCCACCGACTGTAAACACTGAACCGTCCCCTAGCGGTGTCATCGAGTGATAGCCGCGAGATATGTTCATCGGTAAGCCAATTTCCCAGAGCCCAGAAACTGGATCGTATATGCTAGTCCGATCGCTGTTTGAACCCCCCGTTACCATGAGCCTCCCGTCCGCTAAAAGAGCGGTCCCAGGGCAGAACATATCGTGCTTGGTGTCAGAAATTAACTCCTTGCTCGATTGACCCGTTGCTGGGTCGAAAAGTACAGTATATGTCTTACCGCGTGCGCCGATGAGAGAGACGAAAGTCATCTTAGCGTAAGCGGACCAAGCCAATATCTTTCCGTCTGGACGAGACGCTGCAGCCACTGGAACCAATGGCATAGGATAAGGCCCATCCCATTTAGATTGCATGATACCTGGGTCAGTCAACTCAGCTTTAACACGCCAAAGAGCGCTAGTCGTCCCACTACAAGGCGATTGAATAATATGTTTACCTCGCTCACGAGAATTACCCTGTGTGCTCAGACACATGCCGGAGTGTTGTGCCATAATCTGCACATCAGCTGCGCTACCTACTACTTGCCACAGCATGTGTTCATCAGGCGCACATGACTGTTGGGTTACCTTGGCCCCTTGTACCGTAGACGCGGCTTGCACGGCTAGGCATTTATGCGAATGGCGCGCTCTTATCTGATAAGCGCCATTAGTGGGGACAAAAGTGAACGATTGATTGTGGCCACCATTGCAACTCCATTGGACCAATTCCTTACCATCTGAATGCGAGCCACGCGGTACGTCTACACACAGACCACTATGTGATTCTGACTTAATCGTACCTGCCGTTTGCGCATGCAGAACTCCAGTCGCCGCCATTATTGCAAAGAAAACTGATGCATAGCTAAGTTTTAGAAAGGTCATTATTTTAAATACTTATGTTGTGGTAATAGTAAGGAAGTGAGCACCTAGATTGACCCTCACCATATAGTCTCAAACAAATATCAAGCATATTGCTTAAATACTAATATTCTTCAGCTTTAGTTGTCTGTTTTAAGCCCGCGGAGTAGTTTCTCAAATTTTTGAAGAAATGCTCGAAAGCGGCATTTTAGTACAGATTAGATTCCTTCCTATTTACTTAGTTCCATGTCTGATACCCGATAAACCCATAACATAGATAAAAATGTTGTTAAAATGGGTTTTAAATTTGAGATTAGTAGCACACTGAAAGTTAGAGCAAATTATTTACCAATAAATAGCACTGCTAAGTTTTCTAAGTATCATTGCACAAAAGAACACCCTAAAGGGGTTATCATTTTATTTGAAAATGGAACGGGAACCTCCACAAATGAACAAGAAACCTAACAAAACGCCAAAGACGCCTGCGGGCTGGGATTTACTACACTGCGTTTTACAAGCCCCCTAACTCCACGTTATATACTCGAAAAAAGGTAAGTTATGACTGAAATTAATTTATTCGATATTGCAGATAATTATTTTACTGTAATGAGAAAAGCTGAAGATAATAAAAACTACGACGCTTTTATGGAACCTTGCGACTTCCGTGATGAAGAGCCCCTTACTGAAAAAAAGTTCATGGAAGAGCTTGACGAAATGAACAAAGAATGGGGGTCTTATCAAGGACGCGAATTTCTAACTTCGTTCGTAGACTTTAATCTTAAGCGCACTCGTTTTGCTTGGAAAGCAATTTTTGAAAAAGGAGAAACTATGGTTATGTTGGGTCTTATAAAAAACGAGTCTGGTTACCAAGTAGATGAATTTTACTATTATTAGAGCTTTGTCTATAACAGGTGCATTAAGTCATTCACTTCGTTCATTGGGACGCTCCACCACATTGCGCGCCCCTTAAGCAGGTGTTATGTATAAACTAAAATGAAGGGATTCAAAATTTCAATTGTTGGACTGATTGTTGGAGCTGTCCTATGTATAGGTATGTTGTTTTTCTTCGGATCGCTAACCAAAGAACGAATACTTCAAGCTAGTTGCATAGGTGGCTATTTAGGTTTAGCTGGTGCGCTATTGCTTTACCCAAACTTCTACAAACGCCCTAGATTCTTAGTATCGGTATTGGAGATTGGCTTAATACCTTTACTATTTTTATTATTTAAACTCACATAAGCTAGGCATTAACACACACATTTACTCTTCTTCCTTACTTCAAAGTGATCCAGATTTAATGATTATATTCATAACCCCTATTCTTGGTTTAGGCCAATTAGTCGTTTTGGCCACTAGTTCAAATGAAGCCTGCCCATACTGTAAGGAGAATGTACTAAACCGGAAGTAATACTAAAACCAATGGATCAATCGGCTTAGGAACATTGCTATATGACATTCTTATTGGAAAGTGTAACTCTTGCAATGCAACAATCTAACCAATCACTCAGGGCACCCTACGGGCTGGGACTTACTACGCTGCATCTTGCAAGCCCTTTAACTCAACGTTAGATCTTTGTGAAAATAAGTACTAAATTTCGACTGAAATATCTAGCACTATTCATCATAGTGCTTGCTACGATTTACGCTTGTGTATCAATCTTAAGTGATCCAGATTTAATGATTATATTTATATTCCCTATTCTTGCTTTAGGCCAAATAATCGTTTTGGCCACCAGTTCAAATGAAGCCTGCCCATACTGTAAGGAGAATGTACTAAACGGAAGTAGTACTAAAACCAATGAATCAATCGGCTTAGGAACATTACTATATGATATTCTTATTGGAAAATGTAACTCTTGCAATGCAAAGATCTAACCAATCACTCAAGGCACCCTACGGGCTGGGCCATACTACGCTGCGTTCCACAAGCCCCTTAGCTCAATGTTATACATTTCAATCAATTGCCAAAATTTTAAGTGTCAAGTTTGTATTGGCACTATTGCTTTTGGCATCTACTTCACTACAAGCGTCGATAATTGATTCAATTACATCAACACCAGTAAATGCTTTAGATACAGACCCTATAAATATAAGTGTTTCAGGTTATACACCTCAAACAAACGTTTCTCTTCTAGAAAAAACTATAAGTCTAGTTGGCAAAGAGCTGATTATTAACTTGCACTATAGTAGTGCTGGTGTCGGTCTTACTGTAATTACAAACTACAGTGAAGTATTTTCAGCTGGCCAATTGAAGCCAGGGAATTACACTATCGTCGCAAACGCCTATGTCAACGGAACCTTGACAAGCAGACAAACGAAGAACCTATTAGTATCTTCCTCTGAAAGTCTACCTAGACCTGTTGTCCCTGATGCCACTTACCTATTGTTACTGTAACTTCCCTACAACAGAAACAAATACCAAAATATTCAAATCGTCCTGTGAGTTGGGACTTGATACACTGCGCTCCGCAAGCCCCATAGCTCAGCGTTAACGAAAAAGACCTATGGCAAAATTCTATTTACTAATTACCAGTTTGTAAGGGGTTCTCTAAAAAATAGATTAAAGCATTTACCAAGGCACAAAAACAATTATAGAAAGAACAGTTGGTAAACAAGTTGAGGTCCGAGAAAAATTAAAAAATGAAATCTAACAATTGCTTCATAACGTTCCGCTACGCTCCGCGCGCCATAAGTGAGCGCTAAGTTTCCCAAAAGATAATATGTACATTCAAGCTCTCAACTATAAAAAATGGGCCGATGAACGCACACTCCGAGCTATTGAGCTTATAGACAAGAGCGCATTTCCTGACACATATGCTTTTGTACTTCAGCAGCTAAATCACATGATCATTGTAGAGGAGCTTTTCAATAGTCGACTAACCAGTCAACCCGCACCGCATGAAAGCACCAATTCGGAGCTGGTTCCGGAGTTTCCTGAACTTGAAAGAAGGCTATTGGCCTCATGTGATTGGTATTCGAGTTTTGCCTCTAATCTCAAAAATACAGAGGAAAAAGTAATATTTGCCTTCGCTGACGGAAAGCGGGGAATGATGACTGCCCAGGAGATACTATTTCACATTATAAATCATGGTTCTTATCATAGAGGCAGCATTGCTCACTCATTAGATATGGCATCGGTGCCACATCCAGTTGACGGATACGGGATATATATTCATGAAACAGAACCTGAGCGTAGAGAAACCTAACAAGTCAATCAACTTCGCGCCTTCGGCGCCGGACACGCTAACGCGTGCCGGTTATTGAGGCGTTATAACTTATGAAAAATATACAAGTAATCGATGGTGCTCTAAATTGTGTATATGATATTTTTAGCGCTACAGACGACCAATTTAATTTAATTTTTTCAAAAGGAACAGATATAGCATTTATTGATGAAGTCTACGAAAGAGAAAATGAGGAAGTATTAGGTTTGGCTTTTACAGAAATATGGAAAAACCGTATTTCTAAAAAAGATGCTGTGGGCATACACGGCATTCTATTTTATGGGTGTAACGAAAAAATGGAATACTACCCTAATAGAACAGACGAAGGGGCGTGCAATCCTAATGGTTCAAAATTGCGTGCTTAAAAGTTATAATAATGTTATCTAGGATGAAGTCCTTGATAACGAACTGTTATAGCCTAATCTGATGGATATAGACTCTTGGAAAGAAAAATCAGATGAAGAAAGAGAACTTATCATTCGCAACCAAGAGACTTTTAATGCTTACTCAAACGAAGCCAATATTCTAGTGCGCAGCCTAGGCAAAGAACTTTCCAAAACTAAAGGGCTAAATACAGATATGGTTGGTGTTCTAAATCGTTTTGGGGAATTAATTATCCATTTGCATGTGCCCTTAAAAGGGTGCTCAAAATTAGAAGGTGTTATTGAAAACTATTTTGGTTTCCGCGTTTTCTTCAGTAAAGAGTCAGCATGGTTCAATCATTAAGTTATAACAAAACGCTCAAGTCGCCTTCGGCTGGGACGCTACACTGCGTTTCGCGCCCCTTAGCTCAACGTTAGGCTAATGAGTCAACCAAAAACTGCGATAGGTTCCAGGCGTGAAGTAGAAGTCTGCGCTGTTGCGTGGATGGATCTACTGGGATATGGGACCATGCTACGACGGGCCAACTTTGACCCAACCGTAGACGAGGCAATGGAGGCTGTCGTTCGACTCAACAGATTTCAAGACACCATTGCCGATCACTCATCCAAGGTCTTTCCATCCGTCGTCATGAACGACGGAGCCGCAATCTATCGAGATCTATCGCCCAGAAGTCGAGCGGTAACGTTTGATTTCGTGGCCCGGGCTTGGGAATTGCATCAGAAAGTGAACCAACTCGAATACAGCACGAATGACCCAGGAGCACGGACGGTGTTGGCCGTCGGATTCCGTGTGAGACGAGGATCAAATAGCAGAGAACATCTCTTTTCGGGTATCGGAAAACACATTCTTGAAGAAGTAGAAGCCGGGAGGAAAACGGTTCAACAGGCTGTTTATCACGCGCTAACCATAAGACCCACCTTCGACCTCGTACCTGAACTTCAAGCGAACTTCGCGTTCGCTAAGGCCTACCTCGCGGAAACGGCTGGGACAAAAGCAGGCTTTGCCGGAAACAATTTCTACGCAGACTCCGAACTCTTTCTTGCCGAAGCCGACAACTGGATGGATGCGAGTGACCCAATCCAATGGTCGCAAAGTGGCATTTCGGGTACGTTCCTTCCTATACAACGCATTGCAAAATGCGCTGCCGAGCGCGTTCAATATTCTGGCACGCGTGACGCCTTCGAGATAGCAGCCCGTATTGGAAGAGATGAAGACGTAATCGAGCGTTTGCGTGAGTCGACAATACGTGGAGGAGACCCACGTGGAAGCGCCTAACAAGTGTATTAAGTCATTCACTTCGTTCATTGGGACGCTCCACTGCGTTTCGCGCCCCTTATGCAAACGTTAGGTTTTAAAAGCTCTCTGTAACATACTAGTTATTTCTGTGTGTGACTCCAGTATTACTACAGGAATATTCGAACCATATTTATCAATATTCTTAACAAATATAGGCGCATGTTTCTTTTCAAAATTCCAAATATACGAAAGAAAATCAAGATCAGGGAGTTTTTCTGGGCAGCCTTGCGCCATCTCTGTTCTCACTGACCCAAAGTTACTTAGCACACGTGATGCAAGTCCTTTAAGTGCTGTATAACGAGGAACTCGCACCCAAAGAATTAAATCGGTTCGTGGCAAACGTAAGTCAAAAGTTGAGGCTCCGCTTCCATCCATTACCCAGCAGTGTCGTTTTACTAATTCGGCAATCATTTCCCTTTGCGTTTGCTTGTCTCGCTCTTTCCAGCCAGGCAACCATCTTACATCACGATCAATTGATTGATACTCAGTGTTTAACTGGTTCGCAAGCTTTACAGAAAGTGTAGTTTTGCCTCCTCCTGAACAACCTATAACAAGTATTCTGTTTACAATTGGTAATATTTCTGCTGCTTCAAGGTGTGAGATATACTTGGGCAATGTGTCTTCCTGTTTTTAAATTCTTCTGTAATACTATGTACTGGATTTTTAAAATAAATCAACCTAACAAGTTGCTTCATCGGAAAACCAACTCGCTGTCGCTCGTCGTTTTCCGCTGAGCAAGGCGTTAAGCAACAGAAATAACTATGAGCGTAATATACGAATTATCAGAAAAGCATATTGAGCAGCTGCATACGTTATTTCAAAGCGAGTGGTGGACTAAAGGCCGTACATTATCTGAAACAAGAAGGTGTGTTTCAGGCTCTCAAATATGTATTGGAATAATCGATGGGAAAAATGATCTGATTGCGTTTGCCAGAGTGATTACAGACTTTACATTTAAGGCATTAATATTTGACGTTATAGTTTCCAGTAAATCTAGAAAGAATGGACTAGGGTTAAAATTAATAGAGACTATAAAGAAGCATCCTAAAATTAACACGGTTAAAAATTTTGAGCTTTATTGTTTGCCAGAGCTTGTACCGTTTTACGAATCATTAGGGTTTTCAAGTGATGTTGGTGGTATTAATTTGGTGCGGTGTGTAAATGCTTAACATAGCCATCAACTGGATACAATTTGCTACGCTCCGTTTTTACAGTGGCTCCGTTATTATGCCGCAAAACTCTACTTCACAAACCGCACCAGTTACATATCGACGTTACGCATGTAAAATCACAAGATACTAATGGATAACTTAAGATCTTTAGAAGTTTCATTACATCAGAACAATAATAGAACTAGCATTGCTAAGCTAACGGAGTTACTACATCCAAACTTCGTTGAGATTGGATACTCAGGGAAAACATATAATTTCAATTCAATGCTGGAACACCTGCCCAAATTGCCTTTAGATTTTATTGTGTGGTCACAGGACTTTGAATATTACCAATATGACAAAAACGTAATTCAAGTCAGTTATCTATCTGCCAATCTAGAAAAGGACGGTAGCCTTCTTCGCCACGCTAAACGAACGTCAATTTGGGTAAGAGAATCAGGCATTTGGAAAATGAGATTTCATCAAGGTACTCCCACTGCCGCATTCGAGAAGTCAAATGCATAACAAGCAAGCATTTCAAGTCATTCACTTCGTGAATTGGTGATGCTCCACTGTGTTATGTGGCTCTTAAACAAACGTTAGGCAAGGTTATAAGCCTCACCCTCTTCTAAATTCAGTGCATGTATTGAGCGCTCAAGCCCTAAGTACTCTTTTTTTAAGTTTTGCCAATACAGGTAAAAATAAAAGCACTATCGCGATAACAATAATTACTGCAGCAATAGGCCGTTCAAAAAATACACCAAACGAACCATGCGATATTAGTAATGACTGTCGCAAGGAAGTTTCAGCTAACGGGCCAAGGACAATGGCCAGCACAGCAGGTGCCATCGGATAGTCTAGCTTACGCATTAAATAACCGACGATGCCAAAAATAAGCATCAGCCAAACATCATGCATATCTTGCGTGGGGGCATAGCCGCCAACAATACACAATATAAAAATGATGGGCGCTAGTATGGTAAATGGAGTGCGCAATACCTTAAGAAATAACGGAATAAATGCGATGTTAATGATGCCAGCAAACAAATTGGCCACATACAAACTGGCGATTAAGCCCCAAACAAATTCTTCGCTTTCGACGAATAACATGGGGCCTGGTTCTAACCCCCAAATCACCATGCCGCCTAGCAAGATAGCTGTGGTCGGCGACCCTGGAATACCTAATGTAAGCATAGGTAGCATAGAGCCTGTACTGGCTGCATTATTGGCCGCTTCTGGTGCAGCAACACCTTCAATATTTCCTTTGCCGAATGTTTCTGGCTTTTTGGAGATTGCTTTAGCAATACCGTAAGCCATTAAGGAACCTGGCGTGGCTCCTGCCGCTGGCAAGATACCAACAAAATAACCTAGGAATGACCCGATGCTGATTGCTTTTATTGAGCTTTTCAAACTCTTGAATGCATTGATAATTCCGCGAACACTCAAAGTAGCTTGGCTAATTTGAACTTTGCCTTTGCTAGATTCGAGTGTCCAAAGCATCTCGCCTATGCCGTAAATGCCAATGGCTAACACTAAAAAGTTAATTCCGTGGAAAAAACCAGGAATATTGCCAAAAATTAGTCTTGGTTCTCCGCTAATAATATCTAAACCCACCGCACTAAGGACTAAACCGATAAAGATAGAGAAAAAAGTCTTGGGAATATCATCACCCCCTAAACCAATAAAGGTGGCAAAGGCGAGTAACATTAAGGCGAACTCTTCCGGCGCTCCAAACTTAAGCGCCACTTCTGCAAGCGGCGGCGCAAACATGGTGAATAGAATGATGGAGATCGTTCCGCCGATGAATGAAGCCGTAGCAGCCGCAACTAAGGCTCGGTCGGCTTCGCCGTTGAGCGCCATCGGCCTACCATCAAATGTGGTCGCCACTGCGGTTGAGGCACCGGGAATGCCCAGCATGATCGAGCTGATCGCCCCGCCATACATAGCACCGTAATAGATTGCAGCCAAAAAGATAATGGCTGATGTTGGCGGCACCAAAAATGTCATAGGCAATAAAATCGCCACACCATTGACAGAACCTAGCCCAGGCATCGCACCAATGAACAAACCAAGCGCACAGCCAAAAATAACTAAGGCTAAGTTCAGTGGCGTTAACGCGATTGCGAAACCGTCTATTAAATGAGAGAGAATTTCCATATTTACAAGAACATATCGTAAAGTGGATAAAACAAGGGTTCTAGATACCCTTTTGGTAAGGTGATGGTTAGTGCAATTTCAAAGAAGAAAAACGTCACAATAGGAGTAACAATCGCGATCAATAAGGTAAGACCCCACTTGTGGCTGCCGATCACTTTCATGTAAAAAATCATGAACAAAGGCACTGCACCGTAAACACCAATAACGTGAATCAGGGCAATCATCGCAGTAAGCGAGCCACCTCCGTACAAAAATAGTTTGGCACCGCCTTTATCTAAGAACGGCTTTTCAGAGGTAGATAGCGGGCTGGTTTTGCGAACCCAGTTAATCATGATCCACAAACAGCAGACCAGCATACCTGCCGATAACCAAAATGGAAAAGCGCCGCCACCTGGTCCCTCACCCTCAGTCCAGCCTATCGGCAGTTCTGCGCTCTTAAACATTAGGTAAACAGAAAAAAACGCCATGACAACAGCCATGGCGAGTTCAGCTTTACGTTCAGTCATTATTCACAACTTGTTACGCTGTTAACAAAAAGAGATTAGATTTCTCCTACGTCTTTTAACATCACTTTATGAACACCGCGCTCACGAGTCCAATAATCCTTTAGCGCTTCACCGCTTAAGAAGTCACCATGTAGACTTTTCTTCTTCATATAACCCTGCCATTCCTCTGAGTCGTATACTTTTTGGAAAACATCGCGATAGTAAGCTTGTGCTTCCTCACTCATCCCCGGTGTACCCACGACACTGCGTTGCATAAAATATACAAAATCCTTACCTAGCTCATTGAATGTTGGGGCATCTGGGAATAAATCTAAACGGTCAGGCGTAAACGCAGCGATCGCACGGGTATTACCTGCTTCATAGAAACCTAGTTGCTCGGAAGGATTATTCACTGTTGAGTGAGCGTTGTTACCTGCTAATTCTTTTGCGACTCGGCCACCACCTTTGTATGGAATATATTTCATGTTTAAGCCATAAGCTTTATTCAAGAAATTAGTTAGCAACTCGTCTTCTTGGCCTTTACCTGTACCAGCCATGATCCAATCATTGCCTTTGGCTTTTGCTGCTGCAACAAAGTCGTCTACATTATTGATGTCTGACTCTGAATTAACCCATAGCAAGAAAGTATCTTCTGCCATACGGCCAATCGGTGCAAAGGTTTGTGTATCTACGCCTAAACCTGGTTGTCGCATTGGCGTGGTGTAAAAGCTGTTAAGCGTAACCATGACGGTGTGGTCATCTCCTTTTTTGCCCTTCATGTGAATCAATGCTTCAGCACCTGAACCACCTGCTTTATTAACCGGTACAAATGGCTTAGACGAAAAACCATGCTTCTCAATGACCGTTTGCATTAATCGCGCCATTTTATCGGCACCACCACCTTTGCCCGCCATAATGACGAATTCGACTGGTTTCTTTGGCTTCCACTCGGCCATCGCCGTTGACACTAAACTGGTTGATAGCAAACCTGCCATCAACACTATTGCGCTTTTCTTAAACATAGTCTTCCTCCTCATTTTAATAGTTTTAAATTTATGATTTAAATAATACTTACATGGTTTCCATGTATTTACACGATAATGTAAAGCAACCAGAAAGAAAACTCATTTTTATTTATGTACTCAATAAGTCTATTTTATAATTAAATGGCTAAATTTTGGTTCAGCAAAACCCTTTGCCAATTCGTATAAATTAATTTGGGTTAAACGTATTCTCCAAAACACCAATACCGTCGATACTTACCTGTACTTGCGTATTTGGCTTCATCGGCATGGCACCCAACGAAGTTCCGCATGCGATAATATCCCCTACTTCTAAAGTCATGTCTTTCGATAACAGACTAACAAGGCGTGCGGGAGAGAAAATCATATCACTGACCGGATAGTTTTGACGCTCACGCCCGTTGACGATAGTTTTAACAATTAGCTCGTCAGGATTATCAACTTCAGCGATACAAGGGCCAATGACGCCAAAGGTGTCAAATGATTTAGCTCTAGTCCATTGGGCGTACGCTTCTTTTTCAGCTATTAACTGCAAAGCAGTAACATCATTCACGCAGGTATAGCCTTTTACATAACTTAAGGCTTCATGCTCTTCGACACCTTTGCACTGTTTGCCAATGACGATACCTAGTTCTCCTTCATAAAAAATACGGCCTTGGTAAGAACTTGGAGAAATAATGTCTGCATGTGGGCCCACAATGCAACTTGAAGGTTTTAAGAAATAATAAGGCATCTCAGGTATTTCGTGCCCTTGTTTTTCGGCAAGCGCATAAAAATTATTCCATAAAGCAATCATTTTTGCGGGCATACACGGGGCAAGCCATTTAACTTCATCGGCCTGGTGCTGGACTCCGCTTGCCTCACCGACTGCGAACATTGTTCCACTATATTCCTTTATTACTTCACCTTCTAAAACACCTATTGCTTCGACCCCGTTTGTCTCAAAACGCACCCACTTATTCATCATTCGTTCCCTACTATTTTTACTCAATAACCTGCGGCTTGGCCATCTTTACGAGGGTCTGAACCGCCGATGAGCACACCAGTAAGCGTATCAATAACAATACCTTGGCCACCCCCTATAGGAGCTTCTGCCCTAATCGTCTTATGGCCAAATTGTTTTAACGCTTGCTCGCATTCGTCACTTACACCCGCTTCCAACGATAGCTCCCCGTCATACAGGAAGAACCTAGCCGCATCTAATGATTGTTGAATGTCCATGTCGAAATCTATCCAGTTTGACAATACATAGGCCTGCCCCATCGCTTGATACTGCCCGCCCATCACGCCAAAACACAATACTGGCTTGCCTTGCTTATACACCATTGCAGGGATAATGGTATGCATTGGCCGCTTATTGGGCGCGATACAATTGAAATGCTCTTCTTCCAAAGTAAAGCCCCCACCGCGGTTTTGCAGATTAATGCCCGTATTTCCTGCAACCAAACCGCTACCCCAAGAATGAAATACACTATTAATAAATGAGCACGCATTTCCGTCTTTATCAACCACACTGATATAAACCGTATCCTTGTGCTTAGGAAGAGCAGATTGAACTGGTTGAGATATCACTTTACCTGACTGAATACGCGCGTATTGTTCTTTCGCAAACTCATCTGACAGCAGCCAGTCAATTGGCAACTCTGCGAAATCCATATCAGAAATATATTTATCGCGCTCAGCCATCGCCAAAGTAAAGGCTTCACTGAGCAGATGAACATGGTCTGCACCTAAATGCGCCAAAGATGAGACATCAGCTTGCGACATGATATTCAACGCCATTAAAGTAGTGATACCTTGTCCATTTGGGGGGACTTCGTATACTTCATAACCGCGGTAATGACTACTGATAGGCTCCACCCATTCTGACGTATGGTTAGCCAAATCACTTAAGCTTAGCAACCCGCCTTGGTCATCGCTGTACCTCACTATTTCTTTAGCGATGTCACCCAGATAAAAAGCATCTCGACCTTGTTCAGCAATTAATCTTAAGCTCGCTGCCAAGTTTGCCTGCTTATGAATATCACCCGCTTGTGGTGCTTTTCCATTGATTAAGTAAGCATCGCTTGCCTCTGGCGTTTGCTGTAATAGTTCTTCAGTTCCTTGCCAATTTTTAGCGATTACCGGACTAACAACGTAACCGTCTTGCGCATAGTTAATCGCTTCTTCGAATAATCTCGCGAATGGTAATGTGCCAAATTTTTGATTTGCTTCACTCCACGCATCAATTGCGCCGGGCACCGTGACTGGCAAAATACCCTTAACTGGCATAGTTTCGTGCCCTCGAGCACGTAATTCGGCAGCGGTTGCCTTTGCAGGTGCCCGACCACTGCCGTTTAGGGCATGTAAATCGCCAGTAGCCGCTTCATGATAAAGAACAAAGCAATCACCACCAATACCGGTTGAGTAACTTTCGACCACCGACAACACCGCACTCGCGGCAATCGCTGCGTCCATCGCTGTCCCTCCTTCGCGCAATACATTTAACGCAGCTTGAGTCGCTAGAGGCTGACTAGTGGCTGCCATCACCTCCATTGTCATGACTGGGGACCGCCCTGGGAGTTGATGGTTTCTCATAATATATCTAGCTTTTAGTTAGTGAGTTGAGTGAAGTAGGTACTTAATAGCATTGTGCAACCCTTGCTCTTTGTTGGACGATGGGCAAAACCGTGTCAATCGTTGGCGTTGGTACCTCCACGATTTGCCCCAGTTCCTGCACTGCAGTCACTAAGGCGTCGATCTCCATTGGCCGACCTAATTGTAGATCTTGCAACATAGACGTGGTGTGTGCCCCGACCGCAGCCGCCCCATCGATACGTTTTTCAACGTCGACCGCAAAACGTACGCCAAGCTTTTCACCGATCTGTTTAGCTTCTAACATCATGTTCTTAGCAACTGCACGCGTTCCTGGATCAGTTGCGATCACATCTAAAGTGGCGTGGGTTAAAGCACTAAGCGGGTTGAAGCATAAATTGCCCCACAGTTTCACCCAAATCTCGTCGCGTATATTTCGAACTGGCACTTTCAGTCCAGCATTGATCATGGTTTTAGCGAGCGCTTGCACACGCTGAGTTTTCTCTCCAGATGCCTCACCAATCGTAAAACGATTACCATACGTGTGTTGAATAACCCCTGGCTCAGAAATTTCACAGGCCGGGTAAACCACACAACCAATGGCACGTTCAGGGCCTAAACCATCCCATTGCTTACCACCGGGGTCAACACTTTCAATACGGCGATTTTTATATTGCCCGTCAAGACCATAGAAATACCACCAAGGCACCCCGTTCACGGCAGTCACCACGGCGGTCTCTTTGCCTAGCAAAGGTTGCATCGCATCTACAACATGAGCGGCAGAGTGAGCTTTTAACGACACAATCACAAAATCTTGCTCATACAACTCACTTGGGTCATCAGTGGCCTTTGGATGGGTGACGATTCGCTCGCCGCCCATTTCCAATACTAAGCCATTTTGCTTAATCGCAGCGAGGTGCGGACCACGCGCAATAAGTGACACATCTTCACCTGCCTTTGCTAGCAAGGCACCGATATAACCCCCAATCGCACCGGCACCATATATTGCAATCTTCATCTACACTAAGCCTAGCTTTTCAGCTAAGCCAATACGTTGTAGTTTGCCCGTCGCACCCTTTGGAATTTCGTCTAAAATTAATATCGTTCGCGGTACTTTAAAATCGGCTAAATGCTTGGCCGTAAATGAGCGAATATCGTTTTCATCGGCGCTTTGGTTTTCTGCCAACACAACCGCCGCCGCCACATCTTCACCTAATTTAGAGTGCGGCATAGCAAAGGTCACGCATTGTTGCACCGCAGGATGATCCATCAACACCTCGTCGACTTCTCTGGGAGAAATCTTCTCCCCACCTCGATTAATAATTTCTTTTAAGCGACCTGTAATCGAGATATAACCCTCTTCATCTATTACCCCTTGATCACCCGTTCTGAACCAACCTTCAGTAAAGTTTTCAGCGTTTGCCTTTGGATTATTTTCATAACCAGACGTGACGTTATCGCCACGAATAACAATTTCACCTACTACGCCTTGTTCTAGTAAATCTCCACCTGCGCTCATGATACTGACTTCAGGGCCAGCAGCCAAACCCACCGACCCTGGTTTACGCACCCCTGGCGGCAATGGATTCACCGCCATTTGGTGCGCGGCTTCTGTCATACCATAAGCTTCAACCACTGGGGCGTCGAAGGTTTTTTCTAATTCAGCCATCACTTGCGGCGGTAGCGACGCTGACGAAGAGCGAATAAAGCGCAAAGGAACGGCTTTTATCGTATCCATGCTACGAGAAGCTCTTTGTAATATCACTTGGTGCATCGTCGGCACGGCGGTGTACCATGTCGGTTTGGCTTCCTCTACCCAACTGAAAAACTTAAGCGCATTGAAACCCGGCGAGCAAAAAATACGTGCGCCTGCGCGTAATGAAGAAGACACAGCTGCAATCAGCCCGTGGATATGAAAAAGAGGCATGATGTTCAAGCAAGCGTCATCATCAGTTAATGCCAAGCTATCCATTACATTCGCGGCTGAAGCACAGACGTTTTTTTGACTCAATGGCACAATTTTTGGTCGCGAAGTCGTGCCTGATGTATGCAAAATTAGCCCTACATCATCGGCTTGGGCAACGCCTGGACGCGCTGCAATACCGCTGTTAGGCGCCTTAAGCGTAAAGTGTCCAGCGGGCGCTGCTGAATCAATCACTAACTCAATTATATCAATACCTAATTTTTGCGCTGCCGCAACCGCTGGAGATTCACTTCCTTGCTCTACAACTAGTGCCTTACTGTTAAGGTCATCAATATAAAACTCAAACTCTTCTTGGCGATACGCTGGATTAAGGGGTGCAGTGGTGGCCGCACAAGCAATAGTCATAAATGCCGTCGCCATTTCGGGGCCATTGGGTAACACAATCGCAACACGGTCGTTACGGCCAATACCCGCTGCATTCAATGCGGCGACCGTTGAATCAGCCAAGTCGCGCAAAGCTGCATAGCTTAAATCTGCTCTTTCGGTTGCTTGAATTGCGATGGCATCATCTACGCCAATATTCAACAAGTCTCTAACAGTACAAATAGAAGTCACGTTTGGATTCTCCAAATAATTAGTTAAGGTTTGCTAAGAGCTTAGCAACGGCTAGAAATAGGATACAAATAGTAACTGATTATTCTAGATTGTAAAAGCGAACTGATTTATAGCGCTTTAAGTAAGCACGCCTCGTAATTAACCTTCTAGTGATGGTGAACAAAACCCGTCAGCGCATTTCTAAAGACTCACTAGCAAACGCGTGAGGACTTGCTTAAAATCCTCAAAGCCCTTCATACTCCTAATTCTTGATCAATAAATGACTAGCTCAGATTTAAATATCCAAACACGGTTAGCGCAAGCTATTGGCATCGAACAACCAAACACAGAAGAAGTTATTCCGCCTACACATATATCTACGACCTATGTCAGAGACGTAGATAATGAATATCGTTCAGGATTGGTCTATGGGCGCCCTAACAACCCGACAGTACAGCAGGTAGAAGGCGTTTTAAGCGGATTAGAGCATGGTACACAAGCGTTGCTATTCGCTTCAGGTATGGCTGCGGCGACCGCAGTATTTCAAGCCTTGCAACCTGGTGACCACGTTATTGCGCCAAAGGTAATGTATTGGTCCTTGCGCAATTGGCTAGCTGGCATGGCGACAGAATGGGGGCTGCAAGTCACATTTGTTGATATGACGAAAGAGACGCAGGTTCAAGCAGCGATGCGCGCGAATAAGACTAAAATTATATGGGTTGAAACGCCTGCAAACCCGATGTGGGTACTCAGTGACATTCGCCGCTTAAGTCACATTGCGCATGCTGGCAATGCCAAGTTAGTGGTTGATTCAACGGTAGCCACTCCAATTTTGACTCAACCACTGGCCCTCGGCGCCGATATAGTGATGCATTCCGCCACCAAATATTTAAATGGGCACACCGATGTGCTTGGAGGTGCGCTAGTTACGGCGGTGCAAGATGCTTACTGGGAACGCGTTATTGCAGTGCGCAGCCAATATGGCGGCATTTTAAGCCCACGTGATGCTGCACAACTAATGCGCGGCATGAGAACCTTACAATTGCGCGTTCAACAAAGCTGTCAATCTGCGCAGATTATCGCTGAACACTTTGAGACACATCCTAACATTGCGGAAGTACTCTACCCTGGTCTGAAATCCCATCCTCAACACCAACTCGCCAAGCAACAAATGCAAGGTGGCTTCAGCGGAATGCTGTCTATTAGGCTTAACAAGGGCGAGCAGGCTGCGATCACTGCCGCAGCAAAAGTCAAATTATGGAAACGCGCTACCTCACTGGGCGGCGTCGAAAGTTTAATTGAGCATCGGGCTAGCATCGAAGGCGAAAACACGCCTGTTCCGTTCGATCTACTGCGATTATCCGCTGGCATTGAAGCTGTAGAGGATCTCATCTCAGATTTAGAACAAGCTCTTTGAGCCGCGAGCAGTTTTTTCATATTCAATCGCAATGGCTCTCTAGCTATTTTTATGGACTCCTGCGCTACAACTGCACCCAAAACCCAACCCCTTCGATCAAATCAATCAACTGCTCAAACGCTTGACAGCAATCTAAGCAATGATCAAATTTCAGACTAAATGCCCGCTTACGCATTAGATACTATTCCATTTATTAACAATATAGATCACCCAAAAGCTAAAGTAATGGATCACATTGAAACAAGCTTTAACGCCTTCTCAAGCACCTTTGAGACACTAGAATTGATCGGTTTAGGCTTTTTAATTCTTATCATCTTCGAAACAATTTGGGATTATTTTTCCGGTGTCCGCAAGACAATGGGAGAAACCTTTGCTAATTTTAGTATTGCAATAGGAAACATATTGCTAGAGCGAACAATATACGGGTTAGTGTTCATTTTAGGCCTATTCGTCGCCAAGGAATTTGTTCCCTATAGTCTTCCGTTTACATGGTGGAGCTGGATAATGGCTATAGTCGTTGCTGACTTTAGCTATTATTGGATGCATCGGCTTGAGCACGAATCCCGTTTCTTTTGGGCCTATCATAGCGTTCACCATTCCTCACCAGAGTTCAATTTAACCACGGGGTTACGACTAGCCTGGATAGAAGGCTTGATAGAGTGGGTATTCTTTGTGCCGATGATAATACTGGGCTTTGAAGTAACACAAACCATCATTGCGCTTTCTATTGTTGTGTTGTATCAAACTTGGATTCATACAGAGAAAATCGACAAGCTAGGCTGGGCCGACAACATATTCAACACCCCTTCTGTACATCGAGTGCATCACGGGTCTAATCCAGCGTATATAGACAAAAATTACGGCGGTATATTGATTGTGTGGGACAGAATTTTCGGAACCTATCAAGCAGAAGAAGGCAAAGTGATTTATGGCCTGACCACCGCAATTGAAACGGTCAATCCGTTCAAAGTAAATGTGTTCGAATATATCGCCATCTTAAAAGATTTAAGAAAATCAAACAGCTTCCAGCAGACGCTTTGCTACTTATTTAAACGACCAGGTTGGAAACCTGTGGAAAAACGAACTTAATCGCCCTTATGTAAACGCCCGTGATGCGGGACAGGAGCGCCCGCGTCATCAACTGCGACCAATACTATTTTATCAATTTCGATAATTACGTCACCGCTATCCATATTGCGAACTTGGCACGCTAAAGTAATTGAAGTGGTACCTAGTTTAGTCGCCTCGATACCGAATTCGATAATATCACCTTGCATACCCGCTGACACAAAACTCACTTCAGACATAAACCGCGTAACCATTCGCGGATGCGATAAATAGCAGCGCGCAAAGATGTAGGCTTCTTCATCGACCCAAGCAAGCAAGGCTCCTCCAAACAGTCTATTCGCACCATTTAGGTGCTCGGGCATCACCAAGCGACGGCTGTAAAATTTCATATCTGTTTGAACGAACGTGGATTCAACTAGCTTACCTTAATTTTCCTGCTTCGGTTTAGTTCGTCGCTTATTTGCCTTGGCCCAAACGTTGTCAGATTTAGGCTTACCCGAACCTGCTTTCGTGGGTTTGCGTTTTGGTCGGCGAGCCTGGCTAGAATTATTCGCCCCCCTATGTTTAAGTTTATTTCCTGCATTAGGCTTTTTCGGTCGCGCCGCTTTGAAAGGCTTAGTATTTAATTTTGACGCTGGCACGTCGTGATCTGGCTCAAAGCCATCGATCATGCGGCGCTCTAGTAAGCTGCCGATTAGCCTTTCAATATCTGATAGCTGTTTAATCTCGTCAGCACTGACCAAAGAGACCGCTTGCCCCTCAGACCCAGCTCGTCCTGTTCGACCTATTCTATGAACATAGTCTTCCGGTACGTTGGGTAAGTCCATATTAATCACCTGCGGCAATTGGCTAATGTCAATTCCACGAGCAGCAATATCGGTAGCAACTAACACCGTAACTGCACCGCGCTTAAAATCAGCCAAGGCTTTTGTTCTAGCGCCTTGGCTTTTGTTGCCATGAATAGCCGTAGCCTTAATGTTATTATTTTCTAGTTTGTGCGCAAGCCGATTTGCACCGTGTTTAGTGCGGCAAAACACCAGTACTTGCTTCCAATCATTTTGGTTAATCAGATGAGCCAATAGCGCCGGTTTCCTAGTTTTATCTACGGGGCATATCCAATGTTTTACCAATTCAACCGTAGTATTGGGTGGACTTACCGACACTTCTACCGGGTCGTTAACAAGTCCTTTAGCTAGTTTACGAATAGCATCCGAAAACGTTGCTGAGAACAATAAATTCTGCCGCTTAGGTGGCAACAGTTTGAGGGTTTTTTTGATGTCGTGGATAAAGCCCATGTCCAGCATCCTATCCGCCTCGTCCAACACCAGCACTTCTAGGTCAGAAAACTTAACCGCATTTTGCTGATGCAAGTCTAATAAACGCCCTGGAGTCGCAACCAAAACGTCGACGCCAGATCGCAGCTTGGTCATTTGCGGGTTTATTTTTACCCCGCCAAACACCACTGCCGAACGCAGCGTTAAGTTACTACCATAAGTTTGTACACTATCTAAAATTTGCGCAGCGAGTTCTCGTGTTGGAGTGATAATCAAAGCGCGCACATGATTAGACTTTGCGCGTTGGCCGCTGGACAACATCTCTAGAATTGGCAAGGTAAACCCAGCAGTTTTACCTGTGCCCGTCTGCGCCGCGGCCATTAGATCACGGCCTTGTAAAACAATGGGGATAGCTTTAGCTTGAATAGGAGACGGTTTGTCATAGCCCGTTTTTTTAAGGGCGTCCAACACGGGTTGGGATAAACCAAGGTCAGCAAAAATCATTAAGCAAGTGCGGCGTAAAACGCCTATAAAATGGGGCGCGAAGAATACCGCTTATCTCGCGCTATAGCCATCGTATCATTCAGTTTTAATTAAAGATTATCCCTTACTATTGAGACCACTTTTAAACGACAAACGCCATGTCATCGACAAAATTCACCGTCTTAGCAATGCTCCTAAGTTGCTTTTCCGCGAGCGCATTAGCGCAAGGAAAACTCGTTGCTACTTACCTAGAGCCTGAAGGAAAAACAGAACAAAGTGCAAAGTCTCTTCTGGTCAAATCTAATATCATTAATCTGATAACAGAGTCCATTAACCAGGAGTTTACACTCGCTGAAGGTGTCAACATCATCATCGGTGCAGAGGATGGCCCTTTATATGATCCTTCTGTTAATGAAATTTGGCTACCCTACGCTTTTGTGGAAGAAACCAAACAACGGTTTAAAAGCGACAACTACTCTCAAACTGGTGTAAGTGCCGAGGATGCTACCGTAGACTCGATTGCCCATACATTACTGCACGAATTTGGCCATGCATTTATTGGCTTAAATGGGCTACCCATTGTCGGAAAAGAAGAAGACGCCGTCGACTCTTTAGCTGTGATTCTACTCACCCAATTTTTTGAGCAAGGCGGTGAGATGGCAATTAGTGCCGCTGACTTATTTGATCTAGAAGGAGCCGCTATTGAACAATATGAAGAAGCCGACTTTTGGGGTGAGCATAGTTTAGATATTCAACGGTATTACAGCACAGTGTGTCATGTTTATGGCAGTGACCCAAGCGCACATAAGTACATAGTCGAAGCAGACATTTTACCCGAGGATAAAGCGGAGCAATGTATCGATGACTACGAATTGGCCACCTCAAACTGGATGGCACTGCTAGAGCCGTATTTGAAAAATTAACCACATTCTATCTTGGCCACATATTTTACATATAGGCCTAAAGGCATTAGGGAGACACTCACGCATCCATTATCTTGCTTGTGGTGATACAGTAGGGAGCAATCCCGATAAATATTAGGCAATTCAATAACCCGCAAGGCTTCAGCTTTGCATATACATCCTAATAAGCGGTTTTTTAGCCTAACGGGTGTTATTGTTTGCTATTATTTAGTGAAAACCAACACACCTAACATGCAACCTTTATTTCACTTTAATAATGCTAGCAATCTACCCTGGAGCCCTCTGGTGTTGGAAGATGGACGCACAATCTCAGGGGTACAGCTAAAAACACTGTGCAGCGCTAATGGTAATACCATGGAGTTATATCGCTTTGAACCGAATATCAGTTACCCTGACCATTACCACGAAGGGCCTGAATTTGTGTATATTCTCGAAGGAAGTCTGCGACAAAACGGAACATGGATGACCGCCGGCTGCGGCAGCGCAGCAGAAATCGGTACTTTAGATCATAACGCGCAAAGCGGCGATGAGGGTTGCACACTGCTAACGGTCTATCAAAGATCAGATTACATTTAGTTTTCAGGCATTAATTATTTAGGATCTGCCCTAGTTAATTAACCCATTGCCTCAATTATATTAGTTGGTCTTTTGAGTCGCTGTTGTTAAATCGTCAATCGTACTCCTTTAAAAAGAGATGAAAATGCGACCTTGGAGCACCATTGAACTTGCGTAAGTGGCGCTTCGCTTGGTTCCAAAAATCTCTATGCCATTGATGTGATTTTGCTTATCTGTCTTTTCCCCAGCCTCGTATAGAGGGTAAGAGTTATTCTAACATACGCTGTTTTAGTTTTTCGTACGGTGTTTTGCCCATGTGGCCAGTATGGTGTCGAAGGTAGTTATAATAGCTTCCCATTGCGCAAGTTTTTTTAACCAGATCAGCATCATCTTTGTACTCCAAGCACTGATAGAATTCACGCTGGTCTGTCAAAGATTGAGAACTCTCCATCTTACCATTCAACCTAGGAGTCACTGGCTTGATGTAGGCGTGTTGCATGCAAAGTCGCAGTGCCAGTGGAACTTAGTTTGGAACTGATGACCATTGTCCGTACGAATCATTTTTATCCGAAATGGAAAGGGTTTTACAACGTAATTGACAAAAGCAATTGAGCCTACTTGCGTGAGCGAATCGTAAATTCTAAGGGCTCGTATTCGCGTGTAATCATCAATCGCTGTATAATTGGAATTGTTTGATTCATTTTTCCTGATTTATCTTTAAAGAACAGAAACTTAACGTCTATCTGAACATGATGACCAAACACTTTTTTCTCGTAACACTAGAACTTCGCTCTAGATCGCTTTTTGATCTGCCATTAGTAAAACGGAGAGATTCTCAGGCAGATTTTCTTACCTGATATGTTCAAGGTTTAGCAGACTCATGTAATCAATGCCAGAGTGCCGTCTGCCTTGATTGTAGTAAGCCTCGACATACCAGAAGATAAAACACTTAGCTTGATCACGCGTTTCATATTTACGTTGATAGACTAGCGCTACTTTAAGCGTATGAAAGAAGCTCTCGCACAGCGCATTGTCGTAATAATTACCTTATGCCACTCATGCTGCATAGCAGTGAATACCTAACGATCAGTCGCTGATAGGCTTTTGAACAATATTGGTTTCCTCAGTTGGTGTGCATAATCACACCTTCTGGTGGGATGCGATTATGCAAAGCCATTTTCAGTGCATCACAAACGAGATCAGCCTTCATGCGTTTGTCCATCGACCAACCAATGACTTTGCGAGAGTACAGCTCGATAACTACCGCCAGATAGAGCCATTCCTGACCGACTTGAATATAAGTGATATCGCCAACCCAAGCTTCATCGAGACGCGTCATCGAGAAGCTCTGCTTGAATAAGTTGGCTGCAACTGACCTTTAGCAATTACTGTTAGTTGTTACTTTAAAGGCGCGCTCATGATTGTTTTGAGTACCAAATGCCGCATGCGACGGCGTATACGTTCACGTGAGCCACAAAACACACCTAGTCCAAGAAGGGTTCAGCATAAATTCGGCGGTGACCATAGCGGCCTTCGTGTTCAGCAAGCACTCTGCTGATATGAGCATCGAGCTTGAAGTTATTTTGATCACGTTTTGATGGCACTCTTTATTAGCCAACTGTAATATCCGCTAGTAATGTTTCGGATAATGGTAACAGACAATTCAAAGACAAGCCTGACCATGACCGACAATCTTGAATAAAGGCATACTTCACACATGGTCTTAACACAGTAATCTCCTTATTCTTTCAAAGCGAGTTCTTTCCTAGCTTACGAAGTTCACTTTCCAGTGCTTGATAATCTTGTTTGCTGGGTTTTGATATCGGTTTAGATACGGAATCGCTCATTGCTTATGGACCCAGTGCCCAAAGTTTGTGAATTGAGGCCTAAGTTTAGCGCAATTTTACTGACCGCCTCACTACTACCCAAAGCTAAGGTAACGGCTTCGTCTTTAAATGTTTGATTGTATGTATTTCTCATCGGATAACTCCCATTTAGTTAATAAAAAGTTGTCCGTTTCACTAGTGGCAAGTCATTACGAAAGAGGCGAAGGAACGGGAAAACAAAAAGGAATGCATTGGAAGACATTCAACAATCTAGAAAAAGAGTACTGCCGTGCTCTTGAAGCGATGCTTGCATTGCCACTCCCACTACAACAAGTGTTCCTCATTTGTCCCAAATCGGAGGTGAGCAAAACCAAAAGAAATTAAATTTATCTTAAATTATTGTTTTTGCTAGGATAAAGTGGTGGCCAGGGACAGAATCGAACTGCCGACACGGGGATTTTCAGTCCCCTGCTCTACCGACTGAGCTACCTGGCCATGGATGCATCGTCGTAGGATGCGGGATTACAAACTAGCCGAGCTTTAGTGTCAAGCAGGTATCACCGTTTATTTTAAATTTACTGCACATTTAAAATGCGTCTACTAATTTCAGATAATATTTATAACTATCACTTACATAGAGCGCTTCAATTACGATGCCTAAAACCCCCTTAGGCCAATCGAATTGAGTAGCAGTGCGACAAGAGATAACCCATGTAAAAGGTAATCTAGACATAAAGCATTAGTACTTTTATACGCAGATACACTGCATTATATTTAACGCTTACTTAGCGCTTTATAATTTGGTAGAACACTTCCCCTTCCCCGATATAACCGAGTTCTTGGCGGGCTATAGTTTCAACGGCTTGTCCACCACTTTTTAGATCAAGCACCTCAGCGAGGAACTGGTCATTACGCGTGGTTAGCTCATCGATCTCTTGATGCAGAGAGCTGATAAGCTTGTTTTGATGGTACAAATCGAACACATTTTTATCGCCCGCCCACAGCGCAAACTGTAACGAGAACAGCCCTGCAATTAAGCCTAGATTGATAACGTGAGATCGATTCATAAAAATATATCTTTTCCTATAAACACTATTTTAACTTAAATTGCTAAACGCCGCCATTGAGGCATAGTTAGCACCACTTAGCTGTTCAATATGCAATAAGCGGTTGTATTTCGCCACACGTTCAGAACGACATAGAGACCCTGTTTTTATCTGCCCTGCTCCAGTTGCGACGGCCAAATCGGCAATGGTGGTATCTTCAGTTTCACCGGAACGATGGGAAATCGTCGCACAATAACCCGCGTCTTGGGCCATCTTGATAGCATCTAGTGTTTCAGTCAAAGAGCCGATTTGATTAAACTTAATCAAAATAGAATTACCCACACCCATCTCGATGCCTTTGTTAAGAATATCGGTATTCGTCACGAATAGATCATCGCCGGTTAATTGTACTTTGTTACCGAGTTTCTCCGTGAGCTTGCTCCAACCATCCCAGTCATCTTCGGCCATGCCATCTTCGATAGTGATAATTGGATACTGATTTGCCCAATCTACAATGTAATCAACAAACGCCTCTGAGTCGTAAGAAACGCCTTCAGCACCGAGATGATATTGTCCATCACGATAAAATTCCGTGCTAGCCACATCAAGGCCAATTAAAATATCTTTACCCGCCGTAAAACCCGCCCGGTCAATAGCTTCCATCAGTAACTGCACACCAGCCACATTGGATTGCGCTTCTGGCGCAAAACCGCCTTCATCGCCCACACCGGTGCTTAAGCCATTTTCAAGCAGTACCTTCTTTAGCGTATGAAATATTTCTGTGCCGTAGCGCAGCGCTTCAGTAAAGCTTGGCGCGCCAACTGGCAACACCATGAACTCTTGAAAATCGATGGCATTATCGGCGTGCTCACCGCCATTTATTATATTCATCTGCGGCACTGGCATCACCAACGTATTATTGCCATACAAGCTAGCCAGGTATTGGTATAACTCTTGTCTAGTACTCACTGCCGCGGCGCGCGCGCAAGCTAGAGACACAGCTAAAATGGCATTAGCGCCCAAGTTTTCTTTTGATTTCGTGCCGTCAAGCGCAATCATTTTTTCGTCTATCCCGCGTTGGTCGGTGCAGTCGTGACCTAGTAACGCGCCTTTAATAGCGGTGTTAACGTTATTTACCGCCTTCAATACGCCTTTGCCTGCATAACGCTTAGAGTCTTGGTCTCTGAGTTCTAATGCTTCTAAACTACCGGTGGATGCACCAGAAGGTACCATCGCAGTCCCTACTTCACCTGACTGTAGCTCGACATCTGCGACTATCGTTGGGTTACCTCGTGAATCTAGAATTTCGCGCGCACGTATATCAGCAATCTTCGCCATGGAATTAATTTATATATGTAGTTGAACAATTAAGTTTAGAAATTTATGCCTTGCAACATTTAGGGGCAATAACAGGCATCTTTAGAAATTATCTGAATTATATGCGAACGTAACACCTGATAGATACTCAATAGATCTTATACAAGCAATAACAAACCTTCACTATCGATCGCGTGAGAACTTAGATTTAGTCAGCAAACGTTAGGGGTTTGAGTGTAAAATCGGCCTCTTATTGTTTCGCCAAATTCCTGCCTGTTAATTGACAAAAACAATGCGAAAAAGCACGACCCCAAAACACCCTTATTTAGCTCATTTGCACTTATTTGGTTTAAGTGCACTGATTACTTGTCTAACTCTGTTCAGCCAGCCACTTTTAGCCGTCGGCATCGCGACTATTGGCTTAGGTACCGACTTAACACTTAGCTCTACTCGACTAGAATCTGGCACCGATTTGGTAAACGGTGATGATTTCGCAGACGATGAATCCGGCAGCTTACAAGGCGGCATTATTTCTCGTACTTTATTAGCTAACACCACTCAGTCAGTTATTACACCGATTAAAGTTACCTCTCCTGGTACTGGTTATACGGTAGAGCGCGGCAATGAAGCGCTGAATTTAATTTTGGCGCGCCCCGATATTCAAGTGGTCGACTATGACTACTTACAACCGGCATCGCTAAATTTACAGAGACAACTCATTTCTAGTGGCAAGACCATCATTATACAAGCTGGCGACAACAGCTTAGCCAGCCCCACTAATCAAGCGCGCACCGTGCCTTTGCTAAACAACGGCGCAATTATTGTTGGCGGTATTGATGACCGACAACTGATCGACAACCAAAGCAATCGAGCAGGTGATCTAAAAAATCATTTCATGGTGGCGCCGATCAGCTCTCCATTTTCTTCTACTAAGAGCACTGCCTATTCCAGAGCTAATGTATCAGCAGCAGCGGCGCGTGTTTATGAAGCCGCTCCGTTCTTAACACCGCAACAGGTTGTACAAGTTTTATTTCAAAGTGCGACTGATTTAGGCGCCCCCGGCGTTGACGATATATACGGCAATGGCGCCTTAGATGTTGCCGCAGCACTTGACCCTGTAGGCATTACCAATGTCACCACAGAAAATGGAGGCAATAATAACGGTGGGGGTAGTGGGGGTAGCGCATTCGGTGCAATTGCCGTAGCGGGCGCGTTAGGTTATGCGCTGTTTGGACGATCTAAAACCTTACAGAAAACGCTCGTATTAGACCAGTTTGGCAGAGGTTATCCGGTTGACTTAGTCGCGCGCGCGCCTAAACTTGGCGATCACTCTTTACCTCAGTTATTGCAAAGCGGGTCTCTTAATCAATCAAGTATGTTCGCTCACTATAAGCCGGACTCTGACAAAACTACGCAAATGAACGTAAGCCTACTTGCTGACAATGGCAACGTTCTAGACTTGGACAACAGTCAAGCGGCGCAAAGCGCATTAAGCGTCAGCGGCGATACACCAGAGGTTCACCTTTCTTTTAAAAGTGAGCGTGACTTTAGTAAAGGATATCAAACCACCCAGCTTTTCAATCTACCACTCAATGCAACACTGGGCGTAAATGCCCAAAACCAAACACTGCAGCAGTTAAATGTCAGCTCTGCATTTAGCTCTCCCTATCTAGGCTTTGCCAACCAGAGTAGTGCTTTTAAATTAGCCAAACACAATAACGCTAGCAGCCATCAATTTGGCCTAAGTTTACATGACGACCAAGGTAGGCACGGTGCGGCAAGTCGCAGCGTTGTATACGAAGGCGCTATAACCAACCCCAAATCTAGTATGGGCTTACAGATTGCTTACACGGCAGAACAGCAGTCTTTATTTGGAAGCGCGGCTAATGGGCCATTAGGTGTCAATGCCGCAGAAACCTTATCATTTACCCTGTCTGGGTCGTTGCAGCTTAACGAAAAATTTGAATTAATTGGTAGTCATTCAATTGGTAAAACTCAAGTGCACGAGGCCAATCACTCCTTGTTAACTGGGTTTACTCAGTTGAGTAGTCAAGCCAGCGCTATCGGCTTACTGGGGCGTAATTTATTCACGACTAACGATCGCTTCGCAATTGTTGCCAGCCAACCCTTGCACCTAAATGGCGGGCAAATTGATATCAACGCCCCGACTGAACAACTCAATGATGGATCAGTACTCTTTAGCAATGAAACCGTTAACCTAGGCCAATTAAGTGCTCCGATTCAACGCCTAAGCTTTGGGTATCAACGCCCCATTGGCAAACGTACGCAGTGGCAAAGTCGGTTTATCTATCAATCGGGCACCTATAACGAGCAAAGTCATCACTATGGCTTTGTCACCCGTTTAAGCATCAACCTCTAAACACCTTAACTTAACCTTTGTCGGCGCCAAAGCGCCGTATTTATTATGTCTAATCGTTCTATCAGTTTCGCCATTTTTTTAGTCGCACTCGTTACTTTGTTGTTCGAGCTTAACTTAGTTAAGGTGTTCGACACCTTATGGTCATCCAACCTAAGCTACATGCTCATTTCATTGGCTATGTTTGCGCTTGGCTTGGCTGGCATCGTCAATACGTTGTTTCCGATAGACGTGAACGCCATGGGCGGCAAAGTGCTTAGCGTATTGGCGATATTATTCAGTGCAACGGTACTAGGTACCTTTTTTGTTATTAACGCTTTTCCATTTAATAGTTATGAGTTAAGCAGTAACTTTTGGCCTAATGTACGCAATATGTTTGTAGCAATTGCTTACACAACCATTCCTTTTTTCTTGTCAGGTTTGATATTAACCACACTGTTTTCTAACTACTCCAAAGAAATCCAAAAACTCTATTTTTATGATCTTGTAGGCGCATCAATCGGCTGCGTCATCATCATTCCGTTACTGCCTTTGATTGCACCGGAGGGGTTGATGATAGTGGCTGCGGGCTTATCATTAGTCGCCGCTGCCTTGTTATATCAATCTAAAATGACGTGGATTATTGCCGCACTAGGTTTAATTACGGCGGCCATCCCTTTTACCCAAGAAGACTATCTATCGCTTGAATTACAAACAAATAAGCGTGGCATCATGTCCTATGCGGGTGGCACTGAGCTAACCCATTGGGACCCGATAGCTCGAATCGATATTATTGACGTTCCAAGAAAATATGACACCTCCGCTAAGTTTAAGTGGATTGCTTATGATGCAGGCACGCAGACGAGTTATTTTTATAACTTCGATGGTGACTTTCAGAAAATCCGCGACGACGTAGAAAAAGGCGACAGCAAGCTACACTTCTGGGGCGACATGGTTGTTGCGTCACACTACCTAAAGCAAGACACTGACCAAGATGTATTAGTCATTGGCAGCGCTGGCGGACAAGAAGTGACTGCGGCAATCGCTTACGGTGCAAAGTCAGTGGATGGCGTCGAATTAGTAGGCAAAGTCGTAGACTTAGGAAAGAACGAATATGCCGATTACATCGGCAATATCTTCTCGCATCCGAATGTGAATGTGCAACAAGGCGAAGGTCGCAGCTTTCTGCGCTCCACCGATAAAAAGTACGACATCATTCAAATAATGAGCAACCACACTAGCTCAAGCATTGCATCGGGTAGCAGCGCCGCCAACCCAACGTACTTGCAGACTAAAGAAGCTTATTTGGAATATCTCACTCATCTTAAACCTGATGGTTTGTTGCACATTAATCACCACATTTACAACAGAATGCTAGGTACGGCAGCGGTTGCGTGGAAAGAGTTAGGTAAAACTGATTTTTATCGCCATGTAGCCGTATTTATGGTGCCAGCCACACGCGACAACTTACCGACATTTTTACTTAAAATGACGCCGTGGACGCAAGCCGAACTTGAAAAGGTTGGGTCTTTACTGTATCCAGCTCGCTTGCAAGTCAATCCAATGGTGGAAAGCACCCGACCACTCGACCAGCGCCTTATGCGTGGTGAAATGACTAAGCAAGATATTGAGAATGTGCCTTACCAGATCAGACCGACTACGGATGACCACCCTTATTTCAATCTGCTAAGAAAAACCAATCGAGACCTCGACGACGACATCGCTATGCTGTTAGACACGTCGACCGCACGACATTTAAATTCACAACGTAATGCTGGCATTCCAATGGATGTAGTGCACTTATTTGTAGTCGGTGCTGGCGCTTCAGTGTTCGCACTGTTGGTATTTTTACTGCCCTTACTCTTTTCACAAATTGGACGCGAGCGCTGGCCCAATAAAACACCAACGCTCGCCTACTTCTCATTATTGGGTCTGGGTTTTATTATATTTGAATTAGTTTCAATTCAATTATTTATGCGCTTAATTGGCTACCCATTGTATAGTTTAACCACTGTGATATTTGGTTACTTAATTGGTGCTGGATTTGGTAGTTTAGCGTCCGAAAAAATGGGGATCAGCCCTCAATCAAGATGGAATATCCCATTCATTGGAATTATCGTTAGCTCACTAGCCATGATGTTGCTTCATCCGATGATCATCGATGCGTCATTACAACTATCACAAGCTGCACGAATCAGCATCACTTTAGCGATGATACTTCCGGTCGCCTTCTTTCTAGGTATGGCGTTTCCGCTCGGTGTGCTACGCGCATCGCAAACCCCCTATGCGAAGCAAGCGATTGCTTGGGCTTGGGGTATCAACGGTGTGTTTACGGTCATTGGGGGCTTCTTAAGTACCGTATTGTCAATCTTCTTCGGTTTTAAACTTACCTTACTAGTGGCCATTTTATGCTACGTATTAGCCTATTGGGTGTTCCATCGCTTAAGTAACGCTCGAAGTTACTAATTTAGCCCGTCTAAACTTAATTGGCGTTTGAGTGAAAACACCCAAACGCCAACAAGGCCTTCTCACTTAGGTTTGACAAACACCGCAATCGACTCAACATGCGCGGTATGTGGAAACATATCAATCGCACCTGCTTTAGTGAAGGTATAACCTAATTGATTGGCCAAAATATTGGCGTCACGCGCCAAGGTAGCCGGGTTACAAGATACATAAACGATATGCTCAGGTTGCAAAATCGGCACATACTTTTCAACAATTAATTGGGCACCAGAGCGCGGCGGGTCAATCAGCATTTTGTTATACCCACCATTCGGCAGTTTCTTTTCAGCATTGTCCAAGTGTAAGTTCGCCGCTTCAAAACGAGCATTATCTATGCCATTAATACGGGCATTATGCATAGCTTGCTGAGTCATCGATTCTTCTCCTTCAATTCCCAGCACGTCTGCACCGGATCGCGCGACCGCCAAACTGAAATTGCCTAAGCCGCAAAACAAATCGAGCACGCTATCACTTTGAGTCAGCTCTAGATGCTCCACCGCCGCTTGCACTGTTTTGCGGTTCATTATCTCATTTACTTGAATGAAATCGGTCGTTCTAAACTCAAGCTTCAGATCAAACTCTGGCATTTGATAATACAAAGGATCTGGGTTTGCTGGCCACACTGGAAATATCGAATCAGGGCCTGCGGGCTGTAAATACAATTGCACGTCTTGAGCTTGCGCAAACGCAACAAGAGCTTGCATGTCCTCTTCTGTCATCGCTACTAAATTACGGATAACCAACGCAACCGCATCTTGCGCAGACGCGACTTCAATTTGTGGAATTCGATCATAGCAACTGAGCTGCGCTATCAGAGCGTGCAACTCAGGCAGTAAACCAGATAAGCGACGTTCCAAGGTCAAACAGGTTTGTAATGAGGTTAAATAGGCCGTCCCTTTTTCTCGAAAGCCAACCAGCACCCCTCCTTTTTTGGGTACATGTTTAACGCCTAATCGTGCTTTACGGCGGTAATGTAACCCATTTTCTGTCAGTGGCTCAAGCCAAGCTGTTGGCTCGACGTGTCCGATTCGTAACAGATTATCTCGTAGCGTCTGCGCTTTAAATTGCAACTGAGCCTCAGGGTGTAAATGCTGGGTTGCGCAACCACCGCACACGCCAAAATACTCGCAAGGCGGCTCGACTCGGTCTTCACTCGACTTTTGCACTTCTTCTAATCGCCCAGCGAAACTGCCGCGCTGCTTGTTAAATGGAGTAAACAATACTTCTTCTTCTGGTAACACTCCAGGCACGAAATACACTCTTTCATTGTGACGAATCACCCCACGGCCATCGTGTGCTAACGAGGGTTCCGATCGCGCAACAACTGGGTCATTTCTTTTTCGAGCCATAGTGATTTAGGGTAAAATGAAAGGCGGGCAAAAACGGCGCCTATTATCTCCGTTCTCACTTTAGAAATAAATCGATGGATGCGTTAATTGATCAAGTATTAAATTCTATTTTGCACGCTGCTATTTGGCGCGGCATCCCCCGTCTGGACAGCATGACATTACTAGCCGTTGGGGTCGCCGTGTTTATTATTCTGGCGATTCGCAAGCGCAGATAGGTACTGAGTACAAGCTAACACAAAAAAACCTGCCAACACTTTCGCGTGGCAGGCCTCCATAGACTTCAGTAAACAACTACCCTTTATAAACTGGGAAGCAAGCACAAAGCTCCGTTACGTTTTGCTTAACACGGTTGATGGTATCTTCACTGTCGATATTTTCCAACACTTCACACATCCAACCTACCATCTGTTCGACCTCAGCCTCTTTAAAGCCACGTGTAGTAATGGCCGGAGAACCTAAACGCAAACCACTGGTCACGAAAGGTGAACGCGGATCGTTTGGCACTGCGTTTTTATTAACGGTGATGTTAGCGCGCCCTAATGCGGCGTCAGCGTCCTTCCCTGTAATGTCTTTATCGACCAAATCAAGCAAGAACAAATGGTTATCTGTACCGCCAGAGACCACTTTATATCCGCGAGAAATAAACGCATCGGCCATCGCCTTCGCATTAGCTACAACTTGCTTCTGATATTGTGCGAAAGACGGATCCATCGCTTCTTTAAATGCAACCGCCTTGGCCGCAATAATGTGCATCAAGGGGCCACCTTGAATGCCTGGAAAAATACTCGCGTTTAGCTTTTTCTCTACTTCGGCATTTTTTTTAGCCAGAATCAAGCCACCACGTGGTCCACGCAAGGTTTTGTGTGTGGTAGTGGTGGTCACGTCAGCGATTTGCACGGGGCTTGGGTATAAGCCCGCGGCAACTAAACCGGCAACGTGCGCCATGTCTACCATTAGATAAGCGCCTACGGAATCTGCGATATCGCGAAAACGTTGCCAATCCATAATACGTGAATAAGCTGAAAAACCAGCGATAATCATTTTAGGTTTGTGCTCATTCGCCAAAGCTTGAACTTGGTCATAATCAACTTCGCCTGTTTCTTCGTTCAAACCGTACTGCACAGCGTTATAGGTTTTACCAGAAAAGTTGACATGTGAACCATGTGTTAAATGACCGCCATGCGCCAAACTCATTCCTAATATGGTATCGCCTGCTTCTAACAAGGCCAAAAATACGCCCGCATTGGCTTGTGAGCCAGAATGAGGTTGCACATTAGCGTAGTCAGCGCCAAATAACTCCTTAACACGAGAAATTGCCAACGCTTCAGCCGTGTCTACATATTCGCAACCACCGTAATAACGTTTACCAGGGTAACCTTCGGCATACTTATTGGTTAATGCAGACCCTTGTGCTTGCATAACACGAGGGCTGGTATAGTTTTCCGATGCAATCAACTCAATATGGTGTTCTTGACGCTCAGTTTCGTGCTGCATTGACGCCCATAGTTCAGGATCAAAATCAGCAATATTGTCGCTTTTGTTAAACATGAATAAAGTCCGGTAGATGAAGTTGTTCAGGGCGCGAGTGTACATTGCCTATAAGCAACAGTGACAACCAAAATGCGCCGTTTACTTAGCTTTTGACTGTATGGTATTGAAATGGATTTAACTACTCAAAATAATTTAGCCTAACCATAAATGTCGCTTATGGAGGCGCCGCCATACAAGCCGTTATATGGCTTGGTGAATCGCCAATAATTGAACCAACAAGGCCTCCATGTCGTCAATCGGCCAAGCGTTTGCTCCATCACTCCAAGCGTTCTTTGGGTCAGGGTGCGTTTCCATGAATAAGCCGTCGACGCCTACCGCTACCGCTGCCCTCGAAAGAACGGGGACAAACTCTCGTTGCCCGCCAGACTTACCATTCGCTCCGCCGGGTAGCTGCACTGAATGAGTGGCATCAAAAACCACTGGACACTCTGTTTCACGCATGATCTCAAGGTTACGCATGTCCACTACCAAGTTATTGTAGCCAAAGCTGTTACCGCGTTCGCAAACCGCAACCGAGGCATCAGGGTTGACCGCCTTTGCCTTGGCAACAACATGCGTCATTTCAGGGCCTGACAAAAATTGACCTTTTTTAATATTGACGGGCGTACCACTAGCGGCGACGGCTTCAATTAAATCGGTTTGCCGACATAAAAATGCTGGCGTTTGAATGGCGTCAACCACGCCACTGGTCGCTCGAACATCTTCTGGGCTATGTACGTCGGTTAACACCGAACAGCCAACTTCGCGACGCACCGTTTCTAGAATTTTCAAACCCTCATCTCTACCCGGCCCTCGTTGCGAAGTAATTGAAGTTCTATTCGCTTTATCAAAAGATGACTTATATAAAAAGGGAATCCCTAGCTTATCGGTTATATTTTTAAGCGTTTCTGCTGTACTGAGCGCTAAATCAAGCGACTCAATAACGCATGGCCCTGCAATCAGGAAAAATGGGTTTCCGGGCCCCGTTTTAAATTGATAAAATGACATTCGTTCAACCTGCCCGTGATTGGGCGCTATTGGCTCTAGCCGCGGTCACGTAGGCGGTAAATAGTGGATGACCATCACGCGGGGACGATGTGAATTCAGGGTGAAATTGGCAAGCGACAAACCAAGGGTGGTCAGGTAATTCAATCATTTCTACGAGACCATTTCGAGACATGCCCGAAAAGCGAATTCCCTGCGCGCTTAAGGTTTGTAGGTAGTTATTGTTAAATTCATAACGGTGGCGGTGACGGTCGTATATCACTTCTTTTCCGTATATTTCGCGCACCTTACTGCCTTGTTCCAACACACTTGCCTGCCCACCTAGCCGCATCGTGCCGCCTAAATCTGACAGACTATTACGCAACTCGACATTGCCTTCGTCGGTGATCCACTCACTTATTAAACCGATAACAGGGTGAGCGGTGTCTGCATCAAATTCTGTGCTGTTAGCATTTTCTAGCCCAGCTACATGGCGGGCGTAGTCAATAATTGCCACCTGCATACCCAAACAGATACCTAAGTACGGTATTTTATTTTCGCGCGCATATTTTGCAGCCGCCACTTTACCTTCAGTACCCCGTTGACCAAAGCCACCTGGCACCAAAATAGCGTCCACGCCTTCAAGCACGCTATTATCTTTCTCAACTTGCTGTGCGCTTACATAGTTGACGTTTACTTTAGTCAAGGTATGAATACCCGCGTGACTTAAGGCTTCAGATAAAGACTTGTACGATTCTTTAAGCTCAACATATTTACCCACCATCGCAATGGTGATCTCATCGGTTGGGTTTGCAGCATTGTGAACCACTTTGTCCCATTCACTCAAATCTGGAGGAGGCACATCCAAGCGTAAATGATTAACAACGATTTCATCCAAGCCTTGCTCGTGATAAATACGCGGCACTCGGTAGATATTATCTACATCGTATGCCGAAATAACCGCCTTTTCCGTAACATTGGTAAATAGCGCTATTTTCTTACGGGCTTTATCTGGCAACGGACGATCAGAGCGGCAAAACAAAACATCTGGCTGGATACCAATTGAACGCATTTCTTTAACAGAATGCTGTGTCGGCTTAGTTTTAATTTCACCGTCTGCAACGCGGATAGTCGGCACCAATGTCAGGTGCATATACAACGTGTTTTCGTAACCTTTGTCGACCCGCATTTGTCGAATGGCTTCCAAAAATGGCAACGACTCAATATCACCAACCGTGCCACCGATTTCAACCAACGTCACATCCATCCCTTTTGCTGCGTCATGAATCCATTCTTTCATTTGGTCCGTAATATGTGGGATAACTTGCACTGTACCGCCCAAGTAATCTCCTTTACGTTCGCGACTGATCACCTTCTCGTAAACTTGGCCCGTAGTGAAGTTGTTACGCTTTTTCATCGGAGTCCGGATGAAACGCTCATAATGGCCTAAGTCAAGGTCCGTTTCGGCACCATCTTCCGTGACAAATACCTCGCCGTGTTGCAATGGACTCATCGTCCCTGGGTCGACGTTAATATAAGGGTCGAGTTTCATCATGCTAACTTTAAGGCCACGGGCCTCTAACAGAGCGGCAAGAGAAGCCCCAGTTAAGCCTTTACCCAATGAAGAAACTACACCGCCCGTTATGAAAATATACTTCGTCGCCAATTTTTGGTCCGAGAGAAAGGATGAATTTAAGCACTACAATTTGTGCTTCAGACGGGAAGCTAGGGTAACAAACCCTAGAGATAGACTCAAACTAAATCGTTAATTAAGTTTACTAATTTCAAAACGCAGCAGACTTTCATGTGCATCGTATAGCGCCGGTTGCATGTGCCCCAAGGCACCTGACCAAACAATATGCTCCCCAACGCGTATTATTGGCAACGCATCTCTTTCCCACGGCGGAACACCCTTTTCTTGTAAGCACTTTTTATAGCTTTGGCTATGCTTTCTGCCTTGCTGTCTGATTCGCTCCCCGCCTTCGCGCCAACATAATTGCACCGAAGAAATCGCCTTTAATGGCGCAAACTCTATCTCTTGGTCAGCTGTTTGCATCATTGATTCGCTTTGCTTTTGCGTACGCCGAGCTTCAATTTGAATGCCTAAACTTGGTAACTCGACATTACTCAGCATATCCCAAGATCGCGCTTGTTTACTCTCACGCGGCATTTTTTTAAGCAAATGCACCTCTCCCGCGTGATACCGTAAGTCTAGATTTTCATGCACCAATAAAGGTTTACTCCCTGACTCGGCGTGTTCTATTTGATTTAACCACTCCATCAAGCGAACCCGTGGCACGGAGTAGTCGCAGTACTGTAACACCCAGGTATCAATTGCATTGACAATACGCTGCTCTGACAATTGACTTAACTCTTGCCAATTAAGCGGCACCTCAATATCAAACCAGCTTTCCCTTTCCGGCAGCACGCACTGTCTTAAATCCATTTGACCTAACTCTTGCAGCAAAGCCCAATTAGATTGCGCTTTTTTGGCCGAAGCCACCAAACCCATATCGCTTTGAGGCCAACGCGCTTGAATAAGCGGCATGATTTTATTGCGTAAGTAGTTTCTGTCATGTTGCTCAGAGTCATTCGACTCGTCAACAATCCAGCGTATCGTATTTTCTCGCGCATAGTGTTCGATTTCTGCTTTCGAATAACTGAGTAATGGCCGAACAAGCGTACCGTCGCCAAAAGGTCTGGTCTGCGCGATTCCCGCGCCTCCTCTGACACCAGAACCGCCTAACACACGCATTAGCACTGTTTCAGCTTGGTCGTCGCGATGGTGCCCGGTAAGCAACACATCCATTAAGCCCACTTCTTCTGCAAAAAATGCATAACGTAAGTTACGCGCAATTTGTTCAAAATTGGCGGTAACCTGCGATAAATCCAGTTGCTTAACGATGCATCCAACACCCAATAGCCGACATTGATCTACGCAAAATGACTGCCACTGCGCTGCATTTGCTGAAACACCGTGATTAACATGAAGTGCTTTTAAAGTCAGTTGATTAGACTGCGCAAATTGCGCCGCCATATGCAGCAATACACTAGAGTCACTGCCTCCACTATAGGCAACATATATCGTCGCCTCTCTTGAGTGAAAGGCCGACAACGCGCTCGCAAACGCGTCCTGACAAAGCGCTGAAGGCAAAATTAAGAATTAGCTAGAAAATTTACCGTAAGCCGTTAATCGCTTGTAACGTGCCTCAAGCAATTCGTTGGTGGACATCGCGCTTAATCGATCAATTTGCGTGCTTAAAACTTGAGCGAGCTCTGCTGCTACAGGCTCTATATCCCGATGAACGCCACCAAGTGGTTCTTTAATAATTTGATCTACTAAACCGTGCTCATCTAAATGGCGCGTGGTCACACCCATCGCCTCAGCTGCTTCCTTGGCTTTATCCGCACTTTTCCATAAAATCGCAGCGCAACCTTCTGGTGAAATCACTGAGTACGTTGAAAACTCCAACATCGTTAAGTGATCGCACACCCCAATGGCCAATGCACCACCCGAGCCACCTTCACCGATAACGGTTGAGATAATGGGTGTTTTCAGCTCGGAGAGTTTTTCTAAGGAAAATGCGATCGCTTCGGCTTGACCGCGCTCTTCTGCCCCTACCCCAGGGTAAGCTCCCGGCGTGTCAATAAACGTAATCAGTGGCAGTTTAAAGCGTTCAGCCATATCCATAATGCGCTGCGCTTTGCGGTAACCCTCAGGTCTAGGCATACCCCAGTTTCGAAATGTACGCTCTTTGGCATCACGCCCTTTTTGGTGGCCGATGATAGCCACCCCGCGCCCCGCAAAGCGACCTACTCCCGCGACAATCGCTGGGTCATCTGCATAGTGTCTGTCTCCATGAAGCTCTTGGAAATCTGTGATTAACGCTGCGATGTAGTCGAGGGTATAGGGTCGGTCTGGGTGACGTGCTATTTGCGTGATTTGCGTGGCATCTAGCCGCGAGAAGATGTCTTTAGTTTTTTCTTTGCACTTAGTTTTTAGCTTTGCTATTTCAGCGCTAAAATCTACTCCATCATCACTTTTGGAGCTTACGCGTTCAAGCTCTTCAATTTTTTCTTCGAGCTCAGCAATGGGTTTTTCAAACTCTAGATGATCGTATACCATTATGTTTTGACTTCAATTTCAATCTTACATTTTACATTAGATTTTACGTGATTACTCGTATTTGCTCTAATCCAACGCACTGTGGAATAGGTATCAGTCAAGTTGATTATTAATCAATAACAAGCTTAAAAATGCTATATTCGCGCGGATTTTTTAAGCTCCTACACTACACATTCTTCACTTATGGCTCGACAACGTAAAGCAGTCGCTATGATTTCAGGTGGCCTAGATTCAATGCTCGCCGCTAAACTCGTCCAAGAGCAAGGTGTGCATGTTGAAGGCATTAATTTCTTCACCGGTTTTTGCGTGGAAGGCCACACCCATGCTATTCGCAATACCAGCGACCAAAAAAAACTAAAAAAGCGCAACAACGCTTTATGGACGGCTGAGCAGCTTGGCATCAAGTTACATATCATCGATATTATCGAACCCTATAAGGATGTCGTGCTCAACCCTAAATATGGATATGGGAGCAATTTAAATCCTTGCTTGGATTGCAAGATTTTCATGGTTAAAAAAGCGCATGAGTGGATCATTGAAAATGGCTTTGACTTTATCATCACAGGTGAAGTCATGGGTCAGCGCCCGAAATCACAGCGCAAAGAAACCTTACCTATCGTACAAAAAGCGTCAGGCGTGATGGACTTACTACTGCGCCCTTTATGCGCCCAACATCTAGCAGAAACTAAACCGGAGCGCGAAGGTTGGGTGAATCGCGAGCAAATGTTAGCGCTGCACGGCCGTAATCGAAAGCCACAAATTCAATTAGCCAAAGAAAAGGGGATCGAAGACTTTGCGCAGCCTGCTGGTGGTTGCTGCTTTTTAACAGACGCCGCGTATTCTTCAAAGTTGCAAGATATGTGGGACAATCGGCCGAGCCGCGATTACACCTTGGACGATATCATTTTGCTTAAAGTAGGCAGGCATTTGCGCCCAAAACCTCATTTTAAAATGATTATTGCACGCGATGGCGGCGAAACTCGTTATTTAGACGGCTATCGAAAACAATTCAAACACCTTATTCTGCGATCGCACAATGGACCAATGACCTTAATAGAGGGAGACGTCACAGAGGAAGATATCAAACTAGCGGCCAGCATTGTTGCTCGCTATAGCCAAGGGCGCGATGCAGACCAACTCGACTTTGACTATGTTGACAAGCAAAGCGAGGCGATCCCTGTTAGTGTAAAGGCGCTGACACCGGAACAATTTGAACCTTCGTGGAACATATAATGCACCATTTAAACGCCCGTAATCTGATGTGCCCCCTACCGGTAATACGTACTCAAAATAAGGTGAAGGAACTTGCCACTGGTGAACAACTTACTATAGCCTGCTCTGACCCAGGAGCGCTGAATGATATTCCGGCTTGGTGCCGGATTAATGGCCACACATTAATTAGCGCTGAGGATGATGGCGATGACATCACTGTGGTGATCGAAGTGGGCGCCGCATAAATTGCAGCTTTAGCGCAGCGTTCTTTGGCTGCGAAACTGAACCCAACCATGCAATTTATTTGACGTTCAGATAACATTCAAGCGCAGTTCAGACACTCAGACATATAGTTCATGCCATCATTACAACGGGTATCGAACTATGTTAAAAAACAGCTTACATTTAACCACACTCGCAGTCGCTATAACTGGTGCAAGCTTACTAAGCAGTCCAGTATTATTTGCCAAGCAGTCAGACCGACATATTACTAATGCGCGTGTAATCAGCGCCACGCCAGTTTATGACGAGGTTCGCATTAATCAACCACAAGAAGAATGTTGGTTAGAAACCGTTAAAGAACCTGTTCGTAGTAGCCGCAATTCTAAAACACCTGAAATATTTGGTGCCTTAATCGGCGCGGCCGTTGGTCACCAGTTTGGTGGAAGTAAACGCTCGCAACATGCAGCCGCAGCAGCCGGTGCTGTATTAGGCACCTCCGTTGGGCATGACTGGGACAACAAACGCCGCGATACCAGTAATACAAGAGTAAGCCGTGTTGAGCGATGCCAAACAGTTGATAACTACCGCACCGAACAAAAACTAGCGGGTTACGATGTAACCTATCGCTATCACGGTGATGTATACCAGACATTCACGCAAGACCATCCGGGTGATACTCTGCGTGTCAACGTAAGCGTTACACCTGTAGAATAACTCACCATCCAAGTGAAGCTCGAATTCAAGCGTAAGCTTGTGTATGCTAAACTCTAATTGCAATAGCGCGCTGACACCTACTATGATAAATCAAGTCAATTGCAAACACGGCAAAACCAAGCGAATAAATCCGATGCTAAAGCCAGCTACATTCAGTCTAGACACTAAACGGTTGCTACCAATCGTGGGCTTGTTGGGCTTATTGTTAGCTGGACCAGCAGCGGCGCTAAAACCGGAACCAAACAGCACAATTGAAAAGCATTTACGTCCGAATCAAATACAGAGCGTAGACGATATTGCCAGACAGATTCGCCAGCAGCACAAATGGCGTATACTCGCGGCCGAACCAACTATTGCTAACGAAAAAACGCTGTATCGGTTTAAATTACTTAATAAACAACGCGGCCGTGTATCGGTCGTGGTAATAGATCCTAAGCAACCTAATCTTAAAACGCTCAATTAATATGCGCCTGCTCATTGTTGAAGATGAACCCAATCTTCGAACCCAACTCGAAGCTAAATTTCGCCAAACTGGCTATGCCGTAGACTCATCAGGCGATGGCGAAGAAGGCTTATATTATGCGTCTGAATATCCTATCGATTTAGCTATTATTGATCTTGGTTTACCTAAAATGAGCGGGATCGAACTCATTCGCAATTTACGCAAGGCGGGTAAAGATGTACCCGTGCTCATTCTAACTGCGCGTAATAAGTGGCAAGATAAGGTTGAAGGTCTAGAGGCAGGTGCAGACGATTACTTAGCAAAGCCCTTTCATTTCGAAGAGCTCGCGGCGCGAGTTAAAGCGCTAATTCGACGTGCCGCTGGACAAGCTGACCCCATCATCACCGTGGGTGAAGTAACACTGAACACCACCACACAAGACGTAAAGTATGGTGAGCGCTTAATCGACTTAACTGCCTATGAGTATCGTCTACTGCACTATTTGATGCTGAATTCTGGCAAGGTGATTTCTAAAATGGAATTAACCGAGCATCTATATGATGAAGATGCAGACCGCGATAGCAATGTAATTGAGGTTTTTATTCGTCGATTACGCAAGAAATTAGACCCTGACGGCACACTGGAACCGATTGAAACACTGCGTGGCCGTGGTTATCGGTACGTGACAGTCGCATAATTTTTTAGCAAGGAGTGCGCGGTTGGAAAACGCAAGTAATACTTCTGATCAAAGGCGTAGTTTTATAAAAATAGCTGGCTGTGCCTGTGGAGCATACCGGTAGTGTCTTCAGTAGCTCTTTCAGTTCATGTGCAACTGTCAACTTCCCAGGACCCTATATCCAAATCGACACTTACTAATAGAGTTAGTTAGTCGTTAACTCCGCCTTTTTACGCATCAGTGACCTCACTACGACGCCGAATTTTATTTGCCACATTCGGCACCATTATCTTATTCTTGCTACTTGCAGGTATAGCACTAGATAAAGCGTTTCAGCGAGTTATTCGATCGAATATTCATAACCAGTTAGAGAGCATGACCTTCGCCTTACTGGCCACTGCAGAACTCGACAGTAACGGCATTTTTCGCATCCCTAAGCAGCTGCCACAAATTGATATCACGATCCCTGGGTCCGGCTTAATTGCGATGATCATCAACAAAGACAGCGATATTATTTGGCGTTCGCCATCAGCACTTGGAGAAACATTCCCAGTTCTAAGCCCGTTAAACCCTGGTGAAGCTAGATTCGAACCTAGTAAAGACGAAAAATTCGCCCCTTTTGTGTATAGCTTCGGTTCGGTTTGGGGCAATGACGTCGTTGAAGATCAGTATCTAACTTTTTCGTTTATTCAATCTAAAGACTCCTACCTAAGACAAATAAAAGGGTATCGAGAAACGCTGATTCAATGGCTAGGTGGGGGCGCTTTACTTATTTTAATACTGCACGGTATTGTCGTTCTGCGCGAGCTACGTCCTCTTTCACGCGTTGTAAAAGAAATTGATAAAATTGAATCTGGCCAAAGCGAGCAAATCTCCGAAGGTTACCCTGACGAACTTGCCCATCTGACTGGACGCATCAATCGCTTTATTAAAAATGAGCGCGCTCAACTGCAACATTACCGTCATGGCTTAGACGATTTAGCTCATAGTTTAAAAACCCCCTTGGCCGTTATTCAAGGCATTGAAAACGAATCCGAATCCGGTGATAACTCGCAACAGTTACGCCAACAAGTCGATAGAATGACTGAAATAATCGACTATCAGTTAAAACGTGCTTCTAGTGCGGGCAAGCAAACCTTGGGCCAAAGTAGCGTAGAGGTGCAACCGATATTAGACAGCACGGGCAACTCATTGCTCAAAGTATACGCCGACAAAGCCATCAAACTCCAAGTTATATGCGATGAAAACACCCACTTTCGAGGGGATAAAGACGACCTTTATGAGATGGTCGGCAACCTAGGTGATAACGCATTTAAATGGGCTAAAACGCAAGTAATCATTTCTTGCAGCCTTGTACGCACCAAAGGCAAAGCGAACACGCTGATTATTCGATTTGAAGACGATGGCCCTGGCATCAGCAAGGAAGCTCGTAAATCTATTGTAAACCGAGGTGTACGAGCCGATGAGCAGACACCGGGACAAGGCATTGGCTTATCCGTCATCAATAGTATATTGGAAGCGTCGGAGGGTAATCTGACGATAGGTCAAAGCGAATTGGGCGGCGCAAAAGTACAACTCGAATTGCCGGCGACGTAACTTAACTGGGCATAATGCCCGTTTCAGCAAAACTAAGTGATTGATCGTCCGCTACGATAATGTGGTCTAACACTGGAATATCGATTGCACCTAATGCTTGCACTAACCTCTTGGTTAACACTTTATCTTGTTCAGAGGCTTGTAAGTGTCCGCTTGGATGGTTATGAGCCAGAATAACTGAACTGGCCTGATGGCGTAAAGCAAGCTCAACAACTTTACGCGGATGAACGTAAGCATCCTTAACGGTGCCTCGGCTGACCAATGCTGGGAACACAACACGCAAACGACTGTCTAGGCACAGCAAGTAGAACACTTCGGTACGGCGCCCGGCAAGCAAGGGCTTGATGTAGCTAGAAACCGCTTTGGATGAATTCAACACAGGTTGATCTCGCTTAATTCTATCGTGCAGATAACGACGCGATAGCGAAGGAAATAAGCTCAATAAAACCGCAGCTTGTTCGCCAATGCCACTTACAAGTTGCAACTCGGCTACGGATGCATCCAAGACCCCAGACAAACTTCCAAATCGCTTTATCAACGCATGCGCGATTCGGTTGGTATCAGCTCGTACCAATGCGTAGAACAACAGCATTTCCAATACTTCGTGGTCATGCAGTTCAGATAGACCCGATTGAATGTATCGCGCTCTTAAGCGTTGTCGATGACCTTTATTGTGGTTGTCTTCCATGTGATGGGAGTTTACTTATTCAACATATATTTTAGCATTAGTTTGCGCTAAGCAAATTTCGCAGATTTGCTATATTACTACGGCTAGTTTGTTGCTGTTTGTCAGCACTGGGCTTTTCAGCATTATCCCAATCGAGTTCTTCGGGGGGCAATTCTTTCAAGAAACGACTTGGTTCACATTCAATAATTTCGCCAAAGCGCCGACGTTTTAACGCATACGATAGGGTTAACTTTCGCATTGCGCGGGTGATACCCACATACAGCAGGCGGCGTTCTTCTTGCACACTACCTTCTTCAACAGACACTCGGTGTGGTAAAATTTCTTCTTCTACGCCTACTAAAAATACGTAGTTAAATTCTAGGCCTTTCGCCGCATGTAAAGTCATCATGCTTAGCTGATCGTAGTCAGCGTCTTCTTCCTGTTTATCGAGAATGTCTCGAAGAATAAGCTGCGAGACAATATCACTCAACCCCGCGCCCTGCGCCGCAGCCGATTTCAGCTTATACATCCAATCTAACAATTCTTTGACGTTGTTCCAACGACGAATCGCTTGATCTAGCTCACCGGAATCTTGCAACCAAGACTCATAGTTTATCGAATCCAGCACTCTCTCGAACACCGCAATGGGATCACCATCCTCGGCGTCACTGCCCCATTCCACCACCTGTTGGCAAAACGCACGCATCGATTTATAACGACTGGAGCTAATGCACTGCGCCAGCTCTGGTACAAAAACCGCATCGAACAAACTCAAGCTGCGCGCACTAGCAAATTGTGCGAGTTTTTCAACACTGCCCGGCCCAATTCCTCGCCTAGGCGTATTGATAACGCGTAAAAATGCGCGATCGTCATTTGGGTTAGTCATCAACCGTAAATACGCAAACATATCGCGTATTTCCGAGCGATCAAAAAAGGAAAGCCCACCACTAATAAAGTACGGAATGCGCATTTCGCGCAATTTCTTCTCAAAAATTCTCGCTTGGTGGTTACTACGGTACAAAATCGCGAAGTCCTTAAACTTGGCATTTTGTTGTAACTGTAAACTTAAAATAGACGAAACCACCCGTTCTGCCTCGTGACCTTCGTCACGACCTGATAGCACATCTATCTCTTCCCCATATCCGAGTTCGCACCACAGGTTTTTTTCGTAGGGTCGTTGATTATGTTGAATCAGCGCATTAGCGGCTTTAAGGATTCTACCCATTGAACGATAGTTTTGCTCAAGCTTAACGACTTCTAACGTAGGGTAATCTATTTGTAGTTGACCGATATTTTCTGGTAGCGCGCCTCGCCAACCATAAATAGATTGATCGTCGTCACCCACCACCGTTAACCCCTCGCCTTTGCCCGCTAATGAACGAACGAAATCATACTGTGCGCCGTTTGTATCTTGGTATTCGTCTACTAAAATATACCGAAACGTCGCTTGCCACCGAGCACGTACCGCGTCGTTGGCCTGCAACATTGCAGCGGGTTTAAGTATCAAATCATCCAAATCCACACAATTACAACTGAGCAGATAGCTCTCGTATTTAGGATACACTCGGATAGCGCTATTTACGATAGGGCTCGTTCCACTCACATTCAATTGGTCAACACCAATACCCGCATTTTTCCATGCAGAGATCTGCCCGTGAATTTTCTCGAAAATGCTTGTATCACCACTAGTATCGCCTCGCATCAACTCACCAACCAAACCAACCGCATCTTTAGGGTCTAATAAGCTAAAGCCGGCTCGCAACCCCACCGTTTCAGCTTCTGCTCGCAACAGCTTCAAACCTAATGAGTGAAATGTTGAAATAGTAAGCCCTTTTGCTTCCTGCTTATCTTGCAACTGCTGCGCGACTCGCGACTTCATCTCTCTTGCCGCTTTGTTGGTAAAGGTAACCGCAACGATGCTACTAGGCGAGACTGCACGTTGACGAATAAGCCATGCTATTTTTTGGGTGATTACACGCGTTTTACCGCTCCCTGCGCCCGCTAACACCAATAACGGTGACCCTAAATGTTTACACGCCGCATCTTGCTGCGGATTCATACCGTCCATCGTGAGACTCTAGGCGTCGAGCAGCAGCACGATGGCCTGTGCAGCGATACCTTGCTGTGTACCCGTAAAACCTAAGCCTTCTGTGGTTGTGGCTTTCACGCTAACCTGATCGACTTTAAGGTCTAAACAAGCAGCGATGCACCGTCGCATCGCACCGATGTGTGGACGCATTTTAGGCTGTTCGGCAATAATCGTGCTGTCGACATTGCTAATCTGGTATCCCGCTCGTTTAATTTGTTCTCCCGCAGACCTTAAAAACTCTTTGCTATCTCTATCTTTAAACTGGTCATCATCAGGCGAGAAATGCGTACCAATATCGCCTAATGCCGCAGCGCCGTACAAAGCGTCACAAATTGCATGTAGCAATACATCGGCGTCTGAATGCCCAGCTAGCCCCATCGGGTGCGGAATAATCACCCCGCCGATAATCAATTCACGCCCTTCCACCAAACGGTGCACGTCATAACCTTGGCCAATTCTCATAAGGTGCTTTTCATGGATTAACTTAAATAGTTTATTCGCTAGACTGCGCTTGAAGTATCAGTTGTGCCAAGCGCAAATCTTCGGGATGAGTGATTTTAATGTTATCGGCAGCGCCTTGCATGACAAATGCCCCCCCGCCCGCCCGCTCTATTGCACTGGCTTCGTCCGTCACCTCATTTGATTGCTTTAATGCTTGGGCAAGTTCAACCACTGGAAATAACTGCGGTGTAAAAGCGCGCCACAATTGTGTTCTATCTAGTGTATTGATAACGGTATTGAGGTCATCTACGCGTTTAAGCGTATCGGTAACTGAGGTCCCCAAAAGCCCGCCCGTTTTTTGTCCAATGGCTTTAACAATTAATTGCTCTATATCCGACACACGCACACAAGGCCTCACCGCATCATGAACCAAAGCCCAATGCTCGCCGCCCACTTGCGAGTCAGTCACTACATTGAGCATATTCAAGACTGTATCTGCTCGCTGCAGACCACCTGTGACGACTGCATGTAACTTCGGGTGCGAATAATTTAATTGCTGCCAATAGGTATCTTGTTCTGCAATCCCAACGATGATGTTATCTACACGACTGCATTGCGCCAGCCGGTTTATCGCGTGTTCTATCACCGTTTTATCGCCAAGCTTAAGGTATTGCTTAGGTATTGACGACTCCATTCTTGTGCCTACGCCGCTGGCTGGCACCAAGGCCCAAATTACGGGTTTAGCCACAGAAATTAACTACTATTTTCATCCTGCTAGTGTAACCGATGACATCGATAGTCCCAATGAAAACCTTATAGTCAAATGGTTAAATCAGCGCTACAGGTGAGCCACTCGCCAGTTGACATTCGTGGCTAGCGCCCTACAATCTCGCCGCTTGTTATGAAGCAATTCCATTGATGTTAGCCAGCTACCAGCCTCAACTACCGGAATCATCCGCACGACCTATACGTTGGTCGCACTTATTTGGGTCTGGGCTTAGCTGGGCGATTACACAAGCAAGCCTAACGAATGATGGCTTATTGTGTGTAGCATTGGCTGACGCACGTCAGGTGCAGATTATTGCTGAAGAACTAGGCTTCTTCTTGTCTACACAAAGCGAAACGCCCGCAGTGTCTGTCCATATTTTCCCCGAGTGGGAAACATTGGCGTACGACGTATTTTCGCCGCATCAAGATATTGTCTCTAGCCGATTGTCTCTACTGTCATCCATGCCGACATTAGACAATGGCATTTTACTTACAACAACCGAGTCACTATTGCAGCGACTACCTCCGGTCGACTTTGTACTCGCGCATAGTTTCACCTTAGCTACGGGTGAAACGATAGAGATCGAACCACTACGGCTACGCCTTCAGGACGTCGGTTATCACCACGTAAATCAAGTGTTGAGCCAAGGGGAGTTCGCTATTCGCGGGGGGTTGATAGATATATTCCCAATGGGAACAAGCCGACCATTTCGACTAGACCTTTTTGATAACGAAATAGAATCGATTCGCTATTTTGACCCAGAAACCCAAAAGTCTACCGACAAAACACAATCTATAAAGTTATTGCCAGCGCGTGAAGTACCACTAACTGAACCAGGGATAAAGCATTTTAGGCGTTCCTTTCGCGAAAAATTTGAAGGCGACCCAAGCAAACAACATGTTTACCAAGAAGTCAGCGAAGGCCGAACAACCCCCGGCATCGAATTTTATCTACCGTTATTTTTTGAACAAACTGCTACGTTCTTTGATTACCTCCCCACATCTACATTGTGCATTTTTGAAGGCGATCATCAGGATCGCGTCAGCGCGATCAGTGCCCAGATTAAAGACCGCTATGAAGCGCGTAAAGATGATGCCAGTCGCAAAATATTACCCCCTAACGAGTTATATATAGATCAAACGCAATATTCAGCGGCCATCGCAAACTATAAGCTTGTTAATCATTTTGGCAGCACCACCAAGAATGCCGATTGGCGCGCGCCGAATAAGCCCCCTAATGAGTATCCCGTTGATACGCGCGCTGAACAACCCTATGCGCCACTAGCTGCGCACCTGCACAACGCTAAGCATCGTATATTACTAGCTGTAGAAACTGCCGGTCGACGCGAAGCCTTAGAAGGGGTCTTGATAGAACACGACCTCATCCCAGAGCCCCAGCAAAGCTGGAACGGATTTCTTCAAAATGAGCACCAACTTGGCATCTTAGTCGGTGACATTGTACGAGGGTTAATCTTAAGCGACCCTACCATCGAGATCATTACCGAAAGTCAGTTGTATGGCGATAAGGTGCTACAGCGCCGCCAACGGTCACAAAAAACCGCTCACGACCCTGAAGCGATTATTCGCTCCTTGGCAGAATTGCAAATTGGCGCGCCCGTCGTGCACATAGAACACGGTGTTGGGCGTTACCAAGGCTTGCAGGTACTTAATATCAATGAACACAGCGAAGAGTTTTTAGTAGTTGCATACCACGGCGCCGACAAGCTCTATGTACCTATTCAGTCACTACAAATGATTAGCCGCTTTATTGGTGGTGACCCTGAATTGGCGCCTTTACATAAGCTGGGCAGTCCAAGCTGGGATCGTGCTAAGAAAAAGGCACAAGAAAAGTCATACGACGTGGCAGTGGAATTGTTAGAAATGCAAGCTGCGCGCGACGCGCGTAGTGGAATCGCATTTCAGATACCCCAAAAAGAGTACCAATTGTTTTCAGACCGTTTTGGGTTTGAAGAAACACATGACCAGTTACGTGCAATCGACGAGGTGATTGCCGACCTAAAATCAACAGCGCCAATGGATCGCTTGGTGTGCGGAGATGTTGGTTTTGGAAAGACAGAGGTGGCCTTAAGAGCGGCCTATGTGGCCGCTGCTAACAGCAAACAGGTGGTCATGTTGGTACCAACCACCTTACTCGCGCAGCAACATTTTGAAACCTTTCAAAATAGATTTGCTGATATGCCGATCACCATAGGGCTCATGTCGCGGTTTTCATCAAAGAAGGAAACGACAGCCCTGCTTGAACAGATGCGACAAGGTCAACCCGATATTGTTATCGGCACGCACCGCTTAATTCAGGACGATATTAAGCTCAAGAACTTAGGCCTTATCATTATCGACGAAGAACATCGCTTTGGCGTACGCCAAAAAGAAAAGCTAAAGCACCTACGCAACGAAGTTGATATTCTGACACTTACCGCCACGCCGATTCCTCGCACGTTAAATATGACGATGTCAGGGCTTCGCGAAATTTCTATTATTGCAACACCCCCTGAGCAGCGCCTAGCAATCAAAACATTCGTGGTTAACCACAATGACGCCATTATTCGAGAAGCATGTCTGCGGGAGATTCATCGCGGCGGGCAAATGTATTTTCTGCACAATGAAGTAAAGACCATTCAACGTATAGCCGAAGAGCTGACAGAATTAATCCCTGAGGCCAAAATTGCGTTTGCTCACGGCCAGATGGGAGAGTTGCAACTCGAACAGATAATGCGTGATTTCTATCATCAGCGTTTTAATATCTTGGTGGCCACAACCATCATTGAAAGTGGTATTGACGTCCCATCGGCGAATACCATCATTATCAACCGAGCTGATAAATTTGGTTTGGCACAGCTACATCAATTGCGCGGGCGTGTTGGTCGCTCTCATCACCAAGCATTTGCTTACCTATTAGTGCCTGAACGCAAACATGTAAGTAAAGATGCTAATAAACGGCTGACGGCGATTGAACAACTGAACACCTTAGGAGCCGGCTTTTCTTTGGCCTCGCATGACCTTGAAATCCGCGGGGCTGGTGAATTACTTGGAGAGACGCAAAGCGGTTTAATTGATGATGTCGGATTCAATTTATATACCGAGTATTTAAACCGAGCAATCAGTGCCATTAAAAATGATTCAAAAGCCTCTAACAAAACCAATATCAATTTAGATGCTATCGCCCAAACCGAAGTGACTATGGGTGTTGCAGCTTTGTTTCCTGATAGTTATTTGAATGATATCCATTTGCGTTTGGTTATGTACAAACGCATCGCCAGCGCGACCACTGCCGAGGAGCTTAAAGAACTCGAGATCGAATCAATTGACCGCTTTGGCTTGCTTCCAGATGCAGGTAAGTACTTATTCCGATGCACATTATTTAAACTAAAGGCCATGCCCTTGGGCATCAGCAAGATAGATATTGATGACGAAGGCGGAAAGATAGAATTCATGCAAAATGCCACTCTTGACCCCGTTTCGATCATTGAGCTAGTGCAATCTCAGCCGCGTGTGTTTTCACTACAAGGACCGACTATTCTTAAAGTAGACAAAGACTTCGAAGAAGTAGAAGCACGCTTTGGTTTTGTCGACCAATTGCTTAAGCATTTTTCTAATAGCGTACTTGGGTAATGTCGGTAGAATTTGTTATATTGCAACGCTTATGAAAGCCAACTTATTTCGCCTCCTATTTATAAGTTTTCTATTCGCGGTATTGCTGCCAAGTGCCAATGCGCGTACCTATTTGATAGAGATGATCACTTTCACTAACACAGGCGCTAGTAATGAAAGGTGGGACTTTAACTCAGATCAGGCGAACAAACGAAAAACCAAAGTTAATACCCTATTTGCACAGTCCAGAGATAAGGAGGCTAGTAACAACCTGTCTTACCTAGGTGGTATCTATTCTGGGCTTGTGGGTAGCAGTGGACATCGTATTTTGAACGTCAATCGCTGGGTACAACGCTCTGCCAGCTATGCGAGGTCATCCTTAGTACGAATAAATAATAGTGACCTGAGCATCAAAGGTGCCGTTAGAGTTTACGCACCTAATCTACTCTTTGCGGAGCTAAACCTGATGTATTCGCCCAATGGAGACTCATTAGCCGTGACGACAGAAGGGGCAAAAGAAGCCTATTTCATTGACGAGCGCCGCCGCATGAAACTTAAAGAAGTGCATTATTTTGATCACTCTAAGTTTGGTGTGGTGCTTATTGTAGTACCGATCTAAATCCACCTCGACTATCTTATTTTGTCTCTGGTACTAATACCTGTTTTGTTTCTAACAAAATGGGCACACTATCAACGACCGAATATACTGTCGTTTTATTCTTTGTTACCCAAAAAGCGGCCTGTTTAGGTACAGTACGCCCATCTGCATAAATCAGTTGCGCTTCTTGCAGCGCATCGTTGAGCAATTTTTTCAGTTTGCCATTCGCAGGTAACAAATCTTGCTTGGTGATGGGGCAAACCAACATATTTTTGAGCGGCGTTTTCAAGACACTACATAAGAATGAGCTAAACTCTAGTTTACCTAATTTCTGTTTATTAAAATCATCGCCCTGGGGCGAAGTTAAGCCATTACATTATATACCTATTAGCGACGATGTTTAGTTGGATAAATCGATTTCACACTTGGCTAGAAGCTTACCGCTCAGCATTTCCGCAAGAACTGCCGAGTAAACCTCCTGCGGGTATCGTGAGTTTTATCAGCCATTATGCCAAGCCATTTTGGCCTCTTATTTTGGTGGGCGCACTATTTTCGATAACGATTTCGATAACAGAAGTGTATTTGTTTTCCTTTGTCGGAAATTTGGTTGACTGGTTAGCGAGTAGCGACCGTGACACGTTTTGGGAAACCTACAAATACAAATTAATATTTGTGAGCGCATTAACGCTTATCGTTTTACCTTGCCTTAAATTTCTATACGAATCAATTACGCATCAGGGCTTACTGGGCAATTTTGCTATGCGAACACGCTGGCAAGCGCATCGCTATTTACTACGTCAAAGTATTGAATTTTATCAAAACGACTTTGCAGGCAGGGTCGCAGCAAAGATGATGCAAACGTCCCTGGGTGTACGCGATGCGGTGATTAAAGTCACAGAGGTGATGCTCTATGTCGTGGTTTACTTCACCAGCGCTGTCATCTTATTCGCTGCTAGTGACATACGGTTAACCGCTCCAATGTTAATTTGGTTGGTTGGCTATGTCATCAGCTTACGCTATTTCATTCCGAAGCTTAGGGATATCTCTATAGAACAAGCTGAAGCACGTTCCATGGTGACGGGTCGTGTGGTGGATAGTTACACCAATATTCCTACAGTCAAAATGTTTGCGCACGCTCAAGCAGAGGACGGCTATGCCCAAGAAGGCATGCAGGTTTTTCTCGACACCGTATACCGTCAAATGCGCCTATCTACTTGGCTAACTTTCGTTTTAAGTTGCATGAATGCGTGCTTATTATTTTTAATTGCGGCCACCTCCATTTACTTATGGCACTTAGATGCAGTGAGTGTTGGTGCCATTGCTTTCGCGATGGGCCTGGTAATGCGAATGCAAGGTATGTCACAGTGGATCATGTGGGAAATAGCCGGATTATTTGAAAATATCGGTGTTGTACAAGATGGGATTGAAACCATATCACAAGATATCGCCGTACGCGATTCCCCTTCAGCTAAACCCTTACAAGTAACTACTGGTGAAATCAGATTCGAGCACTTATCATTTAACTATGGTAAGACGCTGGCGAGTGGCGCTGGCGGCATTATTAACGACTTTAACTTAACGGTTTCTGGTGGAGAAAAAATCGGTATCGTCGGGCGCTCAGGCGCAGGAAAATCTACCCTAGTTAGTTTATTACTCAGATTCTACGACTTAGAGGGTGGGCAGATATCTATCGATAGCCAATCAGTTAGTGATGTGACCCAAGAGAGCCTTCGTACACACATAGGCATGGTGACACAAGACACTTCTTTACTGCATCGATCTGTTACCGAGAATATTAGATATGGAAAGCCACAGGCCAGTTATGAAGAAGTACTAAAAGCTGCTAAAATGGCCAAAGCGGATCAGTTTATCATGGGTTTAGAAGATCATGCGGGCAACAAAGGCTTTGATGCGCAGGTGGGTGAACGCGGAGTTAAATTGTCAGGCGGTCAGCGCCAACGTATCGCTATCACGAGGGTATTGCTTAAAAACGCACCCCTGCTAATCCTCGATGAGGCAACCAGCGCCTTAGACTCTGAAGTAGAAGCCGCTATTCAAGAAAGCTTAGCCACTTTAATGCAAGGTAAAACTGTTATCGCTATCGCTCATCGCTTATCTACCATCGCTGCGATGGATCGACTAGTGGTGATGGATGCAGGCAGTATCATAGAAACCGGAACGCACGAAGAGCTGATTGCAAACGCTGGCCTGTATGCTGACTTGTGGTCGCGCCAATCGGGTGGTTTCTTAAAGAGCCACTAAAGCAGATAACACCGCTTAGGTTTTAGGACTCAGCTCAATTAACGTTATTTCGTTGGCAGTGCCTAAACGCATCAAGGGCCCCCATGTACCCGTGCCACATGATACATAAAGCCATTTTCCATCTTTCTCAAACAAGCCTTTAAGGCGGTCAAACTGCTGTTTTACCAGCCAATTAAAAGGCATGATTTGCCCGCCGTGAGTATGTCCAGATAACATTAAATCAACCCCGCCCTTTCGCGCAGCCATCCAACCAACCGGTCGGTGATAGAGCAGAATGGTAAAGTAACCGTTTTCAAGTGAAATAGTGGGTAAAGTCAACTCCACTTGATTCCTGTGGTCGGCGTCGTCTATACCCACCAATTGTACCCCTTGCTCGATTAGCGACTCTTGGCTAAGTGTTTTAACGCCATATTCTTTTAAAATACTAAGAATTTTCTTTAAGTCAGCATAGCGCTCATGATTTCCAATGGAAAAATATACCGGTATTTTCAATTTAGTTAAAGCATTAAGTTGCTCAGCGTTAACCGCACTAGAATCAATTAGATCCCCTGTAATTACCACAATATCAGGGCCTAATTTATTTATCGCTACTACAATACGATCCATAAACCGCCCGCGTCGAGAACCTATGTGTACATCACTAATTTGCACTATTCTTAGTTGTTTTTGTACCTTTGTAGTTTCTAGTGCGACTCTTTTCACCTGCAACAGATGTGAAGCAATTAACGCGACTACTACCAGAAACAATGCTAATAACACTACTACTATCGCAATTAACTTCGATTGTGATGCTAATAACACCACCACAGGCTCAGCGAGTAAAGTCAGAGATAATAAAATGAACCCCGCACCCATCCAGTGCACCATCAAGTATCGGATTAACATTTTAGGCCCACTAAAGGAGTACCACATCCCTAGGGTACCGATTACCCATATGGCAAGTACATGAGTAAATGACAGAACATTATCTGTAAAATACCAATCGCTGAGCCGCCATAACGGATAGGCGAACACTAAAAAGCTAGCGACGGGGAAGAGCGTGTTAAACATCGTGCGCGCGCTTGCCATGCTCTAGTATTTCGTATGTGAATTAGTTTGAATGTTTTTTTGCTATGCATCCACTTAGTATCAATCTGCAGGTATAGCGTGTGCTTTGTCAGAGGGTTAATCGAACTGAAAGTTCAATAATTACCGTTAGTGAATTTTTTCCAAATGAAAGCTGATGTAAGCAATCGCTAATATATAATGAAAATTAGAATCTTAGTTTTTCAACAGGAGGCTACGTTGTTGGGCTAGTAAAAACACACTATTAGCCGCTGCAATAATTAGCTTAACAGTTATAGCAATAAATCTATAACGGGCGCTAGAATGACTGGCCTAGTCAGTACATACGCGTCTGGTCGATAGTTAACCAACGAACATACCATTCTGTTGGCCTGCTGGATGGTGAACTCTGTCATGCAAACATCGTTTGAATAGTCCATGTAGTTATTAATTGGGTCTGGTGAACCACAGGTACTACGGCTGAGGCAACCGTGGTGCGCATCAAACTCAGCATTTGTATCTGCGATTAGATCCCCTGTATTCAAACCGTTAGTGCAAGCCGCACCATTGGGTGAGTCTTGAAATGTATGCAGTAAACCCAGATAATGCCCTATTTCGTGGACCGCCGTTCTACCTAAGTTGAAATTTCCAAAATTTCCGTTTCTTCCATTAACAGTTGCGTAGTTAAGTACCACTCCATCGACAGTCTCCCCTGCAAACTGCTGCGGAAAAGGAGCATAACCTAGGTAACCAGCGGCACTATTTGAATAAATGTTTAGATATTTACTTGGATCTCTACCCAATATACCCTTATAAATTTTTTCTATTTCAACTGTCAAATCGTCAAACCAGGCGTTATTTGCACTTCGCGTGACCCCCGCTAGCACAAAGCGTATTCCTACATTGTTTCCTGCGCTACCTAATGAACCATAAGTTGCGTTGAAGTCTTCATTTAACACCAGAATCTGACTATTGATTTCTGCGTCCGTTACGTTCCCAAAACCGTTAGTACGCGTTATGACGTGAAACCAAACGGGGATTTCAACGTAAGCATTGCCCAAATTATATTCCGATTGAATTTGCGTTAGGGTAAGTGTGCAATCGTTAACTGACTTTGCTAGATCAGTATTTATTTTTTGCGATTCTTCTAATTCACGGTATCTTGATTCGACGCCACAACGCCTACCAAAATCCTGAAACTCTTTCGAAGACGTGTAAGCTGAAAAGTCATCAAAAACACGGTTCGCAAATTCAATTTTACCAGAGGACCCTATCTTATACGATGCCTCTTCCGCAGCTTGCAGAGGCTGTAAAATAACAATAAAGAGTAGTAATATTTTTACAATTAGTTTCATTTCAAGTCCAAAGTGAAAATAGCCCTATCAAGTTAACATAAACGCGCCTTGGGCATGGCTTAACAACTACAAGTTTATCAAAAATGTATATTGCAGAGCACCATAATAATCTAAATAGTATTAAATTAGGCGAATGTTATTTCTTCCCAAACTTACAATTCTGTCAAAGATTATTCAAACATTAAAAATTTTTAGGTGCTTGTACGACACAAATCCGTTTCAACTGAACAGTCTTATAAGGAATGATAGGATGAGGGCAACCCAAATAAAAAGGCCCCAACCTTTCGGATGGAGCCTTCTATATTTAATAGCCTGGTAATGACCTACTTTCACATGGGAACTCCCACACTATCATCGGCGATGCTTCGTTTCACTTCTGAGTTCGATATGGGATCAGGTGGTACCAAAGCTCTATTGTCACCAGGCAAACTGGTCAAAGTAAAAGCTAATGTAGCTCAAACTTTCTAAAAGTTTACAACTAGAGATACAAAATAAGGTAGTCAAGGTCTTTCATTTTGAGGTGCAAAATCATCGCACTCCAAGTAGTAGACCACTTGGGTGTTATATGATCAAGCCTCACGGGCAATTAGTACTAGTTAGCTTCACTCATTACTGAGCTTCCACACCTAGCCTATCAACGTTGTAGTCTTCAACGACCCTTCAGGGGAATCAAATTCCCAGTGAGAACTAATCTTGAGGGAGGCTTCCCGCTTAGATGCTTTCAGCGGTTATCCCGTCCGTATATAGCTACCCGGCAATGCCACTGGCGTGACAACCGGAACACCAGAGATACGTCCACTCCGGTCCTCTCGTACTAGGAGCAGCTCCTCTCAATTCTCAAACGCCCACGGCAGATAGGGACCAAACTGTCTCACGACGTTCTAAACCCAGCTCGCGTACCACTTTAAATGGCGAACAGCCATACCCTTGGGACCGGCTACAGCCCCAGGATGTGATGAGCCGACATCGAGGTGCCAAACACCGCCGTCGATGTGAACTCTTGGGCGGTATCAGCCTGTTATCCCCGGCGTACCTTTTATCCGTTGAGCGATGGCCCTTCCATACAGAACCACCGGATCACTAAGACCTGGTTTCCCACCTGCTCGACGTGTCTGTCTCGCAGTTAAGCACTCTTATGCCTTTGCACTAACCATACGATTTCCGACCGTATTTAGAGTACCTTAGCGCTCCTCCGTTACTCTTTAGGAGGAGACCGCCCCAGTCAAACTACCCACCATACATTGTCCCCGAACCAGATAATGGCCCTGGGTTAGAACCTCAAACAGATAAGGGTGGTATCTCAAGGGTGGCTCCACAAGAACTAGCGTTCTCGCTTCAAAGCCTACCACCTATCCTGCACATATGTGCTCAAAATTCAATGTAAAGCTGTAGTAAAGGTGCACGGGGTCTTTCCGTCTAGCCGCGGGTACACTGCATCTTCACAGCGAATTCAATTTCACTGAGTCCCGGGTGGAGACAGTATGGCCATCGTTACGCCATTCGTGCAGGTCGGAACTTACCCGACAAGGAATTTCGCTACCTTAGGACCGTTATAGTTACGGCCGCCGTTCACCGGGGCTTCGATCAAGAGCTTCTCCGAAGATAACCCCATCAATTAACCTTCCGGCACCGGGCAGGCGTCACACCCTATACTTCCTCTTGCGAGTTTGCAGAGTGCTATGTTTTTAGTAAACAGTCGCAGCCATCTCTTTATTGCAACCCCCTTCTGCTCCAGCAGCAAGTACTTTCACATACCAGGGGCACACCTTCTCCCGAAGTTACGGTGTTATTTTGCCGAGTTCCTTCACCCGAGTTCTCTCAAGCGCCTTAGAATACTCATCCCGCCCACCTGTGTCGGTTTGGGGTACGGTTCGTAATAACCTGAAGCTTAGAAGATTTTCCTGGAAGCATGGTATCAACGACTTCGCTCCAATAATAGGTGCTCGTCATCCCGTCTCAACATAAAGAACCCCGGATTTTCCTAAGGTTCATGTCTACGCGGTTAAACCAACTAATCCAACAGTTGGCTCGTCTAACCTTCTCCGTCCCTCCATCGCAGTTATTACAAGTACAGGAATATTAACCTGTTTCCCATCGATTACGCATTTCTGCCTCACCTTAGGGGCCGACTAACCCTGCTCTGATTAACATTGAGCAGGAAACCTTGGGCTTTCGGCGAGGGGGCCTTTCACCCCCTTTATCGTTACTTATGTCAGCATTCGCACTTCTGATACCTCCAGCATTCCTTACAGAACACCTTCAACGGCTTACAGAACGCTCCTCTACCATGCATATAAATATGCATCCGTAGCTTCGGTATACAGCTTGAGCCCCGGTAAATCTTCCGCGCGCGCCGACTCGACCAGTGAGCTATTACGCTTTCTTTAAAGGGTGGCTGCTTCTAAGCCAACCTCCTGGCTGTCTGGGCCTTCGCACATCGTTTTCCACTGAGCTGTATTTTGGGACCTTAGCTGACGGTCTGGGCTGTTACCCTTTCCACGACGGACCTTATCACCCGCCGTGTGTCTCCCATGATTGAACTTCTCGGTATTCGGAGTTTGCATTGGTTTGGTAAGCCGGGATGGCCCCCTAGCCAAAACAGTGCTCTACCCCCGAGAGTTATACATGAGGCTCTACCTAAATAGATTTCGAGGAGAACCAGCTATCTCCGGACTTGTTTAGCCTTTCACTCCTAGCCACAGCTCATCCACTCATTTTTCAACATAAGTTGGTTCGGTCCTCCAGTGTATGTTACTACACCTTCAACCTGGCCATGGCTAGATCGTCCGGTTTCGGGTCTAATCCTAGCAACTAAACGCCCTATTAAGACTCGGTTTCCCTACGGCTCCCCTAAACGGTTAACCTTGCTACTAAAATTAAGTCGCTGACCCATTATACAAAAGGTACGCAGTCACATTCCGAAGAATGCTCCCACTGCTTGTATGCATACGGTTTCAGGTTCTATTTCACTCCCCTAACAGGGGTTCTTTTCGCCTTTCCCTCACGGTACTGGTTCACTATCGGTCAGTAAGTAGTATTTAGCCTTGGAGGATGGTCCCCCCATGTTCAGACAGGGTTTCTCGTGCCCCGCCCTACTCTGATTCATTAAAAATGCCCTTTCGCGTACAGGACTATCACCTACTATGGTCTAACTTTCCAGTCAGTTCCACTAGAACATAATTAACTTTTGGGCTAATCCCCGTTCGCTCGCCGCTACTAAGGGAATATCTATTGATATCTTTTCCTCTGGGTACTTAGATGTTTCAGTTCCCCAGGTTCGCTCCTTCAACCTATGTATTCAGTTGAAGGTACCTAAAAAAGGTGGGTTTCCCCATTCAGAAATCCCCGGATCAAAGCTAGTTTACAAGCTCCCCGAGGCTTATCGCATGTTACAACGTCTTTCATCGCCTCTTACTGCCAAGGCATCCACCGTATGCACTTAATAACTTGATCATATAACCCCAAATAGACTACTTATACAGATATAGTTTTCTTCAAAGTTAGATGTTTTTGAACTCAAAAATATAAAGAACATACAAACATTCGACATTAGTAAAACAAATACTAACAATCTCTTGTTTGTGTTTTGTGAATACTACAAACCCAATAAATTGAGCAGATGCAGTAGCATTCACGGTACCCGCATACTGAAGAAAAACACCGATATCGATTTTTGCTTGTAAATTTCCGAAGAAAAATACGCGCGCTATCTATCATGTCTATCTCACACTATGCGTGTGCCTTTGACTACCCTAATTGTAAAAGATCCAGAAGTCTCTCTTAGCAGTTATAAATAACAGTTAAGAGTACGAGGCTTCTCTAGTTGTAAACCTCAACACTATTTGCATAGTGCTGAGGTTTACAACTGGATTTCGAATTTAGTAATGGTGGAGCCAGGCGGGATCGAACCGCCGACCTCCTGCGTGCAAGGCAGGCGCTCTCCCAGCTGAGCTATGGCCCCGAATAGAATGGTGGGTCTGGGAAGATTTGAACTTCCGACCTCACCCTTATCAGGGGTGCGCTCTAACCAACTGAGCTACAGACCCATTGTCTTTCAAGTCGTTTAGTGTAGCAGTTGTTTTAACATAACGATGCCAGGCATCGTAGCGCTCAAACTCTACGCATAAACAATGCGTGTCGCTACAGACCCAATCGGTC
>CBDEGO010000002.1:607500-753210 GCA_965237995.1 Candidatus Poriferihabitaceae bacterium
CTAAAATCATTAACAGTTCGTTCATGATTACCAGAACCCAATGCATCTAATAAAGACCCTAACCCTTTTTCGGACTTAGTGTTTCTTTGCAGGCCTCGAGTAAGCGCTGGAGCTAAACCTCTAACCGCCGCTTCAGCTATTTTCTTGTCTATTCCGAAGTTTTTGGCTAACTGTCCAACGAGTGCGCCGCCACCTTCAGTTAATATTGAATCTAACATTCCCATAATATTTTCCTACTTCTTGTTTAATTAGTAAGTCCGCGCTCAATTCGCTGTAGTCTAGAATCAGCGGAAATAGCAACGGGATGATCTGGATAACGCCTTATGATGTCATCAAAGGTTGTTTTTGCATTAGTATAGTCACCAATATCATATTGCACATACCCTACTTTTAAAAGCGCTTCCGGCACTCTATCACTACTTGGGTATTGGCTAACTACTGAGCGAAAAGCACGAATGGCCTCGGCATATTGGCGATTAACGTAATTGGCTTCTCCAATCCAATAGCTCGCATCGTCTGCTAAGCCGCCGTCAGGGTGTTGCTGCACTAATTGATTAAAGACGACGATGGCATCATTGTAATTAGATTGCCGTAAAAAGCTAAAGCCTTGATCATAAAGCTCTTGCTGGTCTGCAGTAGGCGCTACCGATGCCACCTGCGCAGGTTCTGAACCCACGACTACAGTCGACGCCCCCACGGTTACCTGTGATGTCGTATCCAACGGCTCAAGTACAGATTGATCGTTATTTTCTAATGTTGTACTTGATGTCGCCAAATTGGTATCAAACGTTGTCGTTTGTACCTGCCTTGTTTCCGCTACCCTTAAACGCTGGTCTAAACCTTGATACAAATCTTGCTGGCGTTGTTTGATATTCTCTACGTCAAACTGCTGCTGCTCAATTAAATTTCTGAGTTGCCGAATTTCCGCCTGCAATAGGTTAATTTCTTTGAGCAATCTCACCGCCTCTGGCTTTGGCGCAGCCGGCACTTCGACAGGTTCTGACTGAATAACTTCAGCAACTTCTACCGGGGCTTCTCTAGCATAACCTCCGCAGGCTGTTAGACTGGTAGCCACAATTAATACCAACGGAGTTTTATAACTATTCATTATTGCTGATTTATACTTGCTATAAATAAAATAAGCCCGACCAATAAAATGGTCGAGCCCGTCATTCTGGACTAAGAGGCTTGGAGACTATTGATATATGATCTCTACTCGACGGTTCAAGCCATAAGCTGCTTCGTCATGCCCAAGCGCTACCGGACGCTCTTCACCATAGGAAACCAATTGCACTCTATCGCCACTAACGCCATAAGCTGCAAATATCTGAGAAACGATTTTCGCTCGGTCTTCTGCTAAGGCCAGGTTATATTCTCCTGTACCTCGCTCATCGGCATGCCCCTCTAAAGTTAGAAAAATCTCGGGGTTATCTGCCAAATACTGACCATGGGCTTGCGCAACTTGATCTCCTTCAAACGTCAATGTAGCTGAATTGTAATCAAAATAAATTGTCCGTTTTCCTAGCGGATCACTATCGTCAACCCCAACCGGACCACCGTCCAAACCGACACCTAACAGGTCGTCGTCAGTAACACCGCCGACTATCGTTTCCTCCATTGAGGAATCACCCCCTATTGAACCACCACCAATTTCACCAACTTGCACGCTTTCTTGCTGTTTTTTACCCGCACATGCTGAAAGAAACACACCCAATATCAATATCAATGCAAGCTTAAATAGTGACTGATTTTTCATTTTTTGTCCTCTGAGGTTCTCAATAAGTTAACGCTAAACTAAGTTTTAATTTTTTGCCGATTATAAATTTTTCGACCATGCTGGTGCCTTAACAGGGTCGCGTCCGAATCTTAACACTTGTTGTAGGTTAGTTTGTGTAGAAACTACCGCTAAAACATTCCGCCCACCTTTCACGGTAGAATACAAAATCATCTCTCCATTAGGAGCAAAACTAGGTGATTCATCTAAACGAGAATCCGTCAAAGTTTTAGTAGTTCGGGTTTTCATATCGTATATTCCCACTTTAAATCCACCGCCGACATCGGTAATTAGCACTAAACTTTTGCCGTCTGGTGAAAATGAGGGCCGCTGATTCGAACTGCCACTAAATGTTAAACGCTTAGGCTGGCCACCAAGCGCACTAACTTGGTACACCTGTGGCCGTCCAGACCGCCCAGATGCAAATACCAAACTACGCCCGTCTGGCGACCACGATGGCGAAGTGTCTGGTGCCCGATTATTGGTTACTCTTGTTAAGTTACTAGTGATCAGGTTTTTAACATAGATCTCTGAATTACCGTCTTTAGACAGACTCATCGCAATCTTACTACCGTCAGGCGACCATGCTGGCGCGGCATTGATCCGAGGATACTCCGCTACAATCGAGCGCTGACCTGTTCTTAAATCTTGTTGATAGATTACCGGACGCCGCGCCTCAAACGAAACATAGGCCAAACGATCACCATTAGGTGCCCATGCAGGCGACATAATAGGTTGCTTTGATTCCAAAATGTTTTTCTCATTATAACCATCAGAATCTGCAACAAACAAAAAGTACCGCTTATTTTCTAACTGTCCTGTGTTCTTAACATAAGTGATTTTAGTATCAAAAGCGCCTGGAATTCCTGTCATCTTTTCATAAATACGATCACTTATTCGGTGCGCTACTTTTCTAAGTAAAGAAGATTTAACGCCTGAATATGAAAAAGCATCTAACTGTGATTCGCCGAATACATCTAACAAGCGGAAAGTAATATCGTAAGTATTCCCAGTCACCTGCTGAACGTTACCAATAACAATGGCGTTCATCTTAAGTAGCCGCCAGTCTTTATAACGCACCTCAGACAATGAAGTCGGCACGCTTAAAAAGTCTCCACTAGATAACGGTTCGAATCGCCCACTGCGCGCCAAATCTGAAGCGACAATATCCCAAATTGGCTGCGGTAACTGTTGAGCTGGTCGTACAGAAAAAGGCACGATAGCTATAGGAATAGCCGAACTGACACCTTTGGATATTTCGATTCTCAATACAGCTTGTGCTTGCGCACTAACCATCATCAATAACAACACAATAAATGGGCGCGATAAAGAGTATCTCATTAGGAATTTAGTCATGGAAACAATGTCATGGAATCATATCTTGATTATTATGTAATCGAAATAGATCTACCCGTATTTTTATTAAAATATATGAACGAAATTTAACAGCTCACACCTTAATCCAGATTTAACTATCAATCTAAATAACTTAATCCTACCTAAAGCCGAAGCGCTAATTTGGTTTAAACTCAAACTCAAACTCTTCCGGTTTAGCTGTAGGCCATTTCACCCTTAAAGGTAAAGGATCGGAATTACGGATAGCCAGGCCAGCCTCACTATCACAAGTTGGATTCCCGCTGGTACGTAATAAAGATATATTGAGTATGCGTCCTGTAGGTGTTGCCTTTATGAGCCAAAGAGTATTTCTGCCAACGCATGTAAAATTTGGCTCATAATTTGCACTAACGTGATCAGCAATAGCTGCGCCTGATACGCCACTGACGGCGGCTCCCCATGCTCTATTTGCTCCCTCTTCATCTAACTTTCTTTTGAGAGCTACCTCTTCTTTAGCGCGGCGCGATGCTTTATCTTTCGCTATTCTATCCGCTAGTTCTCTTTCCTTTTTCTTTCTTAGCTCTTCCTCTCGCTTTTTCTTTTCAGCTTTTCTTCTTTTACGTTCAGCTTCAGCTTTTTTCTTTTTCTCTGCCTCTTCTTTTTTCTTACGCTCTTTCTTTAGCCTCTCTTTCCTTAACTTCTCTTTTTCCAATTTATCTTGCTTTTCCTTTTCTTCTGCTAATTTCTTTTGTTTTAGCTCTTCTTGCTTTCTTTGCTCAGTTTGTTTCTTTTTCTCTAACTCTTTTTTCGCTTTATCTTCAGCAGCTTTCTTTTTCTTTTGTTGCTCAGCTTTTAGCTTAGCATCGCATTGCCCCTGCAAGCGTTTCGCTTCAGCGGCTGAATCAACCTCGTATACCACACCATCACATTCGTATTTAAACTTTAGTTTTGGTTTTGGCTTGGGTTTTGGTTCAGGCTTTTTCTCGACAACAGGCTCTGGTTCCGGTTCTGGCTCAATAACAATCGGCTCAGGCTCCGGTTCTGGCTGCTTCTCCACCTTTGGTTCGGGTTCTTTTTGTGGAACTGGCAAAGGCAAGTCGTTTATCACAACAGCCTGCAAGGGTTTTTGCGCAATGGGTTTGACCGACTTAGTAAAACTTAAATTAAGCCCGATTAATGTAAACAATGCCACGTGTACTAATAAAGCAAATACAAGCGATTCTAAGGTTTAGACCTGCACTACGTAACTTCTTCCTAACCACAGTTATTTGGAGTTACTTCTTGCGCCCAACAAAAAGGTTTACTGTTCAGGTGCATTGGTAACCAAACCTACCTTATCAACCCCTGCAGCCTGCAACAACACCATTCCATCAACAACTTGCCCATAATTTATCGCGCTATCGCCACGCACCATAAAAGGCGTTTTAGGTTCTTTCTTGAGCACAATAGCCGCTTGACGCTGAATCTCAGCAACCGAATCAACTGGCTCTTCGCTATCATTTAGATAGTACGCGCCGTTTTTGTCGACCGTTAATACAAAAGGCTCTAAGTCTAAATCCTCCGTTGGTGCAGCATCGGCAGAGGGTAAATCAACGTCAATTCCGGTACTCAGCAAGGGCGCTGTCACCATAAAGATGACCAACAACACCAGCATCACGTCGATATACGGAACGACATTAATTTCGCTCATCATGCGTTTCTTGCGACGATGACGGATACTCATCAGATTTAATCCTTACTGGTAACAACCTGACGGTTGACGATACTCAGGAACTCTTCCATAAATATCTCGTAGCGAGAACCTAACCGTTCAGCTGTTGTGGCCAAACGATTGTAGGCAATTACCGCAGGGATCGCAGCAAACAAACCCATGGCTGTAGCAATCAGCGCTTCTGAAATACCCGGCGCAACGGTGGCAATAGTGACTTGCTTCATTGCGCCCAACGAGCGAAACGAATTCATGATCCCCCAAACGGTACCAAATAATCCAACGTAGGGCGACGTTGAGCCGACTGTTGCTAAAAATGGCAGATGATGTTCGAGTTCATCTATTTCCCTATTTAACACCACGCGCATAGCACGATTCACCCCATCAATAATTTCAGTCCGGCCTAAATTTGGCTTTTTCGCCAATCGAGAATACTCTCTATATCCTGCAACGAAAATCGCTGACATCCCTTCGTTCTGACCATTCTGGCCCGCCCAGGTATGATGCAATCTATTCATATCCCCTACTGACCAGAAGTCGTCTTCAAACGCATCGGCGCTATTTTCTAGGCGCTTTAGTTGAGAAGATTTTTTAAAGATCAAAGTCCAAGATACGACGGATGCGATCAGCAAGATCAGCATCACCAGCTGCACGATAAAGCTGGCGCCTAATATTAATCCAATAATGGAGGAGTGTTGATCCATAGTAGTCAGTTACACCTTATTTGATGTTATTAGTAGGTGAGTCGTCAACGACTCGGGTATCGCTACCGGTTTGAAGATTTCATTTGAAACCGTCACAAGGTTAAGGCTGCCCGTCGCGATTTCTTTGTCTTCACGTAACACGCGCTGCTTCAACACCATTGAAACTCGCTTCATCTCAATTAACTCGACTGTAACGTGAAGATAGTCGTCTAGTTTAGCCGGAGATTTATACTGGATGTCTAATGATGCCAGTACAAATAAGCAACCATCTTTTTCATTGATATCAGATATTGGCCGACCTAAATGCCTTAGCCATTCATTTCTAGCCCGTTCCATATAACGCAAATAGTTCGCATGATAAACCACGCCCCCCGCGTCGGTGTCTTCGTAGTAAATACGCACTGGCCAGCTAAAAATCTCGTTCTGCATTACAGCGCGTTAACGTGAAAGGGTTTATATAGAATTACGGGGCAATATACCCAAACCAAATGAATTCATCATTAACCAACCTTCAGCTTTCATCTGACTGAAATAATTGTGGTTGATGGTGCGCAGCGGGCGGGTTCAAACCCAGGTGTCGCCACGTCGCTTTTGTTGCCATCCGCCCGCGTGGAGTGCGCATCATAAACCCCTGCTGGATGAGGTAAGGTTCAATCACATCTTCAATAGTGCCCCGCTCTTCGCTGATTGCGGCGGCCAAGCTATCCACACCCACTGGCCCACCGTCAAACTTTTCAATTAACGCAATAAGTAGATTGCGGTCTAAATTGTCCATGCCATGCGTGTCCACTTCAAGCATATCAAGCGCTTTACAAGCAATGTCTCCAGTTAGTATCCCATCGCTTTTCACTTGGGCATAATCGCGCACTCGCCTTAACAAACGATTGGCGATACGCGGCGTGCCTCTTGAGCGTTTGGCCACTTCGTGCACCCCTTCGGGTTCGGTCTGAATATTCATTATGTTTGCAGAGCGTTGCACAATACTTGATAACTCCGTCGCGCTGTAAAATTCAAGCCGCTGCACAATACCGAAACGATCTCTTAACGGGGATGTGAGTAATCCGGCTCTTGTGGTCGCGCCAATTAATGTAAACGGTGGCAGGTTTAATTGGATAGATCTCGCAGCTGGCCCTTCACCGATAACAATATCTAACTGATAGTCCTCCATGGCGGGATATAAAATCTCTTCAATCGCCGGGCTAAGTCGATGAATTTCGTCCACGAACAAGACATCATTTTCTTCTAGGTTCGTTAACATCGCAGCCAAGTCCCCAGCCTTTTCAATAACCGGCCCAGAGGTTTGGCGCATGGTCGAACCCATCTCCGTTGCAAGGATATTGGCCAAGGTGGTTTTACCCAGCCCAGGCGGACCAAATAACAAAACATGGTCCAATGCATCACCACGCTGACGCGCCGCTTGAATAAAAATCGATAGTTGCTCCTTCAGTTTGTCTTGCCCAATAAACTCGTCAAGGGTCGGCGGGCGTAAACTTCGATCTAATGCCTGCTCATTTAAATTATCGCTTTCTATCGAACCAGATAACATTGAATTGTGATCACTACCGACTGCCATAATGCTAGTTCGATAAGGCCTTTAAAGCCTGCCTAATGATCGTTTCTCGCGGCATCGCGTCAACATCAGGCAAGCCTCGCACCACCCGACTGGCATCTGCCGGCTTGTATCCAAGTGCGATCAACGCGCTGATCGCGTCACTGCTATTGCTAGCTACATTCGGTTGCGCGAGCACACCCTCAGTTGCCCCTGAAACCACTGGCAATCTATCGCGCATTTCAACGATAAGCCGTTCTGCCGTTTTCTTGCCTATGCCTGGTACGCGCACAATAGTTGCGGTATCTTCATTTTGCACACAAACAGCAAACTCTTGCGCCGACAAAGTGGAGAGAATAGCTAAAGCGACACGAGGTCCCACGCCATTGACCTTCAACAGCGATCTAAATAACGCCCGCTCAGAAAGGGAAGCAAAGCCATACAGTAGTTGGGCGTCCTCTCTCACCACCATATGCGTATGGAGAGAAACCTCCTCGGTTAAATCTGCAATCGCATAGAAGGTATTCATTGAGGCTTCTAACTCGTAACCGACCCCGCCAACATCCATTACCAGCCAAGGGGGCTCTTTATCAATGATATGTCCGCGTAAATAACCAATCATGCCCGTTTCAAACTCTGGGTTAGCTTTTCTTGTAGCTGCGCTGAATGAAGATGGCAGATCGCGCAAGCTAAGGCGTCCGCTGCATCTGACTGCGGTGTTTTGCTTAGTCGCAGCAACACCCTAACCATGTGCTGCACTTGCGCTTTCGCTGCTCCGCCCGTCCCTACAACAGATTGCTTGATTTGTTTAGCGCTGTATTCAACCACTGGAATACCTGCATTGACTGCTGCACATACGGCGCTACCCCGAGCATGCCCAAGCGTTAGCGCGGCCTTAGCATTGGTGGCCATAAACACTTGTTCAACCGCCACAACATCAGGCTTAGACTCTAAGATCATATTAGTGACGGCCTGGTATATATCACCTAGCCTAAGCGACAACTCTCCATCACCTAGACGAACAGCTTGGCTTTGAATGCCAATCAATTGACGGCCTTTTAGCTCTACCACGCCCAACCCGGTAATTCTTGAACCCGGATCGATGCCTAATACGCGCATCGTTTAGTTTTTAAAGGGGTGAGCAATGAGTACCAAACTCGATGATACTAGTAATGGTAGCAAATAAAGCTGCCTAATCACTGTCAGGGAAAGAGGCATTGGTGAACACGTTTTGCACGTCATCCAGCTCTTCGAGCACATCAATTAAACGAGTGATTTTTTCCGCTGCCTCTTCATCAAGCTCGACCTCAAGCGAGGCGCGTTGCACGATTTCGTCCATTTCTGGCTCATAGCCTGCGGTTTTTAAGCCTTCAAGTACTGAAAAATAATCCCCATAAGCGGTAATCACTTCAGCCATACCGCCTTCTACTTCAATATCCTCTGCACCGGCTTCTAATGCCGCCTCCATGATCTCGTCTTCATCTACGTCTGAAAATACGATAGAACCTTGCTTCGTAAACAAATACGCCACAGAGCCATCGGTGCCCAAGTTACCGCCTGCTTTTGAAAAGGCATGTCGCACTTCGGCAACGGTACGATTTTTATTATCGGTGGCACATTCAACTAATACCGCAACGCCGTTAGGGGCATAACCTTCGTACACTACCTCTTCAATAACTTGTCCGTCTAAGTCACCGGTGCCGCGAGCGATTGCACGGTCTATAGTGTCGCGCGTCATATTGGAACCGAGTGCTTTATCTATCGCCGAACGCAAACGTGGGTTTGAATCAACTTCGCCACCACCGGTGCGCGCTGCAACAGTGATTTCACGAATCCATTTAGTGAATATTTTTCCGCGTTTGGCATCTTGCGCCGCTTTGCGGTGCTTGATGTTAGCCCATTTACTATGACCTGCCATTGTCTTTACTTTTGTTAGTTTGGGGTATTATAGACTAGCCGCCTTAACTAATCTTTGGGCTTACGCAGTTTGATTCCTAATTCGCGCAATTGTTTGTCGTCCACATCGTTCGGCGCTTGCGTTAACAAGCAAGATGCTTTTTGTGTTTTAGGAAATGCAATTACATCGCGGATAGATTCCACACCCGCCATCATCGCGCATACGCGATCTATGCCGAACGCCATGCCGCCATGTGGAGGAGCGCCATACTTTAGTGCTTCGAGTAGGAAGCCAAATTTACTATTGGCTTCTTCTTCGCCGATGCCTAATACGTCTAATACTTTTTGCTGTAAGTCGCTGCGATGAATACGAATTGAACCACCGCCAATTTCCGAGCCGTTTAATACTAAATCATAGGCACGAGAAATAACCGAGCTTGGGTCAGAATCAAGTGCGTCAATTTGATCTTCGCACGGCGCTGTAAACGGATGATGTAATGATTGGTAACGGTTAGCGCCGTCATCCCACTCAACTAATGGGAAGTCTGTCACCCAAATTGGCGCCCAGTCTTCATTGATTAAATTCATATTGGCGGCTATTTGACCTCTTAATGCACCCAGTGAGTCGTTCACCACTCTAGCGCTATCTGCGCCGAAGAAGATGAGGTCGCCTGTTTTTGCTTCAGTCCGCGCTAGTATGCTTGTAACGACATCGTCAGGGATAAACTTCAAAATGGGCGACTGCAAGCCCTCCATTCCAATGTCAGCATCATTGACTTTAATATAAGCCAAGCCTTTAGCGCCGTAATTTGCAACAAATTGAGTATATCCGTCGATGTCTTTACGACTCAAAGCAGAAGCGCCCGGCACACGCATGGCAGCAACCCGGCCTTTAGGGTCGTTCGCTGGGCCAGAGAATACTTTAAATTCAACGCCCTGCATCAATTCAGTAATATCCACTAATTCTAGATCGATACGCATATCAGGGCGATCTGTACCAAACCGTGACATTGCCTCTGCGTACGTGATGGTTGGAAAGGTGTCGGGTAACGATTCACCTAATACCGCAACGAACAGCTTTTGCACCATCTCTGTCATTAGCGTCATGATGTCGTTTTCATCAATGAAAGACATCTCTATATCTAGCTGCGTAAATTCTGGCTGACGGTCCGCGCGTAAATCTTCGTCTCTAAAGCAGCGAGCCACTTGGTAGTAACGCTCAAAACCAGAAACCATCAACAACTGCTTAAACAATTGCGGAGACTGTGGAAGCGCAAAAAATTCGCCCGGATGGGTGCGACTTGGCACTAAATAATCGCGCGCGCCCTCTGGTGTCGAGCGCGTGAGAATAGGCGTTTCTAACTCAACAAAGTCTTGATTTTCTAGAAAACGGCGTAAGTTCTTAACCACTTCATGCCGCGTGCGCATTGTGTGCTGCATGACCGGACGACGCAAATCCAAAAAGCGATATTTAAGTCGTACCGCTTCGGTTATTTCTCTATCATCTTGCTGAAATGGCAGTGGATCAGAAATACTTAATACTTCGATTTCTTTAGTCAACATCTCCACCATACCAGTTGGCATATTGGAATTAGTGGTGCCTTCAGGACGGTTTCGAACACGGCCAGTCATCTTCAAAACAAATTCATTACGCGCAGAATCAGCCAAAGCAAATGCTTCTGGCGTATCAGGGTCGATTACCACTTGCAAAATAGCGCTGCGATCACGCAAATCAATAAAAATAACGCCACCATGATCTCGGCGGTTTTGCACCCAACCAACAACCGTAACGGTTTGGTCGATAAGTGATTCGTTTATATCGCCGCAGAGATGCGTCCGCATACTGATAACCTCGTAATTATTGATTCGAATGCCGCCTTATGCGGCGCTCGCTTGTTTAGAACTTGAGTTTTTATCACTCTTACTTGAGCCGCTTGCACTAGAAGTATTTTTCTTATCGGAAGCTCCGTCTTTTTTCGCAGCAGGCTTGTCCTCTGAATTAGCTTTAGGTTTATTATTTTTGAAATCGGTCTCGTACCAGCCCGTACCTTTTAGCTGGAACGCAGCGGCTGAAATTTTCTTTCTCAAGGACTCACCACTGCACTCAGGGCAAAACACCAAGGCATCGTCTGACATCTTTTGAATCGCCTCTAATTCATGGCTGCATTCTGTACAAACATATTCATAGATGGGCATAATTTTATCCTTTGGAGTGTATTTTTAGAGTTGGATATAGTTAAGTCTAATTCACAATACTTCAAACGTTTCGCTACTCTGATAGACCTGATACAAATACTCGAAGTATAAATTCGCGCGGATTATAAATGAAAACCAGAAGCCAGCCTCAGTAATTTCTACTGAAATCGCCGTTCTCTTGCGTCGCCTACCCAAGCGAGATCGTCCGCCGAGTTATCTTGTCGTATTCCATTTTTATCCACAAAACGGTGGCCAAATACCATGCCCTCACTCACATTGGCACTGGAGCCTAGATAAGTGTGCTCGAATATTTGACTTTTAGACACCTTTGCCCCCGCTTTCAATACGCAGCCATGGGCAATCCAAACCGGACCCATTAGCTCGCAACCATCTTCAATTTTTGTATTTGAACCTACATATACCGTGCCTTCAACCCGAATCTCAGACCAGTTAGCATCTACATTCAGACCAACCCAAACGTGTGGTAACACCTCTTTACCTGGCATTTTTATCGTACGCATTTCACCTCGCATCAACCGCTGATTGGTTAACCAATAATCATGCAACTGGCCAATATCAATCCACGTAAATGGCAGGTTGAGTGCTTGAAATGGTAAACCAAGTTCTACCACTTTAGGCAACAGTTCACTACCAATATCGTACTCGACACCTGATGGAATCAAGTCAATCACCTCTGGTTCAAAAAAGTAAATCCCCGTATTCACTTGGGTAGATTGCGCCTCTTCAACAGAAGGCTTTTCCTGAAAAGAAGTAATTTGGCCAGATTCATCGCTGACCACAACACCGTAGTCTGAAACTCGGGCGCGCTCCACCTCTAATGTCACAATACTCGCCTTTGCGCCGCTAGCCCAATGCTTACGTACTGCAGCAGTTAAATCTAAGTCGATAATCGCATCACCACAAACAACTAAGGTAGTGTCATCAAAAAAACTGCCGAATTCTTGGATCCGTTTAATACCGCCAGCAGAACCAACCGGTTCAGCGACGACCTCTCCTTCCTCAATATGGCCTTCAAACGAATAACCTATATCAACACCCCACTTTCGCCCATCACCAAAATAGGATTCAATTTGGTGAGCTTGATGGCTCACATTGATCATGATCTCCCTAAAACCATGAAGCGCCAGCTCTTCAATCAAATACTCCATTACTGGCTTACCAACAACAGGAATCATCGGTTTTGGCAAACGATGAGTTAAAGGTTGTACTCGAGTGCCGCGCCCTGCGGCCAAAATCATAGCTTTCATATAGATATTAAATATTACTTTTAACTAAGTACCGCTGCTTTAGCGGTAAGACGGTGATACTTTTCCAGTAACTGATCTTTAGTTTCAACATGCTGTTCGTTCTCAGGGATGCAGTCTACAGGGCAAACCTCTACACATTGTGGAGTATCAAAATGCCCTACGCACTCAGTGCATTTTGTCCAGTCTATTTCGTAAATTTCCTCACCCATGTAAATCGCTTCGTTGGGACATTCTGGCTCACATACATCGCAGTTGATGCAATCGTCGTCAATCTTAAGTGCCATCAGTCGTTAGGTGTATTTGGCTTGCAACGCTTTATATACATGCTTGGGCACAAACTGCGATACATCGCCGCCCAACTTGCTAATTTCCTTCACCAGCGAAGCAGAAATAAAGGTATGATTTTCAGCGGGCGTCAAAAACACGGTTTCAATGGTGCTATCTAAACGCCGATTCATAGAAGCCAATTGAAATTCATATTCAAAGTCGGACACCGCGCGCAAGCCGCGCAGAATAACTTGCGCATCGACCTCTTTAACGAAATCAACCAGTAGCCTAGAAAACCCAATCACCTCAATGTTATCTTGACTATCAGTCACCTCTTTAATCATCCCGACCCTTTCTTCGACGCTAAACAAGGGGTCTTTCCCGGGGTTGGATGCGACCGCAACCACCAAGCGGGAAAACATTTTCGCACCGCGTTCTATTAAATCAACATGCCCTTCAGTGACAGGGTCGAAGGTACCGGCGTAAACGGCTGTATTAAACATCGATAGGTGCTCTTGGAAAACTAGATTGAAACTGCGCGAGAGTATAACGTACCGCTCCTTTTTGTGCTTGTTTCAATGTCACCCAAGACTCAGGAATGGGCAAGACTTTTAACTCACTGGGCGACTCAATATAAACAAGGCCATCCACTTTAAGCAAACTCTTTTTATTAATGTGGTAACTAGCTTTAGCCAGTTCATCCGTTGCAAATGGCGGATCTAAAAAAATAATATCGAATTGCTTGTCACAAGTCGCAATATATTGCAAGCCAGCGCAATTGGTGACATCTATTTGCTTATCGGTATCAATCAGTTCCTTATTCGCTCGCAAGGCTTTTACTACTTTCAAATTTTTCTCAACTAATACCGTATGCTTAGCACCGCGAGAAATTGCTTCAAAACCTAAAGCCCCGCTTCCGGCGTACAAATCCAAACAACTCGCCCCATCAATCGACAAACTTAACCAATTGAACAGGGTCTCGCGCACCGCGTCTGGCGTCGGTCGTAAGGCATTGACAGGTGGAAAATTTAACATTCGGCTTCGCCATTTCCCTCCAATAATTCGAACTCGTGCAGACATAGTTAAAAATATGCTTAATTATTGAACCCTAACGCAGATTGTCGATTTAGAAAAGTACCTAAGGATGATAGGATACGCGCCTTCTAATGTCATCGATTTCCCTAAAAATAAAATGAGCGAACAAAAGTCTGGCGGTTTATTTGGTCGCCTAGGTAAAACTCGCGAATCCCTTGGTTCAGGCTTATTCGGCCTGTTCAAACGCGGCATTAAGATCGATGACGCTCTATTCGACGAAGTTGAAGATAATTTAATCATGGCCGACTTAGGCGTGGAAGCCAGCCAAAAGTTGACCGACGAACTCAGACAGCGCGTTAAAAACAGCAAACTAGAACACGCTGATGAACTAACAGACTTAATGCGCGAAGTATTGACTAAGCAGTTAAGTTCCGTCGAACAACCATTTGTAGTCAACAACGAAACTAAACCCATGGTGGTGTTAATGGTTGGCGTCAACGGCGTTGGCAAAACCACTACCTTGGCAAAACTTGCCCACAAGCTTAAGCAAGAAGGTCATTCCGTGATGATGGCCGCTTGCGACACTTTTCGCGCTGCAGCCATTGAACAACTTAAAATGTGGGGCGAACGTCTTGATATCCCAGTTATCGCCCAACAACACGGTGGTGACGCCGCCGCTGTCGCATTCGACGCTTATCAATCCGCCGCAAGCAAAGGAGTAGACGTATTATTAATCGACTCAGCAGGCCGCCAACACACACATGGCGACTTAATGGCGCAACTAGAAAAGCTTATCCGCGTACTCAAAAAAGCAAATCCAGATTTACCGCACGAAGTCATGCTAACCGTAGACGCTGGAACAGGACAAAATGCATTTTCGCAAATCGAGCATTTTAAAGAGTCAGTAGGGGTAAATAGTCTATCAGTGACCAAGCTAGATGGCACAGCCAAAGGCGGTGTCATGGTTGCCATCGCGCAGAAATTTGGTTTACCCATTCGCTTCATCGGCGTAGGCGAAGCCATGGATGATTTACGACAATTTAATGCTGCTGATTTCGCGTCAGCATTAGTGCCTGAAACTCTAGGCCAAGCAACAGAAGAAAACTCGTAACCTGTTACCAACTTCTACTTCACTTAAATGATTCGTTTCAGCCACGTAAGCAAACGCTACCCCGGTGGGCACGATGCCCTTCGCGGCGTTTCATTTCATTTGAAACCGGGTTCGATGAGTTTTCTCGCTGGGCATTCAGGTGCAGGGAAAAGCACATTACTTAAACTGATCACCCACTCAATCAAGGCGACCAGAGGTGAGATCAACATCGATGGTCAAAACATCACTCGTATAAAACCTCGACAGATTCCGCATCATCGCAGAAAAATCGGTAGCGTGTTTCAAGACCACAAGTTACTTTATGATCGCAGCGTATTCGACAACGTCGCCCTGCCTCTAATCGTAGCTGGCGCTACCCATCACGAAACCAGCAAACGAGTGCGCGCTGCACTAGATAAAGTGCAGCTGCTAGATAAAGAAAAGGCCATGCCAATTACGCTATCTGGCGGGCAACAACAGCGCGTAGGTATTGCCAGAGCCGTAGTCAGTTCGCCGACCATATTGCTAGCAGACGAACCAACAGGCAATCTGGACCCAGAGCTTTCTGATCAAATCATGAAGCTATTCTATGAATTCAACCATCACGATGTGACAGTACTCATCGCTACGCACGATCAACGTTATCTGCAAGACCCCAATACCGCTATTCTCGCACTAAGAGAAGGAAAGCTAATTGTAGGCGCAAACGAAACTGAGAACGATGACGAAGCTTAAAACTTACTTTCGTCGGCATCTGCAGGTATTCTTTTATACTCTCGGACAATTCACCGAACAAAAAGTAACCACTGCGATTACCGTACTAGCTCTAGGCATTGCTTTGAGTATTCCCGCTATTTTATTTAGTGTGGCTGACAGCCTCTCTTCCTTCGGAGAACAGTGGCAAAGCCGCCCACAAATCTCCATTTACCTAAACAAAGGCACTGAAAAAGAAAGGATAGAAACGTTGCTCGAAAATCTAAATGAAGACGAGCTAATAGAAAGCACTCAACATATCGCTGCAGATCAAGGTTTAGCTGAATTCGTGCAACACGGCGCCTTTGAAAATACCATAGACTTATTTACAGACAACCCACTACCCGATGTCATAGTCGTTTACCCCTCAGAAGAAATCACCTTAGAACAAATTCAAAGTCTAACCGAGAAACACCAACAAAACGAAATCGTTCAACAAGCACAATACGATTTAGATTGGCTTAAACGCTTAAATGCAATTCAAACCGTCATTAAAAGGATAGTCGCCATACTCGCAGTTATTATCGGAATTGGCATCGTGCTGCTCATTGCAAATACTATTCGTCTAGAAATCGCTAACCGAAAAGACGAAATTGACATTATTGATCAATTAGGGGGAACTTCTACCTTCATACAACGCCCGTTCTTATATATGGGCATTCTCGAAGGACTCTTAGGAGGGGTTTGCGCGTTGGCAATATCAGCTTTAGTGCTGATTTTACTTACCAAACCAATTTCAAATTTGTCTCAATTATACGGTATTGAACATGGACCAAGTAACTTAGAATGGGTAATTGCTCTGCTCCTACTTGGCATAAGCTCAGTATTAGGCTGGGCCGCCGCTCAATTAACTGTAAGCAGAGCTTTAAGAGAACTCACTCCAACATAAGGACCGACGTCTACCTGACATCGGCCATAGAATTAAGGTTGATCTCAAAGAATTCAACCTAGTGGATTTAATATAGGCTCTCGTTCTTCAATCCATGCTATCAGGGCCGGCATAGAATTTACCTGTCCTCCATCACTCAACCTAACGGGAGAGTCAGCTGTCGTCCAATTACTAGCAAGTATCGAAGGTTCCGAAGCATTAATCAATGCTGCGAACGTCTCACAAACTATTGTGGAGCCCATTTCACCTAAGGTGTTTCCTCCCGCTCTGGCGTTAGCCTCTTGTAAAACATATAGCCACAATGGGGTTTTTTCATCAAAGCCATGCTTTTGAATCTCCTCTTTCAGTTTAGAATCTAACCCTTTTACAATTTCTGATTTACTCATCACTTTTACGGTAGACATCTCTTTTGAAACTGCTTGTCCACACGGAAGGCCACGCAGCCCGCTGCGCCTTAGGTTTGCCGTTGCCAAATTTGGAATTGGACTAGGGATATTACCCATCCCGATTGATAAGTAGGGGTCAATTGACTTTGCCATTTGTGGACTAACACCCCCAGTTTCTACTGATGTACTAGAGAAATCATACAGGTTTCTCCAATCGACTATCCAATTTGATGGAAGAGATTGCTCCGAGCCTAGGATCCCTCCATTTGTAAATGTAAACAAAGAGAGATTCGGAGTTGTTTTACTAGCCTTTCCAAATGTAGCAGCTCCAAATCGCCCATCAGTAGAAAAATTCCTATTCCATTCATAAGAATCGCGCACCAGTGAATGGCCAAATCTATATGCCGCAACAGAGAACTCTAACGGCATACAAGGCACTTCACCGGGGACTGCACTGAAATACTTAGATTGCCCATTTAAAATGACCTTATCGAAAACGTCTGCTAGCGTGAATCTTTTCACAAAATCGTGTAATACAATATATTGATAGTGCCTTATTACCAACTCTCGTGTTCTAAGATACAAAATTCTAGAATCAGTGCTATTAGAGGTCTCTTCCAACAAATTAGCAACATGATTATGAAACCGCATCCATAAAGCGTGCGTTTGAGATACAGCGAGGTTTTCATCATTTCGATTATCTGGAATAAGCACAACTGACCTTCCTCCCCTCTTTCCCCTTCCTATATCATAAGGTAATGCATCGCCAGAGCGCCCATCTCCTGGCGCTGGCGAAGTTTGCGTAAATTTAAACCTTACTCCGTCTACCAAAGGACTAAATCCTCCGCCTTCTGTAGGTTTCCCATAGACACTATCCAAGTCTAAGGATGGGGAGCGTTTCTGCAGTAAATCCTTATCTGCAGTCGCTTCTATGACGTCACTATTTGGATCATCTGCTTCAACTACAGTTCCGTCTCGCGTAATATCATGATCTACGAACTGACCAAAATACGTATACCCCGCCGGAATATCACTGTCAGACCTCTTTAATTCACTAGTCATCGCAGCTCCTAATGTACGAGCCACAGAATCCTTCAACGCAAATGGTGTTAGATCTGGAAATATCCTAGTAAATCTAAACCCGTTAGATGAATCATTTATTGGCCCTTCCCCAACCACTTCAGCTTTTTCATGCAAACCATGCCGTGAACGTCTACCAGATCCATTTTGTTCCATAATTTAACCCTCTTTAAAATTGTTAATACATTTAAAGCTTCAAAAACTCTAAGCGAATTAGAAGGATTACGTATTGATAAAAACTATGCTGTGGCATAAACCACAGTGACAATGGCACAAGCTAAAAATGCCAATTTGTTAGCAATATATTTATAAATTAACTAGTGGCATTTACCACCTAAGATATTTATTTTCCTTGATATAAATACTCTCTAACATCAATCAAAAGAACGCTTCGAAGCAAAAACTATAATGAACAACTGGCATAAAAAGCTTTTAATCACTTGTTTAGTTTTAATCACAGCAAGTGGTTGTACTTCTAATAAGTTGACTAAGTTCGATGCTTTCACAACGGCAGGGCAAACATTTTCTTCGTCAGTGCTGACACTGACCACCGAAGCTTCTAATGTAGCCATCGATACGGACTCCCAAATCTTAATTAGAACTCAGAACAGTCTTTCCGCTGAAAAGAGAGGAGAAATATATAGTGCACAGACTAAAGCACTCAAAGATCTCTTGGAGGATATGTCGAAGTTCCGGCAGCATACTACGTTGTTAAACAACTACTTCACTTTACTAGGCACTTTAATTACTACAGACGAACCTGAACAAATTGGAACAAGCATAGACGGATTAATCACCAATCTTCAATCATTAAGTCCCGCACTAACAAACGCAACTGTGGGCAACGCGCCAGTTAATAGTTTCCTGATAAACCTTGGAAACATTGCAATAGCAAACCATCAAAATGAATTTCTTCAAGCGGAGCTCGAAAGAAACTCTATAACCATTGAGAAAGAGCTGGATCTACAGCAGGCATACTTAACTGCGCTTAGCGAAGACTTAGCAGCTGACTTCAAGGCATTAATTAAAGCAAGAGAATTAAACGAAATAGCCATACCGTACGCTGACGGAAAGTTACCTAAAAACTGGCTACAAACCAGAAGGTCGTTACTATCTACAACCTTAATGACCGAGGCATTAGATAATGCAAGCGTTGCTGCTACTGCTTTACATGACACATTTGTCCTAATTATAGAAGGTAAAGCCAGTTCAATCGATATTTCCTTGTTAACCAATGATGTTAACAAAATCATTGATTTAATTGAATTAGTTAAAAACGGACCAGTTACAGAGAAGTAAAAATGACACCGAATAAATTGAAAATTGCCACACAAAACCAACTACGAGATACTCGTGACGCAATGCTCGACTTAGACTACTCCTTGGCTTTAGAGAAATCACCTCTGAAGGATAGACAACAATCAGGATTAAACCTTTTAAACACCCAACGCGCTTATTTAAAACTGAGAAAAACTAAATTAGCTACTATTCGTGCTGATTTGGAGAATAACAACGCTGACTTAGAAGCAGGTATCGAAAAAACCAAGAATGCTCTCAAAAACTTAACAGATACCAGAGCAGAAATAGATGCCATATCAGCATTCCTAGCGATTGTCGCTCGTATTGTTCCCTTGCTTTAACGGTAAGTACATATATAGATGATTCAATGTGTTAAAACATAAACTCTGCTAAGGAGTTTTCTAGAGCTTCAATACTTGGTACAACAATTGCTCTTCCTTGCTTCTCAACCAGCCCTTGTCTAACCATCGCACTTATTTCTTTAGTTACGGCTTCTCTATGTGAAGCGATTCGGTTAGCAATATCTTCATGTGTTGGCATATTCTCCAGAAGCGCTGATCCATCTTCTAAAACGTTATCCTTCGCTATACGCAGTATTTCTGCTCTGGTCCTTTCCTTAGTGCCCAAAGCACCATACTCGTAAACTCTAGAACAAAGAAATCTAACTAATGATGTTATCCTAGTTACTACTCCCATCATAACTTCAGGATACTGTTGCATAAGCGCCTTTATGTCCTCACTCGTCATCATACCTAGAACACAGTCACTTCGTACGATGATGCTGGTAGTTCTCGGCAAACCATCGAGTGCAGATAATTCTCCGAAAATATCACCTTGCTCTAAATGTTGAAAACAGATTTCTTTGCCGTTCAAAGAATAGGTAGTCGCACGAACAGAACCACTTAAAATCAAATATAAAGAACATGACTCTTCACCATGCACTATTACGCTCTCCCCTGCGGAATAATTTTTGGGAGTAACACACCTTTTGATTTTGGTTAGTTGACTATCCGTCAATTTATTAAAGATGGTGATACCTCGCAGCTCTTCATCTAGATTCATTAGTTATTAAGCTCGCAGTAACTCTATCGTTTTTAATTTTATCAGCAAGTGGCATTTTTCACATTAAATTTTCACTAGAGCGTGCAGATTAAAAGGAACGAGTAATCAGGAAGTTCTAGATTACCTTTCCCATCAATAATGTTGACATTGAATAACACCAAATGAACATCCACTAACAATAATTAATATGATCAAAATTGCGAGCAGTCTATACGGCCTGGGAGTTTTTGCCACAGAACAAATAGATGCGAGAAAGAAGATACTCCAATTTGATGGAAAACTTATCTCTTTTGATGAGTCTCTTCTGTCGGGAAACGAAGGAACCAACGCACTTCAAGTCGGTACGATTCAGTACATGGACATAGTGGAACCTGGTGTCATAGTTAATCACTCATGCGAACCTAATTGTGGCATTAAAGACAACATCTTTCTCATCGCTCTCAGGAAGATTGAAATAGGGGAAGAGTTATTTTATGACTACTCAACAACTGTCGAAGAAGATGAGTGGTCCATGCGTTGCTCGTGTATGTCAGACGAGTGCCGAGGTATAATTTCCGATTTTAAATACTTGCGAAAGACAATACGCAGGCGTTACCTTGAACAAAGTGTAGTACAAAATTTTATAAGCATTTTGTATGATGAAAACGGAGACAGAATAACCCCAAAAGATAGTTCACAAACTCCAGTTTATACTTTACCTAACACTGAACATTCCTATAAGCTCCCGCTATAGCAACACAAGCTTCAGGGATACCTTGCAGCGGAATAATTCCAATTGAGTACGCATAATCGCGTACATTCTCCGGCAAACTCTCACCTAAACTAGAGCAGAGAAAAGCTGGTAAGTCCTCCTGTTGCGCTGCATTAGCGAACGCTAACATCTCAGCAAAATCAGTAGTAAAGTCAAATGCCGCGTCAGGATGAGGGTAATCTTGAACAAATATGGCAAAATTAAAATCTCCTCCCATCATTCCAGAAAATACGTCTAGTATTTCTGGCTTACCCCAAAGTTGAGTAGTGCAATCTAAAGGGTTAGATAACGTGGCTATTTTGGGCAAAATCTTAGTCACGGAAGTACAAACTTCAACAAATGGCTCAGGAAACTGTATACCTACTCTTTCGCCACATTCTGCGAGATACGCTGCATCGCCACCTGAACAAGTGAAAGCAATCGCATTTAATCCGTGTATTTGATGTGTTTGGTTCAATAACTTAGAAGATTCCAACAATTGAGAACACGAATCAACCAGTATGATCCCAGCTTCTACCAGAACATCATTAGAAACTTCAATTGTAGAGGGTGTGGCGCCGGTGTGATTTTGACACATTAAATTTGAGGCTTTAGACAACCCAGTTTTCAACATGATTACGGGCTTTCCAACTTCTTCTGCTAGTTGAGCAGTAATTAGTAACTTTTCAATACTCTTAAATGCTTCTTGATAAACCACAAACCCTGTCACACCGTCCATATGCAACAATTCTTCTATTACCTCTTCTGTACCGAGTTCTGCTTGGTTCCCAATCGAAACAACAAAGGAGAATTTTACCGATCTTCTGTTGTTTGTAAGTGTTGTAGCTAGCATTCCGCTCTGTGAAATTAAAGCCGGACCACTCTTAACTTTTTTACATCCATGCAGGTACGGCCAAACAGCAACACCATCAATAGCGTTTATAAAACCATAGCAATTTGGACCTAAAATGGACATGCTACCTTTATTACGGAGAAGAGCTTGCTGTAATGTTTTTCCTTCTTTTCCTAAATCAGCAAACCCCGCCGCAAAACATACCGCTGACTTACAACCTAAAAGTGCTAACTTCTCTATTATTTCGATTGTTTTCTCGTTAGAAACACCAATAAACGCAAGTTGTGGAACACCGGGCAAATCCCTCGTAGATTTAACACAAGGGATACCCCCCAAAAAAGAGCGAGTCGGATTAACTACCCAAATTTTTCCTTGATAACCAAACTTAAGTAACTCGGATACCACTATCTCCGAATCCCCGCCACCATAAACAGCAATAGACTTGGGTTGCAAGAAACTTTGAAAACTCACAGAGGCAAACTTAAAATACTGACTCTAGTAAAAACCTGCCTCGAAAACATCAATGATATTTCTCAGCTAAAATATTGCTATCTGTGTCATTATCCAATAACTCAGAATCTGCTGAACTCGAATTAGTGTAGTTTCGCTTAGCATTGAGCCCTGCAAGCCTAATTCCAGCAGCAAGTATTTGCCTATCTTTTTCATATTGGAATGGGCTAGCCACGGTTAGAAACCAATGCACATAATCTTCAGGTGTTGATAAAGGGCCTCCTTTCCAAATTGGTTTTATCACATCTGCAAATTTTTTAATCGAAACTCCAGCTTGCTCTGACAAACCTAAATAAGCTTGTGTTGCCGCAAGCCAAGCATAGTTCTCTGGAAAACCATCTGCCACTCTCCCTAAATAAAGCAGTGCTTTGTCATATTGATGTGTCAAAAAATAAGCCGCCCCTAAAACATCATCATATATCTCTGGATATCCTGGATTAAGTTCTTTTATTTCGTTACATATTTGAATGCTTTCGTTTGCAAGCCCTAAGTACATTATTGCAAACGCCTTAAGCAATAAAATATCTACATCATTTTGATTGCATAAGAGTGCTTTATCAAATAATGGCAATACCTGATCAAAGTCCCCTGTGGATAAATAGGTCCATGCTAAGTGGGCATGGGCACGCCCTAATTGGCCGTCTAACTCGATGGCTCTGCGTACTCGATCTCTACCCAGCAGTATTTGCTGGTATGGTTCGATTCCCCACTCGGTATACGCCCAATTAATTCCATGTATCGCACCTAAAACAGAATAAGCATCCGCTCTTTCAGGGTCTTGCTTGATAGACTTTTCCAAGAGAGTTATAGCAAGCTCGTCTCCAACTTTGGTTTTTAGCCGATATTGCTCCCGTCCAAGCAAGTAATTATCGAATGCATCACGACTGGGTTCTGGCTTCTTTTTTGCCCGCGCAAGCACTGCAATTTCGAGCCTAGTGGGAAATTCTTTAGCCAATTCTAAAACTACTTGCTCGTTCAATTCAATAACGTTTAACGCGTTACCCTTTTTCTTCTTGGCCCATAATTGCTTCCCATCTTGAACATCTAGTAAACGGGCATGCACTTGCACTACACCTCCTGACTTGTAGATACTTCCTTCAACCACGTAATCAGCTTCTAGTTTTTTTCCTAAATCTCGATTACTCATTTTCTCTCGAACTCCTGTCGAACTACCCATTTCAACCGAGTTTATATCTGAAGGTAAAATAGTAATTTCTCGATAATTGCCCAACTCAGTTTTTAAATCTTCCGTCAGAGCCGCACCTTGCGCTTTATTCTCTTCGAGCCCGTTCAAATCCGCAAACGGAACTATCGCTACCGTAGGTGTTAAAGTTGTGAACTGAATTGTAGCGTAGCTAGCGTAACGTTTTCTCAGCTCATGATCATCAACGTCAAGAAGCCCATAAATGGGAGTAGGGTGCGTGAAATACTTCAATCTCCTTGTTCCCAGCGGGTAAAACTCTACACTTGGTTCTTCACCTACAGCCTCCACAAATTTTTCAGAAACCCAGATGCCACCAGTATCCCCAACTTGCTCTAACCGAGAGGTAAAATTGACATTGTCTCCATCTAGACTTCTACTTACTGAGTTATAGGTTACTGTACCGAAATGGATGCCGATTCTCATTTCCATAATCCGACTCTCTGGACGATTCGAGTTAAAAATATCTAGGAGTTTTCGCAACCGTAAGCTAAACGACACAGCATGCTTAGGACTGGGGAACTCCAAAAAGCACCCGTCCCCAACATGATGTATCTTCTGGCCTAAAAACTGATCTGATAGCTTCCAGACATACAATTCGTAAATTCCGTTAACCTCAGATCTAGTCTCTTCTTCATTCATCTCCATTAACCGGGTATACCCCGCTATGTCAGCAAACAGAAGTGTTGTATCGCATTGTAGACGCGAGCTCAAACTCTTTGCTTTCAACATAACTCAAGTATTGTTAAGCACATGTAGCTTATGTGGCGACTTTTAACATTAGATATACTGCTCAATAAGCCGTCCAAAATCACACTAATTATCTAGAAGAGCTGAGTGTTGGAGTCTAAGAAGATATTCGCTTCATTAAACGTATCCCCTAGATCCGCATGCCATTGTGACACACCTGAAAAATTGGCATTTCCAGAGGCTCCAAAATCTAATAATTCACTTTTGACTGCTTCTCTCCAAATTTCATTTCCTAAAATTCGCTCATGAAATGCTAATACTTTCGTAGATGTTCTCAATTCATTTGAGTTCAGATTCTCTTCATCAAAAATAAAATTAAGCGCTTTTCTAACATTTTCTGAATTTTGAATTTCATCATCTCCTTCTCTCCTAGATTCAATATCCTTATCTAGTAGAGATTCAATACTTTTAGCGTAATAAGCTCGAAATTCTCTACTATCCTCTTCATTGGCGCTTCTCAATATTGTGGACAAGGTCAACCCCATCAATGGAATGTATTTTGGATGCCCTGGATGCAACTTTGGGTTTTCGAAAACTTTTAAAGCATCTTCTATTTGGTCCAGAGCGTAGTGTGCCCAAGCTATACTCCAAAGTTGATGCCCGGAAGGGGTTGCATATTCCTGAATAAGTAATCTGGCTTTTTCCTTAAGCCAGTCTTCCCTAGCTTTCAACACTACTTGGCCCGTACCAGCATTGACCATTGGATTACCATCCTCGTCATTTATTGTATGAGACAGTGTCTTGTCACCAGATGCTGAGCTTGGTGGCTCAATCGAAACGCCACCTGTTGCACCTCCTGAAAACTTTAGCTCCCAAGCAATTGCCTCGAGGTATTCTACCCTGAAGTTATTCCGCTTTTCCTCTGGGTCAGTTTTCCTAGAAAATAAATTCACATCTGCTGCACAAAACATATCAGTAGCCTGAAAATATTCTTGACGGATTTGGTGACAGAATGCTCTAGCCCACCACGGTGCGTAATCGAAACCATTTGGATCGTGGAACGTATCCATATCTAAAGCTTCTTGAGCCATCCCTTCTGCGATCGCCAGTAATCGTTGACTTTCATTCTCATCAAAGTCTTTCTCAAATTCTGCCTTAAGCGCATAACTATATGCTAGGTCTGCACGTGCACGGTTGTAGTTCCCGCCCTTCTCCTCGTTAATTCTTACAGCTTCCGCCAGGGAATTTATTGATTTCTTCAAACTATCTCGTTTCAGTATTTGGCTCGTCGCACCTGTCAAATAATGTGCATAAGCATCGTGATCGAATTCAAAATCATGCGTATAGGGCTTAGTGGTTTTAGTTGGTGTATTCATATTTTCCTCCAATGTTTGGTTTTCTTAATAAAAATAGTCACAGTTATACTGATGCTTCTTAAGTTTGGTGTCTCCAGCGTCGCAATCGTCCTCAAGCACCCTTTTATGACCAAAAGTTTCCCTCAATATTTTTTTAGCGACGCTGCAACCCATCTTATGGGCTCCTGAGACTGTTCCCCATTCGCTTCGTGACATAGCTTCACCTGCAAGGTAAATTCGTCGACTCACATGCGAGAATCCATGTTCATTGCGATTAATTATGTCCCGCGCCTCTATATCTTCTACGTTCATCGACCCATATGCTCCAAGATAATTAGGATCATCTTCCCACCAAGTGGTGTCAAATGATGCCGGTTTTGGTATATCATCACCTAACTTATACTTTAAATCATTAATCACGCTTTCCTTAAAACTCGCCATGTTTTTCTTGCTACTTGCGTAAGCCTCTATTGCGTGCTTACCTCCAAAGTCTACAAAGACTACGTTAGTACCTCCTACATTAGAAGTGTATACTGGCTCTCTAACTTCACCAGCACATGCAATACTTTTGCATTCTGGCATAGAAAAAGCATAAATAGATGTTTGATTGTTCTTTTTATATTTTCGAAAAACATCAACATCAAAATCTAATATCACTCTAAAATAACTTCCCATTGTGATGTTCTTGTATGCCTCAATACATTCATCAGACAACCCACTAACAACTATTTCTTGATTTGCAAGGAGAGAAGCTGAAGAAGTAACTATGCATGCATTTGCGGTGAAAGAAGGCTCATCAACCATATCGCCATTAACATATGCGTCGACTCTACCTAACACAGAGTCGAAGCTAACGCTTTTAACCTTAGAGTTATGTTCAATATCATCTAATTCGTTTCTCGCTGCATATTTAATAAGCTCCCCAAACCCTCGAAGACAAATGTAATCATTCCGGAGAGGTGGTGGCACCGAAACGTACTGCGGTGCCTGCCCATAGTCTGTATGAGAAACAGAATTCCAATCTTTACCAGCATCAAAATTCCCAAACAAGAGCGCAAATCCTGCGACAAACTCAGGAAATCTCTCGATTCGAGTATTGGGTATGTACGGATCCGTTTCGTAAAGTTCACTTGCTATCAACGCCGCATCATACAAACTAATTTTTTCATCCGGAACGTATTGCGCCATAAGATACTCTAAGTGTCGCGCCTCGGTAGTAAATTCTTCCACCCATTCATCTTCATACAAATTGGACAAAGGGTCATCTGGGTCATGCTTCTTTTTTGTGAAAATTACATATTTATCGTCTGCTTTCTTAACTTCAAAGTCGATCCCTTGTTCAAAAAGTTTAAGCGCATAGTTTTTATAAATATTTAAATCACCATAATGTAGCCAGTGCGCTCCAGCATCGTAATTCTTCTTTGTATTTGAGGTTTTTCTTGTTTGCGCTCTTCCACCTACAGCAGAGGAAGATTCAAGAATTTTAACCGATTTTTCATGCGCTTTAAGCACACGAGCAGCTGCCAAACCAGCCGCGCCAGCTCCCACAATTATCACATCGTAATGCTCAACCATTTCTCACACCTCTCTAATTAGATTACTATTTTTCAATTTAAAGATAGTTCTGATATAGAACTGTTAACAACAAAGTATTATCGCCGACTCGAGTTGTATTCAAGCCGTTTGCTAGATGAGAAAGAGACAAAAACACTTCATTGGATTTTGTTTCAAACGACAGGGAAAAATCCGAACATTCTGATCCCTCAAAAGAGTCACCAAATGAACGCCCTAAATCAACCCTTAGCACTTCACTTTCTACATCGTCTATTGACATCGTGTTATCAAACATAAAATACTGATCCGATTTTCCTGAATTTTAAAAATTATCAGCGTAAGCCACTATTTATTTTTTAGACTAGCTGTTTTCTGTACTTCTAACTGTTTCAGTTCCTCTGCTTCTAGTGGTTTTTCTTTGCCTACCTTCTCCTGAACTGCTTTTTCTTCTGCTAGATCTTCGATAATTTTTTCTTTTGGCTTCAACAGTTTTTCATTAGTACTAAGCAATCTATTCCACAGACGCCAAGGATCAATAGACAAAAGAAATACCAAACCAATTTTTGTAGTCAATCCAGTAAGTATGATCGCAGTACCATCTTCGCCACGAAAGCTTATAAATGAAAGAAATAACACGGCCATCACCGCGAGAATAGGTGCCACTACTAAATGTGCTAAATGCATCGGAATACCTTGTTGGTAAAACCGACCTTGTCTCAAGTACCAACCTGCTCGCATGATTTTTCGTAAAACAATGCCGAGTGCACCCCAGAACCATAACTCTAGGAATAACCACGGGTACTCTGACCATGCAAACTCTGCACTTTTGGTGTTGACTAAGTCCATTAACCTATCGAGCTGAGTAGTGATTTCCTCGGTATTAAACGCTTTGTCTTTTGCGTTAAAGCGTAAATTATTAATACTAACTTTGAGAGCTGTTAATGAACCACTAAGCTCCTCAGTCCACTTTCTGGATTCGTTGAATTGCGTTGAATATGATTCAAAAAGAGCTTCAATAGCCTCATCCCGAGTCATTTCCTTATCCGATAACGACTCAAGAGATAAGGCAAAGGCTTTCAACTTTATTTCACTTATTGATTGCTTCTGCACTGGGTACTTGCAGTGCAGCCATAAATATCCACTAACAAGTGTTGCAAGCAACGCAAAACAACCTATCAAGAACCGCCAACCAACCTTTGGATTGGGTGTATTAATCACTGTTGGCTCTAATTTACCAAGGCCTTTTTCTTTCTTATCTCCCATTTCTAAACCCTATGTATTTATACTTATTTTTCTATAACAGCTATCCCCTATAGATGAAATTCTCTATGCTGGCTAACTTCATTATAGGCCTCTATATTCAGTATTGGCAAACAATGCCTAAAAACTGTGCGGCCGCATTCACTTTGTTTGCACTAACTATATAGATTATTTTCTTAAGCAACGTGGCATATACCACTCGGGTAAATATTTGTTGTGGCATACGATTAATTAAGCCCCCCCTTGAAAACTTAGTTCCTTATAGCATCACAATACTGGTGGCTTTTCCCACATCCACCCCACCTAATCCACAAATATACTTTTGCTAGGTTTAACAAGATAAAGATAATATGGAACTCCCAAAAAAAACAGGACAAAAGGCCATCTATCCAGTTTCTATTACTGGAGTTTTGATCATGGTACTTTATGTATTCGCCCCATTTATAGTAAACCACTTCAATCTTTCAGTGTTTAAAAACTGGTACCAACTTCCGGCACTAGATCACATATCAACCACAATAATGATCATTACAATTGTGGTATTTATTTACTTATATACTGATTTTATTTTTGCTCGCTATTGGTATCGGAAATCATTAGGGCAATCACCATGCACTAGTGAATCAAGCTCGGGGCACACTAGTAAAAATGACACTGAAAAGGATGATAGGGAAATTATAAAGATTCATAGCTATGATTTGTACGACATCAAGGTACTTCACATACTCACGGTACTTTTATCTTCTACAGTATTTTTTGGATTGTTAATTTTTTACAATAAAAATGAATATAAAGGAGAAGAAATGGCGCTTGTGGTAAGTGCTAGTGTTGTGCTGCTAACGATACTAATTCTTTACTACACGAAAACATGGTTCACACATTTTAAGCTTGGACCTGGAACGAAGATTTCTAATTTAAGGAAAAAAATAGGGTCAACTAATGTTCTTGAATCTAATCTGGATAACAAATTTCACATTTTTTTAAAGAAAGTAAAACTCATACTAACATCACTTACGATCCGATCTAAATCAAAAGATGTGATTGCACGCCATTTGAAAGAAGAAACTAGCATTAGAGAACAATTGATTCTTCTACATCCGAAAGGACCTACCGATAAGATATCGAAAGCAGAACTGATACGAACTCGGAAAGAATTATCAATATACGTTGATTACATGCCATCCGTAGGCATCATGACTGTAGCTATTTTACTTCCAGTTATCGTGGTGATTTTTCTAACTAACCCATCGAGAGCGTTTCATAATAGCCAACCGGTCATATTCTTTATTACTCTTTTAGGCCTAGTACTTTTATTTTTGAATCAGTTAGTCGTTCAACAAGACATAACAAAAAGCCTATTTCACAGTATAACAACTGGTGCGAAGCGTAAGTTCTTATTGTGTTTTGACTTCCTAAAAAAATATAGTATCTATATTATTGCACTGATAGTCATCGGTATTGCTTCTGTAAATAACTTAAATGACCTTCCTTCAAATAACAAAACCTCAAATTTAGAATGTAAAGGCGACACAGATTGCCCTTCAAACGAAACCCTGAACGGCTTATCCATAGGTAAGTTCGCTGAAGAGCCTAAAAACGTAGCCCTAGTCGATTGCAAAAAACTAAATGCTGTTAACAGCAAACCAATTGTAATTGTTGCGGCGGCTGGAGGTGGAATTGCAGCATCTGCTTGGACGGCAGCCATACTTGCAGAGATTGAAAGTCTCTGTCCCCAAAACGTAGTAACCGCGATCAGCGGTGTTTCCGGCGGTGCTTTGGGAGCATATTATCATGTTGCACACCAACTACTTATGCAGCGATGTATAAAATATGGGGTTACTGAATGCAATACCTTAGTTGATAAATTTTTTGCTGACCCATCAAATGAAATAGAAGACTCCAGCCAGAAATTCAACACAGAAAAAGATAGCCGAACTGGTGTGTCACCAAAGGCGCTAGCGGCTCGCTCTAGCTTGGGCTCTGTTGCGTGGGGAATCGCTGCTTATGAGCCGTTTCACCTTCTCGGCCTAAAAGATGAAGGGCGGGAAATAGCTCTAGAGAAACGATGGGAGTCCATTACTTGCAAAGATGATAAACATTTGGAGGACTCGAGCTTCAATTTGTGTAAAGAGTACAAAAGCATCTTAGCAGGCACGTTCGATGAATGGCGTAACGATGCAAACACCGTTAGCAAATTATTAATAAATACGGCAACTCATGAACACGGACAAAGAGTCGTCTTCTCCACCGATGATAATTTTGAATTTCAAAACCCGAGGTACGAAATAGCGCCAAATAAGCGTTACAAATACAGTACTTCTGATGGTATTTTTTATACCGGAACGGAATGCTTAGAGCATCTAAAACTGGTAAGTGCAGCTAGACATTCAGCTACATTTCCTTACGTAACTCCTATCTCAAAGATAGCCACTCCTAGCAGCTGTGAATACTTAAACACAGTCATGTTTATGGACGGAGGTTACACAGATAATGAGGGCATTCAAACAGCGCTAGACTACTTAGATCACCTTCAGAACATGAAGGAAAAAGAAAGTGTGCAGAGTGAAGCACCCGTAATTATTATAAGAATATCCGCCTTTTCTCGGAATACTCCTGTAAAGGACAATAGTGGAACAGATGATTCCTCTCTATTACACGAAATAACTTCACCAGTTGTTGGCATTATGAACACTAGATTTGCTCAGTTCCAGCAAAACACGCTAGATGTTGAGCGAATAAGAAATGCTAGGCACCCAACATTAAAGGAGTTCAACTTTATATACCCTGATGACCAACTCCCGCTAAGCTGGCATTTATCTAAACAAGAGAAAAACAGTATATTTGATGCCGCAGATTCAACGCGTAGCCTACTCAAAGAAGGTAAAATAAAACCCAGCAAACCTTTCTGTAATAGTACTCGTCCCAATGATGAGTTCTACAATTCAAAACAAATGACATGCCTAAAGTGGTATTTAGCTGGGGAGTTAAATTGGATCGATCGTGATCAGGTTAGCTCCGAAAAAAACCTAATTAGCAAACTAAACAGTAACCAACAAACTATGACTTCTCTTATTGGTTCACTAAAAAAACGCAGAGATGACTATAGCCAGGTATTGAACAACATTTCAGGGATCGTTCAAACTAATCAACTCTATCTAGGTGTCTTGACGAGTCATTTTCACCTTCCACAAAGGTGGATGTCAGCGGTAACTCCAAGATACTGTGGCTATGGTCGAGATCCAAAAACTATAGCTATGTCACCTATTTTCTCAACAGGGCTACCAGCATCTGAAGAGTGGAAGAGCAAAGAAAATTCAGATCTTTCAACTCTATTTAGTAGCCCAAAATGCCGTACCAGCAAAACCAAACCTACATGCGAACAACAAGTAATTAAAGATTACCAGATATTAATGAAAGAAGAGATTCCACAAAATGCTAGAATTCATATTATAGGTTTTGCCAGTGAAAGCCAGTCGGCTTCGTATAACTTAGACCTTTCGGAGCGAAGAGCTAAGTGGTTGAAGCAGCACTTGCTCAACGCAGATTTGAACTTTCAGATTGAAGAAAGAAATATATCAACTTATGCTTTTGGTGAGGATTCGTTTTTACCACATCCAATCGAAGCAGATCCCACAATCGACAAACCGCTGCCAGTGGAATTAACCCAATATGCGTTGGCTTTTTATTGTAGCGAACAAACTTAACTGTCTTAAATAACGTTCGAAATAGAACTGGTGATTTGACGCAGATCTGAATATTTGACATCCATACTAATGATAGATATTGGTGTTAAATACGTTAAAGCTACTTTTAAGATCTCACCCCCCTCCAGAACGAAAGCTTAGGAAATTAATTATCTCTTTCTGAGGCGAACTGCGTTAATCTTTAGGGAGAGATTATTAAACAAGGGGCTGTCCTAGATAATTAAAATTATCTAGTATGGTTAGATGCGAAAGAGTCGATTAAGCAAGTATAAACAAAACAGACTAATTGAGCTATTTGTAGCGGGTACAACTGCAAGAACCGCAGCCTCATTAGTCGGTGTAAATAAGTCTACAGCAAGTTATTATTTTCATCGTCTACGGCAGTTAATATTTGAGCAAACAGATAACATTGGCTTGCTCGCTGGTGAAATTGAAGTAGATGGAAGTTATTTTGGTGGCAGACGCAAAGGTAAGCGAGGACGTGGAGCCGCAGGTAAAGTGCCTATATTTGGCTTACTTAAACACAATGGCAAGGTATATGCAGCAATGATACCTGATGCCAAGACACAAACTTTGATGCCGATAATTAGGCAAAAGGTAAAGCCTGACAGCATCGTATATACTGATTGCTGGCGTGGTTATAATGCGCTTGATGTGAGTGAGTTTAAGCACTATCGTATAAATCATAGTGTGTTGTTTGCAGATAAACAAAATCACATCAATGGGATAGAGAATTTTTGGAACCAAGCGAAGCGTCATTTACGCAAGTTTAATGGTGTTCCAAATAAGTATTTTCACTTCTTTTTGAAGGAGTGTGAATGGCGATTTAACAACAGTGACCCAAAAGATCAATTAGTACAATTGAAACAATGGGTTAAAGCAGAAATGGCTTAGTTAACTAGGACAGCCCCTTAAACAAATAGATACTTGCAAAACACTTTCACAGCAATATTCCGCTCCTGTATCTCTGTAATAACTGCAACCAATCGGCTTGCACACGAACAAAAGCAACGCTTAGATCTTGAATATATTAAGCAAGGAGAGAAAGCATGGATAAGCAAGCAAACATTACCTTTTCATTCATGGGTTAGCCATCAATGGAATGATAATTACTCTAACTACACATTACTTGATAACCTACATTTACTGAAAATCGCAGAAAATGTACTAAATGGATTAAGTAACTCATCTGAATTAAGTATAGCTTCTACAGCGCTTTGGGACTCTAAGCAAGCATCTAGTTTGTTATTAGATGCTTGGACACTTAGTCTGAATTGGGAAATTACGCTTTCAAAGGGTTCAAATTTTGCCAGTCGCGACCACAGTTTGTTTATCACATGGGCTGCAAAATTTAAGCGTGAGTTAGAAGTAAATAATTGGGTAAGCCCAAGCCAGCTACCTTCTCTAATAAATAGAGAACTTTTGGGTAACTCATTTGAGAGAAACCTCATATTTTCTGGTTTCGATTATTTACTTCCAGTACAAAATCGCCTGATTGAGAACCTAAAATCTTGGGGAATCCAGGTTGAAGTTACTAAACTAGGTAGTCCGTATATCGATAGCTCGAAACATAGGGTTAGCTTTTCGAAACTAGAACAAGAGTGGGCCGCTATTGCTGCTTGGGCTGCCAATAAGGTCAAGCAATCTTCAAACTTTCGTGTTGCGCTAATTTGCCCAGATACGCAATCGATTAAAGATGTTGCTATTCAGGCACTTGACGACCAATTGGACATCAAAAACACTATCAGCTCTAAACCAAAAAGTGACCATGAGAAACCTTATCACATCTCATTAGGTACTACCTTATCGAAAACTCTGTTGGGGGAGTCGGCGCTTTTACATCTAAGTTTGCTGTCCCGATTTGAATTTCAAGAATTAAGTGATTGGCTACTGTCTCCTCTTTCAAGCTTCGGTATTGATATTGAATCTCGCTCCGCTGTAACCATTAGCCTTAGGCAAAGAGTGCCTTACGAGATGGATCTGTTCAATTTGATTCAGGCGTTAAGTTCTGATGATGTCATTGAAAACGAACTTAAGTTAATTCTTGAAGAACTACTCACATTAAAAAAAGCAACAACAGGTCGACGAACCTATCGACAATGGGCTACCTTCTTTCGTGAATGCCTATCATTATTAAAATGGCCAAAGGTTGGTTTGAACAGCCACGAGCACCAAGTATTGGAATCATGGAATGGATGTGTTGATCAGTTTGCCGCTTTAGATGTAGTTAGCACACCTGTTTATTTATCTGAAGCCTTATCAAACATTAAGCGGCTTTGCGACCAAACTATTTACCAAGACCAGGCCAACCCAAATGTACAAATACATATTATGGGCGTACTGGAAGCAGCTGAGCTTTCCTTTGATGCAGTTTGGTTAGCGGGCTTTCACGAAAATGCTTGGCCTCCTAAACCACAGGTGAACCCTTTTATTCCGTTAAGCGTTCAGAGAGAGAAAGGTATTCCCGAAGCCGTACCCGAAATATTCTTACAAAACGCTAAGGATAAAACTAAACAATTATTGGCGATGGCACCTGAAGTTATCGTTAGCCACGCATCGAATATCGATGATATTTCAGTGGGGACCAGCCCTTTATTTTCTCATATTGAATTAAGCGAACTCCTTGTTAAACCTTTTGATATTTATAACGCTATTCGTGAGGCACATTGCAAGGTAGAAACTATTCAGGATGATTTTGGCGTTCCGTTTACACCAGATAAAGCCAGCGGTGGTGCGAGCTTAATCGCTTCGCAAGCAGCCTGCCCTTTTCAAGCCTATGCTAAGTATCGCTTATTGGCTGATGAAGAATCATTTCCAGAACCAGGTACTGATCATCGTGTGCATGGCACCTTGGTTCACGAAATATTACACCAGTTTTGGCAGCAAGTTAAAACACAGCGCAACTTGCATGATTTAATCCATTCTGGACAATTAGAACCTACTCTAGACTTATTGATTCCACCCGCCATTGAATGGCGTAATAAGGCCAGCGGCTTGAAAGAGCAATTCGATCACGCTCAAACTGCTCGCATTAAAGCGCTGCTGCTCGATTGGTTGGAAGTGGAAGCAGCCCGTCCGCCGTTTAGCGTTAGCCTGCACGAACAGCGGATTGAATACTCTCTAGCTGGATTGAGTTTAAACTTTATTATCGACAGAGTAGATGAACTGGAAGGCCGAATTGGCAACGCAGTGATCGATTACAAAACCGGAGGCAGTAACACCGAAAAGGATTGGTGTGGAGACCGACTCAGCAGCCCGCAATTGCCCCTTTACGCCTTAGCAGTTACCGAACAAATGGGAGAAGTAGAAGCCATTGCTTATGGGCAAATCAACAAAAAGAAAACTGAGCTTGTTGGCTTAGTCGCAGAAGCGGATTTACTCCTCGGATTAAAGCCGCCTGAAAGTCACAGCAAGAACAGCAGCACTTATAAAGATTTGCAAGACTGGGACCATTGCCTACCGTTATGGAAAGAGCGACTCGAGAACATTGCTACCGAATTTCGTGAAGGTGAAGCAATCGTAAACCCTAAAGATCAAAATAAAGATTGCATACATTGCGAATTTACCTCGTTTTGTCGCATTAAAGAGCTGAGCGCACAAGGCTTTGAGGAAGACGATGAACTTGCCTAGTGACCAAACCCAGCGACTTGTCGCTTTAGACCCCAATACCTCTTTTATTGTTCAAGCGCCAGCGGGTTCGGGCAAAACGGGCTTGTTAGTTCGCCGATTGCTGGTCTTATTAGCGGGTGTGCAAAAACCTGAAGAGATCTTAGCGATCACCTTTACCCGTAAAGCAACGCAAGAAATGCGTGAACGCGTGATTGATAGTTTATCTAGGGCAGCCAATAACCAAGCGTTTGAAGAACACGAGCAGGATTTACACAGCCTGTCCTTGGCTGTGCTGAAGCAAAATCAATTACACAATTGGAATCTGACGCAGAATACAGGCCGTCTGCGAATTATGACGATCGATTCTTTATGCGCTGATTTGGTCAGGAGAATGCCGTGGTCAGCGCGATTCGGCGCCATGCCACAAATTGAGCAAAACCCCGAATTACTTTACCAACAAGCCGCTCTAAATTGCATCACCAAACTTGAGAGTACAACCACTGAAAGCGGTAAAGCCATTGCCACTTTGTTGATTGAATTGGAAGGTAACCTACCTACCTTGCAGGCGAGGCTCGCCAATATGCTAACGACCCGAGACAGATGGTTGCCGCTTATTCTTGGCAAAGGTGATTTAGATAGCTTAGTCGCCGAAATAGTCGATGCGTGGCAGCAATTAGGTGAAGAGATTTTAAACGAAGCAGAAAATAGCTTTGATGCCGCCCTCGTTAGTAACTTGCATCAAATTGCTGATTATTGCGCTGCTCACTTACTAGAAAAATATCACCAGACTTCTTTTGGTCTTACCATCCTTGCCACTACTGATGAACAACCTCATCGTGCACAAAAATTAATTAATTGGTTAAAAATAGCTGCTTTGCTATTAACTAATGATTCAAAGTCCAGAGTGGGTGGCATCAACGTTTCAATGGGCTTTGATTCTAAAGTAAAACCACGAGAGCAAGCGCAATTAAAGGACATCATTAAGCACCTGGAGGACGATGAAGCTGCGTACAGCGCGTTGCAGAAAATTCGCCAATTACCTAACCCTCAATTTGATGAAAAACAAATAACGCTGCTTAAAGCAATTACCTCGGTATTGCCTAACTTAGCTTCAGAACTTTATTTATTGATGAGCGAACGCGGCGTCGCCGATTATCCGCAAATTACCACTCAGGCCATTGACGCCTTAGGCAATTTACAACAACCTTCTGATCTAGCATTGCTATTAGACGCACAAATTAACCACGTGCTAATGGACGAGTTTCAAGACACTTCGCCGCACCAATTAAAATTACTTGAACGGCTGACTGCAGGCTGGCAGCCTAATGATGGGCGCAGCTTGTTTTTAGTGGGCGACCCAATGCAATCTATTTATCGTTTTCGTGACGCTGACGTGCGCGTGTTCTTAGATGTACGAGACCATGGCATTAATGACATCCGCCCCAAAGACTTACGCTTAGACACTAACTTTCGCTCTGCTGCACCATTAGTACATTGGGTGAATAAAACCCTACCGACCGTCTTAAGTGAGCGCGATCAACCTGATTTGGGTGCGGTAACATTTAGTCATTCTGAAGCCTTCAAGCAAAATGACGACGGGGCAGTTCATTGCCAGTTGGTCGTCTCTGCAAAGGCATCTGATGAAGGCAAAGTGGTTGCTGAGCAAGCGCAAAAATTAGCTAAACAAGTTGATCTAAACCACGAAATTGCGGTGCTTGCCCGCACTCGCAATCATTTAAAGCACGTTGCTACGGCGCTACGTCAATCTGGCACTGAGTTTGAATCGATAGAAATTGAATTACTGGGTGACCAGTCTTGTGTTCAAGACTTAATGTCGATTACTCGCTTGCTGCTTCAACCCTTAGATATCGTCGCATGGTTAAGCATTTTGCGCGCGCCTTGGTGCGGCCTCACTCTGAAAGACATCACGGTGTTACGTGCCAACAACCGGGCTAAAACCTCGTTATGGGATAACGCCGATGTGCTGGTTGATCTTAGTGATGATGGCGCGGCGCGTTACCGACGACTTGAATCGATAGTTAAACCTCATATTGCAAATTACCACGGCAGCTTAAGCTCGCGCGTGCGTAACACTTGGTTGGCCCTGAGTGGCCCTGCCTGTGTACTAGAACATGAGCTCGCTTATTGCGATGCCTACTTTGATTTATTGCGGAAGCTAGAAAAGGAAAGCCAAAGTATTAACCCCAAAACCTTATCCAAAGCGATTAATCAAACTCGCGTTTCATCGCCACCCGCGCAGATAAAGTTGCTCACTCTTCATAAAGCTAAGGGACTAGAGTTTGACACCGTGTTTTTAGTTGGCTTATGCGGCAAGCAAAAGAGCCATGATCAAACCGCAAAACTACTTGAATGGGATGCTAACTCCCATTCCAAACCTGCTTTAATTGCCCCTGCTAACTATCCAAGTAAGGAAGAGCGAAAACACACCGAATGGATTCGTTTGCGAGATAGGCAGCGAGAGCAACTGGAAACTGAACGACTACTATATGTCGGCGTGACTAGAGCGAAGTCTGCTTTATATCTATTTGGTCATCTAAAGAAAGAAGGTGCCAAACCCGAATCTAGCAGTTTGATGCATTTGCTTTGGGAGCAATTAAGTGATGAGTTTAATGACAACCTTATCCAAGTTGCGCCTGACGAAGCTGTAGACCATGTTGAAAACCAACGGCCAAACAACTATATCCGGCGCTTAGCCTTAGACTTACCTACGCTTGATTTACCTGAGCCCTTAACGGTAAAGCCTCACCAAGGTAGTAGCTCTAGCCCAATAGAATATGAGTGGGCGCAGGACCAAGCGCGCATGGTTGGTATTGTGGTGCATAAAGTACTGCAAATTAAAGGTAATAGTTCGATTTCTGCATGGAACATAAACGCATTAGCCCCTTATGTTAGTCGGCAATTAACGCAATTGGGTTTAGTCAATGAAGACAACCAACAGGCAAGTTCTTTAGTGATGCAGTATCTACACAATATGGAGACTCATGACAAGGCGCACTGGATCTTTGATTCTACGCATATTGAGGTTGAGGCTGAGTGGGCCTTATCTGGTGTGTTGCATGGTCAGGTGCAACATCGAATTATTGATCGAAGCTTTATCGACGAGAAAGGCATTCGATGGATAATCGATTTTAAAACCAGCCCACATCAAGGGCCGGATGTTGAAGCTTTTTTGGATGAGCAGCAACGGCGCTATACCGAGCAACTAAATGATTACGGCACCTTAGTGAGCGGTTTAGAACCCGACTCCTCTATCAAGTTGGGTTTATACTTTCCTGCGCTTAAAGCTTGGCGGGAATGGGCGTTTAATGTTGATGGTGCATAGCTCGGCTACTTAGATTTCTGCAATAGAGCTTCTATTTTCTCTAAGCGCTGTTCGATTTTTTCGGTATGCTCAACGATAGCTTGTCGTTCTGCTGATGCGCCTTCGCCGGCTTCCTCGTCAATACGCTTGTGCTCTTGCTGAAGAGTATCCAACACCACGCCTATCATCATATTCAAAAACACAAAAGCCACAATAAAGATAAAGCTTAAATAGAATGCCCAACTGAAAGGATACACTTCCATGGTTTCGTACATGACGTCAGTCCAGTCTTCAAAAGTGGCTACCCGAAATAAAGTAAGCAAAGCGATGGAAATATTGCCCCATAAAACAGGGTTTATCTGGTCAAAAAATAAAGCGCCAATTGCAGCGTAGATATAAAAAATAATGAACATGAGCAAGGCTACATAGGCAATTCTAGGCAACGCAAGAACAAATGCGTTCATCAATACCCTTAGCTCAGGAATCATTGAGACCAGTCGCAACACTCTAAATACGCGCAATAGACGACCCAGTAATACAGTTTCATTGCCCTGTAGTGGCATCAAACTAGCAACTACGATAAAGAAGTCAAAAAGATTCCAACCATTTTTGAAGAACGCCTTTAATGAACCCGCTGCACACATTCGGATCACGACTTCAACCAAGAAAAAAATGGTTACGAAAATATCGAGATACTTAAATAAACTGACTGAGCAGTCGGGTAAAGAGTAGGTTTTCACCCCGATCATTAAGGCGGAGACCAAGATAATGGTAATAACGAAAAACTCGAAAAACTTGTTATCGCGCAATCGTATTAAAGCAGATTGCCATTGTGGCAGTGACATCGTTAGATCAGGTAAAAATTAGGGCGCGATTATAAAACTTTCAGCTTAAATTTTATTGACCAACACTCCATATTCATCGTCTATACGCTAACTCGCAAGCGGAACAATCTGTCTAGTTTTCTAGGCCATATCTACTGATCTCTGCGCGAGACATACCGTGAATACCTGACGCAGGGGCCGCATTAATGGTAAAAAAATAAAAGCCTTCTGGATCAGGCAAGCCCATACGACGATAAAAGTCGATATAGAGTCGATGAACCGAACTGGAAGGCGGGAATGCCGTTGCTGACTGCGTTCCATCTGACCACGCATGCACCCCGACAAACCCACCTAGCAATACGCGGCGCTGCACACCTGCAATAAAAAAGTCTACTCCGCCTGAAGCAATCTCACCATTTGCCGGCACTTCTGTGTTTAATCCGAACTGCCGCACTAAGTTATAGGCGCGGATAGCCGCTTCGTCATCATTTGACCCCGGTACATCTTGCATCACCAGTGTTTTTACTTGGGGGCTATTTTGCATTAAGGCGCGTATGGCGGCATCTGAACCGCTACCTAATTCACCACGCATGATCGCTCTGTCTCCTTGCACTTGAAAGTTAATAGTGGACGAGCCGCCGCTATTTCCACTAGAGCTTGAGCTACTGCTATCACAGGCCGTTAACGTAAGGATGGCGGCACACAATAGTAATTTTGTTATTTTTACAGTCATTAGCATATCGGTTACTTAATAAGTACTTCTAGATTAAACTGATCGTAGCACAAGGCTTTAGCGTGCACTAAGCTAAGGTCCAAATCGCCCTGACTATCAGCATCAACGCTAGCAACGTTAAAACGATCAACACCACTTGTCGATAAGCTTGGTCGCTAGTTCCTTCAAATTTTCTTGATCCGAGCCAAATCCCAACAAATAGAAATGGAGCGGCGACTAAAGCGCGCCAAAATATCGCCATGGTCATAATGCCATGGAAACTGGCTGTCACACCCGCATAAATATCGGTGCCAAAAAACACAGCGGTAAGAGATGCGCGCAATACCTGTTTTTTAATCGTAGAGCCTAACAGCAATATAGTCACCCACATGCCGCCCATCGCAAGCAAACCATTGGCAAACCCCGAAATGACGCCGATAATAGCCCAGCCTTGGCGGTGGTTGAGATTAAACACAATCCCTTTGGCAATAAATGTCACGCCTATCAGCAATGCCAATGCGCAGATAACACGCATAGGCTCAATAGCGACGTGCTTGAGAATGGCTTGTCCGAGCGGGATAAATATAATGCCACCGGCTAATATCCAAGCAACCATGCGCCAGTTAATATCTTTCCACACCTTAGGGAACATTTGTACACTGGCTACAACTTCCATCAATATGACTAAAGGGACTGTCTCTTTAGTCGGCGTAACCAAAGAAAGCCCCGCAACGACGATCGCAGAGAACCCAAAACCAGCATAACCACGGATTACCGCCGCGATGACCACCACCATCCACATGGCAAATAATTCTATGTGGTTAAGCTCAGTTAAACTTAAAAGTGAATCTAACATCGTGTCACGCCCTTAACCCGATATACAAGCCAGCAAAAACCATAATGCTGCCTGATGCTCGATTCAGTTTAATCTGCGCTGATTCAGATTTAAACCTCTGCCGTAAACTACCCGCACCAGCCGCAACGATACCTAAGGCGCTCATTACCGCGAGCGCGGTAATCAGTAAAGCCAACACAACGCCAGTCATTGTTAGTTGGGTTAAATTGAGCAAGGTCGGTAAAAATGCCACGTAAAACAAAATTACCTTCGGGTTTGAAATAGCGATCAAAAACCCTTGCAATAGAGTTTCTAGCCACTCTGTATGCGTTGATGCGACAGCGCCCCATTGCGCTCTAGCCTTTGAAGTCCACATTTTGTAACCTAGATAGATAAAGTAAGCTGCACCCAGCAAGCGCACAGCTAAAAATGCCGCACCCCAACTTGCTGCGAGCTTAGACAAACCAAAAACGGTAAGTAAGATATAACAAGCATCACCTAAGCACATACCTAACCCCAGAGGAATAAACACCGACCACCCCTGATTGAGCACACGAGCAATCAGCGCAACTACTCCCGGACCCGGAGTGAGCGCAAAAACCATGACAATGAAATAAAAGCTAAGTGCCGTTTGAATAGTCATTATTACTTACTTCAGCAGTATATTCAGTTACTTAGAGGTAACTATAGGAAACGGAAAAAATCACCTAGGGCTTTATGTAGCTGGCAGGTTTTTGCTCTGTTGGGGCAGTTATTTTTGCACCACGGTTCTATTATTTCTAAGTTCTTGTCTGCGTTAATTCCAACTCCTCATTGCAAAATATGCAGGTTTTACAATGAAAATATATACTGGTTTCAACTAATTTAGAATGTGTTTTTAGGTTCGTTGCCTTCAAGAGCGAAATCGACAAAATTTCTAAAATCCCAATACCCTCAACAAAACTGCCACTCATAGAATAATTGGCAGCCTTGTTTTCCTTCTGATTTGATAGGCTTAAATAAAATAAATAATTTGAAACATTATTCCTTATGATGATTGTCACCAAAATAAATAATCTGTCGATCCATATCGGCAACCATTTCAGGTGTTAATTTTAGAGTGCCTGTGTCGAGTAACGTATGGTTGGATTGCTTCTTTGTCCATTCTTCCGCAGAACCTAGTGTTGTCAACGTAATTGAAGCACCCTTGGTAAGATAATGTTCTGGGATGACAACGTGCGGCTTGATACGATTTACGATATCAGTAGCTTGTTGATAGCTTAATATATGTTGTGAAGAATCTACTGGTAATACCAACACATCTATATCATTTAACGCGGACCAAATATGATCGTTTGGGTTGTGACGGTTATCACCCCAAATGGCAATTCTCAATCCTCCGGTTTCCAGCAAATAAATATTGTTATCTAGATGATGATAATTGTCAGGTTCGCATTGCGGTTGACCAAATTCAGCCATAGCGTCTGTCCATTTGTACCAACCTGGGGCTTCACAAGTGTGCTTATCAGCTAGCCCAGTTACCCTGACGTCAGAAAATTGATATTGTCCGCTCATTCTATCAAGGATCATTTGTCCGTTAGGTCGCTCAGTAGCATCATGATCAAAGTGAGCATGAGTAGATAAAATAGCATCTACTTCAATTTCTGGAAATTCTTCTGGAAACCATACCCCCCAATACCCAGAAGGGTCGTTTCTCCATGGATCAAACAACATGGTGAGTCCTCCTGGAGAAGTCATCTTGAATGCTGCATGACCATAAAAATCAATCGTGACTTCTCCTGGCTTGATAGGGTCTAATACGCCAGCTTTTTGTTTTGAGATTATTTCATTATTATTTTTTACTTGTTTCCAGGCTGTTGGCCCAGCATTGGCGTTACTCATTAGGATAACAAAACATAATGCACCAAAAGAGAGCACTGTACGTTTAATCAGGTTGAATGTTGAATGCATTATATCCTCCAATAATTGTGGTTTGACTCAGTATAATTGTACAGTATTACAAACACTACTGCCGACACTTCACCCAGCGTAACGGATGCCTTTAAACTGCAATTTATTAAGGGCGAGTGTAATGGTTAGGTTTCAATTGCCTTCATTGAACGGCTTCACTCCCATAATGTTGATCATTCGGCTGATATTGTAAGCCAATACGTGTAACCACATTTCAGGCCCTACATTCTTTAGCCGTCTCGTCTTGAAGTGAGCCATACTCATCCACGGTTTTATCGTACCAAACGGATGTTCAATAGTTTGCTTCCCTAGCTGCATCATCGTTAGGTTGGCCTCTATTTTACGTTCGTGGATTTCGATTACCTTTCCGTGCTCCTAACGCGTAACTCGTCTTTCCTTGCCTGTAATACACATCAACTACAAAGCACAACTACCGCAGTTCTTGCCCTAAGTAACGGTAACATCAATGCATCCTCAGTTATGGTCTTCGTTTGCCTTAGTAACTGCTCACCAGCAGAACATCGATATTTAAATTAAGGCACCATCATATACTTCATAAGGTATTGCTGGAGCATCTACATTTGATAAGCATCCGATATTAATACGATAATGCTCAGGTTTACTCATCGTTTGATGGAAAGTATAGATACCACATTGGTTGCAAAAATAATGCTGTGCTACTTTACTACGAAACTCATAGGCTGACAGTGATTCACCTACGGTAGTAATTTTTATTTTACTTGGAGCAACTGAATATACTGTCATAACAGCTCCCTTCTTTAGGCAGATTGAACAGTTGCAGCGTAACCCCGACTCTATTTTATCACCTTCAAATTCAAACTTAATTGAACCGCAATGGCAGCTTCCTTTATGTAACATTGATTAAAGCACCTATGTTTTTATTGTGGGTAATTTCAAACTCAAAAATAATGATTAACGGATAGTCGTTTACCCAAAACCGTCATTGATTTTTATATTGATGGAGTCTTGATTCACTGATTGTAAAACCTAATTTTTGATAAAACCCGCTGACTTTATCAGGGCAATACAATTCAAAACTTTTAACTTCTTTTAACGTTGGACTATTAAAAATATGCTGCATGATCTCTTTACCTAACCCGACGTCACGATAGTTAGGTTTTACAATAACATCATAGATTACCGCCTTAAATGTGAAGTCAGTTAGCACTCTTGCAAATCCAGATAAAACTCCATTTGAGTCAAGAGCACCGATCACAATATCAAAATGTTTAATCACTTTTTCTACCTGTGACATAGTCCGACTCGCACACCACCATTCATTTTTCATGAGTGCAGATACTTCATCAATTTGAGATTGTGTGAACTGATTAATCCAAGTGATATTCATCAAATATTAGTGCTTTGGGATGTGCTGCAAATTAAGCTCACTGACCGTAAAGTCGCGAATTAGATAGATTATTTAGTCTATCAAAAAACTAGGCTAGCGCTTTTTTAACAGCTTCTTCCGCGTGAATAGCTGTGGTGTCAAACAGAGTAACACTTGTATGTTTCTGTTGAACTAGCAGTACGATTTCAGTGCACCCCTCTATTACGCCTTCTGCTCCATCATTTTCAAGCTGCTCGATGATGCGCAAGTACTCAGCTCTCGAGCTTTCTCTTACTTTGCCCAAACATAGCTCCTCATATATTATTCTGTGAACAATCTCCCTATCTTCTTCAGAAGGCACCAATACATTCAAACCTCTTTGTTCAAGACGACCTTTATAAAAGTCCTGTTCCATGGTGAATTTTGTACCTAACAGACCAACAGTCTTTAATCTTGAATACGAGTTGCTGTAGCGTCTGCTAAGTGAAGCAACGGAATGTTAATTGCCGACTGAATCTCTGCGGCAACTTTATGCATTGTATTTGTGCATATAAGCAAAAAATCTGCACCCGCTGCTTCGATCTGACTCGCTTTCTTCGCAAGTATATCTGCCGCACCAGCCCAATCACCTTGATGCTGGAGTTCTTCTATTTCTTGAAAGTTTACGCTCACCATTGCTATTGACGCTGAACTCAGACCACCCAATGCCTGCTTTGTTTCTTCGTTGATCATGCGATAGTACAGCTCTGTACTTTCCCAACTCATTCCGCCTAGTAGACCAATGGTTTTCATATTTATAGCTACTTAGAAGTTAGTGCTTGCTGTTCAGATGAACCAGTAACATTTACAATATTTCTAAAATTACATAGTTCCGAACGTTTCCAAATTTGACTTGTAGGTCTAATCTCTTTGCGGGTTTTCAATGCGCCAAGTCGTATAAAAAGAAACTCAGGCTTTACGTCTACAGAAGAATAAATAGGGGTTCCACAAGAAGGGCAAAATGCTTGAACTCGCACATCGCCACTATCAGCTGTTTTTCCATAAAATTTTAATTCGCCTCGTAACAGGTTAAAAGACGCAGCTTTCGTCTTTAAAGTCACTCTGTAGGGCGAACCCGACAATACTTGACAATCTTCACAGTGGCATACAATTACTTCATCTGAAACCTCAGCCAAAAATTGAATATCGCCACAGTGGCACGAACCATTTTTCTCCACTTTTAATATTTAGCGAACGTAAATGATAAGTATGTTTTTGCCTATTGCTAAAGTCAAGCACAACGGGTGCTTGATTGCTCATTTCTACTGATCTTGCAATCCAAATTTCCTTATTAACTATCTGTTCTTTTAATTCAGCTGCTTTAGGTTTTTGTGCCCATACATTCGGCCCTTCTTCAGATATAGCAGAAAGTGCATCTTTCATTATTGCTGATTGTCTTACCCTTACATACTTCATCAAGGTCGCTAAAACTAGTCAACTCGATATTAAAATCCATAGTCATATATAGAATAAATCAAATAGTTAATGCAGGGTTTTGGTACGTTATAAGTTTGTCAGTATAAGTAGAAAACCTGAAATACAAAGTAACAACAAGATCACTACTCTAAATTGATAATTGACCTGACAATTGTCCACCAAACAGGCAACTGTCAGGCCAATTCCGCACAAGCTCGTCCTAAATTCATGAGAACTTATTGTTTCTCTTCTGTCACTTTCTTCTTGTCATCATCTAAGTAACCTGGGGCGTATGTTTTTGACCATGTTGTGTATTGTGCCACGCTTTGAATATCAGCCCTAAGTCCCACCTTGCCATTTAATTTATTCAAAACTTTACGAAGCTTTGACTCTTTTTTGATTGATGCTGCCACTTCCGATTCCAGATCAGCAGCTGGCGCTGCTTCTAATTCAGGATTTGGCGAAATACCACTGCCGTCACCAGCCAAAGGTGCATGAGCACCTACGGGGTTGGCTCCTTCCTCAATGAAAGAAGTTTCTGCTTCTTCACTTACTGGTTCAGATCCCTCTGGGTCAGTCTTACTTTTTGAGCCTGCTTTAAGAAAACCATCTAAACTAAAGGTAAAGGAATGCCAAAAATCTAACTGAAAAAGACCTGACATAAGAGATTGGTCAAGTGCTATTATACCTATATCAGTCGCAGTGATTGCATCAAGTCGCTCAACACCTCCTAGGACTAAACCTACATCGGCGGCAATGACTGAAACTGCTTCTGTGGTTAACAAAGTTATCCAAGCCTCTTTATTCTTTAGTGGAGTAGATATCTTGTAGCCAGCCTCTGTTCCCAAAGCCAGCTCAGCATATGCAGCCTGTGAGCCACCGAATAACTTGCCTGGCAGATTAGCACCCATTTGGAGTTCAATCCTTGGTATAAGCGCTTGGATATAGCGTCCCTCACTAGCCCTAGTTACCCATTTACACTCTCCATATTGAGTAGCAGGATCAGTACAAGAAATGTATTTTGGCAAGGTTTCGCTTGGGCTTAAACCAGTATTAAGTTCCCTAAGCCTCTGTATCGGTATTTCTACGCCAATATTTTCTATCAAGGAAGCCCCACCGCCAACATCTAACTTATCCGATGATGCTGCTGGGCGGAATTTTTTGTTTGGATCTAAAGTTGCAGCCACGTCAGTGTGTAAAGTTGCATGCAATATTAATGTAAGGACATTATTGTCTGGATTAGTTTTATCCTTTGTGAAAGGGTTATCCATGCTCCTCATGAAAGGATTAAACAAAATAATTTGTGCCAAATATGCTTCCTGAAATGGAGAGCCCTCAATGGGAGACACTGTTATACCAAGGTGGTAAATTTGGTATGCAGACATATTTAACTCGCCTAAGGTATCCCCAAAAGCAGCAGGCTGAGGGTAATAGTACATATAAGCAGACGATGCTTGTGATTGCGCACTATCAAAAAGCACTTCTTCTCTATGTCCATGCCTTACCATTTTATCTTCTTTGGTTAATCTTTGGGCAAACCAAGATGAATCACCTTTCCATGTATAATTCAAGAACGCATCTCTTGCTCGTCCTCCAGCATCACCATACTCTTCACATACAATCGCACCTGAGAAACGTACATCAGGGGCATTGCACTTGTCTTGGGTAATAAATCTATAAGCTCCATGAAATAGCTCTTCTAAATAATAGAAACTTAGCTTCTCATTAATATTTTTAAAATTACCCAACGATTCAGTCAATAGATTCTCATTGAGTAAGATAATGGCTTCCCCACCCTGCGGTTGCTGATTAAAGGTAAACATAAAACCAGACTTTTTCGCTTTTAACACCTCGTCTCCTACAAAATGTGGCCGACGTAATGTTTCATTTTCAAAGGATGTAAGGTAGCTTAACAACTGCTTTTCTGTTTCACTGAGGGAGTGCTGATCACCATTTTCCCCTACCGTTTGTTCTTCTGATACTCCAGTAAGTTGCTGGTAGAAGGCTTTGAAAAAGCTCAACTTGTTCGTTTCATCCAACACTTTGTCATAAATTGAAGAAGCATGATCACTATCAGTTACGCGGGTTTGTAGATGATTTTTAAGTTCTAACTTATCATTTTCATTCAACTTCGACAGAACATATTTAGTAGGGTATAAGGTCTCTAAATAAAGTTCAGGATCCCTACACAAGTCGTTTAATTCATGTAAACCTTCAGCCTTCCAGTCTTTTAACTGCGCACTGCGTTCGATCAAATCTTTAAATGCCTCTGTAATTGACTGTTCAGCGTTCACTGCAAAGGCTTCTATTAACCATTTATCTCCATAAAAACTCACCTTTTCAAATTCACCTTGCGCATTTATTTGAGAAAAGCAAACTTTTGGAAGTTCAAAAGTAATCGGTGCATTCGGATTTTTGGATCTATGCGGTTTAAGACGAGGTTTAGGCACGTTTCCCCAGGGATCTATGGTTATATTTGATGGCAATCCATCATAGTAAAGGCTGAATAAACCCACACTTTGAACAGAACGGGATCCTGAGTAAGTCGTCTTCTCAGTAACTGCTAGATCATCCCCAAAGAATCGTTGAGTGCCGGAGCGATCATCGGGTAGAGTGTGAACCATCATTTTGATTTGTGCATCGTAAGATCCATAGGTAGCCAGTAACTCATATATTGCCAAAGGGTCATAAAGGTCCTTCAAGTACGGCAAGTACGGGTTAGGATAATAAACAAGTATGTCTTGCTGATTAACCCCGTCTAACCATATCGTACGTTTGGAAACAGGTAAGTTGGTATTAAAATCTAGCAATAGCTCTTTTCTTTTGCGATTAATAAAGTCTTTAAAATAATATGGATCAAAGGCACCAACTGACGTAGGTAACGTCAGCCCAGTCTCTGCTAAATATTTCAGTACTCCGTAATTAGTGTTAACGGTTTGATTGTTAAGAGCAATATTTTCTTCTAATTTCCAAAAGTGAGGGTTATAGTTAGCATTTTTGCTCAATAGATGAGGCGAATCATAGGCATGTGCATTCGCAATAACACCAACGATACCATCTCGAGGTATTTTATTGCTTACAGGCTTAGTTTGATCATCACCTTTGGATATTTTGTCATAAAGCCCTGCCGATTTTAAGGCATTAAACAAAGGATCGATGGAACCATGGTATAGATCATCAATGAGCTCCGACTGCCAATTGTCACTGTGTGACACTAAACGATCTATTTCTTTAACCAACGCAACTACTTGATCTATTTCTTTGATGCTGTTGTACACAAGCTCTAATGGACCTGCCACTGATTTAAATACATCCTCCATAAATTCGTTAAACACATGTGTGAAAGAGGTATCTTCAGATAATTTTTTTTCTGCGGCCAACAAATCAGCTTCGGCTTGCTCGCCTTGATCATGGTAATAATTTTCTAGATCCTGCAAATGCCCTATCCTTTTTGTTTGCACATCCTCAACACCGCCAAACGAGATAGGAAACCCCTCCGTTTGCAAGTATAGTTCTCTATTCAGCAGTTTCTGTTCATCCAAGGACAGCTCTTCTCTGTTCAGCAATGTTTCCGCTTGCTGAATAAAGGCTGTTTTCATTTTTCTATAGGCTGCCTCCATGGATTCATGATCGCTTTCCTCATTTTGGTATTCAGCACAAATAGCATTGAATCCAGCAATGGCTCCTGCAAGAATAGGAATCCAAGCTTCACTAGCAGCGACAACGTTAACCGCTATATAACAATCCTTTGCTTTCTTTTTGTAGTTAGCAACTTCATCACCTTCATGTTTAATTTTATTATCAAAATAGGTGGTTAATCGTGTTTCAATATCTTCTTTTTGCTTCTCATATTTTGCACTTTGACCCTCATAGTAAGATTCTACATAAGACGTTTTATCAGCCGTATTGCTAAACACTTGGATAATATCTAAATTGCTTTGCTCTACTTTTTTGCCAGCACTAACTAGTGATTTTTTGAACTCAAATTGCTTATGTAATGATTTATAACACCAATGTGTAGGATCAGAATAACCATCTGTGCCCCATTTCTTTGTATGATCCTCACCACACGCCACTGGATTTAAATAGGCAATCTCCTCTTTAGATAATACTTTTTTACCCCAATCGCAGTTAACACCGTCACCTGATGCACACTGGATATCACCATCGCGATTAACACTTAAAATCACGTCCAATGTGGGGTCATACTGCCAAACATACGTCTTATTTCTAAATGAAGAGCACCAACCACCTGGTTGATACCCAGTACTTCCCCATTTAGCCAGATGGTCCGCGCCACAAACAAGAAAATTACGGAAATCACCTTTTACATGCTCTTTTTTAACGCCCCATTGGCAATTTATACGGGCTTTATCAGCAACACATGCAGGATCACCGTCAGAGGTAATATTCCATACAACTCCTATCTGTTCGTCATATTCCCAGTTTTGTACAAAGTTATATGAGTTATATATCTCTTCTAACCCTTTATGGCACCAATGCCCAGGGTCATTGTATCCAGTCTCACCACAAGCAAGTGGAACCAAATTTAGTTTTTCATTTTGTGTTAGCTTGTCTTTCCCCCAATAACAGAGGGTCCCATTATCTGAAGCACATTGAATATCGCCATCATGATCAACACTTAGAATCACCCCAAGAGCTGAATTGTATTTCCAGTTGTAAGTTAAGTTTCTTAGTTTAAAACACCACTCATCTGGAGAATACCCAGTCCCTCCCCATTTGGCCAAATGATCTTCTCCACAAACTAAATAATGGGAGACAAGATCGCCTATTTCTTCTTTTGTGGCACCCCACTGGCAATTTTGGTTACCTTCAAAGGCAGCACATGCTGGGTCACCTGCGGCTGTATAATTCCACACAATACCAATGTCTGAATCATAAACCCAATCCCCAACGAATCTGGGCACCTTATCCTCAGACGCAGCAATAACAAAACCAGCGCTACAAAAATATAGTACCCCTAGACAAATAGCACAGATATTTTTATGTATATTGAAATGGGAAGTAAACATAGATCACCTTTACGTTTGTTATTTAAAATTCCTACCATAAGAATTATTAGTTCTATCATAAAAATTTTTATTAAACAATATTAAATTAAGGGCTGACCCAGATACTTAACGGTTTATTCTCTTAACCCATTGTTTCAATTGCTTTAATTGTAACTTTGGGTCACTGTTGTTAAATCGCCACCCACACTCCTTTAAATACAGGTGAAAATGACTCCTAGGAACACCATTAAACTTACGCAAATGGCGCTTCGCTTGGTTCCAAAAATTCTCTATTCCATTAATGTGGTTATGCTTGTCAGCAAATAATTCACTATGATTAATACGATAGTGCTTAAATTCCGAAACATCAAGCGCATTGTAACCTCGCCAGCAGTCTGTATAGACGATGCTATCTGGTTTTACTTTGTTACGAATTATAGGCAGTAGCGTCTCTGTCTTGGCGTCAGGGATCATGGCAGCATATACCTTCCCTTGAATACAGGCACTTTGCTCGCAGCTCCTCTGCCTCGTTGACCTTTACGTCTTCCGCCAAAGTAACTTTCATCGACTTCAATTTCACCAGAAAGGAAACCAAGGTCTTCAACGTATTCAAAAACTAACTGACGTAAGCGGTGAAAATAATAGCTTGCCGTTGTCTTATTTACTCCAACTAATGAGGATGCAGTTCGTGCTGTTGTTCCAGCTACAAATAGCTCAATTAGTCTGTTTTGTTTATACTTGCTTAATCGACTCTTTCGCATCTAACCATACTAGATAATTTTAATTATCTAGGACAGCCCCTAAATCAAATAGTTAATGCAGGGTTTTGGTACGTTATAAGTTTGTCAGTATAAGTAGAAAGCCTGAAATACAAAGTAACAACAAGATCACTACTCTAAATTGATAATCGTTTAGACGTGTATACAAAGCAGAGCCAGCCCAAGTACCGAAAAATGTTCCAGGCAGTGCGATAGAAACAGCAATTCCAAGCTCCTTTGTCATTAACCCTGCAATAAAGTGGGAAGCTATCGCGACGCATAATATAGACAAGTTGAACACTTGGAATAGGCTTCGCTTTTGATGCTTTGTCCATCCACGCAGGTCAGCCATATGGTAAGTAAAGGGCCTGACAATCCGGAAAAACCTCCTAACAAACCACTACTAAAACCCACTACTCCGTCTGCCAGCCTACCCCCTACAGTGAATTGCGAGTTGGACCTTTTGGCTAATGAGTGAATTGAGTAGAGTAGAAGCAAACATCCTATAGCTAATTTAAATGTACGAGGATCTACATACGAGAGCATCATTGTTCCAATAGGAACAGCGATTAGCCCGGGTAGCAGAAAAGGAATAACGCGTTTCGGTTCAACGGTATCCCAGACTTTGGGAAGAGTGAAGATCTGAGAACTAATTGCACAAACAATCACCAAAGTAGCTGCTACAGAAGGTGGTAAAACATACAACCATATACCCAAAGCAGTTATGCCTGTACCAAAGCCCGCAAGCCCTGATACAGCCCCTCCCAAAACTGCCCCAAATAAGACGAAAAGCAGATAGTCAAGTGGCATTTAAATCGAAATACTTCCCTAAAATTGTACGTGGTGGATACTGTTCTTCAGCATAAGTAAAACATTTGGTCCCGGTGACAAAGTTGTCACCAAATAAGCCAGTGAAAACATAAGCCATATTTCAAAATTCATTAGATAGTTCTTTAAGCCAGCTTATTCGGTATCAGGTTTACCTTTTTCGCCAGTCATTTTGAAGTCAATACTATTTGGACACATCAGTTACACCGCAATTTTACGAAGTCGCAAACTCAAAGGCAGCTTTCGCGTGAACAACAGAGGTATTGATATGTAAGATTCCATTTTCTTCAAAGGTAGGCAAGTTTGATTTATTTTTAAATGCTATAGGAAGTTCTGTACATGCCAAGCAAACCACCTTTTTCGAATGAGGTTCATTTCTATATGACTTGAGAGCGACGCTTTCAATTTGTTCATCTGCACCAGTAAAACTTCCTTTATAAAGTTCGCTAATTAAGTCAGTTATCCTAACTCTTTCATTTGCGAGAGAAGGTACAAAAGCGTCAATACCATGTCTAGCTAGATAATCAGGGTATATAGGCAAATTCATTGTCGGCTCTGTTCCAAGCAAGAGTAATTTATTGATATTCAGTCTTTCGCATTGATTGGCTACTGCTTCAAATATGCTAATAACAGGTATATTGACGTTTCTTGTTATTGCATCAAAACGATTGTGAGGAGTGTTACTAGCGATGATTGCAAAATCAACCCCACTTTTTTCTAATCGCTTTAAAGCCGCATTGAAGTAGATATCGAATTCATGCCATGAACTGTTTTCTGTAGATTTCCCTCTCTTATTGAATGAATAATTGATATTTAACGACTCGATACACATTTCAGGCATAGGTGAAGGGCCGTTATAATTCAGATCCGAATGATAATCTAAGCTCATTTGGCAGATTGTTTTATAATACTCTATGGTTGAAGGCCAACCTACACCTCCTACAATACCTATTTTTTTCATCTATTTCTCCGCTTGAAGTTCTAAACCCTGTGATTGAAAAGAGTATGACAAAGATGGTCGATCACTTCTAATTTGTCTCAGCTTTGCCCAAAGCAGATCGTCGTTTTTTTGGGAAGCTTTTGAAAGCCATATAAGAAACAAATATTCTTACTAATCATGTGTATCTCCAACTAAAGTGGTGGCGCACATTGACGCTCTCTCAGTAAAAGCATCATACCAACTTGTTAATTTAGGGTAGTCATTACGAAAGGGCGCAACACCTCTAAACTCTAGCCAACTGATAGAAGTGGCTATAGCGATATGACCAATATTTAATTGACCATCCAAATTAATGTTTTCCTCTATAAAGCCATAACCAGAGATCACTTTTTCAAGCTGGCCATTGAGAAATGGTGAATATCTCAATTCTTCTGGGCGACGAGTTGATTCCCATCTGACAAGGATCCCAGCTTCAGATATACCGTCTGCTATTGCTTGCATTTGCAGTGCTTGCATCCGATCCGAAAGAATCGATGGGATCAGCTTTGTCCCCGAGTGAAGGTTGTCGAGATAATCACATATGACACTTGACTCTATAATAGAGTCGCCTTGATCTGTAATTAAAACAGGTACTTTCCCAAGCGGATTTAAAGCGAAAACCTCTTCGTTTCTATTCGTAGGGCTAGTCTCGTGATGAACAACTTCAATTTGATTCACAATTCCCGTTTCATGGGCGAATACTAAGACCTTTCGAGCAAACGGAGAATGTGTCTGATATAGTAATTTCATTCTTAATTAAGTTTAATTTGTACCTATGTGAGGCATACATGTTGAAGCTGTTATTATGCTTATTTAATGCGCATATACATGCCTGATGACTTTGGCATTTCAGACAATGCAAACCCGAATTTCTCATAGAAATGTGGGGTCCCGTGGTCAGCCATTAAACTTACATATGCTGTACTTGGTGCGTTTGAGTGTAGATAGTCAACCAACGCATTCATAATTAATGCACCAACGCCCTTTTTTTGATGCTTAGGGAGCACTGCCATGTCAGTAATTTCAAAGAAACAACCACCATCCCCAATTATCCTACCTATACCTATAGGCTCTTCATTGAAATAAACAATAACGCTATAAATGCTGTTAGATAGCCCAATTGTGGCTGCCTGTTCAGACTTGCGAGACAGTCCAGCTTTAAGGCGTATGTTGATGTAGTCACTAACACTCGGAATTTGTTCTCTGAGCTCGTAACCCGTTCTACTCTCCGCGTGAAACATAATGGTATTAGACGTCGTAAGTCGCTGAAAATATCAATATGGGGAGAAGATTTGACATTATTCCTTTATCATTTGAACGGTTACTTTAAGTATGTTTTTGACGGTTATCAAAGTCAAGTTCAGCAATCACTTCATTGCCTTTTTCTGACGTTTATATAATTAAAAACCTCAGTCAAACTTCAGAATATCTATAAAAATATGATCAAGACAAAGCCTCTTTTACTCTTACCTCTCTGATGTAACTAGATTGTACGCAAAAAAAATGAAGAAACATCCTAGAGCACCCTCAATCCATCTACGCATAGCAAAATAGGTTGATCGGACAGCGCGAACTGAAAGCGTAATAGCCCAAGCACCATGGCAAGTGAACGATATTAAAAAACCACCTGCAACAAATAAAGCCATAATGTTTATTCCCGCCCCCTCTACTGCACCAATTGAAGCAATAGCTAACCAGAAAGAAACTGCCTTGGGGTTTGTCACCTGCAGCAGATAACCTTTAATAAAGTGCTTCAATGGCGCACGATAAATAGAACTTACATGTTGCAACTCCGGAGGATGAATAGCTTTTTTAAATGCCCCATATCCAAGATAAAGAAGATATATGCCTCCAATCACTCTAAGTAAGTTAATCACCCATGCTGCTTGTGAAACAATAAACCCTACGCCTGACATAGTTAATATATTGAGAGTGACACTACCTAGTGCAATCCCTAGCGTTGCTATCAGTGCAGGCTTCCTGCCTTGTTCAGTCGATACCCCAATTAACATTGCCACTGATGGGCCAGGCGATAATGCACTGACAAACAAAATCGCATATGCGGCAATAATTCCAGGGAAGTACGTTGCAATATCAGTCATTAAAAGAAGTCTCTTTATTACTGTATATGTCCTTTAGACATGCTCGTATTCTGTGCTTTTTGCAACGCACATATAAATTGATCGTAACCACCTTGGTGATAGTTTATTGAATGACTATTCATAAAACCATGAGCAAAAGAAACTTGCTGTATTTGTATGTTTTCCTTATCTGATAGATCGCTAATTAATTCAGAAACCGAGAAATGTTCCTCAGCAATTGGAAATATCAACTCCATTGGAAATATTGGACATATATCTCTGTCGTTGCGTATTTGGGAACCATAAAAACAGGTAGCACTAGAAATGTTTTCCAGCTTAACTTGCGCGGATATTCTCCATATTGCTGACGCCCCAACACTAAACCCTATCAAATTCAATTGCTCTGCAAATGACTGAATAAAGCTTTTGAGGTTGTTTGCATATTTGTTTAGACCAACTTCAGAAGTGAAGTAAGAATATGCTTCTTCCTCATTTCCAAAATCCATATTCATGGCATTATAGGGTTCAAAAATATCAGTAACACCTGAGAAACTAGAAGCAATTCCCTCCAAAGCTTCTGTTCTTCCGAAAACATCTGAAACTATAATATTGCGCATAGAAATTCTTATACCAGAGTCAAATGCTTTATCATAATCCGACTCTGGTTTTCTTTTCTGCCCTACATTATTTGGTACATCGGACAATCACGACTTATCTAGGAGCTTTTTAGCCAGCCTTTTTCTAAAGCCATTTGAGTGTTCTTGGAATCACTTAAAAAAGTTGATTCCTTATTTATGATTTAATCCTTCTATTAGGTTCTAAAGCATGTAAAAACCTAGTAAATGTATCTTTTGCTCTATCTAAACCACATGACGTTAAGAGCATACCAATATTACCTCTATGATATCCGCCATGAATAATCAGATGGTTAAGAATCTCTTCCCGAGACATGCTTCCAGCATCATTATCAGTAAAATTGAAATGAACAATTTCTTGAAGAGCACCGTGCTCCAGCTCACTTACATAATCAACAAGCCATTTATCTGAGAATCGAACATTTAACCTCAAACTTTCAACTGATGGCGTTTCTATTGTGTTATCAGCGTCAAACACATGATTCTCTCGGTTCAAATGAGCTATGAATATTTTATCTACCACATGAGTATGATTGAAAAGACGTATAGCCATTGTTCCTTCATCGGGATACTTATCGAAGTTAATTTTCTCGACGGAATCCAACAACTCAGCGTTTGCCCACGCTTTATATCGAAATAAATTTTCCATAATTCTTTTAGAAATATCGTAGTCGAATTGAGTTCCCTACTGCATGATAGAAAGTCAACGAACGGAGATAGATTGCCTTTTTGTGGCATTAAATCGAACAGCTTTTGAGTACTTTCTAAACACTGCGTTTAGTTTAAAGGCTAAATAAAACAATCGCCAATATTGCAAATACCAAAGCAATATAGTCTTTCAAAAATAGTTGTTCTTTATAGAAAATAACAGCTAAAACCACCGTAACTATAAAGGCTAGACTTCTAATAGTTGCACTGACCGAAACATCAATATACTTGATTGCATAGTTAAACGCTAAAACACTTGTAAACAAAGACAACGCAATTACTGCCGGCCAATGTAGGCCCTGTAACAGAGGTTTCTCTTTCTCTCTAAAAAAATACCAAACGATCAGTGAAATAACGACACTAAACAGATAGTAGAAAAAAGTTGTATTTACGGGACCGATTGCATCAGTACTGCGCTTATATAGAAAATTACTAACCCCAAGTCCAGCCATAGATACTAACGCAAGTATAAAACCTAAATACTTATCCAGCATTTAATGACTTCACATCAATTTGCATTAGCTTTCGGTACTTGGGATCAATTGCGAAAAGGTGCTAAAAACCGCGTTAAGAATTTATCAGCCATTCGAAAACACCTCTTGTACTGTCACTTCACGCTTTTAGTGGCTCGCTGTCACCAAACAACTCAATGAAGCAAATAGAGCTTCATACGAACACTTTTGCTCTCCCTCATTTTTTGGAGATAGTTCTGTTATTTCTAGGCCTACCAGCTTAGCTTCTGACAGAACTAAGCTAAGTACTTTATCAACATGCTCTCGAAACAATCCATCTTCGACACTATATTCTGCTACAACTTCAGAAGGGTCGTATACATCCGTGTCGATATGAATATAAACAGCTTTACCCTGAATTCGCTTTGTAAGCTTATCTATATCTGATTCAATTTCTTCCTTAGACAAAGTCATGATATCGTTACGGATAATGAACTCTTGTTCTGCTTTATCTAAATCTCGGCCTCCAATGTGAATAAGGTTTTTAGCCTCGAGCCCACCGCCATATCCGCTGTCCCACTCACCCATCGCTGCCGTAATTGGCATACCTCCGAGATAACCGCTAGTGCTAGTTTCAGGAGTATTTAAGTCTCCGTGAGCATCGAAGTACAATATTACAACATTGGGTAACTCAGAAATAATTACTGGTAATGAGGCAATGGCTGAAGCACAGCGAGGTGTGATCAATATTGGAACGTGATATTTAGTTATTGACTCTTTTATAGCCTGTGTAACTGTAGAAAAAGTAGTTTTAGACACTATTAAGAGCAAGATGCCATGGTAAATCCCTCGGTCGTTGGGGGCTCCCGTATAACTTCATTGGAGCGTCTAAATAAGTGGCTAAAGCTGTTGTAAAAGAATGGCATTCATCCATTGCTTCTGACGACCTATCTCCAGCAAACCCATTAACTCCTAAACACAAATATTTCATAGTTTCCTCAACGTTACAAATTCAATAAAAACTGGAATCTAGTTGGAACGGCTCTATTTATTCTAATGTGATGCATATGCAATTTACTATGTGTTTTTACAGTCGCTATTTACATATGAATAAACTTCTATGTCTGTGCGTTTTTCCCATCCTCGACTAGACCAGTACTTTTTGGCTAATTTATTTTCACTGAGAATGTGAATTTGAGATCTATAGATATCTTCCTGCTTTAACCCTTGAATGCAGCGTGATAGCAAAACTGTGGCAATGCCATTTTGACGCCAGTCAGAGGAAACAGCTAGATGTTGTATATAGCCTCGTCTTCCATCATGACTAGACATAATAGTGCCGATAATTTGGTTACTTTCCTCAGCTACAAAGCTTAATTTTGGGTTTCGTTTCAAACACTTTTCAATGCCTTCTCTAGAATCAGTACTGCGAAGGTGTACTCCCTCAGTTTCTTTCCAAAGGGTAATTATTCCATCGTAGTCTGATATTTGCATTTCACGGTATTGCATGATTCAAACTCATTTATATGCGTAAGAATAGTACATCTATTCAAAAGCTTGAGTGCCTATAGCCCTTTCGATAACTACGGTTTACGTAAAACCTCGATAGACCACTTGGGTTTGATTTCGTCAAAATCATAGCGCTCATGGATATTAATAGATGCAGAAGAATCCATCACCACAGGGATACTCTTAATTCTTTTAAATGCTACCCAATGCCAATATCCTGTCCCATTTTCTTCATGATATTTAGTAGCTAGTAAACATTCATCAGGTAAGTTATCCCAAGAAGTAAAAGGCTGTTCGGCTGGCGTAGTATCAACTCCGAATGAGCGTAATAATTTTCTTACGTGCCCAGTATCCGAAAATAACATTTCATCACCAGCATGAATTCCCATCGAATTAGCTTTAGATTTAGCCTCAGAATAGGTAATGCCTACAATGTTAGCGACTGAGGCTATTCCGCAACCATACGGCTCTTCTTGCACGATTACATTCATTTTGCTTTAAGTTGTGACTGTCTCAAACGAGTATGTTTTTGGTAGTTGATAAAGTCAAGCCCAACCGGCAGCGTGTTGCCCTGTTGAGGCAGTCATATAGTATATGCTATCTTAAATTATTAGAATCACTTAGCCATCTGAGCGGCCAAATGTTATCGTTTAAATATAGCTACAGATTACGAAAAATTCTATCAAGAAAACCGAAACGGGCTTGGGAAACCTACTGCGGAGTTTCTGGCGTTTTTTGACGAGTACCGCTTTACTGCAGCAACAGTATTAGATGTAGGATACGGCCAAGGTCGAGATGCATTATTCATAGCACGGCTTGGTCATGTCGTGATTGCGATAGATTTATCGCCTACAGGAATACGCGACTTAGAGCTGGATGCCCGTACGGAGGGGCTTAAAATAATTACTGAAGTAAGTGATATTCGTCATTATAAGCCCACATCTAAATTCGAAGTTATTTTGATAGATAGAACACTTCATATGCTGACGAAGGAGGACCAAAGAACGACTTTGATAAGCCTCTTAATTCTTTCAAAAAGTGGCTCCCATCTATTGATTGCTGATGAAAAGTCGAATATCCCAGAATTTAAAGAAGTATTAAAAAAGTCGGCTATAAACTGGACAATAAACATGGATAAAAGAGGCTATCTATTCGCACGCCGAGAATGATCGAATTGTATGCTTTTGCGTTTTGATAAAGTCAAATTCTACAAGCGCTTAGTTGCCCACAGCGGCCAGTCGCCGTGGGCGTTAGGTAGTTCTTTTACTTTTGTAAACTTAGTGTCGGGTATGCTTCGGTATAAACCCAATCATTCGCTTTAGCCGGTACATGACAACCTAGGCAGTCACTTGCATAGTCAGCTGACGCATTCTTACTGGTGTCGTCTGCCTTAAAGAGTGCCCACCCCCAACCTTCCCCCCAGTTACTATTGTCTGGGAAACGATCTGTTGCATCTTTTATCATCACAAACCACTGCTTTATACCACTGGTCGCGAAACTAACGCCCTCTCCAGTACTGTAAGTACCCGCCTGTGAACTACGTAACTCCTTAACTAGAATTGCACCATCGGGAAACTTGCCCGTTTCTCGATATGCGTCTATCGTTTCTTTTTCGGTGTACACATCGTGAAAGCCACTTGCACCACCTTCTGGTACATACCAAGAACCCAAGTGAACCAAGTCCCTACGAAAATCATCAGGTAAACTGATATTTCCTTGTCCATCAACATAAGGAGAAAAATCGCTGGCCTGAATGGTCATCGATAACAGTAGCGTCATCAGCCCTAAGAACGCGGTCAATATGGTAAGTTTTAGTTTCATAATCGTTAGCCTCTATAATGTAATGTGAAGCACTAGCACCTCAAATAATAAACGGCAATTATCGCCTTTAGAGCCATGATTACAGGTATCCCGGCGACTCAAAAAAGCGCCTGAAGGATTTAATATCACAATAATTGCACACCGAACGAGTTCAGACGTGTGCAGATAATTAATGAATGTTTAACAACTTATTTGACTGCCTTGGAGTACATCTAGTAGCAAACAATTTTTGAGTATGGCTAGCGGCGATCAGTCACAACTTCATATCAGTAAGACTACATTTAACCCTTTTCAGCTAATCAGTACCCCTTGCTTACTGAAGCAACTAGTCATTGAAGTTCGTATTTTCAGGTCGGCTTGCTAGTTTTTGATTAGTTTCTGCCTTTAGAAACAATGCATGGTCAAATTTTTCAATGAATTTTTCAGCTCTTTTAACAGGGTTATGTAAATATTGGTCTGAGCCTTTCATTTTGCGAGCATTTAGAGACTCGGTGTTTAGTAAATCAAAGTCTACCATTTCAACAGTACAGTCCCAACCCTCATACTTTTGTCCCCATCCTTTACGATGATGAGAAATTAATTGTTCATATCGTGAGTAGCCATGATAGTCGAATGTGGTATCTCCATCTGTCACAAAGACATGATACCCCGAAAAGTCTTTAATTGGTTTTATCCAAACAGCGTAAAAGTCAGAGGGTGATTATTTAGATATACCCCTGCCAAAATATGACACGCTCCATGGCCAAAAAAAGCTCTGTCTGGTAAAGCCCAACGCTTTACAGGGTCCTGTTTAACGCCTGATCTTAATATATACATTCTGGGAGAATGGGAAATAACCACAGGAAACAGCCAGTCAAGTAATCCATAAGACTGACCAGCATTTATCGAAAATGGTGTTTATGAAAATCGTTCCCCTCTCAGACTATTTAACCATTTGGTACAACTAAAAACCACTCTCGAAAAAGATTCTCAGGATAACGATTCTTTACCCCAAAACAAAAACAGCAGCGCGGTTAAGCACTGCTGTTTTTACAATTGGGCAATCGGCGTTTAGAATCTGCCCGTTGTAAGTAGCCTTAGGCGTATAAGGAAGGTGCGCCTAGTTGCTGGTGAATTTGGTTACTCATCTCGTGAGAAATACCGAGTCCTTCACCCAGTTGGTGCAAATACTGCGCCTCTTTGTTGGTGTCTAAATCAATCGCCATCAACGACACCGCATAAACTTGCTGCTGCATCCCATCTGGAATACTTTGGGCAAACTCAGCTACGTCTAACGGTGCATTAAACTCAGCTTTCACAAAGGCAGCTTCTTCAGGTGAAATGTCACCTAGCTTACCTACAATATTATCTTGCTCAGCCTGATCGATGGAACCATCTGACTTTGCAGCATTAATCATCGCACGGATCATTAATGACGCTTGATCTAATGCTTGAGATTGATCCGCACCTTCAGGTAAAAATTCGCAAGAATGACTCGATGTATTCGGTGCCTCTTTATTTTGGCTTTGTGCATATTGCGTAACCGCTGCACCAAGTAGACCGCCTAGGCCACCACCGCTGCTACCTGCTTGTTGACCACCACCGCCAAGTAAACCACCTAGGATGTCACCCATTGGATTGTTAGCCGCTTGCGATTGTTGTTGGCCGCCTTTCATTAAGCCACCTAACAATCCGCCTAGACCGCCACCACCTTGCTGCTGCTGTTGACCGCCTTTCATTAAGCCGCCTAATAACCCACCTAGACCACCGCCACCTTGCTGTTGCTGCTGTGACTGACCACCTAACACACTGCCTAAGACATCGGCCATTCCGCCGCCGCCCTGCTGTTGACCGCCTAACAAACCGCCCAACACATCAGCAATATTGCCACCACCTTGCGTTTTCTGCCCGCCACCTAAAGCCGCGCCAAGCACGTTAGTTAACACACTACCGCCAGAACCTTTAGAAAGTGCGCCATTACCTAAAAGGCTACCTAAAATTTTTATCGTATCGACTGCATCGACCATGTTGATTTCTCCAAAATAATTAATGGGTTATTAGCTCAATTATCCTCTAGTTAACCCGTAACTAAAAGTCCATATTAAGATGAGCCAGATACCTTATATTATAGCACAAATAAGCCAAACGGTATTTTTTGAGCGTTAAAAGGAAGTAATGTAAGACGTTCCTAACCAAGCCGCTAAACCTAATATTCGCCAGATATTCTAGGTTTACAGCATCTACGCCCGTTATAATCAGACATCATTTTTAATGTTGTGTCCACGTGCAAGCCAAACCTACCAATATTACTTATCATCAAAACTCTAGACAGCTTGAAATAAGTTTCGACGACGACAACACTTATACAATGAGCGCTGAGTTCCTGCGCGTTCATTCTCCTTCGGCTGAAGTACAAGGCCATGGCCCCGGCCAAGAAGTGTTGCAACTGAACAAAGAACAAGTGGCTATCGAAGCCATAGAACCAGTTGGAAACTATGCCGTCTTATTGCGCTTTAGCGATCAACATGACACAGGTATTTTTTCTTGGGAAACGTTATACGACCTAGGTTCAAAGCAAACTGAATATTGGGCTGATTATCTTAGTCGCCTCGAACAAGCTGGACATGCTCGTCAAGCAAACTAAGTCCAAACGAAACTTTACAGATAGGCTCCATTAATTTTAGGGATACCACTATTATGTCAACAGATCAAAAAACCCATTTTGGCTACCGCACAGTAGACGAGTCGGAAAAAGCTGGATTGGTCGGCGATGTTTTTCGCTCAGTGGCGGGAAAATACGACATTATGAATGACCTGATGTCGATGGGCCAACATCGACTCTGGAAGGCCTTTACCGTGCGGCGCAGCGGACTACGCCCAGGTGATGAGGCGCTAGATATTGCCGCAGGCACAGGTGATTTATCGCAAAAATTTGCCGACCAAGTAGGCGCCCATGGCAACGTAGTGATGACAGACATTAACTCCGCCATGCTAGAACAAGGTAAGGCGCGCATGATAGACGATGGCTACGTGGGCAATATTGAATATGGTATTGAAGACGCCGAGACACTCAGTTTTGAAAACAACCGCTTTAACTGTGTGTGCATTTCCTTTGGTTTACGCAACGTCACCCATATTGATAAAGCGCTAGAACAGATGCACCGCGTCACGAAGCCAGGCGGTCGCTTATTAGTGCTTGAGTTTTCTAAGCCTACAAACCCTTTGCTGTATAAGGCATACGAAGCCTATTCCTTTAATGTTATACCTAAAATCGGTGAAATAGTGGCAAATGATAGGGATAGTTATCAGTACCTAGTCGAATCTATTCGAAAGCATCCCGATCAAGACACCTTAAAAGGGATGATGCTAGAGGCGGGGTTTGATGAAGTCAAAGTACACAACCTGCACGGTGGGATTGTGGCATTACATATCGGCTATAAATACTAAAATGTCTACCATTAAGCTCATTGAGCGAGCCGGCAATTTTGTACTCTCGCTTGACCCAGAAACTGCCGAGCAAATCTCTAGCTTCACGGACAAGGTGTTTTGCATTGAGCTTGTAGAACCCTCGTTTACAATATATTTACTGCCTTGCATTGACGGATTTACTCTTGAGAAACACATCACGACTCAAGCCGATGTCACGCTATCAGGTTCCATGCTTTCTTTCGTTAAACTAGCTAGAGAAGGCGCGCATAGCGATGTATTTCATACTGGTCGCATTCGCATGACTGGAGACGCTGAATTAGGTCAAGCCTTTCAAAATGTCATGATGCAATTAGACATTGATTGGGAAGAAATTACTTCTAAGTTTGTCGGTGACTTCGCTTCACGGCAAATTCACCGTGTATTCGACGAAGTGAGTTCTTGGTTTGGAAAAAGCAAAACCCAGTTCAAGCAAAACCTAGGCGAAGTATTGCAGGAAGAGTGGCGCACCGTTCCTTCTCCCGTTGAAGTGGAACGCTTCACCACTGACATTGAGAAACTACGTGCCGATACCGACCGATTGCAGGCACGCATAGAACAGTTTTTATCGACTAAAAAAACCTAATAGTCGTCCATGCAAAATATCAATCATTTACTTCGTATCGCCCGTGTCACCAAGCAATACGGTCTTGAAGAATTTTTTGCTGGCACTTCTTTTTACAAAAAATTCAAATGGGTGTTTCGCTGCATACCCGCTTCGCGCAGATTCAAACAGGAAACCCGTGGCGCGCGCCTACGTTTAGCGCTGCAAGAATTAGGCCCCGTTTTCATAAAGTTCGGGCAAACCTTATCAACTCGACCTGATTTAATTGCAGCCGATGTCGCCATTGAATTAGTCAAGCTACAAGATCAAGTGCCACCATTTAGTGGCAAACAAGCAAAAGAAATTGTCGAGCAAGCCTACGAAGAGCCACTTGATCAGCACCTTGCCAGTTTTAATGATCAACCCATGGCGGCCGCCTCTGTGGCGCAAGTACATGAAGCAACATTGCATGACGGCAAAGAGGTCATCGTTAAGGTCATTCGTCCAGACATCCGGCCTGTTATCGATCGCGACATCGCGCTTTTATACCGCATCGCAACCTTGTTAGATACTCACTGGCCAGAAGCCAAACGCCTAAACCTAATGGAAGTCGTCGAGGATTACGACAACACCATTCACGACGAACTAGACCTCATGCGCGAGGCGGCAAATGCCAGCCAGTTGCGTGTCAACTTCGAAGGCTCACCGCTAATTTATGTGCCAAGTGTTTACTGGGATCATTGCCGAGAAAGGGTCATGGTGATGGAAAAAATAGACGGTATTCCCATTCGCGACACCCAAGACATTATTGCAGCCGGCATTGACTTAGTCGATCTGAGCAATAAAGGCGTAGAAATCTTTTTCACACAAGCTTTTAGAGATGGTTTCTTTCATGCCGACATGCACCCGGGCAATATATTTGTCGGCCTAAATGGGCAATATCGCGCCGTCGATTTTGGCATTATGGGCAGTTTATCGGACGGCGACAAACGTTACTTGGCGGAAAATTTTCTAGCCTTTTTTAATCGTGACTACCGCGGTGTTGCAGACGCGCACATTCGCGCAGGTTGGGTACCTGCCGACACACGGGCTACTGATTTCGAAGCGGCTATTCGCACCGTGTGCGAGCCTATATTCGCTCGCCCAATTAAAGACATTTCATTTGGCCGCTTTTTGATGTCGCTGTTTCGCACCGCTAGGCGTTTTAATATGCCCGTACAACCACAGCTCGTGTTGCTACAAAAAACCTTGCTCAACATCGAAGGCTTGGGCCGCAGCTTAAACCCTGACTTAGATTTATGGGACACCGCCAAGCCATTCTTGGAACGATGGATGTCCGACCAAGTTGGCCCAAAAGCGGCCGTGCGTACCATTAAACGTGAATTGCCTAAACTTTTTACACTTGCCCCTGAATTGCCTGCTCTGTCACATGAGTTATTGCGAAGAGCACGAGATGAAGACTTAATGATTAAAACCCAATCTCAACAAATTGAGCAACTTAGCAAGCAACTCAATAAAGACTCTATGCGCCAAAACGCCATTTTATTGACAGGTGTGTTATTGTTTGCCAGCATGATTTTATCCAATAGTCATTGGAGCTACAGTGCACAAGTAGCGCAAGGCTTACAAATTCTATCTGTTTTAGTGTTAGGGATAGGTTGGTTGCGTTCGCGTTAAAGTCTCAATAAACGACAGACATACCGTATTTGAATAACAACGGATTCCTTGCTAGCTCAGATTTAATAAAGCGTATCTTACGCGTATTAATCGTTGGCCTCGTCATTGGTGGTCTTGCATCTTTACTCGCCATCAGCTTTATCGAGTCCGTCGCGTATCTCAACGCAAAGTTATTTGTTACCCATTCTGCTCGCCAAGCCTTAGAAGGTAATTTCGCATTACAAGCTGCCAGTGTGGCTATTTTGACACTCGCCGGACTTTGTGTAGGCTTATTGCTAAAGCAAAGTGAAGCCCAGCGCCCCTGCAACCCGGCAGATGTGATTCTAGCTGCCCAATCAAAACTAAAGCTAAGCACGCTTCCGGCGAAAGATGGCTTGCTCAACTACCTTGCCAGCATCATTAGCTTAGGCGCCGGTGCGTCAATGGGCCAGTATGGCCCCATTGTACATATGGGTGCCACTGTTGGTAATTGGCTGAACAAAGTCTCTAAAACAGAAGTGAACGTTGCCATCGGTTGCGGGGTGGCCGCAGGTATCGCAACCGCATTTAACGCGCCAATTGCTGGAGTATTATTTGCCCACGAGGTCATTTTACGTCACTACTCCTTACGTGCTTTTGCGCCGATAACGGTCGCTGCTTCGGTAGGTTATTATTTATCTAATCATGTATTTCACTACCCAGCCCTATTTAAATTCGCTGAACTACATGTAGAGTTCGCACCCGAGTTTTTCATATTCGTATTAATCGGTGTGGTCGGGGCGCTAGTTGCAGTCATACTCATGCGCACCATCTTAATAGGCTGCAAGCAAGTATCGCGATTAAATTTACCGATCACCGTAAAACCCATGATCGCGGGCTTTGCGCTGAGTATTTTTGCCTTGCAAGTCCCTGAGGTACTTGGAATTGGCGCTGAGGTATTACAAAACGTGGTAAATGCTAATAGTTATTCATTGGGCGAGTTAAGTGGCTTATTAATCGCAAAAATATTAGCCACCACACTTTGTATTAGCTTTGGTTTAGCAGGTGGGGTATTCAGCCCAGCTCTACTTATTGGCGTATTGTTTGGTGCATTTTTTGGAGGCGTCGCCGACCTGTTCCTAAGTAATCATTCAGCAATGGGGATTTATGCCATCTGCGGCATGGCCGCTGTCACCAGCCCAGTTATCGGTGCGCCACTAACCAGTATTTTAATCGTATTCGAACTAACCCGTAGTTATGAATTGACTACCGCAGTCATGGCCAGCGTGGTCTTTTCTAATGTCGTCGCATACCGATTATTCGGCCGCTCTCTTTTCGATTATCAATTGAAGTCGCGTGGGTTTGACTTATCTGATGGCCATGATCAACTCATGCTTAGCTTAATAAAGCTGTCTAGTTTGGCGCGCCCTGCGACCACTGTCTTAGCAACAACCTGTAGCTTGTACGAAGCTCGACAAAGCTTAGTCGAAAATAACAACACCGTTGCATACATCATTGATGCGCAAGCGCGATATAGCGGCTCGATTGATATCAATCAAATTTTAAAGCTAGAAAACTCGATGGATATCCGAGTTGAACAAGTCAGCCATTACTTAACAGACAATAGCCTAAGCTTAAACAGCGACTTATCCGTTTGGGAGGCGATGCATCAAATCGGCCACTTTGTCGGAGAAAGCTTACCGATAGTCAATGCGCAAACCAAACAGTTAGAAGGGGTTATCGTAGAAACCGACTTAATTAACGCCTATATGCAATACATGAAAAGCGAAAGAGCGGAAGAACATGCGTCGGTATAACACCTTCCTCACGCGGTCGTATCGCCTATAATATTGCCATTGTTAAACACTGGTAAATGCCGCCCCGATGGGAGACTACATAAAACAATTTTTGCTTGATGCGGGTAGCCGATTTACCCCGTTTCGTGAGTGGATAGGTGATCTAAAAAACCCGCAAACATTACGCGCTGACTTAATAGCCGGTGTTACTGTCGCACTGGTATTGGTTCCACAAGGCATGGCCTACGCACAATTGGTGGGCCTGCCAACTTATATTGGCCTCTACGCTTCATTTTTAGTACCTATTGTTGCAGCTGTATTCGGATCTTCCAGACAGCTACAAAACGGGCCGGTCGCTATTATTTCGTTAATGACCGCTGCCGCCCTCGTACCCTTAGGCTTAGCGCCAGAACAAATGATCATCTATGCCGCGGTTCTCGCGCTAATGGCTGGCATAATACAAATGGTATTGGGCTTTTTGCGCTTAGGCGTGTTGGTTGATTTTCTATCGCACCCAGTAGTCATTGGGTTCTCCAATGCCGCGGCGATCGTCATTGCGAGCTTGCAATTGGGACACCTATTTGGCGTAGACAGCCCACGCGGCGACCACCTAATTAATAGTCTTATTAGCTTAGCGAAATCAATCCCAGATCAAACTCACCTACCTACCCTGTTTATGGGCTTGTTTACATTAGGGGTGTTGATCGTAATTAAAAAACTTGCACCTAAATTGCCAGGCATGATTGTTGCGATGATACTTGCCACTATCGTCTCTTGGTTAATGGGTTATGAAGCGATGGGCGGCAAAGTAGTTGGGTTTATCCCTAAAGGCCTGCCTTCTTTTTCCGTACCCGATTTCGAATTTAAATACATTCCCCAATTAATCATTCCAGCCCTACTGATTGCTTTATTAAGCTTTGTCGAAGCCTTCTCCATCGCCAAAGCAGTCGCGTCGCGCACCCGCCAGCGTATCTCAGCGGACCAAGAAATGGTGGGCAAAGGGCTCGCAAACTTAACCGCGGGCTTTATGAGTGGTTACCCTGTATCTGGTTCTTTTTCTCGTACGGCTGTCGCGTTTGAAGCGGGCGCAAAAACGGGGTTTACCGCCATCATAAGTGGCGTACTGGTCGGCCTAACCCTATTGTTCTTTACCCCACTGCTAGCTCCATTACCTATTGCCAGTCTGGCTGCGGTAATTATCATGTCGGTGATGGGCTTGTTGCATCCGCAAGCAATGTGGCGCGCGTGGAAGGTGACTAAACATGACGGTTTAGTAGCGATTACCGTATTTCTCGCTACCTTGTGGTTTGCGCCGCATCTAGAGAAAGGCATTTTCATCGGCGTAGCGATGTCGCTTATATTTTATATCTATTTCACCATGCGGCCTCACTTTGCCGAAGTGTCCTTATTTCACGATGGCTCATACCGAGATGCGAAAGTTTTTGGCCTTAATACTAGCGAGACCCTAGCGGTGTTTCGTTATGACGGCGATTTATATTTTGCTAACGCTGGATATTTAGAGAAACGCATTTTAAACACCATCGCCGACAAACCCAAACTCAAGGTCATCATACTAGACCTAGAAGCCGTCGCCCACATCGACGCAACCGGGGAAGAAATGCTCTCGCATTTATCAGAGCGCATTCGTTCTGCTGGCATAGATTTCTACATTGCAAGAGCCAAATTCATGGTCACCGATGTATTAAAGCGATCAGGCCTATACGACAAAATTGGCGAAGGTCATTTCTTTAATAAGCGCATCACGGCCATCCAGAAACTTAAAGAAAAGTTTGGCGATGAAATCGACGTAGAACCTTTGATAATTCACATGCCGATTGATGCAGAGGAATAAGTCCATAAGTCCCGTCGACTCATATCGAGATGCTGGGATCTTTGCACAAAATATCAATACTTGCGTAATTCGACTGAATTGAACAAATCTTAATCACTTTCTCGATATTCGCTCAAAATCTATCGCATAGATATTGCCTACCATCGTTAAAGTGCGTCGTTATCAAGCTCTCCTGTACGAATACGAACTACATTTTCTATGCTAGTCACAAATATCTTGCCATCACCGACCTTCCCCGTTTGCGCTGCACCCATAATCGCTTCAATAGCTTGGTCGAGCAAAGCCGTATCGACAGCGACTTCTACTTTAGCCTTCGGCTGAAAATCAACCGTGTATTCAGCACCACGATATAATTCGGTGTGGCCTTTTTGACGACCAAAGCCTTTAACTTCAGTCACAGTCATACCACTGACCCCTAATTCGTTAAGGGCAGCGCGGACATCATCTAAACGAAATGGTTTAATTATGGCGGTGATCATTTTCATGGGGCTATTCTTTATAAGTGTATTAATGGCTTAATTCTAACAAGAACTTGTCGAGGAACATTTGAAAATTACTTATACTAAAATGACCATCTCTAATAAGCTAGGCTGCCAACTGTCACGTTAGGGTGTATTGATCAAAACTGATGCTATCCCAGCAGACAAAAAGCATTGCCACGGCAAAATAACTGCGATCAAATTGTAGATGTACCAAGAACCATTTAACCTCGTCAATTTACTTCAATAATTAGTGAAATGAACTTCCCCCTTCAATACCTTAAATACATAACTGCCATCATTGGTTTTTTGGTGTCTGGTTCTTTTTTTGTCGCGTTACTCGGGTATCTAGGGGGCGCTGCGTTCGCTACCATCCGTTCGGTTAATGGTGGTGGCTTGTTTCAAAGCCAAGAGCAAAAACAAAAGCAGCAGGAAGCATTTATTAAAACCGTATTTACCTTGATGGGGGCGTTAGCTAAAGCCGACAGCAGAGTTTCTGAGGCAGAAATTGCGCAAGCAGAGCACACCATTAAGAGTATGCGCTTTGATAGCGAAAGCCGTGAACAAGCTATTTCTTACTTCAAAAGTGGCTCTAGTCCTGACTTCGACTTGGACGAAACCCTTACCTACTTTATGGAAGTGAGCGGAAATTCGTCCAAGCTAAAATACATCACTATTGTTTATCTGATTGGCATTGCGATTGCCGATGGCAGCATTCACCCTAAAGAGGATGCACTGTTAAGCAATATCGCTAGTCGTTTAGGCTATAGCAAACAAGCCTATGACATGTTGCTCAACATGGTATTAGGCCAGAGTCAATTTTCGCAAGGTGGGCAATCTGGGCACAGTCAGTACCAAAACTCTGGCTCCAACCAACAAAGGCCGCAATCCAGTGCAAGCGAACTCGCTTCTGCCTATCAAGCCTTAGGTGTTAAGCCAGACGATAGCGATGCAAGTATCAAGAAGGCGTACCGTAAGCTAATCAGTGAATTTCACCCAGATAAGTTAATCGGGCAAGGTGTTCCTAAAGACATGGTAGCCGTTGCCACACAACGTACGCAAGAAATTCAACGCGCCTACCAAGTGATACAAGACCACAAACAAAAGTGAATTTAGTCAGGCTACTCAGCTTTTGGTGACCCATTAAACAATATTTACATCGATAAAATCTCAGCTTTCTTAAACTTTTCTATTTCCGATCGATTCGTTTAGGTGTATAAGGGCGTTGGCAAATCATCGCCAGTTTGATACCCCCATAACTAGGGTCTATCGGCGTTTAAACAAATATAGAGAGATCTCAGTAAATGTCTTTATTTAAATACGGTGTTGTAACGGAAGGAGCCAAACAAAGTATTGCATTTTATCTTTGCAACCATTTCAATATGCTGCCATTTATTTCAGCTGTTGAACCGTTTCGCATTGCTAATCGTCGTGCAGCAAGTTCATTATATCGGTGGAACATTATTACCGCTGATGGTGAACCCGTCACAGCGTCAAATGGCATGCAACAACCTGCTGACTTTGCAGTAGACCATGCTCCAAGCTATGATATGGTTTTTGTCTGTGGTCCCTTTGAACCCACTGAATTCAACCACCCCCCCACTGTTAACTGGCTAAAACAAAATGCCAGAGAGCGCGGACTCATTGGCGGTTTAGAAACAGGCTGTCATATTCTGGCAAAAGCAGGCTTGCTGAACGAAGTTAAGTGCACCACACACTGGGAAAACATGGCCCAGTTTGAAAATGATTTTCCCAAGCATGATGTCAATGCAGACGTCTATGAAGTTGACGAAAATCGAGCGACTTGCTCGGGCGGCGCTGCCCCTCTTGATATGATGCTGTACCTTATAGAGCGTGAACATGGCCATGAATTAGCTGCATCCGTTGCTGACAGCATGATCCACCCCTATATTCGCTCGCCAGGAGAGCCGCAGCGAATGGATTTACAAGCCCGTATTGGCGTTAGTCATCCAACCTTGCTTGAGTGCGTTGAGTTGATGGAAGCAAATATAGAAGAGCCACTTACGCCCAACGAATTAGCTGCCTTAACTAAGGTATCTAAGCGTCAAGTTGAGCGGCTATTTCAACGTTATCTGAATGTCACTCCAGGCCGCTATTACTTAGGGTTACGTCTAGAGGCTGCGCACCACTTGCTTACCACCACCACGATAAAGGTAGTCGAAGCGGCGCTAGCCTGTGGATTTAAATCTTCAGGCCATTTTAGTAATTGCTATCAATCTCGCTACGGCACCACCCCGCGCGAAAGTCGTAAATAGGGCCACGATTCTTCGTAGCACTACCAACAAACAAGCGCCTAGCTAAGCCAGACGCCCAAAGATAACTTGGCGTCGCAAAGCCGGATTTTCTCCACAGCCGCATACTTGATACTGCTTGCTCATATGACTCCACCGTTTTAAATATGGCTAGAAGACCTGGTGGCCGCTCCGCGCGCCATGCTTTACGTGCAGCTCCGTTAGCAGAAGAAGACAAACCCGTACGCCCTGGACAACTTGGCGGTAAATTTCAAGCGCTGTCTAAAGAAGACATGGATCGCATTGATGCTGCTATTTTTGACTTACTAGAAAACGTCGGTTTTTCTCGGTCTACACCAAGCTGCATTGAGTATGTGACCAAAGCAGGGGGCAAGTTAACCGAAGAGGGTCGCTTGTTATTTCCTCGTAGCCTGATCGAAAAAACGCTAGAGATTTGTGCAAGAGATATTACGCTGCACGCACAAGACCCAAAGCATGACATGCACTTAAGTGGCAACAAGGTCCACTTCGGCACAGCCGGTGCGGCTGTTCACGTTGTCGATGATTGGAAGACCCATGCTGCCTATCCAGGCAAAGGTTCATATCGAGAGTCTACCGTACAAGATTTATACGATGCGTCGCGCTTGATCGATCATCATGAACATGTTCATTTTTTTCAGCGCTGCATGGTTTGCCGAGATATCGAAGAGCCATTTGTCATGGACTTGAATACCACTTATGCCTCTGTTTCTGGCACCTCAAAACACGTTGGGGTTAGTTATACCGATGGTGAAAGTGCCAAAGAAGGCTTAAAAATGCTTTACGAAATCGCTGGCGGTGAAGACAAATGGCGAGCGCGCCCGTTTGCTAGCTTATCGTGCTGTTTTGTAGTGCCGCCATTGCGATTCGCCGAAGATGCCTGCTCTGGGCTAGAAGTGTGCGTTAAAGGTGGCATGCCCATTTTACTACTTGCTGCAGGTCAAGCAGGCGCGACTAGCCCTGCCACTTTAGCGGGTGCGGTCGTGCAAGAAATGGCAGAGGTACTGGCAGCACTAGCCTATGTAAATGCCATTGTGCCGGGGCACCCTTGTATTGCTGGGCCTTGGCCGTTTGTATCTGATTTACGCACTGGCGCAATGAGCGGCGGTAGCGGTGAACAAGCAGTGCTAATGGCTGCTTGCGGCCAGATGGGACGTTATTACGACTTACCCACTGGCATTGCCGCTGGCATGGCAGATTCTAAAATTCCAGATGCGCAGTCTGGCTTTGAAAAGGCTTATACCTTGACTCTAGCTGGCCATAGCGGCGCAAATATGATCTACGAATCAGTGGGCATGCAAGCGAGTTTATTAGGCTTTAGCTTTGAAGGCGCCACTATCGATAATGACATGCTAGGCGCGATCAATCGCAGCATTCGCGGTATTGAGATAGACGACGATACCCTAGCGCTTAAGACCATTGAGTCGGTCTGTCTTGAAGGCCCTGAGCACTTTCTTGGCCATGAAGATACGTTATCGCGCATGCAGCGTGATTACGTTTACCCAGAGGTCGGCAATCGTTTTCCCCCTGCTTTATGGGAAGAGCTGGGATCAAACCCTATCAATGTGCCTGCGCGTGAGAAAACACAAGCCATATTGGCAGAACACTTTCCAAGCCATATCAGCGACGAATTAGATGCCCGTATTCGGGCTCAATACGATATTCGCTTGCCGCGCGAACTAATGAAGCCCTCTACCTCCTAAATTTCGTTTCCTAACATCAACACCGCATAAACTATCATGAACGATAAAACCCTTCCTTCACAATCTAAAGTTGTCATCATCGGTGGCGGTGTTATGGGAGTCAGTCTTGCCTACCATCTAGCATTAGAAGGATGGACAGATGTTTTATTGGTGGAAAAAGGTGAGCTCACCTCGGGGTCTACTTGGCACGCAGCAGGCCAATGTCCGAGCTTTAACCCCGATTACAACATGGCAAAAATTCATGACCACGGCATTAACCTCTACCCTAAACTTGAGGCGCTAACTGGCCAATATGTAAGCTGGCATGGTTGCGGCGGCATACGCTTTGCTCAAACTGAAGCCGAGGTAGAGTTTTTTCATCGAGTGGCTAGCGTCGGCAAGTTAATTGGTTTTGATTGCGAAATCATCGACCCTGCAAAAATTAAACAGATCAATCCCCATGTAAATACTGATGGCGTAATTTGCGGCGCGTGGACAACGACCGATGGGCATGTTGACCCTGCTGGCGTAACCAACGCAATGGCCAAGGGCGCTAAAGATCTAGGCGTTAAAATGGTAACGCGTAACCGCGTGTTAGACGTTAACCAAAAGGAGTCTGGCGATTGGGAAGTCGTTACCGAGCAAGGCACCATCACCTGTGAACATGTTGTAAACGCAGCGGGTTGCTACGCGCGGCAAGTTAGCCAGATGGTGGGGACGGACATTCCAATCACCAACATGAAGCACACCTACATCGTGACAGAAACGGTTCCTGAATTCATGCAAACTGACACAGAGATGCCCGTCATGCGTGACCCCTACCCTTCTGCCTATTACCGCCAAGAGCAAAAATCTGCCCTGATCGGTATTTATGAAACGGCAAAATCAGAAGAATGCTGGACTCATCGTGACGGCTGGCCCGAATGGGAATCAGAAAATGAGTTATTCGACCCTGATTTTGATAATCTCATGCCGTATATTGAGCGCGTCATGGAACGCGTACCGAGTTGGGAACAGTTGAGCATTAAACGCGTTGTATGTGGTGCGATTCCACATACACCCGATGCCAACCCATTTTTGGGGCCAGCAGAGGGCTTACGCAATTTCTGGCATTGCAACGGCGCATCCATTGGTATTGCTGCGGGCGCTGGCTCTGGAAAATATTTAGCCCAATGGATGATTTATGGCGACGCCGAAATTAATATGGCGGGCTTGGACCCGCGTCGTTTCGGTAAATATGCGCCGGGTGATTACACCAAAGCCATGTCGCACCAAGACTACGAACATATGTATGTGTTGCATCTACCGGGTGAAGAGCGCCCTGCTGCGCGTAATCAGCGTGTCACCCCGCTGTTTGATCGACTAAAAGACCAAGGCGCTGTTTACACAACCGCTAACGGCTGGGAGCGACCTAAATGGTTTTCATTAGATGGCCGCGAAGAACAAGAAGGTTTTAGGCACAACAATACCTTTGAAGTGGTTGCTGAAGAATGTAAAGCCGTACGCGAGCGCGTGGGCGTACTAGACCTATCTAGCTTTGCCAAGTACGACGTAACGGGTAAAGACGCCGAAGCTTTTCTTAATCGTGTCAGCGCAAATAAAATGCCCAAGCGAAGTGGCGGAATCACGTTGACGCATTACTTATCTGATGCTGGACGTATTGCTGGAGAATCAACCATTACGCGGTTAACCGATGAGCATTTCTATGTGTTATCAGGCGCAGGCGCGGAAGACCGTGATTTAGACACGCTAACCCAAGGAGTACTGCTTAATGAAGACGTGCAAATCAACAATATCACCGACGATTGGGGAGTCATCGTGGTGGCTGGCCCGAAATCTCGTGACTTACTAACGAAGATAACCGACGCCGACCTCAGCAACGAAGCCTTCAAATGGTTAACAGGCCAAGAAATTAACCTTGCTGGAGCCACTTTGCGCGCATTACGCGTTAATTATGTTGGCGAACTCGGTTGGGAACTACATTGCAAAATGCAAGACATGCTGCAAGTGTACGACGCCGTATGGGAAGCCGGGCAAGAGTTTGAAATTGCTAATTTTGGCACCTACGCCGTTAACTCAATGCGCATGGAAAAAGCCTATAAGGGCTGGGGCGCGGAACTCACCAATGAAATCACCATGGTTGAAGCTGATGTTGAGCGCTTCTTCTCGATGAAAAAGGGCGATTTCATTGGTAAAGCAGCCACATTGCAAGTACAGCAAAACGAGCATGCGATTCAAATCGTCTATTTAGATGTAGAAACAGGCGATAACGATGTAGCCGGTAACGAGCCCGTGTTCTTTGATGGCAAGCCAGTTGGCATTACCACTTCAGGTGGGTTTGGACATACTACGGGCAAAAGCTTAGCGTTTGCTTACGTGGAAACTCAGTACGCCAAAGAAGGTACCCAATTCACTATCGATATGATTGGCGCTTCGCGTAAAGCATCGGTTATTTCTGACCCTGTTTGGGATGCATCCGCTGCGCGCTCTAGGGCTTAAGTAATGATCGAAGCCTCTGCCGGATCGGTAGAGGCTTGATACATTTGATTGATAACACCTCTCTTACCCTTTCAGCAAAGCAACTGCACTGAGCACGATTCTTGACCCTTGTCAATAGTAGGCAAGTCTTATTGCTAAACCTACTACAAACAGGCTAAAATTTTTATAGTCAGGGTATATTGTGTAATACGTGGCGCAAAAGGTATCACTTTAGTTTCGTTGTACTCGTACTTTTTAGATAGTCGAAACAGTCGTTACCTTGGTATATTAAACACACATCAACAACATTAGGTAGGAGAAAACATGTCTAAAATTAAAAATTCACAATGGTCGCGTCGTAGCGTTCTTAAAGCAGGTGCAGCGAGTTCTGTTGCTGCTGGAATGCCGATGTTTTACATGAAAAATGCTTACGCAGCTGAATACTTAAACGACCCAGGTAGCGCTGCGAACGTTACGCTAGGTTTTAACGTGCCGCAAACTGGCGCTTATGCGGATGAAGGTGCAGATGAGCTACGCGCTTATAAACTAGCGGTTGCACATTTAAACGGCGAAGGCGACGGGGGCATGCTAAACACGATGCAGCCAAGCGCGCTCAAAGGCGAAGGCATCTTAGGCAAGAAAGTCACTTATGTAACAGGCGACACCCAAACTAAGTCTGATGCTGCACGTGCTTCTGCCAAGCGTATGATCGAAAAAGATGGCGTTACGATGGTAACGGGCGGTTCCTCTTCCGGTGTAGCGATTGCAGTGCAATCTTTATGTCAAGAAGCAGGGGTTATCTTCATGGCCGGCTTGACTCACTCAAACGACACCACAGGTAAAGACAAGCGCCGTAACGGCTTTCGACACTTTTTCAATGGCTACATGTCTGGTCAAGCACTTGGACCCGTATTGGAAAACAACTACGGCAACGAACGCCAAGCCTACCATTTAACCGCTGATTACACCTGGGGTTGGACGCAACAAGCATCTATTCAAGCGGCAACTGAAGCAATTGGCTGGAAAACTCAGGAAAATGTACTAACACCAGTAGGTGCGGGTGATTTTTCACAGTTCATTACACCGATTCTAAATTCCGGTGCAGATACGTTAATTTTGAACCACTATGGTAAAGACATGATTAACTCGCTAACACAAGCCGTACAATTCGGCCTACGTGATAAGCAAGTTAATGGTAAAGATTTCACCATCGTTGTACCGCTGTATTCTCGTTTGATGGCACAAGGTGCCGGCGAAAATGTTCAAGGTATCTTCGGTTCAACTAACTGGCATTGGTCTTTGCAAGACGAAGGCTCGAAAGCATTCGTTAAGTCATTTGGCGCTGAGTACGGTTTTCCACCCTCACAGGCTGCACACACATGCTACGTACAAGCTTTGCTCTATGCTGATGCTTGCGAGCGCGCAGGAACCTTTATGCCATCTGCAGTTATTGAGCAGCTTGAAGACCATGAGTTTGACGGTATGGGTAACGGTCCAACTCTGTATCGTGCGGCAGATCATCAATGCTTCAAAGACGTCTTAGTTGTGAAAGGCAAAGAAAACCCTTCTTCACAATTTGATGTACTAGAGGTAGTTGAGGTGACACCTGTAAAACAAGTTTGGTATGAGCCTGATAATCCAGCGTTCGCTGGTGGCGATTTAGGCCCAGCTAACAATGGTGCTTAACACCGTTACTACAAGGTAAATGCTGTACTCTGCTGGGCATCATTCGATGCCCAGCAATTTATTTTAAATTCTTACGCCAGTCAGTTTAAACTAGACTGATGCGGGGTTACCCTAACGTGACTCATTATAATAATTTAGACATCGGACATTGATGTGGACGCTATATTTCTTCAAGTATTAAATGGTTTAGATAAAGGTGGTGCTTATGCATTAATCGCACTTGGTCTGACTCTAGTATTTGGCACACTTGGTGTGGTGAACTTCGCCCACGGTGCCTTATTTATGCTGGGTGCATTTTGCGCTGTAAGCGTGCAAGCTTTATTAACGATATCTCAAAAGGTAAAAGACGAATCCATTACCTATTTTGATGCCTATAAGGAAATCCCGTATCTAGAGACTTGGTTTGGTGATACCGGCGCGATGATTATTGACTACGCCGTACCGATTTCAATTCTCATCACCATCCCTGTCATGTTATTGATTGGCCTAGCGTTTGAACGCGGGTTAATCCGTTACTTTTACAAACGCCCGCACGCAGAACAGATTTTAGTGACCTTCGGCTTAGCCATTGTTATCCAAGAAATCATCAAAGCTAACTTTGGCGCTAACCCGATTCCCGTACCCGCGCCCGACGTAGTTGCGGGTAGTGCACATATCGGCGCTTGGTTGGGGATGAGCGACAACATCGTGTACCCTTGGTGGCGTTTAATTTATTTCGCATTCGCCGCCTTAATTATTGGCAGCGTTTTCGCCTTTTTGCAATTAACCACATTTGGTATGGTAGTGAGAGCTGGCATGCACAACCGTGAAATGGTCGGGCTGTTGGGCATAGATATCCAACGAAAGTTTACCATTGTGTTTGGCTTAGGAGCGGTAGTCGCAGGACTTGCTGGTGCAATGTACACGCCCGTTCTACCGCCTGATTACCATATGGGCATGGATTTCTTAGTGTTGTCATTCGTCGTGGTGGTGGTAGGCGGCATGGGTTCGCTGGGCGGCGCTGTCGCCGCTGGCTTTTTACTCGGCATATTGCAATCGTTTGCATCCATGAATGAAGTCAAAAGTATTTTCCCAGGCATTGACCAAATCATCATTTACTTGGTCGCCGTTATTATCATTTTAGTGAGACCTCGCGGCCTATTTGGGCGCGAAGGCGTAATGGAGGATTAAGGTGCCTACAAAATTATCGACAAACGGCGCAAGAAAAGATGCGCTTACGCTGCTAATTTTTGCAGCAGTGATACTCACCATGCCAATTTGGTTGGCGCCGATCGGTGCCAATTACCCTGATCTGCTACAAAAATTTGCCATCTACGGCATATTTGCAATCGGTTTCAATATTCTGTTTGGTCTAACTGGTTATCTTTCGTTTGGCCACGCAGTATTTCTGGGTATCGGGTCTTACGCGGCAGTGTGGTCATTTAAATTGCTGACCATGAACATTGTCCCAGCCATCTTTTTTGCGGTGTTTTGGTCTGGCTTAGCCGCTTATTTAATCGGTTACGTTAGTTTACGCCGCTCAGGAATCTATTTTTCTATACTGACACTTGCCTTTGCGCAAATGTCCTACAACTTAGCCTATTCGGTACTTACTCCGATAACTAATGGTGAAACGGGTTTGCAGCTTATATTGTCTGACCCGCGTCATATTGATGCCCTATTTGGCGCAGCTAGTGGTGGCGGAATCCCGTCTACTAACTTATTTGGCATGAAGTTAAGTGGCTATCCGGGTTTTTACTTTTGCGCGGTCATGCTGATTCTTGGTTTTTGGGTGTCATTAAAAATATTCAGGTCTCCTTTTGGCATGTCGCTGCGCGGTATTAAATCAAATCAAAGTCGCATGAAATACACCGGGTTTAATACACGGCCTTACTTACTCGCCGCTTTTATTATCTCTGGCATGTATGCAGGTTTAGCTGGTGCATTGCTATCAGTCACCGACCCTTTAGCTGGCGCTGAGCGTATGCAATGGACCGCTTCTGGTGAGGTGGTATTAATGACCATTCTTGGCGGCTTAGGCACCTTAGTTGGTCCAGTAATCGGTGCAGGTGTGATTAAATACTTTGAGAACATTTTCTCCTCGATTGGCGAAAACAAACTGCACGAAATGCTCAGCGCTTTCCCAGAAGGTATACAATCTTTCATGGCCACTATTATTGGCCCATTTGTAGGTGAAGGTTGGCATTTAACTCTTGGTTTAGTATTTATGCTAATTGTGATCTTTCTACCGGGTGGCTTGATATCTGGCGCTAAGCTAATTGCTACGAAATTCAGTCGCAAGAATAATTCAACGGACGGGCAATAAGATGACAGAAAATATAGTATTACACGTAAATGACGTTGATAAACGATTCGGCGGTTTGCAAGCCTTGGGCGACGTTGATCTGTCTATTAAAGAAGGTAAAACCCACGCCATCATCGGCCCTAATGGAGCAGGTAAATCAACGTTGTTAAACGTTTGTGTAGGTCGCATCAAACCCGACCGCGGTGCGGTCGTATTTGACGGCGATGTCATCACAGGGAAAAGCCCGTATGAAATAAATCAGTTGGGCATTGCTCGGGTATTTCAAACCCCTGAAATTTTCCCAGATTTACAGCTCATCGAAAATGTGATGATGCCTATCTTATCCAAACGAGATGGAGCCTTTAAGTTTTCCCCCTTCTCAAGTTTACGCAAACAAAAAGATGTTCGCGAAGAAGCAGAGCATATTCTTGAAGATGTTGGCTTAGAAGCAAGAATGGACACCCCAGCAGCTTCACTGTCACGCGGAGATAAACGTCGGTTAGAATTGGCGATGTGCTTGGTACAAAACCCGCGGCTGTTACTGTTGGACGAACCTACCGCAGGCATGGCACGGCACGACACCAATAAGACGATTGATTTACTTCAGAAAATCAAATCTCGCGGCATGACTAAAGTCATCATCGAGCATGATATGCACGTGGTATTTTCGCTGGCTGACTATATTTCAGTACTCGCACAAGGCCGCATTATTGCCGAAGGCACGCCAGAAGAAGTCAAAAACAACCCTAAAGTTAAAGAAGCCTACTTAGGTGAAGCTGCAGAAGATGAGTGATACACAACCAGAAAATAGCCCGACAGCAAACGGTGATCATATGCCGTACTTTTCAGTACGTGATATCCACGCTTACTATGGCGAATCGTATATCGTACAAGGTGTTTCGTTTGACATTAACGAAAAGGAAATATTAGCGCTATTAGGGCGCAACGGAGCAGGCAAAACCTCAACCATGCGCGCCATCGCAAGAGCAGACAACCCTGAACTACGCGAAGGAGAGATCTATCTGCAAGGCGAGCCTGTGCATACCATGCAAGACTTTCAGGCGGCGCGAGCAGGCATTCAATTAGTACCGGAAGATCGCGCTATCATCCCCGGGTTAACCGTTGAGGAAAACTTAATCCTTGCTCAAATAGAAGAGCCACGCGGCTGGGAGTTAGAACGCGTATACGAACATTTCCCGAGGCTTGCGGAGCGACGCACCCAAGTGGGTATTACGCTTTCTGGCGGCGAGCAGCAGATGTTAGCCGTTGCGCGTGCGCTCATGCGTGATATAAAAATATTGCTATTAGACGAGCCCTACGAAGGTTTAGCGCCGACCATTGTGCAAGAGATTGAATCAATATTGGTTGAGCTTAAATCACAAGGGTATACCTCTATTATCGTTGAACAAAATGCAGTGGCTGCTTTAAAGCTAGCTGATCGTGCGGTAATTTTAGATACGGGTGTTGTAGTCTATGACGGTAGTGCTAAAGAAGTTCTCGAAAACGAAGCTTTACGGCACGAATACTTAGCCATCTGAGTTTTTCGCAAGTTAGCTGGCCATTGTTTATTCATGACCGAACAAGTCAAACATGAGTTGATCACCGGCGAGTTGCCCTGCTCGCCTAAGCAACTCATCGAGAAATTAGCCACACAAGATATCAAACCCTGGGTAGTTGAACACCCGCCGATGTTTACTGTCGCCGAATCTAAAAGCCATCAACCAGAAATTGAAGGGGGCCTCACTAAGAATCTGTTTGTGTATAACAAGAAGAAACAGATGTGGCTACTTACCTTACAGGAAGACCGAATCATTAACTTAAAACAGGCGGCAAAGTTTTTAAGTGCACAAAATTTTTCCTTCGCTTCGCCGCAACGACTAATGCAATATCTAGGTGTTAAACCCGGCTCGGTTAGCCCCTTAGCGTTAGTCAATGACACCACCCATCAAGTGCAATTTGTCATCGACGAAACCTTACTTGAAAACCAATATATCCACGTGCACCCCTTGGACAACTGTCAAACAGCCACCTTAGAAACCAGCGCTATGTTAAGTTTTTTAAAGAACACGGGGCACAATTACCTGACGATTTAATCTGTCCAATCGATGGCGTTATGGCTGCCATCGCAATAGGGCTTATTGACTGAGGCGCCGCAGCGACACAAGGTTGGATTAGATACTGATACCTTAGATCCATCGGCTAAAGTCATTTCCACTTTTCCTTTCACTCTTAATGGGCCGCCTTTGAAAATTTGAACAGCGACTGCACTTGCCTCATCCACAACATCATTTGCTGGTGCGTCGCCTGCAAGACTTATGGCTCCCGATGGGCATTGACGCACTGTTTTCGCAATCGTTTCATTGTCGCTACCCTCTAAATTAATCCATGGCCGTGTTTTTGGATTAAATACCGCCTTTAAGCTTTTTACGCAAACCGCTGAATGGCTGCATTTACTAGACTGCCAAACCACGGTGATATCATCGTTACTGTATTCTTTAATGCGTTCGTTCATAGTTTCTTGCGGAAATATTTAAGTATGCCATTGTAACCCCACGGCTAATGCACGTGTAAGTAATAGAGATCAAACTCGTTGAATAGCTAACAAGTGCTATTAATTCAAGTGCATAAGCTTGTTAAACTCAACGCAGTTACCCATATAAAATGCCCATGCTATTCGACAACTTTACTTCCGCCTGGAATCTATTTTTACTCATTGCTTTTGTGCTCGCCGTCGTTATTGGCGCGATGGTTAATAAAACCAATTTTTGCACCATGGGCGCGGTATCTGATTGGGTTAACATCGGTGATAAGCGTCGTTTTCGATCATGGATGTTGGCGATCGCAATTGCAGTGATTGGCGTGGCTATTTTCGAATATCTCGGTTTAGTGAATGCTGACTCCGCCTTCCCACCTTATCGTACTAGCAATTTCATGTGGGGTGAAAATCTGATTGGTGGGTTGCTGTTTGGCATCGGCATGACACTCGGTAGCGGCTGTGGAAACCGCACCTTAATTCGATTTGGTGCTGGAAATGTTAAGTCACTCTTCGTGCTGTTGATTATTGGCGTTATTGCTTATTTTATGATCAGCCCTTTCCCGGGTTCGGATCAAACCCTTTACTCACTGTTTTTTCTGCCGTGGACGCAACATCTCAGTACGGATTTAAACAGCGCTCAAGACCTAGGTAGCTTGTTGGCGAGTGATTCGTCTGTTCACAGCGTACGTTCGCTCATTGGCTTAATACTAGGAGCAGCAATACTTTATTACGTTTTCAAAGCTAAAGACTTTAGGAATGACGCAGACAATATCTTAAGTGGCAGCTTGATCGGCTTAGCCGTGCTAGGTGCATGGATTGCGACTAGCATTATTATGGTGCAAGCTGATGGCGACATTTATCCGCTCAGAGACTACTACAACGAGTGGGATTTCTTGGCTGATGAGGAGATACTGAAACCGAGTATGGGTGCGGCGCTTAGCCCTCAATCATATACATTTATTAACCCGCTTGGCCAAAGCCTTGGCTACGCTGCGGCTGGCTTTAACAAAGCCAATTTAACGTTTGGTATCGTGGCAGTGCTAGGCATTATTGTGGGTTCATTTATGTGGGCAATGTTTACCAAAGGTTTTCGTATTGAATGGTTTGCCAATGGACGAGATTTCATGATGCACGTAATTGGCGCGGTTTTAATGGGTTTTGGCGGAGTGCTCGGTATGGGCTGTACCATTGGCCAAGGTATAACGGGGGTTTCTACGTTAGCGATCGGTTCATTCCTCACTGTTATCAGTATTATCCTTGGCAGTGCCCTCACGATGAAAGTGCAATACTATCAACTCGTGTATGAAGACGAAGCAAGCTTTGCCAAGGCGCTAATCGCTAGCTTGTGTGATTTGAAGCTATTCCCTAATTCGCTACGAAGACTAGACAAAGTTTAAGACTGCCTTAGCACTCTGTGTAGACCACCGGCACCTCAAAATAGGCTACGCACCTTAAAGTTGGTGAATTAATAGCACATTGTTTTAACGTAGCTCATATTGGCACGTTTTTATCGTCATTGATTTCTTGAAAACCTCAATTTAGCCCCAATTTATTGATCAGGTTTTTAATTCAGATAATCATCAATTAAATAATGACGACAAAGAAAAAAGTAGAAAAACACGCCTTTCAAACGGAAGTAAAGCAACTGCTGCACTTGATGATCCATTCCTTGTACACCAACAAGGAGATTTTCTTGCGCGAACTTATCTCTAACGCGTCAGATGCTTGCGATAAATTGCGCTACGAAGCACTAACCGATAGCAGCTTATTTGAAGACGATGACGAACTACAAGTTCAAATCGAATTAGACGACAAAAAGAATACCATCACCATTCGCGATAACGGCATTGGTATGAGCCGCGATGAAGTTGTCAGCAACATTGGTACGATCGCCCAATCGGGTACCAAAGCATTTATCGAGAAGATGAATGAAGCCAAGGAAGAAGATGCAAATTTAATTGGTCAATTCGGTGTGGGCTTTTATTCCGCGTTCTTAGTGAGTAAATCCGTTGAACTAACCACGCGCCGTGCTGGTGAAGAAACAGGCACTAAGTGGGTGTCAGCGGGCGACGGCGAATATACGCTAGAACAAGTGGCTAAAGACGGCCGCGGCACCGAGATTAAAATCAAACTCAATAAAGATTCGAAAGAATTCGCTGGAGATTACCGCATTCGCGAAATTATTCGTAAATACTCTAACCATATCTCAATGCCCATCATGATGCTGAAAATGGCAACGCCATCAGCAGATGAAGATAAAGATGATTCTATTATTGACGTACCCGAATGGGAGCAAGTTAATGGCGGCACACCCATATGGGCGCGACCACGCAATGAAATTAAAGAAGACGAATATAATAGTTTTTATACCGGATTGAGCTACGACCCTGAGCCGCCTGCGATCACTCTGCACAACCGTGTGGAAGGTAATCTTGAATACAATTCTTTGTTCTTTATACCGTCAAAAGCCCCGTTCGATTTATGGGATAGAGAGCAACGTAATGGTGTTAAGCTGTATGTGAAGCGTGTGTTTATTTCAGACGACACAAAAAACTTAATGCCGAATTATCTGCGCTTTATTCGCGGGCTGGTCGATGCACAAGATTTACCACTGAATATTTCACGTGAATTTTTACAAGACAATCCGCAGCTGACAAAAATTCGTGCTGCTTCTACCAAAAAAATACTGACTGAGCTTAAAAAGCTAGCCAAAAAAGACGCCGAGAAATACCAAAATTTATGGAAAGAGTTTGGTAAAGCCATCAAAGAAGGTATTGCCGAAGACCACGAAAACCATGATCGCATCTCTCCGCTATTACGCTTCGCCTCTACCCATACGGGTAACGAAGAGCAAAGCGTTTCGTTTGAAGAGTATGCAGAACGCGCAGGAGAAGAACAAAAGGAAATATACTACATTACCGCTGACAGTTATGCGGCGGCAGCGGCGTCACCACACTTAGAAATCTTCAAGAAAAAAGGCAAAGAAGTGTTGTTGCTGTCTGACCCGATTGATGAGTGGGTGGTCAACCAACTTAATGAAGTCAGTGGTAAAGCACTTAAATCGATTGCCAAAGGCGATATTGACTTAGGCGAGAGTAAAAAAGAAGACACCAAGAAAGAGGCAAAGAAAGAAGAAACCATCAAGCCTTTGCTAGAGAAAATCAAAGAGCTGCTAGGTGAAAAAGTAGAAGATGTGAAAATGTCTAACCGCTTGGTTGACTCTCCTTGCTGCTTAATTGCTGAAGAAAATGCAATGGGCGGCAATATGGAACGCATTATGAAGGCGATGGGCCAAGATATGCCCGCGTTTAAGCCAATACTAGAAATCAACCCTGATCATGCTTTAGTCACTAAACTATCGGTGGACCAAGCCGATTTGGAAGATTGGGCAAATTTATTGTTTGATCAAGCCGCCCTTGCTGAAGGTGCTCCGCTTACCGACCCAGGTAGTTTTGTTAAACGCATGAACAAACTCTTACTAGACTAAGCATAGCGCTTTATTACCTTGTGCAATTTATTAAGAGCCGCTGTCCTGTTGCGGCTCTTAATATTATTCTCACTCTAGACCTCATTCATGGCTAATATCATTACCGAAACGGTCACTTACGTCCATCACTGGAACGAACGCTTATTTAGCTTTCGAACTACGCGCAAAGATTCGTTTCGGTTTGAAAACGGGCAGTTCGTGATGATCGGCATTGAGGTCGAAGGAAAGCCGTTAATGCGCGCTTATAGCATTGTGAGTGCCAATTACGAAGAACACCTAGAGTTTTTCAGCATAAAAGTACAAGACGGCCCTTTAACATCTAGATTACAAAATTTAAAAATCGGCGATACGTTAATGGTCAGTACCAAACCTACTGGTACTTTAATTAAAGACCGTCTTATCGCTGGCAAAAACCTATATCTGCTCAGCACTGGAACTGGCATTGCGCCTTTTCTAAGCGTCATCAAAGACCCTGACATTTACGAGATATTTGATAAGGTCATTTTGACCCACGGCGTGCGTCAAGTATCAGAACTAGCCTACGAGCAATTCATTCGTGAAGCCTGGCCAAGTAATGAATATTTTGGTGATCTAGTTAAGGAAAAATTGATTTACTACCCCACCGTAACGCGAGAACCGCATTTCAACCAAGGTCGCCTAACCGATTTAATTACGAGCGGAAAACTGGTTAAAGATATTGGCTTACCCGAGTTTAACCTAGAAGATGACCGCTTTATGATTTGCGGCAACCCAGGAATGTTAAAAGACTTGACGCAGTTGTTGGAGCAACAAGGCTTTAAAGAAACCGTTAAAAACGATGCAGGGCACTACGTCATTGAAAAAGCCTTCGTAGAAAAAGGGTAATCACTCACCTCTTAATCAGATTAGATGTAAATGCTGTAACTTAATCTGATCACTAAAAAAACAAGGTTCGATACCATCTGACAATAGCAGTGGAATACTCGAAGCAGGTACTGCCTAGATTTGGGAGTATGCTTCTTATATTCTTGAAGCGGACATTTAGATAAATTTATGAACGGGTGTTGTATACTCAAAGCGGTCATTCACAAATGGAAAAATCACACTGGAGTTGAGTCAAATGATAAGAACCACTTTAACGAAGCCATATAAAATATTCGTTTTATTGGCCTCAATTATCTTATTTTGTGTAGATATTGCAGGAGCTAATACAAATAACTCAATAGCCAATGATGAGACTTCGGCTACTCATATTATCTCAGGCTCACTAACTCTACCTCAACCAAATAGTCAGATTTCAGACTTACACTTTGACTTAAATCTTTGCTCCAATGGCGGTAACTTAAACCCTTCTGAGTGCTTATATTACGCTGAAGTATTTATACCGAATGGTGAGATTGCAGGTAGTTTTTCAATGGAAGTCTCATCCGAATTGGAAACTGATTGGGACTTAAGCTATAACTGTTTTGAGTGCTTAGCACCATTGATGCGTAGCGGATATTATGATGGGTTAGGGGAAACTACTTGGGATGAGAGGAGTCGCGTATTGTTACCTTCAGGGCAAGATCATATTAATATCAACATTTTAGTACAGACAGGCAGCGTAATTAGTGGATCAATTACTATTCCAGAAGACTTAAATATCGGTGCCGAATATCTATACATTTCTGTTTCCGCTGAGACTGCAGACATCCCGAACCTAGATTGTTGCCAAACTAAAAGCATCTTGTTAGCTCCTTATAGAAGAAGTGTGAATTACTCTATTGCAGTACCGCCTACTTCATCTCTTCAATGGCATATTCAATATGATTGTTATCTTGGTTTAGTATGCGAAAGTAATGTGGTGAATAGTTCAGGCTACTATTCTTTAATGTCACCAATGACTACTACTCAAAATTTTATTCATAGGAGTTTGCTCTCTGGAGGGCGAGACTATCAAGGCATTGATTTAACGCTTTCGGAGATTAGTTCAACCCCATCAGAGCCAACTAGAAAATTCGTAATGCCACCAATTATGCTTTTGCTCGATCCAACTTGAGTTTAAAAAAATTGAGTACTGAACAGTGCTAAATAACACCATATTTTCTATAATTGACTGGCAGAAAAGGGCAAAACTGAGACAGGTTAGCTAAAAACGACTGGCTCTGGCATACTCGAAACGGTCGTTCGATATGTAGTTAATTTAAGGTATTAGGAATGTCAACTAGAAGAAAGGTAGTACAGAAATCAATAGGAATGACTGCTTTAGCTGGGGCTTTACCGAATGCTTGGTTAAAGCCAGTAGTTAATCAAATCGTGTTGCCTACGCATGCTCAAACAACCCAATTTGAGGAATGTCTTGAACCTAGCGTAGAAGTAGAAGGAGCTAGAAATATGCAGGTTCCAACAGGGACTAACCGTCTTGGCTACTTGGGCTTTTACCCTTTTTACGAAGATCGATTGGTAGACGTTGACAAAATTGTAGGTGAAATTAGCGTTACCGTAAGCATTGATCAGCCCCCAAGTGGCAGTTCTGTAAACGTCTACCTTACAGATGTTTTAGATACAACCGTAGTGCTTGCTAGCGTTAGCAATACAAGTTTTGGTTCAAAACCTATAGAAATTTATTATTACGTTGAGGTGTCTCCTAATAATACTACTGCAGTTGATCAAGTAGTATTCTCTTACGTTATGAACGTAAGTTTTAACTGTCCAGATGGCGCTATAAAACAAAAAGAGTACACGGGATCATTAATGATCAACATCTTTACTTCTTGATGTGCCATTTAATATAGAACTTAGCAGGATTTATCTGACCTAAAATGGCACATACAATGGCCGCTTTGGGCAAAACTCGGTCATACGTTGTCAGGTATTATTCAAACTAGATAGAAAAATTTGTAAGATAAAATCCAATTTATTATAGGTTAGACCAAGGATGTAGGTAGGCCAACTTGCAAATAACAATTAAACTCAGCCCCAATATCGCAACTCACTCGCGCGTGTACCTTCCCTTGTCTGTCGCCAAATTGTTGCTTATCTTGCGTTGGAAATACGCCCTCATGCCAGATATTAGGGTGTATATATAGGCCCTGAGAACCATCGCACCAAAATGCAATTACATCGCTCGGCTTTAAGTCATCACCTGGCAAAGCCACTGGCACAACAAAGGGCTTACCATCTAACGGATAAAACAGCTGCCCGCCATCTGGGTGATAGTTAAGATGCCACAATAGTACTTTATCACGCGGTAAGGTTTGTTGATGTTCTGAGATTTGCTGCGGGTCTCCGCTCCAACCTAAAACATAGTGGCCACTCACTGCATCATTTTTTGCCATTAGCACCACCTTCCCACTGAGTACTAAACACGCCTTCAACCGTACCCCCTTCATTGCCGGTGTGCTCGTCAACCGGGCGCCAACCACTAGCAGGCCAAGTCACGATTTCAATGTCAAATTTAGCTTGGTCATCAACCAAGCAACCATAACCTTGAACCGAGTCCTCAGTGGCGTAAATTAGAGGTACTTTAAGTATCTCAAGTGAAGGTTTGTCGCTAGCTGAAAATAAGTAGGTCGGGTCTGAAGTCATTTTATGTTTATTAAAAACTAAAAAGCCGCACCAGATTACTCCAGCGCGGCTTTTGAATCAAATACAAACCAAATTAGGGGCGAACGTAGGCGTAACCTTGCTCTTGTAACTCCATAATACGCGCTACTCCCGCAGGAGTTTCGTCAACACCTTCCAACAAATTAGGCATACTGCCCGACTTCTTTTCCACCGCTTTCATAGTGTTACCGCAAGCGCTGAAAGAAATGTCGGACAACGCTAAGCTCTTAACTCTCGATGCTTGACCACTTTTTTCAGTTAATAGCCCTAAGCCCGGACCGTAAGCTACAATTTCAATCTCAACATTATCAATACCATAGTGCTTTTGCAGGTTGACCGCGTTGTTAAGTGCTATCTTTTGCGTACGCGGGTCATCCGTACTGACTTGAATCACCACTTTATGGACTTTGTCTGAATCGGCATTAGCGAAATAACCAAGCGTAAGAAGTACGCCTACCAAGATTAGACTGAAGCTTTTAAAAATTGAATTCATTGTTTATTTCCTAATTTAGTTCGTTAACTAGCAGATGACTGACTCAATCAACATTGGTTCCACTTAACCTAAGCAATTATTGCGTCACACTTTGTTTTAACGCAGAAGCCGCCTCCTTAGCTTGAGTCGCCGCCTCTTGCAGTGCGCCAAGTGCTGACTCCAAATCCCCAACTAAATCTACTAAACCGACTTCTTCCATCGAATTATTAGCTCGCATAGCAGTGGAGGTTGCGGTTGCGCTGTCGGTACTCATAGTAGGGCTGTCACTGTTTGTGTTCGATTCACTAGAGCCGCCCTCTTCACTGACGACCGCAGCGACTTGATCTTCACTTGTGTCTACCTCTTCAACCTCTACGTCGGAGGACTCTGTGACGTTTGCAACCGCTTCTTTGGCAGCTACAGTCGTTACATCAATCACTTCGCTTGTCTTCTCCATCGCCGCTTCTCCCGCTTGTTTAGTGGCATCTACCGCAGAGACAGCCATTTCTTTAGATTTTTCAACCAGACCAGAAGTGCCGTCAACTACATCAGCGCCAACTTCTTTTGCTTTTGCAATCACGACTGTCCCCGCCGCAGCGACGCCCGTTGCAATCGCACCGGCAGTACCGTCGGCTTTTTCGATTAAGTCTTCACCTAGTTCCTTACCTTTTTCAGCCGCATCTTCACCTGCTTCTAATACTAAATCCATCGCGCCTTTCAACTTATCAATCACGCCAGTTTCTGTTTGTGGTGTGACCTCTACTGAAGCTTCGTTCGCAGCATCAGTTATCGCTCCTTCAGTTGAATCATCCATCGCTGCTTTCTCCGTTGAATCGGTAACAGCATCCGTCGCATCAGCGACTAATTCCTTTCCAGCTTCAACGGTATTGGTAGCCGCATCAGATACCACTTCCGCAGCGCCTTCGGCAGCTTGTTTAGCGTCAGCCGCTATTTCTTTGCTTACATCGGTTACGGTATCAACAGCTGATGTTGCAGCCTCTTTTGCATCGTCACAGGCACTTAGGCCAAGCACGACTGCCATTAATATTAATTTAGATTTCATGTGTCTATTCTTCAATGTTAAATATTTAAGGTAAGCCTACGCGCATAGTCCGTAAGCGTTCACGTTCATATTATACCTAGCTAGTTAACCCTAACTTAAGCTTTTCAATACCGTTTATCGGTCAGCAAGGGTTTTACGCCAAACACAAGGCGGCAATTTGCCGACCGTAGTCATGCTCGCCATTAGCAACTGAGCGGCGATAACTAAAATATTGCTCCGATAAAGTGAAGGTATCTTGTTGAAACAGATCAATCGAATTAACACCCACCGCGTTTAATCGCAGCACAATATATTTCGTTGTATTGAAAAATAGCTTTTCTTGTCTGTACTCGAAACATGCTGATGCATCTACGCTGCTGTTTTCAAGCAACGTTTGTTTAAAATCTGGTTGTACTTCATAGTGCGCTACTTGCATAGCTGGGCCGATCGCAGCGAGTATCCGCTCGGGCTGTGCGCCCAATTCGCACATCGCTTTCACCACGGCTTCATTAATTCCAAACAGTGCGCCCTTCCAACCTGAATGCGCTGCTCCAATAGCTCGAGTAACTGGGTCACAAAATAAAACCGGCGCGCAGTCAGCGCCTAATGCACTCAGTGCGATGCCAGATAACTGCGTAACCAAACCATCACCGTGAAATGGCGCACTAATATCATCAAGACTGCGAACCACTAATACTTGCTTAGAGTGACATTGGTTACAGCTAAAAAGATGCGCCGAATCAATGCCTAGCTTCGAGGCCACTAAAGCACGGTTTTCCGCAACCCTCTGCGGGGCATCATGCGATAAAGCGCCACAGTTTAAGCTAGCATAGATGCCTTCAGAAACCCCGCCTTGCGCACCAAAAAAACCGTGGCGCAACCCAGCGACTGGCGATAACAATTTACTCTTTAAGTAGGGCGGCGCCGAGTCAAAAGCTTGCATTGTGTTCTCTAATTTGTATGATGCAACAGACTTTAACGCGTATGGTAGATGATGCCCAGCACAGATCACTTTAAATCTCTTAATCGCCTAGTATCAATCATCGATCCTTACCTTAGGTTAAGCCGGCTAAACCGACCCATAGGTAGTTTTTTACTGCTTTGGCCAACTCTCTGGGCCTTATGGATTGCCGCCGACGGCGCACCTAAGCCATCTATTGTGTTGGTCTTTGTTTTCGGTGTATTTGCCATGCGCTCGGCAGGTTGCGTGATTAATGACTATGCCGATCGAAACTTCGACGGGCACGTTAAACGCACTAAAGATCGACCCTTAGCCACAGGTGAGCTTTCTATCAAACAAGCATGGGGGTTTTTCTTTGTACTGTTATTAGTTTCGTTCTTACTCGTATTGCAACTCAAATGGGAAACTATTCAATTTTCATTGGTAGCCTTGGCGGTAGCTTGTCTTTATCCTTTTGTGAAACGCTTTACCTATTTGCCGCAGTTTATTTTGGGCGTCGCATTTTCCTGCGGCATTCCGATGGCATTTATTGAACAGCACGGACATGTTGGCTTTTTGGGTTGGTTTTTACTATTGGCTAACTTACTTTGGGTTGTAGGTTATGACACTATCTATGCCATCGTTGACCGTGACGATGACTTACAAGCAGGCATTAAATCAACAGCGATTTTGTTCGGAAAATATGATTTACTCATTATCTCCGCTTTTGAAATAGCAGCGCTCATACTATTAACTGCAATGGGGTACTACCTCCAATTTAACGGGTATTATTATTTCGGTTTACTCGCAGCCTTTGGTAATTTAGTCTACCAAATGTGGCTTTGCCAAGATTATAAGCGCGAACCCACCTTCAAAGCTTTTATCACCAATACTTGGTTTGGGGCCTTTGTTTTCATAGGCCTTGTGCTTAATTACTTATAAGGCGCCATCTAATTAACCCAAAGCGGTTTATAATTCAGAATCAAACACTCGGCTAGAACTATGTCATCTGCATCACATAAAGACTTAACCCACTTTAACGCCCAAGGAGATGTGCACATGGTCGACATAGGAGACAAAGACGTCACTAAACGCACCGCCATTGCCCGCGGACAAATTAATATGCACGCAGATACGCTAGCCAAAATTGCCGCAGGAGACCATAAAAAAGGGGATGTGCTCACTATTGCGAGAGTCGCAGCGATTATGGCCGCAAAAAAAACCGCTGACACCATTCCCTTGTGCCACCCGATAAGTTTGACCAAAGTAAGCTGCGACTTCAAAATAGACTCCGATAATAGCCGAGTCACTTGTACCGTTGTCGCGGAAACGACCGAACGAACGGGTATCGAGATGGAGGCGCTTATTGCAGTTAATGCAGGTTTACTCACCATCTACGACATGTGTAAAGCGGTTGATCGTGGTATGGAAATTAACCACGTTCACCTTGTGCACAAATCCGGCGGTAAAAGCGGCACATGGCAACGTGAAGCATAATGAAAAACAACAGTAAAAAGCCTTCCGGCCCTGGCTGTGATGTGTTCGACCCGAATAGCCTGCCACTAGATATCGCGCTTGACTTGCTTCTTGAAAAGATCCCTACCGCAACAGAAACCACCTACAAACCCATTCGTAAAGCGCTTGGTCGCGTACTAGCTGAAGATATTAAGGCGCCAGAAAATGTACCCAACCATACAAATTCAGCAATGGATGGTTACGCCTTTTCTGGCAATGCGCTTAATGCTGAAGGCTTAACGACACTACAAGAGGTTGGCGTTGCCTTTGCAGGCAAACCATTTGTTGGCAAGCTAGAATGCGGCCAAACCATACGTATTATGACAGGCGCGGTGATGCCTTCAGGTGCAGATACGGTGGCAATGAAGGAGTATACTGACACCAGCAATGATCAAGTCACGCTAACGAAATCAGTTAAACCTGGCCAAAATGTACGAGCTGCAGGCGAAGACATCAAACAAGGGCAAACCGTGCTACAAGCTGGCAGACGTATAACGGTTGCTGACCTTGGTTTGTTAGCGTCGCTGGGTTTCGCCAAGGTGAATGTGTACAAAAAACCTAGAGTCGCCTTTTTTTCAAATGGCGATGAGCTAAAGCAAGTGGGTGAAGCATTAGCTGAAGGCGAGTTATATGATTCTAATCGATACACTTTGCATGGCTTACTAAAAAATGCGGGCGCTAAATTAGTCGACTTGGGCGTCGTCGGTGATGAATATGAAGCAATACGTGATGCAATTGAATTGGGTAATGCACAAGCGCAGATGGTCATTACCTCAGCTGGGGCGTCCGTAGGCGAAGCAGATTACGTTTACGACATTCTCGCTGATTTAGGTCAAGTAGATTTTTGGAAACTGGCCATCAAACCAGGGCGGCCTTTAGCCTTTGGTAAGTTAAGCAATAGTCATTTTTTCGGCCTACCGGGCAACCCCGTTTCGGTGATGGTGACCTTTGCTTTGTGTGTGCGGCCTGCCATTCAAAAACTATCAGGAGAACACCCACAGCCTTCATTACTACTTACTGCAAAAACGTTAAGTAAACTCCATAAACGCCCCGGACGCAGTGAGTATCAACGGGCCATACTACGTAACAACGAGCAAGGCGGCCTTGAAGTTAGTGCCTTTGGTTACCAAGGGTCTGGGGTTCTAAGTTCAATGAGCGAAGCCAACTGTTTTATTGTGTTAGAGTTAGATTCAGTCGGCATAGAAGCTGGTGAGCAAGTGCAAGTTTTACCTTTTAGCGAAATTTTCTGATATGAGTGACCAACAAGAAGACTACGAGAGCCAAACAACTGAACAATCTCAGGTGTATTTTTCGCCTACCGAAGCACGTGTAATCGCTTGTTTGATGGAAAAAGAACTTACCGTACCAGACACTTATCCACTCACGTTAAATTCTCTAACTTTAGCCTGCAATCAAAAAAGTAATCGTGATCCGCAAATAGCACTACCAGAAGGCGAGGTTGGCCATTTAGCCAAAGCATTGAGCGAGCGTCAACTAGTTAAAATTGAATACGGCGAGCGTGCGCACAAATTTGAACACGATATTCGAAAACAATTCGGACTAGATAAACGTCAACAATCTTTGCTTACGGTCATGATGTTGCGTGCGCCGCAAACCTTAAACGACCTCAAAGTGCGCACCGCAAGAATGGCCAAGTTTGACGATTTAGATGATATTTTACTCACCTTAGAAAGCCTCAATGAGAGTGAACTACCGCTCATGCAACATTTACCGAAAGGCCCAGGCCAGCGAGAAGACCGCTACACTCATTTATTGTGCGGAGGAGTCGAAGCGACCATTGCCGCCGCAAAACCTACTTTTAACCCACCCGCTAGCGACGATGCGATAGAGCGACTCGAACAGCGAATCAACGATCTAGAACAACGCCTTTCAGACATTGAGCAGAACATTTCGAGTTAAAGCCTACCTAACACGAGATGTATTAGGCTGGCTTAATTGAACATTAGAACTATCTAACCCTCTTGTGAGTCAACTATCGAAGGCAAGCTACCAAGTGATATTAGCCTTTTCAAATCAGTATTTAATGCAGGTTTATTGCTGATCGATAATTCATTTAAACATTTTGCGAGTGATACTAAATCGGTATTACCACCTGCTGGACCCACACCATTAATTGTCCCCTCAATTTGAGTAAAACCAGAGTCAATGGCTGCCAACGCATTTTTTACTGCATTTCCTTTGTGATTATGTGCGTGCAAAGAAAACGTAACTGCATTGATGCTAGGGACAAAACTGATTAAGCTCGAGTGAATTTTCCGAATCTGTTCTGGAGTAGCGATGCCTACCGTATCACTAATGTTAATCACTTTCGCACCTGCTCTGACCGCCGAACCCACTATTTTGTTTAAACCTTGTAAACTTAATCTTGTTGCGTCTTGAGGACTAAATTGAACTTCAGCAAAGTGTTTCAGCGCAATTTCGATGACCTCAGACATTTCTTCTAATATTTGCTCAGAACCTTCGGAATTTTTATCTACTCGACGTCCAGAGTTAGACTCAAGATACAGATGTATCCGCGTTTTGTCTGATCCTTCTAAAACAGATTTAGTGATATCTAAATCAGCAAGTGTCAATTTAGAAATACAACAAATAGTAGTGTTTTGAAGCGCTTTAGCAATTAGCTTTGAATGTTTAAGTCTTTCAGGGGCATCTGCAGTAGACGCTATTTCGATGATATCAATTCCCGCAGCTTCCAATTCCACTGCTATTTCTTCCCTATCCTTTAACAGTGGGTTAAACGACGAAGATAGCTCTCCGTCTCGAATAGTGGTATCGAAAAATTTAACCGCGTTCATGTAATGTTTGTTTTGTTAAAGCTAATCACTTAGAGGTTAAGGCTTGTTGTTCAGGAGAACCCGGAACCTGAGCTAGATCAGTAAAATTACATAGCTCTGAACGCTTCCAAATTTGAGCAGCTGGTGTAAACTTTTCACGATTTTTTAGAGCGCCTATTCTTACGAAAAGAAATTCTGGGTCTAGCTCCTTTGAAGAATAAATCGGAGTTGCGCAAACTGGGCAAAATGTTTGGATTCGAATGTCGCCACTCTCCGCCGTTTTTCGATATGCTTTTAACTCACCTTGTGTGATCTCAAATGTAGAGGCGGCAGCTTTTACATTAACCCTGTAGGCTGAACCAGATAACACTTGGCAATCATTACAGTGACAAATAATGGCTTGGGGCGAAATTTCAGATTTAAACTTGATATAACCACAATGGCACGAACCTACTGTTTCCATTTTATTGATGAATTATGAGTGTTCATTTTTAAGTATCCTCTTGCTTGATTGAAATGTCAAAGAATGGGCACTTTTTACCTTAAACGGGCGTTCAATTACGCTGGAAGATATGCTTTAGCGATGATGTAATCGCTGATAAGCCTCGCGACTTCATAAATCACATCGTAATCATTAGTCCCTTCAATTTTGAAACCATGTGTTGCACCATTAATCCACCTCACAGTGGCTCTGTTACCAAGGGTATGAGCCATATCGCAAATTTCTTTTTTTGTACCCAAACTATCTTTTGTTCCTTGAATAAACAGTATGGGTAACGTGGTTCGATCAAGATGTGTTGTGCGGCTGGGGTCACCTTTTCGAGGAAATCCAAGTGCAATTATGGCTTCCGCAGATAAACTGTGTTTTGCGTCAGCTTCAGTTGTCATTCGCGAACTCAGAGAATGACCGCCAACGAATAGAGGGATAGTTGGTGCAAGCATCGAGGCACAACAAAGAGCTGAACGTACAGTTGCGATAAGAATGTCATCTGAATCAATGGGCATACCAGTAAACGGGACAAAGTTCTGTTTGTCTGAATAAGGATACTCAAACCGTAATGTTGCAACACGGTGATCTTCAAGTGCTTGAGATAGCTGAGTCACAATTGGGCCGTGAATATTCGAGCCATCTCCATGCCCAAGCACATACAGACCAATTGCTCCCTCTGGTTGGTTCAAAATAGCAGAAACTGACCCAATTGAGGGAACCTCAAAATTTAACTCCTTAATCACCGTCATGATTTATTTAATCTCCGTTACAAATTTCCGAAAGAGTATCTTGTTGCTGGAGAGGAATGCCAACGAACGGTCGCTTAGTTGCTCATAGCCGTCAATGCAATTCCTATGTATTAAGTGGACGATAGCCACCAGACAAGAACAAACGCTCCAATTATCGCATCAAATATAGCGCACATGGGAGGGAACCAATTGACTATTGGTGTCTTAACCATTCTATAATGATGAAGCATATCCCAACCACCATGAACAAAATAGCCAATGGCAATCCAAATGGGAGAATGAATTAAGCCCGCTACTGCACTCAAAAAAACAACTAGCACAAATGGAAGCTCTATTTTACTGAATTTCGCCCCTTCTGGCGTAAGGATAGCGCCGCCGTAAACGCAGGAGGTGAGCGCTAAAAATAATGCGAATAACTCAAGCTGATGACTTGAGAAGTAGTGTACTCCAACAATAAATGAAGCTGCCAACGCAATAGCTGTAATTATTACTTTTACTTTCAATTAAATATTTGCAGTCTGTAACAAAAAAAATTTGGCCATAACTGCCAGTCAACTCTTAGGCGAAGTCATAGAAAATGGCAGGGTATTCAAATAATCTGTTGACCAAATCGAATTATATTTCCGTCGGGGTCAGCCACGTAAAATTCTTTCATTCCCCATGTTTGCTGTACGGGTTGCATTGTTATTCCAGATGTCTCTTGCATCTTGAGTCCGTCAACAAGAAATTGGTTATAAATTTCATCGATGTTCTTTACCTGAACATATATAACGCCTCCGAAAACACCATCCCCAACATGCTGAGAAAGGTGAACAACGCTCTCCTCCCTTTTTAAACGTGCATACATAGACATAAACGCTTCAGGGTCGGGGTCTGGGGCTTGAACCACCTTAAAATCTAAAAGATTGGTGTAAAACCTTAGCGACTCTGTAATATCACTACATTTGATGAACGGAGCTATAGACATAAGTGTTCCTCTAGACTGTCTTTTCTATTTCGGACTATTCTGACGAATATGCCATAGAACACCAGATGGGTCTCCTAACTGCATCATTAGAGTGCCCTCTTGTTCATGAGGTTGTGAAAGTATACGCGCTTTGTCGTTATAGTCTTTTGCAAAGTCTACTTCGTAGATCCGAGAAAACCAAGAGTGTAAATCTTCAACGTACAAGCAAAACATGAAATTGTCAGCATACTCTGCAACATAGTAATCTTGCAGCCAAAAACCAAAACTGTCTATCTCAAATCGTGTCGCATTTTCAATTGTGGCCACTTCGATAAAGCCTATCTCTTTATAGAAACGGCGTGATAACTCATAATCAAGAGAAGGCACAAATGGAGTAATGCCAGTGACTTTATAATTGCTCATGATAACGTTTGCATATTGCTAGAAAAACCAATACTGATTGCTTGGCACAAGCTCATTTACATTTGAATAGTTGCATCGAGTATGTTTTTTAGCGGTTGATAAAGTCAAGCCCAATGGGCGGTAAGTTGCCCCTTAGAGACATTCAACTTTTTGTGAAAAACTGACGCTTTATCAGCTCAGTAAGGCATTTTTTATAACTTTATTTCCTCTACGCTGGGTGGGTAAACAACACCTCCATCAACGGCACCTTGGAATTGTAGTAAGTGAGTAGATGAGCCGGACTTTTGAACAATAATAAAGTTAACTCTATTTCTAAAAACTGTAACTTCTCCAAAGATATCTTTGGTCTTTACACTTTTACCAGAAATCGAAAAGGACTCTGGCCGTTCCCCAGAAGTTGTATGTAGGTTAATTTTAGTTGCATATAAATAGTAGCCGGGAGCAATGTTAATATGGCCTACCACGCCAGATTGAGTTTTTGTAAATTGAGGCCTAAAAGCTATTTTTGGATGAAGAATAGTTTCACCGTCTTGGATTATTGCAGTTTGTTTTGGTTTGCTCTCTACTTGTTTTTTGACCTCCTCAGGCACCACATTCTTTTCTAAAATGTTCTCGATCTCCGTGTTGGTTCGAGTTTGGCAAGATACCAATGTTAATGCGATAAGCAAATAAATAGTGCTTTTTAGAACGAGTTTCATCTTTTAGAAAATGCTGTTTATTGAGAGTGATATTAGAGTACAAAATATATCTTTGAATGGCTGTAATGAGTATATAACGACGATTTGCAATAGTCGAATTCTATCCCGTTATAGCATCTTTTAGTTTGGTTAAGCTTCAACCCCATTTAGGGTCCGGTACTCATTCAAAAATGAAATCGTTTTTAGTAACGCTATTTCACTGTTATATGTGACAAACAGTACATCATATTATTTTCTCATATAGTTAAATATTAGCATCAAAGGGTAGGGATTTTTTATAAACATTAATTTTGGAGTAAAACATGGAAGACAATAAAACGAACAACAATATGCGTAACGTTACCGGCGTCACGCCGGATATGGACTCTCAAACGGTATTGCAGCTTGGTCCGCTTGCACCGTTGGTTGGAAAATGGGAAGGCAAAGGTACTGGATGGAATATGATCGCTCTGCCATTCAAAGACACTGTAAACCCGAAAATTCCTTTTCGAATTCTGATGAATCAGTACGACGAAAAATTAAACTTTTCCACAGTAGGTGACAAAATTCCTAACCGCGGAAGGACGGAAGATCAAGAGGTCGCAACCCTTGATTACCAACAAGTCGTCACGCAAATCGATGCAGAAGATTTCCCTCATAGTGGTCTCGCTGGCCCTGCAGGTAGTGATATTCACCATGAACCTGGACTTTGGATTCACGTGAAAGATGGCCAACCTACTATTAACGGCATAAATATTGCCCGACTAGCATCAGTCCCGCATGGAAATTCTGTGCTTGCAACCGGAACCGCAAAGCAAGTTGATGGTATGCCAGAAATCCTTGGCATTAGCGCGCTGCCATTTGGCCGATTTGAGAGCATTGGTCAAACTTCACCGGATGAATATGATTTCAGGGACCCTAACGACGAATATCTGTCACCCTATAAGCATTACATTGATAATCCGTACATGGGTAAAGTAACTGGTGTCCCACTGTTTCCGGGCTTCACGCCTCGTGATATGAACCAAATTTTAAACTTTGCTAATAAGGGCGTTGACATCGTTAAAACAACGGTACTAAACGTCGACAGCACCCGGGAACACGGCGGCATCAAAAACATGCCATTCGTACAACGAGAAGCTGAACCAGTCTCCATGCGTTCAACTTTCTGGCTGCAACAACTCAAAGAAAAAGATAAATACGGCAATCCAAAGCTGAGGTTACAGTATAGCCAAGTCGTCATGCTTGATTTTTTCGACAACCGTGAAGACCAGATGCCCGGCCGAGCGCAGTGGCCACATATAAGCATCAACACCCTTGAGAAGGTTGGTGATTACCCTAACTATCCGCTCAGTTAAGTTAAAGTACACACCATAAGCTGTGACCTCGTCTCCAAGTTAAGCACCGCCCTTAGAACGAGATGATTCTATTTATGCCGCATTACTTGTAAATGAGGTCACAAGCTAGGGTTAGTTAATTAGGTTTGCTGGCAATCTAATAGCTCTAGCCCTAAAGAATTTGAATCACTAGAAAAGTGATTGAGCCATACAAAGCAGTAACTGAACTAGGATGCACAGTAACTGTAGATGCATAATTTAGCAACGTAAGGCATGGAATTTCTTTGAACGCAAACGCGATATTCACTAAGCTAAATACATTATAAACCCTTTGACAAAATCGCAGCGCAGCGTTTTAATGAACTGTGACCAAAGTGGGTATTTAAAATGAATAAAGTAACTGACCATGAATTAAGTGATCTTGTAGAGGTTAAGTCTAAACCTTGGGGCATCAATAATGACTACAGCGTGTTACACGACGTGTTATTAGGTAAGCCAGAATATTTCAAGTGGGTGGAAGCTGGGCCACTGATTGGTCGTACATTAAGAAATGCTCATAAAACAGGGGCCTCATTTGATTTTGACCTTTCACAGCGGCAATTTGCGGAAATGGTCAAAGTGTATGAAGATGCAGGGGTCAAGTGCCACTACATTGACTCTGATCCAGTTTTACATCGCAATTTCTTTGCCAGAGACTCTAGTGCCATGACACCATGGGGCGCCTTGATTTGCCATATGCAGCTCAAATGCCGTCGAGCAGATTACGTCACTACAATAAAATTCTATCAAGACAATAATATACCGATCTGGAATTATGCGACTGCGGGTCATTTCGAAGGTGGAGATTTCGTTATTTTAGAGCCTGGCACAGTTTTGATAGGTTACTGTGGCGAACGCTCGGAACAAGAAGGGGCTGAACAAGTGGCTGAGTTCGTTAAAAAAGAGGGATGGGATGTAGAAGTTGCCCCCATTCCTGCATTATTTGTTCATATGGATGGGCTTGTTGTACCGCTTGATGAAAAGCTACTGGTGACTTGTCTCGATGCGCAGGAAGGCTGGGTAATTGATTGGTTGCGTAAGAAGGGTTTTGAATTTGTCGACGTCGGTTTCGATGAAGCAAAAGACTTAGGCGTGAACTTAGTTGCACTTGGTAACAAGAAAGTGCTGTCTATGGCTGGGAGCGTAAAGCTAAATGAAAAAATGCGTAATTTGGGGTACGAAGTTTTCGCGCCCGATATGTCGATGTTCACCTTGGGCGGCGGCGGTGTTCATTGTATGTGCCAAGCATTAAGACGTGATCATCTTTAAGTCTTAATCTGAGCTAAAAGCGCTTAACACACTACATTAAGAGTTAATTCCTAACGCCTCTGAAAAAGTAGCATGGCTATGGCAAAGGTCGCCCTTCCAAAAAACGCTTGGTGTAAAAGAATTAGCTAATCTAGTCTATACCTATTGTTAAAGCAGTGTTATAACAGGCCTTTGAACAATAAGTACACCTTCTGGAGAAAATCAATGCGATCAATAACGTCACTATTAACCCCCATTTTTATCCCTATGGCCATGGCGTTGACACCTACGGCCAGCCAAGCTGATGCGATTAAAGTAGGCTTTGTCACTACCTTGACTACACCTGCTGGCGTTATCGGCGAAGACATGAAAAATGCCGTTAATTTAGCGGTGGAACATCTAGGTGGAAAGATGGCGGGCAAAGACTTGGAAGTGTTGTTTGAAGACGATGGATTTAAGCCAGAAATTGGTAAGCAAAAAACCGACAAGCTGGTGAAAAAAGATAACGTTGATTTTGTCGGTGGCTTTATATGGTCTCACGTGCTGCTAGCTTCTAGCAAGACGGTACTAGACGCGGGTAAATTTTTAATTAGCTCAAACGCTGGCCCTTCTCAATTAGCTGGCAAAGGCTGCCACAAGAATTTCTTTTCTACCTCATGGCAAAACGACCAAACCCCAATGGCAATGGGCGAAGTGTTAAACCAGCAAGGCGTTAAGTCTATCTACATCATGGCCCCTAATTACGCTGCCGGAAAAAACATGGTGTCTGGTGTAGAGCGCACCTTCAAAGGTGAAATCATTGGCAGAGACATGACGAAATGGGGCAAAGATAAGCAGCTCGATTTTTCAGCTGAGTTAGCCAAAGCCAAGGCTTCTGGCGCCGAAGGCTTGTTTATTTTCTACCCCGGCAGTGCTGGCGGTGCGTTTATAAAGCAATATCAGCAAGCCGGCCTAAAAGATACGCTACCCTTGTATAGTGTGTTTACTGTCGATTCGATCTCATTACCAAAATTCCAAGCGGCTGACATGCAAGGCGTGATGGGCTCAAAAAGCACCATGTTCTGGGCGCCTGATTTAGACAATGCCGCTAATAATAAATTTGTAACTGACTTCAAGGCCAAGCACGGTAACTACCCTTCGTTTTACGCGGCGCAGTCTTACGACACCATTATGTTAATTGATAGCGCTATGCGGGCGACAGGCGGCAATACTGATGATCAAGATGCCATCCGCGCAGCAATGGAAAAGGCCGACTACGATTCCATTCGAGGCCCATATACCTATGGCAAGAACCACTTGCCGGTACAAAACTTCTACTTACGCGAAGTGGTTGCCGACGCCGATGGAGACTGGACTACCAACGTAGTGAGTACAGTATACGAAAACCACCAAGACACCTACGCGGCGCAATGTTCTCTATAGGCTAAACCTATAGACTTTCACGGGGCGCGTGTTGTTATACATCGCGCCCTTTTAGTTTCTCTTTTCCTTCCTTAGATTAATGGATTGGCATCTGTTTGTCGCACAGCTTTTAAACGGTTTGCAACTGGGCTTGCTGCTTTTCTTACTGGCCTCAGGCTTAACCTTGATTTTCGGCATCATGGACTTCATCAACTTGTCGCATGGTTCCTTCTACATGCTCGGCGCCTTTATTTGCTCAACAATTGTTGCCAAAACAGGGTCGCTCATCATCGGTATTGTTTTAGCCTTGGTTGCTGTTTTTCTAGTCGGCGCCTTAGTAGAGCGCTTTATTGCAAGACGACTATATAAAAACGACCACTTAGACCATGTATTAGTGACCTTCGGCTTAATTTTGGTTTTCGATACCTTGGTGCATATCATATGGGGTGCCGCTGGCGGTATCATTCCTCTACCTGCATCACTTGATGGTCAAGTAAACTTAGCGGGCTTTATAGTGCCTACCTATCGCCTGCTGATTATTGGCGCCGGACTTGGTGTCGCCATCGGTTTGTACTTCTTAGTCACGCGCTCTCGGCTAGGTATGTTAATCCGCGCTGGGGCGTCGAATCGCACCATGATAGCCGCCTTAGGCGTAGACATAGACCGTCTTTACTTGATTGTATTTGCCATTGGAGCCGCTCTAGCCGGTTTTGCAGGCATGCTAATTGCACCGATAACAGAAGCCAGTATCGGCATGGGCAACGAAATCATAATTATTGCCTTTGTAGTGGTGATTGTTGGCGGTATCGGCTCAATTAAAGGCGCGTTTTATAGCGCTATCTTGATCGGGTTTATCGATACTTTGGGCCGCTCCTACTTAGATGATTTGCTCAAAATTGCTCTGTCTAGCCAAGCTGCTGAAACCGCTGCCCCCGCGCTATCTGCAATGATGATTTATATATTAATGGCGATTATTCTGGTGTTCAAACCGCAAGGCTTGTTTCCCCCAACCGGCGCAAGTAAGTAAGATGGGTAAGCAAACAACGTCAATTTCTGCGCTATTTGAAGCACTATCAAATAAAGTGTATGCAATAGTCGTCATATTGTTACTTATCGCCCCGGTGTTGGCACAGGTATTTGAACAAAGCTTTTACTTAGACTTACTTACTCGTGCGCTTATTCTAACTATCGCCGCCGCAAGTTTAAATTTACTGATCGGTTACGGTGGAATGATCAGCTTAGGCCACGCGGCTTTTATTGGTATCGGCGCATATAGTGTAGGCATTCCCACCTATTATGAACACCTGAACGGCTTTTTACATTTGGGTATAGCTATTGTGGCGAGCGCCCTGTTTGCTCTTGTTACAGGCTTTATTTGTCTGCGAACAAGAGGCTTGTATTTCATTATGATTACCCTCGCCTTTGCGCAAATGCTGTATTTCACCATCGTAAGTCTCGACGAATACGGCGCTGATGACGGCTTGGTCATCTATTCTCGCAGCGAATTCCCCAGCATTCTTGATATTGAAAACCCCACAACACTTTATTATGTCGTACTAAGCGTTTTGCTGATTTGCCTATTTGGTATGCAACGCATCACAAATGCGCGCTTTGGCCGTGTTCTCATTGGGGCAAAACATAATGAGCAACGTATGCAAGCCTTGGGTTACAACACCTATCTATACAAACTGATTTGCTACGTGATAGCGGGCACGATGGCTGGAGTTGCCGGCTTTTTCCTAGGCAATTTCACCAACTTTATCAGCCCAGAAATGATGGATTGGACGCATTCTGGCGAACTCATCTTCATGATAGTCATTGGCGGCACTGGCGCTATCTTCAGCCCTGTTGTAGGTACCATCTTATTTTTATTGCTTGAAGAATTCTTATCAAGTGTCACTGTCTATTGGCACCTTATTTTTGGCTTATTGCTCATTGCGCTCGTCTTATTCGGTAAAGGCGGCATTCATGGACTGCTTACACGATTGCAAAGCAAGAAACACCAATCGAAGCTGAATCATGTTGAAGATTAGCCATCTTAACAAGTCATTTGGCGGCATCCAAGCCACTTCTGATTTAAATTTACATGTAAAAACAGGAGAAATTCATGCCATCGTCGGCCCCAATGGCGCCGGCAAAACCACACTTATCGCTCAATTATCCGGCACGTTAAAGCCCGACGGTGGAGATATTACATTTGACGGTAAAAACCTAAACAAAATAAAGCCACATAAACGGGCTCACGCAGGATTAGCAAGGTCGTTTCAAATAACTAGCATCATTTTGCCGATGACGGTCTGCGACAACGTCATGTTAGCGGTGCAGTCTTTGTCGGGCCACTCTTTTCATTTTTGGTCACCAGTTTCATCTGAAACTAAGCTGAGACAAGTGGCCCTTGAGCACCTTAGTCAAGTTGGCTTAATTGATAAAGCTGATTCAATTGCAGCCGAAATTAGTTACGGCGAACAACGACAGTTAGAAATTGCAATGGCACTGGCATTGCAGCCAAAACTCATGTTGTTAGACGAACCCATGGCGGGCATGAGCAAGGAAGAAACCGGCAAGATGATACAACTATTAGCCCGTTTAAAAGGGCAAACCACCATTTTGCTGGTTGAGCACGACATGGATGCCGTCTTTGCATTAGCAGACACAACCTCGGTGCTAGTCAACGGCCATATTATCGCCACCGGCACCACCGAAGCCATCCGTAATAATACCGACGTTCAACGCGCATACCTAGGCGAGCCAACAGTATGAGCCTAGTAATCGACAACATCGACACCTATTATGGTTATAGCCAAGCTCTTTTTGGTCTAAGCCTCGAAATACCTGTCGGTAGCGTTACCACATTGCTAGGTCGTAACGGCATGGGTAAATCGACAACCGTGAATTCGGTCATCGGCAACTTGCGATGCAAGCGAGGGAAGATCATTTATCGCGGCATACAAATTAATGGCTTACCCTCTTTTCAAATTGCGCAAATGGGAATCGGCTTAGTTCCCGAAGGCCGGCAAATATTTCCTAATTTGAATGTCAGAGAAAACCTCATCGCTGCAAGTGCAAATTACAGCCAATCACCAAGCCCTTGGACTTTAGACAGCGTACTTGACTTATTTCCCGCACTGCAAGCAAGGCTAAGTAACATGGGCAATCAATTATCTGGTGGTGAGCAGCAAATGCTATCGATTGGTCGAGCATTAATGCTTAACCCTGAATTGCTTATTCTTGACGAAGCCACCGAAGGTTTGGCCCCTTTAGTACGGCAAGAAATTTGGGCACAACTTGAGAAAATCAAACAAACGGGTATATCTATTTTATTGATAGACAAAAATCTAGATGATTTATGTCGTATTGCGGACAACCATTACATCATCGAAAAAGGACAAATAGTCTGGAGTGGAAACTCTTCAACCCTACTAGGCAGCCCTGAAATAAAAAATAAATATTTAGGCGTATAAGTGCCCGTTGCGCAATAGCTGATATCAACTCAAGTATGATATGTTTTTGGAATGAGAAAAATAGTAGCGATTAAAAATGTACCACCTGCGGCGCCAGCGCTTGGCCTTGTGACTCTCGCTCAAGCTCAGGCAGTACATCCATCGTCGGCCATAAGCCTGCTTGCAGGCCGCGTGCATACGCATTGTCCAAACCCATGTCCTTCATAATTTCAATAGTATCGTCGTAATCATATTCAAGCGGTCGCGTTTCAATTTTAATTTGATCGCCATCGGTTGAGATAATGCTATACCACGTTCTCGGCGTGCCGTCGTTGGCAGGCATGCCTAAAGCTCCGCTGTTATGCCACAGCTTACCGTCGAGTTCTTTAGAAAACGGGATGCCGCTATGCCCTGCGAGGATGACATCGGTATTGGTTTTCGTAAATTGATTCCGAAAAAAAGCATCGCTACTTGACGCAAATACAAATTGGTTTATCGAACTAGCGCTGCCGTGAACACACTTGAAGTTACGCCCGTTGAAACTAAAAGATAATGTACGGGGTAATTTTGCGAACCATTGACGTTGATCGTCAGACACTTCAGTGTTGGCAAAACGATACCACTGCACCGACAGCAAATCACAATTTGAACCTTCTTCGAAGCCACAACCACAATCGTCAGCGCCGCTCGCAAAAGACTCTTCACAGTTACCCATCAAAACACGTATACCCCACTTGCGTACTAGTTCAACTGATTCCCAGGGTTGACCGCAGTATGCGACGATGTCTCCTGTACAAATTATACGGCCTGGCGTAATGGATAGCTCTTCGGCTTTTGCTTGTAGACTGCGTAAGGCGCTAAGATTGGAGTATGGGCCGCCGAATATTAATAATGGCCCGACAAGAGTACCTAGTTCCATGATTACAATTGGGTTTCGTTGCGGTCTTGACGACCCAAGGCAAATGCTGAGCAGCCAATCACCAAAATGGCGATACAAATGATCAACAGCTTAGCGTATTTATGCGCATAGCCGAACAGTGGTTCCATAACATTGGTATAAGACGAGCTTTCCAACATATACAGCACCCCTCCACAAACCGCAGCAACGAACGCGACCCACAACGCCCATGTTGCCACGCGTTGATTACCCCAAATATTAAAGAAGATAACGGGCGCAAGAAATAAAGACACGGTTCCACTAATGGCGACCGCCGCATACAAGTCTTTGCTATCCAACAGTAAGAATGCACCCCCACCCAACAAGAACGCTAACATGACCCAACGGCCATTCGCCGCCGTGGGCTTCATCACGCCCATATCTACAGCGACTAGTTTTGATGCGCTAGAAAAAGTGGAGTCTAAGGTAGAAATAGCCGAAATGATCAACGCCATGTTGAACAAAATCATACAGGGCTGGTGGAACAAGCGCGTCAAGGTATCAATCATTGATTCGCCTTCAGTCTTAACTAAACCCGCGAACACGCCAAGAAGGGCAAACACTAGAATACAAATTATCGAGATAATAGCCGCATAATTGAATGATTTTTTGGTGACTTCCCTATCGGCGAGGAACCCTCTGTCCATCATCACGGGGTCGTGCAGGGGGTAACTCCATACTTGTAAAAATGCGACGGCTAATAACACCCAACCTGGGCTAGAAATATCTGGCGATGAGTTGATGACCGCATGCCAACTAAACTCCGGGTCAATAATCGTAAACGCAAATAACATCGCTAAGGCGAGCATCACTAAGATTGCCTGAAAAACGTCGGTGCGTAACGACGCCCTTAAACCGCCAAACATCGAGTAAGTGAACGTTAACGCCGCGATACCTGCCATGGCGAGTAGGTGTTCTTGAGAGCCTGCGATGCCGAAAATCAAACCGATAACCAGCAAGTTTGAAAACACTTCACTCAACAAACGAACCGCGACCACTATGTTATAGCAATAGCCTCCAGAGGCGCCGAACTGCTCAATCATGAAGCTTTGAATATTGCTTTTACCATGCTTAAAGCGCAGATGATCAATAATTTTCCCGCCGGTTAAAAAACTGATGTAATAAGCGGCGTAGGCTAGCGCACCCGCTATGCCATAGTAGAAACCAAGAATTGCAGCGGTCATCAAGGAACGCGCAAAAATCCACGTCGTCACCTGCGATAGCACTAGAGTCCACAGAGATGGAGCCGCACCATTGTCAGCAACACCCTTAAAGAAGCCGTCAGCAGTTTGCACGCGTGGAGCTAACATCGCACAAGTAACGGCTGTTAATACAGTTCCGATAATAAGGTAGATGGTCGTTGTCATAGTTGAGCTTTGTTAGTGTTAGTGTTAGTCAGAGATCAGCATAAGTTAGTTGATTAACGCGGTTTAAGAGCGGCGTTATCGCGTTTAGTTCATTGGGAAGGCGAATGTAACAGAAAGTGGGTTATGGATATCGCAGTAAAGCAACGCAATAGCGCCTGCCCTGAACATTTTAAAATCATAATATTGTTTGTGTTGATTTAAATGCATATTTCTGCTGTCATCACTGCGTTGTTTGAACGTAATATTTAGGCCAAGAGACTTGATGGTAAGCTCACCAAAAAAAACGTAGGGTGAGACGTCTTAGCAAAGGTTGATGTTGCACTCATCGTAATCATCGCTGACAGAACAACCGCGCCGCCGAGTAGCGCCTTTAATATAAATGCATTGATATGAATACAATTACCCAAATTGAACAACTAACGTGCTTTTCTCAACCAACGGATATCCAGCCCCTTAACGGGGGCATCACCAACCTTAATTTCACTGTGCGAGACCAGGGCAGCCGTTATGTTGTTCGACTTGGCGATGATATACCCGAGCACGGCGTTATGCGCTGGAACGAATTAGCACTGAGCCGAGCAGCACACGCCGCCGGCGTAGCCCCTGCTGTGGTGCATCACGAACCTGGGGTATTAGTACTGGCCTATTTAGATGCACAGACTTTCACCGAAGAAGACGTCCGCAAACCTAGCAACCTAACACGTATTACCGATTTAGTGGCCACCGTACATCGGGACGTGGGAAGACACTTAATGACGCCTATCCTTACGTTCTGGCCCTACCAAGTGAATCGTACGTATGTCACCCGCTTGGTAGCACAAGGATCAGACCACGCTAAGTTACTGCCCGAATTGATGGCTGAGCAAGATAAGTTGGAAGCTGCGACTGGGCCGGTTGATTTGGTGATTGGTCATAATGACTTACTGGCCGCCAATATTATGGACGATGGCAAGCGACTTTGGTTGATTGACTGGGAATATGGGGGGTTCAACACGCCTCTTTTCGATTTAGCGGGGCTAGCTGGTAATAATGGCTTATCCGAACCACAAGAGCGCGAGATGCTGGAACAGTATTTTGATACCGAGGCCGAAGTACACTGGCGCCCTTATCAAGCAATGAAATGCGCTTCTCTCATGCGCGAAACCTTATGGTCAATGGTTTCTGAGTTGCATTCGACACTCGATTTCGACTACGCCGATTATACGGCTGAAAACCTAGTTCGATTACGCACTGCCCTTAACGATTTTTCAAACACCTAAGATGGCTATGACACTCCCTTCTTGTTCTCAGATTATCGTTGTTGGCGGCGGTATTATTGGCTGCTCAACGGCCTATCATCTAGCGAAAATGGGGCAGGAAGTACTCCTTCTAGAAAAGGCCGAGCTCACCTCTGGCTCAACTTGGCATGCTGCAGGCTTAGTTGGTCAACTGCGATCAAGCGCAAACATTACGCAGTTACTCGGTTATTCGATAGATCTCTACGATAAGCTCGAACATGAAACTGGTTTAGCTACCGGATGGAAAATGAATGGCGGTTTGAGACTGGCGTGCAACCAAGAACGCTGGACAGAGGTGAAGCGACAAGCCACAACCGCCCATTCTTTCGGCCTAGACATGCAATTATTGACGCCACAAGAAGCCCAAGACCTCTGGCCGTTAATGGACATCGGCGATTTGGTGGGTGCTGCTTTTCTGCCTACCGATGGCCAGGCCAGCCCTTCAGATATTACGCAAGCATTAGCCAAAGGCGCACGTAACGCTGGGGCGATGTTAGTTGAGAAAACGCCAGTGATTGAAATCATAACCGAAGCGGGCGAAATTAAAGGGGTTCGCACCCCAAGTGGCGACATCAGTTGCGAGAAATTAATATTATGCTGCGGCCAATGGACGCGTAATTTGGCCGCTACAATCGGCGTGAATGTGCCACTCGTTTCGGTTGAGCATCAGTATATGATTACCGAGCCTTTTGGCGTTGCAACGGACTTGCCCACTTTACGAGACCCAGATCGACTCACTTACTATAAAGAAGAAGTCGGCGGCTTAGTGATGGGCGGCTACGAACCAAACGGCATTCCATGGGCTGAAAAAGGCATTCCCGACCCATTTGATTTCCAATTGCTGCAAAGTAATTTTGATCACTTCGAGCAATTGATCGAACTGAGTTTACCGCGTGTGCCTAAACTAGCTGATACAGGCGTTAAACAGCTTATCAATGGGCCAGAAAGCTTCACTCCGGATGGGAATTTCATCTTAGGGGAAGCTCCAGAAATGGATAATGTATTCATTGGTGCAGGATTCAACGCTTTTGGCATAGCATCGGGTGGCGGCGCCGGCATGGCTCTTGCCGAATGGGTATCCACCGGGCAGCCGCCCTATGATCTTTGGCCGGTAGATATCCGCCGATTCGGTCGACCGCATCAGGACACCGATTGGGTGCGCACCCGCACGATGGAAGCCTATGGCAAGCACTACACCATGGCATGGCCGTCAGAAGAACATGCAAGCGGCCGACCCTGCCGACGTTCTCCACTTTATCGTTCGCTTCAAGAAGCGGGCGCAGTCTTTGGTGAAAAGCTAGGCTGGGAACGGCCAAACTGGTTTGCTAATGAAGATGAGGAAGCCCGCGATATTTATACCTTTGGCCGCCCGAATTGGCATGTGCCAGTTGGACGTGAACATCAAGCAGCGCGTGAAGCCGCGGTGTTATTCGACCAAACTTCATTTGCCAAGTTTGTACTTAAAGGTACAGATGCAGAACCGGCTTTGAATTGGATCGCTGCTAATCGTGTCGATAAGCCCGTTGGATCTATTATTTATACACAGATGCTGAACGACAAAGGCGGCGTAGAATGTGATTTAACCTGCGTACGTGTCGCCATCAATGAATACTATATCGTTACTGGAACAGGGTACGCCACACATGACTTTGACTGGATTAGCCGAAACATCCCCAAGGATTTAAACGCCGAGTTAGTAGATGTGACCTCATCAAATGCGGTATTGTCTTTGTTTGGCCCTAAGGCACGGGAGATATTATCCACCTGTACCAATGACGATCTTAGCCATAAAGCCTTTCCGTTTGGTCAATCTCGGCAAATCGGTATTGCTGGCTGTCCAGTGCTGGCGATGCGAATTACTTATGTCGGAGAACTCGGCTGGGAGCTGCATTTACCGAGTGAATACGCGCAAACAGTGTATGACGCACTGCATACTGCAGGCATGCCGAAGGGCTTACGCAATGCAGGTTATCGCGCTATAGAAACACTTCGTCTTGAAAAGGGCTATCGCGCCTGGGGCTCAGATATTGGGCCAGACCACACTCCTGATGAAGCAGGGCTAGCTTGGGCAGTAAAAATGAAATCGAACATCGCATTTAAGGGGCGAGACGCGGTACAACAACAACGAACACAAGGTATTAACAAAATTCTTGCTACATTTACCTGTGAGAGTAATGTCATTTTATCAGGTCGCGAAACGATCTACCGCGATGGCAAGCGCTGCGGTTGGTTATCTTCCGGGGGTTATGGCCACACTATTGGCAAGAGTATTGGCTTAGGGTATGTCCGTAGCGATCAAGTGATCAATAAGGCACTTGTCTTATCGGGCAAATACGAACTTGAAGTGGCCACTGAACGCGTACCTGCCCACATTACATTAACCGCACTGTACGACCCTACGATGGAGAAAGTAAAAGTATAAAAACAATCTTGACCTTGATTAGCGAAATGGCGAATTTGACTCAAGTGGTGTGTGCGCTGAAGTAGCTAGTTGATGCTCACTCAAATACCGCTGCGCACGCCCGATATTTTAGCTGTTTTATCTGAGATTACCTCGCCAACATTGGTTATTTAGAGTCCCTGGTAATTATTATTTGGTAGGTATAGCTTATTTTTGATAAGCTGTTATCTTAGCCATCGAAGTGAGCAACTTTGGGTAAATTAGAACAATCGATAACGGTTCTATACTCGAAAAGGGCTGACGCAAACACATAGTTTGTTTCCCCCTGCCCTAGGCGTTGCTTAATGCAATAATCCTAAACAAGAGTTGATAATAATATGAATAAATACGACAAAGCGGTTTTAAATAAGGCGAGTTCGATACCAGCTGGTGTTGACGCACAACGACGCAAGTTCCTGAAAGATGGATCTTCCTTTTCACTCACTGCGCTGGCCATCTCCACATTGCCAATGGCGACGCTTTTAACAGGCTGCGGAGCGACGTTTCATGGCGTAAATTTTGCCAATTGGTCGGGGAATATTCGTGCATCCAATATTATGCTTGCCGAAATTTTTAATGAAACTGATGCTCAGGACATTGTTCAATGGGCCAATGAGCTTGAATATACAGTCCGCCCTGTGGGAGAAATGCATAACTGGTCACCGCTTGTGATCGATCAACACACAAAGAGCAGCGATAGCGTTGTACTAGTTGACTCTTCAGCATTAAACTCTATTGCTATGGTCGAGGCGCAGCCCACTTATGGCGTCGTTAAAGTAGGTGCTGGCGCACTAATGGAAGACATTCATAAGTTCTTATCAGATCATCGTAGCAGCGGGGGTAGCCCAAGTGGTTATGCTTTTCAAAATGCTCCAGCACCCGGCGACCTAACGATTGCGGGGGTGCTGGCCATTAATGGCCATGGCACAGGGGTGCCATACGACGGTTCAGTAGAGTCACCACATTTCAACGGCAGTGTAAGTAACTTAATATTATCGATCACAGCTATCGTCTGGAATAGCGCTACATCACAATATGAAGCAAGAACTTTTCATAGAGATGAAATAGACACGGATGTTTTTCTGACCCATTTAGGCCGCATCCTGATTACTGAGGTCACTTTACAAGTCGTGCCAAATATCAATCTTCGCTGCCAAAGTTACACGGAAATTTCCTGGAAAGAATTATTTCATCAAGACCCAAATAACAGCCAATTTACAGTACATAATATATTAAATTCTTATGGCCGAATGGAAACAATATGGTTTCCTTTTACAGAATACCCTTGGCTAAAAATTTGGAAGAATAGCCCTACTAAACCCGCTGAATCCACTGCGACGACCGCCCCTTACAACTATGGTTTTTCACAGCAGATTCCGTTATTTGCAAGCGAAGCGATTAAAGTCCTTCTATATGCCTATCCGCATCTGGTTCCTCCTTTTGGCTTAATTCAATATTTCATTACTCATTTGTCACTTAACGGAACCCTGAATATCAATGCATTGACAGAAGCTGTACAAAATCTTGGAATGTCGGGCGATGATACTAACATTTTAATGCAACTGGTGAATCTAACTGGCATGGATTCAACGCAATCATCTGGTGCATTAAACGACTTATGGGGCCCCGCGCATCATACTACGCTCTATGTTCGTAAAGACACTCTGCGCGTAACCGCAAATGGCTATGCGATTCATGTTCCGCGTGCAGGGGTTCAAACTTTATTGCATGACTTTGCCGAGAAATTTGTAGAATTATTGGGGCAATATCAAGACCGAGGCCAATTCCCAGTAGCGGGGCCAATGGAAATTCGAGTCACCGGCTTAGAAGACACAAGCGGCCTTAAAACCCGCAATGGTGTTGCTCCTCCACCACCTGCAATCTCCGCCCTGACTAAGTCTACTACCGCGGCAAATAATATCGATACAGCGGTGTGGTTAGATCTATTAGCCTTTCCGGATGCACCTGGTTCGGCACTCTTCTATCATGAAATTGAACAATGGCTGTACAACCGATACCCCGCTGATCAAGTGCGCGTAGAATGGTCAAAAGGCTGGGGATATAATGAAAGTGGTGACGGCCCTTGGACTGACCAAGATGTTTTGAAAAACAAAATTCCAAATTCGTTTTCTCAGACTCCGCGCACTTTCGCGAATACCGCAGCGGTTCTACAATCTTATGATCCTCAGAATGTATACAATAACAAGTTACATGACGAGCTATTTGGCTAGCAACAGAGGCTCTTCATTTAACAATTAAGGCAAATTCTTTTTCTGCCTTTCACTTTAGTGTGGTTATTTTACTCTGAAGTGCTTTTGTTAGTGATTCTGTTGATTAGTTCAGCAAGCCTCGCACCTCCCATGTGCGAGGCTACTTTTTTGATCATGGATAACTCCGAGCTATCCAGGTTTAATTGCTCTAAAACAGCTTCAGGAGTCAGACGTTCATCGCCAGCGAGTAATTCACGGTCTTGTATTTCAAGTTGCTCTATTTTGCCGTTGTTATTCAGCAACACGTGATTAGATTCAATCGCTTGCAACTTAATACCTGTCTGAGTTATATCCTGATTGATATTTACAATTCTTGTCTGCTTATTATGAATTTCAATGATCGCATAGCTAGATCCAGGATCTGTACTTATGAACGTAGCGGCTAGCTTTAGTACATTATCAACCTCTTTAAGGCCATTTTGGCTTTCACTATTTGTTTCTCCATTCTGTACCTTCGCTCTGAGATCTTCTGGTAAAGCTCCTGTCTGCTGATTCGAGTACGCTGGACCTGTACCTATAACGTCGGTTTTTAGTTTGGATGTGTTGTCAGTCTCTTTAGAAGCATTCAGGCTCTCATTGCTTTTTTCCTCGCCCTGGACCCCCTCCCTGATATCTTGTGATAAAGCCTCTATTTGTTGATCCGAATAAGCTGAATCTGAGCTATCGATCGTCTCAGCGCCATCACTAACGGGCAATTTACTTGAGCCATTAATAAGATTAGCAGCCCCCCAGCCAATAGAAGCTACAAGTATCCCTAACAAAAAAAAGGATAGAGGACTTTTCATATGGGCGTTCATGTTGTTCTATCTATGTTCAGACGGTCTTGATTGCGGTAGTAGATGTATTGAAAGTGTAATATGGGTTCAGTTGGTCGCCAGTTCAAGGCGGTGAAGTCTGACTCACTTTGCGTTGGGCTATCACCTGCGTTGCGAGATGAAGTAATTTTGTGAAATTTATAGAAGGTAGAGATTCATTTGCCTGATGGCACAGCTTATTTCTACGCGGCTATGTCACTTAACTATCAAGCAGTAGCAGATAAATCGCGCCCGTAATAGAAGGGGTTTTACGAATATCACTAAATGACTGAAAGGCCGTATCTGCCATCAAGCTGTAACCTGCAAGGTTGGGGTGCAAATGGTCGGGCATTAAGCTAAACCACGTGGCCAATGAAGCCGCGCTATAAAAATCCACCAAACCGATATTTTCATCAGCACTAAGTGAGCGAATTAAATTATTCGTACTAGCAATGGCAAAATTACCGTCAAACCTTGGCAATAGCGTACCAACAAGCGGTTCTGCTCCGAAGGCTTGAATATCATCAACGACATGACCGATCGCATTGATAATAGTACCCGGCGATAAACCAAATGGAAGATCGTTTGTACCTTCCATCAAAACAACGTAATGCGGATTCGATTGCCCCAGCACATAATTGATACGCGACTGACCTGAACTTGGGCCTGCAATATCACTGATAAGCTGCGCTGGATAGCCCCAGTTTCTTACAAGCACATTCCAATTCGCGGCGTTTAACTGGGCTTCTAAACCAGGTACATACCCACCGTTGCGCTCACCAGAACCAATATTCTGGTAATAGGGCCAACCTCTAGTAATGCTATCGCCATAAGCGACCACCGTTTGCTGCGCCGTGACGGAATAAGTTGCCCAAAATAGCAACCAACAACTAAATTGAAAAATTCTCATTGGGGCCACAATCGAGCTGTTTGTCCATTGTCTGTTTCTATCGCCCCGCCAAATACTTCCAATTCGCCTACTATTTGTTTATAAGATTCTTGAAGGTCACTCGGCACTTTTCTAGGAGCTGTGAGTAAATCGGCATCCTCAAGTGGCACAATTTTTAGCTCTGTAGTGAGTGCAATGGCAATGTCGGATAAATCAGAGTTCCCTCTTTCTTTTCTCAATGTCGGTGAGCTTAAAGCTTGAGCTGTCTCTATCACCAAACTGAGTTGTTGTTGTTCTGATCTGCTTGAACGGTACCAAGTAAGCAATAAATCACCATTTTCATGCAAACTAAAGTTTGGCAAGGTATCTGAATACCCATCTACTGCAGTTAGCCGGCGTGGGGCATGCCACTGGCCATCGAAATATTTGGTGAGGAACACGTCATCCTGCTTGCCATCAAATTGAGTCCACGCCACCCAAGTTTGAGCTTCTGCACCACTTCCTGTGAAAAATACCGCCGGCCCAAATACCCACCCAACTGAATCAGGAACCTGTGTCACTGACAGCACCTGTCCTAGCTGATCGATATTGGCCATATAGATCGAATTATGCTGCGACTCGTTGCGCGCCCAGACAACCTTACTTAGGCCCTTTTCGCTATGTAACATCGGTGCGACGTTGGTGCCAGCATGACTTAATGCTAACGGCGTTGTACCGTTGGAGAAATACACGTTAATGCCATCTTGATCCTGTCGCGCCCATACTGCCTTGTCAGCAACCGCTGCATTACTGAGCATCGCTATCATTAGCGTAAGCATAACGGTCAGCCCAAATAAATCGAGCTTCTCTTTCGCATCCCGCAAAAAACAACCGCCGTCACGCTTTTGATACTTAATCAAACGGCTCAGGCTTTTATTTTTAGACAAACGTCCCATTTGACTATATCCAAACCTTCTATACATACTAATCGGATCATTATAATCGATAAACGGTGATGTGGCTACCCACTGTTTTTCTGCTGATAGAATTTAGCCAATTCAAACCGCAGATTTCTGGTCGTATCGGAGCAACTCGGTAAACACGCGACGAGTACGAAAACCGCCTTCGGGCAATTGACGTTCCAGCAAATTTCTTAGCAGTCGCTTACTTTGTTGACGCGTGGAATCAGAGGTGAATTGCCGATTGTTTAAATCTACCAAACACTGACCACTCACCTGTAAAGCTTGCTGTGCCTCAGTATGCTCGATAACCACTGGCCCTTTTTCAGGATAATAGAAATATTGCTTGTGCAACTCAATAGCTTCTCCGCTGTTTGCATCGTGATCTAAAATTAACCCATACCCTACTTCACTCAGCAGGGCGCACTCAAAATATCTGAGTACATCTGCAGGACATTGTTCTGTTTGAAGTTGCAGCACGCACTCATGATAGGCATCGAATAACGCTTCATGTGCGTCGTTGGCATGCAGAAACTTAAATACCAATTCATTTGCGTAATACAAAGAAGCCAGCGCTGTTCGCGTTAGCTTTATATTATTTACATTCGCCATCTCTACGCCCGTGAGCGTTTGCAGTGAATTTCGACCTGACCAACTAATCTTCAAAAACTGGAAGCACTGTAAAGAGGCCCGACTTCCTGTTTTTTGCTTCCTCGCCCCTTTAGCTAATAACCTGAAACGTCCATATTCACGAGTAAACACATCCACCAACAAACTGCTTTCTGACCAAGGCCTAACATGCAGCACATACGCGGCTTGTTGCTGAATTCGGATCGCTAATCCTCGCCATACCCAAAAGATTTCAGCACAGCCGCATTATCAGCCCAACCCTTACGCACTTTCACCCACAAAGAAACGTGGGTGCGTTTACCAAACAACAACTGCATCTGTTTTCGCGCGCGTATGCCGATCTCTTTAAGGCGTTCGCCATTTTTACCGACTAAAATACCTTTTTGGCCTTTCCGGTCAACCCAAATCGTCATATCCGTAGCGAGGATATGATCATCATCTTTAAACTCAAAGCTGTTCACCTCCACCGCGGTTGAGTAGGGCAGCTCCTGCCCTAGCTGTCGGAATATTTGTTCTCGCACTAGCTCGGCAGCCAAAAAACGCTGGCTTTTGTCTGTTATCTGATCTTCTGGAAACCCAAACCCTAATCCGTCACTGGGTAGCTGTTCTATCAGCTTGCTTTGTAAGTCATCGATATTTTGCTTACGTTTTACAGACAAAGGAATGATATGCGTGAAATCAAGCCGTTGCTGGCTATCAGCAATCAATGGCAACAATTGGTCTTTGTCTTTAAGCTTGTCAATTTTATTAATCAATAATAAAACGGGGGCGTTCGGCTTACCAATGGCGGCTAAAGCCAACTGCGTTTCTGCATTCCAGCCACGGTCATCCATCATAAATAATACGGCATCAACATCTTCAAGACTGCTAATCGCCGCTTTGTTGATCATTTTATTTAATTTGTTCTTACCTGTCTCGTGAATGCCAGGGGTATCCACGAATACTATCTGCGCATTTTTTGTGGTTTTTATTCCTATGATACGATGGCGTGTGGTTTGTGGCTTGCGTGAAGTGATGGCCACTTTATGGCCAATCATATAATTAACCAGCGTTGATTTACCTGCATTCGGCGGCCCGACGACGGCAACAAAGCCAAATTTAATATTGTTATCTTCTGTCATTTCAAGGCATCAAGCGCTAATTTTGCGGCTAATTGTTCTGCAACCCGTCTGCTTTTTCCAGTGGCATTAAAGTAGCGATCTGGTTCTTTCAAAACGCATTGCACTTCAAAATTCAAGTCATGTGCTTTGCCTGATTGGGACACAATTAAATAGTCGGGCAATGGTAGGCCTTGGCGTTGCAAAGCTTCTTGAAGTTTGGTTTTTGCGTCTTTTTCAATAGTAGGTTTAACGGTATCGAGTCGGCTCTCAAAAAGCGCCAATACCACCTTCTTAACAGAAGCGAAGTCACTATCTAAATACACCGCACCTAATACGGCTTCCAGCGCATCAGCGCGAATCGAACTGCGCTTGCGGCCGCCAGTTTTACGCTCCCCAGCACCCACTATCAGCAGCTGTTCAAATTCTAACTCATGCGCGATGACGGCTAAGGTTTCTCCACGCACTAGCCTTGCCCGCATGCGCGTCAATTTACCTTCTTGCGCATCCGGAAAGCGCTGAAACAACGCTTCAGCAATGATGGTACCCAGCATAGCATCGCCTAAAAATTCTAGGCGTTCATTGTTATGGCGACCAACGCTGCGATGCGTCAGCGCGGCCTTAAGTAAGTCTAAATCGTTAAACTGATAGCTTAACGATTGTTGTAGTGCCGTTAAATTTGACATCAAATTTGCAGATACTTATTCGATGACTGTCCCAATCCGTCCCCAGTCAATTCCCCCGCCAGAGATTACTTTCCAACTCATCCAGATAAAAAAGGCACGTCCCACCATGTATTCTTCGGGTACAAAGCCCCAGACACGGCTATCGCTGCTATTGTCACGGTTATCGCCCATCACAAAATAATGGCCTTCGGGTACAACGACGCGGTCATATTGATTCTGTCGAGACCGGCCTGTCGCCAATATATCGTGCGTCACGTCGCCGAGCACTTCTGATTTAATCGTACCGGTATATCTGCGGCGGTCGTTAGCAATATGGTTTTGTTTGGTTATTTCAGACTCCACTTCCACCCCATTTATCATCAAGCGGCCGTTGCGCGCTTCTATTTTATCTCCAGGTAGACCAACCAAACGCTTTATATAATTCACCTTTGGGTCACGTGGGTACCGAAAAACCACTACATCACCGCGCTCTGGTGATCCAGTTGGAATCACCTTTTTATAGATTATAGGCAGTTTAATTCCGTAGGCACTTTTATTAACGAGAATAAAATCACCTAAATGCAATGTGGGCAACATTGAACCCGATGGAATCCGAAAAGGTTCGGCAACAAAGGAGCGCAAGGCGAATACGATGATGACGACGGGAAATAGCGCGCGTCCGTAATCTACAATGGTTGATTCGCCTTCTTCTTTTGCGCTTAGTTTGCCCCACAATACCGCAATACCTGTGATGACCGAAGCCACTAATAGAATCCACTCTAAAACCATATCTAAACCTATTCGTCTACTTTAAGAACGGCCAAAAAGGCCTCTTGAGGAATATGCACAGAGCCGACTTGCTTCATGCGTTTTTTCCCTTCCTTTTGTTTTTCTAATAATTTTCGCTTTCGCGTAATATCACCACCGTAACATTTGGCTGTTACATTTTTACGCAACGCTTTGACCGTTTCACGCGCAATCACCTTTGCACCAATAGCAGCTTGAATCGCCACATCAAACATCTGCCGAGGAATAATTTTGCGCATTCTAGAGACAAGAATTCTACCACGATATATTGATTGGTCCTTATGTACTAATAAGGCAAGCGGATCCACCTTTTCGCCGTTGATCATTATATCTACTTTCACCATATTTGCCGGACGATATTCTAGAAATTCATAGTCCAAGGAGGCGTAGCCCCGCGTTGTAGATTTCAATAAATCGAAAAAGTCCAACACCACTTCGTTAAGCGGCAGTTGAAACTCCATCATCACCTGCTGTGAATGATAAACCGAGTTGACTTGAACACCCCGTTTTTCAATACATAAGGTCATCACCGCCCCAACATAGTCTTGCGGAGTCAAAATTCGCGCCGTGATAAAGGGCTCACGAATTTCCTTAATCTTGTTAGATTCAGGCAATTCAGCTGGGTTATCAATCATGATGATATCCCCTTTTTCCATTTCTACTTCGTAAATTACCGTCGGCGCGGTGGTAATTAAGTCAATATCGTACTCTCGCTCCAGCCGCTCTTGAATGATTTCCATATGCAATAAGCCCAGAAATCCGCAGCGAAAACCAAAGCCTAATGCTTGCGAGGTTTCCGGCTCATAATGTAAAGCCGCGTCGTTCAAACTGAGTTTATCTAGCGCTGTTCTAAAGTTTTCAAAGTCAGCGCTATCGATTGGATACAAGCCTGCAAACACCGTCGGTTGAGCTTCTTTAAAGCCAACGAGTGGCGCTTTAGCTGGATTATTGGCGAGTGTAATCGTATCACCGACTCGCGCTGATCGAACGTCTTTAAGCGAGGCCATGACAAAGCCCACCCTACCCGTACCTAGTGACAGCGTTTTTTCTGGTTTCGGCGTAAAGATACCAGTTTGCTCAACTAGGTGATCATCACCTGTCGACATCATGCGAATTTTAGTTTTTTTATTACCAATTAATTCACCCTGCATCACTCGTACCAAGGAGACCACACCCAAATAGTTGTCAAACCAAGAATCCATGATTAGAGCTTGCAAGGGCGCTGTTGTCTCTCCTTGCGGCGGTGGCAATAATTCAACCACCGCTTCCAACACCGCCTCGATGCCTTCTCCTGTTTTTGCGCTGGTCAATAAGGCGTCCGAAGCATCAATACCGATAACATCTTCAATTTCCTTCTTAACGCGGTCTGGGTCGGCAGAAGGTAAATCAATTTTATTAATGACAGGGATAATCTCAAGGCCCAGCTCGACCGCGGTGTAGGTGTTAGCCACCGTTTGGGCTTCCACGCCTTGCGTTGAGTCAACAACTAACAATACCCCTTCACACGCCGTCAGTGATCGTGACACCTCATAGGAGAAATCTACGTGGCCTGGCGTATCAATAAAATTAAACAGATAAGTATGTCCGTCACTGGCCAAATAATTAAGCGAAACACTTTGCGCTTTAATTGTAATGCCGCGTTCGCGCTCGATATCCATCGAATCTAACACTTGCTCTTTCATCTCACGATCAGCCAAGCCATCACAGGCCTGGATCAATCGGTCCGCCAAGGTGGACTTCCCATGATCAACGTGCGCGATAATGGCAAAATTGCGGATATGATTGAGATCAGTTTCGATCATTACAAATACGGAGAATGGCCCCAAATAAAATAGGCGCCGATTGTACCTAATGTCGATGCTCTTGTATGCACAAACCAGATCGCACCGAGGCGGATTAATTTAAGCCAATAGCGGTTCCAGCTCGATCATAGTATCGCGCGCGAAAAAGCAGCCGAGGCGTATCATCTAAATCGTCAAAAGCAGATCGACTATGCAAGACATTGTTGCAAATAAGTCCTTGTCCAACTTTAAGCTTACCTCGCAAAATAAACGGTGAATTTGAATTAAGAAATTCGGTTATTGCTTGGCGTGCCTCTGTGACGACTGCGCCTTCTTTCCATTGAATATTTTTCAATCTGGCTGAATAGCGCATATGCAAATGCCCCGAATTTAGTAGACTAAATACTGGGCCAGTTTGCCGTTCTCGAATTACTTTGCCAGCTAATACGTTTGCCGGAATCGTCATCACATTTATGTCACTTAAGGCTTGGATATAGCGGGTATCAAGATCACGCAAATGACAATAAACCATTTCATGATCGACCAGACCATTGACGCCTCCGACAGCGGCTGGGTTGACGCAATGTAATGTAAATGCGCCAATCCGTCTATCCAATGAATTGTAGTACCCGTCAGTGTGCCAACTAAGTGGTCGATTGGTATACGGGATATAACCACCCGTCTGCTTCAGTTTTGAACAGCTAATTTCACTAAAGCCCAATGGTCCACTCTGTAAGTTGGGGGCGATGTCGCAAAGACTATACTGTTTATAAAGTTGGGCTAACTGCACTTGGCAGTTGTCGACCGTTTCACTGCCATAAATCGCCATATTGCAGCGGTTTAAATTAGCATTCACGCCTTGGGCAGACGTAATTAGGTCATCGAAAGAGCGTGGATAATGTGCTATTTTTTGTCGCTTCCACTGTTGATATGCCGGGGTTTCATCCAGGCTAAAATGGGGCAGCATCAAGATTTTATCGTCGAAGGGTTTACTTCAGCATCAATTGGTTGCCTAAACGGCTGGGTTAGCAGGCTATCCAAACGCGCTTCTTTTGTAGCGCGATAATCAGACAAGCCAATGCGCATATTTTCGTGGCCATCTCTAGGCTGTTCGCCGTAAGTATGAAACAATCGATCCCAAAGTGACAGATTAAAGCCGAAATTAAGATTCAGCTCGTCAGGATAAACAGAGTGGTGAATACGGTGCATATCAGGCGTCACTATCACTTTCCTTAGCGCTACATCGATCTTATACGGTATCTTAAAGTTGCTGTGATTGAACATCGCGGTTGCATTGAGCACTATTTCAAATAATACCACCGCCCACGGAGACGCCCCTAAAACAGTGATCAATACCAGCTTAATCAACACTGAAATAATTATTTCTACGGGGTGAAAACGTGAACCAGTGGTGACGTCGTATTCCGTGTCCGTATGATGCATTTTATGCACCTGCCACATGATAGGAATACTGTGCGCGAAGCGGTGTTGCCAGTATATGCCTACATCAAGTGCAACCACCGCAAGCATCAACTCTAAGCCACTCGGCAATGACAGCCAATTGAATAAGCCTACATTCCAACTTGATGCCTGAAAAGCAACCCAAACTGTCGCTCCCGGCAAAATTAACCTGACCACAAGCGTATTTAAAACAACCAACCCAATATTACTGGGCCAACGTAGCAGGCGACGCTGATCTTTGCGTCGCGGAAATAGGCACTCAGCAATAATCATTAAAGCAAATATGCCCATAAAGAAACCAAACCGTAAGCTTGGTTCTAGTTGTTGTAACGATTCGAATTGCATCTATTAATTCTGACTTCTCTCAATTAGCTATGACAACTAAATCATAGAGACAGTTGCAGCGCTACGCAATAATCAATAAGAGTGGGATGTATCGCCTCATTAGTGGGTAAATAAGCACAGAGGTAAGATCGCAAACCACTAACGATTCCAACAGCGCTGAACTAGAACTGTTGAACGCTATACTAATCTTCTTGCATGTCCACCATCAACTTTTTGGGCGCTACCATTCCTAACCCGACCATCTCGCCTAAGCCTAAGAACAGACCATCGACACCATACATTCTGACACTGCTATTTATCGGCGCGTCAGACGCCCTGACTGCCTGCCCACGTAATAAATAAAACGTCGCTTCCTCCGACAGATCTACTTTGGGTAAACTCGCCACTGCCGAATCAGACGGCCGAAGTACTTGCTGTCTATCCGTTGCGAAAGGCATTGCCTCAAGCTCATCAATGGTTATCGTCTGGTTTAAATATAAATCCCCTACCTGAGTTCGGCGTAATGCGGAAACATGCGCGCCACAACCAAGGGCTGAACCGATGTCTTCCGTCAACGAGCGGATGTAATAGCCGCTAGAGCAATGTACCTCTAATTGAAGCTGTTGCTCGTTTCTATCGAGTAGCTTGATAGTATGCGCGATAACAGGGCGCCGTTTTCGCTCAATGTCTATGCCTTTACGTGCGTATTTATATAACGGTTGTCCATTGTGCTTAAGCGCCGAATACATGGGCGGCATTTGTTCTTGTGGACCGATAAACTGGTCAATGGCGCCATGAAGTTGTTGGTCACTTACATCAACTGCTTTGGTGTCTAGCACTTCGCCATCTGCATCGCCCGTGGTGGTCGTTGCTCCTAGGGTAATGGTCACTTCGTAGCGCTTATCTGCGCCTAACAAATAGCCCGATACCTTGGTTGCCTGCCCAAAGCAAAGTGGTAACAGCCCTGTCGCTAACGGATCTAACGCACCTGTATGCCCTGCCTTTCGGGCGTCGAGCAAACGCTTTACAGTTTGCAATGCTTGGTTTGAAGTTTTCCCTGCGGGTTTATCTAGCAACAATATGCCGTTAACGATATTGCCGCGCGCTTTGCGCCGTCCCACTTTAGTCCGTGGACGCCGAATCGGTTTGGACAGAATCGATCAGCTTTGAAAGTGCTACCCCTTCCTGAATACTAACGTCGTGTTCGAATATTAGTCGCGGCGTACCTCGCTGATTAAGCGTTTGGCTAAGTTGGCGACGTAAAAAGCTGGCGGCGCTGTGAAGTGCAGCCATGCTACCTTCTACCTGTTCGTCTTTAAACACGTTTATGTAAACGACAGCGGTTTTGTAATCTTTACTCAATCGCACATCACTTACGCCAACCATGCCCAAGCGTGGGTCAGATAGTTCCCTACTAATTAAAGCGGACAAATTCCGCTTAATTTGTTCTCCAACTCTTCTGCTGCGATCACTGCGTTCAATCATGGTAAAAGCTTAGGCCGGTGTTACAGCGTCGCCTTCGTTTCTACAATATGATAAACCTCGATTTGGTCTCCAGCTTGCACATCGTCGTAGTTTTTGATTCCAATACCACATTCATAGCCCGCCTTAACTTCATTTACGTCATCCTTAAAGCGACGTAGTGAGTCAATTTGACCATCAAAGATAACCACATTATCGCGTAACACGCGCACAGGTAAATTACGTTTAACTGCACCGTCTTTAACATAACACCCTGCAATTGCGCCCATTTTAGGCACTCTAAAGACGTCACGCACTTCAACTAGACCATGGAATTCTTCACGTAAGATAGGTGAAAGCATACCGGATAAGGAGTCTTTCACGTCGTCGATCACGTCATAGATGATCGCGTAATAATGAATATCGACTTCTTCTTTTTCAATAATTTTACGAGACGCTGCATCAGCACGAACGTTAAATGCGATTAGTATCGCGTTTGACGCAACGGCGAGGTTAGCGTCCGATTCATTAATTCCGCCTACCATGCCATGCACAACCTTAACGCGCACTTCTTCGGTAGATAGTTTTTCTAATGAAGCGGTCAGTGCTTCAACTGAACCTTGGACGTCGGCCTTGATAATCAAATTCAAGGTTTTAACATCGCCTTCTTCCATTTGATTAAACATGTTCTCAAGTTTAGCGCTTTGTTGTTTCGCTAATTTAAGGTCTTTATATTGTGTCTGTCGGTGCACTGCCACTTCACGCGCTTTACGCTCGCTATCGACAACATTCAAATCATCACCCGCCACCGGTACGCCTGATAAACCTTGAATTTCTATGGGTGTTGAAGGCAGTGCAGATTTAACCTGCTCACCGGTATCGCTTAGCATCACACGTACACGACCAAATTCGCGGCCTACTAATACGGTATCGCCCTTTTTAAGCTCACCCTTGCTGACCAACACAGTCGCAACTGCGCCGCGGCCCTTTTCCATTCTGGCTTCTACAACACTACCACTCGCTCGACCTTTATTAACAGCCGTTAGCGACATAATTTCAGCTTGCAACAATATGGTTTCAAGCAAGTTATCAATGCCCATCCCCGTCATTGCAGACACTTCAACCATTAGGGTATCACCGCCCCAATCTTCAGGTACGATTTCGTGGTTCGCAAGCTCCTGCTTGACACGATCTGGATCAGCCCCCTCTTTATCCATCTTGTTAATGGCAACGATAATGGGGACTTCAGCCGTTTTAGCATGATTAAGCGCTTCAACCGTTTGCGGTTTAACTCCATCATCACCCGCAACGACTAATATAACGATATCAGTTACTTTAGCCCCACGAGCACGCATCGCTGAAAAAGCCTCATGGCCCGGCGTATCAACAAAACAGACATCACCATTCGGTGTAGACACGCGATAAGCACCAATATGCTGAGTAATACCACCCGCCTCGCCCGAAGCGACTTTAGCTTTACGAATATAATCTAATATTGATGTTTTACCATGATCGACATGCCCCATAACGGTAACCACTGGAGCGCGTGCGACTTGTTCGCCTTCGTCGTCATCTTCAACAATGTCTTTTTCGATGTCACCCTCTTCTGCCGGGTGCGCATTGTGGCCCATTTCTTCTACTAGCAAGATAGCCGTATCTTGATCTATAGCTTGGTTAATGGTGGCCATAGAACCCATGGACATCATCACTTTCAACACTTCAGCGGCCTTGACTGACAGCTTAAGCGCCAGTTCTGCCACCGTAATGGTTTCGGGAACTTCTACATCGTAAATTACAGGAGCAGTCGGCAATTCAAAGGCGTGTTGATCAGCCATGGCTGACTGCACGTTTTTATTGCGTTTAACGGGAGCCGGGCGTTTAACATTGCCGCGGTGGCTGCGCTTAACGTGTAATTCTTTACCCGCACCCGCAGAGCGTGCGTCGCGCTCCGCTTTTTCTTTCTTATTTTGTTCAGCCCATGCAGCGCGATTTGCAGCCGCTTGGTCTTCTTGACGTTTCTTTTCAGCCGCGGCGTATTCTAATTCTTTCTTTTTCGCTAACTCTTCCGCTTCTTTGGCTTCACGTTCTTCGCGCTCAGCATCCATTCTGGCTTTCTCTTCAGCATCTGCTTGTTCTTTCGCAGAACGCTCAGCGTTCTGTTTCGTCTCACGCTCAGCTTTTTCGCGCTCTTCTACTTCGCGCGCTTCTTCGCGGGTTCGCTTTTCCTCTTCTAGGCGTTTTAGTTCTTCTTCATGCTCAGTCGTTGGTTGACTCTGGCGCACCACCCTACGCTTTCTTTTAACTTCAACTTGTACCGTTTTTGCAGCACCTGACCTTGAAGTTTGACGTATCTCAGAGGCTTTACGGCTTTTTATGGCTACAGGTGTACGTTGACTACCCGCGATACTACTTTGTAAATAAGTGAGTAAAGATTTTTTCTCATCATCAGATAAGGTTCCATCTGCCGTTTTTCCCTCGATACCAGCATTACTCAGCTGGTCGAGCAGCCGTTCGATTGGCGTGCCAATCTGCTCAGCAAATTTTTTAATCTCGACCTGTGCCATATTTCTTGCCTCTTCTCTGCGCCTATTTCAGGAATGTTATCACGAACTAATTATTTATTATTCTGCAGCGTCGTCTGCAAACCATGGTGCGCGAGCCGTCATAATCAATTCTTGCGCTCGTTGTTCGTCCATTTCTACTATTTCTATCACTTCATCGGTTGCACACTCGGCCAAATCTTCCATCGTACGAACGCCGCCCACCGCCAACGCGTGTGCAGTTGCCTCATCCATGCCTTCCATCTCTAACAGATCAGCCTCTGGAACTTGCGACTCTTGAGTCGCTATGGCTCTGGTCAACATCAAGTCTTGAGCCCGTCTAACCAACTCATCAACCATCTCTTCACCAAACTCTTCAATATCGACCAATTCTTGCTTATCGACAAATGCAATTTCTTCAACGGTATTAAAGCCTTCTTGCGCTAATACCAGCGCTACGTCTTCATCAATATTGAGTTGGTCCTTAAACTTTTCAACCAACACATTGATTTCTTCGCTTTGCTTTTTCTCCGCTTCTTCGTCGGTGAGGATATTTAATTCCCACCCAATTAACTCAGAAGCCAAGCGAACATTCTGACCACCACGACCAATAGCCCGTGATTGATTCTCCTCGCTAACCACCACGTCAATGGCGCGTTTTTCTTCATCTATTAGCAATGATTCAATCTCTGCAGGAGCCAATGCCTTCAAGGCAAAGTCCGCCACTTGGTCTGACCACACAATGATGTCGACGCGCTCACCCGCTATTTCGTTTGAAACGCTTTGTACACGAGACCCGCGAATACCAACGCATGCACCCACTGGATCAATACGCTTGTCTTTAGCTTGTACCGAAATTTTTGCACGAATCCCCGGTTCACGGGCTGCGCCATGAATTTCAATTAACCCTTCACTCACTTCTGGCACTTCAATCTTAAACAGCTCGATTAAAAACTGTGATGAAACACGATCCAAAAACAACTGTGGGCCACGGTTAGTGGGCTTTACTTCTTGCAATAATGCACGCACGCGATCACCGGTGCGTAAGCTATCCATAGGAATTTGATTGCGGCGTGGCAATAAGGCTTCTGCATCGCCTAGTGCTACAATCACATCACCGCGTTCCATACGCTTAACAGTGCCCGAAATCATTTCACCAACACGGTCTTGAAAGCGTTCAAGTTCCTGCTCTCGGCCTGCTTCACGCACTTTTTGCATGATGACTTGCTTTGCTGCTTGCGCTTGAATGCGCCCAAACACCGCTTGCTCAATCGACTCTTCAATGCTGTCGCCTAGCTCAAGTTCAGCATTTAATTCCTGCGCTTGATCTAAGTACATATGCATATTGCTGTCGAACTCTTCAAAGTTATCGTCCACGACATCCCACACACGATAAGTATCATAATCGCCCGTAGTACGATCGATATCAACGCGCGCGTTAATTTCGTCTTTGTGCCATTTTTTTGTGGCTGTGGCTAATGCAGCTTCGATGGCAGCAAATATCACTTCACGATCGAGATCTTTCTCGCGTGAAACCACATCTGCCATCAGCAATATTTCTCTATTTGTAATCGCCATTTATCTGCTCCGTTCGCATAACTTATCTTTAATAATCAGCCTAATAATGATGAATTAGTCATCATAGTTAGGAACTACCCTAGCTGAATCTATCTGGTCAAACTCTAACTCGTAAGCTTCGTTATCGACGCTAATAACAATTAAATTGTCGCTAACTTCTTCTAACAAGCCTTTAAAATTTCTTCTACCCAATACATAACTATGGGTCTGCACTTTAATCTCTTGGCCTTTCACGGCGTCGAAATGCACCTTCTTACTTAATGGCCGATCATCGCCTGGAGACGAGACTTCCAAGTTGTAAGCGCCGCGTATTGGCTCTTCCAAATCAAGCACTAAGCTCACTTGCCTACTGACTTGCTCACAATCTTCCAACAAGATGCCGCCCGGTGCATCGATATATATTCTTAACACTGCACCATTTTGATCCTGCGTATTTTCAATCAGAACCAACTCATAACCTAAGGCCTCAATTTGTGGCTCAAGTAAACTAACTAATCCATTTGGATCACTTTGCAACTTATCACCTCATTCATTTTGGCCAAATTTAAAGCAAAAAAAATGGGCCTATAGCCCATTTTTCGCCGTCTAGTATGGCAAAGTATTCACGTATGAAAACCTTACCATTGAAATGGTAGCGGGGACAGGATTTGAACCTGTGACCTTCGGGTTATGAGCCCGACGAGCTGCCAAACTGCTCCACCCCGCATCAAGGCCGCGTATTCTAGTGAAAATAGGGTATACATGCAATCGATAGATGACGCATTTTTAAACTAAATGAACTCAGTTACTGTACTACTGCCAATGAAAAACGCAGCGGTGACGCTGACGCAATGTATTGACTCTTGCCTGCAGCAGACGCATCAAGATTTTAAGCTACTGATCATCGATGACCACTCCACAGACAGCAGCCTTAGCTTGGCCAAAACACTGACAGAAAATCTAAGCCCTGAAAGGATACAAATAGTAACGAATACAGGCTCAGGCTTAGTTGATGCGCTGAATATGGGCTTATCATTAACGGATTCACCTTGGATTGCTCGCATGGACGCCGATGACATAATGGATTCGGATAGGCTTTCCATGCAACATGCCTTCCTCACCCAACACCCAGTTATTGATGTGGTTGGAACGCAAGTTGCGTCCTTTCCGACAGAATTACTGCAACAAGGGTTTAACCATTTTATTCAATGGCAAAATAGCTTAATCAACACTGAAGATTTACATCACGCAATTTTTATTGAAACGCCGCTCACTCACCCCAGCGTTATGTTCAAACGAGATGCCGTGATAACCGCGGGTGGATACCTAAGTGGCGACTTTCCTGAAGACTACGAATTATGGCTTAGGTTGAACGCGCAAGGATTGCGATTCGCAAAGATAGAACGTGTTTTACTACATTGGCGCGAATCAACTAATCGCCTTTCCCGCACTGCACACAATTGCCGACGAGAAGCATTTGACGTATTGCGTGCTAGGTATCTAGCTAAATACTTAAAAACACTAGAGGCACGCCCCTTGTATGTTTGGGGAGCGGGGCGCGCGACTCGAAAGCGAGCAGCGCTATTAATGAACCACGGCATAAAGATCGAGCGCTGGGTAGATATCGACCCAAAGAAAATTGGCAATAACATCCGAGGCGTCCCCGTTATATCGCCTCACGCTTTGAGCGATGCGCAAATAAAGCCGTTTATTTTGGTGTACGTTAATAACCGCGGCGCACGTGAGGAAATTAACGCTGCGTTAGACTGTTTAGATTTTCGGTCAGGAAAGGATAGGCTTTGCGTTGGTTAATCGACATTAATCAACCACAGCGCCAAACCACATTAAAATAAATTAGCGTTTTAAGATAATAATATTGGTATCAATACGCTGACCACCCACAAAAACAAAGTCCGCAATATTGATGGAATTTGCCGAAGCTGGCCCAAACAGAGTTGTCCAATCTTCACCGTCAAACCTATCTATCAAATTCAACATTCCGCTGGCACTAATCGTACCAGACAGCGAATCTCCTACTTCGCCTTCCAGTGAGGTATCAATCGTAATCGATGTCCCTACATGGCGGATGACTGCTGTCATTGGAGTAAACGCACCGGTGATGCTCTTCAAGTAACCTGCCCAAGTGTCGCCATTTAAATTAGGACCAACGACTGTCGCCATTAGATTAGGCTCTATCATCGTGGGGTCGGTCATGGTCATGTCTCCGCCGCCTGAATCAGAGTCGCCAGACCCACAAGCCGACATAACCAAGCTAAGTGATAACAGTAAAAGAGCTTTAAAGGTCGTACGAAACATATGCATTATTATTTTTTATTTGGGTTGGGACTATATTTAATTAGAGCTTTTCCTATAGACCAATAGTTTATCGGCGTCGATTAAGTTGTACCCTGAAAAACTACGGCGAGTATACTGCATTCATCCATACAGATGCCAGCAAGGCTTTGTAGGCAGTCATGCACTTCACAATACAGTTCTTGGGTTAAATAAATTGAAGAAAAGTGTTATGCCAATTTTTTAGATCATACTAGAGCGAACAAAAGCTAGCTATGTATCTGACTGCTGACTCAACACCCCATCTACCAACTCAAAACGTTGATCTAAGCGAGCAGCCAATGATCGATCATGAGTGACGACAACCAAACTCGTATCGAATTCTTGGTTTAACTCAACCATTAAGGCGTGAATATTTTCCGCCGTTTTGTGGTCTAAATTGCCCGTTGGTTCATCAGCCAGCACGCATTTTGGTTTCGTCACCAAAGCGCGTGCCACAGCTGCGCGTTGGCGCTCGCCCCCAGACAATTCTCCTGGCTTATGCTGTAAACGTTTCGCTAAGCCCGTTTTGCTTAGCATGTGCGCCGCTTCGTCTTTGGCCTGCTCTGGACTGACCCCGCGAATCAGTAGTGGCATCGCTACATTTTCTACGGCAGTGAATTCCTGTAGCAAGTGATGAAATTGATAAACAAAACCCAATGTATGATTGCGTAATTCCCCTTGTTTACGTGCCGATAGCTTTTCGATCTCTTGACCATCGACCCAAATCTCGCCACTGGTTGCGCCACTTAACCCTCCAAGCAAATGCAACAACGTACTTTTCCCTGAACCAGACGCACCCACAATGGCAATTTGCTGACCACTGTGCACCGTAAAATCAATGTCTTTTAATACATGTACATCTAATACGCCATCGTTGAAGCGCATATTGAGCGACTTAGTATGAATGATTGGCTGGGCGGACATAAGATTTATTCGTAGCGTAAAGCTTCAGCTGGCTCTAGTTTAGATGCGCGCCACGCTGGATAAAGCGTAGCGATAAAGCTAAGCACTAAGGATAGGGCAATTACGAAGACAACGTCAGCCACCCGTAATTCAGAAGGGAACCCACTGATAAAATATACGTCAGCTGGAAAAAACTGAATACCAAACGCACGCTCTAAAAAACCCACCACACTTTCTATATTGATGGCTGTCAACACTCCAAATATTGCGCCCAGTAATGTGCCAATGACCCCAATGACAGCCCCTTGCACCATGAATATCTTCATTATGCCATGTGGCGGCATACCTAAGGTGCGCAAAATAGCGATATCTGACTGCTTATCGGTTACCAGCATCACCAAGGTCGAAACAATATTAAATGCTGCCACCATGATGATGAGTGTCAAAATAATAAACATCACGCGTTTTTCAACTTTTAATGCGTTAAAGAAATTCACATTATCTTGAGTCCAATCACGAATGTGGTACACCCCGCCAGTTTGGTTAATCAAGTCACGGCGAATACGCGGCGCCTCAAAGGTATCTTCCAGACTAAGACGCAACCCGCTAATATTGTCTTTAGTGCTTAAAAATAAAGCCGCATCATCAAGGTGGATCACCGTCAATGCGCTATCATATTGATGCATCCCTAGTTTAAATATACCAACCACAGTAAAGCGCTTCATCCGAGGTAATAATCCAGCGGGAGTAACTCGACCTTTTGGGGCAATTAGGGTCACTTTATCACCTAAATCGGCCCCAATTTGTAAGGCCAAGGTGTCACCCAACATAATACCGAATTCACCAGATTTAAGTGAATCAGGGTTACCTGCAATCACTTTATCCAAGACTTCAGACACGCCGCGCTCACGACTGGGGTCTATGCCTCGAATGAGTGCGCCGCCCACATTACCGCCGAGAGAAACCATTCCTTGGCCGAACACATACGGCGCGCTGGCCAGCACTTCAGGGTTTTGACGCACTTGCTTATCTGCCACTTCCCAATCGCTTAACGAGCCACTAAACCCAGACAGTGTGGCATGGGAGGCCACGGACAAAATACGGTCACGCAAGTCGTTATGAAACCCATTCATAACCGACAACACAGTGATCAGCGCCCAGACACCCAAAGCGATGCCTAGCATAGAAACTAACGATATAAACGAAATAAAGTGATTACGCCGCTTAGCCCGCGTGTAGCGCAAGCCGATGAATAATTCTAAAGGTTTTATCACTTAAAATAGCAAACTAGACTTCAGGGCGCATCAATGGAAACAATAACACTTCACGGATCGAAGCACTGTCTGTCAACAACATGACTAAGCGATCAATCCCAATGCCTTCTCCAGCAGTTGGCGGCAAACCATATTCCAAAGCGCGGATATAGTCTGCATCATAGTGCATAGCCTCATCATCGCCTGCTTCTTTTTCTGCCACCTGCGCTTTAAAGCGCTCAGCTTGGTCTACTGGATCATTTAACTCTGAAAAGCCATTTGCGATTTCACGACCTGCAGCAAAAAACTCAAATCGGTCACTAATCTCGGGGTTGCTGTCGTTACGCCGTGACAGGGGTGAAACCTCAACCGGATAGGCGGTAATAAACGTCGGGCTCATTAACAAATGTTCAACCGTTTCTTCAAAGATCTCGGTTTGTAGCTTACCCAAGCCATATCCGGGCTTAACATGAATTTTCATATCCAAAGCAATCGCTCTGGTCTTTTCAAAATCAGCTAAATCAGTTTCGCTAATAGTCGGGTTGTACTTAATAATCGCCTCCACCATCGTCATGCGGGCAAATGGCTCGCCAAAATCCAGTGTTTCACCTTGATAGCTAATTTGCGCAGACCCAGTCACCTCAATCATTAAGCCGCGCAACATGTCTTCAGTCAAATCAATCAAGTCTTCATAAGTTGCATAGGCCTGATAAAACTCAAGCATCGTGAACTCAGGGTTATGGCGAGTGCTGACGCCTTCGTTACGAAAGTTACGATTAATTTCAAATACGCGTTCGAACCCCCCCACCACTAGGCGTTTTAAATAAAGCTCTGGCGCAATGCGCAAATACAAGGGAATATCCAATGCATTGTGGTGTGTGTTAAATGGTCTGGCAACTGCTCCACCGGGTATCGGATGCATCATCGGTGTTTCCACTTCTATATAACGATGCCCGACTAAATAATCGCGGATATATTGCACTGTTCTAGCGCGCTTGTTGAACAAATCACGTACTTCTTCATTCATGATGAGATCAACATAGCGTTGGCGATAACGCATTTCGGCATCGGTTAAACCATGAAATTTCTCCGGCAGCGGCCTTAAGGATTTTGTTAGCAAACGAATCGCGCTTACGCGTACACTCAATTCATCGGTTTGCGTTCTAAACAACGCGCCTTCAACGCCAACAATATCGCCAATATCGTACTTCTTAAATTCTTCGTTGTATTGCCCTTCTGGCAAAGCATCACGTTGCACAAAAATTTGTGCGCGGCCTGTCATGTCTTGAAGATTGGCGAAGCTCGCTTTACCCATCACACGGCGCGACATCATACGGCCAGCAAAGCGCACAGTAATGTTTTCCTGTGCTAACTGTTCTTTCGTTTTCTGCTCGCAAAGCGCGATAAAATCTCCAATAAAATCTTCGCGCTTAAAATCATTTGGGTAAGCCTTATGTTGCTCGCGCAAGGTATCTAATTTAGCCAATCGCTGGCTAATCTGCTCGTTGTCTTCTACTTGTGTCATCTTGTTAAACTATATCCCTGCCTTAAGGCTGGCTTCTATAAATTGATTTAGATTGCCATCTAAAACAGCTTGAGTGTTACCGGTTTCAACACCAGTACGTAAGTCTTTAATACGCGATTGATCCAATACATAAGAGCGAATTTGGCTGCCCCAACCGATGTCTGATTTTTCGTCTTCGAGCGCTTGTTGTTCACCTCGACGGCTTTGCATTTCACGCTCAAATAATCGCGCCTTTAACATCGACATCGCTTCAGCGCGGTTGCGATGCTGCGAACGATCATTTTGGCACTGTACCACAATGTTTGTGGGCAAATGAGTAATACGTACCGCGGAATCGGTACGGTTTACATGCTGCCCACCAGCACCACTCGCACGGTATGTGTCGGTGCGTAAATCTGCTGGGTTAATCTCAACTTCAAATGAGTCATCAATTTCAGGATAAACGTATACCCCTGCAAAGGAAGTGTGCCGCCGACTACCTGAATCAAATGGACTTTTACGCACTAGGCGGTGTACGCCCAATTCGGTACGTAAATTACCGTAAGCATATTCTCCCACCACTTTAATGGTAGCACTCTTAATACCCGCAACATCACCATGCGATTTTTCAATCAGTTCGACCGAGAAGCCCTGCGACTCACCCCAACGCACATACATCCTCAACAGCATTTCTGCCCAGTCTTGCGCCTCTGTTCCACCTGAGCCAGACTGTATATCTAAAAACGCATTATTTTGGTCGGCTTCGCCACTGAACATTCGCCGAAATTCAAGCTTGGCCAAAGCTTCATCAACCGCTTTACAATCCACTTCAATTTGAGCGAAGGCTTCTTCATCTTCTTCAAGCAACACGATCTCTAGCAATTCCTGCGAATCAGCGGTTGATTGCGTCAGATCATCAAGCACCTCGACAATGGCTTCTAACACAGACTTTTCTTTACCTAAGGCTTGCGCTTTTTCCGGATCATCCCAAACGCCTGCATCTTGTAACTGCAGGTTAACTTCCTCTAGCCGTTCTTGTTTGTCAGCATAGTCAAAGATACCTCCTTAACGCTTCAATACGCTCGATGGCAGTGGCAATAGAGGTCTTAATTTCGTTCGCTTCGATCACGATAAGGAGTCAAAAATTTATTGGCGCGAAGGATACCCGATATTCGCTACAAATTCTAAGTTTAATACGCGCTAAACGGCCACCAAAATTAGTTCATCATTCAGGTATAAGTCATCCAAATATCAACTCAAACTTAGGCGTGAAGCGCAGGTAAAGTTTTGTTAGGCTTCACACCTAAATTTTAAAAAGCAGTAATCGCTATGACGCTTGTACTTCGTAAAGCTGACATCCTCCCACTCCTTAAAGATCTCGACCTTGTGGGCGCAATGGAAGAGGGGTTTATAGCCTACAGCAATGGCAATACGGTCGTGCCGCCTGTTGGAGAGCTTCTATTTGAAGAGCCTAAGGGCGATGCACACATTAAGTACGGCTACATTAAAAACGACGGCTACTATTGCGTCAAAATCGCATCAGGCTTTTATGATAACGCAGCGCTGGGGATCAGCTCTAGCCAAGGATTAATATTGTTATTTAATCAAAACACGGGGCAAACACTTGCTGTATTACTCGACGACGGCCTGTTAACAGACGTTCGCACAGCGGCGGCGGGTGCAGTAGCGGCAAAATACTTCGCGCCTGACACCATTCGAGCAATTGGTATTATCGGCACAGGGATTCAAGCGCAACAACAGCTTGAACTATTGAAGACCCAAACGGATTGCAAAACAGTATGGGTGTGGGGGAGAAACCACGAACGCGCACTTAAATTTAAAGCCGAATTCGAGCAACAATTTACGGTCAGTATTGCTAATTCGGCTCGCGAGGTAGCCGCGCAGTGCAACTTTATTGTCACAACCACGCCTACAGAGCAGCCGTTATTAATGTCAGAAGATATTCAAAAAGGCACGCATATAACCTGTGTGGGCGCTGATACCGCAGACAAACAAGAATTAGACAGCCATATCTTGGCCATCGCGGACCATGTGATTGCCGACAGCTTACCTCAGTCGCAATCTCGCGGTGAAATATATAAGGCGGTACAAGCAAAGACAATAAGTGCTGAATCAGTTACTGAACTCGGACACGCCATCCAGGACACCCGCCTGCAACGCGGCAATGACGAACAAATTACCGTGGTCGACCTAACCGGTGTGGCGGTGCAAGACATCATGATCGCGAAAGCCGTGTACTTACAAGCACTCCAAGCCAAGAGATAAACCGTGTCATGCAATACGTAAGCATCAAAGGCGGTAGCGCGCCCGTGAACTTCGAAACCGCGATATTGCAAGGGCTTGCAAGGGACGGAGGTTTATTGGTACCACAGACTCTACCCCATGTCACCCAGAACCAATTAATAAGCTGGTCTTCGCTAAGTTACACCGAACTAGCTTTTGAAATACTCTCGTTGTTTATTGATCGAGAAACCATCAGCGCCACCGAGTTAACAAAACTGTTAAGTGAAAGTTACAAAGACTTTGAAGCGGCAGAGATCATCCCACTTTATTCGCTCAAAACACCTCCTAACACTGTGGTTAGTGACATGTAAGGAGAACTGTAAATTACAAATAATTAAGGTATCTTAACCCCTATTGTCACTTTTATCAGAGCGTATAATATACACGCAATTATCAACTTAAAGTTAGTTTTACTGAAGAAACTTTACAAATTCACCCGAAATAATCACGGAAGTTACTTTTTTGGTATGAAATAAAGACTAGGTCCTAAATCAAATATCTGAAACGCGCATCCCTTGATAGAATGTTTTCTATACATGTGTAAACGTTGGGCTGTGCAGGTCCTTTATCAATCGAGATTTTCATGTTCAACAAAACAAAACTGAAGAAAATCGTTTTAAATTCGTCTAAATGTTCACAACTGTTAGTGTAGCACGTGCAACATCTTATCACATAAAGATAAAATCCCGTCTATTATTTGATGTTTTGTTTTGCAATATCCCTCATTCAGACTTGAAAAATATTACAGTTTTAGCTCTACCGCGCCCAACATTGGTGTCTTCCCTTAAATCCATTAAAAAAAAATCACTTGCTCCTGTGGAAAACCCTTGTGAGAGAACACTTTCTCAAATTAAAGTGGGAATCAACATTGCAGGGTCTAAAGCCTATATTCCACTGCGACGTAAAATTACTGGCGTTGGGTACTTTTGCACCACCTAACGCAAAAGATAGTACTTTTGCGTCACCTGACGCAAAGATACCAATATGTTGGTAACTTTTGCGTTAGGTGACGCAAATTTTTCGCGTTTTACCCGACGCGAAACCTAAAAGTTGCGTTTTACCCGACGCGAAACCCAAACGCAAGCCAGTGGCGAATTTTTGGGGGTTTTTTTTGGTTTATTTTTCTACAGGCCTAGTTCAGCTCATATTGGCTGGTCTTCCACTCAGGTCCTGCCTGGGTCATTGGGGCAGCTTCTGTGCAGGGGGTCATCCCAAAGCCCATTTTCGTTGCTGCTGCTCATGGGACTTGAACCCATGCAGCCACAATCTATACAACAAGTGCCAGCACCTTAACAGCATCAGCCACTGCGACCCCCTGCGTTGGCCATGTACATTTCTTTCTTTTTTGTGTTCATTTCATTTGCGTTTGTTAGCCAACGCAAACCCAGTTTCCAGTGGAATATATCCTTAAAAGTGAGGGACCAGTGATATTCGAAAAGTCTTTTATTCTGGAACTAAATTATTCTATCTAAGGGTGTAAAAACATTGGCATGTGTTTTAGCTCTTATCTGTTGTCCTCCCCCAGAAGGATAGTCAATATAGTCTGAGGCCTCCCACTGCTTCCCCAGTGAGATACATGGGTTAGAGAGCTGTGACGTCACAGGCAGGATCCTTAATTCTAAAATAAGGGGAACATAGTGTGGACATTTCATGTAAATAACGGTGAAATTTGATGTACATGTATGATTCTTTCATCTTTGATATGTTTTTAAAAGGTCTTTAATCGGTTTTCACAAATGTAAGGCCTTAAAAAGGTCTTAAATTGTGTCACAGTAGAAATTGGACAATTCTAAAAATGTGAGATTTAAAAAACAATTTGTGACTTATAATGGTAATTTCCACTTCCATATTCTACTTTGATATCAGCATGTTTATGATAGGTCTTAAATTTCCCAAAACGTGGTCTTAGATTAGTCTTGAAAAGGTCTTGAATGAATTTTCAAAAAAGCGTGGCCACCCACGGGAATGTTAAATCGATATTGACCAGGTAATTTCTTTCTGGACCCTGTCTTAGCATTAGCTCTAAGCCTGTACACGGCCGATCCACAGATCAAAGTGGGTGGGGACTGGGGACAGGCGGGCAAAGTGTGGATGGGGAGGCCGGGGACCCATCATTTCATTTCCCGGGCGCCTACGTCCGGTCTGGCCGTGTTATAGTGTGACGGACGAGCCGATCTCCTTAACCAGAGCCCCTTTTCACACGTTACCTCGAGATCCGGACCCAAAGATATTGGTTGGAATACCTGATAGGTGGGTAATATGGGAAGCGTGGGAGGTAGCTTTCAGAAGCTATTTCTAGCACGATACTGCTCGTATGACACTAAGAAGTGCTTTCAAATCTCCTAGCTACTCAGAATATTGTATGGTCGTCATGCATTTCAGTCATCTCACTGTTAGAATAAACAATATGATTAGTTATATAATTACAATCTGGAACAAAATACTTTTTTGGAAATTAGAAGTTCAATATAGATACAGCAAGAGCATCGCTTATGCAGGAAAGTAACCCAGGGGTAAGGTTAGGGCCGCTTTATACGCGATTTTGCACAGGGGGAAAAATCCAAAAATCACGTATGATTTTGACAGAGAATGGGCGATTTTCGCATCTACTATTTTGTATTTGGTAAATAGATAGAAATTGCTAACAAAATTGATAAAAATCGCGCATAAAACAGTACAGAAGTGCGTGATTTTGCACATTACAATATTTTCTGACATAATTCCTGCTTACACTAAAGTAGTAACCATATTTCTCTACTGCTAGCAGTAGAGAGATATTGAAAAAAAAAGAAAGAATACATCTAGCCAAGTCATTCAAAGATAAGCTTTATTAAATGATTGAACTAAACTTTTGCCGCAGTCTGCTTTTAAAGGACAACTAGATTTATGAGTAACAATTGTAATTTTCGGCTGGGAGAAAATTGAATTCATAACGACAAATGAAATATTTCAATACAACTAGGACCGTATAACGACTTCCAATTGTTTGTCCCAAGAAAACCTATATCAATCCAAAATACCAACAGCCACAGGGCCATGAGAAGTCTATGAATGACATCGTCTTAGAACAATAAATAGACGAGTTAGTGTTGACACTCAATGACAGCCCTATCAATACTTGATTACACTGTAGTGTTGAATTAGTCGCACTCTAGCAGTAGTGGGAATTACAAGTGTCAGGATATACATTTTGCAAGTACACCTAGGGTGTATTGGCTAGTTGAAGGGCAGCAGCTGGTAATCGATTTAAGTAAGTCATGTGTGATATATTACCATTAGTCGTGTTTTGAAATATGCAGGTTTAGCCTGAACTTTAAATGAATGAATTTCCATTTAAAGTACAAAGAAGCTTAATGTCGCAGACTCTTTTTGTGGGTTTTCCCGCATCTACACATTGTTATGAAACATGTAGATATTACTGATAAGCATTCATTGCGTGTTATTGTACACATGGCCCGTATATGTAAGCATCAAAGAGATTGGACCACGGTCTTGGTGAAAATACTACATATGCTGTTTGCTGTCTGATGTACAGCTTCTTTGGAATGTTCTGAATTCAGAACAGTAGTGTATGGAAATGGCGGTAAATTGCGTTATATTAACATTTTTACCTTGTTCACTGGCAGGTAACTTAGGGGCACATTCGATTGTATCAAGTATATTGATTGCAACAATTGTTAAGTGTTGCAGCTTTTAGACTTTTGCAAACTGAGTAGATGTGTGAGAGTCCCTTATCTGTCTAGTGGTATGAGCATATATCATTACCTCCTAACAGTCTATTTAGAGTTTTTATCATTATACACGTGAGCAACTGCATTGCATTTTTTTAATTCACCTCTTCTGCCTTTAGAGTAAAGTGTTGCTTTAAAGTGTAAAGTATTAGAAATTGAAACTGACTATGACATTTAGAATAACCTGAGACGTAGGACATTTAGAATGTCTTCCCGGACCAAAGGTCATTGGAATATAGAATGTGCATTGTAAAGGCATCATTTCAGCCTTGAACAATTAACAAGCATCACAAACTGTTATATCAACTCCCATCCTGTCTTTCTCAACCCCATAGGATTCTTTCTAGTGAAAGGTATATTTTTCTACATAAACAAAAAATCCTTTAAAAAAAACCTCACACACCCCCACTCCACCATCACAACCACACCCAAAAATAGGAATGTGAGGGTCGGGGTAAACAAATAGGGTAGATCGGGTTAATATCTCAGAGATGCCATTTTTCCTGATTTATCAGGAATTCCTGATTTTCACAAATCTAAATTGTCATTTAAAAACCTATAATTAGAAAAAATGGAAAGACTTAGCAAGTCATTGCTGTTTCAATAGTGAGAATATTGTTTCAGCTCTTAGTTGAGAGTTTACCAAGTGGTGCCACCTAGTGTTGTATTGATAAGTCATTTCCTGATTTTAAGCAGGAAGCCCATTGAAACTGCACTGGGAACTTCCTACTTAAAAGCAGGAGCTGGTAAAGCAGGTTAGTTTTGACCCTGATGGTATCAGATCAATGCACATACAAGTCTTGTTTACACCACAATATTCCATGTTATGTATTCATTAGACACATTTTGACATTTGTCAGATTTCCCGATTGGAGAGTAGCATCTCTGATATCTGAATGCAAATTGTTTTTTTCCCGGTTTCTTCTATAAAAAGTGCACCATACTCAGTTCATTACTGAATAAAGGTCGTTTGAAAGTCTATTCGAAACTGAGTCTGGGAGCGTGGGGAGCTTAAGGGTCTCTCTTAACTTCTTATCCTACCTAGCAAGCCCTACAAGTATGACGTGTACCTCTGCATTAGAGTCGGGAGCAAGAACCATACTTAGAAGGATTCTTCAGTAATACCGCCATATTTTTCATACTCGGCATGCCCCGAAACTGCAATTAGATAAGATGCATTAATATATTTATAACATCATAAGAGCTGGCCCCTAATTGCCTCACATGAAGTATTATCAGGTGTGTGTTTTTTCTCAGAAAACTGTAAGAAGTTTCATTATTTCGTGTTTAACCCATTCACTCCTGAAGATGCCTGGAGGCACATATTTGGGTATTCTAGACACCTATATAGGATGTCCATATGCTGCAGTTTTATGAAATCTACATAAATTATTTTTTGCTTCAATGATCAGTGGACACTTACTGACTTTTCCAGTATGTGATTTTGTCTGTCCAAACTTTCATTTAAAAATGAGATTGGATTAATAGAAACACATAGGTGGGAAATATTTAGGCCCTCTACTTGCTATATTTCACCTAAATATTGAAAAGTATAATTAATTTTGTTAAAATTATGTAAAAATCTTACTAGGCCATTTTTTTGTGCTTAATAACAAGGACTTAGAATTTTTCAGATATTTCAAACACAGAAAACATTCCAAATAGAATGTTTTTGGAGAGTTTTATAGGTTTAACCAAGGTAACCAAAGAAAGCTGTTGCTATGGTTACCCAGTAACTAAGGAAAAACAACATGGCAAATGAATATTTAGGGGAATGTCATGCACTTTGTTTCATTGAAAACAGAAAGGGGATATCTCAAATATTTCCAAAGATAGAAGAGTTTATTCAATTTATTTATTTTTTGGCTAAATTAGGCATTAAAATTCAATTGCATCCATTTTGGTTAAAACAAGTCATTGGGCAAAATGCCCTTTTAGATTTGATAAGAGCTATGTTTATGAAAATGGCTGTAACTCAGCTAATAATGGGTCTATCAGAAAAAATCTTTCGCCTACATAACCCCCAGACTCCCCTCTATCAGGAAAATATCACTATTTCATACCTCCCAAAGGTGCCTTTTTTGAAATATGCTTATTATTTTGTTCTCACACCCACCACTTATTGGAAGGTGTAGTGTACTCTGAATTCGTCAATTGAATTGAAAGCCCTACGGTATAGTAATTGATG
>CBDEGO010000003.1:0-881089 GCA_965237995.1 Candidatus Poriferihabitaceae bacterium
GCATCACAGCGAGAGAGATTTTCAGAAGGCGACCTTCCGTAAAGAAGCAATTCTAGGGAGGTGAGCTTTGGTCAGATGGTTGTTTTTCAAGTACAGTTGGCAGGCATGGTGACGAGGAGACTATAGGCAACTATGTTAAGAATCAGGGACAAGAGTATGAGCAATTGCACTATGATAGCCAGCTGGCACTATTCTGATACTCCGTAGCTTGCTGCGGGGTAGTTCATTTTCTTGCTCACGAGGACTTATAGGGCGCTGTTGCCAACTATAAAACCCAGTTCTAGAAACCATGAGCATTTTGCATAAACATCTAATGCGATGCTCATGGCAATGTTCATGAATCAATCGGTACTTTACACTGGGTTGCTTGCAAAGTACCGAGCGGCCTTTTTTAATATATCACGCTCCTCCTCTGATCGACGCAATTCAGATCTTAGCTTAAATATTTCGCTTTATGCTTGATTAAGTTTTTGCGACAGTTGCTCACTCTTTCTGGGCTTACAGCCTTTATCCAGTTATATAAACTATGTGCTGAAACTCCAATACGTTGTGCAACATCTGCTACAGAATGCCCTCTATCCACAACTTCACGAACTGCTTCTTCTTTAAATTCTGGCGTACATCTTAGACTGCTCATATGACTTTTCCTATGCTCAAAATCAACAAAATACGCACTGGCGTTTGCTAGCTGTTACTTGGCGTATTCTTGAGTTCGAGCCAAGTTGGGCGGCGCTTTTCTATAAAGGCATTTATTCCTTCTTCGGCGTCGATTTCGAGCATGTTATTTACCATGACCTCAGAAGCGTAGTCATAGGCATCGCTTAGCCCCTTTTCTAATTGAAGGTAAAATGCTTCTTTACCAATGGCCACCGTAGTTGGGGCTTTGGATGCGATTATGCTAGCCATTTCTTTGGTGGCAGAAGTTAACTCGTCAGCATTCACCACTTTGTTGACTAAACCACATTGTTGCGCTTGTGTGGCAGACAGTATTTCCCCCATGAGTAACATTTCCATGGCCTGCTTTCTTGATACATTACGCGATAACGCGACCATCGGAGTGGAACAAAACAAGCCGATGTTCACCCCTGGCGTTGCAAACCGAGCTTGATCCGAAGCGACAGCCAAGTCGCAACTAGCAACTAATTGGCAACCTGCCGCTGTGGCAATGCCTTGCACAGCGGCAATCACTGGTTTGGGGCAGCGAACGATGCTTTGCATTAACACTGCGCAGCGGCTCATGGTTTCTTCAAAAAACGCACGGCCTTTGTCGTTTTTACTGCGCGCAGCGGTAAGCTCTTTTAGGTCATGCCCAGCGCAAAAAGCGGGCCCCGTTGCTGCTAAGATAATGACATGAACTTCACTACTTTGGCCCAGCTTAACGATTTCATCGTTCAGTGTCTCGAGTAAATCTAGGGACAAACTGTTACGCGCATCTGGCCTGTTTAACGTTACGGTTGCGGTTTTGCTATTGATTGCCGTGTTTAATAAAGAACTGTTCATATACAGAGAAGTTACTTAAGAATAGTTAATGCGCTTACGACTCTAGCATTGCTATTGTTAAATAAACAGAGTCAGTTTTGCACGAGATGCAATGATGCCTCATCGGCAAACTAGATTACACGAAGCAAGACGACTCAGAAGAGCGTTTTAGATAACCGCGGGGGATTCAGTTGCACATTCAAATAGGTCAAAGCCGTACACAGAAATTCTTGAGTAGAAGGGGTTCTACTCAAGGACAATCTCATGCGTTACTATATTTATCCTAAGACCGACTGTACTGTGTTAGCGAACGCTGAAGGGTTTGGTACGATAGACACGCCGCAAGCCGTCAGTAACTCTATTTTCTCTACGGCTGTCTCACCTGCACCTGACACAATCGCCCCAGCGTGGCCCATTCGGCGGCCTTTCGGCGCTGTTCTTCCTGCGATGTAGGCCATTAGCGGCTTGCGCATATTGTCTTTAGCCCATTCTCCCGCTTGTACTTCTTGCGGGCCGCCAATTTCACCGATCATAATAACCGCATCGGTATTTGGGTCTTTTTCAAACCGCTTTAGATGGTCTAAAAATGAGCTGCCGTTAATAGTGTCTCCGCCAATACCTACGCTGGTACTGATGCCAATACCAACTGCTTTTAATTGTGAAGCTGCCTCGTAACCTAATGTACCCGAGCGTGCAATGATGCCAATTCGGCCTTCTTGATAAATATGGCCGGGCATAATGCCCATCATCGCCTTACCTGGCGTGATCGTGCCTGCACAGTTTGGGCCAGTTAAACACATGCGCTTTTCAACTTGATAGCGGCGCATATAACGTTTAACCCTCATCATTGATTGCGCGGGGATACCGTCTGTGACACATACGCAAAATTGTATGCCGCCATCTGCTGCTTCCATAATGCTGTCAGCGGCGAAGGGTGGGGGGACGAATACGATACTGGCTTCTGCGCCGGTTTCTTCTACCGCTTCTTTTACCGTATTAAAAACCGGTTTACCTAAATGCGTTTGACCGCCTTTACCCGGAGTAATACCGCCCACAACATTGGTGCCATAGTCCATCATTTCTTGGCTATGGAAAGTACCAATCTTTCCGGTAAAGCCTTGCACAATAACCCTAGTGTTTTCGTCTAATAATATAGCCATGATTTAATCTGTGGTTGCGGTTCTTAGGAAAGAGCTTCAACAGCCATGGTAGCTGCTTCTGCTAGGGTGTCGGGAGTCATAATCGGTAAGCCGCTGTCTTCTAGAATCTTGCGACCTTTTTCAACATTAGTGCCAGAAAGCCGCACGACTAATGGCACCTTAAGATCAACCGCTTGCATTGCTTGAATAACGCCTTCAGCAACCCAGTCGCAACGATTAATTCCCGCAAAGATATTAACGAGAATCACTTTAACGCCAGAATCAGATAGAACTAAATTAAATGCTTCGGCTACACGCTCTGGTGTCGCACCACCGCCGATGTCTAAAAAATTAGCGGGTTCACCGCCAACGTGTTTGATCATGTCCATCGTCGCCATCGCAAGCCCAGCACCATTGATAATGCAACCGATATCACCGTCTAAACCGACATACGAAAGGCCTAGATCCCCTGCTGCAGTTTCGCGTGGGTCTTCTTGTGATTTATCTCTAAAAGCGACGATGTCGCTTTGGCGGAAGAGGGCGTTGTCGTCAAAAGACATCTTGGCGTCTAACGCGATAATTCGGTGGTCTTTAGTAATCACCAGCGGATTGACTTCTAACATGGTTGCGTCACTATCACGCATGGCGCGGTAAGCGCCCTTAACGGTTGATACAAATGAGTTAACTAAGCCTGGTTCAATTCCTAATGCGAACGCAAGCTCCCTAGCTTCAAACGATAAGAACCCAACCGCGGGTTCAATAAAAATACGCGTAATAGCCTCGGGGCTATGCTCTGCTACTTCTTCTATGTCCATGCCACCTTGTGGTGAGGCGATAACCGCGATTCGCTCTTTCGCTCGGTCTAGAACAAATGAGATATAAAGCTCTTTATCGATGTCGCTGGCTTCCTCAATATACAAACGGTGTACCGGCAGACCATTCGGGCCAGTTTGATGGGTAACCAACTGAGTGCCTAGCAATTTTTCTGTTGCAGCGACTACATCGTCTTCGTTTTTACATAAAACTACGCCACCGGCTTTACCGCGCGCACCAGAATGTATCTGCGCCTTAACCACCCAGGTTGTGCCACCGATTTCTCTGCATCGCATTAACGCTTCGTCGCGCGTGTAAGCAATGCTGCCACGTGCAATCGCGACCCCTTTGTCAGCCAATAAAGTCTTGGCCTGATACTCATGTATTTCCACAATAATTACCTGTTATAAGTTTAGGATTTGCAGCTACGCGCCGTTAATTATCTTCATGGTGTTCACCACGTTTTCAGCCATTTTGGCTGAGGCTGCATCGATCAGTTTACCGTCTAACGAAGCCGCGCCGCGCCCTTCAGCCGCGGCTTTTGCCAGCTCTTCTAATACGCGGTTGGCGCGATCAACTTCAGCAGGCGGCGGAGACATGACCTCGTTCGCTAAGTCTATTTGCGATGGATGAATTGCCCATTTGCCCTCAAAGCCCATTGCAGCGACTCGACGAGCCGCATCTATAAAGCCCTCAGGGTCGCTAAAATCACCAAACGGGCCATCAATTGCGCGTAAACCATAGGCACGGCAAGCAATTAGCATGCGTTGTAGGCTGGCGTGCCATTGGTCACCGGGGTAATCAGGGTTTAAGCCGCCGATGTTTACAGTCCTCGCGCGGCAACTTGCTGCGTAGTCGGCCACTCCAAAGTGTAATGCTTCTAAGCGAGGGCTACATTGTGCGATCTCTTCGACATTTGCCATCCCTAAGGTCGTTTCAATCAGTGCTTCTAATCCAATCTTATGGTTTAAACCTTTTGCATCTTCAATTTGTTGGCAAAGACATTCGACCATATAGACATCACCGGGTACGCCTACCTTTGGAATCAAAATGGTGTCTAGATTGTTACCAGCTTGCTCGACGATATCGACCACATCACGATACATCCAATGGGTATCTAAGCCATTAATACGCACTGACAGCGTTTTGTTGCCCCAATCAATGGTATTTAGTGCTTCTATGATGTTCGCGCGGGCTTGCTCCTTATCGTTGGGTGCAACGGCGTCTTCACAGTCTAGGAAAATAAAGTCGGCGTTAGAATCGGCCGCTTTTTGAAACATTTGAGGGTTTGAACCCGGTACAGCCAACTCACTGCGTTGTAATCGGGTACGTCTTGGAGGGTGCTGCGTAAAGCTCATTGGTCATCTCTAAGTAACAGGAATGACGCGGATATTACGGCATATAAATCAAACCAATAATTTTTATAATTTATTCATATAATAATGTTTTACTTATGCATTTCATGAGCTTCAGAAAGCTATTCTAGTTATAAATGCACTCTATCTATTTGAATTAAATAAGATAGTTTAATTAATTAAAATTATAAATATTAATATTTGATATATAAATGACTAAACCTATGCGTTTTATAAATGAACAATTACATAAACCAATAATAAACCATACAAAATAGATGCAATGAACTTAAAGGGGGCATCGTAAGATTTGTTCACAGGATAACTTTAAGGGAACTTCGACCGTCTCAGCTTTGTCCGGAAGAAACATTCAATCTTATTTATTTAACAAGCTTTAGGAATTTCTCTTTAAATTTAAATGGCCTCGTAGACCATCCTGTATTTATCCATGTTTCACCATAACGCTTACAATAATTTGCATTCAAGTAAATGTCAGAAAGAGTATCTCTACCTAGTATTTTTGCTTCAACCTTTAATCCAGTACCACAAGTACCAGAGGTGAATGTATCCTCTTCAATACTACGTATCTCAACTATATAGTCCCTCTAGGTACATCTGACAATGGTACGAAATAGGGAAGAGCATAACGTGATTTCATATATTCATTATCAACTAAAGTAAGCCTATCCTTGCGCTTTCTGATATGGGCTATAACCAATACAGCATCTTGTTGAATTTCATATTTCTGACCTACTAATGAGATTTCTTGATCAGTCAAAGTCAATTTTGGCTGAATGCAACTTGTCAGACTAAGAAATGCCACCAGCAATGCAAATATCTTTTTCATCTTAATCTAAGCTTCGACTGCCATGACCAAAGCCGAGTTCAACGGGCAGTGTGTTGCCTTTGTCAGCCATTGGCAAATAAGGTGCGCTATATCCTACTTAGGTAATTGTTCAGGAATAATAAAAGCGGAATTACGTAGGATATTCCGCGGGTGCTGATCAACATTGCTTAAAATGATATTAGTATCGCTATTTTGACCTGCGAATATCGTTGAACCATCCAGATTAACATCCCCTTCAGTATATCCGGGAGATATATACGTTGGAAACGTTAAACCACCACCAGGATAACAACAATCTATCAGATGAAATATACGCGTAACATCCGTATTTTGACTTGAAAAGGAAACACTCTGTGGTGCGTCTAAGCTTTGTTCAAAAGTGGTATTACCAGCCCAAAGTGCAAATAAGTCGGTGTTAATAGGAAGGGTACTAGCACCATACGTCCCAGTAGATTGACCTGCGATATCAGTATCTATGCCAAATTGTTCGTACCCTTCTAGATTCAAACCAGCCGGATTGTGCCACAAAGAGGTAGTAGGTAGCCTAAAGTCCACTGTAGTACCAGACACATCCAATGTAATCGCTGTAGCTGTCATCATGCCAATGTGGTTACGGTGGTTGACCGATACGAAGTAGTTGCCTGGGCTACTTTGTGTGAAGGTAAGTAACGAAATTCCATCAACATCAACCACGTCCCCATCTCTTTGCACTAAACCTGAACGAGTGACTAATACAATCGTATTATCTATGGCAGAGCGAAGCTCTATAAAGACCCAATCAACTACAGAGTCATTTCCATTGTCAGCAAAAACAATTGCTTCATCACTTACTGTCTCACCACCACCGCCAACATGAGTGTACTCTGATAACGCAGTATAGGGTTCCGTAGCAGGTAAGAAGTTAACAAAAGAGTTGGGGTCTCTATCTCTACTGCGCATATCGTCTCGCATAATTGCTGTGAAGACATAAGAATCTGGGTCTACAATTAGTCCGCCCTGTAATAATACTTTCACATCTAAGGCGACCCCTACAGGTACTACAGGAATTTGTGCGGATACACTTGGAGCCCAACTCAAAGACAAAGAACAGAGCAGAGCTAAAATAGTCGGCGATGTAGTAGTTAACCTTGCTGGGAGCTTCACCAAAGAATTGATAACTGCATGGGATGTCGTTCGGAAGGTCCAGCCTAGGGCAATTTTCATTTTCTGTTCCTTTTTCAAGCCTAACAGTGATTCAGTTTTGAATTACCGTTTTAAGTATATAGCAGGCGGTCATGATTTTTCTGCATCAAATTAATATGTCTCCAAAGCGAATGTTTTTTGAGATGCTACGTTGCTGTTCAAATACCTATAAAATATATGAAGAACAGCTACATCAGGAAATCTAGATAACGTCTAATCAGTGCCGGATCATCACTAGCGATGAGGGTGTCATGCGCTTCTGCTGGGTAATGTTTTACGCGTACTTGCGTTAACACTTCACCGGGGTTAATGGTAGTAAAGCGTGTGTTGTGCGATTGTAATTCCTGATTCCATACATCACAGGTACTTTGTAGTGCCGCGTAAGCAGCAGCATAGGGCCCCCAAAAGGCTTTGGGGGTAGTACCGCAGCCATATAACGAAAATACAACGCGAGCCGCTTCAGCCGCAGACAAAGCCGGTAGTAGCTTTTGGGTTAGCAAGAACGGTGCAAAATGTAGATGATGCATCGCTTTCGTCCAAAAGCTCTCTTCGTAAACCGCTAGCGGGCTAAGGGGAAAGGTCCAATTTGCCGTATGAATTAGCGCATCTAGGTGACCAAATTCTGATTGAATATTCTCGTTGACTAACTCTGCGTTTTCAGCCGTTAACTTAGCCAGATCAAGCTCTATAATCAGAGGTTTTGCGCCTCCTTGGGCTATGATTTCATCATAAACTGCATCAAGCGCTTTGCCGTCATTGTCTAACAATAATAGGGTCGCGCCCAACTTAGACATAGCCAGAGAAAGCGCTTTTCCTATATCGAAGCCGGCGCCTGTGACGAGTATGGCTTTGTTTGATAAATCAGGTTTATTTGACACGGTATAAGGTTTATCCTGTATTGCGCATGCCTGCAGAAATTCCGTTAATGGCGATTACCATGGCGTCCTCAATGATGCCCGTTTCGCCGTTTCGTAATCGGGATAAAATCTCTACTTGCAGTATATTTAATGGGTCAACATAAGGGTTACGTACGCGAATGCCTTGTAAGACAAAAGGCTCGTGCGACACCAAGGTTTCGTGGCCAGTTAATTCCAGCACGGTTTCAGTAACGACTTCATATTTTTCTCGCAACATCTGCCCTAATGGCTGAAGTTTCTGTTCAACCAACACAGCATCATAGAGCGCTGCCACATTTGGGTCTGCCTTGGCCAAGACCATTTCAATCTGATCGATTGTTGCCTTAAAGAAAGGCCAATGTTGTTGCATGTCTCGCAACATACTGGCGCGGTTATTATCGATAGCCGAGCGCAGCGCCGTACCGATGCCTAACCAAGCTGGTAGCATCAGTCTTGTTTGCGTCCAAGCAAATATCCACGGAATCGCACGCAGATAAGTAATTCCAGCTCCTTTACGGCGTCTAGCCGGACGACTGCCGATCTTTAAGGTTGCAAGTTCACCTTCGGGTGTAGCTTGTACGAAATACGGTACGAAGTCAGGGTTTTCACGAATGATAGAGCGAAAGTCGTGCAGCGCTTCATCAGCAAGTGTTTCCATCTTATCGCGCCACTCTTGCTTAGGCTCGGGTGCGGGGGTTAAGGTCGCATCAAGCACCGCACATAAGTAAATTTTTAAGTTTTCAACGGAATGCCCCGGCAAACCATATTTGGCTTGTATCACTTCGCCTTGTTCGGTGACACGAATGCTGCCATTCACCGAACCGGGCGGTTGCGAGCGAATCGCACTATGCGCAGGCCCACCGCCGCGCGCCACGCTTCCGCCGCGACCGTGAAATAGGGTTAGTTTGATATCGTGCGCGTTGGCGAGCTTAACCAGTTTTTCCTGTGCATTATATAAAGCCCATGCAGCCGCAAGTTGTCCCGCATCTTTGGCTGAATCGGAGTAACCAATCATGACTTCCTGTTCACCATTGATGCGCGCTTTGTACACGGAGTTCTGCCACAATTCACTCATGGTTTTCTCAGCTTGTTCTAAGTCAGCTAATCGCTCAAACAGCGGAACAATGCGCTGTGGTTTATTGATGCCACAGGCTTTTTGTAACACAGCGACCGCAAGCACATCAGAGGCCGTTGTTGCCATTGAAATAATATACGCGCCAAAATATTCAGGGTTTTGGCGAGCGATCATTCGAAAGGTATCCAGCACGACTTTTACGGGTTCTGAGGCTGGAAAATTCTCTGGGATAAGTGGGCGCTTGTTATTTAATTCAGCGCTTAAGAACTGTTGCCTTTCTACCTCAGACCAATCTTGATAGGACCCTAGCCCTAGATAGTTTGTGATTTCGTCAAGCGCTTGCGAATGGCGGTCTGATTCTTGGCGAATGTCCAGCGGCATCAAAATGGCACCAAAGGCATAGGCGCGCCGAATAATGTCGGTTAGTCTGCCATCGGCGATTATTTGCGCATCGCAGTCAATTAACGACTGATAACACAGCAGCAGCGGGTCTAGTAAGTCTTGTTTGGTGACCAATATTTCACCAGGCGGTAAATGATGCCCATCATCTCCATTTTCCATGCAACGCATTGTGCGATGCAATTTATCTAGCAGTGCGCGCAACACCACACGGTAAGGCTCGTGCTGTTCCTTAGCCGCCTCAGATAAGGCTACATTAGCGCGATGCATTGATAACTCACGGCGCAATTCATAAATTTCTTGATGAAATAAGTCCGCCGCTTTCCAACGTGAAACCCGAATCACTTGTTCCGTAATGTCTGGAGTCACATTTGGATTGCCGTCACGATCTCCGCCCATCCAAGAACATAAACGAATGGGCGTGCAATGCAACGGCAGCGCTTTTCCTGTATGCAGTTCCAGCGTGTTGCTTAAGGTTCGGATAGCATAGGGCAGGGCATCCCACAAAGTATGCTCAACCACCACTTGGCCAGATTTTGCTTCATCAACAGGTGTGGGTTGGGTACGGCGAATTTCATCAGTTTCCCATATTTCGGTGATAACGCGAGATAGCTCTTGCAAAATAGACGCGCGTTTACTTTTCTTGATACGGGTTCGGTCTAGCTTTTCTAATAATTTAGTAATGCGCAGATATTTATTTGATATCGTCCGCCGGACCACCTCAGTCGGGTGCGCGGTTAATACCGGTTCAATCGCCAGGGCGCAGGTTGTTTCATAGAGCGTGTCGGGGTCGATACCTTGGTCGATAAACGACTGCATTTTATCGCCTAATTTGCAGGCACATCCATCGTCGGGTTTTCATCGAAAAAGCCATCAGGCATCCAGTGAAAATCGGCATAGACCACTGGCTGAACCGGCCAGTCTTCAGGTCTTGGTAAATGATGGTAATTCAGTGTGTACCAAACGACGATATCATCTTGTTCTATGTTGCGATCCGCTTGCGTCCATTTGGGTAAGCCGTCGCCGCCTGCATGTTGGTTAGGAAACCAGCCCGCAGAGTGCAGTTCATCGGGGTGCTGTTGGCTTACCCAAAAGTGTTTATACATGAACCCTGCGCGCTTTCCCATTGAAGAGTCTGGGTGTTGATAAGGAAAGGTATTGATGCCGGGGCTGAGTTTGTAAGCCACCGGCTTACCGTGGGCATTATGCTTGTCTTGGTTGCTTACTCTCCAATATCGAGAGCTACGTGCATTCATTTCTCGCTGCGCTGCTAGTTCGTTCTTAAAAGAAGTTTCTTCGGTGATAATCGCATTGCCATGGGGGTTGTGGCTTGAAACTGGTGCAGCTTTGAAATTGACTTCACTGGCGGTGTTGTTATCCCCATCGATAGCCATATCAAAGCGGAAGCTAAACACATGCTGGTGCACGTGAGATTCAACGCCAGCGCCTATGCCTGTTCCGTAATCACTGACGGCATCATTTTCAATGGCGGAGGGGAAAGGGATGCCCGTTGCTTTAATTTCTGTGCCTATGGTGCCGTCTAAATAAAAGTACCAAAAAAAGCCGTACACATAATTGCCGATAGTAGCGATGGAGGAAATAACTAGGCGCCGGGAACGTGAAACAGTTGTTTGATTGGCTGATGGCACAGAATACTTCCACAATATGCCGTAGTCTTCTTCATGCATGCATACCGCGTTTTTAATCTCAACGGGGTTGCCGTGCCAGTCGTGACTGTTGACATCAAAATAGTGGATGTAGCCTAAACAATCACAACCCAAGCGCAAAGAGTCTAGTGAAACACCGACGCCGTATTCTCCGGTATCAAAAGCATTGCGTCTAAAGTTTGCGCCGCGTGGATCTCCATAAGGCACCACCATTTCTGCCATAGAGGCCCGTTTTATGATGGGGCGTAACTCGCCTTTATCGTGATAGCCAATATCGTAAAGCACCAAGCCATCGCGCTGTGAAAAGCCCACTTGGACTTCCCAGTCATGCCACTTAACGTGATAACCATCCACTTCAAAACTCGGGCCTTCTGGCTGAGTAATATCGATAGGTTTTAAGTCTTGGCGTTTTTCTGGGCGCTTTATTGGGCCGGGGTCTGGCGGAATAGGAACCACGCCATAGTCCTCTATACGTATAATTTTTTGTTCAGCTAAATCAAATACAGGATGTAAACCTGCGATGGGCCTTGCGTAAGGGTTATCACCCGCGTCGTTCATGAGCCAACAATGACCGAATGCGATGCGCTTTTCGCTCTCTTCTGCAGCGCCAAAATTACCAGCTGACCAGCTTTCAATTAGCACGTTCTCTGCGCTATACAAGCCACGTAACTTTAAGGCGGCGAGAAATTCAGGGTGGTTACGGGCAAGGTCACAAGCCATAACAAATTCATCAGGTACAATTCTAGCTTGCACTCCCATTTCGTGACGCCAATTATGTAGCTGACCGTCTGTGAAATTAACTAAACCAAGCAGCGTGCGGTTAGAACTGGGTTCGTAACAACATACGTAAGCGCAGCGGTCTTCGGGGAAGAGTGCAGATTCATCCAAGGTGATGGTTTCAAACCAAGCGCTAGAATCCAAGCCAGCTTGTAGGTTTACAATTTCGACGGCGCGTTGGATTTCTTCAGCGCTAAGCGGGGCTTTCAATAAGTTCATAGTGTCTTTTTAGTATATAGCTTCTTAGGTTCTCCAAATAATAAGTAAAGCGGATAAACCAACCAATAAAATAGCAAAATACTCGTAGCTTTGAATTTTTTCTTTGAAATAAAACCACGCAATTAGCAATGTAAACACGAATTCAATTTGGCCCAAGGTTTTTACATAAGCGGCATTTTGAAAGGCGTAAGCGGCGAACCAACCGAATGACCCTAGCATCGAAGTAATGCCGATAAAGGTGCAAATAGAAAAATTGTTTGAGATTTGAGCTACAGCGCCCCGTGTGCGAGTGAGAACAAATACCGCGCCAATAATAGTTTGAATAGCGATTACAGTGCTTAGCGTAATAGTCGCTTGGCCAATGGGGCTATCAACTTGAGTGAGCGATAGATTTGCTTGTCGGATACAAGCGCTAGCCACTGCAAACCCGATGCCGGCGCATAGCCCGAGTTTTGCTGACATTGAGTCTATGCCGCCTAACAGAGTCGAGAGGCTTAAATTGAATTTTCCCATTGAGGCTATTAGTAGACCGACAATACCTAAAATAATAGCGAGCCAACCAATTACGCTAATGTGCTCAGCAAAAAACAAAAGACCAATTAGCGCTGTGAAGATAGCTTCTGACTTAACTAATGTAGAGCCAATAGCAAAGTTACGTCGCTGCAATAACAAGACCAGCAGCCATGTGGCTAAGAGTTGGCTAACCGCTATCAAAAGGCAAAATAATAGGTAACGGCTCGAAAGTGTGATTGGCGGCAGACTCCAATCGAATAAATAGATCAATAACAAGAAGGCAAACGGTAACCCAAAGGCGAAACGCACCCAAGTGACTATTGTAGCGTCTAACTTATTCGCTAATTGTTTTTGCGCCGCTGTTCTGACGGCCTGCATAAAGGCAGCAAGGATGGTGAGTGCGATCCACAGCATAGAGGTAGCTAGCGTATTTAAGACTTACGTTTGTTGACCGGAAGTAGCCATTAGAATAACGCCTAGTGCAACGACGAATGCCGCTAACAAACGTGGCTTCCAAGGGCGTTCTCCAAAGTATATCACGCCAATAAGTGCAGCAATGATTACGCTCGACTCCCTGATGGCGGACACCATTCCAAGCGAAGTTAAGCTTTTCGCGTAAATCGCCAAGCCGTATGCCCCAGCAGAAACTAAGCCACCAGCGATACCAATTGCATAAGTCTTCCATCGCATTTTTTTGACAACCTGCCACCGCCATGCCAGTAGTGCAAAACCAGAAACGCACTCCAAAACAAACAGCCATCCTATATAGCCTAAAGGGCTTTGGGCAACCCGCACGCCTAAACCATCTACAATAGAGTATGCAGCGATGGTGCAACCTACAAGAATGGCTGCGGTAACAGCACGCTTATCTGGCTTCTGCCCTTGCTGGTAAAGGAAAATAATGGCTATGCCTAACGATACTAGCAGTATGCCTAGCCATGCCATAACAGGCAGTACTTCGCCTGCAAATATCTGTGCGCCAGAGGCAACGAGTATCGGGGCAATTCCGCGTGCGATTGGGTAAACCTGAGAGAGGTCACCGTAGCGGTAGGCTCTTAGTAAGAACCCGTAGTAAAAGAAGTGAATAAGAGTGGAAGCGACAAGAAAACGCCAGCTTGCAACTGCCGGCGGTAAATAGACGATTGCCATCGCGGCGCCTAAAATTCCGTGGCCTACATTAATTAACCCCATCATAGCCGCTCGATCTGACGAGCCTTTGATTAAGGCATTCCAGAATGCATGCAAGCATGCAGCGATAAGCACTAACGTTACTGCAAAACTAAATGATTCGTTCACAATCCTTCACCGACGGCGGGTGAGATTTAAAGAAGAGTTAGCGGCCAATCATATCTATAGCAATATGATGGCCGCTTGAGGGGAAAATTTGGCTAACGAGGCCAGGGTAGGGAGTAGGTTTTTACGTTGGTGAAAAACTTCATCGCCTCTAGTACCCCTTCCTTAACGCCGTTGCCTGAATCCTTTATACCACCGAAAGGTGACATCTCGATTCGGTAGCCAGGTTGCTCCCAGATATTGACTGTCCCCACATCAAGGCCGTTAATATAAGCCATAATGCGGTTAAGATCATTGGTGCAAACGCCAGCAGATAAGCCAAATGGCGTTGAGTTTGATATTTTCATTAGTTCAATATCATCATCTGGTACTCGCACAATCGGCACAATCGGGCCAAAGGTTTCTTCATATACCAGTGCGGAGTCATGCGGTACGTAGTCGACTACGATAGGGGGTAACAGCGCACCAACGCGGCCGGGGTCGTATAACACTTTGGCACCTTGTTCGACCGCTTCATACACTCGCTTTTCAAACAACTCAGCAGCTTCTGCGTGGATCACGCAGCCTAGTTGAGTTTCAGGGTCCATTGGATCGCCAAATTTTATTTTCTTGGCGTGTTCTAAAATCATCGGAACGACTTTGTCAGCAACAGACTCTTGAATTAAAATGCGTTTAATTGCTGTACAGCGCTGACCTGAATTACCACAGGAACCTGCAACCGCTAGCGCAGCGGCTTTTTCTAGGTCGTCGTCATTAAGGTCATTTAAGATAATTAACGGGTCGTTGCCTCCGAGTTCAAGTGCGGTACGCTTATAACCTGATTTCTCAGCGATCATTTTGCCAACGGGGACACCGCCAGTAAAAGTGATAATATCAATCTCGTCGTTGATGATCATTTCATCACCAATATCTGCCGGCATGCCAGTCACAATTTGAAACATTTCAGGCGGCAAGCCTGCTTCGTATAAGATGTCGGCTAAGGTAAGACACGTTAACGGAGTGAGTTCCGTAGGCTTACAAACCATCGTGTTATTGGTTGCAATGGACGGTGCAATTTTATGTGACACCATGTTTAACGGATGGTTAAACGGGGTGATTGCAGAAATTACATTGACCGGCTCCCGTAGGGTGTAAATTTTGCGGTCTTTGCCATGTGGCGTGAGGTCACACGAAAATATCTGTCCGTCGTCCAAGATCGCGAGTTGCCCAGCAAGGGTAAACACATCGTAGGAACGGCCTGCTTCGTAAAGAGCGTGTTGTTGGCAAATGCCCAGTTCCAACGTTAGCCAATAAGCAATTTCTTCTTTGCGCTCACGTATTAGTTCACCAGCGCGAAATAAAATTTGTTGACGCTCATAGCGAGTCAATTTTGGCGTGTAATTCGCAGCGATTTCAAATGCTTTAGCCGCGTGTTCTTTCGTGCCTGCGGGAACAGTGCCGATCACCTCATTGGTGTAGGGGTAATGGACATTAACGCGTTTTTCGGTGTCGACTTTTTCGCCTCCGATACGCATGGTTTCATGACGGATTTCTGTCGGCATAGCTTTCATTGTTTGACTCATTAGTTTGCAACCCCCATCGCTGCAGCTTTAGTGACATAGTAATAGGCGTCGAAATTACGCAAGATCGGCGCGTCTGGTACATCTTCGACAACGCGGTTCATTATAAACGGGACCCGTTGTTCAGAAATACCGCCATGCGAACGTAGTGGTTCAGTCAAACCGGACAAATCATGGCGGTCTTCACTAGTGCCAAGTACCACGTTTTGATCTGATACAACTACAATATCGCCCACTCTGTCTGTTGGCAATTGAAATTGCTCACAAGCTGCACTGCGACTTAGTGCAGTCATCACTCCGTCTTTTGCGTTTAATTTGTCGATTAATTGCGCTTGATCAACCCCTTCTTGCAAGTAGATCGTTGCGTATGAACCTAAAGCGCCATGATGAACGACATAAGGGTCGGTGATGGGTAGTATGACACGCGTGTCAGCGGGGTTAAGCCACTCATCCAATAAGTCTTGTAGGTAGATTACATCTGGCGTACCGTCTGCCTTGTGTTTGGCATTCATACCGTGATCGCCCGTCATAATAATGGCCGCACCTAATTGATCAAGTTGTCCTAGGTATTTATCGAACATGGCATAAAATTCGTTCGCCTTAGGTGTGCCGGGTGCATGTTTGTGTTGCACATAATCGGTTGTTGTTAAATAGAGTAAATCTGGTTTTTGCTCTTGTAGTAATTTAACGCCAGCAGCGAATACAAATTCAGATAGCTCAGCGGAATAAACATCAGGCACAGGCATATCTAGCCAGTGTGAGGCATTTTCCATGCCATGCTCAGCAAGCGTAGAAGTGCCAGATTTCTCTGCTGAAAAACACATGTTATGACCATCTGCAAAGCGTAAGCCATACCCCAGCAAGGCGCGTAGCTTGTCTTTCGCGGTTACGATCATTACGCGTTTGCCAGCATCAGCGAACGTTTGGAAGATGGTAGGTGCGCGCAGGAACTTGGCGTCATTCATCATGACTTCCTCTCCGGTGTCAGGGTCGTATACAAAATTACCGCAGATACCATGGACAGAAGGGGGCTGACCGGTCGCAATTGACAAATTATTAGGGTTGGTAAAGCTAGGAATAACGCAGTGAGAGATGCGATCTGTACCCGTTGCCTTAATGCGCTTTAAATTTGGCATGACGCCAGCCTTAATCGCCTCGTCGAAATAATCGGGCTCGCAGCCGTCGATACAAATCGCAACCGCGCAGGTAGACGAGCTGCTGTATTCACGGTCATTGACATTAAAAGATGAATTATTCATTCGTATGGTTAGTTAAAGTATGAGTGTTCTAGGAGTTTAATAATTTTGCTCGCTCTTGTATGGCTGCTTGAGGCGGTGCGGCGTTTACAACCCCCATTTGTTTGAGTGAAGCTTCTGCGGCATTAACAACCTGCTGCATTACCTTGCTGTCAATATATCCAATGCAACCGACGCGAAAGCTATCTACCATCGTTAATTTTCCTGGGTAGATGATAAAACCTTTTTGTTTCATTAGCTCATAAAAATGGCTAAATTCAAACTGTTTGTCAGCGGGATTAAAGAACGTGACTATGATCGGAGACAACCAACGGTCTTCCAGTAAGGTTTCAAAGCCTAACTTTCGCATACCACTGACTAGCGCATCTCTATTATCCGCGTATCGCGAACCACGCCCATTCACGCCGCCTTCTTGTTTATGTCGTTCTAACGCTTTTATAAAAGCGGCGACAACATGCGTAGGTGGAGTAAATCGCCACTGGCCAGTTTTTTCCATATTAGCCCACTGGTCGTGTACATCTAAGCTAAGCGAATGACAGTTTCCTTTAGATGCTTCTAGTGCGGTCTTTTTAGCGATGATAAAACCAAAGCCAGGGACACCTTCAATACACTTATTAGCAGAAGAAACGAATGCTTCGCATGTGATTTTTTGTAAATCGAGTTCAATTGCGCCAAAGGCACTCATGGTATCGACAAGTAATTTTTTGCCCGCAGCAGCAACAACCTCAGAGATTTCTTCAACGGGGTTTAAAATACCCGAAGAGGTTTCGCAGTGCACAATAACGACGTGCGAAAGGGCAGCATCTTCAGCTAACAGTTTAGCGACTTCTGGGCCGCGTGGCGGTAGATAATCGCCTTTATTTAATAGAGTAAAATCGCGCCCTAAGTAGTCTAGGGTTTTGGCAATTCTTAAGCCGTAAGCGCCGTTCGCCAATACGAGTGTTTTGCTGTTTGCCGGCAAAAAAGAACCCAGCATCGCTTCAACTGCAAACGTGCCACTGCCTTGCATCGGAACGCAATCATACTGCGTTTTATCTGGCCCCAATAGGCTGAGTAATTCAGCACGCAGTGTGGCTGTCATATCACGAAAATCTTGATCCCAAGAGCCCCAATCAACCAACATCGCCTGTTTAGTTTCAATCGAGGTAGTTAACGGCCCAGGCGTTAGCAATACGGGCTCGCCGTGCTGAGGGGCAACGATACTAGGCGGCGATGGGTTCGTTTTTTCTAAAGATTGCATAACCTGATTCTGTTTGAGAAAGCAGTCAAATGTAAATTGAAAAACCAATCAAAAAGGGGCAATGGTTTCACGTTTGATGGTATTGTATTTCTAGGCTAATGAATTAGTTAAATCGTTATTTTGTATCTATCTATAGATTCAGCGAATATTATGTTTTTAGCACAGCGAGTCACTTAGTTTTGAAAAGCTTATCGAGGCATCATGGTTAATTAATTGGTCACTAATATCGTGTAAATTGTTGTATTCATAAAATTTAATGCTTTGTTTTGATAGAATCCAACTGTTATAAATTTGCCATAATAATTATCGTGGATAATCAAGAAATAATATGAATTTTGGTATTGCAAAAACACCTTCTTTATTTGGTAGAACCAAAGAGCTGGAAGGGCAAATTGATGAATTTCTCGATATTGTTACTCAAACAGGATTGATCTTTAGTCGTGCAGTGGATATCTATCTCGATAAAGGTGCGTGTCAAGATTTCGATGAGTTGTTGGGAAAAGCCTCTGAGATCGAAACGCGCGCAGATACGCTTAGACGCGATATTGAAAATAAACTCTATGTGCAAACACTTATTCCAGATTTGCGCGGTGATGTGCTCAAATTGCTGGAGAACGTCGACAATATTATAAATCGGTGTGAAGGAAACCTTTTTAGGTTGTCTATCCAAAAACCAGAAATTCCGCCAGAGTTTAATCAGGGTTTTCGCAAGTTGACAGAACAAGTGATTAATAGCGTTGACTGTTTAGTGTTTGCTTCTAGAGCATTTTTCAGAGACATCAATTCTGTTCGTGACTATGTACGTAAAGTGCTGTTCTTTGAGTCAGAAGCTGATCGAATTAGTACTAAGCTACAACGTAAAATATTTGACAGCGACCTCGATTTAACGCGTAAACGCCACCTGCAATACTTTATTGAGCACATAGATGACGTCGCCAATTCTGCAGAAGACGTGGCAGATGAGTTATCGATATACGCGATAAAAAGGATCATATAACCGCTTCATAGAAAAAATAGATGGACTTATCTGTACTTATTTTCCTTGGAAGTGGGTTGTTCCTAGGGTGGTCATTAGGCGCTAACGATGCTGCTAATGTGTTCGGCACTGCGGTGGGAACCCGCATGGTCAAATTTTCCACAGCAGCGATTGTCTGTAGTGTGTTCGTGGTATTAGGAGCCGTGATTAGCGGCGCAGGCACCACTGAAACGCTGGGCAAATTAGGGGCAATAAATAAGCTGCCCGCCGCCTTTATGGCTGCGTTTGCTGCCGCCGCTACGGTCTATATGATGACCAAGCGCGGCCTACCTGTTTCTACTAGTCAGGCCATCGTTGGGGCGATTATCGGATGGAATCTGTTTAGTGGCTCAGCTACCGATACGCAAACCTTAACCAAAATTGCATTAACTTGGGTCGCTTGCCCTTTGTTGGCAGGGTTTGTGGCTGTTCCATTGTTTATGTTGGTACAGCGTATTTTAAAGTCAGCGAAACTGCATATTCTGCGTTTAGATGCCTATACCCGTATCGCGTTAATTGCAGCGGGTGCAATGGGTGCCTACAGTCTTGGAGCTAATAACATTGCGAATGTGGTAGGGGTGTTTGTACCCGCCTCACCGTTTACTGAATTTTCCGTTGCAGGGTGGTTTACATTCTCTTCCATCCAACAATTATTTTTACTGGGCGCATTGGCCATCGCCGTAGGTGTGTTTACCTATTCAAAACATGTCATGATGACGGTGGGCCAAAATTTAGTCCCACTTTCTCCGATTGCAGCATGGGTTGTGGTGGTGGCGCACTCAGTGGTGCTATTTGTATTCGCATCTAAAGGATTAGAAGCGCTGCTGTTAGGTGCTGGCTTACCTTCAATTCCATTAGTGCCCGTTTCAAGCTCTCAAGCTGTTGTGGGTGCTATTGTTGGCTTAGGCTTAATGAGGGGAAGTGATAGCATTCAGTGGCAAGTTTTAAGGTCTATTGCCGTTGGTTGGGTGATAACGCCATTTTGTGCTGCCGTATTTTGCTACATCGGATTGTTTGTTTTACAAAACGTAATCAATTTAGTGGTTTATTAGTTATTTTTTGTAACTGCGTTGATTTTATTTGCGCGATCATCTATAAGTTTAGTCATTAATAATAGCTTGTCTATCGATATTATTGCGATCTACGCCGTGTATAAAAAAGGTGACGATTGACAAGTGCTAATGGCTACTTAACCCTATTTATTTAGATATTTTATGAGATATGTACAAATACGTGCATTTCATTACGTTGCTACACATGGCGGCTTTTCGCGTGCAGCGGATGCGCTCTTCTTAACTCAACCCGCTATATCAGACCAAGTTCGTAAACTGGAGTCAGAAAATGATGTAAGGTTATTTGATAGGCACAGTAAAAAGGTCGTGTTAACCGCCGCAGGGGAAAAGCTACTTAAAATAACGCGACGTATGTTTGAAGCGGAGGAGAGCGTTGCAGATTTCTTGTCTGAGTCGCGGCTCACCCATTCTGGTAAGTTAAATATTATGGCAGATTCAGTTCACCATATGACTGACTTGCTAAAACAATTTGGTGAGCGTTATCCGGAGGTGTTTATTTCGCTTAAAGTGGGGAATACTGAAGCCATATTAAACAGCTTGCATCAATACGAATGCGATATTGGGGTGTTAGGAGAAATCCCCGCGAATCAAGAGTATTGTTCAGTAAAGCTGCACTCAACGCCAATTATTGCCTTTGTTGCCGAGGGCAGCGACCTCATTAAAGAAGATACGGTCACCCTTAAACAACTGGGGAAATTACCGCTGGTGCTGCGCGAACAAGGTTCAAAAACGCGTGCTAAGCTAGAAGAAATCGCCTTAGAAAAAGGAGTTAATCTAAAGGCTATTATTGAAGCTGAAGGTCGAGAAGCAGTGCGTGAAATCGTCTTAGCTAACGGCGGAGTTGGGATTGTTTCCGAAGCGGAATTTGGTAATGGAATGGGCCTACGCAAAATACAAATCAGCGGGCAGAAAATGATTATGGATGAAGCGATTGTTTATTTACGCGAACGCCAAGACAGTATGCTAATCCGAGCATTTATGGGTTTAACGGAAGAATTAAGAAGTTCGTCTCGAAATAGCAAAAAGATAGCAGAACCAAAGCGGATTAAGTAAGAAAGCGGCAAGCATACAAAATAAAGTAGTGACTTAAATTCACATAATTAGTTTTACGATGCATTTAGAATTTACATTTCATTTTGGTTAAAGCGTTCTTGCGACACCATGGCTTGTTCAATAAGCCATTGTCTGAAGAGCTTTATTTCCGATTTGTTCTCTTCACCTAAATTGCACACAAAATAGTACGATAAGTCGGAGTGATATTGAATTTGCGGACATAAGTGGATCAATCTCCCCGCTTCAATGTCATCTAACACATGCGCACTTCTTGCAAGCGCTATCCCCAAGCCATCTAATGCGGCTTGAATGGCAAGAGAGCTGTCAGCGAAAGTAATGCCACCGGGAAATTCGTTGATAGTCACCTCTGCAAAAGCAAACCAATCTCGCCACCGTGGTGATATGCTGTGATCACCGCGACGAAACAGCGAGTAGTTAAGTAAATCACTGGGGGAATCTGGCAGGCCGTGTTTTTCTACGAATGATGGACTACAGACTGGAAAGACACTCTCAGTTAATATTTTCTCAGCGTATACTTCTGGCCAGTCGCCATAACCTAGTCGAATGGCGATATCTACGTCGTCGCTGTGTAAGTCTGCTAAATCAACCGAAGTTGACAGCCAAATTTTCACCTGCGGGTTTAATTGGTTGAAATGCCCCAAGCGCGGTACGAGCCATTTCATCGCAAATGACTGTAGCAAACTGATTTTTAAGGTATTGGATTGCTTATCTTCTTTTAAGTCTTCTATTGACGAGCTTAAACGTTGGATAAAGTCGCGCACAATCGGAACGATAATTGCGCCAGAGGGTGTGAGCACGCGTTTTCTACCTTCCTGCATAAACAACTTCATGTCCCATGTTTCCTCCGCGTGCCTGATTTGATGGCTTATCGCACTTTGCGTGACATGTAACTCTTCCGCAGCGCGCGCGTAGCTCTTTAGCCTTGCAGCAGCTTCAAGAGCTCTTAATGCTGAAATAGGAGGGAAACGGATGCTCATCACTTTGTTACGACAATTAACCTATAAATTTTAATGCGCAGACCATCGAAAAGAACGATTTTATTTGAGGGTAGATGTTCGTCATTATCTTGGTTATATTGTAGCGGTATATTCTATCAGTGTATTAAAAATAGTTATCAGCAGTAAGGGTTTAGCCTTCACCACTGTTTAGCTAGTTTAATCATAGCATGGTCGGGTGAAATAACGCTGACGTGTTAATGATAGTTGCAACTGTTCTGTTGAGAAATAGAAGAAATAAATTAATTAAACTATAGAGGAGAAAAGACGATGAAAAAAATATCAAAACTCGCGCTTGGCGCTAGCCTGAGTGTATTGTTAGCACAAGGGGCAATGGCAGGTGAGCTAACTGTCTATACTGCTGTAGAGGCGGAAGATTTGACCCGATATGCCGAGGCATTCAATGTTGACCATCCAGACGTAACAATTAATTGGGTGCGTGACTCAACAGGCATCATGACGGCGAAGCTATTAGCCGAGAAAAACAACCCGCAAGCTGATGTAGTTTGGGGATTGGCGGCAACTTCTTTGCTGTTGATGAAAGCTGAGGGCATGTTAGAAAGCTATGCGCCCAAAGGCGTTGAAAACTTAGACCCTAAATTTGTAGATGGTAGTTCACCTCCAACTTGGACAGGTATGGACGCTTGGGTGGCTGCTGTTTGTTTTAATACGGTAGAAGGTGAAAAGCACGGTTTGCCAGTACCGACATCTTGGAAAGATTTAACCAAGCCGGTTTACCAAGGCCATATAATTATGCCCAACCCTAATTCATCGGGTACGGGCTTTCTGGACGTATCAAGTTGGCTACAAATGTTTGGTGAAGACGGTGGCTGGGCATTTATGGATTCCCTTCACGCCAACATTGCGTCTTACACACACTCCGGCTCGAAGCCTTGTAAGTTAGCAGCGGCAGGTGAAATTCCAATTGGTATTTCTTTCGCATTTAGAGGGGCTAAGTCTAAGAATGCGGGCGCACCTCTTGAAATTGTAGTGCCTAGTGAAGGGGTAGGTTGGGATATGGAAGCTACTGCGATCATCGCCGGAACGGATAACTTATCAGATGCACAGAAGCTGGTAGATTGGAGTATCACGAAAGGCGCTAACGAGTTGTATAACAAAGGTTATGCGGTTGTTGCCTACCCGGGTGTTGCTAAGCCAGTTGAGAATTTTCCTGATAATTTAATTGAGGGAATGATCGACAATGACTTTGAGTTTGCTGCAAATAACCGCGCTCGAATTCTTAAAGAATGGCAGAGCCGTTACGACACCAAGTCTGAGCCAAAGAGCTAAACATTACTTACTCAGTTAACTAGGGCACCTTCGGGGTGCCCTTTTTATTCCTTCTTTGTTTTACTGCTGATAGCTATTATGTCACGACCTAGCACTGGCGATGATTCTGCCTATTTAAAAATTGAACACTTAAATAAGTTTTTTGGTGACTTTCAGGCCTTAGATAACGTTTCGTTATCAATCCAACCGGGCGAATTGGTTTGCTTTTTAGGGCCATCTGGTTGCGGAAAAACAACGTTGTTAAGAGCCATAGCAGGGTTAGATCTGCAAACATCGGGTGTCATTATTCAAGATGGTAAAGATGTGTCTAACCTGCCACCTTCTGAAAGAGATTTTGGTATCGTATTTCAGTCGTATGCATTATTTCCTAACTTAACTATTGAGCAGAATGTGGCTTTTGGCTTGGAAAATACCGGCCTAGCTCGTAACGACATAGACGATCGCGTTGAAGAATTGCTCGCCTTGGTTGATTTGCCGGGTCAATCAAGGAAGTATCCAGCGCAACTTTCTGGCGGTCAGCAGCAACGCGTCGCTTTAGCGCGTGCCTTGGCCATGTCACCGGGCTTGCTACTGCTTGATGAACCTTTGTCGGCGTTAGATGCGAAAGTTCGTGTACGTTTAAGGCATGAGTTGAAGGAGCTACAACGTAAATTAGGCGTTACTACTGTAATGGTAACCCACGACCAAGAAGAAGCCATGTCAATGGCAGATAGAATTGTCATATTGGTAGATGGAGTTGTTGCTCAAGTTGGCACGCCTACAGAGATATACCGCGAACCCGTCTCATTTTTTGTGGCCGACTTTATTGGCGAAACGAATCGGTTTAAAGGTTCTGTCGACACAAACAGCCAAGTCGTCACTATTGGCTCGGTTAGTTTTGCCTGTGCAAGTCATGATTTAGGAGCAAACGACGCTATTATTGCTGCCATTCGGCCAGACGATATTATCCCGCACGCTCTCGGAGATAAGGCAGTAGATGACCCAGACCCAATCAAAGAGCCCAATAACACCGTAGAGGGTTTGGTGGAAGAGATGGAGTTTCTAGGTTCTTTTTGGCGAACTCGATTGAGTAATCCAGAAATAGGTGAGAACCAAATAGTCGCTGATTTTTCAGTCAACGCAGTACGCAGATTAGCTATCGAAGAAGGAGGGAAAATGCTGATTGAAATGCCAAGTGAGCGCATGAAAATCTACCCACCATTACAAGCGAAGGGATAGCTGAGCATGAGTGCAAACACGTTAGAAAGTGGCCACTTGTTGCGTCCAAAAAAAGTGAAACCTAAATTGGGAACAGACGACTGGACCAAGCGCGGGTTCATGGTGGTAATTGGTTTATACTTAATTATCGCGTTGGCATTGCCCCTCTATACCATGTTGGCAAAAGCGTTTGAAACGAGTGCTTTTGATTTAAATCAGTTTGAGGTGCAGGTAAGCAATGAGCAAGGCGAATTCAACACGCCAGAGAAAAGCTTGGCGAGCGTTAACAATGACCACAGTACTTATACAGAAGTAGACTTAAATACCAGTGCTGATGGGCGTATTAGCACGGCTTCATTTTTCCCCGAATTTAGCTTTCGTAGCCCGGTAAAGTATCGGCTTCGCGGTACTTCCAATGATGCGATTTATTTGTTTGGCTCAGAAAGAAACAAAGGGACCCAATGGAAGGAGTACACCTCTAACGAGTTTCGCAAAATCTATTTGCGTCCGGCTGCTTCTAAAGGTATTGGGAACTTTGTCACTTATTTTTCGACACCTGCGCTGTTTAGATCAATCAAGAATTCATTGTTTATTTCCATTATTAGTACGCTGATAACAGTCACGCTAGCTTTCGCATTCTCGTATGCGATTAGCCGAAGTTGTATGCGTTTAAAGGGCGTCTTTAAAATGATAGCAATGGCGCCTATTTTGGTGCCGTCATTGTTACCAGGGATTGCTTTGGTTTATCTGTTTGGTAACCAAGGACTATTGAAGGAGTTTTTATTAGGTGAGTCCATATACGGCCCAATTGGCATTGTAATTGGCTCAGTGTTTTTCACCTTTCCGCATGCTATGTTGATCATATTGACCGCGCTTGCGATTTCCGACGCACGTTTATACGAAGCAGCGGTGTCATTAAGAGCCTCTAGATGGCGAACCTTTTGGACAGTGACTATTCCGGGTGCGCGTTATGGTTTGATTTCAGCCGCCTTCGTCGTGTTCAACTTAGTCATCACTGATTTTGGTTTGCCCAAGGTGATCGGTGGTCAGTACAACATGTTGGCGGTAGATATCTATAAGCAAGTGATTGGCCAACAAAACTTTCAAATGGGCGCGGTGGTATCGGTGGTTTTATTAATACCGGCGCTGTTAGCCTTTACTATTGATAGGCAGGTTCAAAAGAAGCAAGTGGCGCTGCTGTCAGCTCGGTCGGTAGTGTATGAGCCAAAGCCAAACCAACGTTTTGACTGGATTTGTTTTGCCTACTGTTCATTTATTGCTATCTTTATTCTCAGTATTATTGGTATTTGCCAGTATGCGGCGCTGATTAAATTTTGGCCATATGATTTATCGTTTAGCTTAACAAACTATGATTTTAACCGTATGGATGGCGGCGGTTGGGGCGCTTATCGTAACTCGATTGTAATGGCTTCGCTAACTGCCATCATCGGTACTGTCATCGTTTTTACCGGCGCCTATATGGTTGAAAAAACATCGGGCTTTAAAACGGGCCGTGGGGTGTTTCATTTTCTTGCGATGATGCCGATGGCGATACCGGGTATGGTATTGGGTTTGGCATATATTTTCTTTTTTAATAACCCCGATAACCCTCTTAATGCCCTATACGGCACGATGGCTATATTGGTTATCTGTTCGGTAACGCATTTTTATACGGTTTCTCATTTAACGGCGGCGACTGCACTAAAGCAAATTGATGGTAAGTTTGAGTTAGTTGCTTCGTCGTTAAAGCAACCATTTCATCGGCTGTTTAGGCGGGTAACTGTCCCGGTATGTTTGCCTGCGGTGCTTGATATATCAATCTATTTATTTGTGAACGCGATGACAACCGTGTCTGCGGTTGTATTTTTATATTCTCCCAAAACGGCACTAGCCTCGGTGGCGGTGTTGAATATGGATGATGCAGGTGACGTGGCGCCGGCTGCGGCAATGGGGATGATGATTTTTTATACTAACTTTGCAGCGCGAGCTATTCATTCAGTCGTATCCAAGATGGTGCTAAAGCGCACGCAGGCTTGGCGCGCTCGGTAACATGAGCTAAATATTTAGCTGTAGCGACATTTCAGTCGTTAGTTTTTTGCTATTGGTCGGCAATAAAAAAAGGGATGTGAGCCAATAGCTTATAAATGCGTCATCTAATTATTAATTTCAGTTCACTTTATTCGATTTTAAAACTATGAGCACGTCAGTCCCAAGTAAAGCCAGCGCAGTCATTATTGGTGGCGGCGTTATCGGTGCAAGTGTTGCCTACCATTTAGCAAAGCAAGGTTGGCAAGATGTAGTTCTTGTTGAGCGCAAACAATTCAGCTGCGGCACGACTTGGCATGCAGCCGGGTTAATTGGCACTATGCGTGCTAACGAAGCGCATGCAAAGCTGTGCGAATATTCCATGTCGCTTCTGGACGAAATAGAAAAGGAAACGGGTCAGGCAACGGGCTTCAGGCAAGTTGGGTCGATTACAGTAGCGCATTCGCAAGCGCGCTTTGAAGAGATTAAGCGCGTTGCAGCAATGAACAACGCGTTTGGTGTGACTCAGGTGGATATAATTACACCGCAAGAGGCTAAAGAACATTACCCGGTTTTAAATACCGACGACTTGCTCGGTGCGGCGTGGGTAGGGCAAGACGGATACGCCAGCCCGATTGACGTCACCATGGCCTTTATCAAGGGAGCACGTGGACGCGGAGCCCAGTGTTTAGAAGGCATCACAGTGCAAAAGGTACTGCAACAAAATGGCAAAGTGACCGGAGTGGTGACTGATCAAGGTGATATCGAAGCTGATTTTGTCGTCAACTGTGGCGGCTTGTGGGCGCATCAGTTAGGCAAGCAAGCGGGCGTTAATGTGCCTCTGCACGCCTGTGAGCATTACTACGCGGTTACTGAAAAAATGGATGATTTAAGTGATCAGTTACCGGTATTAAGAGACCATGATAATTGTGCTTATTTCAAACAAGATGCCGGAAGTATCTTAGTGGGTGCCTTTGAAAAGAAAGCGATAGCGTGGGGCGAAGCAGGTCTAGCCGTACCCGATGATTTTTGCTTCGATGAGTTAGAAGGCCATATGGAAGAGCAGCTAATGCCTGTCTTAGAGGCAGCAATGGAGCGCGTTCCTTTACTGCAAAACGTAGGATGGCGTACTTTCTTCTGCGGGCCAGAGAGCTTTACACCCGATGATCAGTTTCATATGGGTGAAGCGCCTGAGCTGAAAAATTACTATGTGGCGGCTGGATTGAATTCCGTTGGTATTCAAACATCTGGCGGCTTAGGCTATTCCTTAGCTCAATGGATGGAAACGGGGAAAATGCCCGATGATTTAGGCGGCAACGATATTCGTCGCATGTACTCCTTTCATGGGACAAAACATTATTTAGAAAACCGCGTAACAGAAAGTCTGGGCTTGCTATACGAAAACCATTTTCCATTTAGACAGTTTGAGACCTCGCGTGATGTACGACATTCCCCAATACACGAGCGTTTATTACGTGAGAATGCCTGTTTCGGCGAAGCCGCAGGTTGGGAGCGTCCAAACTGGTTTGCACCTGTAGGTGTTGAGCCTAAATACGAATATAGCTTTGGTAAGCAAAATTGGTTTGAATACTCTGCTTCTGAGCACATGGCTGCACGCGAAAATGTCGTGCTGTTTGACCAAAGTAGCTTTTCGAAGTATTTGGTGCAAGGCAAAGACAGTTGTGCACAACTACAGCGTATCTGCTCGGCCAATGTAGACGTGCCTGTTGGTAAAATGGTTTATACGCATTGGCTGAATGAAGACGGTGGTATTGAAGCTGACTTAACCGTGTCACGAATCGCGGAGAATGAGTATTGGGTTGTAAGCGGCGCAGCGGTAACCAATCGAGATTTGGAATGGCTAAACCGTCACATTGACCCTGATTCGCATTGTTTTGTCACGGATATTACTAACGGATGGTCGATCTTTGGTGTGATGGGGCCAAATAGTCGTCAATTGCTGGAGAAGGTACTTTCCAACGATCTCTCTAACGAAAATTTCCCGTTTGGGACCTGCCAAACAATTGAATTGGGAAGTGCAGTAGGGCGCGCATTTAGAGTCTCTTACGTGGGTGAGTTAGGCTGGGAATTGTACATTCCAAGTGATCAAGCGCGACATGCATTTGATTACCTATGGGAGAAGGGTAAGCAGTTTGGCCTTAAGTTAGCGGGCATGCACGCTCTCGATAGCTGCCGTATAGAAAAGAAATTTGTTCATCTTGGTCATGATGTAGCGAATGTGGATACGCCGCTTGAATGCGGCCTCAGTTTTGTTTGTGACATGAATAAAGCTATTCGATTTAATGGTTATGACGCAATTGCTAAACAAAAAGACACGGGCTCTTGGAAGCATAAGCGCCTAGTGCAGTTCTTGTTGCAAGACCCAGAAGCGATGTTGTATCACCACGAACCTATACTGCTAGATGGAAAAATAATCGGCCATTTAACATCGGGTAATTACGGGCATGCTTTGGGCGGATCGGTTGGCTTGGGCTATATACACCAAGATTTTGATGTTGATAAGGCATACCTCGGCAGCGGTCAAATCGCGATTGATGTTGCAGGGGTTGAGGTTCCTGCTAAAGCAAGCCTAAGTGCAATGTACGATCCTAAAGCGCTAAGAATGAGAGGCTAGAGCCGCATATTTATGTTGCTTTATACGCTAAGCAAGGGGTTTGAGTGTGGTCCCTAGTTGCGTTGTAATTCTACTGCTGATTGATCAGCTTGGCGAGAATAGGTAATCCCGCGTCTATTTTTTCTTCAGAAATTGAAGAAAAGCCTAAGCGAAAATAGTTTTTAGGGCGATTTTCTCCATGGAAGAAAATAGCACCAGGCTCGATTAATATCCCTTTTTCTTTAGCCTGGACGGCGAGCAGGTCGGCGTCTAAGTCACTAGGGCCTTTTACCCAGTACGATGACCCGCCAAAGGTGGGGTGCGAAATAGAGTTAGGCAATAGCTCATTCAGCATGGATTGCATTAACTTAGACCGATGATGCAAAGCGCTGGTGATTCGTCGAACAAGGGCGTCGTGATAACCGCGTTTTAGAAAATGCGCGATAATAAACTGGTTGTTCGCTGGTGGGTGACGCAGCATCAATCGACGCAGCGCACGGGCTTGATCGATAAAAGGCTTTGGCGCCACCATATAGCCTAAACGAATACCTGGAGCTAAGGTTTTAGATAGACTGCCTACGTGGATAACGCGGTCTTGGGTATCTAAACTTTTAAGTGCGGGCGTAGGTTTACCTAGATAATTAAATTCTGACTCGTAATCATCTTCGATGATGAAGAAGTTATATTTTTCCGCAGCTTCTAACAACCGCCTTCTGCGACGGGCCGGCATGGTAACGGTGGTCGGGAAGTTATGACTTGGGGTGGTGTAAACGCAATCACATTTAGCTAAGCGTTTGTCGTCAATGACTAAGCCGCGTTCGTCCACATCGAGTAATTCGATGTTTTGGGTCTGTGTCATAAACGTATTGCGCGCATCTACATAGCCTGGGTTTTCCATGCCGATTGTGCGGTTACTATTTAACAGAAGCTGTGATGCGATATGGATCGCATGTTGAGCGCCCAATGTAATTAGAATTTCGTCTGGGTTAGACCAAATGCCTCGTCGCGGTAGCATTTTGGCATGCACTTGTTCAATAAGTTGCGGATTATCCTGGTCGATTCTATCGCCAGCCCAGCCGTGTATCGCAGAAATGCTTGCTGCTTCTCGGCAACACTCTCGCCAATCAGCGATAGGAAATAGTGTCTTATCAAATTGGCCATATAAAAACGGGTAGGGGAAGCTTTGCCAGTCTTTGGGTTTGCGGTTATAGGGGAGTGAATCGGGTTTGAACGAGATAACCGCATTCCAGTCAATACTTGAAGTAGGCTCTGTAATGTTTTGTTTTTCCTGTATAACATATCCATCAAGTACATCCTGCCTAACATAAAAACCGCTACGTTCTCTGGCCTCGATAAAGCCTTCGTCGATCAAGTTTTGATAGGCTAAAACCACCGTGTTGCGGGCGACATGTAATTGCTCAGCTAATTTACGGCCTGAAGGCATCGGGCTACCCGGTGCTATATGATGGTTTAATATCGCATTAACCATCATTTCTTGAATGCGTGCTTGTAGGGTTCCCGTGCTCGATTCAGGTAGTTGAAAAAGATAATCTGGCATAGGCCAAATATACCATTAAACAGCGGAAACTAGGGTTTTGCCCTAACGAACAGACATAAAAAAGGGCAACGATAAACGCTGCCCTTAAGCACTAACGAAATGGTTTTGTTAGACGCGTTCTAAGGCTTTATCGATTGAACCTAAGATATCATCGATATCAGTTTTAGTCGCAATCAAAGCTGGGGCAAGGCATAAGGTGTTGTTAAGTGTCGGTAAGCTACGGTTAGTTCTACCAATAATGACGCCCTGATTCATACAGTCTGCCGCAATAGCAGCAGCGGTTGATTCAAGCACAGGCTCTTTGGTTTTGCGGTCGTTAACAAGCTCTAAACCAAGGAACAAGCCTTTACCACGCACTTCTCCGATCATTGGATGCTTCTCTTGCATTTCATGCATTTTATCCATGGCGTACTCACCCATCTTGGTGACATTATCGAGCAAGTTTTCTTCGACAATGATGTTCATATTTTCTAGCGCCGCAGCGGGGCCACCCGCACAACCACCAAAGGTACTGATGTCTCTGAAATAAGACATCGGATCATCTGGGTTAGATTTGAATAAGTCGAACACTCTATCGGTTGTTACCATACAAGAGATCGCGGCATAGCCACTCGCAACGCCCTTCGCCATAGTGACAAAATCTGGTTTCACGTCATAATGTTGATAACCAAACCATGTTCCAGTCCGGCCAACGCCGCAGACCACTTCGTCGATATGTAGCAGCACATCGTACTTTTTACAGATTTCGCCAATAATGCCGAAATACTCTGGCGGAGGAGGGATAACGCCACCGCCCGCTGTAATCGGCTCTAGCACTAAAGCGCCAATTGTTTCTGGGCCTTCTTCTAAAATGACGTCTTCAAGCGCAGTGGCACATTCGATATTGCAATCACCGTAAGTCTTGCCGAATGGGCAGCGGTAGCAACAACAATGTGGCATAGATACGAAGCCAGGTGTGTAAGGGCCATATTGTGCTTTACGCTCTTCTTGCCCAGTTGAGCTGAGTGCTGTAATCGTTGTACCGTGATAATCGCGATCGCGGTAGATGATTTTATGTTTTTTGCCATCGGTGTTCAAAACGGCGAGTTGACGCACCATTTTGTAGACTTTTTCGTTCGCCTCGGAACCAGAATTTGAGTAATAAACACGAGACATGCCTGGCATTTTCTCAGTTAAACGTTGCGCAAATTCTGCACCTGGAATATTACCCGCAGAGTTAGCGAAGTAATTCATGTCACACAATTGGTCGTACACTGCTTTAGCAATCCGCTCGCGACCATACCCCACGTTAGTTGTCCATACCGCACCAGAAACAGCGTCGAGGTATTCTTTACCATTGGCGTCGGTAATGCGCATACCTTCACCTTTGACCATCATCATCGGAGGTTTATCTTCATACCCTTTATGTTGTGACAAATGATGCCAAACATGTTCTTGATCGTTACTGAGGGACTGCTCGACGTCAAAATTTTCGCTATCGTATTTCATGTTAAATTCCCAATAATGCCAACTTGATGATTAAAGATGTCGAACAGAATAGATTCAATGTTGTATCGACATCCCGAGATTTTTATGCGGCGTCACGCTTGCATGTAAAACCGCAGTTATTCACTTAAATCTATTTTAAATACTTGTCAAGCGTTAGTGCCAGACAAAGCCTAACTATAATACCAATTGCGCTACTGTGTTATGCAAAAGCGTGTTACTAACTGTAACAGCGCTAATCATTTGGGGAGATTACTATTGTTTGTGCGTCTAATTTAGGGAGTACTTGCACAACTAGTGGTTGATTTATACATTTCATAACTCAAACCTGTGCGGAGTTAGAAAATAAATTTACCTATAACAGTGTAGTAGTGGCTAATTGGTCGCCCATAGACGGTGGGTAATAATACAAATAACGCAATTCCAGAAGAAACTGCTACAACATTCAGCAGATGGGCTTTATAACGTTCTAGTGATCGAACAATCATAATCAGCATCGGTGCAAGAGCAGGAAGAAAATAGTAAGAAAAGCCTACGCGATCTCTTAAAATCCAAAAGAAGGGAATCAAGCAAGCCAAATACCATAGGGATAAAAAGGCATCTGCTTGTGATTTCTTAACTATCCATTGATAAAGAGTAGCGAAAAAAGTAGGTATAAAGACGGCCCAAATAACAGGGTTCCCTATCATTTTGATCCCTTCGGCCACCTCGGAAGAATGGCGTACAAAGTGATACCAAATGCCACCTAAATTTAACGGCCACATATAGGGTGAAGAAGAGTAATCATGGGGCAGGTTGTCTTTGGTGAAGTCAAACAAGCCACTCACTATCATGCGCAACCAATCAAAGAAAGTATAAGCACTAGGGGCGTAAAAAATAAAATTTGCTGTACTTAAAATGAGTGATAGTCCAGCGAGCGTTAGCAGAAGCAATGCCTTTCTAGTGGGCGATAACCTCATTAAATAAAACACGACTAATAATGAAACAAAAAAGAACACTATGGCCGTTGCCTTCATCGATAAAGCGACAGCCCAGCTAACGATATAAAAAGCGCTTACCGATTTAGAAAAGGGGTTATTTATTAACAGCCAGCTTGATAAAAAACCCAACGAAACGCCGAAGAATAAATATATATCTAGCATGGCCAAGCGCGAATGAATCAATAGCATATTGTCTAAAGACGCTAACAACACCACATAAAAGGCGCCCATTGCAGACTTAGTTAACAACCACCCTAGAATGGCTAGAACGATTAGAGATAGAAAACCAAAAAAAACACTGGGTAATCGCCAAGAGACGCTTTTTAAATCAAGAGCAGAGATAGAGGCAGCGATTAGAAATTTTGGCAATGGCGGATGATGATAAGAAATATCAGGCGAGTTCTTAATATAAGCAGGTTTATCACTATTCCATTCGGGTGATTTATCTTCTTCGCCGGCGATTATTTTACCTGCACTTATATAGTACACCTCATCAAACACGTAGGTGGATGGATATCCGATCATAAACAGGCGCATTGCGGTAGCAATGAAAAGTACCGCTATGACCGAGTAAACAGTGGATAAAGACATTTAGATTGTAGATGCTTTAGACATACAAACCCAGGCTCCGTCTAACCGTGGTCTGTTTTGTATGTGATTTACTGTCAGGTCGAGTTTGGTTGACAAACTTTTCCTTCCAGGTTTTTCGCCGATGAGAGTTTCCATCAGCGCCCCTATCGCAGAAAATCTTCTGTGGATAAACCCATTGTCTATTTAAAATAACCGTTTGTCAATATTAAATGATATTTCGTCCAGTATTCGACATACATGCTGTGTAAAATTATCTAATGAAATCACTTAGAATAGTTTTATGGAAATGCTCACAGACACTTCGAGTGCAAGGTAATTTAGCTGTGTTTTTCTTTGTTTTTATCAGCGCAATTTGAGTGGGTTAGATCTATCTCTGACCTTATTGCATAGGTGGTTATCTGGCTTGAGACTGAAGAACACACAAAATACGCTACCAATTTCAGCCTTCACACTTATCATGATAGTCGCTGTGTTGAGTGTTCAGTTTTTTATAGTGCACGCTAGGCAGTATTCCTATCTCGTTAGGTGTGCACAGGGCAGTAGCGGTAACAACTGAATGGGTCACAGTTCAGGTTGGCGCTGGATTTATCATTATGGCCGCTCAGAAATTTCAAGCGACGGATATTGTTGTACTGGACATCAGTATAATTGGTATTATCGACTTTGCTATTGAAGTGTTTATGCGTTGGTTCGAGCGTCAGTTAGGTTCTTGGACAGGAAAATCTGGCTCATTCTTCGGTAAATCTGGCTCTAGTAAAATTTGGCTTTGGACACAGACGCTTATTAAATTTGAGCATAGAATGTCCACACATCTAGAAACTATTCACAATCTTGTAATTATTAGCTATGCAAACAGTTCAACACTATATTGACGGCAGGTACGTCGATGGCACCAGCGGTCGATTTGGCGATATCTATAACCCAGCTATTGGTGAAGTTACCAAACAAGTTCAACTGGCTTCCAAATCAGAAGTTGAAGCGGCTATTGCTTCTGCGCATGCAGCCTTTCCTGCGTGGTCTGAAACGGCTTCTGGGCGACGCGCGCAAGTAATGTTTCGCTTTCGTGAATTATTAATGGCTAACATGGATGAGTTAGCTCAACTGCTTTCTAATGAACACGGCAAAACGGTAGACGATGCAAAAGGCTCCGTTACGCGTGGCCTTGAAGTAGTAGAATTTGCATGTGGTATCTCACAAATGCTCAAAGGCGAGCACTCACCGCAAGTAGCAGGCGGCGTAGATTCATGGAGCATGCGTCAGCCATTGGGTGTATGCGCGGGCATCACTCCATTCAACTTTCCAGCGATGGTGCCAATGTGGATGTTCCCAGTCGCGATAGCCTGCGGTAATACATTCGTACTCAAACCATCAGAAAAAGACCCTTCAGTTTCTCTGCGCTTAGCGGAGTTGATGACCGAAGCAGGGTTGCCTGATGGTGTGCTAAACATGGTTAATGGCGATAAAGAAGCCGTAGATACCTTGTTAACTGACCCACGCGTACAAGGCGTGAGCTTTGTAGGTTCAACCGCTATCGGCGAGTACATCTACAACACAGGGACAGCGAACGGTAAGCGTGTTCAAGCCTTATGTGGTGCGAAAAACCACATGGTGGTAATGCCAGATGCCGATATTAAGCAGGTAACCGATGCAATCATTGGTGCGGCGTACGGTAGTGCTGGCGAACGCTGTATGGCGATATCCGTGGTCGTGACAACTGACGATGAAACAACAGATAACATTATCAAGCACTTACTACCAAGAGCGCAGGCATTAAAGGTAGGCCCGTATACTGATTTAAGTAGCGAAATGGGCCCATTGGTTACGCCAGAAGCGCAAAAACGAGTCCAGTCTTACATTGATAAAGGTGAACAGGAAGGGGCGACATTAGTTGCGGATGGTCGCGGTGTTTCCGTCCCTGGGCATGAGGGCGGCTGCTTTGTTGGTGCGACTATTTTCGATAACGTAACCACAGATATGAGTATTTATACGGATGAAATATTTGGTCCGGTTTTAGCCATCGTACGCGCGGGTAGCTACGAAGCTGCATTGAAGATGATCAATGACCATGAGTATGGGAATGGCACAGCCATTTTTACTCGTGACGGCGATACCGCGCGTGACTTCAGTCATCGCGTACAAATCGGCATGGTCGGTGTAAATGTTCCGATTCCGGTGCCGTTGGCTTTTCATAGCTTTGGCGGCTGGAAGCGGTCACTATTCGGCGACCATGCAATCCACGGCCCAGAAGGTGTACGTTTTTATACTAAGATCAAAACCGTCACCAGTCGTTGGCCTTCAGGCATTAAAGAAGGCGCGGTATTCAACTTCAAAGCAGGCGGCGAACACTAATTTAGCTAGGCACATCAATGGCAGGCGCTATCAGTAGAAACCCAGTGTTGGATCGCCAACACTGGGTTTTTGATATGGATGGTACCCTCACGCAAAGTGTGCACGACTTTGAGGCGATTCGTGCTGAGCTAGGTATCACATCAGGCGCGCCTATTATTGAAGCGCTCAACGCTTTACCCGCAATAGAGGCAGCGCCGCTGTGGGTTCGCTTAGATGAACTTGAATTGGACTACGCAAAAATGGCCAAGCCCATGCCTTATGCAATAGAGTGTTTAGAACATCTGCATCAACGGGGGGTCACATTTGGAATCTTAACCCGAAATACCTTGCCTGTTGCGCATCACACCTTACAAGTTTGCGGCATGCAGAAATATTTTGAACCACAATTTATCTTAGATCGTGACAGCGCAGAGCCAAAGCCTTCAGCAGATGGCATATTGAAGTTGATGAGCGAATGGCGATCGACTGCAGGCGACACGGTAATGGTTGGAGATTATTACTACGACTTAAAAGCAGGGCGCAATGCCAACGTAGCCACCATTCACATTGATCCAACAGGGCAATTTATCTGGCCTGAAGAAACGGATATTGCAATTACTTGCTTTAGTGAACTTAAGCTCAATTAATTGCGGTAGCGTGCTGTCGAACAGAGTAGTTTTACGTGGATTGACCTTAGTCTGGTTATTTCGTTTACAGAGGTTTAAAGGAACTAGTATCACGTGTATCGACTTGTGTTTCATTTTGTTTGAATGTCGAAATACCGAATTAACTAGCACTGTATCGAGCTGAGCCTATGATTAGGTGATCAGCAAAAGTTGAAAATTAGCGTCCATCAGCGTATAAACGATTACTAGATTTGCACGAAGTATGTATAAACAGCGCAAACTATAACTAACAAACCAACACGAGGAGAGCGAGATGCAAAAGTCCCTTTATTTAGACGCCGAAAAATGTACAGGTTGTTTGCAGTGTGAACTGGCCTGTTCTTACGAACACGAAGGCGCGTTTAATCCTATAAAATCAAGTATTAAGGTGTTTACTTTGCATGATGAGGGGCGCTTTGTTCCTTACACATGCACGCAATGCGATGAAGCTTGGTGTATGACTGCTTGTCCAGTTGATGCCATCAGTATCGACCTCTCTACGGGCGCAAAAGTGGTCAGCATGAATGACTGTGTAGGCTGCAAGGTGTGCACCATTGCGTGTCCTTTTGGTACCATCAACTACAACACTGATACTGGCAAAGTCACAAAATGTGATTTATGCGGCGGTGACCCGCAGTGCGTAGAGGCTTGTCCGACAGCAGCCATTACTTATGTAGATGCCGATGCAACAGGCCATTCTAGGATGCGCGAATGGGCGACTAAAACTGACACAGCCGCAAGGGCTTAGGAGGGAATAAAATGGCTTGGACACAAACACTATTACGAGTAAATCTTACTTCAGGAACAATTACTAAAGAGCCTCTCAATATGGAGTGGGCGAATGATTACCTAGGCCAACGCGGCTTAGGAACGCGTTATTTTATTGAAGAGGTAGAACCGACGGTTGAGCCTCTATCAGATGCAAATAATTTAATTTTTGCAACTGGCCCGTTAACCGGGACTTCCGCATCTACCAGTGCACGCTTTTCAGTGATCACTAAAAGCCCGTTAACTGGAGCGATAGCCTGTTCAAATTCTGGCGGTTTTTTTGGCCCAGAATTGAAATATGCTGGTTATGACATGGTTATCCTTGAAGGCAAGTCGAAGCAGCCTGTTTATTTGTATATCGAAGATGATTTGGTTGAGCTGCGTAGCGCTGAAAATTTGTGGGGCAAATCTGTTTGGGAAACTGATGAACTATTGCACGCTGAGCACGGTGACGAAGCCTTGCGCGTGGCGGCAGTTGGGCGTAGCGCTGAAACCGGGTGCTTATACGCTGCGATAGTTAATGATTTACACCGCGCAGCGGGACGTTCAGGCGTAGGTACCGTAATGGCGGCCAAACATTTGAAGGCGATTGCCGTTCGTGGTACTAAAGGTATCAGTAATCTTCATGATGCTAAGCGTTTTATGCAGTCAACTGCCGATGAAAAGAAGGTGCTGGCTGAAAATGCCGTTACCGGTACAGGCTTACCGGCCTTAGGTACCCAAGTGTTGATGAACGTAATTAATGAAATTGGTGCTTTGCCCAGCAAGAATATGCAAGATGTTCAATTCGATGGCGCCAGCAAAATCTCTGGTGAAGCCATGCTTGAACCACGTGAAAGTGATGGTAAGCCAAACCTAACTCGCAATGGTGGTTGCTTTGGTTGCACTATTGCCTGTGGTCGAATTTCGACGGTCGACCCAACGCACTTCTCAGTGAAGGACAAGCCACAATACCACGGTAATTCAGGTGGCTTGGAGTATGAAGCTGCTTGGGCGGTAGGTGCAGATACTTGTGTTGATGACTTAGATGCCGCCACTTACGTGAATTTCTTGTGTAATGAAGACGGTATGGACCCAATTAGCTTGGGCTCGACGGTGGCTGCAGCAATGGAGTTATTTGAAAACGGTAAAATCACCACTAAAGATACGGGCGGAATGGAACTGAATTTCGGCTCTGCCGAGGCACTAGTTTGGTGCACAGAACAAGTCGCCGCCGGAACTGACTTTGGTCGAGACTTAGGCTTAGGCTCTAAACGCTTATGCGAAAAATATGGTGATCCAGACTTATCCATGACAGTTAAAGGCCAAGAATTTCCTGCTTATGACCCCCGCGGTATTCAAGGCATGGGCTTGGCGTATGCAACCTCTAATCGGGGCGCCTGTCATTTACGTGGCTATACGGTAGCATCTGAAGTATTGGGTATTCCGGTTAAAACAGATCCACTTGATACAGAAGGCAAGGCAGACTTAGTTAAAGCATTCCAAGATGCCACTGCAGCGGTTGATTCTGCTGGCTTATGCATCTTTACAACCTTTGCTTGGGGTATGGATAATATCGCACCTCAAGTGGACGCAGCTTGTGACGGTGATTGGTCTACTGACAGAATGCTGGAAGTCGGCGAGCGCATTTGGAACATGGAGCGAGACTTCAATATGAAGGCAGGTATTAAGGGTGATCAAGACACGCTTCCAAAGCGCTTGTTAAAAGATGCTGCCAAGATGGGTCCAGCAAAAGGTAAGGTCGCTGGTTTAGACCAAATGCTTCCTGAGTATTACAAGATACGTGGTTGGAACGCTGCGGGTGAAGTCACTCAGGAGACGAGAGAAAAGTTTAGCCTACCGGCCTAAAGGTTTTTAGCTAAACCATCATTAGATTAAAGGGGTGACTGAATATAATCAGCACCCTTTTTTCTATTACCACAAACAACTGTGCTATTGATTGTGCTCTAGCATTTGATCAGATACGCAACCTACAAAGATTAATATGAAACACGTAGTAATTGGAGCTGGGCCAGCAGGGGTCGTAGCGGCTGAAACCTTAGTTAAACTAGACCCAAGCGCCAATGTGGTACTGATAGGCGATGAACCAGAGCCGCCTTATTCGCGTATGGCCATTCCCTATTTTCTCGAAGGTAACATCGAGGAAAATGGTTCTTACTTGCGTAAAACTGATGGGTACTATCAAACAAAAGGCATAGAGCTTATTCGACAGCGAGTAGCGAAATTAGATGCAGCTGCCAAGCAGCTAAGCTTGGAAAATGGCGATCAAGTAGCCTTTGACAGGCTGCTAATTGCGACGGGGTCTAGCCCAATGATTCCGCCGATACCAGGCATTGACGGTGAGAAGGTGGCCAATTGCTGGACGCTAGAAGATGCAAGGCAGATTGTTGCCAATGTAAAACCAGGTGCGCGCGTAGTTCAAATTGGCGCTGGTTTTATCGGCTGCATTATTTTGGAGTCATTAGTAAAGCGCGGTGCGAGTCTTACTGTGGTTGAGATGGGCGACAGAATGGTGCCACGCATGTTAGACCAAGAGTGTGGCACGATGCTTAAGTCATGGTGCGAAGAAAAGGGCGTGACTGTGTTAACTAGCACGGTCGTAAAAGCGATAGAAGATAACGGAAGTGCGCTCAATATCTCGCTATCTAACGGAGATAGCATTGAAGCTGACTTTGTTATTTCAGCAACCGGTGTACACGCCAATGCGGAGTTAGCCAAGGAAGCTGGTATTAAAGTAGAAGATGGCATATTGGTGGATCAGTATTTACAAACTAGTGCTGAGGGTATCTATGCGGCAGGGGACGTGGCGCAGGGCATCGATTTTTCAACAGGTGAATATTCAGTACAAGCGATTCAACCGACTGCCACTGAGCATGGGTTGGTTTCTGCGAAGAATATGATAACCGGCAATCAAGCTGAATACGGCGGCGCAGTATTGATGAACGTATTAGCAACGCTGGATTTGATTTCAGTATCCTACGGCTTATGGGAGGGTGTTGAAGGTGGTGATACCGCTGTTTTATCTGATCCTGACAACTACCGATACATTCGCTTGCAGTTTGATGGTAACGTTCTGGTTGGCGCGAATACGCTCGGAATCACCCAAAATATTGGTTCATTGCGCGGTTTAATTCAAACGCGTAGAAATTTAGGTATTTGGAAAGCGCGCCTAATGGATAACCCGCTGGAGTTCATGGATGCCTATGTGGCGATTAGCGGTAACCATAGCTAGAAGGTATATTTTCAGTTAGGTCATTCGCCTGTTTGAGCGTGCCGATCACTTTACTTAGTAACGCGCTGTGAAAGTCAAATTCAAGTTGTTTGCTACGTTGATGCACTATTTGCCAAAGGAGGCTAATGGTCACGAACTGGATATGGAAGTGGGAGCAACCACTTCGGCCTTTAATATTATTGACCAGTTTGGTATATCGCGTTGTGAAGCCTATCTGGTGCTGGTCAATGGCGTTTACTTAAACGAACAAGAGCGCGAGCTACCACTGAATGATGGCGATACCTTGGCTATTTGGCCACCCGTCGCAGGAGGATAGGCTATAGTGGGTGATACGATGCATTCTAAGCGCTTTGAAATGGGTTTAGACCTGCGTGACATCGACCGCACAATGCCGCAAGCCTGTGGCGACTATGAACTCACAAAGGTTGGTACAGGTTACGAGCTACAAAACCAAAACAAAGCAGTGAAAATGATTGTGGAAGCTGCGCCACCTAGAGTGATTGCTGGCTTATCACTGCCTGTATCGAAAGTTGAATTACAGTTTAAAAACCACAGTAAGCAAAATATTGAAGATTTTATATTTCGCTTTATGCGCCATTTCCACAGAGGCGGGGGATAAATTCACGTGAACGAAAAACAAAAAGACCGTTATAGTCGCCAAACTCGACTTCCATCGGTTGGACTAAAAGGGCAGCAAGCTTTCTTAGATGCACGAGTACTAATTATTGGCCTAGGTGGCTTGGGCTCTCCCGTTACGCTTTACTTAGCCGCAGCAGGAATAGGGCACTTAGTGCTGAGTGATTTTGACCAAGTAGAAGAATCTAACCTTCAACGACAGGTGATCCATACTCAAGAACGGATTGGGCAACTAAAAGTGGAGTCAGCAAAGCAGGGGGTATTGGCTATCAACCCTGAGTGTCAGGTGACTACATTGGCTTACGAGCTAGACGAAGACGAATTACGGGCGCAATGCGCTGCGGCAGATGTGATTGTTGATTGCACGGATAATTTCCCTAGCCGCTTTAGTTTGAACAGGATGTCAATTGAGACAAATACAGCATTGGTGTCTGGTGCAGCCATTCGCTTAGAAGGCCAGATAAGTACTTTTGACCCTTCAGTTGAAAATAGCCCCTGCTATCAATGTTTATATAGTGACGAGGGGTTAGAGGGCGTGACCTGTGCAATGGAAGGGGTCATGGCACCCGTGGTCGGCATTATTGGTACGATGCAGGCGCAAGAGACTTTGAATGTGCTATTGGGGAGGCCAGCCTTAGTAGGCCGCTTGTTGTTACTTGATGCGGCTAGCTTGGAGTGGCAGTCTATGCGTTTGCCTAAGAACGTCAATTGTAAGAGTTGTGGCTCAAGCGCCTAAACGCTATGAGTTTTGGGCCAACATACTACTTTTTTGTGCGGTCTAAATAAGTGTAAATCGCCACTCCGATAAGTTGCAAACTAAGTAAAATGGAAAATGCGACCTGATATCCGAATGGCGCATAATTTGCAGAGCCGTTTGCCGTAAACAAGTTAAGAATTTCGCCCAGCCCCCATTGTGCAAAAAAAGCTAGGGTGAATACCAATAAGTTTAGAGCAGTATTGACACGGCCCGCCAGCTCCTTTGCAAAGAGCTGAGATAGGGCAGCGTAACTCAACGCACCAGCGCTGGCGAAGTAGGCAATGGCAATCCACAGCCAATCAGCATGTCGAACCACTTCTAAGATAAGTAATAGTTGCAACGCCATGTATATAGTCATACCTAGCATCGCAATCTGAAAAGTGGTGAAACCGCGGCGAGTTAAGCGCTCTGTGAAAAAGCCAAGAGTACCAAAACCTAATATGACCGCTACACCGACCCAGAACAAGGTGTGAGCAATCTGCTCTCGGCTATAGCCCGCTACATCTCTAAGCCACGGCCCCGACCATAAGCTAGATGTAGAAAGAATAGTCGCTTGAGATGCTACTGCCCACGGTGCAATTTTCCAAAACTTGACGGATTTAAACACAAATTTAAACCCTTCTATGTGATGTGAAATGGGTGCTGGGGCATCTCTTTCGGCCCTTCTTGGCACGATAAACCAGACAAGCGCAGCGGTGACCAATAGACAAGCTGAGAAAAACCAAAAGATGCCTCGCCATGAGGTAAACTGGAGAGCGAACTCGATAGGCGTTGATGCGGCTAATACCCCTAGGCCGCCGGACATCATGAAAATACCGTTAATTAACGGCAGCTTTTCTTGAGGAAACCACTGTACGAACGCTTTAAAACTAGCCATTAAGCAAGCAGAAACACCTAAACCGATCAGTGCGCGCCCGAACAATAAACCGCCGAATGCCTGAGAATAAGCGAAGATAGCGGCGCCGAGTGACGCGAACAACAGTAATAGGGCTTCTGTGCGTCTCGGACCATATCGATCTAATAATATACCTAAAGGCAGTTGAGCCAAGGCGAAGGTGACAAAATAAGTGCTGCCTAGTAGGCCAAGTTGCCCTGCATCGATGTTTAAATCATGGGCTAAGTCACCGGCTAAGACGGTATTCACCACTCGTAATAAATACGAAAGGAAATAGCCGCACATAAAGGGCACGAATATACGCAGGACGACTGAAAGTCGTAGTATGTCTGAACTCAAGGCTACAAAGTGTAAGGTAACTAACCTTAATTAATCAGAGAGTTGACCATTTTATAAGCAACCGTGATGTGTTGCTATCAATACTTAGATCAAAGGTTTAAGAATAGCGACGGTAGCCATAACACAATACTTGGCGTGCTAATTAGTACGGCAATGGTAATAAAGTCGGCAATAAAAAACGGTGCGCAGCCTCGAAACACGTCTTGCACGCTGACTTCTGGTCTTACACTGGCAACAACAAAGCAATTGAGCCCGATAGGGGGCGTAATAAGGCAAAGCTCCGCCATTTTCACCACAATGATACCGAACCAAATTGCACAACCGGTACCCGACATGCCAAAAGCAGAATCTACCGCAGCGACATCCATACCACCATTTAAGGCAATCACAGCAGGAAATACGACGGGCAAGGTGAGCAGCAGCATCCCGATGGCGTCCATAAACATGCCTAATAAGGCGTAGGCAGCGAGAATTAACAGTAGTGTCAGCATTGGGCTTTGATCTAAGCTAGAAATCCAGCCTGCGAAAGCACGAGGAAGATCAGCAAAGCCGAGGAATCGCACGTACAGCAATACCCCCCATATGATGGTGAAAATAGCGACGGTGAGCTTTCCTGTTTCAATCAGTGCATCTTTTAATTGTGGCCATTTCATGCCTTTAAAAAATGCCATACATAGAATCAGGAAGGCACCTAATGACCCCGCCTCAGTTGGCGTGCCGACGCCGCCGTATATACATATAACAATAATACCGATGACAAAGAAAATAGGGAGCGCGCCAGGAAGGGACTGTAAACGCTGCTTCCAGCTATAGCCGCTTACTGGTGGGCCAAGGTGCTTACGAAACTTAGCCAGGAAAATAATTAATCCAGCGTAGATAAAGGCTGATACAACGCCAGGTAGAAACCCCGCCATAAGCAAAGCGCCTACGTCTTGTTCCACAATAATGGCATAGATGACCAAAATGGCGGAGGGAGGAATTAGCGAAGCCAAGGTGCCGCCTGCTGCAACCACTCCAGCGGCAAAGCGTTTGTCGTAACCCAATTTAAGCATTTCTGGAATGGCGATACGCGCGAATACCGCAGAGGTGGCGACGGATGCCCCTGAAACTGCAGCAAAGCCTGCTGTCGAAAAAACCGTCGCAACACCCATTCCCCCAGGCAGCCAACCGACCCAGCGCTTAGCCGCTTCAAACAAAGCTTTAGTTAAGCCTGCGTGATAAGCAAGAAAGCCAATAAGAATAAACGTCGGAATTAGGGAAAGTGCCAGTGTAGATACTTTCGAGTGCGGAACGGTGCCAGCCATTTTAACGGCGACCCAAAAACCTTTGTCAAAACCAAGTTTGGCGCTAAAAATCCACACTAAACCGATAAAGCCTGCAAGAGCCGCTGCTAAGCCGACGCGCATGCCAAGCACCACTAACGAGATCATTAAAACGGTCACCCATATTCCAATATCTAAGGAGTGCATCGACAATAGTGTTTCACTGAGGCTCATGGACGTGCCTCATCGCTGGGGGCGATCAATTCTTCGGATATCCCCGCCGCCTCTTTTGCCGCCACAGTAGCCGCATCTTCAATCAATGGAACAGCAATTGGGTTGAGAGATTTTTCTTTAATGGCTCGCGCATAAGCCCAAAGTTGCAGCAATAGACGCAGGCTGAGTATCATTAATGCAAAAGGCACCACCAACTTAGCTGGCCATGTCGGCAATTCGATATCCAAAGAAGAATCGCCTATTTGAAAAGCGCGTAGAAAGTGCAAATAAGACCCATAGGTAAGCAGGGTGGTTAGTATCAGCATGCATAGTGTTGTGAAGAATTCTGAGTACCACAATGGCAAACCGCGTAAGCGTCCGATCACCATGTCCATGCGGATATGCCCTCCTATACGTTGGACGTAAGAGATGCCGAGAATGGCAAAGAACACAATTGCTTGTTCAATAATGTCAACGTAACCCATCACAGGCTGATTGAAAATCCATCGACCAAGAGAGTTACAGGTCGCTAGAAATATTAAACCCAGAATGGTCAGACCTCCAATAAAAACTAGAACAGTTTCTAACTTAAATAGCCATTGATCTAAGCGGCTAAGTAAACTGGAATCAATATTGACCGAGGATGTTGAAGACATAGCTAGGTTTTATACGCGTTGCCTTTCAGCGTACAGAATGCAATCGTCGACTGTACGCTGAAAAATTAAGGCTAATAGCCTATATAAGTTATAGGCTATTACAAGCTAGAGTTTGCTACTGATTGAATAAGGCTTCAGTGTAGTCGAATAACTCTTGTGCGTTAAAATCACCCGCATACTTTTTAACCCATGCAGCACGTACTGCGCTAGCAACATCATTTAACTCGGCAACTTGAGCGTCATCAAAAGTGACGGCGGTCAGACCCGCTTCTTTAACCGCCGCATCAAATTTGCCGATTGTATTGTTGTCGTAGTTATCAATATAGTACTCCATCGCTTCATCGATTGAACCCATAAGGGCCGCGCGATGGGCCTCAGATAAGCCAGCTAAAGCATCGGTGTTTACAATAACAGGGCAATCGGCAGAACCCAAGTTTAAGTTTGTGGTGTACCACTTGCCAACAGTATAAGACTTGGTGGCTAAGTGTAGGTGCTGTGCACCGCCGGGGCCGTCAATAACACCCGAATCCATTGATTGACGAACCTCTGAGAAGGGTACATTAGTTTTCACCGCGCCATAATTAGCTAGCACCGATAACATGCCGCCTGGGCCACGTACGCGAAGCCCTTCAAAGTCTGAAAGTGACGCTGGTGCCTCACCCTTAGCGACGATGTTATATTGAGGTAGTGGTGTTGGCATCAAGATAGTGGCACTCCAACGGCCTAAATCTTCAACTACTGTAGGATGAGCATGCACTGCATCAAGTATTTCACGTACGCGGCTTAGCGATAAGTCTTTAAGGTAGGGAAGTTCGTAGGCAGTAATCGTCGGGTTCTTACCCGGGTGGTAAAAGGAACAAGTTTGTGCCATTTCAAAAGCGCCAATGGATATCCCGTCCAAGTTTTCTTTAGACTTTGACAGGCCACCGTAAGAAATATTAAGGGTGAAGTCACCGTTAGATTTCTCGGCAACTAGTTCAGCCAATTTTTCAACGTGCTCCGTGAATGCTCTGCGTTTACCCCACAACGAAACGTTCCACTCCAAAGCTATCGTTTCTGCGGAAAATGCAATGGTTATAGCAGCAAGCGTAAGTTTTACTAGTTTGTTTTTCATGTTGTTCTCTCTCACTCGTTTAATAATATTGGTAGAAGTACATTGTACTTGAATATTAGATAACAATTTGTGCGTTAATTAAAGCTGCAGTCGCAAAATTATAGTAATCAGGTGAAACAATAATTTATTTGTTGCAATTGGGCGTATTCAGTGCGCCGAACTTTTTAACAGCAACTTCGCTGGAAGTATGTTTGCTTAAAATAGTTTATTATTGCAGTAATTTTTCATAAAAATGTACAGCAGAACTAAATAAAGATGGATAAAAACTTTAGCAGTCGTAACACTACTCAGAAAGCATTACGCATTAATTTAGATGAAAAGAAATACGGCACTATTGCAGAAATTGGTGCTGGGCAGGAAGCGGCGCGCCAGTTTTTCTTGGCGGGTGCGGCCGCTGGCACAGTCGCCAAAACGATGTCAGCTTATGATATGCAGTTTTCTGATGCCATTTATGGCGTGCAAGAGGGCGGACGTTATGTAAGCAGTGAAAGAGTGAAGGCCATGCTCGAAAAAGAGTTTGGCCTTGTTGTAGGCCGAGTAGGGGATACTCGGCCCAAAGCGTCACGGTTTTTTGCCTATGCAGCCACTGTTTCAGCTAAAAGCTTTAATCGCGATAACGAATGCCATGCATGGTGTGGAATGCGCGTACAAATGTATCCGGGCGCCGAGCCGTCAGACGTAGTCGTGCATGCACGCATGCTAGACAATACAGCAGAGCAGCAGCAAGAAGCACTTGGTGTGCTTGGGGTCAATTTAATCTATGCGGCTTATTACTATTTCGAGAATCCCAAAGAGATCATCGACTCTTTAACCGACAGTTTAGAAAAAGGCCGTATCGAGATTGATTCAATTGAGTTTAAAGGGCCGTATTTTGAAGAAGTCGATAACCGAGCCATAAACCTACATCTAATTCGTAGCTGGAAAACGCGAGCTATTATGTTTAAGCCAGATGGTTCGATTGCTGTCCCCGCTGAGATGCTCTATAAGAAAAACGTATTAACCATCCGAGGTTCGTTTAGGCCAGTTACCAAGCTCAATGTCGACATGATTGAGCAAGGCCTGAAATCATTTCGTAAGTTGAGCGGAGTGAATAAAAATAATACCGTTGCGATTGCCGAAATCTCGTTGAACGATGTACGCGGTAATGACTTAATGGTACCAGAAGGCGATTTAATCTCCCGTGTACGCTTGTTGAATACGCTAGGTTATAGCGTAATGATTTCTGATTACACGCGCTATTTCTCGTTGCGCGCATACTTTCGTCAATATACCAAACTACAAATTGGCATTGTAGTGGGTATCATCAATATAAAGCAGATTTTTGATGAAGATAGTTATAAAGGAGTAGAAGGCGGCATTCTTGAGGGTTTTGGTAAGCTATTTCCTGATAACACGCGTGTATTCGTTTATCCCGAGTTGCTGGAAGATGGTGAGATGTGCGATTACACTACGGTAAAAGTAAAAGACCACTTAAGACTGTTATACCGTCATTTGTTGGAAAATGGCTTTATATTTGGTATCGCTTGTAGCGACAAAAATTTATTTAAAATTTATTCACGAGAGATACTGAAAAAAATGACTTCAGGCCCGGGAGACTGGCAAGAAAGCTTACCGGAAGGAGTTGCGGAAAGAATCATGCGCCACAAAATGTTTGGCTACAAAGAACCTTAATTATTGAGTACGTAATCTCAGTGATTAGGTAAGCCTAGACGCTCTTTAGTCTAGCGGTACAGGGTTTTTGAAAATAACTTCTCGGTGAGGAAACGGAATATCTACGCCGTTTTCTTTAAAGCTATCCCAAAGCGCTAGCAGTACTCTGCCACGAATATTGGTAAGACCATTTTGTGGGTCAAGTATCCAAAAGCGTAATACAAAATTTAGTGAAGAATCTCCGAATTCTGTCATCCAACAAACGGGCGGTTTACCATTAGGCATGCGCTCAACAGAAGAGCATGCTTCAATGGCTAAGCGCGTTACTTGGTGCGGATCACTGTCATAAGACACACCAAATGGCACGTCTAAGCGGATTAGCTTATCGGTAAATGACCAATTCACTACCTGTTGAGTAATGAAATCCTCATTGGGAATAAGGTATTCTTTGCCGTCACGAGTCACAACCGATACGAATCGGGCACGCAACTCTCTAATCCATCCGAAGGTGTCTCCCAGTGAAATGGTATCCCCCGGTTTTATCGATTTATCCAGCAAAATAATAATCCCCGAGATAAAGTTGGATACCACTTTCTGCAATCCGAAGCCAATACCCACGCCAACCGCACCGGAAAATACGGTCAATGCAGTTAGATCAATGCCGACGCTAGATGCGGCCATCACCACAGCGATGATGTACAAAAATATCTTAACGATCTTGCCAATCAATACTTTTAGCGAAGGCGTTAGATCGTCAACTTTGTATATTTGTTTGTCGACAAAACTGCCCATGGTGCCTGCTATCCACAGCAGTCCAACGACTAGCAAGATACCTTGAATAAACTTAAGTAAAGATAAGCGAAAACCGCCAATGGTAAAGGCAAAAGAGTCTAATGCGGCGCCTGTATTTTGCAGTAGGCCTAACATCGCAAGCGCAACCACAGCCCAACAGACCATGGCCACAGCACGAGACAATGTACGATTACGAATAATCTTAGAGAGAACCGAAATCCCCACCCATGCTAGAGCCAGCCGAGCAGCAACGCCAATGAAGTAGCTACGGCTCGGCCAGGTTAGCTGTTGCATTATGCTGTATATCAAGCACAACAACAGGAAGAATACGATCCATCGCGTTGATCTAAGCAGTGCCACCGAAAAGCGTAATAGCTTGGGTTGACCTTTAATTAGCCTTACCTTTTTCTCGGCTAGCGGCTCGACTTTATAGGCAATTAATCTCGAAATACCGTAAGCAGCAATGAGAATCAGTAGTTGATAGATAGACCAAGGCTGAAAAAACGTTGCCCAAGTATCTTGTGCCCAATTAATAATAGCTTGTGACGTGTTCAGAAAAAGCCCTCGGGTTTGGTGATCATATGCGCGTGATATTATTTTAAAGCTATTCTAACAAACTGACTCTATTTATAGTGGCTAGTTCGCGCGTTGATTGTTGAATAATCTGTCTCGATACTACTTATCCTATTGTTTTACAACTACAATTAGCACCCTATTTAGCAGAAGGGAACAGGTTGATTTAAGGCTTTCAGTTATATTGCCACTGTTTTTTGATAACTAACCCTACAAATAATAAAGTAAAATGACCGAAGTGTTATCAGATGTTTTCTGTTTAGAGTGTGGCGCAGAAAATGCAGATCAAAAGAAGATTACAAAGTTAGAACGCATCCTGCATAAACTTAAGCTATCTAACTCAACCCGTTGTCACCTCTGCGGAGCGCTAACAAAAACATATCAAACTAAGAGGGGTAGATCTCTGCTATTTATAGCTGGGCTGGGCTTATGTGTTTTAGGCTTGTTATTCTACTTGGTCAATCTACGGTCATCGGATGATCAACTTAGTTCACAGAAGGTTGAACAGGCGTCAGTTGATAAGCGCAGTGCAACAAAACTTGAGTCACAACTAAAAGCGCAAAAAACAAGCACAATAATCGCTGATCAAAAAGTCGCACTTGAAGTGACTAACGCCAAAATAGCAGAGCAGCTAGCGCAGATAGAACAATCAAAGAAGTTACAGCAAGAATTAACGCAAACCGTCAAAAGTCTAAGAGGGGAACTTGCACAAACAAGCGAAAAGCTATCTAACAGTCACGCTCGAATTGAGGCGCTTAAACAGCAAGAACAGATGATAGACCAGAAAATTGGTCAAGCTATTGCCGGCGCCGATCAGGGTGTCTCTAAATTGTCGTTAGATACATCAACCGAAAGTAAGCCAAAGCCAAAGGAAAGTCTAAACGAACTAGCATCAGACACGCCGGAGGCTAATCCAGAAAGCTTTACGATTCAGTTAGCTAGTTTGGAAAGTTTTGCAGATGTGCAGCGTTTTATAGGGTCGCTAGAGCGATCAAGTGAAATGACTCAACCCTTTTATTATTACCTTTCAAAAAAGCAGACGAAGCCATGGTATCCAATATTGTATGGCACGTATGCAACACGGGAAGCAGCGGTTCAACAGATTGCTAAATTACCTAAGTCGTTGAGGGCACGTAAGCCATTGGCTCGACAAATAAAAGCAAATTCAGAACCGATGATTCGGTATGAATGATTAACGGCCTTCTTAAAGGAAGGCTATAGTTGATAAAATTTGCGTTTACTGGTGCTCCAAACTGGCTTCAACGGCTGCAATTTTTACGCAAAGAGCAAGAACCTCCGTGGCCACTTTAATTTCATCTACCGTTGGAAATGATGGGGCAATGCGAATGTTTCTATCTAATGGGTCTTTGCCATAAGGGAAGGGTGCACCTGCTCCGGTAAGTTTGACCCCTAGCTCTTTACTAAGTGAGACTGCGCGTTTCGCAGAGCCTATATTCATATCTAAACTGGTAAAGTAGCCGCCGTTTGGTCGACTCCAATGTGCTACTTCCGCAGAGCCAAGTTGATCAGAAAGCACGGATTCAACTTGGTCAAACTTAGGTTTTAGAATGGCGGCGTGCCCCTTCATATGAGTTCGCAAGGTGTCTAGATTGTTAAATAATTTAATGTGACGTAATTGATTTAGTTTATCTGGCCCAATCGATTGCGCGCTAATCTTCGATTTAGCAAATGCAATGTTATTGGGGCTGGATGCAAAGCACGACACGCCCGAGCCAGCAAAGCTCATTTTGGAGGTAGATGCAAACACATATGGGCGGTCATCGTTGCCCGCATTACGGCACGCTTCGATGATGTCTGTTAATGAATCTAATGAACCATTAATGTGGTGTTCGGCGTAGGCGTTGTCCCACATAATGGTGAAGTCATGGGCTACGCATGGCATTTTAGCAAGACGTTTAACCGTTTCATCGCTGTAGGTAATTCCAGTTGGATTACTATATTTAGGGACACACCAGATACCTTTTATAGTTGAATCGTTTGCGACTAAATGTTCAACCTGTTCCATATTCGGGCCTTGGTCGGTCATTTCAACCGAAATTAATTCAAAACCAAGGGTTTCGGTGATTGTGAAGTGTCGATCGTATCCAGGGCTTGGACATAAAAATTGTTTGGTTTCACTCTGCCAGGGGGTGGACTTGCTTGTTTTTCCGAATAAACATAGGCGTGCAAGTGCATCAAACATTAAGGTTAGGCTGGAGTTGCCACCTACGATAATGTTGGCAGGGTCTGTGTCTAGGATGCGCGCGAACAAGTCCTTCATTTCTGGTAACCCATCCAGTCCGCCGTAGTTACGGCAGTCAGTACCTTGTGCGGTGATATATTCTTGGTTGCTTAATAATTCGTTTGCTAAATCTAGTTGCTCTGGACTAGGTTTGCCCCTAGTCATATCTAAATCTAGTGACTGAGTTTTGATTGAATTAAACTGTTCATTTAACGTTTGTAGCACTGCTTGACGTTGTTCTACCGCCATTTCTTTGATGGGCTGCATAAGCTCGACTTTTTGAAATAAAAATTGCGATGCGGATTCTAACAATCCTGAGCAGGGCTGTTTATATTTTCTCAGGAAGATTTATCGTTAACCCCGCTTCTTAGCCTCTAATTAAGGTTAGAGCATTACTCATCAATAAGTTGAAGAGCGTGATGGGTGTTCGACCATAAGGCATTTGCGATTTCTTCCTCGCTTTCTTTGCGCAGCGAACAGACTACGTCAAATACATCCAGTAACGCACACGGCGTATTGGGTTGGCCACTTAAGCGCTGAACCGGTTGATCAGGTGCATCAGTTTCGATGCAAAGCGCCTCTAGCGGCAGATCACTCACTAGTTTACGCAGCTTAGTGGCGCGCGAATAGGTGATTGCGCCACCAAACCCTAACTTAATATTTAAATCTAGAAATTGGTACGCTTGTTGTAGGCTTCCATTATAACTGTGGGCAATTCCTCCGATCGGGGTAGTGTTACGGCAATGCATCAATATAGCGTCAACCGCCTTGCGGACATGTAAGATAACAGGGAGGCTATGCTGCTGTGCCAATTGTAATTGCGACTCGAAAAATAATAATTGCTTAGCTTTGTCTAAATATTCCAAAAAAAAGTCTAGTCCAATTTCACCCACTGCTGCTGGCTTATCGGTGGAGTTGAGGCGCTTTTCTAATGCAATTAGATCACTCTCAGTATGTTGTTGAATCCAATACGGATGCAATCCGTAAGTGGGAATAACGTCTTTATGTTCAAGGTGTAGGCGGTTTATGTCTGTCCAGCTTGCGCTTGTTGTAGCAGGAACGACGAACCTTCGAACGCCGAGATTGCGTGCTTGTATCAGCAAGTTCTCTCGATTTGCTGTTAGCGCGGCAAAATCTAGATGGATGTGCGAGTCGATGAATTGCATAACGAGATTAATTTTCGAATAGTGCGCTTTGTATAGTTACAACGGAAAAATTCTGGCGTAGCGGTTCAGTTAGACTTCATAGTAAAACCGTATTCAGTATTCATAAATGCCAATAACTCATTGAATATTAATATAATAAACTAAAAATTTCTAACTTGTTGGGTTAGGTTTCTATTAAGTGCAAAATTTGGCTATAAATCACTTAAATCAGTTAAAATCTCGCTTATGAATCAAGCTACGATGACAAGGTTAATTAATTGGTGTGGTTTAGCTATTGCGGTAGTTTTACTGGCTTTAGTTAGTTTGCACATCTATAAAAAGCACTTTTTGCTGAGTGATCAATCAACTGAATATCTGTTTAACGATTTACCAACGCAAGCAACTGAAGCTGTTAAAGGTAATATCCCCGCTATTGTACAGGCCCATATAATGGGTGAAGTGCCCGTCGTCGCCCAAACTGAAGAGACGAAAGAAGTTGTCAAGGTAGCCCCTCCACCCCCACCTCCGCCGAAGACAAAGCTAAATATTGTACTGACGGGCATTATTGATGGAGCTACACCCGAAACCGGGTTTGCGATGATAGAAATACAAAGAGGTAAAACCGCGGTGATTGGGGTCGGCGAAGAAATTGGCAAAACGGGCGCTGTTTTACATCAAGTATTGCCTGGCGAAGTGTTGGTCGACCGAGATGGCACGATTGAGTCCGTAAAAATGAAGCGTAATACTTTGGAATTAGCTATGCAACTTCCGGATGAAAGCCTGATTGATTTAATGGATGAAAGCATGCTGCCACTACCTTCTGCTGAGTTGCAATTGCCCTATGCTGAGCTACCAGCACCTTCTGCTGGCATAACTAACTCTGTTAACCAAAATGATGTTAGCGTTAACCTAAATCAGGAATTAACCAATGAAGAGCGCCAAGCTATTAGGGCACGTGCACTGAATGAAGCTGCACAAAAAAGGCCTGGGGTGATGAGTGAGCTACCCACCCCTAAAAGACTGCTCACACTGTAGGCGCCATCAGCAGCTATTAAGTTTACAGGTTTACAATAGACTCCACCATTATACAAACAAGCTGCTAGAGCTTGTTCTTCTACACGATTGAGTCGTTCAATGTGTTTATTGTTAGTTGTAAAAAAATAATCTCTAACGAATATGTTAAAAAAAACTCTCCTCGCTGCACTGCTTTTAAGCTTCAATTCGTTTAACGTCCAAGCGCAAGAAGGCGAACGTCTATTGAATCGGTTCTTGAATCAAGTTACTACCTATACAGCTGAGTTTGACCAAGTGGTTTTAGATGAAGAACTACGTCAGATTGAAGAAGCGTCAGGGACGTTATCTATTTTGCGGCCTGGAAAATTCAGATGGGATTATGACCCACCCTTAGAGCAGCAAATAGTTGGCGACGGAACCAAGGTGTGGATATACGACTTAGAGTTGAAACAAGTGATTGTAAGAGACCAACAGCAGGCGTTGGGCCAATCACCCGCAATATTGCTGTCGGGTGATTCTGATATTTCAGACAGCTATACCTTACAAGAGGTTGGTCTTCAAGGTCAGTTTCAGTGGGTCAACATCCAGCCGCGTTCGCAAGAAACCAGCTTCGAAGAAATTAGAATTGGTTTTTTAAACGAACAAATGAGCATCATGGAATTAATTGATAATTTAGGTCAAACCACGCGCATCAATTTTCGTAATGCAACTGAAAATCTATCGCTACCCGGTGATCAATTTGAGTTTATTGCAGAGCCTGGTGTAGACGTTATAGACGAGACACAATAAGGGTGAACGGCCGCGTGACGAACTAATCACAGCTATTAGCATCGCGTAGACTCAATGCCTGATTGGAACATCCCACTAGCCGAAAGAATGCGCCCAACTACGGTGCAGGAAGTAATTGGCCAGTCGCACTTACTTAAACCAGATCAACCCTTGTTTAGAGCCCTAAACGGGCAGCATCTACATTCTATGGTGCTATGGGGGCCACCTGGAACAGGGAAAACGACCTTGGCGCGTATAGCGGCAACAATCAGCGAAGCAGATTTTTTTACTTTGTCAGCGGTTTCCAGTGGGGTAAAGGATATTCGCCGAGTTGTTGATGCAGCGACGATCAACCGCAGTTATTCCAAGCAGTCGGTGTTGTTCATCGACGAAGTGCATCGCTTCAACAAAAGCCAGCAAGATACATTCTTACCGTATGTAGAAGATGGTACTATCGTGCTAATAGGCGCCACTACCGAAAACCCTGCGTTTGAACTGAACAATGCGTTACTATCTCGGGCGCGTGTGTATGTGTTGCAGTCACTAAGTAACGCGGACTTACAGCAGCTCATTGATGCAGCGCTACAGCAACCCCGTGGTCTGGCAGATTTGAGCGTAACCATAGACGCAACAGCGCTTAAATTATTAGCCGAAGCCAGTGATGGTGATGCGAGGCGCTGTTTAGGCTTTCTTGAAACCGCAGCAGATTTGGCGTCGCAAGAAAGTGATAAAGTTATTACTCAACAGCATATTGAAGCGGTTATCACTCGCCGAATGGCGCATTTTGATAAAGGGGGTGACCACTTCTACGATCAAATTTCCGCTTTGCATAAAGCGGTGCGCGGCTCTAGCATTGATGCTTCACTTTATTGGGCGGCGCGAATGCTAGAAGGAGGCGTTGACCCACATTACTTAATGCGCAGAGTCGTCAGGATAGCGAGTGAAGATATTGGCAACGCCGATCCGCGCGCGTTATCAATTGCTATCGACGCTTGGCAAGCATTTGATCGATTAGGCAAAGCTGAGGGAGAGTTAGCCATTATGCAAGCCATTGGTTATCTAGCTGCAGCACCTAAAAGTAATGCGATTTACCAAGCGGCAAAGGCTGCGATGGCGTTGGCAAAAGAAACGCCAGCGGCCGCTGTCCCCAACCACTTGCGTAACGCACCGACCCAATTAGCCAAGTCAATGGGCCACGGTGAGCATTATCGTTATTCTCATGACGAGCCAGATAGTTTTAGCGCAGGGCAAACCTATTTCCCTCAAGAAGTTGGAGAGCGTCGTATTTATAAGGCTAAACAAGCTGGACTAGAGATCAAAATTGGTGAGCGCATACGCTATTTGGATCAGCTAACCGATAACGAAAAGGGGAGAGACTGAAACATGCAAAGTATTTTAGCGGTTGCGGTTGGCGGTGCAATAGGTTCAGTGGGGCGTTTTTTACTTAGTAGCTACATTAGTAAACAGAGCAATCACTTTATTCCGTTTGGGACATTAAGTGTAAATATTATAGGATCATTTATAATAGGCGTTGTATGGATTTGGCTGGAAAGTAAGCAAGTCAGCGGGCAGTTAACACGTCAGTTTGTGATGATAGGTTTGTTGGGCGGTTTCACCACTTTTTCTACTTTCTCGCTTGAAACCATCCAATTAATACATGATTCACAATGGATTGCGGCGCTTGCCAATATGGCGGCCAACTTAATAGCATGTCTTGCGATGGTCGCAATCGGCATTTTTGTAGGTAAACTTTTAACTGCTTAATCAGAGGTAAACATGCTGGATCCTCAGCTTATAAGAAATAATTTGGGCGAAGTTGCTCAAGCACTCACAATTCGTAATTTTAAGTTAGATGAAGCGCTTATTCAGTCATTGGAGTTAGAGCGCAAAAGTTTACAAAGTGAAACTGAAGAGTTGCAAGCACAGCGCAATACTAGCGCCAAGCAAATAGGTATAGCTAAAGGAAAGGGCGAGGATGTGCAGCCTCTCTTAGATGCAGTCGCTGATTTAAGTGATACCGTAAAACAAAAAGAAGCACGTTTAAGCGAATTACAAACGCAGTTAAATGCTTATTTATTGACCATCCCGAATATTCCGCATGCAGATGTACCACCAGGGAAGGACGACACTGATAATGTAGAAATACGCACTTGGGGAGAGCCTTCAACGTTTGATTTCGAAGTAAAAGACCATGTTGATTTGGGTAATGCGCTTGGACAACTTGATTTTGAAGTTGCAGCGAAGATCGCGAGTTCACGGTTTGTGGTCATCCATCGAGGGCTTGCAAGACTGCAACGCGCGATCACGCAATTCATGCTAGATACGCATACTGAGCAACACGGCTACGAAGAAACTTACGTGCCTTACTTAGCCAATGCAGATAGTTTGTATGGCACAGGGCAATTGCCTAAATTTGAAGAAGACCAATTTGCGACTGAAACAGACCCAAAATTGTATCTTATTCCCACCGCAGAAGTGCCCGTAACTAATATCGTTCGCAATGAGATCGTTACAGATGCTGAATTACCTATCAAACGTGTTGCACATACGCCGTGCTTTCGCAGTGAGGCAGGGTCTTATGGTCGCGATACGCGTGGCATGATTAGGCAACACCAATTTGAGAAAGTGGAATTGGTGCATGTGGTTAAACCAGCTGATTCTTGGGATGCGCTAGAGTCCTTAACAAGCCACGCTGAGGCGATATTGCAAGCCTTAAAATTGCCCTACAGAGTCGTGGTACTGTGCGCTGGTGATACAGGTTTTTCAGCTGCAAAAACTTATGATTTAGAAGTGTGGTTGCCTGGCCAAGATACTTATCGAGAAATTTCGTCTTGTTCTAATTTTTTAAGTTTTCAAGCACGTCGCTTAAAAGCACGTTGGAAAAACCCCGAAACAGGTAAAAATGAATTTTTACACACACTAAACGGATCGGGTTTAGCGGTGGGCCGTACGCTCGTAGCGGTAATGGAAAACTATCAAAATGCTGATGGTTCTATAACAGTGCCTGATGTATTGCTACCCTATATGGGGGGCTTGACTAAAATCACGCGAGCCTAGTTAGCTACAAAATGACTGGAGCGACCAACAATCCGCTATTTTTAGTAACGGGAGCCCGCTCAGGTATTGGTCGTGCGGTTAGCGAAGCCTTGTTGGCTGCTGGTTATGAAGTAGTCGGTGTATCACGTGCTATCAATGAACAACCCATAGAGCACGAGCGGTTTAACGCAATTGAACTTGACCTGTCAAACATCGCTCAGATTGAGCAAGAAGCCAAGAAAATTAGTACATTTTCTGCACAAAAGGGAGGTCTCTCAGGGGCGATTTTTTGCGCAGGCAAAGGTACGTTCGGTTTTCTAGAGCAACTTTCAACCAAACAGATTAAAGACTTGATCGATTTGAATTTGACCAGTCAGATTGTACTAACCAAGCAACTGATTAATCAGTTTAAACAGCAAAAGAAAGGTTTGCTGGTTTATATGGGATCTGAGGCCGGCTTACGCGGTGGACGTCAAGGCAGCATCTACTGCTCCTCTAAGTTTGGATTGCGCGGCTTTGTGCAAGCCTTGAATGAGGAGTGCGGCGTGTCTGGAGTACGGGCAACGATCATTAACCCTGGAATGGTAGATACTCCATTTTTTGACGATCTACACTTTGCTCCGGGCCAACACACTAATAATAGCATTGACCCTAAAACGATAGCCGATTTGGTGGTGAATTTAGCTCAAATGCCACCTGAAACGGTTGTCGATGAAATCACATTATCTCCTAGAACGCGAGTCGTGGACAAAAAGTAGCTGGTAGCCATCATGGGGTGGGGTTTATACTGGTGAGCGACTATAAGATGGGCTAATTTTTAGCTTATCGTGCTATTATCCGCCTGTTTTGAAAAGCGATAGAGCACCCGATTTTGCCTGCCAGTATGACAGGCTTTTTCTTTATATAAATAGGACGCAATGCGGCTAAAAAACATATCCGTCTCAGGCTTTAAATCTTTTGTAGATGTTACTAAAGTAACATTTTCAGGGGAGCTGGTCGGTGTGGTTGGGCCAAACGGATGCGGTAAATCAAACGTGATTGACGCAGTGCGTTGGGTAATGGGCGAGTCGTCTGCAAAGATGTTGCGCGGTGATTCAATGGAAGACGTCATTTTTAACGGTTCAGCCTCACGTAAACCCGTCGGGCGCTGCTCCGTGGAGCTACTGTTCGATAATAGCTTAGGCCGTGTCAAAAGCGCTTACAAAGATTTTGCGCAAATTGCTATCAAACGTATCCTAACGCGAGATGGGAAATCTGAGTACCGTATCAACGATAAAAAAGTTCGGCGTAAAGATGTGGTGGACTTATTTCGTGGCACTGGCTTAGGGCCGCGTTCGTATTCAATTATTGAACAAGGCATGGTTAGCCGTATCGTAGAGGCCAAGCCCGAAGATTTGCGCTCGTACGTGGAAGAAGCAGCGGGGATTTCAAAATATAAAGACCGGCGGCGCGAGACTGAAACGCGCATTCGCCAGACGCGAGAGAACATCGAGCGCAGTGAAGATATCCGTAGCGAGTTATTGGCACAGTTAAGGCGGTTAAAAAGGCAAGCGCAAGCGGCAGAGCGGTTTAAAAACTTGCAAGCGCAAAAGCGAGAGCAAATGGCGATTTTTTTCAAACTAAGAGAAGCACAAATTGCTAATCAGTTTGATGAGGACCAAAAAAAGCTAGATTTAGCAACCAACGAGTATGAAAAGACAATCGCGAATCAGCGTGAATTGGAAAGTAAAATAGAAGCGGCGCGTGCAGGCCAAGGCCAATCTCAAGACGAGGTCAATCAAATACAAGCTGAGTTTTACCAAACCGGTTCAACGGTGTCTCAGCTCGAACAACAAATTGAACATATCAAGAGCACCCACACACAACGGGTTGCTGAATTAGCTGATCTTGAATTGTCTCTTCAAACCATCAATGAGCAATTAGCTACTGATCAAGGCCGTGCGGAACGGTTACAAATTGAAACGGATACAGCGACTCCTAATTTGCTAGCCTTACAGCAACAAATGCAGTCTAGCGCAGAAAGTTTAGTGCAAGCTCAACGGCAACTGAGAGAATGGCAAAGCCAACAAACGCAGCAAAATGCTGAATTCCAAAATGCGGAGGCGAATCGGCAAGTTCAACAAACACTGATTAACCAACTGACCAGTCAGCGAGATAGGGTCTCCGCACGAGTTGAGCAGCTACAATCTGAGCAAACACAGCTTGGTGGGCAGTTGCAAAGTGCTGATTTTGACGCAGTTAAATTAGCATTTTCTACCCAAGAAAGTCGTTTACTTGAAATCGAACAGCAAATTACAGAAGTTAAAAAGCAGCTTGATACGCATGGGGCGAATGTGCAACAAACGCAATCGCAATTATCTGATCAGCGCACACTGAGCCAAACGTATCAATCACGCTTAGCGTCGTTGCAAGAATTTCAACAAGCTTCTTTGCATCACACAGACAGTCAATATCAGCAGTGGTTGGCATCACAAGGCCTAGACGAAGCCGATATCTTAGCTAACAGAGTAACGGTTTCACCTGGCTGGCAACGCGCTGCTGACCGTGTGCTGAGCCCCTTTTTTCAATCAGTAATTGATACTAAAGAAGAACACCAAATTTGGAACCAATTGCCAGAACAAGCTATTACCTTGTTTTCTGCTAAACAAAATAATGATGCTGTATCTCGGTCATTTGGTTTGCCTGCCTTAAGTGATTTGATTGAAGTGGAAGGAGTTAATCTCGATGGTGTGTTGTCAGGGTTTTACGCCGCAAAATCATTAGAGCAAGCACAGAATCTACGCAATCAGCTACAAGGTAATGAAGTCATTGTGTGCCAATCAGGCACAATGTACGGAGTGAATTGGGTGAGCCACGCCAGCGAGTCTGCGATGAACACGGGCTATTTAGTGCGAGAAGAAGAAATTGCCTCTTTAAGCCAGCAGGTAGAGCAAGCCGAGTCGCGTGTGCAGTCGCTAAGTGCGCAGCTCGATAGTGGTCAACAAACTCAAGCAGAATTTGAGCAACAGTTAAGTCAATTACGCAACCAGCAACAAGATCAAGGGCAAGAATTATCGAATAAGCGCAATGAGCTAACAAAATTAGACACGCAAACGGCGCATACCCAAACTATGTTGGCGAATATTCAAACAGAATTGCATCAACTTGGAGCATTACAGAACGAAGAGCAAGCGAAGTTGAACCAAGCCAAAGAAGATTTGGAACTAGCACAACAACATATCGCAACGGCTAGCCAAGTTAAGGCTACGCTGGATCAACAAGGTGATGAGCTAAAACAGGTGGTCGCTCAAGAAGAAGAATCTAATCGCACTACGCAGCAATTGTTTAACGAAAGCAATTTAAATAAGGCGCGCCTTGAAACAGAATTAAACTCCGTTAAAACAGGGGTTGATAGATTACAAACGCAGCGCGAGCAGTTGTTAGTGCGTAAAGGGGATGTCGACGCTAAATTAAATGATAGCAGTAACCCCGTAGAGGCATTAGAGCAGCAACTAGAAGAAAACTTGGCGCTACGACAAAAAGTCGAAACTCGGTTAATTTCCGCCAGAGAAAGTATGGCAGGGCAAGATAATCAATTACGTGAGTTGCAAGGCCAGCTAGGCCACTGCATTCAAGAAGTGAATGTCGCGCGTGGTGCAACGGAAGACCTACGTGTTGCGCAGCAAGGGCAAGAAGTGCGCAAGCAAACCTTGGTTGAGGAAGCCAGTCGAGAAGGTTACAACACCCACGAGATAGCCTTGGAAGATGATTTCATTACCATAGAGGCTTGTGAAGAACTGATCGCTAATATTGATCGTAAAATCAGTATGGTGGGCGCGGTTAATTTGGTAGCCATTGAAGAATTTGAAACGCAAACCGAGCGAGCTGAATATCTTGACCGCCAACACCAAGATCTAGAAAAAGCGCTAGAAACGCTTGAACAGGTTATTCGTAAAATTGATAAAGAAACGCGGGTGCGCTTTGAAGAAACTTACACTGCGCTTGAAAAATCGTTTTCTGATTACTTCCCGAAACTGTTTGGAGGAGGGCGCGCGTCTCTTCGTTTAACTAGCGATGATTGGCTAACAACCGGTATTACAGTGGTTGCGCAGCCTCCGGGCAAACGCAACAGCACCATTCATTTATTATCAGGTGGCGAAAAAGCACTAACCGCTGTGGCTTTACTCTTTGCATTATTTGAGTTGAACCCTGCTCCATTTTGTATGATGGATGAGGTAGATGCGCCATTAGACGACGCCAATGTTGAGCGTTTTTGTGATACTTTAAAGACCTTGAGTCAAAGAGCGCAAATTATCGTGATTACCCACAACAAGATTACTATGCAGGTGGCGAATAGTTTAATTGGTGTTACTCAGAACGAACCAGGCGTTTCGCGTGTGGTCACTGTGGATGTTGATCAAGCTATGAGCATGGTAGACAACTAATGCGTGATTCTGCGGCAGATACAGATATTCATTCTTTCAACCCTATTTTATTTTTGAAATAGTTATGGATTTACAGCTTGCCTTATTGCTTTCAGGAATTGCGCTTATTGCTTTAGTGGTAATGGCTAGTTTGCTTCCTTCCACTAATTTCAAGTTCAAAGATTTGCTCGCGCGCTTTAAAAAGCCGGAAAGAGCTGCGAAGTCTGGATTAAGAGACTCTTCTGTTGCTCCGCGCTTTGATGCTGATGACGCTGCTCTGCTTGGTGAGGAAGAATTAATTGATGAGCACGATACTTTTTTCGACACGCCGTTAACTAATGATTCTCAGTTCGATCCACGTTCAATTGATGCTGAGTCATTTATATCCTCAGACGATAACCAAGTTACAGACGAAAGAGAAGTCGTTACGACTGAAACCTATGCGGAAGAAATTGCTGAGCAAATGCAAAGGCCCACTTTTCAAGAGGTCATGTATGACCGCGATATACAGAGGCAAACTATCGTCGCTGAACAAGAGGTGGCTACGGACAATGATAGTTTAGATGACACTGATCTCAATGCAGTAAGCGCGATGGAAGCAGAGTTAGAAACTGAATCGCAATATGTAGCGTCAGAGCAGACTAAGGAACAGTCTTATGACTCCAATGATCAAACTGGTCCGGAGATGCATATTACGCCAACCGAGACATTTACTAGTTTGCGACAAATTGATTATTGGGTAAAACTTGTATGTAGCTCTCCACACTCATTAAGTGAAGTGCAATCTGAGTTTACTAAGTTTACTGACGCTACTCATTTGAATCAGCAAGTACATGTGCTTAATCAACAAGATAGGCAATGGCACGCTCTTGAGTTGCTTTCTAATGATGCAACATTTAACGAATTGGTTATTAGCGTTCAATTATTAGACAATGGCCAGCCTATCTCTAGCTCGCAGCTAAATGCATTTGTTGCGAATGTAGACGCACTAGCAGATGATATTGGCGCGCAAACGCAATACCTATCACCGTCAGCGGAAGCAGCGATTCAGTCGTCCAATTTGGCGAGTTTGTACGCTAATTGCCAAGGCGTCATTGACGCCTCGATAACCAGCTCAGATGGCCAACCGTTGTACGGAAAGTTAATCGAATCAAGTGCAAAAATGCAGGGACTTGATTATTTAGACGGAGCCTACGCTCGTATTAAACAAATGGGCAATCGGCAAATTGTCTTATACCGATTGGTTTCAAGTGAAGGTATTAACTTCACGGATGTATTGAGTTCGAATTTGCAACTATCAGCTGTTAAATTCGTGATGAACCCTGCAACTTCCGAGCACCCTGGTCGAGTGGTCAAAGAGATGTTGGATGCGGCGAAAGCGTTCGCGTCACGTGTCAACGGTGATTTAAATCTCATCGAAGGCGTTGAATATCACCAAGATCAGTTGCGACAAATTCGCGACCAAGTCAGCAAAATAGAAGCTAAAATGGAGAAAGTAGGCTTGCCCGCTGGCAGCGCTGAAGCGTTACGGTTATTTTCATAACTAGGCTGTTCTGTGAGTGAGTTAGAGCAGGCGCTGGCCAACATAAGCTCGTTAATAGCAAAACTGAAAGAATGTAATTATCGTTACTACGTTTTAGACGACTCAGAAGTACCAGACGCAGAATATGATCGCATGATGCGAGACTTAACTGCCTTGGAAGCGCAATATCCTCAATTTTTATTACCCCATTCTCCTACTCAAGTGGTGGGTGGGCAAGCGAGTTCTGCTTTTGCGTCTATTACGCACCTAGAGCAGATGTTCTCAATCAATGATGGCTTTAACGAAGAAGAAGCCAAGGATTTTGATCGGAGGGTAAAAGAGCGCTTGAATATCACTGAATCCGAACAAGTAAATTATATCTGTGAACCAAAACTGGATGGTCTGGCAGTTAATATTTTGTTTAAAGATGGTTGGATGGTACACGCAGCCACCAGAGGCGACGGTAAAACAGGTGAAGAGATCACGCAGAACGTACGAACCGTGCTAGGTGCTGAATTCTCTTTAAAGGGAGCAGTGCCTCCATCCGTTGAGGTGCGTGGTGAAGTGTTTATGCGAAAAAGTGACTTTTCGGCGTTGAACGAGCGGCAAATAAAAAATGATGCCAAAGTCTTCGCTAACCCTAGAAACGCAGCTGCGGGTAGTTTGCGACAAATTGACCCTAAGCTAACGGCTGAACGGCCCTTGAGTGTCTATTTTTACGGAATAGGGGCAGCCGAGGGTTTCACCCTGCCTGAAACACATTCAGCGTTATTGAACCTCATGAGTGATTGGGGGCTGCCTGTTACTACGTTAGCAAAAAATGTGATCGGCATTGAAGGTTGTCTAAACTATTATAAGCTGATGCTAGAGCAGCGTGATGGTATTGATTTTGACATGGACGGAGTAGTTTACAAAGTCGATGACCGTGCTAACCAAAGTAGATTAGGTACTACAGCGCGGGCACCGCGTTGGTCTTTAGCACACAAGTTTCCTGCACAAGAAGAAATAACCATCGTTGAAAGCATTGATGTGCAAGTAGGGCGTACCGGCGCCATTACGCCGGTTGCGAGACTCAAACCCGTAAAGGTGGGGGGCGTGGTTGTTTCAAATGCAACATTACATAATCGCGATGAAATAGAGCGCTTAGGCGTGCAAGCAGGCGACAGCGTGATCGTTCGCCGAGCGGGAGATGTCATTCCAGAAGTAGTTAAAGTGCTTAAGGATAAGCGGCCAACTGATTCAAAGCCGTTTGATTTTCCAGCCGCTTGCCCTGTGTGTGACTCTCCAGTTGTTTTCAGCGATAGCGGAATTATCGCTAGGTGTAGTGGGGGGTTAGTCTGCGGCGCGCAAATAAAGGGGTCACTCAGGCACTTTGTTTCACGCAAAGCGCTTGATATTGATGGTCTCGGCGACAAATTGATTGATCAACTAGTAGAGAATAAGCTGATTAACAACCCAGCTGATATCTTTGTTTTATCCAAAGAGCAATTACTTGGCTTGGATAGAAAAGCTGAAAAATCTGTTAACAACCTGCTGGAAGCGATCAACAACAGTAAAAACACGACTTTTGCACGGTTTTTATATAGCTTAGGCATTCCTTTAATCGGTGAAACCACCGCGGAGACCTTAGCTTTACGGTATGAAACGCTACCAAAGCTAATAGATGCCGACTTCGAATCCTTAATTGAAGTAGAAGATGTGGGTCCATTAGTAGCCCAGAGTGTGCTCGACTTCTTCGCCTCTATGGATAATAAAATTGTTGTTGATCGATTATTAACCGAAAGTGGCATCCATTGGCCAGCTGTAGAAAAAGTAGCTATCGATGAGTCATCTGTCTTTAACAGTAAAACCATTGTCATCACAGGTACGTTTACCCGCTTTGGCAGAACTGAGTTAAAGGCGTTGCTGCAAGGGCAGGGAGCCAAAGTAACGGGCAGTGTTTCAAAGAACACAGACATTGTGGTTGCGGGTGATAACGCGGGCTCTAAGCTCGATAAAGCGCAGAAACTGGGTATAGAGATAATGCTAGAAGATCAATTAATAACAGCCTTAGCGTAAGGTAATTAGTGCTTTGTGCATTGGAAGGATTAGTGCTGAATTGGATGCTTAACTCGTATTAATGACGAAGGTGATAGACTACTACCTAGCAATGTAAAACCTGTCGTTGCTTAGGCGTTTACAGTGAATCAAGGGGGATATATGGGATTTTTCCAAAACAAAAAACGTTATAAATTTGTAATGAGATGTCTACCTGCTCGTGAAGATTGAAGATAGACATCGGTGTAAATTTATCTGGTAAGACGGGCATTGTTATTAATCTGGCTGAACCACATCGTGAATAGTGTTCAACCCGAGTTCTATGAGCTTTTATAACGAAGTTAACGCTAAACAGATAATTTTTTAAATTAACGAGATATTTTTATGAAAACATGCCTATTGCAATTTTTAGTACTTTTATCATATGCAACTATGTATCACTCTAATGCTGCACCTCCTGATGTGCTAAATCAGGAAGTTATGGAATTAGTAAAAGGGCATGATTACTATGGAGCTATCATTAAAGCAAAAAGTCTTAATGCAAACGAAGATAAAGCAAAAATATATAGCTTTCTAGAGGAGACTATTCACGACAGTTTGTATGTGACTGGCTATGAGAGTAAGATCATAGAACGAGGTGTTGGTGACACAACAACTCTATCAGAAATAGGTTTGGATGGAGTCAAGGTCGTAGAAAAAAATAAAAACCATCGGTCCATAATGAATGAAGTATTAAACTATCGTCTTAGCCGCAAATTAGATTTAGATCTTGTTCCTGTTGTTGTACATAGAGATACAGATGTAGCTTCTTACTATATAGAAGGCGCTATGAGGTTTGATGGAAGTACTTCTGCTACATCTCAAATGAAAATTTGGGGATATTTAACAGCAGAAGCAGATATTAATTCTAATAATATTCTTCATATTAACTCAGGAGATTGGGAGAAGTATACTGTAGCTCTTATTGATCATGAAAATAGCTTTGATTTGAGTCCGATGTATGAAATAGGCTCCATTAAGAAAGAAGATGTACGGTTATTCTTTGGAGATGTAAATTCATGGAGTAAATTTGAACAATTTGCGATCGATGATTCAAGTGCATGGATGGGAGATTTAGAGAGTGCGGTTGATGAAAATCTGTCACCTGGTCTTTTAGTCCGGGTAAAGGAGTTGAGATCAAAAGTTATAACAATGATGGAACTCGAAAAGCAAACACCCGACACATTTTTTTCAGAACTCTTTGTAAATGCTCGAAAGTCAAGCCAACAGGCTCGGGTGACGAGTCAGGTAGCAGATGAAAGCAACCCATTTGAAGGGAACATATCACAATTCTGCTACGAGTGATTGAATCGCGCGACCCTATGAAAAAGGCCGTCGGACAAGCCAAAATTACTATATCCGTTATCTTGCGAGCCCAAGGTTATCACTGTAATTAACAACCCTAGTATTAGCGCTACGGTAAAAGCGATTTTCATCCAACTCCATGGTCGGTCACCTTGTACTTCACCCGTACGCCCATTCACGACAAATTGATAAGTTTTTCGTCTAAACCTAAACCCTGCGATCCAAAATGGCAGCAAACAATGCTTGAAGCTGACATTATTATATTGGGTGCGGGTTTGATGTATACGCTGCTGATCGCCCCCAATGTCTCGGCGAATCGATTGCGCAATATAAGGGCTTAGCCGGCGCTGTGCGATGGCGAAACCATCGTCTAGGTCTGTTTGGTAGACTTCACTACGAAAACCGCTTAAAAACTCTTCTTGAAATGGGCGCAAGTTGTTTAAGTCCCAAGGTGCGAGTTCTCGAGATAGTTCGCGTGGCAGGGTGTTGCTTGCATAAATAAGTGTATCGTCAAAGCGATTAGACACGCGCCCGCGAATCGGTCGCCAACGCACTTCAGGAACCATCTGAACTTGCGTGGTCCAGCGACCATTTATTTGCACGCGCACACGCCGTCGCACATGGTGCACGTCACCACGCTCACCACTATATTCAGTATCAGTGTTGCAGTCGTACGTCCAATAGGGCACGTATACGCCGTTTATGCCTTGGTCTTGCTTAGCATATTTTTTTATTTTATTTGGCGCAAACCATAAGCGCTTTATCCAAGATTTATACGCTTCCTGCGCTTCTTTGGCATTGATCGCAAAGGGTAATAGTGATTTAGGTTCGATAACGCGATGTTCGGCGCTATCCAATACAAAGGTAGTGCCACAAAATGGGCAATCATCTGCATGAATATTAGTGTCGACTTTAGTTTGCGCACCGCAAGCTTCGCATTCGCGCGTCATGTGTACCGCTTTAGGTGAAGCTAGAGGCAGGTTCTTTAGAGTCGCATGATAATCATATTCGTGAATGGGCTCATGCGATTCCTGAATGTTATGCTGATTGCCGCAGTGGGTACATTGCATCTGCAAAGTGCCGGGCAGATAATCAAGTTGACTACCACATTGGATGCAGGGAAAGGTATGCGCGTTATCACTAACCATTGTGATTTGGCTAAAATAGTGGGTGCTTGCCTAGGGCGACTAGGCTTTGTCTATGTGCTAATGCTTTGGCAAAGGCGGCGGTAATGAACTCCAAATCGGGCCTAGCTCTTGTAGATCGCGTGCCTGGCGCCATTTACGCATGCCTTCGCGCCACACCAAGGTTGTCTTGGTTAAGGTTCCATTTGCCGCTTGATCGTGCAATTCGTGTTCATCATAAGGCCCAGCGCGCTTATCATTAATGACTAAATAGTAGCTTACTGGTTTTAACGGAAGCGGTGGCACTTGACCATCACTCGCTGGCGCCGCGTTTAAGGCTTTGCCTAATTTGTCTGCCATTGCAACACCCATTCCCATTCCCAAACCGGCGGCCATTGTGCCGCCGCCCGGGTTGCGCGCGGCTTCACCAATAGCATCAGCGGTTTGGTATTGCGTGTAGGTATCTAGGTCTTTAACTACTCCCATGCTAGTACGCTTATCGAGTGCCGCTTCTACTTCGTCTGGTAGGGAGATATTTTCTACTAATAATTGCGTGATGGTTAAACCGTAGTTTTCAAACTCTGGATTGATGTTTTGTGCCAGAAAGTCACCTAATTTGTTGTAGTTGGCAGCCATGTCTAATACAGGGATCTTAGAATTAGAAATAATATCTGCAAACCGCGAAGTAATGATATTGCGTAACTGATCAGTAATTTCATCGCTGGTGAAATAACCGGCAGTGCCAGCAATTTCTCGTAAGAACTTAGCTGGTTCGGCAATTTTCATGCTGTAGGTGCCGAATGCCCGCAACCGCAAAGGCCCGAACTCTGCGTCGCGCATCATCAAAGGCTTTTTGGTGCCCCATTTTAAATCGGTAAATTGCTTGGCGCTAAGGAAGTAAACCTCGGCTTTGAAGGGGCTATCAAACCCGTGCGGCCATGCTTGTAAATTGCTTAAAATCGGTAAATTTGCCGTTTCTAATTGATATAAGCCTGGAGGAAAAACATCCGCTATTTGTCCTTCATTAACGAACACGGCCATTTGCGATTCGCGCACTGTAAGCATGGCGCCATGCTTTATTTCATTATCTTCACGCTCAAATCGATACACCATGACATCGTCGTCATCAGCAGTCCATTCTATTACATCAATAAATTGACCTGTTATTAAATCCCAAAGACCCATTGGTTACGCCTTTTTTTCTGTTGCTGTCTCACCTTCTACTTCGATCGCATCGTCGGCGACATCGGCAACTTTTGGTGTGCTCGTGGCAGCAAGCAGCTTAGCTTTTAATTGGCTTTCAATTTCTTGAAGTTCTACCACTGCTTCTGCCCGACGGCGCTTACCTTCGTCGGCAATTTGTAAGCTGTCTTCTATAGTTGCAATTAGCTTTTCGTTAGCCGATTTCACCGTGTCTAAGTCGAAAACACCACGCTCAATTTGCTCGCGTACTTCGCGATTAGCGGTTTGTAAGTTTTCTGCATTCTTTTCTAGTAATTCATTAGTTAGATCAGCTGCTTCACGTACCGTTTCTGCAGCCGCTTTTGAACGTTGAATGGTCACCGCCTGTGCAAGTTGCTGCTTCCACAAAGGAACGGTGTTTGCGACTGTGGATTGAATTTTACGGATCAAGCCTTTATCATTTTCTTGCACCAAGCGGATACTTGGTAAACCCTGTAGTGTTACCTGTCTTGTTAGGCGTAAGTCGTGTACGCGGCGTTCTAGATCATCGCGCATAGTGCGTAAATCACGCAACTGCTGCGCTTTAATCATGTCGTCACTTTCTTGTGCTTCCGCAGCTAAGGCAGGAATGACTGTTTGGCTAAGTTCTTTGAGCTTTTCGTCACCCGCAACGATGTAATTTTCTAAATCGTGAAAGTATTGCAAGCTTGATTCATATAGACGATCTAGCGTTGCGATGTCTGTTAATAACTGGGTTTTGTGCCCCTCTAAGCTATCGGTAATAACATCGATTTGAGAACGAATCTCTTCGTATTCTTGTAAAAATTTGACAACAGGCTTAGCCCCACTAAACCATCTGGCGAAAAACCCCGGGTTAACAGCTAGCTTGTCAGCACCAAAGCCGCGCAATGTTGCTACCATATTACTTAGCGATCCAGCTGCTGGCCCAATGTCTTTGTTTCGCACGCCTTCAAGCATGCTATCAGCAAGGGTGGTTAGGTCAGTCTGAGCTTTAGTACCAAAAAAGATAATCGAGTTGCTATCATTTAAGTCGATCTCATTTTTAAGCGCCTCTATGGTCTCTTGTTGCGATTGGTTTAACAACTCAAGAGGCTTAATTTCGTCGGCGATGACGGGTAATTGCTTTTCAGCAACTGACTCAACATCGATAGTTTTTACTGCCGTTACGGTGCTTTCACTCATTTTAGGTTATCCCCTCGTGTTTAAGTTGTGTTTGCAGTACTTCGATCTGCACATCTAATTCCAGAACGTCATCGTCTAACAACTTTTGCCGTTGTTCATCGATTACGTTTTCGATTGTATCTAAAACAGTGGTCAGATTGCTTTCCAATGTTTGGTTGTCTTGCAGATGCTTAGCATTGCTGTATTTATGCGCGACCTTTTGCGCGCCATCTAAGTAGACTTTTAAAAATTTTCGTGCTCTACGTAAATCTTTCGGATCATCTTCTATAATCTCTAATATTCCACGCGTATTATTGGCGACCCGATTCAGCCGCGATCTTAACTCTGTATTGTCGATGTTCTTGGCTGAGTTTTCAATCGACTCTATTTTGGCTTGCGCTTCATCAAGGGCGTCGATAATTTCATCAGCAGTAACACCCACTAAACCTTTAGAGTGGTCTTCATAGTGTGGGTCCATACCATAGAGCATTAACATGCCTGCAAAAGAAACAATGCCTAAGCCAAGTGCGTTAAGTAAAGGTGATTCAACTACAAAATAACTCAATATTAGGGTAGCTAACGCCGTAAATAAGGCGGCAGATAGTCGCCAAGGCTTGCGCGTAGGGCGTGCCCATTTACGACGTTGCGCTTTATGCTGATAATAATCGGCGCGGTGTAAAAAATAAGCGCTTAAACCGTATAAGCAAGCAGCACCAAAACTAATAAAGAACGCGATGTATTGGTTTTTTGATAAGGTAGCCAGTAGAGTGACGACTAGTGGCAGCGGTAACAAGTAAGGCAGAATAGGCCCAACGGATGTCGATCTGTTTTTAATTTTTGTTCTGTATGGCGTTGGCATGTTTTTATACGATGCTCTTCAACGCGGATGCGCAACTCACTAAAGTGACTGAACCGACTAGCAATATAAACCCCAGGGTTTTAATGATAATGGGCAAGGCTTTAGGAGCAGGTGTTGAAGTTTTATCGAGTTTGTTATCGTCCATTGCGGTTTATTCGACTAGATAATCAGTGGTTATATCAAATATTACGAATAATTGCCATAAAAACAGCAACTTATGTATAACTAATCGGGCTAGGTTAAGTTTCTAAGTAACAAAGATATAGATAGTACACTAACACGATGAAATTGGGCATACAGACAGGATTCATCACTTCAGTATTGTTATGTGTTTGGGCAATAATGATTGGGGTTGTTCACGCAGAGGAAACCCCACGACTGCTATTGGCGAACAAATACCGCCAGGGCGTTGATATACGTGACTATTGGGTAAGCGAAAAGCTCGATGGTGTTCGCGCTTACTGGGATGGGGAACAGTTATTGTCCAGACAAGGGAATGTATTTTCTGCCCCAATTTGGTTTACCTCTGGCTTGCCTAGCGTTCCATTAGATGGTGAATTGTGGATCGGACGCAAACAATTTGAGGCAACTTTAAGCGCAGTGAGTAAACAAATACCCAATGATGCTCAATGGGAAAAAATAAATTATATGCTGTTTGAGTTGCCTGAGGCGAAGGGCACATTCACAGAACGACTACAGGTATTAGAACAGTTAGTAATGAATGCTAATGTGGCTTATTTACGGCTAATTCATCAGACAAGAGTCGACGATGACAAAAACTTACAAGCTTTATTAGATGATGTGCTGGACAAAGGCGGTGAAGGTTTAATGTTGCACCGAGCGGAGGCGCTTTATCAGTCAGGTCGAAGCAATGACTTGCTTAAACTAAAAAAGCACGACGATGCAGAAGCCATTGTCATTGCCCATCTAGAAGGGAAGGGTAAATACGTTGGCAAACTTGGGGCGCTGTTGTTACGGACACCTGAAGGCTTGGAATTTAAAGTGGGAAGCGGCTTTAGCGATGTACAGCGTGATAACCCGCCTAAGCTCGGATGCCAAGTGACTTATAAATTTTATGGGTTGACTCGTCGAGGTGTACCGCGTTTTGCGAGTTTCTTGCGTAAAGCTCCAAGAGACCCTAACCCAGAGTGCCATTGAAATGATAAAAATAGCTTCATTTAGAATAAATTATTCTATATTTAAGATTAGATGTGTATTATAACTAATTAATATTACTAAATTAAATCACAATTTAATGTAATTTCTATGAAAGATCACAAAATGTAATATAGTCTGTATTTAATTTGCAATAGAGTAAGTGTCGTTATGAAAAGCTTTTCTAATTCAGCTAAAAAACGCCAACCTGCTAAACCGATTGTTTGTTACTCGGTTGACCAGCTGCCGAGATTCGATGCCGCATTCTATGAAAAAGCCCGAGCATCTATGCAGCAAATTGATGAAGTGTTGATAAAGCCACGAGATGCCTCTACATTTACGGTGCCAGCAGGTCACTTGTTTAGAATTGTAGGGACTCAAGGCCCGCAAGTAGGCGACTTAAATCTTTGGAGCGCGAATAATTTAGAAGAGCGATTTTTTAGCGGCAAAACACGGCAACTGCATGCATCCCACCTAACGACTGGTGACCGTCTCTGGAGTAGTATTCCTTATATGCGCCCGATGGCAACCATTACTCACGACACTTTGGGTTGGTACGGTTGGGACGAAGATGGCGCGGGCGTGCATGATGTCATCGGTACGCGCTGCGACCCTTATACTAACTATTTACTTAAAGAAGAAGATTACGATTACTGTTGCCATTCTAACTTAACCCGCGCCTTGGCGAAGGCGAAAGATATGCCGCTTGAAGAAGCAGAGTTGCATGTGCATGATGTGATGAACGTATTCATGTGCACCGGGTTTTCGAAGAAAACCAAACAATACTTTATGAAGGCTAGCCCCGTTAGACCAGGTGACTATATTGAGTTTTTCGCTGAAATAGATTTACTGGGGGCACTTTCTGCTTGCCCAGGCGGCGATTGTGGCAGTAGCCATTCAGATGATAAGACGGTTTGTTATCCGTTAATCGTGGAGATTTACAAGCCTTCTGAAGACACCTTGATCGGATGGCAATCACCGCCTAAGAATAGCTATGCTGGTCGTCACGGCAGTTAATTGAATCCTCTATTAGAAAACAAGTGTTCTCTTAATTAAAAGCTGTCTACAAAACCCAAAATAAAAAGGGAAGGCGAAGGCTTCCCAAATTTTTATTGTCGGTTTAACTAATTCTAGTTAAGTTTTCAAGTAAGACTCCAAAGAGTCATCTAGTGCCTCTTTCCAAGGAGTATGATGAGCAGGGGCAACTGTTCCAGTTAAGGCAGACTTATAACCATTGTCGCGAAAAGTCATGATGTTTTTCTTTTTGTGCTTCTTCCATTGGTAGAATGCCTCGTTTGATTCTTCCGTATCGAAGTCAGGGTAATCAGTCATTGCCATCAAGCGCATGGTGTAATCACCTTGATATTTGATGGCTCCATAGTCATCTGGAATGTTGTCTTCGCTTTCACGCCACTTGTCGATATCTGCATGCATTTCAGCTTGCGACGGCACGTTAATTCGACCCATAATTACATCGCGCGCGTACCAGGCTTGTGCGTCGAACATATTGAAGGTGTACCACTGGTCTTGCATGCCAAGATACATCAGCTTTGGGTTATGTTCCCAAACTACGCCATTGTATAAGTTAACAGGGTACAAGCGATTATTGGTTTTTAGCTTCAGGTTTTCTGCCATAAATGGGAAGTGGTGCAAATAACCCGTGCATAGCAATATGGCATCAATGGTTTTTGTAGAACCATCTTTAAACGTAGCGATATTATTCTCCACCTTCGTTAACAAGGGAACTTCCTCCCAGTTATCTGGCCAGTCATAGCCCATCGGCGCGGTGCGGTGCGAAACAGTGATGGATTTAGCGCCGTACTTCCAGCACTGAGAACCAATGTCTTCGGCAGAATACGATGTACCAACGATGAGTACATCTTTATCTTTAAACTCTAGGGCATCACGAAAATCATGTGCATGCATAACTCGGCCATTAAAAGATTCAAACCCTTCAAAGTGTGGAACATTTGGCGTGGAGAAGTGGCCACTGGCAACGATGACGTGATCAAACTCTTCAGTATATTCAATGTCCTTAACATGATCTTGAACAGTAACATGGAACATGCCTTCACCCTCATCGTACGATACGTGCCGCACAGGTGAATTAAAGCGGATCATATGACGTACTCCTGCTTTCTTTACTCGACCTTCAATGTAGTCAAACAACACCGCACGGGGAGGGTATGAAGCAATAGGGCGTCCAAAGTGTTCTTCAAATGAATAATCAGCAAACTCTAGGCCTTCTTTCGGGCCATTTGACCACAAATATCGGTACATACTGCCGTGAACAGGCTCGCCGTATTCATCTAAACCAGTACGCCAAGTGTAGTTCCACAGCCCACCCCAGTTAGATTGCTTTTCAAAACACACAACATCGAGGATATCCGCGCCTTTTTCTTTTGCTGATTGAAAAGCGCGTAATTGCGCTAGGCCACTGGGCCCAGCGCCAATAATTGCAACACGTTTAGTCATTGGTTTCTCCTTTGATAGCCTATTAATTTTTAAGTAGTTTTTAGGTTAGTCGGTCGTTACCGATTCTAGAGTATACAGATTGGCCACTTTCTGCGCTATGATGGAAATCTCGCTAATGGAAAGGATTAAAAGGGCGCATTAGTTTGTTGGGCACGCTGTTGTAAGTCGGCGTGGGTAGCTAATTACAAATGCAGCAGATCGTTGCTAATTGAACAAACAGGCAACGAGCATGGTCATCCATCCTTAACGCTAAACGGTTCCGCTCTTACCGTGGTTAATTCGATTAAACGACCGAAGCCTGTTCTAGTTGTCGGTAAGCCTCCGTGCATGGTGCCAGCATATATTTTTCCAGCGTGTGCATTTAATGCCCATAACCCTTCTTCATTGGGAAAGTTGGTTAATTCCCGCCATGATGAGGTATTGCTTGGTTTTATCAGTAGGGCGCTACCAGTCATGCCGGGCTTGGACTTAAACCCAGTTGATGCTGCGGCTAACACGACAGGTTGTTTATTATTGGCTGTGTAGCCAAGCTCAAAATCAGTGATATGACTATATTTGCCATTTTGGTATTCCTCGGTGAGCGAACCATTTGCAAGAGTCCAAATGCCTGTATGGCCATCTTTAATTCCATATTTTGCTGTACCCAGCCATAAGGTATTGTCGATAGACTTTGCGCGAAACACCCGCGTATTTACACCAAATAGCGCATTACTCGGTGTGCTAGTCCAAGTAGTGCCATTACTTGATTCGTGCCACAAGCCTTGACCGCCACGAACTGAAAAGCCATATAGTTTGTTTTGATGAGAAACGATTTCCCTAATATAACCAGGATCATTGACGAACTGCGCTTTTTCCCAACTATTCGGGTCGCCGCTGGAGGTATATAACACCTCTCCCTTTTCATTTGGACCAACATGCGTGGCCGTTGCGGTATATAACCGATGTTTATGTATTTCTAACGTGCAGGCAACGGGGTAGCGCCCTTGATAAACGAATGTCCAATCGATGCCATTTGCGCTACGAAATATACGCCCCTTGTCTTCGGTCGCTGCGTATAAATGGCCTTTAAACTTTTTAAGGGCGCAAACAGATTCTGCGCTACCCAAGGCTTGTTGTGATAAACCCTTCACTTCGCTTAACTGTTGGTTTGTAGAGGTATATCGATAAACCATGCCGGTGCTGGGGCTGTTGCCATATCCAAACATACCGATATAGAGTGCGCCGTTAAAGCTCTCCATTGAAAACACACCACCATTGGTTTTTACTACCTTGTCCAGTTCGCTGCTGCTGGCAACAGCAGGCGTGACAGGTGCTGTGGTGCACGCCGTCAATGAGCAACTTATGAGTAGGGTTCTGAGTAAATTCTTGCTAAGACCTCTAACTTTAAGCGGTAATTTATGGTTTAAGTTATGCAATTAAGTAATTGAAAAATATTATTATTCTAATAATAATTCATTACGCTTAATTCGTAATGAATTAAACATGAACTTATGTTTAATAATACCAAGCATCACTTACATCAAAACCATATGATGCAATTACAAGTAAGCTATACATTCATAACGCGCCAATGTGTAAGCAGTATCTACAGCAAGCCTTCTTCTTCTAATACTTTGCGCGCCACCTTAAAACATTGAATACCTTGTGGAACGCCACAGTAGATTGAAATAACGTGCACGATTGCGCGTATTTCTTCTACGGAGCAACCATTTTTAATCGCGCCACGGCAGTGAATTTCCCATTCATGCATTTTATCGAGTGCGCCAATCATACTTAAGTTCATCATCGAACGAGTTTTTGCATCGATGGCATCATCACCCCAGCCAAATCCCCAGCACCAGGCTGTCATTGCTTCTTGAAAGGGCCGAGTAAAGTCATCGGCAGCGGCTAGGTTCTTCTCTACATACTCTGCGCCTAAGGTTGCTTTGCGCTGGCTTAAGCCAGTTTCAAATAAATCGTTGTTCATTGGGTAGTTTTAAGTTAAAAATGAAGTTTTGATATTACCAATAATATATCGGCGACAGCACCTTCTTGACCGTAGCTAATCGCAATCAATTGGCTCTGGTTACAGGTCTACTAGCAGTTAGCGCGTTAGGCTAGAGTGATATATTATCGAAACCTTAAAGTTATCTAATTTAGTCATGGATCAATCAATTATCTTACACAGGTACCCGCAAACCATATCTGACTTTGACCAGATTGACGATGATGTAGATTTTGACCCTGGTAAGCACCTTGCTTTGACGATGCCAGATTCGACCTTGTCACTAACTGAGTTGGGTTACGGACAAGAAATACAAGGGTCTACGCCGTCTACAATTGCAGCCAGCACCTGCTTTAGGGTGTTAAGTGAGGAAGGCGTGTTAGCTTTACAGCATGTTTGTCGGCAACTAAAGGCGTTTTCAAGCTCGAACCCAAGAATAGAATGTAACACTCGCGGCGGCGTATATCGCTCTCGATTTCTTCGAGACTTAAGTGTGTCGCCGCTAGTAACGGAGCATCTTTCAAAGATTATGCAAACACCATTGTACCCACATGCGATGGGCCATCAGCTAGCTCATTTAAATTATGCACCCGAAACAGTTGGCACAAACGTCGATAAATGGCATTACGATACGCTACAAGTAGATTACGTGATGTTTGTGACTGACCCTAAGTCGGTGAAAGGGGGCAAGTTTCAATATTTTACGGGCACAAGGGATGAGTTTGCTGCCATCAAATCGGCGGGAGGCGTGGTACCCAAAGAGCGTATCTTATCTCCAGAGATGCCCGGACCAGGCTACGCCATCGTGATGCAAGGTAACTACGTAGTGCATCAGGCAACCGCATTACAAGAAGCTGCGGAGCGCATAACGTTGGTTAATGGTTATTCCTACGCGGATATGCAAATCCCTGATTACACCGCACTTGGCCAATTAGTACATGCGGATGCTTTGGGCGTAGCCGCTTCTGAATACAGTCGACATGTCGGCTTGCGCTGCGCGCAAAAATTAGCACCGGTGGTCAATTCAATGAATGGTGACGCTACTTTGGAATCCCGAATTACAACTTTACGAGAAGTTAAAACGGAATTAGAGCAAGCAATTGTTCAGTTGGAAACTTGTCAATCAGAAGAGATGCGACACTTTGGTGACTGAAAGAATATAAATACACTGAAGAGTTGAAGTAAACTGATTCGACTATTTGCTTAATAAGCACAGGGAAAATCACAGCTAAGCGTCTATTGACGTTTGACTTTTGCAACCATCAAAAACATACTCATTAGAGGCAGTCATTAGCTCTTCAATGCGACAGAGTGAGCAAATTTTATCTAAGGGTTTTACAGGAGAAGACAAAATTTAATGAGCTTCATTATTCCAATCTTACTTAATGTGATCATAACTTTATTATTTACTTTTGTGGCATCTGTAGCATACAAAGCTTATGTAAAAGGGGGCTCAAAAGCTAAAAATAATTATATTACTATGTCACTTTTGTATGCGCTTTACAGTGGGTTGTCTGTTACGTTTTTTGCCTTTTATGCGATGTTTGGATGTTACTTTTTCTCAGGGTACGGATTAGACTTTGGCGAAGAAATATACTTCTGTGATGTGAACTCTCGTATGGTTCAAGTGGTGATTGGGATCGTGGGAGTGTTTTTATTAGGCTTGTTGAAATTGAAGGGCCCATTTAAGCTAAAGGAAGCAGATTACTCATAACCATAAACAAAAATAGACCGATTAGAATATGGCTCTTAAGGGCAAAACTGAGACAGGTTAGCTAAAAACGACTGGCTCTGGCATACTCAAAGCCGCTATTCAGGCCCTCACAGAAACTTGGTAAAACAGGAAGTAAACGGACATTAAATGCACTTAAGCTAATAAAACATCCAGACAAAACGTGGCTGGGGAAAATAGACTGGGGCTTTGACTTTTTAGGCTACCACCATACCCATGCGGGTTTAATACCCGTCAAGGACACCATCAAACGATTTCGTCAGCGACTTACCCGGCTTTATGAGCAAGATGCGACTGCAGAGTGCATTGGGGCTTACAAAAAACGTTGGTGGCGTTGGGTATGTGCTGGGCTTCCTGAGAGTTGGGTGCCAGTTGGAAAAACGAATCATAGCACCTATTCGGTCGAGTAGCTCACGGTTTATCAAATAGGCGCGGACAAGCCCTCGAGCACAATGCGCCTCAATAAATATCGATTCATTGCTCGAAACACATTATCGACCCGGGATCTGCGCAATCGCCGCTCGCAGAGCCGGTCCAACTCCCCGGGCCAACAAAAGATGGATGTTGGGTCCCATACCCGCCGAGGCTCCCTAATTCTCCAGTGGTCCAATTTGAGCAAGTGTGGACGAACTCTCCCGTACTCCATATGCCGGTCCATGGGAACAACTGAAGACCTGAAGGTGCGCCTCCTGATTCGAGGGTGATGGGAGCAATCGGACTGACGTTAAGATCCCATAAATTATTGAAAACAAGTTGTCCATTAACGTTGTGGTAGGGTAAGTTGTGAATGACAAATTCACGATTACTACCATTGAATGTAGCAGCGCTGCCAGATGAAAGCCACGCTTTGAAAATTTTACCCTTGACCTTAGAACCGGCGGCCTCGGCATGCTGCATGCATAGCTTATCTGCCCCGTCGGGGCCATCGCTACCACCCCCTGCAGCCATAAGGTCACCATTGTATGTTGATGATGTTACAAATAACGTCTTATGAGTAGGGGCTTCATCACCGCCTAACGGTACGACAACCACTTTAACGTTATCATGGGCTGAAACAGATAAAGGTAAGCCCATAAAAAATGTAAGAGCACAACAACTTGTTATAAATTTATTTAGTAGCATTTTTCCTTTTCCATATATTTACTAAGACGTAATATTCTATAGGAGGTTAAGTAGTATGTCTTTACTTCTAGCGCCCAGTTAAATGGCCGCTTTGAGCATATTTTGGGTAAATAGTGAGTGGCTGAAATGGGCAATTTTGAGACATATTAGGAATTGGTGAGAGGGCATTGTATACTCACAATGACCATTCACTTCGAACAATGCTTTATGGAAAGACGAACTGTCTTATTTAAATGGGTACCCCCAGTTGTGGCGGTGGCTGTACTACCAGCACATGCTCAAATCTCTGGAATAGCATGTACAGCAGATATTCGCCACGGGCTAGAAGTCAGAGTTATTAACGCAAGCACTTCAGCTAACATTTCTTGTATTTCCCTAGGAACCATTACAGATATGGGTGTCGTTGGATATACTGAATCTCTTGATAATAGCTCTTGTTCAACTCAAGCGCTTGGTTCATTGGTCGGAGCATTTGAACGACCCGGACTATACAGTATTGAAGTTTCTGCTCCGGGTTTTATAACGAGTAGACTGGACAATATCTTAATTAATAGCGACGAATGTCATGTACTCACAGAGCAGTTAGAGGTGAGGCTTACACCGATTTAACTTATAGTTCACTTTTCGACTGGCACTTTGAGAAAAACTGAAACAGTCGGAGTGCTCTTAGAGCTATCTAGTGAATAAACCTTGCGATGCCCATTTTAGGTGCTTGCGGCCATTCGAGTTCTGATCCAAATAATTACGATAGGCCAATCCCATGATCTTTTTAAGTCACTTAAATATTGTTCGGGGGGATTACAGATTGCCGTGTAAACTAACTAATTATTGTATTATAATTTTACATTGCGGTATCCCATACATTTTGTTTTCAGTGCGAGCAATAATAAAAATGAAAAAATTAATATCTCTATTATTAACGATTGGCATCGTTTCCAGTATAAATGTAATTTACGTCAACGATGTATCCGCTGCTTCTGAGCTCTTGGTAACTTCACCTGCAGCGGCAGGTGGAGGTCAAATTCCATCTGGATATTCCACGGTAGTCTTCCGGATTGGGGATGGCGATTGGACTGAAACTATTACTCTGCCTAGTACCGGATCGGATGGTAATACCGTTAAAATAATTTCATATGCTAAATGGGATGCCAATATCGCTGGGAATCATCAAATATATAAAAGTTCCACTCAATTAAAAAGTGGTGATCATTATGAATTTACATATAACTCTGGTTTAAAAGGCTGGTTATTGGAGTCCGCACCAGAGAGGGTTCTTAGAGTTCGAGACATCGGCAGCCGCATGAGTTCTCCAACAAGCCCGCGTACGACAGTACTACTTTACAATGGAAGCTGGGTTAGTGACTTTCATTTACCATCAAATGCTGGAGATAGGGACAGGGTAACATTAAAATCAGCGGCAGCTTGGCCTTCAACTATTTCTGGCGCAAATATTAACAATTATAAGGAGCTCACACTAACCAATAATAATGAATACGAACTCATCTATATTGCTGAAAATAAACTATGGGAAGTCATAAAAGATACGGCAACAAGATATCAAGCAAAGAATCTTGCAGGTGGTGTATTACCCACCTTAACTAGACCAGTGACAATAGTTGATTTTGGAAATTACAATTGGGTACCTAATTTATATTTACCTGCTTCCTCTATTAATCACAGAGTAGTGGTTAAGTCATCAGCATTGTGGTCATTTAAAATTCATGGCCTAGCTAAGCCAGTTCAGATTCATGATGGGCAAGAAGTATCTTTTAAAGTAGACGCTAAAGGAAACTGGCAGCAAGAGACGATTGTCATAGATGTGTTAATGCTATACAGCCATAAGGCTGCTGCTCGACTAGGGGAAAGTGCGATGCGAGCAAGAATGTTCGAAAGCTTCAACATAACAAATGAAGCATTAGAAAACTCTGGGGTCAATTTCCGCATACGCATGGCCGGTTTGAAGAAATTAGCAGTGCCAAATCATTGGAAGACATTATATCAATCATTAGTTGAATTACGAAATCATTCAACGGCTCAAGCTTGGAGGAAAGAATTAGGTGCGGATGCCGTCTATTACGAAGGCACCGAAGAAGGTTGTGGCCTAGCTTGGGCAGATCCTAACGCTTCTTACAATAATATGGTAGCGACAGGGTCACTTAACTGCGGAACGACTGTTATGCGACATGAGTTTGGCCATAACATGGGGCTAACGCATAGTGACTATAGTATTGAAAATACTAAAAAATATAACTATAAAATATATGCTCGCGGTTATAACGCGGTAGAGACTATTATGGGCGGTAATAAGATACCGTATTACTCTACACCAAAGCGTTATACCGAACTTTATGGGTTTCCCATGGGAATTCATAATCATAACGATGCAGTTAGAGCGATGAATGAAGTTTCTGAAGTCGTTGCAGCACACAGCTAAAAGGCTATAAAAATAATAAGTAAAGGAAAGGCAGTTGTTTTACTATTTGTTATCACTTACATCGTAGTAGAGGCTATTTATCGAATCTCTACTAAAAAGCTTGTAAGCGATGATATTACACCGCGTAAGGTTGATACTCCTGTTGCTTCAGGTCTTGCTGCATTGAATGAAGAAATTTCAGTCTACCAAACTAGTAACAGCAGCAATACTGATAAACAGATAGAAAACAGGGTTACCAGGGTGTTACCAAATAAGGTAACGTATTCAACATCATCGTTTAAAGGGCAACGCCCGTTAACTCAACCCACCACCATAGTGTTGGTTAAGGAACAGTTTGACTACATCAGTGACGAGCAATTGGAGGACGGACGAGAATTCATTCAATTGGACACCCAATCAATAGATGAGCTAGAGATTGGAAAGACCTTTCAACTGGCATTAACCTCTGGTGGCCTAGTTTATACTGGGGAAATTGATAACATTGATGGGTTTGAAAATATAAAGCGCCTAACGGGCCATTTCACAGAATTGAGTGGAGACAAAATAAATCAATTTAGCATGACGATCACAAACGCTGGGCAATATGTTATTGGAAATTTTTCCACTCAAGTAGGCTCATTTTCACTTGAAGCCAAAAACGGCGTTGGTTGGATAAATTCAGCAGAAAACGAAATGCCCTACTTATTAGAGTCAGAAAGTCAGCATCAGATACATTAATTTCGATCTGCCAGCACAACCCCGGGGGATATGATAAGAGTCTGATATCTGGTTGTAACCCCCTCATTATTAGTAGAAATAGTTAAGCGGTTTCAAGCGACGGGACACCTCCAATCGCTGTAAGTTGTAATAGACCTAGTTATTTTTTACTAAACAGTTGGCAAAGCTCTTGGTCAGCTATTTGTAGCTTTGAAAAGTTAAACGTCCCAGACGTCAACATTTCGTTTGCCGCTTGGCGCGCTAAACCCAGTGTAGCGCGCGCTAAGGAGCCACCAATGCTAATTCGTCGCACACCGACATCTTCTAGTTCATTTAAGGATATTGGCGCTCCAGATAGGCCCATTACCACACTCACTGGGCCGTTTGCTTCCTGTATCAACGCCTTTATTGTTGCTAAATCTTTAATTCCCGGAACAAACAACAGTCTGCACCAGCTTCATAGTACCGATTAATACGTTTGATTGATTCAGGAAATGGGGTAGGGTGGCCAGTTAAATAACACTCTGCGCGGGCGGTAATAATAAATGGGTGGGCTAGCTTTGATACCGCTTCTCTGGCAGCAGCAATACGTTCAGCACCTTCCTCTACCGAATAAAGTGGTTTTGCTTTAGACCCTGAGTAATCTTCAATATTGGCCCCAACTACGCCAGCTTTAGCGATCTTACACATACTCTCAAACACTGCATCAGAAGTGGCTCCATAGCCATTTTCAGCATCCATACTTACGGGAATGTCCACCGCTTGCACTATTCTTTGCGTTTCTTCCAACGCAGCTTCAAGTGACAATGCACCTTCGTAGTCGGGAAGGGCGCGACTATACGCCACTCCGGCACTGGTGGTGGCAATACAGTTGAAACCCGCTTCTTGAAGTATAACCGCGCTTCCAGCATCCAAGCATTTGGCATAATAAAGGTTTTATCAGCTTGATGGAGTGCGTAAAAAGAGTGGGCTTTTGATTGCATGATGCTTAAAGGGTTACAAATTATAGTGGTTGATCCAGTTTAGCTTAAAGGCTGTGGCAAAGTCACTGACGCTTTACTCAATGGCGTGAGATGTTGGTGGGTTAAACCCTAATAAAGCTGAGGTTTCACGCATTTTTACTCTTTTACTTCTTGCCGTTCTCAATTATATTTGTTCGCCCAAATTTTCCCGATACTGAGAGAGCCCAAAATGTCCGCTACCGTTGTTAATTCTTGGAATGAATTTGATCCGCTAACCCACGTGATTGTTGGTCGCGCTGATAATACCTGCATACCACCAGACGAAGCCGCAACCGAAGCCAAGGTGCCAGAAGACAGCGATATGCGCGGCATGTGGGGCCCTCGTCCACTAGAAACAGTCGAAAAAGCGAACATTCAACTAGATAACTTAGCGAAAGTGCTAACTGACCGCGGTATCAAGGTTGACCGCCCAACTCCATTACAGTGGAACCAAGCGATTGTTACGCCTGATTTTATGACGGCTAGCCAATTTGGTTGTATGCCGCCTCGTGATGTGCTGTTAACTATTGGTAGCGAAATTCTTAGTGCGCCGATGTCATTTCGTTGCCGCTTTTTTGAATATTTAGCCTATCATGACTTAATGCAGCGCTATTTTGACGAAGACCCAAATTTTAAGTGGGAGCAAGCGCCGCGCCCTCGACTTGGTAATGCGTCATATAAAGAGGGCTATTTTGACGAAATAACCATTGCTCAGCGCCTAGAACGAACGGCTGCTCTAGATTTTGTTACAACCGAACACGAACCGTTATTTGACGCAGCAGATGTAATGCGACTCGGTAAAGATTTGTTCTGTCAGCATGGTTTAACGACTAATCGACGGGGAATGCAATGGTTACAACGCCATTTTCCTGATCATCGCGTACATGCAGTTAATTTTCCAGGTGACCCTTATCCTATTCACATTGATGCCACCTTTGTTCCACTAAGACCAGGCTTGATTATCAATAATCCAAACCGCCGCTTGCCAGAAGCGCAGCGAAAAATATTTGAGGCTAATGATTGGGAAATTGTGGATGCCGCGCAACCAGCGCACGATACGCCTCCACCATTATGTTATTCAAGTGTGTGGCTATCGATGAATTGCTTGGTGTTAGACCATAAAACAGTCATCGTTGAAGCGAGCGAAACTAATCAGCTAGAGCAGATGGATAAATTAGGCATGAATGTTATTCCGCTGGATTTTAGAGATGCTTATCCATTTGGCGGCGGTTTACATTGCGCCACCGGTGATGTTCACCGTGAGGGAAACTGCGAAGATTATTTTCCGAACCAAGTGCCGGGTACACTTTTATAGGGTCCATTGAAGAGAGTTCCTAAGGTCTAAAATGAGATCGTTTGAAAGGTAGGAACTCTTAAAAATTTAAGGCAAGAACGCAAAGGCTAACGTAGGAGAATGAAATACGCAGGGCCACTGTAAGTATTGAACTTAGTTATCGCTTAAGTGCGCATAATGTATATTATGTAAAGTAATTGAAATTCTAAACCCCTCCCTTGAACTTACACTGGTCCCCCAAGTAATTCTTTAATAATTTACAACTAAGCCCTTAATATACCAACTAACTCATTAATTCTGGGGACCAGGTGGACGTCCAAGCAATTGTTTAAACTTTTCCAAGCAAAGTATTAAATTTCCAAGTAATCTATTAAACTAGAAATCCGATTGATTTAGCTCTATATTCAAACTCAAGTTAGTGCGCGACGTAACTTAAGTGTTACTTCATATATAGAGATTCTTCCACTACTCATTTTACTACCTAGCTTAACGAAATCTTGATTTTCAAACAAACGCAGGATGTGAGTAGATAGCGCGATCGGAATCTTCAATTTGTCAGCGAGTTCATTGTTAGTGTGCAACTCCTCATTTACAATAAGCCCAGCGTATCTATCCACTATGTCGCCGTAACCTTCTAAATACGACTCGCAGTATTTTTGAAAGCCGTAGAGAGTATCCGGGTCACCACCCATATAATTACGAACTGAAAAATAGCCATCTCCTTCTAGTATGCTTATTGAATCTAAAATCTCTGATTTAGGCAATTCATATTAAGGGGCTGTCCTAGATAACTAACCTATTTCTGTTTTAACCCATTGTTTCAATTGTACTAATTGATCTTTTGGGTCACTGTTGTTAAATCGCCATTCACACTCTTTCAAAAAGAAGTGAAAATGCTTATTTGGAACACCATTAAACTTGCGTAAATGACGCTTCGCTTGATTCCAAAAATTCTCTATCCCATTGATGTGATTTTGTTTATCTGCAAGCAACACACTATGATTTATACGATAGTGCTTAAACTCACTCACATCAAGCGCATTATAACCACGCCAGCAATCAGTATATACGATGCTGTCAGGCTTTACCTTTTGCCTAATTATCGGCATCAAAGTTTGTGTCTTGGCATCAGGTATCATTGCTGCATATACCTTGCCATTGCGTTTAAGTAAGCCAAATATAGGCACTTTACCTGCAGCTCCACGCCCTCGTTTACCTTTGCGTCTGCCACCAAAATAACTTTCATCTACTTCAATTTCACCAGCGAGCAAGCCAATGTTGTCTGTTTGCTCAAATATTAACTGCCGTAGACGATGAAAATAATAACTTGCTGTAGACTTATTTACGCCGACTAATGAGGCTGCGGTTCTTGCAGTTGTACCCGCTACAAATAGCTCAATTAGTCTGTTTTGTTTATACTTGCTTAATCGACTCTTTCGCATCTAACCATACTAGATAATTTTAATTATCTAGGACAGCCCCTTACTCAAATAGCATTTTTCGCTTTAGTCGGTAACTTAATCTGGGCTTATTTCAGGTACAAAAATTCAATAAATAATGGAGGCACCGTAGGTAAAAGCATTTTAAGTACATACATAACGTGGCCAGGCATAGGTTTCAGTATAGTAGAGCTATCTAGGTATTTTATTTTTCTAGTTACGGGTAATTATTAGTATGCTTAAAAACCTAAATACGCATAACAAGAACATTAAGCTCACTTCGCCGAATTGGTGAAATATCACATTTTTATAAACTAATGAACCATGCTCAAAATACTGAGTCTTTAGTGTCAGAAGTTAGTTGGCGCGTTGAAGCCTTCAAACACAGTTAAATTTTTACGAGATAATATCATGAAAGCGATCACCACCTTGTTATCCAGCCTTTTTCTATCTTTACTTTTAGTTGGCCATGCAGCCGCTGGCAAAGACCCCGTTTATACTTCCTATTTCAATAATAACGGAGCGGGCGGCTACGATGTAACAGCCTATTTTAGTGAGAACGAAGCTGTTAAAGGCAACAAGAAATTTAAAGCAGAATATATGGGTGCGCAGTGGTTGTTTACCTCCCAAGAAAACCTAGACAAGTTTACTGCAAGCCCTGAAGCCTATGCACCCCAATATGGCGGGTACTGCGCTTATGCTGCAGCTATTAACGCCACTGCTTCGGGAGACCCAGAGCAATGGTCAATTTACGACGGCAAGCTGTATTTAAACTATGACAAAAGCGTGAAAGAAATGTGGGATGGAAACAAAGTAGAGTACATTGCTAAAAGCGATATGAACTGGCCTGGATTAATTAAGTAAAGGCAAAAGTGCGGTTAGTGAACACCTTATTGTGTTCTCTAACCAGCTCTTGTAATTTAGGGTTTTTGTATTAATAGCTTTAAAAAATTATAAATATCAATTAGATACGCGACTGATATAACTTAACTGCTCTTCCGGCTTTGATGCTGCCCGCACAGCAAACATACCCCCACTGAAATTTTTCTTATTTAAAAGACCTAGCCTGAATACGTCAATTCGAATTTTTAAGATTCACCTACTTAGCCTCTTTGCCCAAAAACTATTTATCCGTTTTGTAAGATCGCTTTCAGTACGAAGCTGTCAAAACCCACTTTGTCTTTGATACTCTAGATATAGAAATCTCGACTTTAGTAGTCAGAGGTACTGCTTTTGACGATAAGTCCCTTATAACCATTTATTATCGGTGCGATGGTAGCTTGAATCAGTCGTTAGCGTAAATGCAGTAAATAGCGTAATCCGCTATGACAGGCTATCTACCCAATATGCCTTTACTTAGCGTTGCCAGCTACGATGATTAAATTTCTAACAATTGGTGCGCCAACAGGGTTCTAACTAGGTTTATAATTTGCACAAGATGCGAAGCAACCTATTTCATATTCCGGCTCGCCCTAAAGCGCGAAAGTCTAGACGTTTAAATATTATAAAACTGTTGAGATGGTGCGCCTATCTTATTGTAATTACAACAATAGTTTTAGTGTTCCCACTAAGATGGGTAGACCCTCCTACGTCAAGCTATATTATGCGTTACGAAAAAGCAGCCCTGCGCGATGCAAGGCACCAATGGGTAGATTTTGATCAAATTGCATGGCAAATGCCGCTAGCTGCGATCGCCGCTGAAGACCAGCAATTTCCGAATCATTGGGGATTAGATTTGCGGCAAATTAGATTAGCCTTTAAACATAATGCGACTCGTTCTACCCCTTTAGGAGCCAGCACCATTTCTCAACAAACAGTAAAAAACCTCTATCTTTGGCCAAGTCGCAGCCTGTTTCGTAAAGGCTTAGAAGCTTGGCTCGCCATTGCGATGGAGCTCATGTTATCTAAAAAACGGATACTAGAAATTTATCTAAACATCGCTCAATTCGGTAAATCTGTATTTGGAATTGGCGCGGCCAGCTACCATTATTTCGGCCAACCCGCTATCAATCTGAATCATTACCAAGCTTCATTACTCGCGGCCTCTTTGCCTACACCTTCTAGCTCTAACCCAGCCAAGCCTTCGAGTTATCTGCGCGAGCGTGGCTTAGCATTGCGCAAACAAATGCGCCAACTTGGTGGGCACCACGTCATAGATAAACTCTAGGTTTTACTCAAGGCTGATTGCTCGACTTAGGGATAGATTCGTCTAATTCGTGCCACATTGCTTTTGAACCTGCGTAGATATGGTATTTATTTGCACAGGTAAATGGAGTTTCAACGGACCCAATTCGTAAACGCTTAATATCAGGTTTATCACGCCTTGCGCTGTATAAGGGGCTACCACAATGCCTACAAAACGCGCGCACTTTGTACTGACTTGATTGAAACTCCTTAATGTGTTCTTGCCCACTAAATTGCAATTTGTTGGATTCCAGTGGACTGTTTGTGGCAAAAGCACCGCCTTGCGCTTTTCTACATTGTGAACAATGGCAATACGCTATTTCTTCAATATCGCCGTCATAGGTGTAACTTACGCGACCACACAAACATTGACCTTTAATCATTATTTTCTTCGCTATATTGCTGTAACTCTTTGATTAAGCTACGATGTTGTTTCAATGCAGACTGGCCATTAGGTGTGAGTTGGTATACGCCACGACTAACCCGTTCAAACCAACCGTAATGGTCATGTTGTAAGATATTGCCTGCGCGCTGCACGCCAGTTTCCTTCCTTAATAATCCAAGCGCTAACGGCCCCTTGGCAAGAGCTGACAAACAACGCACTGCATCTTGTTTATATGCCGTCACGATAGGCGTTCCGGTGGTTCCGCCCAAATTTTGATCCCCTACCCGTTTCTCAAACTCAGTCAGCAATCGCTGCTGACGGATGGCACTTCTGCGCGGCTTATACGGTACAGGGTCGCAGCGGACATTCACTTTTAGTGCTTTGTTATCTAAAGTAATAATCCCTAACCCAAGCCGCTGACATAAGCCACGCACCGTTTTCCATTTACGTTTCCATAACGGAGCAGAGTTAGGAAAAGCAATATAAACGGAATCACTTAACTTAAGCCGGTCGGTAGCTTGCAGAATTAAGTCTAAATTTAAGGTTAACTTAAGCTCGATAATCACCAATGGCTCAGCACCACGTTTAGCCACTAGATCGCAATGCTTAACTTCCCCTTTAACTTCGTAACCTTGCCTTTCAAGATAGTCGCGTAGTGGCGGATATAAGTCAGTTTCCTTCACGGTCTAAGCATCATGCTCCTTGAGAAGCGGCAACCGATAGTCAGTCAACCTATCGGTTAAAAATGAATATTGCTCCCTTGCTTGTTGTATAACCGACCGAGAAATATGTAATTGCTTGAACGCTTCTTTTGTATTCGGAAAATGCTTAGCGGGTGTATTTTTGTCCATCCACGGCAAGCAAAATATTGAGTTGCCATAATGCTCGCCAGCACGATTAAGGCTTAGTAAATAGACTTGGTTTTCTATCGCACGTGTTTTGGCGAAATCATGCCAAGTCTCAAACGATTCATCTCGATAATAAGCACCACAATGCAAAATAATATCCACATTATGCTCTACTGATAAGGCTCGAGAAAGCTCTGGAATACGAATGTCATAACAAATAATCGGTGCCAAAGTAAAGCCGTTTAACTCAAAAGTAAATAGATGTGAACCGCATTGAAAATAATCTTTCTCCATTGAAGCGCCATACTGCGCGAGATGCACTTTATTATAATGACCACGAAGCTGCCCGTTAGCATCCACCATGGCTACACAAATGAACGTGCCGTCATGGTTAGTTAAAGCGAAGCTGTAGACGACAGCAACATCGTAACGCGCTGCTAATGCACTCCAAGCTTTAAACGACGCCCCATCCAGTGGCTCGGCTAACGTATCTAAGGCATTAAAACTCTCTCTTGAATAGTCTATGCTAGATAACTCGGGCAAGACAATCAGATCAACGTTCTCAGATTGCTCGATCGCTTTACTCACCTTATTTACTGAGGAACTGAGGTGGGCATCACGCTCTGCTGCCGTTACCATCGACGGCACAGTAAGTTGACAAGCCAACAGACTAAGCGTTTTCAAATCGATGATGCCGTTTTCAGAGAGCTTTCAAGTGGTTTCACATTACCCTGGCGGGGTAAAACTACAGAATATTTTCTTAACATAGTGATCGCTACGCCATTGATAACCCATACCAACCGGAACAATGAAGGTATCACCTGCTTCAAATTTAAACTCAATGTCATCGGCATTAATTACCGACCCTTTGCCTTCAATAATATGCATCAGCTCTGTTCGATTTATAACGTCAGGCACACGGCGCATTTGGTCACAATCCCATACGCCTGCATCAAATTGACTGTGACTGTATGGCGTAGCAATATTCATATTGGGCACGCCATTTTCAAAGCCCACAGCATCTAGCCCTGCCATGGCGGTTAATTGCATATGCGGACCAATTTTAGTCGCTCGCAACGCAGTATCTTTGATAGTGGCTTCTTGTGCAGGGCCACTAAAAATCACATAAAACTTGCGTACCTTCTCGGTTTGCTTCCAAACGCACAACATACCTTTTGGTATAACAAAATGATCACCCGCTACAAACGTTTGCTCAGAACCCGATTCATCGATCAAAGTAACCGAACCTTCCAGCATATAAATATATTCATGCACACTCCAACAATCTAGCTTAGTCACATAAGGTGTGCAGTCCCACAACCCGGCTGTTAGTCTGCCTTCATGTAAATTCAGATACTCATGCCCTCTCTGCACTGGCGCAGCAGAATCGAGCTCTTCTTCCGGTATTTCTTCCCACTCTGGAAGTTCACCCGCGTTGGGCCCATTTATATCGAGTTTAATTACGGTTTGATCTTTCATCATATTGATACTAAATTGGAAATATTAGGTTATTAGACCCCTTGCTATGCCTCTGCATAATTAGAAAATTTTAGCTGCTACGCTTCTTTAGCACGCCCACTTGAAATAATAGTACGATAAGCAATAATCGAATAACTTCGTATTGTCGACAATATCAGTTACTTGATACTAAACCTATCACCTTTCGCTCTCTGTGCAAGAGTATCATCGTAAGTAAATCATCTCTAATTCACATTGTGGATGTTCAGTCTGCTTGTTGTGGCGGCCGAGCTTTCGCGCCTTCCTTTTCGGTAGGCGTCACCAAAGTAATGCCAATCATCATCACCACTATCGACAACCGTACCCAAATAGAGTGTTCTTCAGCAAACAAAAGAATGCCCCAAAGTACGCCAGACAACGTCACAATGTAAGCTGTTTGACTAGCAAATACCGAACCCGATAAGCCGATCGTGTAAAAAAATAACGAGTAAGCTATAACACTAATTGCAGCTGTAGCCACAATTGCCATGCTGGAAATAGACCATATCCATGACACCGGCACCCCAACCCCTGTCCACAACAACATCACGCCTAGCGCTACAGAAGCGACGATGGTCGACCCGCTAAGTATCTCAGTGATCGGCATTCTATCGCCGACCCCTTTTTCTATGAACACATTTTCAGCCGAGTAGCCAATCGCGCATAAGACTACGAGTAGTATCCAAAAGCTGGCATCGTCACTCGCAAAGCCTTGATCAGGAATCACCAATAATAGTATAGCCACCATCCCTAACAAAATACCCATCGCACGCTTTAAGACCAACGCTTCATACCGTAGCACCCACATAATGAAGTAGGTAAAGACCGGCACGGTAGATACAGTAACCGACAAGATTCCAGCAGAAAGATGCGGCGCCGCGTTGTAATATAATAAATCTGGGGCAACGATACCTAACACGGCAATGGTTGAATAATGCTTCAAATGCTTAAAACGAAATGGTGGGATCTTTTTGATCCAACAAATCACAATAAATATCATCGCACTGAGTACCACCTGCCAGGCGGTTAGGGTTACTGCGGAGGTACCGTCAGCGGTTGCAATCAGCGCAAGAGAAAAAGTGACACCCCACAGTAATCCGCAAGTTAATATTAAAAGGTAAGGAAATACAGCGTTCTTTGTCATTACAAAAACCTGATGGGGCCAATATGATGTCCATGCGACTGTAACAGATAGCCTACTAGCGAAACCAGAACCAAGTCGTTGATTGGTAATGTATCGTATAAATAGGTTCGATATAAAGTGATCGATAATTTTGTGCCCATTTGCTTATACTAAAATAAAGCCTAGTAGACGCTGCTTTCTATTGTTGCTATAACCTTAATTTGTAAAATACTTAAAATCGAAAATGGATACCAACCATGGTCACTTTCTTTCAAAGAAGTTCAATAATCAAACAATAACCGACATTCAACTTCACCAAACTTACGGATTGATCAATGAAGGCAGTTAAGCTCTTTTTAATCGCTAGTCTGTTTCCTCTTACCGCGCAGGCTGGCATGGTTTTAAGTGGGGCGACTATTTTTCCAAGCCCAACGAGTGAAGTCATACATACAGGAAATATAATAGTCAAAAATGGAGTCATTGCGTCAGTTGATGAAGGAGCGATTTCAAGCCAAGCCGGTGCTATTGATCTATCAGGCAAGTTCATCACAGCGGGGTTTTGGAACACTCATGTTCACTACTTATTTGAAATTTCTGATACGCGTTCTGAAAACCTAACGAAGATCGAGTCTCTTTTATCAGAATATTTTTTACAATGGGGGTTCGTGAATACAGTCGATGTGGGCTCTAACCCCGAGGTTCTTTTATCGATAGATGAAGCCATTCAATCTGGAAAAGTAGTTGGACCAAATATTTACCAAATAGGCGGGAGTTTTGTGCCAGAAGGAGGCTCCCCATTTTACGTCCCACTTAAATTTCCAGAGTTTAAATCATCTCAACAAGCCAAAGAGTTGGCGTTGTCAGCACTGGAACTCGGCATGGATGGTATCAAACTGTTTACGGGTTCTTGGGACACCCCTGAAACAGTCGTTTTGATGAATCCTGAGCACGCAAAAATTGCAGTAGATACTGCCCATGAGCGAGGAAAATTGGTTTTTGCTCATCCTTCAGATTCTGACGGCGCACGCATTGCCATCGAGTCAGGGGTAGACGTCCTAGCACATGCTTTTCCACCCGAGTTAAAAGGCCCATGGGATAAGTCATTACCGGCAAAAATGAAACAAACTGGTACAGCGTTAATCCCCACACTTAAGCTATTCCGCCATGATTTACAACAGATTGGATTGCCTAAATTTATTATAGACCGCGTTGAGCAGAACGCGATAGACCAAGTTTCTGCGGCGCATAAAGAAGGTTGCCAAATACTGTTTGGAACAGATGTTGGTCATATGGATGACCCAAACACGACCCAAGAGTTTATTCTTATGGAAAAAGCGGGTTTAGATTTCAATGATATTCTTAGTGCACTCACTGTAGAGCCTTCAAAGTTATTTGATGTTGCTGATCATCAAGGAGTCGTAAAGAAAAACTTTCAGGCAGATTTTGTAGTACTAAACTCTGATCCTAGATCGAACGTCACTGCATTTGCAGATGTCTACATGATTATTAAAGAGGGCGAAGTCATTTATAAAAAAGAGACATAGGGCTTCAAAATTAATTCATGAGTAGATGCTTTAAAGCAATAGACGCCTTTTCGATAAGCTCACTTTGATCCTAGTTCCGTAGGTCTTGACTTTACCAAAAGGTGAAAACATACTCACTACGGTCATTCTGAAGACAAAGGAATCATACTAATCTGCTGCCTAATGTTGATTATCCAGTCACTTTCAAATGATGTGGCAACGTATCCCTTTTACCAAAAAGATCACTATGCTAAATCCATTTCACCTATCATTTGTAGTACCTAATAAGGCCGAAGCTAAACAGTTTTATGTTGACACTCTAGGGTGTGAAGTCGGTAGAGACAATGACAATTGGTTCGATATTCTTTTTTTTGGTCATCAAATTACTATCCACCAAGCAACAAACCGAATGCAGTCCTATGTGATCGATCATTTTGGTCCTGTGCTGACAAAAGAGGAGTGGCAAGCTATTGCTCAACGACTTGAGGCTGCTGGCGTAGAATATGTAGCAAAACCTTTTGTAAGAGCCGATTCTAGCGGTAATGAATCGGGTAAATATTTAATAGAAGACCCATCTGGCAATACTCTAGAGTTCAAATACTACGATAACTTCGAACAAACAGTTGGCGAAAGTACGCAACAAGCGTGTTAAATCTGCTCAATTTTAATGAAGTTTAGTATTCGAAAATCTTCGCCAGAAGATGCATCAATTGTTATTGAGTTACTTAATGAGTTTGCGGAATATGAAAATATTCCAACTGACGAGGTGAAGTTGACCAAAGAAAGGTTCCGTATCTATGGGTTTGGTGAATTGAAATGCTTCGACTGCGATATAGGTTTTGCCGATGATAAACCCATTTCCTATACTTTATATTCCACTAGATTTTCAGGTCTTAAAGGACGCCCTGTTATTTATTTAGAAGACTTATTTGTCTCTCATGAGCACCGCAAGAATGGATTTGGTAAGATGATGCTGATGCACACGTTAGACTATGCAAAATCCATTGATTGTGAATTTGTAGAATGGGTCGTATCTGATAAAAATACTCCAGCACAACAATTTTATAAGCACATAGGAGCAACTCTAAAACAAGAAAACATAGTTTGTAGAATAAGCTCGAAATGACCGTTTTGGGCAAAACTAAGCCAGTCGATGAAGGCCTTTAACATGGTTATAGCGCCTTTCCTTAAGTAACTCCATAAGAAATTGGCACCCTTTAAGAACGCAACATCATATCTAGCTAAATAATAATCATGTCCACCCGCAATTCAGACTATAACTTTGAAAAAAACCAAAATGCATTTATGGATGCATTATATTGGTATGGTGTTCCTACTTTGTTTCGTGCACCAAACGACCCAAACCCCAAAAACTGCGATATAGCACTGGTCGGGGTACCGCACAGTACGGGAAATGGTACAACTGAGCGAGATCAACATCTAGGCCCTCGTGCGGTGCGTAATGTATCTGCAAATGGTCGACGTGTGCATATGAAGTTCGAACTTGACCCTTGGAACGCGTGCAGAATCAATGATTTGGGTGACGTCCCTTTAACGCATGCGAACAATAATGAAAAGTCGATAGAACATATTACCGAGTATTACCAAAGAATTGATGCGGTCGGCACTCGGCCGGTATCCGTGGGCGGCGACCACTCTATTACTGGCGGCATTTTACAGGCACTCGGTGGCCCCACGTCAACACTGACCAACGGGGAAAAAGCCTGTATCTTGCACTTTGATGCACATACTGATTGCTTTAGTAACATGAAGCATTTTTTAGGTGCCGAAAAATCAGCAGCTCACTGGGCTTCGTATTTAGCGCTTGATGGTCATGTAGATGCGCATCACAGTGTACAAATTGGAATACGCGGGAATGCGCGTACGCTAGACTGGTTAAAACCAAGTTATGAGCATGGCTATGAAGTCATCACCATGGATCGATATAACGACATCGGTGCGCAAAACAGCATTGATATTATTCAGGAGCGCATCGGTGATAGGCCACTATACATTACTTTTGACCTTGATTGTCTTGACCCTACCGTGGCTCCCGGCGTTTCAAACATAGAGGCGGGCTGCGCTGGATTTCAAATTAATCAAGTCATGGAATTGCTGCAAAGCGTTAGAGGGTGCAACATTATTGGCGGTGATGTTGTTTGTTTAATCCCAACTAAAGACAGCCCGAATAACATCACCTCAATGGTCGCTACAGCCATTATGTTTGAAATGATCAGCTTAATTGCCGATAACCATCAGTAAGGCCACAACGATATCTAGCTGTATACTTCGCCCTTCTCCTCATCGAACTGTAAGTACTAAACAAGCATCTTATAACGATAGCGGTGTTCAGCACATGAGCTAAAATAAGTTACCACCGTTAAAAACGATATCGCCACCTAGTACAGTGGCTAACACTTTAACTTGGTCTAATTGCGATACAGGCGTGGTAGTGATGTCTTTATCTAATACGATAAAGTCGGCCAGCTTGCCGACTTCCAGTGAGCCTGTTTTATTTTCTTGATGAAGATGATGTGCGACGTTGATAGTCATCATTTCTATTGCTGTATGGATATCAGGCACTTTCTGGGCCGCATTGTCCGGTCTTGTAAGTGCTCGTTGTAATGTGCCTAGTGGTGACAACGGGCCTGCGTCATAATCGCTACTAAGCACAACGTTGGTTCCGCTATCGAGTAAAGTTTTTACCGACAGTAAACTGCCGGTTCGATTCACTCCGATAACCTGCTCTAAAAATGGAATATATCCCTGCGTATCAAGCGAGCCCGGATTTAACTGAAAGTCTGCTACTACATTGAGATCAGCAAAACGAGTGATATCAACTGAATCAACAATGTACATATGCGTGATTCGATGTCGCTGGTCAGCGGAGTTATTTTGTGTCTTTGCATATTGAATGGCATCTAAAGCCAATTTAACGCCATTATCTCCCGTTGCGTGAAAATGTAATTGAAACCCGGCATCTTCAAGCTGCGCGGCGTACTGCATTAACTCTTCCGTTTTAAAATACTGGAACCCCCGAGGATAATCTAATGCCGGCACCACACGTTCATCGTACTCTTGCTTGAGAGCTGAAGTACCTAAGCTCAAAATGCCATCAACATAAATTTTTACCTGATCAAAATTAACTAATTGATCATTACCAACAGAATGCAATGCGGTAATGTCCCGTATTTGCTGATCGAGTGGCTTATCTGGGAACACATACAAGGCATTATGCGCACGTGTTGTCATTTTGTTTTCGCGTTCTGCTTTTTGCCAAAGTAAGTGATCATTCCGCGTCCAATATCCACCGGCATCACTCACGGTAGTAATACCGTTTTCAGCCACCGCTTTTAATCCTTTCAGTAAGCCTTCGTAGCTAAAGATTTGGTTTGGATCAACTGCGGTAAACGCAGCATCGCGCAATCGTTGTTGGGCGTTTTCAAATAACTCTCCGGTGGCGGCACCTGAAGAATCTGTGAGTAGAATGCCACCTTGCGGTTGGGTAGGATTAGATAAATCTATGTCCGGAAACGCACGCATGAGCGCTTCAGAGTTTGCCCACGCGCCGTGGCCTAAATTATCTAATGCTAAAACAGGTGTATTCGGAAACAAATTATCTAAAAATGCTCTTGGGGTTTGCGTCGTATCAGCGAGCATTTCAGCGACCGAAATCCCAGCGCCCAAAACCCAAGGAGAGCCTTCGTTCTGCGGGTCTTCTGCGCACTGTCTAAACTCTTGTGCATAATCATTCACCGACTGATGGATTTCTTCAAATACGCACATAATGTCATTAAACCCTGCCTCGGCGACATGCAAATGTGCGTCTTGAAACCCCGGCATTAGAAACCTACCGCCGAGATCCACCTGCCTTGCCGCTTCTGATGCGTGTTTTTTTACACCTATATTGGAACCAATTTGGGTAATAACACCTTGTTTTATTAAAATCGACTGGGCACTTGGAGCATTGCGATTAACGGTGTAAATATTCGCGTTAGTGACTAATAACTCATCGCTGGCGATAGAGTCCGATAGTATTAACTGGTAGAGCGGCACTAGATTAGGTGCTGCAACACCAATCGAAACACCAAACCCACATACAAATGCAGCGATTAAATAGCGTTTTAATTTCAATTTCATTAGACTAACCCTAAACAATATGATTTTTCTGAGGTATCCAGCAAAATCTAGAACATCTACTTTAATAAAGGTAAATTCTAACGCAAAAATAGCCCTTGTCCATCACGCTAAGTTTTGACCCATTTCATAAATGAATGACTGCAACTATAACCAGTAAATTGCCTGACGTAGGCACCACCATCTTCACTGTCATGTCAAACATGGCTCAAGAGTACGGCGCCATTAATCTCTCTCAAGGCTTTCCGGATTTCGAACCAGATAAAGCTTTATTAGACCGCGTAACCCATCATTTGCAATCGGGCAAAAACCAATATCCGCCAATGATCGGAGTTCCGGCTCTGCGCGAAGCAATCGCTAAAAAGCTCTCCACGTATTCAAATGCTACTGTTGACCCAGAAACAGAAGTCACGATCACCAGCGGAGCAACCGAAGCGTTATTCTGTGCTATTCACGCCGTCGTTAACGCAGGTGATGAGGTCATTGTGTTTGACCCTGCTTATGACTCCTACGAGCCAGCGATAGAATTAGCGGGGGGTAAAGCGATCCATGTACCACTTACCTTGCCTGACTACGGCATGGATTGGAGCGCGCTTGAGCAAGCCTTTAACGATCGAACACGGCTAGTCATTATTAACAGCCCACACAACCCCACAGGCTCCATCCTGCGCGAGAGCGACCTAAATCAATTGGCGTCTCTCGTTGAGCAATATAATTGTTATTTAATCAGCGACGAAGTCTACGAGCATATAGTGTTTGATGGAGAACAACACTGTAGTGCATTAAACCACCCTATTCTTAAAAAACGTGCATTCAGCGTTTTCTCGTTTGGTAAAACCTATCACGCAACCGGATGGAAGATTGGCTATTGCATTGCACCTGCGCCACTTTCAGCTGAGTTTCGCAAAATACATCAATTTAACGCATTTACTACCGTTACCCCAATGCAATGGGCCTTAGCTGATTTTATGAAATCTAACCCTGAGCACTACCTCGGTCTGTCAGCGTTTTATCAGCAAAAACGTGATTTATTTCGCTCATTAATTAATGAATCTAGGTTTCGCTTGCTACCCAGTGATGGAACTTATTTTCAATTAGCCGATTACTCAGCCATCTCTGATCAATCAGATACTGAGTTTGCGGCTTGGATGACACAAGAAAAAGGAGTGGCGGTTATTCCGCTATCGCCTTTTTACCAAAACCCACCCAATACCAAAATAGTACGGTTTTGTTTTGCTAAGCAAGATCAAACTCTACGAGAAGCGGCTAAAATTATATGCCAGATTTAGACAATAACTTACACGTTAGCATAATTCAAGACGCGATTACTTGGCATGATCCAGCGGCGAATCGTAAGCGCTACGACGGACATCTGTCGGGAGATTTGTATACAGATCTAGTCGTATTACCCGAGATGTTTAGCACTGGGTTTTCAATGAAGCCTTGGGAATCATTTGAAACTATGGACGGCGAAACAGTCGCGTGGATGCTAAACCACGCTGAACGATTGGATGCGGTTATCACGGGTAGTTTGATCATGCAGATAGACGACCACTATGTAAACCGCATGATATGGGCAAGGCCGGATGGTGAACTAGATTATTACGACAAGCGCCACTTATTCCGCTTTGGCAAAGAACATCTGCATTACGAAGCTGGCGACCAGCGTGTGATACTTCGGCACAAAGGCTGGAGGGTCGCGTTATTTATTTGTTACGACCTGCGCTTTCCTGTTTGGAGTCGAAATCAGGGTGATTATGATTTAGCGTTGTACGTAGCCAATTGGCCAGATGCAAGGCAATTTGCCTGGGACAGCTTGCTGGTGGCCAGAGCCATAGAAAACCAATGCTATGTGGCGGCAAGCAATCGTATTGGTGAAGACGCTTTAGGCAACACCTTTTCCGGGGGGAGCGCACTGTTCGACCCGAAAGGCGCAGCCCTAGTTAACTTTAATAATAAAGCCGTTATTCACACAGAAATTTTATCATTGTCTACATTAACTGATTTTCGCGCGTTTTTTCCTGCTGAGAAAGATGCGGATCTATTTAAAATATTTGATTAAAACAGGCACAATCTCATAATCGGCTGGCGCTAACGATTTAGTGCTTCTCATATCGATGGAGAATTCCCTATTAGGGTTATAACCACTTTTCCAAATCTGAATTCCAAGATAAAACTCTAAAATTGTCCATAAAGGCATATCACAGACGCAAATGAACTACCCCGCAGCAAGCTACGGGGTATCAGAATAGTGCCAACTGGCTATCATAGTGCAATTGCTTATACTCTTGCCCCTGATTCTTAACATAGTTGCCTATAGTCTCCTCGTCACCATGCCTGCCAACTGTACTTGAAAAATAACCATCCGACCAAAACTCACCTCCCCATAATTGCTTCTTTACTGAGGGTCGCCTTCTGAAAATCTCTCTCACTGTGATGCTCTTAACTAACCTCACTATCTTTGTAACGCTATATGTCGGCACTGACTGAATTAGAAAGTGTACGTGATCTTTATCCGTGCCTATCTCAAGAAACTTCAATTGATAACGATTTTCAATCTCCAAACAAATTACTCGTAATTCTTCATCAACCGATTCGTCAAAAACTATACGACGATATTTTGTCGGAAACACCATATGATAAAGTAGAACCGTTACATTATGGCTCTTGTGGATTCACGTTAAGATAAAGCCAAGAGCTTGCACAACGTTTGTAATAAAAAGCGGTGCAAAACGAGCATACAGATGCGGTGGTTTTTTTGACGTCATTCTAGCAACTGAGAGTGACTCGCCTGAAGGAGAGCTTTCAGGAAACATCGCAATAGGACTTTAATTATGCAACGACGTAAATTACTAAAATCATCTCTTGTTAGTACAGCAGCCATTTCATCTAAAGTTACGTGGACGACTCCTGTTATTTCAATAGTAGCTATACCAGCACACGCTATGACAACTGCTGATACTCTTTATTCTGGTATGGCCTCTTCGCCTAGTCCGTTTACTAATCTTCAAGACTGGTTGGCCATTGTAACTCTGCGTCAAAATGGGGCTGTTCCCGTCTTGCTACAGAACTTAGCTGAGAATGTTCGTATCGCAGGGGAAATAGATTGGGTAGGTCCAGTTTTTTCACTTAGGGCCTCATCTTCTTGTGACGAACTATCCTCTGACGCTACAGGAGGAGTTAGCGCTGTTAGTGACAGTTCAATTTCTCTCCAAATAGATCCTTTCATTAATAATAAACGAGAAAGAATATCTCTAACTGTTCCAAGTGCCAGAAGTGCGGTTTCAGTGCCGCCATTGTTATCGACTTGTACTTTGGAGTAACTTGAGACTAGGTTAAAAATAAATGGGCTCAGTAGATAAAATACAGTGTGTCCGACTCCGAGTAATAGTATTGCCTAGCCCCTATACAAATTCATTTGATGGAACATCATCAGCCTCACCAATAGTAGCCGCGTCTGTTGCGGCTATACAAGGAATGTTAAAAGCTCAAGGCTTGCCCGTGCTAAGTCCCCTTGTCATGAGGCAATTACTGACGACAACAGGCTCGCCTCAAACAAGCGACTTAACCCGAACGATATCGACCGTACCAGATATTATTAAGGCAGCTAAATCGTTGGGCTTATATACACCAACCAACCTAGCTCCTATATACTATCTATTAGACTAATGAAAAATAAATACCCCAAGCGTAGAAAACTTTTAACGATGTGTGGCGTGTTACCAGTATGGGCTACACCTTTGGTAACGTCAGTAATGCTGCCGGCACATGCACAGACATCTTCACCATCTCTAATTGATGTTACTCCGCCGTCACCGGGTTTTGTTTTTTGTGCCCAAAATGAATCTGGCTCTATAGAAAGTTTATTTGTACATCTTCAGAATATAGGCACTGCTCAGTTAACATTAGAATCTATAGCTGTGACAGCTGATATTGGAGCGGTAATTTGGAAAGAAGATGTTGCACTTCCAATCACTATAAGTGCTGGCTCAAGATTAGATATTCAATTTATACCATCGCCGATTTTTATATGTACTAGCAATCAAAATCCTACTTTAACAGCTACGTATACAACAAATATAGGTACAACAATATTGAAACACCAATATTAGCTTAATAGTGCTATACGGTGATTTATTCACATCCGTTATGCTTTTTCCACATCTTAGCTGAGTGCCCTTCTGGAATATTTGCACAAGGGTTTTGAGAATATCCTCTTAACTCGTTATATAGAGCAACTTGGTGTGCTGATAGTATGTCTGGCGTTTTTAAGTGCGTAGACAAATGCACCATTCTGAGCTTTGCTCTTACCTTTTCGATGTTTTCAATTAGCTCTGATAAGGAATCGATAGTGATGGTTTTTTCGGAAAACGCGGTATCTAAGGCAATTTCTAGCTCTATTAGCTCTTTACCTAAAGGAATTGCGGCAGATTTCATGTCCGAATAAAGGGCACTAATTTTCGAGTGTTGCTCTTCGCTTAAGTGAATTTTTTCACTCATCTCTAGTAGATGAACTGGCCCGGGCATTCCGTTTAACTCAGCTGGTTTAGCAAGCCCCCAGCCTTTACCTAGTTGTAGTTCTTTTATATCATCTTGTGACAACCCTTTAATTTTTCGGTTTTGCTCACCAGCATATTCAGATGTAAAACTAGCCGCTGCGCTCGATACTGTAATGATCAATAAAGCGGATAAAACAAATTTTGCGTTCATGGCATGCCTACATTAATATTTAAACTAGGAGTGATTTTTGAGGAGGCACTCTCGCATATCGTGTCTCCTCAATACCGTCTACGACTCTACAACAACCGTGCCCTTCATACCCGCGTCATAGTGTCCAGGAATTAGGCAGCCGAAAGCAAAAGTTCCGGCATTTGAGAACTGCCAAATAATTTCTCCTTTCTCTCCAGGGGCAACGTGCGTCATGTAAGGCTCTGAGTGCTCCATATTAGGAAACTTCTTCATCATTTCAGCGTGCTCATCTAGCGTAGTCTGCGTTCCGAGAACGAATTCGTGCATGATCTTGCCTGTATTTGTGTGTACAAATTTAATTACATCACCTTTATTGACCTTAATAACATCAGGAGTAAATCGCATTTGATCGCTCATGTTGACTTCTATGGTACGCGTCACTTCCATACCTTGGTCGTACATGCCAAATTCATTCATTGTATGCTCGTATTCCATTGCCTCGTTGTGGTCATTATCGTGACCATCGTCATGTGATCCACCTGCATAAAGTGAGCTAGACAGAAAAGTTAAAGATGCAAATGTTGCTGCGGTTATAGTTAGTTTATTTAATGTTTTCATAGTTTAGATTTCTTTTTTAGATTAAGTAAATTGTTAATAAGTTTATGAAGAAAGATCAGCTTCAAAAGAAACCGTACCTTCAGGGTAGTCATACCAACCGGGGTCGGAGTAATCTCCTGTTTTTTGTCCCTCTCGGATTTTAAGAACAGTGAACATCCCGCCCATTTCAATAGGGCCAAATTGCCCTTCTCCCGTCATCATTGGTAGCGTATTGGCAGGCAGAGGCATGACCATCTCGCCCATCTCAGCCATACCGCGTTCACCCATCACCATGTATCCGGGCAATAGCTTAGATAAGCTTTGTTGTACGGGCCGCTGGTCAACGCCTATCATGTTCGGTACGCTATGTCCCATTGGGTTCATGGTATGGTGCGACTTATGGCAATGCATGGCCCAATCGCCGGGGGCATCCGCAATAAATTCGATTGCTCGCATCTGCCCAATGGCTACGTCCGTGGTCACTTCAGGCCATCTAGCCCCTTCTGGAATCCAGCCACCGTCTGTACCTGCTACTTCGAATTTAAGTCCGTGAATGTGAATAGGATGATTCGTCATGGTAAGGTTTCCCATCCTGACGCGCACCTTTTCATCAAGACCGACTACAAGATGGTCGATACCCGGGAAGGCTCGGCTATTCCAAGTCCACAAGTTAAAATCTAGCATAGTATTAGTCCTCGCCGTCATCGTGCCCGGCTCAATATCATAAGCATTCATTAAGAAGCAGAAATCGCGATCAACACGGTGTAGTTCGGAGTTTTTAGGGTGAACGACCATCGACCCCATCATGCCCATGGCCATTTGCACCATTTCATCGGCGTGGGGGTGGTACATAAAGGTGCCAGACTGCTTGAGTTCATACTCGTAAACATATGTTTTACCAGGTGGAATCTGCGGTTGATTTAAACCACCAACACCATCCATTCCAGCAGGTAAGAAAATTCCGTGCCAATGAACCGTGGTGTGTTCTGGTAATCGATTGGTAACAAATATACGTACTTTATCGCCCTCTACTGCTTCAATTGTTGGGCCAGGCGACTGTCCGTTATACCCCCATAGTCTCGCAGTCATGCCTTGTGATATTTCGCGTTCGACCGCTTCGGCAGTCAGATGAAATTCTTTCCAACCATTATTCATTCGCCACGGTAATGACCACCCATTTAAGGTTACAACGGGGTTATACCAACGACCTGACGTCGGCTCTTCGGGCGGTTGCATTACAGCGCCTTCCATAGTCGGTGATTCTGGTAATGCGGCTAGCGCCACCTTGGACACCAAACCCGCTCCGAGCGCTGCTGCGCTCGCACCCGCATTTCTTAAAAATTGTCTTCTATTAGTCATGTTAATTCTCTTTTAATTATTCGTTGAACGGATTAGTGCGCTTCGCCGCTAGATTCTGAAGATGGCATGGATGATCCGCTAGCAAAACTCATCGCCATGGAACCTGACCCGGTGAGTACCTGTTGCAAATCAGTATCGGCTAACCAAAAATCTCTCAGCGCATTGACGTAACCAGCTTCAACATTGACTGCTGAACGCATGTCGTCTAGTAGATCAAACACACTAATAAGCATACCGTTGTACATCAGTAACTGCTCTCGGCTAACTCGTTGTCGCAAAGGCAGAAACTGATCTTTATAGTGTCGAGCAATTTCCCAGTTTACGTTATAGGCCGCCAATGCAGATCTAGCGTTTGACGCAGCAGCAATAGCGACCGCTTGCGCTTGCGCTTGAGATTGCTCAAATAAGAATTTAGCCCGTTTGCTTTTTACGCCTCCAGCATCAAATATAGGAATACGTAATTCAAGTTCATAGCCCCGCTCTTTCTCCCCTTCTTCTTTCTCTGTCACTGTGCCTAATTCAACGGCAGATAAAAAAGGGTTTTTACGTGTTAAGCTCAAATTATTGGCCATGCCCTCAAGGTCAGCTCTGGCCATTTGCACATCAATTCTATTAGTGACCGCTTGCGCTTCAACAGAGTCAATCTCTAATCGAGTGTTTGGCAATGCGGGCAATCTGTCAGGCAACGTTAGCGCTCTGGCTTGATCACCCCAAAGGCCAAGTTGCTGAATTAATGTTTCTTTAGCTCCATCTGCTGCCAGTTTTTGTTTCGCTAAACTGGAGTGCATATCGCTTAATAACATTTCAGATTCCGCTGCTTCAATCACGCCACTATGGCCTATAGCAGCCATTTGCCGTGTCATATTATTTCCTGTTTGAGTTGACTCCAGCGCGCGCTCCATCAAGCGGGCTTGATGGCCTTGTGCTACCGCATTAATCCACGCACGGCGCGTATCAGCTAAATGCTCAATAACAGCTCCTGCGGCTTCGTAACGTGACGCTTCAAGGCGGCGTGCCTCTAAACTACGTTTCAATGGCATTAGTAGCACACCACCTACATCAAACAAAAATGATGAGGTGTAACTTTCGCTACTAAACCGTTCAAGTGCGAACCCCGGGTTTTCCATTCGACCTGCTTGGGCATAGTCAGCCTCAGCAATACCCACATTTAAGATACTGGCTTTCGCCATGGGATTGAGCTGCATAGATAAGCGCTGTGCATCTTTAAGACTAATCGGTGCTGATAAGATGGCATTGATTTCCTCACTAGTCAGCACTTTGTCTGGGCTAATAATTGAAGATTCATTTTGCTTGCCTAATTGCTTATCAACTATTTGCTGAACATTACTTATTCCACCGTCTTTTGGTATGCTGGTACAAGCCGTTACAGTCAACAGCAGGGAACCGAGCGCCATTAAACTTAAGTATTTATTATTTGTCATTTCTATACCCTCAGTTTGCCGTTGAGTTGATGTTGGTAATGACAAAGCCCCTAGAGGAGTTATCGATATCAAAATCTATCTTCGCCCCCTTTTCTAGTTGACTTAGTAATGAAGGATCACTCACCTTAAACACCATGGTCATGCTGGGCATCCCATATTTTTCGATGGGGCCATGTGAGATTTTTACTTTGCCTTGTGACGGTCGAATTAATTTAACGACGCCGCTAGCGTCCATCTGGCTATCTACTTCGGGATTTTCTGGTTTCGCCATCGTCATTGCCATCAACTGCGTAACAATAAATCCGCCCGAAGAATTATCGACGTTGAAGCTGATTTTCTCACCTTTTGTAAGACCTTCTAGCATCGCTGTTTCTTTTACCTTGAATACCATAGTCATCTCAGGCATCCCATATTTATCAATAGGCCCGTGCGATATCTTGACCTTACCTTGATTCAGACGAACACTCTTTACTACGCCACTAGCATCCATATTCATATTGGGCATTGCAGTCTCATTATCTGCTTTCGTAGTCATCGTATCCTTAGGCACCATTCCTATATTCACCTGCTCCGAACTAAACGTCTCGTCTCCATTAAAGCGCTTTGTCCACGATAGCGTGGCATCTAATGGAACAATCTCTGATTGGTAGACCCTCTCTACTTCTGGAGAACTAGGGTGTTGAGTCGGATCAAGCACATTGCCCTCTTGTGCTAACGTATTGATATAAAAACTGCCCAATATTAGCCCTGCTAATGCAGCACTAACTTTGGGTTTGGAATATTGGTTTTTCAATTTACTAACCTCAATCTATGTATTAAGCGCACGCCAACGAAATCGGCGGTGCAGAAAAGAAAAATAGATGGTATGAACTACCGCTTCAATTCAGAGGCAGTAATTCATAAAGGTGGCCGAGTGGCCACAGGTTAGGCTATAGGAGGCCTTAGGAGAGGTGCAAAATCAATTGGAATATAATCGCTAAGCAAAAACCGCGTCGAAGCAAAGTGTTGCATTTGACTATTAAACAGCGCGCTTAATGTCACTAATGTACCAACGCTTGATGTGCAAAATGACTTACAAGCATCGCTGGCTGTTGAGTCAATAACATGCTGCCCATGCATGGATTGCATCGACTCTTCAATCACCATTTCGTCTTGAATTACACGGTTATTTAAGGCCTGATGACAGTTTGGTGCCTTGTCGGATTGAATTGAAGCGTGTTTGGTATGCGAATGCAAACTTTCTTCTGAAGTGTTCATCTCCCAAAGAGATAACATAGAAGCATGTGCAAACGGCGAAAGCATCATGCTTAACACCACCAAGATGTTACACAGCGTTTTCAAGTACCATTTGAAACGCCTTTTAGAACTTCGCGTATTCATGCTAGCCATTCTAAACCCTGTAGCCGTAACAAGGTCAATTATATTTTTTGGAGTAACTACAGGAAACGGAAAAATTGTACGCTAAGGACTAGGTGACCGTCTCAGTTTTGCCCTTTTCGGCCATATGATAACCGTCTACTAGAACGATATTTCTTAGAAACCACAATACATCTTTCCAAACTTTGCTATTTATTAATTACAGGTCACAGTCCCATAGTTCTATCCGTTTTTCCTGCTCTTCACGCTTCACCCAATCTACATTAATTGGATTTCCCTCGGCATCCCTTGTAATCGGATCTGGCATTCTCATTTCTAATTTTAGTTGAGTGTAAGCATCCATGTTCGTTGCTTTAAAATCTTTGTTTTCGTACATCCACGATAACTGGTAGGCAAACACCCAGATCACACGATCATTGATTAACCCTCGAAACCAAGTCGCAGGTGATGGCCCTTTGCCCCATGTAGCAAATCCCTTTCTAATTGATTTTACACCCAACCCATCAAAACTTATCGTACTACCTGTAGGTAACAACGTTGTCTGAATGCCGTAATTGGAATAGTGACTTTCGCACTGGTCAATTATTCCACCGTTTCGCTCATTAAAGCATAAGTAGTTATCGTCATCGTCCGAGTTCTTAAAATTGGGGTAGTCCTGTATTTTGTTAGCCACTTCACGAAAATAAAAAAGAACGTCATCCGTTGAACTAATTGAAACTTTCGGAATGCAGCTATTAACTTCAGTTAGCGTGGGCGAGCAGCCACTTAGTATGAAGGTGAATAATAGTATTCCAAGTAGCTTTAATTCCATCCTAATTATCAAGCTCGACTGTCTCTAACGAGTATCCTACTGCCAGATTGAAAAGTCAACGAATGGGCGCTATTTGCCCTTTTCAGCCAGTTTAAATTTTTCGTCAATCTCAAAATAACCCCAAAGCAGTCATTCTATATTTCGCTATAGTTTAAAAAGTAAAGAAATGCGGATCAGAATTTTTTACTTCAATTAGCATAGATTCTTCTATTGAAACTTTATTGAAAACCCTATGGAAAGATTTAACAATATCTTCATGCGTACAAACAAGAATTGTTGAGTTATCATGTTCTCCTACCAAGTATTTCAAAAATATACTGACTCTGAAATCAATATCTTCTGGCTTCTCGCTTTCTGGAATATCAACCCAATCAAAGTTTTCTTTCTCCATTTTATTCTGTGCTTCAGTTCTCGAAAGTCCACCAATCACACCAAAATCTCTTTCTATGAGATTATCGAATTCTAAAATATCTACGTTGTGATATTTATTGATGATCTCCGCTGTTAACCTGGCTCGTTGCCTTGTCGAAGTCGCGATTAAATCAAACCGTTGACTATTTAAAAGTTCCGCTGTCCTTTGTGCTTGATCTTCACCAACTTTAGTTAACTGATGATCGATCTCTCTGTCTGAGATAATTCCTTTGCTATTCGCTTCACTTTCACCGTGCCTAACAACGATGAACGAGATATTATTACTCACAAACAATTCCACCACAATAGGTTACGAATGGCCTGCTTTTCTAGAATATTAGTATTTCTGAAAACAAGCCACTGACCGAGATGAGTATACAAGATTCGTTGCTAAAAGGAACGTATACGCAATAAATCATCCGTTTACAGTTCTATTGTTTTACAGCGTTGCAGAAATGTATTGCTTAATTCGAACCAATGGCAACAGGAAATCGCAATCAGTAAATTGGCTTAGGGTAGAATAATTGACTCATTCCCTATCTACCCCTAATTAGAGATCTAAGCCTGCTTTGCGTTGCCCCCACCATAAGTGAGTTTTAGCGCCGATACTCATAAACGGTTCAGGGTAAATTCGTTTAGGTTGCGCACCATTCAAAGTTTCTCGTAGCTCTGCGCTATCGATACCGCAAGCGTGTTCTGCGATGAGTTTGCCATTTAAAGTGCCTAAGGTTAAGCCTAAGCCATTTTGACAACCTGCCGCATATACTCCTTTTTCGACTTCACCAAAGGCTGGGGCTGAATTTAACGACAGGCACAAAGCACCAGCCCAATGCGATTGCATTTTCACCTTTTCAAGCATAGGAAAACGACGTTGAAAAGAGTGCAGATGGCGTCGTGCGCTGCGCGTATTATCTTGTTTAGACTCGGTTTGATTAGGGGTATAGGCAATGTGGTTACGAACTATAATTCGGTTAGCATATCGCCTAACGGTACTTCCCATTGGTAAAGCGGGAATGATGCCCCATTCTGGGTCACCGCCCAATAGCGCTTGTTCAGATGACGATAGTTCACGCGTCATACTACCGAATAAATGAATGTGCATTAAACGGCGCTTATATAAACCAAATGATTCAAGATGGCCATTGTTAGCCATAATAAGGCGCTTGCAACGGATAGTTCCCTTGGATGTGGTTACCGTATGGCTATCACCCGTTTGGATACTAATGGCAGGGGTATTCTCGTATAAACTAACAGTAGAGCCTATTTCGTTGGTTAATCCGTCCGCTAAATTTTGCATAAATTGAGCAGGTTGGATCATTACGCAGCCTGGCGTAAATAAACCACCTAAGTAGTAGTCTGAACCAGTCACTGCCTTAAATTCTTGTTGGTCTAACGGTGTGTAAGACTCGCCTAAATTATCCAAATGCTGTTGAAACTGACGTAGTGCAACCAAGCCCTTTTCATTAGCTGCAGCGTGGTATTTGCCAGATTGTTTAAAACAATGCTCTAAAGAATAGGCATCTACCATTTCTTTAGCATAGGCAATCGTTGCACGATTTGCTTTAATCTTCTTGATATCCTTCTCTAAGCTCCCAGCGTAATGGTCACTTTGGATATCATGCGGTAAATCAATCATAAAGCCAGAATTACGGCCTGCTGCGCCCCAACCGACTGCTTGCGCGTCAATAAGTGTGATGGATTCAGTAGTCAGCTGTTTTAAACGGTACGCCGCCGATAAGCCTGCGATACCGGCACCGATAATCAGCCAGTCGGTGTCTATATTTTTATCAAGTGATGGCTTAGTTTCGCGCTTAGGTGCGATATCAAACCAACCAGATACTGTTTGGTCTCTTGGCGTCTGTTTGGCCTCTAGTTGCATTTCTATAACTCCCAACTTAACTTAAAGATTCTTCGACGTTTTGGTCAAATAACTCCAACCAAATGGCTTTCATCTCCGTATATTGATCGTGCGTATGAATGGACTTATCTCATCCACCAATTCCAAACTGTTTGTAACCGCCAAATGGCGTACTGATATCTCCTTCGCCAAAACAGTTTATCGTACTGTGCTCGCTTTAATTGCCCGCGCTATGCAGTACGCACGTTTACCTTAGCGGTAAATACCGAAGCGGCTAAACCATACTCCGTATCGTTCGCCACTTGTAAGGCTTCATCAGCACTCTTAACGGTAATAATGTAACGCCCGACTTCGCTTGAGCCAAGAATATACAATTTAACGATGATTAATGTATAGACTAAATATTGTCCATGGATAAGAAAGTAGGTATTTACGCAGCGCTACAAAGAAAAAACGTTGTCGATATGGTAGAACCAAACGTCTTGTTTAATATGACATTGTTACATCTACATAGCTAATTCGCCTTTGCATAGAAACCGATTAACTAAATAACGTCTTTTTTACGCTTTGCGCTAGATATAAGAATTAATGGTGGTAAGATTACCGACCAACTTAGGAGAGATAACTATGATAAAAAATAAAATATTAATGGGCGCCGTTTTCGCGGCATCTATAACACTGCCAATTAATGCGATGGCAGCCAAAACCTTAGTGCACTGCTCAGAAGGGTCTCCAGAAGGCTTTGATTCTGCTTTATACACAGCGGGTACTACTTTTGACGCCAGTTCGAATGCGATATACGACCGATTAGCTGAATTTGAACGCGGCACCACTACCATCGGGCCGGGTTTAGCAGAAAGTTGGTCTATCTCAGATGATGGCCTTGAATACACATTTAACTTACGTAAAGGGGTTAAGTTTCATACCACGGCCTATTTTACACCGACTCGTGATTTCAATGCAGATGACGTGGTGTTTTCATTCAAGCGACAGTTAGACAAAGACCATGCTTGGAACCAGTATACCGCAGGTACCGCTTGGGAGTATTTTGACGGCATGTCTATGCCAGACCTACTGAGCGACATCGTTAAAGTTGACGAGCACACTGTAAAGTTTATCCTTACGCGTCCAGAAGCACCCATGATCGCCAACTTAGGCATGGACTTCGCTTCAATTGTTTCGGCTGAATATGCAGCGCAATTAGAGAAAGCGGGCAAAAAAGAAGCCTTAAACCAAGAACCCATTGGTACTGGCCCTTTTAAGTTCTTAGCCTATCAAAAAGATGCCGTCATTCGTTATCAAGCCCATGATGATTATTGGGCTGGTCGTGCAGCAATCGATAACTTGATTTTTGCTATTACGACCGAACCAGCGGTTCGTCATCAAAAGTTGAAAGCAGGTGAATGTCACTTTAACCCATACCCACAACCAGCTGATTTACAAGCAATAAAAGACGATTCAACGCTGACGCTAGCGCAACAAGAAGGCTTGAATGTGGGCTACTTAGCCTACAACACCAAGGTTGCCCCTTTTGATAACGTGAACGTGCGTAAAGCATTAAACATGGCTATTAACAAGCAAGCTATTCTTGACGCGGTATTCCAAGGTGCCGGTAAGGCAGCTAAAAACCCCATTCCACCTACAATTTGGTCTTATAACGATGCGGTTCAAGACGACCCTTATGACCCCGTTGCAGCGGCTAAGATGCTTAAGGATGAAGGTGTTGAAAACCTCAGTATGAAAATTTGGGCAATGCCAGTACAGCGTCCTTACAATCCTGATGCGCGGCGTATGGCCGAAGTGATTCAGGCAGACTTTAAAGCTGTGGGTGTTGACGTAGAGATTGTGTCTTATGAGTGGGGCGAATACCTGAAACGTTCTAAAGAAGTTGATCGCGATGGTGCCGTCTTATTAGGTTGGACAGGTGACAATGGTGATCCAGATAACTTCCTAGCGGTACTATTAGGGTGCGACGCGGTGGGTGGTTCTAACCGAGCACAGTGGTGTCACCAGCCGTTCGAAGACATAGTACAGAAGGCTAAAATTGTTTCTGACCCTGCTAAGCGCACGGCATTATACGAGCAAGCTCAGCTTGTGTTCAAAGAGCAAGCGCCATGGGCGACCATTGCGCATTCTGTAGTAAGCAAAGCAATGCGTAATGAAGTCACGGGATACAAAATCGATCCATTTGGCGGTCATGTATTCTACGGTGTAGATATCGCGCAATAATCTAGTTGGCTAGACTTGAAGGGCGGCGTAAGCTGCCCTTTTCTTTATATTCTTGTCTAATTCCTTCTTTATCCTAAAAGCTGATGTTCGCTTTTATATTACGTAAAATTGGATTACTGATTCCTACTTTTATAGGGGTCACAGTGGCGTCTTTTGCATTTATCCGTTTGTTACCCGGCGATCCTGTCTTATTGATGGCGGGCGAGCGCGGAATGACAGAGGAACGGCATGCCGCTATGATGACCAAGTTTGGTTATGACCGACCTTTGGTCGAGCAATACTGGGAGTATTTAACTGGTATTTTCCAAGGAGATCTAGGTGATTCCTTGGTAACGAAAAAACCTGTTTTTGAAGAATTTTTCACTTTGTTTCCTGCCACCTTAGAACTTTCTATCTGCGCGATAATCTTTGCTGTGTTGTTGGGTGTCCCTGCGGGTATTGTGGCTGCAACTAAACGCGGTACTTTCGTAGACCATAGTATCATGGGCACCGCCTTAGTGGGCTTTTCGATGCCGATCTTCTGGTGGGGCTTGCTGATGATTGTACTGTTTTCAGGCATTCTTGGGTGGACGCCGGTATCAGGCCGCATATCCCTGCTGTATTATTTCGAGCAAAGCACCGGGTTTATGCTAATCGACAGCTGGCTTTCGGGCCAAAAAGGTGCGTTTAGCTCAGCACTCTCGCATTTAATTTTGCCGACCATCGTGCTAGGCACCATCCCATTAGCAGTCATTGCGCGCCAAACGCGTTCAGCCATGCTAGAAGTATTAAGCGAAGACTATGTACGCACCGCCAGAGCAAAAGGCTTATCTCCGTTTAGAGTCATCGGCATTCATGCTTTACGTAATGCGTTGATTCCGGTCATCACGACAATCGGGTTACAAATTGGTGTGCTACTCGCGGGGGCCATTTTGACAGAAACCATTTTTTCGTGGCCCGGCATCGGCAAATGGATGGTTGATTCTATCTTCCGTCGCGATTATCCCTCGGTACAAGGTGGACTATTAATGATTGCTGGTATCGTAATGGTCGTCAATTTACTTGTAGATATTTTGTACGGGCTGATTAACCCGCGTATACGCCACGTGGCCTAAAGCAATGAATACGCAAGCATCAACATCCAATGAGCTAATGAAGCCGCAGAGTGGTTTTAAAGAATTCTGGCATTATTTTAGTTCTAACCGAGGCGCGGTAATTGGCCTATTTTTCTTCATCGGGGTTTGTTTGGTCGCGTTACTGGCTGATTTTATCGCCCCGCACGAACCCACTCAGCAATATAGAGATGCCTTACTCACACCACCGGTATGGCAAGACGGAGGCGACTGGAAATTTTTATTGGGAACAGATGCGGTTGGTCGCGATATTTTATCTCGATTAATTTATGGTAGTCGGTATTCCTTATTTGTTGGTTTTATTGTCGTTTCGATCTCCCTTTCTGTTGGCGTACTCATAGGCTTAATCTCCGGTTCTATGGGAGGAGTAGTTGACACCATCATTATGCGAATTATGGATACGATTCTCGCTTTTCCTAGCCTATTATTAGCGCTCGTGTTAGTGGCTATTTTAGGCCCTAGTTTAACCAACGCAATGATCGCTATCGCCATTACTTTGCAACCGCATTACGTTAGATTAACCCGTGCTGCAGTCCTGAGTGAACGCGGCAAAGATTATGTTACAGCCGCTAAAGTCAGTGGTGTGGGACCGTTACGTCTTATGCTTATCACCATATTGCCAAATTGCCTAGCACCACTTATTGTACAAGCGTCACTTTCTTTTTCTGATGCTATTTTGGCTGCCGCCGCCTTAGGGTTTCTCGGCATGGGTGCACAGCCTCCTACGCCAGAATGGGGTACTATGTTAGCTGAGGCACGAGAATTCATCCTAAGAGCTTGGTGGGTCGTCACCTTCCCAGGTTTGGCTATTTTATTCACGGTATTAGCCATCAACTTAATGGGTGACGGCTTACGTGACGCACTAGATCCCAAGCTCAAAAGGTCATAGCAAATGGCCTTGCTATGCATTAAAAACTTAAGCGTTGAGTTCAACACCTCAAGTGGTGCTTTTAGAGCAGTTGATCAACTCTCTCTGGAAGTCGATCATGGTGAAGTATTAGCCATTGTAGGCGAGTCTGGTTCAGGGAAATCTGTTGCAATGTTGGCGGTTATGGGCTTGTTGCCATGGACAGCAACCATCACAGCGGACCAATTGCAATTTAATGGCATTGACTTGTTGTCGTTAAACAAACGAGACAAGCGCGAGTTAATTGGTCAAGAAATCAGTATGATTTTCCAAGAGCCAATGACAAGCCTTAACCCCTGTTTCACCGTTGGTTTTCAGTTAGCAGAGGCGATTAAACCTAAAATAAGCCGTAAAGAGCGCAAACAACGTTGTATTGAGTTGATGCAATTAGTGGGGATTCCAGCACCAGCCGATAGGCTGTCTGCGTTTCCACATCAATTATCTGGTGGCATGAGTCAACGGGTGATGATTGCGATGGCAATTGCCAGTAACCCTAAGTTGTTGATCGCTGATGAGCCAACTACCGCATTAGATGTCACTATCCAAGCGCAAATACTCGAGCTATTGTTAGATATTCAGAAAAAAACAGATATGGCTCTTGTGTTAATAACCCATGACATGGGTGTAGTGGCAGAGACCGCCCAGCGCGTGCAGGTGCAGTACGCCGGCCAAAAAATCGAAGAGCAAAATGTTAAGGCCTTGTTCGATACACCTTTTCATCCATACACTGCCGCATTATTAGCTGCATTGCCAGAGCGCGCTACCGGTCGTGAACTGCCATCGATCCCAGGCGTTGTACCTGGCCAGCACGATAGACCAACTGGATGCTTGTTTTCACCGCGTTGTGCCTCAGCGCAAACGCTTTGCCATTCTCAAGCGCCGCAAGCGTCAGATAAATTTGTTGGTTTAGCGCGTTGTCATTTCCCCATTGAGTACACAGCGTCAGAACGGGAGCAAAGTAAATGACTCAGCCTGTCCTAGTTGCTAAGGAAATCAGCAAGCATTATTCGGTCAATCGAAGCCCATTTAAAGCTCCTGACAACCTCATTGCATTAGATAAAGTTAGTTTTTCATTGCACCGAGGCCAAACGTTAGCAATTGTAGGCGAATCAGGTTGCGGCAAGTCTACACTCGCCCAATTGGTCAGCATGATAAACCCACCTACTTCGGGTTCTTTACTCATTGACGGCAATGAAATTGCAGGCGCTTCCAACGAACTACTGAGGTCTTTGCGCTCGCGGGTTCAAATCGTATTTCAAAATCCGTTTGGCTCGTTAAACCCTCGTCAGAAAATTGGCTCGGCATTAGTAGAGCCACTAAGAATGAACACAGCACTGACCAAAGCTGAGTGCAACGACAAGGCACGAGAAATGATCGAACAAGTTGGCCTACGCACGGAGTTTCTCGATCGCTACCCGCACATGTTTTCAGGTGGTCAGCGGCAGCGAATCGCCATCGCACGCGCTTTGATGCTTAACCCTGAAGTGTTGGTACTGGATGAGCCAGTTTCTGCATTAGATGTATCTATACAGGCTCAAATACTTAATTTACTCAATGAGTTACAAGATAAACATAATCTAGCTTATCTGTTCATAAGTCACGACCTTTCCGTAGTGAAGCACATCGCAGATGAGGTGATAGTGATGTATTTAGGGCGCACTGTCGAAAAAGGCGAGAGCACCGCATTTTTCAAACATTCGCGTCACCCCTATTCTCAAGCCTTATTGGCATCAACTCCGGTGCCTATTCCCGGGGTAGATAAACAAAGAATCAGTCTAGAAGGCGAAATTCCGTCGCCAATCGACCCGCCCACAGGCTGCACATTTCACCCACGTTGTCCAAAATATGAAAACGTGTGCAGTGAGTCTGCTCCGTCACTACATTCGCTAGTCGCTGAAGGCTCCACGCAAGCGGCCTGCCACATTGTAAACAAGGTTACTTAAGTATTAACAAATTAGCTAACAAGACCCAGTGATGCAGCAACTAGCGCAGGCAGAAACAAGTCACTAGATCTATATTAGTTATTGCCCGCTAATTCAGTCCAGGCCTTATCGGCTTGTACTTTATACTTCTCCCAATTGCCATTATTCCATCTTTTTCGCCCTCTTGGCGCATAGAATACGTACAACTGGTCGTCGAATATCTCCCAAGTCTTGCCATTGGTTTTATAGAGGCCTTCTCCTAAGCTTAATGCGTTAGCGCAATGACCATTGTATGCGGGCGTATAGCGCTCTGGGTCAGCCGCAAACGCATCCGCGTTTTGTTTGTTACTAAATCGCCAAGTCGCCCCTTGGTAGTCGACGCTGTATTGTTTATCGCCTAATTGACGCTGGTGCTTAGCCACCGCATCGGGCTGATGATAAGCCACCGTATCGTGCCCACCTATTATCACACCAGTGACTAAATTTGCGCCATTGGGTTCTTTCGCTTGGATAGCTAAAGGCAAACAAGCTAGCACTAGCAACAAGGTGGAGCACCGAATAACCTTTGCCAAAAATAGTTTAATGAACATAGTTTAAAAGATTGGTGTAGTTGCAAGTTAGTCTAATAATATGAGCGTTAAGTTCCCTAGTCTATCCGTAGTGCTTTGGGCTTTATCGTGATGATGACGTATAAGGCTTGAACGGTATATCCAAGCGTCAAAGCGAAACCTTTGAGGCGCTTATCTTGAAATCATCATTGTGCAGTCTGATCTAACCAATTAATGACTACGTTAGCGAGTGCGTCGCTGTAACCCGTAAAATAATGATTCGCTTCTTCAATCATCATTTGTTGTGAATGTACGTGGCCATTTTCTTTCAACATCTGTTGTCTTGCTGACACCATTTTCAACGGTGCAGGAAATTCATTTTGACCATATACATCTAACACCGGAATCTTCAATTGGCCAATGGGAATAGGCGTTTGCAATGGCTGATGTTTATCCGTTGCACCTAAACCCATGGCGATATATCCATCGATTAAGTCAGCTCCTTTGGCATTCAACCAATCATTCGTCATATGCGCTCCGCAACTGTGCGCGGCAATATATACTTTTTCATATCCCTCCATTCGCAAATAGTTTACCGCGGCTTCAATACGCTGGTGGGCATAGCTAAGGATAGGTAGATAGTCGTTATAAGTATGTCCTTTTTCTAAAACGGGGAGTTGTATCGCAAAGCTAGACCATCCGTTCTCAGATAACGCCACGCGTAGCGGCCCAGCTACATTGCTATCTTCCGGGCTGACATCTCTGCCATGTAACACCAGTACCGCGCCCTTGCTGTTCTCTACTTCGATATAAATGGAATAAAAGTCACGCTCGTTGGCGCTGAGCCACACCACTTCGCCATCGAAGACGTCCGGTACAACCTGCGCTGCAATGCGGTCTTCACGAGCATAATCTGGAACTAGCTGTGCAATAGACGCGGCGGAAAATAACGCTGCTAGTAAACCTAAGCAAGTTGATAAACAACGAATGTGGAACGGTAAGGATGCATTAGCTATCATAATGGACACAATGATAGTCATTCAGAGGCCCATTTACACTCTTCCATTAGGAATAAATTGGCTGATGAGCAGAATTTCTGCGCTACTTACGTCTAAGCTGGACCAAACGAGTCCTTAAAGAAGCGCAGCCAATTACCTCCCATCACTTTAGCTATTTCATTATCATGCATGCCGAAATCTTTAAGGCCCTGTGCGATATTGCTAAAGTGTAAATTATTCTCAAACCAAGTGGGTTGAGCGGGCCAATTAGCGTTGGACGCCGAGCCTTCGCCGTAATCTTTATCAATTGACCAGCGACCATTACGCATCCAAGTTAATATTGACGTTGGCTGACCTTGGCATAAATCAGAACCCAAACCAATGTTGTCAATACCCATTAAATCACTCGTGCGGGCAATCATCTCGCAAAAATCTGTTAGTTTGCAGTTTGGACCATCTTTCAAATGAAACGGATACATACTAAAACCCAGCATACCGCCGCTTTCGCCCAGAGCGCGCAATACGGTATCCGACTTATTGCGTAAGGCTGGTTCAAATGAAGTTGGGTTAGCATGGGTAATGGCAATAGGACGTGTAGAAATCTCTATTGCATCTAAAGTTGACTGCTCCGCGCTATGTGACATATCAACCACCATGCCCACGCGATTCATTTCTGCTATGGCTTGCTTACCAAAGCGCGTTACCCCGCTATCTGTAGACTCGTAACAGCCTGTAGCCAACGGGCTTTGGTTGTTATAGGTCAACTGCATGATGCGCACCCCTAGTTGATGAAAGATTTCGACTAAAAATACGTCGTTATCAATGGGCGAGCAATTTTGGAAGCCAAAAACAATGCCCGTCAAACCTTTTTCTTTCGCAATCAATACATCGTCTGCCGATCTCACTGGCATAATGAGGTCACTAAATTGCTGAAAGCGTTGATTCCAATCAGCGATATTGCTAATCGTCTCAAACGTGTTCTCGTGATACACAATGGTGACGTGAACGCAATCCACACCGCCCGCGCGCATCTGCTCGAAGGTCTCACGGCCCCAGTGAGAATACTGAAGGCCGTCAATTACTACGTTGTCTTGGCTCATCAATCGCTCCTAGTAAGCCTTCATGTAAGTCGTCTTCACTACTGTGTAAAACTCCGCAGCATATTTACCTTGCTCACGGCTACCATAGCTAGAGTTTTTGCGACCGCCGAAAGGCACGTGATAGTCGGTTCCTGCTGTTGGCAGATTGATCATCACACAACCTGACTTAGCGTTGTGCTTAAAGTGATTGGCATTCGCTAACGACTCGGTAATGATGCCAGCGGTTAAACCAAATTCCGTGTCATTCACCATATCTAGCGCTTCATCATAGGAATCAACTTTGATCACGCAAGCAATCGGGCCAAAAATTTCGTCACGGTTGATGGTCATGTCATTGCTACCATCGATAAACAGAGCAGGTGCCATGTAGTAACCCGATGTACTCATCTCTAGTCGTTCTCCACCGCAAACTAAGGTTGCGCCTTGGTCTTGGCCGACTTTTAAATAATGCTCGTTCTGCTTGATTTGTGACTCACTCACCACGGGGCCAATCTGGCTGCCCTCTTCTAGCGCTGGCCCCACTTTTAGCGCCTTAACACGCTCTGTCATCGCCGCAACGAATTCGTCGTGTACGTCTTTGTGTACGATTAACCTTGAAGAAGCCGTGCATTTTTGGCCTGTACTGAAATAAGCGCCGTTTACAGCGCAATCAACGGCTGTTTGTAGATTTGCTGAAGAGTCAACATACAACGCATTCTTAGAGCCCATCTCTAGCTGTACTTTAGCTAAATTAGCCACCGCATTTGCCGCAATTTTCTTGCCTGCGTTCAAAGAGCCAGTAAAAGTGACCGCATTCACTTTCGGAGAAGAAACCATGGCATCGCCAATGGTCGCACCGGCGCCCATTACTAAATTAAACACACCGTCTGGTAAGCCTTGGCGACTCATGATTTCTGCAAAATTGCATGCCGTTGCAGGTGTTAGATTAGCGGGTTTCCAAATAACTGCATTTCCATAAGCAAGTGCTGGCGCAATTTTCCACGCAGCGCAAGCCATTGGGAAGTTCCAAGGGGTAACAACTGCGACCACGCCCACTGGTTCACGGCGTGCTTCAACTTCAATACCTGGGCGTACTGAGTCTGTGACTTCGCCCATCTGACGTAACACTTCGGCTGCATAATAAGTAAAAAACTGACCAGAGCGATACATTTCACCAAAACCTTCTGGCTTCGTTTTACCTTCTTCACGTGACAAGGTTTCGCCCAGTTCGGCTGCGCGCTCCATCATCTCGTTACCGATGGCCATCAATACATTATAACGATGCTCTAAGCCTGTTTTCACCCACTCAACTTGCCCCGCTTGCGCAGCAGCTAATGCATCATCTAAGTCTTGTGGCGTCGCTTGTGCATATTCACCAATTACATCGCTCAGGTCAGAAGGATTAACGTTGGTGACAGTCGAAGCGCCATCGCGCCACTGCCCAGCAATATAGTTTTGAGTTTTCATGGTTGAATAAAGTTTATAGTACTAAATGAGATTATTAACGCCCGTACTCTATAGCCAATGAGCTTTTCAGCAGAGTATTAAATTACAATAATATAGCCGAGTTTTCAGCTTTGTGAGTATAGCTAAAATAATGGTCTTATTTATTCAAAATAGCTGAATTCGATGTATGAATCTGTGAAGCAGCTTACCTACTTAAACTATAAATTCTGCATAGATTTTTACGCATTAATTAAGGGGGCTAAGGCGCAACGGAACGGACGATCACGTTAAGGAATTATCGACGTCTCTTAATTTTGTTAATTAGGAATCATCGCGTGGAAGCGTAATAATAATTCAAGATTCAGTTTGTCACTAACCACTCCACAAATGTAATTGCAGTTGTTGTTGGAGATAAGTAATATTAAATAGTGAACATTATTAAAACCAAAATACGCAAACTCCGCTGTCAGGGTGACGTTCGTATTTATCGTCGCGACAACCTACTTCGTGCTGATAGAAACGGTTTCGAAAGTGCCACAGTCGCTCACAACTGCGCACAAGCGGATGCATCGCGCGTGTCAATTTCAAAAATCTTATATACAGCTGGCTACCCTGGTTTGACAGGCGTTCACCAATCGAAGCCGATATAACCATGTTTTTAGAGGACCAATTCGCACCTCTAATAAACAGAGAATAAAACCATGATGAACACTCTTTTACCTGAGCAAATGATCAATTACTTAAGCTATCCAATTGATGATATTAATAATGCAAAAAGGCAGATCGCTATTGAACAGGTACGAGCCGAATTAGCCAATGATGGTTGCGCCGTGATTCGTAATTTTTTCAGCAAGGCAGGATTACAAACACTGCTAACAGAAGCGAACGAACGTAAATCAGAAGCATATTATTCGCCGAGCAAGCTATGTAATGTTTATCTTAACGAAGGCGATCCAGAGTTTCCTGAAGATCATCCAATTAATGTTTTTATTCCGCGTACTAACGGTTTTATTACCTCTGATTGCTTTAGCGATAAAACGCACTCGCGTCAGCTTTATTACTGGGAGCCGCTAAAGCAGTTTCTACGTGAATGCCTTGACATAGATGAACTACATATCTATGAAGACCCAATCTCGAACATGATCGTCAATGTAGGCAAACCAGGGCAGGAATTCAATTGGCACTTCGATACAAACGAATTTACCATTACCATGTTGTTGCAACCCGCCGAGTCAGGTGGGCATTTTGAGTACGTTCCGGGGCTACGTAGTGCTAAGGATGAATGTTACGACGAAGTCGGTAAAGTGCTCAATGGTGATCGAGATCGAGTTAAACGTCTCGAATTAAATGCCGGAGACTTGCAGTTTTTTTTCGGCCGTTTCTCACTGCATCAAGTGACTGAGAATACCGGTGATGGAGATCGATTATTGTTGATAATGTCGTTTAGTGAACAACCAGGCATGGTTGGCAGCATGGCACGAGTTAAATCACTCTACGGAAAAGTTACGGATGCCAACGTGCAAACAATGGTTCGCGCCGACGGATTAGTTGACTAACAAAGCTCAGTGTACGCTTTGATTACAGGCCGTCGTTCCATTTGGCTTCGATAACTCTTACCTTAGCGTTATTCAGCGAATAATCTTACTGTGAAGCTAGGTAGGTCAAGTTGGATGGTTATAAACTGGATAGCCAATATAAGAGCTGCGTACAGCCTTAATAGGCCATGCTAAGATATGGTTCATTGTTGTGTACCCATTATAGCCCCCTAACAACACCAAATGAAAGCCTATACATGGAATGCTAGGTATTACATCGCAAGTGTAAAGAATAATAATGAAATCAAATTATCAACGCTATTTAGCTGAGTTTATCGGAACTGCTTTTCTATTAGCCACCGTGGTGGGTTCTGGCATCATGGCAGAAGGCTTAGCGAACGGAAATACAGCCATCGCATTACTTGGCAACACGATACCAACGGGCGCTATTTTAGTGGTACTCATCACCATATTCGGCCCCGTTTCTGGTGCGCACTTTAACCCCGCTGTTACCTTGGTGTTTCGCCTTAAACAAGCAATTTCAACCAAAGATTCGCTTTTCTACATTGTCTTGCAAATTGCTGGAGGTATTCTCGGTACATTTGTCGCTCATGCCATGTTTGAGCTTGATGTATTGCAAGCCTCAGAAACACTGAGAACCGGGCCTTCTCAGTGGTTATCAGAGTGGTTAGCTACTTTTGGTCTAGTCATGGTTATTCTTGGTACAATCCATGTTAAGCGCGACGCCGTTGCTATGAACGTTGGTTTATATATTACGGCAGCGTATTGGTTCACTTCCTCGACTTCATTCGCTAACCCCGCTGTCACCATCGCAAGAAGCCTGAGCAATACTTTTGCCGGTATATCGCCAGTGCATATGCCCGCATTTATTATTGCACAATTGGTCGGCGCAGTCTGTGCACTATGGCTGTGTCAGTATTTATTTACTAATACATCAGCGTCGGATTAAGCATGATGAATTCCTCAAAAGGTAATCGGCAAACACCTAATATTAACCTGTCCGCTCTCCAACACATAAACCCTCAAGATTACATCAACGATTCTGATGATGGCCACGCCCCAAGGATTTTGCTTTTATATGGTTCACTAAGAACCAGATCTTTTTCACGTTTAGTTGCACAAGAGAGCGCTAACATATTGCAGCTATTCGGTGCTGAAACAACACTGTTTGACCCAACAGGGCTACCCCTTCCCGATTCAGTAGACGTAGACCATCCAAAGGTGGCTGAATTACGTGAGCATGCAAACTGGGCTGAAGGTATGGTGTGGATATCGCCGGAACGACACGGTGCAATGACGGGTATATTCAAATCACAAATTGATTGGATTCCGCTATCAATGGGAGCAGTACGACCTACTCAAGGTAAGACTCTTGCGGTCATGCAGGTAAACGGCGGCTCACAAAGTTATAACACCGTCAACCAATTGCGCATATTGGGTCGGTGGATGCGTATGATTACAATACCCAATCAATCATCCATTCCTAAGACATTCACCGAATTTGACGATAACGACAGAATGAAACCATCTGCCTACTATGATCGCATCGTAGACGTGTTAGAAGAATTAGTTAAGTTCACCTATATGACCCGTAACCGCTCCAAACAATTAGTAGATCGCTACTCCGAGCGTATTGAAAGTGGCGAAGAACTGATTAAACGAGTGAATTCTACCTCTTAAGGCACATTCAAGTTTTGAGCTGGCTAATCGATTTTTTACTAAGGAAGTCTAAACTGGAACAGTTTCGAGATTAAACATCAAAGTGATGTGACCGTATCGCAATAGTGGAGGGCCATTATATGCGTGCAGTTGCATCGCACTCATGGCTTTGCTTATAAGATATTACGGCCCAAGGCGCTTTGTACAAAGGTGACTGCGCGCTCTGCAGAGATATTGCGTTGATCTAAGAATGGATTTAATTCGACCACTTCCATCGAGGTCATTCGGCCATCGCTAGCGCATTGTTCTAGCAACAAATGAGCCTCTCGATAAGTTACGCCGCCCGGCACTAATGTGCCAGAACCGGGAATAACCTCAGGGTCGCAGCCGTCGACATCGAAACTAACGTGAAAACCTGCCGTACCCTTATTCACTATTTCCAAGGTTTTCTGCGCAACGACGCTCATACCCATTTCGTCAATATCGCGCATCGTAAAAGTGGTGATACCAGATTGATTCACAAACTCGCGCTCATCATGATCAATATCTCGTATCCCTATCAACACCACGTTTTCTGGTCGAACCGCTGGATGCATGTCCATTATATTGGATAAATCTGCATCCCCATATCCCAACACATGCGCTAATGGCATGCCATGAATATTACCGCTCGGCGAGATTTCAGGTCGGTTCATATCGCCATGCGCATCAAACCAGATCAAGCCTAATTGTTGATTCAAATCATTATAGTGCTTCGCAATACCGGATATTGTGCCCATCGCAATTGAGTGGTCTCCGCCAATCACGATAGGCGTTTCATTATTGCTCACCGCAGCGCGAGCAACTTCACCTAACTGCTCACAGACAGCAAGAATTTCATTTTTAAAACGGGCTTGTTTATTAGTGGCCGTGCGCGTTTCCATAATGGGCACGGGGATATCCGTTTCAGGTAAAACCGTAAAACCAAGGTCACGAATAGCTTTGTTCAATCCTGCGACACGCATTGCAGACGGTCCGCCATCGGTACCGCGGCGCGATGCGCCCAGATCTAATGGTACGTTGATGATATGAATCGGATTGCTTGTGTTTGTCATGCGCCTATCCTGCTGCGTTAAGCTGTTTTGAGCGCTGTACCATGCCATATAAATCTCGTGGTTCGTCTGGGTCTGCGATCATATCTAAATACTCGCAAAGGCCCGTCATGCCCGGTTTCTTGAGTTGGTCGTACACATACCGAAGTGCTGAAAAATCTTCTACAGCGAAACCAACGCTATCAAACAGCGTAATGTCATCGTTGCTGTTTCTGCCGTATTCGCCAGTCAAAATATATTTCCACAACTCCTTGACTGGATAGTCTTGCGCTAATTGCTGAATTTCCCCTTCGATACGTGTTTGAGGCGGATACTCTACAAATATATCTGAGCGCAAGAGTATTTCTTTATCTAACTCTGTCTTACCTGGGCAATCCCCTCCTATTGCGTTAATGTGTACACCCGGTTTAACCATATCGTCGGTTAAGATCGTCGCGCATAATTTATCCGCCGTCACAGTGGTGATGATGTCTGCACCGTCTACCGCCTCATTGACCGATTCGCAGCGTATTATCTTAAGCCCGCTATCACCCAAGTTGAATATAAATTTGTCCGTTGCAACTGGATCAATATCGTACAGTCTCAATTCCTTTATGCCCAATATCGCTTTAAACGCGAGTGCTTGAAATTCAGCTTGAGCGCCATTGCCTATCAATGCCATGCACTTGGAGTCTTTGCGCGCGAGATACTTAGCCGCCATTGCTGAAGTAGCAGCGGTTCTAAATGCGGTTAAGATCGTCATTTCTGAAAACAATAAAGGGTAGCCCGTACTTACCTCTGATAGCACGCCAAACGCAGTCACGGTTTGCAGGCCCTCTTTCATGTTTTTAGGGTGGCCATTCACATATTTAAAGCCATAAAGCTCGCCATCGCTGGTTGGCATTAATTCAATAACACCTTGGTTAGAGTGAGAAGCTACCCGTGGCGTTTTATCGAATAACTCCCAACGTTTAAAGTCTTCTTCAAGGTAATCCATCATCCCCATTAACATCTTTTCGGTGCCTATTTCACACACTATCTTCATCATATGGTCGACGCTGACGAAAGGTACGGTATTTAATGAAGGGGAAGAACTTAAATTGATAGCCATGGTTGGTTTGTGTCTAAAAGTAGTGATAGAAAAAGCGCTCTATTGCTATTTTAGTATTAAGATTGTTTAGTTAAAATATCAATATATTGTAGTTTTTTTAAACTATTTGATCATATTCACAGCTATTTATATTAAAAATAATATTTCATGATGAATTTAGAACAGGCAGGCCCAGCAAAACACAGCTATGATAATTTAGATAAACAGATCATTGCCTTTCTGCGCAATGACGGACGTGCCCCACTAAAACTCATTGCCAATAAGCTAAACGTTTCTAGGGGGACGATACAGAATCGCTTAGATAAACTGCTCTCTTCCGGTACCTTATTAGGCTTTACCGTCCGTGTCAGAGAAGATTATGGCTTAGATACCTTGCGAGCGGTAATGATGATCGAAGTGGAAGGAAAATCAACTTCGTTAATCATCAAAAAACTACATGGTATTCCTGAATTAGTCACCTTACACAGCACCAATGGCGCATGGGATTTAATCGCCGAAATACTAACGTCCAGCCTAGCTGACTTTGACCGAGTGCTGCGGGATGTGCGAGAGATTGATGGCGTACTAAATAGTGAAACCAGCATCTTGCTGAGTTCGGTTTAAATTGGTTGTGCCGGGTATTTAACCGTAATTCTCTCTTTAAATGCTTGGCTGATTCGTAATATACAGGTACGCCTCAGTGTAAGCACACTGAGGTTTTGCTTAGGCTTAGCTTTTAGGCAAGCTGTTTTCAGGGTCATAAAGCGGCGCATAACCTACGCCCTTTACTTCAATGGGGAAAGGCTCATCAAAATACTCCATGGTTAATTGTTGCCCAACCACCGCATATTCCTTTGGAAGATAACCCAGTGCGATATTTGCGCCGACGGTTGGGCCGTAGGTGATACTCGTAATGAACGAACGCCTGCCCTTTTCGTCAATCAGCACTTCGTTAGTTTCTGGATTTAAAATTGGCCATTGCCCCATGGGATAACGCGCAACGCCGTTTCGGTCAACGTTATCTGTCATCACCATGGTACACAGGTAGGCGCACTGCGTTTCTAAGGCTTTTTGCGCTACGAATTGCGCTTTACCACAGAAGTCGGCTTTCTTAACGGTAGGCCGCGCTAGACCTGCTTCAAATAGATTGTAATCGGTTAGTAGGTCAGCATTTTGAAGGCGTAAGCTCTTTTCTAAACGTCGGCTGTTGGCATAAGTCTCAATACCGACGGGAATTGCGCCTTGTTCGTATACTAAATCCCACAAGCTTAAACCATAGCTAAATGGAACGTGCAATTCCCAACCTTGTTCGCCCACGTAAGAGATTCTAAATGCCATCACAGGAATGCCGCCTAAGGTGATGTTTTTGGTGGAAGCGAATTTAAAGTTATCTTCGTCTAAATCTTCTGGGTTATCTGCAATAGCTTGCAATGTTTTACGCGCGTCAGGCCCCCATACACCTAAACAGGCCATGTGGTCACTGCGGTCTTCAATATAAACTGACCAACCATTGTCTTGTGCGGTACGCTTTAGCCACACTAAATCACGGTGTCCAGCATCAGCGCCGTCTATCATGCGGTAGTGGTCGGCTCCCATACGGATCACCGTTAAGTCAGCACGCACGCCACCCTCAGGTGTTAAGAAATGAGTATAAACCCCTTTGCCGATGGCGGTTTTACCGCCTACTTTAGAAACGCAGACCCACTCCATCAGCTTTTCAGCATCCGCGCCCATGATATCTACCACCGCAAAATGCGATAGATTAAACATGCCCACACTTTCAGACATGGCTAAGTGCTCAGCGTTAGAGACTCGCCAGAAATGACGGTTATCCCATTCGTTTTCTCGAACAGGCACTTTGTCAGCATACTTTTCAAGTAGATGCTCATTTGAGGCGTAACCGTGCGCACGCTCCCAACCCGCTAATTCCATAAAGTAACCACCAAGCTCATTTTCACGCGCCCAAAACGGGCTGCGGCGCAAACCACGGCCTTTAGAATAAGGTTCGCGTGTGTGCACAGCTGGGTTGTAAATCTTAAAAGCAGATTCGTAACAACGGTTTTGAATATAACTCGGCGTTTTTTGGACGGGGTAATAACGCGCAACGTCCATTGCATTGATGTCGATCTCCGTCTCGCCATCGGTCATCATATCAGCCAGTACTTTTCCAACTCCGGGGCCGTCCTTTACCCACACCGCTTCTGCGTACCATAGGCCACGGGTCTCAGGAGACTCACCTACAGATGGCCCGCCGTCAGCCGTTACCTGCAACAAGCCATTGAACGAGCGTTTATCATCCCAACCTAACTCACCCAAAATAGGCGTTAATTCAATCGCGCGCTCTAATGCATCTACAACGTGTTCCATTTCTAAATCACGTTGAGACGGCGACCAATGCGACTCACCCTTTTCAAGCAAATCTTTTGGATGGCACAGGCGTGGGTCTTTTTCTTCGTAATAGCCCCATTCGATCATGCCGCCTTCAGCCGTGGTTGGGTCACCTGTATCGCGCAAATAAGCCGAGTTACCTTGGTCACGCAACAGCGGGTAACCAATGTCTTTACCCGTACCTTCAAATTCGTTAAAAGGGCCAAAGAAACATAAGGGGTGGTCAACAGGCATAATAGGTAAATCTTCACCCGCCATTTGTGCGATTAGTCGGCCCCACAAGCCCGCACTAACGACCACATGCTTCGTTGCAATATAACCTCGGCTGGTTTCTACGCCTTTAATGTAACCGTCTTCAATATCCAGCCCGGTGGCTGAGGTATTGGCAAATGAAGCAAGGTGGCCTGATGCCACAGCCATATCTACCAATTCACCCGCTACCGTTTGAGAGCGCGGTTTCACTAAACCGGCATCAGGGTCCCACAAAGCACCTTGAATCATGTCTTCTTCAAGCAACGGGAATTTTTCTTTCGCTTCACTAGCGGAAATCATACGCGCTCGATTGCCGAACGCTTTACTCGATCCAACACGTCGCTTAAGTTCTTCCAATCGGCCGTCGTCGTCGTGACGCGCGACTTCTAGGCCACCGACTCGGTCATATCGGCCCATTTTGTCGAAGAAATCAACACTGTATTTGGTTGTGTAACAAGTTAATTGGTCGTTCGCGGTGTTGTACACGAAATCAGAAGCGTGTGAGGTAGACCCGATGTCAGTAGGAATAGAAGACTTATCAATACCGACGATATTGCTCCACCCTTTCTCGATAAGATGGTGTGCGACCGATGAGCCGACAATGCCACCTAAACCAATAATGACAACATCTGCGCTTTCTGGGAACTTAGCCATTGTTTTTACCTTAATTTATTTACCACGTATTTTAACTAATTCGCATGAATCTAAGTCAGCACTTGAGGCAGCGACTACACATTCAGCTTCAAGCCGATCTTATGGGGTTTCACATTTTTTTCTTGGTCTTGGAGAGGCGCTTTCAATTCTCACAACGTCATAGCGCTATTTATCACTGTTAATCGCTACATCAGAATACAAACAGAATTTCATAGACTGAGTCCTTCTCACCTAAGGCGTGTACTAAGATCAAGTTGTTTGTTGAGCTTTTAGGGGTAGATAGGAAATTAGTAAATTATCCTACGCTAAGCTAACAATTCACTGATTGCGTATACCTATTGCCATTCGTTTGGTCTTTACAATACATCTGTGCAACGTGGAAAGATAGATATTACCTCACACATAATTTCATTGTTTAAACGTTCTTTTTGACAACGGCCCTTGTATGCTCATAGTGATCGTTCGTAGCCTTAAAACTCTTCCCTCTAAATTGTTTGTTGCTGTGACTAATATTTCTGCGATTTGCCACGCCAAACAAGATTGAGACTACGGGAAATTGGAGTTGTCAAATACAGGCGGTTCCAACATATCCTCGAAAAACCAAGCTGCCAATTCGTTTCGACTAGCGACCCCTGCCTTCCGATAGACACTTGATGCTTGTTGTCGCACGGTTTTTTCGCGCGTTTCCCTAAGTTCGGCAATTTCCCTGAAGGTAAATCCCTTCAGTAGTCCAAGGACAACATTTTGCTCACTTGTTGTTAAGTGCCAGGCATTAAACTGTTTTTGCATGACATCGCGAAATTCGCTACCAATTCGTCTCGAATTACTGTCGATCTGGGCAAGTTGCCCGCGGGCTTTGTCCAATTGCCCACGTAGTTGTCCCAGTGCTCTTTTTTGAATCAGATGTTCAATAATAAAAAGCCCTAATACGATTCCACTGAGAGCAAACCACGATAAATCATCACCCATCGTTCCGAGCGTTTCACCTGCCCCGAACTCAGTGAGAATTTCATATGTGCTTGTGCCGAACACAAACAGTACAAAAATGAAAAATACCGCGCGATGGTATGGAATTTGCTCTATCTTGTCGAACATCGTAGTGGTTAAAATCCTGTTAATAATTAAATATTTAGTAGTTATCCGACATTTGCCGGATGCGTAAATTCAGTATATCCGGCATTCGCCCGATTGAATCTCTAACCGAATTTTGTCAATCTTATTGGAATCCGGAATCATCAAACAATGGTTCCATTTAGGCCATGACGCTCCGTGTTTTGTTGGTCATTCTACATGAGGATTTATCCATTGTTTACGCTTTCTCGACGCCGGTTTCTTGTTAGTTGCTCTGCTCTTCTAACCTCGAGTTTTATTCAATCTTCCTGGTCAAAACCCAAACGGGTTGAATTGCCTGTTCCGAAACTCATTGACGGCACCAATGGAAAACCCGTCAACATGGAAATTCGGCGAGGTACATGGTCATTTATACCAGGCATTAAGACGTCAACCATGGGATTTAGTCAGGATTATCTCGGGCCAACCATTCGAACACGACAAGGGAGTAACTTGACGTTGCATTACCATAATACTCTCGACGAAAGTGTCGCAGTGCATGGCCACGGGTTGCATGTCCCTGGGGATGTAGATGGCGGTCCACAGCTGGCGATGACGCCAGGGGAGAAGTGGCAACCGACGTTGTCGATTGTACAGCCTGCTGTCACCTGCTGGTACCATTCTCATACTCACGGACAAACTGGTAGTCAGGTCTATCATGGGCTTGCTGGTATGATTATTATCGATGACGAGCACTCAAGCAGGTTGCGCCTTCCAAATACGTATGGTTTAAACGATCTTCCCATCATTATTCAAGATAAAACCTTTGATGAAGACGGCGCTCTGGTTTATTCCCTAGAAGATGCAGATGAAGATGGATGGTTGGGAGATACCGTTGTGATCAACGGGGCTATCTCACCCACTGCGAGTGTGCCCGCCGGGAAGGTCCGTCTTAGGCTATTGAATGGGGCGAATGCGCGCTTCTATATTATTCAGTTTGGCGATAACCGTATTTTTCAGAAAATTGCCACTGATGGCGGTTTGCTGGAATCACCTGTGCCACTCACAACTATGGAAATGGCACCAGGAGAACGATGCGAGATAATAGTTGATATGGTCGACGGCAACCCAGCGGAGCTTTTAACATTGTTTGAAGATGAATTTGAAGATGAAGATGGGGATGATGCAGGCGGTATCTTTAATCGTCTTTTAAGCTTGGTGAATTTTTCCAGTCCAATATTACCGCAACCATCGCTTACTCTTGTTGTAGACGACACGCTACCTTCGCACACGACACCGATACCAGAAAAGCTCAATACGATTATTCGACCAAAGGAAAGCGAGATTGTCAAAACTCGAGAGTTTACGCTCGAGATGGATGGCGGTGGTAGCCATGGCGATCATAGCGGCCATGAAGGAATGAACATGAGGATTAATGGCGTTGCAATGAACATGAGTGTGATAAACGAACGTGCGAAAATAGGCGAATGGGAGCGGTGGCGTGTTATTTCCGACCAAGGGGCGCATCCATTTCACGTTCACGGCTGCTCTTTTCTTGTCGAACAAATGGAAGGGGCGGCAACGCCCCCTGACCAGCAGGGTTGGAAGGATGTAATCGTGGTAGACGATGACGACTGGTCTGAATTCATCGTGCGCTTTGATCATCCAGCTACTGATGAACATCCTTATATGTATCACTGCCATATTCTTGAACACGAAGATATGGGTATGATGGGCCAGTTCACCGTAAGTTAGGTAGTTATGCGTTAATCGGTTTGTTCAAAAGAATGATCAATTACCTCATGTTGAATCACAGTTCTGGGTTGATGGAATTGAATATTTTGCTCCGTCTCCCACCATTCAACCCCTCGGAATATCTGAAGCACGTCAGATGTCCGCCTCGTGTGGCATCACCCAAACTTAGAATAAAGCGGGGTTAAGCGGTGAAGCAGCAGTCAAGCCGCCGTCAACAACGTAACATTGTCCTGTGGCAAACTGTGATTGATCGGACGCTAGCCACAGTGCCATATTGGCAATATCTTCTGGCTTTCCCATACGCCCTGCTGGGTGTCGTTTTATGGCATCGTTCTGAGCGGCATCGGGGTGATCAGCTGCGGCAAAAGCGGCGTCTGCCATGCCTGTCATAATCCAGCCTGGTGAAATAGCGTTGCATCTAACGTTAGGGCCGTAGTCGACAGCGATCGAGCGAGTTAAGCCGTGTACAAAGCTTTTAGAGGCGTTATATAGCGCTAAACCAGGATCAGCGGCATTGCCAGACACCGAGCCGATATTAATAATAGACGCACCGTTGCTCATTAACGGAATTAACTCCCTACAACACAGGAATGTACCTTTAGCATTCACGCCCATTAGTGCATCCCAATCTTCGTCGGTGGTCTCTAACAACGTTTTCTCGATTTGAATGCCCGCATTATTTACTAATATGTCTAGCTGGCTTAGGTCAGCTTTAACTGCACTGGCTAATTGCTTTACTTGGCTTGGCTGGGACACGTCTGCGGTCAGCCACAAGACTTCATCAGGTAAGTCTTCGGGGCGCTGTCCTCTACCGCAGCTTAGTACTTTTGCACCTTGTGCAACAAATAAATCGACCACCGCTCGACCGATACCTTGTTTACCGCCCGTCACTAACGCAGTTTTATTGTTAAGTTGCATACTTTAAGTTCATTTAAAAATTAACGGCCGCTGCACCTTTTAACGCCAAGCGTTTTCTAGCTTCTGCGGGGGTGGCAACTTGCATACCTAGTGATTCGATAATGCCGCGAATTTTGGTGACTTGCTCGGCATTGGATTTAGCTAACTCGCCTTTTGAAATATATAAACTATCTTCCAATCCGACGCGTAAGTTGCCCCCTAAGGTGGCCGCTTGCGTTGCAAATGGCATTTGGTGGCGACCTGCTGCCAGCACCGACCACTCGTAGTCATCGCCAAATAACTTCTGCGCGATTGTATGCATATGCATCAAATTATCTGGGTCGGCACCTGCACCGCCCAAAATACCGTAAATCATCTGTATGAAAAATGGCGGTTTGATCAAGCCCTTGTCAACAAAATAGGCTAGATTATATAAATGCCCTAAGTCGTAACATTCAAATTCAAACCGGGTTCCATGCCCTTCTCCTAGTTCTGTTAAAGCATATTCAATGGTTTTAAAGGTATTAGGGAAAATGAAGTCTTTGGTCATTTCTAGAAAATTCTTCTCCCAATCAAACTTCCAATGCGTATATTTCTCCGCCATCGGAAAAATGCCAAAATTAAGTGACCCCATATTGAGTGACGACATTTCTGGGCTGGCATGCAGCGCCGCGGCTAAGCGTTCGTCTATAGACATGCCTAAACCTCCTCCTGTAGAAACATTGACCACGGCATCGCATTGCTCTTTAATGGCAGGCAGAAACTGCATAAAAGTTTCAGGTCGGTAGTCTGGTCGCCCGGTTTCAGGGTCTCGCGCATGTAAATGCACAATAGCAGCGCCCGCCTCTACGGCCTCTACAGCGCCTTTGGTGATCTGTTCAGGCGTAATCGGCAGGTGGTCAGACATCGTTGGGGTATGTATGCCGCCGGTTACTGCACAAGTGATAATTACATTTTTATTATTCATTAATTCAAATATTTAACCGCATAGTATAAAGTAAACTATAGTTTCATTTGCTGCACTTGAGCGCTTAAACCGCCGTCGATTACCCACAGTTGACCAGACGCATAACGCGCTTCATCTGAGGCCAACCAATTCACTAAATTAGCGATGTCTGTAGGCGTGCCATAAGTGCCAGTGGGGTGTACATCGCGCACGGCTTGTTTCAATGAATCAATATCGCCTGAGCTGCCAAAAAAGCTTTGCAACATAGGCGTGTCAACATAGCCGGGGCAAATGGCATTAACACGGATGCCTTCTGGGCCATGGTCACAAGCCATTGCCTTGGTTAGCGCGTGTACCGCCCCTTTAGTCGCGCAATACGCCGCCAAGCCTGGGTCAGCAATAAACCCATCATAAGAGCCAAAATTAATCACGCTGGCGCCTGACGACGCGCGTAACAGTGGTAAGGCGTACTTTGAGGTAAGAAACAACCCCGTCACATTGATAGCGAATATACGGTTCCACTCTTCTAGCGAGGTGTCTTCAATGGTTTTTTCAATTTCAATACCCGCCGCGTTGACTAAAATATCTAATTGCCCCCACTGTTTTGCCGCGCGTTCAAACAAACTAACAACACTAGCCTCTTGCGTGACATCTAGTTGATGATATTGAATAGGTTGGTGCGTGTCGGCTGGCAGCGTGTTTTGCTGTATATCAGCAGAAATAACCTGAGCGCCCTCTTTCGCAAAGCGGGCGCAAATAGCTTGGCCAATGCCCCCTTCTCCCCCGGTTACCAGTGCGGTTTTACCTTTTAATATGTCAGACATAGTTATCGTTAGTTTGATGATTTAGCGCGCGCTTTTAAAAACGCTACAATCAGCGCATCACGCTCATCAGATAAAGTTTGCATATCTTTACCCGCCGTTTCTTGTGATACGCCATCGACTAAGGCTGCAATCGCGTGCTGGTCTAATTTAACGTCGCCGAGATCATCCCACCATCGATGAAAACTCTCTGCATAGCGCGCGCAAAACGCTTGCAAGCCACCCTCACCAGCACCAAGATGAAATAATTGGTGCGGCCCCATCGCCGCCCAACGCAAGCCTGGGCCTGCCCAAACGGCTTTATCGACATCTTCAACAGTAGCAACCCCGCTTTGAACTAAATGAATGGCTTCCTTCCAAAGCGCTGCTTGCAATCGGTTTGCAACGTGTGCGGGCACTTCTTTGCGAACGCGGATGGTCACTTTGCCGACTTGTTGATAAAACTGCTCAGCACCGTCTAACACGCCGTCTTGCGTGAGATTCATTGCCCAGCAATTCGACTAAGGGAATTAAATGCGGTGGGTTAAACGGATGCCCAACAATAAAACGGCTTGGGTTGCTAAACCCTTGTTGCAGTTCCTTCACCATTAAACCAGAGGCAGAAGAAGCTACGATACACTGCGCGAGTAAATGTGGTTCTATTTCAGCATACAACGCATGTTTAAGTGCTAACTGCTCTGGAATGTTTTCTTGCACAAACTCAGCGCCCGTTACCGCTTGCGAAGCCGAATGGTGAAAACTTAAGTTGGCATGTTGCAACTTCGTGGCTAAATCTAGTTCTTGCAGAGTGGGCCACGCTGAATCAACGTAATTGCTGACTTGCTTGTCAAAGCCATCTGCCACATCAAATACCCGTACTCGTAAGCCGGCGGCTAAAAACAATGCGGTCCAACTTGCGCCAATCACTCCCGCGCCTAACACAGCAACCGACTCAACTTGGTTAAGGGTTTGGCTCATGCGGCTGCCCTTTTGTATGCTTCGATAATTAAGCTATGAAAATGATGCAATGCGTGCTCACTCATGCCGCTACCTTCGTCGTCTACCATATAGCGCCCTTGTTGGTAAGCGGGTGTTTCCATGCCTTTTTGTACGCTTTCTACTAAGGCAATGTCCTCCGGTTGTAATACTTCATCGACAAACCTGATGGCCTCCATTTCTTCATCGCTTGGCGTTGCGGACTCAAAGAAAAAATCAAACACTTCTCGTGTTTCATTTTCACTAACCGGGTAAAAGCGCCATACCATAAAATTGCCAGTACCGGGATAGCGCATTAAGGTGATATTGGGCCAAAGAAACCAAACCGCGTGGTCAGTCACACTGGCATTTTCAATACTATAGGCGTTGTTATTGTCTAACTTGGCTTTAGCCATATGGCTAGAATAATGGCCATGCGTAGTGACGGTATAGGTTTGCATATCAATCAAAGAACAAAAGTCCTTGTGCGCCACGGGGCAGTGATAACATTCTAAAAAATTATCAACGACCGTTTTCCAATTTGACTTAATGTTGTACGTCAGCCTTTTAGCAAAGGTTAAATTGGCAATATCAGGTGCATACGCGGTAATTTCTTGCGCTAAGTTTCCGCTTATCTGACTTAAAGGTTTAGCGTCATTATCAAGGTTGGCAAAAACAAAATGGCAGAAGACTTCTAACTTTACCTTAGTGAGGCAAATACTTGATTTATCGAAGTTATCTATCAGCTCACTGCGCCGCGCATGCATAAGCGCCCCGTCTAGTTGATAGACCCACGCATGGTAAGGGCAAGTAATAACTTGCGCTGTGCCTTCACCCTCAAGCAATTGATGCGCTCGGTGCTTGCACACATTGTAAAACGCATTTAACTCACCCGTTTGTGTTCTAGTTACCAATATAGATTGGCCCTGCACTTGTGCAGTAACGTAGCACCCCGGCTTGCTTAGTTTCTCTTCATGGCAAACGAACTGCCAACTTTTAGCTAATACTTGCTGTTGCTCTGCCCTATAAAAAGCCGGGTCTACATAACAGTCTTTATGCAAGGAATAAGACTTTTTCGCATTAAGGTCAAAACCGTGTAATGCCGTTTTAAGTTGCGTTGCTGACAGTGGCGTGTTCAATGTAAACCTCGGGTGTAAATTTAGGTGTTGGCGGCTGAGTGCGGTTGGTTTAATTAATGAATTGACTATATCTGCACAATCATCACCCCATTTGATGATTTACGACAATATAGTGATATATTTGGATGATGATTGAGCAAAGCAAAGGGCTAGAGAGCTATTCGATTGGTATGCTGTTGTTGCCTGAATTTAACGCAAACGCTGCGATGGGTTTTCTAGATCCGTTTAGAGCCGCTAACTATTTGCGCAAAAATAATGCGTATAAATGGCATTTTTTATCCTTAAATGATGCACCTGTCCTTGCCAGCAATGAATTGGCAATAACCCATACCCAAGCCATCAATTCACACGATGCTTTTGATTTAATTGTCGTTAATGCAAGTTGGGCGCCAGAGCGCTTTCAGTCTCAGCAGCTACAACGGTGGCTAAAGCGACATTCGGCTAACGGGGCCGCACTCGCCGCCATAGACACAGGTGCATTTGTGTTAGCTTATGCTGGGTTATTAAAAGGGTATAGCGCGACCGTGCATTACGAACATGCGGCGGCATTTGCAGAGTTGTTTGTAGACACTCAATTATCACCATGTTTATATACCGAAGACCGTGGTCGTTTATGTTGCGCGGGTGGCATGGCTGCGGTCGATTTTTCACTAGAGATGCTACGCTCGCACAGCGGTTTAGATTTAGCCAATGCAGTGGCGGCTTACGTATTTAAACAGCAACACCGCGAAGGTAACGCGCTGCAAGAAAAACCTAGCGCAAACCCAATGACAGACTCCTTACCCCCTGCGTTGAGCGAGGCCATCATGTTGATGGAGCGCAACGTCGAAGAAATACTAAGTATCGAAGATATCGCCAAATATGTCGGTATTTCTCAGCGTAAAATGCAGCGCTTGTTTAAACAGCATAGTGACGTGACCCCCATTAGGTACTACGTTAATTTACGTTTAGAGCGGGCAAGAGGCTTTATAACGCAAACGCACATGACGGTCGCGCAAGTTGCCATTGCCTGCGGGTTCGGCAGTATGGAGCAGTTTTCACGCTCTTATAAAAACCACTTTAATCTATCGCCAAGCCAAGACCGCGTGGTAGGCCGTGTGCCCTTTCAGTTTAGGGCATTTAAAGGCAGTAAATCTCAAGGGAAAAGCAGTGACTTGAAGCTATAAAGCCTTACGATTGGCTATGTATGCACACACTCCCCAGTTGTAATCTATAGCGCCGAGCGAGTGCTTTTTCACCCATTGAAACTAGATTATTAATTCATTACACTCTATAAGGAGTCTAAGCTATTCTTAAACGAAGGCATTAGGGAAATAGATTAATCGCTTACGCGAAGGTCATCAAGATGACACCTTAGTGTTTGGAAGTTGGATAGTTGGATAGTTGGATATCGTTTAGACCGTAGTATTAAAGATTTAGCCCTTTGTTGGTGATCTTGAATAGCGCGGTGTTCACGTCAAAAGCCTAACGAATTATATTGATACCTCAATAGCGTCAGGTCGGTTTTTTATGTGATGACCAGGTTGACGCAAATGGAAATTGGAAATGGAAAGAACATTGACGACAGAACACGCACCAGCAGAGCTTGAAGCCGCCCAAAAGCGAGGGCCATTAATGGCTGCAAACGCGTGATGGCGAATTCTAAAACCAAATCAGCTAAACGACTATTGGCTGATGGTATTCCCGTCAAAGCCATGGCCAAAGACTTAGGCATATCCGCTCCAACCTTATATCGGTGGCTGCCTGCCTCACAAACAGATTACACCTAAATTAATCAATAATCTGTTTCAAACTAAATTCACATTAACCTAAGGATAAAAATATGCAAAAACAGCAATCACAACTAAATACTAGAGGCCATTTTTTAGTGAGTTCGCTGACACTTAGTGCTTTGCTACTAAGTCAAGTGGCATTAGCACACAACAAGGTCGTGGTCATTCCGCTGGCGGGCGATGACATCCCGGCTATTTCACATCCAGTTGCAGATACGTTCACCAATAGTATCGGGATGCAATTTAATACCCTGCCCGCAGGCAGTTTCACTAGGGGCAGCCCGTTAACCGAGCCGGGGCGAGGCAGTGATGAAGTAGAACACACCGTCACCTTGACCAAAGCATTCGGTATGCAAACAACGGAGGTGACTAATGCGCAGTGGAATGATGTGATTGTGGATGCGGCACCTGGTGTTAATGTTAATCCGTCTTCTAGCCATCCGGGCGATAACACGTATCCTGTAGAACGAGTGACTTGGTATGACGCCGTTTTTTTCGCTAACCGTCTGTCTTTGAACGAAGGCTTAAGCACCTGTTATTTATTTTCAGATGATTCGGGTACCCCCGGTAGTACCTTAAGCATCGCTACGGTGACGCAAATTGCAAACTGCACGGGCTATCGTTTGCCTACCGAGGCCGAGTGGGAGTATGCGGCGCGCGCAGGCACGACCAAGGCCTATGCCAACCCCATTGGTTTTGATGATACGGATACCGAAACAGGCGGTGGTTTTAATGGCAACCTTAACGCAATGGGTTGGTATAGCTACAACCGCGAAATGGAAAACGGCAGTGCGGTTGCGGCTTATGCAGACGGCACCAAGCCCGTAGCGAAAAAGCAAGCCAATGCGTGGGGCTTATATGATATGCACGGCAATGTATATGAATGGAATTGGGATCGGTTTGCAGCCTATTCGGGCAGTGCAGAAACAGACCCGAGCGGCCCAGTGATAGGCTCTAGTCGCGTGATCCGCGGCGGCAACTGGAACGGCATCGCTAGTAATGCGCGTTCGGCGAGTCGCAGCGTCACTTCGCCAGGTCTTCGTTCCTTCAACCTTGGATTCCGGCTTGTTTTGCCCCAAGTTCCGTAAGTCAGCGGGTAGGTAGCGTAGCATCAGCTCAGGCAAGCGCAGCGGCGGGACGCCGTGAAGTGGCCTGTGCTTATGCGCCTTAGATAAACGAATTCGGCCAGCACTACACAGCGATTTATTGTGCTGGCAAACTAAACTACGCAACCGGCCAGAGTTCCGTTTCCTGTCTTGCCCCTAGATGATCAATTCACTTCACTTAAAATAGTGTAACTCGCTAAAAGCGTCCAATCACAATGCCGTTTTGCTCGTCTAATTCTGGGCCTAGGGCCTCTAAGCGGCCCCACGCCGTTTGGGTGCGCTGCTTGCGTGTGCGTAGCCAAGTGAACAGTTTGCTCTGCAAATTGGTTAATACTTGCGTATTGTGGCTGTCCCCCGCTACATCGAAAAACTCATCCGGGTCGTTGTTCAAATCGAATAGTTGTGGGGCAAACCCTTCGTAGAAAATGAATTTCCACCGTTTAGTTCGCAGCATATAGGCGCGGCACAGATAAGGGTCTACCCCCAAGATGTCTCTGGCGCCTCTGTCGCTGTAATCGATTTCACTGATCACGTACTCACGCTCGGTGATCGGTTGTTCGCCGCTTACCATCGGTAGTAATGAGGTTCCTTCCATGCGTTCTTTGCACGGCGCTACCCCCGCAAAATCGACGATGCTAGGTAACACGTCAATGGCTTCGACTAAATGGCTTATTTGTGTTCCTCGCGTACTGTCTGCGCTCGGTCTAGGGTCACAAATAATTAGCGGTATTTTGCTTGAGCAATCGTGGAATAAATCTTTTTCCCCTAGCCAATGGTCTCCTAAGTAATCACCGTGGTCACTGGTAAAGATGACCATGGTGTTGTCCTTAAGCCCTGATTCTTCCAAATAGTGGAATAGCCGCCCTAGATGGTCATCTATTTGTTTTACCAAGCCCATGTAGGTTGGAATCACGGTGTCGCGCACCGCGTCTTTAGAGTAGTTTTGGCTGTATTCCAAGCCTCTAAATGCTTTCACTACAGGGTGTTGACCTGTTAGCTCTTGTTGATGACGCCTGGCTTCTAGGCTGTCAGCAGCGCTATACATCGCGTTATAGGGTGCTGGCGCAATAAGAGGCCAATGCGGCTTGATATAACTTAAATGCAAGCACCAAGATTCGTCATTCGCACAGGCCTCAGAAATAAAATCAATCGCGCGGTTGGTTAAAAAAGCCGTTTCAGAGTGCGCTTCTTGTACATTTGCGGGGTAGTTGGCGTTACGCAGTAAATGACCGTCTACCACTTGTCCGTTTTCGTCAATGGCCGCGTTCGCAGCGCTTTGCCATGGGTTACTTCCTGCGTAGCCATGTTCTGTTAAAAACTGGTTATACGCTAAATGGCTTGGTACCAGTTGGTCAGGGTATAGGCCTTCATGTACGGTATACGGTTCAAAACCACCGGTTGCTAGGCGTTTTAGTCGGTCAGGGGGGGCGACAAACCCTTGTTGTTGAAGTGCTTTGTAGTCACTGCTCGTATGCGTTTTACCAACTAAAGCGGTGCGATAGCTTGCAGTTGCGAGGTAATCCCCTAACGTGAGTTCACCGGGTTTAAGTAAGTCACAGTTCGCCATCGCCCCATGGCTAGACATATAACGCCCAGTATAAAAGCTGGCGCGTGAAGGGCCGCATAATGGGGCTTGGCAAAAAGCTTGGGTGAATTGAACGCCGCGCTGCGCAAGCGCATCAATGTTTGGGGTTTGTAGCGATGGATGCCCAGCGCAGGATAAATAGTCCCAACGCAGTTGGTCGCACATGATGAACAGGATATTGCCCGGCTTCATCGACAGTGCCTTACTAAATGGGTGGAGGCCGCTGGTAAACCTAGTTGTTTTCTGTTTTTAGCACCGTTACCCATGAATAAGGTTTGCCCTTGCGAGTGACTTCAATTTTGACGGGCATCGCGGGCGGCGTTTCACTAACCCAAAGCGATATTTTACGGGTTTTATCGTGCTTTTTATATTTGGTGTAACGGGTGGTTTTGAATGGCTTGCCTTCCACTTTGATGGTTTCATGTACGGGGTTTTCGTACACATAATCCTGCGTTTTCTTTGCGCTTACAACCGTGGTGGAACTGTCTTTACTCGCTTCATCCATTCCTAACACCCGCAGAAACGGCAAGGTGTACGCGTCCATTTGTGTATTGTTAGTAAATGCGGTAGTTTTGTCACCAGTACGAATGGTTTTTTTGTCCCAATCGATAAAAGACTCTTTAACTTTAGATTGATCTTTACCTTTAATTTCTTTTACGCTTTTCAGGCGCAATTCATCACCTATTTTCTGGTACTCGATGATTTCAATGATTTTCCCATCACCGAAGGTACGCGCCAACATATTAGGAAAGGTTTCTCCGCGTATGGTGACGTCGCCATCATTGGTTTCATTCACATCAATAACTAATTCGCCGGCGACTATTTTTTTGATCACGACTTCATAGGTGATCTTATAGTTTGGCACTTGTAGCGCCCACAAAAACGGTGACATTAGCAACCCTAAGAACGCAAGTAGCACTGCAAAGCGCTGCGGTAGCGTGGTGACGTGAACGGGTTTAAGCAACTTTTTCATAGACTGGCAACGTGATGATTATTATAAAATATAACATAATTTCAATTATCTATAGCGCAAACCTTACTTATTAGAACTCTTATTTAGGTTATCTCTGTCCAAAGGAAGAATTTCAGTGATGGCGGCAAATACGGGCGACTTTAAGGTTTGGTTGCATACATTTGAGTTTGCTTTGTTGCGATCTAACAAACCTTGTGCGAGTAACGTCCAGCCACCACTGGCTGCCGCCATACCGATGGCTGCGGCGGCTGAAAAAAAGCCGCTGGTAGCCACCTCGATTTTAGGTTTATCGATGGTGCCGCCGATTTGCACTATTTTAGCGATCGTGCCTGCGCTTAAACCAAACCCTTTACGCGCTTTGGGTTTTATCAGAATTTTCAACTCTTCATTGCGTAGATTAATCTCTCCGCCGCCAAGCACTGTTACGCGGTCAGTTTTGATGGCAATACCTTGGTCAGCATATGCTTTGCCATTGTTTATGGGGAAATGGATCACACCGCACTCTATGTCTAAATACTTCTGCTGCCGTGATAAGGGGTTAATGGTGTTGAGAAACCCTAAAATTAAATCTGAACCAAATAACTCAAGGTTTTGGTTCTTGATCGAAGCATTATGTAATTGAAGTTGTAACTTACCGTAGGCGTTGCCCATCATCTGCGCGAGGCTTTCGCCCTGCCCTGAGACACCTAAGTCAACGTCAAGTAAGCCTTCCTTTATCAGCCCAGAGTCACCAAATAAGTTGAGTTTCTTAGAGTCTAGCCCCTGACCGTACATCGAGCTCACCATATTGTACGGTTTGCTGGTAGCGTCTAGCGCAAACCAAATAGTTAAATTGCCTTCACCAATTTCGCCCTCTAACCCCGGTATGGTCAGTAAGCCTTCATTAACACGGATTTGCATCTTGGCGTTTTCAATATTTGCGATGACTCCGTTTAACTCCGTTGCCTGCAGCTCAATGCGGGCGTTAAACTGTTTAGCCCACTCTAGGGAGTACGGCGTATCAGAAAACATGCGCTTGCGCTCGGTTTCTTTGAGTAAGGCTAATACATCCAGCTTATCTGATTGCAAACGACCACTGAGGTAGGGAACCGCGTTGTCGGTTGGAAGCTGAAAGCTCAACTCGCCGGATAAATTACTCTGTTCTAATTGTAATTTGCCAATCGTGAAATTTAATGTATTTGAAGCTAAGTCGCGCTCAAGCAAAAATTCGATATCAAAGGGTAAATCAGGCTTTAGGTCTAAGGGTTCTAACTCAGGGATTTGGCTTAAATCTCCGTCGTTTAACTGCCCATTCAAATGCAAGCCGCTAAAGCCAGCAATATCATCGACTTCACCTTGTACACGAACTATCGCGTTAGATTGGGCTTCAGTGATGGTGGCGTTTACGTTTTTTGCGCTAAACACTTTGCCCGCAGGTTCAGTGGTTACTTTGGCTGAAACCTCTAGGCTTCTGTCCGCCAACGCGGGTATGCTGGCTAACTGAGGCACATTTTCAATCGAGAAACTAGCAAGCTCCACGTCTAAGTCATATTGTGTTTGTAGCGGGAAGTGTTCTACTTTGCCATTGATGACACCTACATCCGGGGCGGCTAATTTTGCTTGTATATCTTGTGCGCTCCAATCATTAGCCGCAACAGAACTCAAGGTCAAAGCGCCCTTCGCACCCATATTCTGCGGCAAATCAAATTCGAGTTGATCTTGCAAATCATCTAACTTTGCGGCCTCAAATTCAACCGCTAATTGGGCGTGCATGTCTGGCCCTAAATTGTCAATCTGACCTTGTGCGCTAAGGCGATGGTTTGCGCTGGTAAATTGGCCTTGTAGGTCTTGTATCGCATAGCCTGACTCTAATGAGCCATGCAACTGACCATTGCCGACTAAATGCCCGAGATCAGGAAGTTTACTGTCATATAACGCATTAATAGCGGTTATGTCAGGGGAGTTCACATCTAGCTTTGCTGCTCGCATAGTGAGCGTTTTCATATCATCTATCGCGCTAGCAAAGCCAACCTGATTAGCGCCGATTGTTAAGCCTACTTTGGTATTGGGCGAAGAAAATAGTTGGTCAGCATAACGAATAGTCGCGTTGACACTCGCTTCGTCTGCTTCCGGGAAACGTCGGTCGTTATCAGCATTAAACTTTGCTATTTGTTGCTTGTTGAGTTTGCCTTTTACGGAAAAGTTACCCGTAGCAAAGCGGCCGATGTTTTGTACTTCACCCGAGGCAGTTAAGTTTTTCTCGTACGCTGAGATTTGAATATTCTTCAGCGCAAAGCGCCCCTGCGTTTTAGCTAGTTCTGCATACCCATCGAGAACCGATGTTTTCGGCCAAGGCCGCCCTAAAACCGCGCCAAGCTGGTCTAAAGAGGTGGCTTGGCCTTTGAGTACTATTGAGCTTGATTCAGCTTGGATTAGGTTGTCTATTTCGCCCTTAGCTTCAACGCGGATGCCCTCACCCACCATCGACCCTTTGCTTAAGTTCAATGACAAACCATCGTGTATCCCCCCTTGTAAAACAAACTCTGCGTTTATCTGCGCGTCTTCGTCGCCACCCCAATTTATTTCTGCAAGTAGAGGTTGTAATTGATGTTGTGACGTACCGCGCAAGTTTAAGCCTGTCCAATTTTGTAAATCGGTAAACTCGCCAACCACTACCGTCTTCCCGCCATAGCCTTGCATGGTGGCTTCAATTTGCTCAAGTGTCGCGGTGCTCCAGCGTTTGGGTTGCATAAAGCTAGCGCGCGCTGCAATAGCTGGCGTGTCGGGTAGTGTTAACCGATTCCATGGTTGAAAAAATTGCAGCGATGGGGCCTCAGCTTCAAGCGATAAACTTATGCCTTGCCATCTAAGTACATCATTGACAGTGCCACTCGCGTTTACTGACATTTGTCCAAATACACCATTAAGTTGCAATTGGCTGGGCTTGCGTAGCAGCAAAGATTCGACGTCTGTTAGCAAGCCTGTTGCTTGTATAAGTCGCTGGTTAGCGCTGCCGACCACTTGCAGTGAGATATCGTGCGTTTTAGAGTTTACGTTAGCCAGAATACGGTTAAATAAGATTTTCTCCTTGCGCGAAGTGACTTGAAGGTCTAATACCCCGTTATTCACTTGTGCTTCGTTCAACAACAGATATTTGTAGGCCTTTTCTAGCGGTTTGGGTGCTTTCCCCGTTGATTTGCCTAAAAACCAATTGAGACTCCCTTGGTGGCGTTCAAACAACATATAGGGAGACTCGATGTTAATTTCAGCAACTTGCACCTTGCCTTGCGCTAGAGCTAAAAAACTAAATGCCGCTTCGACTTTTTCAATTTTCAACATCCATGGTTGCGTACTCCAGTCTGCATTCGCGAATACGATATCTTTAGCATAAATACTAGGTAAGGGATTGAATGTAAACCCGAACCCCTCTCGGATACGAAGCTCGCGACCCGTTAACTGCTCTACTTTGTCGGCAATTTTTGCTTCTATTTCATCCTCGTATAAAGTCAGCCCAATCGTAGCGCCAAGCAACACTATGATGCATAAAAGCAAAACCGCCCAAATAAGCTTAAGCAAAAATGACATTAAACTATTAAAATTGCGCTACTCAAGCACTTAAGCCAATTCATGTCTGTCTCTGTTGCCATTTCTTCTATTCAGCCAAGCACGCCAACTGCTTCGTCGCACACCAACAAAAAGAAACTGCGCCGCGCGTTTGGTCAAGCCATAAGCGATTATTCAATGATCCAAAATGGCGACCGAATAATGGTTTGCTTGTCTGGCGGTAAAGATTCATATGTTATGTTGCACTTATTGTTAGCTTTGCAAAAACGCGCACCAGTTGAATTTTCACTGTTTGCGGTCAACCTTGACCAAAAACAACCCGGTTTTCCAGAGCATGTGTTGCCGACCTACCTAACTCGCATCGGCGTTGAATATCAAATTTTAGAACAAGATACTTTTTCCATCGTAAAAGATAAGACGCAAGAAGGTAAATCTTATTGCGGATTATGCTCCCGATTACGCAGAGGTATTTTATACAATTTTGCGCATGAACACGGTTTTAACAAGATAGCTTTAGGACACCATCGCGACGATTTAGTTGAAACATTATTTTTAAATCTATTTTACGGTGGCAAACTTAAGTCGATGCCACCTAAGTTGAAAAGTGATGACGGTCGTAATGTGGTCATTCGCCCACTGGCTTATTGCGCTGAAAATGACATTGCGGCTTTGGCAGCGCAGCTTGATTTCCCGATTATCCCTTGCACTTTATGCGGTTCACAAGATGGCTTGCAACGGCAAGTTGTTAAAAACATGCTCACTCAGTGGGAAAAGCAACACCCGGGGCGTACGGAGAGCATTATGAAAAGCATGCAGAACGTCCAGCTATCGCAATTAGCTGATGCACAAAATTTTGACTTCTCTGCTTTTTAAGCCCCATTAACATGCTATTTAGTTTGATAAGTCATGCTAATCGTAACGATTGGTAATTATTTGGTATATACCATTATTGCACCGCACAGCAACTGCTAAAATACCCATGCGGTGTGCATGATAAGTTTGCCAGCACCAGATCACATACCATCAACGCACCGTTACCTGATTGCGACAATGACAACAAGCTCACCCTCTAGCGCCGAATATATTAGCGAAAACTTAAAGGACAATATCCGCTTATTGGGTTCGATTTTAGGTGACACCATTCGAGATCAATGCGGTGACGAGTTGTACCAGCGTGTTGAGAATATTCGGAAGTTATCGATCGCATCACGCCTAAGTGAATCAGATGAAACGCCTGCCCTGCAACAACAATTAAGTGGTTTACCCGCTGAGGACGTTTACCTATTAGCGCGTTCTTTTACACTATTTCTTAATTTAGCCAATATCGCCGAGCAGCATGCGCAATTAAAAATTGACTTGCAGGCCGAGTCTGACGACAGCGTTGATAAATCAGCCTTCTGCAAATTAGGCGATAAAATGCAGTCGTTTATCGACCAAGGTATCGACCCCGACACGCTCTATGAAACAACCTGCGCCCTGGCGATTGAACCGGTATTAACCGCGCACCCGACTGAGGTGGTCCGGCGGACGATATCAAATAAATATCTGCGCATTACTAAATTATTAGAAAAGCTAGACCGAACCCGTATCAAGAAAAGTAAACGCGCGTCTATTTTGCAAGAGCTATCTCGCGTTATCACCGAAATATGGGAAACTGATGAAATTCGCCGTACCCAACCCACACCTGTTGATGAAGCAAAATCTGGCCAAGTGGTGGTTGAGCATACTTTGTGGGATGCCCTGCCCTATGCTATCCGAACCTTAAGCAACACGCTGGAACTGCATACAGGAAAAGCGCTGCCGTTGCATTGCACGCCCATTCGTTTATGTTCTTGGATGGGCGGAGATCGTGACGGCAATCCAAATGTGACTCCAGACATTACGGAACAAGTGATTCGGGTTTCACGTTGGAAAGCGGCGGACTTATTTCATCAAGAAATTTATGAATTGCGCCGTGAGTTATCAATGCATCGCGCTAATGTAGCCTTATCTGAGGCGGCTAAGGAACAGCACGAGCCTTACCGTGTGGTGTTGCGCGCACTGCTAGATAAATTGCATCGCACAATGCGTTGCATGGAAAATGGAGATGATGGGCATCATTTACCGCCTGGTGAAATATTGGTCACCAAACAAGACTTACTAGACCCGCTGCTGCTGTGTTATCAGTCGTTAATTGACTGCGATGCGCAAATAATCGCCGATGGCAGACTAACCGACATTATTCGGCGCGCCTATGCCTTTGGTGCCATTTTGATGCCGCTGGACATTCGCCAAGAATCAGACCGCCATTCGCAAGCGCTTGACGAAATCACAAACTATCTAGGGCTAGGGTCCTATCAAGATTGGTCTGAGGTAGAAAGGCAACAGTTCTTAAGCGCTGAATTAAATAACAAGCGCCCACTTATCCCAGAGAATTTTCCAGCCTCAGAACCCGTAAAAGTCGTGCTGGATACCTTTCGAATGATCGCTCGCCAAAACCCTGAATATTTTGGCGCGTATATTATTTCAATGGCAACAACGGCCTCTGATGTGCTTGCGGTCGCTGTGTTACAAAAAGCCTGTGGCATCAATAAACCACAGCGCATTGTTCCGCTGTTTGAGCGATTAGCTGACTTAGAACAAGCTGAGAAAACCATGAGTGAATTGTGGCAGAACTCCGTGTACAAAGCGCGCATCAATGGTGAACAGGAAGTCATGATTGGTTACTCCGATTCAGCCAAAGATGCGGGACAACTTGCGGCTGCATGGGCTTTATATAATGCACAGGAAAAACTGGTTAAGCTCGCCAACGCGCACGATATCAAACTAACCCTATTTCACGGTCGCGGCGGAAGCGTGGCGCGCGGCGGTGGGCCTGCGCATAGTGCGATTCGCTCGCAACCGCCCGGTTCGGTGAATGGCAGCATTCGTGTCACCGAACAAGGCGAAGTGATACAAGCCAAATATGGTTTGCCGGGGCATTCCGTTGAAAACTTAAAAATTTACTTATGTGCGGTGCTTGATGCGACCTTAACCCCCGCACCCGAGCCTAAGCAAGAGTGGCGCGATAAGATGGAAACACTTGCTGATGAAGCGCTGCACGACTTTCGCTCTATCATTCGTGAAAACCCTGACTTCGTACCGTATTTCGTACAAGCTACACCCGAAGGTGAACTTGCAACCTTAAAGATCGGCAGTCGTCCGGCTAGACGCCGTAAAGGAGCTGGAATTACTTATCTGCGTGCGATTCCGTGGATATTTGCTTGGACGCAAACAAGACTGATGCTACCAGCTTGGTTAGGCATCGGTACGGCGCTGCGCTCGGCTATCGATAATAACCGCGCCAGTATGTTGCGAGACATGCAACAACATTGGCCTTTCTTTAAGGCAACAATCGATCAGATTGAAATGGTCTTGGCCAAGGCAGACCCAAATGTGGCAGCGCTCTATGATGCTGTGTTGGTTGAACAGAAACTTCAGCCATTAGGGCAGATGTTGCGAGAAAAATATGAAGTCGTTACTGAAACCGTGCTGGAATTAACTGGCCACGAAACCTTGGTGTCGCACGAGCCTTTTGTCTTACAAGGCATTCGCGTACGTAACCCTTATGTTGACCCATTAAATATACTGCAAGTAGAGATTTTATCCCGATTACGAAACGGCGAAACGGGCATCATTGAGGACGCCATGGTAATCGCCATTAACGGAATTTCTGCAGGCATGCGCAATACAGGATAAACCTTATACCGTGTCAAATAAACCTGATTTATCAAACAAAGCCATACTCGTCACAGGCGCCGGCTTCGATATAGGAAAAGCGCTTTCTCTGGCTATGTCTAAGTTGGGCGCGACCCTATTATTGTTAGACAATGACGGCAAAGCGCTTGATGCAGTTTATGATGAAATCATAGCCCAAGGAGGCGCAAAACCTCTGATTATAGAGCTTGATCTGGCTAAGTTAACGGCTGAAAACGCAGAGTTAGTCAACGAGAATATTCAATCAGAATTTGGTCACCTAGATGCGCTAATTCATACGGCAAATTGGACCTTTCCCCTTAGCCCGCTAGCGGTTTACGAAGAGAGCTTTTGGACGAAAGCGATGCATCATCTACATTTTGCACCGTTCTTGCTAACCCAAAAGCTACTACCGGCTTTGTCTGCGGCTGAAGCGGCTCGCGTTGTATTTTCGTTATATGGCTGCGGTACTACCCCCAAAGCCTTTTGGGGGCCCTATGCTGCTGCTTACGCGGCACTACAAAGTACCTGTGATGTATGGAATCAGGAATTACAATCGCACAACACACGCTTTACTACCATTAACCCCGGTGAAGTGTTAACGCAAGTACGCGTAAAACATTACCCAGCAGAAGCGCATGACACCCTCATCGCTAGTGATGATCCGGCACTGATTAGACGTTATCTAGATTTCCTGATGTAGCTGTTCTTCATATATTTTATAGGTATTTGAACAGCAACGTAGCATCTCAAAAAACATTCGCTTTGGAGACATATTAATTTGATGCAGAAAAATCATGACCGCCTGCTATATACTTAAAACGGTAATTCAAATATAAAACCACCTCAGGGTCTCATGAATAACAAACGGAAGTCATTAAAGGAATTAACAGGAATAAGTGCGGCCGCCTAGGTATTACCTAATGCATGGGTTAAGCCCATTGTTAGCAGCGTCATTTTGACTGCCCATGCACAAACTTCTGATAACATTTACCTTGCTGGACCCCTGTATCACAAAGGATACGCTACAATGGGAGGCCACACAACCTTCTATTGCGATCCTGTAGGAAACGAAAGAATAAGGGGTTTATACAGTGAAGAACTGGTCAGCTGGTCCCCACCATATTCAATGTTCAATTTTTTTACAAGGTCTGAAACAGCACATGTTACCTTTGACAAAAGTAACAACAATGCTGAGCACATATCCGAGGCGGATTGAAGCTGTTTGTATAAAAAAGATATAAGCGACCGCAAAGCATCGAACAAATAAACGCGTTCTAGCCAAGTTATGATACGGCCTGAGTATTCTAGACACTTTCTTTCAAAGTACCTCTGTTCAAACATCGTTGACGACACTCTATGTATTATGCGTGTGTCGCCGTTTAGGATTGTAGAACATTTCAATATAGTTAAATATAGCGTGACGTGCATCTTCGCGTATTTTGTATTTAACTCTTCGTATCTTCTCTTTCTTTAGATTAACGAAGAAGCTCTCAGTGACTGCGTTATCATGGTAGTTTCCACGCCGACTCATACTAGCTTCCATACTTGATGGTAATCGCATGCATCGACTGCTGGTATATTGTGAGCCTTGAACTGAGCGAAGCATCATCTTATTAGTTGGCTTACGCGTCCAATAGGCCATGGTTAATGCGTCAGCACTAGATCATCAATGATGCGAGGCCCCGTGACCTTCTCCCCAAGAATAAAACAATGACAAAGATGACATTGGACTTACCCCTGATCGGTTGATCATTCTACGCTAATATTTGAGCATATAGACGACATAGATTTGCTTGCTGGTACGATCGAAGTAGATGAAAGTTATTTTGGTGGTAGGCGTAAAGGTAAGCGAGGCCGTGGAGCTGCAGGTAAAGTGCCTGTATTTAGCTTACTTAAACGCAAGGTATGCAGCAATGCTGCCTGATGCTAAGACACAGATTTTGATGCCGATTATTAGGCAAAAGATAAAGCCTGATAGCATCGTATATACTGATTGCTGGCGTGGTTACAATGCGCTTGATGTGAGTGAATTTAAGCACTATCGTATAAATCATAGTGTATTATTTGCAGATAAGCAAAATCACATCAATGGTATAGAGAATTTTTGAAACCAAGCGAAGCGTCATTTACGTAAGTTTAATGGTGTTTCTATGTCGCATTTTCACCTGTTTTTGAAGGAGTGTGAATGGCGATTTAACAACAGTGACCCAAAAGATCAATTAGTACAATTGAAACAATGGGTTAATTAACTAGGACAGCCCCTTCTATTTTAGCCTTTTAATGATGAACGCAACTAGAGACGTTCGACTAAACAACTATCGCAGTCCTTTGTGTCGAGAGAGTGAAACGGTCAAGTCTAGGTTTCAAATCAATAAGAGTTAGCTCAAACCGATACAATGCATATGTAGACTTGAGCTATGCTGGCGCATGTACAACCCCTAGCTTTTACACCTCCCTTCTTCCAATTATCTAGGAACGCTTCTAAACTCCAAAATATCAAGAATTAAAAGCGTTCCGATAATCTTAAACTACATCATATTATTATTTTGCTTAATGTGTTTATTCAAAACTAAGTTGATTTTAGTAGATTTATAATCTACTTGGCAGTTGTTCTTGAATAACAAAAGTTGGAATACGGAAGATATTTCTTGGGTGCTGATCAATATTGTTAAATATGATATCAACGTCATTATTCTGACCGCCAAACACTGTTGAACCATTAAGGTTAATATCACCTTCTGAGTACGCATTGTATACAAATGTCGGTAGTCCAAAGAAATTTTCAGGTGCACCGTCAACTATATTAAACACTGGGGTTACGTCATTATTTTGACCTGCGAAGACTACACTTTGTGCAACATTCACACCCTCCTCATGGTTGGAATTACCTGCCCACAGTGCCAAAATATCATTATCCGCCGGAGCTGTACTCGGGCCATATGATCCTGCAGTCGCACCGGCAATATCTGTATCTATACCGAATGCTTCATACCCATCGAAACTAAAACCAGAAGTAACATGCCATAAATCGGTTGTTGGTAATGTGAAATCTACTGTGGTGCCCGTAGCGCTCAATGCAATAGCAGATGCTGTCATTACACCTATGTGGTTACGATGGCTAACTGAAACATAAAAATTGCTAGGAACACTTTGTGTAAATATGAGTGGCGAGATGCCGTCGACATCAACCACATCACCATCTCTTTGAACTAATCCTGCACGAGTAGCTACCACAACAGCTGCATCAGTTTCCGAACGAAGCTCGACAAATACCCAGTCAACAATTGAGTCATTACCATTATCAGCGAATACAGCCGCTTCGTCAGCTACCGCTTCTCCACCTCCACCACCAACATGAGTGAAATTCGCTAACGCTGTATAGGGCTCAGTAGCCGGCAAGAAATCAACTGTTTCTCCGACTGCTCTATCTCGGATACGCAAATCATCGCGCATGATTGTGGTAAAGAAATAGGTATCAAGCACATTCAAGGCGCCTTGCAGCAATACTTTCAAATCTAGAACCACACCTACACCTGCTGGTAAGACAGTAATGCGCAGAGTCGCTTGATCACATGCGATAGGCAAGCCATCATCACACACCTCATAAGGGACTTCAGCTGGACCTGTGAAACCAGCAACAGGAGTGAATGTAACTAAACCATTGGCTACTCCACCAGTATTTTGAGGGGTAAACGTTCCGACGTTTGGAATAACAACTACATCCAGAGGCCCCAATTGAGTATCTGTTACAGGATCAATAAGACCGTTAAATGTTTGTGTGTCATCTTCTGGATCTTTATCGTTCGCCAAGACATCTGTTACTACTGGAGTACCTTCTGTAGTAGTGTTCGCATCATCAGCCGCATTAGTTATATTGTCTATATCAGACAAGGTAATAATGGTTACAGTAGTGGTATCACACAAAGGCGTAACTGGAACCGTAGGCATTCCATCGTCGCATATTTCATAAACAAAGCTATCTTCGCCTACAAAGCCTGGATCCGGAGTATAAGTGAATGTACCGTCACCATTATCAGCCACTGTACCGTTGGTCGGTTTACTACACCCAGTACTACCATTCGTACAATCTGTATTGGCTGTACTTGGTACTAAGTTGCCATCTGGATCAAAGTCATTACTTGCTGAATTGATGTCGATTGGTGTCCCTACTTCAGTCTGTACTGCATCAACATTAGCTACAGGAGGGTTATTATTTATCGGATCAGGCTCCGGTATCACGGTGATTGTCAATAGCGCAGTATCACAAGCAGGTGGTGCTTTGTCATCACATACTTGATATGAAACTGGGTCAGTGTCTCCAGCGAACCCAGTTGCTGGCGTAAAGACATACTCCGTATTAACCGAGTCGTATACCAAAGTGCCTGCATTGGCCACTGGCGTACCTGTAGAGCCAACACCCGACACAATTACCGGAGTGTCACTCACGTAACTTCCAGGAAGTCCCGGAACCTCAAAACCTACAACAGTTTGAGTATCGTTTTGGGTATCGAAGTCATTGGTTAATAAATTTCCAGTTACCGGTATATCAATTAGCGTGTTATTAAAATCGTTCACTGCGTTAGTGTTATTTGTCGGTATGGTCACACAACGCGCGTCAGTAACAGCAGGACAGCTAGGGGGAGTTGTACCCGTTTCAACAACAATATTAGTTATTTCGCTTGTAGTGAAAGGGTCATCTACTACAACGACAAAGGTCATTGTTGCCGTTCCAGGAGTCCCACCAACAGCGGCGGGTACAGACGGGCTTACATTGACACAGGACGTCCCTGCAGCGGCTCCTGCAGTACAGCTAGGAAATGAATCTCCAGCCATATTGGTTGTTCCCAAAGGAACAGTTTCTGTCACACTAATGGTGCCTGCTTGGTCACCTGCATTAGACAAAGTGATGGTGTACGTCAATACTTCTCCTTCTTCAGCGGTATTGGCAAGAGAGCCAGACTCACCTGTTAAGGTTTTAGCAATTGTTATACTAGCTGGGTCAAGTGGGGGTTCGACCACAACACAGACTGAATCTTCCACTGGGCCTGCGTCTTCACCTACAACACTCGCCGTATTATCTATTTCAGTATACCCGTCTGCAATTTGGGTGCTAGTCAGTGGGCACTGTATAGTTTGAGCAGTCACCACAGGTGTGTTGGTAAATAATAACCCTACAACAATAGCTGTTATAAGTATTTGAAGGTTAGCCGAGTCTAGTAGTTTAGGAAGGTTCATGCTAATAGTCTATTGTCTTAAAAGGTTATAATGTACATCCTGATAAATCAGTGGGTACATAGTCGTTTATCTAGCTAGCGTATTAATAACGTCACTGAATTCACAGTGTTTGTAAATGTTATTAACATTAATATGTAGTGCCTCAATTAACTGTACAGTTTTAGTGATACTTATATAGTAGCGATACGAAAAATAATAACTGGGTCAGATTTTCTGACCAACTTAATATTGTGATTAACTTCGGCGATGCACTTAAATACAAAGCCAATCAACCACATTTACTACCAAGCCAGTTATAAATTTAAGTCGAAACAATATAGGCACAGATAAAACTGTTTAGATCGTATCCGAAAATATTGACAACACAATGTTTAGTCCCAAATTTCATCTACGGAGGCCCCACACTCTTATTGTTGCGAATACTCACATTAACCTATCCTTTTGTCAATAAGAATAAATAAATAAAATCAATAAATAAACAAATTAGTATTGTACTACTCCTAAAAAAAACATATATTCCCCTGCATTGCTTTAACTTTCGAAAAATCTCTGGTTCCAGTGACTTACGAAAGAGATAAACTACTAAGGTACGGGGGTTACTTTAAATTTTGAACTTAAATGCTCCATTACCTATTGTCTTAACTCAATTTCAATTTAAGACTGTAATTGCTACTTTGAAATAGTATATAGAATATTCTGAGGAAAAAAACATGAAAACCATTAATCAACCCAAACACTCAGCATTAAGAAAGCATACGCGTTTTTTGATGCAGTTAAGTGTTTGCAGCCTGATAACGATAACAAGTATGTCTCAGGCGCAGATTCGAAATGGTGGCTTTGAGGACCTATCGGACCAACTGTTGGTTGAGGATTGTGTTGGGGGCAGAGGGGAAAAAGTGCACACTATACCACCTTGGATAATAACTGAAACACCTGATGTTAGTACCGAATGGCAGGTTGTATTCGACCAGGATAACTATTTAAGAAGCGCTTTAGGCTTTTTTCCTGGTGAGCCTCTTTTTGATATTTCGCCTAATGGTGGATGTTTTCAAGGCTTCAGATCACAAACGCTCACTCAGCATGAAGGCATTACTCAGGTGACCGCTCCCATCGCGGATGCATCGCTACCTATTTCATTTGCGTGGGAGTATACTGAATATACCCCGCCCGTAAACATTGCGAACGGCGCTGGTCGTTGCGAGCCGACGGTAGTAGTCAGGATAAATTCAACCAGTTACAATACCGGCACGCTTCTTGACACCTTACCCAGCGTAGGCGCCACTGGTGGTCCTACAGTAGAAGGTCAGTGGGTGACAGGCACGACTCCAACATTTGTACCTAGTGCTCATGGTATTAATAACGGCGACACTATGCAAATTTACGTTGGTACAGCCCCCACTCCAACTACTCCAAATGGCTTTTGCTACCAAACTTGGGCGTTTGTCGATGGTTTTGGTTTAGTTCCTAACCCGCCTACACTAACATTGCTAAAAACAGTTGTAGGAGACGGAGTCACTACACCAGTAGCACCAGACAACGCCTTTACCTTAACTGCTAGCGGAACGACCGTGATTTCTGGCATTGAAGGCGATGCGTCGGTTACTAACGCAGAAGTGCAACCCGGTTCTTATACGTTTTCTGATACTGCAGCTGCTGCTTTCCCTGGTTACGTTCTAACCGATGTGACTTGTACAGGAGCAGCAGACACCAATGCCAATGATGGGCTAGACCTAGTGCAGTTCGAAGATGTGACTTGTACATTAACGAATACCTTACCACCACTTCCTATACTAACGTTACAAGTAGACGTCGTAGGTGGCCCCGCACCAGATACCGCTTGGATTTTAACCGGTTCCGTAGATGCCAACATTACACCGGGGGGCACGTTTATGGGACGTGAAGGTGAACCGTCGGTTACGAGTATAACGGTTCCAGTCGATTGCGATTCGGCACCGACACAAGAATGCGGGTTTACCCTAATTGAGAATAATGTGGCTAATTACAGCCTGACAGATTTATCTTGTACAGGCACAGATGACACAGACGTAGATGGCGTCACTGGGAATGGCTTGCAAGTTATGCGAGGTGACGTGATAGTTTGTACATTCACTAATACCTATACTGGTTCAGGTGACTATTTAACTATCACCAAATCTACTCCAGACACTCTAGTCACCATAGGAACGCCCTATGAGTACACTATCACTGTACGTGATGAGGATAACGGAGCTGATATTAATAACGTAGTAGTGACCGATGTCGTGGATGCTAGCCTTACTATTAATTCAGTAACGGCATCAAACAGCGGCACGACAAATATCACAGGAAACACCGTAACCTGCACTTGGGCAACCATTCAAGATAATCAGACCGAGACTTGCATAATTAATGTGTCGCCTATTTAGTATATAGCGCCATATTGAGTGGTTTTGTTAAGTTGATGGAATTGAACAGATTGATAAAGCGATCGTTGCTTCATTACTCTGAGCTTCTTCCAACAACGGTAATTGTGGGCTCCAAACTGATCGGCTATAAGATAAGATAAAGCTTCGATCAAAGTGGGAGCCCATGATGAAGAACGACACTATTGTGTAGGCCCCTAGGCCTACAATGTGGTTCAAACAGGGAATGTTTTTCATGCATCGCCTCGTAGGTTGAATGTAGTTAGCCGCTCAACCATGGCTCATATCAATGCCGATAGTAGAGCAGGCTCTTCCTCCATCAATTCGTTTATGTCAATTCCATCTGATAAGAATTGCTAAGCGTCCAAGCAATTCCATAAGCAACAGCAAATACCGCTTACTTGGTTGGTAATAAAGCCATACAAGGACGTGGTTTGGCCTTTACATTCTCATCTGTATCTTCATAGCCACTACCATACGGAGAGTGACGTGCTCCTAATTCTTTGACGCCGCTTGCTTTGATAGACTCTAGAGTGTATTACGCCTCAGGTTTACGTTCAGCGTTGACGGTTTCTACAAAAATGAGGTTTGGAGTAGCGCCTAATAAAGAAAACCTTGGCGTTTATTTAAAACAAGGGGTGTTGTAGCATCGGCTGAATAAATAAACTAAAGCTTAGCCATTTTGTTAATGGGGATTTTTAAGTACGAGTCTCCATCATCTTCCACAGGCGGCAAATGCCCCGCCCTAATGTTGACTTGAATTGACGGAATGATCAACGCAGGAATCGCCAATTGGCTATCGCGTTTGGTTCGAAAAGCGACAAACTCTCGTTCTGTTTTATCGCCTCCAACATGGATATTGCATTCACGCTGTACCTTAACCGTGGTTTCCCAGCAATATTCATCTCTATCCGCCACTTTATAGTCGTGGCATAAGAATAGTCGAGTCTCGTCGGGCAATTGCAATAATCGCTGAATAGATTGGTATAGTTGACGGGCGTCTCCGCCTGGGAAGTCGGCCCTAGCGGTGCCAAAATCCGGCATAAATAACGTATCCCCTACAAAGGCGGCATCACCCATGCAGTAGGTTACGCACGCTGGAGTATGCCCGGGCGTATGCATTACCTTTACTTGCATAGCGCCGATGGTAAACTCGTCACCTTCTTCGAACAGGGCATCAAACTGACTACCGTCAACGTCAAACGCGACTCCTGCATTGAATACTTTTCCGAATATTGCTTGCACTTCATCAATACGAGAACCAATGCCCATTTTGGCTGAAGTGCGTTCAGCGATGTAAGATGCCGCTGAGATGTGATCGGCGTGCACATGGGTTTCCAACACCCATTCGACACACAATCGCTGAGTTTTGATTTCTGCTAATACTCTATCTGCAAACTCCGTTGTCAGTGAACCTGACGCCATATCGAAATCAATAATTGAGTCAACAATAGCACAGGCATTGGAATTTGGGTCTTTAACAATGTAGCAAATAGAATTGGTATTACTATCGAAAAAGCTAAAAACAGTGGGGTTGATCAATGCGGTGGATGTCATTTATGTTGCGCAAAATAGCTTCTCGCTGTATGAATTATTATATCATTTTATGATACGATATTTATCAATCACACTCTGTACTTTAAAGCAATTATGGCAAATGATGATAGCTTGAAAACTTGTTGTGGGCCTGGCTATGCGTCACCAGCAGAAGCGATGATGGCACCTAGTGAGAAACTGTTATACACCATCGCCATATACGTAGGCACGGGCATACAAAAACCTGACTATTTGGCCACCATTGACGCTGATCCAGATAGCCCGAAGTACTCACAGGTGATTAGCCGCTGTGAAATGCCAGGTATCGGTGATGAATTGCACCATATGGGTTGGAACGCTTGCTCTTCTTGTTATGACGACAAAAACATGGAGCGTAAATATTTAATCGTGCCGGGCGTGCGGAGCTCAAATTTACATATTGTAGATTGTGGCACAGACCCTAAGAACCCAAAGGTGCATAAAGTAGTTTCTGGTGATGAAATTAAGGAAAAAACAGACTTATCTGCCCCGCACACCGTACATTGCTTAGGGTCTGAAATCATCATTTCCATGCTGGGCGATGCCAAGGGGAACGCACCCGGCGGGTTTCTGCATTTGGATAAAGACTTCAACATTATAGGCCGATGGGAAAATGACCTTGGCGGCATGAAGTTTAACTACGATTTTTGGTATCAACCGCGCCATAACGTAATGGTATCTAGCGAATGGGCCGCGCCCAATACCTTTATGCCAGGTTTCGACCTAGAAGAAGTGGGGCACCTTAAGTACGGCCGCGAGTTACACTTCTGGAACTTTAAGGAAAAGAAAGTAGAGAACACAGTCTATCTTGGTGAAGACGGCTTAGTGCCGCTTGAAGTCCGTTTTCTGCATGACCCAGACTCTACCCATGGGTTCGTCGGCGCAGCCATGTCATCCAACATTATCCATTGGTACAAGAAAGAGGATGAGTGGATCGTTGAGAAGGTGATCGATGTAGAAAATGAACAACACCCCGAATGGCCGATCCCCCTACCCGGCTTAATCACCGTCATTCTTATCTCTATGGATGATCGTTTTTTGTATCTGTGCAATTGGCTGCATGGAGACATCAGGCAATATGATATTACTGACCCACACAACCCCGTGTTGACTGGCCAAGTGTGGATGGGGGGCTTATTAAAGAAGGCGCCCGTTGTAAATGGCGTTGATATCGCGGGCGGCCCGCAGATGATTCAAATGAGCTTAGATGGTAAAAGGCTGTATGTAACCACTTCGCTATTCTCAACTTGGGATAACCAGTTTTACCCAGAGATTCGCCACAAGGGCGGCGTTATGTTGATGGTAGATTGCGATACCGAAGCGGGCGGCATGGAAATAAACAAAGACTTTATTGTTAACTTTGGCAACGAACCTAATGGCCCTTCGCGCTGCCATGAAACGCGTTATCCCGGTGGAGACTGTACTTCAGATATTTGGATCTAAGCGAGCATTTACGATGAATCATCAAGAAGAATACCCAAGCGAATATCTTGCCAGCATCTTAGCTGAGGTTAACACCATTGCGATGGTCGGCGCCAGCCCCGACGCCACCAAGTTTAGCTACGGCGTTTTACGCGTATTGCATGAGCAAGGTTACAACATGAAACCCATTAACCCTCGCCCTGATGTCACCGAGATTCGAGGCATACCGGTGTTTAATTCGCTGGCTGAAGTGGATGAGAAAGTGGACATGGTACAAGTATTTCGAAAATCAGAAGCGCTACCCGGTATCGCGCAGGAAGCCATCGATATTGGCGCTTCGGTTTTATGGGGGCAAATTGGAGTGTACAGCGATGAAGCAGCAAAAATGGCTGAAGCTGCGGGTATGCGAGTGGTAATGGACCGTTGCCCAAAAATTGAGTTGTTTCGCCCCTTTTGGAAACCTAAATTACATCTGGACATATAGATCACTATGGGTGGTTGCAATAGCGCAAATTTAGCTCAAACTCTTTTGCAAAATCCGCCCTGCTTAAGACATGATAAGTTTAGATTAGATAGTTTTACCAGACACCTGTTCCAGTGAATCCAGCAATCCGACACAAAGTGACCTTAGCGAATAGTAGAGTCACTATCGAAGTCGGTGAAGACCAAGCCATTTATCAGGCCGCGCTCGACGCAGGCATTCAACTACCTATCGGCTGCAATTACGGCGGATGTATCACCTGCGCAGCTAAACTCAGCTCTGGTCGGGTAAGACAACCCAACGCAAGCGCGCTCAACAAGCGTCAATCAAAAGCAGGTTACGTGTTGCTTTGTGTTGCCAGGCCTAAAACTGATTGCGTTATTTACGAGGGGGTTGAGTCACACGATGAACTCTATGAGAACCCTTTCACCAAAAAAATTACAGAAATATAAGCAATCAAGCCTCTGCTACAGTCATCTAAAATTAAGTGCGTTAGTGAGTTATACTGGTAAAGGCATTTTAGGTTGCCTACATCAATAACATATCCTTAGTTGATAACAAAGCTAAGGTGTTTTGGAGCTATTTGCGCTGTATTTAAGTTAAGTTGCTTGTTCTTTAGCAATGCAGCACTACTTAATCAATGATATCCATTTATAAATCGATTCGGAGTGTGTTGTGCCAGAGCTAACGGCTGAAAAAACAAAAAAACCAAGTTTATTGCTACGTCTGTTTTTCTTACTCATTTTCTTGGGTTTAGTAATAGCTGGGCTAGGCTATTATAAGATGAAGGTGCAGATTCCGCAGTTGATCGCTCAAGGTCAAGCCGTGCCCCCTCCTACCAAAGTAACGGTTGCAGTGGCTAAAAACGCTATCTGGAATGAGCAACTAAAAACCATCGGCTCGTTAGTCGCTTCAAAAGGCATCAGTATGTCGAGTGAAGTCGCCGGGGTAATTCAAAGTATCGAGTTTGAATCCGGTCAAGAAATTGAACGCGATGACGTCCTATTAACGTTAGGCGATGAAGCAGAGAACACCACGCTTAAATCGGCCTTGGCGAGTTATAAATCGGCTAACAGTCAATATCAGCGTTCGTTAAAGTTAAAAAGCCAAAAATTCGTTACAGAAAATGATTTAGATATCCAAGCTTCGGCGTTAAGCATTGCCCAAGCGCAGATAGACTCGGCTCGCGTTGCCATCAAGAAGCGAACCATTAAGGCACCCTTTTCAGGACAACTGGGAATTCGACAGGTCGATATCGGGGAGTACATCGCACCAGGAACTCACCTGGTCACATTGCAGTCAATTGACACCTTGTATTTGGATTTCACCCTGCCAGAGCGCAATTTTAACGATCTTGCAGTAGGTCAGCCATTGTACTTCTCAGTCAGTTCGTATCCGGATAGATTATTTGAGGGGAACATTCAGGCTTGGGACCCCAGTTTAGACGATAACACACGTACGGTAAGTGCACGTGCAATCGTTGAAAATAAAAACCGACGTTTGGCACCGGGTATGTTTGCTGAAATAAAGGTACAAAGCGCCAATAACGTTGATGTCGTTACCGTTCCAGAAACTGCTATCTTTTACAATATCTACGGCGAAGCCGTTTACGTATTAGAGCAATCAGAGAACCAAGACGGCGAGATAGAATCCATATTAGCCGCCAAGCAAGTCAAAGTACTGTATCGTAACAATAACTTAGCAGGCGTGATTTCAGGGCTTGAAGCCGGAGAACAAGTGGTTACTTCTGGACAACTAAAGTTATATCCCAGCCTTAAGGTAGTGGCGACAGATGATCCACCTCCTTACGGTGAAGAACCCAACACAGGCGCACCAGAAAACGCTGACAGCACTACAAGCTCAACCAACTAAGCTGCGCTAATGTTTACAGATTATTTTATTAGGCGGCCTGTGCTTTCCCTAGTGGTAAGCGCTTTAATCGTTTTGCTAGGAGTGCAGGCGTTTTTCAGCACCCAAGTCCGGCAATATCCTGAATTAGAAACGACGGTTATTACCGTCACCACAGCCTACCCCGGTGCCAGTGCAGAACTGATTCAAGGGTTTATTTCCACCCCTGTACAGCAAGCTGTTTCCAGTGTGGTAGGCATTGATTTTGTGCGCTCAAGCAGCGCCAACAGCATCTCTACCGTTGAAGTACATATGAAGTTGGGGCAAGACGCCGATATTGCGCTCACGGAGGTCAGCACCAAAGTATCTTCTATTCGAGGAGAGTTGCCGGGTGAAGCGCAAGACCCCATTATCGCTAAAACTGCCGCGGATGGCTTTGCGTTAGCCTACTATAGTTTTTATAGTGATACCTTATCAGACGTAGAGGTCACCGACTATCTACTACGCACTATTCAACCTGCCCTTTCAACCGTAAAAGGCGTTGCCCAAGCGCAGATTTTAGGCGGAAAAACCTATTCGATGCGCGTGTGGATGGACCCAGTGCGAATGGCGGGTTTACGCGTGTCAGCTGCAGAAATTGTCTCGGCGATTAATACCGGAAATTACCAATCTGCTGCAGGGCAAACGCGAGGTGAGTTTGTTCAAACCAATGTGAATGCCGTTACTGATACCGGCGACCCCGAAATTTTTAAACGCTTTGTCATACGTGAACAAGGTGGCAAAACCGTCAGATTAGGGGATGTCGCGCGTGTTGAGTTGGGTGCTGAAAATTATGACTCTTTGGTTATGTTTGATGGCTTTCCTTCCATCTATATCGGCATATTGGGCACCACAGATGGCAACCCATTGACGACGATTCAGCTGGTCAACGAAAAACTGGAAGAGTTAAAAAAATCATTTCCTCCTGGGTTAAAGGCTGACGTTGCATTTGACTCCACGCTCTTTATACAAGCGTCTATAGACGAAGTGATTGTTACGTTATTGCAAGCAGCATTAATTGTTATTGCCGTTATTTTCTTATTTCTAGGTTCGGCTCGCTCAACACTGGTGCCGCTAGTAACCATTCCACTTTCCATTGTGGGCGTGCTGTTCTATATGCAGCTATTAGGCTACTCCATTAATTTACTCACCTTACTCGCCATGGTAATGGCAATTGGTCTGCTGGTCGACGATGCTATCTTGGTGGTTGAAAATATATATCGACACATCGGCGAAGGTTTAAAGCCATTTGAGGCCGCGCTGCAAGGCGCAAGAGAAGTCGCAAAGCCGGTTATCGCAACGACGATTGTGCTGTCTGTTGTATACGCACCCATTGGTTTATTAGGGGGTTTAACCGGTGTATTGTTTAAAGAATTCGCATTTACTTTAGTTGGAACAATATTAATTTCCACCCTGATCGCGCTCACCCTATCACCGATGATGTGCTCGAAAGTGCTAAAGCCTAATGTCGCAACAAATGGCTATGAGCGCTGGATATCTAGCGTGTTTGTGCGCTTACAAGCTTGGTATGAAAGAAGGCTTGACGGTTCGCTAAAAACTCGCTCCGTGACGGTGATATTCGCGGTTATTATTGTAGGAATGCTGGGCATGATGTTTCAGTTTGTGGAAAACGAACTAGCGCCAGAAGAAGACCAAGGTGTGATATTTACGTTTTCCAAAGCGCCCGACCACACTAATTTAGATTACATCAATAAATATACCGCTCCCTACCTAGATATATACAAATCATTGGATGATGCCTATCAGTCCTCATTCATGGCCAATGGCTTTGGCGGGCCAACGACCTCGTTTGCGGGTATGCTGTTAAAACCGTGGGACGAAAGAACACTATCTGCGCAAGAAATCGTGCCGCAGCTACAGCAACAATTTAATCAACAACCTGGCTTACAAACTTTTGCGTTCAACCCGCCGTCTTTGCCTGGTGCTAGTGGCAACACGCCTGTCGAGTTTATTGTTAAAACCCAAGAAAGCTACGATAAATTATATGGTGTTGTTCAACAAATTTTGGCTAAAGCAAGAGAGAGCGGTAAGTTTTACTTTATCAAAAGTGATTTCAACTATAGTAAACCTGAGGTTCGCATTAGCATTGACAGAGAGCGTGCGCAAGCGATGGGCATATCGATGCGAGATATAGGACAAACACTGAGTGCAATTTTGGCCGAAGGTTATGTTAGCCGATTTAATCTTGCAGGGCGTAGCTATAAGATTATCCCTCAAGCAGAAAAATCAGACCGCGAAAATGGACAGGTATTGAATCAGTACTATGTCTATTCAAAAACAGGGGAGCAGATTCAGCTTTCAAACTTAGTTAACTTAGAATACACCTCAGTACCTTCTGAACTTGTTCAATTTCAGCAACAAAATGCAGCCAAAATAGACGCAGTGCCCGGCGTACCACTCGGCGAAGCGCTGGCCGTACTGGCTGAAATTACGGACCAAGTTGCACCCGCTGGATTCTCCATTGACTATCAAGGGCAATCACGTCAACTGGTACAAGAAGGCTCGAGCTTGATGCTGACTTTTGTCTTTGCAATCATTATTGTATTCTTGGTATTAGCGGCTCAATATGAAAGCTTTCGAGACCCACTTATCATCTTAGTTACCGTGCCATTGGCGATGTTTGGCGCTGTGCTGCCCATGTTCCTAAACGGCCCTGGATTTAATTTTGGGGTGACGATGAACATCTACTCTCAGGTTGGACTAATCACCTTGGTCGGGCTGATAAGCAAGCATGGCATATTGATCGTAGAATTTGCCAATGAGATGCAAATTAATAATGGCCTGTCGCCACGCGAGGCCGTAATCAAAGCAGCTTCACTGCGCTTGCGCCCGATTCTCATGACTTCATTTTCAACCATCATTGGTATTATGCCGTTGGTCGTTGCCAGTGGCGCGGGCGCTGCCAGTCGCCAAGCAATTGGTATTACCATCGTTAGTGGTTTCGCGATTGGCACCTTATTTACCTTGTTTGTGGTGCCTGTCATTTATACGCTTTTCACTAAAGATAGACGACCAAATCCTAGCTTGGCTTAATACATTTCCGAATTGAACGCTAAGAATAAGAGCCAGCAAATACAGTAACGGCGTTCGCTTGTGGCATTGGTTTCACAACAAGTTTTTATTTCATATTAGCGTTTGGCCGAGAAAAGCAATGAAGTGCCATCAGTATTGAACTGCTCCTATCCCATCAATTTGACCTTCCGTTTTATCAAAAAAATTATCTAATTTAAAAATAATTGCCTGATATTATATTGCTATACTGACTAATCTAGTTCTCGATTGAAGTACCCTTATAGCTGTATGCTTGCAATTGATATAACGCAAAAGAATAACCTACAAAGCCGCACATGCCTAATTTCTTAGTCGGCTATGTGCGCTGGATCGACTACTTCTCAACGAAGTTGGGACGCCTTGCCATGTACCTGATCTTCGTTATGATTGGTGTATTGTTACTTGGCGCTTTTACGCGCAATGTTATTAACATCCCGCTTTCATGGACTGTAGAGATGGCCCAATTCACCATGGCCGCCTACTACATCATGGGAGGCGCCTATTCAATGCAGCTGAATGATCACGTTCGTATGGACTTAGTCTATGATCGCTGCTCAGACAAAGGCAAAGCAAAAATCGACAGCTTTACCAATTTCTTTCTTATCTTTTATTTGGTGTGCTTATTAATCGGCTCTATTTCCAGCACGATATACGCCATTGAAACGGGGCAACGTAAGTTCTCAATGTGGAACCCTTCCATGATTCCGATCAAGGTCATTATGGTGGTAGGTATAGTGTTAATGCTATTACAAAGCATTTCTACTTGGCTAAAAGATATTGCGCGTTGGCGTGACTTGGCCATGCCAGGCATCGATTTATCCATTGCTCGAGGCGCTGATGCGGTTGACCCACACTCTGCTACAGGTCAAATCGATTCTCAGCAGTCTATAGACAAACGAGGCACCCCATGAGTTATGAGCTAATCGCCATATTCATGTTTGGCTCCATGTTGTTAATGCTAATTTCTGGCCAACGCGTGTTTGCTGCTATCGGTTTTGTTTCAGTGGCGGCCGCTATATTGCTATGGGGTGATGGCGCCATAGAAATGCCGTTTAACGCCGCGTTTAAACTGTTCAATTGGTATCCACTGCTCACCTTGCCTCTGTTTATCTACATGGGTTACATATTGTCTGAATCGGGGATCGCTAACGACTTATATGAGGCGTTCCATGTTTGGTTTGGCGGCTTAAAAGGCGGCTTGGCAGTCGGCACTATTGTGTTGATGGTTGTTATTTCTGCAATGAATGGTCTCAGCGTAGCGGGTATGGCCATTGGTGCAACTATCGCTCTGCCTGAAATGCTGCGGCGAGGCTACGATAAAATCATGATTACCGGCGTCATACAAGCCGGTAGCTCTCTAGGCATACTCGTCCCACCTAGCGTGGTATTGGTTTTATATGGCATGATCGCTCGTCAGCCAGTGGGTAAACTTTGGCTGGCAGGTGCCATTCCAGGTTTGATGATGGCTACGCTGTTTATCATCTACATTGTGGTACGGTGCCGGTTGCAGCCAAACCTCGGTCCAGTGTTACCCGCTGAAGAACGTGATATGCCTCGTAAAGAGAAGTTAAAACTATTACGGGCTGGAATTATTCCCTTCGTGATTTTCTTCTTGATGACTGGCTTGTTTGTGATGGGTGTTACCAGTTTAGTAGAAAGCTCCGCAGTTGGCGCAACAGCAGCAACCGTTGCTGCGTTATTTAAAGGTAGACTCAATAAGCAAGTATTGGAAAACACTGTGCGTAAGACACTAGGCATCTCTTGCATGTTTATGTGGATTATTCTTGCGGCCTTATGCTTCGGTTCCGTCTTTGATGGAATAGGTGCGGTACGCGCTATCGAATCCTTATTTATCACCCAGTGGGACTTATCTCCATGGGAAGTGCTCATTATGATGCAGCTATCTTATCTTTTTATGGGCATGTTTCTTGACGATACAGCCATGTTAGTGATCGTTGCACCGCTCTACGTCCCGTTAGTAAAAATGCTTGGTTTTGACCCAATTTGGTACGGTGTGCTGTACACCATCACTTGCCAAATTGCGTACATGACCCCGCCGTTTGGCTATAACCTATTCCTCATGCGCGCCATGGCGCCTAGAGAAGTTGGCTTAACCGATATTTATCGATCAATTACTCCCTTTGTACTGGTCATGACCTTTGCGTTGATACTAGTGATGGTATTCCCACAATTAGCTCTATGGCTACCCGAGTACGTGTATTCACGATAATTACAATAAAGCATAAATACGTATGGAAAAATAATTATTAAACTTTACCCACAACCTTTAAACCATAGGAGGAAATCATGAAGAAGAGTTCAAGTAATATTGAAACCAAACCTGAAAGTACAAGCCAACATAATCGCCGCGATTTTATTAAGCGGGCCAGTACTGGAACCGCTGGGATACTTGCAGCGGGAACGGCGCCGTATGCGTTTTCACAATCTAACCCCATTAAGTGGCGACTGCAAACCTACTCTGGCGCCCCATTAGGCGCGCACGTGATTAAGCCACAAATTGAAGATTTCAACCGCGCAGCGCATGGCCGAATGGAAATTGAGCTTTATTACGCCGATCAACTCGTCCCCACCGATGAACTATTCCGCGCAATGCAAAACGGTACAATCGACGCCGTACAGAGCGATGATGCGACGATGGCATCACCCGTAGATATCAACGTATTTGGTGGTTACTTTCCCTTCTCGACACGTTACAGCCTTGATTTACCTGTGCTATTTAAGTATTACGGCTTGAACGAAATATGGGCAGAAGCATACGGTGAAGTGAAAAACGTAGAATGGTTAGGCGCTGGTGCATGGGATCCATGCCACATATTCACCAAAGATCCCATTCGTAGCCTAGCAGACATGAAAGGTAAACGTGTATTTGGGGTACCTACAGCAGGCAAATTTTTATCACGTTATGGTTTAGTGCCCGTTACGTTGCCATGGGATGATATTGAAGTTGCACTCCAAACCGGAGAACTCGATGGTGTGGCTTGGTGTGGCTTCACTGAAGCCTATGAAGTAGGCTGGGCTGACGTCTGCAACTATGCCTTGCTAAATAACGTAACAGGCGCGTGGTGTGGTTCATATTTCGCTAACTCGAAGAGCTGGGACAAAGTACCTGCTGACTTACAAGCGCTATTTAAGCTATCGATGGATAGTTCACATTATTATCGACAAGTTTGGTATTGGGGCGGTGAAGCGAAGCTGCGTGTTGAAGGCTCTAAAATGGAACTCACCGAAATACCTGCCGCTGAGTGGGAAACGGTCGTCGAAGATGCAAAGGAGTTTTGGGATGATTTAGCCTCCATCAGCCCGCGCGCGGCTAAGGTTGTACAAATTTTTAAGGACTATTCTGCTGTCATGGAAAAAGCAGGCGTACCTTATCGTTATAGTTAACTGAAATTCTATTAAACGATAACCAACAGACGAGAATTGGAGCTACGCAAACAGCACGGTTTCAATTCTCGTTTTTTTGCTAATCTGAGTTATTTTTCCAACTGAACGCTGGCTTTTCAGCACCTGCTTGTTTTTTATCAATGCGCAAGGTTTTGGATGGTGCTTTAGGCTTTAATTTCTGTTCCGGTTTTGTTTGGCCCTTTTGCTTCATCTGCAAGCCGTTGAGAAAATTACGCAACACTTGGTCGTGACATAAACGAAAATGCTTGTGGTCTGGACGCCTAAAGAAAGCACTGAGTTCGTGCTTACTAATGGGTAAGCCTGCCAAAGTCATTATCTCTATAATTTGCTCCGCTTGAAGATCTAGGGCGATTTTCAATTTACGAAAAATGATGTTATTGGATAGACGCGTTTCTGGAGCCGCTTGCTCACCCTCTTTCTTGCCGCGCTTTTCATTAATTAAGCCGTTCAAGAAAATGGCCATCTCTTTATCGCGACACGCTTGATAACCGCGCTCATCGTCTTTTTTCATCCAGTTTGCTAGTTGCCTAGGGGGGACTTCAACTTCAGCTGCGGCAAAGATCGACAGCATCTTTTCATCGCTATAGTTATATAGATAGCGAATACGTCGCAAGATATCGTTATTTGTCATAGATAAACGGAGTTTTAAGCTTTTTAAGTTTATATTTTGCAGTTGAAAATAGGAGTTGAGGAAGATATTTTCTCTTCGCTTGTCGAGCGGTGAGTCTTTGCGATGCCCCCGCAAATTGATAGTAACAGGAGTAAACAGGGAATTAGTAAATTATTCTACGCTAAGGGTCTTGGTCTATTGTAATTTCACGTAGCAGCTGATCTGTTGTGAGTTGCCGACAGTAACCACTGATTGTCTTTAATGAATTGTCATGCCTCTCTTGGGTATAAGTAGTGCAGGCATCAGGCACTAGGGTGACAAGATACCCTAAGTCACAAGCATCGCGCACAGCCGACTCAACGCATTGGTCCGTAAGTAATCCACAAATGACCAATTGGCGAACGCCCAGATTTCTGAGGAGGTAATCAATATGAGTAGAAATAAACACACTTGAAGAGCTTTTGGGCAACACAATTTCATCGTCACCCGCGGCTAACTCATCAATCACTTTTCCATCATTTGAGCCTTTCGGTACGTTAAAACCGGTTATTTTATAATCAAGACTACGGTCGCGGCCGTCAGCGGTTAAACTTTCTATGGTGGTATACATTACTTCAATCCCTGCATTTCGAAACCCCGTTTGCAGTTTTTGCATATTTGGGATGGCACTATGAGTCAATTGATCGAAGTAATAGCCATATTTACCTGCGATATCATCATCACTAACTTCACCAAATTCTCCGCCATCACGGCGTACAGCGAAGTTTTGCACATCGATAAATAATAACGCTGATTGATCAGCTATTAGTGAAACTTCTCGCGTTTTCATATTATTTTTGTCCAATCGTTAATGCACTTACTCAGTACAGCAGCCCACTGGTTTTGGCCATCGAGACTGCCTATTGTATTGTTATTAATCTCTAACATAACGTGCGGTATATTGCGCTGTTCACCATGCACCGGAATAGTATAGTCATCCTGGTCACTGATTTCATAAGGCTCGTTTAATGCAACCTTATATTGAGGGTATCGGTTACCAAGTATTTGCTGTAGGCCTTTCGCTACACTGTCATCACGGTTGTACAATAGCCCTAAATCCCACGGACGCGGCTGACCATCTACCATCAGTTGTGTGGTGAAACTATGCATAGAGATAAGCGTGGGTGTTTGCCCTGATTCCAGCTTTGCATCTATTTGGTTTTTAATGATTTCATGAAATGGCTGAGAAATTTCATCATACCTCTGCTTTTTACAGTCCTCACTCAGAGATAAATTACCTGTAATTTCTATGCCGTCACTGTAATCAGGAATACAGTCTGCTGCGCTAAAGGGTCTGTTACAGTCAACCACTAAGCGGCTATAAGGTTGCAGTATCAACACCGCATCAAGTAACTCACTTAACTGGCAAGCGACATTTTTTATGCCAACATCATAAGCAATATGATATTGCAACACCTGTTCACTAAGGCCCAAATTGTTCAGGGCTGTCGGGATAATATTACCCGCATGTTCACAGGTTAATATTACATTCGATTTCCCCTCTGGATTAATCAGCTTGAACGGTTTTTCGTCGTTGGTTTTCAGCACACGGCTGCAAATATTACCTGACGCCTGATTCATTGGTCTATCTATTCAGACTCTATACTTTTGTGCTGTTTATGCCCGCGGCGGGTATCAGGCCATTAGGTCGCCATAGCAGTACTAGTACGACGATACCAAGCCCTATTGGCTCTTTGAAACCGAGAAAGTCTTCCGGTAGAAAAGCCGTTAAATAAATTTCGATGAATCCCAATAAAAAACCCCCAGCTACCGCACCAGACAGCGAACCAAGTCCTCCCAATATAGCGGCGATAAAGGCCTTTAAAACGGGCACAAAACCCATTAGAGGGTCTACAGAGGCTCTTTGTGCAACCCATAACACCGCAGCAACACCTGCCAACATGCCAGATAAGGCAAAAGCACCCGCGATAACGGCGTTTGCTCTAACACCCATTAACCGTGCTACGGGAAAGTCTTCTGCCGAAGCGCGCATGGCTATGCCCACTTTGGTGTGTTTAAAAAACCAATTGAGAAAAAGCAACATGCTGATGGTTGTGCCAATAGCCAGAAGCTTGTTGACGCCAATATTAAAATCACCAAAGGCAATGTTTTGTGAAAATAGTTCGGGCAAAGCCACCGCTTTTGGCCGCTTTGAAATCAGATTTTGAAATAAAGTCTGTAAAATGGTGGCCACCGCAAAACTGGTTACCAACATGGTTGCTGCGGAGGCGTTGCGTACCAATCTAAACGCAACCCGTTCCATCAATACAGCCGCCGCTGTTGCGGCAAGAATAGCCAGCGGAACAGATATGATAAAAGGCACGCCAGACAAGCCACAGTACAACAGCGTATAACCCGTAATGGTCATCAATTCACCATGTGCAAAATTTATCATGCCCATGATGGAAAATACGATAGCAAGACCTAAAGCGAGTAACGCGTATGTGCCACCCAATGCGATGGCATTTATTGTTTGTTGTAAAAATATATCCATTGTTACTTTAAGCCCCCAGATAAGCTTGTTCAATAATATTTGACGCTTTCAATTCACTGGCAGTTCCCGCCGCCACTATCGTCCCGCTGGACATGACATAGCCGCGGTCAATAATATCCAACGACATTGATACATTTTGCTCAACCAATAAAATGGTAATCCCTTGGCCTCGCAAGGTAACAATGAGATCGAAAATCGTTTCAACAATTTGCGGTGCAAGGCCCAATGAGGGCTCATCAAGCAGCAACATCTTAGGGTCGATCATTAACGCACGGCCAATGGCCAGCATTTGCTGCTGTCCCCCCGACAAGGTGCCCGCCAACTGTGTTGCCCGCTCTTTAAGAATGGGAAACAGTGATAGCACTCTTTCATAACTATCGAGCACCTTGCTAGCACCCGTGCGACTATAAGCACCCAGTTGTAAATTTTCCGCTACGGTGAGCGTAGCAAAAATACGACGCCCTTCGGGCGAAAGCGTAATGCCTTTCTTGACCAAGGCTTCAGTGGCTAAATGACTAATAGTGTGGGAATCGAACGTAACCGTTCCTCCTGCAATAGGTACAAGCCCTACTATCGAATTGAGCACAGAAGACTTGCCCGCGCCATTTGCGCCAAGCAAGGCCACTAATTCACCTTGTTCCACAACCATATTGACATCCGTTACGGCCTCTACAGCACCGTAACAAACGTTTAGGTTGTTAACCGATAATAGGGACATATGTACGAGTCGAAACTATTGCATACGAGGCGCAGGCACTAAACTGGCATCGGGTGATGGTTGACCAACCAATGCACGCTCTCCGCCTTTTACCTGAACCAAAGAAACTTCTCGGATAGGCATGCCTGACGTCCCTTTGTAGGTAATTAGACTGGTTGCTCCACGTACATTTTCAAGCTCAGCAATGGCATCACGTAGCTTCTCTGAATCAGTACTATCTGCAGCAAGAACCGCTGCTTCAATAACCTTGATAAGGTCGTAGCCAATAGCATTGAATACTGTTTCAGAATCATTGCCCGTTGTTGTCTTATAAAGCGCATTAAACTTTTCCAATTCACTGCCTGGCGTTGCATGGCCCGCCGTCGTAAACACAACACCTTCGGTTGCTTCACCTAGAGAAAAAGTGGTTGGAGAATCAATGCCATCTGAACCGATCACCTGTGATGTTACTCCAGCAGAGCGCAGCTGCTTGATAAAGGCAGGGAAATTCGGCTCATAAGCAGAGGTCATGATGACATCAGGCTGTGGCGATAGTGCTTTTATTTTGGTTACTTCGGCAGAAAAATCTTGCTGGTCAAGTTTGTACGTGGCCTTGCCAACAACTTCACCACCCAGCTGTTCGATCACGTCACCAAAGTACAATGGCATGGTGGTGTATTGCGACTCTGGAGAGAACAACAAGTATGCTGTTCGATAACCTTGGTCATAAGCCCATTTTCCAGAAACAGCCGATTGAACGTTATCTCCAGGGAAATTTGCAAACATATAATCTCCTCCCATTAGCGGTAAAGTTGGAGACGATGCGCAGGAAGAAAAGGCTGGAATTTTTGCTTCGTCAACAATTGCCGCAGCTGCAAATGCTGGGTCAGCATCACAAGGCAAGATAATAATGTTCACCTTGTCATCTGCTAGCTCTTGAGCCGCAATAGAGGTTTGTGCGGCGTCTGAACGCACGTCTTTATCAATGGTGTTAATTTTGATTTTTCCGCCAATACCGCCATTGGCGTTAATTTCATCAATTGCAATCTTTATCCCTTCTACAACTGGCCCATCATAACCAGCAAGCCCGCCTGTTTGTGCCGTTGCTAAACCAATGGTTAGATCTTCGGCGAAGCTAACCGTCGAGACAGATGCAAAGAGCATTGCCAAGCCGCAAACCTTACTTATCGTTTTAAATCGCATTTCAAATTCCTCATGTAGTTAAAGATAAATTTATTTTTCTGAATCAACCGTTTGATGCTTTCTACCTAGATAGGCTTCGGCAACAACCGAGTCTTTTTGGATAGCCTCAGGTTTACCCTGAGCTATACAATGGCCTTCGTTCAATACCACCACTTGATCACATAAGCGCATAATCAGTGGCAAGTCATGGTCAACAATCAAAAGACCGATGTTTAATTGGTTTCGTAACTCATTCAGGGCATCCATTAGAGAGTCGGTTTCTTCTCTATTCATGCCGGCTGCAGGCTCGTCAAGAAACAGGTAATTAGGTTCAAGTGCCAAGGCTCTAGCAATCTCGACACGACGTTGGTCGCCGTAGGATAAATTACCTGCTATGAGTTTCGATTTTTCAGCAATACCCATACGTGTCAGCGCAGCAGTGCTACGCGTCATCGCTTGATGAATGCCAGTGCGTGGCCACTTTCGCAGTGCTGCCACCAATACGTTCTGCTTCACAGTTAAAGTGCTAAACAACCGAATATTTTGGAAAGTTCTTGCGATACCTAGGTTGGCAACCCGATTAGAGGTTAAGTTGTTGATCGTATTTGGTCCCAATTTTATCGACCCCGACGTAACGGGCGTCACCGCCGACAGCAGATTGAGCAAGGTAGTTTTACCTGAGCCATTGGGCCCGATTAAACCAACAATCTCCCCAGGGTTAATCTCAATTGATACCTCATTAACTGCCGTAACACCAACAAATTTCTTAGTCACCGAATCTGCAACAAGGGGAGCTTCATTGATGACCACCGGTAACTGCTGTAACCCATCATGTGACGGAGAGTGCCTTTTCAATAACCTAGTGGGTAGTTTTTCGTCCAGTTCTGCTAGCCCTGCAAGGCCATCTGGCCGTTTGTACATTACCAACAAAATAACCAAGCCGATTCCAATTTGAGTCATGCCAAAAAGCTCAGGAAACTGCATGCCGAGAAATTCAATACCCCCTTCGAGACGTCTGAGCACTTCAGTAACTAAAGTGATGACGACAGCCCCCACAATGGCGCCGGTCATTGTGCTCATCCCACCCACAATAAGCATGGCCAGCAATGCAAAAGTATCAACAAAGTAAAATTTCTTCGGGGAAAACGCACCCAAAAAATGACCTAATACAATACCTGCTAATGCAACCAAACCAGCACTGATCACCCAAGCTAATAATCGCTCATTACGAATGCCAACGCCATTTGAACGAGCGGCAATGGCATCTTCACGTGAAGCGCGTAACTTTAAACCGGGAACCGAATCTCTAAACACCCTGGCCACAATCAGCGCAAAAGCGCACACTGCTGCAGCGATCCAAATATCAGTTTCCCGCGGGACACCAAAAAATGATTGGCTACCTCTAGTGTAATCACGTGCGCCAATAATTATGCCATGAATAATAATCAACAGCGCTAAAGTGGCAATGGTTGCAGCTGAGCCTTCTAAGCGTGATATCAACAAACCCACTAACAAGGCAACCAGCATAACAAACAAGGTGGCCACTATCATCGCCATAAAAAAACTCAGATGAGCTGAAGCAAGAAAGTCAGGTAGATTGGGCAAAGTTAGTATTTTCATTTGCACCGGCATAGTTAAAATTGCCGAGGCGTAAGCGCCTAAACCCATGAAAGAAAGATGGCCAAAACTAAGAATTCCTGAGTTCCCGCTATACACGCCCATGCCAACCACGGCAGTCAGACTGATAAAAAAAACAATAAATGAACGCTCAAGACCACCTCCGAGTATGCTTGCTACCACTGCAATGCTAAGTGCAAGCAATGCAGGCATTGCAATGCTAATTAAAAAATGTCGCCACGGAAGTACGGTCATTCGTTTGTCTGAGTAAGCTCAGTTAGTTATCATTAATTTAAGGGTATCAATATATTTAATTTTTTTGTCAAAGTCAATTATATAAATACATTTGACAAATTAATTTCATAGTTCATAATTGCCAAATAATTACTTTTAAACAGGTTTGCAGATTTGTCTAATATAAAAGCGCTGATTGAACCACTCATTTCTTCTTTCACTGCCAGTGAAAGGAAAGTAGCCAATGTTATTCTTAGCGACTACCCTTTTGCTGGTCTGAAGACCATTCATGAACTCGCTGACGTCACTGGGGTGAGTTCTCCGTCAATTACTCGGTTCATTAACAAACTGGGCTGTAATGGATATCAGGCTTTCCAACAGGCATTGATCGCCGAGTTAAAAGAAAGTCATCGTTCTCCTGTAGAGCTAAAACTAACTGAAACACCCACGTCTTCAAAAAATTTCTTGCATGACTATTCCCTGCGCGTAGCTCGGCAAGTGGAATCCATTTCAGCCACCGTGACACAAAAGCAGTTTGATAATGTATGTACTTTGATAGAAGACCCTTCACGCCATATTTTTCTGTTAGGTGGAAGAGTAACCGATAGCATCGCCAGCCTGTTTTCTATTCACTTAAAACAAATACGTGACCGTACGCACCATCTTTCAAGTAATCCAGAGATTTGGCCAGACGATACATTGCGCATGCGTAAGCGTGATCTCGTTATCTTATTTGACTTCCGACGCTACCAAGACAATCTAACCGATCTGGCGCGAGTTATTTCAACTCAGCGCAAGTCCACTATTGTAGCGATTACCGACAGGTGGATGTCCCCACTGTCTCGCTATGCCGACCATGTTATCTCTATCCCTACGGAAATTGGCACCGCTTGGGACAGCCAAGTTAGCGCCGTTGCGCTGGTTGAGGCAATGATCGTACAAGTTTCTGAAAACAATTGGGAAGGAACCACAAAGAGAATACAACAATGGGATGATGTACGTTTGACGCCCCCTACAGGTAGTTCAGAAAACCCAGATAACCCTTAGCACTATAGACCTTAAATTATGAAACGCGAAGCCCTAGTATTTACTTGTTGTAACGATGTCGCTGGAAAAACCCGCGGTAAAGCATTTCCATTACTCGAAATCGATAAACGCATGAAACAAGGTGTTGGCTGGACGCCTACCAATGTTCAAATCACCTGCTTCGATTCAATTTCTGATAGCCCATATGGTTCGCTCGGAGATTTGGTTTTAGTGCCCGACCCAGCAACCGAGGTTACGCTACCTAGCGACGAAGATGGCGTGCCCGATGAACGGTTCTTTATCGGTGACATTTTGTATACCAATGGCGCTCCATGGGAATGTTGCACTCGTTCCATTTTAAAATCGGCGTTAGAACGACTTGAGACTCTTGCTGGCATCACATTATATAGTGCATTTGAGCATGAATTTCACTTTAAGGATGACAGCTGTCCAGTGGGTAGCAGCTTCACCAGTGCGGGGTTCCGCGCCAAACGGCAGTATGCTGAAAGCGTAACAGCCATGATGCGGGAAGCGGGATTAAAGCCAGATACTTTTATGAAAGAACATGGCGTCGATCAATATGAAGCCACTAACGGCCCAGCTACTGGGGTTTCAAGTGCGGACCATGCTGTCATTTTTCGTGAAATCATTCATACGGCAAGTGAAAAACTTGGCTTACAATCCAGTTTCACTCCATTGAGGAGCCCCGATGGGGTTGGTAATGGCGTGCACATTCACATCAGCTTTCGTGACAGCGAAGGCAACCCTTGCACATATGATCCGAGTCACCAGTATGGCCTAAGTAAAGTGTCTGGTCAGTTTATTGCGGGCGTTCTCAAGTATCTAGACCGGATTGTAGCGCTAACCTCTCCTAGCGTAATTTCCTACAGCCGACTAACACCGCATAGATGGAGTGCTGCATTTAACAACCTAGGCTATCGAGACCGAGAAGCCGCTGTACGCATTTGCCCAGTATCGGACATAGTCGATAGCAGCAAAGCAGAACAGTTTAACTTCGAATTTCGGGCAGGTGATGCTGCCTCCAGCCCCTATCTAGCGCTTGCAGCAATTGTTCATGCTGGCGCCCAGGGAATTGAGGAAAACCTTAAATGCCCGGATGCCACAGAGGAAGACCTTTCTCTGTTAAGTACCAAAATGCTCGCCGAGAAAGGGTATATAAGACTCCCTCAAACACTGGCTCAAGCAATAGATAAGTTTGCAAACGATAATGTTGTCTCTAACTGGTTTCCCAAAGGTTTTAGCGATGTTTATCGAAAGCATAAACAAGGGGAAATCGATCATCTCGATGGGAAGACTGAGATAGAAATTTGTGCCGCCTACGAAGAGGTATACTGAGGGTCTATCTCAATGTACCAAACGCACCACAGGAATTTGAAGCTCTCACGTCCGTGATTTGAGACATGTAACTACGAACCAATAGTTATATTCGCGAGAGTGAGGCTTTAAACTACTCAATTTCGGGCAATTAGTCGCGTAACCGTTGATGGGTCAACAACTAACGCGGCTTCAGTTCAATTTCAACGAATGCAAACTCAAAGTCATTATCGTTAACTACATTATGCTCAACCCCTGCTTCTCGTGAGTAAGAACCTGCTTTTGTAAGAGTAGCGGTATTATTGCCTTCTTTTGTCTCAATAAGCAACTTTCCGTCCATTTCAGGTACAACAATATAATCATAGCCATGAACATGCCAACCAGTCTCTCCGCCAGGAGGAAAACGCCATTGAGTTACAATTACTTGGTCGTTTTCAATCTGTTTATAGGCTTTAGCTTTAGGTCGCATCATCTTGTATTTTATAAGTAATATTTTATTCTATGTTGCAAATAAGGCACAAATTCTCGTTCAAACCATTGATTCTTTTTTAACCAAATATTATTCCTTGGACTAGGATGCGGCAGTGGTAAATGAGCAGGGTCAAGAGTACGCCATGCTTTTACGGTTTCCGTCAAGTTTTTATCTGTTTTAGGCAGGTGATAAGCCATTGCGTATTGCCCGATTATTAGCGTTAGTTGCAGGCTTGTTAGGGTATCGAGTAAGGCTTCTCGCCAAGCAGGCGCACATTCTGGCCTAGGCGGCAAATCCCCAGACTTACCCGTGCCCGGGTAGCAAAATCCCATGGGTAAAATCGCAACCTTTTTAGGGTCGTAGAAGGTTTCCTTGTTGATGCCCATCCAATCACGCAAGCGATTGCCGCTAGCATCATCAAACGGAACACCAGACTCATGCACTTTGCGTCCAGGCGCCTGCCCAACAATCAATACCTTGGCATCGGGGTGTAGCTGCAATACAGGTCGCACTCCGTGCTCTAAGTAGGGCTCACAGAGCGTACAAGATCTCACTTTTGATAGAAGTTGTTGTGTATCAGTAACCACTATTTAATGCTGTTGATAGACCATTGAAACGATAAGCTTCACTGCCACAGTAACAGACTCATCAAGGCAACAAATGCAGGCGCGCCTTGTACCAACAAAATAGACTTTTTAGCCGTAAAGCCACCTACCATGGCGGCGACAAGGACACATAACAAAAAAAATATTTGTATCTGCGAACCAAATTGGGCATTGGGGTGGCACACGCCCCACACCAATCCAGCAGCCAGGAAGGCGTTATACACCCCTTGGTTAAATGCGAGCACTTTGGTGTCTTGCGCTTGCTTAGCTTTCATTCCAAATACTTTTAGTCCCTTAGGCTTCGTCCATAGAAACATTTCCAACACCATAATGTAAAAGTGTTCAATGGCGACGATAACGACTAATGCTTTGCTAAGTGCTTCCACAAAATGACTGAATTGATTACTTGATAATAGAAATTCAGATTTCAGTATGCATTCCCGCATCACATCATGTCAATAATACTGTACTGAAACCTTAAGCATCGTTGTTAATAAACCTATTGAGTAATCGTGGTAAAATACGCCGCTATTTGAAGCCACCGTGCTTTCACCCTCTTTCCTGTTTCGACATTCATCATGGGCGTTACCCAAGCATTTAAACCCCTATTTTCTTATCGCCCATTTTGGGCAAAGAAATTTGGTGCTGCGCCCGTGCTCCCCATGTCCCGCGCGGAAATGGATGACTTAGGCTGGGATAGTTGCGATATCATCATCGTCACAGGAGACGCCTACGTCGACCACCCTAGTTTTGGCATGGCGCTAATAGGCCGCCTTTTAGAAGCGCAAGGCTTTCGCGTAGGGATTATTTCGCAGCCTGATTGGCAGTCAGACGATGCGTTCAAAATATTAGGCAAACCAAATTTATTTTTTGGCATTACTGCTGGAAATATGGATTCAATGGTTAACCGTTACACCTCTGATCGCAAAGTACGTTCAGACGATGCCTACACCCCTGACGGTGTGGCAGGCAAACGACCAGACCGATCAGTGCTGGTTTACGCTCAGCGAGCTAGAGAAGCATTTAAAGATGCCAATGTCGTCATTGGCGGTATCGAAGCCAGTCTGCGCAGAATTGCCCATTATGATTATTGGTCAGACAAAGTGCGGCGCTCCATATTGCCTGATTCAAAAGCAGATATTTTATTGTTCGGAAACGCCGAGCGCGCAGTAGTGGAATTGGCGCATCGCCTAGCAGCGGGAGAGCATATTAAAGACATCACTGATATTCGCGGCACCGCCTTTATGCGTAGTGAGTTACCAAGTGACTGGTCTTATATCGATTCAACCGATATTGATAAACCCGGTAAAATTCAGGCTGAGCCCGACCCCTATCAAGCGAAACCGGATTGCCCTACCGATAAAAACCAGACCAAGACCGTTGCAGAAACAGGCACCGCTGTCGTTGATGTGCCGCTGATGCCGACTAGGGCCAATACCTACATTCGTCTACCATCTTATGAAACGGTCAAGAAAGATAAGATACTTTACGCACACACCTCCAGAGTATTTCATCTCGAAACCAATCCTGGCAACGCACGTACTTTAGTGCAACGCCACGGTAATCGGGATATATGGTTAAATCCACCACCTGTTCCTTTAAGCACCGAAGAATTCGACCCGCTTTTCGAGTTACCCTATACCCGTCGCCCTCACCCCGTTTATGGTGACGCAAAAAACCCCGCGTGGGAGATGATTCGCTTTTCAGTGAACATCATGCGCGGTTGTTTCGGTGGTTGCACTTTTTGCTCTATCACCGAACATGAAGGAAGGATCATTCAGAGCAGATCGGAAGATTCTGTGGTACGTGAAATAGAAACTATGCGCGACGAGGTACCCGAATTCACCGGCTTTATCTCTGATTTGGGCGGGCCTACCGCCAATATGTATCGCTTACTCTGTAAGGAAAAGACGATCGAAGAATCATGTCGTCGACTTTCCTGTGTTTACCCTAAGATATGCAAAAACTTAGGCACCAATCACCAGCCATTGATTGATCTCTATCGTCGCGTACGCGCAATAAAAGGCGTTAAGAAAGTCGTGGTAGCATCTGGTCTACGCTATGACCTAGCAATAGAGTCGCCAGAATACGTTAAAGAATTAGTCACTCATCATGTCGGCGGCTACCTAAAGATCGCTCCAGAACATACCGAAGAAGGCCCGTTATCAAAAATGATGAAACCGGGCATCGGCGCATACGACCGATTTAAGCAACTGTTTGATCGTTATTCAAAGCAGGCTGGTAAAGAGCAGTACTTAATTCCTTATTTCATCGCCGCGCACCCCGGGACCAAAGACGAAGACATGCTCAATTTAGCGTTATGGTTAAAGAAAAATAAGTTTCGCCCGGATCAAGTCCAAGCATTTTTACCAACGCCAATGGCAGTAGCGAGTGCAATGTATCACACCGGTTATAACCCCTTAAGTCGTATTCGAAAAGACGCTGAGCAAGTCAGCTCGATCAAAGGCTTGAATCACCGACGTTTACACAAAGCCTTTTTACGATTTCATGACCCCAAAAACTGGCCTATCCTGCGCGAAGCCATCCGAAATATGGGGCACGATGAACTGATTGGAAGCGGAAAAGATTGTCTAGTGCCTGCTGAATCGTATCGCGAGAAAAAAGGCATGAGAATGCAGAAATTACGCGATAATCGTGGAGGCAAACCCTCACCCGCTAGAACCACTCATTCGCGCGCAGAAGGAAAGCGAGCAAGGCGATAACAACGCTCTATTTGTAGTCACCACCCAGCAATGAGCGCGCACAGTTTAGTCCGCGGTTAGATCAAAAAATTGCATATCCCTTCTCCAGCTTGTTGCACTGTACAAGCGCTATATTTTACTGATAGACGAAATTATGTGATCGCTTGTTGCCAGCTATTCAATTGGGCAAGACTCACCCCCATGCCTCCGCAGACGACGACCAGTATGTTAGTTTTATCCTTCAGTGGCTCAGCTAATTGATAAACCGCTGCTAGCGTAGCGCCGCAAGCTGGTTCTACCATCACTCGATGGTCATCCATAAAGCGCATACAGGCATCGAGCGCTTGTCGATCAGTCACAATGACGCTGGACACATCGTACTGCTTTGTTGCGGCGAAAGCTGCATCTGCCACTTGCTTGGCACCTAAGGTGTTTGCGATTGTATTTATAGATTCTAGTGGAGTCGGTTCCCCAGCCAACATGGCTGCGTTTAACGAGGCTGCACCTTCAGTTTCAACCGCGACAACAGGCACATGCGCTAACCCATTCCTCCGCAATCCAGTAGTTACACCGCACAGCAAACCACCACCGCCAACCGAATGCACTACCGCGTCAGGAGTGCAGCCCGCTTCAACCACTTCATCTATTAAGGTCGCGTGTGCGGGCCAAAGTAAAGGGTCATCAAACGGATGAATAAGAATTGAAGTATCATCGATTAGCTCCAAAGCACGTTGATGGGCTTCTGGCCATACGGCTCCAAACACCTGAACATTTGCGCCAAAGCTGCGCATTGCTGTAATCGCAGTTTGAGGAGTATCTTGAGGTACAACGACCGACACGGGCACATTTAACTTCATTCCACAATACGCTGCTGTGATGCCTGCATTACCACCCGACGAGCTCACTAATCGCGTTGCACCTGCTGCGACATAATGCTGACAGGCTGCACCAATACCTCTATTTTTGAATGACCCTGTAGGCTGTAATGCGTCCATTTTAAGCCAAACATTTTGTTTGTCTGTTGACAACGGTGTAGAAAGAATTAGTGGCGTATTGGTATGCAATGGTTTGCTCATAGTCAGCTAGACACCTCTGTAGGAGAAAATATCTCGTAGGCATCATCGTCTGGCATATATCCCGGGATATTGATCGAACGTAAATAGTTTGGATTCAAGGCTGCTTTAACGATATGCTTATTTTGTGCACCAATGTCATCGTTATTAAAATACTCTTCCAAGTTCATCCATTGCGCTTTACATAGCTCGACTTCATCCATATTAATAGTAAAACTTGTTGGTTTTAATCGGCACACTGCATAAATATTAGACGTACCAAATTGACCAACATGATAATGCCGAAAGCATACTACACCTTCAAACTCGGTATGAATCCCTGTCTCTTCAAATACTTCGCGTTTTACTCCATCAGCAATATGTTCCCCTCGGTCAAGCATTCCTCCGGGAAGTTTAAAATAGTTCGGCTTAATATCCGCATTACTGCGCTCAACCACAGCTAAGAGTTTATTGTCATCTGAAATAACAACCGCGCCTGCGCCAATGGTATGTGTGGCAAAAGGCGGCACAATGGCGCTTTCTACCAGCTTTTTGGTGAGTATTAAATCGTTTGCGTCAGCATGGTGATAGTTGAAACCTTGTTCTAGCAGAGTAGGAATAAAGTGGGCGTAGCGCGAGCGCAGTTGCAACCATACCACTTTATACTTAAGGCCCCACGCAGTGAGCGAGTGGACTAACTGCGATTTAAAAGCCACCAAGTCTTCTGGCAAAGCATCGGGCTCAATAATGACACCGTCATAACGGTTAATATGTGCCGCTAACTGTTTCATTGATGACCCTTAACGCGACAGCCTATTAGGCAACTTGCCCAGATTGACTCAATCGTATAATTTCCTTTTGGTCTAGATTCCGGTATTTGCCTTGACGCAAATCTCTAGGGAGCGCAATAGGGCCGTATCGTAACCGAGTTAATCGGCTAACTTGACACTCCATTGCCTCCCATAGCTTTCTTACTTCCCGATTACGCCCTTCATTGAGTACGACATGCACCCATATATTACGCTTATCTGATTCGCCTTTTTGCAGTTGGATACTTTCAAACTTCATACGATGCCCTTCAATATCGACACCGGCAATTAGCTGCTTGAGCTTGTCTTTAGTGACTTCCCCATAGATACGACATCGATATTCGCGCTCTAAGCCACTGCTTGGGTGCATTAGCTTATTTGCTAGCGCGCCGTTTGTCGTGAACAACAATAAACCACTGGTATTGATATCTAAACGACCAATCGACACCCATCTCGCCCCACGTATTTTAGGCAACTGTTTAAACACAGTTGGCCTTTTACCCGGGTCATTTTGAGTGCAAATTTCGCCTTCCGGCTTGTGATACATCAACACACGCGTATCTTTATCGATACTCTTTTCTTGTAAAGGCTTGCCATTGACCAAAATTACATCTTCTGGTGTCACTCTATGACCAAGTTCTGCTAATGCCCCGTTTACTAATATCTTACCTTCCTTGATCCACCCTTCCATTTTACGGCGCGATCCATAGCCTCTGTCAGCCAACAGTTTTTGTACCCGAATCCCTGCATGCGTAGATTGCTCTTTTGGCGCAACTTCATGTGCAGCAGTCGAGTCAAACTCTTGATCAGTTTGATCTTCAAATTCAGTTTCGATCGATTCATCCGCGCGCTTTTCCTGAGGCTTCAATTCACCCGTTTGCCATACCGAGTGTTGAGACTCTTGTCGGATAACCGCTTGTCGTCGAATGCCCCGTACTGATGTAGCTTTACTGCTTTTGTTACGCGTGGTTTTTGGGCGCAATGGGCCTTTTCGGCCTCCTTTCTTCGACTTACTCATTCTTCCTCACTATGGCTGACAACCGCATCAACATCGCCTTCGATATCACTATCTTCTTCAGTTTGTATTTCGTCATTTGAATAAGTTTCCTCAGAGACGGGTTCCACAGTCGTTGGCTCCAAAGACATATTCATTTCCTTAGCTATTTCATCCAGTTCCCTTGGCTCTTTCAAATGTGGCAACTCTTTAAGTGAGCTTAAATTGAAGTACGATAAGAACTCATTGGTGGTCGCGTAAATACTTGGCCTGCCCGGCACTTCACGTTCTCCAACTTTTTTGACCCATTCACGTTCTAATAAACGCTGCATAATATCGCTACTAACTGAAACGCCACGAATTTCTTGAATGTCTCCTCTTGATACTGGTTGTCGGTAAGCAATAATTGCCAACGTTTCCATTAAGGCGCGCGATAGCTTGGGCGGTTTAGATTCATATAAGCGCTCTATCCAAGTTGAATACTGAGCGCGCGTTTGCAGACGATAACCTTGCGCTACTTTAACTAACTCTATACCGCGTTGTTGCGTATCATAACTTGCAGATAAGCTATCAATCGCTGCTTGCACCGTGTCGCGTTCTGGCCGCCCTTCTTCAGGAAACAAATTAATAAGCCGAGTTAGCGATAAGGGTTCTTCCGCCGCGTTGAATACGGCTTCCAAAATAGGCTCAAGGATTGGATTGTTTATCATATCCGACGTATCTGTTTAACTTGCTACGCTTACGTGGATTGGCGAGAGCGTATCATTTTGGATAATCTCTAATAAACCATCGCGTACCAGTTCTAGAATCGCGATAAAGCTGACGACAACACCTTCGCGGCCTTCACTCACGTCAAATAAGTCATCAAAGACAAATCGTCTCCCCGGAGTAAGCCGGTCAAGTATTTGCACCATTCGTTCTCTCACGCTCATTCCGCCCGCTTTAATTTGAAACCCCGCATTTTGCTTGGCGCGCTCCATCACATTACGAAAAGCCACTGCCAGCTCATTTAAGGTGGCTTGTGGTAGGTTCTCGACCGCAATATGTCGCTCATAATGCGTTTGTGTAAGAAACAACTCTCGCTCTAAACGAGGTCGCTCGTCTAAGTTTTGCGCCGCTTTTGCAAATTGTTCGTATTGTTGAAGTTGCGCGATTAATACAGATCGAGGGTCGGCATCCTCCTCTTCGTCTTCTGACACTTGGCGCGGCAATAACAAACGAGATTTAATTTGCGCCAACATCGCTGCCATTAGTAAGTATTCTGCCGCTAAGTCTAAGCGGATTTTGCGCATTAATTCCACATACTCCATGTATTGGGCAGTAATTGCAGAAATTGGAATATCTAAAATATCTATATTCTGCTTGCGAATTAAATACAGTAATAAATCAAGTGGGCCCTCGAAAGAATCAAGAAATACTTCGAGCGCTTCTGGCGGAATAAATAAGTCTTCGGGGAGCTTTGATAAGGGCTCTCCTTTAACTTTAATCGTTGATTCCGCTGCTTGATTCATACCTAATGTTTATTGGTAGCTATAAACAGTGCCGACTGCTTCTCGAACCACTTTGAGTGTTTCGTTAGCCACTTCTTGAGCTTGTTGATTTCCTTTATTAATCACTGATTTCAATAGATCTGGATTCTTTTCATAAGGCTCTGCCCGCTCCTTAATCAGCGCCTGCTCAGCCAGTACCGCATCTATCAGCGGTTGTTTACAATCAACGCAGCCGATACCTGCTCGTGGACACTCTTGCTGAATCCACTCATGTGTTTTAGCGTCAGTATAGACCTGATGCAAGTCCCATACTGGGCATTTTTCGGGCGTACCCGGGTCATCTCGACGAACCCGCGCTGGGTCAGTGGGCATACTGCGTAAGGCTTTTTCAACGCGGTTTGCATCGTCACGTAGCGCGATGGTATTGCCGTACGATTTCGACATTTTTTGCCCATCTAAGCCCGGCATTTTAGATGCTTTTGTTAACAACGATTTTGGCTCAGGTAAGATTATTCGCCCCTTACCTTCAATATTACCTTCAAGTAGCTCTTTTTCAATCGCACTGATGTTCTGTTGTGCGTCAATCAATTGCTGTGCGCCATCTCGGGCTAGGGTATTGCCATTTTCGAGAAAGTCTTTGCGCATGCGTTTAAAAGTTTTGGCCGCTTTTTTACCCATTTTGACGAACGCTTGGTTAACTTGTTGTTCAACGCTTTCTCCGTTGCCAAAGATATGGTTAAACCGCCTAGCGACTTCGCGGGTTAGTTCAATATGCGGTACTTGATCTTCACCTACTGGCACGCTCTGCGCGCGATACATTAAGATATCCGCTGACTGCAACAACGGGTAACCTAAGAACCCGTAGGTGGCTAAATCTTTATCAGATAATTTCGCCTGTTGGTCCTTAAAACTCGGTACTCGCTCTAACCAAGCAAGTGGCGTCACCATCGATAAAAGCAAGTGAAGTTCAGCATGCGCAGGCACAGCCGATTGTACAAATAGTGTGCTCTTTTCAGGGTCAACACCAGCAGCCAACCAGTCAATCACCATTTCCCATACGTGGGGTTCTAAAGTATGCGGCGCATCATAATGCGTGGTTAATGCATGCCAGTCAGCAACAAAAAAATAGCTGTCATAGTGCTCTTGCAAGCTTAGCCAGTTGGTTAGTACCCCATGATAGTGGCCAAGGTGTAATTGCCCTGTCGGGCGCATACCAGAAAGTACGCGTTGTGGCTTTTCTGAACTCATTATTTGAAATAAAATTTAATGGCGGTATTGTAGGGCTTGTATAGAGTGCGCGCGACTACTAAAGCAAAATTAGCCAAGCATTGAGATATCACCCTTGCCCTCTCTAACAACATTCATCTCGCCGTTACCAAGCTCTATCACGGTTGTAGGGTTAATGTCACACGGTCCGCCGTCGATAATCAAATCTAAGTGGCTGCCCAACTGTTCCTCAATTTCATGCGCGTCGTTCATCGGTAATGTGGCACCTTTCAATAATAAAGTTGAACTCATGATCGGTTCACCTAATTCTGATAATAATGCGGTAACGATAGGATAATCTGGCACACGCAAGCCGATGGTTTTGCGTTTTGGGTTTTGTAAACGCCGCGGTACTTCTCTCGTAGCGGTAAGGATAAAGGTATAGGGCCCTGGCGTTAATCGCTTAATCGTTCGGTAATCTTGGTTATCGATTCGCGCATACTTAGCCAACTCTGAAAGGTCGGAACACACTAAGGTAAAGTTATGCTCGTCGCCAACGCGACGAATCGCCCTGATTTTATCTAAAGCCTTGGCGTCGCCAATATGGCAACCCAACGCGTAGCTTGAATCAGTCGGATAAGCAATAATGCCGCCTGCACGTATAATGTCGACAGCACGATTAATAAGCCGTAGCTGAGGGTTATCAGGGTGCAGTGTAAAGAACTGAGCCATTATTTAACGTCGCTAGAAAGTATTTACAGCGATCTAGTTGTTGTCGGACTTCGCTTTTGAACTAGCACGACGCTTTCTTGGCTTACGGCGTTTTTTAAACCCTTGTGGCTTTGGTAAAGCTTCAGTCATTTGCATACGCTGGCTTTCGTCTACATCCTGAATACGCGTCCACCAAACCGTTAGCTCGTCGTCTACTTCACCAATCTTTTGGCGTAATAACAAAAAGTCATAAGATGCGCGAAAGCGCTTATTCTCCAATAAGCGCGTGATTTGCTTTGGCCGTCTAAATTGCAAAGCGTTTTGCATATCCCAAATTTCCGTGATAATAGTAGAAACTCGCTTAGGAATCGCTACTCTGGGAATTTGCGTCAATATGACTTTATCTGCAGCGATCACTGTACCGGCATGACCTTTAGGTAAGTTAGCGTTTTCACTACGAACAGTTTGGTAAGCATGCCACAGAATGACGGCGAAAAAGAATGCAGGAATAACGGGTTTGCCTTGGCCCACTCGTCTATCAGTGTTTTCAAGCGCGGCGTTGATAAACGTGTCTACTTCTTTTCGTTCGCTTTGTTTGTTAATGCTTTTCGCTGTTAACGGGAACAAAATGTCGATTAGGCCGTATTCATTCAATACCGACCAGCTTCTGTTGCCATGAGCATGATGGAACAACTTAAACGTTTCATCATACAAACGCGCGTTAGATACATCTCGCAACAAATAGGCGTTTTGCTTTATTAATTTCGTTAGACCAGCGTCAATATCAAAATCAAGCTTGGCCATAAAACGCAACGCGCGAAGCATACGTACTGGGTCTTCTTCAAAACGCCGAATGGGTTCGCCAATCACGTTTAAGCGCCTCGCCTGTATTGCGCTATAGCCGTCTACATAGTCTAATATTTGTTGTTTAATGGGGTCGAAATAAAGCGCATTGGCGGTAAAATCTCGACGAAATGCGTCATCCTCAATAGAGCCGTATAGATTGTCCCGAACTAAACGACCTTTATCGTTTTTAACATGGATATTTTCAGCCTGATGCAGGTCAAGTTGTTCTGGAGGCGCACGAAAAGTGGCCACTTCAACGTAGTCACGATAATTTAAATAAATATGTACAATCTTAAAGCGTCGGCCAATAATACGAGAGCGCTTAAATAAACGACGCACTTGTTCAGGGGTTGCATCTGTAGAAATGTCAAAATCTTTCGGCGATTTCCCCATGAGCCAATCACGAATGCAGCCGCCTACTAAGTAAGCATCGAATTTAGCACTTTGCAACGTTTGGCAAATGCTCAGAATGTTCTGCGGTATGGCTACTTTCGCTAAGCCCAATTCAACAGCCGTGTATACCCTTGCTTTGCTTGCCATCAGCTTTTAAGTAGGTGCCGTGCGCGCTTCATTACAAAGACAGTGTACAGCAGCTGGATAATGAAATAAGGAATGAAGATAAACACCCGCTGACTACCTGGAATGGTGACCATCCACATCGCCCCTAGACCTTGCAAAAAGGCCATACAGTAATGTGTTAACGAGACTTCTCGATGGGTAAAGTCAGTTCTCACTAATAACTGATACAAATGCGTTCTATGCGCCTCCATCACCTTTTCGCCTTTCAACAAGCGTCTTATCAACGTAAAGGTTGTGTCATAAATAATATTAAATACCAATAATGGCATCACTAAAAATGAAGTATGTGATGCGTCGTATCTTGCGGCAATAATAGCTAGCGTTGCAAAAGTGAAGCCTAAAAAAGCACTACCAACATCGCCCAAGAATATCTTTGCTGGTTGAAAATTTAAGAATAAAAACCCCAAGGCGCCCGCTAAGATGGTGTAACAAGTGACATACACGAACGAACTTCCGTTGTAATAGCTCACTATCATAAAAAACAAACTGGCAATAACCGCAACTCCAGCCACCAAGCCATCGATGCCATCCATGAAATTGACCGCGTTGGTTAAACCTAGAATCCAGAAAAACGAAATCACATAACCCCAAGTACCCAGCGGAATGTAGCCTACTAACGGCAAGGCTAAGTGATCAACTACAATGCCTGTCCACAGCACGATAACGACTGCAATAATATGAGTAATCAGTTTGAAGTGCGCTGTTTTACCTTCGATATCATCAATTAATGAAATAATCGCAATCAACATCGCCGAGCCAACAAAGCCCCACATATATTTCTCATTGATGAGCGTAATATCGCCATAACTGATAATAAAAATCATGCCCAGCAAGAAAGTAAGCACAATAGAGATACCGCCAGAACGGGGTAATGGTCGAACGTGTGAAGATCGTTGATTAGGGCTGTCGATAATGCCGCCGTAACGCCGCATTAGCTCTGTGCCTGCCAACGCAATTAGCGTTAAAACAATACAAAAGCCAACGTGAGTGAAAAATGCGATATTAGTCATGCACTTAAATCAGTGTTGAATATTGGCGTTGGTTTAGGCAGTAAATGCATACGCATTTTATTGGCGATGGTAAATGCGCGGATTTTACGCTAATTGGCATAAAATTGCCTTGTTGAGGCAAGGAGATAAGCTTCCAATTGGCGCATTACCAAGAACAGTAGAGATACAATAAAAAAGGCGCCAGTGGCGCCTTTTTATACTGAAGTTTATTGCTGATTAGGCTTCGTCTTCCGCACTAGGTGCAACTTCCTCTTCAGCTACTGGCGTTTCATACTGTGCAATTTCTCGCTCAGCTTGTAACTTAGCTTCATCTTCCGCGGTCACTTCTGCAACGCTTTCAAATCCAGCTGGCATTTCCCCTTCTTCACCTTCAACGTTAATCACGATGTCGAAACGCACATCAGCGTGAAGAATGATTTCAGCCGCAAACGTCCCTACTTCTTTATAGGGGCCATCAACTAGATACACTTCAGATTTCTCAATCGATTGACCCGCTTCTGTCATGGCATCGGCCACATCAGTATTCGCCACGGAACCAAACAAGTGCCCTTCAGCATTCGCCAAACGAGTAATGGTCACTTCACGCACTGCCAAGTCGGCTTTAGCTTGGGCAACTTCTTTACGCTTAAACTCTTCTTCTGCCAAACGTCGACGTGCTTCTTCCACTTTTCCTTTCGCGTCTTCAGAAGCGAACACCGCCTTTTGTTGCGGCACTAAAAAGTTACGCGCATACCCCGGCTTCACATTAACCAATTCACCTAGATCGCCTAGATTTTGGATTCTTTCAAGTAATATAACTTCCATCGTAGCCTCCTAGTTTTTATGGCTATCGGTGTAAGGCATTAACGCTAAATATCTAGCACGCTTAATAGCTGTAGATAATTGACGTTGAAATTTGGCCTTAGTACCTGTATTACGTGCTGAGATGATCTTACCACTTTCGATAATCATCGCTTTCAGCGTCTCTAAGTCTTTGTAATCCGCTTCTGGGATACCCTCAGCAGTGAATTTACAAATGCGGCGGCGTACAAAACGCGGCCGTTGATTACCCTTCTTTTTCTTATCTTTCTTACGACCAGCCATTATTTCGCCTCCTCGTCAGATGTTTCAGTTACTGGCGCAGCGGCCTCTTCGGTTGGCGCAGCCTCTTCGGTTGGTGCAGTCTCTTCAGTCGGTGCAGCTTCTTTCTTAGATGCTGGTTTTTCTTCAGCAACTGGTGCCGCTTCTGGTTCTTCAACTTTAGCCAAAGGAGAGGGCTCAGTAATTGCCTTCTTCTTGCGGATGACTAAAGAACGAATGACGGCATCATTGAATTGAAAGTTATTTTCAATTTCGCGCAAAGTTTCAAGGCTAGCCTCGATGTTCATCATCACGTAATGTGCTTTATGTACGTCCTTGATCATATAAGCCAACTGCCGTCGACCCCAATCTTCGGACCGATGAATGGTACCACCGCCTGTTGTTACCATATTCGAGTATCGCTCGATCATGGCCGGGACTTCTTCGCTTTGATCCGGATGGACCAAATAGACTATTTCATAGTGTCGCATTGTGCTCCTCTTGGAAATTTCCCCCTGACTTACATAAGCAGTGGAGAAAGGAGTTAAAATTCGGCCAACCGCCATAGGCGGCTAGACCAGTAAGGCGCGCGATTCTATTGACATTGACAATAGATAGCAAGCAGCAAATGGCCTAAAAAATAGATGGGTTATCCTGTTTTAGTACAAAAACGACCGACTTTTATATTTTGCCAGTCAATATTTGCTGATTTACAGCGAAAATGTGGGCTTGTTATACCATAAGCATTATTTATTACTTGATGATAAGCCGCTTATGCAGTTACACTTCGAAGTTGGAGTTGGCACATTAAAAAATTATAGCACGCTTCATTTTTTAACAAGACTTCAACTTTCAATAAGCCAGTTTGCAACTCGCGAACTCTTATCATTCAATTCGAGGAAAATTATGAAACTCACTAAAATCGCAGCGATTGCTGCAACAATTTCTTTTGCAGCAACTGGTGCTGTTCAAGCAGGTACTCTGGCAGACGTTCAAGCACGTGATGAATTAAACTGCATTGTAACTACAGGTTTGGCTGGTTTCGCAGCCCCTGATGAAAACGGCCGTTGGGACGGCTTTGATGCTGGATTCTGCCGCGCGGTAGCAGCCGCAGTATTAGGTGATGGTGAAAAAGTTAAGTTTATACCTTCTACTGGCAAAACACGTTTTACACTATTAAGTTCTGGCGAAGGGGATATCCTGTTCAGAAACTCTACTGAAACATTATCTCGTGATGCTGATTTAGGTATCGTTTTCTTACCCGTTAACTACTATGACGGCCAAGGTTTCTTGATCCGTAAGGCAATGGGTGTAAATTCAGCTAAAGATCTAGACGGCGCATCTGTATGTATCCAAACAGGTACAACAACAGAACTTAACTTGGCTGATTACTTTCGTATTAACGGCATGAACTACGAGCCAGTTAACATCGAAACTAACGAAGAAGGTATCTCTAACTACTCTGCTAACCGTTGTGACTTATATACAACAGACGCTTCAGGTTTAGCTTCAACGCGTGCCGCATTAGATAATCCTAATGACCACGTATTGCTTCCTGAAATCATCTCTAAAGAGCCACTAGGTGGTGCAGTACGTGAAGGTGATGACGAGTGGCGAGCGATTGGCAAGTGGGTTGTAAATGCTTTGATCAATGCAGAAGAGTTAGGCGTTACTAAAGCCAACGCAGCAGATCTAGCTAAAACAGCTGGTGACAATCCAAGCATCAACCGCCTTTTAGGTACTGAAGGCAATATGGGTGAGATACTTGGCTTAGACGCTCAGTGGGCACTACGTGCTATTCAAGCAGGTGGTAACTATGCTGAATTGTTCGACGCCAACATTGGCCCAGATACGCCTCTAGGTTTAGCGCGTGGTTTGAACGCGTCTTGGAGAGATGGCGGCATCTTATACGCGGCTCCAATTCGATAACCAAGTTAGGTTACTGAATTTTAGATCGTACATTGGGGCGCTTAGGCGCCCCAATTTGGTTCTACAGTTTGCACAACCAAAGATGCAGAACTTCAAGCCACCTACCCTTACAGACAATCATTCAAGGCGGGCAAGCTTTATTGGCCTTCCGTTATTTGAAGCCTTCAAAAATTAAAATCAATGAGTGAATCTACCATCACCCCAAATGCGCTAGCGCAGCGCAGTGTTATATCCAGATTATGGAATGACAAAGAAACACGATCAGTGATAATTCAAGTTATTGCCATGGTGTTAATCTTCGCCTTTTTTGCCTATGCCATTCGCAACGCAGTAGTGAACTTGGAAGCGTTAGGCAAAGGATTTAGTTTCAGCTTTTTAGCTCAACCGTCCAGCTACGATATCAACCAGCATTTTATCGAATATACCTCTCGATCAAGTCATTTTAGAGCCATGCAAGTGGGTATTCTAAACACACTGTTGGTCGCAATCGCTGGCATCGTACTCGCTACAATACTAGGTTTTATCTTAGGCGTACTACGTTTATCGAAAAATTGGCTAACCAACAAACTGGCTTATTTTTACATCGAATACGTACGTAACGTACCCGTGTTACTACATATCTTGTTAGTACATGGCATTATCGTACATAGTCTACCTGTTCCCAAAAAGGCGATTACCGTTGGCGATGGTGCTTTTTTGACCAATCGTGGTTTCTTCACACCTAAACCCCTTTACGAGCCGCTATTTTGGATAGTCGCTGCTTTATTTGTTGGTGGCGTTATTTTTACTTGGCTGTTTCGACGTCATGCCAAGAAAGTCCAAGATGCAACCGGCAAAATCTACCCAGTTGGCTGGATTAGTTTAGGAGCCATCATTGGCGTTCCACTATTAGCTTATTTCTTATTAGGTAGTCCGATTACCTGGGAGATTCCCGAATTAAAAGGGTTTAACTACAAGGGTGGTATGGTAATTCGCCCTGAATTTATCGCGTTATGGCTTGCTCTGTCTTTGTATACGGCCGCATTTATCGGCGAGATCGTTAGAGCAGGCATTACTGCGGTTAGCTACGGGCAAACCGAAGCGGCCTCTGCGTTGGGAATTAATCGAAACCGTACGCTTAGCTTAGTGGTTATACCGCAAGCATTACGTATCATCATCCCACCTCTAACAAGCCAATACCTTAATTTAGCAAAGAATTCTTCTTTGGCAGTTGCGATTGGTTATATGGATATCGTAGCAACCATCGGTGGTATCTCACTCAATCAAACTGGGCGAGAAATGGAATGCATGACCATTGTGCTATTGCTGTATTTGGTGATCTCCTTATTTATCTCCGCGGTGATGAACTGGTACAACAACCGCATGAAACTGGTAGAGCGCTAGGACATAAAAATGAAAGAAAATAATTATACAGTAGGTGAACACCCTGATTTAGCACCACCCGCTAATCTGGTCGGGCCAATGGCGTGGATAAAAAATAATTTATTCGCAACGCCGGCAAATATAGTCATGTCTATTCTGGTGATGTGGCTGTTGTATAAAATCATCCCGCCGATGGCGAATTGGATGTTTTTCGATGCAGCCTTTACAGGCGAAGACCGTAATGCTTGTCGGGCTGTCGCAGATGGTGCGTGCTGGGCGTTTATCAATGAACGGATGCAACTATTCACCTACGGGTTTTACCCGCATGCAGAGCGCTGGCGAGTCAACCTTTCCTTTATTCTACTGGTAATTGCCGTTGTACCTATCTTGTTCGACAAGGTCCCATTTCGTAAGTATGGCTTGTATTTCTCATTGGCTTTCCCATTTATTGCAGCGTGGTTATTATTGGGCGGCCTTGGTTTAACGCCTGTCTCTACCGATCGCTTTGGCGGGTTTATGCTTACCATGGTCATCGGCGTAACGGGTATTGCAGCATCCTTGCCAATCGGTATTTGTTTAGCACTAGGACGACAATCTCAGCTTCCGCTGATTCGCATATTTTGTGTCGCCTTTATTGAATTTATTCGTGGCGTACCGCTGATTACACTGTTGTTTGTATCATCGACCATGTTGAGCTATTTCCTACCACCAGGCACGAAATTTGACTTACTGCTGCGTGTATTGATAATGGTAACGCTGTTTGCTTCAGCCTATATGGCAGAAGTAATCCGCGGCGGCTTACAAGCAATCCCTAAGGGGCAAACTGAAGCCGCAGACTCCATGGGCCTTAAATATTGGTCTTCAATGCGTTTGATCGTATTACCACAAGCCTTAAAAATTTCTATCCCTGGCATTGTGAATACGTTTATCGGTTTATATAAAGACACCACCTTGGTGCTGATTATTGGTTTGTTTGACCCACTGGGTATTGGTCGAGCATCCTTGGCCGATACCAAGTGGACAGGCCTTTCAACCGAAGTATATTTATTCGTCGCCCTATTCTTCTTCATATCTTGTTTTGCTATGGCCCGTTACTCACTCTATCTAGAAAGCAAATTGGAGACCGGACACAAACGATAAGAACCCGTTAAGGCGCTTATTAGTAAGCGCTCACAAATTTAAGAGATAAAACTATGACAGATCAAAATCAAGCTGCCACTGCAACCAACTCAGAATTGGCGATAGAAATCCGTAACATGCATAAGTGGTACGGACAGTTTCATGTGCTTAAAGACATCAATCTAGATGTCACACGTGGAGAGAAAATCGTAGTTTGCGGCCCTTCTGGTTCAGGCAAATCAACCATGATCCGCTGCATCAACCGCCTAGAAGAGCACCAAAAAGGTGACATCATTGTTGATGGCACCGAGCTTACTAATGATTTAAAAAATATCGAAGCGGTTAGACGAGAGGTTGGAATGGTATTCCAACACTTTAACTTATTTCCACATTTAACCATTTTAGAAAATTGTACACTCGCGCCAATTTGGGTACGTAAAACACCTAAAGCGGAAGCAGAAGATATAGCCATGCAGTTTCTTGAGCGGGTCAAAATTCCAGAGCAAGCGAATAAGTACCCCGGTCAGTTATCAGGCGGGCAACAGCAACGTGTCGCCATTGCGCGCAGCTTATGTATGCGCCCACGCATCATGCTTTTTGACGAGCCTACATCAGCACTTGACCCTGAAATGATCAAGGAGGTTCTCGATACAATGATTGAACTTGCGAATGAGGGGATTACCATGATTTGTGTTACCCACGAAATGGGTTTCGCCAAAACAGTGGCCGACCGCGTCATTTTCATGGATGGTGGAGAAATTATCGAAGAAAATAACCCACAAGAATTCTTCGAAAATGCGCAACACGAGCGTACCAAATTATTCTTGAGCCAAATTCTAGAGCACTAAACACCACTCGGTACACTATTTAGGGTGCGTATTCGTTAGATTACGCGCCCTTTTTATGCACTTTTGTTTCCCAAATAGGGTTTAGCTGGTCATCTTGATGCCAAGCCCACGCGCAATCTAACAAAGTGCGTATTTTAGCTAATCCCTTGCACCCATCTTGTAATATACATTGAATCGCTGTACGACCGCGTAGCTTACTGTTACGTTGTTGCATCCACGCGACCCCTGCGCCGCTTTGAGAAGGGTAACTAGTTTGCAACGCGGTATCTATCCCTAATACATGGTCGACTCTTTGCACCGAATCTGGCGACTCAGGTATTGGCTTCATCCCGCTGGTGTAGCTAGATAGCTGTCTTTGCTTAATGCACTCTTGCAAACCTAGAATGGTTAAATGCGCATCACTACTGACACCCCAATGGTTTAACACTTGTATAGCGGTAGCTAGTTGTGCAGCACTTATCGGCGGCAAAATACCAATTTGTGTAGAAGGTGACATACGATAAGAATTGATAACTGGATGGTTGCCCCCAATAATACGGATAAGTTAAGTAAACCTATACCCCCAATTGTGCCTATGCAGACAAAAATACTGGTTATTGAAGATGATAAAAAGACAGCAGATTTCATCGAGCATGGGCTAAAGACGTCGGACTACGACGTTACCCTTAGTCACTCGGGAGGAGACGGCTTTGCATTAGCGCTGCAAGGAGAATTCGATATCCTAATTGTAGATCGTATGCTGCCCATCATGGACGGATTATCTATCGTTGAGAAACTACGTGCGGCGCAGATTCCTTCAGCTATTTTATTCTTGAGCGCGCTGGGCGAAGTAGATGACCGTGTCGCTGGTTTGAATGCGGGTGCCGATGATTACCTCCCAAAGCCATTTGCAATGCCAGAGTTGATTGCGCGTGTCGAAGCTTTAACCAGGCGTTCGCAAGCGGAGCAACCTGCAAGTGTGTTACGAGTAGGCGAACTATCGATGGACTTAATCAGCCGAACGGTCGAACGCGATGCAACAGAAATTATTTTAAAACCTAGAGAGTTTCGATTATTAGAGTATTTCATGCATAATAGTAACCAAGTTATCACCCGCATGATGTTGCTAGAGAAAGTCTGGGACTATCACTTTGATCCGCAAACCAATGTGATTGATGTCCACATAAGTCGCTTACGCTCAAAAATTGACAAGCCGTTTAGTTCAGCCATGTTAGAGACTATTCGCGGCTCCGGGTACATGCTACGTGGCTAAACGGCCACTGTTGGTCCAAAATAGCTTCAGCGTTAGACTGGGGTTGATGTATCTTTTGCTTTTCTTGCTATCTAGCCTAGTACTATTTGCATTTATCTATTTTGCGAATACGCGTGATTTAGAACAACAATTGTCGGATAACTTAAAGCAAGAAAGCGCCTTATTTAGTGAACGCTATAAACAGTTTGGCCTAAATGGTGTGATCCGCTTGTTAGCGTTTAGAGCCCAAAATCACACTGATTTAGGCGTCTTTGCCTTGAGCGATAACAATGACGATATTCTAGCGGGTACCATTGGGCAATGGCCCAGTTTAATTGATCACAGCGGCAGCACCGAGTTTCAACTACGCCTTGACGAAGACCAAAATCCGCATCCAATCATTGCAGAAATAAGCCATTTAGATACTAACTATAAATTACTTCTAGGCAAGTCAAAACGCAGTATAGAACACATTCAAAGCCGCTTAGTTAAAACATTTATAAGCGCATCGGTTGTGACGCTACTCCTAGGAATAGCGGGGGCATTTTGGCTATCTAAACGTGCGATACGACGGATAGAGAGAATAAACCGGCTGGTAAATACCACCATACAAGGGGACTTAACAAAGCGCCTTACTGTCAGCGATCCAGTGGATGACCTTGACGATTTATCTCTTAACATTAACGTGATGTTAGATCGCATTCAAACGCTGATGTCTGAGGTATCTGGCGTTGCCAATAATATCGCACACGACCTACGTACACCGCTGTCTCACTTGCGGCTACAACTAGAGGAGATGCAAGACCATACAGATGATCTTGACCCAAGTTCACATGAAAAGCTAGAGGATGCTATCCAATCAGCAGATCATATCCTTGACACCTTTAACGCCTTATTACGGATTTCAAAAATAGAGTCCACTAAACAACGAGAGTCGTTTGCGATGATAAAGCTGCACGAAATTGTGGAAGACGTCATCGATTTGTATGAGCCTCTGGCGGAAGATAAAAATCAAACTCTTAACGCGGTCGAATTAAGCAACTGTATTGTCCATGGTGATAAAAATATGCTGTTTCAAGGCTTATCAAACCTAGTAGACAACGCGATAAAGCATACCGAAAGCGGAACCCAAATAGATATATCGTTAACTAAACGCAAAGGCAAAACCAACTTAAGTGTATGTGATGATGGTGTCGGTGTCGCCGACGACGAGTTGCACCACCTCACTAAACGTTTTTTTCAAACAGATAGCAGTCGATCAACCAAAGGTAACGGGCTAGGCCTTAGCCTTGTCGACGCGGTCGTCAAACTTCATCGCGCTACCTTAAGTTTAGATAACACTGATGGCGGGTTTTGCGCAAACATTGAATTTCCTCAACACTCATAGCGCACCGCTAAAAGCCTAGTTTAAGCTAGCGCTCAAATCATCTATTAAATCATCTGCCGCTTCTAGTCCAACTGAAAATCGCAGTAAAGAATTGGTGATTCCACAACGGGCACGCTCTTCATCAGACAGCCTAACATGTGTAGTGCTGGCTGGGTGCGTGATAATCGAACGTGAATCCCCTAGATTGACTGAGATCGAGATGAGTTCGCATTGATCAATCAACTTCCATGCCGCTGCTTGCCCGCCTTTTAAACTAAACGATAACATTCCACCAAAGCCACTTTGTTGAACGCAAGCTAGTTGATGGTGTGCGCTAGTTTCAAGGCCGGGGTAAAACACTTCGTCCACTGCATCTTGCGTTGTTAACCAGTTAGCTAGTGTCAGCGCATTATCACAATGCTGGCGCATCCTTAATGACAAAGTATGCAAGCCTTGATTCATAACCCAAGCGTTCATCGGGCTTAAGCTCGCTCCTGCGGTACGTATAATTGAAAAAATATCATCGTAGGTTTGTTTATCGTTCAAACAAATCGCGCCTGCCATTACCCTTCCCTGGCCATCTAGGTATTTAGTTCCAGAATGAACGACGATATCCGCACCAAGCTGAAGTGGGGTCTGCAAGATAGGAGTACTGTATGTGCTATCAACGACTAATAATGCACCGCGCCGGTGCGCTATATCAGCGACAAATTGAATATCTTCTAGTTCACATAACGGATTAGTGGGAGTCTCCACAAAGAACAACTTAGTGCTACTTTGAGCAGCTTGCTCCCAGCCATCTTTATCACCTATATCAACGTATGTGACAGATACACCAAACCGCTTTAGTATTTTTTCAAATAAAACGATCGTCGCGCCGAATAAAGAACTCGAAGCCACAATATGATCACCCTGCGATAGCAAACCCATCATAATGGCATTAATCGCCGCCATGCCAGTTGCAGTGGTGATGCAGTACTCCGCGCCTTCTAGCGCCGCCAGCTTGCGCTCAAAGGCTTGTACAGTAGGGTTAGTGATACGGCCATAAACAGGGCCTTCTTCATCGCCATTAAAGCGCGCCGCAGCTTGCGCTGCGGACTCGAATACGAAACCCGAGGTTAAATAAAGTGGCTCGCTATGTTCGCCAAAACGACTTCTTTCTTGCCCAGCCCTAATCGCTAGTGTTTCTGGACGATAGTTCTTTTCTTTCATATACCTGTTCACCAAATAAAAAACCCACCTTGCAATTGCTAAAGCGGGTTTCGTTAAGATCAGGCCCATCTTTAGCGGTATTTATAGAGCGCCCGCAAGCTTGATTCAAATCGGCGCGTTATGGTTGCATTATGGAGACAGCATACTAGGTTGTCAACGTCATAAGGAAAATAGACTGCAACAACTCGCTATAAGGTAGCTGTTAACTAGCTTGTCTTGGTATGTATCTGCGCATCTGATACCGCTATAGCGGTCATATTAACAAGGCCCCTTACGCTCGCCGAGTTAGTCAATACGTGAATTGGCAGATCTGCACCAATTAAAATGGGGCCAACCGACACCCCTCGACCCAACATCTTAAGCAAGTTGTAAGAAATATGTGCCGAATCAGGGTTGGGCATAATCAGCGTATTTGCACGCCCTACTAGCGTACTTTCTGGCATGGCAAGGGAGCGTAACTTTTCTGATAAGGCGGTGTCAGCATGCATTTCGCCATCTACCTCTAGTTCAGGCGCGCGCATTTTAACCAGTCTTAACGCTTCTTGCATTAGACTAGAAGAGTTAGCTTCCTTCATACTGCCAAAGTTTGATCGCGACAATAATGCCACCTTTGGCGTAATTCCAAATCGTGCTACTGCGTTGGAAACATCAATAGTCAGCTGCGCTAACTCATCAGAATCTAGATCAGATGAAACATGGGTATCACTAATAAAAAAGGTGCCACTAGGCAATGCCAAAACCATCAAAGAAGTCAATTGCTTCGCGCCCTCTCGCAGCCCTGCTACTTTACGTACATGGGCAAGATGACTAGAGAACTTTCCGACAGTCCCAACCAACATTGCGTCTGCATACCCTAATTTAACTAAAAGCGACCCGACTACTGTGGTGTTGCTGGTCACCGTGGCTTTTGCCGTCGCAGGCGTAGCCCCTTTTCGCCCCATTAGCCGATGGTATTCTTGCCAACATTCCTTGAAGTGTTGGTTGTTCAATGGATCAATAACCTCAAAGTCTTTATCGACTTCAAGAATGAAGCCCAATTTATCGATTTGATTCAAAATCATTTCTCTTCTGCCAATCAAAACTGGAAATGCAAGCTTTTGATTGACCACTTGCTGAACAGCTTGAAGAGTTAAACGCCGCTCCCCTTCAACATAGACCACTCGTTTTGGATCAGTACGCGCCTGACTCATAATCGGCTTCATCAACGAACCTGACTTATAAATAAATTCAGTCAAGCTTTCAATATAAGCATCAAAGTCTTCTATTGGCCGCGTAGCTACACCGGAATCCATCGCCGCTTTCGCAACAGCAGGTGCGATCTCAATAATGAGTCGCGGGTCAAAAGGTTTTGGAATTAAATTCTCCGGACCAAAGGCTCCGATGGCTCCACCATAAGCCATGTCGACTTCTTGAGTAGGGGCACGTTTCGCTAGATTAGCAATGGCATCAACGGCTGCAATTTTCATGGCTTCATTGATGACCGTTGCCCCGACATCTAATGCGCCGCGAAATAGAAAAGGAAAGCACAAAACATTATTTACCTGGTTAGGGTAGTCAGAACGCCCGGTGGCAATAATTGCGTGAGGCCGTACTGCTAAGGCCTTCTCCGGTAGTATTTCTGGCTCTGGATTTGCCAGCGCTAAAATCACTGGTGAATCCGCCATCAATTTAATATCTTCTGGCTGAATAATACCCGCCGCTGATAGACCAAGGAAGATATCAGCGCCAGTTAATGCTTCGAGCAAAGTCAGTTCTTTTTCTTGGGTGGCGTAGACTGCTTTGTATTCATCTACGTCTTTCTCCCGCCCTTTATGAATCATCCCTTTACTGTCGAAAATAGTGACATTCTCACGCGGTAAGCCCATCTCAACTAGTAAGTTAAGGCAAGCTAAGGACGCAGCGCCTGCACCTGTGGCGACTAGCTTTATTTTTTGTAGGTCTTTGCCATTAATTGACAACGCATTACGTACCGCAGCGCCCACGATTATGGCCGTACCATGTTGATCGTCATGAAAGACGGGGATATTCATTTGCTCCCGTAGCGCTTTTTCTATAATAAAACACTCCGGCGCGCTTATATCTTCCAAGTTTATGCCGCCAAATGTGGGTTCTAAACTACGAATAATTTCGATTAATTTGTCGGCGCGCTTTTCATTAATTTCAATGTCGAATACATTGATTCCAGCAAACTTCTTAAATAATACGGCCTTCCCTTCCATCACCGGCTTCGAGGCCAGCGGCCCGATGTCTCCTAAGCCTAACACCGCAGTTCCATTTGATATCACCGCGACTAAATTGCCTCTCGCAGTTAGAAAAGCCGCTTCTCCCTCATTTTCAGCAATCTCTAAACAGGCCGCTGCAACACCCGGAGAATACGCTAGAGATAAATCTCGTTGTGTGGAAAGTGGTTTAGTTGCCACCACTTCTAATTTACCGTAAGGAATGCGGCGGTGATAACTTAAGGAGGGTTTAGAAAAATCTTCTGCCATTTGAGTAAGGTTTTTTGCGTTATAGAGTCACTCAATCATAACGTGTCAAGCGTCCATATGCGATAAGCGTACCCTAGTTATCTAGAAAAATGATTTAGCTTAGATAAATAGAAGTGAGTTGCGCATCTCGCTTCGAGCGTTGTAGTAAGGAGTACTACAGGTTTAGTTTTATATCTTTAACAAGCCGTATAGCTATTTAAGCAAATGGGTGCTGAATAATAATCGTATCATCTCGTTCTGCGCTTGTTGAAACAATATCAATATTAACGCCGAGTAGCTCTTGAATTCGGTCAAGATAATTACGCGCATTAACCGGAAGTGCATCTAAACTACGCGCACCAACCGTAGTTTCACTCCAGCCCGGTAGTTCTTCATAAATTGGCTGACAGCGCTCGAAATCGTCTGCGCCATAAGGAGGTCGATCAATCAATTTGCCATCGAGTTCATACTTCGTGCAAATTTTAAGTGTCTCTAGTCCATCTAATACATCTAGTTTGGTAATGCATAAGCTAGATAAACTATTCACTTCAGCTGACCGGCGCAACGCCACAGCATCTAACCATCCACAACGACGCGGTCTACCAGTGGTTGCGCCGAACTCATGTCCTTTCTCACCTAAGAATTGGCCGACCTCGTCGAATAATTCGGTCGGAAATGGGCCAGAACCAACGCGCGTGGTATAGGCTTTAACAATGCCAATCACTCCATCAATATGCATCGGCCCTATCCCTGCGCCACTCGCCGCCGCCGCGGCAGTCGTGTTAGATGAAGTCACGTAAGGATAAGTACCATGGTCGATGTCTAGCAACATACCTTGAGCGCCTTCATACATTACTGATTGACCGTTCATACGTAAACGCGCAAGCTCACCCGCTACATCTCCCACCATTTCACTCATTTGATCGGCTACGTTAGCACACCAATCCAATGCTTCCTGCACGTCAACCGCGTCAACGTTAAAAAACTGCGTTAACACATGATTATGATAAGTCATGACTTGTTCGAGCTTATCAGCGAAGTCAGGTGCATATAAGTCGTGCACCCGAATGCCGCGTCGCGCCACCTTGTCTTCGTAAGCAGGCCCGATACCTCGTCCTGTGGTACCTATCGCCTTTTTGCCTCTAGCGGTTTCACGTGCAATGTCTAATGCCACGTGATACGGCATAATAACGGGGCACGCTGGGCTGATCATTAATCGCTCTTTAATCGAAACACCGCGCGCTTCTAGTTGAGTGATTTCTTTAATTAATTGCTCAGGGTTTAAAACAACACCATTACCTATTAAGCATGCTACACCATCACGCATCGCACCTGACGGAATAAGGTGTAACACCGTTTTTTCACCATTAATAACTAAGGTGTGCCCTGCGTTGTGCCCGCCTTGAAATCGAGCAACGGCATCGGCTTTATCCATCAGTAAATCGACGACTTTGCCCTTGCCTTCGTCGCCCCATTGAGTTCCTACTAGTACGATATTCTTTGACATCTCAACTATTTCTTTGATTTAGACGCTGTGATCGTCGCGCCGTATTAAGCTAAATATAAAACAACTAAGCCAAGCGCTATCGAAAAACCACCGGCAATACGCAAATGATCATTGGACAGAGACTGGACTTGCGCAAGAAAGCGCTTGAATACGTCTGGGGATGCAAAAGGCATTAAACCCTCGAACACCAAATACAAGCCAAATGCCGCTAAGAAATACTTCCAATCCATCTTAACGGCTTATTCGGTTAGCTTACTAATTAGTTTCAGGCTTCGAGTTTTTCAAATATTGCATGAACTCAGAACCAGGGTCTACAACAAATAGATCTGACTTACTATTAAAGGTATTTTGATAGGCATCTAAGCTTTTATAAAACTTAAAGAATTCCTTATCTCGAGTAAATGATTCAGCATAAATTTTTGTAGCCTCGGCATCACCTGCACCTTTAGTTTCTTCAGAATCTCTTCTCGCTTCCGCTAATAAGACCTGGCGTTGGCGGTCAGCATCAGCTTGAATCTTCTCTGCTGCCTCTTCCCCTTTTGCGCGCAGTTCTTTCGCGACACGCTTACGTTCTGCACGCATACGATTGTAGACCGTTTCACTGATAGCGGGGTCAAGATCAACACGCTTAAGTCGGACGTCTAGCACTTCGATTCCTAAACTAGCCGCCTCTTCATCCATTGATTTTCGTACTAAGTCCATGATTTTAATACGATCACCAGAGACCACATCTTGCACTGAACGTTTACCCACTTCGACACGAATCGCGTCATTAACGCGTTGCGATAAGCGAGATCGCGCAGCGATTTTAGAGCCGTTTAAACGAATATAGTATTCACGTACGTCACGAATACGCCATTTAACAAAGGAATCAATCAGCAAGTTTTTCTTTTCTTTGGTTAAGAAACTCTCTGGGTCAGCATCCATTGTTTGAACGCGCGCATCAAAGTATTCTACGCTGTTAACGATCGGCATTTTCAAATGCCAGCCTGGTTTATCATCTGAACGAATAATTTCACCAAATCGAAATACTACCGCCTTTTCACGTTCGTCTACCGTGTAAAACGCCAAACTAAAAAAGGCGGCTACAATGATAACCAGCGCGATTAATATTACTTTTAAGCCTTTCATCGTGTGGTACTCCTCGTTGTAGAGCGCGCGGCGCGTGAACTCGATGCATTATTGAAATCTCCGGCTGCACTATTGCTTGGAGAACTCGTGCTTTGCGTTCCCAAAGACCGAGAGTTGCCAGCAGCGGCGGCCCCATTTTGGATCATTTTATCAAGCGGCAAATACATTACGTTGTTGCTAGATGATTGGTCAATCACCATCTTACTACTATTGCCGAGCACACTTTGCATTGCGTCTAAATACATGCGGTCGCGAGTAACTTGTGGCGCTTTTTGATATTCAGTCCGTACTTGATCAAAACGCGATGCTTCACCGTGCGCATCTGCTATAACACTGGCCTTATAGCCTTGAGCTTCTTCTAATATTCGAGCTGCCAAACCACGAGACTTCGGAATAATATCATTGGCATAAGCTTCAGCTTCGTTTATCAAGCGTTGCTCATCTTCACGCGCTCTAACCGCATCGTCAAATGCATCTTTCACTTGACTAGGTGGTTGCGCGTTTTGCATTTCAACAGAGCGGATGTTTATGCCCGTTTGGTAACGATCTAAAATCGCTTGCAGTAGCACTTTAGTCTCGGCTGCAATTTGCGCGCGACCTTCGGTTATCGCGAAATCCATCGTATTATGGCCAACGATTTCACGTACCGCGCTTTCTGTTGCTTGACGCACTACCACTTCAATAGGGTCACCTACATTAAACAGTAAATCTGTTGGTGACTTAATATCAAATTGCACTGCAAAAGCGATATCGATGATATTTTCATCTTCTGTCAGCATCAATGCCTCTTTTGGCACAGAGGCATTGCTTCCACGACTTCGATATCCAACTTCTACCGTATTCACATTCTGAATATTAATGATGTTTACAGATTCAATCGGTGACGGCCAATGCCAATGCAAGCCCGCCCCAGTGGTGGAATGCTCTCGACCAAAACGTAGCTCTACGCCCTGCTCACCTTGGTTCACTTTATAAACGCCACTAAATAACCAGAAGCCCAATGCGACAATAGCGCCAAGCAATAACATGCCAGCACTCATACCTGCGCCCGGTAATTGCACGCCGCCAGAGCCATTGCTTCCACCGCCGCCTCCGCCAAACGATTTAGTTAAACGCTCTTTAGCGTCTTTAAACACTTGATCTAAATCAGGTGGGCCTTGTTGTTGGCCTTTACGCTTGCCCCAAGGGTCGTTAGGGTCTTTATCTCCACCCGAACCGGGTTGATTCCAAGGCATGTTTTGTCCTCTGTATTGGATTAAATGTGATTGTTAAATTATAGCATGCAGCAGATAAACTACGGGCCGCTTTACACGCCAAATCTCTAATTATGTGGGGCCAAAAATAGCGGGTTCAATCGGATATAACAAATGCTTTTCGTTGTTACAATCATTTTGCTTAGGTCATTACTTACTTGCAGAGTTAATTACATTCAGCGCATCAAATAAGGCGACGAGCTTATTTTTATCTTTGACCCCCGGTTTCAGTTCTACCGAACTAGCCAAATCAAGCGAGCGCACGCCAGAGTCGGTAACCGCCTCTGCCAATGTTTCGTGATTCAAACCACCCGCTAAAATAAGCCTTGGGTCATCAATTTGTTTTACCCTACTCCAGTCAAACGTGTTACCGGTGCCACCATACACATCGGGCACGTATGTATCTAACAATACACCGCTTGCAGAACTATATTTGTCTAATTCACGTTGCAGATCAATCGTATCTGACATCCTCAATACTTTGACGTAAGGGATGCCAAACTGCTCGCAAAATTCTACGGTTTCATCGCCATGAAACTGCACCATATTAAACGGTGCTGAATGCAGTATTTCCTCGACTAAGTCGGCAGTAGGGTTAACCACCACCGCAAGCGACTTACAAAGTGGGTTAAGGGCTTTTATTACTCCCGCTGCGTCATCAATACTCGCAGCTCGAGGACTTTTATCATAAAAAATCATGCCGATGGCATCCGCACCTAAATCAGACGCCAACTTCGCATCTTCAGCGCGTGTCATTCCGCAGACCTTTAGACGTACTCGATTCATGCCATTAGTTTACCAAAATCGAGGGGCGGCATTCGCTTGTGGTAACGCATATTCGGTTGGGTATTCAATGTGCGTTAAATATAAACCAAAAGGGGGTGCGGTCACCCCGCCTTGCGTTCGATCTTTTGACTCCAATACTTCACGAGCCCAATCTGTAGGTGCTTCTCCAGCTCCGATTTTACAAAACACGCCCATCATATTACGCACCATATGATGCAGGAAACCGTTTGCATGAATATCTGTGACGACCCATTCGCCATGACGTTCAATGTTGATTTTCTTCATATGCTTAACGGGGTCTAGTGACTGACAACTACTCGCCCGATAAGCACTGAAGTCATGTTCACCTATTAATGCTTGCGCCGCTTCATACATTTTCTGCTCATCTAGCGCGCGATAATCCCATGTAACCTTACTCGCTAGATAGCTTGGCTTCATCGGACGGTTTAGCAAAATATATCTATATTCACGACGTATCGCCGAAAACCGTGCATGAAAGTTAGTGTCAACCTCATTAATCCAGACTAAGCTCACCCCGTCAGGTAGCTTCGTATTGATCCCTCGCAACCAACTGCGATTTGACCGTATTTTCGCGCTATCAAAGTGAAATACTTGCCCGCTAGCATGGACATTCGTGTCGGTGCGCCCTGCCACGGTGACGCTAACGGCCTCATCGGCTACATGCGAAATAGCTTTTTCAACAGCTTGTTGCACCGTTTTTACGCCTACTTGAGTCTGCCAACCGCAGAATAAAGCCCCATCATATTCAATAATGGCGGCATACCGCTTTAATGCAGATTCGATCATTACGTTAATTCAGAAAAAAAGCGGCTATCAGCCGCCTTTTTAATATTTTACGTTGCTGTCGTTAAACTACTTTTTGATCTAACTCGCCTGAGTGATAACGTGCTGTCATATCTTCTAAGTTGATCGATTTAATTTTGGACGCATTGCCCGCTGTACCAAACGCCTCGTAGCGCGCAATGCAGATATCACGCATCGCGTTTGTAGCTGACTTCAAATATTTACGTGGGTCAAATTCCGCTGGATGATCTGCAAAATACTTACGTATCGCACCAGTTGAAGCCATCCGTAAGTCAGTATCAATGTTCACCTTGCGTACGCCATGCTTAATGCCTTCGACAATTTCTTCAACCGGTACGCCATAGGTTTCACCCATTGCGCCGCCGTGGTCATTAATTATCTTAAGCCAATCTTGCGGCACAGAAGAAGAGCCGTGCATAACAAGATGGGTGTTAGGAATACGCGCATTAATCGCCTTGACTTGGTCGATAGCCAGTATGTCACCCGTTGGAGGGCGTGTAAACTTATAGGCGCCGTGAGACGTACCAATTGCGATAGCCAAAGCGTCAACACCTGTCTTCGCTACAAAGTCAGCGGCCTCTTCGGGGTCCGTAAGCAATTGACTATGATCAAGCACGCCTTCAGCGCCAACGCCGTCTTCTTCACCTGCCATGCCAGTTTCGAGTGAACCTAAACAGCCTAATTCGCCTTCTACCGATACGCCGCAAGCATGCGCCATCGCAACGGTTTGCTTGGTAACATCAACGTTATATTCATAGCTAGAAGGTGTTTTGCCATCGCTTTCAAGAGAGCCGTCCATCATCACAGAAGAAAAGCCGAGTTGAATTGATCGCTGACAAACGGCCGGCGAAGTTCCGTGATCTTGATGGACGCACACGGGAATATCTGGCCATTGCTCAACAGCTGCCTGAATTAAGTGGCGTAAAAATGGCGCACCTGCATAAGCACGAGCACCAGCGGAAGCTTGCACAATAACCGGCGAGTTAGTCTGCTCAGCCGCATGCATAATTGCATGCATTTGCTCCATATTGTTTACGTTATACGCAGGAACGCCATAGTCGTGTTCTGCGGCATGATCAAGAAGTTGTCGTAATGAGATGATTGGCATAATCGAAGCCCTATAATATTAAATAATGTGTTATTGAAGCGCGACTTCACCCACACGAACGATCTTCATCGTATTTGTGCGTCCTTTAATGGAGCTGTCGCCTCGGGTAATGATAATTTGTTCTCGGTCTTTTACTTGTCCAGATTTCTTAAGTGATTCTACCGCAGCGCGGTTAATCCCGGAAGACTGCCAAGCAGTTACGTCGAATGAAACGGGTTGTACACTGCGGTACAAGCAAACCTTTCGCGCAGCATTGGGGCTACGCGTCATAGCGAAGATGGGCGTATAGGCATTGGTTCTAGACATCAATAGCGCTGTTCTACCTGACTCAGTTAAGGCGATAATAGCGGCAACTGGGAAACGAGAAGCGGTAAACATCGTTGCCATTGCAATGGATTCTTCCGCGTTACCAAACTCTACGTCCATGACGTATTTAGTCGCATGGCCATCTTCACCTTCTGAACCAACACAAATTCGGTGCATTGCTTCGATGACCTTTTCTGGATACTTACCGACGGCTGTTTCTGCCGATAACATCACTGCATCTGTGCCATCTAACACGGCATTGGCTACATCTGAGACCTCTGCACGCGTAGGTAGCGGACTTTCGATCATCGACTGCATCATTTGTGTAGCCGTAATAACGACTCGATTAGACTCCCGCGCTTTACGAATTAAGTGTTTTTGTACACCCGGCAAATTTTCGTCGCCAATCTCAACACCTAGATCACCGCGAGCGATCATTATCACATCGGTATCTTTAATGATTTCGTCTATGTTATCGAGTGCTTCTTTGCGCTCTATTTTTGCCACAATAGCAGCTTCATTCCCTAAACCACGCATTAAACCACGTGCAATGTGGATATCTTTTGCATTCTTTACGAACGAAATAGCCAAAAAGTCGACGTCTAATTTGGCCGCAAGCTTTATGTCATTTTTGTCCTTTGCGGTTAAAGCACCGGCTGACAAACCGCCGCCCTTTAGGTTAATTCCTTTGTTATTAGATAGTTTTCCACCGATAAGTACCTTGGTGTGTATTTCACTATCTGTTATCTCAGATACTTCTAGGGCAATGTTACCGTCGTCAAGAATTAGAGTGTTACCTACTTCGACGTCATTGATCAATTCCGCGTAAGTCAATCCGACTTGATTGATGTCACCGTCGGTTTTGCCGAGCGTGGTGCTTAAAGTAAATAGTGCGCCTTCCTCTAACTGAACAGCATCATTCTTGAATCGTTCAATACGAATCTTTGGACCTTGCAAGTCGCCCAAAATTGCGACTGTTAAGCCAAGCTCAGCTGAAACTTCTCTAACAAGTTCCACTCTGCGTTGGTGTTCCTGCGCATCTCCGTGCGAAAAGTTAATCCGTACGACATTTACACCCTGAGTTAGGATGTTTTTCATTACTTCAGGGTCGTCAGTAGCAGGCCCTAAAGAAGCCACGATTTTAGTGCGACGCATCATGATGTAACCGTATCCATATTCCGATAATTATAGCGGCTTCAAGCGCGCGACTTAAGCATTTCAACCGCGGGTAGTTTTTTACCTTCTAGAAACTCTAAAAAAGCGCCGCCGCCAGTAGAAATATACGAAACCATCGGTTCAATATTATATTTGTCTACTGCCGCTAAGGTATCACCGCCACCGGCAATAGAAAACGCTGAAGAGTTTGCAATCGCTTGCGCTAATACTTCAGTGCCATTGCCAAATTGATCAAATTCAAATACGCCAACTGGGCCATTCCAAACGATCGTGCCCGCATTCGACATTAATTCCGCAAATTGTTGCGCAGTTTTTGGCCCGATATCGAAAATCATATCATCGTCCAGCACGTCTTCAACACGTTTTATCACGGCTTTTGCTTCTGGCGAAAACTCTTTTCCAACGACCACATCAACCGGAACAGGGATTTCTCCGCCTTTAGCTTTAGCCGCGTCCATTAGGCGCTGCGCTTCAGGAATTAAGTCTATTTCAACTAGAGATTTACCTACGTTGTAACCTGCTGCAGCAATAAATGTATTCGCTATGCCACCACCGGGAATGAGTTGGTCTACGATGCCGGATAACGCCTCTAGTACCGTGAGTTTAGTTGATACTTTTGACCCGCCTACAATCGCTGCCATAGGGCGCTTTGGCTGGTTTAGCGCTTCACCTAAAGCCGCTAGCTCTCCTTCCAATAAAGGCCCGGCGCAGGCTTGAGGTGCGAATTCCCTACGCCATGGGTCGATGCTTGTGCTCGATGCGCAGTACCAAATGCATCCATTACATAGACATCACATAATGCCGCATAGGCCTTTGCTAGATCTGTATCATTTGATTTTTCACCGCGGTTAAAGCGTACGTTTTCTAGCAACACTACTTCACCATCGTTTAAGACGGGGGCAGTTTGTAGATAATCATTCACCAATCGAACAGTTTGCCCTAATACCTGACTTAGATAGTCTGCAACCGGTGCCAGTGACAAAGCCTTATCAACTTCCCCTTCAGTCGGGCGGCCCATATGTGACATGAGTATCACGCGCGCGCCCTTTTGCAAGGCTAAGCGAATGGTTGGTAAAGAGGCGTCGATTCGTTTTGCGGAGCTAACAGCGCCGTCTTTAATTGGCACATTTAAATCTTGACGAATAAGTACTGACTTACCCGATAGATCAAGCTGTTCCATTGTGATAATTGGCATTATATTTATACTTATTATTTATTAATATCAGTTATTTAATAAGGCTATTTAAACTAACCTAGTGATATATATGCAACTTTTAATAACAAAAGGCTGCCCATAGAGCAGCCTATCTAAAGCAAATAAACAGAGTAGATTACTTTATTATTTAGCGTTCATTAATGCCATTGTGGTATCTAGCATACGGTTTGAAAACCCCCACTCATTATCATACCAAGAGCACACTTTGACCAATGTGCCCCCCGTAACGCGCGTCATGCCTGCGTCAAAATTAGAGGAGGTAGACACATGATTAAAATCAACTGAAACCAATGGTGCATCAGTATAAGCCAATACCTTATTATCGGCTGCGTCTTGCATAATACTATTAATTTCTTCAACTGATGTTTCACGCGCCGCAACAAAAGTTAAGTCCACTAAAGACACATTGATGGTGGGAACGCGCACTGAAAACCCATCTAACTTGCCATTTAAGTCTGGCAATACAAGCCCTACCGCAGCCGCAGCACCAGTTTTAGTTGGAATCATCGATTGAGTAGCAGAACGTGCGCGACGTAAGTCACTATGAAATACATCTGTTAGCACTTGATCGTTGGTGTAGGCATGAATGGTGTTCATCAAACCGTGAACAACGCCAATGGTGTCGTTTAATGGTTTCACTAACGGAGCTAAACAGTTAGTCGTGCAAGAAGCATTAGAGATAATTGTATCGCTTGACTTAAGTACATCTTCGTTTACACCGAAAACGATTGTCGCGTCGACATCTGAACCACCTGGTGCAGAGATAATAACTTTCTTAGCCCCTGCTTCAATATGTGCGCTTGCTTTGTCTTTGGATGCAAAGAAGCCTGTGCATTCCATTACCACATCAACACCTAATTCGCCCCACGGTAGTTTTGCTGGGTCGCGCTCGGCACAAACCTTAATGCGGTCACCATTGACGATAATATCGTCACCTTCTACGCTTACGGTACCGGGGAAACGACCATGTGCAGTATCGTATTGCGTTAAGTGTGCATTGGTATTTGCATCACCTAAATCATTGATGGCTACGATTTCAATGTCATCACGACCTGATTCATAACGTGCCCGTAAAATATTGCGGCCAATGCGACCATAGCCATTAATTGCGACTTTGATAGTCATTCTTAATTCTCCAAGTATAATTTTAAGATAAAGTGTTCAGCAAATGGCATACAGAGCATTTGCGTATTATAAGGTTTAGCTTACCCGATCAACTGCCGCGCAGACATTCTCAACAGTAAAGCCAAAGTGTTCAAACAGTTGCCCAGCAGGTGCAGACTCGCCAAAGGTGGTCATTCCAACTACTTCGCCCTGCGAGCCGACATACTTCCACCAACCATCCATAATAGCTGCTTCTACAGCCACCCGAGCGGTGATTGCTTTCGGTAAAACCGACTCTTTATAGTCTGCTGATTGCGACTCGAATACATCCACCGATGGCATCGAAACCACACGGATATTTTTAGATGAAGCGTTTGCCGTTTCAACAGCCAGTGCCACTTCAGAACCCGTTGCAATAATAATCGCGTCAGGTTGACCGTCACAGTCTTGCAACACATACCCCCCTTTTGCAACATTATTGAGTGTTGTCGTGTCACGGCTTTGGAACGGTAAATTTTGTCTAGAGAAAATCAAGCAACTTGGGCCAGCATCATATTCAATAGCGTGTTTCCACGCAATAGCGGTTTCTACCGTATCGCACGGACGCCAAACAGACATATTTGGAATCATTCGCAAGGTTGGGATTTGCTCAACGGCTTGATGCGTTGGGCCATCTTCACCTAAACCAATAGAGTCATGGGTATAGACGAAAATACTACGTATCCCCATAAGCGCTGCCATACGTAAAGCATTGCGCGCGTATTCAGAAAACATGAGAAAGGTTGCACCATAAGGAATAAACCCGCCATGTAGTGCAAGGCCATTCATGATTGCGCTCATACCGAATTCCCGAACGCCGTATGACAGGTAATTACCAGTAAAATCTTTCTCTGGACCGGTGTTGGAATTGATATAAACGCTGCCATCGTGAAAAGTGTTGTTTGAAGGCGTTAAATCGGCCGAACCGCCAAGCAATTCAGATAACAGCGGCGCATAGCCATTCAATGCTCCTTTAGAGGCAACGCGTGTGGCTGGTGATTCCGCCTTTTCGTTGACTTCAGCTATAAATGCCGCGGCATCCGCCTGCCAGTTTTCTGGTAAAGCGCCTGATTGGCGCCGTGTAAATTCAGCAGCCTCCGTTGGATAGGCTTTAGCGTAGGCAGAAAACTGATCATTCCACACTGCTTCAGCAGCAGCGCCTGATTGTTTTGCACTCCACGCACTATAAATGTCGTCAGGAACGCTAAACGGCGGGTGTGACCAGCCAATATGCTCTCGAGTCGCTGCAATTTCATCATGACCTAATGGCTCACCGTGTACTTTATGTCCGCCCCCTTTGTTTGGCGCGCCCTTACCGATAACGGTTTTACAACAAATTAACGTTGGTTTATCTGTATTCGCAAGCGCTTGTTCCGTAGCCACTTTAATTGCCTCAGCATCGTGACCATCAACATCAGCGATCACCTGCCAACCATAAGACTCAAAGCGTTTAGGAGTATCATCGTTAAACCAGCCAACGACATCGCCATCAATCGAAATACCGTTATCGTCATAAAAGCAGATCAGCTTGCCTAAACCGAGTGTTCCAGCTAACGAACAAGCTTCGTGAGAAATGCCTTCCATTAAACAGCCATCTCCAACAAATGCAAAGGTGTTGTGGTCGACTATTTGATGATCTTCTTTATTAAATTGCGCTGCTAAGACCTTTTCTGCTAGCGCAAAACCTACTGCGTTACTAACGCCTTGCCCTAATGGACCTGTTGTTGTTTCAATGCCAGGGGCATAACCATATTCAGGGTGTCCTGGCGTTTTTGAGTGTAGTTGTCTGAAATTACGAATATCGTCCATTGATAAGCCATACCCTGTTAAGTGCAACAAGGAATACGGCAACATCGATGCATGACCATTTGACATTACAAATCGGTCGCGGTCCACCCAATCGGGGTTAGACGGGTTATGCTGCATAAAATCGCTATAAAGCACTTCAGCAATATCAGCCATACCCATCGGTGCACCTGGGTGACCACAGTTGGCTTGTTGTACTGCATCCATGCTTAGCGCCCGAATGGCGTTGGCTTTATCCGATCGACTGACTGTCATAGAAGGTTCCTCAAAAATTTCTTAATATAGAAGTTGAGTGAAAATAATAGATAGTTGCTACTCGCAGAATAGCTTTGGATAATGTAGGTGATAAAACTCAAAACGGCTGTTGGATTAAGTTGCTAGAGCTTGGGTCAATGCAAATTATTGGCTATTTTCTATTTGTTGCTCTGATGAAGGCTCATCGGTAACAACAGTTGGTTTTTCAAGGGCAGTGATTCTAACACTTTGTGCGTTATGAAATACTAGCATTGTTGGCCAATCCGTTCCTAATGAACGTAATCTTGTTAAACAAGCAGCAGGAACCTCTAATCTTAAGTTAGATTGTTTGCGCATGGCTAACACCTCACCCAAAATAACGCGCATTGGCCCACCATGCGTCACCACCAAGATACGCTTACCTTCATTTTCTTTAAGTATCCTTTCCCATTCCTTTAGCACGACATCATGAAATTCTTGATAAGGTTTGGCTTTAGGTGGAGGCGCATCGAATGGGTCTTGCATAAACGCCTCGAACAAGGCAGGAGACGCTTGGATTATTTTCACAACTGCTTGATTTTCCCAAGAACCGTAATGATATTCCGTTAAGCTTTTACGAATTTTGCACGGAATCTTTTGTTGCTTAGCGATCGCTTTAGCAACGCTAGCGCAACGCTTAAGCGGCGAACTAAGCACAATATCCCATTCTCCCTGCTGCGCTTGTGCCAACATATTGGCGCGGCCTTGTTTGGTTAACGCCACATCAGTACTGCCAATAAATGAACTAGCCAACTCAGCGGCAGCCACTTCACCATCCCGTAATAAATCAATAAGCGTCTCGCTCATGGTAAATAAGGCCTATCATATTTGATGGCCCTTTCAGGCGCAGACAGGCAAAGAATAAAACTAAGCATATATAGAGGAGGTTGAGGAGCGCTTATTAAATGTAAGGCTAAATAGAATAAAACGGCACAGTCGCTATTTTAAATCATCAAAGTGTAGACAAGTCGATTCTATCGCCAATTTGACCAAAGGTAACGCCTAATCCCAAGCGTTTAGCAATTTTCTTTTGCAAGCCTTCTCGGGCTTTTTGCTCTCCATGGATAATGCATACGTGTGGCTTAGTCTTGAAACAGCCAAGCCAGCGTAACAAATCAGCTTGATCCGCGTGCGCCGATAAACCACCGACTGTATGTATCTGGGCGTTAACTGGAATTGATTTATTGTGAATTTTTACGGAATTAGCCCCTTCTACTATTTCTCGGCCCAAGGTTCCGCGCCCTTGGTAACCCGCAACAATGATATGGCTATTTGGGTTTGGTAGATTCTGTTTCAGGTGGTGCAAAATGCGCCCCGCGGTCATCATTCCGCTGGCGGCGAGAATAATGGCGTGGTGCTTTACTTTATTGATCGCTTTAGACTCTTTTGCGCTTTTAGTTAAGTGCAGGTTTTTAATCGCCGGCATTTCATTTATTTGTTTGCGTAGCCGCGTTGCGTCTTCGTCGTAAAGATGCGGGTAATTCCAATAAATAGCAGTCGCTTCAATTGCCATTGGGCTGTTGAGGTAAATTTGCCAATTTTTCAAGTTCCATTGCTGATAATGGCTACCTAACATATACAGCAAATCTTGGCTGCGCCCTAGCGCAAAGGCTGGTATCACAATGTTTCCATTGTCTTTGTCTGCTTGCGCAATGATACCAGCAATCTCATCAACCGTATCTTGCCTGTCGCGATGATGCCGATCACCGTAGGTGCTTTCCATTAAGATTAAATCTGCTTCTTCGATTGACGCAGGGTCATTTAGTATGGGTGAATTATATTGGCCCAAATCACCACTAAACACGACTTTACGCTGAACGCCATCTTCTTCAAGCCACAGCTCTACTGAACTCGACCCAAGGATATGCCCCGCATCTTGAAAGCGGACAGTGACTCCCGGCAATATCTGTTGTTTTTCACGGTATTTACAGCCGACTAACTGCTTGAATACACTGCTGACATCTTTGACTTCGTAGAGAGGCTGAATGAGTTCTTTATTTTTACGACTGCGCCAGCGGTTTTCATTCTTTGCATCTTCTTGCTGTATCCTAGCGGCATCTTCTAATAACACCTTGAGCATATCGCAGCTTGCATTTTGCGCATAGATCGCGCCCTTGTAACCACGATTAACTAACAACGGAAGGCGCCCGCTATGGTCTAAATGCGCATGGCTTAACACCACCGCGTCAACTTGTTTTATATCAAAGGGAAAGTCTTGATAATTTAAGGATTGCGCTTGGCGACTACCTTGGATAAAGCCACAATCTAATAATAGTCTGCGCCCACGGATATGAATGATATGACAAGACCCGGTGACGCGGTCCGCAGCACCATAAAATTCAAGCTCCATTGGCTAATCTCGCGTAAAAGCAGTTATCCGATTTTGCTTTATTCATTGACACAGTGATTCAAGTTAATTAAGTACCATGCTTAGCTGAAGATGGGTGATACGCTTAATCAACCGCAAAAACAGAGCGCCGAAGCCAATTATAACGACAAAAACTAATGATTTTTTTTGCGTTCTTCATATTTTGAGCTCTTTATATATCTAAAATAGGATACACGACCTACAAGCACGATAAAACAAAGAAAAAATAGCGGTAGGCGCCCCCATTTCACATAAGGCGTTGTACCTGTATACCCATGTACTTCATCAAGCATTGCTACGGCTTCAAACTGCGGACTAATTTGTTTGAAACTGCCATCTGTGCGAATGACAGTCGATAAACCGCTATTTGATACCCGTATCATTTCTCTACCTGTTTCGATAGCGCGAAAACGACCCATCTCTAAGCGTTGATGTGGGGCGATCGAATCGCCAAACCAAGCATCCTCACTGATGTTAATCAGTGCGCTCGCTGATTCAGCGCCCACTCGCCAGTCTTCTGGAAACGCATCTTCATAGCAGATAGTAGGCAACAATTTGATGCCATTCACATTCAAATGCGCTTGAGTGCCTGGCCAAGAAGTCATATTTGACATTGGCACTTGCAACTTCGCTAACAAGCCTGACAGCAACCATTTAAGCGGGAAAAACTCACCAAATGGTACAAGATGCTGTTTACGATAAAACTGTTCGCCGTTTTGGTCACGCAGCACCATAGAGTTAAAAAGGTCTGTGTCTGTATTGTCTGTTAATTGGCGACGCTCCAGCGTTCCAAATAACAACTTTGACTCTAACCCATCCATATGCTGTAGATAACTAGATGGTATTTGGTTGTGTAACAACGGCAGCGCACCTTCTGGCCATACGATTAAGTCGGCATCATCCTTAACCGCACTGCTGGCCGCTAGATACCTGTCTAGAATTTCGCCTTGTTGACCTGCTTGCCACTTTAAATCTAATGGGATATTAAGTTGGATTAAACCAAGCTTCAAAGTTTCACCCGTTGGTTTCACCCATTTGACATGACCAAGCCAAAAACCTCCGACCACTAAAACGAGGCTTAAACCAAGTGGTATTATTAATTGAGTGAATTGTTTTCTCATCACGCTCCGCCAAACTAGCACAATGGCTCCAGCCAACGCAGATAAAATAAAACTCAATAGCAGAACGCCGCCCATTGGAGCAAACCCAACTAGCCATGTATCAATAGAGACATAACCAAGCAACAACCACGGAAAACCTGTAAACAAAAAGCCCCGCAGTGCTTCGAGTAAAATCCAGCACACTGGAGCGATGCACAATGCGTTGACTGTTAAGGATGGCGATTTACCCCAAGCAAACAACAACCCCGCTAACAAGGGGTAGCAGGCTAGGAATATACCCACCAACACCACCGCAATCACAGCTAAAACAGGCGGCAGATTGCCAAAGTTAACCATGCTGACATAAATCCATGACACGCCGCCAAGAAATTGCCCAAGCCCAAAAGAAAAGCTGATAATGGCTGTATCGACTTTATTGCATGATAACCATCCATTAAACAACACCGCCATCGCAATCAAGGACAAGGGCCAATAGCCAAATGGAGCAAACCCGAGAACAAAAACAGCGCCCATCACTAGGTAGAGCAAAGCTTTCAATATTCGACTGTTAAGCTTCATCGCTTTCATAGGGGTTAGCGACCCCTAGTTTGCTTAAAATGCTTACTTCTAACGGTTCCATTATCGCTGCATCGGCTTGCTCACTATGATCGTATCCGATTAGATGCAAGATACCGTGCACCGTTAAGTGTGCCCAATGTGATTTCGCTAGTTTGCCCTGCTCCGTCGCTTCTTGCTCAACCAGCGGCACACAAATCACGATGTCCCCCCAACTTAATGTAGATTGCTCAGGGACAACAGCGTCAAATGGAAATGACAACACATTAGTTGGTTTATCGGTGGCACGAAATTGCTTATTTATACTCTGCATGGTTTGTGAGTCAACGAGCTGAATGGATAACTCACGTCGTTCATTTTGGGTGCAGTGCAGTGCAGTGCTTACCCAATGTGTAAACTCGATCTCAGACGGAATGCCTGTCTGACCCGAGTTATTTTCAAGGAAAAGCCATTCATCCATTATCTGCTTGTACTGAGTGCAACGCACCTTCTTCGCTTTGTGCACTACCCGTCTTAACTTGTGCTTGCTGAGCCGCCTGACCTTCATAGGCTTCAACAATACGCTGCACTAATGAATGCCTCACCACATGTTCGGAAGTAAATTGAGTGAATGAAATACCTTTAATGTCCGTTAGCACTCGGCGAGCATGCACGAGGCCTGACGTCATGTGTTTAGGTAAATCAACCTGCGAGGTATCGCCCGTAATCACCATTTTAGAACCATAACCCATCCGCGTCAGGAACATCTTCATTTGCTCTTTAGTGGTGTTTTGCGCTTCGTCTAACAGTATGAAAGATTCATTGAGCGTTCTACCACGCATATAAGCAAGTGGCGCTAGCTCGATAATGCCGCGCTCTATGAGCTTACCCACTCTGTCAAAGCCTAGCATTTCGTACAATGCATCGTACAATGGGCGAAGATAGGGGTCTACTTTTTGTCCAATGTCTCCGGGTAAAAACCCCAACTTCTCCCCTGCCTCAACTGCCGGTCTAACCAATACAATTCGCTCTACCTCATTATTCGCTAAAGCCTGCGCTGCGCAGGCGACTGCTAAATAAGTTTTACCTGTACCCGCTGGTCCTAACCCAAAGCAAACGTCATTAGTTAATATTTGTCTAAGATAGTAATCTTGTGCGTCATTTTGAGGTCTGACATGGTGCTTACGTACTTTTATGACTACATCAGCAACTCCCTTTTTTACGGCTTGCGAATCATTGATAAGAGCTAAATGTACCGCTTCTGCATTCACTACTTGCGCTGACTTCGTCAGTTTATACAACTGCTTGATTACCTGCTTGCAGCGCTGCGCAGGAGCAGTTTCGCCTTCGATGTAGAACACTTCAGCACGGTGACTAATTTGCACACCCAGTTGTTCTTCAATTTGTTTGAAATTGGCCCCGCGCGCTCCGCTTAAGGCAACTAATCGATCATTATCGATCGGTGCAAGAGAAAAGCTGATGCCTTCTTGCTTCGGTGTGGGCTTAGCCAAATGATAGACCTAAAATGAGAGTGTAAAAGTGCGTTGAGATGAGCAAATGCAACACTAAGCTACATTTAAAACAGGCTGAAACGCCATGCTTTTAGCTTCACCGCGTAAGGAGTTTACAAAACCTTCGTTTATATCTACATTCACAAACTTACCTGCCCAATCAGTCGAACCTTTGAATAGGACTGAACGATTGTTCTCGGTGCGCCCGGTTAACTCTGCAGGGTCTTTTCGTGAAGGCCCGTCAACTAAAACAGTTTGCTCTGAACCAATCATCGATTTGCTGATTTCTGAAGACATTTCATTGATACGAGCTTGCAATTGAGCTAAGCGTTCCTTCTTGACATCCATTGAAACATTGTCTTCCAATTCAGCCGCAGGCGTACCTGGACGCGCGCTGTAGATAAAACTAAACGATTGATCAAAATACACTTTTTCAATCAGTTGCATAGTCTGCGCGAAATCTTCATCCGTTTCACCCGGGAAACCAATAATAAAATCCGAAGACATTGAAATACCTGGGCGTGCTTTTTTTAGCCTTTCAACCACATCGAGATAAAATTCAGCGGTATACCCGCGCTTCATCAATTGCAAAATGCGGTCTGAACCCGATTGAACAGGCAAATGCAAATGGCTGACTAATTGCGGCGTGTCAGCATAAACTTGTATCAAAGCATCATCAAAATGCACAGGGTGCGAAGTGGTATAGCGCACTCGGTCGATACCATCAATAGCTGCAACATAGCGCAATAAATCCGCAAAGCTAACTTGCGCGCCATCATGTGTGTTGCCAAGGTAGCCGTTTACATTTTGGCCTAGCAGATTCACCTCGCGTACGCCTTGTAATGCTAGGGTATATACTTCTTCAATGACATCGTCGAATGGTCGACTGAACTCTGTACCGCGGGTATACGGGACCACACAAAAGCTACAATATTTACTGCAACCTTCCATGATTGATACAAACGCTTTGGCCCCTTCTACTTTCGGCGGCGGTAAGCAATCAAATTTCTCAATTTCAGGAAAGCTAACGTCAATTGCACGTAGTTTACTGTTTCGCGCGCGTTCCGCCTTCACTTGGTCGAGCATTTTGGGTAAACGGTGCAATGTCTGAGGACCGAATACAATGTCTACATAAGGCGCGCGCTTGAGGATGGCTTCACCTTCTTGGCTGGCTACACAGCCTCCAACGCCTATAACCAAATCAGGGTTTTGTTCTTTAATTTTACGCCACCGCCCGAGCTGCGAGAACACTTTTTCTTGCGCCTTTTCTCGAATAGAACAGGTGTTAAGCAACAACACATCGGCAGATTGTTCATCTGGCGCTTTGCCTAAATGATGGCTGTCTGCTAGCAGATCGGCCATACGCGATGAATCGTATTCATTCATCTGGCAGCCGTTAGTTTTAACAAATAGCGTTTTAGTCACTTTAGATAAGCATCGATTAGGCAGAACAAGGCGCAGATTCTACCTTTGTGGCGACCAAATTGAAATAATTGCTACTTAACTTAAGCCACATAGCGCGATAAATTGACGATTGAATGAAAATACGCATAGCTAATGCACTACGAAGTGATTACCATTACTTAAACAACTTGCCACAGACAAAGCATGAAACACGTTAAATTCTCTCAAATGAAAGATGCAGATCGCGCGGATTATGAATTTCTCGAGCCTCTAGAACAAGCCTATATCGCGGAACTTCCCGGCCGATTAGTTAAATCACTGGAAGAATTAGAAACCAGTCTATCGGGTTATAAAATCACTCGGTTAGAGCACTCCTTGGAAAGCGCAACCATGGCTTGGAGGGCAGGAGCAGACTTTGATTGGGTAATGAGCGCTTTACTGCATGATATTGGTGACGGCCTTGCGCCCTACTCGCACGATAAGCTAGCGGCAGAAATAGTAAGGCCATTTATCCGAGAGCAATGCACTTGGGTCGTTGAGAATCATTTCGATTTTCAAAAATATTACTTCATGCATTTTTTCGATGGAGATCGAAACGTAAGAGACAAGTTTCTTGGCAACCCTTATTACGATGATTGTGTCGACTTTTGCGAACATTGGGATCAAACTGCATTCGACCCAGATTACGACTATTTACCACTGAGCTTTTTTGAACCGATCATTCAGCACGTATTTAGTCGCCAACCTTTCTTGGAAAAGCATATTCAACAGGGGCAACGTAAGCCCTTATTTGATGAAGCCGTTGCAGCCGAGAGAGCCTCTACTCAGCCGCAGAAAATAAGCTAATTACTTATAATAAAGGAATGTCGGTCATCTCGTAATCTGCTGGCACCGTCATACTCTCACTATCGACCGACAAAGGCATGATAGCCATTAATTCCAATTGGTCTTGAGCATATGACTTCACCAACACCTCTTTAAAATTCCCAACAAAGCCGAAGGAATTATTTCCCGTAATCGCGCTCATTTTATCTGAGAGAGCACTCATCTTTTTCATCATCCCGTTCAGCACAGCCTCATCCGCAGCATCTATTCCTAGACTCTTAGCTTTCGCAACACAAACCGTATTTTGGTCACCGTTACCTAACGTCATTTCAACGAGTTCACAGCTATAGTTGCCCACGGTTTTATTATCACCCGTAAACTTGAATTGAGTTTTGGGTGGTTCCTTAGGCTCTCCTTTTTCGCCCATCAAATTGCTCAAGGCACTGCCCATCGCACCTTTCAATTGGGCTTTTTCAGCGTCACTCATACCTTGTATTTGTGCTTCGAGCATCTTTTGCATTTGGCTTTTCATCTCTGCTGCTTGGCCCGCCATTTTTTCTAAATCCATAACTTGCTTTTTAGCGTCTAACGTTATCAGCAGCTGGTCCGTTTTCATATCGTAGTAAAGACCGCCATTTCGCTGATCTCCATCCATCATATCAATACGTAGCTTGTCACCAGCAATATGAAACAGAGTTTTGTCTGTTGCACCACTATAGTGCAAACTAACATCTGCTAAAACGTAGTTTGTAGCCAATGCGCATACTACAACGCTGCTGATTACTAGTTTGCTTACAATTTTTATAGCGCCCATCTTTGTTCTCTTTACAAATAAAATGTGTACTTATTATAAAAAGTATCGGATAACTTTTGGGTATAATCGCGCATCTAATTTTTCTTAGTTTATGTGGCTGTTATGACCTTAAAAAACACTGTTTCTTTATTATCAATCTGCACATTATTGATCAGCCCGTTTTATACGAGCCTTGCTGACACCGATGCCGAAATTGAAGCGCGCATTGAAAAAATCGGCACCATCAACATGTCTGGTGCAGCTGAATCTACACAAGCAAGCGACAGCCAAGCTAATGCACCAGCTGATGGGGCTGCTTTATACCAAGCGAGTTGTTTCGCATGCCACGGCACGGGAGTAGCTAATGCACCCAAACTAGGTGATACCGCGGCTTGGGCTGATAGAATAGCGAAGGGAGAAGACGCTTTGATTAACAATGCCATCAACGGCGTTGGTGGTATGCCTCCTAAAGGTGGCAACGCAAGCTTAAGCGATGATGAAATTCGAGCGATCGTTGTACATATGATAGCTGGTTCTCAATAAGCCTATTTTGTAAGCACTCCACCTGCGTGCATACTGCTTAGTGGTCGAACTCCGTGCTTATATCTGACGATAAGCAGTTTATATTTATCCATGTTGAAAAAACTGCTGGTACTAGCATTCATAAAGCCCTCGCGTCTTATTGCGTAGACCATCCCTCTTCGTTGCGTAACTCGGTGTTACGCACATGGGGCGCGCCTAAGCATTATCACCTTTATAAATTCCCCACCCATTGTTCCGCCGCTGAAGCACAGCGCCGAATTCCATCAGAACAGTTTAATCGTTATTTCAAATTTGCATTTGTACGTAACCCTTGGGACAGACTAGTCTCAGACTACAATGCTGCGATTAAAAAAGACCGCAGAACGAGGCATAAAAAAATCAAAGCCATGTCTGGCTTTGCTGAATACGTAGACTACGAAATACGGCGTAACAAATTACAGCAGCACCGCATGTTATACGATAAAGATGAACGATTATTAGTCGATAAGGTGGGACGTTTTGAAAATGTAACGAGTGACTACACTGACATATGCGCGCACCTAGACATTACCGCCCCACTCAAGCAATTTAACGCCTACGCGCATAAAGAGTACCAAACTTACTATACAGACGAATTACGCGATAAGGTAGCAGCACACTGGGCCAAAGATATCGCGCTATTTAAATACACCTTTTAGGCACTCGGCAATTTATCAGCCGCCAAATAAGCCCTTAAGTAGTTTTTTCTTTAACTTCGCTTTTTCTTCGTCTAGCTTTTCGTCTAGCTTTTCTTTTAGCTTATCTTCAACACTGACTTGTTCACCTGTTTCTTTATTAACAGGTAAGTCAATTCCGACTTCTTCCGCTAATTTAGTCGTTAACTCTTTTTTAAATTTTTTCTTTAGTAACGCAGCGGTATCTATTCTGATTTTCGGCGCTGCCAAATTACCCGTTATTGTAAGCGGTAGTTCTTCTCCTTTGAGCTCGTCAATGCTTTGCCCACCTTGCCCTTCCAAGCTATCAACAATGGCAACCACCATCTTCAAATCTAATATTTCGGTATTCAAATTAACATTACCTCTACCTTTAAGACGTAATGCAGGTGCTTGTAAGTCAATATTTTCTGAGACTAATACACCATTTTTTACTTTCACTAGCGCTTTGAAGTTGGAAAACTCAGTCTTGTCACCTACTTTTGAATCTGACACTAAGTTTTTACCCTTCAAGCTTTTATAAACCTTAGCCACATTGATCAACGAATTTTGAATATTCGCGCCGCTGATCGCACCGTCATCGAGATTAACGCGAACTTCACCGTTCATATTCGAGATAAACTCACTAGCCGTTAGACCGAAACTGGTCACTTCTGCCTTCACATTCCCCAGCCCTTCGAACCGGTCAGTAACCTGCATGGCTTGTAGAAATGGCGCCAAGTTAATATTGGCTAAACTGGTTTTGAAGTTCATTTTGGGCGTTTCACCGGAGATATCATAAGTAATATCATTGACACTCTCGCCGCCATATAGATTAGCGCGCAAGGGAGAAATGTTGATTTTATCTTGAGTGGTATCCGCATCAACTACCAAGTCATTAGACACTAAACCCTGATAATCGAGCGTACCGATTTTCAGTACCCCTTTTGCATTTAAGCCTTTTAGCGCTGCAAACGGCAATGCAACCACACCCGCTGGCCCAGCATCTTCAGCACTCTGCTGCCCGTCCTCGGTTAAATACTGGTCCACCGTTAACGTATCAACGTCCAGGTCGTAGCGATAGGCCGGTTGGCTAAAAGAATCTAAGTTGAACCACCCTGAAATAGTCGATTGATCGACAACTGCATTGATATTCGGTAGTTTGATCGCATCCATTGTGAACTGATAATCCGTATCAAGATTAATATTTTGCAACGCCGTGTTGGGTAGACCATCAATATCTACTCCCAAATTCGCCAGCATTTCTCTAGGTTTTAATGTATTTGTTTTAATGTTGCCACTCGCTGATAAATCAGAAAACAATTGCTCAACTTGCGCTGACATCTCAATCGACCCTTCTCCTTGCTGAATTGAAACCGAGGGAGCACTTAGCGTTTCGTTTGGAACCGACAAACTGAGCGCAGGAATACCTGCGAGTAATTTCGTTCCTAATAGCTCCGCTGAATAGTTTTGACTGACTATTTCAGCCAAACCAGACTCTAAGTGATAGTTAATACGTTCAATTTCTCCTGTGATTGGAATGAGGTCATATTGACCTGAAAATAGCACCGCTTGTGCGTTTAAGCTTGCTTGATTAGAGTCAAATTTTATATGACCTAAATCGACATTCGCATCAATATTATCCATTGTTATCGCCACTTTGCTTCCAATCAATTCAACTGAATTTAAGTCGGTACTTACATTCAATGAACCCCCTATATTTAGGTTGGTCGATTCGGGCAATACATTGCCATCCAATTTTGCCGACAGGTCAAAGTCAACGGGCTGACCTGGTTTAATTTCTCCAGTAGTGAGATTGAAATCCGTTACTTTGATACTTTGCTGCGCCGTCGCATCATCCCAACTAACTGATCCGTTATTAATATTCACGCCTTTTACAATTAAGCCGCCCAGCAAAGTCCCAGCCTGAGCACCTGCATCGTCTGCAGATGATGTATCCGCTGCACCTTCTTTTATCAAATCACTCCAATTTGCAACCCCCTGCTCGTTAATCGATAGGTTAAGCACTGGTTGTTCGAGGTCAATTTTTCCGATTTCAATTTTCTTTTCTAGTAATGGCATTACCGCCACTTGTACTTTGGCCGACTGCGCAGAAACCATTAGTTCAGGAGAAAACCCCGCTTGGTTTTGTAAACTTAGCTGCCCAATGTCTAAGCCCAGCGAAGGATAGAAACTCCATGCAATATCGCCCGCTATGGATAGTGACCGCCCTGTGTGTTGTTTCACCTGTTCAGCAATTTTGTCCTTGTAGTCATTAGGGTCAACTTTAGTGACAATAAATGCCCCCGCTGCTATCACCAATAGAACTGCGAAAATAATTAGATAAACTATCCACTTAATTAACTTCATTTTTTGCTAAACCTTATATAGTTGTTGTTAAAATTTGATCTAAAGCATGTTTAATTGCGCTACAATCCCTATGCTCACCTCGCGTGTCTTCTGCCATTGTGCGGCGCCACTGTTTTGCGCCGGCTTCACCCTTGAATAAACCCATTAAGTGCTTGCTCATATGTCTAAGCCAGACACCTTGCGCAAGTTGTTCATCAATATATTCACAATAAGTCTCGACTATGTCACGCCGCGACTTAAACGCTGCTGAATGTTTGAACACATCAGCACACAATTGGTTCAACATCCAAGGATCGTCAAAGGCGACTCTTCCTAACATGACGCCAGCCGTTTTAGTTAAGTGGCTATGTACGGCAGCCGACGTTGTTATACCGCCGTTCATTACGAAACGTAGTTGCGGGTGATTTTTTACCAGCCGATAAACGCGGCCATAATTAAGCGGCGGAACATCACGGTTTTCCTTAGGACTTAACCCTTTTAACCACGCCTTACGCGCGTGTACCGTAAACTCGGTGCAGCCCGCGGCGCTTACAAGCTCTATAAAATGATTAAGTGCCTCGTCTTCGTCTTGGTCATCAACGCCTATACGATGTTTAACAGTAACTGGCACGTTAACTGCAGCGCACATCTGGGCAACGCATTCAGCAACCAATGTAGGCTCGCGCATCAAGCAAGCTCCAAAGCGGCCCGCTTGCACTTTGTCGCTAGGGCAACCCACATTCAGGTTTATTTCGTCATAGCCCCAGTCTTCGGCTATCTTTGCTGCTTCACTGAGCTCACGCGGGTTACTGCCCCCAAACTGGATTACCACTGGGTGTTCTTTGGGGTTAAACTTCAAAAAGCGTTCACGATCACCGTATAAGATCGCACCAACATGGATCATCTCCGTATATAACTTCAACTGCGGCGAAAAGAGCCGATAAAACGCGCGACAATGGCGGTCGGTTATATCTAACATCGGCGCTATTGAAAGCAAGGACATCGCTGTAAAATTCCGTTATATTAAAACTTTAATTTGTAAGCTAGACGCACCAGAAGGATGTCTATTCTCAATAAAAATTTAGAAAAAGTAATCGACTTAGGCTTAGACAGCCTATTCAATCAGATTAACAGAGGGTTAGAAAAGGAAAGTTTACGCGTTGACACCAACGGCGCACTGGCCCAGACCTCTCACCCCACAGCACTTGGATCAGCCTTAACTCATCCAAGCATCACGACTGACTTTTCTGAGGCGCAATTAGAGTTCGTGACGCCTGTTAGCCAAGACATCGATAGTCTAACTAACTTTCTGACTGAAGCCCATCACTTCACCTATCAAAATATTGGCGACGAAAAGTTATGGGCCAGCTCTATGCCCTGCATTATTAAAGAAGGCACGCCCATTCCTATAGCGCGCTTTGGTAGCTCTAACATTGCCCAGATGAAAGAGACTTACCGCCTAGGCTTAGGTCACCGCTATGGCCAGCTAATGCAAACAATTAGCGGCATACATTACAACTTCTCGCTACCCAAAGAATTTTGGCCTTATTACTTGGGCATTGATAACGGCCTATCATTACAAGACGCCATTTCGGCTGAATATCTAAAACTGATTAGAAACTTCCATCGCAGCAGTTGGATCATTCTCTATCTGTTTGGTGCCTCACCAGCCGTTTGTAAAACCTTCTTAAAAGGTCGCGATCATTCACTAGAAGAGTACGCCGGAAGCAGTTTTTACGCGCCCTATGGCACTTCATTAAGAATGAGCAACTTAGGCTATAGTAACGATGCGCAAAGCAGTATCAAAGCCTGCTATAACCAACTTAGTACCTTTACTGAATCATTAGTAGAAGCCATGCATCGCCCGCATGCAGAATACGAAAAAATTGGCGTAAAGGTCGATGGTAAATATCGTCAGTTAAATGCTAATTTATTACAAATAGAGAACGAGTTTTACGCCACCATACGGCCTAAGCGCGTGGCTACCAGCGGTGAAAAACCTAGCGAAGCTTTGTCTTCTAGAGGCGTTGAGTATGTCGAGGTACGCAGTGTTGACTTGAACCCCTATGTGCCAATTGGTATCGACCAAGAAACCATTATTTTCTTGGATATGTACTTACTATACTGCTTATTTAGCGATAGTCCGTTAATGAGCGATGAAGACTTAGCAGAAAACCATAAAAACAAAGTCGACACCGTTATGTTGGGTCGTCAACCTGATCTTAAGCTAAGCCGTAACGGTAAACCTGCCGCGCTAAAACAGTGGTCGCAAGAAATAATAGAATCGATGCGACCGATCGCTAAAATTCTAGATTCCATTCACTTCACTCGTCGCTACGGCCAAGTGTTAGATAATCAACTTGAGTGTATCGAAGACCCAAGCAAAACACTTTCTGGGCGTATTCTGCAAGATATGCAATCAAAGTACTCCAGCTTTTACGAGTTTGCCATCGACAAATCAGAAGAACACGAAACCTTCTTTAAACACTTACGGCTCAACGAATCTGCACGCACTAACTTTACTCAATTAGCTACTTCTTCATTAGCAGACCAAGCCAAAATAGAAGCTAAAGACACCGTTAACTTCGGCGAATTCTTAGCCGACTATTTTAAAGTTTAGCCAAATCAAGTTAAGCTATACTCGCACCGCTTCACCCAAGTCCCCGTAGCTCAGCTGGATAGAGCAGCCGCCTCCTAAGCGGCAGGTCGGACGTTCGAATCGTCTCGGGGACGCCATATTTATTTATATATTTCATATATTTACATTACATTTGATCTTTACCCCATTTAGATATATCATCTCTTGCGTCAATTGTGCGTCAGTGAAAATAAACTAAATGGCATATATATCAAAGCACGGAACCTCTGGGTGGCAAGTTCGTATTAGAAAGAAAGGTCAGCCAAGTCAGTGTAAAACTTTTAAAACCAAAGCTGCTGCACAGCGCTGGGCACGAGATATTGAATCTCAAATGGACAATGCTACATTTGTTTCAGCGAGCGAAGCGGAAAGCACTACTCTTGAAGAGCTGGTTGATAGATATATTAGAGAGGTCCTCCCGCTAAAGAAATCACAGCGCCAAGTAATCTCTCAATGTAAGTTGATTACCCACCAACTAGGTCACTTACACCTAACAGCTCTTACACCATCAGTTCTTGCAAAATTTAGAGATCAACGTCTTAAAACTGTCAAAGGTCATACTGCTCGTAAAGACTTACTCCTTATCCGTAGAATACTTGTACAAGCGCAAAAAGAATGGGAAATTTATTTGCCGCGTGGTAATCCTGTTGATTCTGTCTCTATTCCTACGCAACCCAAAGGCAGAGATCGGAGGTTTGTGGGTGATGAAGAAGGACGACTTCTTAAAGCTACTCGCTCTTATGGTGGTGAGATTTCCAATATCATTATCTTTGCTATTGAAACAGGTATGCGCAGAGGCGAAATTGTTAGTCTAAAGTGGAGTAATATTGATCTTTCAAAACGAACAGCAACACTCTTTGATACCAAAAATTCTGAGGGTCGTACGATTCCACTAACAAAGCGTGCTTACGATTTACTTAGAAGTCTACCAGTTAATATTTCTGACAAAGTATTCAGCATGAGACCTGATTCTATTACTCAGGCTTTTGAGCGTATTCGCAAGAAAGCCCATATTGAAAACTTTCATTTTCATGATCTGTGCCATGAAGCAACAAGTAGATTCTTCGAAAAAGGGCTCTCTATTATGGAAGTCTCATCTATTACAGGACATAAAGACTTAGCGATGCTAAGGCGCTATACGCATCTGAGGGCTGAGGATTTGGTCAAAAAAATTGACTGACTACCTGGTTGAAGAAAGCCAAGACAGTTTAAAATCGATCACTGAACGAGGCATTCAAACCAAGGCTTATTCGGTTTTTTTTTGTATACAATCAAGCTCTATTTCAATTTGTTCCTTAGATAAAGTATTACCGCCTGAATAATCTTTTGAGGCGTTTACCATAACAGTCTCACTATCTAATTCTTCTGCACTGCCAACCTCTTGTTTACACTTTTCGTCGGGCTTCAAAATTTTCACAATTCCTCGAAGCTCGTCAATTTCCTTTGATACCGCCAGATCTTTACTGTTTATCATTTCTCCTAATCCACCACCAAAAGAAGTTTGCGCTAGCAACAGAGATGGAATAAGTATTAATATTCTAGTGTACATTTTTTATCTTTCTCAAATTCGTAAAAGTTTGAATGCTCCCAAAATACCTCTCTTTTTTGGGAAGATAAGTTCGTTGTAACCTTTACTACTTCCACGGTACAAAGTATCACATATCCATAATAGCTGGTTGCAACTTCCTTTGGTGAGACCTTAAATGGCTCTATATTATACATTGCGTTTTCACCATCATAATTTAACAGAAGTGGCAGTGGAATGTCAGTTATTGGCTTATCAACCATATCAGGGTCTCGCAAAATCTTATCAACCTGATCACTCAAAGGAAGCACTTTTTGTACATATATGATGCCTTCGTCAATGATATCCTCAGCATTGCCCACATTTTCTACTTGAACTCCAATAGAAACATACCTTTGACTACTGTTTAAAACATAGCTGTCAATTGTATGTTTTGTGTTCAACCTCGAAGTGTATTCAGATGTATAGATAAACCAAAATGCTGCACCCATTATGCCTAGAAGTGTGAACAGATCTTTATACCAAGTAATTCCTCTAGAAAACATATGACGAATCAAGTGCACTTTCATATATAAATTATGCAAGATTCGAGACACACATACTATTTACAAAGGCTTAAGGCTTTACTGAGTTAAAGGGTAATCCCGCTACAAACCATGCTACTCCAAATGCAATAAGCGCCACAAATTCCGCAACATAAACTGTTTTCGGGTGGTGAATACCAAAGTTCAGTTTAAAAGCAACAATACCTAAGATTGCTAACAAAATTAGAATGCCACAAATAATGTATATATATTGCCTCATAAATGCCCAAGTATCATTTTTATTAAATTCATATTTCTCCTTAGCTCTCAGTCTGAACGGGTAAAAGCAAAAGTAAGCTAAAATTAAAAACATAGTACCCGCTGCCAAGACATGCACTAAAGCGTTTTCTGTGACAAGGTGTTTATACTCGCAGTAATCTATACCAACTAGGGGATCACATTCAGTTGGGGCGATAGCCACGAGAAATGCTGCGAAAGAAGCGATTATGCTTGCTATACCTTCATAGAAGTAATGGCCACGATAGGCCATTAAGAAAGCACCCACAACAAAGAGTAAACCAACAAAAGCATCTCTCGCATTTGAGTAGTATGAAACACTTATTGAAGTTAAATTATCTTCTCCAGAAAAGTACGTCACTAGAACAGGTAAAAGAATTACAATTATTCCAACCAGTAACCTAATCGTCCGATATTGAAATACCAGTTGATTTTCATTTTTTTGTAGCCAAGTGGCCTTCAAACTATCTAGCATAATTTTTTCCTCAAATGTGCCTCTAAATCAAAGAATTGGTGCAGCTTGTAAAAACCTTTGCCTCGCTACAGAGTGTTATGTGGCTTCCTGATAACGATACATCCACTGCGTATCAAACTACCGAAAGGTTGGCTATTCACGCTCGAAAAATTAGCGCTAGGACCATCATTCAAATACCTCGTCACCACGATTTTCGAATTGCCATTGACATTAAACAATGCAGATGGACTGGAACCAATGCTCATGTAAGTACCCCTCAGCCGAGCCGAGGGGTACTTACCGTCATTTCAGAAACGTCCCTATCCATATTTCACCAAACACTTGCAATTGTTACCACGGTATGCATTTAAATCTATTTGTTGCCTATTTTGGTTGGGCAAGATAGATTAGCTAAGCGTGCAACAAACTGCTATCTAATTAAATATCTTCCTCCTCATCGCAAAAACAGGGGGAGCAAGGTTGAGCTAGTGAAAACGCAGCAGTGTCAGCATGACGTAGGTGATTAAGTCGGGTATAACCATTTTGCGCCCACGGGACAACATCCAGCCGTTCAGCAAATGCTGCGTTTGAGCATGTGGTTAACAATACCGATACTGTAATGTCTTTTTCATACTGAAACCCACTGGTATTGATATATCCGTTATTACCTGCTTTTCCAGCTAGGCCTGTAGTAGCTGCTACAGGAATTGCCGGTCCGCTAGCCTTGAATGAATTAAAAGTATAGGTAGCAAGATCATTGGGATGCCTAGCAATAAACCTGAGACGCGCATCATCGCCGGGCTCGTAATTGTGGAAACCACAAGCTGGGTCAGGCGTAACATCACCTGCTACTGGCAACACCTCTGCATAGCAATGATTATTGTCTATACGTACCGTCATCTTGAAGCCAATAGTTTTACCTGATACATCGAGTATTCTGTTGTAAGCAGGTGCAACACTCGATGTGATTGTGCCAGTACCAAAAGGTGCGTTTTGATCAGTTATACGAAGATCAATGCCCTTGTCTGTCCAATTTACAAGATTGCCTGTATCATCGAACAACTCAAACTTAAGCTCGTATCGTCCAGCCGCTAAATCATCAGGTGCTGGCCCTGGGGTTATCCCTGTTATTGGACCACTGTCAGGAGTTCCGGCCAAGCTGGCAGATTCAAAATAAGCCGTTGCAAGGTCTACATGTTCATTGAATACCTTCCATTCAGCACCGACCGGAGGATTTACTGGACGAATCCTGAAAAGATTTTCGATAGGTGCCACGCTGGTTGGCATCGGCCCCATCAAATCTGCAGGATAACTGGTACCATCACGATAGTGTCTGAAGACCTCTTTTGTCAAGATAGTCCAGTCACTTGCCGGTGCATTTGCCGGATTGAGAACCGTCGAAATGGGCTCTGAAGCAGGTTCCGATACGGCGGTACTAATACCATCAGGACCACTTAGCCTCCGATATGACCACCGGTAATATGGAACGTTTTTGGTATCGATCAGGCACGTTCTGCTAAAGTCAACGCGAGGTTCAAGTGTTGCACCAAAGGGTTCACCGGTGGTGAGCAATCCTTCAAGTGCAGACCCAGCAGAATCAGAATTGATCTCTTGAATCGCAACTTGATTGCCAATTGACTTCATAAGAACTTGGCATCCAGGCAGATCGGGCTCATCTGTACAGCCAGGTACTCGTGCATCCGAAACGCGAACGGTCACTTCAGAGCCACAAGAAAAGTTCCAGTAAGTATGACAAGGAATCGGAGGGTGATAAACCGTCTCGTAGCCACTTCCAAAATCATACTCGACCCAGAAATACAAATCTGGATGATCACCGAGACGAGGATAGGATATGTTGGCCTCAAATCTGCCATAGTCATCCGTTGTAACAACAGCAACCTCGTCACAGCGGAATTGCCACCACGGCCAGACACAAAACCAGGGATAAATCAGCTTCCAGTTTTCGGACAGCACACTCCGAAGCACTTCGGTTGATGATGTCCCAAGCTGTAGGACAAGCTCGGACGTTGATTGTGGCAGTGATCTCGTCACATCTTGCAAATTAGTGTTGAGGTGCCGTTTTCCAGCAGATACAAACTCCGGTTGAGGTTGAAATTCATCTAGTGAAGTGTCAAACCGGAACACCGATCGATCAAACGGTACAGAGTCCTGGTTAGGAAATGGACCTGTTGGAAACGGATCACTGGGGTCAACAACCGGTGGATTTTTAATCACATCCAAAAAATCATCTCGCAGTCTATTCAATTCAATCTCAGGTAATCTCCAAATCCATAAAGGAAGTTTGTCAACCTCACAAATATGGACACGTGCACCGCAAATGGCACGACTATCGCTACTGCGTATTACCTGGCCGTGTACATAGCAACGACCATATAACCACCTCTCGACTATTGAGTCGGGGATATGGATATTATCGATGAGTGTTCCCTGCGTTGACACAAGCGCCTGGTATGCCCCGACGCGATACATTGTTTCTAGTGTTAGTTTTTTTTCGTTAGTGTTGTCTGTGATCGGTGTTATAAATACGCGTGCGCGGCGTAGCGCCGATTCAGATATATCTAATTTAACTTTGCCGGATTTAACTTCAGCTCGGTCGAGTTGATTGCCCGATGAATCAAACACAACCGCATGCAGTGTCTCATCAAAATCTGATCGTTCTTCGTACGTTACCTTAAAAGCAATGCCAGATCGTTTACCTTTATTCTTTTCCATTTCTATCGTCCCTCAATTTTGGTTTATCTAAAGCACAAATATTATTCATATTTATTTGTACTAGATTAACTGTACGCTCTAATTAAAAATTTATCTGTGTGAGAACCCACATAATCTATTTAAATAATTGACCCTACCTGCTTATCCTAGGGAAGCGCTGATAAACTCTGATTTTTGGTAATGAATCAGGTGGCATTGTCAGACTAACTTTAGCTAGCCACAAGATATTGGCTGCAAATACCTACTAATATGCACAGATTTCTCGCCACTGTCGTAGCGCAGTGAATCGCAAGTATGTGTATTGCTCTCTTTTCTGAAGGCGTCTCTGATTATTAAAGTGATTGTAAAATTGTGCGTGAATACTAGTTAGTTTCTGTAACGTTTTTAGTTTCCTGAACCTCAACATTGCACGTTCTCGACGTCGAAGCGGCATGTGTGAACTCTCGCAGCGGTTGTTTAAATACTGCTCAGCATCTTGTAAGTGAACTTGCTCCTAGGTCTCTCAACAGTTCTGATTAACTGTGTGTTCCTACTTTTACATATTGTAAGCAGACCCCAAATGCATGCAAATAACATTTAACTTTTTTGAAGCAGTTCAAATCAGATGGCCAGTGTCTTGGAACGATAGAGAAACTAAAGGAAATGTTCTTCCTACTACCAACGGATTTAAAGCTCTAATGAGGTTCCTCAAGCCTGTATATTTTGAACTCGTCAAGGAGAGTAATATTGGTAGGGTTCCAAGTATAGATGAGTTCTTCTCAATATTAAACGGAGTAGAGCTGGAGGATAATCAGTTTAATACCTTTAAGCCTGGTGTTCTAGGTTGATTTAATTGCACACATTAATAAGAGGATTTTCGTATTCATTCGGACCTACATAGTCCAATAGTTGAATGCAGCCTAGTTCCGTTATAGTAACGGATGTATTTATTTACGTCATTGATTACTCCGTTGCGAGTCAGACGAATAACATTGGTTAGCCATTCATATTTCAAGCTACCAAAGAATCGTTCTACAACTGCGTTATCATAGCAGTTGCCTTTGCCACTCATTGAGCTTTGCATGCCATATTGGGTTAGCTGCTTACGATAAGCATGGCTCGTATATTGAATTCCCCGATCACTGTGATAAAATAGACCTCGAGATGGTTTACACAACGCATGAGCGTAATTCAAAGCACGCATTACTAATTCAGTAGTCATGCGTTGTTCATAGCCCAGTCAACGATCTTGCGAGAATATAAGTCCATCATAATAGCGAAATAAATCCAGCCTTGCCGCGTGGGAAGATAAGTAATATCAGTACCCCAAGCTTGGTTCACCTTGACTGGCTTTCGGCGTCAATGATAATACGCGCTAGTACTGACACGTAACGCTGAGCATAAATCCACCACTGAGTAGTTTAACGTCCACTGTGCAATAGTCTTGAATTTCACTTCATTTCTTTCGCAAAGTAGGCGCTGGCCTTTTTTAATATCTCCTTCTCAGTACGGGGCTTTTTAACGTCCTTACGTAACCTAAGCAGTTCTTCTCTATCTTCACCCGTTAAGCGTTCGCCGCTTGCCTCTTCAGCGATACGCTGTTTCCATCCATATATTTGGTTTGCTCGAACGCCGACAGCATCAGCAGCTTCAAGCACGGTGTAGCCCTGGTCTGTGACTAGAGCAACTGCTTCTTCTTTGAATTGCTTGGTATATGTTTTATTCTTACGTTTTGTAGATGTCATTTGAACCTCGATAAGTGATTAAATTATCTCTTATCAATCTGGTCAATTCCATCAACTTAGAACACCATCATCAAATAGTGCAAACTAAGTACTGATCTTCTCAACCGCAGTGTTCCAACCGTTAAGCAATAAAGTACGCTCATCCTGATTCATAACCGCATTGAACTCGCGTTCTAACTGCCATTTTCCCGCAATGCTTTCGAGAGATTCATAAACCCCTACCCTGATCCCTGCGAGAAAGGCTGCCCCCAAGGCAGTGGTTTCTACTTCTGATGGCCGCTCAACAGTCACATCAAGAATGTTAGCCAGAAAACCACATAGCCAATTATTTTGCACCATGCCGCCATCCACCCTTAATTTGCTAGGCAACACACCATCATCTTCCATCGCCCCTAACAAGTCTGCTGTTTGGTAGCACACTGACTCAAGTGTTGCGCGCACTAGCTCTGCTTGGCCTGTATCACGCGTCATTCCGAATATCGCCGCTCGGGCATCTGGGTTCCAGTGCGGCGCGCCCAACCCTGTAAAGGCAGGAACTAAATAGACACCAGAATTTGATTGCAAACTGGATGCCATTGACTCAGTCTGCTCAGCCGAATCGATAATGCCAATACCGTCCCGTAGCCATTGCACTGCAGCGCCTGCCATAAATATAGAGCCCTCAAGTGCGTAGGTCGTAACGCCATTTAAACGGTAGGCGACTGTGGTTAATAATTTGTTGTTTGATCTAACCACTTGAGCACCTGTATTTAGAATCATAAAGCAACCCGTTCCATAAGTGCTTTTAACCATACCCGGTTTGAAACAAGCTTGGCCAATTAAAGCCGATTGCTGGTCACCCGCTACGCCACAAATGGCTATTTGCTCGCCCACTACGCTATTGCTTGTAAGCCCGTAGTCATCTGAGCTATCTTTCACCTCAGGAAGAACTGAATACGGTACCTCAACAGCATCAAGCAGTTCTTGGTCCCAACATTGCTGATTAATGTCAAATAACATCGTGCGTGAAGCATTAGTGGCATCTGTGGCGTGCACTTCACCGTCTGTTAGCCGCCATATCAAGAAACTATCGATCGTACCGAATGCGAGTTCTCCACGTTGTGCGCGCTCAAGTGCGCCGTCAACATGATTCAAAATCCAATTGATTTTCGTTGCTGAAAAGTAAGGGTCTAATAGCAAGCCCGTCTTCTCAGAAATCATGGCCTCTAGCCCACGTTCTCGCAGCAAATCGCAATACCGCGCGCTACGTCGGTCTTGCCACACGATGGCGTTATAAACCACTTGGCCTGTCGCCCTATCCCAAACAACCGTTGTTTCGCGTTGATTGGTGATACCCATTGCAGCAATTTTTACTTCATGTTGCTTGGCCCAAGCAATCGCCTGTTTCATCACATCCAATGTTGTTGACCAAATTTCTTCTGGGTCATGCTCAACCCAACCATCTTCAGGAAAGTATTGTGTAAACTCTTTTTGTGCAGTAAAGCACGAGCGCGCATTTTCATCAAATAAAATGGCGCGTGAACTCGTGGTTCCTTGATCGACGCTAAGTAAATATTGTTTCACTGACACACCCCGTTACTTAACAACCACCGTCTAAAGACGGTGGGTTAAAAGATTGGACTGGAAGTCCAGTTTATCGGCTAAAGCTGATTGATCACTCGACATCGAAATGGTCATTTGGATTCCTCTCAAAATGATGCTCCAAGTATTCTTTTATCATCTCTTTCGTTAATTCCCCTGCCGTCACACAAAAATAACCTCTGGCCCAAAACTGTCGACCCCAATATCGCTTCTTTAAATGCGGAAACTCTTGAAATATCTTTGTCGAACTTCTCCCTTTAATTCGCCGCATGATCTCTGATGGGGACAAATTCGGTGGCGCCGATATCAATAGATGTACATGATCTTTACTTACCACTCCGCGCAATATCTCTATCTCTAAATACTCACATGTTTGGCGTACTAATTCTCGAACCCTTTCTCCAACTTCTTCTATAAGGACTTGATAACGATACTTCGTGACCCACACAAAATGGTACTCTACCTTGTATTTCGTATGCGAACCATGACGATATTTCATCGTCATATCTTAAAGCCAACTGCTAGCTTAAAGCTACCCGTCTAAAGACGGGGGTTTAAACCTTTATATCGGACGAATTAAATTTGCTGAATCTTACACCCGAAAATACTCATCATATTTTACCTTTGCTTCATTGCCAAATAAGTGTTCACAAACCGCGAATATGGCTGGCGATATTTTGAGTTCATCATGTGACATCACCATCGCAACTTTAGAGCGACGCCGCAGAAAATCTTCTAAGGTAACGACTAGTTCATTGTTCGCAATATAACTTAACTCACAACGACTTACTCCCGCACTATCTATCGTGTAATCGCTAAGCGAAGGGTCTTGCTCAATGGCATCCAACATCGAATTTGCGGCACTTAAATAACGCCGCCAAAGGCGTTGACTTAATATTTCACCCGTATCTTGCGCAACAATTTTATCAAGCCCTAGTTGTTTAGCTCGACGAAAATAGGCCAAGCGCACTGCCTTTCCGGGTTCACCATACCATTTGTGAGCGGCAATGGGCAAATTCACCCCGAGTTGCGCAACACGGTCACAGACTTCATCACCTACATTTAAGCAATCGGTAAGCTTACCCCCAAATATGCTGATATGCCCTAAGTCAGCAGACACCTCAACAACGTGTTTTCGTGACAACTGTAGAAAATCACTCTGCCTTTCTTGGTCGTTTTTAACGGCTAATGGCCGTACTCCACAGCGTTCTGATATAACATCATCACGCGTTAAAGGCGACGGTAGATCAAGCTTGGCATTTATGTTCGATAGAATGAATTCTCGGTCTTCGTCCGTCACCTCAGTATGCATATCATCTAAGCGAGTATCAGTAGTGCCGATGCAAGTGCAAGCCCCCATGGGGATAGCAAAAAATAAACGCCCGTCATCGGCAAAAAAGGCAAGCACTCTATTGTTATCAGAGATACGCGGCACGATCAAATGAACGCCCTTTGAAAACAAATGGTTATAATTTGTTTTAACTCCTACCAGCTCGTTATGTTGGTCGGTAAACGCCCCAGTTGCGTTGATTAATAATTTTGATTGAATATTAAATTCTCGCCCACTTTCGTTGTCTTTAACTTGAGTTGTCCAACTACCTGACTTAGCTCTGCTTGCGCCTAATGACTCAACATAATTTACAGCACTCGCGCCGTTATCCATCGCGCTCTTCACAAAATTGAAAACAAACCGAGCATCGTTGTCCTTCAAATACGCATCTGAATATTCAATGCTACCGCGGCTGGTTTCGGTATCGATGACGGGTTCTCGAGCTTCAGTTGCCGCTACAGAATACAATCTCGGAGTACGTGTCCTACCCCGTCCAAATAGCCAATAAAGCCATGTGCCCGCTAGCATCATTAGCGGATGAAAGCGAAACCCTGTTGAGATGGTGGTCAAAAAGCGAACCTCCTTTACGACAGAAGGAAAACTACGCAACAGCTCATTGCGAGACTTGCATAAGCCAGCAACCAAGCCAAATTCATAGTTTTCCATGTACTTGATTCCACCCCAAACTAAATTGGATGATTCTTGGCTGGTAAAACCGGCAAAATCGCGCGCGTCGATCAGCCCAACTTTAACGCCTCGCGCGGCAAGCGCGGCGGCTGACACTGCGCCGTTAATCCCACCACCTATGATCAAAACATCGAACATTGTGGACTCTAACTGCTCTAGATTCTTTGTACGCAGGTCCATATTAATAAAACAAACTGAAAGAAGTGTGGTGAGTGTTACTCAAACTCGTTTAAAAACAAAAATTGCCCACATAATAGACAAAACAAGTCCGCCCCAAAGTGGCGCACCAAAAAAATACAGCCAAGCCATGTTAATAAACCCAGCACCGACCCATGACAGAAATAATCGGTCGCCGCGTGTGGTATCTATACCAAACACTCCGCGCCGAGGATTCCCTCCCGGTGAAAGCTTTTCCCACACGCCCATAATGACAATAGACAAAATGACACAAATAAAAAATGTAGCCGAAGGCCAAGTCCAAGCCATCCAAGATAAATTCATATCAATACTCCGCTTACTTTTAGACCCGACCGAGTGCAAAGCCCTTGGCGATATGATGCCGCACGAAATAAATGACGAATGCACCAGGTATGATGGTTAGCGATCCCGCAGCCGCTAACAAGCCGAGTTGGTAACCAGACGTACTTGCGGTTCGTGTCATTATCGCAGCAATCGGTTTGGCATCGACAGAGGTAAGCGTTTTAGCCAATAATAGTTCTACCCATGAATACATAAAGCAGAAAAATGCGGCTACGCCTATCCCTGCTGCAATCGTAGGGATAAATATTTTGAGAAAAAACTTCCAAAACGAATAACCGTCGAGGTAAGCCGTTTCGTCGAGCTCTCTGGGTATGCCCGACATAAAACCTTCAAGAATCCACACTGCTAACGGAATATTAAATAAGCAATGTGCTATCGCCACGGCTAGATGGGTATCAAACAATTCAATGGCTGAATACAATTGAAAAAAGGGTAAGGCAAAAACTGCGGGTGGCGCCATGCGATTAGTCAGCAACCAGAAAAATACATGTTTATCTCCTAAAAACCGGTAACGGGAAAACGCATAGGCAGCAGGTAAGGCAACTGAAATGGATAGAACCGTGTTGATTACCACGTAAATTAATGAATTGATGTAACCGTTATACCAACTCGGATCGGTAAAGATAGTTTTATAGTTTTCCAAAGTGAATTCTTGCGGAAAGAACGAAAAACCGCCAAGAATTTCGTTTGTCGTCTTGAACGACATCGATACCAACCCATAGATAGGCAACATCAAGAATACGATGTAAAAAGTTGGCCCTATCCATTTTTTATTAAAACTCATTGTTTATTCCTCATTACGCATCATGATCGTGTAAAAAGCCCAGCAAATAACCAGCACCACCAAGAAATAAATCAAAGACATGGCCGCAGCCGGACCTAAGTCAAACTGCCCTAAGGCAATTTTAACGAGATCAATTGAAAGGAATGTAGTGGTATTACCCGGACCGCCGCCCGTCAGCACAAATGGTTCTGTGTAAATCATAAAGCTATCCATAAACCGGAGCAGCACCGCAATAGTCAGCACTCTTTTCATTTTTGGTAGCTGAATATACCGAAAGACTGACCAATCGCTTGCGCCGTCAATGCGAGCTGCTTGGTAGTATGCGTCAGGGATCGAGCACAGGCCCGCGTAACAAAGTAAGACGATTAATGAAGTCCAATGCCAAACATCCATCAACACCGTTGTCATCCACGCAGCGACTGGTTGCTGAGTAAAATTGTAATCAAACCCCATTGAATTCAAGGTGTAACCTAACAAGCCTATGTCGGGTAAGGCAAAGATGTTCCACATCGCCCCGACGACATTCCACGGAATTAACAATGGCAGTGCCATTAATACTAAACAAACAGAAACCCAAGGCCCTTTACGTGGCATCGTCAGTGCTACTGCGATACCTAAGGGCACCTCGATAATCAAGATCATGCCAGTGAATAATAACTGTCGCTTAAGTGACTCGTGAAAGCGCTCAGAGCGCAGTACCTGTTCAAACCAAGTTGTACCTTCCCAGAAGAAAATATTGTCTCCAAAGGTTTCTTGCAGAGAGTAGTTAACGACGGTCATTAGCGGTATAAACGCGTTAAAAGCAACCAGTATTAGAACCGGCGTTATCAACCACCATGCCTTTTGATTCGTTACTTTATTCATACTCAGCCCCTTCCACCAGCCAATCGTCACAATAAATCCTTGTATGTTCAGGCTTAAACCGAATACGCGGGTTTTCGGATGGAATCACTTGGTCTTCGCTTACCACCATTTTTATCTGACTCACTTCGTGCCGAACTGACACCACTTGGTAACGCCCTAAGTCTTCTACTTTCTCTATTTCGACTGAAAACCCATCATTACTAAATTCAACAAATTCAGGTCGAATTCCGATTTCAAGCTTTCCATTCACAGCGCTGACTGGTTGACATTCAATAAGATTGTTATGAAACCTGACCTGCCCAGACTCAATATTACAAGGTAGAACATTCATTCCTGGCGAACCAATAAAATAACCGACAAATGTATGCTTCGGCTTGTTGAACAATTCAACCGGTGTACCCACTTGAACAATGCCGCCGTCGTGCATAACCACCACTTTATTCGCGAAAGTTAACGCTTCCACCTGATCATGGGTAACGTAAATCATCGAAACCCCAGTTTGCTGATGCAGCTCTTTCAATTTAGACCGAAGTTGCCATTTTAAATGAGGGTCAATGACGGTTAGTGGTTCGTCAAACAATATTGCGTTCACATCGTCTCGTACCAGCCCACGCCCTAAAGATATTTTCTGTTTACCATCAGCAGTTAGACCTGATGCCCGCTGGTCCAGTCGTTGCCCTAAGTCGAGCATCTTTGCTATGCGTAAAACCCGCTGTTTAACTAAGTCTTCTTTAAGCCCTCTATTTCGTAGTGGAAAAGCCAAATTATCAAATACGGTCATCGTGTCGTATACAACCGGAAATTGAAATACTTGCGCAATTTGCCGCTCTGAAGTCGGCAAAGAAGTGACATCTATGTCATTAAAAAACACGCTACCTTCAGACGGGGTTAACAAACCTGAAATTGTGTTCAATAAAGTGGTTTTACCACACCCTGATGGCCCTAACAGCGCATAGGCATCACCGTTTTCCCAAATCTGATTGACCTCTTTAAGCGCATAGGTAATCTCTTTACCTAGAGGCTGAGGATAGGCATGCCGGAGATTTTTGAATTCTATACGGGCCATATCAATGCCGATGGATGCTGACTATGTTTCAATTTTATTACCTACTCTATCAAAATACAGACAGCGGTCAGGTTCAAAGAAAAACGAACTTAATTGCTCATACTCATAACGGTATATCCCGCGCGACTCACTCACCCAATTATTGCCTTCAATATTGACGCGGGCAATACTTTCTGACCCACTGATTTCTGCAATCTGCACAATACCTTTCACTTCGACACCGTCTCCTTCAGGCAACAGGTGATGCGGACGTAGGCCAATTTGGTATTCACCGTCAGGCAAATTGGCTAGCTTAACGGGAAGCTCCCAACTTACCAAATCGCTTAGATAAGCTAAGCTGTCTCGCTTTACCATTGGAGCCACATTAATAGGTGGGTCGGAGAACACTTGGGCGCTCATCAAACTGTCTGGGTTTCTGTAGGTTTCCGAGGTCTGTCCAAACTGCACAACCCGGCCCTCACTCAGCGTGGCCGTATGCCCCCCTAACATCAAAGCCTCTAAAGGTTCGCTGGTGGCATATACGACCGTTGCCCCTGAATCAGCAAATAGTTTTGGTAAGTCATCGCGCAACTCTTCGCGTAGCTTATAATCTAAATTGGCTAATGGTTCATCGAGTAAAACTAAATCAGCCCCTTTTACCAATGCCCGCGCCAACGCGATGCGTTGCTGTTGTCCACCCGATAATTCGCTAGGTAAGCGCTCTAACATCGGTGTTAGCTTCAGCATGTCTGCAAATGCGTGTACTTTGTCTGCGATTTCAGCGTTCGGCAAGCCAGCCACTTTCAGTGGCGAAGCAATGTTATCGAACACCGAGAAACTAGGGTAATTAATGAAAGCTTGGTACACCATCGCAACACTGCGTTTTTGAACCGGCACTCCGGTCACATTCAAGCCATTACTCCAAAGCTCGCCGCTTGTTGGTTTTTCAAGCCCAGCCATCAACCGCATCAACGATGTTTTGCCACTCAAGGTTGTACCTAGCAAAATATTAAACCCACCAGACTCGAGCGAAAGGCTGGTTTCATAAATATATGTTTGCGCCGCTACACGCAAAGAAACATTTCGCAGCTCGATCCCCATTGGTTTACGCGGACAACCCAACAATAGCAGGCGCCACGCTGGCAATTTCTAATTGGACGTTATACTGCTCACACAATTGAACAGCTTCCGCGGAAACACCTTCATCCGTCACCAATATGTCAACTTGCGATAGATCTCCAATTTTAATTGAGGCACGTCGTTCAAACTTCATTGAGTCAGTGACTAAAATCACCGACCGCGCCCGCCTGATGATAGCTTGAGCAACGCGCACTTCGCGCAAATCGTAATCAAAAAACTCGCCATTAGCATCAATAGCCGAGCAACCAATAATGGCATAATCCACTTTAAACATATCGATGAACTCTTCGGTGTTAGGCCCAACGATACCACCGTCTGATGACCTAATTGAACCGCCAGCAATCATGACGTCAATGCCTTGAACTGGCCATAAAGTCGTCGCGACGTTTATATTGTTGGTGATCACCAGCATGCCTTTGACCCCTGACAAATATTCAGCGACGCGCTCCGTTGTGGTTCCTATGTTGATAAATAACGAAGAATTGTCAGGTATTAATTCTGCTGCTCGCTTAGCGATTTCAGCTTTCTCTTCAACCATTAGCGTTTGCCGCGCTCCATAGCCAATATTTGCAAGCGTATCCTTGATTACCGCGCCACCATGAACGCGCTCTATCAAATTCAAATCGTACATCTGATTAAGATCCCGCCTGATCGTTTGAGGGGTAACCCTTAGATGAGTTGAAAGTTGATCAACCTGCACTGAACCATGCTGGCGGATAAACCCCATTATCGATTGTTGTCTTGCTGTGATGTCGGGTGTCATAATTTAGTTCAGGCGTTTCGCTAGCCTAAAATGATTAGTTATTATTTGATTTGACTAGGCAATACCCTATTGAAAGATGGCTGGCCTAGTACGCAATCGGCTTGTCGATTAAGCCAACATGAAACGCATAGCCATAGTCAGCTCAATACACTAAGTCAAATTTAAATGCATTGCCGTTGATTATGATTAGGTCGGTGTCGATCTATCAGAATTTGAAAAACTTAGCCCCGATTTCACACGGGGCCAAATTTCACAACATCATATTAAGCCGGTTAGCTTAACTAGCTTTTCCAGCGTTTAATTAGCTCCTCATACTGGATAGTTTCACCTTGAGGCTTTTCTTCAACTTTTGCTTTTGGTGAGCCCGGCTTATTTAGCCATTCAGCAGGGTCTGATTCAGGGTTCAATCGTGGGCCACAGCCACCATAGATGTTCGCTTTTTCATCCGCGGCTTGCATACGAGACATCACTAAATCCATTTCGCTCGCGAGACGATCCATCGCTTCTTGCGGCGTAAAAGCACCCGAGTTCACATCACCAATTTGCTGCCACCAGATTTGCGCTAACTTTGGATAATCAGGCACATTCACCCCAGTTGGTGACCACATCACTCGATCTGGCGAACGATAAAACTCAACCAAACCACCTAATTTAGGTGCGCGCTCTGTGAATGACTCATGATTAATAGTGGTGTCGCGAATGAATGTTAAACCAACGTGACTCTTCTTCACGTCAACCGTTTTAGAGACCACAAATTGCGCGTACAACCAAGCCGCTTTGCGGCGGTCAACAGGTGTCGACTTGAACAAAGTCCAAGAGCCTGCATCCTGATACCCGAGCTTCTGACCTTCTGTCCAGTAAGGACCATGAGGTGATGGTGCCATACGCCAAAGCGGTGCACCGTCGGCGTCAACTGTATTATTGCCTGAGTCAGCAGGGGCAACCATCGATGCTGTAAATGCGGTGTACCAGAATATTTGTTGTGCTACATTACCTTGCGAAAGCGCAGGCAAAGACTGATAAAAGTCGTAGCTTGCTGCACCTGGAGGCGCGTATTTACGCAACCATTCATCCCATTTGCGAATCGCATAAACCGCCGCTGGGCCGTTAGCCGCACCGCCGCGTGAAACTGAAGCACCCGCAGGGTTACAACTGCCCTCTTCCATTCGAATGCCCCACTCGTCTACTGGAACACCATTTGGCAACCCTTTACTTCCTGCGCCAGCCATTGAAAGCCACGCATCGGTCATACGCCAACCGAGGTCTGGCGCACGTTTACCGTAGTCCATGTGGCCGTATATATCTACGCCATCTATATTTTTAACATGCACGGAAAAGAATTCAGCAATGTCTTCGTAAGCTGACCAGTTAACCGGCACGCCTAAGTCATAGCCGTATATGCCTTTAAACTGCTCTTGAAAATCAGCCCGGTCAAACCAATCTTTCCGAAACCAGTATAAGTTTGCAAACTGCTGATCTGGTAATTGGTAAAGTTTACCGTCAGGCCCCGTTGTAAACGATGCGCCAACAAAGTCTGCTACATCTAGCATTGGGTTGGTTACATCACTCCCTTCTCCGTCCATCCAATCGGACAGATTCACAGCAAGCTGCAGACGAGAATGCGTACCAATCAAATCAGAGTCATTGATATAGGCATCGTATAAATTACGCTTAGTTTGCATTTGCGTTTGCACCGCCTGCACGACTTCACCTTCTCCCAGTAACTGGTGATTAACCTTAATTCCTGTAATCTCTTCAAACGCTTTGGCGAGCGTCTTAGATTCGTATTCGTGTGTAGGAATAGTTTCTGACAGTACATTGATTTCCATACCGTCAAAGGGCTTCGCAGCATCTATAAACCACTGCATTTCCTTCATTTGTTCCGCCTTTGAGAGCGCCGACGGTTGAAATTCATCGTTTACCCATTTCTGCGCATCAGCTACATCCGCATAGGAACTTTGAGTACACAGCGCCGCAAGCGCTGTTGCAACAGCGATTTTCTTAAACATTAGATCTCCTCCTCAATATATAGTTATACCGCGCAAAAGTGCGCGATGTTTTCTAACTATATATTCGTTTTGTTCGTAAATCAATATTGACCGTTCGTATTGGTCATTTTTAATGTTCGTTTATTCGCTTATCGAGATTTAACACCCATTTAGCGATAGTCACATGTACAGCACAATCTCAAAATAGCACCCTAAATTACGCACTATAAAATCCATCTTCAACGGACACATATTCTCGTGAGCTAAAGCCATTAAACTCAGTCGCTGTGGCTGATCCGTAAGCGCCTATTAATCCGAATTCTATGAAATCGCCTTCTCTCAGATCGTTAGGTAGCGATAGCTTATTCGGCAATCGATCGATAGGGTCGCAAGTCGGACCAAAAACAGTACGCTGTTCCACTGTTGTTACTTCAGATATAAAAGAGGTTATCAACTTGCCATCTCGCCAAACTCGATAAGGCAAATCTAAGCGCACCATCATTTGCTCTTGTAAACCACCATATATGCCATCGTTGATGAATACATCTCCGTTTTCACGCACTCGAATCACTTGTGTTAACAGCGAGACACTAGTCCCAACCAACGCTCTTCCAGGCTCACACAATAAGCTAGGCGCATCATCACCAAAACAGTGATCTACTGCCGCGTGAATAACCTGCATATAATCCTTTAATGAGCTGATCGGTGTGTTTTCATAAGGTAGCGGAAAACCACCCCCTACATTAAGATGGCGTAACTTAACCTCTGCCTCAGCAGCAATGTGCGCCGCTATTTTAATGTGCTCTTGGTACATTTTAGGGACGGTGCACTGCGAACCTGGATGAAAGGTCAGTGAACAAACCAGCCCTAGTTGTTTTGCCCGTTTTAGTAACTGAGTGGCTTGGGTAGTATCAGCGCCAAACTTGCTACCAAAGTCATAGGCGGCATCGAAATGATCGAGCTTGAAACGAATGCTAACTTCAACTTCGCGCAAACCTAACGCGGCAACTTGCGCTAAACCAGCCTCATCATCAACTGCGAAAGATCGTACCCCGTATTCACGGGCTGCGAGTTCGGTCATTTCATCTGAACGAACTGGATTGTTATAATGGCAACACGCCCCCTCATAGCGATTCATTATAAGGGCAATTTCACCAATGGAAGCGACGTCAAAAGTGTTGACCCCCGCATTCCATAAACAATCTAACAACATGGGTTCGGGATTCGCTTTTACGGCATAACTTAGTTCACCATTAAACGACTGCTGGAACTCATTGACTCGATTTGTAAGAACCCCATCACTGAATAAGTACAGCGGTTCACTGGCCTTAGCTAACCGCATAAGCTGCTTGGCGTCTGCATAACGATAGCGCGTCAGGTTTTCGTTTAACAGTTGAGACATCATATTCATAAAATTAACTCACTAAGGCGTTACGATAGGTAATTATTATCGGCGCACTTAACTTCGCAAAATAGCTACGTAAGAGTATTTATTAACTTTTTTATTAGACATTTTGATCAAAAATGTAGTTAATTCGACTATATTTAACTCATGAGAGCAATAAACCCCAAAGATGAACAATTACTAGAAATACTCAAGACGAATGCCCGATTGTCGATTAGCGAACTGGCCCGGCAGCTAGGTGTTTCTAGGACAACCGCCCAACAGCGTCTTCAGCGATTAGAGCGCACAGGCGTCATCACTGGCTACGCTTTGAAATTAGGTGAACCCTATTTAGATAACGCTATTCACGCGCATGTGAATTTGGTCGTTGAGCCTCGCCAAAGTGTTGACATTATTGCCGCACTTGAGACTAATACCAGTATTGAAACGCTTTATACCGTCAGCGGAAAAATTGACTTAATCGCGATTGTGACTGCCCCTAGCGCAAGCGCCTTAGATTCAACGCTAGATGAAATAGGTTTACTTAAAGGCGTAAAATCAACTGAAACAGCGATAATATTATCTACCAAAATTGATCGGCGCTGAAAAATAAAACCCCAAGGCTCAACCACATGAAAGAAATAAGCTGGAACGAATTTGCCCAAGTCGAACTACGTGTAGGAACAGTGATAGAAGCTCTACCCTTTCCAGAGGCGCGCAAGCCTGCTTTTATATTGCATGTCGACTTTGGTAAAGATATTGGAATACGTAAGTCCAGCGCCCAAATTACAGACCACTATAGCCCTGACACGCTTATTGGTAAACAAGTTGTAGCCGTCGTTAATTTTCCGCCAAAACAAATTGGCCCCATACAATCGCAATGTTTGGTCACAGGGTTTCACCAAGAAAATGGTAAAGTAGTGCTTGCTGTACCTGAGCAAGGCGTTCCAAATGGAGCAAAATTAGCCTAAGTTGATAACCCACACTTTTAACCAAAACAAATCATGACCATTGATTGTTACCAAATTGACGCCTTCACCAACCAATTATTTAAGGGTAACCCTGCCGCAGTGTGTATTCTTGACGAATGGTTAGACGATGCGGTGATGCAGAATATAGCTGCTGAAAACAATTTAGCGGAAACCGCTTTCATAGTACAAACTGGCAAGGAATACGACTTACGCTGGTTTACTCCCGAAGTAGAAATAGATTTATGTGGCCATGCAACACTTGCTAGTGCGTTCGTCGTGTTTAATTATTTAGGCTGGGATGCAGATCACGTACAGTTTAACTCTATGAGCGGGCCTTTAGTGGTGGAGCTGTTAGTCGATGGCAGTTTACAGATGGACTTCCCCGCACGCGCACCCACTGTAGTGAATAACTCAGCCCTCGAAGGAGTTTTAGAACGAGCATTAAACCATCAGCCTACCCATATTTTAGGTGCTAGAGATTTGATGTTAGTTTTTGATAACGAAGCGCAAATTTCGCAGCTCACTCCCGACCTAAATGCTTTAAGTGAAATAACCGATTATTTTGCGATCATCGTAACCGCCTCAGGAGATCACTGTGATTTCGTTTCGCGGTTCTTTGCCCCCAACGCAGGCATTCCTGAAGACCCTGTCACCGGTTCAGCGCACTGCACCTTAGTGCCGTATTGGGCAGAACGCTTGAATAAACCCGAATTAATCGCTCGGCAGTTGTCGCCGCGCGGCGGAGAGTTAAGCTGCACCCTAAACGAAGATCGCGTAAAAATGAGTGGCCAAGCAAAGCTATTCCTTAAAGGTGAAATATTTTTATAGGGGATCCCCCAATTGCAATAGTATTATGAGTAAAAGACAAAGCACGCACGATGCAGAACAAGATGATCGAAATGATCATATAAAAATTTATGTGAACGGCAATATCGTACCACGCCAAGAAGCGGTGGTGTCAGTATACGACAGCGGCTTTATGTTAGGCGATGGCGTTTGGGAAGGCTTACGGTTATATCACGGCAAATTATCATTTTTAGATGAGCATATCCGCCGGCTTTACGACGCCGCCAAAACCTTAGACATGGATATTGGTTTAAGCAAAACGCAACTCATTCAAGCAGTGCAAGACACCTTGCAGGCTAACGACATGCACCATGACGTTCATGTGCGGTTGATGGTAACTCGGGGAGTCAAACGAAAGCCCTTCCAAGACCCACGACTAAGCCAAGATGGCCCCACCATCGTCATCATCGCTGAACACAGTAAAGTATCAGAGCAATTTGAAGATCAAGTCTTACGTTTGCACACCGTGCCTTTTTACCGCGGCTTACCGATGACTCAGGATGCAAAACTCAATACGCATTCAAAGCTCAATTGCATTATCGCACTTAATCATGCGCTTAAAGTCGGCGCTGACGAAGCCTTAATGCTCGACCCCTATGGATTTGTAAATACCACCAACTCCACCAATTTTTTTATCGTACGTGACGGGGAAGTATGGACATCCAGTGGAGATTATTGCATGGCAGGCATTACTCGCAAAAAGGTTATCCAACTTTGTCGAGAAAACGATATTCCTGCATATGAAAAAAACTACTCGCTTACCGATGCCTATACCGCTGACGAAGCCTTTGTGACTGGCACTTTTGGAGCGCAAACTTGGGTCAAGGAAATAGATGGCCACACTATTGGTGAAGGAACAGCGGGCCCCATGTTTCGCAAATTAAGAACACTCTACAAAGAACTGGTTGGGGCGACCCAATAACAAAATGAACCGAACACTAAACCAACCGTTAGGCGGCAACGATATGCCCCGTTTTGGTGGCATCGCCACCATGATGCGCTTACCCCACGTAACCTCTGCCGCTGGCATCGATGTTGGCTTTGTTGGCGTGCCGTTTGATATCGGCACCTCTAACCGTTCTGGCGCGCGGTTTGGACCGCGTCAAATACGTGCAGAATCTTGCCTAATTCGACCTTATAACATGGCAACACGCGCCGCACCTTTTGATTCCTTACAGGTCGCAGATATTGGCGACGTGGCCATCAATACATTTAACCTTGAAAAATCGATCAAGATAATTGAAGACAGTTTCGACGACATTCTAGCAAACAACTGTAAGCCCCTCACAATGGGTGGCGACCACACCATCGCCCTGCCGATACTGCGTTCTATGGCAAAAAAGCACGGCCCAGTAGGCATAGTACACGTAGACGCCCATGCTGATGTTAACGACACCATGTTTGGCGAGCGCATCGCCCACGGCACGCCATTTCGCCGTGCTATCGAAGAGCAATTAGTTGACCCTAAGCGTATGGTACAAATTGGCTTACGTGCAAGTGGTTATGAAGCCGATGATTTCGACTGGCCTCGCTCACAAGGCGTCCGTGTTGTAGCAGCAGAAGAGTGTTGGTATCAATCGCTTAAGCCGTTAATGGCAGAAGTACGTGAACAGTTAGGAGGTGGACCCGTTTACATTACCTTTGATATCGACGGCTTAGACCCAGCCTACGCCGCCGGCACAGGCACGCCCGAAATTGGCGGCTTATCTATTCATCAGGGCTTAGAAATTATTCGAGGTTGCAGAGGCTTAGAGATAGTCGGGGGTGACTTGGTAGAAGTTGCACCCGCTTACGACACCACTGGTAACACTGCACTCACCGCTGCGAACTTACTGTTTGAAATGCTATGCGTTATGCCCGGAGTTCAATATAGGTAGTACCAAAACCTTCTCATCGGCCGCCTGCGACATCCAATAGGGCACCGGTCACATAGGACGCCTCATCGGACAGTAGCCAAGCGATAGAAGCCGACACCTCTTCTGGTTGCCCACCGCGCTTCATCGGTATAGCCTGTTTTACCCTCTCGACTCGGTTAGGTTCACCGCCGTCTGCATGAATGTCAGTCAATATCGGACCTGGCCGCACGCAATTTACCCTGATTCCTTGCTCGGCCACCTCAATCGATAAGCCCACCGTTAAGGTATCTACCGCCGCTTTGGATGCAGCATAATCTACATACTCAAAGGCGGAACCAAGCTTCGCCGCTAGAGAAGAAACATTTACAATTGCACCCCCGTTTCCACCGTGCTTTAGCGCCATGCGCTTTATCGCTTCTCGGCAACAGATAAAGTAACTGGTTACATTAGTGCTAAGCACTTTATTTATCCTTTGTGCATCCATTTGTTCAACTGACATTTGCGTAAATAGCACACCGACATTATTTACCAATGCTGTAATAGGCCCAAGTCGGGTATCTATTTCCTCAAACAATTTAACAACTTCAGCCTCATTCGACACGTCAGCTTGCACACTGATCACTTCGACACCTTGGTGGGTTAATTCTGCTGCTAATTGGTTTGCTTGTGCTTCATTCGATTTGTAATTTAAACAAATAGCATACCCCTTCGTCGCAAGCACCCTAGCAGTCGCTGCGCCAATTCCCCGACTCGATCCGGTGATCAAGGCCACTTGTTTCATCGTGCTGTCCACTGCGTTTGCAATAACAAAGTACTCCCTGCGTATAATGAACCCGTATAGACACTCCCACTTTGTATAGCGCCTACGCCAGCGGGTGTCCCCGTCATCACGATATCTCCATCTACAAGTGTGGTAAAAGCCTGCAACTCTTCTAGGATGTCTTGCGGCTTATTGATCATCAACTCAACGCCGCCCTGTTGCGTGATGACATTATCAACCTGCATTTGTAATGATAATGCTCCCCAACTTGCATCCAGTGCTACAAAATCACTAAATAGGGCTGCGCCGTCGAATGCCTTAGCCCGCTCCCATGGTAGCCCTTTGGACTTAAGCTGCGTTTGTAGTGCACGTTTCGTTAAATCAAAACCAAATGCGACCGCTACATAGTTGCCATCTTCGATCAAATAGCTTATCTCACTTTCATAGTGTAAAGGTTCTCCAGCATGCGACAACAAATTACAACCAATAGCCGAATTTGGCTTTGAAAAAATGACCATTGAATCAGGCTCTTCGTTATCAAGCTCTTTAATATGGTCGACATAATTGCGGCCAATGCATAAAATTTTAGTCGGCGCAATCTGTTGCCCACTAAATCTAACTGTTTGAAAAGAGGGTTGTATCATCAAATTTATTGTTAATCATGTTGGGGCTAAACTCTACCGTAAGAGTTTAGCGACTCAGTAGTCACCGGTATACAACATAAACCATGATGAGCGCGTATTTCTTGCCAGCGACGAATTTATCCACAAATGCGATTTGAGTTTATACGGCCTGCTAGATCAGAAGAAAAATGCCTTAGAATCGGCGCGTTTATTTGCCTTACCTATATTAAATTTAAACCTTATCATGAGCGCACCCCTATTATCTATCTCTCGTCGTACGCGAACAACGCCTTTTACGTCTAGGGTGACTGACAACGGTGTTAGTGCTTACACCGTCTACAACCGCATGTTGCTGCCTACTGTTTTTGAGTCATTGGAAGCTGACTATTGGCATTTATGTGAGCACGTACAAGTTTGGGATGTATCCGCAGAACGACAAGTAGAAATTAGAGGTACAGATGCGGCTAAGTTAGTCCAGCTGATGACGCCTAGAAACATTGAAAAAGCGCAAATTGGCCAATGCTTTTACTTACCTCTATGTGACGAGCACGGTAAATTGCTCAACGACCCCGTTGGCTTAAAATTGGCAGAAGACCATTGGTGGTTATCATTGGCTGATTCCGACATCTTACTTTGGGCCAAAGGTTTAGCTACAGGATTTGGACTCGGCGTAAACATACATGAGCCCGAGGTCTTTCCACTTGCCGTGCAAGGGCCAAAAGCAGATGAGCTAATGGCACGCGTGTTCGGCAAGGCCATTCATGATATTCGCTTCTTTAGGTTTCAACGTTTGAACTTCAATGGGCAGCCATTTGTTGTCGCTCGCTCGGGTTGGAGCAAACAAGGCGGTTTCGAAATTTACGTAGAAGGAGCGGAGCACGCCGAGCCATTGTGGAACGCCTTGTTTTCCAATGGAGCAGATCTGAACGTACGTGCTGGTTGCCCTAACGCTATAGAGCGTTTAGAGTCAGGTCTGCTGTCGTTTGGCAACGATATGGATATGGATGACACCCCTTTTGATTGCGGGCTAGACCGCTACATTACGCTTAACAAAGATATCCATAGCCTAAGCCAGTCTGCGCTGCGCAAGATTGCTGCACACCCTGAAAAGGTAATGATCGGCCTCTACGTCGACCAAAAACTAACCTCTTTGTCTTCTGAGTTATTCGTCGATGATTCGCTTGTGGGTGAGATTCGTTCTCATATTTGGTCACCGCGCCACCAAAAACACTTAGCTGCAGCCATGTGCAATCGTGCAGCGATTCAAGGCAAAACTGAACTTGAAGTAATGACGAATGAGGGCCAGTTTTCAGCCCATGTTTGCGCAATTCCGTTTGACTTTAACGCTATCGATGCTCACTAAGCACTCACGTTTGATTGCTTAGCTATTTCGGGTAATTTCGCTCGATATACTGCGTTTGATATTTATACCAGCGCAAAAGATGCTCTTGCTTTTGTTTAACTTGCTCTGATGTAAGTTGGCTGACAATGTTGTTTATTTCTTCTGGGTCGTTTTGCAAATCGTAAACGAAGTTCATATCAAACCGCGGTCGGTAAATAAATTTCAACTCTTCTTCAACCATGCCTAGTTTGTAGTCTTGGTAGACATTACTCATGTACACTGGATCGTTTGACGCCTTAGCAAAAATATTTTCAGATTGGTTTAATTCGCTTGGTAGACCCAATAACCACAGTATAGTCGAGGGCACATCTTTAAGCTGAAAGCGCGCATCCACTGGCAATTGTTTACTAAAAACACTCGGACTATAGATAATGAATGGCACCCGCATCGAATGCTCGTATAAATAACTGCCGTGACCACGGTCAAATTTTTCTCCAAGCGCCTCTCCATGATCCCCAAAGATCACAAACAAAGTATTATCAATTTTCCCTTGCTGCTCAAGACGCCGCATTAATCGGTCTAAAGCGCGATCAACTTGATTTAGACAATTATCATACTTGTCTATTAAGTGATCTAAACCAAACGGCGTGTTATCAACCACATAAGGTATATGAGCACACTCGGTCCAGAGTACCGCTGCAAACGGTGTGGTGTCTTTGGCAACCCAATTGGCAAAATGGTCGCTTAAACCTATATCATCATTGCTGATGCTTGGGTCTTCAACTAAGTTTTCATGTGAAATAATTAAATCGGCCTTATCATCTACCGTCGCTGAGAAAAAATTCTGAAGATTATCCCCTCCAAAAGGCTGCGCCGTTCCAACATAGAACCGCCGCCCATCTGACACTAAGCGTTTAAATATGGTGTCTTTGCCTTTGATACGTTCAGGTGTCCAAGAGATCGGCCGCAACCGAGGGTCAGGCATCACACCCAATGCTAAAGCGCTCATCGCTTTAGAACTGCGCGGTTGCATCACATAGGCTTTTTCAAACACTGCACTATGCTCAGCCAATGCGGTAAATACTGGCATAGTTGGGCGTTCGTATCCATACAAGGGTACATTACGCCTGCGCACAGACTCCATCACATAGAACACGATATTGTAGTCCTTTGCGGCGCCCGCCAAATCCGCGTATTTGCTACGCACTGGTCGCTGCTGATAAGGCATAAAGTCAGCGATATCTAGACTAGCTAAGCGCTCAATATCATTCACGCCATCAGTATTATCAGCAATGGGTTGAAACAATAGCACCAAAGGAGACTGCACAGTGGGTGCATAATTTTTGGGTGTCGTTAACGGCAGTTGAAAGCTAGCAACAGCGGGCAACAATAAGCACAAGCCCATGACACAAACGCCAATCACCCCCCATCTTTTGCTATCGACCCAACTCTGCATTCGCCCAGCGAAGTAGTACAGAACAAGCAGCACAATGACAGCTACTAAAGTGCGCCATCGCCAAAACAGCGATTCAAACTCCGGCCCCACCCCAGCCATATGAATAGCTTGAACATGATGAGGCTCAATGAATGAACCCCATTCAAAATATGTATAGGCTAGAAATACATATAGCAAGCCTAATAATATGGACAGCCAATATAGCAACATTGACAAGACATAGACTAACCTAGAGGGCGGCTTGTTCCATATTGACTCTAATCCAAAGCGTTTGCCAACTAAACTCATTATTGCCAGCAATAACAAAGCCCCTATTAGCGCGAAAGTAATGCTTAAATCAATGCTATAGGTGAACAACCAGTCTTTCCAATTCAAATCCCTGTGAAAATAGAATTGATCCAATAAAGAAACGAATAGCTTGGTCGTAACAATCGAAAACACCAAAAACAACAAAGCCTTTACGTTCGCCATCAAAAGATGTTGACGCGGTTGATTACACAGCTTGGTCGGAAATATTAATAACCGTAACGCCAACAATAAACAAAATAAGATGCTGGGGTTTTTTGTATTTCGTAACCCAATTTCCAAGGCACCAAGTTGAACCACGTCGCCTCCTGTAACCACAATCCAACCAATCAGTAGGCATACGGTCAGGATTAATATATCTAAAAGTAATCTAATCTTCATGTTCTATCGATTTGTACTGGTGTTCCTCTAGAAACTCTATAAGTCTAAGGTGGCCATTCTAGTTCTCTCTAGTTCTATCCGTCGCAGCACAATGAACTCCCCCAGCCTGTCCCTCTAACCAAATAACCACGTTTGACTTCGCTTTCATTAATTTACCCCAATACTCTGACCAACGCTTTCAAGTATTCCTCCGCGTAGGTTACGCCTGCGCGAACGACTCTTCCTGCAACTTGATTTAGAACTTCAGTTAATACTTTGATCGCTTTGGCTATTATATATAGGCGCCACTTTTGCGATAATTATTATGCTGCGTTTGCTAATATCGAATCAAATCCAACCGCGCTCTAATTTTACACTAGAATCACTTTTTACTTTGCGACTCTTCATCCATTGAATCTTCATTATCTTACTAAGCCGTGTCCGATATTCTAACTGCCTTCACCCAAGCTTGGCAGCTTATTGTCGGTCTCGACCCCGAGTTTTTACAGATTGTCCTGCTGTCTATTAAAGTAAGCGGCATAGCGATTTTAATCTCTACGTTAATCGGCCTGCCTTTAGGCGCGGCACTCGCGTTGTATTCGTTTCCGGGGCGTAAATTTTTGCTAGTGATAGTGAACACATTAATGGGCTTCCCGCCGGTGGTTGTTGGTCTATTTTTATACTTGTTATTGTCGCGAGCCGGCCCATTCGGTGTCCTGGGTTTATTATTCACCCCAACTGCGATGATCATCGCGCAAGTGATCTTAGTTACTCCAATTATTGCGGCCTTATCAAGACAAACCATTCAAAACGCCTGGTCACATTATCGCGAACAATTGCTATCTCTCGGCAGCACCCCGACCCAAGCGGTGCCGACTTTACTGTGGGATACGCGTTACACCTTGATCACAGCCATCTTGGCTGGTTTCGGGCGTGCCAGCGGTGAAGTGGGGGCGGTAATGATAGTCGGAGGAAACATTGACCATGTCACTCGTGTGATGACCACCGCAATCACCTTAGAAGTCAGCAAAGGCGATTTAGCATTGGCGCTAGGGCTTGGCTTGGTGCTCATTTTAATTGCGCTGCTTGTCAATCTGTTGACTTTTCTGATCCAAGATAGCCAGCATAATGTCTCACTCATACCGAGGCAAGCGCTCCGCTAACATGTTTCCTTTACTCATCGAAGACGTACATTATACGCCGAAAGGTGCTGAACAGCCTCTCATTCAGGGCATCAACGCCTGTATTGAACAAAACGGTAGCCTAATGATTCTGGGGCCCAATGGCGCTGGCAAAAGTTTGTTTCTTCGCTTGGCACATCAGCTTATCCAACCCAGTTCCGGCAACATAAAATGGGGCAATTTAGCTACGGGAACTCGGCCAAACAGTCAATCCATGGTGTTCCAGCACCCCATCATGCTTAACCGATCGGTAGAAGGGAATTTACACTACGCGCTAAAATTAAAACGTAGATACACTTTCAAACAAAGAACGCAATTGATTCAAAAGGGGTTAGCTGACTTTGGTTTAGTCCAGCATAGACAACAGCACGCAAATACCTTGTCTTTAGGTGAACAACAAAAACTAGCCATATTGCGGGCGATAATTACCGAACCTGAAGTTATTTTCTTAGACGAACCAACCGCGAGTTTGGATCCTAGCGCTACACACCAAATTGAAGATATGCTTAACTCGATTGCACATAAAACTAAATTAATTATGGCCACCCACAACCTTGCACAAGCTAAACGCTTAGGTGATGAAGTGCTATTTATTGATCAAGGCAAAATTGTGGAGCAGAGTCCAGCACAAACCTTCTTTAATAAGCCTACCAGTTCAAGTGCAAACAAGTTTTTATCAGGCGAACTGCTCTGGAATTAGTTAGTCAAACTACATCGGTTCTAAAATAGCTTCAAACTGCTGACCAATCGTGTTGATATCGATTTCTTCGTTGAACCGTTTATATTGAACTCCCTTGCTTTTACCAGATAACTGCAAGCGGTGAATCCCCGGCCCCATATTTGAAAATTGAATTAACCCCTTGTCATCTGACCCTTTACCCGAGCCTCTCACTGTTTGACTACGCACACCTTCCCCTTGATACTCCCAGGTTAAACTCGCTTTAATTCCATTGAGCGGGAGATCGTTCTGATCTTTTACCATGATGTCTAAGCTGTACTCTCCACGATCTACTCTCGCTTCTAAATTGGTTTTATTTTCGCCCGCTAGCAAGGATATTCCTGAAAATGTGTAATTCGGATCATTAGTGTTCTTGATTTTAATGGTGCCCTGTCCTCCTGTGGCCGAAACATCTTCAAAAAAAGCATAGCCATCTTCATTCGTTTTCGCTGCCCCTGTAAGAGACGTGTGATTAAAAATACGCAACTCTTCGTTTGCCACTGGAACCTGATTTGAGTTTACAACGCGTATGCCAATCGAACCCTTACCCGTTTTATCCACGGTAAGTAATACATCTGGCATACCAGAAAACACATCCAACGCACCAACTTTAGACTTATCGAATTTATAGCCGCTTGTTGGGGCGACAACGACACGGTAGTCTGCGGCTGGTTTAACGTTTTTAACCAAAAACTGACCGTTGGCATCAGTCGTTCCAGTCAAGCTATAGCTGACCTTAACAGTTGAAGAATAAAGTGACACTCGCTGACCTTGCAGCAAAGTACCGGCTGTATCACGTACATGACCTCGAACAGTTAGTCCACTGATTTTCTCCAGAACCGTGTCTGCCAAAGTGGTTTCACCTGCAAAAATAGCCTTACCGTCGATACGCACACGTGATCTTGCGAACTCTGGCTTATTGAAATACAGATAGTAAGTCGTATCTGCATTTGCATCTATAGGCAGGGTATATCGTCCATTGTCATCTGTTGTGGCACGCGCCCGTTGATTAGGAATCGCATTAATAGATACCTCTTTAACGGGGACATCTTGGTTGTCCACTACACGGCCAGACAACTGCATTTTTTCCGTGACTAACAACTTAAAATCAGCAGATTTTTGCGGGGCATGTGGCCGTTGACAAGCTTGGGTAAAACCCGGCACGAGCGCCGTACATACGTTGTAGTCTCCAACCACTAAGTTCTCAAATTGATAGTGCCCATTTGCATCTGTAGTGGCATTGAGTGGTTGCTTACCAAAACGTTCGATATCTTGCTCACTCGCCGTGACTAACTGCAAGGTAAGTGGCATAGACGGCACGGGACTCCCTGTGTCAGTGATCACCCGACCACTAATCACTACATCAGAAAATATTTTAGGTCGAGGCACTTCTTCAGTTTTCGCCTTTATCTCACTGTTTACTTGCGAGCCATTACTTTTAGGTTGTTGATTATTCTTCTTTAAACTAGTGGTCTCTACGCTGGTAGGGTCAACCAAGGAAGGTTCTGAGCTTGAGTTACCTGATTGAACTTCTGAATTACCGCTTTGCTCTATTTCAGCAACGAGCGTTGCGTAAGTGGAAGTAGCGGTCGTGCTAGTTGCAGTTGAAGACGAACCACCAAATAGTGTACTGCTACTTGAAACCGAACCAAAGTCAGAACTTGAGCCACGAATATCCTGAGTCGCCCATTCATCTAATGAGTCAGGTACTTCATCACCGTTACTATCTAGAGACTCATTAGCTTTTTGATTTATAGTAACAACTTCCTTTGAACTACTCGACGGCTCAAGGTCTATGTTCCACACAATCAATAAACCAACACCGAGTAAAGCGGTTAATAATGCAATTTGCTTTAATAACAACAGAGTATTCCTATTTAAGAAATTAATATCAGGGTTTATAGAGTGCTTAAACTATCATAGCAAGATGACATCGCGGTGAACTTAATGAATCGATTAGGTGATAATTATGACAGCTTAAACGGTATATTAAACATGATTCAACGATAAAAAATATGCGAGAACCGTTAAAATAAATTAACCGACCCAGCAATTGGTATAAAATTGATCCAAAAGACTAAAGACACTTATTAACCCCATTTCGTTCACTTATAAACTTTATGCAAGCGCCGTCACACCCAAAGCAAAAACAAAAAGACACCGATCCAGTTGAAACTTCAGAATGGCTAGACGCGCTTACCGCTGTCGTTGAGACCCAAGGGCACGAACGCGCGCATTATATAATCGAAGCATTAATAGATAAAGCACGACGATCAGGTGCACATATTCCGTACGAGCCCAACACCGCCTACATCAACACGATACCCGCGCGCCTAGAAACACCCTCACCAGGAGATGCGGCGATTGAGCACCGAATTCGCGCGCTTATTCGGTGGAACGCATTAGTAATGGTGGTCCGCGCTAATCGTAAATCATCCGAGCTAGGTGGCCATATCGCGAGCTTTGCTTCAGCAGCCACTTTATACGATGTTGGCTTTAATCATTTCTGGCGCGGTGATACTGAATCTCAACGAGCTGACATGTTGTTTGTACAAGGTCACTGCTCGCCGGGTTTATATGCGCGCGCGTTGGTTGAAGGTCAAATTGATGAAGCCATGGCTGATAGATTTCGCCAAGAAGCCGATCAAGAAGGTTTGTCGTCCTATCCGCATCCTTGGTTGATGCCTGATTTCTGGCAATTTCCGACTGTGTCCATGGGGCTTGGGCCAATACAAGCGATCTATCAAGCACGTTTTATGAAATATATGCAAAACCGTGAGATGGTGGAGCAATCAAATCGTAAAGTATGGTGCTTTTGTGGTGACGGAGAAATGGACGAGCCAGAATCAAAAGGCGCGTTATCCGTGGCGGGGCGAGAAAACCTAGATAATTTAATTTTTGTCGTCAATTGCAACTTGCAGCGCCTAGATGGCCCAGTTCGCGGCAACGGCAAGATTATTCAAGAATTGGAAAGCGACTTTCGTGGTGCAGGCTGGAATGTCATTAAAGTGATTTGGGGTTCGTATTGGGACCCTCTACTTTCGCGTGATCACTCTGGCCTATTGCAACAACGTATGGAAGAAGCCGTAGACGGTGAGTACCAAGCGTTTAAAGCCAAAGATGGTGCCTACACCAGAGAGCACTTTTTCGGCAAGTATCCTGAATTAAAAGCAATGGTCGCCAATATGAGCGACCGCGATATATGGCGCTTAAATCGCGGCGGGCACGACCCTCATAAAATATACGCAGCCTACCACGAGGCGATGAAGCATACCGGCCAACCCACGGTAATTTTAGCTAAAACGGTTAAGGGTTACGGCATGGGCGAAGCCGGTGAAGGTCAAAACATTACCCATCAGCAAAAGAAACTAGGTGAAGATAGCCTACTTGAGTTTCGCAATCGTTTTCATATCCCGCTGAATGACGAAGAAGTCGCTGAAGCTAAATACTATGTACCTGCAGAAGACTCAGAAGAAAAACAATATATTAAAGCACGGCGTGCTGAGCTGGGCGGTTTATCGCAATCGCGTCAACGCGGTTGTAAAGCCTCATTTAAGATCCCTTCTTTAGATCTTTTCAAGTCTCAGCTCGAAAGTACCGGAGATCGTCAAATCTCAACAACTATGGCGTTCGTTCGAATTTTGTCTGCGTTAATTCGCGATAAAGAAACCGGCAAATATATTGTTCCTATCGTGCCAGATGAGTCTCGCACTTTTGGTATGGAGGGCATGTTCCGACAACTCGGCATCTATTCGCCTAAAGGCCAATTGTATGAGCCAGAAGACGCCGACCAATTGATGTATTACCGCGAAGATAAAAAAGGCCAAGTATTGCAAGAAGGTATTAACGAAGCTGGTGCCATGTCATCGTGGATGGCAGCTGGCACTGCCTATAGTAATCATGGCGTGTCGATGGTGCCATTTTACATTTTTTATTCTATGTTTGGCTTTCAGCGTATCGGAGACTTGGCTTGGGCTGCAGGTGACTTGCGCACACGGGGTTTTTTAATGGGCGGTACCGCAGGTCGCACGACCTTGGCAGGCGAAGGCTTACAACACCAAGATGGGCATAGCTTAATACTTGCTAACACCGTGCCCAATTGTGTTTCTTACGACCCAACCTATGCCTATGAGATGGCCGTTATCGTACAAAATGGCATCGAACGTATGTTCGGCAATGACGAAAGTGTCTATTTTTATATCACTTGCATGAATGAAAATTATCAGCACCCCGCCATGCCCAAGAGCGCTGAAGACGGCATTCTAAAGGGAATGTATGTACTTGAAACTCATAAAGCTAAAAAAGGTAACGCCACCATCGAGCTGTTAGGTAGTGGAGCCATTTTAAATGAGGTACGCAGCGCGGCAGAGCAACTGCTAGCAGAATATGGCATTGGTTCCAATATTTGGTCAGTTACCAGCTTTAACGAGTTAACCAGAGAAGCACAGAACGTTGACCGTATTAATCGATTAAACCCAGAGAAAAAGCCCCAAAAAGCGTATGTAACTCAATGCTTAGACAAAGCCAAAGGCCCAGTGATTGCCGCCACCGACTACATGAAACAATATAGCGACCAAATAAGAAAATGGGTGCCTAACCGCTATGAAGTGCTCGGCACTGATGGTTATGGTCGCAGCGACACCCGCGCTAAGTTAAGATCCTTTTTTGAAGTAAATGCTGACCATATATTTGTTACCGCACTAAAAGCACTTGCAGACGATGGTCTAGTAGATATGAAAGAAGTGAGTAAGGCCATTAAGAAGCGCAAAATCAATTCCGCTAAGCCTAACCCAACCACCGTTTAGGGGTCTGATGATATGAGTGAACAAATAACACTAGTAGTCCCGGATATAGGTGATTTTGATGCGGTACCCGTTATTGAAGTACTGGTACAGGTAGGCGACAGTATAAATGCTGAAGACGGGTTAGTTACGCTGGAAAGTGATAAGGCGACAATGGATGTGCCCGCCCCCTCTAACGGTAAAATTATCTCCTTAGCGGTTAAGGTTGGTGACAACCTAAAGCAAGGCGACATCATCGGTGTACTTGAAATAAGCGAGAGCACTCAAGAAAGCAACGCTCCGTCTGAAGCGTTGCCGAGCGACCCGCCGACCGATTCACCCGTTGAAGCAGTCACGCAAGAACAAACCCCCGCTGCGGTGCCACCTACGAATAATCGAATTGATGATTTTAAGCAATCGACGCCTAAAGTTCCCCCGATCGCCCCACCACCGGGGCAACGTGCGGGTATTGCTAGTGTGCACGCCAGCCCTAGCATTCGTCGTTATGCGCGAGAATTAGGTGCAGACTTAACGCAGGTGCGCGGCTCAGGTCCAAAAGGCCGCATTCTTAAAGAAGATGTAAAAACGTGGATCCATCTACAATTAAGTAAAGCGAACTCTCAAGACGAAAATGGCGGGCTGGGCATTCCCCCAATTCCTGAAATCGACTTCAGCGAATTTGGAGAAATTGAAGTCGAGGCCTTTTCTCGCATTCAAAAGCTATCTGCGCCGCATTTGCATCGCGCATGGTTAAACATTCCCCATGTTACGCATCATGACGAAGCGGACATCACCGAAACAGAAGCTTTTCGCAAGTCACTAAAAGCCGAATATGCTGACCAAGGTACGCGCATCACGTTGCTGGCATTCATCATGAAAGCCGTCGTCGGTAGTTTAAAGAAGTTTCCGCACTTTAACTCGTCCTTGTCCCCTGATGGCAAGAACTTTATCCTGAAGAAATATTTTCATATTGGCATAGCCGTAGATACGCCAAATGGATTGATGGTACCCGTCATTCGAGACGTTGACCGCTTATCTATTTTTGAAATAAGCGAAGCTTTGACCGACGTAAGTACACGAGCCAGAGAAGGTAAACTTAAAGCAAACGAGCTTAAAGGTGGCTGCATGAGCATCTCAAGTTTAGGTGGTATTGGCGGTACTGCGTTTACTCCTATCGTTAATTCGCCTGAAGTCGCTATTTTAGGAATCACCCGCTCGAAAATGCAACCTCATTGGAACGGAACCGAATTCGAGCCACGACTCATGCTTCCGCTTGACCTTTCCTACGATCACCGAGCCATTGATGGCGCCCAAGCGGCGCGTTTCATGGCTTATCTCGTCAGCCTATTTGTCGATGTTCGACGATTGTTGTTGTAACTTATACCTACACTAATTTATGTCTACTACCAAAACCATCGTTGTTCCTGAACTAGGTGATTTTGATGCCGTCCCTGTGATAGAGGTGCTGGTGGCAACTGGCGATCACGTTGAGTTAGAAACTCCACTTGTTACTCTCGAAAGTGACAAAGCCACCATGGACGTACCTTCTCCAGATAATGGTGTCATTGCCAAAGTGCTGGTTAAAGTAGGTGACACACTTAAAGAAGGTGACGCGATTGCTACTATTGAATTAACAAATGAAATACAACTCACCGATTCTTTACCTGAGCAAGATTCAACAAGTGATTCTGAACAGATAGCTCAGGCCTCAGAAAAATCTAGCGCTGTTTCCGCTTCGACCAGCGCCGATTCACATGATGAAAGTGCACCCGACACCGATATTGATGTGGTTGTTATCGGCTCTGGCCCTGGGGGTTATACCGCCGCATTTCGTGCAGCTGATCTAGGCTTAAAAATAGTGTTAATTGAACGTTACCCAAACTTGGGCGGCGTTTGTTTAAACGTCGGCTGTATTCCCTCTAAGGCGTTATTGCATAGCGCTAAAGTGATTGATGACGCTAAAGATGCTAATCAGTTCGGCATCAGTTTCAACCAACCTAAGGTTGATATAAAGCAACTTGGGGTGTGGAAAAATAGCGTTGTCAGCTCGTTAACAGGTGGTTTAGCCAAATTAGCAAAGCAAAGGAAAGTCACTGTTATTCAAGGGTTTGCAACATTTAGCTCGCCTCATTCTCTAAGTGTGGAGCATGAAGGCAAGACTCAAAGCATTGATTTTAAGCACGCTATCATCGCGGCGGGCTCCACCTCCGTTAAAGTGCCTGATTTCCCGCATGACGACCCCCGCCTAATTGACTCGACCGGTGCCTTGTTACTCGATGATATTCCTAAAAAGCTACTCATCATTGGTGGCGGTATTATTGGCCTTGAGATGGCCACTGTTTATCATGCGCTTGGTAGCCAGGTTAGTGTGGTCGAGATGATGGATGGATTAATGTCAGGCGCTGATCCAGATTTAGTTCGTCCACTGCAACGGCGCATTACCAAGCAATATGAACATATTTGGTTGAATACGAAAGTAACTGCAATTAAAGCACAAAAGTCAGGCTTAAAAGTCCATTTTGAAGGCGATAAAGCGCCTGATTCAGCTATTTTTGACAAAGTGCTGGTTGCAGTCGGTCGGTCACCCAACGGTAAGGTGATTAATGCTAAAGCAGCGGGCGTTGATGTCACTGACCGAGGCTTTATTGAAGTAGATGACCAGCAGCGCACAAACCAAAGTCATATATTCGCAATTGGTGACTTAGTTGGCCAACCTATGCTTGCTCATAAAGCCGTACACGAAGGCAAAGTAGCGGCTGAAGTGATTGCGGGTTTAGCCAGTGGGTTTGACAACCGACACATCCCATCGGTGGCTTATACCGACCCAGAAGTCGCATGGGTTGGGCTTACAGAGACCCAAGCTAAGCAACAAGGGGTTGAAGTCGGTATCGGTAAATTCCCATGGGCCGCCAGTGGCCGCTCGCTGAGCTTAAACCGTAATGAAGGTGTTACCAAAATTTTGTTCGATAAAGAAACTGACCGCATCATTGGATGCGGTATCGTTGGGCCTAATGCAGGAGATTTGATCGCGGAAGCCACCTTGGCGATAGAAATGGGTAGTGACGCGCAAGACATTGGGCTAACCATTCACCCTCACCCAACGCTGTCCGAAACCATTGGGTTTGCGGCTGAAGCGTTTGAGGGCACCATCACCGATTTATATATGCCAAAAAAGAAGTAAGGCACAAATGCTCTACTTTAAACCCTACGGCATCGACGACACCCAAAAACCTAATCTACTTATTTTGCATGGCTTATTTGGTTCGTCAACCAATTGGCATAGTATGGCCGGAAAATTAGCCGCACACTTTAATGTGTATAACATCGACATACGCAATCACGGGCGCTCTGCTTGGCACCCGACGCATACCTACCCCGAATTAGCCGCTGATATCGTCAATTTTATTTCTGAACATGCCATAGAGAACCCTTCATTACTTGGGCATAGCATGGGCGGCAAGGTGGCAATGCAGTTGACGCTAAGCAACCCAGAGCTAATTCAAAAGCTCGTTGTTGCAGATATTGCCCCTGTTTCCTACCCGCCACGCGACCATGGCGAATTAATAGAAGCCATGTCGGCGTTAGATTTAACCACGATAAGTTCGCGTAAAGAAGCCGATATAGCATTAAAAAATCGCATCCCAGAAGCCTCAGTTAGGCATTTTTTATTACAAAATTTGACCCCAAGTGAGCAAGCCAACAAATGGAAATGGCGACTCAACTTACCAATCTTACTTGCCTCCCTACCCGACATAATGGCGTTTCCTGATTACGCTACTGCCTGTCCTGTCCCTACTTTGTTTATTTATGGCAAGCGATCAGATTATCTAACTCAAGATAATCAAGCGATCGCGAGTAAAGTGTTTAGCCATAGTAAATTTCATGGTGTAGACAATGCCGGTCATTGGTTACACGCAGAACAGCCCGACGAGTTTTTACAAACTTGTACGCAGTTTCTCACTCAGAATTAACAGCAACTTAGCTTATGTAAATGATGATGCATAGACCTATGCATTATTTGCCTAAATAAACCAAACAATCGCTAGACAATATTTTAATTAACAGTATAGTTATTTAATGTATGGAATTACTAGATAGCAATACGTCAGTAAGCAAATACTTAAACTGCCTATAACGATGATGCGTTGTTCGATTGATTAATTCGAGATAGTGCACTCAACACCCTATATTACCCACAGAGGAGATTATGAAAAAAACTTTATTATCCGGTTTTATCGCTGCTTCATTAGCATTTAGTGTTAGTTCTGCCAGCGCTGAAAGCGTCAAAATTGGCGCCCCAGCATGGACTGGCGCACAGGCTATCGCTAATTTAATTAAAGTCATTGTGACCGACAAAATTGGCGGCGAAGCAGAATTAGTGCCAGGCAACAATGCTGCTATCTTTGCGGCAATGGACCAAGGCAAAGGAGATATCGACGTGCATCCAGATGTTTGGCTGCCTAATCAAGAAACGTTTACTAAAGAATACGTCGACGAAAAAGGCACGGTTACATTAAGTTCTAATGCTTACAAAGGTAAGCAGAATTTTTGTATTTCAAAAAAGTTTTCTGAAGAGCATGGCGTCACTTCTATCTTTGATCTAGCTCGGCCAGAAATTGCCAAACTGATGGATTCGGATGGCAATGGCAAAGGCGAAATCTGGATTGGTGCGCCGGGTTGGGCATCGGCTAACGTGAATGAAGTGAAGGTACGTGATTATGGCTTATTGGACTTCATGGAACCTATCCGTGCAGAGCAAAGCGTCATGGTGGCAACCGTCGGTGATTCAATTACTAAAGGCAAGGGTTATGCTTTCTATTGCTATGCCCCTCATGCTATCTGGTTTATGCATGATATCGTTACCTTAGAAGAGCCAGCCTACGACCCTGAGAAATATGTCATGGTTCAACCTAAAGAAGATGCTGATTGGATGGAGAAATCTACAGTCATGACAGAAGATGCGCTCAAACAAGTTCAGGTCGCTTATTCAAACTCTCTGGAAAGTCGTTCGCCTATCATCACTGGGTTATTGGCTAACATGGCTTTAGACACGGCTACGGTTAGTAACTTTGCATTTGAAATTGCGTCTAATAATCGTGACCCTGAAGAAGTCGCTCGTGAGTGGGTTGCTGCTAACAGTGAACGTGTAGACGGCTGGTTGGGACTGTAAGCCTGCCAAGTGTGTAAACAATAACGCCGGATTTATCCGGCGTTATTTATTTTAAACCTAGAACCCCCCCACAAATGATGAGCGACAGCGAACAAGGCGCAATAAAAATAGATAGCGTTTGGAAAGTATTTGGCGACCGGTGGGAAGAAGCACTTAAGGAAATTCTCAACAACGGCATTTCTAAAAAAGAAGTATTAGAAAAATACAACTGCGTCATTGGTGTGGCTGACGTCAGTTTTGATGTATCGAGAGGAGAAATATTTTGCGTAATGGGCTTATCAGGAAGTGGTAAATCCACGTTGGTACGCCATATTAACCGCTTACTTGAACCATCTGCAGGAAGCATTTTTGTTGGCGGTCAAGACGTTATGAAAATTGAAGGAGAAGCCCTACGTCAGTTTCGTAATGAACGTATAGGTATGGTCTTTCAAAATTTTGCGCTCATGCCGCATCGCTCCGTTTTTGATAATGTTGCCTTGCCACTAGAAATTCGCGGCGTAAATAAAAACCAGCGCATGGAAACGGCTGAAAAATGCATCGAATTAGTTGAACTCACGGGTTGGGGCAATAAGTTTGCCCACGAGTTGTCAGGTGGAATGCAACAGCGAGTAGGCTTAGCACGTGCTATCGCTGCGGATCCAGAAATACTATTAATGGACGAGCCATTTAGCGCGCTAGACCCACTGATTAGGCGCCAACTGCAACAGCAGTTTATGGATCTTGCTTCAGTCATGAAAAAGACCACCATGTTTATTACCCACGACTTAGACGAAGCCGTGCGTATCGGTCATCGCATTGCCATCATGCGCGATGGACGAGTTGTTCAAATTGGCACGCCCGAACAAATAGTCATGAACCCCGCCGATGATTATGTTTCAGACTTTGTCGCGGGCATTTCACGGCTAAAAGTCGTACGTGCTCATGCTGTTATGCAACCAGTAAAAGACTACGAAAAGGCACACGGCACTATTTCGCAGAACGCCCCCATCTTTAACGAAAGTGATAACTTAAGCGTTCTTATTCGCTCTGCTATCGATAACGATAGCCCAATCAAAATTAACAACAGCAGCGACAAAACGGTGGGCATTATTACTCGCGCTGATTTACTTACCACCGTAATCGAAGGGACAGAAACATCATGATTGATTCCGACGAGCAACAAAGTATGGAGAAACGTAAACAAGAACGCGATGAACTGGTCGCTCAGTTTGTTGAATCTAACTCTGAGTACTACGTTAATCAATTTGAAGTCCTTGGCAGTAAAGCGGGCCTTAAGTGGTGCTTTAATTGGCTAGCCGCTTTATTAGGTCCAATTTGGTATGGTATGCGTGGTCTATGGAATTGGTGTATGCCGTTCGCGGTTTTAGAAACTGTCGCGTTTATACAAATATTTCGCGGTTTGTGGGGCAATTTAGCCGCATCAGCAACCGAGCGTATTGAAAGTATTCAGGGCACCTTAGCCTTTCGCAAACAACAGTTGCAAACAGCTATAGACAGTGACGCCGCGAATGTTGACGTATTTAAACGTGCGATAGAATCATTAGAAGCCGGAATCACCGAGATTCGTCAAGAAATTGTACAAATTGAAGAAGGAGCCATTTACGTTGCCTTATTTGGCTTTGCGATGCTCGCGGTTTTGAAGTTAATCCAAGGCGTTATGGCTAATCAAGTATTAGAGCGTGCCTTTTCTGAATGGTTATCTGATCGCACTAACAGCTCAGGCCTGTCGACCTTAAGAACGGTATTAAGCGGAGTATTCTTTATCATCGTTGTGGCGGCCTGCATCATTCATTACGCTTTTCCTGGAACGGTGGCGTTTCTTGGAGAGTTCCCAACCCATCCTGATATTCGCCTAACAGCCATAGAGTCAGTGAAGCAATTTTTTGCCTATATCGTAGATAAAGGCGAATGGTTTTTCGACCTAATTACCTACGGTATTCGCACGATTTTAGACGCCTTAGAAGTCGCATTTGTAGAAACGCCGTGGATCGTCATTGCTAGTTTTATTATCTTACTCACCTGGTTAGCAGCAGGCACTCGCGCCGCTATTTGGTCCGGTGCTTTCTTGGCGTATATGGGCTTGCTAGGCTTTTGGGAGAAAGCCATGACCACATTGGCCTTACTCGGCACAGCGGCGCTGATTAGCATCGCCCTAGGCATTCCACTTGGTATGTTTTGCGCTCGGCGACCACGACTTTACTCAATCATTAGGCCAATTATGGATTTCATGCAGACCATGCCCGCGTTTGTATTTATGATCCCCGTCATTGCATTTTTTGGCACAGGTAAACCAGCCGCAATTGTAACAACGATGATATTCGGTGGAACACCTGTTGTTCGCCTTACGGTATTAGGGCTTCGAGGTGTACCAGAATCAATTAGAGAAGCTGCCATTGCCTATGGCGCGTCTAAATGGTATTTACTGTTCAAGGTTGATCTACCCTTGGCGTCACCTTCAATCCTAGCGGGCGTTAATCAAACTATTATGCTGAGCTTGGCGATGGTGGTAGTGGCTTCTTTGATCGGCGCTAAAGGCCTCGGAGAAGACGTACTAGAGGCTCTACAATATGCCTCTGTTGGACAAGGAATATTAGCGGGTTTCGCTATTTTGTTCTGCGCAATGATTTTAGATCGTATCGTACAAGGAAGGCGTAAAGGTCAGTAATTAACTACTTTATGTCACATCACTAACGTAGCGCCATTCTAATGGGCTGATTACATTTAGCTCTGCTGCCAGAACAATATCTGTCGTAGCATTTACGGCACTAGTGCCGGTAAATTTAAGCCCGTAGATTCGTCGAGATTAAACATAATATTCATATTTTGGATAGCTTGACCAGCCGCCCCTTTTACTAAGTTATCTTCAACCGATAACACCAGAGCTCGGTTACTCGGTTTTAAATGGTACACCGCAATTCGGCACATATTCGTTCCACGTACCGACTTAGTATCTGGGTGAGAGCCTGCCGGCATAACATCTACAAAAGATTCATTGGCGTAATGCGCTTCATATAACGACTGCAGATCTATATTATTATTCTTTAACTGCGAATACAAAGTGGCATGAATACCTCGGATCATCGGCATCAAGTGTGGAACAAAGGTCAAATTTACCGTTTCACCTGCCATACGGCTTAAACCCTGCTCAATTTCTGGTTGATGGCGATGCCCTGCAGCTGCATAGGCTTTTACTGACTCACTGACTTCGCTAAATAATGCATTCACAGACGCCCCTCGCCCTGCTCCAGAAACACCTGACTTACAATCAGCAATTAGAGAATCGGTTTCAATTAAACCATTCACTAGCAGTGGTGCGTATCCCAATTGAACAGAAGTAGGGTAACAACCTGGGTTAGCCACAATGTTTGCACTTTTTACTTCATCACGATTTAATTCTGGCAATCCGTACACCGCTTCACTTAATAACTCAGGGCAGGCATGCTCCATCCCGTACCATTTGCTCCATGTCACCACATCAGCAATTCTAAAATCAGCGGAAAAATCGATGAGCTTCACGCCGTCAGCCATTAGCTGCTTTGCATAATTCATTGCCACCCCATTTGGAGTTGCTGCAAACACCACATCGCATTGCATAAAACTACGTTCATTAGGCTCGCTATAGGCTAAATCGTAGTGCCCACGTAAACTTGGATAAAGTTCGCTCACCTGTCGGTCTTTTTCACTGCGAGAAGTGATGCAGGTCACTTCAGATTGCGGATGTTGTGCTAACAATCGCAGTAATTCTACACCGGTATATCCAGTGCCTCCGATAATGCCGACTTTAAGTTTTTTCATGAAAGTAAAAAATGGTTTGAGACAAACGTCTAGCTGCCCAATTGTGTCACTTAAGGCGAGGTAAACAAAGCTATTTTGCTAGATATGCGCGCAGCTTTTATGCAGCAATGTCCAGCGCGTAATCAGTTCGGCTAACTAGCTAGATAATTCTTGACTTTAACAGCGAAAACGACCATATTCGCGCGCCTGAATATTTATGTGACCAACCCTAAGAGGAAGCAAATTGGCTAATTCACCACAAACGAAAAAACGCGCTCGTCAAAATGACAAAGTTCGTTTGCATAACCGCAGCTACCGTTCAAGTGTACGCACGGGCATCAAAGCATTATTGAAGTTCATTCAAGCGGGCGATAAAGAAGCGGCGACCACTGCCTATCAAACAGCTGTTTCAATGATCGACAAAAGCTCAGGTAAAGGTCTTATGCATAAAAATCGTGCGTCTCGATTGAAAAGCCGATTAAATGCCCGCGTTCGCGCCATCGCATAGTTCTAAATAAATGTGTGCGTAAACTATGCGCATACAATAATGAAAAGCAGCCAATGGCTGCTTTTTTTGTATCCGTTTATTGCTGATGGTTGATTTAACCTATGAAACAACCGTCAATAAATAACCATGTTGTCACGATGGATAAATTCTGGCTCATGTACATATCCCAGCAGTCTTGAAAATTCTGAACTCGGTTGTTTTTTTATTAACTGCGCTTCCTTGGAGTTATAGTTAATTAAGCCCTTAGCGACTTCGTTACCATACCCATCTAGACACACAACTATATCACCGCGACTAAACTCACCCGATACCTTAGTGACGCCCACGGGTAATAAACTAGAACCCTGTTCTCTAAGCATATTCACCGCACCTGCATCCAAGATCAATTTACCACTTGATTGCGTTTGGCCAGCTAACCACTGCTTTTTTGCGGGCAATTTATCTGTCGCTGGAGATAGATGCGTGCCCACCGGCTGCTCGTTCAATATTTTCTTTAGTACGTCCTGTTGTTTTCCATCGGTAATAATCGTTTGTGCTCCCGACCGCGCTGCTTTAGTAGCCGCCTGCAGTTTAGTTATCATCCCGCCCGTTCCGAACTCGGAGGTATCACCAGCCATTGCATCTAAGCGCGGGTCACCCGCAACACCTCGCTCGATTAACGTAGCCGATTTATCTTTCTTTGGGTCAGCGGTAAACAAGCCTTTTTCATCAGTTAACAATACTAAAGTGCTGGCACCAACTAGGTTAGCAACCAAGGCGCCTAAGGTGTCGTTATCACCAAAGCGAATTTCTTCAGTAACGACCGTGTCGTTTTCATTAACAATAGGCACAATGCTCAAGTCGAGTAAAGAATTAAGCGTGCTGCGCGCATTGAGGTAGCGCTTTCTATTCGCTAAATCTGCATCTGTTAGCAGAATCTGTGCACAGGTAATTCGATGTGCATTGAACGCCTGCTGATACTGATGGACCAAACCCATCTGCCCTACAGCCGCAGCTGATTGCAGCTTATGCACCTCTTTAGGGCGTTTATTCCAACCTAGCTTGCGCGCCCCTTCGGCTATTGAGCCAGACGACACAAGCACCACACGAATGCCTTTACTACGCACAAACGCAATCTGTGAGGCTAATGAAGCGATAATCTCTGCATTAAGACCACTCTTAGCGTGGGTTAGTAGCGCGCTGCCAACCTTAACCACCCAAACGCTATAGTCTGCCGTTTCACTGCCACTTTTACTCATTTGTTTCCTCGCTGTCTTCATCTTCTATTGCATGGATATCCAAGCCACGACTTTCGCGCAGATACTGGCTAATGTTGTTCATTAACTCTTTACAGCCTTCGCCCGTAACAGCAGAAATGCAATGCATTTTGCCTTGCCAATCTAGCGCTAGCCTAAGTGCTTCTTTTATTTGTTGTAACTGCTCAGAATCAATGATGTCTATTTTATTCAGTACAATCCATCGCGGCTTCTCAAAAAGCGCTTGATCAAACTCTTGCAACTCGTTTACCAAGGCTTCAATCGCAGTTGCGGGAGCCTGTGTCTCATCTAGTGGCGCCACATCAACCACATGCAATAACAAGCCGGTGCGCTGTAAATGCTTTAAAAAATCGATGCCTAAACCAACGCCATCGGCTGCACCCTCAATTAATCCAGGAATATCCGCGATCACAAAACCACCTGTCGATCCGATATCAACAACACCAAGCTCAGGGTGTAGAGTGGTGAAAGGATAATTGGCCACTTTGGGTCGTGCCTGAGATACGGTGCTTAATAGCGTAGACTTTCCAGCGTTTGGAAAGCCCAACAAACCAACATCTGCTAATACTTTTAGTTCAACCTTAAGACGTCGCTCTTCGCCCTCACCCCCTGGCACAGTACGCCTCGGCGCTCTATTTACGCTCGACTTAAAGTGAGTATTACCCAAACCACCCTGTCCGCCTTTAGCCACTAATAAACTTTGCTCATGGCTAATGACTTCACCAATCAGCTCTAGAGTTTGCTCGTCATAAACTAAGGTTCCTAACGGCACACGAATCAACAAATCTTCACCCGCTTTACCTGATTTTTGCCGCCCTTGACCGCGAGCCCCGTGTTCTGCGCGGTAATCACGAATATATCTAAAGTCAGCTAAGGTATTTAGCCCACTATTACCAACAAAATAAACGTCACCACCATCACCGCCGTCACCGCCGTCAGGCCCGCCGCGAGGAATATACTTTTCTCGGCGAAAGCTCAAGGCTCCATTCCCCCCTTTTCCCGCAGCAACGCGGACGGTTGCTTCATCTACAAACTTCATAGGGGTTAATGTTTAGACATGAAAATTAGATTAATACAAAATAAAAAAGCCCCGCTCTAACGAGACGAGGCTTTTGAATTTAGACGTTTGAAAAAACCTTATGCAGCAACCACACTCACAAATTGACGGTTTTTTGGGCCTTTAACTTCAAACTTCACATGGCCATGCGACAATGCAAATAAAGTATCATCCTTACCTCGACCAACATTAGCACCAGGATGAACCTTAGTGCCACGTTGACGAATTAAGATGTTTCCTGCAAGCACAGCTTCACCGCCGTACTTTTTTACGCCTAAGCGTTTGGACTCGGAATCACGGCCGTTTCTGGAACTACCGCCTGCTTTTTTATGTGCCATGTTTAAATACCTCGGAAAATTCTATGCCTAAATTAGGCGAGTTCTTTTGCTTGCTTAATCCACTCTTCGCGTTCGATACGGCCTTTAAAGCTAAGCTTACCATTTACTTCTTCTACTTGCTCAGGGGTAAATGCCGCAATTTGTGCAAAAGTAGTAATACCTAGATCTTTTAACTTACCTTCGATTACTGGACCAATACCATTAATCGTAGTTAGTTTGTCACCATCGCTGGTTGCACTTGCTTTAGCAGCGGTTTTCTTAGGCGCTGCCTTTGCCTTTTTTGCTTTTGCTGCAGGAGCCTCTTTCTTAGCTTCAGCCTTTGGCGCAGCTTTTTTAGCAGCGGCTTTCTTTGCCGGTGCTTTAGTTCCACCAATTGCAGTAATTTCAAGTTCAGTAAAACTCTGGCGGTGCCCTTGAAGGCGGCGATACTTCTTACGACGCTTAAACTTTACAACGCGAATTTTTTCTCCTCGGCCTTGCCCAAGCACGGTTGCTTCTACCGCCGTACCTTCAACGTGAGGTGCGCCAACGGTCACTTTGCCGTCATCGCTTATCATCAATACTTTATCAAGCTGCAAAGAAGCACCTTCTTCAACGTCTAGCTTTTCTACTTTTAGCTTATCGCCTATGCTAACTCGATATTGTTTGCCACCTGTTTCTACTACCGCGTACATCGTCTGAAATCCAGAAAATTATTAGTTCTATTTAGCCACGATGGCTAAAAATCAAGGCGCTGGATTGTATGCACCCACGCTGTTTTAGTCAATCTTATTCGGCGCTATTTTTAAGCCTTTTAACTACGGGTTAACCCACTGATTTTAAATTTAAGTTGTTTATGATTCATACCCGTGTCAACTTATCTTCCTTTGCTCAGAAATAGCGCCCTTGGTATGGCTACTTGAGAGATTCAAACAGCCAATTGAAACACTTCGGGAAAAGGCCTTTACTAAAGACATAACAATATGTTTTTATGTAAATACTGAGTAATAATCAAACTTATGCATTCTTTAATTAAAGCACTAAAAGCGGCCGGTGAACCTACCCGTTTACGCATATTAGCCGCCCTTTCCCAATTTGAGCTGACCGTCACCGAACTGGTCTATCTGCTGGATCAAAGCCAACCTAGAGTCAGCCGCCATTTAAAATTATTAGTAGATGCGCAATTATTAGAGCGTTACCAAGAAGGCTCATGGGTATTTCACCGACTAAGTGATCAAGAGTCTGAGCAAGGCTTAGTACAAAAATTAGTTGGGCTTATTAATCACAGCGACCCAGAACTCGTTAAAGATAAAGCAAGATTAGAGGCGATTAAACAACGCAATGCTCAATTGGCATCAAATTATTTTAAGAATCAAGCTGATGACTGGGACACTATTCGACAATTAGTAGGCTCTGATAAAGCGATCGAAGAAGCGATGCTTAACAGCATTGGCAACCAAAAAATCAATACCATGCTTGATTTAGGAACTGGCACCGGGCGCATATTGGAAATATTTGCATCTAGGGTAAACAAAGGAGTGGGTTATGATGCAAGCCTGGCAATGCTAAGTGTTGCTCGCTCTAATCTTGAACAAAAACAACTGACACATTGTCAGGTACGGCAACGTGATATACGAAACTTACCATCTGACTCAACGTCGGTTGATCTGATCACTATCCACCAAGTGTTGCACTATATTGACAACCCAATCGCAGTCATACAAGAAGCTGCGCGTGTGCTGAAACCTGGCGGAACGATATTGATTGTTGACTTTGCCAAACACCAGCATGAATTTCTGAGAACCGAACACGCCCACAGACGACTAGGCTTTTCTAATTCTGAAGTGGAGTTTTGGTGCGAAAATAGTGCGTTAGTGATGAAAAGCGCGAAAACAGTTACTCAAAGTAGTAATAAAGAAGGCTTAGACGTTATTTTATGGCATTTGACAAAGCCCTAAGGTAAACCCGCTAACAAGCCTAGCGTTGGAGGCTAGACTTGGTGGCTAGCCTGACAACTGTTAGCTCTTAACCGCTGCTGCATCTTTCATTGCATCCTCACCTTTTTTCCATAAGTTTCCTTGCCATAGCTCATCTAAGCCAGTTTCTCCGCTGGCGCCTTGTGTGGTGAGGTAATCGTAATAAGAAGTGGGTTTATGGCCCGTTAGGTTGTAAAAATCTGGACTACAACGGCAATAAAACCCATTCGATAAATATTCAAAAAATTCGGCACGCGTCGCACCAAAATCGTTCTCAAATTCTACCATTGACTGAGGACGGTACTCGACTGGCTTGTCCATCGCACGACCCAGGTCGCGGGCTATTTCCACCATTGATTGTGGCTGTGGCCCCGTAATGTCATAAAACTTGTTTGCGTGTCGTTGCGGCCCTTCAGATAAAACCACTGCGGCTGCTTCTGCGATATCACGCGTAGCGACAAACGAGTTGCGCACATCACCCAAGGGATTAGTAAACCAGTCCTCATTGGCGATATTGTCACAATCGGTCTTAAGCAAATGATTCATAAAGAAATTATTACGCAACACGGTCACATTTAGCCCTTCATCGATTAGCGATTTCTCTCCCCACCAATAGTGTTGCAGCATTAATGGAACACTCGCTCCGGCGCGTGAAGCATGCACCGCAGCATCATATGAAGCCGTGTTGGTATCTGCTCCCATGCAACTAACTCTGACCACGTGCTTCGATCTGCTTTTTACGTTGACCTAGTTCCTTGGAAAAAGCTAAGTGCCCTTCTAGCATCGGATCTAATGAGGCTGAATACACTGAAGAAACCCCATCTAGAGCTGCTGCCCATGTTTTAGCATCTGACAGATCAAACTTCACCGTTTCATGAGCGCCTAAATCAGTCAACATTTGCGCTTTATCATCGCTAAAGTAACAAGCACGCACCGTAAATTGATTTGCTTGTGCTAACCGCACGATTAACTCGCGACCAATTCGGCCCGATGCTGAAGTGATAAGAACAATAGGTTTAGACATAATAATTTTTCAAATAATGACTTTATAATTTCAGGCGGCGATCATACTGTGACTTAGTTCAAAAACCCAAATAAATGCGTCCATTTTTACTCGACTCTTCCTTAAGCCCACCAAAGCCACTCTTGCTAGTAATCAATCGAAAATTTAGATGGGTTATTAGACTAAAGTTATTAACGCCCCAAGCAAAGAAGACAGTAACAAGATTTTTACAATAGACCAGTGCATTTTAAAAGCCAAAACCGCACAGAGAACAGTAAGCACCAATACACGCCAATCCAAACTACTCAATGCCGGCTGCCACAAAGTTAAGGGGCCACTTTGTATTTTTGTCACTTCTGCAAACAATACATGCAGCGTAAACCAAACAGACAAGTTTAAGATAACACCGACAACGGCCGCTGAAATAGCTTGCAAAGCACTACGCAGCTTGGGTTGGTCTCCTATCCAGTCGATATACGGGGCGCCGGCAAATATCCACAAAAAACACGGCACGAAGGTAACCCAAAGCGTGATCACCGCTGCGGCCAAGCCTAAGCTAAACCCACCTTCACGAAATGCAGCCAAGAACCCAACGAACTGAGTAACCAATATTAGCGGCCCGGGAGTTGTTTCTGCTAAACCCAAGCCATCCATCATTTCGCCAGCGGTCAGCCAGCCAAATTGATTCACTACATCTTGCCCCATATAAGCCAATACCGCGTAGGCACCGCCAAATGTAACCACGGCTAATTTGGAGAAGAAAATGCCTATGTCTGAAAGTATTTCAGTATGGAAAAAATGATCTGCCAGCAATAATGGAGCCCACCATACGCAAAGCATTACAGCGACTGTTAACAACATGCGCGATAAGCCTTGTGGTTTGCTCACTGCCTTGTCTGAGCCACTGTCTACTGGCTCAGAATTAAAAAAACCATACAACGCCGCCAACAACACAATGAGTGGATAAGGTACGTTGAAAAAGAAAATCCCAACAAAAGCGATTAAGGCAATCACCTTGGGCGTTAACCCCTTAAGTGCACGTTTGGATATTCTCAGTAAAGCTTCCACCACCACTATCAGCACAGCCGCTTTTACTCCAAGAAACAAAGCCTGAATAAGCGCTACATTTCCAAAGTAAGCGTATATTGTCGCCAGCACCAAAATCACGAATGCCCCCGGCAACACAAACAACAACCCTGCAACCAACCCGCCGACAATGCCATGTTGCCGCCACCCCGCATAGGTAGCAATCTGCATGGCTTCAGGCCCAGGCAACAGCATACAAAAACTAAGCGCATTGAGGTATTCTTTTTCAGACATCCATCGCATTTGGTCAACGATCAACTTATGCATTAACGCAATCTGAGCGGCTGGTCCACCAAATGATAGTAAGCCGATCTTCCACCATAGCTTGGTCGCCTGACCAAGGCTTGGCTTTTCAGCCAGACCTTGAGCTTTAATTGAATCTTGCGACATCTCCCTTAGCCTTTTTTAGTTTTGTTCGTGTGCATCGGCCAATCGTGTTTCTCCTGAGTTGCATCACGACACCATCGATACAGTGCATCATATAAAGGCAAAGAAGCTTCTAGCTGCTGCAAATCATCTTTGTACATCCGTGAAAAGCCTAAAGAGGCGGCTAATAGCCCTGCAGATTGTGGCGCTAGTTCATGCCTATCGGTATCTGCACCGCGAATAATGGTGGCCATATGCCTTAGTGGTTCAGTATCTAAACCAAACTCGTCTAGCATCGTGTCGAAGGTGCACCCTTCACCACGGTGAGTGTAAAAAACGCCCTCCACATCAAATGGCGCTGCGTTAAATTTATCTGCTACGTTAGTCACTTCAGCTGGCTCAACGTACATAAACAAGGCATTGGGGTCGACAAAGCGCTTTATTAACCATGGACAAGCGATACGATCTATCTTAGGTCGATGACGTGTAACCCAAAGTGTGCGCCCAGCGGTGTTGCGGTTAGTTAGATCGCCTAATGAGACCAACGTATTTCCTGCTTGCTCCCAGGCGACCGTGCCGCCTTCCAAGCTTTCTGCGTTGACACCTCCTTCTCGAAGAAGTGCCACAGCGCCTTGGCTGATCTTTTTGCCCTTGTAGCAAATCACGACGACGTGTTTATCTTGCAGATCATTGGTGAGCGCCTCCACTTTAGCAAATGGATATCGAAATGCGCCGGGAATACTCCTTGGGTCTGCATCAAAATCTTCATCGATACGAAGATCGATCAACACTGGCGCGGATGGCGTGCCAATTAAACGAGAAAGCTGGGAAAGGGTAATACTTGATGGTGATGGCATTGCGCATCCTCCGAATTAAGTTAATAGGGAAATAATGGATGCGAATCTTTAGCTGACGCCTCACGGGGTGCTCGCGACCCCATGACGATAATTTAACGAATTAGTTGATGTTTGTCTAGTTCGCAGAATCTAAAATTTAGTCTTTCAGCTAATCACCAGAAAACGATGGATTTGTTGATAATCATCAAGGGTCGATAGCCACCCGTTATAAGCCCTGTATAAATTCAACGTGTCGCTGTCTAGACAGGTTGATATGCAATAAGCCTTGCACCTTATTCTCTGTATTGATACCCTCCATGTAACCGTTGGGGTGCCCTGTTTGGGCTGAGAGGCAAACGCTAACCCATCGAACCTGTCCGGATAATGCCGGCGTAGGAAACGGTGGTTGCTACCTTCTTTATATTCGCAATGCCGTTTCAATTAACTGAGACTCAACATTGCCAAACTCCTCAACTATCCACTCTACTCCCATTGCGCTGACCATTGCCGGTTCAGACAGTAGTGGCGGCGCAGGTATTCAAGCTGATTTAAAAGCCTTTTCAGCTCTAGGAGTATATGGCGCGAGTGCTATCACCGCGATTACCGCGCAAAATACGCATGCAGTCACTGCGGTATTAACGACCCCTACTGCTGTTATCGAAGCGCAAATCCAAGCCGTGTTGTCAGACCTTGACGTCAACGCGATAAAAATAGGTATGTTGTCCACTAGCGAAATCATTCAAGTTGTTGCCGATGAATTAGCCGCTGTTTCCTTACCAATTGTATTAGACCCGGTTATGGTTGCCAAATCAGGAGACCAACTTTTACAACAAGATGCCATAGAGAGCCTACGGAAATACTTATTGCCCAAAGCAACCTTAGTTACACCCAACATACCAGAAGCCGCGACTTTGTTAGATTGTGAACAAGCATCAAGCGAAGGCGCGATGGTAGATCAAGCTCAAGAGCTAATTAAACTAGGCGCGCAAGCCGTGCTAATGAAAGGCGGTCATGCAAAAGGAATGCAGTGCGTTGATATTTTGATGCAGCAAGATGGTACCTTACTGAGGTTAGTGAGCGAGCGGGTTGACACTCAAAACACACATGGTACAGGCTGTACTCTGTCGGCTTCAATTACCGCCGAGCTTGCCAAGGGACATCAGCTAGTCGAATCCACCCAAGTGGCGCATGCTTATCTCGCAAAGGCCATTATTGCAGCGGACACCCTACATATCGGTAGCGGTCACGGCCCCGTCCATCACTTCCATGAATTGTGGTAATCAATGCAACAAAAGCGACTAAAAAGGCCAAACAAATGAATGTAGCAATTATTGGCGCGGGCGTTGCTGGGCTAACTTGTGCCTGTGAGTTGATAGACCACGGCGTAAAACCAGTGATCTACGAACAATCGCCTATGCTCGGTGAACAAGCCTGCTCTTGGTTAGCAGGTGGTATGCTGGCACCTTGGTGCGAACGTGAAAGTGCAGAACAAGCCGTTGTAGAGATGGGAAAAACGGCCAAAAACTGGTGGAGTTCCCATGTTAATAATGTCGTGCAAAATGGTAGCTTAGTGTTATCTCCACAACGCGACTTACAAGAAATTAAGCGTTTCGCTCGCTTAACGCAAAACCATCAAATACTGAGCAAGCAACAAATTAACGAGTTAGAGCCCGATCTCCAAGATCGCTTTGAACTCGGCCTGTGGTTTAACCAAGAAGCGCATCTAGACCCGCGCATTGCGCTGGAACAATTGGCGGACTATGTAACTGAAGGCGGCGGGCGGATTGAATTTAACAACGCGGTTGAAGCAGAAGATTTAAATACAGACTACGTGATTGATTGTCGCGGTTTTAAAGCAAAAAACACACTCACCGAGTTACGTGGAGTAAAAGGCGAAATGCTTATACTCCAATCGAAAGAAATTGAACTATCTCGCCCTGTTCGGTTGCTGCACCCGCGCTATCCCATCTATCTCGTCCCGCGTGGTGATGGACACTTTATGCTCGGCGCCACCATGATAGAAAACGAGCAACGTGATCGAATAACTGCCCTGTCCCTATTAGAACTGCTAAGCGCCGCTTACGCATTACACCCAAGCTTTGGTGAAGCTGAGGTTGTCGAAATCGGCGTTGATGTTCGACCCGCCTTCGTGAACAATTTACCAAAGCTAAGTCGCCGCGATAACGTACTATATATCAACGGCTTATATCGGCATGGTTTTTTACTCAGCCCTTCAATGGCGATTCAAGCAGCGGATGCCTTGCTAAATGAGCAACACTTTATGGAGTTGGAGCAATGCGCATAATTGTTAACGGCGAAGCTTGTGAAGTAATGGCCACTTCGCTAAACCAGATATTGATTGAGCTTGCATACGCAGAACCCATGATCGCAACGGCTGTAAATAGCGAGTTTGTCCACAAAGACAAGCGCGGCCAAATCCAACTTAGTGAAGGAGATCGCTTAGAAGTGCTGTCTCCTATTTCAGGCGGTTAATCATGCCAACCTTTTACGGAACAACCATTAAAAACCCACTATTATTGGGTACGGCGCGGTACCCTTCCCCAGCGATATTGGCCGACGCCATTGCCGCGTCGCAAGCTGAAGTCGTCACCGTTTCGCTGCGCCGCGAGTCTGCAGGCGGCAATGCAGGGCAACAGTTTTGGGACTTAATTAAAGCGCAGCAGGTGAAGGTACTGCCCAATACAGCAGGTTGTTACACGGTTAAAGAGGCTGTTACCACCGCACAAATGGCGCGCGAGGTATTTGATACCAAGTGGATTAAACTCGAAGTCATCGGTCACCCCGACACCTTGCAACCCGACGTTTTTGGCTTAGTCGAAGCAGCACGAATTTTATGCGCAGAAGACTTTCAAGTGTTTCCTTACACCACTGAAGATATAGTCGTTGCGGAAAAATTAGTGAATGTTGGCTGCGAGGTTTTAATGCCTTGGGGCTCACCCATCGGCTCTGGTCGCGGACTAAACAACGTTTTTGGACTCAGAACGCTACGCGCACACTTTAAAGATATTCCCTTAGTGGTAGACGCAGGCATTGGCTTGCCATCCCATGTAGCACAAGTAATGGAATTAGGTTATGACGCAGTGCTATTAAATACGGCTGTCGCACGTGCAGGCGACCCAGCGAGCATGGCACAAGCGTTCTCAGCCGCCATCGCTGCGGGCAAGGCCGCGTTCCATGCAGACCCAATCGAGCAAAGTGATATGGCTCACCCCTCAACACCCGTCATTGGCAAAGCCTTTTTGTCATGATAGCCGAGGTTAAGTTAGACCCTTTTTACCCAATTTTTGATAATGCGGATTGGTTAGCGCGCCTTTTGCCGTTGGGCATAAAACTCACCCAGTTACGTATTAAAGATTTAAAAGGCGAAGCCTTATACAACGAGATAAAACGCGGCAAGCAATTGTGCGATGCCGCCGGTTGCCAGTTAATCATCAATGACTTTTGGGAACAAGCAATCGAGCTAGGTTGTGACTACATCCACCTAGGCCAAGAAGACTTAAAGAGTGCAGATATTGCTGCCATTAAAGCTGCCAATATTCGCCTTGGGATCAGTACGCATAGCCGCGATGAGCTAGAACATGCACTGAGTTTCTCACCTGACTACATTGCTTTGGGCCCTGTTTATCCAACCATTCTAAAGCACGTGGAATGGGACCCACAAGGTTTAGACCGCGTGAACGAATGGAAACAACGAATAGGCAGCATTCCCCTAGTTGGTATTGGGGGGCTCAATCTAGAGCGCGCTACAGCTGTGTTAAACGCTGGCGCAGATGTCGCCGCCTTAGTCACTGATATCACCTTAAACGCTAATCCTGAGGCCCAAGTTAAGCGCTGGTTAGCTCTTACTGCACCCTACAGATATGCATAGATTTTTTCTGATCATTAATTAAACGCTTAAAACTCATGAAATTTATACCTTCACTTTTCCTTGCCATAATCTTTTCAACACAAGCATTAGCAGCAGACAAAATGACGCTGCTATTAGATTGGTTTATCAACCCTGATCATGGACCAATAATCGTTGCGCAAGAAAAGGGTTACTTCACAGACCAAGGTCTAGAAGTTGAAATCGTAGCACCCGCAGACCCAGCGGACCCACCCAAACTAGTGGCGGCAGGTAAGGCAGACTTAGCAGTTTCGTACCAGCCTCAATTACATTTGCAAGTACATGAAGGCCTGCCTTTGGCTCGTGTCGGCACGCTAGTTGCAACGCCGCTTAATTGCTTATTGGTACTCGAAAATGGGCCGATAAAGACGATCTCAGATTTAGCAGGCAAGAAAATCGGCTTTTCAGTAGCCGGAGTTGAAGAAGCACTACTATCTACCATACTTAAAAAAAATGGTGTTGATTACGACAGCATAGAGTTGGTGAATGTGAATTGGTCATTATCACCTTCGCTCATGAGCAAGCAAGTGGATGCGGTCATTGGTGCCTTTCGCAACTTTGAGCTCAACCAAATGGAACTCGAAGAAGTGCCCGGAAAATGTTTTTATCTTGAAGAAGAAGGCATTCCGTCTTACGACGAGCTCATTTATGTCGCAAACACTGACAGCATGGACAAAAATAAAATTAGCCGCTTTCTTGCCGCCACTGAATTAGCTACACAATTCATTGTGAATCATCCTCAAGAAAGCTGGCAGATATTCTCTGCGACTGCCAAAGAACTGCAAGATGAGCTTAACGAACGCGCTTGGGCAGATACACTACCACGCTTTGCTTTACGCCCCGCGGCGCTTGATGCTGGCCGTTATAACCGCATGGAGCAGTTCCTAAACGATGCTGGATTAATTGATAGTCGGCTATCTATCGACCAGCTAGCCATCGACGTCACTGCGCAATAAATTAGTAGAGCCTATACCATGAGCGAAACGCTAAACAAAGCCAAGTCACCCATCGTTACCGCCTGGCGTAATGCCAGCATGGAAAACTGGAGCGCCTACACCAATCACGAATTTACTCGCGGTCTGGGCGATGGAACTTTGCCCACCGCGGCGTTCATGGCCTACTTAATTCAGGATTATTTATTTCTCATTCATTTTTCACGTGCATGGGCGCTGGCTGCGGTTAAGTCAGAATCTGTTAACCAGTTGCGTATGACTGCCTCAACGGTTAATGCGCTGATTAACGAAGAAATTCAATTACACGTCAAACTATGCGCTGAGCATGGCATCTCGGAGCAACAGTTAAACAAGGCCATCGAAGCTCCTGAAAATTTGGCTTACACTCGTTATGTGATGGATGCCGGGCTCACCGACGATCTACTTGATTTGCTAGCCGCGCTTGCACCCTGCGTGTTCGGTTATCATGAAATTGCTTGCCATTTGGGTGATTGCGATACCTTGCCTATGTATCAAGAATGGATAGATACTTACCGAGCAGACGAGACCTGTGAAGTCTGCGATATGGCGGGTGAACTAATCGATGAGGTGGCGCTCACGAAGTTAGGGGAAAACCCAACTTCAAGTCCGCGCTGGCCAGCTTTATGTAACCGCTTCGCCGTAGCCAGTCAACTAGAAGCCAACTTCTGGCAAATGGGAATTCGACTTGCACAGGAAGCAACATAGTTTCGTGTCATCCTCGGTCAGTGTTGAATTTACGGGCAGCGTCAAGTTCGACGACAAGCCGTTATTTACTGACTTATCATTATGCCTACCTGCACAGAAATGGACCTGCCTGTTAGGATCCTCAGGTTCGGGAAAATCAACCATCTTAAAGTTATTGGCAGGTCTGCCTTTTGGCGGCACATTTAGCGGTGTAATCACAAGCAGCGACCAACAAACGCTTAAAGGTCGGGTCGCTTATATGGCGCAATCTGACTTGCTGTTTCCGTGGTTAGACGTTAAACAAAACATCATGCTTGGCAATCGCTTAAGGGGGGAAACAGCCCATTGGGAACGCGCAGAACAGCTTATTCAACAGGTGCAACTACAAGACCATATAAACAAAAAGCCGCATGAGTTATCCGGCGGCATGCGCCAACGCGTTGCACTGGCGAGAACCTTGATGGAAGACACACCTGTGGTATTGCTCGATGAGCCGTTCTCTGCCCTTGATGCAAAAACCCGTGCTGACATACAAGAATTAGCATTTTCTGCACTTAAAGATAAAACCGTATTACTAGTTAGCCATGACCCTGCAGAGGCTGCGCGCTTATCACACCAACTTTACATTATTTCAAGTACAGGAGCGACATTGCAAAAATTAGACGTCAACGCACCAATACGCGCTGTGGATGACCCTGCAACACTTCAAGCGCAAGCTCAATTATTGCTACTGCTCAAACGAGATGCTACCTAGAAACAACCAGGTGCGTAATCCGAACAAGGCACCGCACAATAGTCGCGCTTACGACTTAGCTATTTCGGTTATTATCATCGTCATTGCGTGGCAACTGGTCATCTGGGTAACTAATGTGCCTAAGTTCATCTTACCTAGCCCTCGACTTGTTTTTGACGCCCTAGTCGAAAACAGTGCGTTGATTTGGGAACACACCCAAGTAACCGCTATTGAAGTGATCATCGGTTTGCTACTGGGTACTAGCCTTGGAGCCGCTACCGCCCTATTTTTGATGACGTCCAAACTAGCAAGGCGTTTTTTAATGCCGATGCTGGTTTTAAGCCAAACTGTGCCCGTGTTTGCTTTAGCACCGTTACTGACACTCTGGTTTGGTTACGGATTGCTCTCAAAAATTCTGATGACTATCTTAATCATCTATTTCCCTGTGACGTCCACATTCTTTGACGGATTGCGGAGTACCCCAAACGGATATCTCGATTTAGCGCACACCTTACGCGCCTCACCGTTGCGCACCTTAATGCAAGTGCGCGTACCAGCCGCCTTACCCTCTTTAACATCTGGTTTGCGCTTAGCTGCGGTGTATGCACCCATAGGGGCTGTTATTGGTGAGTGGGTTGGGTCTTCGCAAGGTTTAGGCTATTTAATGTTATTAGCCAACGGCAGAGTTAAAACCGACCTTATGTTTGCAGCGCTCATTGTGCTGTGCGCATTCACTATGCTACTGCGCGCCAGCATCAGCACCGCTTGCAACCGTATCAATGATTGGGCGGGCGAATCATAGTAAACAACCAAAACTGTGCTACCGCCTGCAGGGACGTTAAAAGCGCTTAACTATTTTTGCTTTTAAATACTGTGAATTTTCGGAAGGTTACGCTTCCCTTTTCTTGTTTTAGTAGCAGCGCTAAATGGTTTAGCCTATAAACAGATAGTAGCCACTTTTGATGAACTAGTAATAATAGGAAAACAAAAACCTTCGTCTGCTGTCGCTTCCTGAACAGCGGCAAGAGCAGCTTCAATATTTAAACGCCGCTTTATAACCGGTGTTTGTACAATGAGCGGCCCAACGCTTTTAAATACTGCTGCCATTTGACTAACAGAAAGTGCTGAATTTTTGTTTCTTAATACCGCCCAAGCACCGGAAACGTGAGCAGCAGCGATCGAAGTGCCGGTCTCCGCAACATATTGGGGAGACGGGAGTGTAGAGGTCGTAACGGCCACGCCTGGAGCAAACAAGTCTAAGGTGGCTGATGAACGATTATTGTTTATCCATGGATCATCTTGGGTAGAGCCAGAGGCTGCATCTGTCGCTGCAACCGCAAAAGCGGTTGATATGCAAGCTGGTGAAGACACTCCCAACTGACTAGCATTATTACCCGCTGCAGCAACGACTGCGACACCTACATTAACAAGATTATTTATTGCTGTAGTCAAGCCTGGATTTACGCCGTTGCAAGGGCCTTGTGCGCCAGCAATTTGACTACCGATACTAAGATTAACTGCCGCTATAGAGTGTGAGCCACTAATATTTCTAACATATTCCAGACCTTTAATAATGTCACTGTCAAAGAAGGCAATGCAACTATTAGGTGGGTTTGGACATAAATCAGTATCTAATATTTCTGTACCAACTTGTACAGGGATAATACTTGCTCCTAGCGACACTCCATTTTGAGTATTGCCGCTTACCGTAGCCACATTTCCTGCGATAACACCCGCCATCTTAGTACCATGATCACAACCCGTTTTACTTGGGCTACAAGGTGTACCTGTCCCAGCTGTACCCGACCCTGCGCCAACTTGCTGTTGTTGCCCATTCGGACACAAAGAAGCAAAGTCAGAATTACCGCTTATTGAGGTATCATTATATGAAAAACACGCTTCGGCGGCGCCAACAATTCTTCCTGTTAAGAATGGATGAGTTTTATCAACCCCAGAGTCTAATACCGCAACAGACCAACTAGTCCCAGAATATTGGGAGGTAGATTGCGTAGGAAACACTAATGGCACACTACTGGAAAGTAGAGGCCAGTTTAGTTTGTCTTCATATACATCAATGGATGCGTCATTAACTAGTGCGGCAAGCCCGGACTGATTAACCGTTAGCGCATAAATATTAGGGTTGTCGAATTCTAATATTTCCCTTGTACTTGTACGTCCATTTTTGTTCCTGCCGACACCAAGCTTACCACGAAGACTTAGCAAGTCATTTGTTCTCGCGACTCGGCTCTTCGCGTCAAGTGGGCTATCCAAAGGAGAGGAATTAGAGGGATTCCTTAGGTTTGGGCTATTCCTACTCAATTCCACAATTACTCGTATGGAATCAACGTTTGCATACTTTATTAACTCGTTCTGTGCAAGACCAGCCGCGTAAGATGTAGAACTCACTACACAGCAAAATGCCAACAAAACAAATTGTCTTATCATTGTGAACATTTCGTGATGATTAACGTATCACCACTAATAGCTTGTTTATAAAAGAAAATGAATCACACTACACTTGCAACAAATAAGGGTAACAGATCAATCACTACCGTTTGATCTGGCTCTTCATAGCAACAATAAACAATTTCTAGAGACAAGTCGCCTACCGGTAAACAACTAATTGCACTTCCACTAGCGCCAATCCAGCTAAACTCCATTCCACTGGTACTAGTCACTGAGAGGGGTAACGTTACTCCAGCACTTAATACATTTTTAATGTCATCAGCAAGTAGCGTTAAAGACTTTATTTCGAGCGGGCAATCGTTTGATGCAGTAAGCAATAAACGTGCTTCACCTATAGATGATGTACCTGAGCACTTCGGTGCAACCACGACGGTTATCACAGGATCTCCACAAATGCATAAAGTAGGAGGAAGAGTGGTCGTAGTGGTAGTGGTACCGCATGGAGGCGTACATTCAGCATGCACCGGCAAACTGACGCTTGCTATTACTGGAGCCGTCCACTTTATGACTTTTCGTCTATCAAGTATTTGCGCCGTACTTTTTTTGGTTTTCATAATATTACAATTAAAAAAATAATTATTACGTGTAATCGTACAATTACACTACTAATGTAAACTTAATACTGCTTATTGATAAACAGGCATATCATCAAACCCAAGCACAGCCCATCCAAGCAAGACGTCCAATTGGTAAGGCGTATTGATAGCAATTTGCTGCTTGGCAGCTAATACTGCATCACCGATGCTCATACCTTGCTTTAAGAACTTGAATAAAAACCCTGACATACGCTTTTCTGCCGTAGCCTGAGTATAACTACTGGCACCCATTACAGTCACTGCACCTTGTTCCCCTTCAACTAAAAATCGATGCGCCATGGGTTCAGTATTGGGGCTAACATAAAACGTATTTGAACACCCCCCTTGAACAACAACGGTGGGCTTTTGAAAATTGTTTAATCCAGAAACATCATCCGCAGTTAACATACCGCTTAATGACCAACGATCTGCAGAGGAATGACCGAAATAAGAAACTACCCCAACCCCGCCGTTAATTGCATTTTGTATATTTAGCCTTGCTTGAGCCAACGTGGTTGTCGCATCGTCATAATACACCTTATCAACTGACCAGTTGTTGCGAAAGTGATCAAAAATCAACCTTTCAGAGTCACTCTTAAAACTATAGTTAGAGGCATCTAACCTATCCGCTGCGAAAAGCGCCTTATTACCATAATCGCGCGCAAGATAGCGCTGACGCTTAGTAACAAGATTAGCCAATTCACCGGTAGTACGCACTGGCAGCCTGGCAATAGATAAATCTGGCACCAAGTCATTGTCGATCAAAGCATAGCTTGCATCTGATGGAACTGAAGTAACATTATTAGCAACAGGCGTATAGATAGATGGAATAAAACTGCGCGACCCGGTTTCTAAATTATCGTGATAATCATACACATCACCACCAACAAGCAAGATATGACGAGTACCGCGATTGTGATATGCGTCTTCTATGAACTGTGCAATAGCTGCTGCATCTACGACACCACCCGAATATTCAGCATAGATTGTTTCTACATCAATAAGATCAACCGTGCCATATTGACTGGTAATTTCATTCGCATAATTCTCAAGTAAGCTAGAAGATGTGCCAATAAAATCAGGATGGGAGATAATGACATATTTAGCCGCTCCACTAGACATAGCACTGTCGGCAGCAACGCTCACTGTTGGCTTTAAAGTGCCAGAATTTGTAGCCACATAATAAGTATCTTCTTGCTCGGTATCACTTCCAGCAAAATACACACAGCTGTTAGTACAAGAACCCACGCCGCGTTGGGCCATGAAATAGCCATTGCCATCAGCATCCATTCGTATAACAGTGGCCTCTGCGCTGTCTAAGCCTTTAACCCGGAACTTGCTCCAGTTTGAATTAAAAACCAACGACCCTTGTCCTTCGGCTACAAACTTCTTCGGATACTTTAGCGTAATATGATCCAACATCACTATGTCGTATAGATAGCCCGTATCTTTTGGTACGCTAACTTTAATAGTGTTATTACCTATTTGTAGACTAGTTAAGCCAGCTTTTTCAGTTTTTGTACGAAAGCCGTCAAACCTTGAATTAATCACTTGCTGTCCATTAAAGTCAATCAACACATGATGGTCAGGCTGTGCAGCGCCGTTGCCATCGAATGTAGAAGCCCCCCACAAACTAACTTCTAACGCAGGCCTAAGTGCCGGCTGTCGAGTTACACCTGACGAGCTAAAACCATAGTTAATCGCGGGCGCATAGTCGCTGATATTAAGCGTCACTGTTTTAGATACCCCTGATGAATCAAAAGCACTTAATTGATCCGCAAACCATGAATCATCAGGTTCAGGCGAATAAAAACTGTACTTATTTTGAGGCGCATAAACTTTTTCACCCAAATAGCTACTAGCAAGTGCAATATCAGAACCTGGATAATTTGTATCATCTTGCTCAATACCTAATTGACCTTCATCCAGCACAAGCGTATAGCGATTGATTTTTGAATACAACGTGCTCAACGCCCTTCCTGCAAACACTAAAGATGAACCATCAGTGAAAGAAGCTGAAGCACCCGTATTAATAGACACAGGCCATAATTGGCTATTTTCTTTTAGACCAATTCGATTAGTAGCGATACCGCGCAAGTCCAACCCTGAATTCATTAAGTCTTGATGTGTCACCTCATAAACGCCTGCTTGCTCTACCTCAAAACTCACTAGATCAATCGCCTGAGCAGGTGCAACTAGCGCCGAAAGAATAAATGCCGCCGCTTTAGCTACATAATACGAAGTACCTTTATTCTCCGTATCGTCGCTATTACTTTGCAAATTCTTGAACTGGTTTAGCTTACGTTGCATCTCTTGTATTCTTTGTTGCTCTCTTAAAGTTTTCTTTTCTTCACTTTCTTGATTAATCACATCCCAATCAATAGGTCGTGGCTTAGATAGAAAACCATGCTCCTCACCTAGATTAAACGGTCCATGAATAACTTCTTTACCCGCCACACCAACATCAGTCAGCATAAATTGCGTCTGTTCAGTGGTAGCAACAAAGCTGTAGCTTTGTGCCGAAGAAGCATCACCTTGAGACAGGATAATGGTTTCATTTAAACGCTTAACATTGCCGTCACTATCAACACTCGAGAGATAGAAGCCTGCATTGGCAATTTCGGTTTCCGTCTGCCACTCAATATTCACCGTACCGTTTAGGTTATCTGATGCTCTAAACCAACCTAGTGTTATCGGTGTGGAAGGCGGTGTCACTCCAAAAGGCGTTTCAGAAGTAAAGTCTCCGCCACCATTTGTAGACGTCGGGGTTGCCGAGTTTTCAGAATAATCCATCTCAACATTACCAAGTGGGTCAACACCTGTTGCAAGGGCAAGGTTATTAAAGGGACCATAGTATCGCGCCGGAGTCAGGTCGAAACTAACGGATACATTACCTATCGCTCCAGACACCAAGGTATTACCGGTTGGCGCTAATAAATTGTTATCGCCTGTTCCAGTATAAGTATTACTCACAACCAATGGCGTCGTTCCAGCAATGGCTGAATTATCTACCACCGAGGCATTGGAAACCTGTGCTCCACTTGCGACTGGATTGTTAAGCATTGCATTAAGATCATCCACAATCTGAACATTCTCCAACAATACATCACCATCATTGATCACAACCATATTGAAGGTAACACGATATACACCTTCTGAAACCTCAGCAATTCCGCCAAATTCTTTAGAAATAATGAGGCTTGGTGGAGGTATTGGTGTCAACATTGTAGTTGTCGGATCATCTGTTGGATCATCCGGATCATTCGGATTTTCACCTAATGGATTCGGCGTCTCTACCGTATCTGGATCTGTAATTTGATTACCGTCCGGATCCGTACCCGTATCCGACGTATCCATCACTGGATCTAAAGGTGTACCTGAAATATCATTCAGTGGAACATCACTGCTATCTACTGGCGCACCTGTCGTGGTCGCCACGTTTTCAACAGAGCCCGCATCTATATCCGCCTGTACAATAGCGTAGCTGCCTATAGTCGTACATGTCGCAGTAGCACCGATCGCTAAAGTGGCCACACAAGCAACGTCAGCTAAGCCTAACTTAGCATCGCTAATCGTCACAGGGGCCAAGATAGTATTACCCGTGTTTTCAACCATAAAGGTGTAGGTAATCGTATCGCCCACATCCGTAATACCATTGGTATTTTCGTCGGTAACTACACCTGCAAACTTAGTTAACTCAAGCTGAGGCATTGGTGCAATCAGCAAAGTCGTTGGATCATCTTTCGGATCCGCCCCATCATTTGGATTTGGACCTAAAGGATTCGGCGTCTCTACCGTGTCTGGATCGGTAATCACACTAGTATCTGGATCCGTACCCGTATCCGACGTATCTGTCACTGGCGTCAACGGTGTACCTGGATTAGCAGGGTCATCCAAACGATCACCATTACTGTCTACTGGTGTACCCGTAGCCGTGGCCACGTTCTCAACACCGCCCGCTTCTACATCAGCTTGTAAGATGGTGTAAGTAGCGGTCGTCGTACATGTCTCAGTGGCTCCCACTGCTATGTTGTCCGCACACGCTACATCGGTCAAACCTAACTTAGCATCGCTAATCGTTACCGGAGCAAGAATCGTACTACCCGTATTCTCCACACTAAAACTGTACTCCACCGTATCACCCGCATCGGTAAAGCCATTGCCATTCACATCCGTTACCGCAGTGATTGATTTAGTAAGCTCAATATCAGGTACTGGCGTAAGCATCAACGTCGTCGGATCATCTGTTGGGTCCGTCGACTCATTTGGATTCTCACCCAATGGATTCGGTGTCTCTACCGTATCGGGATCCGGAATCATATTACCGTTTGTATCCGTACCCGTATCTGAGGTATCCGTTACTGGAGTCAACGGCGTGCCTGGGTTCGCTGGGTCATCCAACGGATCATCATTACTGTCTACTGGTGTACCAGTTGTCGTCGCCACATTCTCTACACCGCCCGCTTCTACATCTACCTGCATAATGGTGTAACTACCCGTGGTCGTACACGTCGCACTCGCACCAATCGCTAATGTAGGTACACATGCTACATCTGTGAGACCTAACTTAGCATCGCTGATCGTCACCGGCATCAAGATAGTACTACCCGTGTTCTCAACCACGAAGCTATAGCTAATCGTATCACCCACATCCGTTAGGCCATTGGTATTTACATCCGTCACCGCAGTGATTGATTTAGTGATTTCAATCTGAGGAGTTGGCGTAATCAATACCGTCGTTGGGTCGTCTTTTGGATCCGCCCCATCATTTGGATTTGGACCTAAAGGATTCGGCGTCTCTACCGTATCTGGATCTGTAATCACACTAGTATCTGGATCCGTACCCGTATCCGACGTATCGGTTACCGGACCCAAAGGCGTACCTGGATTCGCTGGGTCATCCACGTCAACACCATTACTGTCCACTGGCGTACCGGCTGTCGTCGCTACGTTCTCAACACCGCCTGCTTCTACATCAGCCTGTAAGATGGTGTAGTTACCCGTCGTTGTACACGTCGCAGTGGCGCCAACCGCTAAACTGGTCACACACGCTGCATCCGTGATCCCTAACTTAACATCACTGATCGTTACCGGAGCGAGAATAGTATTACCCGTGTTCTCAACCACAAAACTGTAAGCAATAATATCGCCCGCATCCGTCAAACCATTGCTATTAACATCCGTCACCGACGTAACCGATTTAGTTATTTCTATCAGAGGCATGGGTGCAATCAACAACGTCGTTGGATCATCTTTTGGATCCGTCGACTCATTTGAATTCTCATCCAATGGGTTCGGCGTCTCTACCGTGTCTGGGTCTACAATCACGGTAGTATCTGGATCCGTACCGGTATCTGAGGTATCCGTTACCGGGATCAAAGGTGTACCTGGATTAGCAGGGTCGTCCAAGCGATCACCATTACTGTCTACTGGTGTACCCGTAGCCGTGGCCACGTTCTCAACACCGCCCGCCTCTACATCAGCTTGTAAGATGGTGTAAGTAGCTGTCGTTGTACATGTCTCAGTGGCACCTACTGCTATGTTGTCCGCACACGCAGCATCAGTCAAACCTAACTTAGCATCAGTAATCGTTACCGGTGCCAGAATTACATTACCTGTATTCTCAACAACAAAACTATACTCTACCGTATCACCCGCATCGGTAAAGCCATTGCCATTCACATCCGTTACCGCAGTGATTGATTTAGTAAGCTCAATATCAGGTACTGGCGTAATCAAATACGTCGTTGGATCATCTTTTGGGTCTGCCGTATCATTTACATTCTCATCTAAAGGATTCGGTGTCTCTACCGTATCTGGATCGGTAATCGAAACAGCTGCCGGATCCGTACCCGTATCCGATGTGTCTGTTACCGCAGCTAAAGGTGTGCCTGGGTTCGCTGGGTCATCCAACGGATCATCATTACTGTCTACTGGTGTACCAGTTGTCGTCGCCACATTCTCTACACCGCCCGCTTCTACATCTACCTGCATAATGGTGTAACTACCCGTGGTCGTACACGTCGCACTCGCACCAATCGCTAATGTAGGTACACATGCTACATCTGTGAGACCTAACTTAGCATCGCTGATCGTCACCGGCATCAAGATAGTACTACCCGTGTTCTCAACCACGAAGCTATAGCTAATCGTATCACCCACATCCGTTAGGCCATTGGTATTTACATCCGTCACCGCAGTAATTGATTTAGTGATTTCAATCTGAGGAGTTGGCGTAATCAATACCGTCGTTGGGTCGTCTTTTGGATCCGCCCCATCATTTGGATTTGGACCTAAAGGATTCGGTGTCTCTACCGTATCTGGATCTGTAATCACATTAGTATCTGGATCCGTACCTGTATCCGAGGTATCCGTGACTGGGCCTAATGGCGAACCTGAAATATCATTTAGTACAGCACCAGCGCTGTCTACTGGCGTACCTGTTGCCGTCGCTACGTTCTCAACGCCGCCCACTTCTACATCGGCCTGTAAGATGGTGTAGTTGCCCGTCGTTGTGCACGTCGCAGTGGCGCCAACCGCTAAATTATCAACACAAGCAACGTTAGTTAAGACTAACTTAGCATCGCTGAAAGTTACCGGTGCCAGAATAGTATTACCCGTGTTTTCAACCACAAAACTGTAAGCAATAATATCGCCCGCATCCGTCAAACCATTGCTATTAACATCCGTTACCGACGTGACTGATTTAGTTAATTCAATTCCAGGCACGGGTGCAATCAATACCGTCGTCGGATCATCTTTCGGATCCGTCGTAACGTTTGCATTCTCATCTAAAGGATTCAGCGTCTCTACCGTATCTGGGTCCGTAACAGGAGCGCCGTTATCCGTACCCGTATCCGACGTATCCGTCGCTGGAGCTATAGGTGTACCTGGATTAGCCGGATCATCTAAGGGGCCGCCGTTGTTATCTACAGATGGAGCCAAGGTCGTGGCTACGTTTTCAACACCGCCTGCCTCTACATCTGATTGCAAAATAGTATAGTTACCCGTGGTCGAACACGTCGCAGTGGCGCCAACCGCTAAAGTAGGCACACACGCAGCATTCGTTAACCCTAGTTTAGGATCGCTGATGGTTACTGGCGCCAATATGGTACCGCCCGTATTCTCAACGCTAAAGCTATAGGCAATCGTATCTCCAGCATCAGTAATTCCGTTGTTATTTACATCGGTTATTATGCCCGACGACTTAGTTAACTCAATGTCAGGCACGACCATGAAACCCATGTCAACCGTTAGGTTGCCGTTTGTTTCTAACGCATTATCAGCATCATCATCAGTTCCAGAAATCGGACCCGTTTCAGTATTAGCATCCGGCTCACCACCCGTACTTAGGGTAATAACGTCACTAACATACTGGGTTGGCGAATTGGTAGTGGCGATACTCGAATCATCCGCAATATCGCTGTTTGACGTCCCTTGCGTCGTTACCGGCTCATACTCTGCCGACGGTACATCCACTTGGACGTAATAATCTCCATCTGGCAAATGTTCAAAGTAGTACAACCCATCCGGCCCAGTGACAACTGTTGCGCCAGGAATCGGCACCATGTTGGAATCTAACAAGGTAACAGTTGCACCTTCAATAGTGGGCTCATTGGCATCTTGTAGACTGTCATAGTCGGCATCCAACCACAAAGTACCTCCTACAGATACGCCCTGAATCATTGCAGACACATCGTTTGAGCGCACAGGCACATCAATGTTAGCCGCCCTTGCACCAAAGTTATTGGTGTATATATCAGACTTCGCGCTATCTGCTGGTAACAAATTGACCGTTACCGTTTTCGTTTCAGAAGCGTTCAGTGCGCTGAAAGTAACCCGAAAACCCGTTGAAGTACTATCACAAGTAGCCCCCCAAGCATTGGTATTATCATCTGGGTTTCGGTTTATGTTAGCAACGGGATCGGAGGTACATTCTACTGTAGCCCCTCCTCCTGTTGTGGTAATGGACACCAATTCAGACGTGCCCGAAAAATTAGAAGCCGGGGTACGCCCATCGCCCGCATCAGTGCCCGCTGGAGTGCCAATGAACGACGCCGCTAGTTCGGTTCCATCCGCCGTGTGAGGCAAAGCATCGATAATCACGACACTTCCTACATCACCCAAACCATTATTATCAACAGTCAGCACATAACTATACTCGTCACCAATACGAAAGACCGAACAGTCTCCTGCAAACAAGGTATTTGCTGCCACAGCACTGCTGCCGGGGTCAACCGTACAGTCACCGCCTAGGTCTGGCACGTCTTTTCGAACTGTTATCTCATTGTATTCTGGAGCAGAATAGACAACATCATTACCTATTTTCGTTTCAAACACCTGCGGCGCATATGAACCCCCCGCTATAGTCAGTCTCTCAGCGGAAGCGGTAACGGTATTTTGATACCGTTGATTCGCCCTTAGACTAACCATACGAACAGTGACCTGAAACTTGGCATAAAATGGTGATGAACGATAATCACCCGAACCCGCACCGCCCGAGAATACGCACTGAACATCCCCAAACACACCCGCTAACGAATCTGTACAGTTTGCCGTACCGGTTATCGGATTATCATCCGCATCCACTGGAGCAGTCATTGACACAAACTCAAAGTTCGCATGACCCGCGCCCGATGTAATTAAATCGGTCACCGTCACATCGCCAAATAGCTCAACCGGTGAACCTACAATTGATGTTTCAATTTCGAAAGTATATTCATCACCATTAACCGCAAGATTTGTTATACCGGTTAGATTAGTTTTATTAACAGTAAGCTGAGCTTCCACTATATTCACCATATCGGCATGTGCAATGACAATCGGGGAGCGCGGTGAATTAGTTGGGTCACCACTTTGACTAGTACCATCTTGTCCAGTAGATCTGAAGTCGTCGCTTCTTGACTCGAAAGCACCCGGGTCGAGGTCAAGGCCATCAATATAATGCTTTTCATTGGTATTATTGTAAGCCAAGCTACACCAGCCGGTCGCGCCTGCATAGCCGTTGTTGACCGTTGCAGGGTTTGGATTATCAATACTCATCCAGTTACCCAAATTAATTCTACGTTCAGCACGTCTACCCGCGCAATAACCGGGGCCATCTTTAGTTAAGGGAGCAGGAGCCACACCCGCTTCAGGCTGACCAACCCAATCGCCTCGCCCTCGTGCAGCATGCACGTAAATATGCTCATCAATCGGTGTTAAGCTAATTTCCGGCTTAACTCGCGTTTGCAAAGCTAATTGATACGCGATACCTGCAGTCACTTGGCTGAAGCGGGTGGCTTGGAAATCAGGATCTTGATAATAAAAGAGTCCTCGCCAATTATGACGCTCTAACATTCTGACACGCACCTTGGTGACATTACCATAGACGTTATTACCATCAGTGTCCGTCCCAGTAACCAATGCAGCTAAAGCGGCTGTGTCAGTGGCATCTACCCAAGTTGCCTCGGCGTCATTACAGGTAGTCTCGTTAACTAAACGGTTTTCTGGGTCCGATGCCGCTAAGGGAACTTCCGCAACCTCTACCACATAGTCAGGATTGTCGCCATCGTCGAAAATCCCCCACATTTGCTTATAGGTAAAGCCGCTATCATAATTTAGATCAAACCAACTAAAACTCGATGCGCCCATGATGACATGAGCCAACCCATTAGAAGGCGAACCCGTGGTAACACTGACAGGAGGATAACCGCCATCAAGATCGGTCTGCGTAGAATAACCTCCAGTAAAAGCTGAGTACTGTGGCAAGGTGGTAATTTGAAAATCAGACGGAAAATCAATTAAATCCATGTAAGTATTATCAAGCTCCACGCAGAGATGAACAGGGTCATCATCAATGCGACCATGATCTGTTGATCCCGCACCAGCCTTGGCGACAATCGTTAATAGCTCATTACGCGAAACGGCGTCTTGTCCGTTATTTAAAAAGAAATCACCCTCTCTACCAATACCACTCACTATCGGATCTCGGCCATCAGCAGCTCTCGATTCGACTCTCGCAGCTGCGTCTATCTCTTCTACGAGTTCCTTATAAGGGCCTTTATAAAAACTCACCTCGTGGTTATATCCTGAATACTGGAAAGCACCTGGAGTAACTGGAGGCGGGGGGACATCAGTGATCACCGCGACACGACCGTTATTGTTGATTTCAGTTTCAACCACATCAACGACACCTGGAACGAGAACAATGGCCTCGGTATTAGGCACTACACCGGTAGGTGCATCTGCGCCTGTGGTATCTAGTGAATCATCCGCATTTATAGTATTAAAATAATCATTTAAAGCATTTGGCGCACCTCCCAGCGGGTCTTTAGCATCTAAATCAGTTTGTGGAATCCAGAAGGCAACCTGCGCCGAAATAACATAAGCATTTCCAGACCGTTCAGCGGATACCCCGTTTGCAAAAAACTTCGGAAAACTGGTTGTATCATGCCCACTAATAACTATCTCAATTAGAGGGTAGTTAACAATACCGTTATCGACATCGCCCGGCGCTGCAGTGACGCCTGTCATGCCGCCCAAGTCCTGACACACCATGGTAAAGGAGTTAACTTCATTATCCAAGGCATCACCACTTAAACCATCACCATACGGATAACTCCCTGACCCATCATACGGACCACAAGCGGTCCGGCCAATAGCTGTACCCACTGCCGCAGGAAGCAAGGTCGCATTGGGCGTCAAATCCCAAGCATGGTCATAAAAAGTGATCGGCACATCTTCAAAATTATCCACCCCTCGCTCTGGCGTAAATGAATCAGCCCCTGCTAGTTCAAGAGCAAGAGGATAAACCATAACCGCGCCAGCGACGCCTGCATTATCTACATCCTTAATTATATTAGGAACACCCTTTACCCAATCAGCCGCTGGCGCGGCTGAAATAGTAGTATTAACGATATTAGAAGCCACATCACCCGATTGATCGGTTGTGATAGAAGCCTGCATGGGAACGACATCACCATCTGATGGAGATCCATCTAGTTTTTGAGCCACAGTCACAACAGGCGATACAGTTCCGCCTGTCCCTTCCACTACATCACCTAGATTACAAATCAGCAGAGCACCGCCATTAGGCGACGTTCCACGGGCTGTAAAACTCGACACTGGGTTTAACCCCGCGCCCCTTGTTAGACATCGATCAGACAACTCCTCAAAGAAAACATCGGGTCGACCTGTATCAATCGTGATGACAACATTGGTAGCAATACCGTCAGTCAGCTCAGCATTTGGACTGGCGGCTGAATCTACATCATTGACATTCCAATGCACATTATAGCCAACGCTATCATTTGTCCGTACCACTCCGTTTTGCTGAGAAGGGATGGCGCCATTTTGGCCGTCAAGGCCCGGTGTATGCGCCCCAGCACCGTCTACAGCGGTATCAGTAGGGCCATTAGATCTTTGTCGCAAGCCATCAAAAGCAACTTCTATTAATACTTCCGTATTAGGTGACCCTGCCTCAACACTCCACGCTTTGACTGGCAACAGTAATGCACAAGCCACTGCACTTAATAAATACGTGGTTGCAAGGGCTCGCCCTGCACCTCGCTTAGAGACCAACCTACTAGACTTAGCACGTCTTAATGACCCGCTAGTTCGATTAAATTGAATGAACCCTAAAACTTGTTGCCTAAGGAAAGAAATCATTTTACTTTGTTGACACATAGGTTATCTCTTCTATATATTTTTTTGCAATTGCTGTGCAGACTGCATGTTTTCACAATGATCTAAATAATTAAAAATTGCATTATTTTGCCGCGCTCCGAAACCACCACAATGTTATGGATACCTTTTACCTTGTACCTTTTACAACGTTGTGATTACCATTTAACTTACAACAAAACCAATCACAGCAGATCATACAAAAAAAAAGATGGAAATAACAGCTATAATTTGTACTAGGTTATTGTAAATGAACAAATTTATGTAAGAAAGCTAAGGAACTCAATGCCGCAATAGAATACTAAAAATACTATCGCCTGCCTCTGCAAATGAACTAGGTTCAAAGCCATTTCAAAGTAGTTATGCTCCTGCCTTATTGGGCCTTGCTTGAAGTAGAAAGAGTTAAACTGTTTTTAATATTATGTTGGAGGAGTACACCCAGTTGCCGCATGCAGTCTTTCGTTATTGTGCTTCCACACCCATTTGGCTGCTAAAAGTGGCATACATTCTGAACAGATTTACCTAATCAAATAAGTGACAAAGTAAGTTAGTTTTTGCTTGCCCATTGAAATAATTGAGTACCGATATATTCTAGGGCAACACCATACCTACGCCCAAGCAACGTCTGTTATAAATTTGTGATGAACATGATTAACTTCCGTGATGCTAAATATGTAGCGGGATAATAAATTAGCGCATAGTGAAATCTAGATTGAACTGGGCATTATGCTTCTTCGCAGATTCATTAGATTTTGCAGGCAGAATTTAACAATTTACTTTTATAACCAGAGGATATGATCATGGCCACTACTAATAAATATGGTAATAAACTGGCAAAACCCCATCACCGACTAGCACTTTCGCGATTATTTTATTTGTTAGTGGTGTCTATACTAGTCACATTATCTTGGAGCAAAGCTGCATTTTCGCATGGCTATGTGACTTACCCCAAAGCTAGACAGGTGATTTGCGATGAACAAGGAGGGTATTGGTGGCCCAATGATGGTTCTGGCATCGCTAATGAAGCCTGTCGGAATGTCTTTTTAGAATCAGGCGTGACCCCCTTCGTGCAGAAGAACGAGCTGGCTACTTTAGTGGCTGAACCAGGTTATGAACAGCCTAGTGTAGTACGAGAGCATGTAATCGACGGCTTATTGTGCGCCGGAGGCGACCCACAGAAAAGTGGTTTAGACATACCCTCTGCTCATTGGCAACGTACCGATTTGGTAGCAGGCAGCACTATTCAATATCGACTACGTGCGACAGCCGCACATTACCCTAACTTCTTTGAGTTTTTTGTTTCAAAGTCAGAATATAACTCAGCCACAGATGTGCTTAGCTGGGATGATTTAGAACTGTTTTATCGAATAGATGATGTATACCCCACGACTGAATCAAGCGGTAATTATTTTTTGATTGATTTACCCTTACCTGCAGGCGTGAGTGGTGATGCAATTATTTATACGCGTTGGCAACGAAAAGACCCAGCGGGAGAGGGTTTTTATAATTGTAGTGATGTAAATTTTGGTGGAGAAACCACGACTGGCGAGGAGTTAACGCCCAAGGCACATGCAAACGCTCAGCCCAAAGAACCTGTAGGCTCAGAAAAAGTGACGCTTTCGGCCAGTGGTTCAACCAATCCAAATGATAACCTTGGTTTAAGTTTAAGCTATCAATGGCGCCAAGTTGAAGGCCCTCAAGTAAACATTATCCGCTTTGACAAAGAGTACGCACAAGTTACGTTACCAGAAGTTACCGAGGAAACAAGTTACCGCTTTGAAGTTGAAGTGAGCAATGGCAATGGTAAAGACGTGGCCAGCGTACTTATCGTGCAAACCCCTGGTGAAGATGAAGGCGAGCCTGAAACGGGTGGAGGCGGTAGTATTGAAGCAGAGTATACCTATCCAAATGGTTTGGGTAGCTACGGACCTGGGACAGTTGTGTTAGGTACTGATGGCAGTATCTACGAGTGCCGGCCTTTTCCATATTCAGGCTGGTGCAACAGCTGGGGTTTGTATTACGCACCAGGCACTGGAATTGCGTGGGCAGATGCGTGGATAAAACCAGCTAAGCCCTAAAAACCATATAGGCACATAGATAGAGTCAGGCGGAAACGCTTGGCTCTTTTTTTGTAACTCGGTTTCACGATACGCTGTTTGCATTTGCATCAAATTGAAGTTCATCACAATAAATTTCACACTAACTTGTATAGTATTAGTTTGGCAAAAAACTGACAGTACCAAGTTAAAATATATACGCCTGAATAAACATAATCAATCGTATCCAATTTCATTGGTTTTCCCAAAGAAAGCGTAAAATAACGCCATTTATTTCCCTATAGAAACTATACCTATTGATGCCGTTAAATCTTTGAATTCTCTAGGCACACTATTAATCTGAATCGAAACCTTACTCATTTTCGACTCGACGCTGAAAAAACCCGTATAATCCATACTTAATGTCGGTCCATAGATAGGGGAGGCCTTCACAGATTGCATATTTAGATTATATGGTGAAAGCACTTTTTCGTCGAAGGGATAAACTTTCCCCCCAGATGCTCCCGTACCTTTTTTAAATCGCATTATCCATTCACTTTTCGCTGAAGGAAGAACATCCTTCGCTTCAGCCATTCTTAAAAAATGATGATTTATACCTCCGAATAAATTCAGCAATACTTCGTCCTGTTCCCCATATATTTTCAACTCTACATTAGCCGAAAGTTCGTGGAACAATATAGGGGTTGGGCTTGTTATATTAAGTCGCGCTGTAGCATAATTGTTCGACTTCATTCCAACAATATCGTACTCTTTCGAAATACCTTCGGCAAAATTAAACTCATCTAGAGTCAAGATGTAACTTCTAAGTGGCCACAACCCGTTTTTTTCAAGTACTCCTTCACCTTTGTAGCTAAAACCATAAGCCAATAATACGGCAATAAGAACACCTACCCCTATTTTTACGGATAAGCCTTTTATTTTGCTCTTATGTGGTCGGTTCATTATTGCGCGTACAAACAATAAATACACTTCAAGACAACTTCTATCGCTGTTATGTTTACCATGATTAAATTGCGCTGCGTATTGCTCAACAATGCAACTATCGAGTTATTACTCATCAAAAATAAATAGGGTCAGACTCGATTGATAATAGCACTTTGATACTTCTTAGATTTTCTATCACTCTCTTTCGCTTTAGGAGCAACGGTTCGGTCATTCTTAGTGGCAATCTGGATAATTCGAGGGAGATCAGATCTCATTATTCAAACACCAAGGCATTAAACAGCACGATCAAAACTTCGAAATTGAATCGCTTGCATAACATGGTTCTTTTCAATGTTTGCTGAACTAGACAAGTCGGCAATCGTGCGGGACAGTTTTAAAATACGATGGTAACTCCGAGCACTCAAACCCAAGCGCTCAATTGCAGAGTTTAAAAGCTGATTTGAATCAGCATCTAATTGACAAAAGCGTTCTATCTGCTTGTTTGACAGGGATGAATTTAAGCAATCTTGACGATTTAATTGAACCGCTCTGGCCGACAACACATCCGATCTTACCGTTGCTGTTGAAGGTTCTAACTCGGCTGGCGCGCTCAGTATTTCTTGCGGCACTCTAGGCACTTCAATGTGAATATCTATGCGGTCTAATAGCGGGCCAGATAGTTTGGACCTATATTGCTGAATCTGCGCGGGAGTGCAATTACACCGCGTTGGATTAGCGCTGTCTCCGTAATAGCCGTCCTTACAAGGGTTCATAGCCGCAATTAACAAAAACTTGGCAGGAAACACATTCCTATAGGCTGCTCTAGCAATCGACACTTCACCCGACTCCATTGGTTCGCGCATGGTTTCAAGTACTTTTCTATCAAATTCCGTGAGCTCGTCTAAAAACAAAATGCCGTTATGGGCTAACGATATTTCACCGGGTTGCGCTTTTGCACCACCGCCTACTATTGCAGCAGCGGAAGCACTATGATGTGGCGACCTATAAGGTCTATCGCGCCATGTATTTATATTAAGCCCGTCTTGGCTTAAAGAATTGAGAGCTGCACTCTGCAAGGCTTGGTGTTCAGTAAGTGGCGGTAGTAGCCCTGCAAACCGGCTTGCTAGCATTGTTTTGCCGGTACCCGGCGGGCCATAGAGCAAAATATTGTGCTCTCCTGCTGCAGCGACTTTCAGTGCATGTTTCGCAAACTGTTGGCCCTTTATGTCACTTAGGTCTTTATTGCCCTCATGTTGCGGCGTGTATGGCGCCGGCTCAGTCAGTGTAATCGGTTTTAAACCGTGCAAGTGCGAAACCAAGTCTAGCAAATGGTCTATGCCGATAACCTCGACATTAGGTGCTAACACAGCTTCCGCGGCGTTTTGCTGCGGCACTATCAGTTGCACAGTTTGGTCGACTAAAGCGAGCGCGGCGATTAATATGCCCTTAATTTGTCTAACGCTGCCGCTTAGGGCCAGTTCACCTAAGAACACTTTATCTCTAGTTCTAATGGCATCGATCTGACCCGAAGCAACCAGAATACCAACTGCGATGGCTAAGTCGTAACGCCCTCCCTCTTTCGGCAAATCAGCCGGGGCCAAATTGACTGTTATTTTCTTACGGGGAAATTCAAATTTTGAATTGATTATGGCGCTACGCACTCTATCCTTACTTTCTCTAACCGCTGCTTCAGGAAGCCCCACGATAGAAAATGCAGGCAACCCACCTGTTAAGTGCACTTCTACACTGACTTCCGGTGCTGTGATGCCCCGCTCAGCCAGACTCTTGATTATTGCTAACGACATATCCTTTCGCCTTAGTCCTTTAAAAAGAAGCGTTGTTTTTTAGGAAGATTCTTTTAGCTCTGATAGCGATGACTCTAACTCTTCTAGTTTTTGCCGTGTTTTTTGTAGTACTTTTTGTTGAACATCAAACTCGGTTCGAGAGACCAAATTCATTTGTTCAAATTGCGATTGAACCATCTCATTGATGTCTGCTTTTATCTCCTCTGACAAGCCTTGAGGAAACAAAGAAAAAATTGCCTCAGATAGTTTATTTCGGTTCATCATACAATGCTAATTAACCAACTCAACAACCGCTACCGAGCGTAGGTCATTGAGTAAATCATCCAATTCAGCATTAATCTTTTCCGCAAATATTAATTGCCTTGCTTTAGCTTCAACCGGACTTTCCTTAAGTTGAGACGTTCTTTTTTGCAATACTTCAATTAAATGCACACCAAAGCGGCTTTGTACCGCTTGGCTGATGGTATTTAGCGGCAATTGAGTTACTGCGTTAGCAAACCCCGGCACTAAGGTTTCCAGCCGCACCCAGCCAAGAGCGCCTCCATTAACCGCTGACCCTTTATCATCAGATTCCTGTCTGGCAATTTCAGCAAAGTCTCCCGACGCAAGAATTTGAGTACGAATGCGATTGATATCAGAAACTGCCGCACTTGGGTCTTGCCCTGACTCCACCCTTTTTAGTATATGCCGAATGCTATATTCAGCGACGGATAGATTATCACCGCGCTTTTTCGACAACTTTAAAATATGCAAACCGTTAGCACTTTCTAGCACTGGTGATATTTCGTTTTCTTCAAGACTATCTAAGGCCCAAACAAATAATTCAGGTAACTCGCTGGTCGTTTTCCAGCCAAGATAACCATCCTTAGCACTAGACGAAATAAGCTCGCTTTGACTTATCACCTCCTCAAATGATGCACCCTGCAATAAACTAACACGAGCTTGTTTAGCCACTGCCAATGCAGCTGCCCGCTCCAACTTGTCATCATTGTCTTTAACGGCGACCGCCATGTGGTGCAGCTCATATTCCGACTGTATTTGCGCTTTTAATTCTGGCTTATTATTGATGTACTCCCGCACTTCAGTATCAGACACACTAATTCGTGAAGACAGCGGTTGACTCACTACGTTTTGAATTAACAATCGGTTACGTAATGAAGCTTGGAATACATCAACATCAATGCCATCCTTACGTAAATTCTCAATCAGCTTTGCAGGCGATAGACGGTTTTGCGACGCTAATGAAGACACCGCTGATTGAAGCTGTTGCGGCGTCACTTGCTGTGTGGGTGCTATCTGTCCAATATGACTAAGCAACAAAGCATCGTTCACGATGGCTTCTGTGACTGGGTCATCTAATTGTGGGCGCGTACTCCCAGACACGCCATTGAGGCCTTGCAAGCGCGCTAATGAGGTAAATTCATTGGCAGTGATAGCCTGATCATTAACGATAAGAACGACTTCATCGATGTCTTGCGCGATGACCGCTACCGCACTAAATAGGGCAGCAATCACTATCAAGCCATAGCAAACACTATTTTTCATTAACGTAAACCAGCTTAAATACAGCGATATAGCGGGTTAGATATTATTGCCCTGTTGTTTGAATCGAGCCTAAGCCATCAAGTTCAAAGGTCGCTAAGATCGAATCTCTATACTCTCCATTACCTTGGTATAGTCGATTAGCCGTTAAGCCAATCGCCCAACAACAACTATCATACACAAGCTTAAACGATGACGAGCGAGATTCAGAGTCTTCTAGAGAGTAGCGCTGTTCATACCCCAATTGAAGGTGCGGTGATAGCGGCCAATCAAGACCGATGCGCACATCTTCGGCAGTGTCCTTCGTTAGGAAGTAATCGATAGAAACCTCACGTCTTGGCCCATTTTCGTACTCTAGCCCTAGATTAAAATTTTGGGCCTCGCCTTCAGATGGGTCATACCGCAAAAAACTGGTTATATTGAAATTTTCAGCCAGTGTCGCATTAACTTCAGCGAAAATATCAGACTTAGATTCAGTCAGACTTGAGTCGTTATCATTGTTACTTAGACTTATGGTGCGGTCGTCTAGATAATAGAGTTGACCAATACTCGCACGCACCTTTTCTTCGCCTGATTCATCATCAATGATACGAGTAGTTACGCCCACAGCGATGTGATTGTCATCACCAATACGGTCACCACCGAAAAAGCGATCATCACGGAATAAATAATTAAAACTACTAATAGATCCAGCACCCGTGTCAAAATTAGGGAACGCACTTTGGTTTTCATCGCCGACATTCACGTACATTATCCGTGGCTCAAGCGTGTGTAGGTAATCTGTCCCAGCATAATTTACGTCACGCTCAAAGAACAAGCCAGAATCAATAACCACTTTAGGCACAGTAACTGATGGGCTATCTTCGCCAGTACTATTTTCTAAGCTATAACTTAAATGCTTAACAGACAACTTCGGCTTAACAAAGCCGTAAATAGGCTCATAAGGCATTGAGATATAGGGTTCCACATTGAGTCTTGAACCTGCTATTCGCGTAGCATCGTCGTGGTCAAATTGCACTAACTCGGAGTTCAGTCCAAGCTCGAAAACACTGGCTTCCCAAGGTAGTACTTCAAAACCAATCTGTGGAAGTCGATCATAGGGCTTAGACGAGGCAAACGCGTCATTGACGGTCTGATATTTAGACGCCAGTATGCTAGCTTGTATTCTATCATTACTATAATTAACTCGCCCATTTTGAGCCAAATGCGTAACGCTAGTAATTTCTATATCATTACGAAAATCGTTCAAATATTCGTTATCTGAAACATCTTGTAAATCAATTACACTACTCCAGCCATTAGAATAATTTTGCTGGTAATCTAATCCAATGGCATAGCGGTCTTCACCATTGAAGGCATCATCGCCTGGCAAGTATTCACCTTTAAGTATGCCGCTGCCGTTTTCATTCATATGACGAAATTCACCATATAATTGCAGACCACGTTCTGTCATGTAGGTACCACGCAAAGTGGCATCGTAATTAGGCGCAAGATTAAAATAGTAAGGAATACTCAGTATCTCACCAGAATCGTCATCAGATCCGACACTAGGCACTAAAACACCCGATTTACGTTCGTCGTTGATTGGGAAAGATAATCTCGGTGCATATAAAATTGGCACCCCTTTGAACTTAACGCTAACATGCTTGGCATAACCTACACCGGAAGCATGATCGAGCTCAACTTCTTTGCCTGTTATCAATACGTCTTCGTTGCCTTCAGGGCAACGAGTCAACCTGGCATTAGTTAGACGTTGAAAATCTTTACCCTCAATATCAATCGCATCAGCATAAACTCGCGTTTCTACCACCGGCCGTTCATCAATCTCTTCCTCTTCTTGCTCACCACGATTAAAGAATGGTGCAAAAAATGAAAAGTCTTCAAAAAATTGTTTTACCTTGCGTTTAACAACACTATCACGCTTAGCAATACGCATTTCACCCGGACCGGTCTCGCCAATAAAAGTATCGACCTCTAACCGCATAGACTCCGTTCTTACTTCATCACCATTTACTGTGTAATAACGCACATCACCCGTTGCCGTTGCCTCATACTGGTCGGCGTCGTAGATTATTTGATTTGCAAAAACACCGCGTTTGCCTTGTACAATTTGCGAATTGCCGTTGAGTACCATTTTACTACTGCCTTCGGTATCCATTTGGTCGCCTTCAATAATGGTCTCTTGTTCTTCAACTGAGCCATCGGGGGCGTCTACGAGCATTTGCGGCAAATCAACCCGAGGGCTAGGACAGACTGTTTCGTCTGCAAATCCAATTTCTTCATCTTCCTCAGCGGCTAAGAGCGCGCTCGAAAAAAAACTGGATACAATTAAAAGGCTGATCTGAAGAGGCTTGTTCATCGAAATATAAGGCACGCTGAATTCTCTATTTTATCTAGTTAAGGGCTAAATCGTCAGTGACGACGCTTAGGTTGATATAATATCGCGAATCGCCCTTTAAAGCGATGGAAACTACAGCTAATTCGTTGTTTTTTTATGTTAAACACCATCCTTACAAATTGAATGCACATTCTGCAACTAACCATTCTTAACATATGGATGCAATGATCTTGGCCGCCGGACGCGGCGCGCGCCTAAGGCCCTTAACCGACAAAACGCCTAAACCATTAATTAATATCGTAGGGTTAGCTTTAATTGAGTTACATCTTTTACGCTTGCGTCAATGCGGAGTGGACAAGGTTATTATTAATCTTGCCCACTTAGGCGAGCAGATTGAAAAAAAACTAGGTGACGGGAAACGATATGGCCTTGATATAGTTTACTCCCCAGAAACACAGGCGCTAGAAACCGCAGGCGGTATCGCTAAAGCGCTACCTCTGATTACTAGCGATCCATTCATTGTGGTTAACGCAGATATTATTAGTGACTTCGACTTTAGCCTATTCATGACGACTAGTTTACCAACGTCTGCTATGGCGACACTGGTGATGGTAGCTAACCCACCACAACACTTAGCGGGTGATTTTCACTTTAAAAAGGGGCGGTTACAAGCTGAACAAGATACCGACAGCAAAACGTTAACATTTAGCGGGATTGCACTCTACCGCAAAATTAATTTTGCCGCGCTAGCGATAGAAAAAGCACCTTTAGCACCGCTTTTGAATGAACTAATTGCGGCTGGGCAAGTTGATGCCATTGAAGCAACGGGGCTATGGCAGGATATCGGAACGATCGACCGACTAGAAAACGCTCGTAATAGCAGGCAAGTTCAAGAGTATATCTCTTCCTTAAGGCGCTCACATAAATTGTCTGCAACCTGAAACAAAGCCACAGATACACCGCATTGCGCAAGGCTGGTTACTTGCAAGGCTGCATAGCCACACGGGTTAATTTCATTAAACGCGGAAACATCCATATCTACATTTAGGCTCAAGCCGTGATAGCACATTCCTTTTCGTATACGCAAACCCAGCGCTGCAATTTTTTTATCAGCAACATAAACACCCGGCGCGCCTTTAGATCGTTCGCCCACTAAATCATAGTGCAACAGCTGATTAATAATAGCTTGTTCAATACTGGCTACTAATCGCTTCGGGCCAATCCCAATACGTTTTATATCTAACAGACAGTAGATTATCAACTGACCAGGGCCATGATAAGTAATCTGTCCACCACGATCAGACTTAACAATAGGGATATGATCAGGGTTATTACGAGGCACTTCGGTACAGCTTACGCCTTGCGTATAGACAGGTGGGTGTTCTAACACCCAAAACTGATCTACCGTGTCAGCTTGTCGCCCCGCATTAAACGCAAGCATGTTTTGATAACTCTGTTGATAGGCAACCGTCCCTAATTGCTTAACGACAACATCTGTTTGACTCAAATCACCATCAACACGTTAGGGTGCGCCGATAAGGCGCGAAACAGTTGGTCCATTTGCTCTCTATTTTGGGCATTCACGCCAGCACTCGCTGAACGATATTTACCGGCGCTGCTTTGTTTACATTGCCATCGTTCTAGCCATCGCTCGTCAATATGTTCCATGACTAATTGCTTCACTAATTGTTCGTCATCATCATTATTTAGAAAGAATATTTTAACTTCTATATAACAAGGAAACTCTAAGACATTTAAATCAACTGAATTACTACTGTCGTCGGTCATCAATTAAACCGATATCTGATGGTGTCAACGAGCTGGGTCCAAAGTGATCCGGTGGGGTAATCAACCAGTGGATATAAATCGACTGTACCTAGTTGTAGCGCATTAAACGTCAACTTAGCGGAACCTAAGGCTTGGTCTGCCGAAAGAGGCGCAGCCATTTTGTTAGGCAATTGATACGCCACCTTTAGCTCTTGACGCCGACCTTTTGGAAGTAACACTGAAACTGTTTTGTCACTACCTATTTGAGCAAGTTGTTGTTCTGCTTTAAACAATGGTATTTCCTTCACAGGTTGACCGTCAATAAACACTTGTGCAGACTCATACTTGGCAAAGCCAAACTCAACTAACGAATGAACCGCCTGCACTCGTGTCTTTTTACTTTCAGAACCCATTACAGCCGCGATAAAGCGAGTGCCCTCTCGTTCCGCCGAACCGACCAGGCAATAACCTGCTGCTTTGGTATAACCCGTTTTAAGCCCATCATAACTATCGTGCCGCCAAAGTAGTCTGTTTCGATTCGGCTGATCAATATTGTTGTAACTGTGGCTTTTCACAGAAAATAAGTGATAAAACCCTGGGTATTGCCGAATTATCGCGCGCGATAACAAGGCAGTATCAAAAGCGGATGTATAGTGTCCATCCTCGGGCAACCCACTGCTATTCTTATAATAAGTTGATTCCATCCCTAATTGGGCAGCCTTTTCATTCATCATCACCGCAAAGCCTTCCTCACTGCCGCCGATATGCTCTGCCAACGCCACTGCCGCATCGTTACCTGATTGAATGATTAGGCCTTTTAATAGCTCGCCAATTGACACTTGACTGTCAACTTTAGCAAACATGCGAGAACCCGGCGCTTTCCAAGCCTTGGTGCTGATAGTTGCTAAATCATTGCCAGCATATTGGCCCTTATCTAGCAATTCGAACACAATATAAGCGGTCATCAACTTAGTTAAGCTAGCTGGCTCCACTCGCTTTTGGGCATCTTGAGACGCTAGCAACCAACCTGTATTCGCCTCCATTAACACCCATGAGTCTCCGTTTGGCTCAGGTGGCGTACCCGCTGCACGCAACTCTTGCGGAATCATCACGGGCGCAGCCCTAAGCGCAGGGTAGGCTAACGCAACATAAGCAGTCACAAGCAAGACTGCACCATGCGCAAGACAAGCTAAGCGACTAAGCATCAATTAGTTGTCTCTTATACTTGTGTATAGATAGATCATTCGAACACCACCCGCGCTTCCATTGCCAGACGCTCATCTACGATCTGCTTTTTCTGTAACGCAGCATCAGCGTCACGATAGGGGCCAAGCTTTACGGTATAAACCCCTGCTGCATCTGGGGCGGTGTGTATAAAGCCTGTAAACCCATTTTGCAAAAGGCGCCATAGCATAGCTTGTGCATTGGCAGATTGAGAATAAGTGCCGATCTGCAAATAAGTACCTTCTGCAAGCACACTGCGCACCTTCGGCGCGGTAACAGGTTGTCGCTCTACAATGTTGGACTCACTCACTGTAGAGTTAATAGCTTGCACCTCTACCCTTGCCACTCCCGTCGCAATCACGCCCAACTTAGCGGCGGCGGCGTATGATAAGTCGATAATACGCGAGTCAGTATCTATAAATGGGCCTCGATCATTCACCCTTACAATGACACTGCGTTTGTTTTTTAAATGGGTTACCTTGACGTAACTTGGCAACGGTAATGTACGATGCGCGGCGCTCATCGCATACATATTATAGGTTTCGCCGCTAACTGTACCTCGCCCATGAAACTCAGCGCCATACCATGAAGCCAAACCCACTTCACGGTAACCATTCGCTGAGCCAAGTGGCTGGTAGTGTGTACCAAATACCGTATAAGGGCTATTGCCACTAGCACTTTTGGGTTCGTTCTTAGGAACAACCTCTTGGGTTGTCGCTAGACCTACTTCATTATTGGACACCGTATCTCCTGGCACATAAGTAGCCGCGTTATAACCACTTCCACTACAAGCCGTTAACAATGCAATCAAGCATACACTCATCGCTTTCTTGTAGTAATTCATCTTGCCCCCTTTATTGGTTGTGTTGTCATCATATTAATTTGTACTCGCCAATATTTCGTCAGACAAATCAACAATGGCCATCGCGTATTTGTTACTCGGGTTATAACGAGTAAGCGCATGGAAGTTTTTGAAGCTTACAAAATACTTCCAACGCTGCTCTTGTTTTAAGCGCATCAAATTCGCTTTGGTACTCGCGTTGTAATTAAGTTTCAATCCCACCGCTGTTAACTCGGCAATGGTATTTTGAGGCTTTGCTTTCTTCTTTAAAATGGGCAACATAGCATTGCTTACACCTTGCTGTAACCAAATACGCATTGGTTTACCTCGTTGCCACCCGTGCATACTCAGATAATTGGCAACACTGCCTATTGCGTCGTCCACTTCGTTAACTAAGTCGCGCTTGCCATTACCATTAAAATCAACCGCATAAGCTTCATAACTACTTGGCATAAACTGTGGAATGCCTATAGCGCCAGCGTAAGAACCCTCGACATTGTTAGGCACAAGTTGTTCGGTTTTTACGATGGTTAAAAACTTGCGCAATTCTTTACCAAAAAACTTAGCTCGCCGTGGATACGCCGCGGTCAATGTTACCAATGAACGTAATACACTACGCGACCCCATGCGCGTACCATAATAAGTTTCAACACCAATTAAAGCCGCAATAACATGAGGTGGCACACCAAAATCATCTTCTGCACGGGCCAGCGTTTGTGCATTATTCTGCATAAAGGCGACACCGGCTTTAATTCGATCAGGTCTGACAAAGATATCCCGGTATTTATACCAAGGTTTACCTTCAGCTTGGCGATCCATCAACTCTAATATTTTTTTATCAATAGTCAGTGGTTCGATCAAGTCTTGTAGTTCTTGCACGCTGTAACTACCCTCTTTCACCAATTGCTTGGCGACTTTATCTAACTGTGTAGAGGCACTCAACGGTACCGCTTGCGCGCCCGACACCACTATCAGTCCAATAAAAACCACTAAAACCTTTGACCAAATTGAACACATAAATATAAATAACCTTAAAAGCGAGTTGATTACACTGAATTATAGTTAATCCACCAAGCGTGTATACACTAGTTTAAATTAACCACGAGTTAGTTTGCGCTCCTCAGCTGCAATACTCATTAAGATACCAAAACCAATCATTAATGTCACAATCGAGGTGCCGCCGTAACTAATTAATGGCAAGGGTACTCCCACAACAGGCAAAATACCGGAGACCATGCCGATATTAACAAACACATAAAATAAAAAGGTCAAGATCACGCTGCCTGCTAGCAATCGGTCATAGGTTTCTTGTGCGTAAAAGGCAATCATCACGCCGCGAATAACCAAGAACAAGTATACCGTCAATAACAGTAGCACGCCCCAGAACCCGAATTCTTCGCCGAATACGGAGAAGATAAAATCTGTGCTGCGCTCCGGGATAAACTCTAATTGGGCTTGCGACCCCGCTAGCCAGCCTTTACCAACTAATCCGCCCGAGCCAATTGCGATCATAGATTGAATGGTATGATATCCTGCACCTAGCGGGTCTTGCCACGGGTCAAATAAAGTAAGGATTCGTGACTTCTGGTACCCATGCAAGACAAAGCTCCACATCAACGGAGCCCCAACGACCACAACGGAAAAAAGACCTAATATAAAGCGCCACCCAATCCCCGCTAAGAATATAACAACCAAACCTGCAAACGACACCAACAATGCGGTGCCTAAATCAGGCTGTACGCCAATTAAGCCTGCGGGCACACCAATAACCACAAAACATAATAAGATATGCCAGATTGTTAAAGGTAAAAAGCGCCGTGTTGCCACCCAAGCCACCATCATTGGCACCGCTAGCTTCATTATTTCTGAAGGCTGAAAGCGCAGCACACCAAAATCTAACCAACGTTGCGCACCTTTACCAATAATGCCCATTCCCAAAACAGCAACCAGCATCACTAAGCCAACAACATATATCTGCGGCGAAATGCGTTGATAACCTGCCGTAGAAAACTGAGCAACCACCAGCATCATCAACAATGCAATGCCGATGCGAATACTTTGCTTAACGATTAAGTTAGCATCGCCGCCGCCTGCGCTATACAACACCACCAAACTCATACCGCAAAGCACGAGAACCCCCAAGAACAGCGGCATATCTATTTTAAATCTATAATTGGGCATTGAGCTGCTCACTTACGCCGGTTTCAATTTCTAACTCAGGCTCTGGAGGTTCGCGGTCGATCAACTTTAAACGCTCTACTAGGTAGTAATCTATTACTTCTTTAGCAATAGGGGCTGCAACTCTGCTACCACTGCCTCCATGCTCTATAACAACTGCAAGCGCTATTTTAGGGTCATCAACCGGCGCAAACGCAACAAATAGAGAATGATCTCGAAATTTCTTTTCCGTGGTCGCTTCGTCATATTTGGCTCCTTGAGCAATACTCTTTACCTGCGCAGTACCCGTCTTACCTGCGATTTGATATTCTAAATCAACCCCTAAACGTCGCGCGGTACCGCGAGGGCCGTGCACCACATCAGTCATCGCTTTGATCACTTCTTCATACGCCGCTGTCGATATTCCATCAACAGGTTCGGGCTTTGGATAAGACACTTCAATTTGCTCACCCGTATCCGCATCTTGAATCGCGGTTAAAAAGTGCGGGGTTACCCCTTGCCCTCTGTTCGCTAGCAATGCGGTTGCGGAAGCCAATTGTAAAGGAGTAGCCAGCATATAGCCTTGGCCAATTCCAGTAATCACCGTCTCGCCCGGATACCATGGTTGCTCTTTAACGCGCTTCTTCCACTCCCGCGATGGCATTAACGCACTCGGCTCGTTTTTGATATCTACGCCGGTGACTTCGCCAAAGCCGAAGTTAGACATATCAGCATGCAGGCGATCAATCCCTAAGCGCTTGGCAGAGCGATAAAAATAAACATCACAGGACTGAGTAATCGCATCGTGTAGGTCGACTGAACCATGTCCTGTATGCTTCCAGCAGCGGTATCTATGTTTAGAATTCGGCAATGAATACCAACCGGGGCAAAATACCTTAGTATTTGGACTGATTCCATTTTTCATTCCGATCAAGCCAATAAAGCCTTTAATGGTGGAACCGGGCGCATATCGCCCATTCATTGCCCTATTTAGCAGAGGCCGCCGGTCTGACTCACGCAAGGCTTGGTAGGCCTTATTGGAAATTCCATTTACGAATGGGTTGGTGTCGTATCCAGGCTCACTAACGAAAGCTAAAATACCACCCGTTTTAGGATCAATGGCAACCGCCGCGCCCTCATAGCCTCTTAACAGCTGCCTAGTTTTTTGTTGTAGCTTGGTATCGGTACTCAGATATAAGCTTTTACCCGTAATCGGCTGTTTTTGGCTTAATACTCTAACTTCACGGCCATGTGCGTTAGTTTCAATTTGTTCCGAACCCACTTGACCGAGCAAGATAGATTCGTAATTTTCTTCAATCCCTAATTTACCAATGTAGTGGGTGCCTCCGTATGCTTTTTTATCAATATTTTTAACATCCGTATCATTGATACGACCTACATAGCCGATCACATGCCCCATTAAGTCGCCTTGCGGATAATAACGTTTCAATGCGGCTACTAAAAAAACCCCATCAAATTTATGTTGATGCGAGGAAAAACGTCCTGCCTCCGATTCCGTTAAATTAGTTCGTAGAACTTGCCGTTCAAACGAAGGGCGAAACTTAACCAGTTTTTTAAAATGCTCTACTTCTTCAGGCGTAATGTCCAGCAGGGTTTGCAACCGCTCTATGACTGCATCCATATCCTTCACTTGACTAGGCAAAACCTCTAAGTTATAGGCCCGTTCGTTCGTTGCGAGCGGTTCTCCATTACGATCAAAAATTAAACCTCGTACCGGCGCGATGGGTTGCGTGTTGACTCTGTTATCGTTCGCTAAATCAGCGAAGCGCTGGTATTGATCAATTTGCAAATAGTACAAACGAGCAACCAGTATTAGCAGCAAGATAAAAGTCAATAAAGTCACCATGATCAAGCGAGATTGTACTATCGCGACCTCTCGCAACTGGTCTCGAATAGCAGGGACACCTTCAGGCTCTAAAGTGCGCGTATATTGATTCGATTGCTTAGGTTCCATGCAATAAATTACTGCGCTTTAAATGGGTCTATTCGGCTGAGAATACTCGAGACCAGCGGCCAAACTAGCGCCGTTGTGATTGCGCTCTCCCAGTAAACCGCGCGTATGGGTATATCGCTAGTCAGTTGGTTCACCCAAGCAATGATAGCGATATTGATAGACTGTAACACGACGATCATAAGCATTTGCTCGATCATGTTAAAACGCTTAATATTTTCCGTGCTGGTGCTCACCACCGCGGCGATTAACGCTTTCCCCAGAGCATGCAAGCCAAGCAATGAAAAGCTCAAAATATCATGCGCTATGCCGGAAAACCACCCAAAGAACACGCCTAAATGACGCGGCAGATGTAATACCCAATAGATGACGACTAACGCTATCCAGTCTGGCTTTGCATAACGCAAAAACGCTGGCAAGGGAAGTAAGGTCAGCAATATTGCTACGACAAAGCTTAAGATAATAGTTCGCCAATGCGGTAGGCGAACGGCTGCAAGAGAGGCTTTCATTCGCTTAGCTCTGGCGAAGCAATGTCTTCTTCAACTTCAACGGCTGTTTCGTTTTTAGACAGACGGGCCCGTAATAACAAAACTTCTTTAACACGATCCACTTTAGAAAAAGGTCGCACTCTAACCGTCATGAACGCTGCCGCTGTCTCGGCGTCAACCTCAACCACTTCCGCTACCGGATGCCCCGGCGGGAAAACGTCACCTAAACCAGAAGTCACTAAGATATCACCCACCTCGATATCAGCTTGCTGCGATAAAAAAGGTAACACCATTTGCTGATATTGACCTTGCCCGCGGACAATTGTTCGTAGCCCATTGCGCAGCACTTCCACCGGCACCGCATGGCTAGAATCAGTAATCAGCGTAACCACGCTATACGCTTTACTAACAAAACTGATTTGTCCAATGACCCCATTAGCATCGATAACCGCTTGCGAATCATATACGCCTGAATTTTTACCGCGATTAATTACATACCGTTGATCTTGAGCGCCTTTTAATTCTGCATCAACCACTCTACCTAACATCATCACCTCTTCTGGTCGGGCATGACTAGCCGACAGCAAAAGTAATAATCTGTTTTTCTCAAGCTCCAACGCATCGTATCGTTGAACTTTTGCTTGTAAGAACTTGTGATCGAGTTGTAACTGATCGTAGCGATCAATAAGCTCACGATTAGGCCAGTAATTAGAGTAGAAACTACTTAACCTTGAGGGGATATCAAGCACCCGATAGAACGGGACATTGATGTTGGCAGCGTAATAGCGTGCTTGGTTAAAAAACGGGGTGCGATGGTCAAATATCATTAACGCAACGGTCAAAATTGACACAAATGCAAATCGATAAATCGGCGTTAAGGTATTTAAGGCCAAGCTGGAATTGTGAGGGTTAAATTACGGCCGAATTATACGCGGGAAATGTTGAATTCGGGTAATTATAACGCCACTTTTAGTAGCAAAATTGCTACTTATTCATGCTAGGTAAAAATGAGGTGCGAGCACTTAGTTTTATTCAAATATCACAGCTAAATTGGTGTTTTAGGAATCATACGTAAACACGTTACCCAAAGAATCCATTTCTTCTAAAGCGCGACCACAACCTCTGGCAACGCAAGATAATGGGTCATCTGCAATGACCACCGGCAAGCCGGTGTCTTGCATAAATCGCTGATCCATATCTCTAAGCAAAGCACCCCCACCTGCAATCACCATGCCCTTTTCACCGATATCAGCGCTTAACTCAGGCGGGGTTTTCTCTAAGGCTTGGCGAATCGCCTGTACAATTTGGTCAAGTGAATCACTTATCGCTTCATAAATTTCTGTGCTAGTCACTACGATACTACGCGACATTCCTTCGGTTACATCGCGCCCCTTCACTTCCATCTCCAAAAACTCAGATTCAGCCCATGCAGTACCAATTGTCTTCTTGATACGTTCAGCAGTTGCTTCACCGATCAATACACCGTGTCGACGGCGTACATAATTAATGATGCTTTCGTCGAAGATATCGCCAGCAACGCGTAAAGAGTTAGCGTACACCATGCCGCCCAGTGAAAGCACGCCGACTTCTGTCGTGCCACCACCGATGTCTACCACCATCGAACCCGTAGGCTCGCCAACAGGTAAATTAGCGCCAATTGCAACCGCCATCGGCTCTTCGATCAAATAAGCTTCCCGAGCGCCTGCGCTCAAAGCCGATTCTCGAATGGCTCGTCGCTCAACTTGGGTTGAAGTACACGGCACACAAATGATGATACGCGGGCTAGAGAAAAAACGATTTTCCTGCGCCTTTTTGATAAAATCTTTTAACATCACTTCAGTGATATTAAAGTCAGCTATTACACCATCTTTAAGCGGGCGAATTGCTTGAATTGAGCCAGGCGTGCGGCCCAGCATCAACTTTGCTTCAGTACCAACAGCCAACACCTTTTTGGTGCCTCTACCATCATTCTGGATGGCAACGACCGAGGGCTCGTTTAAGATAATACCTTTGTTTCTTACATAAATTAGCGTGTTGGCTGTTCCTAGATCGATCGCCAGATCGTTAGAAAAATAGCCTGCGACTTTTTTAAACATGCTTTACGTTCCAATTATTCTTTCATGCGGCCAAAACTTCATATTGAGCCGCGTTTCCCCGAGTTTAATGTCGAGCTTATGCTGCCTAAAGGTGAGGGTAATGACGGCCCGCGTTGCTGAGTCAGCTACCGATCAAGTGTTCCGATACAGTGCAACTCATTTCAGGGCGTAATTTAACATATTGATCCTGTTTTAGGCGAACAACATTAAGCTATACTAGGCTAAATTTAATCCTATATTCAGCGGAACATACCTGTGTCTTTCGATAACGAGCAAATTCAATCTATTGCCAAATTAGCTATGTTAAGCGTAGCGCCTGAAGAAATCGACGAAACAATCCAAAAAATGGATGGCATCATGTCGCTTATTGATCAGATGCAACAAGTCGATACAACCAATGTTGAGCCTCTATCTCACCCACAAGACCCCGTTCTTAGACTACGTAAAGATGAAATAACTGAGCAAAACCACCGCGAAGAATTTCAAGCCTTAACACCCCATGCCAAGCAGGGCCTCTTTACTGTACCCAAAGTGATTGAATAACATTGTTTTGTCTTAGACTGAATCAGCCCCAATAGACCACACAACCTCAAACAGCAATAAGCGCACACCCCGCTAACAATTTTTATGTTGGACAAATCAATTAATGAACTCGCTGCAGCCCTTAGATCGGGCGCCATTAGCAGCGTAGAACTAACTCAAACCGCATTAGATAAAGCTAAGTGCGACGAACACTTAAATGCCTACATCAGTACCCAGCCAGAAATGGCCTTAGAGCAAGCTAAAGCAGCCGATAAAGCCTTAAAAATGGGTGACCACTCCAAGCTATGTGGCATTCCGATGGCACATAAAGACCTGTTCTGCACAAAAGATATATTGACCACTTGCGGGTCTAAAATGCTGGCAAACTTTGTCTCGCCTTATAACGCCACTGTTGTTGAAAAATTGGCTGCCAGCGGCATGGTTTCAATTGGTAAAACCAATATGGACGAATTTGCCATGGGGTCAACCAACGAAAGTTCTTACTTTGGTCCTGCATTAAACCCATGGAACCCTAAACATGTTCCCGGCGGCAGTTCTGGTGGTGCAGCGGTCGCAGTCGCTTCTGGCAGCGTACCGATTGCGACAGGAACCGATACCGGTGGGTCAGTACGTCAACCCGCAGCGCTGTGCGGGTTAACCGGCATTAAGCCGACCTATGGTCGAGTATCTCGATGGGGCATCGTGGCGTTTGCTTCTTCATTTGACCAAGCTGGCGTGCTGGCACGTAGCGCTGAGGATGCCAGCATGGTACTTGAAGCCATGAGCGGCTTTGATTTACGAGATTCAACCTCAATTGAAAAGCAGGTGATCGATTTCACCAGCCAAATTGATAACTCCTTAGCTGGCCTCACTATTGGCTTACCAAAGCAATACTTTTCCGATAGCTTAGACAGCCAAATTGCGGCGGCTATTGACGAAGCAAAAACAGCGCTTAGCAAAATCGGTGCCAAGTGCGTAGACATTGATTTACCTAATAGCGAATTAGGCATCCCTTGTTATTACGTGCTAGCCCCAGCGGAGGCATCGTCTAATTTATCTAGATATGATGGCGTGCGCTATGGGCATCGCGCGCAGGAATATACTGACCTCGCCAGCATGTACATCAATAGCCGCAACGAAGGCTTTGGTCAGGAAGTTAAGCGTAGAATTTTAGTTGGTACCTACGCACTATCATCCGGTTACTACGATGCGTATTACATCAAAGCGCAACAACTTAGACGACTGATCGTAAACGACTTTGAAGAAGCCTTTAAACAATGCGACGTCATCTTAGGCCCAACCACGCCGCGCACGGCTCCAAAACTTGGCCAAGTAAGCGATGACCCCGTGACAATGTACCTAGAAGACATTTATACAGTCAGTATTAATCTTGCCGGACTACCCGCCATGTCAATCCCTGCTGGGCTTGACGACAAGGGCCTACCGATTGGCATGCAATTAATTGGGCGCTATATGGATGAGGCAACCATTTTGAACGTTGCGCATCAGTATCAACAAGCGACTGATTGGCATACTAAGCAACCCGATATCGCAACACATGGTGGAGGCGAACAATGAGTTACTTAGATCGTTGGGATGTTGTGATCGGCCTAGAAGTTCATACGCAGCTTAGCACTCAAAGCAAATTATTTTCAGGTTCTTCTACCGCTTATGGCGCAGAACCGAATACCCAAGCAAGCGCGGTAGATATCGCTTTACCGGGTGTGTTGCCTGTAATGAATAGTGAAGCGGCTAAACTTGCTATCCGCTTTGGTTTAGCTATCGGCGCACAGATAAATCAACGTTCATTATTCGAACGTAAAAATTATTTCTACCCAGACTCACCCAAAGCCTATCAAATTAGCCAATTTATCACCCCTATCGTCGGTAAAGGTACTATCACGATAGACACACCCAATGGCGAAAAAGTAATTGGTATAACGCGGGCGCATCTTGAAGAAGACGCGGGAAAATCGATGCATGATGCGTTCACCAGTGAAACTGGAATCGACTTGAATCGTGTTTGTACACCACTCATTGAAATCGTCTCAGAGCCTGATTTAAGCTCCTCACAAGAGGCGGTGGCTTACTTGCGAAAGCTACACACATTAGTGCGCTACATCGGAATTTCAGACGGCAACATGCAAGAAGGCTCATTTCGTTGTGACGCGAATGTCTCCTTAAAACCAAAAGGGTCTGAAACACTCGGCACACGGACCGAATTAAAGAATATCAATTCCTTCCGGTTCGTAGAACGGGCTATTGAATACGAAATTGAACGTCAGCTTGATATTTTAGAAGATGGCGGAGAAATCGTGCAAGAAACGCGGCTGTACGACGCTGATAACGACGAAACACGGTCGATGCGCAGCAAAGAAGAGGCGCATGACTATCGTTACTTCCCTGATCCAGATCTGCCACCAATGGTAATTGATGACACCGTTATTGAACAAATACAGTCCCAATTACCTGAATTGCCGGAGGCACGTATTACTCGTTTAACTTCATTAGGCTTAAGCGCAGAAGACGCTAGAATTTTAGTCAATGATCGAGCACTCGCAGACTATTTCGATGCGACTGACCAAGCAACGACCGCAAAGCCGACTATAGTTAATAATTGGCTAGTCTCTGAATTAGGGGCCTATTTAAATAAATCCAACACACTCATTGCTGATTGTCCTATTTCAGCCACCGATTTTGCGTGCTTACTTGATCGCATCGCTGACGATACCATCTCTGGAAAAATCGCTAAAGAGGTCTTAACCGCAATGTGGGATAGCGAAGGCAAGCAAAGTGCCGATCAAATTATCGAAAGTAAGGGACTCAAGCAAATCACCGACAGTGGAGCGATTGAAGGCTTGGTAAAAGAAATTATTAATAATAACCCTGACCAGGTTAAGCAGTATTTAGATGGTGAACAAAAGGTGCTAGGCTTTTTTGTTGGTCAAGCCATGAAGGCAAGCCAAGGTAAAGCAAACCCCAAACAAGTTAACGAAATCTTGCGCGCACTACTTAATAGTTAGGTACAATCCGCCAACTCAAAATTGGCTCAAAATACGCGCCCGTAGCTCAGCTGGATAGAGTACCTGGCTTCGAACCAGGTGGTCGGGAGTTCGAATCTCTCCGGGCGCGCCATTTTACTTCCTAGATCATGGCAACTCAAACCCTCGTACTCGCCTCTTCCTCTCCCTATCGTAAAGAGTTATTAAGTCGGCTGGGCCTGCCATTTGAGACGCATTCCCCTGATATCGATGAAAGCGCTTCAAAGCAGGAAACGCCGCAACAATTAGTGCAACGTTTAGCCGTCAATAAAGCCAAGGCGGTTGAGTCAACCTACCCCCATGCTTTGATCATCGGTTCGGATCAAGTTGCAGTTTTAGAAGGAGAGATTGTCGGCAAACCCACTGATCATCACGGTGCCGTTAGACAATTGAGCGATGCCTCCGGCAAGCAAGTCAACTTATATACTGGATTGTGTTTATATAATGCGCGCAGCGGAACAGTACAGCACGCGGTTGAAACTTATTCGGTGCAATTTCGTAAGTTGACGCTTGATCAGATCGAGCGCTATTTAGAACGAGATAAGCCCTATGACTGCGCGGGTAGTTTAAAATCAGAGAGTCTCGGCATTGCTCTTTTACAGTCGTTGGAAGGAAATGACCCGAATACTTTAATTGGACTGCCGCTAATTCGGTTAACGGATATGCTGTTAAAAGAAGGAGTTTCGCCCGTATAGTCTCTGCATAGTAAGCACATCAAGTTTAACTAATGACACTCATCTTAAATAGCGACCGTTAGGTTCCGAACCTAGAAAGAAATTTAACAGCACAGAGAACCCCTTTCTCATAAAAAGCCCGTTGCTTGAACAACCATACCCTCTCTGGATTTTGGCCACTTATTTCTAGCACTAGCCTTTAAAAACAGTTTTTACTATGCAAGATTAGTTAGTTTTCAGTCAAATAGAAATTTCCCTGCTCGTGCTTGTTTAACCAACCGAGCTCCGCTTTATTGAGATTAAGACTTACTTTCCAACCTTCTTCACATTCAGTTTCTTCTAATACGGTGTATTTGTTGTGTACCAAGGATCGAAGTTTAGATTGGTCATACGGTAATACAATATCAATTTCACGGTGATCCTCCGCTAAAATAGTCACCAAGGCTTGACTAATTAAGTCTATGCCTTCACCGCTGATAGCAGACAGACGAATTTGAAATTTCTGATTCGTGTCTCCTTCTGTTTCTACAATTCCAGCCGATTCGTTACACAGATCAATTTTGTTATAGACCATGATCAACGGTATATGCTCAGCGTCTAATTCGGTCAATACCTTGTTCACCTCATCGATATGGGTCAGATAATTTTCGTCGGACTTGTCAACTACGTGTAGCAAGACGGAAGCATTGGCAACTTCTTCTAACGTTGAGTGAAAAGCATTAACTAGGCTGTGCGGTAAATCCTCAATAAAGCCAACCGTATCAGACAGCACAACGTCACCGTAATTATCAAGATTTAGCCTACGCATTGTTGGATCAAGTGTCGCGAAAAGCTGATCTGCTGCGTATAGTTCTTCCCCTGTTATCTTATTGAATAAAGTCGACTTGCCGGCATTGGTGTAACCTAACAGTGACACCACAGGGATAGGCACTTTCCCTCGTGCACGGCGTCTAAGGTCTCTTTGCTTGCTTAGCTTCTTTAGACGAGCATCCAAAGTTTTTATGCGCTTGCCAATGAGCCGTCTATCTGTCTCCAGCTGGGTCTCACCAGGCCCACGCAAACCAATACCTCCCTTTTGTCGTTCTAAATGAGTCCAGCCGCGGACTAGCCGAGTTGACAGATGTTTTAATTGCGCTAACTCTACTTGCAGCTTTCCTTCATGCGACGAGGCACGTTGCGCAAAGATATCCAGTATTAAGCCCGTGCGGTCCAATACTCTGCAATCAAGCGCTCGTTCGAGCTTACGTTCTTGTATGGGAGAAATCGCGTGATTAACCACCACTAAACTGACTTCCATGTCCTTAACGATTTGCTTTAACTCTTCAATTTTTCCTGAACCAATAAAACTAGCGGGGTGTGGTTTATCGCGCAATGCAGTAAGCACATGCACAACCTCTCCACCCGCAGAATGTGTTAAAGCAATGGATTCGTCGACACTTAGTCGGTGTTTGAGTTGGCGATGCGTTTGGTCTATGACAACCACCCGCTCGATCTCTAGCCCATTGTGGCTATGACCAGATTCACTAATTGAAGAAAACAGCTGAAAACCTAATATTAAAGATAAGTGAACAAACTCGGCACGCTCAGCTTCTTATTACAACATAACGTAGCAATAAGAAATACCCTCACTTAATAGTTTGGTTGCTTACCTTCTTCAATGGTCGCTTCTCCATCCCCATCGTGTGGAATGCTGATTGACTTAACCGGCACGATTGTGGAAATCGCATGTTTATAAATCATTTGATTTACACTGTTTTTGAGCAGTATTACAAATTGATCAAATGAATCGATCTGCCCTTGTAATTTAATTCCATTTACCAAGAAGATCGCGACAGCTATACGCTCTTTTCTTAAAATGTTCAAAAATGGGTCCTGAAGCTGTGCGCCTTTTGCAGCCATGGGGTTGTTCTCCTAGCGTTAATTATTATTAGAAAACGATATTTTTTCGTCACTTACTACCGACTATCAAGCCATCCATCTCGCTTAATGGAATAGCTACGTATTTCATCTTGTAGAGGATAGTATGCGATACGCCTAGATACAACATGAATATGACCATATTCATGTTAAAAAGAAAGAGCGGTGCTTTTGGTTAAACCCCTTTCAACAGACACCCCGTGTCTAAAATTTTTATGCACCGCTCCCCTCAAATAGATTGTTGATTCCGTTCTTTCAAAGAGATATCAATTCATTTCTTCGACCCGAAGAATGTACTACCGTTTGTTTATTATATCAACCTTTTATCTTATTTATTTTACCTTTTGTATGCATATTATCTATTTTTTGTGACCAAACTCACTGCTTTTAGAACGGATCAACGCCAGACTCTATAGCTCTACAAAAACAAGAAAAAAATCACTCATGAGGAAAATAAAACAAGGCGCTAATAGACTCAATATAGGTGGATTTACACTAATTGAGTCTATGGTGACGCTCACTATTATCTTAACCATAGCAAACTTTAGCGTACCCAATGTAATGGCCATGATGAAGAAAAATACTATCCGATCAATACAAGAACATTTAGTGCAAGACCTGCGTTTATCTAGAGTAACCGCTAAGGCAAACTCAGTGACAGTAACCATTTGCCCCAGCATAAACGGGCAATCGTGTGAAAATACTCAGCATTGGCATACAGGTTGGATTTCTTTCGCAGACGAAAATAGCAACAAAATAGTTGAAGCGAGCGAAAAGGTGATTAGTCGCTTTACCCCAGCGCAACCCTTATCCATTAATGTTAGCCTACATGCCGCCGGCCGAGCTAAGCAGGTAAAGATTAACTCGTCTGGTTTAATACGAACCAGTGGTCACATTCGAATATGTAATTCATCTATAGAACAGGACAAGATTCAAACTATCAAATTGAACAATAGAGGTAGAATGAACAAAGAACTGCGAAAAACTAGCTGCGTTTAATCAAGCTTCACTTAAGATAAGTAAGTCACAACAATACTAACCATACAGGGCGATACCGTTCTAGCTAAATTGATATTGAAGAAGACTTCGCCTCGCTTTCTAATGCTTTTAGAATTGTTGCCAGTTCAATTGCCGTAACAGAATCATCAAGCGGTTCATGCAACCATATATGGACGCGTCGCCGCTTTAGCCACCTATGGCGCTCATCAGCCTTTGCTCTAGCAAATAGGCTACCCGCCATTCCAAAAATGTAAAACGGCACCACGGGTGCGTGGCTATTTTTTAAGCTAAATTCGAATCCACGTTTTATTTTGCATATCTCTCCATCTTGGCTTATCTCTCCTTCTGGAAATAAACAAATTACATTTTGCCCCAGTAGTGCATGGTGAATATCTTTAATAGACTGTTTACTTTTGCTAGGAGAGATTGGCACCGTACCGAATCGCTTTAAAAAACCATGTAATAACTTCATATCATAAAAACGCCGGTCTATAACAAATCGTATCGGGCGTATCACGGCTAACTGAATAAGCGCCCAGTCAATCCAGCTTATGTGGTTACCTAACAGTAGCAAACTTCCATCTTGTGGTATCGCTGCTTGATTGTGCACAATGATTTTATAACGCAGCCTAAATAGAAAACCTAGTACGCACTGCAAGAAAGGACGTAACCATTGATTGACGTTCATTCTACTATTTGAGGTTGATGATTATCATTATGCGCTGAGCTCTTTGCCGTAAACCACGTTTTGATACACCGCACTGTAATTTAAGCTCGCGGATGGTGGCGCTTATGCAAACTTTGTAAGCGTGCCTTTGCTACATGCGTATATATCTGCGTTGTCGACAAGTCTGAATGGCCCAACATCATTTGCAATGTACGCAGGTCAGCGCCATGGTTCAGTAGGTGCGTAGCGAATGCATGTCTTAGCGTGTGGGGGGACACATCACTGGTTATTCCAGCTTGTTTAGCGTAGCGTTTGATATTTTGCCAAAATGCCTGACGGCTCATCGCACTGCCGCGCTTAGTTATAAATAACGAAGCACTCTTAGCGTCACTATATAGTGCTTTTCGATGCCCCCCTAAGTACCGTTTTATTGATACCAGTGCCATCTCGCCAACCGGTACCAGACGTTCTTTATTACCCTTACCCACTATTTTAATGACACCGACATCCATATTAATTTGGCTAATTTCCAGGGAAATTAATTCTGACACACGTAATCCACTAGAATATAGCAGCTCAAGCATAGCCCGGTCACGCATCCCAAGATCGGTTTCGTCTGGGGCCGCTAGTAGAGTCTCAACTTCCTGTTCAGTTAGCGTCTTAGGAAGGCTTAGACCAATCGCTGGTGACTCTAGCTCTGTAGTTGGGTCAACCGAAACATAATTTTCGCGTAATAACCAACGATAAAAACGCTTAAGCGAGGACAACATTCTAGCTGCACTGCGCGCTTTTACTTGTTTATTCCGATAGGCCATAAAGCCAAGTAAATCAGCAGTGCTTGCGTTTTCAAGACCCACGTTTTGGTTAGCTAAATAACGACTAGCAATGCCTAGATCAGTGCGGTAAGCACTTAGCGAATTATGACTTAAACCCGATTCCATCCAGACACCATCCAAAAATTGCTCGATCCGAATTAAGTTTTCAGACTGCAATTGGGTACGGTTAGACAATGTTCCGCTATCAACCCTTCACGCTGTTGTTTTCTAACAGCCATAAGCGCTGCAAGGCCTGTTTAATAGTGGTCAGTCTTGCACTGTCTTTGGTCGCTAACAATAAGCCTTCGAACAAGCGCTTAGCGTCCTCGTAATATGCGGCCTCCATCAGCGTTGAAGCCGCATGATAACGCGCTGACTGCCCCCATTCGTCGAAGCCGTTGTCTTGAACTAACGCGGATTCTAGGTACAAAGAAGCAGCTCTTAGGCGCTCACCCATATTCGCATGAGATTGTGCCTTCCAAAATAATATCTCTCGCTTATGCCTTTTTGATTGGGTTTTATCAGAAATAAGGTCAAATAATGCCAAGCTAAGTTCATCTTGATTCGCCGCTTGTAAATCGTAAACTGGTTGTAGAATCTTATCTACTTGCGAGCCATTCAGTACTGGATAAGCATTGATCCAGCTTTCTAATTTCTGTTTACCCTGCTCAAAACGCCCAGCAAAAATATCTATTCTAGCCTTTTGCAACAACCAGTCTTCCAATTTAACCGATGGCGGAGCATCACCTAAATAGGGGGCAATTAAAGCAATTAAATCCGCATTACTTTGTTCTAGCGCATAATTTAAAACTAAAGCACTGTACTGGCTATCCAATTCACTCAAATCTCCAATCGAATCGGCACCATCGCCAAACAAGTGATTAAGTATTGGTACGTTATCACCTTTTAGCAAAATTTTTACAAAATGATTTAATGCTGCACTTCTCAACACCGAATTAGACTTATCCTGTAGCACCTGTGTATAAAGTGCTTTAGCTTGCTGCCAGTTTTCTTGCTCTTCCAGTTTTTGTGCCAGCGAATACCATTGGCCTTTATTAGAACCCAACAGACCCGCTTGATTCACTAACGCCGTACTTAAAGACCGGTAAGTTTGGTTTAGGCTTTGCCCTTTATGGCTAACCACTTCTGGATACAAGTCATCGGTATCGATGTGGTGATATTGTTCTAAACTGCTCGCTCTACCCTCCAGCGCCTTAATGGTTGAGGTCGATGAATACACTTCAGCGGCAATAGCATAGGCTAACTTCTTTTGCTGCTTGCTAATTCGTTTGCGCTGCAACTGCTTTTGCAATTGTTGCCCCGCCTGAACGCCATTAATATTAGCTATTTTAAAACGAAAGTATATTTGCAATAGTTTGGCGTCAATCGCGTTAATTGGAGCCAATATTTGCGCCGCAGATTCCGTTCTGCCGGCCAGATGCTCAATGATGGCGCGCTCGATAAACCAATTTACATCCTGTGGTTTGAATTCGCTGTGATAACGCGTGGCATCTATCTGCGCGTTTAGGTAATCGCCCGACTCGCTATAAAGCTTGATTAAGTTATGCCTTGCCCTTTTTCTGTCATCTGCGGTGGCGCGCTGGTCAACCAATATAGACTGTAATAAGTGAATCGCCTTCGTTTGTTCTCCAAGATGAATTAACGCGAGTGCTTCGTAGGGTTTAACGAAAGACGTTACTTGGTTTAATGTTACCGGGGGCAACTGACGAATATCAGCTAGCAAACCGGCGTAATCATTTAACTGCTCGAAAAGACTCCATTTTTGCTCATACCAAGCTTTCCAGGTGGCGTTCACAATGCTGGGAGCATTGTCCTGCTGCAACTCATTTAATGCTAAACGGGTAACACCCGCTTTAACTAATTGGCGTACACGCGCCAAGGTCTCTAACGCTTTGTTCTCAGCTGGCGTATCTAGGGCGAGTGAAGACAAACTTGCACCAGACGGCGAAGGTTCTATCGTTTGCGTTTGCGCTAAAGGAGAAAATAGACAAAGGCTGAAGCTTACTAAATAGTAAAGCACCCTTGTTAATGGAGAGGGTAGAGAAGTCTTACGCAGATTAACCACGACGATGACCTTTTATAGAGCGCTCAACAAACGTTAAGCGCTCTTAATAGGGCTATACCTTTTCTTTGATACGTGCTGACTTACCTGTGCGCTCACGCAAATAGTATAGCTTAGCGCGACGTACATCGCCGCGCCGCTTAACTTCGACTTCCTGAACAAGCGGGCTGTGCGTTTGAAATACGCGCTCAACACCTTCACCTGAAGACATTTTACGTACTGTAAACGAAGAGTTAATGCCGCGATTCTTTTTCGCAATCACCACGCCTTCATAAGCCTGAACACGCTGGCGATCGCCTTCACGAATCAGCACGTTGACCTTCACTGTATCACCTGGACCAAAATCAGGTAAATCAGCCTTCATTTGCTCTGCGTTAATTTCGTCAATAATGGTTGTCATAACCGTTTCTCTATGTCAATTTAAACTAATCATATTTGGCTTAACCCTAGGGTTGCCTCACTTTTAATCAGAGGTACCTAAAAGATCAGGCCGCCTTTGTTTGGTTCGCTCTGCCGCTTGTTCTGCACGCCAGTTAGCAATATGTTGATGGTTGCCACTTAATAGTACTTCGGGTACTTCAATGCCATCAAACACTTTAGGCTTGGTAAACTGCGGATAATCTAAACCTTGTTCAAAGGATTCAGTCACCGCTGACTGCGCATTACCTAGTACACCAGGCAATAACCGCGCTATCGCATCTACCAATACCATCGCAGGAAATTCACCCCCTGCTAAAATATAATCGCCAATAGATATTTCCATATCTACCCGCTGACTAATCAATCTTTCATCAACGCCTTCATAACGACCTGAAAGCAAGGTTAAAGCAGGCAACTGCGCCAGCAGTTTTACATCAGCTTGCTCTAAACGTTTACCTTGTGGTGTTAAAAACACAACCGGGCCAATATTGTTTGCCGCTTTTTGCTTGACTTTAATTGCCTCTAACGCATCGCGAAGCGGCTCAGCCATCATTACCATTCCGGGGCCACCGCCATAAGGCCGGCCATCCACCGTACGGTGTACGTCAGAGGTGTAGTCTCGTGGATCACACACACTCACATTTAGCGCTTTGCAATCAATCGCACGTCGCACCATTCCATAATTTAAAGCCTCAAACATTTGAGGAAAAATAGAAATGATATCAATGTTCATGATTCATCATCAAACTGCCAATCGACGTGAATAACTCCCGCCGCAAGGTCAGTATTTAACACCACACTGGGTATCCAAGGCACTGCAACTAGCGCAGCATTTTGCTTACCCTCGATGACCAGCACATCATTCGCTCCAGTCTCGATTAATTCTTTAACACTACCCATCTCTTGCTGGTCACTGTTAATAACAGTTAAGCCGATCAATTGATGCCAGTAAAACTCATTATTGTCGAGCGATTCAAGCTGTTGCTTATGTACGCTAATTTGCGCATTTTTAAGCGACTCCGCTATATTTCTATCATCAACACCAGCAAGCTTTACACTGAGCTTACTACCGTTTGCTGCAAATTGCTCAACTACCACCTTTTGCGCACTTAGGCTTTTATCATCGTGCAAAAGCCAGTTAGCATAAGTAAATATATTTTCGGGGGGCCTAGCGTATGAATACACTTTAACCCAGCCCTTCAAGCCCTGAGGCCCTTGTATCTTGCCTAAAACGATCTTTTCTGACTTTAAAGTATCTGATGTCATCGTTGCACTATGACTACCCTACGCCAAATCTATCACAAAGACGTTTTGACCATAATCTTGAGCAACCTAGTTGCCCAAGATTATTTAAAACTAAAATTATGCCGCAACTGCTGCCTTTTTAGCTTGCTTAATCAAATCTGCCACGCGGTCTGAAGGTTGCGCACCATTGCCCATCCAATGCTCCACGCGCTCGAGGTCTAAACGTAATTTTTCTTCGCTGCCACGTGCACTAGGATTAAAAAAACCAATGCGCTCGATAAAACGTTTAGTTGATGCAAAACGCTGGTCAGCGACGCTGATTGAATAAAATGGGCGCTTCTTTGAACCGCCACGTGCTAGTCTAATCGTTACCATTTCAGTATCTCCAGAATGAGGGGTTATGCTTCAGATGCATTATCTGCATCAGATTCAATGAGTGCTTTCATGCTCAAGCGGATACGACCCTGCTTATCTACTTCTAGCACCTTAACTTTGACAGTATCACCTTCCGACAGCTCGTCGCTCACTGTATTCACACGTTCGTGCGAAATCTGCGAGATATGAACTAAGCCATCACGACCGGGCAAGATATTCACGAATGCACCGAAGTCCATTAAACGAACTACTTTGCCTTCATACACCATACCCGTTTCAACATCAGCAGTGATCTGCTCGATACGGCGAATAGCTGCTTGACTGCCTTCATTATCGCTAGAGGCAATCTTGATTGTGCCATCATCATCGATATCAATCGTCGCACCGGTTTCTTCAGAGATAGAACGAATAACCGCCCCACCCTTACCGATTACGTCGCGAATTTTGTCAGTGTGAATCTTCATCGTCAAAATACGCGGCGCGTAATCAGACATTTCTTCACGCGCTGAAGAGATAACTTTGCCCATTTCACCAAGTATAAATAAGCGGCCATCTTTTGCTTGCGCTAAGGCTTTTTGCATGATTTCTTCAGTGATGCCATCAATCTTGATGTCCATCTGCAACGCAGTAATACCATCTTCAGTACCGGCTACTTTAAAGTCCATGTCGCCTAAGTGATCTTCATCACCTAATATATCGCTCAAAACAGCGTAGTCGTCGCCTTCTTTAATCAAACCCATCGCAACACCTGCGACTGGTGCCTTCATTTGAACACCGGCGTCCATTAACGCTAGACTGGTTCCACAAACAGAAGCCATGGAGCTAGAGCCATTAGATTCCGTAATTTCTGAAACCACGCGAATAGAGTATGGATATTCGTCCATATCCGGCAAAGCCGCTGCAATTCCGCGATAAGCTAAACGCCCGTGGCCTATTTCGCGACGCTTAGGTGAACCAACACGCCCCGTTTCACCAACACAGTATGGAGGAAAGTTGTAGTGCAACATAAATGGCTGCTTATACTCACCTTCTAACGCTTCAATGCGTTGCGCGTCCCGATCAGTGCCTAATGTAGTTACAACTATTGCTTGAGTTTCACCACGTGTAAATAGAGCTGAACCGTGTGTGCGAGGTAAAATACCTGTTTCAACAGTGATAGGGCGTACTGTACTAGTATCACGACCGTCAATACGTGGCTCGCCTGCAATAATGCGACCGCGAACAGTTTGCTTTTCTAGCTTCTTGAACGCATCTTTACATTTGCCTTCAAAGCCGTCCTCGCTGTCTTCATTAACTAACGCTTCAAACATTTTTGCTTTTGCATCACCAATTGCAGCGTAGCGATCCATTTTTTCAGCCACTTGATAAGCGGCTGTTAAATCACCGCCAACTGCCGCACTTACAGCTTCAAAAGCAGTATCGTCTTTTTCAGGCGCAGTCCAAGTACTAGGCGTAATATCAAATTCAGCACCAAATTCTTTAACTGCGTTTATCGCTGTTTGTAGTTGCTCATGACCATACATAACCGCGCCTAACATCTGCTCTTCAGATAACATTTGCGCTTCAGACTCCACCATCAACACCGCCTTTTCTGTACCTGCAACCACTAAATCGAGTTGCGAGTTTTCTTTAAGGGCAGTTTGGCTTGGGTTAAGGACATATTCACCATTGATATAACCAACACGTGCTGCACTCATTGGGCCATTAAATGGCAAGCCTGATATCTCAATTGCCGCTGATGCGCCAACCAAAGACACGATATCTGGATCGATCTGTGGATCAATCGATAAAACCGTCACTACGATCTGAACTTCTTGTTTGAAGTCTTTAGGGAACAATGGACGAATTGGGCGATCCATCAGACGACAAGTCAAAATTGCCTTTTCTGAAGGACGACCTTCACGCTTAAAGAAACCGCCCGGTATTTTACCTGCAGCATAGAAACGTTCTTCGTAATCTACTGTTAGCGGGAAAAAATCGCGCTCGATATCATCTTGACGCGCAACAATAGTAACCATCACCATTGTATCGCCAAGGCTTGCAATAACTGCGCCATTGGCTTGCTTGGCAATTTTGCCAGACTTCAACGTGAACTCATGTTCACCGTACTGAAACTTTTTAACTATGTCTTTCACTTGGATTATCCTTTGCGTTTACTTACGTAAACCTAGTTTTGCGATTAATGCGCGGTATCGCTCAACATCTACTCGCTTTAAATAGTCAAGTAAACTACGACGACGATTAACAAGACGTAATAAGCCCTGTCGTGAGTGGTGATCGTGAATATGGGTTTTGAAGTGTTCAGTTAAATCTTTGATGCGAGCGGTCAACAACGCAACTTGCACTTCTGTTGAACCAGTGTCGCCTGCACTTCTTGCGTGGTCTTTAATGATCGCTTCACGATCGGCAAAAGTAAGAGCCATTTGATGGATTCCTGTATGTGTTATATCGAAATTGTTCGACCCAATTACCAGACACCCCCCTATTGTGGGTACCAGTTAAGAGGGTGTGATCGCCGTATTGTGGCCACCCCTAAAAGGGGCGCGTATTGTAACGACTCAATGTTCAATAAACAAGCGCTTTACGACAACATTCAAGCTTTACCAAAAGCAAGCATTAACAGACCCTAAACTTATATATGCTCTACTTTATGCCGCCCCTGTTTTTCAACATATTTATCACAACCACAAGAGGACAAATTTGCAGACAATTTAATATCTGAATTTAGTATATACCCTTATATAATTGATATTAATAAATATTACCATTGCAGTACGACTTTACCACTAGACCCATCATTCATAGCTGCAAACCCTTGCTCAAACTGATCCACTGACAACCGATGGGTTATGACCTTACGAACATCTAGTCCATTTTGCAACATCGCGATCATTTTGTACCAAGTTTCGAATATTTCTCTACCGTAAACACCTTTAATTGTGATCGCTTTGAACACGATACGTGACCAATCGACAGGTGACTTTCCTGGAGGAATACCGAGTAAAGCGACTTTTCCTCCCATTACCATAGCTTCAATCATTTGATTCATTGCTTGTTGATTACCAGACATTTCTAATCCAACGTCAAACCCTTGCTTTAAACCAAGTTCAGTTTTCACTTCATCTAAACTTTCACGTTGAGGATTCATTGGCCGCACATCTGCCACTTCAGCAGCTAAAGCTAAGCGATTGTCATTGATATCGGTGATAACTACATTCCTCGCGCCGACGTACCTTGCAACGGCTGCGGCCATTATCCCAATTGGACCTGCCCCTGTGATCAATACATCTTCACCAATTAGATTAAAAGTCAACGCCGTGTGAACTGCATTGCCTAATGGGTCAAGAATAGAGCCTATCTCATCGTCAATATCGTCAGGCAAAGGCACGACATTAAAGGCAGGTAGACATAGGTATTGCGAAAATGCACCCGGTTCGTTAACACCAATACCACGAGTTTCTGGATCAAGATGAAATTTGCCTGCGCGCGACTGCCTAGAGGACTTACCTATCAAGTGCCCTTCTCCAGAACAACGCTGGCTAAGTGCTAACTCAGTTACCGCTGAACCCATCTCCACTATTTTTCCGCTGAATTCATGCCCAGTGATCAGCGGCACAGGTATCGTTTTTTGCGCCCACTCGTCCCAGTTCCATATATGCAAATCGGTGCCACAAATAGCTGTTTTACTAATTTGTATCAATACGTCTTCCGGACCTAACTCTGGTATTGCTTGGTTTTCCACCCAGAGTCCAACTTCTGGTTTAGATTTAACTAGCGCCTTCATCGTCGCACTCATGACAAAACGCCCATTTCTTTGCCAACTTGTTCAAATACATTTAAGGCACGATTAAGATCGTCACGGGTCAATGCCGCATTCATTTGCGTACGTATTCTCGCTTCGCCAATAGGTACAACTGGATAAAAAAAGCCAGAAACAAACACTCCCAAAGCAGCTAATCGCACTGCCATCTCTTGCGCCAATTCTGCCTCGCCTAGCATAACAGGAATTATCGGATGCTCACCCTCAAGCAGGTCAAACCCTAACTCTGACAAGCCTTTACGCCAGTATCGTGCGTTATCGAATAACTGAGTTCGCAAATCATCTCCTTGCTCAATCAAATTCAAAGCAGCTATACCTGCTGTCACAACCATTGGAGGAAGTGAATTTGAAAATAAGTACGGCCTAGCCCGTTGACGTAATAAATTAATCACCGCCAGCGGTCCGGAAACATATCCCCCAATCGCCCCACCCAATGCTTTGCCCAAGGTACCGGTAAGAATATCGGCTTCAACATTAAAATGCGCTGGTGTGCCTTTCCCGTGAGGCCCCATAAATCCGGTTGCGTGGCAATCATCTACCACCAGCATGGCATCGTATTTTTCCGCGAGGACTTTAATATCTGGCAAGTTTGCCAGATACCCGTCCATTGAGAACACACCGTCGGTTGCAATTAGGATAAACCTAGCGCCTTCCTTCCTCGCTATACGTAACTGGGTTTCCAGATCATCCATATCTGAATTTGTAAATCGATATCGCTTTGCCTTACATAATCGAATGCCATCTATGATGGAAGCATGATTAAGGGAATCAGAAATAATGGCATCTTCAGGGCCTAATAGTGGCTCAAACAATCCGCCATTTGCGTCAAAGCAAGCTGCGAATAAAATGGCATCTTCTTTGTCTAAATATTTAGCTAAGCGTTGCTCTAATTGACGATGAATATCTTGTGTTCCACAAATAAATCGAACGGAAGCCATGCCGTAACCATACTCATCTAAACCTCGCTTCGCGGCTTGTATCAAACTCGGGTGATCAGCCAATCCAAGGTAATTATTAGCGCATAAATTGATCACTTTATCGCGCGCTACGTCTCCATCCTTGACTGTGATATTGGCCCCTTGCGGTGAAATAATCTCTCGTTCACGCTTCAAAAGCCCGTTGCTTTCGATTTCATTTAACACGGTTGATAAATGACTTAAAAATTGAATGGTCATAAGTAGGTTCTTTTGTATCTACGTTTTAGCCGGCAACTGGCTGAACAATAATGCAAGAACCTTATCTGTTATATTAGAGAAGGTGCTTCTTTTATTGCTAATAATTTAGATATATTCAAAAATTTCTTTTGGTAATATGCGATTTATCAGAAGAATACAAAATATCTGCTTACATATGAATCCAATCACACTAGACCATATTGACCAAAAGATAATTCGGGAACTGAAAGTTGAAGCGCGAGTGAGCAATGCCGAGCTAGCAAGGCGCGTAGGTTTATCTCAATCTCCTTGCTGGACCAGGGTAAAGAGTTTAGAAGACAAAGGTGTAATTACGGGATACCAAGCAGTTATCAATCCCAGAGCTCTTGGCAAAGGTGAAATAATGATGGTCCAAGTCTCTATGGACAGACATGACGACGCAAGTTTTTCTATTGCAGAACAAGCCATTCGCAACATCCCTGAAGTGATTGAAGCACATCTATGTGCCGCAGAGTTTGACTTCTTAATCAAACTCTCAGTAAAGGACACCAAAGAATTCGAACAATTTTTAAAACAGAAGATTTACAAAATTCCTGGCATAAAAAATGTACGCTCTATACTGTGCATTCGAGATATTTTGAAAGAAGAGTCCTCAGTTTAGCGCAATGATTAAGGTTGGTATTGCCTGCAATATAACTTAGCAAGTAACTCGATCAGTCTATTTAATGATTGTATTTGCTTAGGAATTTCAAATCTCGCCTCAGTATTAGGCATTTACTTTATGACTTCTTTCGCCAACTAGACAAACCACCGGGTTTGTCCTCAATTTCAATATTCAGGGCTAGCAATTCATCGCGAATCTGGTCAGCTGTCGCCCAATCTTTATCGGTCTTAGCCTGTTGGCGCCGCGCTAACAAGTCATCTAATTGTGCTGCGGTATATTCACCAACAACCAGCTCTTCATCACTAAAACCAGACAAACCCAAAAAGTTAGCTGGATTTTGCGTCACCACGCCCAAAATATCACATAAGTAATCAAACTCCGTAGCAAGCGCGCTAAGCTCATTTGTGTCTTGCTGATCTGACGCTTTATTTATTTCTCTAGCAAGCTCAAATAATACCGACAACGCTTCTGGCGTGTTGAAGTCATCATCCATTGCTTTGTAGAAATTAGCGCGATACTGCCTGCTCGTACAGGCAGTATTGCGCACCACATCATCTAAGCGATGCTTAACTTTATATAGACGTTCTAAGGCAGATCGCGCGTTATCTAATGTTTCATCGGAATAATTGAGCGGGCTACGATAATGACTTGCTAACACCATATAACGGATCACTTCACCCATACGCTGTTGATCGCTATCTTGGGCTAGAACCTCTCGAATGGTGAAAAAATTGCCTAATGATTTAGACATCTTTTCTTTATCTACTTGCACGAAGCCGTTATGCATCCATAAATTAGCAAAAGTACAACCTGTCGCCCCTTCCGTTTGAGCTATCTCGTTTTCATGATGTGGAAATTGCAAGTCCATACCTCCCGCGTGGATATCAAACGTATCACTGAGGCAAGTCGTTGACATCGCCGAGCATTCGATGTGCCAACCCGGTCTACCATTGCCCCATGGCGAAGGCCAATAAGGCTCGTCAGGTTTAGCGCTCTTCCACAATACGAAGTCAAGCGGGTCTTCTTTATCGCTGTCTTCTTCAACTCGCGCCCCGACGCGCAGTTGCTCAACATCTTTACCCGACAATTTGCCGTAACCTTTAAACTTGCGGACGCGGTAATACACATCACCGTTCTTTCCTTGGTAGGCGTAGTTCGCTGCAATCAGGCGTTCAGTTAAACTAATGATCTCGTCGATATGTTTTGTCGCGCGCGGCCTAATATCAGGTTCAAGCACATTGAGAACACGCTCATCTTCACGCATCGCCTCGATAAACCGCTCTGTTAGGCCAAAATACTCTTCACCATTTTCATTAGCGCGTTGAATAATTTTATCGTCTATATCCGTAATATTGCTCACGTAGGTTACATCGTAACCTGCCTCGCGCAGGTATCTAGTCACCATATCGTATACAACCATCACACGCGCATGACCTAAATGACAAAAATCATAGACCGTCATACCGCACACATAGATCCCCACTTTATTCTCTTCAATAGGCGTGAATAACTCTTTTTTGCGCGTTAGGGTGTTGTATATATGTAGCATTTGCGTTGTCTTACGTTAAAATCACATCGCGGCCTTAAGTTTAAGGCATAAAATCAAGACGCGAAGTATACCTAAACGCATTCATTAATAGCACCGACTATCTCCAATATGACGATCGCTTTCATTTCAGATTTACATCTCTCAGCAGAACGTCCAGCGTCCATTTCGCTGTTTAAAGATTTCATTGAAAAGTCTGTCGTATTAATGGATGAACTGTATATTTTGGGTGATTTTTTTGATTACTGGGTGGGCGACGATTGCACCGCTGCTTTAGGTTTTGAATTAGTAGAAAACCTGTTAAAACAAACGGTAGATAAGGGAACTCCGATTACATTTATAGCGGGCAATCGTGACTTCTTAGTTGGCGATGAGTTTAGCCAGCGCACAGGAGTCAAATTGATATCTGACGAAACGGTAATAGAGTTAAACGACCAGCGCGTTTTATTAGCCCATGGTGACGTTTACTGTACCGACGACTTAGAACATATGGCAGCTCGCAACACTCTGCTGTCTCAAACATGGCAAAGAGAATTTCTGGAAAAGCCGTTAGAACAACGACTCGCGTTCGCACAATCTTTACGTATGCAAAGCGAAGAAGCTAAAAAGAACAAGAGCATGGACATTATGGATGTTAATCAACAAGCCATTGTCAACGCCATGGAAAAGCACTCCGCTGACCTATTGATACACGGACATACGCACCGACCTTACGTGCACCGCCTCACTGTCAACAACCAAGAGCGCAGACGGTATGTATTAGGAGACTGGTATCAAGATCGCAGCGTGCTGTATGCTGCTGAAGGCAAGCTATACCTAAAGAAGTGACTTTTAAGTTTCGGTACTAGCTTCCAACTGCCTGTATCACCGCTAACTCAGATGAGTCCAAGTCATTTTCAGCACGATCATGTTTAGCTTGGTCGTTGCGTTCAGCATCGATTGAAGCTAGATATTCCTCAGTAATATCGCCCGTTGGATAAACTCCATTAAAGCATGAAGCGTCAAACTCTGTAATTGCACTCTGCCCATATTTGACCGCTTCAACCAGATCGTCCAAGTCTTGAAACAAAATCCAATCTGCTCCAATTTCCTCTCCAACTTCTGGGATACTGCGCCCATGCGCAACCAATTCACGGCAAGAAGGCATATCAATGCCGTACACATTAGGGTAACGCACAGGTGGCGCGGCTGACGCAAAATAAACATTCTTAGCCCCTGCTTCACGCGCGAGTTCGATAATCTTACTTGAGGTTGTTCCTCGAACGATTGAATCGTCAACCAACAACACATTTTTACCTTCAAACTCTGTACGCATTGCGTTTAGCTTTTGTCTGACCGATTTCTTGCGCTCTTGTTGGCCCGGCATAATGAACGTGCGGCCAATATAACGGTTTTTGATAAATCCTTCTCGATAGGGTAAACCCAGTTTAGTCGCTAGTTGATGCGCAGCTGGTCGCGAGGTATCGGGCACGGGAATGACTACGTCGATATCGTGCTCTGGCCAAACGCGCATCAGTTTATCAGCCAAGGCTTCGCCCATGCGCATTCTAGTTTGATACACCTCGATCCCATCGAGAATAGAATCTGGGCGGGCGAGATAAACATGTTCAAAAATACAGGGCGTAGGCCTCGGGTTTTTTGCGCATATCTTGCGATGCACTGTTCCATCCATTTGAATGTACACCGCTTCACCAGGCTGCACGTCGCCCACTAAATCAAACCCAAGAACATCAAACGCGATGCTCTCAGAAGAAAACAAATGTCCAACTCCACTTTGTTTATCTCGGGTTCCATAACTCAATGGCCTTATCCCATTAGGGTCGCGGAACGCTAACATACCATTGCCGATCACCATTGCGATAATGGCAAACCCGCCTTTACAACGGTCAAACACACCCGACACTGCGGTAAAGATATTTTCCACACTTGCACTCAAGCTATTCCCATCAAGCGTCTCTCGCAATTCATGGGCAAACACATTGAGAATGATTTCGGAATCAGACGCGGTATTCAAATGGCGCAGATCTTGTCTAAACAACTCGTCTCGTAAACTATTGGCATTAGTTAAATTGCCGTTATGACCGAGGGCAATACCAAATGGAGAATTCACATAAAATGGCTGGGCTTCTGCGCGCGAATCACCGCCCGCGGTTGGGTAGCGTGCGTGGCCTATGCCCATATTCCCTTTTAACTGCAGCATATGACGCGTATGAAATACATCGCGTACTAAACCGTTGTCCTTCCTTAAGAATACCTTGTCTCCATCATAGGTAATGATGCCCGCGGCATCTTGTCCGCGATGCTGCAGTACGGTTAAACCATCATAAATGGATTGATTAACCGGTTCAGAATCTAGAAGCCCTATAATGCCGCACATTTAGTGATTGCCGAAACTGATTCTTGTGAGTAAATGACGAATATGAAAAAAGTAACTACTGTGAAGTTGTTGTTGGTTCTAGAGTCGGTGCAGACGTTGATGTAGCGTGTTCTATTTTATTCACTACGTCACCCGGCAAGTAGGATTTGATCCAATCAGCAACGGGTTGAAAATATTCTAGCAATTGAGAATCCTGCCACCAGGATTGCTCTTGCAAGTTCAAGAAATGACCGATAAGAATCAAAAAACCCATGATGACGGCCGCACGCACTGCACCAAATACACTGCCTAATGAACGGTCTATTGCGCTCATCCCTGTGGCACTAAACAACTTACTAATTAAGTAGCTAACAATTGAAAAAGCGATCAACGCAAGCAAAAACACGACCACATAAGCAATGGCTAAAGCGAGCGTAGGTTCACTAATATAAGGGGTTACATAACTAGCAGCAAGCTCGCCGAAGTTATAGGCAATAAAGGCAGCGAGCACCCACGAACTGAGCGATAAAATTTCTTTAACGAATCCGCGAAAAATACCTACTAAAATAGAAATTGCTACAAACGCAATGACTACGATATCAAGCCATGCAAAACTCATAAAGTGCTCCGAATATTAGGAAATCAATAGTTTAGTCTATTTAAACGGATAGGGGGCAATATAGCCGCCACTACCGATAATAGATTCTAATTTTGCAGAAACTTTCTGCGCCTGCTCCTTCGTGTCGTAAGGCCCCAGCCATACACGAGTTCCTTTACCAAAGCTCGCTTGGATCTGCTCAGCATTAGGATTAAAGTCATGCTTTTTTAGTATTTTTGCAATAGACACTGCATTTTCTTTTTTAGAAAAAATACCCGCCTGTAAGGCCCAACCTTCTTTGATATTCTCTATCTTCTGTACCTTGGGTTCCTCTTTCTTGGTTACTTGAGTTTGAGTTGGCTCAGCTAATTTCTCAACAGCCTGTGTATCTTCTGGCTGCACTTTTGCAGCTTCTGGTTCAACAGCTTGCGGCGTAACCGGGCTAGGCGAATTAATTGTTTTGAGCACTAGCCCAGTGGAATCCTCTATATTATCGCTGCCGTCGGCGTTCTGCGAGGTAATCGCTAGCGGGTCCAGCGATGTGGTTTCTGTTGCTTCGCCCTCTTCTGGCAGTGGCTGAATTTTAGATTGAAATTCGGCTTTTTGCTCTGCTTCAATTTTTTTAATACTGCTCTTTGGTTCACCCAGAAACATCGGAATCAACAACACCGCTAAAATGACCAATAAAATGGCGCCAAAAATCCTGTTTTTTAGCTGCGGATTAGGAACTAAGGAATCCAAAATTAACGTTGTCTATTGCGATTATCGAAGGTGCGCAATTATATCACCCACCACGTGAAACGAACCAAATATTAGTACAGTATCTTCAGATTTCGCATTACTCAACGCCCATTGATATGCCTCTATTGGGCTGCTGTTCAGGCTCGCGTCTAACATGGGTGCCTCAGCCGACAATTCTAGATCTGTAACAAGTGAATCATGCAATTGTTTTGCCGTCTGGCCACGCTCCCCTGCTATCGAGCATAAATGCCACTGATGCACCACGGGGATGAGCTGCTGTACCGCAGCGCTTATATCTTTATCTTCAAGCGCCCCAAAAACCGCTAGCACGCGGGCACTCTCAAAAGATCGCTGTTTAATAGTATGGACTAATTGCTCAATAGAATCTTGATTATGTGATACATCTAACAATAAGTTCGGAGCGCCTGCTACCCACTGCTGGCGCCCTAATATTGCAACGCTACTTAGCCCTAGTCGAATAGACGCTTCAACCACCGGCAACTTATCTTGCAGTAACTGCACCACTGCGATCACTCCTGACGCGTTTTGGTTTTGGTGTTGACCGACTAAATTGGTTTTCAGGTTGGTAAATATTATTTCGGGCGTGCTGTCGCCATTCATTGACCAATCGAACTGACCATGCTTACCACTTGTGTAATTAAAATCTCTGCTGACTGCCAATAAAGTCGCACTTTTAGCTTGGGCTACTTGGTCTATCGTAATAGGTCGATTTATATCTGAACACACTGCTAGACCATTTGCTTTGATGATGCCGGCTTTTTCCGTCGCAATCACTTCGCGGGTGTTACCTAGCCAACTTGCGTGATCGACGCTAATTGAAGTAATTAATGCCACATCATTTCGGACTATATTAGTCGAATCAAGTCTCCCACCTAAACCTACTTCCAATATTAAAATATCAACCTGCGCTTTAACTAAGCAATAAAGCGCCAATACGGTTCCAAATTCAAAATAGGTCAGCGGGGTCTCGCCTCGTTTCGCTTCGACCATTTCAAACCCGGCTAGCAACGAAGCATCATCTATTGGCTGACCCTCAATACAAATGCGCTCGTTATAATCGACTAAGTGGGGTGAGGTAAAGGTGCCCGTTTTATAACCCGCGTGACGATAGACCGATTCCAACATGGCAACGCTAGAGCCTTTGCCATTGGTACCAGCGACCGTAATAACCGGGCAAGGTATAGTGTGCTCGAACGCTTGCCACACCGATTCAACCCGATCGAGCCCCATTTCGATGGTGCGCGAGTGAAGGGTTTGAATATACTTAAGCCAATCTTCGATTTGGCGTTCCGCTGCCACTGTATAAAAACGTTAAATTTAGAATAAAATATGATTTAGGCGGCAGACTCTGTTAGCGTCTCGCCTTCCTTCAAGGAATTCTTATTGTTAAGACTTAAAGTGCTTAAAAAGGTATAAATTGTGTTGGGTAGCTCATTTCGCGGCACAATCATATCAATAGCCCCATGTTCTAATAAAAACTCAGCCCGCTGGAACCCATCTGGCAAAGTTTCACGCACAGTTTGTTCGATGACTCTTGGCCCTGCAAAACCAATTAACGCATTAGGCTCTGCAACAATAATATCCCCCAACATCGCAAAGCTTGCCGAAACACCGCCCATTGTCGGGTCGGTAAGCACTGAAATATAAGGCACTGAAGCCCTTTTTAATCGCTTTAGAGCAGCGACGGTTTTAGTCAGTTGCATCAATGAAAACAAGCCTTCTTGCATTCTTGCGCCGCCACTTGCAGAAAAGCAAATAAAGGGAATATTTTCTTTCAGACTCAATTCGGCGCCGCGCACAAACCGCTCACCAACCACTGCGCCCATCGAACCGCCCATAAAACCAAAATCAAATGCTGCAACCACCACCGGCAAACCATTGATGTCGCCCTTTGCGACGACTAATGCTTCACTTGCTTCGGTATTTTTCTGTGCCTCAACCAAGCGGTCTTTATACTTTTTTAGGTCTCTAAACTTCAGTGAATCCGTTGTTTTAACGTCTTCACCAATTAATGCTAGCTCTTCGGCATTCAAGAAACTACGCAAACGTTGCATCCCTGTAATTCGATGATGGTGGCCGCACTTCGGGCACACTTCATTTGCGCTAGATAATTCCGCACCATATAACACCGCTTTGCAGCCATCGCATTTACGCCATAAGCCTTCAGGCACTCCTTTTCCGGAAATGCGAGATTGCTTAATTTTTGGTGGAATAATGCGATCTAACCAATTCATTTAACTTAGCATTTTGAAATTTAAATATACGAGAATTATACCTTTTATTACTGCCTTCAAATCCAATTAATTGGCTGCTCTAACCAGTCTTGCATTGCTAACTCGTCGACACCTTCAAAAAACGTTGCATCTACTAGCCGTGTTACGGCCGTGTATTGTTGCATTTTTTGTTCTAAGTCTTCTACTGACGCTAAATCAAGCACCCTAAGTAAATGCCGACGAATCATGATGGGTAACTCAGCTAATCGCTTCGTTTCATGCCCAAACAACCTAACTTCTAGTTGAAAATTACGCATAAATAAAAGCGCCTCATAGATCGGCTGTTGGGCTACGGCAGATACAGCTGAGGCCATATTATCAAATAAGTCAGGCCAGTCACTTGGGTTCCCTTGGTAATGCATTATAGACAAACAACAAATCATATATTCTAGTTCAGACAACCCGCCTGAACGTTGTTTGCTGACAAACAAATTTTCTGCATCCTGCATGGTCCGCTGTTTTTTTATGCGCAATAGCATCTTTAAACAATCGTTTTTATACTGAACTAGTTCACGAGGCTGCGACAGTACTTTATGTTTGATTGCCTCAAAGCGCCTACCAATTTCAGCATCACCCGCAACGAATTTCGCTGGGACTAACGCTAGGTGCGCCCATGTGTGCGCATGCTCAAGCTGATGCGCCTCAAAGCTTTGTAAGCTAATTGTAGCAGCGCCAGATTTACCCGACGGTCGCAAGCGCGTATCAAGCTCGTATACTCGCCCTTGCTTCATCGGTGCGGAAATAACCGTCGTTAATTTGCTGGCAAATTGACTGGCAATTTGTAACTCTTTTATATCGTCAAATACGAATACGAGATCTAAATCTGACATCGGCATCATCGCAGACATACCGAGCTTACCAAACCCGACAACCGCAATTGGCGCTTGCGCCAAGTTCATTTCCGCGCAAGTAACCTGCATACACACTTCGATAAGTGATCGAGCCAAATAACTTAGCTGCGCTTCAAATTGTCTAGGGTCTATTTCTCCATTGAAGTATTGCAAATAAATGAGATACAGCTCTTCGTTGGCCAGCCTTCGCAAGTTTTGCAAGCGCGTTTCGAAGTCGTCCGTATAGAAAATAATCGAAGTATCAAGCTTTTCTCCAACCGACAATGGCGTGCATTCTTCTAAAAACCGATCGATAATATGCGGGGATTGCTGCAATAAAATCGCCATCGACTCAGAGTGCAATAAAGGCTGAATCAGTTTATCCAACAAGGCAGGATATTCTCGCAATAGCCGAAAATACTGGCCACCTGACGGCAAAGAATGGAAAAACCCATCCAACTTAACAACCGCTTGTTCAGTATCAACCCCTGCTTCTGCAATGATAGTGTCAAGTTCACTCGCCAATGGTTTTAAGGTAGCAGCGTAACTTTCATGCACACCATAATTTCTAAAGCCCTCGGACCACAGATTGGTGATTTCGCTTACGTGCTCAGGCAGGTCTAAAGACGCCCAAGCGAAGTCACTTTTTGTATCTACATCGGCCGCCCCCGTGTTGTGTTTTTTACTGGTTGAATCGTCAGAAAATAAGGCCGTAAAAGCGGTCGTGACGGCTTCTCGATGCCGCTGTAGCTCGCCCTCAAATAACACCCATTCACTGTAGCCCAGTAATGAAATCAGATTTTGTTGATTGTCTTCATTGACTGGCAAGTGATACCTTTGTTTATTTTCTAACATTTGCAACGCATTTTCCGTGGTTCTAAAAAATACATAAGCTGCTGTTAGCGAGTCAGCCGTTGCTTGTTCATATAAGCCTAACTGCGCCAACACACGCAATGCAGCCATGCTGTTGGTTACTCTAAGCTCTGGCTTTCTACCACCCCACAATAACTGCATGGCATTAACAATAAACTCAATTTCGCGAATACCGCCATGGCCCAGCTTAATATTAAAACCCTTTGTACCTTGGCCTGCCTCGCTTGCTTGTTGTCGTTGCCCTTTTAACTCAGGATGTTCCAGATTTATCTTTTGTTTTAGTGATTCCAAATCATCAATCGCGCGGTAATCAAGGTCATGGCGCCAAACAAATGGAGTCAAATCTTTTAAAAACGACTGGCCGCATTTTTCGTCTCCTGCAATAACACGTGCCTTGATCATCGCTAAACGATGCCATGGCTGCGCGTGATAATGATAAAACTCGTCCGCTGATTGCGCCGGCATACTTAAATTGCGTAACGAAGCGTGTGGCCGTAAGCGCCAATCAACACGCCAAACCAATTCCGCCTCACTCCCGCCCATTAACAGTTTGGTGAGTTGTTGCAAAATTTGCGTCACCACATAACTAGCACCCTGCATTCTTGGGCACTCAAATTGTTGCTTATCGTAAAAAGCAACGAGATCGATGTCACTTGAAAAGTTGAGGTCATAGCCGCCGAGTTTGCCCATCGCTAAAATAAATAAGCCGCTTTTTGAAGGTTGAGGCAGCGCCTGAGCACCGTACAATTTTTTAATTATCGGGTGCTGAATAGCCGCCCTTAAGGCCTGCTGTACACACAGACAGGCGAAGTCACTTTGAAGTTTGCCTAGCTCAGTAAAACTGACTGAATTAGCCATCATGGCCATTGACCAAAGCAACGAAAAGCGCCCCTTGTCTCGCCTCATCTGCATAGCGAATTTATCAGAGTCGGCAATGAGATCAGCGCTGTATTGATTCACCTCATCAGACACCGCCTGCAGAGCTTCTAAACACAGACTAGGCTGCGCTATCACTTGTTGATAGTCTTGGCGGTTGGCCTCCCACAAGTGAGTGAGATAGGTTGACGCATTAAGTTGTGATTGTAAATTCATAGGGTTATCTTAACGTACCTTGATCTTTTAACACCACCTAGAATATTGCACAAAATGTCGTTACTAAGGGCGCACTAAGTTATAAGCCATTGTATTCTCTGGGCAACTAATCAGCTTCAACAATGCATTTAATGTCTCTTAAGAAAAATCAAAACATCGTTGTCATTATGGCCGACCAACTGACAGCCAAAGCCTTAGGTTGTTATGGTCACCCCATTGTCAAAAGTCCAAACATTGACCGCTTGGCTAGTGAAGGTGTGACCTTTGATGCGGCATACTCCAGCAGCCCTTTGTGTACACCAGCGCGTTATGCGTTCATGACTGGCCAAAACGCCTCCAAAAGCGGAGGTTACGATAACGCAGCTTATATGCCATCAACCACACCCACTTTCGCGCATTACTTACGAATGATGGGTTATCGCACTTGCCTTGCCGGTAAAATGCACTTTGTCGGCTCAGATCAACTACACGGCTTTGAAGAGCGTTTAACTACTGATGTATACCCAGCTGACTTTGGCTGGATGCCCGATTGGACCAAACCCGATGAGCGCATTGATTTGTGGTATCACAACATGTCCAGCGTTAAGCAGGCTGGTGTTGCAGCTATCACTAACCAACTAACCTATGATGACGAAGTCGGTGCACAATCAGTACAAGCTATCTATGATCACGCTCGTACAACGGATGATCGCCCGTTATGTTTGGTCGCTAGCTTTATTCATCCACATGACCCTTATGCCTGTAGGCAAAAGCACTGGGATTTATATCAACATGACACTATTAACATGCCTACTATTTCACGGCCTATTACCAGTGCAAATGACGCACACAGCCTACGCCTTGAAAAAGCGATTGCACTAGATGCAGTGGATATCAGTGATGATGAGGTGCGCACCGCCAGACGTGCCTATTATGCAAATGTGTCCTATGTGGACGAATGGGTGGGTAAACTTACCGACACATTGGCCGAGTGTAATATGCTACAAGACACGACGATTATGATTATTTCTGACCACGGTGATATGCTAGGTGAACGTGGCTTGTGGTATAAAATGTCGTTTCTTGAATGGTCTAATCGAATCCCGCTCATTATATGGCAACCCAATCGATTTAAGGCCGCACGCGTTACTCAGCCTGTTGCTCAGGCAGATGTCCTACCCACGCTTATTGATATCGCTGCCGATAAGGTCAACGCGAATAAACCCGAGCCTATCGACCCACTTTGTGGCCGTTCATTGCTGCCATTATGTGATGGAAAGCTAAACGATGACCCCAATCGCTGTGTAAGCGAATACTTAGCGGAAGGCGCTTGTGCACCCATGTTGATGATTCGCGAAGGCAGTCTCAAATACATACATTGTCCTGCTGACGACGAGCTTTTGTATGACCTCAAGGCGGACCCAAATGAAACCGTGAATTGTGCGTCGAATCCAGATTATACTGCGCAGATGGATTCTTTTCGCCAACAAGCTAGCGCCCACTGGAACACCGACGAAATGTTTGCAAAAGTGGTGCACTCACAGCACCGCCGACGGACCTTACATAGCGCACTGCGGATTGGGAAATATACCGCTTGGGATTATGACCCTCGCCCTGACCCGAGCGAGCAATATACACGCAGCCATCTTGAACTTAGCGATTTCGACGTAAAATCTCGTTTTCCTCGACCTGAAGTGTTTAAGCCGCGCTGGAAGTAAGTTGGCTGCTAAACCAACAATATATAAATTAAACATCGCGATCGCTGATCTCGACAACCACTACTATGACACAGTTAATCTAACCGCAGCACAGCACCCTTCAGAAACCATCGATAGAATGATGGTACGGGTATTGGCATATTGTTGTAACGTCCAACAAGGGCTTGAATTCACTAAAGGATTATATGAACCCGAAGAGCCTGACTTATGGGTAAAGTCGTTAAGCGGTGAACTCACTCTTTGGGTCGATGTAGGCGAACCTGCGCCGGAGCGAATTAAAAAAGCCAGCCGCAAAGCCGGTAAAGTGTTGATTTATAGCTTCAATCGTAAAGCCGACGTATGGTGGCAACAAAACCAGCGGGAGTTAACTAAACACGGCGCTATCGTGCGTCAATTTGACCATCAACAGATCAAAGACCTTACTAATTTATGTGAGCGCACCATGGAGGCCTCGTTAACCCTGTCTGATAACACCGTTTTATTTTCAACTCAAACTGGCGCCTGCGATTTGTCCTTGCGAGCGTTATCAGAATAAGAGCAATTTGATGGCGTTTACCTTCAAAGAATTAGACTTTCAATCGACACCGCTGGGCGACATCAGTTTACGCAAACGCGCTGAGCCTAAACTAGATGGAAAAATCGTGTTCGAAGTAAAACTCAATGACGACTTTCTAATGTCGAGCTTATTTCCAGAAGCTGAAATCGCATTAGCTGAGTTGGCGCTGAGTAAACTTGAAGGTGACCAACTAGAGGTTATCGTCGGCGGTTTAGGTTTGGGTTACACCGCCGCCGCTGCCTTAAAAGATAGCAGAGTTACCCAATTGACGGTGATCGAAGTCATGCAAGCGGTTATTGACTGGCATCAGCAACACCTAGTCCCACTAGGTGAACAATTAAGTAACGACAAACGTTGTGAGCTGAGACTCGCCGATTTCTTTGCGCTTGCTACTCAAAAACAAGGGTTTCACGCATCACAGCCAAACCGACTTGTTGACGCTATTTTATTAGATATTGATCACTCTCCAAGCCATTGGCTGAATAGCGAGAACAAGAGCTTTTATTCCAAGCAAAATCTCACATTAATGGCGCAAAACATTAAACCAAATGGGTGTTTTGGCTTGTGGTCAAATGATCCACCTGAGCCTCAATTTGAAGCGCTGTTACGCACAATATTTCGCAATGTGGAGTCACACGTCATAAGTTTCACTAATCCTTTCCGAGACGCACCGTCAACTAATACGGTTTATCTCGGCTTAGTTTGAGATTGATCATTAGCCTTAATTAACGCAGTGCAACGCAGCCTTTCAAACAATATAAGTCGCTACCCGTGGTTTCAATTTGCGAGTAGTTTGTTAGCTTGGCTGCCGATATTCTTTCTGTACTTCAATCAATTTGTATCATTACGACAAACCGTACAACTCGGAGCTATCTATTACCTAGTGGTGTGCTTGTGGGAAGTACCGTCTGGATATTTTTCTGACCGAATTGGTAGGAGAGTCACCCTACTGTTGTCGGTTCTTGCGAATATCATCGCATATTGTTGTTTTTTATTAGCCTCCAATTTTCTTGGGCTTGTGCTCGGACAGTGCTTTCTTGCGGTTTCTATCGCGCTAATGTCGGGCACTGACACCGCATTTTTATATGATTCATTGGTATCACTCAAACAACAAGACAGCTATATAAAGCATGAAGCAAAAGCACAAAAATACGGCTTCATCGGTTTGTCATTCGCCTGTTTGGCTGGCGGCGCTTTGGGAACTATTGATCTGCGTTTAGCTTACTGTTTATCTTTATTTGGCGCAGTATGGTCAGGCTACCTAGTCTATTGTTTTGTTGAGCCAACCGTTAATAGAGAGCTTAGTAGCACGCGCTTTACTAGCGATATCGTTAAATGTTTTAACTATTTGCGTAGCCCTACCTTAGCGTGGTTATTTGGCATGATGACACTAATGTATTGCCTCGAACACATAGCCTATGAATTTTATCAACCTTATATAAAACTGCTCAACATACAGTGGCTATCTACGGACAGCGCTCCTTTAATTTCGGCGATAATCATAGCTATCTCTATGCTTGGCGGCAGCTTTGGGGCTAGCTGTAGCTTACGCTTGGTCGATATCTTTGGGGTTAAAAAATTGTTAATAATCGCCATGCTATTTCAGCTGCTGATTGTAACGAGCTTGTCATTCTCTCTTAGTCTTTTTCTGGTTTGCATCGTTATCTTCCGTAACTTCCCGATGGCGGTCATTAGCGCACCTGTTCGCGCAACCATTGCTCCATTTGTCGGTAGCGAGTTAAGAGCGACCTACCTGTCGATTCAAAGCCTGAGCGCTCGTTTGGTGTTCTTCAGTTTACTACTCTATCTGTCACGCAGCGCAGTCGAAACGGCTGACCTAGACTGGCCAAGTCTATCTACTATTTTGCAACAAGCGCTCTTTATTGGCTTAGCAGGCTTAGCGTTGGCAATAGTTTTTTCTAGGAAAGTGAATCTTCGTTCTGGCAGGGCTAAAAATTAGCGTCGTGAAAAAAAATCAAACCAACAAACTAAATAGACCATCTACGTGCTTAGCTGCTTCAACGCCTCGCTCAGTCAAATATCCGCCGTCGATTTGGTCTGTTAAACCTTTGTCAAATAATCGCTGCGCCGCCTTAACCGTAGCTTCAGATGCTTCATTAGCATGTACCTTTAGCCCGTTAAGCGTCCCGTCTAAACTAAATTGAGCAAGTAGTTTCATTTCTTCAATATGGTCTTCAGTAAGCATTATTAACATTAAGCTGAGAGGAGGTTAGGTGTTTATGATACCACTATTTGAAAAAATACCGCCTCAGAATTACATCTGTTAACGCTTAAGTATTTTAGCAACAAGCGAGGTTGTGCGTGCCAACGCACCTTGATTTCGTTTAATGAGTGTTAAACCAGCCTCGCCCATATTTTGTCTTAACGTTTGGTCATTCAGTAAGCTTTGAGCTTGGCTGGCTAATTCTTCAGCAGAGTCTACCTGTGCGCCAGCGCTCACTTCAATGACTTGTGCTTTAGCTTGCTTGAAATTTTGCATGTGTGGCCCAAACAATACCGGGACCCCAGCGTGGCATGACTCAAGAATATTATGCCCACCAATATCAACCAAGCTCCCCCCCACAAAACAAAAACCTGCACAAGCAATAAAACGCTTCAATTCACCCATTGCATCCAATAACAGCACCTGAGTATCTGCATCTACGGCGGAAGTTTCAGAGACAAGATTAGACCACTTTTGCACGTTAAACCGCGCCTTAGCTAAAGCATATACTTTATCAAACCGTTCAGGGTGGCGCGGCGCAATGACTAGCAACGCATTTGGGGTAGCGTCTAATAATTGCGCATGAACTGAAAGCATAATTTCATCTTCACCTTCGTGGGTACTACCTGCACACCAAAGATGTGATTTCTTCGATCGCAGCCTGTCATTAAGTTTTGCATCTAAAATAGATTCTGCAGTAAACTGATCGTATTTAAGATTGCCGGTTACGGTAACTGATTCTGGCTTTGCTCCCAATTCAATAATGCGATCACGATCAACGTTTGTTTGTACAGAAAATACATCAACCTTATTGAGAATAGGTTTTAGCAATGGAATCAGATAGCGGTAGCGGTTAATCGATTTATCCCCAATACGCATATTTGCTGTCATGCTTCGCACGCCGCACTGTTGACAAGCAATTAACAAATTCGGCCAAATCTCTGTTTCCATAATAATGAGCAAGCTGGGTTGCATTTGATTTAAAAACCGATTCACAAAGTACCGATAGTCATAGGGCAAATAGCTATGATGAATGCGAGAACCTAATTGCCCTTCAAACTTTTTTTGAATCAGTGCTGACGCTGTTGGCGTGGTACACGTCAGCGTTATGTGTTTATCGGGGTATTGTTCTATCAGAGCCTCTATCAGTGGAGTCGACGCAATAAACTCCCCGACTGATACAGCGTGCACCCAAATTCCGTTTGGTTTAGCTGTGGTAGGCGCTCTACCTGTGCGTTCAATTAGTCTGGATTGATAGGCAGGATTTTTTCTAGATCGAAACCACAAACGAACCAGAATGAATGGGGGCGCACAAAATAAAATTAGCCGATAGAGCCATATCATTTTTCCAACACACCCAACCAATCTCGCGGCTTTAGGTAATATTGCGTTAAGCGACTTTCAGCAGAGTCATTCTGGGCACACCAGTTATACTTCCAACTGACATTGGCAGGCAGGGACATCAGTATTGATTCAATCCGCCCACCCGCCTGCAGCCCAAATATAGTTCCGCGATCATATAGCAAGTTAAATTCAACATAGCGCCCTCTGCGGTAATGTTGAAAAGCCTGTTGGTCGCGATCATAAGGCGTATTAACTCGTTTATGTAAAATAGGCAAATAGGCTTTAGCAAAGCTATTACCAACGCTTTGCGTGAAAGCAAAAGCCTTGCCAAAACCGCCTTCATTAAAATCATCGAAAAACAAGCCGCCTACGCCACGTGTTTCGTTTCGGTGCTTTAAGTAAAAGTATTCATCACACCAAGCTTTATAGCGGTTGTAATAGGCAGAATCGAATGGATCACACGCTGCTTTAGCTTGTTGATGCCAGTGCTTAACATCTTCGTCAAAAGGGTAGTACGGTGTTAAATCGTAGCCTCCTCCGAACCACCAAACAGGGTTAGAAGATTCGTAGTCAGCCACAAATAGCCTTACATTCATGTGGGCGGTCGGTACGAATGGATTGAGTGGGTGTATCACACTGGAAACACCCATAGCTTGAAATGGCTTGCCAGCAATATCAGGGCGCTTAGCTGAGGCCGCTGCAGGCAGCGACTTCCCGTAAACATGAGAAAAATTGACGCCACCTTTTTCTATGGGGCTGACACTTAAATCTAACGACCGATCAGCGTCCAGATCATCTACAACACGGGTTCTACCGCCGCCGCCACTTGCATTGTTCCATTCATCGGTATGAAATGGCTTATTGTTATTGAACGCCGATAGCTCCTTACATAGTACATCTTGCAAACCTAGCAAGTAGTGTTTCACTTCGTCGAGATTTAAATCAGTCATCGCGCTAGTCAATTGGGTTTTCGTTAAGCAGACCGAATGATTGTATCGGTCAATAAATCTCGAATCTCGCTGGGGTTGGTGTCACCGCCGGTATGCCCCGGTAAGATGTAATCAACTTCTTTACCAAACTGACGCACGGCATCGGCATATTCAGTCACTGCAGATTCGCCCTGGCGATTAGCACTGGTGGACACGATGGCACTATTTGCGCGCGCGCACAGCGCCCTAACAAATTCGTGTGCACTAATGCGTAACGCAACACTTTCAAATTCACCCTTTATCCACACAGGGCACGAAGCACTTACGGGGAACAACCATGTATACGGTCCCGGCCAAGTCGCCTGCGCTTTAGTTAAATGATGCGGAGAAACCACTTGGGTAAAAGTGGAAAATTGCTTAAAGTTACTGCCGACTAGAATCAGCCCTTTTGTCCAACAACGTTGCTTGATGACTAAGATTCTGTCTACACCCGCTTTCTCAGTAGGCAAGCAACCTAAACCGTAACAAGATTCCGTGGGATAGGCTATTACCCCTCCCGCGAGTAATGTCTCTATTGCCTTGTTTACCTCAACTTCATTCATGCCCTTAATTATGTCCGACTAAGCGCAATCAGTTTATTAAATAACTTAATAATTAAAGGACAGATTATTAGCACACCCGACCAATCTGCTAACCAATCAAAAGTGGAATAACCACGCCCAGGAATGAAGTGTTGTATGACTTCCGTGGTTACCCCATAGAGGCATAAAACCACAGCCACTGTGGGCCAGTATTGAAATTTACCTAAACTAGCCATATAGGCGGTTAAGCTTAGCCATGTGAACCCAGCAGCATGGTAAATTTTGTCGTATCCAGCGACTACTTTAACTTCTGGAACCGGTGTGAACAGTTGCCAGCTTAGAAGAAGTAAGCTTACTACGAATAGTAAACCGCTCAGTACACTGATAAAGTTAGACCGTGGCACAGAGTAAAATCAGTTACGGTTTATTTTCTCGCGCAATGGCTTTGTGACCAATATCACGCCGATACCACATGCCATCCCAACTGATAGCTGACACGCTTTGATAAGCGTTAGTTTGTGCCTGCAATGTAGATTCACCGAGTGCACAGACGCACAGCACTCTGCCACCGCTGGTCAGTAATTGCTCATCTTGCTGCTTCACACCCGCATAAAATACCTTGGCTTGACTTTGTTCGGTGGGCATAGAAATTACTTTCCCACTCGTATAACTGCCAGGATAGCCCTCAGAAGCTAATACCACTCCAAGTGCGGTATGTTGCGACCATTGTAACGATTCATGTTGTAACATCTGCTTAGTCGCAGCAAGACAGTGGCTAACCAAATCAGACTGTAAACGCATCATGATAGGCTGTGTTTCTGGGTCTCCCATCCGGCAGTTAAACTCCAAGACTTTTGGCGTACCTTGAGCATCTATCATTACACCTGCATATAAAAAGCCCGTGTACGGCATACCTTCAGCGGCTAAGCCATTTAAAGTCGGGTGAATAATCGTAGACATAATTCGTTCATGCATGACGTCATCAACAACAGGTGCGGGCGAATAAGCGCCCATACCGCCCGTGTTTGGTCCCGTATCATCTTCGTAGGCTGCCTTATGATCCTGACTGGTCGCCAACGGAACAACCGATTGACCATCCGCCATGCAAATAAAACTGGCCTCTTCACCGTGTAAAAATTCTTCAATAACCACGCTGGCCCCCGCGTCACCGAACTGGCTGTCGGTTAGAATGTCATTCAGTGCTTCAAAGGCCTGCGCTTGATCTTCAGCAATAATCACGCCCTTTCCTGCCGCTAAGCCATCGGCTTTAATCACGATCGGCGTACCCATCATTTCGACGTAACGCTTCGCTTCATCAACATCGACAAAACTGGCATAACGTGCGGTTGGTATACCATGGCGCTCTAAAAAGTCCTTCGCAAATACTTTCGAGCCTTCTAACCGCGCCGCCTCTTTACTCGGACCAAAGCAGGCAATATTGCGTGATTTAAGCTCGTCACTCAAGCCAAGCACTAAAGGAACTTCAGGGCCGATAATGCATAAATCAACGCCTTCATCAACGCAAAATTGCGAAATGCCTTCAACGTCATCAACCTTAATGTCAATGTTAGTGGCCTTGTCTTCGGTCGCAGTACCTGCGTTACCGGGTAGTGCAAATATTTGCGAAACTAAGGGAGACTGCGCAGATTTCCATACCAAGGCATGCTCTCGTCCACCCTCGCCGACAATAACAACTTTCATGCTTTAATGCCTAAAGTGGCGAATACCAGTAAATACCATGGCAATATTGTGTTCATTCGCCGCTGCAATGACTTCTTCATCCTTCATCGAACCACCGGGTTGAATCACAGCGCGAATGCCCACACTCGCGGCATTATCTATACCATCTCGAAAAGGAAAAAATGCATCCGATGCCATGACCGCGCCTGAAACCGACAACTCGGCCTGTTCGGCTTTTATAGCGGCAATTCTCGCTGAATTGACTCTACTCATTTGGCCTGCACCAACTCCAATAGTCATGCCATTTTTTGCGTAAATAATCGCATTAGACTTTACAAATTTAGCAACCTTCCAACTAAATAATAGATCAACCATTTCCTGCTCACTTGGTGCTCGATCGGTCACAATCTTTAATTCACTCACTAACTGTTGATCAGCGTTTTGCAATAATAATCCGCCATTTACTCGCTTTGATTCAAATCTTACAGGCACCTGTTTTTCCCAAACACCGCTTTGTAGTACGCGCACGTTTTGCTTTGACGCTAAAACCTCGCTTGCACCTTCGCTGACGCTGGGAGCGATGATCACTTCAACGAATTGCTGTTCTACAATCAAGCGCGCGGTTTGCTTATCTAATGGTTGATTGAACGCGATTATTCCACCAAAAGCAGATTCCTTATCGGTACTGAATGCCTTGCGATAAGCTTCTACTTGGGAATCAGCCATCGCAACACCGCAAGGGTTGGCGTGCTTTACAATCACGCAGGCCGCCCCTTCATCAAACTGCTTAACGCACTCTAACGCTGCATCAGTATCTGCGATATTGTTATATGAAAGCGCTTTACCTTGCAATTGAACAGCACTTGCGATACTGGCAACCTGCGGCGGCTGTTCAACATAAAACGCTGCATTTTGATGCGGATTTTCACCATAGCGCATCTCTTGGCTTAATTTAAATTGTTGATTATACGTATTAGAAAACAGCTTAACCTCGCCAGACGGCTTAATTGCCCCAAGATAATTTGCGATTGCACCATCGTAACGCGCGGTAAGTTCAAACGCTTTAATACTAAACTGATAGCGCGACGCAGCACTCGTTCCTCTGTGAGTTACGAGCTCTTCCAATAATATTGCATAGTCACAAGGATCAACCACAACGGTTACATCTTGATGATTCTTTGCCGCTGCCCGTAACATCGTTGGACCCCCAATATCGATATTTTCTATTGCCGTCTCAAAAGTGCAATCACTACGCGCAACCGTATCTTCAAACGGGTACAAATTGATGACCACTAAATCAATAGGGGCAATGTGATGTTCTGCCATGACTTCGTCATCAATACCACGACGCCCTAGGATACCCCCGTGGACTTTAGGGTGTAGAGTTTTTACTCGACCATCCATCATTTCGGGAAACTCTGTGTAATCGCTTACGTCTTGCACGGCAATACCCGCGTCTTTTAAGACCTGTGCGGTCCCACCCGTAGATAGAATTTCAACGCCCTGCTCTATTAAACTATTGGCTAACTCCAACAAACCTGATTTATCAGATACGCTAATCAAAGCTCGATTTATTTTTTTATATGACATATAAACAATAGCTTATAAAGCTATTTTAACAACGATATAGATATTAAAAACGCTTAATCGAGCATATCAAATTTAGCTAATCTGTTGCGCAAAGTATTTCGATTAACCCCTAAAATACTCGCTGCATCAGTTTGATTCCCATTAGCGTATTTCATGGCATAGGCAACCAACGGCCGCTCAACCTCTAGCATCACCATTTTATGCAAATGCCCCGGGTGCTCCCCGTTCAGATCTTCAATATATTGGTCTAGCGCTCGGTTAACCGCATCAGCTAAATAGAGTTTTTTTGGTTGACTCATTTAGGCTGCTACCAATAACGGTGTGTTAGCAATGCGACTGTATAGATCTTCAACCTCAGTAAGCACTTTGTTCGGGTCGGTAAGGTTATTGATGTTCTTCAACTGGCACATTAACTCAGGGTCAGTTTTAACTATATTCAATAGATACCAACGGATATGTTTTCGAGCAATCCTAACGCCCATCTGCACACCATAGTGCTGAAAAATCATTTCTATATGCCATAAACACACTTCCATCTGTTGAACTATCGTTGGGCTACTGGGCATTATCACGTTCTCATTTTCAGATAAAGCTTCAACCAGTTGACCTAAAAACCAAGGACAGCCTTGAACGCCACGTCCTACCATGACGGCATCCGCCTGTGTATCGTTGATCACCGTGATTGCTTTGGCGACACTAGTGATATCACCATTAGCTACGACTGGGATAGCAACTTGTTGCTTTATCTGCTTAATGGTCTCGTATTCAGCCTCTCCATTAAATTTGCAAGCGCGAGTTCGACCATGGACAGCCAAGCTTTGAATTCCTGCATTTTCCGCGATACTGGCGATACGTAATGCGTTTTTATTTAGCTTATCATAGCCAGTACGTATCTTTAAGGTAACCGGCACTTCAACCGCGTTAACTACCGTTGTGAGGATATCATCCACTAAACTTTCATTAGCTAATAAGGCAGAACCAGCGGCTTTTTTAAGTACCTTCTTAGCCGGACAACCCATATTGATATCAATTATTTTTGCGCCATTATCAACGTTATAACGCGCGGCAGCCGCCAAGACTTTAGGGTCATTTCCAACTAACTGCACCGAAGTAATCCCTGCTTCGTTCTGCCTTAATCTCCTGAGTTGGCTTTTCTTAGAATCACGTAGCTTTTCTGAGGATGCGACCATCTCGGATACAGTCATCCCTACTCCATACTTTCGAGCAACTTGCCTAAACGGGAAATCTGTTATTCCGCTCATTGGTGCGAAAATGACCGGTGCAACTAGGTGTAGACTATCGATGTTCACTTAATGAAGGCTAACTTCAAAGCCCACTGCATTGTCCGGTGGATTATCTAGTTTCAAAATAACTTTACCGATATTGCCCGGGGGAATGACCGCTTCTGGCTTGGTTAAATAATCTTCCGGGTTTAAAAATCGCTGACCAACGGTTAGACCTCGCAGGTTTTTCAAACTCAACTTAACGACAGGATACTTCTGCGGCACCTTGAGCCGATTAAGGATAAACAATGACACATTAAGCGGCTCGCTCGGCGTTAGGTTCAAATCCATTCGGGATACGACAATATCTAACGACGAAGGATCTATACCTGTTTCACATTCAATAAATTTACAGCCATATTGCACCACAGCGCTATTAGATATTTTATTCTGTAGGCTGGTGCTTAACGTCGGCTTGAACTGATAAACCAATAAACCAAGCAGCGCTAGCGCGATGATTATCCAGAATAAGAAACTTGCTGTATGTTTAATCGCAATCCAAAAAGCTCCAGCATTTCCTATCGCTTTTGGCTCATCGTCAACATCATCTAAAATACTAAGCGCCGGTTCTAGCTGCTCTGTATTACCGTTACGGTCTATATCTTGTGCATCATCTCCCATTTGCGGCTCATTGTAGTTAACCATTCCATCCGTTTGATCTGTGCCGAAAATTGCTTTTCGCTGCAGCTCATCTTCTTTTTCTAATTCGGCACGCAAAGAGGCATCTAGAAAGTCTTCATCATCTACTTGACGCAAATCGCCTGTTACATCGCTAGATTTAGCACTCCCACTTACATTAGTAGTTTCATCAGCATTTAAAAACTCGTCTGCATCATTTCGGACAAATAAACCGCTATCGCGAGTTGGCTTTAGTTTCGGCTCGCGTAGTTCATCGTCATGCTCACCATACTGGTTGAAAACTATATTTGCCTTATCTGACTCGCTATCGCTCTCTGGCCTTAGGTCAGCAGACGATAAGCGTTCTTCTTCATCACTAAATAGCTCTGAATCAGCGACATGTTGTTCCGAAGATACATCAATTTTTTCATCTTGAGGTTCAGTCTGCTGTTCAATAAGTTTGCTTACTTCAGTATCGTCATGCTCGGCGCTAGTAGTAACAGGTAGAAGAAACTCTTTACGAGTTAAATCGTTCACTGGCGACTCAAATTGATCATAGAAGTTAAATTTGAAATCACACTTACCGCAACGAAAAAAACCGCCATAAGAATCCACCATGCTTTGCGATGCACGGTATCTTGTCTGACAGTTTGGGCATTGAGTCACTAACATGGCTGATCTTTAGTCCCTAGCAGGGCAACCCATTCGTTCTTTTGTATTGTTTCAAAATCGAACTCATTATCGTATGCAGAAATAACCGATTGCGCCTGATGGGCCAGTATTCCAGAGAGTATTAACGTACCGCCCGTATCTACTGCATTTGCGATTGCATCGTGCAAGTCAACGAGCGCTCCAGCAAGAATATTGGCGACCACCACATTATAACGTTCTCCTTCAACTTGTGAAGCTGATCGTACCTTAAATTGGTCGCTTACTCCGTTAGTCTGACTGTTTTCTATAGCAACTTGCTCAGCTTTAGGGTCTATATCAACACCAACTGCTTGTTGTGCACCGAGCTTTATGGCCGCTATCGCTAAAATACCAGAACCACAGCCATAATCTAAGATGGACAGGTTGTTCGTGTAGTCGAGCCGCTTCAAAAGCCGCATGCACAATTGGGTCGTTTCATGGGTACCGGTACCAAATGCCAACCCCGGATCTATTTTTATAACAATAGCGCTTTGTGGAAATTGCTCTTCGCTCCAGCTAGGGCAAACCCATAAATCAGATTCAATTTCTTGAGCGACATATTGGTTTTGCCAAACGGTCTCCCAGTTTTGATCTTCCAAGTTACTAATAGAAACTGCGCTCACTTCTGGCAAACTACTCTTAATAGTGAGCAACAGTCCATCGATAGATTGGTCATGTTCAAACAAGGCCGTTACGCGTTGCTTTTGCCATTGAGGTAAGCTTGGCGCGGCCAAGTCATAATACGAATCTTCACCAGCGTTTTCTTGCATAACCGCCTGCGCGCCATGCGCTTGCGCCATATCGATCAAACAGTCTACCTTATCTAACTCACAATGAGCAGACAGTTGTTTCCACGCCGCAGTCACGTTAGTGATTGGTCGCTAACTTCTTTTCAAGGTAGTGAATGTCTTGCTCGCCTTCGACAAACCCTTGATCTTGTAGTAAATCTACATGTAGCGGCAAATTAGTCTTAATACCATCAACCACCATCTCTTGCAAAGCACCCTGCATTCTTGCTATTGCCTGTTCTCTTGTTGCGCCATGAGTAATCAATTTGCCAATCATCGAATCATAGTAAGGCGGCACGACGTAGTTGGTGTAGGCATGTGAGTCGACTCGCACGCCTGGCCCGCCCGCCATATGATAATGGGTGATCTCGCCAGGAGATGGCAGGAAAGTTTCGGGGTCTTCTGCGTTAATACGACACTCTATCGCATGCCCATTAAACTTAATATCGTCTTGTTTAAACCGTATAGGCCTGCCATCCGCAACGATTAATTGTTGGCGTATCAAGTCGATTCCCGTAATCATTTCTGTTACAGGGTGCTCTACCTGAATACGGGTATTCATCTCAATAAAGTAAAATATTTCATCTTGATACAAAAACTCGAACGTACCAACACCGCGATAACTAATCGCCTTGGCCGCTTCAGCACAGCGATTACCAATTTCTTGACGCAATTTGTCACTTATTCCTGGAGCTGGCGCCTCTTCTATCACTTTCTGATGACGGCGTTGCATTGAACAATCTCGATCACCTAAATGCACCGCATTACCGTGCTGGTCGGCCAGCACTTGAATTTCGACGTGTCGAGGCCGGGTTAAAAACTTTTCCATATAAACAACTTCGTTATTAAACGCAGCCGCTGCTTCCTGTTGAGTAAGCTTAATAGAGGAAAGCAAGTCTTCTTCTGATTCAACTACCCGCATCCCCCGACCACCACCGCCACCGGCAGCTTTTATAATCACGGGCAAGCCAATCTGCCTAGCCATCGCTATAATTTCATCTGGCTTATTGACATCTAACGGCCCGTCCGAGCCTGGCACACAAGGAACACCCGTTGCCTTCATGGCTTTAATGGCAGAAATTTTATCGCCCATCATGCGAATGCTATGCGCTTGTGGTCCAACAAAAATGAAACCACTTTGTTCTACACGCTCGGCAAAATCTGCGTTTTCGGACAGCAAACCATAACCAGGGTGAATGGCATCTGAGCCCGTGACTTCCGCCGCCGCAATCACTGCTGAAATATCTAAATAGCTTTTAATTGCTGGAGGCGGCCCTATGCAAACTGATTCGTCCGCCAGTTTCACGTACTTCGCTTTAGCATCGGCTTGCGAATGCAAAGCAACCGTCTGAATACCTAATTGTTTACAGGCGCGCAGTATACGTAGGGCTATTTCGCCGCGATTGGCGATGGCTAGCTTTTTGATCATTATGACAACCTAAGAAATAACAAATAAGGTTTCGCCAAACTCAACAGGGTCTCCATCTGTCTTTCGTATTTCCAACACGGTGCCTGCTTTATCAGATTGTATTTCGTTAAAGGTTTTCATGGCTTCAACTACACATAAAGTAGTGCCCACGCTTACACTATCCCCTACGGATACAAATTGTTTTGCATCCGGTGAAGAGCGCGAATAAAACGTGCCAACCGTAGGTGATTCAACTTCATGGCCCGCCGCTGCCACAGTGGTTTCAACGGGACTATCAGGCTGCGCGTTGCTCACGCCTTGTGCAATCGGGACGCCGTAATTAACCGGCGCCATTGGTGCCGCAGCCATTGCTGGGCCATGGCGACTGATGCGAATACTCTCTTCACCTTCAGTAATCTCGAGTTCGCTTAACTGAGAGGCTTCTAACAGTTCAATTAATTTTTTAACTTTACGTAGATCCACTTTTTATTTACCTATTTATTCTTTTATCTTTGAAACTGCCGCTGTAAAAGCGAGTTCATAACCAATGGCACCAAGACCCATTATCACGCCACTGGCTAATGCCGATAGATAGGAATGGTGCCTAAATTCTTCACGGGCATGCACGTTCGACAAGTGAATTTCAACGAACGGAATTTGTGTTCCAGAAAAAGCATCTCGCAACGCAATACTCGTGTGAGTAAATGCGCCTGGATTAATAAGAATGAAATCCACGCCATCTGCTTTTGCTGCATGAATAGCGTCGACTAACTCGTGTTCAGCATTACTCTGTAAGCTGCTAAATTCAACATCGTGCTGTACAGCTAAAGCTTGCAACTTTGCCGTGATGTCCGCCAACGTTTCATAGCCGTAAACTTCAGGTTCCCGAGAACCTAGCAAATTTAGATTCGGGCCATTTAGTAATACTATCTTAGGCAGAATTGTCATGCTTTGTAGATTTGATCGCTATACGGGAAAGAGCGCAATATTAACTTATTTAGCCTATTTTAGGCACCATTTAAGCGAATTTAAAATCAAGAATACTCAATTATACCTAGGTGATTGCACTTCTATGCTTTGCACAAATTTAAGTTTTAAGATTCTGTTTATACCAATCAATTATAAACGCCGCAACTTGCTCAACATTATTTAAATCTAGCTGCGGAATTTTGCGCTTCAGTTTAACTGGCGAGTCGCTCGCAAGCGCAATGATGTACTCGTCTTTCTCACAAAGCGTTGCAAACTCACTAATACCAGGCCGGTATAGTTCTATTTTTGGAATTGGCGCGCGTTTAAACCCCTCCGAAATCACTAAGTCTAAGCGCTCAAACCGCAAGAGGGATAGCGCATCCAGTAGCAAAGGTTCTACCTCCCGTTCACCTACCTCTTCAATGAAGGCCATTCTATGTTTAGAAGCGATGGCAATTTGTGCTGCCCCTGCCTTACGAATCGTGTGACTATCACGCCCTTCATGGTCGATATCAAAACCATGATGAGCATGCTTTACCACGCCCACCCTTAAGCCGGCCTCAGATAATAAGGGCAATAACGAACTCAGTAACGTTGTTTTGCCCATGCCACTGTAGGCGCAAAGACCGATTACGGGGATTGGAAAATCAAACACGGCGGCTTAGGTAGTTTTCTAGTTGTTCAGGCGTATTAAAGTTTTCAAACATTTGTTGGCAATCAGAAAAGCTCACCTCTTGCTTTTCATGCTGTTCGTACCACCGATCAATCTTACGCTGCCCTGATTCTAAAAACGTCTGCAAGCTGGTGAGTAAATCAGTAGAAATCAATGCATAAACAGGCTGCAACCGTTCCGCGTCACGCGCCACCACCAATTTTACCGATGCTACTTGAGCAGCTAACAACATTCTAGAGACATAATCTGAGGCTACCAGCGGGCCGTCGCACGGCACCGTTATCACCCACGGGGTGTTACTCGCTGCCAAGCCACAAGCCATCCCAGCTAACGGGCCTTGAAACCCAGTATGTGCGTCCTCGATCACCTGATGCCCTAGCTGCCTGTAGCGCTGTTGATTGCGATTAGCGTTAATCAACACCGTATCACATTGCGGGCTAAAAGCAGTAAGAATATGGGCGATTAACGGTTTACCGTCTAACGCTAGCAACCCCTTATCTTGTTCGCCCATTCGTCGACCCTGTCCACCCGCTAACACCACACCCGTTACGCCTTGGTTTTTCATATTATCGTGTTTTAAATAGAAGCACGAACTGCCTCAAGTACATTCGGTATTTGTTTTACTCGGTTCAGCGCGGTCGCCAAAGTGGTTAACCCGACCACCTCAATTGCCAGACTTAACTGCACAATTGAATCCTCTTCTTGTACATCCAATGCTGCTTTTTGAATTTGAATCTTAGCGTCATTGAGGGTTTTAGTGACATCGTGCAATAAACCAGAGCGATTGTATGCAGTAATATTGATATTGGCGATAAAACTGGTTTCGCTACGACTACCCCAGTTGACGTCGATCAAACGCGCATGGTCAGCCTCTTGCAAATGTAGCATGTTTGTACAGTGCTTATTATGAATAGAGATACCACGACCACGCGTAATAAAACCCACTATCTCGTCCCCAGGCACGGGTTGGCAACAATTAGCAATTTGAGTTTTTAAGTTACCGACTCCATGCACGGTGAAGTCGCTAGGCGACTGAGTTTTAGTATACCTTACCGTATCAAACGCCGATAGCTTAGGCTCAGGTGTTTCCTTATCCCGCTTAAAGCTTCCAATTAATTTTGACAGTTTAACATCTCCAGCTCCGAGTGCGGCCATCATGTCTTCGGGATTGTTATAGTGAGTACGCTGCGCAATTTTTTCATAAGATAATTGCTGCAAACCCTGCCGAGGCAATTCACGTTCCAAGACATCACGCCCCACTGCGATATGTTGGTCTCTGTCTGCTAGCTTAAACCAATGCGTAATTGCCGAACGCGCACGATGAGATTGCACATACCCCGGCAAAGCAAGCCAGTCTCGACTGGGCGTCGCATTTTTAACGGTGATAATTTCCACTTGGTCACCCGTTTGCAATGGGGTGGTTAGGCTGCGCATCTTGCCGTTAATACGTGCGCCGCGCGTACAATGCCCTACTTGAGTGTGCACTGAATAAGCAAAATCAATGGCGGTTGCGCCCGCTGGCAAATCAATAACCTTACCTTTTGGCGTAAACACATAGACTTGTTGTTCAGCAACACCCGTATCAAATTGTTCTGCGATATCACCATCGTAGATGAGGTCGTCTTTCCATTCCAGTAATTGCCGTAACCACTGAATTTTATTGTCTATACCTTTATCTGAACCCGTGCGCTCTTTATATCGCCAATGGGCTGCAACCCCCAGCTCGTTTTCTTCGTGCATGTCATGGGTTCGAATTTGCACTTCAACTACTTTATCAGTCGGGCCAATAACCGCAGTGTGAATCGACTGATAGCCATTTTCTTTCGGTGTGGCAATATAGTCGTCAAAATCACTTGGCAGATGCGTCCAACTAGTGTGAACCACACCGAGGGCTGCGTAACAGTCGTTAACGGAATTCACTAAAATTCTTACTGCGCGAATATCCATGATATTTTCAAAAGCCAAACCTTTGAATTTCATTTTTCGCCAAATACTGTAGATATGCTTAGGCCGCCCATAGACCACTCCTTCAACGTCTATTTCAGCTAATTTGTGTTGTATTTGCGCAGTAAAGCCCTTTATATAAACCTCCCGCGCCTCACGCTTTTCATCTAAATTAGAGGCAATTTGATGGTAGTCATAAGGCTCTAAATAGCGCAGCGAATAATCTTCAAGCTCCCATTTTAAATACCAAACACCTAAACGGTTAGCCAGCCTCGCATAAACGTCTAAGGTTAATTGGGCTTGTTGTTGTTTAGTTTGTTCATCCGCGCTTTTTAAAGACCTCAAATGCTCTAATTGGTCGGCCAACTTGATTAGCACCACACGCACATCGTTAACCATCGCAATCAACATTTTGCGTAGGTTTTCATCACTTATTTCGCCCTGCTTACTTTTAGAAAAAGCAGAGATATTCGCCATTTGAGCCACCCCTTTAACCAACTCTAGCACTTCAGCTCCAAAGTGCTTTAAAATCGCGCTACGCTGCTTTTCGATAAACGGTGCCACTGTTTGCAAAATAGCGGCTTGCTGTCCAGCTAAATCAAGCCCAATTTCTTGGCAAAGATGTACCAAACGCTGACACTTATCGTTATGAGCGATTAATGCTTCTTGCTTGACTGCATGCTTGTCAAGAACCGCATGCACGTAATCCAGTACGGCGCTATGCTGGTTTATGTCAATGGTTGCATTGTCTACTGTTGAGGAAGTCATGTCGGTTAATAAATAGCTAGATGGTGAAGCTAAATTTCATCTGCAAAAATAGGCGTTAGGCATTGTTCAATGATAGAATCGCAGCGCGATAATCGCAAAGCCTTATTACCTTTTTTCACGACATTTATGCCCAATCAGCAACTATTGCAACAACGGCCCAAAGCCAAAGAAGAATATAGACTTGAAGAAATAGATGGCGAGTTGTTATTGTATTCACCCGCTTCAACTCGCTCGATTTATCTTAACACTTCTGCCTCGGTTATTTGGCAATTGTGCAGTGGCGAACATAGCGTTGAACAAATCATTACACTTATTCAAGAAAGCTATCCTGAAGCGCGAGATTCAGTAGCGACCGATGTACTAAAAACGATTGACGAGTTTGTTGAATCAGACGCAATCTCACTTATCTGATTAGAGTACACCGTGGACACCTACAGCATACAGTTTGGTGGGCATCGCGTTGATGTGTTGCATGAAGGGAAGCAATCAAGCCAAGCATTAGAATTTCTATTCGGCGATATTCATGGTGAACATGTAAACCACATTGATAAAACTTTTAGCTTAGTTCAAGAAAATCAATACTGGCACCTTTCATCTGAAGGCGAGACAAAGATACAAACCACACTGCTAGAAGATGTTGCCAATATCTTGATGGGAGAGGTGGTGTTTCATCTGATAGAGAAAAATACAAGCTACATGGCTGTCCATGCTGGCTATGTATCTGACCAACATGGTGGCATTCTCATTCCGGGGGAAAGCGGCAATGGTAAAAGCTCTCTTACCTTTTGGATGACGCTAAACAACTACACTTACCACACCGATGAGCTGATTTTACTTAGTATAGATAGCAATGCTGTGCGTTCATTTACCCGCCCTTTTAATATCAAGAACTATGGCTTAGAGCCAATACAGTCGCTTGTGAATATAGATAATTTGGGTGAAAATGTAATGCGTGGTAGTAATGTACATATGCTCGCGCACCGGGCGATAAACCCAGATTACAGCACAACCACGCCACCACTTAAAAAAATACTATTCCCGCTCTATAACAAAGATGCTTCCAATACATTGACGCCAATAAGTAAAGCATCAGCTGGTATTGAACTGATGAAGTCTAACGTTATCGCGCGCAATCTAGCGGGCCATGGATTTGATCAAATGCTTTCTATTGTAAAAGGGGTAAAGGCTTATCGTTTGGACTATAACGACTTTGCCGTTCTACCTGAATTATTGTCTCAAATGTCTGATTAAAGGGTGACAAATAGCCGCTCTGAACTTAATGCGCTCGAACTAAGCGCTCGGATCACACTTGAAGATGATGGAGCCCACCGTCTAGAAACAAAGCCTTCTAGAAATCACCGACTGGGCTTCATTTATTGCCGCGCTTGAATCTAACGGCTTAGCACCTCTATTTCATTCACACTTGCAAAGCCACGAACAGCTTAACAAGGTGATTCCTAAAGTTGCACATCTACAGATCAAAGCCTTGGTCATTCGCCATCAACGGGCAACCGAAGCCCGTGAGATAGCGGCGGCAGAGATATTACAGCACTTCAAGCAAGCCAATATTGACTGTATTGCTTTAAAAGGTCTTGCGCTGGCTTACAGCATTTACCCCTCTGCTAGTTTAAGGCCCATGCGCGACATTGATTTATTAGTGCACTCTGATCAGGCCCTAACTGCGCAGCAATCTCTACGCGATTTAGGCTATTCTGCCGAGAATCGCAAAGATGGGGCTATGTACAATCATCATCATCTCCCTGTCGCGATGAAGGTGATTGATGGGATGAACATGAGTATAGAAATCCATCATAATGCTTTATCTGGTGATGTCGCACAATCTATATCATATGCCGATTTAACTGATCCGCCCCTCTCTGTATCTATCGGTGAACATATAACCAATAGGCTTGGTCATACGGACACTTTGCGGCATTTGTGCCACCACTCATTTGAGCCGGCACTTCGCATAAAACTCGGTTCATTACACGATGTAGTGCGTTATGCAACGTTTTACCAACAAGAGATAAATTGGGACGATATTAGAGTTCACTATCCTTTTGTTATTAATACCCTACGCTGCATTCACTTTGTCATCGCCTTGCCACAGACTTTGCTCGCGCAAATAGACTTACCTACAAGCGCCGCACCAGCCCAAGCAGGAGAAGGCTATCAACCACTGTCGTACACCTTAGCGCAGTACAGAGGAATAAGACGCTGGCAACACATCTTTCACGCACCGGCGTGGTGGGCGCACGTGTTTTATCAGGTTCCGCCGGAGCAAAGTCTATTCTGGGTTAAATGGTTGCGTCACCCGTTACAAATCATTTCGCTGGCTCAGTCGAAGATACTGGGCCATATTACTTGCAAAGCAGGCTTAAGGTATTTGATCATAAATTTGCTCCACTTCGCTGACCATTCTTTGCGCAGTGAACTTCTGCAAATATAATTCGTACCCGCGTTGCCCCAGAGAACATCTTAAACTGGCATCATTCAGTAACAAGCGTAACTTTTCAACCATCGCTTGCTGATCACCACTTGGCACTAATAACCCCGTCTCGCCGTCGATAACAGCGTCAAACACACCTCCCACGTTAGTTGATAGCACTGGCAGCTTAGCGCTCATCGCCTCAAGCACGCTCAACGGCAAGCCTTCATACTTAGAGCTCAATACAAATAAATCAGCGCTTTGCAAACTTGCACTAACATCTTCAATGTTGAGTAATAACTCAACTTTATGAGCTAATCCAAAACGGTTAATCGCATCTTTCAGTGCATCGTATTGATCACCTGCACCAATTATTTTTGCTTGATAGGGTTGGTCTAGCTGAGCTAAGCATTGCAACAGAAATAGTTGGTTTTTAACTAAGGTGAGGCGACCAATATTAATCATAACGGGCACTGAATTAGGTGTTTTATCCGTCCGCTCTTAACACATCAGGTTCAACCAGCGTGACACCATTTTGAACAAGGTGAAATCGTTTGGGGTCAACCACCTTGTAACGCTTGGCCAATTGATAGTCGTAGCTAGATACAGCAATGGTAAACGCTGGCAGTCTTCCCAACGCCCATTCCGACAGTAAGCCTAAACAACGCTGCTTAAAGGGGGCGCCTTCGGTAAAGGCCCAACCATGGGCGGTAAATAATGATGGCACGCCTGCACGCCATGCGGCAATTCGACCAATGACCCCTGCCTTTGAGGAATGCGCGTGAACAAATTTAGGCTTGCGCGCCGTTATCAGCGAGCTTATCGTTTTTATCGCCTTCCAATCTTGCTTAGGCGAAACAGGTCGCACTAATGAATCAATGATCAGCACTTCCACCTGTAGCGCCCGAACTGCTTCGGTTAAAAAATCTTCTTCACCACAGAGCAGCACAAATTGATATCGAGTTTGCAGCGCTTTTATGATTTCTAAGCAATGAATCTGAGCACCGCCGATGTCCGCCTTGGTGATAATAAGGAAGACAGTTGTACCCGATTGACTAACAGAGCCGCTCATGCCATCAATAATGCAAAATTAACTCTCGTCGCTGACGATGACTGCGATGCTCAAATAAGTATAAACCTTGCCAAGTGCCTAAGAGCAACTGTTTGTCTGCATAAGGAATTCCGATACTGGTTTGCGTCAGCATGCATTTAATATGCGCGGGCATGTCGTCTGGCCCTTCAGTGGTGTGGGTATAAAAAGAATCACTTTCAGGTACCACTTTGTTCATCCAAGCGATTAGATCATCTTGGACCGAACTATCCGCATTTTCTTGTATCAATAAGCTTGCAGAGGTATGACGTATAAACACCGTAAGCAAACCTTGCGTGCTTTGCGCTTTGTTTAACTTCGACTCAACAAGAGCGGTAACCTCGATTAGCTGCTGTCCATGGGTATCAACTTTTATGTGCTCAATCATACCAATTTTACCGCTTGCTGCGTCGGGGCAGCTGACACATCGTAATGAATAGACAAAAAAAGCGATAGAATTAACAGTAATATTAATTCGTATCGCTTCTCTCCTCTTCCTCTAACGGTTTAGGCTTCTTTTGGCCCGCTACCTATTCGGTTGAAGCATCATAGGTAAAGGCAGTCTAAATGTCTAGTGGAATTTAGGCTTAGCAGATGAAGCTAGAAACGACATTAACTGTAATCGGCAATTAATAGGTACTTCTCAACAACTCTTCACTGACCACTTCATTGATAAAGTGCTTTCTATAATGCTTTAATTCGTTGATAGAGTCTTTAATATCATCTAACGCACGATGTGTGGCTTTTTTCTGAAAAGAGGATACCGCTTCCGGTTTCCAGCGCACGGCTAACTCTTTCAAGGAGCTAACGTCTACATTTCGATAATGCAAATACTTCGACAGTGTTGGCATATAAGGATACAAAAAACGTCTGTCCTGCCCGATAGAATTACCGCATAAGGGTGCGGAATTTGCAGGAACATACTGCTTGATAAAATCTAAGGTCTCCTTTTCAGCCATTTCAACATCATATTCCGACTGCATCACGCGCTCAATTAATCCGGTTGAGGTATGGGTATTGGTATTCCAAGCATCCATGGTACTGAGCAATTGGTCCGTTTGATAAATTGCCATTACGGGCCCTTGGGCTAAAACATTCAGTTGCGAATCGGTGATGATCGTTGCAATTTCGATAATCCTATCACGCTCAGGGTTCAATCCCGTCATTTCAAGGTCCATCCAAACGAGATTATGTGCATCTTTAGACATACAATTAGGCCAATTGATTAATAGCGGCGATTATAGCCGAGCAGGCCGTTTCAATTCGTAATATGTGCTGCCCTAAACGGATAGATTGAACCTCCGCATTTTTACACTGCACTAGCTCTTGCTCGGTTAATCCGGCCTCTGGACCAACGATTAAGATTTGTGGAAACACTGGGTCAATCTGCATACTAGTATTTTGTTTGTCCCCAAACTGATGCGCTAGCCACAAATTCGACTCCTGTTTATGCGCTAATACCTGTTCAAGCGAAATGAGAGGCTTCACCACTGGAAACCAAACGCGCCTGGATTGCTTGCAAGCTTCTATCGCAATACGTTGCCAACGCGCAGTTTGCGACTCACTAGTCCGACTGACACTATGCTCAAACTGTACAGGCCAGATTTCGCTCACCCCTAACTGGCAAGCCATATCTACCAAAGTGGCTTGTCGGTCACCTTTAGCAACGGCGCTCGCTAATATTATAGTAGTGGCTGGTTTGGCCACCATCTCGGCCGCCTCTACAGCTAACTCTACCCATTTTTGTCTTGGTCCGACCGCTGTGATTTTTGCTGTTAATTGAACACCTTTGCCATTTGTTAGCAGTACCAAATCTCCGTCACGTAGGCGGCGACTGCCCACGATATGATTTGCTTGCGCGCCATCAAGCCGAATACCCTCTTGTTCGAGGTTGCATTCAGGCACATAAAACAAAGGTGGCGCACCCATGGTTATAAATTCAGTTCTTTAATTTTTCTAGTGAGGGTATTACGCCCCCAGCCTAGCAGTTTGGCTGCTTTTTGTTTATGCCCTTCTGTGAAACTCAAGGTTGTTTCGATCAAAGTGCGGTCTACCGTAGATTGAAACTGGGCACCGATGGCAGAACGCCCTGCTAGCAATTGGCGATGTAGTTCTTGGCCCAACGCAGTTTGCCAGCTAACCGGCATTAATGAATTTGTTTGTCGTTGGGTGATGATAGCTGGCAAATCACCCGCTTCAATCACCTGCCCTAACGATGTTACCGTTAAACGCTTACAGAGGTTTTCTAACTCCCGCACATTACCAGGCCAGTTATAAGCCAGCAATATTTCTAAGGCTTGCTTAGATAACGCCTTAGCAGCAACTTCAAATTCTAGCGCTGCACTTTGTAAAAAGTGTGCACCCAACAAAGCCACATCAGCACCACGATGCCTTAACGGCGGCACCATAATCTCAACCACATTGAGTCGATGGTATAAATCAAGACGAAAAAGGCCTTTGCTCACTCGAGCATCTAAGTCCTGATTGGTTGCCGCAATCACCCGAACGTCGACGTCTAACTGCATCGTGCCGCCCACGCGGTAAAACCGTTTCTCTGACAACACCCTTAGCAGCCGTGCTTGTAACTCAGACGGCATGTCGCCAATTTCATCGAGGAATAGCGTGCCACCATTCGCTTGCTCGAAACGCCCTTTACGCTGCGTCGTTGCACCGGTAAATGCGCCCTTTTCATGCCCAAACAGTTCAGACTCTAATAAATCTGCTGGAATTGCTCCGGTATTAATCTCAATGAACGGCTTATGTTTGCGCGGGCTAGAATCATGTAAAGCACGCGCAACCAGCTCTTTACCGACGCCAGACTCACCGCGTATTAATACGCTAATACTTGAGTGCGAAACACGGCCAATCAAACGAAATACTTCCTGCATCATGGCAGAACGACCAATCATCTGTGGGGGAGGTATTTTGGCTTCACTCTCTGAATAGGCTACCCCATGCTTTTCATCAGTTTGCGATTCTAGTAAAGCACGATTCAATAAAGACAAGGCTTCATCTAGATCAAATGGCTTGGGTAAGTACTCAAAAGCACCGGCTTGATATGAACTGACAGCGGCTTCTATGTCTGAAAAGGCCGTCATAATGATGACAGGAATAGCTGGATGCCGTTGTTTTAGCTGATCTATAAATTGATAACCATCCATATTCGGCATACGCACGTCTGTAAATACAACATCAGGTGTTTTGTCCTTTAAGTGGTCTATCGCCGATTCGGCATTGCTAAATACTTCTATTTGTAACGGGAGATCTTCAAAGTTTTTTTGCAACACCCAAGCAATGGACTCATCATCGTCAACAATCCAAACTGTTTTCATACTTGTTCTCCGTCGAACGGCAAATACAGAGAAAAGCAGGCGCCTTCCTCTGAATTTTGGTAATTAATTATTCCACCGTAGTTGCGCGCGATATCTTGCGAGATAGACAAACCAATTCCGCTACCACCTTTTCTGTCTGATACCAAAGGGAAAAACAGCTGTTCTTGCACTGCTGGTGAAACCCCTTCGCCATTGTCTTGAACAGAAATACGTAGCCCTTTTTTACCCTTTAGATAAAGGCGTTCAGTGCCATCAGCTAAACGAGTAGACACTGAAATGCTTGGGTGAGTTTGGTTTGAAACAAAGTAAGCCGCGTTTTTTAACAGATTGAGGACAATTTGGCTTATTTGGGTTTCGTCAGCAACAACCGATGGCAAGCTACTATCGCAATCTAAATGCAGCTCAATTTGCTCTGCGTATTCAGATTTAATTAGCGCCAGACAATTAGCTAACAGGACATCAACCCGCAAAGCTTGTTTGTTAGGCATCGCATTTGGCGCGCTCATCCTTACCAATAAGCTATTTACTCTATCAACTTCGCGAATAATGATCTGAGTATATTCTTCTATGTTTTCCTTACTTGCCTGTTTTTGAGCGAGCTGCGCCGCACCACGTATCCCCCCTAAAGGGTTTTTAATTTCATGCGATAAATTACGAATGAGTTGATGCGCGGCTTCTGCTCTTTGCGTTGCTGCTGACTCCATCACTAACTTTTGCGCTAAACCGATCAACGATATTTCTAGCAAAACCATTGGTTCGCCGCTAACTACGATGGGCTTAAGGCTCGCATTTGTAGAGACGCTTTTTTGAGATTGCACTAGATGTAGTTCTTCCTCTAAACAAAGCACGGGAACTCGATCCGCCGACATCTTTGCTATCCTTTCCAATAAATTCAAATTAGCGGGCAGCAACTGACTCATTGCTAAACCACATAAACTTCTGCGCCCTGTATCAAACAGACGTTCGGTCGCTTCGTTTACATAATGAATTTGCCCACCCTGATTCACTACTATCAAGGCAAGGTCTAGTTCATTAAGTAACGATTGATCGTTCATTTAGTTTGCACCATATTGGTGCGCGTAATATCAAAAAAATGCCTCGCATAATGCGAGGCATTTTTTAAAGTGGATTTAGCAGCTGTAATACATTTCAAACTCAATCGGATGAGTAGTCATGCGCATGCGTTGTACGTCTTCCATCTTTAGTGCGATATAGGCGTCAATCGCTTCATCACTAAACACGCCACCTGCCGTTAAGAACTCACGGTCTGCATCTAAGGCCGCTAAGGCTTCGTCTAAACTGGTAGCCACCTGCGGGATTTTCGCTTCTTCTTCTGCAGTTAAGTCGTATAAATCATCATCAGCCGGGCCACCAGGATCAATCTTATTCTTAATACCATCAAGGCCCGCCATCAACAAAGCAGCGAACGCTAAATAGGGGTTGGCGGTTGAGTCAGGAAAGCGAATCTCTATTCGGCGCCCTTTGGGGTTAGCTTCGTATGGAATACGGCAAGACGCAGAACGATTGCGCGCAGAATAAGCCAGCATGACCGGCGCTTCAAAACCAGGCACAAGACGCTTATAGCTATTAGTACTTGGATTGACGAAGGCATTAAGTGCTTTAGCATGCTTAAAGATACCGCCAATATAATGTAAAGCCATTTGGCTTAAATCACCATATTGGTCACCATGAAACAGGTTTTCACCGTTTTTAAAGATAGACATATGAACATGCATACCAGAGCCGTTATCACCAACAATCGGCTTAGGCATCATCGTAGCGGTTAAGCCATGCGCATGAGCTACATTATGCACACAATACTTATAAATCTGCACTTCGTCTGCTTTGGTGACTAAGGTGTTAAAACGCACACCAATTTCACCTTGCCCTGCCGTGCCTACTTCATGGTGATGAACCTCTACATCTAAGCCCATCTCTTCCATCACTAGACACATCGCCGAGCGCACGTCTTGCTGAGAATCAACAGGAGGCACTGGAAAGTAGCCGCCCTTTACGCCAGGCCGATGGCCAGTATTGCCATCTTCGTATTCTTTACCTGAATTCCATGCGGCTTCAGTTGAATCGATTTCACAGTAACTACCCGACAGGTCAGAACCATAGTGAACAGCATCGAAAAGGAAAAATTCGTTTTCAGGGCCAAAATAGGCGGTATCTCCAATACCGGCTGATGCCATGTACGCTTCCGCGCGCTTTGCGATAGAACGTGGGTCGCGATCATAGCCTTCACCCGTTTCAGGCTCAACAATATCGCAACGCAAATTAATCGTTGTATCTTCAAAGAACGGATCCAAAACGGCTGAATCTGGGTCTGGCATTAAAATCATATCGGATTCATTAATGCTTTTCCAACCTTCGATAGAAGACCCATCGAACATCTTGCCAAACTCAAATACACTTTCGTCGATAGTTTTAGCAGGAACCGTGACGTGCTGTTCCTTGCCTTTTGTATCTGTAAACCTGAAATCAACGAACTTTGCGCCGCTATCGGCGATCATCTTTAATGCGTCTTTAGCAGACATGACATAACCTCATTTAATTTGTTATTAACTACACCGATAGTGCGATACCGATCGATATGTTTTTACACTGGTATGAAACCAATAGTTTTTAGTTAGCAACTATCATGCCAACTTTCAATATTTAGCAAAAATAATGGGTATTTTTTCCCCACGCACTGCTAAAACAAGCGTTTATCTAATAACGACCGAACAGAATATACGGTAAAACTAAAGTATTGTGTCAACTATTCTAACCATTATGGTGCAAATTACTATATTGCACCATAATGAATCAAATATTACTTAATCTCTAACAGCTCTATCGTAAAAACTAACGGCTCGTTAGGACCAATGCTTGCACCTGCACCGCGCTCTCCATAAGCCAAGTCAGATGGAATAGCCACTTCCCACTTATCGCCTACTTTCATCATCGGCAAAATTTGCTGCCAACCCTGAATGACACCATTAACTGGAAACTCAGCCGGTGTATCGCGCGCATAAGAGCTATCAAACTCTTTACCGTCTTTTAGAGTACCTGCGTAGTGCACTTTAACCGTGTCGGTTGCCAAAGGCTGCTCACCCTCGCCGCTTGCGATTACTTGATAATAAATACCGCCATCTGTTTTCAGCACCCCTTCTTTTTTAGCGTACTCTTCAAGAAATGCTTGGCCTTGTTTGAGGCTTTCTTCAGACTTAGCTTTTGATTCAGCCATCTGCTTTTCTTGTTCTCCTTGTAAAAAAGTCTGCAACTCTTGCTCATTCATAAGTGTTTCAGAACCACTGAGTACTGCAGAGAGCGCTTCGACCATGGCGTCTTTATTCACTTCAAATTGGCCTTGATCGACATTGGCCGAGATTTGCTGACCAAAGACCATTCCAAGCGCGTAGCTTTTTTTATCTACAGGATCAGAGAGGTCTGTTTCAGCCTTGGCGATGCCGCCGATTAATAACAATGACAAAGTAGATGCGATAATTGTTTTCTTAAACATAGAATAATAAATGCGGTTAATGAGTTTGTAAAAATTCCAATACTTGTTGAATATGTGTAACGGGAACTAGTTTTATATCAGACATTGGCTTTTTAGGTACGTTCGCTTTTGGCAACATAACGCTTTCAAAGCCAAGCTTCTTTGCTTCTTTAATCCTGTCTTGACCACCCTGCACTGGACGAATCTCTCCAGTTAAACCGAGTTCTCCGAACGCTACAAGTTTACTACCGATTGAGCGATTTAACAAACTGGACACCAAGGCGATTACCACCGCCAAATCAGAAGCTGTTTCCGACACCTTAATACCGCCTACAACATTAGCAAACACGTCTTGATCGCTCAGCATCAATCCGCCATGACGATGTAGAATTGCTAATAACATTGCCAACCGATTTTGCTCTAAGCCAACGCATAAACGGCGCGGATTACCCAGTGCACTTTGGTCGACCAACGCCTGCACTTCTACTAATAACGGACGCGAACCTTCTTGGGTTGCTAATACGACGCTACCAGCCGCCTCGGTACTGAAACGGCTAACAAACATTGCAGAGGGGTTGCTTACATCAATTAAGCCACTCTCAGTCATGGCAAATACACCTACTTCGTTAACGGCCCCAAAGCGATTTTTTATAGCCCGAATCAAACGAAAGCTACTCGCCGTATCGCCCTCAAAGTATAAAACAGCATCGACCATATGCTCTAGTATTCTCGGGCCAGCGAGCGAACCTTCTTTAGTGACGTGGCCTACCAACATCACCGCACATTTATTTTGCTTGGCATAGCGCACCAGACGCGCAGCGCATTCGCGCACTTGCGAAACGCTCCCAGGGGCTGACTCAACGGCTTCGGTGTAGACTGTTTGAATCGAATCTACCACAAGCACATCCGGCTGTTCCTTCTGCGCCGCTTGCAATATAGGTTCTAATCGATTTTCAGCCATCACACGCAATGATTGCGTTTCTTCCCCTAAGCGTTTGGCGCGTATTGCAATTTGTTGGGCAGATTCCTCCCCACTGCTATAAAGCACTGACCGTTGTAAATTGATTTTAGCCATGTATTGCGTAAGCAAAGTGGACTTGCCAATGCCGGGGTCGCCGCCGAGCAAAGTCACCGATCCAGGCACTACACCTCCGCCTAGAACGCGATCTAGCTCTGGGCTTTGCGTTGAGATGCGCTGCACCTTTTCCAAATCAACATCTTTAAGCGCCAACACGCTGGAGTCGGGCGCAAGGCCAGCATGACGAGCCGAAACCGATGTTCCTTGTTCAACTCGTTCGATTAAGGTGTTCCATTCGCCGCAGTCTCCACACTGCCCCGCCCACTTTGGGGCAACACTACCGCAATCGGTGCACAGGTAAACTGTTTTAGATTTAGCCACGGCTTGTCGTTATTTGAGTGTTACTCTAGGAACGCGTTGTCCTACTTTGCATAGAAGCTCATAACCAATTGTTCCCGCCCACCTTGCGACGGTATCAACACTGAGCTGCTGCCCCCATAATTCAACGTCCTGAGCAAATTCATAATGCCTAACATCGGTTAAATCTATTGCCAGCGTATCCATCGATATACGCCCAATAATCGGCGCCTTATCGCCATTTACAAGCACGTAGGCCTCGGCACAAATATTGCGCGGATAGCCATCTGCATAACCGGCTGAAACTACTCCAATTTTGGTCTTTTGTTTTGCCTTCCACACGCCGCCATAACCAACTTGCTCGCCCGCTGCGACGCTATATAGACTGATTAAACTCGATTTCAACACCATAGCCGCTTTTAAGTTAAAAGAAGCAGCCGACCTGTCTGAAAACGGTGATGCGCCATACAATGCAACACCGGGTCGCACCCAATTAAAATGGCTGCTCGGGTTACTCAGCAATGCAGCTGAATTTGCCAGAGAGCAATCTGCATTCGGTTGCGTCTGTCTAAGTGCATTAAAGCGCGATAACTGCAATTGATTATGCGAGTCATCTGGCTCATCTGCATTAGCGAAATGTGACATGAGCCCTACCGAAGAAGCACAGTATTGTTGCACCGTATCAATCGCAGCAGCCGCGTCTTGCAATTCAAAACCAAGGCGATTCATACCCGTATTCACTTTTACCCAAGCAGCAGAAAACTTAGCGCTCCGCCCCGATAGCCAAGAAAGCTGCTCATTGTGATAGAAGGTCGGCGTTATATTATTGGCGCTGTACCGATCCAATTGTTTAACATCTATCAAACCACTCAGACAGACAATAGGTAATGTACAACCTAATTGACGTAAACGCTCACCTTCTTCTAGCGTAGCAATAGCAATTGAATCAACGGTATTTTTGAGTACATCTGCAACAAAATGTTGCCCATGACCATACGCATCAGCCTTGAGCACAGCCATTATTTTAGCCGTGTGAGTGGTTTGCTTAAGCGTTTGTATATTGTGCCGCAGGGCATCGGCGTGAATTTCTGCCCAAACACGGTACTGCATGGTCGCTAGCCGAATTTATTCATGCTGTCGAAATCGGCTGGGGCAAGATTTTCAAACCGCGTATACTCGCCCAAGAAAGCTAGCTTAACGTTACCGATAGGCCCGTTTCGTTGCTTACCTATAATGATCTCTGCAATACCTTGCTGAGCAGACTCTTCTTTGTTATAGACTTCATCCCTGTAAATAAAGAATATCACATCTGCGTCTTGCTCAATCGCCCCTGATTCACGTAAATCAGACATAATCGGTCGTTTATCTGGTCGGTTTTCTAAACTTCGATTTAACTGAGATAAAATAATCAGCGGTAAGTTTAGCTCTTTAGCTAACATCTTCAATGAGCGCGTCATGTTTGAGATTTCCGTTGCTCGGTTCTCCGTACTCTCAGAAGACTGCATCAATTGAAGGTAATCGATCACGATCATATCCAAGCCTCCCACTTCTCGAGCTAAGCGCCGCGCTTTGGATCGAATCTCGATAGGCGTCAAACCCGCCGAGTCATCAACATGAATATTTGCATCGTTAAGTAAACGAATCGCATTTGAGATGCGCGGCCAATCATCATCCGATAACTGCCCTGAACGTAAACGCCCCGCATTCACGCGGCCGATAGATGAGATCAAACGCGTTGCTAATTGTTCACCCGGCATCTCCATGCTAAACACCGCCACTTTCATACCCTGCTCTATTGCCGCATACTCCGCTAAGTTCATACAAAACGAAGTTTTACCCATCGAAGGTCGGCCGGCCACGACGATTAAATCCCCTTTTTGCAAGCCCGAAGTCATGTCATCAAGCTTGGTATAACCCGTTGAAATACCCGTTATGGTACTGCCACTTTCATGCAAAGACTCAATGCGGTCCACCGATTTAGCCACCAAACTAGTGATAGCTTGAAAGCCCTCTTGTTTCCTACCATCCGTTTCTGAGATGTTGAAAATAGCTTGCTCAGCGCGGTCTAGCACTTCTCTAGGCTTACGCCCTTCTAAATTATAAGCGGAGTCAGCGATGTCGCTCGAAGCATTAATTAATTTGCGTAATATAGAACGCTCACGAATTATCTTAGAATAAGTAACAATATTGGCTGTACTCGGCGTATTGTTAGCTAAGCTGCCCAAGTACGCCAAGCCACCAATGCGCTCTAGCTCATCATTGCGCTCTAGTTCTTCCGAAACAGTGACAACGTCAACGGGCTGAGATTGTTCCAGCAGTTTTTGAATCGTCTGATATATACGGGTATGGTTTTGATTATAAAAATCATCATGTTCGATCTGATTTGAAACCTCATCAAAATGACGAGATTCCAATAACAAACCACCCAACAAGCTTTGTTCGGCTTCCGTTGATTGGGGTGGTAGCCGTGGGGACTGCCTTAAAGACTCTACATTACTGGCCATAAAATTAAGATATTAGTGCTAACTACCGAGCAATTGCTGCTTTAGTTTATCTGTAACTGGCTTGGCAGAAAGCCAGATACCAAATAGCGCCTGTTTAAAAGCATGCCCAGCGATTGAGGTTTTTTCTTCGCCATTTTTCATCACCACAGTTCCGCCTTTAGGTGTATAGACAAATTGGAACTGATCGCCCTTACGCACGCCTTGCGAAAACACCTCTAAAAACTGCTGCATCTCCAAATGAATAGCAGTAGTTTGTCCATTTGTTGAGTTAACAATACCTTGCTTAAATGCAGCGGTAATTTTTTTCGCCGTAGCTAATTTAGACAACACATGCAGTGCAATTGCCTGCGATTCATCCGCAGACACGATTGCATCCGCTTGTTGGGATGCTTTTGGCAAATACAAAGCTACATCGTATATTTTAATAAAGGCCTTTTTACGCGTACCGCTACCATTTAGTTGCAGCGTTTCTGACCCTACCAACAAGGTATCGCCAAACGAAGCTGCTTGGGTCAACGATGGCAGTGATAAGCCACTGATAAATATAAATACAGGAAGAATCAGCTTGATCAGATATCTAAGCATAACTTAAGATTTTCAGTTGGTCGTCATGTAGAACCAATAAGCAACGCGAATTGATTCAGGTGCAGACGTATTAAATCCGAGGCGCCCTGAGGCGTTATTTTTGAAACAGCATAAGCTTCATTATCAGAGATAACTTTAGCACAAAAAAGCCTGTAATTTTGTTTCATTGAATGCATCGCATCAAATATCCCCGCGAATTCCATATCGACTATCTCACCCTGCTGATACTCGGTAGTGACCGTATTATTGGACACTAGCGCAAGTTGCTTGTATCGCTGTGTGATATTGGCAGGCAGCGCATTGTTTATTAGCTCGCCATTGTAATGCTGCGGCCAAACTAAAGCGCCAACACTTAAGCCCTTAGCGCCAGCAATGCCTACGTTGATAACATGTAATTTGGCTGATAAGCGTGGGTAAGTGAGCAGTTCCTTCACCGCGTTTAATGCCGCCTCGTAACCAATGCCTGTGACGATCAACGTAAACGAGGCATTCTGGTAGGTGCTGTAACCACAAAGTAATTTAGTTTTAACCAATCCAAAATAATTAATCAACGGCGCTGCTTCAGCCTTGGTCGCTGTTAACACGACACATTCAAGCATTGTCGACATCAATATAAGCTGGCAAGTTGCTGATAGTCGTTTGCAAGTTCTTGGTTATTGCGTTTAAGTGCGCCATTAGCGATAAACTGACACTTTCGCTTTAATTCTTCAATTGTCAGCGCGCGATACGCATCATTTAAGCTAGAGTCATCTAACATTTTTTGCATGGCTTTAACGCGAAACCGATCCATACCCCAATACTTGCGAGATAGCTGATCCTCGTGCCCACCATTTTTCACAAGTAACGGTTTATCCACCAACCGCGCTGGCATCTTGGCGAATATCCTCAACCACATATCGTAGTCTTCACACGCGGGTAGAGATTCATCAAACAACCCCAACTCAGCAAAGATACTTTGGTGAATCAACACACTTGATGGAGACACACAACAAAGCGGCAAACATTGTGGATAAATCCACCCCGTAGGTTTGCTGTGTTTTTTCATTGGGTTCACTCTGATTCCATTGCGCATCCAGATTTCATCGGTGTGAATAACTTTAATGCCTGAATCTGATTGTACAACATCGATTTGCGCTTCGAGTTTGTTAGGCAGCCAATAATCATCTGAGTCGAGCAGCGCGATCCATTGCCCTTTGGCTTGCCAAATGCCCGCATTGCGCGCAGCACTAACGCCAAGATTTTCTTGCCTAATGACTCTGACAGTCGGAAACTGCTCGGCAAGCAACTCGCTTGTTCCATCTGTTGAGCCATCGTCCACTACGATTAGCTCGGTGGGGACTAAGCTCTGCTCAAGCACAGATTCAACGGCCTTGGGCAGCCACTCTACGCGATTATATGATGGGATAATAACGCTAACATCCATGTTAGAAGTGGCTTGCCGGTGCATCAGCACATCAGCAAGCCGGTGATGGCGTTTCTATAGGCCGATTAACCAAATAAATGCTCAACCATACTTCGCTCTTCTTGCAACTCTTGTTCTGTTGCTGTCATACGAACGCGACTAAAGTCATTAATATCGAGACCTTGCACCACTTGGTAACTTCCATTGTTGCAAGTCACAGGGAAAGAGTAAATCAAGCCTTCGTCGATACCATATTCACCACTAGATTTAATGGCCATGCTCACCCAATCGCCGTCTGCTGAACCTAATGCCCAATCGCGCATATGGCAGACTGCGGCATGCGCCGCCGATGCAGCACTTGAGGCACCGCGCGCATTAATAATGGCGGCGCCGCGCTTTTGTACGACGGGAATTAAATCACTCTCAAGCCAAGCTTGATCTAGTGACTCCATGGCTGGCTTCCCTTTAATTTGCGCATGAAATACATCAGGGTATTGGGTCGCTGAGTGGTTACCCCAAATAATGGGCTTGGTAATGTCTGTGGCTAAGCACCCTGCTTTTTCAGCTAACTGAGATAAGGTTCTCTGGTGATCTAAGCGTGTCATCGCAGTAAACTGTGAATTGGGAATATCAGGCGCGTTGTGCATGGCGATCAAGGCATTGGTGTTAGCCGGATTCCCCACAACTAAGACTTTAACATCACGCTTGGCCACCTTATTCAACGCCTTACCTTGGCCAGAAAAGATAGCTGCGTTCGCTTCTAGTAAGTCTTTACGCTCCATTCCTTTGCCGCGTGGGCGCGCGCCAACTAACATTGCGTAATCGATATCAGCAAACCCAGCTTCTGGATCACTCGTCATATTGATGCCTTGCACCAAGGGAAATGCACAATCATCAATCTCCATCGCCACACCTTCTAGCGCTCCCATCGCAGGTTCAATTTCGATTAAATTCAAAATAACTGGCTGATCTTGCCCTAGCATATTGCCTGAGCTAATTTGAAAAATAAGAGAATAAGCGATGCTACCAGCTGCACCAGTAATGGCAATTGTTACGGGAGATTTCATTGAGATTAAATTAATTACGTTGAGGCTTAATTATAACGTCTCCTGATGAATCAGACGATAAACAATCAGCTTAATTGTGTGCCATACTGAGGCTTTATCGCGGCAAATCTATAAGAATTATTTATGGTATTTACTTGTCGCTAGGTTGATCTCTATCGTCCTGACTTGCACTTTCATCAACATCTTCAGGGTCTTCAATAATAGATTCCCACTTTTCTTCGCCTTTAGACAAGCGCATCGCCCACGACACAGGACCAGACAAGACAAATCCTGCCGACATCAAAAACAAGACTCTAGGCGGATCGAACGAAATCAATGCAAAAACGATCACAAAGCCGATCAACACAATAAACGGGACTTTATTTTTAACGTCTAAGTCTTTGAAACTACGAAATTTAATTCCACTCACCATCAACAAACCAGCGATAAGCGTAATGATGGCGGTCACTGCTGAGATGACCACGCCCGTCATTTCAAAGTCATGCATGCTCCACACCCAAAACACCACCAACGCCGCCGCAGAGGGACTTGGCAAACCGATAAAGTAGCGCTTTTCGTCAGATGAAATGGTATTGAATCGAGCTAAACGCAAAGCCGTTGCCGCCACGTAAATAAATGAAACGACCCACCCTGTCTTACCCAGATTCTGCAAAGCCCAAAAGTAAACAACCAGACCAGGCGCCAAACCAAAAGCCACCAAATCCACCAAGCTATCGTACTCCTTCCCGAAATCACTGGCGGTATTGGTTAAGCGTGCAACACGGCCATCTAGTGTATCCGTTATCATCGCGATCAGCACCCCAATCGCGGCAGCGTCATACTGACCTCGTGAAGCAGAGATAATAGCGTAGAAGCCAAAAAACAAGCCCGCAGTAGTGAATAAGCTCGGTAGGACGTAAATTCCTTTTTTTGGGTTATTATCAGTCATTGTGTTAGTTTACTCATGGGGTCATATCATATAGCAGGCAACGGGCAAGTAGTTACGCATACTACCTTTACCTAGAAACGAATGTCTGTTTCTGTTTCTGCTTCTGTCACCTCGCTGTTAATAACGGGTGCTTTATTCATACAGGGCTTAAGCATACTCAAAGTCGTTAACAATAACAAAGGGGAGCCTTTGGGCTACTCTATTATGATCAACTTTTGCAGACTTAAAACAAATTACTGTGTAGACAACCGACAGATCATGCACATTACTACATCAAGGAAAGCTAAACCTTTAACCCTTTTTTACCGCGTGCAACCCCTGTTACGCCCGAGCGTACGGTTTCGACAATCTCCGCAACTTGCATCGCGCCGATAAACGAATCTGTTTGATCCGCATCACCAATCATCTGAACGGTATAAGTGGCATCGGTAACATCTACTATTTGCGCATCGAATATATCTACCAACCGTTTAATTTCTTCTCGCTGGTCGTTACCCTTAGCCGTGACCTTGAGCAACACCACCTCGCGTTCAATGTGCGCGCTCGCCGACAAATCAACCACTTTAACAACATCAACTAATTTATTAATTTGTTTAAGTATTTGCTCTATTTTCTCATCATCACCTAAGGTTACTAAGGTTAATCGAGATAAGGTTGGGTCTTCAGTAGCTGCTACGGTTAAAGACTCAATATTATAAGCACGAGCAGAAAATAAACCCGAGACTCTAGATAACGCGCCTGACTCATTTTCCATTAACATTGCGATAATTCGACGCATTAGAGACCTCCGTTGATTGGCTTTTTAGTACTTGGGTGCAACACCATCTCAGCGTGGCCGGCCCCGCCAGGAATCATTGGAAACACGTTTTCTGATTGGTCGGTAACAATATCCATGAACACCAATCGATCTTTCATCGCAAAAGCTTCTTTAATCGCACCTTTTACATCAGCGGGCTTTTCAACGCGCATTCCAACATGACCGAAACTCTCGGCTAAATGGACAAAATCAGGTAAGGAATCCATATAACTATGTGAATAGCGGCGCTCGTAGATGAACTCTTGCCATTGACGAACCATGCCTAAGTATCGGTTATTTAGACATAGAATTTTAACGGGTAAAGAATATTGCAAACACGTTGCAAGCTCTTGAATACACATCAAAATACTGCCATCGCCCGTGACACAGGCAACGTCCGCATCCGGATTACCAAATTGTGCACCCATCGCGGCGGGCAAGCCAAAACCCATGGTACCTAAACCACCAGAGTTAAGCCATTTACGCGGCTCGTCGAAATCATAATACTGCGCAGCCCACATTTGGTGCTGCCCCACATCAGAGGCAACAAACGCGGTACCACCGGTTACTTCATATAAATCTTTAATCACCTGCTGAGGCTTAATCAGCGTGTCACTATAATCAAACGCAAGACAATCTAACGAGCGCCAATCATTAATTTGTGCCCACCAGTCTTTGGTTCGTTCAGGATCATACTCTGGCATCTCTTTAGCAGCTTCAATAATCTGCGTAAGCACCACTTTAACGTCACCGACAATGGGGACATCGACTTTGCGGTTTTTGCCGATCGAGGCTGGGTCGATATCGATTTGCACCACCTTAGCTTTAGGTGCAAATTTAGTTAAATCACCTGTAATACGATCATCAAAGCGGGCGCCTACAGCAAAGATCAAATCCGCCTCATGCATTGCCATATTGGATTCATAAGTTCCGTGCATACCGAGCATGCCGATAAACTGCTTATCAGGCGCGGGATACGCTCCCAAAGCCATTAAGGTTTGAGTGACTGGTAAACCTGTTGATTTTACCCACTGGGTTAACTCGGCTGAAGCATTTGACAATATCGCTCCACCGCCTACATAAATGATCGGCCGTCGCGCTTGAGCAAGCAAATCCAAACCTTTGCGTATCTGGCGATCATTACCCTTAACGATGGGCTGATAAGAACGAATCGACACCGACTCAGGGTAATGATAGTGTGCTTTTTGCGCGGTAACATCTTTTGGTATATCAACTACGACAGGGCCCGGACGCCCCGTTTCCGCAATATGAAAAGCGCGTTTTAACGTCTCTGCCAACTCGTTGACATTTTTCACCATAAAGTTGTGTTTCACGCAAGGGCGCGTAATACCAACAATATCAGCTTCTTGAAATGCATCTGAGCCAATCAGTGGGCTAGGCACTTGCGCCGTTATCACCACCATCGGGATAGAGTCCATAAACGCCGTCGCAATCCCAGTTACGGCATTGGTTGCACCCGGCCCAGACGTAACCAAGACCACGCCGGTTTTACCAGTAGAGCGCGTATAGCCATCCGCAATGTGCGTTGCCCCTTGCTCGTGACGCGTTAATATATGTTTTATATGCTCATGGTTATAGATTGCGTCGTAGATATGCAACGCCGCACCACCTGGATAACCATAAACAAACTCCACGCCTTCATCGTGCAAACTTTGCACAACAATCTCAGCACCAGTGAGTTCCACAAAAACCTCGTATTATTTAAAATTGTTTAATCTGAAATAAGCAATGTGAATCATCACTTAATTAGCAGTGTTAACGCTAGCCAATGCTTGCAAATTAATCTTCAAGCAATATGACGGAAACAAGCTATCAAAGGGCGTTTTTACCCTAAATAACTAAGAACATCAATGACACATTAGCCGCAAACCAAAATAAACCCCAATTGACGCTATCACCGACGCGAAATTGAACGAATTTTAATGTTTTGTATGGATATTTTTAAAGGGCGTTTCGATATAATTAGCAGTCAATTATTCTTCTTTACTATTTGATAATGGCTGTTAAAAGAGTTGGCTTCGTCGGTTGGCGAGGTATGGTGGGTTCTGTTTTATTGCAACGCATGCAAGCAGAAGGCGATTTTGACTTAATTGACGAAGCAGAATTCTACACCACCTCTCAATTGGGACAGCCTGCCCCAGACATAGGAAAGCCTAGTGCCCCACTAAAAGACGCCAACGATCTCGAAGCGCTCGGCAAACTAGATGCCATTGTGACTTGCCAAGGCGGCGACTACACAACATCTATTTACGAACCCCTGATTAAATCGGGGTGGAAAGGCTATTGGATTGATGCCGCTTCGACCTTACGCATGGATGACGATGCGATTATCGTACTAGACCCTGTTAACCTTGCTGTTATTGAACAGGGCCTAGACCAAGGCATTACTAAATTGATCGGCGGAAATTGCACGGTAAGTTTAATGCTGATGGGCTTAGGCGGCCTATTCAATGCCGGACAAGTTGAATGGATGTCTGCGATGACTTACCAAGCCGCATCGGGCTCCGGCGCAAAGCATATGCGCGAATTGATCCAACAAATGGGCGAAATCAATTCAGCAACTGCTGATTTGTTAAACGACCCAGCTTCAAGTATTTTGCACATTGACCAACAAGTGACCGACACACTGCACTCGGACGACTTTTCAATTGACAATTGGAAAGTCCCTTTAGCTGGTAGTTTAATTCCGTGGATCGATGCTGATCTAGACAACGGAGTAAGTCGAGAAGAATGGAAAGCCCCTGCTGAAACAAACAAAATTTTAGGCCGCGACAGCGATCGTTTAATACCAATCGACGGATTGTGTATACGCATCGGCGCGATGCGCTGCCACGCCCAAGCCTTAACGATTAAGTTAAAGCAAGACATCCCAATGGATGAAATTGAGGCAATGATAGGCGAAGAAAACGATTGGGTAGAGGTGGTTCCCAACCAAAGCGTACCGTCACAGGAACGGCTAACGCCAGCCTACGCCACCGGCACGATGAATGTGCCTGTTGGCCGTCTGCGCAAGATGCAAATGGGCGGCGAATATTTAAGCGCATTTACTGTGGGAGACCAGCTACTTTGGGGTGCAGCGGAACCGCTGCGTCGTGTACTTAGAATACTATTGGAACGGTAACTATTTTATCGCTCTTCAATGCATCCTAACGTTTTGAGCTATGTTCATTAGAGTCTTTTTGGCCCTAGTGGTATTTGCTGGCTTAATGGTATTTATCGCTTGGTATTCGCGCGCAAACGATCAGCAGCGCAACCAAGCAATCAAGAATATGTTGTTATATGGGCTAGGCATTGCATTATTGCTACTGGTAGTCACCGGGCGTATTCCATGGTTGTTTGCTTTGGTCTCTGCTGCCATTCCTTTTTACCGCCGCGCGTTGGCATTTAAAGGCATCATCAATTTCTTTGGCAAAAACATAGGCCCAACCAAGTTAACGACAAAGTGGTTGATTGTTCAATATGACTTTGGCAAAAAAACGTTAGATGCCAAAATTATTCAGGGCGAGTTTGAAGGTCAGCATTTAAGCGAATTGGCAGACAAGCAACTACAAACCTTGTTAGAGCAATGCAAAACCGACATACAAAGCCGGGCGGCTGTTCACGCATTTATGGCAATGCGGCATAGTTCTGGCTCTAATGAGCAACATAACCCCGTAGCGAGTAGCCAGCTATCAAAACAGCAAGCCTACGAGGTGCTGGGGTTGCAAGATGGCGCAAGCCAAGAGACTATCAAACAAGCCCACAAACGTTTGATGCAAAAATTGCACCCAGATAGAGGGGGCTCTACCTACTTAGCGACGCAAATTAATGCGGCAAAAGATACTTTACTCAATTCGTAAATAGATGTTTAGAAAGAAAGGTCAGTTTGATCAAAGTGTGCCTTTATCGGCGTATCAACCAAACAACAAAAACCCGCTACGAGCTATTGTAGCTACTGTGTTGGTGTTGGGAGCCGGGTTTTTGATTGCCAAGCAGTGGCAACCTGCTGACTCAAATACACCTAAATCAGTATACAAGGTCAATACCAAGGTTAATACACAACCCGTTAATAAGAAGTTCCTACGTAAGCGCTTAACTCCGTATGTTCATGCTGGAAAATACCCTTCGCAAATACATTTTGAGGGGCAAACTTTAGACGTGCAGTACACGTTTGATGCCGATTTACAGCAATGGGCAGAAAAACGTTTGTCGCGCTATAACCCCGATTACGCCAGCATGGTGTTACTAGAACCCAGCTCTGGTAAAATTTTGGCAATGGCCTCTAGTAGACGCGATGGCAAAGCTGCACACGAGCTACCATTCAAAGCCACTTACCCGGGAGCTTCAACCTTTAAGCTGATTACGGCGGTTGCAGCGTTAGAAGAAGGTATTGCCACGCCGAGCACTAAATATTCTTTCAATGGCAAGTCAACTACCTTATACAAAAAACAAGTGTTTAACGCGCAGCGCAATAAATGGACACGTGACATGTCGCTAACCACTGCCTTTGCCAAATCAGTGAATCCAATCTTCGGGCGCATGGGGGCAGAACAGCTTGGCGGCGCCACACTACTTAGGTATGCAGAAAAGTATGGCTATAATGCTCAGTTTACCTCCGATTTTGACTTTGATAATGGGAGCGTCAACATTGACGTACACAATGATTGGAACGTAGTTGAAGCCGCTTCAGGCTATACCCGAGCCAATACCTTAAGCCCAGTCCACGGCGCAGCCATCGCCGCCAGTATCGTCAATGGCGGACAGTTGATTCCACCGTCTATTGTTGAAAATGTACGTAACAGTGCAGGTAAAGGACTCTATCAACACACCCCACCGGCGATCGAAGTCATTAGCGGAAAAACCAGCAGGGCAATGAAAAAGCTAATGAGAGCCACTGTTAAAGAAGGTTCAGGCCGAAAGACTCTTCGCAAGTTATATAATAAAAAAGCTTACAATGGGGTGATTGCAGGCGCAAAAACTGGGCATTTATCTGGCAAAAACCCTGAGGGCCGCTATGATTGGATCATTGGCTATGGTGAGCGTGGTGGCAAACAAATTGCCTTTGCTGTTATGTGTATCAATAAAGAAAAGTGGTATGTAAAATCTGGTGATTTAGCGCGCGAAGCATTAGAGTTTTACTTCAAGGAACCCTGAGACAATTTCACCGCGTAACGACGTTTGAATTGATATGAAACAATACCTCGATGCAGTCCAGCACACCCTTGATAAGGGTACTCGCAAACATAATAGAACAGGAATTGATACCTTATCGACCTTCAATGTTAATTACAGCATCGATTTAAAAAACGGCTTTCCACTACTGACCACCAAAGAAATCTCTTGGAAAAATATTGTTATCGAAAACCTTTGGTTTATCTCCGGCAGTACTGATATTCGCTTATTGCAAAAACACGGTTGTAAATTTTGGGACCCGTGGGCAGACCCTGAGACATCGAAAGTGCCAAGTGCATATGGCAACTTTTGGCGACACTTCCCAACCGTTAATAGCGATGGAGAACTCACGCTAAACGATCAAATACAGTATGTGATTAGCGAATTAGAGGCTAACCCTATGAGCCGCAGATTGGTTGTCTCTGCATGGTCGCCGGGTAACGCACAAAGTAGCGCACTGCCTCCTTGTCATGCTTTTTGGGTGTTAAATACTCAAAACGATGAAAATGGCGACCCGCGCCTATGTTTACATCTTACCCAGCGTAGTGCAGATATTGCGCTAGGAGTGCCCTATAACATCGCCGGTTATTCGTTTCTCATCGAGTTAATTGCGCGCTTTACCAATATGCAAGTCGGCGAATTTGGCCATACCTTAATTGATGCGCACATCTATACAAGCAAAGCAGATGGAACGATGGCGGAGTACGACCATATACCCGGCCTGCGAGAACAATTAACGCGTACACCGCGCGCGCTGCCGAAATTGACTATTTCTGACAAAATAACAGAATTAGACGATATTCATGCCCTACTGGAGCTAGATACCGCAGACATTATGGATCACTTTGTTTTAGAGGGCTATCAGCCTTACCCAAAACTCACATTCAAAGTGGCTGTATGAGAATAATAGGCGCTATCGCGGCAATGACCAAAGACCGAGTGATCGGCGCTGAAAATACGATACCTTGGCACTATTCAGAAGATTTCAAACGTTTCAAACGGACTACCTTAAATAGCGCGATTATTATGGGGCGTAATACTTGGGAATCTATCGGCAGCAAAGCGCTTCCAAAGCGTCAGAATATCGTGATTAGCAGACGCCCTGTAGAAGGCGTTGAGTGCTACACCTCCATCGATGCCGCTTTTGCCGCTGTCGACGATAGCACCAATATTTGGGTTATTGGTGGCGGGCAAATTTATGCTGAAACCATCAATCGATGTACCTTATTAGATATCACCACCGTACCTGACAAAATTAAAGTGCAAGGCGCAGTTCGCTTTCCAGAGATACATTCATCACATTGGCACGCCGGCCCTAGCCAAACTCTTGCTGAAGACACGCGCCTTAGTTGCCAACGATTTATACCTCATGCATTGAGCAAAGACTCAACTGCGCTTGAATGGCTAAATATTAATTGATGGCCATCTTGTTTCGCTTACGCTCAGTCCCTGACGATGAAGCTAATGAAGTACGTGATTTGTTAACCGAAAACCAGATTCTATTTCGAGAAACCGGCGCTGGCTTTCTAGGCATAGGAACAGCGGCAATTTGGGTAGACCAAGCAGAACAATTGACCCATGCACAATCTTTACTTCACGACTATCAAGCCAATCGACTACGACAGGCGCAATTACAGTTATCTGAAGAAAAACGCAATGACGAGCAAGACACTTTATCGCGTAGCTTTAAGCAAAACCCAGTTAAATTTGTTGTCTATATCACAATAGCTTTACTGATCATTTATTTAAGCACTCAACCCTTTTGGGGATTGAGTGAATAAACACCTTCATTGAAACTGCATATGAGTTCAAACAAATCAACTTACGGCTGCTCCAGTATGGTTAACCGCCTGCATCGCGTTGCAATGCGACGCCCAGGCAAGGCCCTACTTACTGCTGATGCCAATAAATGGCATTACGCGAAAACCTTGAGCCCAGAAAAGCTAATCTCCCAGTATGAAGCATTTACTTCATTGGTTGAAAATACAGGCTGTGAAATAGTCTGGATAGAACCCGCAGACGATGACCTCGCCGACTCGGTGTTCACTTACGACCCTTCTTTTATGACGCCCGCAGGCCCAGTCGTGCTTAACTTGGGTAAAGCGCTTAGAAAAGGCGAGGCCTCTTTGCACGCGCAATTTTATGCAGAACAAGGGATTCCAGTGTTGGGAACGATAACAGCACCTGGTACTTTTGAAGGCGGTGACTGCTTTTGGTTAGATGATAAAACACTGGCTGTAGGTCGCGGGTTTCGCACAAATCTAGAGGGCGTGCGTCAAATGCGTGCGCTACTGGCACCACATAACATCGAAGTTCTAGACTTCGACCTGCCCGTGTATAAAGGCAGTGCGGCGTGCTTGCATTTAATGTCTGTCGTCAGCCCCTTAGCAGAAAGATTAGCTTTGGTTTATGCTCCCTTGATGCCAACTTCGCTATATCAACAGATGTTGGAAATGGGCTATACCCTCATTGAAGCACCTCACGATGAATTTGAAACGAGTCTCGGATTAAATCTGAATGTGCTAGCGGTAGCGCCTATGCACTGCATTGCCGTTGCTGGGTTTAAAAAAACACAACAGTTAATGCGCGATGCGGGTTGTAAGGTAGAAGTGTTTGACGCAGACGAATTATGCATCCCATGTGAAGGCGGCCCAACTTGCATGACAAGACCTATTTTACGCGTCGCATAAATGAGCTAACGCTGCCCGTTGAATCCATTTATCGATATAAGACCTAATTTGCGGAATGAGCGAATTGGTGTAAACTCAGCAAAAACGTAAGCCCACACAACAAAGAATACAACTGGAGGTAAACATGCACTTTTTAGATCAGTTCAAATTACACGTCTATGCCCTATTGCGCATCATCACAGGTTTTTTATTTGTTTGGCACGGCACACAAAAATTTTTAGACTTTCCAAAGCCCGGCCCTGAAAACATGAACACCTTACTCACCGTAGGTGGCGGCATTGAGCTCATTGGTGGAATATTGGTGATGATTGGCTTGTTTACCCGCCCTGCGGCATTTATCTGTAGTGGCACCATGGCAGTCGCTTATTGGCTATTTCACGCGCCTGGATCCAACCCTTTCTTTCCGATACTTAATGGCGGTGAACTTGCTATTTTATTCTGCTTTGTATTCTTATATATCGCTTGCAATGGAGCAGGCAAATGGAGCGTAGACTCGGCGCGAAGCTAATTAATTCAACCTGTTAAGTAGCTTTGTCAGCTCCGCAAACAATCCAAGGAAGTTGCCTATGCAAGGCAACACAATATGATGTGGAGGTACAATTTAAAGCATTCTATTTCTGCCATTGTAGTCAATGCCGCAAATTAACGGGGTCTTCTTTCGCGTCAAATATTCTCTGTGAACCCGCTGAAATTAAATGGACAACGGGCAGCGCCTTCGTAAAGCGCTTCGACTACCCTGGAGAAGGTGCCTATACCCAAGTATTTTGTACCGAGTGCGGGTCTGGCTTACCATTTCTAAGTGAAAGCGGAGCTACGTTATTCATTCCTGCGGGATCAGTTGACACAAAATTAAACATCACCCCCGATAAGAATATATTTTGGAAAGATCGCTCTAGTTGGATAGACAAAGGGCTCAATGCTGAAAAGTGCTCAGGCTTTCCCGATTGAATTTCCGCTCCATAATATCGACTAAGTTCAATGGCTGATTATCTCGATAAGCGACAAGCTAATTACAGCCCACTTAATCCCGTTCAATTCCTCACTCGTTCCGCTCAGGTTTATCCCAACACAGTTTCAATTGTTTATGACGAAAAGCAATATACCTGGAGCCAAACCTACACTCGTTGCAAACAATTAGCCTCAGCACTACGCCAGACTGGCATAGGTAAAGGAGATACCGTCTCTATTCTTGCCGCTAACACACCAGAACTGTACGAAGCTCACTTCGGCATTCCGATGGTAGGTGCTGTACTCAATGCCATTAATTGCCGATTAGATGCAGATACTATTGCCTACATCTTAGAGCACAGCCAAGCAAAATTGCTATTCTGCGACACTGAGCTTGCTACAGAAGTAAAACAAGCGCTTGCCTTATTAAAAAATAAAATCACGGTCATCGATATTAGTGATACTGCTGTGGTGAACGGTGAATTAATCGGAAGCCAAGATTACGAAACCTTCATCGAATCTGGCGACCCAGACTTTAGTGATTTCGCTCAAATAGACGAATGGGACAGCCTAGCGCTTAACTATACATCAGGCACAACTGGCCGACCTAAAGGGGTGTTATATCACTACCGCGGGGCTTATCTAACAGCGATGAGTAATATCTTAGAATGGGATATGCCAAAGCATCCGACTTATTTATGGACACTGCCGATGTTTCATTGCAACGGCTGGTGTTTTCCATGGAGTATTGCTGCGCGTGCCGGCACTAATGTCTGCTTGCGTAAAGTGACTGGGGCACATATTTTTCGCACCATCGCAGATAATAAAGTAGATCATTTTTGTGGTGCGCCGGTTGTTCTAAACATGGTAATAAACGCGCATGATAACGAACGTAGAGCGTTCCAGCATAAATGCAAAGTAATGACGGCTGCCGCCCCGCCGCCTGCTTCAGTACTAGAAAAAATGCAGCAACAAGGTTTCGACGTCACCCACGTTTACGGCTTAACCGAAACCTATGGGCCCGCCACGGTATGCGCTTGGCAAGCAGACTGGAATAACTTACCTATTGAACAGCAGGCTGTGCAAAATGCCCGCCAAGGCGTGAATTATTCCGTTGGTGAAGCGATCTGCGTAATGAACCCTGAAACGATGCAAGCCGTGCCACATGACGGCGAAACAATGGGCGAAGTAATGTTTCGTGGCAATAATGTGATGAAAGGCTATTTAGATGACGCTGATGCGAGTGACCAATCTTTCGCCGGCGGATGGTTTCATTCAGGTGACTTGGGCGTATGCCAACCAGATGGCTATATTCAGCTCAAAGATCGCGCTAAAGATATTATCATTTCAGGCGGGGAGAATATCTCGTCCATCGAAGTCGAATCATGTATTTATGCGCACCCACAGGTAGCTGCTGTTGCTGTGGTCGCCAAGCCAGATGAAAAATGGGGAGAAACGCCGTGTGCCTTCGTTGAATTAAAATCTGATTTGCGCAAAGGAGAAACCCCGTTGGATGAAGCCGCGTTAATTGCTTTTTGTCGCGATAAGATCGCGCATTTCAAATGCCCCACTAAGGTCGTGTTTATTGAGTTGCCTAAAACCTCAACCGGTAAAATTCAAAAATTTGAGTTGCGCCAACACGTTTAAACTAAACACTCTCAGCTTAAAATTTAGCCTAAAGACTGAATATATTCTGCATACACCTTTTGCACCGAAGGGCGTTGCATCACTTGATTAGCGACACGCTGAATATTAGGAAAACTTTCAACTGGCGGATGCCCAAGCGATGCTTCAAGCCATGTTGTCAGAGTAAATAAATAACTGTCTATTGCGCCAAAGTGATCACCTAGCACCCACTGCCTGTCGCCGATAGCATTCTCTACCACAGTAAAGGTTTCAAGCAGTCGCGATTGCGCTCTGGCCATCACGCTGGCCTCATCTTCTTTATCATCACAAAACCGAAATGGGTAATAACTCATTTGAAATGCATTTTGAATGGAGCTAGAGAAATAGAACAACCACTGGTGAAATTCACTACGCATTTCATCCACAACTGTTGGGGCCATTGCCATTTCTGGATGGCGATCGCACAAGAATGTTGTAATCGCGCCGCATTCATACATCGAGTTATCCCCCCATACCAGCACAGGAATCCAACCATTTGGATTGTGTTTGAGCATCTCGGGCGGGCGTTCTTCCTCCATGCTGATACTGACTTCAAGCAGCTCATAAAATAGATTAAGCTCTTCTAAGAGGACCCTCACGTGCATCGCAGCACTGTTTTTCGCGTAATAAAGTTGATAATCCATAATAGTAATCAGTTAAGAGTCAGCAGCAAGTACCGAGTTTTAGAATAGCCCGAACAGGCAGTCCCTTGATTCATGCCCACCCAATCCAAATAGATCATTTTACTCATAACCTTCTAATTGCACCTTCATTTGTATTCCCAGTGGTTTCTACAAAATAGATTTCCTACCCCAAAGTACCGCTTTTTTATTTCAAGGTAAAGACTAAAAAATATCTCTAGCTAATACGCTTTTCATAACTTGCATTACTTTACTTAGCGATAATTCAGACTGGCCTTATACAAAGAGGACTCGTTTTTTGTAGATATTATATTCCTCAAGCATCGAGTGACTGTAATAAGCATTTATGTCGGCTCGACATTGAGTCTCGATCGACGTAGCAATGCCGCATATGGCGATCACCGGTTGTTATATCGAAAGCGGTCCGCCCGTGTAAGATACGGTAGTTATCCCATATAAAGCCATCACCAGGTTTAAGTTTGGTAATTAGGGTTAATTGCTCTGAGAAAATAAGTTCGCTAAAAAGCTGTCTCGCTCGATAATAACGATCCAACGTATCATGATCTAGCGTCGGCACTTGCTCTGTTCGGTTTGAAAAACGAATGCGCCTCACCTCACCTGCTTCGTCGACCTGAATCATCGGGCCGTAGTCTTCGAGTATCGCATTGTCTTCAGCGTGGCGGAAATTAGGCGCAATAGTCGTCAGTGCTTCGAACGCTTCAGGATCGATTTTTTTCAGTGCCATAGCTGCGCCAAAACCGTCCACAATAGTCGATTCACCGCCGTCAGCATCGTTGCGTATGCAGTGCATAAAAATATAACCCGGTGCTGGTAATCGGTAAGGGTTATCGACATGCGGCCACAGCGATTTGGAGGTCACAGTCAGATCATAGGGATTAGGCATATTTCTAACATCAGTTATTGTGCCCCAGTTGGTTTCGCGGGGAGGGCCGACCAATCGCGCAAATCTGTCCAGCTCATCTAACTCCAACGGCAGGCCTTCGACATAAGCGAAACCGAATTGGGCAACACTCTGTATTGCAGCAAGCACGGTCTTCTCGTCGTCCTGCATGGCGGTGTAGCTAAATTTTCTAAAATCACTAAACGTACTGTCCCAATAGCTGTGCTGACCGGCTAGATCATCAGGACGACGTTTGTGCACGCTCTTGTATAAATGGTCACCAGTAAAAGTGCAGCTGTGCCCATCGGAAAAAGACACACTTAATCCACCATTTTCAGTCACATTGGCCATTGTCAGCGAAGTATCCAGTGGCAATTCGTAAGCTGGCGGCATGCGCATTTGTGTACCAAGATCGCGATATTCTGGGTGTGTGGAACTCTCACGCAACCATAGCGGATGAAACACATGATGAGTGCCATCGTGCCAAAAGACAGCGACTCCTTTAGCTTGTAGTTCGATTTTTTCGATCGGGCTTGATTGTGTAGAAGTGTGCATAGTGATCTATTTATCTTCGAGAGCTGTCAATGCAGCGCAAGCTTGTGCAGCCGAATTTTGAGTTGCATTCAAGCTAATTAGAAAGGTTATTTAGGTTTAATGCAAGTCTGCAAAGGCTTTTGCACATCACCCCAACCAACGTTTATTAATAAAACTTCTCAAAACCAAACAGGATAAGGCGTGAACATTGGTGGTGTACTTCTAATTGAAAGATACAACACAAATGATATTTTTGGAATTTGAGGGATGTGTGCATGTACTACCATAGATAGTAGTCTGCCCTACGTACCCTTAGCAATCCCATATAGAAGAGGTCAATTAAAGCCTCAAATGGGCTAGTGACTTGCTTAAGAAACACTGACAAGCAAATATTGTCTGGTACGTCGTATGGCACGCTAGAAATAAAAAAAACTAAGATGTTTGATTTGAAAACAAACATCTTAGCTTATTGTAATGACGTCCCCAAGGCGATGCGTACGAAATCCCACTATTTCAATCTCAACTAAGGGATGCTTATCGTAAATCGACTTACTTAAGTCAGATCACTCCTATGTCCACATCATATTAGAAAAATAATCTCCCATTCAAAAATTAAATTGTTTTCAAATACTCGATAAGCGCTAGCTTTTCTTCTTCAACAAGCTTTCGACCAATTACACCCGGCTGTTTAACATTATCGAAAATATGACCCGTGTTATGGTTACCGGCCTCGCGAGTATCGAGTATAAACAAGCCATTTCCATAGTCGTTAGTTAACTCATATGACTTAAGATCAGCGGTATCATTCAATGATTGAACATCTTTGTTTTGTACGATACCTAGCTTATCTGTATCGAACGACTGATTTCCTAACTGTACAAAAATTGGTCGCTCACTCTGGATTGATAAAAGGTCATAAATATTAGCTATCGAGCCGTTGTGTAGAAAAGGTGCGGTTGACCAAACACCGTTCAAGGGACGCGCTTTATAACCTTGACCAACTTGTAAACAATTTGGGCGATTACCTTCGTAATCAGGCCTTTGCTGTTTTGGAATGTAGTTTTGTTCAAACCATTGCTCATTAGTGCGTTCTACCATTGCACCCAACGCTAAGCCAAACACAGATGTTGCACTGTCATTAATGGGCACAAAAACCAAACTAGGCTTATTCGAAGCTACATAGCCGCTCTCGTTTGGTGTTCCAAATAATTTATCTGTTACGGGCGTACAAACATCGGTGTTTAAGTTTAAACCCGTAGTATCAATCGTTCTTTCACCTAGAACCTTCGCCTGCGCTGGATCTGTACCGATTTCTTCAACGGGAATCACCACTAATTTAAGGAAAGTTTCCTTAGTTTCTTTAACTTGGCCTTTGTCTCGATACTTTATGGTTTGCCAGTGTTTATTACTCCAGAAATCTTCTGAGTTAATTGGTGGCAAATGACAGCCCTTACACTTCTGTTGGTACAGTTTTTCTCCCTTATCTGCTAACTCTTGGTTTATCACGGGAAATGCTGCAGGCCATTTTGGAGCCAGCAGGCCATTAAAACGGTCTCCGTTTTCCTTCGGGTGAGTCCCGCCGAGCCATTTTTCTATTTCCACTAAATTGTTGACCGCAACCGAAGAAGCAAACCTCTGTTTATCTGGGCCAGAGGTGTCCAAATACGCCTTTACCCCTAGGGCCTCTCCAGAATTACGGACTAAGGGTTGCATGATCGATGCGTCATACTGCACCCAATCAAACCACGTTGTTGTCCAAATTTGGGGGTAATTTACGGGTGCATTAATAGGCGCATAATTTTCAATGCGTTTCATATCAGCACTAAACACTTGATTACCGATTCGATTTAACGCATCTAAACGAGTATAACCCTCTGTCACATTAATGATGTCGCTAGTGGAAGACAGTGCTTTAACGACCGCTGCGAGTTCTTTAGACAATCTAGCTTTGGTTAAGACGTTATATTGAGCCCCCAAAACGTTTCTTGCAAACCGATCATAACGGCCACCAAATAACGAAAATTTGCTGGCGAGAGCCGTCTGACCAATTGCTGCCCCCAAGGTTTGAGTAAATAGTCCGAGATCAATCATTGAAGGCCCACCATCAATGATATAACGTGTGTCTTGGTGTGTAATCTGACCAGTATGACAGGCCGCACAAGTAAATCCAGCCGCCAATTCTTTGGGGCCAATTCCTGCAAAATTGATGCTCTCAGTTTTAGCTATCCCAACTGGTAAGCCATCTGGGTTTGCTGGGGTTTTATCTTGCCCAATGAAGCCGAGCCGTAACATATATTCAGCTACATACGGTTTCTTCTTACCTAAAAATATCAACCAAGGGCTACTTTTAGGTTCCTCCAACGCAATTAACCAAGAATAGGGAATGGGAATAGTCGCGGTACCTTGTGACACATGGTGAAACCAACTAGCATCAGGTCTATCCCAACCTTTTGGATTGAGGTCCACGGTTTGCATTGTCGTGTACTTCGGCAATTTAGCAGGTCTTAATGCGTAGTCAAGACTGTTGATGGCCGCTAGAATTCGCAATGCAACATACAAGCCAATAAGGATCAAGATAAATGTTCCCCAAGACCATTTTGATTTGACTAGCCGCGTGACTCGGGATGGTTGGATTGATTGTGTATTCATAGCTTTCCTTCATGCTTTAATTTACTTTTAACAGGCCCGTTGGCGTTACATTAATATTAGTTTGAACGATTGATTGCCGACTGGGTGTAGACTGGACGACGTAAACGATTAATCCCACCTAGAGGACGATGCTCAGTCAGAGCATGCCAAGGGTTAAAAGATTGGTGTTCGCAGTTTTGTTGTAACTTACTAGACAAGTCGATACCCTGAGGCGTGCGTATAGTAATTTTTGCAACGCTGGTAAAGGGGAACTGATCTTGATCCCAAACACGTGTTACATCCTCAATGATATCTCCACCGTTTATTTCAGCTCCCTGTTTTCTATCTTCGTCTATTTGATCCGCGTTCAATACTTGAATCTTGAAATCAAGGCATACATCGTCTTTTTCGCCCATTGTAGATGCCAGTGCTTCATGCAAATAATTCTTCGTAGGTGGTGCGTCGAAAGGCTGTTGAGGTTTTACTCCATCACAGGGTTCTGCTGAAAATTTCATTACCCGATCAGAACCAAATAAAGAAGGGGCTGCGGCAAAATATTGCACCTCAAGTGGATTCCTGACTATCTTGGTGCCAATTTTTGCAATTACTCTTCCTGTTTTTTTGAGATTTTCTATATCTTCAGCTGTCCAGTCCGCTGCTGGACTAAAGGCTGCTCTTGGGTCAGATCCAGAAGGGGACTCAATCAATGCGTTGGTTAATCGTTGATAGCTCCGAACATTTGGAAAAGCAAATTCTGGAGTGTTGATCATGAGAAAGTCCTGATTTTTATTTTCCTTATCGTCTGCTAAAACTGGCTCTCCAACATCCAGGATTTTGATCGCCATTCCGCGGCTGCTATTTTTATTATTTTCTAAATCATGTGCTAGTTGTACCGATGCATTTGAATAGCGAATCAGAGCTTGATATTTTCGACCTGGAGTTGAAAACAGACCTACCCGAAGAGCAGGGTCGATATCTTGGATAATTTGAAAGTCGGTAACAACGCAGCCATGCGTCTTGGGATGAACACCGCGTAATTTTTGCCCCTTTTGTATATCATTGAAAACAATGGCCCGCTTATTCTGCAGCAATCGAGTTTTTTTTGAAATATCTTGTATCTGTTCAGATTCACCATCAGGAATTATCTCAAAGTTATAATTCTGAAAGGGTGGGTTATCTGATTGCAGTAGCTGATTGCAGGCACTAAGAAATAATCCTACTATCAACCCACTTGAAATAGACCGTGCTGCTTTATTGACAAACATACTATAGTTCCCTTAGGTAATATAATGACATTGTATGGTGCTTTTAATGTGATGTATGTGAGATTACTCACATAAGGATTGTAAGGAATGGTACTAAGTTAAACCTGTTTAGCATCATGCTGGGGTGAATCCAATATTGAAAGTGGGAGAACTTTAACTACAACACAGAACAGACCCTACAAAATAGCATTTTGATCAGGCAGTTAAGCTGCTTATTCTTTAAAGGATTACTGCGCAAGCGGTTTCACACATAGGCAATACTAAGGAATAGAATTCATCTAAATAGTAAAGCGCTCAGATTTTCGCCCACATCCGACCTTTTCGATTCTTAAGTTTTTCACTTTTTTCGCCTTTCAACCTATCCCACAACTCGATCCCTGCGAACCGCTCGATTTCTTCTGTCGGAACGAGAAAATCTTTCAAGTCTTTATCGGTTGCATCATTTGGAATAATGAAAGACCAAATTCGCATCTGATTTACTGAACGTGGTTTAGTTGTTTCTGCAAGTACCGATTTAAAAAATGCATCGGGCACAACCACATTTGAATCGCCAATAACTTCGATTGGCGATCCAATTTCGAACATGGGGCCGCAAATTGTATAGACTTCATCAAATTCATCTTTCTCCGCTAAGGTGCGAACCGCAGCTTCCAACTCCAACCAGATTTGACGATTAAACGTTGGTTTCTGTGGACTCATATTACTGAGTAAGAAAGTCTCACTGTTGATGATCTTGGAAGATTTCCTATCGGCACTATTGATCAAGTGTCCTCTATCATAGCCCGAACGTGCATAGTCCATCAGAGAAGATCTGAATTTGGCGGGCACACGCAAATCCTCTCGAAAATTATCTAGGCGGTCAAAGTCTTCATCACTCATGTGCCTCGTGGCGTCATCAATGAGTTGCATTGCCCACCGCGGTTGTCTAAATAAATACGAGTAGCCAACAAGGAATTGGCGATTAAACAGCAATAGATCTGCGGTCGGCATACCGTAGCGAGTTTCTGGTCTTAAGCTTGGTAATTCAAACATGATAATTTCCCCTCAATCGACAAAACGTTCGGGTGTTAGTTTTAGCGCTGACGCAGGCTTAGGCATTGTTCTGGCCTTTCCCCAATTACTCCGCAATGGATTAGCAGTCCATGTTGGTGTGAAGTCAATTAGTTCGTCCAGGCGTTTCTTTAGTTCTTTTATTTTTGTAACATCCTCGGGGTCATAACTAGATACTTCAGGTGTGCCATTTTCAAAGGCAGTTATTTGATCAGAAAGGAATTGCTCCATTGAATCTTTATTCCCACGATACCCTTCTGAAAGTTCTTCGAATGCCTTTTCTAGTGCTGCATAAGTACCCAACAAGCGCCTCCACCGATGCTCGTTCATGTCAAACTCTTCCACAAGTTCGACCCCCGCCTGTTTGCCAATTTGAGTTAAGGCCTCAATCCTTTTAGGCGGCATTTCTATATTAAGACCGCCTTCATCACCTTTAAGTGCAATACGGATAACACGTTCCCGATATCCAGAGAGGGCTAACTGGGACGCATCGTGCCAGGTCTGTGCTGAGTTAAAAATTGACATCAAAAATCCAAAGAAGCCGTCAATCTGGTTGATTTGCACTGACTGTCCCTGCCCAGCTTTCATAGGGAGATAAACTCGGTTCCGGAGGTAATTGCCAGTATCTCCTTCCTGATGACATTTGTGATACTTACTAAGCGATATACCAAAGGTTGGCCTACTCGGCAAAGCACTATCGAACAAATGAATAGGGAAATTGGAAGTGATGCCACCATCGCTTAGCCAACAAATCTCGGGGTGGTCGTGCGCATTTTTGCAAAGTTTGGTTCTTTTGGAATAGTCGACACGATAGATTGGAAATGCAGCGAGCAAAACAGGAAAACTCAGGCTTAATCTGATGCCAAGCAGTACCGGCATCAAATCACCCGTAGGCAACTTATAATATTCATTCCGATTCTGAATTGTCGTGTTTGAATCAATCTGACTTTGTACACTCTCGACATAAGAGACAATATTTTTCGGCATCAACGTCACCAGGTCTTTCTTTTTAACAAATGATGCACCGAGATTCGGAAGGTTGATAGGTGTTCGCTGTGAAAGGTTGGTGGTGATGGTTCGCAGTTTTATATTGTTCTGAGCCAGCATTCCAAATGTGAGAGGCTTTTCTGGGAGTTGGTCATTATCTACCGTTCTACCCGCTATTTTTTCCAACCAGAAATTCATCCAGTCGGTAAGAGCCTGATTTTTATTAATATCTGCACTTAACCCTGAACAAAGACCAAAATGGGTCTCTGGTAATTTCTTAAACGATTTTCGGATACGAAATAAATTCCAGATTGAAGATGATATTTTCTTGAACAACCCAGAATTCATCATGCCTAGCAGATATTTGAACGTTTTACGATGCACACGGCTCGGTTCAAAGAGACTCAGAAGTTTGGGGCTGATTTCATCCGGAATTGAATCCAGAATCTCGAACCCTGCCGTGCCACTGCGGGTTGCGCGGCTATATTCGGCTGCGGCCGTAAAGCCCGCTCCAATTGCGCCTGCCGAGGTTCCTCCAATATTTACAAATGTATATTCTCTCGCCAACTCCGTGATCACCTTAGGATAAACAACTCCACTGGTAATCCCACCCTTCATGATTAAATCACATTCTTTCATGTCTACTCCCTCAATAACCTGCAATTAAATTAATACTAGATAGTGCAATCTTTCGGACTTTCTCTCACCTCTGATTAAGACCCTAGGACTTCACAAAAACAGCCTATTGTACCGTGATGAGTTTCACCTCATCAGCAGTCGTTACTGTGATGTTCGTAGACTTATCGCTCTTGCCCCGAGATTTCAGTGTAATAGATAAAGCGCCTGTGGGCTTATCTATGCGCAGACGCCCATACCTATCCGTGTATCCAAAGAACGTCTGAGACCGCCAAACAGCCCAGTATACGAGATACGAATTGCTTTCGGCGTCGACGAACTGGAAGACCTCTGCCTTTACAGGGGCTGCCACCGAAAGGAATAAGGCTAGTGCAAGTGTCATTGTTCTCATTTAAATATCCCTCTCATTCATGGGTGATGTTCTGCGGATCCTTAATTTTAACTGAGTGATAGGTGCGGTCATTGTCCGTATAGACTTTAATGCCTTCGCGCCCGCCAGACTCGTAATCCTCCGATTCTTTCCTAAAGTCAATCTCAGCAGATAAGTCACCATCGATGTATTTGATGAAGGTGTATTCTTCTTCAAACGTCTTTCCAATGGGAATTTCGACTACAACTCTGAATCTGCCTGTCTCTCTGTTGATCTCTGGCTCGACGCGCGTCGGAGAAAGGATGATGTTGGCGGGGGTCCATGCCTGATTCGGGTCGTCACTCGTGAAAACACCCTCAATATACCAAGTCTTTGTCATATTTAGAGCTGAATAAACAATGTAGAAAAAAAGTGCGAACCCTAGGAAGACAAATAATAACGATGGATAATTTGTCTTCATCTTCCCAAAGAAGGGTACTTCAACCTCTGTAGGCTCTTGTGTCTTCTGGTCAACGTAGGTTTTCTGTTTCAGCAATGCTATGAAGCCCAGGAAGACCGAAAGAACGGCAAGAATTACGCCTCCTAGAAGTATGAGATTATTTATCATACGTCTGCAATCATCATGATGAACTCCTTTGTTACTATTCTAAAAATATTATCGCCAACACCTTGACGACCCTACTGAATTCATAGAGTAGCTCAGAAAAATCAATTATGCAGTGACAAATACCACATTTTCAGTATTTTGACATATCCCCCAAATGTCCTGAAGTGGACAGAATTATTCGGACGCTAGAAGTTTTGGAAACAACAGGCTTATTTCGAATTACGCTTTGGAGAATGGAGAACAAAGAAGAATTTCCTAGACTGGTAAGCCTTGGAAAAAATACAGTTGGGTTGAAATTAAGTGAGGTACAAACTTGGGTTCGAAATAGACAGTGAACATCCATGTGTATACGAAGCGGTATACTTTTTCTTACCATCTAACTAAAAGTGACTACAAACACTTGATTTATAGCCACTTTCAATTAAAATAATGGCGTTCCCAAGGCGATGCGTACGAAACCCCACTATTTCAATACTACGACTAGGGCATTTGATATCTAAATGAAGCAGTAAACATCTCGGCAATCACTACCAGTAGAGTATCCTAATCTAAAACTTTACACCCAAACCAATAGTCCAAGACTCTTCGTCCTCCAATGCAACAGACGTATCACCATTATTGTATGTCGTTACCAGCGTGTAGTGACCGTTCGCATCTAAATCATATCCAATAGAGGCATTAAACAACTTTCTGTCCCTCAAATCTCCGGCAACTTCTTTCAAATACGTATAGCCTAATGAAATTGACAATCTATCTATTGAATTCGGCCACAATACGGTGTGCGTCTTAAGACCAACCCTCGCATAGGAGCCATCTTCAATAAGACTTTCGTTATTTGCATTATCATAAACTTGCCCATATTCTCCTAAAAAGATACTGCCCCATTTCAAAGACCATTTCCCAACACGCTTCATAGCTCCCTGCCCCCATCCAAGCGCAATAGGTTCATACTGCAAATCTATGCCTCTAACATCTAAATCGAAATCTGAATCGGTACTATATTGTAAGCCTGCTCTAAAGTACGATCTGTCGGTTATAACGTCCTCTAGTTCGTAGTCTATACCCAACCTAAAAAGTAGACTATCTATGTCTGTTTTTTCTTCATTACTATTTCTAGCTTGATTAAACTCCAAGCTAGGGACCAACACAACTTGCGTCTTTTCACTGAACCTTATTGGCCTTAACACCACACCTTTTAAGTTCATAACCTCATTATTACCTTTTATGTCCTTCGAGAAGGAAATCTGCGCGGGGCTTGCTTTGTTTATTCCTTTTGCATTTTTGGTTAAAGTAATCTGCTCATTAGAGGAGCGGATAAGTACTTTTGTTTTACCAATGCCCTTATTGCTAGCGAATATGGCCATGTCGTCAGTTTTATTGATAGATGCAAAGTCTCCTATGTTTTGCCCATCAGGGTAATCAATTTGAAACTCTTGAACCCATTTTTCCACCTCAACTGCTAATGCGCTCAGAGCAGATTCAACAGCAACCAACTCTGCAGCATTGAGATTGCCATCCTCGTCTTTATCAAATTCAACTAAAGGCTTGCTATTGACAACCTTTACATACTTTTGATATTCATTAACATCAATAACTTCATTACTATTAGCATCATAATCAACTGCATTAACAGCAAACAACAAATTACAAGATAGAAGCAATACAACACTTGTCAAACACGTAAAATAATTTTTCATTTCCAACTTCCTCTCAACCTATTTTTTCATATACAAGGCGCGCCGCATCTCTAACGGTCTTAAACCCACTTGTTTCATTACTAGTTAAATTTAAACCTTGGTCAGAAAATGCTCTATTTAATTTAGGCGCAAGAGCACGTAATCCTCTCTCATCATACATTAATGGAGCATCAGCTAAATTCATATCTGCATAAATTTCACGTGGTTCGAGACCATTTATGCGCCCTAAAGTATCTTTTACACGCTTATATATTGTTGGATAAGTTAAAGCCATTTGTTCCTCCTATGTATAAAATTTCTAAATTTGGTGAATTACTCTCTTACAAATAATTTTCCTTCGTGCCCTTCAAAACTACCATTCTGTAAATTCAGCATTTCGATCGTCAAACCTCCATTTTCACTAAACCGCAGAAAACTCAATATTTGGCCTATACACAATAAAGTAAAGCAGCTACTACAGGGTTTACTAAGTGGTAGAGCTTACGTCTACTGCTTATTACATGATGTGATAAATACCACTCTATAAATCACATTCACTCGCAAGTCGGCTAAATCATTAAAATCTAAATAGTCCATATTAGTGGGATACATCACATACTTCCACATACCAGAGGCGTACATTATAAAGTACGTGGTGCATCTAACTAGAACCACGAGACTAGGAAGTATGAAATATTCAATATGAATACTCGTACTAATTGAAATTTTTTAATGAGGACTAAATCATGGCTAAAAACATTAGTATTAACCCAACCACTCTTAAGATCAACTCTAAAAGAAATGTGGTAAAAGTTCAGGTATCCCCAAAAGATTATTTTGATCTTGGGCGCATGCAAGATATCCAAAAAGATATTCTTGGTGAACTAGGCTGTTTAGCATGCTGCTCTGGCTGGGATATTCGATTTGATATGCAGCGTGAGTTTTTAGCAAGATAGCTGTCTTGCAGCCAAACAATATCTGTTATATGTTCAATAGCAATGTCTAAAATAGACACGGGTATTATTTACTTCCCTGGCTTGGAGGAAGTCCTTCAAGCCGGGGAAGATCTAATACAAGTAGTCGAAATAGAACCCGCTACAATATGGTTTAAGAAAACTGATGGGACTTTTGAAGTAAATGACAAAGCCCTAAGTTATATTGAAACTCTTCCCTTTAAGAAATTGATTCATGGAGTTGGCTTCCCCATCGGTGGCTCCATTACCCCTGATAAGCGTGCATTTAAGCCATTGCTACAAACAGCTAAAGCGCTTTTACCTGAATTCATCTCCGAACACCTTAGCTTCAACAAAGCTAAAGTTGGGAACAAAATAATTAATGCAGGCTTTTTACTTCCGCCGCAACAGTCTATGGCCAGTATTAATAATATAGTTTCAAATATTAAACAGTATAAATCACAAATCAACTTACCAATAGCGTTTGAAACACCTGCAAATTACCTACAGCCACAAACAACTGAATTAGATGATGGGCAGTTTTTTAGTGCTGTTGCTGAAAAAGCCAATTGTGGGATTTTATTAGATCTACATAATTTGTGGTGCAACCAGTTAAATAGAAGGCAATCTATATTTGAAGTAATTGATCAACTACCTCTTGACCGAGTGTGGGAAGTACACATTGCCGGAGGCGATTGGCTAGATGGATATTGGCTCGACGGACACAGTGACTTAATACCTCAAAAGCTGAAGAGTATCGTCAAATCCATAATCCCTCTCCTTCCGAATTTGAAAGCCTTTAATTTTGAAATAATGCCTGAATACTTGAACTTTAAAGGCATCACACTTGAAAAAATATTGGGCGAGTTAGAGTTTATGGATACAACCTGCTCGGCACCCAGCATTGCTTTTAATTATAAAAACAGCAAAGCGAAAAATAATAAAGCGAAGCACAAACCTAAGACTAATCTGCATGAACGCTTTTGTATTGCACCTGCAGAATGGGAGACAGCTCTCACTAAGGCTGTGTTAGGCCAAACAACTAAAGAACCATCTTTCTCTATAAGTAAGGATCCAGGAGTGTCAATCTATCGACAACTTATCGAAAAAATCAGAGGAGGCATGTTCGCTTCAACTTTAACAATGAGTTTCAGGTATTTAATACTGTCACTTGGAGAACAAGCTACAATGTCGCTACTAGGAAAATTTTGGGCTAGCACTCCTCCAAGTCTATTTTCATCTGAAGAAGCAGTAAACGCTTCCATTTTTTTAAAATCACAAAGTATTAATCTCGAATTTCTTGATGATCTTTTAGACTATGAATTAGCCAATCATAAAGCTGTAATAGACGATGAGAATCAAGTTATCGAGATCAATTTTGACCCTAATATATTACTTCCCAATCTAACCTCAGGGTTTATATCGAATAGCTTTGGAGGGAAAAAATATGAGGTTAGAGTATCCTCTAGCTAATATTCCTCTGGTCTGATTACTATTTGAATCGAGGCAAGCGGTACTATGCAGCTCACACTGCTATTACAGGCAACTCACTGGATTAAGCACCTGTAACCTAAATTTAAAGTACAGCAGTTTTTGACTAGTCAATAGCTCGAATGCATAGGCACCTTTCTATTCGAGCTTACAAAATAGCAATCAATCCCATTGCTATGTAATTCTTACTTTACGCTTAAGTCATCAAACATATCTCTAATACTTAATTCTTGTATTGATAGGAGATACTGCATTAAATCCCTCCCCCTTTTTTCAATACCAATAACAAAATAATGAACTTAGAAGCAACCATAAATGAATTCCTTGGAAGCTGCCGACGCAGAGGCCTCTCTTGTCACACAATCCGCGCTTATACAACTGATCTCTACTCTTTTTCAGCCCATATTGGCAATCAACATGCCATAACCAGCATTGATAAAGCTAAATTGAACCCTTGGATTGAATTTTTGCAGATCAACTATAAACCAAGAAGTGCAAAAAGGAAGATAGCAGTAGTCAAATCTATGTTCAATTGGTTGGTATTGGAAGACTATCTAGAAACTAACCCATTTATGAAAATTAAAACCAACATTCAGCAACCGACCTCCCTTCCGAAAAATATCCCAAAACATCTTTTGGACAAATTGTTCAACTCCCTAAGTTATCTTCTTGAAGACCCTACTAAATCTGCGTTTCAAATACACAATATTCAAACTATGCACCTTGCTCTAATGCTTCTAATCACAACAGGAATTCGAGTATCTGAGCTTTGCTCTATACAGCTGCAAGATATTGACTTTTACAGCTCAACGATAAGAATCAGAGGTAAAGGCAATCGAGAAAGAAATGTATTTCTCACCGCCGAATCCGTTTCTAATTGCGCTACTGCATATACTGAATTCCGAAAAAAAATAGGTGTGTCTCATGACTATTTACTAACCACCCCCGCAGGAAGAATTGTTACGCCTGCGTTCGTTAGATATCACCTGAACAGGTATGTGAATAAATACAACCTAGGAGAAAAGATAACACCTCACATGTTTCGACATACAACCGCAACTTCATTACTAGATAGAGGAGTAAATATTCGCCATGTCCAAAAGTTACTCGGCCACAGCAATATTAATACCACGGTAATCTATACCCATGTGTCTGATGTTGGACTAAAAAACGCAGTTTGTTCAGCCAAATTAGAAAACATCACAGAATTTGGATGATAACTTGAAATTATGAGTGATTCTAAGCATCTATTTTTCTTGATGAATCACTTGTTTTATGGGATTGCACTAGGCCTTCTATACGGCATTATTTCTAGTTTTATAATTTGGAGCACGGAACCTGCATCTGTTTTTCAAAAATTTCACCACGCTTTTTTTATCTCATTTAATTGTGTGTTTTCGGGTGGGTTGATAATTGCAGCGGCGCTCTTAATTCATAGAACACAAAGTTACATACCAGACCTGATTGAAGATAATTTTGATGGGGAGACATTGACATCGACTACTTATGACTTTCATAAAGAACGATATTTTTCTCCATCGAGATCTATATCATTTTCATCATCATTCGTAATTATTGGGTTCGGAATATATTATCATGCGCAGTTCCCATTCTCTGGAAACGCTGAATATTTACTAATTGCTTATGGATGTCTTCAATATGGACTCGGAGTTTACGTTGGTAGAAAGCTGTTTTATATTGCTCAAATGCTCCAAGCTATTGAGAATATACGAGTTGACGAAGATATATTTAGTGACGATAAAATTGGTGGGATAGCAACATATGTTAACGCTGTCACTACACTGACATCCATATTTGTATTTGTCCATGTGGTTAGCTACTTCAACGCACCTTTTGAATATACCTCGCTTATTGGAGAGTCAATAAAAATTGCACTACTTTTGCCTGCCGTAATTGCCACACCTGTATTATTACTGTTTAATTTCTATCCTAGAACAGTGCTTCAGAAGCTATATATGCGTTCTATTAATAAGAAGACCGATATGCTGAAGTTTAAACTAAGGGACAACAATATATCTGAGTTTGAGCGCATTTCATATGCAATTGAATACGATAAGATTTGTAAAGACGAGCTGAAATATCGGCTTAGATTGTCGTTAAGTGATTTGCCAATCTTAGCAATTACGATACTTGGAATGTTGCTCAGTCTTATTAGTTAGACTAAGGAAATAAAAAAACTATTCCAATTAACATTTGGACTTTCATCATGTTAATCATTAAACGCTTCTTTAACCCTTTTTTCCAGCGATAATAGGTAAGTGCAAAAATTATAATAATGAGCACTTCTGCAACAGCTTCTTTGATTGTATCTACTAACAGCATAAGTATCCCGATGCCAGCCGCTTGACAAAAAATGGCAATAGATGTGGATGTTTCAATACCTAGTCTTCGCGCTAATGTTTCACCATCGCCATTCATATCTAACGTGTCCATTAAGATTTCTCGTCCTAATATAAATAGGAACACTGACATAGCTAAAAGGCCAATTTTTGGGGTTAGCAATACGTGTGATAATAAGCAAATTAAGATGGCCGACGTAATTGAAACGTAAATATTTTTATAGCTTGGAAAGTCGTTTACCACATAGTTGTAATTAATGTAAAAAAACAGAAGTAACAGATACCAGTAGATATGTCCTTGAGGAATGTATAGCTTTATTAAGTACAGCGATGTGATAAGCAATAATAAATAGTATAGCGTTGCTATTTTCAACGTTATTTTTCCTGATGGTATTATTCGCTCAGCATGGTTTATTTTGTCTTTTTCTACATCATGTATGTCATTTAGGATAAACGCAGACATAGACATTGGTAGAAGAGGTATAGCTTGAGTAAAGCTGAACCACGGATCTCCAGTGTGAACAAGTAATGGCACAAATACCGTGGAGCTTATTAAAAGGCACGTATCTAACCTAGATAGCTTGATTAGGTTGAGCAAGTAAGAAACAACCATAATTTCAAGTTATCGTTCAAAAATATTGTTATTAGAATCCATGTGTTCCAGAGCTCTCTATATCTACACTCAGGGCATCGTCCGGATCATAACACCTGAGGCGGCTTGTGTATAAATCTACTCTCACTCGAAAAAACCTATTCGCGACTTGACGCATTTTCGTTTCGCCCACATGCTAAGCACCGATAATAAGGGCTATATCTACCATCAGGAATAAATTTGGATATGCCTCCACAGAAGTTACATATATCCCCTCTTCCTTGATACCACCTCAATATTAAGAAACTCGAATATATTGTAAGCAACACCGAAATACAAAGAAGGCTAAGTGCAACCCACCATAGTATCTTAGTAATTCCCTCCTTAATAGTTGGGATCAAATCTATATCTTTACCTGAAGAAATGCCGTTTAAGAATAGCAGTATTAAAGCCACGGCAAGTAAGCTAAGGATAGGCATCGCAAAGAGTCTCACGTACATTCTATTTACATTCATACCTTCTACCTAAGGCTAAGACTTGGATGATCGTCCTATTCAACTTTACCAAATATTTTGTACCAATGCACTTTCGGGTTTAATAATGGTTCCCCCAAGGAATAGCGAGAGCACTCTTCGGGATGTTTCAGGGTGTTGCATAATCCAGTGATTAATTTTTAAATCAATCACTTACAATTTCAGGCTGTTTCACCCTGTTTCAGTACAGCGCAAGCGAAGCGGTATATAAATGTGTATACATTTCGTGCTTCTTTACTGCGTTTAAATATACAATTTCAACTTAAAGTACAGAAACGACATGATTACAGACATCCAATTAAAGAACGCCAGACCCAAAGATAAAGACTATACGTTAAAGGTAGACACTGGGTTAACGGTACTTGTTAAATTCCAATGGTAGCAAGCTTTGGCGTTATAGATACTCCTATGCTGGCAAACGAGCAATGATCTCCGTGGGTAAATATCCACAGGTATCCATTAAAGAAGCGCGCGCCACTCAACGCGAGTATGCCGATTTACTTCAACAAGGCATCAATCCCTCAACCTATAAACGTACCCAAAAAGTACAACAAGCTACTGAGAAAACATTTAAAGAAGTAGCTGAAGAATGGTACGCAAACAAATACGATGAAAAAAATAGTCGCTACAACAAATTGGTATATAGACGACTAGAACTTCACGCCTACCCTAAGATCGGACAACTACCCATAAAATCTATCGACGCCCCGATGCTGTTCAACTTTATCGAAGCCATTCAAACCACAGGGCACGTAGTAACAGGTAAGCGTGTTAATGGCGTTTGTAGCATGGTTTTTCGTTATGGAGTTGCTAAGGGCTATTGCCAACGAGACCTCACTCAAGATTATCGTGGCATGCTCAGGACTGCACAAACAATTCATCTTCCATCATTAACCGACCCAAGTCAGGTAGGTGAATTTCTGAGAGACTTAAAAGGCTACAATGGAACAATGACGCTTAAAACAGCGATGCTAATTTCACCCTATGTTTTTCTGCGTCCCGCTGAACTAGCCGCGTCAAAATGGGAGTATATCGATTTCGAGAAAAACCACTGGCTCATTCCCGCTGAAGACATGAAGATGAGCAGGGATCATTTGATCCCCTTCCCTACTCAAGTACGAGAACTGTTAATGAAACTATATCCCGTAACCGGTCACAGCGACTTTATTTTCATGCATGAAAGAGATGTAAATAAATCCATGCACCGAGAAAATGTAAACAAAGCCATGAGGCGCATCGAAGATGGTAAATATATTGGCCGTATTGTGTCTCACGGGTTTCGTTCAATGGCTTCAACGCTACTTAACGAAAACAAATTCAGGCCAGACATAATTGAAAAACAGCTTGCGCACCAAGAACGAGACACCGTCAGAAATGCTTACAATCACGCGGAATACTTGAATGAACGTACCCAGATGCTGCAATGGTACGCCGATTATCTTGATGTGTTATCGAGTAAACCCAAATAACCTATTAATTCAGTTTACTCGATATACCTGATTTACTTGGTTTACCTTAATTAATCGATACATTTAGTTAAATTTGCTATATCAGAGTTTTCGAGTAAATTGGCTATATCAATTTACTCGTTAACTTCTGATTACTTGAAAATAACCATATACAACGTGAAAGGCTGAGCAGGTAAAACACCTATAGCAACCAATATTGTGCTCGACAGGGAATATGCGCTAGGCACTAATGAGCCGTTTCATATCTTGGATACCTTCATTCCTGAAGAACGACTTCTCACAGTGGCAAGTGATGAAGCGTTTCCAGTAATCCCACCTGACGTAGATATGGTGTTTGATCTGGCTTGATCTATCTCGAAGGACGCCCTAAGCATTACAAGCGCTATTGAGCAATCTGACATAGTCATTGTGCCTATCTATAACGAACTAAAGTGCCTGACAGCTGGACTGCATACCATCTTAGAAATTTCACGCTTTAATAAAAATATCGTGGTCGTCGCAACCAAGCTGTTCAAACAAAAATGCGATATCGGTAACAACTGGCTAGATTTTGCAGATTTCAAGAACATCGAGAAATTCATAAAGGCAAAAATCAACTTCGATATCCCTGTTCTACCTCTTAAGTTTTCTAAAGTGTTTGATTTGATTTTTGAACAAGAAAGATCAATCAAGCATCTACAAAGCTCGAATCCACTCGCTCACTACACATATAGGGAAGTGAGCCAACAATTCGATAATATTTACTCTGTAATCGATTCTTACCATGCCAAGTAAAAATGATCTGTCATCAGTGAGATTAACCCCAGCTAAAAAGCTAGCACCACTTCGCGGTTTATATAATAAACCTTGAAAACCTCCAAAACCAGCTGCGGAAAAATGTAGTGAACCAGTCGTAATAAAGTTTACTCCCTGAGAGATAGCCATCATTAAAAAAAAGCTGGATTAATACCTCTAGCAACTTATCTAAAAAACGAAGTAATTCACTTAACTTCTAATAAGACTGAGTAATTCATGGTTAATTAATATCAGACGCTACCGAAGGCAGACCCTGCATGTCAATTTGTCCGTAGACTAGCTCACTACCATCTTCGGGATTTTGAGCACTGAAAGTAGCGCTAATATTTCCATCTACACTGCTATGACTAGAACTTGAAGAGAATCCTGATGTATCCAAATAGGGCACAACCTGACCATTTAACCATGCTTTTAATTTATTCCCTGATTCTGAAGTACATACTTCTGGATGATTGCTATAGGACTGATCGTAAATAATACACTGCCTATACTCAAACTTATCACCTGAACTAGCAGTACCTGTGATTTTAACTATAAATCCAATTTCTGTTCCGTCATCTAAATAGCGTATGAAGCCACCTGTAATATTGCTAGTATATTGTTGTAAGCTACTTGGTGATCCACTGTATTGAACGATATATGGACTTGAAGGAAGTGGCTCTCTACCTAACTCAAACATACCATCACCAATATCCCACTGTGAATTATCCTCACTCGAAACAATTAATAAAACATAAGCATTTCCACCGCCATTCATATCTGAAGGGTCCATAGAGTAACTACCAGTATTTGATACTCCCTCAGCAAACTTATACCAGTTTTTGCTATTCACCTGTGCCCCAACATTTGAGCTCGAAAAAAGCCCTGTTGGGTCATCATGTAATACATAAAGATCAACAGAGCTTCCTGATATTTCGCTGGAGCGCCACCGGACCTGCTTGGTTTGCCCATAATACCAGGACTCCCCTCCGTTTGGTGCTAATACAAGATTATCAACTTCTGGATTACGCCCCGACACTAAAGATTCGCTCATTTGCAATCGATTCAAACTAACACCTTTACTTACTTCTTTCCCAGTAAGAACGACTACATCTGAAAGCGTTTTTGTAACATAGTTGTCTGCCGAAACTGTTAAACCAAAGTCGAAGATTGCTTCGAGAGTTTGGGTTAATTTACTAACCTCAGAAATTCGGTAAAATCCATTACTATCGGTGACAACGTTATAAGTAAATCCGCCTCCAAACAATGACACGTTTGCCCCGATTATTGGCCCACCCGCTTCATCCGTGACTATACCGCTTAGAGATCCAACTAACACACCATCATCTGGTACTAAATTAAAAACAAGCGGAATGTCTTCCCGCTCGCTGTTAATACTGAATTTTGTTGAGAAGTCCAAATAACCAGACTTACTTAAATGAATCTTATAATCGCCAACAGCTAACCCAAAGTTTACGCTATTTCCGAGCAATAACCCTTCTTCCTGATTAGGGTCATCGAAGGGACTAACGTTAGCACCTGTAGGTTCTAGCTTATAGGTAACTCCATCTAATTCGACGTCACCACTCTGAATTCTAATCTCAGTTTTCCTTGTGTCAAAGATGGTCTTATTACTTATTACTGTGGTTATACCTGAAGCACCAACCAAATCAACGCTCCCTTCGAATCGATAACTACTATATCCATCTGGAACTGTAAGAAACGCAATACTATTTGTGCGATCAATGTTGCTATCAAACTCCCACTGAGATTCGAACTCGCACCCCCCCCATACATTGCATCTGCGCAATTCTCCGCGAAACCCAGTGACGCTAACACTCGGATGGAGCGTCGAAAGCTTGATTTTCATTGTGTTTTGAGAACTAGCATTTTTGGGGCCAATATACTTAGCGGCCAAAAGAGCTTCTCGGCCCCGTTTTAAATCAAGAGCGAATTCAACAGCCTTCAAAGGATTAATAAGAGGTATACTATTTCCGGGTAAAGAAACGATTTCGGCGTTAACTCCTATTGCTGAATATCGACTATCAACCGACTCCGTAGATGTATTTATTATTATGTTTTTAACATCAGCTGGTGTTGCATCAGGAAGTATTGAAAATAATAGTGAAGCGATACCGGTTACAAACGGTGCAGCGGCAGATGTTCCATCAAAGGGCCCCTTATCTGCCTCATCATATGGTCCATGATTTAATCCGTAGATATCGTCAGTTTCCCAATACCCAACATCCTTAGGGGCTTTTACGTCGGTATATGCTGCGATATCAACATGCCGTCCGAAATTACTATAATATGGTAAAACAGGTCCTTCAGAATTTGGTATTGCTGCGGCTACTACAATGTTGTTGCTCTTTACCCCTCCTAGACGATGGATTACCCCATTGCTATAAGAGGCGTCAATGCCATAGTATTTAGTGCCGTTTTGGGACCCAGAAGCCCCACCAATGCCATTTCCAGCAGCCCAAACAAACAATTTATCATCTTTATTGATGAAGGGTATTAAATCTATGAATGATTCTTTAACGCTCTTCAAACGATTAGCTCGATCCTCACTATTATCATGATTATACGTTGATATTATTGGTCCCCATGATTCCGACCAAGAGTTGTTAATAACACCTACTTTCACTTCTTTTGACATTGCTTTAACGCAATCGTCAAATATCCCAAAGATTAATTTGCTTTGGTGATTTATTCCCGAAATTCCAGTGCCATTATCCGTTTCCGCACCTATTATTCCAGCTACTGCGTTACCATGATTTCCTGATAATTTCGCATCATAATATGATTTAGAAAGAATTACTCTAGAGGATAGCTCAGGGTGCAACTCATTAAAACCACCATCGCATACACCTATACTTAGGTTAGGATTTCCTACTAGTTGCGACGCTGGATTTCCATTCCCCTGTCTTATCAATCCCCATATTTGAGGCATTTTTGTTTCGACTAATGAGTAGTTGCCGTCAGCAAACCCTCCAGTATTCCACGCGATGTCACTTCCTTCAGTTGGGAAAAAATCTACAGAGCTAGTGCTAGGATTAATTACATTTTGCATACGACGAAGAATATAGTCAATTTTAGGTTCTAGCCTTAAAAGTTCCAACGCTTCAGTATTTGAAAGTGACGTATGATCAAATTGAATTAGTGTTCCCCTATCCTCGTCCGTTCCAATAACAGTAAAAACTCCGTACTTCTCGATTATAGCCTTTAATGTACTCTCATCTAATGTGCTCGAATACACCCACCTTTGATTTAAAACTTCTCCTTTATTATTATCTGGATCAGTCAACTGCTGTTGATCAAATGGCAAGTGAGCCTCAACAACTGAGAAACTGATCAACTTAGTGCTCTGGTTAGATAGAGATGCACATGACAGCTCATAGTCTCCTGCGATCGTAGCAATGATTTCTATAGCATTTCCCCCAACAGCCTCAAACGTTACATTAGCACCATCTGGTTCTGATGCCACATGACAGCTTATTTGACCTGAGTCGTCGGTCAAAAACTGAAGCAAAGAAGGCGAATTTGCTTCAGGAATTGAACTAAATACGTGATTGGTCACTTCCAAATCAATTCCTGAATCATCCAACAATAAGGATATTATTGGAACTAGTATTTTACTATCCATTTTTTCAGCGGCTTTAATTGCTAATGAAAAAACCATGCACACCAAAACTGTGCCAACCAGTAATAACTTATTAAACTTCATTTGTCCCTAACTCTGTTTACGTAATATTGTAATTTCAATTGTACCGAAATTACGTCATGAGACAAAATTTTTATTTATCTCAGCCTGCCCCTTTGAAGAGTCCATAATATGATCCAAAAACTGTTCCATATCCTATTTACGTATTTTTTATAAACGTTCTACACTGATTGGCTTTTTGAATCATAAAAAATATACATAATCGGAATTAGGGTAGTTTAATCTATCGTTTCGATCTTTAAATCATTATCCAAGCTATTTAATTTCCCGCAGTTCTTCTCCAGCCCCAGCAACAAAAGCGCGTGCATCTTAGTATATTTATCGAGGTGAAACTCCTTCTCAAAAGAGGGTAGTGTTTTTTTAACTTGCACCATAACAGCCTCAGAACACAACAAATTTTTCATATAAAGTACAAGCATCAGATCTCACCTCTAATTTAAATTGCGCATAGTATTCGTAGTGTTATATTGCACCGTAAATACAGCGATTAATGCACATCTGCACAAATCTGTATGGACACAACTAATATAACTGTACCTAATTGATGGATTTGGTTGCCTTTAACTCCTTAAAATCATAATGAATGATCTCGTATTTCTAATTGCCAATGCATCCATTGTTTGCTTTGTCATATCATATGGGCTGTTAAAAGCATTCAGATCCAAGGCTCTACTATTATGTTTGGTATTTAGCCCATTCGTGCTCATACCAGCGCTGTCAGGGATGTTTAAGCAATGGATATTAGGATATGTATTCGTATTGCAATATGGAAACCTAGGAGTCATTGTCGGTATTTTGCTTTTTGAGATTGATCAAGTTAGCCGTCCCAAGAAGCTTCGTTATTTCACAAGCTGGTTAGCCAGAATAGTAATGGTTTTCCCGTTGTTCTACATATTTTCATACATCACTAAATCGTTCTTTTCTCAAAACAATACGGTAGAGACATCTCTAGAATATGCCTCAATATTTGGGCTGGTCTCAGATAGTGATCTTGCCGTAGTTGAATACATCGGTAGCTATTTTCACATTGCAGGCACCATTATCTCAGTAGCCATGATCATGTTGTGTATGTGTATTTTAGTTTTTAATAAGTATCGTCAATTTAAAGAAGTGCAGAGAATATGAAGAAGCTGATCACCATTACAATCGCAGCGGTTATTTTCGGCATTGCTTCGTATAATGTTTATAACTTTTTTCAAGAAAAGCAGCGCATCAAAGCTGAGAAACACGCGCAGAAAATCGCTCTTGTTGAGGCCCAGCGAAAGCAGAAATTAGAAGCGCAACGACAAGCAGAGATTGAGCATCAAACCAAGCTCAATGAAATAGCTTTAGCTAAAGCAAGAACAGAAGCAGAGCTGCTTGAGAAAAAAATCGAACAACAAAAGCGAATTGAGCAGTACGAGCTCCTAAAGAATGCAAAAAAAGCAGCCCGAGAAGATGAATTACTACAGCGTAGAATTAGTAACGCAAGAAAGATTAATAACTATGAAGGCTTGCCAGGAAATTCAATCGATGGAATTAAAGGCGCGACCTATTTAAATATCCGTAACAACCCATTGGACTACACTGGAAATTACAAACCTAATTCTATTTTAAAGCTTGGTAAGCTAACCACTGGCGGTGCGGACGGGCTTATGCTTTTTGCTATGGTGGCCGAGAATTTAAAATCTATTAACGAAATGATCGCGATTGGTCATGACATAAACGCAAGAAATAAAGCTGGATATACACCATTGATGTTTGCAAGCGCCTATAACACGCCTGAGGTGATTTCATTTTTAATTCAGCAGGGTGCCAACACCAATTCGACCGAAGACTTGACACAAGGCAACTCAATGCATGTATCCGCAAGGTTTAATCCAATGCCTGAGACCATTGAACAACTCGTGAAACAAGGAATGGATATTAACGCTACTGATAAGGATGGCAACACACCTTTGCTAATCGCTAGCCAGTTCAATCAAAACCTGCAAGTTGTAGAAAAACTCATAGAACTTGGCGCAGATATTACAGCCGCCAATCACACTGGGAACGTCGCGTACACCTACGTCTATGAAAGGCTCAAACTAAAATATCCAATGGGCAAGTTTAAGAGCATTTCCAAGGATTATGAGACCGATGTATTAGCGCTATTAGAACTGTAGTTAACGCTCCCGCTGCACTCTTCTTACTTAATTTGAAACAGCCAAAAGTCCGTTCCTGCCCAAGCAACATAAGTGCCATTAGATAGCGCTTGCCTTGGCTTAAAAAAGAATGATCGTTCGCCAATGCTTTTCATTCGTAGTTCGAACTGGTCCTCCGAAGGAACAAATAGCGTGCTGCCGATTCTAGCTTTTCCCTTATTATCAAATAGGCCTACTTCACCCTCTCTTATTCGTTGCTTTTCTAATCGATGAATAGAAAGATGATCTATATGAAAGTTACCTTTCAACACTATTCCGTTAAATTGGCTCGCTGACATTTGGGCTGAAGTGGACCCCATGAATAGGACAGTTTAGTGGTAAAACTAAGGAGTTATTTTCTGTTTTATAATTGTTCAAAACGAGGAACAGAAAATGAGTAGAAAACGTAGAAATCATTCACCACAATTCAAAGCGAAAGTAGCGCTTGCGGCAATCAAAGGAGATGAAACATTAAGCGCTCTTGCTAGTCGTCATGATATCGCTGCTAATCTTATTGTTAAATGGAAGAAGCAATTGCTTGACAGCTCAGCTGATGTGTTTGCGTCAGGCACTGGTTTAGCGCCCGATAGAGAATCAGAGATTAAATCATTGCAAGCTAAGATTGGTGAGATCACCATGGAAAATGATTTTTTGTCCAAAGCGCTCGGTCGTTAAACAGACTGCAGCGCAAAGCCATGATTAATAAAACCAATGAATTATCGTTAGTTCGTCAGTAAGCTGTTGGAAATTCATCGATCTAGCGTTTACTACAAGCCTACACCAGCCACTAATGACGACTTGGAGCTAATGCATCTGATAGATCGAATTCACCTCAATCGGTCTTTCTTGGGCAGTAGGCGCATTCGCGATGTATTGCAAGATGTTGGCCACCGAGTTGACCGTAAGCATGTGCAGCGTTTAATGCGTAAGATGGGAATTAAAGATATCTACCCTAAGCCGAATACCAGTAAGAGAAAGGCTGGCCATAAGGTTTATCCTTATCTGCTAGGCGGATTGAATATTAAACGCCCTAATCAAGTGTGGGCTACGGATATCACCTACATACCAATGCCTAATGGCTTTGCGTATCTCACGGTGGTGATGGATTGGTATTCTCGCAAAGTATTGTCATGGCGCCTTAGCAATAGCATGGACAGTTCGTTCTGTGTTGATGCCTTAGAAGAGGCGCTGCATTACTATGGTAAGCCTGAAATCTTTAACAGTGACCAAGGCGTACAATTCACTAGCGAAGCCTTTACAAACGTGTTTAAAACAAACAATATTCGCATCAGTATGGACGGCAAGGGTGCTTGGCGTGACAATGTGTTTGTTGAGCGTTTATGGCGCAGTATTAAATATGAGGAAGTTTATCTGCAATCCTACCAGACGATGAGAGAGGCAAAAGAAGGCATTGGTGCTTGGATACAATATTACAACCAAGAGCGAAAACATCAAACCTTGGGGATGGTGCCTGACATGATGTATGATCCATATCGTGGCCTGAAACTAGCCGCATAATCAGGTGGAAATAACTCCTAAGCAACCTGTCCTAAAAATGGGGTCCACTTCTTCCAATTAAAGAACGCCAGACCCAACGATAAAGACTATATGTTAAAGGTAGACACTGAGTTAACGGTACTTGTTATGATAAAGAACTCGGCAGCAAGCTACCGAGTTTTAGAGTAATCCCAGCTGACGACTCTTAGATTCGTGTCTATCGAGAACCATAAGTTGATTCTGCACATAAGCCCGTATTGTATCTTCACTCGCATTTCCTATCGTTTCAACAAAATAGCTTTGAGTCCACAACTTGCCTCCCCAAAAATACCGCCTTTTTATCTCCGGATAAAGCCTAAAAAACTCTCGAGCTGATATGCTTTTTACGACTTGCATAACTTTACTAGGCGATAATTTTGGCTCTCCTCGGACAATCATATGCAGATGATCCTCTGGAATTTCTAATTCCACTACTTCTATATTATAGTCGTAGCCTATCTTTTCAATAATGGCCTTTAAGTTGCTTCGATATGGCTCAACAAATACTTTATGTCGATATTTCGGTATCCACACAAAATGGTACATAAGCCGATAAACATGATGCGAATTTCTTTGAAGATCCATAAGCCAAATAGCCAAAAATGGAATACATCCCATTTTAAGCTATTCAGCTCGGGGGCAAGCCCCCGAGATTTTCGCTATGCGAGTTAAACTAACTCACGCTAAACATTCAAAGCAACCAGTGCGGTTTCATAGAAACACATTTCTCTAAAAATTGAATGACTCTAAGACTCGTTATAACAAATCAGATAACGTCTTAGTGTGGCCAATTTTATGCGCCCCTATTTCTATCAATGCACTAATGATCTCTTCTGGTTGTTTTTTGGAGTTGGACTCGCTGATATATTGAGTTAACAACGTATTGTATATTTTGACATGTTGGCCGAACATAACGTCGCGGCTAATTTCTTGGCCATCGCTATCTTCTACGCCAGCATTTTCGATTGCAACTTCTGCCTCTAAAGCTTTCATTAATGCAATACGGGAAAGAATATTTGGCGTTACTCCGGTGCGATTCTTTATCGTTTGAAATCGATTAGTTACTGTTTTAGAAAGACGGATTCTATTGGGAATGATCATACTGCTATTACCTCACCCGTGTTCCAGAAATACCCGTTACTGGCTTTTGTTGAGTTTGTCACTTCCGAATACTCTAGCTTGATGGTATGTGAGATGAAATCACTTAACTTCTCCTGATAGGCTTCGTGTATTTCAGTATCTGTAGATAAAATAATCACTTGATGACTTGCATAAGGAAAATAATTCTCAACAATATTATCTCGATGTTTGGAATCCAAACGCCCTAACGGAGTATCAATAATCACTGGTAGGCTCTTGCTTGCAATGTTACCTAATGCATTTAGCATGGCAATTGCATATATCTGTTTTTCGCCAGCCGACATATCATTTTTATCGATCTCATCTGAAGCTGTGTTGAGCAGCGCGACATGAAAAGTATTAGGATTAATCACTGCGCGTGGGATAGCGCCTTTCTTTCTCGCTAAGCGTTTATAGGACTCATAGAATTCATCCTCCAATTGCTTAAGCTTCCTTTTCGTGACTATCTCAGTAAATTCAGACACCACTCCGATAGATTGCTCGCACAACTGTAGTAATCTAGCGTCTGCATTATGCGTATTCAATTCACTCGTTAGCTTTTTAATTGATATCGTTGTACCGATTGCTTGTTGTATTGTCTCTTTAAGAGATTTCTTTTCTAATACTAAGTTGGTTCTCAAGGCAATTTCCTGGTCGACCAAATCATCAAATTCGGTTTTTAAAGTCGCCAGAATTTCTTCGTCAGGTGCACGTGCAATATTACGCTCGGTCATCTCTAGCTGGGAAGATAGTTGACGAACGTCTTCAGCTAGTTTGTCTGCTTTCTCCTTTATGTTTTTTGAGTTTTCCAACACGGATGCAAACTGGCCCATATAAAGTGGTGACATATCATGAAGTAACGATGCATTAACGACATCCTTATCTAAAAACGCATCAAGTAGAATACGCTCAACTTTATTGCATTCATCATTGCCGAGTTCATTGCTCATAGCTTTTTTAAATCCGTCAACTTTAGAATTGAACGTCTCATCAAACTGCATCCGTTGTTGCGTTTCTATTTCTTCTTCTAAAGAATTCAGAACTCTCGCACAATAGTTAGGTGCATGGGCAAAGGGTAAATTAGAGCCCAATAGCTCTCTAATGATGTTTTTTTGGACGTCTAAGTTTGCATGTAACTCAACCTCTTTTTTAAGTTCAATATTTCTAGCTTCAGCCCAGGCACCACCACGTGAAAGGATTTCGTTATTTTTACGGTCTTTCAGGCTAGCGACATGACTAAGATTGGAATTCCACTCAGCAATTTTAGTTCTAGCGGTTTGCATCTTCTCTTCAGTCGTTACAAGTTCCTCTTCGAGGCTATTAATCTGATCAAGAGATACTTTACTTGCATTACGTTTCAAACCTCTTCGCTGTGTTGCTTTTAAGTCTGTTTGTAATGTTTCTAGCAAATCAATACCAACAAGCTTTTTTAATGCACCACTTAAAGTCGCGCCGTTGGTGTCTTCAGCTAAATCAGCAATTTTTTCGCCATCAAACAAAAATAAATCAGCGACACCTGGAGGAATCAGCTCATTTAGAAAACTTTGACATTGATCATAATTCAACTCATCTAATGGTTCTCCAGCCTTTGTAAGGCTTAGAGATTCTGAAAGCTGTCCAGATGAGGCAACAGACCAGGCTCGATCGATTTTATATTCAGTAACAACCCCCCTATGAGCATGCTTGAGCGAAAGGCTAATAGAAGAACTGCGGCCTTCGATAACTGCCTGAGGGTTCTTATGTACGCAAGACGTAAGAAATGCATGGTATTGGGCAGTTGAAGTGCCTTGACCAAGAGATTGCCTACCGTGAATAGCAACCCTGATTGCCAATAAAGTTGTTGTTTTGCCTGAGCCATTGAGTCCACCAAATAAAACTATCGGCCGACTTTCTCCTAAGCGCTTCCTCGGTTCAAGATCAAATACATGTTCCCCACTGAAGGCTCTAAAGTCAGTTACTTTAAGCTCCTTAAAAATCATCGACCGGCCTCAAGCGTAGCTCGTAACTCTAACAATTTTTCATCCCAGTGGCCTAAGTCACTGCTAGCATCCTTTTCAGCTATTATCTCTTCAAGAGTCCCCCAATCCTTATTTAGAACGCTCTCAAGCTTATCAAATATTTTCTTGCGCACCGCTAAGCCAGACATTTCATTTTCAACAGAAAGTAAGTTAATAACCATTTCAGCGGAGATATTGCGCTTATTTGATAGCTCAATTAACGTCTCATTATCTTCGCTAGAAAATGAAGCCATGTCATTCTGGACCCAATCAATTTTGTCGTCTGGATAAACCTCTGAATAAATTGAGGGCAAGGTATCCATCCAATCAGGTTCGTTTGGATCACGTATCCACTCTTGTCTAATCGCTGCAAGTTCCTCTCGCTCAATTAGATTAATTGGGCGACCTCCCTCACGAATCTCTTTTTCCATTTCCAATAATTTCTTTAACCATATTTGGCGTTGCTTCATCCAATACGGCCCAGGAATATGTTTCTTTTCAGTCTCCTCACTAGAGTCGTTTTGAATGTTGCCACGAGCATAAGATACCTTTCCAATACGTCGCTTATAGTTACGGTAATGATTTTTGTTTTCAGGCCTCGTAGAGTTGTGCAGCTCATTCCTAAAGTTTAGTAATGGCCTCATCCATTCTTCGCCCGTCTCAATAAGGCCATGAATAGCACGATCTTTTTCAACCACGGTACATGTCCAACAACCAAATCTTGAGTTACCACAAGATGGGGTACTCTTATCTATTACGATTGGACATTCACCCTGATTTGATCCTTTGTATAATTCAAATAACTGGTTATTCGTGCCACCCCAAGGTGTTGGAGCACTCATTAAATACTCCCAAACATCGTCAGCATCCCAATCTACAATTGGCATGTATGTGTGTGCATTCGGCAGAGAAGTATGGCGAGCCAAGAGACTGCCCGATATTTGATGCTTTCCAATAACTTGTGCGCGAGAAGCACTTTCTTTACTCCGCGAGCCCAATGCAACAATCACTTCACCGTGGTCTGCTACTTTTTCAGTAATAAATTCACTAACAGGGTCAATTTTCATGCGCTCAGTACACCAACGAAAGGTTTGCTGAGGGGCTGGATAACCTCGCCCTAACAGGTTAGCCCAAAATGACTGATCCATCTTTGGGAATACCGGGTGTGTGCTCATCGGTAAGCCGAATTGCTGAGCCGATTCATCTATCTGCGTCATGACACTTTTAATCATGTCTACTACTACTGGCGTTTCAACTAAGGTATCTGAAGATACGATATAGACATGTTTAGTATATTGATGAGGTTGCAGACCAAGTAGTGCGGTATAAATTAGCGAAACTACCGCCGTTGAGTCTTTGCCACCACTGAAGCCAATAATCCAGGCGCGATCATCAGCACAATACAGATCTTGAACTTCACTTATAAGATCTGCAAGTGGCCGTTGAGCAATACTTTGCGTGCTAATTAATTGGCCGTGGGTTTGAAACATGAATGCAACTTCTTCAGTCATTTTTAATAAACCTCTTCTCCGCTTCTTCTTCAAGAGAAGTTAGGTTTACTCCTAATATGGTTTTTATTGCATTGCCAGTAAGCATGACATTAATTTTTGCCTTGCTAATTCTGCCTTGGACCATTGCTCGACCTTCCCATTCAGGTAGCGTCCTTGACCAATCAGCCTTCTCCAGTTTGCTCAATTTAGTCTGCCAAGTTTTGTCAAATGAGCCTAATAAGTCGAACCCTACATGCCCCATTGCTTGCAAAAAGACACCGTGAGCATGTATTTGATTCTCTCGTAACTCATAGGTTGAAACCTTTTTTTGATAAGCAAGCTGCCAGTCAGGCATATGAGAAGCGACTTCATTCCAGTATGAGGCTGCTATCGTAATTTCTTCTACTGTTGTCTGTGGTCCTTTAAGCCCTTTACCTAGTAAAACTCTATTAGCATTTTTAATTGCTGAAAGCGTGAATAGCTTACTTGAACGATTAGATATAGAAGATTTTTCCATTTCGGTCATCTTTTTGAAAATATGAACCTTCGACTGAATTTCACGCGCTAGTTTAGATAAATCATCTCTTAAGTCATACAGAGTAGATATGGAGTCACTTGGCCGTATCGCATGTTTGTTTAAATCAGCAAACATCTGCTGACTACATGAAAGCCCTTCGTCAATAAAAAATAAAACAGATATATTGTCATGACCAAGCTCAGTATTTTCTCTTATAGCACGCTCTATTGCTGCCCTTCTATGTTGCCCATCATTAATCAGAATAGAAGCTTCCATCGGAATAGACAGCGTGCCCATATTTTGCCCTAAACCAGTATCAGCTATCGGTTCAAAGTTTACCCTAGAATCAATAGATGCAGTAAGGGACGATAATGTATAATTATCTGAGTTATCGACTAGGTACGTTGAAATTTCAGGAACTCTGTGCAGATTTAACGTTCTTTGAGCCCGCAGCTCAGCAGGAACTTCTGCTTCGTCAAAAATGAACAACTTAGGCCACAATGCGCATTGGAACCATTGCAACGTAACATGGCCGCCCCGACTGGACTCCACGTATGGCAGGGAAAACGTGGTTAAAATTATTAGTCATTACTTAGCTGAGATTTTAATGGCCACATAAGGACGTTAAATATATTCCACTTGGAAGTTATTATCAATATTTTATTAACTTCCATGTGCATTATCAGGTTCAAGACCCTTAATAACGATATGCCATGCTTCTGATAGTATTAAATCTCTAAACAAAGGGTTTAATTCTCCACTCCAACGTAAAATGAAAAACTTTCACCTTCAAGTTAGAAGAATACTCGATATTCAAAGCACCATATTACAATGCAAATGGATAAAGAGCTTATTTACAAAGAAATTGAGTAATTTCAAGAAGTGAGAATTTTCAATAAAGCTAAAAACTATTTAGCAAAATTAAGAAACACTGGTGTCCCTGAAGGTAAGCAAACCACCTCATATCCGAGTGAAGAACTCACTGAAGAAGCGACTTCAAAAGTAAAAGAGAACATTGCTGACAAAAGCGAATTATCAAGCAATAGTATTGAAGCACATGGAAGCCCAATGATGCTCGAAGGAGATAAACATGAAGCCTCCTCTGAAAGCGAATTTACAAAAGAAGAACTAATGCCGGGGGATACAATTGGAGCTCCCATTACCAGTGACCAGCCGACCAACGACTTTGTGCAAGAAGTATTTGGCGATGATCAAGCAGTTTATTCGAAATCTTTTCAGGATGTAAGCATAATTGAATTAGTGAATTCTAGTGTGGGTGTCAGCAGCAGATTGCTTACCGTAATTAATCGCCCAAAATATTTACCACATGAAAGTGTTGGTGATTATCTAAAAGATAAACATGCACGAAGCAAATACCTCTCCCTACCAGGAATGGGGCAACGGACTTTATCTGAACTTATAGACGTCCTAAATGACAAGGCATGTGATTCTGGTTACCTATTCAGTGACGGTGATAAGCACGTTTCAAGTAGATTCGCAGACTCGCCGCAGGAAGAGGAGCAGCACGACCATGAAAGTTCCATATATACTAATGCTAGTCAATTAGATAATGAATCCCAGGATAAACTCAGCCACAATCTGTTTGACTTGGTTATGGGCAACTTAGAGTCTAGCCAAAGATTGGAAAATGTTTTTTCAGTAAATAAGCAAAATATTCCACATGACACATTAAAAGATTTCGTAGAAGATAAAGGCGCTTATCTTAAATATAAGAATTTCCCTAACATGGGGAAAGGCACTTATGATTTACTAAATAAAATCGTACAAAGGTATGTTGGCAAAGAAGGTGTTAGTGGTGTAATACTAGCCCAAGAAAAGAGTAAATATCGTTTAGATTCCTTTGCAACGATTGAAGGTTTCATTGAAACCACATTGCCAATATATCTAAATGAAAGAGAGTTATCGGTTTTACATGATCGATTTGGAACAAAAAAACCCTGGAGGAGATTGGAAATGAGATAGGTGTTACCAGAGAGCGAATTAGACAGATAGAAAAGCGTGCACTGTTACGCGTCAAAAAAGCAGTAAAGAATTACGGAGAGGCGAGTCTAGATGGTCACTTTAAAGATCAGCTAGATACTTTATTCTTCGAATCAAACACATTTATTTCTAAAGCTTCTATCCCTGCTTATTTTTCAGAATTAAATAAAAACATTGATATTTACATAACCGCGCGATTCAAGAATTATGAGAAATATTTAGATCACTGCTATTTCTATAATCATGATTATAGCGGTTGGTTTAAGGTGAGGAAGTTTCTTCAAAAGCTTACAAACTATGCGAACTTGCTGCTAAAGAAATCAGCTTAACAAAAGCTATAAGCTTATCTCGATGGCCAATTCGCCTTAGCTCTTTAGTGAAGTTGAGCGGTAAACCTGAAGGAGTAATAAAAGATCTTGTTGATAGGAAAAAGAGCCACTCAATAAAAACTATAAACGGTAGCGAATACCTACATATCGAAAAAGTCTCAAAGAAGAATGCAATTAGATTCATCATTAGAAAATACTCTCGCCCCATGTCTCTTTATGAAATACAAGATGAATCTATGGCAATGTTTGAAATGAAAATGAGCATAGGCATGATAGGTAATGTTGCATCATCGATGAAAGATGCATTAATTGTTGATAGAGGAATATACAATCTATACGAATTTTCTGGCCTCAGTAATCATGAAATCAAACTTGTTCGAGATAAAGCAGAAACTTACGTCCTCAACAGACAAAAATTTGTTTCAGCAAAGGTTATTATTAAACAGCTGACTAAGAGCAATACTAATCTGCACTTCCTGAAATCAATAAATGGTTATTTTTTGCTCGGGCTATTACAAGATGACTCCCGTTTTGAATGCAGACGAGGATTAATGATTGGACTTAATCATCTTAGTTTTAACGTTAAGTTTTTGAGCCTTGAGTCTGAGGTCATTGAATATATTCTACGGAAAAATACACCTGTCACTATAAGCGAAATTATCAATGAGCTGTCATCAACACGGGAGCTCTTAGTTCCGTCACTAAGTAATATGCTAAGTAGTAATGAAAAATTCATACAAATGTCACCCCAAAGGTACACCTTAACTGAGGGTTTTGAGACTGAAAATCATCTTGACGATAGCGATATCAATGAAGCAATCTTCGACGACTGGGAAATAGAGTGAAGTATTCAGGAATACGAAAACTCAAGGGACCGTTATCAAAATGGACAAGATAATATTGGACAAGACCTGATACGTCCATGTATGGAATTATGCACACATTACAGGAGAGGCACTGGTTTTTTTAGTAGTAGTGCATTTAAATCGTACTCGAGTTCACTTTCTCATATTATTAATGATGATGTGAAAATTGATATACTTTGTTCCCCCATAATACAAGACAAATCACTTATAAGTACACTCGAACTTAATTCTTCATCTAAAGGGCGTGAAAAAACAATAAGACATCTGTCTGAAAACGTTTTGCTATTAGCAGCAGGCTATCAATTAGATCCAGAAAGAATAGATTTTCGATCCAAATTGTTATCATTCCTCATAGCTAATGGCCAGCTAGAAATAAAATTCGTGATTCCAAAAGTTTTCGACTGGCCTACTGAGGCTGATAATGAACGTAACATATACCATGTAAAGATGGGGTATTTTAAGTTTTCTGATAACTCAACAGTAGCATTTGATGGCTCATTCAATGAAAGCGCCTCGGGCCACGAACATCATGTGGACCGTACACAAGTATACAGAAGCTGGATTGACTCAGACTTAGAAAGAATGCAAGGCACCATCGAAGACATTAATAAAGACTGGAATGGTGAAAATAATTTCATTAGTGTATACCCACTCTCTGAAGCAACACTTGATATTATTAAAAAGTTATCCCCAAGTAATCGACCGCGAAATGGCAAAAAAGAAAAGAAAGAAGATCACTCTACAGTTCAATTCCCGACTTGGCTTTGGCAACACCAGCGTAGCGCTGTTTCAACATTTATTAGCGCCAAGCACGGGATACTAGAAATGGCTACTGGCACAGGAAAGACAACAACAGCCATTGAGATAATTCGACAGCTATATTTAACTAAAAAAATCGACTCCATAATTATCTGCACATACGGTAATGACTTGCTAGCTCAATGGTATGAAGAAGTAGAAAATTGGATTATAAAGGCTGATTCAATCTCTTTAAACAAATTGAAAACGTTTCGTGACCACAAAACCTATTATGAACTGCAGGCATTCCTAAACAACCCTAAGGACTCTCTCTTATTCATTTCGCGGGAAGCAACTAAGCTCAAAAGGTTACTCAGTAATAAACAAATAGACAAAAATAGAACGCTTCTTATTCACGACGAAATCCACGGGTTTGGCTCGCCTTCACTATTGAAGTCTCTAACGAACATGCATAAAGGAATAGCCTATAAGCTAGGCTTAAGTGCGACACCAGATCGTGAGTATGACAAAGAAGGCAGCCAGTTTATTGAGGATGAAATTGGACAAGTCGTATATGAATTTCCACTTGAAAAAGCAATCAATGAAGGGATACTTTGTGAATTTAATTATAAACCTTTAAGTTTCACTCTTACAGAGTCTGACGAAAAGAGAAGACAAAATGTTTATAGTCGTAAAGCGCGCTCAGCAAAAGAAGGCAATCCTTGGACGAAAGAAAAGCTGTATATGGAACTCTCAAAAGTAGTTAAAAAAGCGGAACTTAAACCTTCTATTTTTGAAGGCTATCTATCAAAAAACCCAACCTGCCTAGAGTCATCAATAGTATTTGTATTAGATAAAGAGCAAGGTGACAAGATATGCGACATAGTTAGCAAATATACTCATCGATATAAGACTTATTATGCTGGTACAGAAGCACATTATTTAAATTTGTTGGCCTCAAAAGATATAGATTGCTTGATTGCATGTGAACGCTTAAATGAGGGCATAGATATACGTGGCCTCAAATCAGTGATTCTAGTCGCATCTCCAAAAACAAAACTGGACACCATTCAAAGAATTGGCCGGTGCTTGAGAAAAGATCCAACTAACTTATCAAAGCGAGCAATAGTGATTGATTTTGTCTTGGAGCAAGATGAAAACAATGTAAAATTGAATACCGATAACCAGCGTAAGGAATGGCTATCCAACATCGCTTCAAGCCGACTGGCAACAAAACAAGGGTAATTTTATATGAAGTTAGATCCAATTTTAAAAGCAGCCATTAAGGAAGCTAGTAAGGCAGAAGGAGTTACACAGTCCTCTCAAGCGATAATAAGGCTATTAGAAAAGTATGTAATTAATGAAATCCCCGCAAATCAAATAGCTCCTTCGCTACATGGTATATACGAATCGTTTAGAGGTGACTACGAATGATAGTGTCGCTTTCAGGCTGGGAAACTAAAGGCTTACGTTGCCCTGATACAAAAGTAGATTTCATAGTTGATGGAAAACATAAGCGCATAAACTTAGTTCAAATGCCTAATGGAACAGGGAAATCGACCATTATCAAACTTATCTCTGAAGTCTTAAACGGTAAAATTAGGTTTTGGGAGGCAAAAGATATATCTGAATTTTCGAGTATAAGTTTACCCGTTGATTCAGGGTTGTTTGTCCTAAGGCTACTTATCGAAGACAAAGAGCTCAACACACGCAAAAATATCGTTTTCCAAGTTGACTTGGATTTTTCTACCAATCGATTGTCAATTAGCTCCAATAGCAACCCAGCAAGTGGATTGGAAGAAGGCTGGAGACCGCCTAGAGAACTAGTTTCATTTTTGAACCCGAGGTGCGTTGAAGTTTTTGTGTTTCAAGGAGATAAAGTTAGCAACTTAATTGAGCAAGGAAGGGACGAAGCAGAAGCATCAATCCAAGCTTTTTTTGGTATTTCTCATATAGGCGATTTAGAGCATGATATAGAGGAAAATTTCAAAGGCCGTCAAACTGGCATAAGCACAACAGGGGCACTCAATAAGCGCAGTAGAGTTCTAGATAGTTGGTCTGACTGGCTTAAAACGCTTGAAAATGCTGAAAAGCAACTCGAAGATGAGTTGGAACCTGTCCGAGCAAGCTATGATACGAACAAAGTCAAAGTAGAAAATATTCTTTCCGGGCAAGATGCCAACAGTCAAGCACTAGAACAATACAGAGAAACTGAGAAAAAAACGAAACAAATATTATCCGATAAATCTAGGGAAGCGTTCGATGCGTTAAGAAATCCTTTTTATATCTCCAAAAAGATTTCCAATAGGATGAACGAACTAAGGGAAAATCTCGTCAAACTAAAATTACCAGGCACATCTGGAGAATTTTTTAAAGAACTGGCTTCTGACTCATCATGTATTTGTGGCAGGCCTCTAGACGAGCACGCCAAAAAATCAATCCTTGATAACGCTAAGACGTTTTTATCCGATCAACATATCGACGTAATTAATGGCATCAAAGGAGACACCCAAACATATTCAGAAAAAGCTGAACAACAACAAAAAGTTGGTCTCTTTGATCAGCTGATGAAAGCAAAGATTGATTACAAAGATGCCGCAACAAAGCTCCAACGTCACTTAAAGAGAATGGAAGATGAAGCGTCGGATCAAGAAAAAGCCTTACTAAAGGAGTACAACGATACTAGAGATAAAAAAAATGAAATTGAGGGCAAGTTAAAACACTTAAGGGACGACACTGGAAGCGTGCAACAAGCATCATCCCAGATACCTAAACTGTGCAAGAAAATACCTATCGTCAAAAAAGTTATCGAGATTCGTCAAAAGGAACTCGCTGAAGCTTCAGATACTGTTGAAGAATTTGAATCAAAAGAAAAGTTAAAAAGAATTTTAGCTAGTGCTAGAACTATAGCGCTAAAAAACATAAAGGACACGTTAACAGATCAGAGCAACTCTAGACTGAAGCAAATCTTACCGAAGGGTACATCCTTAGAAATAATAGAGATAGACAAAAATATACAACTGGGCTTTAACGGAAAGAAGCAAGCAAGTGGCAGTGGTGGGCAAAATGTATCAGTGGCATATAGCTTCGCGACGTCGATATTAGAACGCTCTGGCGCACAATTTCCTCTTGTTGTTGACCATCCTGTCACTGCACTTCAAGAAAGTGCACGAAGAGGGTTAGGTGAAAATCTGGCTAAAATTTGTCACCAGTTTATCGGGTTCATAATCGACACAGAAAAAACTGGTTTTGTTGATTCACTAGAGCGCGTAAAAAATGAGGTTAACTACATCACTATATTTAAGAAGATAGAGGGTAATCAACCTTATATTGACCAATTACCAACTAATAAATCGCAAATTTATGAAAGTGATGATGGTGTTGTATGCAGCAACAAAGAGTTCTTTTATAATTTTCGTGATTTGGACCCTGGGGCAGTGAGTGAATAATGTTTAAAGTACATACGGATGCAAAAAGATGGGCGCATAATTTACTGAATGTTGACGGCCCCATTAACACACAGTTTGATATTTACTACTTGTCGCTTATTGTCGGTGTAGGGTTGGGCCGTTCGAGTAAAATTGAAGCTGGAAACGTAAATGACATAACCAAGAATGTCACAGAGCCATATATAGAGTATCGTTATGCTCTTACTGGGCTATTATTAGTTTCAGAACTAACTAATTCGGGATTACCGTTAACAAAAGAATTGGTCAAATCCAAAGTGGCAGAACTACTAAATTCAAATAGCTCAACACTTTTAAGTGACTCAGCGGTTGAACTAATGAACAGTTATGCTTATGGAGGTTTCGAAGCCATGAGAGAGAAAATCCCACACGCTCCGCCAATTGATGATTTTCTAATTTGGTACCACAACGAGATGATGCCGGAATGTTTCAAAGGAGATTTATGGTAGATCGCTTGACTAAAATACTAATTTTCATTTAACTTGCAAGAAAGTTTTATGAAAGTCATTGGGGTCATGAGAAGCTCTATCGGTTTTTTACAGATGACGACAAAAATCTAAGCGAGCTAAGAAACAGAAATCTTTAAGAGTTGATTTTCTAATTTAAACATGACGTCAGATATTGTAAAGCAAATTGACTCAATCACTCCGTATAAGCAAGAATTTATTCTTCATCCTGTGCAATGGCGTACATGCCAAATTCGCGACTTGAAGTGGCAGTCAGTAAAATTTGATCAAAGTCATACTCAAAATATTCCAGTGCAGCGCGGTCTATATAGCTTTATAGTTAAACATCTCAACAACTCATTCCCAAGTAATGGGTATGTAATGTATGTTGGAATTACGGGGGATAAAACTTATAAAAGAACTTTGCGTAGTCGATATCAAGAATACTTACGTGAGATAGATAGACCTAAACGCATAAGTATTCATGAAATGCTTAACAGGTGGAATGGGGATATTTACTTTTATTTTGTTCCAGTCCCAGATAAAAGAATATCGTTATCGAAAATCGAGACTAGTCTTCTCGATGCGATGATGCCCCCACTCAATGAACGAGATTTCTCCGGTAGTTTTGGTAAAATAATAAAGGCCGCTTGGAAATGAAAGAAATATACCTACCCGCATTACGAGGTCTGTTTGGCGAAAGAGCTTACTATTCTTGCGTAATCCCTGCTCACGAACTGGTTAAACGAGTTGATTTTGCAAATACTTTACATAAGAGTAAAAGCCTCTCTCAATTGATTCAGAGAGAGTTGAAAGAAAAACGTGGGAAGGCAATTGCCGAATATCTAGATACGGAAAAAGATCGGTTTTTTAATTCGCTGGTGATAGCGGTCTATGGAGGTAGTCCACAGTGGCATCAGTCGATTATGAAGCTAGGAGGAAAAGTTAAAGAAGCTAGCGTTAGCGAAGATGCGCTGAACACTCTTGGGTATTTGAAACTATCCGGGAAGGAAAAATTATTTGCCATTGATGGTCAACATAGATTAGCAGGAATGAAAGTTGCACAACAAGCAGCTTCAGCATCGCGTGATGATGAGGTTAGCGTCATTCTAATATCTCACGAAAATAACAAGGATGGGTTGATCAAGACAAGAAGGCTTTTTACCGTACTAAATAAAAAGGCTGTGTCAGTATCAAAAGGAGAAATTATCGCCCTTGATGAAAACGATGTTATGGCGATCGTCTGCCGTGAACTAATTGAAAACTCCACATTGTTTGGTGGTCAGAGAATAGCCGTAAAGCCCACAAACAATATTACGGAGTCGGATAATGAAAGCATAACCACAATTGGAAATCTCTATGATTTGCTTTTTCATGTTTTTTCAAAGATATATCATAATGGAAAAGCAATTGACCTTAAAAATTCAGCTCGTCCAAATGATTTAGTTATTGAAGAGTACTATCAATTTGCACTGGATTTCTTTAAAGATATGTTCCGAATATTCCCCGAGCTTTCAGAGTTTGCAAAAAAAGGCGGTGAAAAAGCAGCCATCAACAAATACAGGGGCAAACATGGTGGCTCGGTTCTTTATCGTCCAATAGGGTTGATGCTTATTGTTGAGCTAATTGCAGGACTAACGTCTACCGGTACACCTCAGAGAAAGGCAATGAGTCAGTTGGCTAAGCTAAAACTTGACCTGAATAATGAGCCTTTTGCTGATACTTTTTGGAATACCAAATTGAAGCGAATTGAGACTAAAAATCGTGTTGCAGTACGTGACTATCTATTGTGTGATCTGATGGTTATCAAATCGCCTATAAAAATCAAAGCGGCGCGGGAAAAATATAACAGAATAATCGATCTACCCACTTAATTCATACGAATACTGACTTATTTAACAACGGTTGCGGTTGGTAGTCATCGACATAGTCGAAGTAGTCTATCTCCTGTTCACGAAGCTTAATTTTTATCCGTTCAGTAAGTAAGGGTACTTCCTTAGAAAAGTCGTCATAGATCAGTAAGGTAACTTTACCGCTTAAGATATGAACCTTTATGAGTGATACATCATCAAGGTCACCATAAAGTTGGGTTGCACACCCTACATACGCTCGCAGAACTGGCGGGCAGTCATTTAAGCTAGAACGGCTGAATATGAAATCATGGCCTTCGTTTAGCTGACTGGCCGGAATCCTTTTGTGTGCTTCCTCACATGCATTGAGAATGACTTGCTCATCGCTGAGACTAAAAAGTAGCTCTTGCCCAATCTCCCGTGCGCTGGTTATCGAAGAAAAATGCTCCTTTACGTCTAGTTGCAGAGATTTTGGCATACGGGAATAATTTGGACGTTTGCTAAAAAAGCTGAGTGCAAAATATACGGATAAATCTTCCTGACGTTCATGCCTAGCCTGTTTATATGTGTCTTCATCAAAAAGATGAGCGCAGTAATTAAATGCTTTTCGATGTGATCCACATACTTGGCGAATTTGGTTCGATAATTCGAATTCAGCATTCAAAGGTGAGCGACCTAGGTCTACACAGGTGAGCCAAAATGACTCTAACAACTCAGGGTGTTTGGAAAACACCGTTGAAGATTCCTTCTTGGTAATAGACTTTGCAGCAGGTCTTGACGGTCTGCGCCATTCACGCAGGCGTTTTTGGCGCTGCAAGAAAAATTTTTGCTCTTCTATTTCGTCGTAGAAAACAGCGTATATTCCCCCACTAAGAGGTACAGCTGATTTCCCCAATGTGCTCTCAATGTATAGCTTTAGTTCACCTTGAGTGTAATATTTTTGAAACGTGTTACGAGCTGTAATAACCCCATCTTTATAGGGCTTAAATTTCTCGTAAATCCGTTCGTTACCAAGCATCGCTGATACAAGGAGTATCTTCTTCGCCAATTTAGCAGCTTTAATGAGAGTTTCTTTTCGTTCCGCCCTTTCTTCGATAACATTAATCACGAATCCGAGGTTCACAATATCTGCTTTCTTGAGCTTTTCCGTAGGCCGATGAACTGGGTCCCATCCCGTGCATTTGATGTCATTTAACTGTAGTTCGATTAAGTCATCTCCACGACCACAGCCATAATCTAATATTTCATATGTTCCATTTAAATAACCGCGTTGCTGCAGCATGTACATCGGCCTTGAAAGGCGATCACGAGAAATCGCTGTTCGGTGGCGTTGAATCGGACCATCGGAAAGCTTGCTGACGCCCATGAATGGCGGCTTTTCAGAGAGCGGCTGTAATCGGCCATCATCATCTAGAAAATAGCCCTTTTGCTTGATAAGCAAGTGCCAGTTACTTTGAAACCCAATACGTTGAGTGTTTTCATATAGGCCGATTTTCTCACCTTCTACAGTAAAACTTAGGTAGTGTTCATAACTAGAGTCGTCTTTCGAGACGAAGGTGTCCCGCCGGTGCAATATTGGTGGGTTTCTCGAAGTTGCATAGCTTGATGTTGAGCTTTTTTTAGTTAGTAGATCTATTACTACACTTGAATGTAGAGCAGGATAGGGGTAATCCAAAAAAGTAGGATATGACAAATAGGAAACTTTGAAATCTCTTCGATGAAACTTAATCAAGTCCCAGCGTATTGGGTCAAGTTTAAATATTTTGGCTAGCTTTACGGCAAATTCTGACAACGCAGGTGATATACCTTTCAGGGCCGACTTATGTAGGTAGATTGCTTGGGGTAATTTCTTTCCAATACTTTGAATTTCAACTAGTTTTTGATATTCATCGAAATTCACTCGCTCACCTACTTCAAGTTACTCATATGATTTTTCCAGTGATGAGACTGTCTTCCACTGGGCCATCTGTTTCGGGTCAAGCGTTACAAAGTTTTTACCTTCCAGCCGTATCAAACCTAAATCACCTAAGCCATCTACACTCGTATATACCTCTAGTATTTTCCTAACTATGATTTTGTTTAACTTACTACCTGGACCAAAATGCATTTCGCTGTGATAGCGAAGTTTTTGAGTAAGCCCATCTAGTAGATCATCTTTAGTAAAAGATGAGTGCTTAACCAAGAACTCTTTTGCAAAATAGTGCCAAGCCTCTGAGCGAGTAGGATCGCTTACCAATTCATGATGGAGAAACCACTTAGTTATATTTGATTCGAATGCTGGGTCATTTTCAAACACCACCCTTCCAAATTCAGTAAGTTCTACTGGCATCCCTTGTTTGATAACACCACATTTATGTAACCAACTCCTGTATCGAGCACTAAATGGCGCTCCATAGCCAAACTGCTTGGCTAGATCTTTATCTTGTAGCTTAGGATTTTTCTGACTGTCTGCAAGAATGCCAGCCATATACGTTCGATTTAATCCAAAATTACCATGAAACATTACACTCATTGTGGGCACCTTTATTGTTTGGCGTTTTTGACTTTTTCTGAATACTTCTATTCAATGAAGCTAGAGTAGCATTACTTGAAAAAATCTCGCAAGTTATATATTTGTCGCATTAGTTGGGTTTTCTAGCATAATGTATGCCTGAATTTTTCTCCTAACACTATGAAGCTACCTGCAGTCGTTATACTATAAATTTATGAATGAGCCTGAAATAAACTACATGCCGACCAAGGAAGCCAAAAAGTTACTTAAAGTAAGTGGTTGCCAAATTATGCACTTAAGGGATTCGGGGAAAATTCAGTTTAAAAGAAAAGGAAATGGCTATTGGTATTTACGTGAAGATGTGCAAAAAATAGCTCAGGATAAAATGGTAGTTGAATAACTACAACGTTGAATAGTGATATGGACAATATTTTTATCAAACCAAGTGACGCAAAATCATGGGTTTCGTGCCTTCGTCGTGTCTGGCTAGATAACAAAGGAGACTTTGATCAAGCCCCTGCACAGGATGCGTTCGAACAACTAATCATAGAACGTGGTCTAGAGCATGAACAGGCCGTTCTTAATAAGCTATCAAGCCAGGTAAATATTCAGACTGCGACCTCAATTGAGCATACAAAACAGCTTATGAGGGACGGCGTTGAGGCTATCTACCAAGGCCAGCTTCTTGACAAGCAGGAAGGGTTTTCAGGATATCCAGACTTTCTTATCCGTCATGAGAGCGGTGAATACCAACCAGCGGACGCTAAGCTTTCACGCAAAGAAGACAAGAAAGAGATACAGGTACAACTAGGATTTTATCGTCGCATGTTAGGCAATAAGCTAGATGCGATTGTATTCTTGGGAGATGGCAGCGAAGCTCTAATAGGCGATGAAGCTGACCCAATTACCAACAAATTCATCATAGAGATGCGGAATCTGCTTGCAAGTGACAGTGAGCCAGCGGTTCACTACTCTCATAGTAAATGCCGTGCTTGCCCTTATTTTCAACACTGTAATCCCAAGTTCGAAAGTGCTGAAGATTTGTCTCTGCTTTATGGCGTACAAGGCCGAGCAGCTGTGGGGCTCAACAATATTGGGATTTCGACAATAACGGCTCTTAGTAAAACTGATCCCGCAGACATTAAAGATATTCCATTTCTAAAGGACCCCGTGAAAGTAGAACGTGCAGCTTATCAAGCAAAGTCTTACTTAACAAACGAGATATTTAAACTTAAGGAAATAAGCCTTCCAGAGGGAAATTGGGTTCATTTTGACGTGGAAGATAACCCCTTAACCCCATCTGGTGAAAAGCACGTATATCTTTGGGGGTTTCTAGTTCCTGAGTATGGCGCAGAGAATTTTGAATATGTATGGACTGACAGTGAAGAAGAAGATTTCAAGGGATGGCAGCAGTTCTTAGACAAGATTGAAGAATACAGAGGTCGATATACCGATCTTTACCTCGCCCACTACTCAAACTATGAAGTATCGATAATTCGAAGCTATGCTAAGCGTTATGACATGGAGAGCAATGCTACTGTCCAATACCTACTTGGAGAAAACAGCCCGCTGTTCGACATGCAAAAACCTGTTCTTGAGAGCCTTGTGCTCCCCCTACAAGGATACGGCTTGAAAGATATTTGTAAACATAAGGATTTAGTGAATTTTCAGTGGGAAGATGAAGGTTCTGGCTCTCAATGGTCAATCGTCCAGTTCAATCATTTTCTAGAGGCGTCCACTGAAGATAAGGCAAAGCTTAAATCAGACATCCTTGGGTACAATCGTGATGATGTGATTGCCACACGGAGGTTAGAGCAATGGCTTCGAGCGATGTAATTATTAACTTCTGATAAATTGCCGGATCTTTATTTCAATTTATCCCAAGCCAAATTTACTTTCTTAAGTTCATTTTCAGCTTCTTCTCTAAATGTGTCACTCATATGAGAGTACTTATCTGGGTGGTACCTACTCCTTAAGGCAGAGTAGGCCTTTTTGATTTATGCGGATGTAGAGTCTTGCGTAACACCCAATATTTGATAGGGCGTACATATGTCAGTTTTCTCTTCTATTCTGCGCTTAGGGAACTCTTTTTTAGTCGATTCGGATTGTTTATGATTGCTTTTAGTATCGCCGCTATATTCGCCTGAAGAATCTTTTTGCTTATGATTAGCTCTTTGAATATCATCTAAGTTTATTTCTTTCGAAGCATCAGCTAGCTTTTGTCAATAACTTTATACGCTGAGTTGATTTGAGGCTGCTCTGAACCCTCCCAAAGTCTCTACATACATCAGAATATGCTCTGAGCTTCTCAGCCAGCAAATTGCCTTGAGGGTTGAATAGAGTCTCAGAACCAGTCATTATGCAATACGAAATTAATCTATAAACCTCCATTTAATAGATCAAGGCTTCCCCGAAAGCTTTAAAGATATTGCCGATAGCATGGGCATTGCTGTATATCAAAAGTTTTCATTGAACGAAGCGTCCTTGTTTTTTCGTTACCTTGAAGCCGACGTTAGGCAGTTAGTTTTAGATCGAAAACTGAATGTCATAAAGGTCATCCCTACTAACTTTCAATTCTTTGGTTATCAATTATTGGAATACCTTAAAGCACAGGTAACAGATTTTAAACCAGAATCATCAAAGCATAAGCTTGATGTTGACAGAATAATCCGAGCGCGAGAAGTTCTGGACACTACGGGCTTATCTCGAACAACACTTTGGCGATTGGAGAATAAAGGAGATTTTCCGAGACGAGTAAGCCTTGGAGGAAATGCTGTTGGGTGGAAGTTGAGTGAGGTACAAACTTGGGTTCGAAATAGACAGTGAACGCCGATGTGTATACGAAGTGGTATATTTTTTCTTACCATCTAACTAAAAATGGCTACAAACACTTGATTTGTAGCCACTTTCAATTAAAATAATGGCGTCCCCAAGGGGATTCGAACCCCTGTCGCCGCCGTGAAAGGGCGGTGTCCTAGGCCGACTAGACGATGGGGACGCATCGTGCGCGAAGCTAGGTCTTCGCTATCTTTTGGTTGCCTTCGTTCAAGAAGTCTGGTGGAGCCAGGCGGGATCGAACCGCCGACCTCAACACTGCCAGTGTTGCGCTCTCCCAGCTGAGCTATGGCCCCCAAAAGAGGCGCGTACTTTACGGATTTAGGCTGTTTTGGTCAAGCAGATTATCGCCCTTTTGGGGAATAATTTTCCTCTATTCTATTTGGGCTTTAGCTAGGCTTTTCTGGTGGTTTACTCCGCTGTTGCTCTCGCTTCAATATTAGCCAAGGCGTCTACAATTCTAGCTATCGTTCTTTGTTGCCCGACCATTTTTAACGTTAAGTCGATCGATGGCGTTGCTGCGGTACCTGCCACGGCCACCCGCAGTGGCAACGCTAGTTTTGGAAGCTTAATATCGAATGCTTCTAGTGTTGCTTTAAGTGCTGTGTCAATCTGCTCAGCAGACCACTCGCTAAGTTCGCTGAGTCTTGCCATGCAGTCTGCTAAAGGCTCTTGTGCTACCACTCTTAAGTGCTTCTTTGCCGCATTTTCATCGTACTCAATTTTGTCTGCATACAAATAAGTGCACTGGTCAGCCATCTCTTCCATGGTTTGTGAACGCTCTTGCAGCATGCTAATTGTTTCACTGACTGCGGGGCCGTTATTTATCTCTAAATTTCTCGCTGCTAATCGCTTGCTTAAGTCATCAACTAAATCTTGTGGATTGGCTTCTTTAATGTAGTGTTGGTTCAGCCATAGCAATTTATCAAGGCTGAAAGTCGATGGCGCTTTATTGATGTCGGCAATATCAAACAAATCAATCATCTCTTGTAGAGAAAAAATCTCTTGGTCACCGTGCGACCAACCTAGACGTACAAGGTAATTTAACAAAGCGTGCGGCAACACCCCCATCTTGTCGTAATCAAGCATGCTTACCGCGCCGTGACGCTTTGAAAGCCGCTTACCATCTTCACCTAATATCATCGGAACGTGTGCGTATAGCGGCGGCTCAGCGCCTAGAGCCTTGATTAGATTAATCTGCCTTGGCGTATTATTGATATGGTCATCGCCACGCAGTACGTGAGTCATATTCATGTCTATGTCGTCAACCACTACCGTTAAGTTGTAGGTGGGTGTGCCGTCTGACCTAGCGATAATTAAGTCGTCTAATTCAGCGTTGCTTACCGAAATGCGCCCACGCACCAAGTCATCGAACACGACCGCACCATCATTTGGGTTACGAAAACGTACGACGGCATTAGGTGTATCTTTAGGGAGTTTTAAGTCGCGACAGCGTTGATCATATCTTGGTTTTTCACCCGCTTGCATTTGCGCTTCTCGCATTTGGTCTAATCGCTCCTTGCTGCAAGTACAACGGTAAGCTTTACCTTGCGCTAACAATTGTTCAATAATTTCGCTATAGCGATCAAAGCGCTGCGTTTGGTAATACGGACCTTCGTCCCAATCCATACCAAGCCACTTCATACCATCGATAATAATATCCACCGCTTCTTGGGTAGAACGCTCGCGGTCAGTATCTTCTATCCGCAAAACCATTTTGCCTTGGGTTTTTTTAGTATATAGCCAGTTAAACAAAGCGGTGCGCGCGCCGCCAACGTGGAGCGAACCAGTTGGGCTTGGTGGAAATCGGGTAATCACTGACATGAAATGTTAGAGGGTAAAAAGAAAGGCGAGATTTTACCGTAATGCCTCATCGCGATGTGAGGTGATAGCGATTCGGTTTAACTCTTCAGCTTGCGAAAATATTGCTACAATCACCCAGATGCTACCTCTAACTACTTAAGTCAATGTCTAAAGACGCGTCTTACACGGGTTGTTCCGAAAGCGAACCGTTTGCGTTGCAAGTGATCGGCAATGATATGGCGCCAGAATTTCCAGATGGGTGCATTATTATTGGTGAGCCTAATGCAGTGGCGATTGATGGGTGTTATGTCATCGCACAGATTAAAGATGAGTATCTGTTCAGACAGCTGCACATAGACGAAAGCACAGCAAAATGGAGTTTATCTGCACTTAACAAGCAGATTCCACCCACCGAAATAAGCGGGCCGGAGATGATTCGCGCGCGCGTAGTTCAAAGCACTAACGGGCGCAGAAGTAGCCGCAAGCTTTATGTCTAGCGACCAGAATACAGACTAGCTAGTAGTGTCGCTCTGATTACGGTCATCTGGATTTAAATTTCGTCTGGTGCAAATGCCTTAATACTAAGAGCATGAATCTCATGCGGCATCATCCCTTCAACCGCTGCATATACCATACGATGACGCTGCATGGTGTTTTTACCTTCAAACTGACCCGACACAATGGTGAGGTCATAATGCCCCGCTCCACCTTTTGCGCCAGCGTGGCCAGCGTGTTTATGGCTTTCATCTAGCAAATCCATTGACTCGGGTGACAATGTATCCGTCAGCAATTGCTCAATAGTTTCTGCTCTAGTCGGCACTAGAATACCTTTAAGTAGGGTTTTACGGTCACTTGCTCATATACGCCTGCTTCAATATACGGGTCGGCGTCAGCCCAAGCCTGCGCTTCTACCAAACTTTCAAACTCGGCAACAATTAAACTGCCCGTCATGCCGGCTGCCCCTGGGTCGGTGCTATCCACCGCTGGGCAAGGCCCGGCAATCAATAATTTTCCGGTATCACGTAACGATTGCAACCGTTCAACGTGCGCTGGACGAGCTTCAGTACGCATCGCTAAACTATTGGGGACATCTTGAGACCATATGGCGTAGTACATTATTCTTCTCCGTCTTTTTTTAAGGTTTCTGGATCAATATGTTTTGCTAAGTAAAACATTTGTAAAATAGTAAAAACCAGAGTGATGCCAAGCATCCAAAATACTTTAAAGTTGACCCATGTTTCTACACGGGTTTCGTGGGGTAAATCTGGCTGGTAATAAAAGGCGACATAGAGGTTAAGCAGCCCCATAAATACGAAAAAGATACCCCATGCGATGCTTAGCGTTTTCCACACCGATGATGGCAAATCCAACTGAGAACCCATTAGGCGCTGAATAACCGGCTTTTCACCAACAACTATCGAACCAAGCACCAGCACCGCAAATATCCAATTGACGATGGATGGCTTCCACATAATGAACGCGTCGTTACGAAATATCAGCGTCATACCTCCAAACACAAATAATACCGCTAACGTAATCACATGGGCTTGCTCAAACTTACGATGGCGAAAGTAGACCCAAGCCACTTGTGCAAAAGCCGCAGCAATGGCAACAGCGGTTGCGACAAAAATGTCGTAGGCTTTAAATACAACAAAGTAGAGTAAAAGCGGGAAAAAATCGAATAGTAATTTCATGATACTGCGCTACTAATGAGTAAGTGGGCAAAACCACCTTGAAGGCAATTTTTAACTGCGGCGCATTATAATCGCTTTATCAGCGATCCTATAGTATTGAAATGCGTAGTTAGCGTTATTTTAATTTATCAGACAGCAGTCAAGTGCTAATATCCGACTTGAACAGGCCAACTTATCCTATTAAAAACTAACATTATGAATATACCCGAGGGTATAGAAGGTAAAGCCTCCTGGCTAACTATTGCGACTTCTGCGCGCGTGCTTGGGCACCCGTTGGTGTGGTCAGCGATGACGGCTATATTCATTCTTGTTGGTTATTTCTGGTTACAGTATTACGCGCTGCCCTACTCCACCGAATTAGCCGCTGATTCAAATGCTAAGGTAACCGTAAGTAATACTTCACCGAGTAAAAATGACATTGGTTCTGACGTAAAAAGCCACTGGAACCCTGATATATATAAGGATATCGAAACCAAGGAAGTGATGTCGATAAGCAATGAGCAAGATGATAATCGGGCTCAGGATTACCGCAGAATAATAGCGCTTGAAGCTAAATTATTGCCGCTGCTTAACAAAGGGTCAGAATACATGGCAAGCGAAAACTATGTACTTCCTGAAAATGCCAATGCATGGCACATGTATTCGCAAGTGTTAGAGATAGATTCAAGTCACGGTACAGCCAAGTCGGCACAGCAACAAATTCTTGAAACGTTGCAACAGAACGCACAGCTTTCAGTAGAAGAGAAACAATACGAAGATAGCGAGCGATGGCTAACCCAATTGGACACCATTTTACCTGGCAATCCATTTCAAACGACCTTACGCAACCGTATCGCTGAACAAATTAATCAAGAACTGGCACAAGCAGAGGCCGCACAAAAAGAAGTTGATAAGCTTAACCGTCTTAAAGCTGCTCTAGACGATGCTCATTTAGCCATGTCCTCGGAGCCTGCTAAATTACGCGCTGCATTTGATCTTTACATGCGGGCCTTAGAAATTGAGCCTGACAACAGTGCGGCCCAATCTGGATTGGATAACATCCATCAAATACGCATCGATAAAGCCCAGTCGGCGATCACTTTGGAAGATTTTGACTCGGCGCAGCAAGAAATAGATAGATTGCTAGAAACCAACGCCAAGCAAAGCGTTGTTAATGAATTGATAGCTTCATTAGAGGCTAAAAAAGCTCAATTCACTGAACTGCAACTGTTGGCTCAAGAAAAGCAAAAGGCCGCCGCACAAGCTGCGATCGAAGCAGAGCTTACAGCTAAACAAGCAGAAAAAGTGGCTGCGCAAGCAGCACTTGAAGCAAAGGCCGCCAAAGAAGCGCAGGAGAAAGAAACCCTTTCCATCTTAACCGAACCTGCAAAGCCCACCGCTAGCGATTCTGTTGGCAGCCAAGGCCAAGCTAGCATTGACAATGTGCCTAAAGAAGTGGCAACGCTCTTTCCTGAAATAGTTGATGTTCAGGATATTACCGTAAACGCTAAAGCAAAGCCCTTAGACTTAGCCAACGACACTAACCAAGCTGGCACAGCCGTTGATAATAAGATAAAACAACTGAATGACGGAATCGCGGCTTATTACGAAGGAAATTATAATAGCGCTTTCGAGTTGCTGCACCCACTAGCAGAAGACGGCGTTGCACGCGCCCAATTTCGACTGGGTATTATGTATTTTCAAGGCCGTACCGTGGTCAAAAATACTGATTTGGCCACCCAATGGATTGCCCGTGCTTTACCCACTATATTGCGTGCGGCGCAAAATAATGCCGCATGGGCGCAGTCTGATTTAGGCACCGCCTATGAGATGGGTATCGGCGTACAAAAAGACCTTGGTCGGTCCGCCACTTGGTACAAAAAGGCAGCAGATCTAGGGTATGCCGGAGCGCAAACCAATTTAGGAGTATTGTACGGCACCGGAGAAGGCGTCAAGTATGACCGACAGCTGGCTGTTTACTGGCTAAAACAAGCGGCTGAACAAGGCGATAAAGTCGCACAAGATAACTTAAAAATTCTAAACGCGCGTTAGTTAAAGTTGTTTAGCGTCTCTGCGCAAAAAAATTAGAGAGCAAACCCTTAGCCTCTTGTTTCATAACACCTGAATGCACCGAACACTTGTGGTTCATCAGAGGTGAATTGAGCACATCAACCACACTGCCCGCGGCTCCTGCGCGCTCATCGGGCGTAGCAAAAACAAGCTTCGCAATTCGCGCTTGTAAAATGGCCCCCGCACACATCACGCAAGGCTCAAGCGTCACATAGAGCGTTGCCCCGGTTAGGCGATGATTTCCTAGGGCTTGCGCTGCGCTGCGCAAAGCGACAATCTCAGCATGTGCTGAAGGGTCTTGGTTGGTGATAGTTTTATTGTGTCCAACTCCAATGACCTTATCTTGAAGCGTCACTACCGCGCCCACTGGCACTTCTCCTTCATTCTGAGCAAGCTCGGCTTGTTGTAGGGCCAAGTGCATAAACGAAGCGTCTAACTCACTCCCACTCAATGGTCGCAGGCGGTTTTCCGGAGATATCATAGGTTACGCGACTGACACCACGAACCTCGTTAATGATGCGATTAGACACTAAACCTAATACATCATAAGGAATGTGCGCCCAAATGGCGGTCATGAAATCCACCGTTTCTACCGCGCGCAATGCAATAACATATTCATAAGCACGGTTATCACCAACCACCCCAACAGATTTAACTGGTAAGAATACTGCAAAAGCTTGGCTAATCTTGTGATACAGGTCGTGATTGTATAACTCCTCTAAGAAGATCGCGTCAGCTTGTCGCAAAATATCAGCGAACTCTTGTTTTACTTCGCCTAAGATTCGCACACCTAAACCAGGCCCAGGGAACGGATGGCGAAATACCATTTTTTCGAGCAAACCCAGCTCAAGCCCTACTTGTCTTACCTCATCTTTAAATAAATCACGCAGAGGCTCGACTAACCCAAGTTCCATGTCATCGGGCAAGCCGCCCACGTTATGGTGTGATTTAATAATCTTGGCCTTACCCAATTTATTTCCAGCAGACTCGATCACATCGGGGTAAATTGTACCCTGCGCCAGCCACTTGGCATTGTTAAGCTTTCTCGCCTCACGCTCAAAAATATTAATAAATTGGTTACCAATAATCTTACGTTTTGCTTCTGGGTCGATCTCACCTTGTAAGGGCGTTAAAAATTCTGCTTCAGCATTGACTCGAATCACTTTAACGCCTAAATTTTCAGCAAAAGTACGCATCACCTCATCGCCTTCATTTAAACGCAATAAACCATTATCGACAAAAATACAGGTCAACTTATTACCAATCGCCCTATGCAATAAAGCGGCCACCACTGAAGAGTCAACGCCTCCAGATAAACCTAAGATCACTTCGTCTTCCCCTACTTGATTGCGCATTGCATCAATCAAGTTATCAATAATATTTGAAGGTTGCCAATCCGCTGCGCAACCACAAATCGTATGGACAAAGTTGCTGATTATTTGCTTACCATCTTTCGTATGAGTGACTTCTGGATGAAACTGAATGCCGTAAAATGAACGTACTTCATCGGCAAAGGCTGCATGCGGTGCATTGACGCTTTCACCGATTAATGCAAAGCCATCTGGTAATTCACTGACGCGATCACCGTGGCTCATCCATACTTCGATGTCTAGCCGGTCAATGCCATCGAATAATTTACAGCGCTGATTAAGTGATACTGTCGCGTGACCGTATTCCTTATGGTCAGAGTCTTCAACACGGCCGCCAAGCTGGGCAGCCATCGTTTGCATTCCATAACACACTCCCAAAACGGGAATATCTAATGAAAATATTTCGCGATGAGCGCGCGGCGTATCTTCTGTTGTAACCGACTCAGGCCCACCAGACAAAATGACCCCTTTGGCGTCAAAGGCCTTAATCGCATCCATACTGACATCAAATGGGTAAATCTCACAATAGACCCCTGCTTCGCGTACATTGCGCGCGATGAGTTGCGTGTATTGCGATCCAAAGTCGATGACTAACAAACGATCTGAATGTGGGTCAGGTCTCATAGCAATTTATTTGATCTCAAATAATATGAGCTAAGAATTAATTAGCTTCGGTGATAGTTTGGCGCTTCTTTAACAATCGACACATCATGCACATGGCTCTCGTTCATCCCCGCATTCGTTATGCGCACGAATTGCGTATTGTTTCTCATGTCGTCAATGGTTGCTGCTCCGTTATAGCCCATACTCGCGCGCAAACCGCCCATTAACTGATGAATAATATTTACCATCGGGCCTTTATAAGCTACTCGGCCTTCAATGCCTTCTGGTACGAGTTTTTCAGGTGCTTGACCCTCTTGAAAATAACGGTCTTTAGACCCTTTGGCCATCGCCCCCATCGACCCCATTCCACGGTAGGATTTATAAGAACGGCCTTGATACATCTCAATTTCGCCGGGCGCTTCTTCAGTACCCGCTAATAAGCCACCCACCATAACGCAGTTTGCGCCAGATGCAATGGCCTTGGCAATATCACCAGAGTAACGTAAGCCGCCATCGGCGATGAACGGCACGCCAGAACCTTCCAAGCCTTTTTTGACATTCATAATGGCTTGTACTTGCGGAACACCTACACCAGCGACAATACGTGTGGTACAAATAGATCCAGGGCCAATACCTACTTTCACGCCATCTGCTCCTGCCTCTACTAAGTCTTTAGCCGCGGCGGCAGTAGCGATATTACCGCCTATCACTTGGACGTCGTATTGCCTCTTTATCTCTCGTACTCGGTCAAGCACCCCCGTTGAATGACCGTGCGCAGTATCAACAATAATCGCATCGACTCCCGCCTTCACTATCGCTTCAACGCGTTCATCACTGTCTACTCCCGTACCGACCGCTGCTGCAACTAATAAACGACCATGTTGGTCTTTACAGGCGTTCGGATTATCTTTGGTTTTTTGAATGTCCTTGACTGTAATTAAGCCTTTTAATCTTTGCTGGTCATCAACAACCAACAACTTTTCAATACGATTTTCATGCAACAACTGGCGAATTTTTCCTCGGCTAGCCCCTTCCTGCACAGAAACTAAATTGGCCTCTCCCGTCATTACCTCAGTCACTGGAGCTTGTATGTTTTCTTGGAAGCGTAAATCTCTGTTAGTCACAATTCCAATAGCTTTTTCACCTTCCACCACCGGTACACCAGAAATATGATGTTGCTGCATTAGCTTCAACACATCCTCTACCTTAGCATCAGCGCTGACTGTTATTGGGTCATGAATAATACCGCTTTCATGCTTTTTGACCTTAGTTACCTCTGCCGCCTGCATAGCGGGAGGTAAATTTCGATGAATAACGCCAACACCTCCTTCTTGCGCTAAGCAGATCGCTGCACGTGCTTCAGTCACGGTATCCATCGCTGCGGAGACTAGAGGAATATTGATTAATAGAGACCGCGTAAACTGCGTTACCAAGCTGGCTTGGTGAGGCAAAATAGCCGACTTTTGTGGGACGAGAAGTACGTCGTCGAAGGTAAGCGCTAAATCTATATTTTCCATCGACAGATTATACTGAAAGAGGTTTTCGCTAGCACGCGTCTTTTGCTAAATTTTTCTATCTCAATAGACATAGTGACCGATTATGCACCCTAGACCAAACGGCTAAATTTGTGCTCAATTGGGAGTTATGCGTCGGTGTGCTATTTTATTTAGGTTTAAATTCAGTTAAGATGTTTTGCATAACAGGTGACGCTGGCTTTTTGCGAGCATCCACAACGATAAAACTCACGCTATGAGGAGAAAACATGAACAAAGCTAAGGCATTATTATTCAGCGCAATATTTACTCTTGCTGCTTGTGGCGCGAATACATCAACCTCACCCTATTACGCGGTTGAAGAAGCAACAGTCGTTGAACTTGATCCGCTTGCGCAAGCGGCTGAAGACTTAAAAGCAGCTAAGGCCGTTAAGTCTGAATGGCGTTTTATTGATAAATCAGGCGGTGGATCAGCACAAAACATGAGTGATTTCATGAAAATCGCTGAAGAAAAAGCCGCTGCCGGAGAAACAGAAGAAGCTAATCGCATTGCTGCGTTAATCTCTAAGTATGCAAAACTGGGTATCGCTCAAGCAGAAAAGCAAAAAGCCGCTAAGCCATACTACCCGCAGTAAACCACTGCTGTTATTCAGGCCTGCATTAAGGGCGAACAGCCGAGCTATTTTGCTCGGCTTTTTTATGCCCTAAGCCATTCATTATGCTAACCGCTGCAAAACAAACACTATCAGTCGGAGAACTGGTCACTCAGTTTAAGAGCCTTGCTGAAATGAGCTTCCCCGATGTGTGGGTGGAAGGTGAAGTTAGCCAGGTATCCTCACCTACTTCCGGGCACATCTATTTCACCCTCAAAGACGACAGCAGTTTATTACGCTGCGTTTTGTTTAAAAATAAACGCTACCAAGCTGTTTGCTTGCCAGAGGAAGGTAAAACACTTTTAATTCGTGGCAAGGTTTCTGTTTATACGCAGCGCTGCGAATTACAATTTATCGCTTCCTATATAGAAGATGCCGGTGAAGGAGCGCTGCGCCGTGAATTCGAACTACTTAAAAATAAACTTCAGTCGCAGGGTTTATTTGAACAAGCACATAAAAAGGCGATACCGCGATTTCCGCAAAAGATAGCGGTGATCACCTCGGCCAGCGCAGCGGCTTTGCAAGATGTACTAAGTACCTTGCAAAAACGCTTTCCAATTGCCACGGTTTGCTTGTGCCCTGCGACCGTACAGGGTGATCGCGCAGCAATACAAATTATGGCCGCACTTGACCTAGCACAAGCAATCGAGCCTGACATTATTCTATTGGTAAGGGGTGGAGGTAGCGCAGAAGACCTACATGCGTTCAACGACGAGCAATTGGCGCAGCACCTATATGACTGCCCTATCGCAGTGATTAGCGGGGTTGGGCACGAAACAGATTTCACTATTGCTGACTTCGTTGCCGACCAAAGAGCCTTAACGCCAACGGACGCTGCGGTATTAGCCACACCTGACCAATCTGAACTTAGTAACTCAATCGCTGAGCTATCTACTCGTTTGAGTAAGTTAACGCGGTCGAAAATTTCTGAGCGTCAACAAACTAAAGATTACCTCCTAAATAGAGTAAAGCACCCGAAGAGTTTAATCAGTACTCAAAGGCAACGCATTGACGGTTTAATTACTCGATTGCGTTTAACAACACTGTCTCAATTAAATCAGAAGGCGAATCAATGTCAGAGCGCTTCCATACGCTTAGACCGGTTAGAGCCTTCACAACAAATTTCTACATACATGCATCGACAAAAGTTGTTAAGCGCGGCTATTAATCAAATGTGGCAACGCCACCATGAGAGAAAGCAGCAACGAGTTAACCTTTTGCTTAGTAAGCTCAATACATTGAACCCATTGTCTACGCTCGATAGAGGATATGCTATTGTACAAAACCAAAATGGGCATTTAATTAGCCAAACATCTCAAATAAGCGAAACCGAAGTGTTGAACACACGCTTGGCGAGTGGTTCTTTTCAGAGCAAGGTGACTGTCAAAGAACCTAGTTAATTGCACGATTGACTGCCTAGCGTAGCGCTTACACTGAATTAACGTTTTCTGGTTTTCTTTCTGCGTTCTAAGTTGCCACCGCGTGCCAGTTTCTTCTTTTCGTTTATCTTTAGCTTTGGCTTTCCCTCCGCTTCAAACGGGTTTTTACTGTCACGAGTCACTATATGAATCGGCGTTCCTCTCAGCTTATTTGCTTGCGCAAAAAAGTGTTTTAAATAGCGTAAATAACTAGCAGGTAATGACTCCACTTGATTGCCATGGATGACCAATACTTGCGGGTTTTTACCCGCTTGATGGGCAAACTTAACCCGTATTTTACGCCCACCTTTCATGGGGGGTGGCGTGCGTTCTACGGCTAAAGCCAACTGACGATTTAGCAGTGATGTCGGTAAGTCTTTAAATGCAGAATCATACGCTTTTTGCACCTTTGGCATAATGTTGCCAACCGCTGTGCCATGTAAAGCCGATATATTTAAGACGTCTACATGAGTCAAGAACGGAAACTTAAGCTCCATATTGTGCTGTATTTTACTCTTGGCTTGGTTGCTTAAGCCATCCCACTTGTTGATCGCAATCACCAGCGATCTTCCCATATCTAACACCATTCCGACGATACTGACATCTTGTGAGGTAATGCCATCACGCGCATCAATTAACATCACTACGACGTTAGCGCGTTCAATCGCTTGTAGTGTTTTCACCACCGAAAACTTCTCTATCACCTCGTCTATTTTCGCTCTGCGACGTACACCCGCTGTGTCGGTGAGTACAAACTCTCGGCCTTTGTAATCAAGGCTAATATTAACGCTATCTCGCGTTGTACCAGCAACATCACTCACTATCACGCGTTGTTCACCCAATAGTGCGTTAGTTAAGGTTGATTTTCCGGCATTGGGCCGCCCTACTAAAGCGACCCGTGGTATTGCATCGTCCTCTTCATCTTGCTTGGCCTTATAGCCGCCCAACACCGATTGCAGCATATTGTGTATGCCGTCTCCTCGCTTAGATGAAATTGGCCAGATAGATTCAAATCCTAATTTTTGGAAGCTCGCGCCGGATATAGAACCAGCCTGACCCTCCGATTTATTGACCAACAAATGCACTTTCAAACTTGATTTACGAAGCTTCTGGGCCAGCATTTCGTCATGCGCCAACAAGCCATCTTTCCCGTCGACTAAAAGCAGAATCTCGTCTGCTTCCTCGATTAGTTGGTCAACTTGGAATTGTATTTGCGGGTCAAAGTCTTCATCATTAAACGTCACCCCGCCGCTATCTACAATAAGACAATCACAAGAGCCCAGTTTTGCTCTACCGTATAAGCGGTCTCGCGTGACCCCAGGGCGGTCGTCTACAATGGCATCATGCGACTTAGTTAGGCGATTAAACAGCGTAGATTTACCGACGTTAGGTCGCCCGACAAGAGCGACAACGGGTAACATTTATTGTGCGCGGACAGCGCTGATTCGACCTGAGCCCCGTGCGAACAATATAAGATCTTGATTAGATAGGGTTAGACTAGATAGGGTGGATTTACCAAATGTTGAACGAGCTAGCAAGGCGCCCGTTTTTAGATCAAGCGCAAATAAATGGCCGTTAAGACCACCCACGACAAGCTGCCCATTAAACACAGTCGGCGAACTTATTCCACGCCCCACTAAAGCGCTTTGTGTCCATAATATTGTTCCGTCAGTCGCTTCTACTGCGCTCACCGCGCCATTAGACTGCGTTACATAAATAATGCCGCCTTTCGAGAACATATCTTTGCGTGTAGATGCCTTTTCGTTCAGCCAATTTAGTTCTCCATTACGCACTTGATAAGAAGCTAACCCGCCTTGATAAGCACCAACGATAACGTCCTGACCCACCAATAACGGTGTTGCATCCATGTCTATCAGTCGGGCTATTTCATTATTGCCCGTTGGTCTAAATGCGCGCTTTTCCCAAAAGGTTTGGCCTGAAAAAAGGCTGCTTGCCAGTAATCGTCCGCTAGAAAAACCGCTTATTAGGCCTTCTCCGGCAATTAGACTGGCGCCATCTTTACCAATTGATAGGCTAGAAATAGGGCGATCTAAGCCCCAGACTGATTCCCCTGTTGCCGCGTGCAAGCCAAATATATTTCCGTCTTGAGTTCTTATAACTACCGTTTGCGCCGATACCACCGGCTGCGCTGATATGATCCGGCCAATGCTATGCTGCCATTTCTGCTTACCGGATTCGGGGTCAAACCCTATCACATCTCCGTTTCTTAAGCCCACTACCACAACCGTTGGACCAACACCTACACCAGCAGATATACGCGCACTGGTTTTACTCGTCCAGAGCCGCTTTCCAGTGCCTAATTCAACCGCACTAACGCCGCCTGTTTCGCTTGCAGCAAACACCGTATTTTTGCCAACATAGGGAACCAAGGCGGTATTTTCAGCGTTACTTGCGCCTACATTACTGGTCCATCGTACATCGTAGTTTTGTAGTGACTCTAGTTGCGGCAACGGCCTAGATTGAGTTTCTTGCCCTCGCGCTAAATCAGGTTGCTTGTTACCACAAGCAGTTAAGAAAACAACGAAAGAGACCAGTAGTATGGAGCGCATATTATGAATTAAATATTATCCAGTTTAAGCTGAACTAACGTGGTAGTTTGGTTATTTTCCGCCAGCACATCAATGCTCTTCTGATACGCTGTCTTCGCCTCTTCTAAAGAGCCTGCTTGTAGCAAAGCATCGCCTTTCAATTCATTTACACGCGCTGCGTATTCAGTGCTCGACAACATTGGACTATCCAACAATTCGTTTGCCTCGCTGAGCTGTTCTTGGCTAATAAGTAAGCCTGCTAAGCGAATAGCAGCAATAGGGGCAATTCCTAAAGCTGGGTCTGAAGCCATCGCTTTGGTTAATGACTCGATGGCGGCAGAAGAATCCTCATTCTCTATCTGTTGTTTAGCTCTGCGTAACAACGCCAACTGCGCATAGACCGAATCGCCAAACTCTGCCGTTAAAGCATCAACTGCTGCGGTTTGCCCGCCGTCTGATTCTTCATTAATAAATGTCTCATACAACGAAGAAGCCGCCGCGGACTTTTCAGCCTTTTGCCCACTCCAGTAATTGTAGCCCACGACAATGGCTAAACCGATCGCAATACCCGCGATAATGGATGTGCCATTTTTATCCCACCACGCTTTCGCGCGTTCAACATCTTCGTCTTCAGAAAGATGGATTTCTTTATCGTTCATTAAATACTCTACTTCGTTTAGTCGCTTTGGCTAAAAAATTAACCGGCTTTGGATTGTATAAATTCAGCAAGTTCCACAATTGGAACCAATGCTGAATCTTGCTGCTCTCTTAGAAATTTCACTTGCCCGCTATGTTGGGCCAATTCATCTTCGCCAAAAATAATCGCCATTGTTGCACCGCTAGCGTGCGCCTTCTTAAGCTGTGCTTTCAATTTAGCTTGGCCATGGCCTTGCGCTACTTCAAGGCTTAAATTCCGACATTGTTCCGATAAGCGTTGCGCCTGCGCATCGCCTTCACTATCGAGGCTAATTATATAGATATCTGGCTCACCATGCGATTGTAGATTGCCCTCTTCCAACAGCAACTCAATCAGACGTTCCATGCCCATCGCAAAGCCAATCGCCGGTGTTGGCCGACCACCACGCGTTTCAACTAAGCGATCATAGCGCCCACCAGCACAGACCGTATTTTGTGCACCTAGTCGATTGGTCTTCCATTCAAACACGGTTGACGTGTAATAATCTAAGCCCCTAACCAAACCCGCATCAATGGTATACGGAAGCTGCGCTTCATCTAATAATTTTAGGACAGCTTGAAAGTGTTGCTTGTCTTCTTCCTTTAGATAGTCAGCCAGTTTAGGTGCGGATGATAATATGGCCTGCGTACTCTCGCTTTTGCTGTCCAGTATGCGTAAAGGGTTTTTATCAAGCCGCCTTTGACTATCTGCATCTAGGTCATCCAAGTGACCAGATAAATATCTTACAAGAGCAGAACGATACGCCGCACGCGCTGGCTCAGAGCCCAGCGTATTAATGGTGAGGTGAACATCTTTAACCCCTAGTTCTGACCAAATTCGTCGTCCGGCTAAAATAATTTCAGCATCCACCGTTGGCGCGCGCCAACCAAATGCTTCCATTCCAAATTGGTAAAACTGTCGATAGCGCCCTTTTTGTGGTCTTTCTCGCCTGAACATAGGGCCAAGATACCATAGTCGAACTTGCGCATTATGGAACAAGCCGTGTTGCACTCCAGCCCTAACCACACTCGCAGTATTTTCAGGACGCATGCAAACATGCTCTCCACCAGCATCTTCAAAAGCAAACATTTCTTTTTCTACAATGTCGGTTTGCTCACCGATTGATTGTACAAATAATTGCGTTTTTTCTAGTACTGGGGTGCGAATCTCATTGTAATTATACTGGGCAGCGACCTTACGCAAAACCGACTCAACGTACTGCCAATAAGGCGTATCATTGGGTAGCAAGTCATTCATGCCCTTGACTGACTGAATATTGTTAGCCACTATTTAAGCCCGCAATGAAAAAAATTTACAAGTTCTCTAGGACTTCACCTAGTTTAAAGCGCGCGAATAAGCCGCTTTGGTGCGACTCAAACGGAACGTTTTCGTTCAGATAAGTGATTTTCACACCATCTGGCGTCCCAATATAAACATAAAACGGAGGTTCACCGCGTAAGTCTATTTTTTCACCTGACTTGCCCGACCGATAGATCAACCGCTTGTTTGATTTATCTCTCACATCTAGCCATGAATCTTTGTTTAATTGCATCACTAACAGATTGGTATCAGCAGGCACTGCTACTGTTGACACAGTACTCGTTGCATCTGACGCTTGCGCTTGCACAACTCCAGACTGCTCATCGGTGGTAGTCAAAGCTGAACTTGCAATCGTGGTTTCGTCGATAGCTTCTAGTTTTTCAGCATCCTGACTGTCAACTTGGTCAGTCTGTGTGGCTAGGCTAGTATTTTCGCTGACTAAACTGACGGCCTCTGGCACTTCTTCCTCAATATCTGCACTAGCGGTGATGACAGTTTGAGCACTACTTGACTCATTTAGCCTTTCGGTCAGTTCTTGCTCCACCTTGCGAAGCACGCCTTCTTCCTCCACTTCAACCACTTCTTCAACCACAGAGTCCGCATTTTCTTGTTCGAGCTGAGTGACGTCCAATATTTTTTGTGGGTCAAGCATCCCCGTTTTCCATGCGTAGCCTAAGCCCGCGAGAATAATCGCTGAACCTAAAAGCCAAACCAAACCTTTGCCATGGTCTGACTTTTGTACTCTACCCCGATTTACATTAATACCGCTACTTTTGGGCTGTACCACTTGTAAATTACGCTTATTGGCTTCAATGGTTTCTTCCATGTCGATGCCCAACAAACGCGCATAGCTACGCCAATAACCAATCACATAAGTACTGCCAGGTAACTGGTCGTATCGATCGTCTTCAATTGACTTTATGTGTGCGGTTGAAAGGTGTAATGCTTGAGCGACTGATTCAATCGCCCATTCATATTCTTCACGTTTGGCCTTAAGCACACTACCGGGGCCATAACTTGGGATAATATCTTCAAGCCTTTCTTCGAGATCACTCATAATTATTATTTGAATATATTTTGGGCTTCTTTCCAAGCCTCACTATTAGGGTATCGCGTCTGTAAATTTTTTGTATAACGATTTCGTTCTTTCTTATTGCTTAATTGTTGTTCAATTTTTGCACCGAGCAATAAGGCTTTAGACGACATAGCACTAGCGGAGAAATATCGTTGAATAAGCCCACGCGCAGGCAGCATCTGGTTTTGGTTCAGTTTCAATTCGGCCATAGAATATAAGGCCTGAGGTAAGTCAGGTTTCATCTGCAAGGCTTTAGCGAAAGCCTTTTCCGCTGGCAATAGTTCACCGACCGATTGATAGCAGCGCCCCAGTGCTAGTGTAAACCCAAGTGAATCCGGTTTTTTACTTTTTCTCTGCGCTTGCGCAAGCAACTCAAGCCCTCTGCTTCCTTCGTCGGTTTCACAAAGTAAAATAGCATAATCAGCTACTGCATCTAGGTTAGCATGATTTAGCGATACGGCTTTAGATAGCAAAGATTTTGCTTCTTCATAATTAAGGTTTTGCGCCTCTATTAAGCCTAAGCCATGAACGGCTTTGTCAGAGTAAGGGTTGATTTCCCGCGCTTTACTGAATTCTTCTTTAGCAACATCAAGCTGGCCGCGTTCAAGATAAACACGCGCCAGATCAACATGCACTTGCGCACGCTTTTCAGTGGGCCAAGTATCATATTGTGTTTCTACTGACGCGCAAGCAACTAGCAATACGCACATCGCCCAAATACTCACAGCATTACAAAATGAGCGCATTGTCACGGCTTATGCGGCGCTTGGTTGGGGCACAAATTGAGCATTTAAACGAGCCGAACGTTTGGTTCGATCTTGGACTTTACCTGCTAACTGCCCACAGGCTGCGTCAATGTCATCGCCGCGCGTTTTACGCGTCACCGCGACAATGCCTTTGCTTAACAATAACTCTCTGAACCGATTAACACGTTTCATCGAAGATCGCTTATAGCTGATTCCTTCAACGGGATTAAATGGAATGAGGTTGACCTTAGAAGGCACATCTCGTAATAACTCGGCCAGCGCAATAGCCTCCTCATCAGAATCATTCACGCCATCGAGCATTAAGTACTCAAACGTTATCCGCTGTCTTTGCTTATCGTTGACGTAAGCCTTACAAGCTTCAAGCAACACTGCAATGGGGTACTTTTTATTCAAAGGCACCAATTCGTTTCTTAGCTCGTCGGTGGTGGCATGTAGAGAAACCGCCAAACTGACAGGCATATCTTCACTTAATTTAGCGATCGCTGGAACCATTCCAGCCGTACTTAAAGTAATGCGCCGTTTAGACAAGCCAAATCCAAAGTCATCGCGTATTGTAGAAATGGCGTTTACTACGGCTTCATAATTTAACAAGGGCTCACCCATTCCCATCAGCACGATATTAGTAATCGGGCGATGATCCAACTGTTTGGCACCCGGCACATTTGACTGTTTACCATCAAAACCGGTTGTTTCAAACTCCTCGGCTAAGCTATGCCAAGCATTCCAAACTTGTCCAACAATTTCGCCAGACTGTAAGTTGCGATTAAACCCTTGACGCGCTGTTGCACAAAAGGTGCAGTTTAGACTGCACCCTACCTGAGAAGAAATGCATAAAGTCCCGCGGTCTTCTTCAGGAATAAATACGACTTCAATACCATTGCCATCAGGCAAACGCATTAGCCATTTTCGGGTTCCATCATGTGACAGCTGAACTTGATCAATCACTGGAGGTTTCAACTCTGCTACTGAAGCAAGCTTTTCTCTCAATGACTTACTCAGATTAGTCATCTGCGCAAAGTCTGTCACGCCATTTTGGTACACCCATTTAATCACTTGCGAAGCTCTAAATGGCTTTTCACCCATATCGGCAAAAAGCCCTTCAAGGCCTGCACGGTCGTAGGAAAACAAATTAACTTTTTCAGTTGTCATTTGCTTCATTGACCTAATAGCGACTTAAACCTAAACGCCTAAGATTTATGGGCGTGGGCAAATTTCTGCATCGCTGAAAAAATAAGCAATCTCTTGTGCTGCAGTTTCAGAGGCATCAGAGCCATGCACTGAATTGGCGTCGATGCTTTGCGCAAAATCGGCACGAATGGTCCCTGGGGCCGCATCCGCAGGGTTTGTAGCGCCCATTACTTCACGATTTTTAGCGATCGCGTTTTCACCTTCAAGCACTTGCACCATTACTGGACCTGATGCCATATAGGCCACCAAATCATTATAAAATGGACGCTCTTTATGTACAGCGTAAAAACCACCTGCCTTTTCTTCACTTAAGTGAAGCATTTTAGACGCAACAATTGTTAAGCCTGCCTCTTCGAAACGGTCATAAATTTTGCCGATCAGGTTGCGCTTAACCGCATCAGGTTTAACAATAGAAAAAGTGCGCTCAATAGCCATTATGTACTCCAGAATAATTGTAAGTAAAAGTCCACCAGATCAACCCAAACTAATCGTTAGCTTGCTGCTTAGCTGGCAATTTAAAAAATGACGCGTATTGTACCGTTTACGCTATTATTTCGCCAACGAGTGTTTGCCCTTCTAACGCGTTAATTCGCACTGTCGCCCATTGCCCGATAACACCTGATGCATTCGGTATTTCTACCGCGAAATAATCTGCTCGCCGCGCGACCATTTTACCGCGCTTATTTGTTGATTCGATAATCGTCATTGCAGTCGACCCTACCAAATCTTGTGCAAGTTGCTTCCATACTTTTGCACCCACTTCACGCGCCAATTTAGCACGCCGTTTTTTCTCATCCGCATCAACTTGTTTAGGAATTCTAGCCGCAGGCGTTCCCTCACGAATAGAATAAGGAAATACATGTGGATAGGCTATTTCAAGATCCAAGATAGCATTAACAGAATCGTTAAAGTGATCAATCTCTTCAGTGGGAAAGCCTACTAACACATCAGCGCTCACCACCAACTCTGTTCGGGCCGTTTTCAGTTTATCGATACAGTCGTATATCTGTTCTCGGTTGGCGCGCCGTTTCATGCGCTTTAAAATTAACGTATTCGCGCTTTGCATTGATAAGTGCACATGCGGACAAAGACTAGGATAATTTTTATACAGCGCAACAAGCGAGTCAGTGATATGTATCGGGTCAATCGAACTAACGCGAATACGACAATCTAATTGCAAATCGAGCATTTGCTTAAGCAAGGCACTTAAGTGCGTAGCTTGCGATAAGTCTTCGCCGTAAGCCCCCAAATCAACACCACAAATAACTACTTCTTTATAGCCACTAGCGACCATCTTTCGATATTGATCGAGCACAGTAAGTACCGGAAATGATTGACTCGGCCCGCGCGCGGTATGAATGATGCAAAACGTACAACCTTGATTGCAGCCTTGTTGAATTTGAATAAACGCGCGCGATTGATGTTCGTATCCAGTCAGTAAATCATCTGGCATCGAAATCAGTTCACCAAATTCAGGCCGAACGATCGTGCTTTTTTTGTTCAGCAGGTCTTTGCCGCCTATACCTGCATTATTAATAATAATAACCGGGATATCTAACTTTGCCGCATTGCCGACCACCAAATCAACTTCTGGCATTTGATCACAGTCCTTCGCATTATTTTGTGCAAAGCACCCCGTCATCACTAACTTAGCATCAGGATTGATGCGTTTGAGTTTACGTGCGATTTGGCGGCTTTGACGATCAGCTTCAGCCGTCACCGTACAGCTATTTACGATATATAAATCGGCTTCTTGTTTAGCATCTACGCGGGTATAGCCGTCCTTGATTAAACGTTCTAAAATTAATTCAGATTCGTAGCTATTAACCTTACAGCCTAGAGTTGCCACAGCAACGCGTTTAGGACCAGCGTTAAGGTCTTGAGGTTCTCCCGCCGTTGGGGCAGCCGAGACAGGTAACGACGGCATGAAAACGCCTAACCAACGAAGTGATAAATGCTAGCTTTCTTCGATCGCGAAGCTTTCACCGCAACCGCACTCGTCTACGACTTTTGGGTTTTTAAACTTAAAAGCAGACGCAAACCCATCAGAATGGTAATCAATCACCGTCCCATCAATATATTCAAGGTGCGATTTATCAACGATAACCGACACGCCTAGACTTTCAAACACTTCATCGGTATCGACAATTTCTTCCGCCATATCAACGGTATAAGCAAAGCCAGAACAGCCCGCATTCTTAACGCCAAAACGCAAACCTTTTGCCTGTGGTTGTTTTTTGAAGTAACCCGCTACTTGAGTAGCCGCACTTTGTGTTAATTCAATGGCCATGGTTTATACCTACGAATTCTATTTAGTGTCGAATATTATGGTGTTTTATTCTACAAAGGCAATACTTTAGATAAACATGGTTTAGGCTTTTTTTAGATCGAGATCAATGGCGGTTAGCACTCCCAGTAAAATTTTGACTTCCTCATCAGTTAAATCGGCTTTATAAAACACCTTTCTTACCTTGCGCATAACCGTTTCTGGATTGCCTTTATAAAAGTCTACACTTTTAGCGGTTGCATCCCAGCGCTCAAAAAAATACTGTAGCTGCGCTGAAGTCGCCTTTTCTGAAAAATTCTTCTGCCCAACATCTGAATGACGATCAGCCTCGCTGAATGTGGCCATTTTCAATTCATAAGCGACCACCATCACCGCAGCCGCCAAATTGAGAGAGCGATGCATATCATCCACGGGAATGTTCACCAAACCCTCGCAAAGGTCGAGTTCATCGTTGCTAAGCCCACTGCGCTCTCTGCCAAAAACCAGCGCCACTTGGTCATCACCAGCCGTTGTGGTTATGTGCACGCTGAGTTCACGCGGGTCATATTGCGGCCAAGAAATAGAACGCAATCTAGCGCTAGCACCATACACCTGACTACAGCCCTGCACTGCTTCGGCCAAGTTATCAAACACTTCAATTGAATCGAGTATTTGATCTGCCCCCGCTGCCATTGCGTTCGCACGTTCGCTGGGAAACTCAACTGGGTCAACTAATACCAACTTGGTCAAACCCATATTCGCCATTGCTCTTGCAGTAGACCCGATATTCCCTGGGTGACTGGTGTTGACTAACACCACACGAATTTGACTAAGCTTTATCATACTAAATTAAGAAATACAGCACACAGGAATGAATTACGAGCCTACCTCACAGGATTAGTTATATATCTTAAGTTACACCTAAACCTGATAACAATTGACGCTCGCTGTTAACAAGCGATAGTAACCGCAGCTTACCTCACGCGCATAGTAGTTTTAAGTTGTTATTATAGAAACACTTACCATTGCCCGAATTCACACACCCAGCATAAGTAAAGTTATGGAAAGTGTAATCACACACGGGATTCAAAATGCTGATCCACTAGAGCGAGCATTTTGCACCAACACAAATTACGGATACACGAATCGGTCGCGCAGCCTATCTAATTGCAATTGCAGACAAGGTTCACTGCGATTAACCCATACCTACCGTCTATACCGACTCCTTGCCAACAAAGCTAAAGTTCTCAAATTCACCTGCATTTAGGGCTTCGCGCATTAAGGTTGAGGTTGCTTTAGTCATCGGCAATACTGGGTTGCCATGCACCCAAACCATGCCTAGCGTTTGTGAAACAGTGGGTTGTTCGAGTAATTTTTGCTTAGTATTTGGCAAATGAGCAAAACGTTTAGGAACAATTGTAGCCAAGTCTCCAGCCATGGCATGAAAAGCCAATTGAAAGATAGAATTAGATACTAAGATAGGCATACAACTTACGCCTGCTTGCTCAAACGCCTCATCCATTATCTGCCTTTCTCGCATTGACTTAGACAACAAACACAATGGCAACTTAGATGCTTCTGCCCACGAGATGGTAGGGCTATTATCTAACCAGTCGTTATCAGGTAACAGCAGATACAACGGCTCTTCATATAAAGCCATGGTCACGAATCGATCCAAGTCTGGATTGTCTAAATAGGTCACACCGATATCAATTTCAAAATTGGTCAACCCGAGTACTAATTGATCAATTCCCATAAATTGAATGTTTAGTTGTACTGAAGGATACCGTGATTGAAAAAGCTGACTCACAGTAGGAAATAATGGCGAACTAAGCGGGGTCGCCCCAATACGCAGCCGCCCATTCAAATCGCTGCGCATGACGCTAAGTTCTTCTATCATCGCCGATCTATCTGCTAAAAGACGTTTAGCCCACGTCACCACTCGCTTACCTTCCTCGGTGAATCCTTGGAATTTTTGTTGCCTCAGAATTAACGGAATACCTAATTCTTCCTCTAAACTTTTTAAGGCACTTGAAAGGCTCGGCTGCGACACATGGCATTTTTCAGCAGCTCGGCCAAAGTGCTTTTCTTGCTCAAGTGCCACAAGGTATTGAAACTGTCTTAAAAACACAATACACCTCTTAATATTGAAGTATCTGACCTCGATCTCATTGGCAATATATATGAAATCGCTAATTCACGCGAAGTAGTCTATCATTAGGACAGCATCAGCGCCTTGGTTAATTTTCAACTTATTTTATTTTCAGCAATTTGCTTCATGGTTTTAACTCCTCTACTGTCACTAGTTGTTCTCCTTGTAGGTATCTTGATCGGTAGCGTAGGTATTGGGGGCGTTTTACTTGTTCCTTCACTCAAGTTTCTTGGAGACATTCCATTACACACTGCAATTCCGGCTTGCATGTTAAGTTACATCGCCACGGGTTCGGTTGGTGCTTTAATCTATGCGCGACATGGCACGATTAACTGGTCGATGGCCACTAAAGTATGCTTAGGCGCCTTACCTGGCGCTTACTTAGGTGCTTTTTTATTGCCCTATATTCGCGCTGAACTACTTGAAGTATTTATCGCCTTGCTCATCTTGGCTTCTGGCACTAACGCTTTGCGTCGACATGTTAATGAAAAAGCAAACCAGCAAAGTCAACATGACACTCCATTATTATTGATTGGCGCTGTTTCCGGCCTTGGGTCTGCTCTTAGTGGAACAGGTGGCCCGTTAGTCCTGATTCCAATTTTAATTTGGTGCAAATTACCTGTATTGACAGCGATAGGCTTATCACAAGTCATTCAGATTCCTATTTCTGCATCCGCTAGCGTGGGCAATTTTATTCACGGACAATTAGACCTTAGATTAGCCCTTGTGCTTGCCATTACCATGATAGGCGGCACTATAATTGGAGCAAAAGTCGCGCACCATCTTCCTGCTGAGCCACTTAAAAAATTCGTGGCCTGCCTATTGATAATGGTAGGCTTGATGATGCTAGCGCGGCTTCTTTTATGAAAAATAATCAATTCAGCCATGATTGGAGCCAGCCAGTAGCAGTGGCACTCCCTATCAAATCGAATAGCTTTTAGGTAAAAGCTATCACGCGATAAAAAATATCTCTTTGACTCTATTATTGCTGACTACCTATGATTCGTGACTGTAAAAGCACATCGATAAAGTGCTTTATTGTTCGCAAAACCAAATCATAGGAGAAAACTAATGACAGATGCAGCACCACGTAAAAAAGTCACCATAAAAGGCCTACAAAAGAAAATGCGCGAGGGTGAAGGCATCGTACAAATGGCCATCTATGATTATCGTAGCGCTGTCATCGCCGATCGCCTTGGTATAGATATTTTATGCGTATCAGACACGGGCGGTATGGTTTTATTTGGTCATAAATCAACTGTCACCGTGAGCTTTGAAGAAGTGATGATGATGTCTCAAGCAATTGACCGCGGAAGCCAATATGGCTTACGTATGGTTGATATGCCTTACTGGAGTTTTCATGTATCAGCAGAACAAGCAGTAGAAAGCGCTGGGCAATTTGTTTCACGCGCAAACGCCGAAGTCATGAAATGTGAAGGCAACCAGCATCACGCCAAAAACATTGAGGCGATTGTTAAAGCAGGCATTCCTGTACAAGGCCATATTGGGGTTACCCCAATGCGTATGCCACAACTAGGCGGCTTCTTTGCGCAAGGTAAAACTTCTGACCGCGCTAAAGAACTAGTGGATGACGCTTGGGCCATGGTAGATGCTGGCTGTTTTTCTGTCATGTGCGAAGTGACCAGTCAGGAAGTTTGTGAATACCTCACTGAAGTACTCCCAGTGCCGGTCATCAGTTTAGGGGCTGGCAACCGAGCGCACGGTGTTCATATCATTACTTCGGATCTATTTCATTTATACGAAGAGCACACCCCCCGCCATTCCAAAATCTATACTGATCTGATTCCAATCATGGAAGACGTATTTATTCAATATCGTGACGAGGTTAAGTCACGTGTATATCCAGGCCCAGAGCACACCGTTTATATGAGCGACAAGCAAGTAGCTAAATTCGCAAAAGAAATGAACTGGGAAACAAAGCTAGCAGAATTAGACGCTGCCAAATAAACGATCATTTTTAAAATTTAATTTACTGACGAGATACATATTATGTCATCAAGAAATCACGCACAATGGAACGCCACCCCTGATTTACAACCAGGTGAGTGGGTTGATAGTAGAATTTATTCTGACCAAGAAATATTCGAGGACGAACTGAGTAAGATTTGGAGCAAAACCTGGATTCCTGTCTGTCACGAGTCCGAACTTAAGGATGCTTATTCTTTTCGTACTATGTCGATCGCACGCGAGCCCATTATTGTTGTTCGCGGAAAGGACATGGTTGTACGTGCTTTCTTAAATGTATGTCCTCATCGCGGCAATATGATTGAACGTCGCCCGTCTGGTAACTTTAAGCGTGGCACACCATCAGGCACGCCTAAGACCATGACATGTATGTTTCATGCATGGCAATTCGACATGAAGGGCAAGTGCGTCAATATCACCCGAAAAGAAGAGGGTTATCAAGACCGTTTATGCGAGTCTCAAGTTGGTTTGCGTGAGTTAAAATGCGAAGTCTATTTCGGTGGTTTTGTCTGGGTTAGCCTAAATGATGACATCGGAATGGATGTTGAAGAATTTGCCGCAGGTTCACTAGATGTATTAGCCCCATCATTGAACGAAGAGCCATTGGAGGTTTTTCACTACCATAAGGCTATAATTCCTTGTAATTACAAGCTCTGGCACGACACAAACTGCGAGTTCTATCACGACTTCTTACACTATCATAACCGCATCACTGGTTTTAACGATGCTTACTTTGCGCGTAAAAACACCGGTTTTGATCATGGACATATCAATGTCGGCAGCTTTGAAGTCCAATATGATAATTACGAAGGCTCGCACTCTCGAGAAGAGCTGTCCTTCCCTCATCTCCCGCCTAACCATTGGTACATGATTGACATGTTCCCCGGTGTTAACTTTAACTTACGCGGTTCTGCACTACGCTGTGATTTAATGACGCCACTTGGTCCAAATTCTGTAATGATTGAGTTTAGAGGCCTAGGCTTAGCAAGTGACTCTGCAAAAGACCGTCAAACTCGTATTAACCACCATAATTCAATCTGGGGTCCTTTTGGGCGTAATTTGCACGAAGATTTATTAGCTGTATCTGCTCAAGGCACCGCTATGCATCCCCTAGCCGAGAGTCGCAATATAATCCAAGGGCGCCATGAGAACGAGACGATCCACGACGAGAATGGCATGCGTCACTATTATGAAGAGTGGGGTCGAAGACTCAATCGCGCACCTAGCAACCCTGATCAGGACTTTACGCCTTACCCAGTATCTGATCAGCAGGCCGCTCAAGCCGCTGCTGGCTAACGAGTCCATTGACTTATACCGGTGGCTAAATTAGCGGTCACCGGTCCTTACCTAACTACAGATTTGGAGGCCGCCATGGCTACGAATACACGCGAAACAAAAGAAAAAATAAAAGAACTTATTTATAACACCTGTATCCACCTAGACGACCATCAATGGGAAGCTTGGCATGACAATTGTACTGATAACTACAATTATGCCATCCGGGCCTACAGCCAAGAAATTCAGGCCGACATGAAATATCATGGTGGTGACAAAGAATACATGGAGTCAATCACAAGTATGTTGCCGAAACATAACAGTGATCAATCTCCGCTTAAGCGACATTGTGTGGTTTATAGAATAGAAATCGCAGAAGATGGCATGTCCGCGACAGCCATTACTTCACTAGTTGTATACCAAACGCAGCTTGATGGGATCAATTCACATGTTGATGCAGGAAGCTCAAGCGTATTTTTAGTCGGCCGTTACAATGATAAATTCGCTATTGATGGCGATAGCATTAAATTTGAAGACCGCGAAGTTCGCTTAGACACACGCCGTTTGGACAAAGGCACACACTGGCCAATTTAAATCCGACACCATAAAACCGTAATAAGAGTCAGAATATGAGCTGGAAACCAGTCTGCCCTGCAAGCGAAGTAAAGCAAGATAAATTAAAGGAATACACCATCGACGGTATTGATATTCTCATCGCCAACGTTGGCGATGGATTTCGTGCCTATCCGCCTGTTTGTCCGCATATGGAAGAATACCTTGAAGGGTCTGGAATTTGTGCCAATAATGTAATGACCTGCGACCGCCATCTTTGGCAATGGAACATGAAAACAGGCGAAGCGATGGGCCCGGCCGAAAAGCCTCTTTTGATGTATAAAACCAAAGAAGAAGATGGCCAAGTCATGGTCTTTCTAGACGAAGAGTTAGAGTACGATTTCGATGATGATGACGACTAAGCTCACAGCTATTTAGCGGCCTCTTGTTATCTATAATCGTTTATAGAATTCACTTTGTTAATCGAGATCGAAAAAAAGTCTCAGACTTATCAGTTTGAAGCTGATCCCAGCGAGAAGATACTTTATGCTGGGTTGCGCGCAGGCATTCCTCTCCCCTATGAATGCGCTACCGGCACTTGTGGTTCTTGTAAGGCACGAGTAAACAAAGGTTCCATTGATGAAGGCTGGTCAGAAGCACCGGGGAAGGCACGTTTTAAACCAGAAAAACGAGAAATTCTAATGTGCCAATGCACAGCTGAATCAGCGTGCAACCTAAGTGTACCAGCGAAGATAACGCCTTTTCGTGATGACGACATAGACCCTAATCATCATCACGGAAAAATCACCCAATGGGAGAAATTAACCAGCGACGTATTACGTTTTGAAGTTCAACTTTCCACTGAAATATCATTTCATGCAGGCCAGTTTTTTGCACTCGAAGCAGCTACTGTAGAGGGACGCAGAGCCTATTCGATGGTCAACTTTGAGCCTAGCACGAACCGCTTGGAATTCATCATTAAACAAAACCCAAGCGGTGCCTTCTCAAGCTGGGCGTTTGATGCTTGCCGCGCAGAAGAGAGCATTAAACTATTCGGTCCTCTTGGCCACGCTACGTTTCATTCTGATGAATCTCACAACCTATTCATGATTGCGGGTGGGTCTGGTATTGCGGGCCTAATGTCTATTCTAGAACACGCCAGACTGACTGGTTACCTCAAAGAGCACAAGGCCACCTTATATTTTGGTGTACGCACACCAGCAGATCTATTTTTCTCAGATCGCTTACACGCGATTCAACAAGAATTCCCAGATACCGTTAGCATCAACATTGTATTTTCTAACGAACCTCCATCCGCAGAACAGTTATTAAGTAGTGGTGGACTTCACTACGCGCACGGAATGGTCCATGAACATGCTCTACCAGCCGCACAAGAAAACGGCGATAACTGTATGCACTATCTCGCGGGGCCGGCTCCGATGGTAGAGGCATTAATTCGGCCTCTCATACTGGACGCCAAAATTCCTGCTGACCGAATTCGTTACGACAAATTCAGTTAGTTATTACCTTCTTTAAGAAATAAAATCCGCTGCATATCTTACTGGACGGCGACTTAAGCGCGTCTTCACTCATTGATAAATAGCGTCCTATTAGATGCTATTTATACCCTAGGCACGTTGCGCCTTCTGAAAATAATCTGTAGTTCTCCTACATTCAGAAATAAAATGATAAAAATCGCCTCAAAAAGACCCACTTTACGGGTTAGACAGCATCTATACCAATATTATTTAATTCGACATAGCCAATGTCCGCACAGCTATTTTTTATTTGAAAATATCAACAAAATTAAATTTTATATAGGCATTAATAAATATTAGCCAAACACCTAAATTTACAAATTTGACTATATAAGCGTACAATTATTAACTAATACCGACCCCTTTGATAGGTTGTATCAATCGCTCAATTGAATCGAATGATTTTACAAATCAATGCCAATAGTTTCATATACAATGACGATCTGATGAGCCAAATGTATGACATTAGATGCGTATTATATTACAACGATAAATACAACCTATTTTGGAGAGAGATTATGAGAAAACAGATTCGCGATATTCAACACAAGCTAGCCACAGCGATGGTTGTAATGAGCGTAGCTACAGCGGGCTCGGTATCAACTGTAAACGCCGCAGAAATCGATTTTGGCAACGTTGGAGACCCAATTAACCTCGTAGTAGGCTATCAACCTTATTACACTGAAGCGTGGTCCGGGGTAGTCATGAAAGGACTGAAGCTATACGAAAAATATTTACCTGAAGGTTCAACGGTAGAATTTCAGATTGGTTTACAAGGCGGTATCATTGTAAATGCGATGTTGGCCGGTAAGCAGCACATTGGCTATATGGGTGATATGCCTGCAATCGTTGCCACCACTAAAGAGCGGGTGGCAGATGTACGTATCGTTGCCACAGCAGGCTTAGGTGAAGACCAGTGTAACAATATGCTAGTCAGAACCGATGCACCTGAATTTGCTAATTCGGATGAAGCCATCGACTGGATGAACGGTAAAGTGGTTGCTGTCCCTAAAGGCGCTTGTACAGATCGCTTTGCATTGGCGGTTTTTGAAAAGAAAAACGTTAAACCTGAGCAATATTTAAACCAAAATATCGAAGTGATTACCAGTGGCTTTCGCGCTGGAAAACTCGATGCTGCGGCAATCTGGGAGCCTACCGCTGCACGTTTAATAGAAGAAGGTCTGGCGCGTAAAGTGGCTACAGGCGCTTCTGTTGGCGAAAATGACGGCGGCTTTATTGATATGCGTGGTGATCTTATCGACCAACGCCCTGACGTTGTTAAAGCTTGGTTAAATGCTGAGCTCGATGCTCAGTTGTTCATGGCTGACCCTGCCAACACGATGGCTGTTGTAAAGATGGCGGCTGAGCAGACCACTGGGTTTGAAGATAAAGTACTGTGGAAGGCACTGGTTGGCAGCACGCCAAAGGACCAAGGTGGTACCGATGTGCGTAACGAAATGGCCTTTGCTATTACGCCAAAAGCACAAGCATTGATCGATAAGGCGACAACGTTTCTACACTCTATCAAAACTATCAAGGTGGATACACTTCGCGACAATGCCATTGAGACCAGTTTCACGGAAGAAATACTTAAAGAACGTGGTTTGTCTGCTCCGATCGGTAAAATTTTAGCGCAACCAGACTCTGCATTCACTGGCGGCTAAACCTCACCGACGCTAACTTCAGCAATAACGCTAATAAAAAGTTAGCTGCTTTGAAAACCCCTGCCGCTAGTGGCGGGGGTTAATTAAATAATTTGCGACTTGCAAGCCAATAGAATTGGTTTTAAAAGCATAACTAAAGCCGATGCGAGTCTCTTAAATTCGAACTAAACGTCCCTAGCGATGGATAAGCCACGGGCAATAATATAAAGGAGTAATCAATTTTGTGAGCTGGACAATATGAGTCAACCTAATACGACCAATATGAATTTGACGATGTATCGTATATCGTCATGGCTAAAAAGCCCTAAACCATACTTAATGTTTATCGGTTTTGCCTTCTTTCTGTTATTTTGGTACCTTGCTGTAGAGGTTTGGAAACTCCCTCGATTTCAGGACATGCCTGGTTTAACGGAAGTATTCACTGAATGGTTCAGCAAAGACCCCTATTACGGCTTATCGTTTTACACCCCCGAATACTATAAGCATATCGGCATCAGCCTTAGGCGTATTGCCTATGCATTTTTTCTTGCCACCGCTTTAGGTGTTCCCTTAGGTCTGTTTTTGGGCTGGTCGCAAAAGTTACGCGAGTATATTTTCCCGTTGTTTGAAGTATTCCGCCCTATTCCAGTGCTTGCTTGGGTACCACTGGCAATCATCATTTTCAGCGGCTCTGAAACACCTGTTATCTTTCTGACTTTCTTGGCTTCATTTTTTGCAACGACCTTGAACACCATGCTGGGCGTTGAATCAATCGATGAATCTTATAGCCGAGCAGCCTATTGCCTCGGCGCTAGCCGCTGGCAGGCCTTCAAGCACGTCGTCGTGCCGGGCGCGATGCCTTATATATTCACAGGTTTACAAATATCTATCGGAGTTGCTTGGTTTTCACTGGTGGCAGGTGAAATGGTTTCTGGGCAGTATGGCTTAGGCTACTTAATCAACACCGCCTATATGATGATCGAATACCCGAAGATCATCATTGGCATGATCACGCTTGGGGTTATTGGGTATTCAACCAGTGCCTTAGTCCGACTAGCGGGCGACTACATGATGCAGTGGCGCGTACGCGAACTTGCTCTTAGTGGAGAATAAGAATGAGCAACATTGACAATAGTAGCGCCACCCCAACGCAAGGCACAATCCGAATTGAAGACGTCGTCAAGATATACGACCCCGATGGCGCGGCTGTGATGGCGGTCGACCATTGCTCAATCGACATTCCAGCCGGAGAAATATGTATGATTGTTGGCCCGTCAGGCTGCGGAAAAACAACCTTGTTAAACACCATTGCAGGATTTCACGGGTTGACCTCTGGACATATCTACCTCGACGACGAAATACTATGCGGCCCGGGTCAAGAAAAAGCTGAACCGGGTTCTGACCGTATCGTGGTTTTTCAAAATGGCGCATTATTCCCCTGGAAAACTAATTTAGAAAACATCGCGTTCGGCCCAATGATGGAAGGCAAATTAAGCAAAGCTGAAATCTACGATAAAGCGCGTAAAATGATGATAGATGCAGGCTTAGCCGGCACCGAAGACAGTTACCCTGGTGAAGTATCCTCCGGCCTTCGGCGTCGGGTGGAGATCGTTCGCGCGTTAATGAACGAGCCCAAAGTATTGCTGTTTGATGAACCTTACCGCGCATTAGACTCCTTAACCAAGTCGGTTATGCACGAAGCTTTGTTGGAAATTTATTACAAAAACAAAGTCACTATTTTCTTTATTACACACGATCTAGAAGAAGCAATATTTCTCGGACACCGTTTAATCATCATGTCTTCTCGGCCTTGCAAACCCAAAAAAATTGTAGAAGTTGATATTCCACACCCCAGAGATTACAGCGTACTCACCAGCACCCGGTTTAGAGAAATCATTAATGAAGCTAAAGGAGTCGTAAATGAAGAGGCGAGAAAGGCCTTTGAAGCTGGCGAAAAAGAAGGTTAAAAATGAACTTAAATAAACTAAAGAAGAAGTTTTCTGGACGCGCTACCTTTCGAGGTTTACTCGCTATTGTGATTTTTATCATTATCTGGGAACTGGGCGCTCGATCACAAGAACTATTTGGCTATCGCTTACCTTTTCTTGGCCTAGTACCCGCCCCATCGGCAGTAGTAGTTAGTTGGGGAGGCTTAATCGGCGACCCTAGCTACTGGTCGAGTTGGTACATGAGCTTCTTGCGCGTATTTGGTGGTTTTTTAGCGGCAATGATTATCGGCATCCCACTGGGGTTATTTATGGCAGTGAACCGAACCTTCTATGGCATCGCTTTTCCATCGTTTGAAGTATTACGCCCTATCCCACCATTAGCGTGGGTACCTGCATCAATTATTTTCTGGCCTACCCAGGAACTATCCATCGCTTTTGTTACCTTTCTTGGTGCTTTCTACACCATCGTAATCAATGTGTTAGGTGGCGCTAGATCGATCAACAAACAATTTCTTCAAGCTGCGCAATCGATGGGCGCTAGCCAGTGGGATATTTTCCGCCGTATTGTGTTACCGGCGACCTTGCCGTCCATTGTGGTAGGTTCTGCCGTAGGAATGGGTATCACTTGGGAAGTCGTTGTAGCAGCTGAAATGATTTCTGGTGGTGGTAGCGATGGCGGCGGCGCCGGCGGCGGCCTCGGCTTTTTTATCTGGAGTTCCTATGTCGGCGGCTCCTACGAACAAATAATTGTTGGCATGATCAGCATTGGCATCGCAGGTTATATTAGTAGTGAATTATTACGACAACTTGGTGGTTATCTCACCCCTTGGTTGAAAACTCGCTAATTGGAACATGAGTAAGATAAGTTTACGCTCTTCAATAAATCTTCTAAAAAACATAATATTTCGAATTATCCATGTCGACTGATAACTCAACAACAAATAAAAGTAATGAAATTGTCGCAACCAACGTTAATAAGACGTTTGGCGCGGGGCCTTTTGCTAAGGAAGTGATTAAGGACTGCTCATTCACTATTGAAAGTGGCAAGTTAACCGTAATGATTGGCCCTTCGGGCTGTGGCAAAAGCTCGCTGATTCAACTTATCGCAGGTTTCGAACAACCCACCTCTGGCCAAATCACCATCGGCGGAAAAACGATAGACAGTCCCGGTAAAGACCGACTGGTGTTGTTCCAAGAGTCCGCTTTGTTTCCGTGGATGACCACGTGGGACAACGTGATGTACGGACCTAGGGCGCGAGGTGAAAACGACAAAGAATCTTCAGAGCAAGCTGAGTTTCTACTTCGAAAAGTCGGGTTGGAGGCATTTCGAGATAAATTTCCAGCCCAATTATCCGGCGGCATGCAACGACGAGCAGAACTTGCTCGCGCGATGATTAATAAGCCCGAAGTGATGATATTAGACGAGCCGTTTCGCGGCCTCGACCATATGTCGAAAGAGTTGATGTGGGAATATTATGCAGGGTTGTACGAAGAGGAACGAAACACCAATTTCTTTGTGACCACTGATATCGACGAAGCTATTTTTCTCGCAGACAGATTGTTAATTATGACTAACTTACCTACTTCAACCCGGTCTGTCATTGAAATTGATATTCCTAGACCTAGAAACATTGATGACATAGCTGATAACGAGCGCGCAAATGAGATCAAAACACAAGTAATGACCTTATTGCATGAAGAAGCAATGAAGTCATTCTCAGGCGGCAGTAAAGCAGCCGCAGACTTTCTTGAAGCCTACTCTAAGCGAGCAGGATAGTTCACTTATATAGTAGCTAAATTTCCTTCATTTAATGGTTGAGTTATTACTTCAGCGATCTACCGTTATCACTCTTGCCGTCATTGGTGGTGTTTTATCGCTACTAGTATCTTGGCTAACCACCAAAGAAGCACTTTCACAACCCACATTGAAATTGTTGACCAAGGCATCCTACGGTTTTATGGGCGCCAGTATGCTTTTATTTGTGGCCGTGGGCCTAACCCAAGGGTAAAACAGCTAAGCCCTTCTCCTGTTCATAAGCAACTCGAACACGCCTTAAAGGTTCAAACTAGACTGCCATTGAGTTTAGTATTGAACTCAAGTGCACTCACCGATTATTCGTATTTCGCTTAATTGGGTGAAGATAACGCCTAAGTCATCTACCCTAAAAGCAGAGATCCACTTCTCTAAGGCCAGTTTAATCATCGAAGCAATTTTGAAGATAAATTAACGTCATCACCACACAATAGCTAGAGATTACAGCTCATTGAAATATATGAAGCCTTCACAAGAAAAGCAGCATAAAATGTAATGATCTCATCCAAAAATAGTTAACAAACGCTCAGAAGAAAATGATGCACTACCCCGCCCTATTCAAGCCACTAGATCTAGGCTTCACTGAACTGAGCAATCGAATCATGATGGGGTCGATGCACACGGGGTTGGAAGAAAGTAAAGATGGATATAAAAAACTAGCCTCATTTTATAAAGAACGCGCTGAAGGCGGTGTAGGCTTGATTGTGACTGGCGGCATTGCACCTAACTTGGCCGGGCGCGCCAGCCTTCAGGCCGCACAGCTAAGTTCAACTCGACAGCTTAACAAGCACAAGCTAGTAACGCAGACTGTACACGCAGTAAGCGATACCAAGATATGCTTACAAATTCTACATACGGGCCGTTACGCGTATCATCCCCTTTGTGTTTGCGCATCGAAAATTAAATCACCTATTTCTCCGTTTACTCCACGCGCTTTAAGCCGCTCTGGCATTCATAAAACAGTGCGTGACTTCGCCCGCTGTGCAGAACTTGCCCAACAAGCTAATTATGATGGAGTTGAAGTCATGGCGTCTGAAGGCTATTTGATTAACCAATTTATCGTGCCGAGAACTAACTTTCGATCTGACGAATACGGCGGCGCATTTGAAAACCGCTGTCGAATTGCAATTGAGATAGTTGACGCGATCCGTGAAAAGGTAGGCCCAAATTTCATTATCATTTTCCGCCTTTCAATGATCGACCTCGTTGATAACGGCTCAACGTGGGAAGAAGTGGTCATGCTTGCGAAAAAAATTGAACAGGCTGGAGCCACATTGATCAACACCGGCATCGGTTGGCATGAAGCCCGCATTCCAACCATTGCCACCATGGTGCCGCGTGCTGCTTTTAGTTGGGTGTCAGCTAAGTTACGACCACACGTCAACATCCCGATCATTACGACTAATCGGATCAACACACCTGAAGTAGCGAATCAAGTAATCGCAGATGGTGAAGCGGACATGGTCTCGATGGCGCGGCCGTTTTTAGCCGACCCACACCTTGCCAGTAAAGCTCGTCGCGGTGAAGCAAGTCAAATAAACACCTGCATTGCTTGTAACCAAGCTTGTCTAGATCATATTTTCAATGGCAAGCTCAGCAGTTGCTTGGTTAACCCCAAAGCCTGCCATGAAACTGAATTTAACTCGACAAAAACCGTACGCTCGATAAGGCTAGCCGTAGTTGGCGCGGGGCCAGCAGGTTTGTCTTGTGCGATAGAGGCTGCACAACTTGGTCATCAAGTGACCCTATTTGAAATGAGTGACCAAATTGGTGGGCAATTTAATATCGCCAAGGAAATCCCTGGAAAAGAAGAGTTCAGGGAAACACTGCGTTACTACCAAGAGCAACTCAAAGCCCTCGAAGTCGACGTACAGTTTAATACCTTAGTTGCAGTCGAACACTTGGCGACAAACTTTGACGAGGTTATCATTGCCACCGGGGTAAAGCCGCGTCACCTCGCTATTCCAGGCATTGATCATCCAAAAGTACTTTCCTACCCCGATGTTTTGCTACGCAAAAAACCAGTTGGAAATACAGTTGCTATTATTGGTGCAGGCGGAATAGGTTTTGATACCGCTGAATTTCTAGCCCATGATAAAAACACCCAGCGAAGCGGCAAACAGGCTTACTACGAAGATTGGGGCATAGACACCGACTACGCTGGTCGCGGCGCGATTACCAACAAGCGACCTAAAAAGTCACGCAGACACATTACTTTATTGCAACGCAAGACAACCAAGCCAGGCAAGACCTTAGGTAAAACAACAGGGTGGATTCACAGACAGAACCTCAAAGACCAAGGTGTACAAACCCTAAGCGGCGTAACATATTTGAAAATAGATGATGATGGCCTACACATTAGCATCGATGATGAAGTTCAGACTATTACGGTTGATCATATCGTTATCTGTGCAGGACAAGAGTCAGAAAATGCACTATACCAAACCTGTCTAGATGCCGGTGTAAGCGCTCATTTAATTGGCGGCGCTCTGCTCGCCCAAGAAATAGATGCAAAACGTGCTATCGATGATGGCGTAAGACTCGCACATAAGTTGTCAAACTAAATCAACTCTTCACCACCATACTGCGCGATAAAACACGTCGTTTAAAATTCGCTGATCATGCTCATGTATAATGTACACTGCACTTTTCGCTCGCTTTCACCTAGTCTTTTCATCGTTTGCTACATTATGCTGAGATCGCAAACTATATAAATAATTTCAAGAAACCTAATGAAAAAAATCATTAAAAAAGTCGCCGTTTTGGGTGCTGGAGTCATGGGCGCACAGGTCGCCGCCCATCTAGCCAATTCTAAAGTTGAAGTCATTTTGTTTGACCTTCCTGCCAAGGAAGGAGATAAATCTTCAACGGTACGCGCAGCAATAAAAGGCTTGGCCAAACTTAAACCCACGCCATTAGCGACCAAAGGCATTGAGCAACACATTCAAGCAGCTAACTACGACGACGACCTAGAAGCACTGCAAGACTGCGATTTAATCATTGAAGCCATCGCCGAGAAGATGGAATGGAAGAAGAGCTTATACGACCAGATCGAACCTTATTTAGGTGACGACACCCTTCTAGCCTCTAATACCTCAGGCTTGAGTATTAACGAGTTATCAATGCAACTAGCCAAACCGCTGCGTAAACACTTCTTGGGGGTACATTTTTTCAACCCACCGCGCTATATGCACTTGCTGGAGATGATCCCTTGTGATGATACCGACGAAGCCGCTATTGCTCTTTTAGAACAATTTTTTGTCAGTACGCTAGGTAAAGGCGTTGTGGTGGCTAAAGACACACCCAATTTTATTGGCAATCGTATTGGCGTGTTTAACATGCTGGCGACCATGCAACATGCAATCCGCTTGAATATTCCCTTTGAAGTGGTTGACCAAATCACCGGCAAACCAATGGGTCGGCCTAAGTCTGGTACGTTTCGTACGGCTGATGTGGTGGGCTTGGATACCATGGCGCATGTCATCAACACCATGCAGGGCCAGTTGCCAGACGACCCTTGGGTTGATTGTTATCAATCCCCTGATTTTTTGAACAAGATGGTTGAAGAAGGCGCCTTGGGCCAAAAAACCCGTAAAGGCATTTACATCAATAAAGGCAAACAAGTGTATAGCCTTAGCGAAGGCGATTACGTTAATGCAACCGAACAATTTGATGCCGACATTGCCAAGCTATTAAATCGCAAAGACTGGTCTGCAACAATCGATGCCTTGCGTGCTAACTCGCACCCGCAAGCGCAATTCATTTGGTCTTGCTTGAGTGACCTATTTCATTATTGTCTCGTCACCCTAGAAGATATAGCGCTATGCGCTCGCGATGTCGATTTCGCAATGCGTTGGGGCTTTGGTTGGGACATTGGGCCGTTTGAAATCATGCAGCAAATTGGCTTTGGCAAGATCGTTACTATTCTGAACCAAGAACTAGCAGATGATAAATTATTAGCTGATGTCACACTACCAGCATGGACCAGTGAAACCAGTGACATTCATACCGAAGCGGGTTCCTACTCAGCGAATGAACAACGCTACGTGCCATTACGTGACCATAACGTATATGTCCGTCAGGTGCAGCGTGAAAACGTAGTCGGTGCCAGTAAGTCGGCCGCTTTAGGTAAAACCATATTTGAAAATGATTCGGTTCGCCTTTGGGGGGCAGATGATGACATTGCGGTTTTGAGTTACAAAACCAAAATGAACACCATCAACTCAGAGGTGTTGCAGAGTATTCCAAAAGCCTGTGAAGAAGCTGAGAGAAACCATGCTGGTCTGGTGGTTTGGCATCCAGCCGGGCCATTTGGCGTGGGCGCAGATTTAAAAGAGGCCTCGCTTTATCATGCGCAAGGTCACTTCAACATGATTGTTGCCATGGTAGAAGGCTTTCAAGCGGCCGCTATGGCGTTAAGGCATTGTCATGTGCCAACTGTTGCTGCGGTGCAAGGCATGGCTTTAGGCGGCGCTTGCGAATTCCAAATGCACAGCCACGTTACCGTCGCTGCACAAGAATCTTATGTGGGTTTGGTCGAAGCGGGTGTGGGTTTAATTCCAGCAGGTGGCGGATTGAAAGAACTAGCATTACGCAGCGCACACAACGCTAAAAATGACGACCTGATGCCGCATATTCAATCTGCGTTTGAAGCCACCGCCATGGCCAAAGTATCGGCTAGTGCATTAGATGGCAAAGCCTTAGGCTTATTAGCGCAGCAAGATATTGTTATCGCCAATTCGCACGAAATTCTTCATGTCGCACTATCGCAAGCAAAAGCCTTAAGCGAAGCGGGGTTTCGCCCCCCTTCGCGAGATGAGCTTGTGCCAGTAATGGGCAAAACCGGCAAAGCCAATTTAATGATGATGGCAATCAATATGCTCGAAGGCCATTTCATTTCTGAGTATGACTATGAAATTGCCGAGCGCATCGCGACCACCCTGACCGGTGGTGAAGTAGAAACTGGCACCTTGGTCAGCCAAGACTGGTTATTAAAACTCGAACGAGAAAACTTTATCGAGTTATTGCAGCAAGAAAAAACGCAAGAGCGCATCGCACACACCCTAAAAACTGGCAAGCCCCTGCGTAATTAATCAGGCGTATACACTGAGAATCAACATGAAAGATACCACTATCCAAGAAGCTTACATCGTCCAAGCCATTCGCACCCCAGTTGGAAAACGCAATGGCGTATTTAAGCACACCCGACCCGATGATTTATTAGCCCATGTGCTAAAAGAAGTCACCGAGCACAATACAGATGTGCAAAGCGCGGTCGAGGACATCATCGTAGGTTGCGCAATGCCTGAAGGGGAACAAGGTATGAATGTAGCGCGTATCGCAACATTACTAGCCGGCTTTCCGGATAACGTACCCGCACTGACAATCAATCGATTTTGCTCATCTGGCTCGCAAGCCGTAGCCATGGCTGCGGATAAAATTCGTTTAGGCGAAGCCGATTTAATGATCGGTGCAGGTACCGAATCAATGAGCATGGTTCCCATGATGGGCAACAAAGTCGCAATGAATGAAAAAGTATTTCAAGGTGACAATATGGCAATCGCATACGGCATGGGCTTAACCGGTGAAAAAGTCGCCGAGCGCTGGAAGGTAACGCGTGAAGCACAAGATAATTTTGCCGCTGAGTCACATACACGTGCTTTAAATGCGATCGAAAAAGGCCACTTCGATAGTGAGATACGCCCTTACGAAATTGAACTATCTCTGCCAACTAAAGACGGCATGGATGTGGAAACGCATCGAACAACTGTCAACCAAGACGAAGGCCCTAGACCGGGATCAGCACCAGAAGTATTAAATGGGCTACGTACTGTTTTTCAAGCAGATGGATCGGTAACCGCGGGCAATAGCTCACAAATGTCTGATGGTGCTGGTGCAGTGCTCCTCGCTAGCGAAGCTGCACTCAAGAAATATAACTTAACCCCAATCGGGAAATTTGTAACCTCTGCCGTGATTGGTGTCCCAGCCGAAGTGATGGGAATTGGCCCAAAGGAAGCCATTCCACTTTGTTTAAAACGCGCAGGTCTCCGCCTTGATGAGCTAGACTGGATAGAATTGAACGAGGCATTTGCAGCCCAATCTTTAGCTGTGATCAACGAGTTAGATTTAGATCAGTCTAAGGTCAACCCTAATGGCGGAGCTATCGCCTTAGGCCATCCACTCGGTGCAACAGGTGCAATTCGCACCGCCACCATTATGCATGGCTTAAAACGAACGGGTGGCAAATATGGCATGGTGACCATGTGCATTGGCACGGGAATGGGTTTTGCGATGATTATGGAGAGTGTCTAAATAACCTTAGTATTATTTTAAGGCTCTTGTTGACGATTCATTATAATTTATTGAAATAAAGGCAAACCCTGTACGTTTTACTAATGGCAGATCACATAATGATCGTGGTAGTCAGTATCTATCCATTCGTCACTCTGATCAATTAACTGAAGCAGGGTTCAACGCTTCAGTTAGCAGTGTTGGAAGTTCATATGACAACTCGATAGCTGAAAGCATAAATGCGTTATACAAAGCGGAAGTAATTTATATGGATCGACCTTGGCGACCTATTGAGAATAGTAGAGCATGCTACATTGAACTGGGTAGATTGATTCAATAACCGAAGAATATTCGAGCTGATCGTGATGTGTCACCTCCTGAACATGAATTGATGTATCATCAACAAACCGAGTCAAGCGAAACTGCGTGACTCAGATATTAATGTCTCTGATGAGCGGGGGCAATTCACTGATAATTCTACTTAACCCAGAATAGCTTCATTATTTCTTATAACTATCGCAACTATCTGTCTGAAAAAACACGTTTTATTGATTGACTATTAAATCTCTATGGATATAATCGGCGATGCTTGAAAGTAAGTTTTTTATTTATGCAATACCGCTTCGAATGCTCCAGTAGTACCTCTTTCCGTTCTTCATAAGTTAAATGCACAACTTCCAGCTTTACCGCCTTAATCATTAAGGCACCATTACTTTAGAAAAATAGGATTTAAATATGTCTACTACTACCGGCACCGTTAAATGGTTCAACGAAGCAAAAGGCTTTGGCTTTATCGAGCAAGAATCAGGCCCAGATGTTTTCGCACACTTTAAGGCAATCAACGGCTCAGGCTTCAAAACCTTAGTTGAAGGCCAAAAGGTTGAGTTTGAAATCACCCAAGGTCAAAAAGGCCCACAGGCTGAGAACATCACTGTTGTCTAACTAGATAATAATATGGCGCTGTAAGCATCGCTTATAAGCGCCATGATGTAGCCCGTAAGTGGCGAACTAAAGCAAGGCCTAGCCTTGCTTTTTTTATTTCTACACGATTCAATACGGCATCATTTCTGCGCAACCTAATTGCATTCAACTCTTGGTATAGCGCCACCATTTACAAACAGGAAACCAAAGATTTGCCTGCTATAAACTTCGTTGCCAACAAAATGATTATGGCCCAGATATTGAAGGCGCCAGTGAGCCGACCAGTACTGCTACCGAACGATAAATAACTTAAAGTAAGGCAATAAAAGTCGGGATGCCACGCAACCTAGATTTAAGACAACAAATTCATTCCCGCCTAAGCTAATCTTACTATAGCCTTATGTCTATCCATCGTCCCGCGCTAGGCGCTGGCCTCATGATCGCCAGCATGTGTATATTCCCCGTTGGTGACGCCGCGACCAAATACCTCGGCGATAGTTATAGTGCAATTGAGCTAGCTTGGTCTCGCTTTGTTGTTGGTGCAGTAGTACTCTGCGCACTCGTATTACTTACCGGCTCACAGGACAAACAAGTATTCACCAAAACCGTGTTTAAGGAGCAATCAATAAGAGCTTTGTGCATCTTAGCGGCCACCTTATGCTTTGTATTTTCTATTTCTCGAATCCCCTTAGCAGATGCATTCGGCGCATATATGATCGGTCCAATCGTCGCGATGGTATTGGCAGTTTTAATATTAAAGGAGCAGCTCACCTCTCGCAAAGTCATCGCGGCGGTGTTCGGATTTGCTGGAGCCGTGATCGTTGTTAACCCACGAGTTAACATGGACATTGGTTATCTATTTGCCCTAGGCGCTGGCTTTAGTTTTGGGGCCTATTTAGTGGCAACCCGCTGGGCGGCATCATCCATTTCTCCCCTGCTGGCAGTCGCATTTCAAACAGTATTCGGCAGCATCGTGCTGGCACCGTTTGCTTGGCGACTGCTACTTGACGTCAACCCTAATCATTTATGGATTTTTGCCATTATTGGCTTAGGCTCTGCCAGCGCTAATATGCTAACTATTTTCGCACATAAGTACGCTCCAGCAACATTACTAGCTCCTCTCGTGTATGTGGAGATCGCGGCGGCAACGGCTTTAGGATACTTAATTTTCTCCGACATCCCGACTGCTCGCACATGGGCGGGCATAGCAGTCATTGTATTAGGAGGCTTAATGCTTATTCGACAACGGCAAACGCATTAAGCATCATGTTTGAAGCGACTATTCAATTTTTATTGATTACTTTATTCTTAGAAGTGACTCCTGGCCCCGGTGTGTTATTCGTTGTCTATCAATCGTCTTTTGGGGTTAAAAATGCGCTCGCAGGCATTGCCGGATTGCTCACCGCGAATTTAATATGGCTAACTTTAGTCGCGACTGGCCTAGGTTTAGTAATCGCTAACTCCCCCTTAGCCTTTAATGTAATGCGTTGGTGCGGCGCACTTTACTTGGCTTATCTGGGGGTGAAAATAATGAGCAAGGGTTTAGGTAAACCAACACTTACCGCAGGAGAATCTAAGACAGGATATTCAAGCAGCTACGTTAAAGGCATCTTAGTATCGCTATCAAACCCTAAAGCGCTCATCTTTTTCCTTGCACTATTTCCAAATTTTGCTCGACCTGAATTCTTTATCCAAGATATGATGTATTTTGGTACTCTTAAAATGCTTTGTTTAGTCTCAGTGATGGGAAGCTATGCTTTTGCGGGTAAACAGATATTTAAGTATTTAAACACTTCAAAGCTGGGCAATCTACTCTCTAAAGTTTTAGGCGGTGGAATCATCCTTGCTGCTATCGCTGTCGCCCGAAATTAAAGGCTGGACAACGTCGCTACTTCAGAAAAATTGAGTCTATATTAAATTTAGTCGGTAATTAATTGGTCTAATTTCTCCACAAGACCATCAGAAATACTTATACTTTGTGTGCTTAACCGTGAGGAACAACCACTATGCCACAAGACAACCAGCCAACTGTCGCCCAAGCAATTTCATCTACCCTAACTAACTACAGCGCAACATCTGAAAGCAACCTAGAATGGATTCAAAAGGAAATGAGCCCTTATTTCCTCAATCTTAATAAAGGAGAAACCGATGCGCTGGCCTTACTCACAGTTTCTTTAGATAAACTCGCTACTTTTCAAAAGCTGACCTTAGTTAACCGGGAAGAGCGTTTGATGATCGCTCAGATATCTGAGACCGGCTCGATTTACCATACGATACAAGAGTTATCAGACAAGCCTTTAAGCTACGCAGAGATAACGACTTCGTTTAATCCTCTCCCCAATAGCGAACACGCACTTGAGGTTATTCGCTGTGACTTTAAAGATTTAGCAGAAACAGTTTCGCCAGACAGTGTCACACCTGTTTCTGACGCATTACGTGAAGAGATTAAGAGCCATCTCATAGCGAGTTTGCCAGATTTTGACCAGAGCCGGTTTGAAGGCTTGTTAAATTGCTTCAATACCAGCAATCAGGAATATGTGTTGACCTCTCCACCTGAACGTGTGGCACGCGTAATGGAAATATTTTTGGCTACGCAACAAAACGGCGGTATTTCGCTAAAAGTAGAACCGACTGAATATAAGGAATACAGGGTATCGTTTGGGGTCACCAATCCACCTCATGCCGGTTTTTTAACTCAAGTCTTAGAGGTATTTCAACGCCTAGAAATTGGGGTAAGGCGGGCTTATCACTTGAGCGTTACCACTGGTTTGACACCCTATTTCTTAGCTACTTTTTATGTTAAGCCACGTGATAAATCTGAGCTTACTGAAGTTAACCCATTGTACGAGAACCTTAGGCTTGAGTTATACAGCACGCAAATCACCTCTACGACAGCACCAAGTTATGCCAATCTAATTAAAAGTGGCATTATGAGTGGCCCTGACTCTACGCTGGTGTCAGCGCTTATTGGGTTTTGCCACGCAAACTTGGCACATAACGCACCGGAAATATACGAACGAGAGAACATCACTCGCGCGTTTCACCACAACGCGAGCATGAGCACTGAACTCATCGCTTTATTTTATGCACGTTTTGACCCTTCCATTGATAATCGAGAAAGCACCTACGAGGCTAAATTAGCGAGCGTTACAGAGTTAGTTGAAAACTTTAACTCGGGTAGGCGCATTCTAGATAACTTTAGAAGAGTCGTTTTTCGTTGCGCACTTTCATTCATCAAGCATTGCTTAAAAACAAATTTTTTCGTTATCGAAAAGCATGCGCTTGCGTTTCGCTTAGACCCTCAATATCTTGAAGATCTAGGCCCTGAAGCAACAGATGACTTACCTGCACAACGCCCATTTAGAATTACATTTTTCTCCGGACGCAGAGGCAATGGATTTCATATCGGGTTTTCTGATATTGCGCGTGGCGGCTGGCGAACGGTCATTACGCAAAGTAGCGACGATTACGCTAACAACGCCAGCACTTTATTTAAGGAAAACTACGTTCTGGCACATACTCAACATCTAAAAAATAAAGACATTTACGAAGGTGGCTCAAAGATGGTCGCCATCTTAAATATCGACTCTAGAACGACCAATGAGCAGCGTGATCAATATCTATACAAAATGCAGCATGCCTTTGCCAATGCCTTTTTAGACTTATTCGTTACTGACGAAAATGGTCATGCAAAAGATAAGCGCGTGGTTGACTATTACGGGCAGGAAGAACCGATTGAACTAGGCCCAGACGAAAACATGCATAACGTCATGATAGAGCGCATGGCAAAACTGGCTGAGCGACGTGGCTATTTGCTTGGCAAAGGTATTATGTCTAGCAAGGAAATCGGCATCAATCATAAAGAATATGGTGTCACTTCTATCGGTGTGATTCGCTTTGCCGAAGTAACTATGCAAGAAATGGGGATCGATATGCATAACAGCCCATTTAGCGTGAAGTTCACTGGTGGTCCCAACGGTGACGTAGCCGGTAACGGCATGCGATTATTGTTAGAACGGTGCCCAGAAGTAAATATAAAACTCATTGTAGACGGCACAGGCGCCTTGTTTGATCCAGATGGCTTAGATAAAAATGCGCTAAATAAAATTGTGTTACAAGACGATATAGAAGGTTATGATCCAGAAGCATTGCATAATGGAGGCTTTATTTTATATCGGATGAAAACCCGTAAAGAAGGTATCAGTGAGTTGTACAAAAAACTCACCATGACCTCAACCGGTTTAGAAGAAGAATGGATATCAACCGACAAATTTTACAAGACCTTTAACAGCCTTGTGTTCACGGTAGAAACTGATTTGTTCATTCCCGCAGGCGGACGACCAGAAACGATTGATGAAACCAATGTAGGCCGCTACTTTAATGAAGAAGGCGAGCCTAGCTCAAAAGTTATTGTGGAAGGCGCAAATTCATTTATCACACCCGCGGCGCGTCAAGAGCTACAACAAAGAGGCGTAGTAATCATGCGAGATGCTTCCGCTAATAAGTGCGGGGTTATTTCATCTTCTTATGAAATCATTGCCAATCTATTGTTCTCAGACGAAGAATTTTTAGCGAATAAAGACGAATACGTCAGTGATGTTATCAACATCTTAAACCAAATGGCAGAAGTCGAAGCGCGCTCAGTGATCCGTAAGTACCGAGAATTAGGCGGTGCTGAAACCTACACTGAAATTTCAAGCCAGTTAAGCCAAGAAATTAACAGCCACTACGCCAGAATGTTTGACTACTTTCAAGACAACCCAAAACAAATTGCCCAAGCTTCGCAGCAACAAGCCATGTTGCAACATATGCCAGCCATTATTCAAAATTCAGATGAGTTTAGTCAGCGAATCCAGCAACTCCCCGAAAAGGTAAAATATGCTATTTTGGCGAGCAAATTGGCTTCTGGCTTAGTCTATGCAGGCGATGACAAAAGTTTGTATGCCGATATCATCGATGCCCAGCTGAGACGCTTAACTAGCTAAGTGTAGAAAGGCAAGCGTTCTATTTAAAAACTGGAATCTGGCTGTTGCAAAAACGCCAACTCTTCATCCGTTGAGGTGCGACCAAGAATTTCGTTACGGTGCGGGTATCGACCAAAGCGATCAATAATGGCCTTGTGTCGCATTTCAAAATCGAGCTGGTTACTGTTAACCAAGGTTGCAAACAGCGGCACCGCCTTTTCATGTACCTGAGCTGATTCGCTGTGCATATAAGGCATTATTAGAAACGGCGAATGAGGTTGGTTTAGACGCTGAAAAGCCCCTGCTTCCACGGCTTCTTGCGCCAGTTTGATCGCTAGCTCATCGCTAGCAAACGCTCGCGCAGAGTCCCGATACATATTTCGCGAAAACTGATCTAGCACAATTATTTCTGCCAAACGTCCAAGGTCAGTTTTTCGCCAATGTGCCAGTTCATTTTGGTGAGCCTTAGTGTGTATAGCCTGAAACCTGCGAGTGATTTCTGCATCAACCGCGGCATTTTTTGACCACCAATCCTTAACACTTAACCCTTCGAACCAAAACTGAATGATAGATTGCTCGTTCATCAGCTCAATCTTTACGTAAAAATGCCAGCGCAAGGCTAGCCCAAGAGAATAATAAAACCAAACCACCCATCGGCGTGACCAAAGCAAATGCTGTACTACCGCTTAGCGCTAGCAAATATAGGCTACCACTAAACAGTACAACCCCAATAACAAACCCAAGCAATGCTCGGGTAAGCCACTGTGGCCGCGCAGCATGTTCACCCGACAAAGCCGCGAAGAAAATCGCGCCTACATGGTAAAAGTGATATTGCACCGCCGTTTGATACTGACTCATTGCCGCAGCCGATAAATTCCCTTTTAGCGCGTGCGCGCCAAAAGCCCCAAACAACACTGCTAAAAAGCCCAGCGCCGCACCAAGTAATAAAAATCTCTGGCGCTGTATTGCTAACTTCACTCGCTAGCTCTATAAACTACAGGTAACACCCGTGCCACCTAAGCCGCAATATCCAGCGGGGTTCTTATGCAGATATTGTTGATGTGGGTCTTCCGCATAATAAAATTCGCTTGCAGGTAATACTTCAGTTTGGATTTGCTCCATTCCGCTGCTTACTAAAGCCGCTTGGTAAGTGTGCAGACTCGCTTTAGCCAGTGCGGCTTGTTCGTCAGAATAAGTATAGATTCCTGATCTATATTGAGTTCCTACATCATTACCTTGACGATTCAGTTGAGTAGGGTTGTGCCCTTCCCAAAATGCTTTAAGCATGGTTTCATAAGAAGTGACTGCTGTATCGTAGGCCACCCAAACCACTTCATTGTGACCTGTTTGTCCGGTGCATACTTCACGATAGCTAGCATTTGGCGTGAATCCACCTGCATACCCCACCGCTGTGCTCCAAACACCAGGCAGTTGCCAAAATAATTTTTCCGCCCCCCAAAAACATCCCATACCAAACTGTGCTTGCTTAACACCCTCTGGCAAAGGCGGCTTAATTGGGTTACCTAATACTGCATGTTGGTTTGTCACTGGCATTTCGGCCACGCGGCCAGGTAGGGTATTTTCCGTATTCGGCATTGTACTTTTATTGGCAAACATCATTTAAATCCTCGTAGAGTGGGAATGCAACGACCTTAATGTAAGGACGTCGATTTATATGACAAGCAACAAACGCAAAAGTTTGACGGTCGTTGCTCAACCTTTATCGAATAGTTTCGCAGAATATCGCGGATTTAGTTCTGCTATTATCTGCCTCACTCTCGCTGCCTCTGTAGCCTGTCCATCCGCTTGATACAGTTCGACTAAACGGCGCCAAAACACAGTCCGCTTAGGGGTTTGCTGTACTAAGTGTTCAAACATTTGAATAGCCGTCTTCACTTGACCAAACTTACCTAACAAAACGGCCGCATTGTATTGGATTCGGTGGTTATTCGGTTGTTCCCTCACTAAAGCGCGTGATTGCTGATAAAACCAGTTTACCACGTCAATACTTAGCCGGTCTTTCACAACCAACCCTGCGTACAAGGCTTGTAAGTACTCCGGTTTACCTGCTGGATACGTTGCATTTATCTGCGCCAATGCCTGCTTCATATTCTTTAGCCTCGCTTGCTCAATAGGGCCACTAAAATTCGTTGATCGATGTATCGCCAGCGATATATTCATCATGGTGGCATTAGCGCGTAGCGGTATCCATAGCGTTTGATAGGCGAAAAACACTATCAGCCCTATCAAACTTACTTGCACCCCAGCCTGTGCTAGCGGTAAAAAATTAAAGGTTTTGCGTTTATTGTCTTCAGGCTGATTTGCGCACAATAAGCCCAAGACAGACAGTAAAATTAATGAAGCGCTAGGGTCATCAAACCCCACCAAATTTTTCACCAGATAACAACTTATCAAACCTATAAGCAGCGCCTGTTGGCAAGCACTTATATTATGCTGTTTCAAAATAACATAAACCGCAGCGACGAAAACAAGCAGGAATAGTATAAAGCCGACGACTCCATGCGCCACTAGCACATCTAAAAAGACATTGTGCGCTCGATCAAACCACAGATCAGCGTTGTCTAAAACACCCGGATGATAGTGCTCACTAAATAATCTGACATAAGCTTCTTGACCCTGCCCTATGATTGGCCGCTGCTTAAGAACCTCAAGCGCGACTGACCAATTGTCGAAACGATCTAACGTGGTTTGGTTTCCTGCAGGGATCGCTAGCAATCGAGACAATAAACTACCTGTGTCGGTGTCACTGATAGACAGCCAATTCGGCGCGCTCCAAATTACAAGCGCACTCGACACTAAGACCATAGCGCCAACTACAAGACTTTTCGACAAGCTAGGTTTGCGCGCCAAACACCACCACGAGAACACAAATGTGATTAAGCCGCAAACTAGGCCAAAAGCAGGCCCGCGAGAGCCGCTACGATACAAAGCAATCAACATCAATGCGCTGGCGCAGCAAATCACTACCGCGACCACACTTTTTAGTATCACTGAGTTGAAACGCGCAGCAACGCCCACCCCGAAATAGCCTAATAAAAATAAGCCAAGCGCCATTGCAGTGCCAAAGTAGATGGGGTTCCCAAGCCTTGACGATACACGGTTACCCTCTTCCATCAAGCCAATGCTGCAAAGCACCATTAACACCGCTAGCAGTATCAAAAGATAACTATATTTACGCCAATCGCTGTGTAACGTACACCCTAACAACAGCACCAACATCATGGTAAACGATAGACCTAACCCACCTTCTAAACGTTCATAGCTTGACCAAAATGCTCGTGAAGGATCATTTGATAACTGATTGCTAAATAACGCCCAGACACCATACGCGATAAGCGCCAGAAATACAGGACTACGCAGACACTGCTTTACTTGCTTTAAAAACTGAGGGGAACATAACAAGCCTAATAGCCCAGCGACAACTAATAAGCGCAAGGCCCAAGCTTTTGAAGTCACAAATGGAAACAGTAAGCCCGAGTAGAACGCGAGCAAACTAAGCGGGATACAAAGCGAAGCTAAAAGAGCAAAGTAGTTAGTAAGGCGACTTAGCACGACTTAGTGCCTCACAATATATATCAAGTAACTAATTAAGGCTTCTAGATGCTCAATGGTTTTCTAGCACCACTTCATCGCGTGCGGCCTCAACCCAAGCCATAACATTTTCGTCGCTTAGCACGGTGTCCATATAAGTTTGAATCGACTTGGATACCTTAATCGAATAAGAATCGAAGCGAAATACCACAGGAGCAAACATCGCATCTACTGCACTAAATTCACCAAATAACCAATTGCCCTTCTTGTTATGTGACCCTAGTGCTTTACTCCACAAGTAGCTAATTCGATCGATATCGTTTTGTAAGGCCACGTCTTGCACCTGATAAGGCGTCTTTAATCGCGTATCCATTGATAAATGGGCTCGCAGCGCAGCATAACCAGAATGCATTTCAGCGGACATCGAGCGCGCCAACGCGTAACAAGCTTTGTGTTGAGGCCAGTTGAAACTTAAAGATTGAGTACTAATTAAATAATCAATGATCGCCAGAGAATCCCATATTTGCAGATCGCCATCTAAGAGCGCAGGGACAGTCCCATTCGAACCAAACGGAGCGACTTCGGTCTTAAATGTAGGTGAATCAAGCCATACGATCTGTTCTTTAAAATCGAGCTTGTTTTTGCGCATAAATAACCAAGGCCGCAAAGACCAGCTAGAGTAATTTTTATTGCCTATGACTAAAGTTAGCGCGCTCATTACGAAGGGACATTTAGCTGATTAATATGCGACCATTATACAAGCAAGTTATCATGACAAGCACGAAATCATGTCGTTAACGCAACTTGGGTTAGGCGGCGGATGCCACTGGTGTACCGAGGCGATATTTAGTTCTTTAAAAGGCATGAATAAAGTTGAACAGGGCTGGTTAGCTGCTAGCGCGCCGAATGACACTTTATCTGAGGGTGTATTGCTAGAATTTGATCAAGACTTAATCAGCCTACAAGACCTCATCACCATTCATATAGAAACCCATAGCGCATCCGCACAGCACTCGATGCGCGGCAAATACCGAAGCGCAGTTTACGCCAAAGACCCTGCACTGCAATTAAGCGTTAGCAGTTTAATTAGCCATTTAAACGAACACTTAAGTAACCCAGTCATCACTCAGACACTTGACTTGGTGCAGTTCAAGCCACAACCGAATGAGTCTTACCAAAACTACTTTTACAAACGCCCCGACAAACCTTTTTGCCAAGCTTATATCAGTCCTAAATTGGAACAATTATTACTGCATCACTCCCAACATATCGATGAAGATAAAATACCGCTGTTGAATCAAATAACAGCTTATTAAAAAATTAGCGGCACACTTCAGTAGAGTGAAATGTTAACGATTCGTGATATATCTTCGCCAAAAGTTTGCATAATAGAGCAAAACTGCAACGAACTGAACAAAATGAAAGCTCCATTGACACAGCGTTTTACCCTACCATTAATTTGTGCAGCATCTCTTAGTTTATATTCGCTAACTGTAAACGCAGCCGAATACCAAGTAACCTTTACCGGCACTTGGAATGCAAATGATGTAGTTGGCCAACTTCCAATATCGGCACACTTTACACAACTGGTTGGCGCAACTCACACCGAAGGGGCCACATTCTGGAGCACCGGTTCAATGGCGAGCAAAGGGGTGGAAGATGTCGCAGAACTGGGCCGTACCTCTAATTTAAGAACCGAGCTAATGGCACAACAACAAGCGGGCACTTCGGGGCCGTACATTCAAATTGGCAGCTTATTTAATTTTCCTAAATCCTCGACCTCACAAATTGAAGTCAACGATGACAAACCTTTCGTAACGCTGATTTCGATGATCGCGCCCAGTCCGGACTGGTTTATTGGTATTTCAAATCTCTCACTGATTGAGTCTGGAACATGGATACCTAATTTAACTGTAAACTTGTTACCTTACGATGCCGGTACTGAATCAGGTGATGGATTTAGCTTATCAAACCCTGCCTCTAACCCACAGGAACCGATAACCAGGCTGAGTGGAGCGCCATTTAATGGGCGCCCAAGCATTGGTACCGTAGAGTTTCGCTTAATACAACAACCAGTCGTTCCACCAGTATCCGGTGCTGAGGGAACGCCTATACCCGCAGTGGTGTCTCTACTGCTAGATCAGTAAACAACTTCATTTCGAAGCCAAACTACTTCGGGTCTAACTCTGTTTGCGCTTTAGCGTTAATTTCCTCAACTTCTGCAGCCGTTAGTCCCGCTGCTACTGAATACACAGGGTCTTCAATTACGTTTACTTCCACGAGATCACCTGCCTTTTTAAGCAGCAGGCGACACTCCGGGCTTAAGTGACGCAGATGTAAGGTTTTTCCAGCGCGCTCATATCGCAACGCTAAAGCCTCAATCGCTTCTAACGCTGAATGGTCCGCCACTCTTGAGTTTTTGAAGTCAATGATCACATCGTCACTGTCTTCTCTGGGGGTAAATAATTCTTGAAAATTATGCGTTGAAGCAAAAAATAAAGGCCCCGATAACTCGTATACTTTAGTCCCTGCTGTGTCGATAAATGACTCAACACCGATTACTTTTGCGTGATTCCATGCAAACACAAGAGCCGACAATATTACACCTAATATTACCGCCACGGCTAAATCGGTCAGCACGGTTGTAACGGTCACCGCTAGAGTAATTAGAATATCTGTCATCGGTACTTTTCCGACTAACAGCAAGCTAGACCACTTAAAAGTGCCAATCACCACCATAAACATCACCCCTACCAAAACAGCTATCGGGATTTGCTCAATTAATGGCGCACCAACTAAAATAATGAGCAATAAAACGATCGCAGCGGTTACTCCAGATAACCGCCCTCGACCACCCGATTTAATATTAATGATGCTCTGACCAACCATCGCACAGCCGCCCATACCACCAAAAAACCCAGTGACAAAGTTAGCAAAGCCTTGCGCCCAACTCTCTCGGTTTGCCTGACCACGCGTATCAGTGAGTGCATCCACTAGATTCAAAGTAAGCAAGCTTTCGATCAGCCCTACTAATGCCATGACCACCGCGTACGGCAACACAATCGCAATAGTTTCGATATTGAACGGCACCAAAGGAATATGAAAAGAAGGCAAATCACCGGAAACTGACGCAATATCGCCCACTGTTCGAGTATCCAAGCCCAACACGATAACCGCCAAACTAACTACGACAATGGCGACCAAAGTAGAGGGGATCGCCGTTGTTAGTTTGGGTAAAAACTGAATGATTGCCATAGTCACCAACGCAAGAACAAGCATGATCATCAAGGCATTACCACCTATCCACTGACTAGCGCCTAACTCGTCCACTACTTGAAACTGCTTAAGCTGTGCAATGAAAATAACCAAAGCCAAACCATTTACAAACCCTAGAAATACCGGGTGCGGCACTAAGCGTATAAATTTACCTAAACGCAGCATACCAAAAGCCATTTGCAGAACCCCCATCAATACCACCGCGGCAAGCATATACTCTACGCCGTGTTGCACAATCAGACCAATCAACACTACCGCTATCGCCCCGGTGGCACCTGAAATCATCCCAGGTCTGCCACCTAATACGGCAGTGATCAACCCCATAAAAAACGCAGCATATAAGCCAACTAACGGATGCACACCCGCCATAACGCAAAGGCAACCGCTTCGGGCACCAATGCCAAAGCAACCGTTAATCCTGAAAGAAGGTCCTGTTTTAAATTGGAAGGGGAGTTCTTAATAATCAGCTCAAACATGCTGTTTAGTTGCAAGCAAAAAAGAGCGGCGATTCTTCCATAAGCACAGCATACAAGCTACCTTTTAATTGGTTTTAATTGAAATACTTCTATTCGAATTTACGCTACCGTTCTCAAGCCGATTTATTTAGCGTACCGAGCTAACATTTAATCTAGTAGTCAGTTAGTAATGTTAATATTCGGCCCGTTTTTTGAATGCTAATTCTGGCTATGTTTAGCACACATTTGGTCATTTTTTGCTTGATGGATAGAGCAATCTAACCAACCCAACAACTAACTTAGCTATTTCAATCATCATGAAATCACGTATCGAATTTTTAGACGGGCTTCGTGGCATTGCGATAATCCTTGTAATCGCATTTCACGCCTATGCGCGCTGGCATGCCTATGTGCCCTACAAAAGAGAGTTCACTGGCTGGCTATTTATACAAGAAGGTTGGCTCGGCGTTTATCTATTCTTCATCATTTCTGGTTTTGTCATATTAATGACGCTAGAAAAATGCCAGCGCTTCTGGCAATTTATGTGGCGACGCTGGTTAAGGTTGTTTCCTGCCATGCTCATTGCTTCATTGCTGATATTTCTTGTCTCAAGCTTTATGAGTGAAGGTCCAAGAGGGCCAGTTGGCATCAAACACTTGTTGCCTGGCATCACATTTATTGACCCAGCATTGTGGAAGGCCCTATTCGGAGTTCAAGTAGAGAGTTTAGAGTTTGCGTTTTGGTCGCTTTACGTTGAAATGAAATTTTACGTATTCGCAGCGTTGATATATTTCTGGAAAGGTAAAAACGCACTTCTTGTTGCCTTAGTTTCGGTATTCGCTTTCACCTTGGCGATCAACCTGTCATCACTTGGTTTACCTGATTCTCTTCACCAATGGCTAAAGCAAACAACACAAGTTTTATCTTTCAGGTACTTTGGTTGGTTCGCTATCGGAGCGCTATATTATTGTTTTTATACCACCCGCAAGCCAATTTGGTTTATCATCGCCTCGCTACTTGGCTTGCTGTGTTCTGTTTATGTCTTAGATATGACCATCGCAACGCGGCCCGCTATTATGGGGGTGATTACTGTTGCATTTTTTGCCGCGGCGCTGCTTAGCCCGCACTTACAGGCGCTGTTAAGCAACCGCTTGTTGCTCTTTATCGGCGCAATCAGCTACCCACTTTATCTCATTCACGAAAATGCAATGATCGCCATGACGGTCAAAACTTATTACTTACGTCTTCCTATCCCTGATGGCGCAACTCCTTTTCCGGGTATCGCACTGTTGGTTTTAGTGGCTTATTTGATTGCAAAATTCGGTGAACCTACGCTCAGAAACTTTATTAAAAAACGATCAACATCAGACTCGTCACTTAGCCACTAAGTTGGTTTTAGTGAGTAAGCTTAACGGCAGATTTATACAGGCGTTAATCAAGTTTTATTTGGCCGACCACAGCGTATTCTATTAGCGTATTAGGCGTGGCGGGCGTACTATTGCGCCCCATTTTTCAAGCCTAGTTTTTACCGCCAAGATGAGCCGCTTTTTCAACGGATTATTTCCTTTCCTCAGCTGGTTACGCACCTACAATCGAGACACGCTAAAAGCCGATATGATCGCTGGCCTCACGGGTGCGGTGATTGTTCTACCGCAAGGTGTCGCCTTCGCCACCATTGCTGGTCTTCCGCCCGAATACGGCTTATACACCGCGATGATTACCCCCATTATTGCCGCTTTATTTGGTTCATCCTTGCACTTAGTTTCCGGCCCGACGACAGCCATTTCAATCGTGGTTCTGTCACTGATCAGCGCCCACGCTGAACCCGGGTCAGCCGAGTTTATTCAGCTGGCCATCACCCTTACCTTTTTAGCGGGCATATACCAACTCGCATTTGGCTTGGCGCGGCTTGGGGCCTTAGTCAACTTCGTATCGCATACGGTGGTCATCGCGTTCACAGCGGGCGCGGCTATATTAATTGTCACCAGTCAACTCAAGCATTTACTCGATATTTATATACCCAAGGGAATATCGTTTTTGCATACTTGGCGCGATTTGTGGCATGGCATTACTGACACCAATATTTTAGCTTTAGTGGTAGGCGTCGCGACATTGGTCGTGGCGGTTGTCATCAAGAAAAAATGGCGACAAGCGCCGAACTTATTGGTCGCGCTTATCGTTGGGGCTTTAATCGCAATGGGTTTAGGCGGAGCGGAAAGCGGCATAAAAATGGTCGGCGAAATACCAGCGCAGCTACCTCCATTGTCCATGCCCGACTTATCCTTTGCGACTTTAATCAAACTCGCTCCTGCCGCATTTGCCGTTGCCTTGCTAGGGTTAATCGAAGCGGTTTCGATCAGTCGTTCCATTGCTTCAAAGTCCAATCAACGAATTAGCGCAAGCCAAGAATTCGTAGGGCAAGGCTTATCAAACATTGTGGGTAGCTTTTTCTCTAGCTATGCGGGGTCTGGCTCGTTCACTCGTTCTGGTGTCAATTATGCAGCGGGTGCACAAACCCCGCTGTCAGCCATTATCGCGGCGCTGGTATTGATGTTAATCGTATTATTAGTTGCGCCATTAGCTGCTTATATTCCGATACCTGCCATGGCCGGCGTCATTTTAGTCGTCGCATACAACCTGATTGACCGCGGACAAATTAAACACGTTTTCACCAGCAGTAAAAATGAAAGCACTATATTGTTGGTTACATTCTTATCTACCTTATTCCTAGAGCTCGAATTCGCAATATATATTGGCGTATTGCTTTCTCTGGTGTTTTTCCTCGCTAAAACTGCTAAACCAGAAGTTGTGACGTTGACACCGAGTATTGATAGTGAACACAATAATAAAAATGTTCTAGTCGATGCGGCCGCAAAGCAATTACCGCAATGCCCACAATTAAAAATTATCCGTGTCGATATGTCGATCTATTTCGGTTCATTAAATTATGTGCAATCAAAAATGGCCGAAGTGGTTGAACAGCAAGGCATTCGGCATATTTTAATTATTGGAACAGGAATCAACTTCATCGATTTAAGCGGCGAGGAAATGCTAGCCAGTGAAGCGCACCGCCTAGAAAAACTGGGTGGTGGTCTTTATTTTGCCGATCTAAAACCCAGCGTGCTTAAGTTCTTAGAAAAGTGCCATTTCATCGAAGAGTTGGGGAATACCCACTTTTTTGAACGCAAAAAAGACGCGATTCAGTTTATTTATAACGAAATAGATAAAGAGAAATGTAAACTATGCCACAAGCGGGTGTTTGTTGAGTGCCAAACTGACTCAGCGTTGCTCAGCACGCCAAACAATCACGCGAGCTAATAAACAAATATTAACTAAGGTGGAACTCATTGCCTAACTTCTCCTAATGCCGCTTGCCGTTGCTGCGCATCTATAAAATGCATGGCGACGATTATTGATTAATCTGCTATCCCCCTTTTATATGAATTCCTCCAACTTAAAAGCCGCCGCCTTGGTCGTACTTGCGATGCTGGTGCTGACAATCAACGATACTGCCGCGAAATTAGCCAGTGAAACCGTGCCGGTCAGTCAGCTTTTATTTGTACGCGGCTGCATTGGAATGGTGTTGTTTTCGCTTTATCTAAAAGTGATCGGTCAGCCGATATTTACCAAGGACATACTTAATAAACACTGTTTGGTTCGCGGATTATGTGAAGTCGGTGCAACCAGCTGCTTTGTCTACGCTTTGTCTAAAGCGCCAATTGGAATAGCGTCAACGTTAATCTGGATTTCGCCCTTTTTTATGACCTTATTCGCTTCTATATTTTTAAAAGAACACGTGGGCATAAAACGTTGGCTTGCAGTATGCGTAGGGTTTTCTGGCATGTTGTTGGTCACGCAGCCATTTGGTGCAAGCTTTCAACCGGTGTTATTTTTATGCGTACTGGCTGCTGTATTCCTCGCAATACGTGATTTGACGACGGCCCGCTTGCCTCAGCATATTCATTCTTCGCACGTAACTTTCGCCGCTATTATTTTGGTATCTCTATGTAGTAGTGTGATCGCCATTCCAAACTGGCAAGGCTTAGATAGCCGTGAGCTGCTGTTATTAACGCTCAGCGCGGCATTAATTAGCGCATCATTTCTAATTCATATCAGCGCCATTCGTATTGGAGAACTCTCTTTTGTCGCGCCATTCACTTTCAGCAATATTATATTCGCCGTCATCATGGGCTACTTAGTTTGGGGAGATACCCCTAATACGTTAATGTTATTAGGTATTGCACTGATCATCGGCGCTTGCACTTATCTATTCAAAAGCAAGCCAGACAACGCGTAACAACGCGCTGCTACTTCATTGCCCTCAGCGCACGCACCGGACATAGCCTGTACCCGCCTTACTACCAGCGAAGACATCGCCACTAGGAACTCGACCATCCACACGTCACTACCATTATCTGCATAGCTGGACGCCGACCAGTAGGTGTCAATTACGTCAGGAAAATATACTGAATTTATTGCAGGAACCTGTGGGCTTCTCTCTACTATCGATGCCAGTTCTTTAACATTCGGCAAACGCCAGCCACCGTTTGATAATGGCAAGCTGAAACAATAAGTCTGCGCGCTGGACCAAGAATACTCGGTATTATTAATCTGCTGCTGCCAAGTCAGGCCGGTGTCCCAATCTGTCACCGTGCCATCACCATTGTCGTGTAGACCTATCGCGCGTGCTGGCAAAAAAACCCACTCAATCCTATGATTAAAATCATAATAAATAGCAACCGAATTACTTGATGAACTTTGTAATTAGGAGGAGAAACTTAATTGCCTGCTTTGCAAGCTGCCTAGAAACTCAACAACCCTTAATCAGCAAGCAAGTTTTCCTCAAATGGAAACTGTGTCAAGTTTTCATAACCATCGTCAGTAATAATAACTTGGTCTTCAAGTTTTACCCCTTCTCGACCATTTTCTGCGCCAACATAAGCCTCAACGCATAAGGCCATACCGGGTTGTAACTGCAAGTCGTACCCGCACTCATCTACATCTTCAGGGTAACGAATACTTGGGTACTCATCGCATAAGCCCACTCCGTGCATCATCACCCCATAACGACCTTTTCTAAACTCCTTGGGCAAACGGTGCCCTTTGTGGGTGATATCAAACGCGGTCACCCCCGGTTTTAGCATTTGCATATTAGTCTGAATATGCTCGTAAGCTATTTTATAGATGCGTTTTTGTTCCGCTGTAGGTTCACCTTCACCAATTAAATAAGTGCGTGATAAATCAGCGCAGATCCCGTATGGTCCGATCAAATCGGTGTCATAAGCCAATAAATCTCCGGCTTGTACCACGCGCGGCCCTGACTCTTGAAACCACGGGTTAGTACGCGGGCCAGAGGATAAAATTCTGCACTCTATCCACTCACCCCCTCGACGGATATTTTCTGCGTGCAGCACCGACCAAATATCATTTTCCGATAGACCGGGCTGTGAAATTTGCTGCATGAGGCCCATACAAATTTCTGTAGAAGCGACCGAACAACGCATCGCCTTAATTTCATCTGGCCCTTTTATCAACCTCGCTAACTCCATTACTTCCTGCCCGTCAGCGATGCTAAAACCGGCTGTATCTAACTCGCGTAGGCCAGCAATTTCAATTTTATCTACCGCAATCCGCTTATTATCTCCGGCATGGGCTTTAACGATGTCCGTCAATTCAGCGACAAAATGATGGGCGTGCTGCTGTACCTTATCACCGCTTTCAAAATAGAAAAACGAAGCGCCATGGCGCAATTCCGTCACCAACGGTAAATGTGCTGAAAGATGCTCACAACTGTGAAAATCCCATAACACCATGTGGCCGTCTGCCGCCACATAGCAAGCTCTAGCGTGGTTATGCGTTATCCATAATTGCATATTTGTAGAGTCTGTCGCATAGCGAATGTTTAGTGGGTCGAACAACAAAACCCCCGCTAAGTCACGGCGCACTAATTCTTGCTTTATTCGCTCTAACCGATATTCTCGCATCTGTGCCAAATTAGGCAATGCCAAACCGAGTGCCTCCCATTCATTGATGGCTAAGTCTGTTGGCCCTATTTCTACCCGGTCATTATCATTTGGTGAGCCATCAGGTTTAGTATTACCGCCGCGCCGTCTGGTCGGATCAATTTTTTTATTAGAACTACTAAAGGAAAATGACTGATTCATTGTTATAGTTTGAGGTAATTGTGAAATTTATAACGGTGATTGCAGACAATTTTACTGTCAAAATTCAACTTTTAACATCAATTTCGTCTATCCATTTAAGCTAACGAAAAGTGGCCTAATTTGCACAAAAAACCCAACCAAAAGGTTGGGTTTTAATTGTAGTGCTAATGCATTGCTGCCTAGCCTTTAGTTCACTTAACCGGCGGGCTTATCAACGTCGTGCCCTAGCTCTTCTAAGTCTTTGTAGCGATCACCAATACGGTGGTGCGGTCTTCCGCCAATAGAACCGCCTAAGGCAACCAGCACTTCGTCATGTGCTGGTGCATCAGTTACAGAAAAATGGATAGTCAAATAATGCGAGCGACGCGCTGCATCATCTTTATGCATTAACGGAATCATTATCGGTGTATTGGCAGGGCCGCGAACGTTAGTAAACGACAAATAGCTTTGTGCGTTAACTGCGGTGCGATATATGTTGCCGAAATGCAACGTATGGATTAAACCGGAACAATGCTCGACTTCGCCGTCAGTACCAACAATAGCAGCCTTGCCATAAGCTTCGATGGCTGCGCCACTACCCGCCATTTCCAACATAGCATCAGATAGCGCTTTGCCGACCACAGGGCCGATGGCTTTAATTTCAGGGCTTAAATCCTCGACAAATCCTCGACCCGCCCATGGGTTTTTAAATACTGCCGCAGCGGCGAAAAGCTTAAGGGGTGTTGCCGCTACTTTGCCCCCTTCGACCAAGGTTGTTTCGTGATAGGTAACGATTTTGCGAATATCAACGCTCATGATAGGTAATTATTTTTCAAAAATTAAAGCGCGATTTTACAATAATCCACACTTTTTTAAGATGCGTTAACGCAAATTCGTATACAAATTTTTGCGGCTTAATTTATCTCGACTAAAGAGGGTATACAAAAGTTAATCGCTTGTCAGATGTGGCCCCACGTAACAAAAAATGAACTGAATACTTAGCCAATAGAATTAATCGCCACTGCTGATGAATTTCCGATGCTTGCCATCAATGCGTCTATCCCAGCTTGCGACACTTGTTCATCTTGGTCAGGAGTGCCAGAGCTACATCCAACACCGCCGACAATATGCCCGTCGACAAATAACGGTAAACCACCTGCAACGATGGAGAACTTCCCCTGATTACTGGTATTGATACCAAAGGCTGGACCGTCTGGCCGACTAACGTCACCGTAGGCTCTGGTCGATTTACGCGCCGCAGAAGCGGTAAAAGATTTGCCTGTAGCGATGTCGATGCTGGTTACCCGCGCGTCATCCATTCTTTTAAAGTTGAGTAAATTACCGCCGTCATCGGTGATGGCAATGCACATATCAACCCCGATTTCTCTAGCCTTATTTTCACAAGCAAGCATGATGATATGAGTGTCGTCTTGGGTTAGTTTAGGTGTGAATTTCATAGTCGGGTTTATTTAAAATAGTGCAAGCTTGTTATATTTATTTTTTAAATATAACTATTTCAAATAGAAATATACCCTATATTCACAGTTTGTTTCAATAAATTTTCTTATTAACACTATAAGTTTTTAGTAATACCTATCAATCAGACCGCCATCGGTTTTTTAGCCACCAAATAAACACCGTATATGGTGAGTACTGCAGCGCATACAGCAAGAATAGGCAGCGACTCATTAAATAATAGCCATGCCTCAATACTGGTGATTGGGGCAACCAAATAGAAATAACTCGCCACTTTAGAGGCCTCCCCCTCTCTGATCATATACATCAGCAACAAAACGGCGGTCACCGATAAGCCAAATATCAACCACGCCAAGGCCAATATGAGTTGTGGAGCCCATATGACTTCCCTGCTTTCAAATGTAACAGTGAGCAAGCCCATAAAAATTGCCGTACTGACATACTGCCAGAATGACCCAGCTAACAAACTAACGCCGCCGCCATATCGCTTTTGATACAGCGTACCGACAGAAATAGCGAATAAACTGACGAGCACTGCGAGCATCGCTGGCCAGCCAAACTGTAAGTGGTTATTTTGACGTGTAAGCAACAACACACCCACCATCCCTACAAACCCCAATAACAGCCCAAGCCATTGGGTTGTAGTCAATGTATTATTCAGCCACTTGATGGCTAACAAAGCGGTTAAGATGGGTTGAACGCCCACCACTATTGCCGCAATACCTGCGGGCATACCCAACTTTATCGCGGCGAACACCCCACCAAGATAACAGCCGTGTATCAACACCCCTGTCACCATTTGATGTTTCGCCTCACTTAAGGGTATCCATTGCACCTTGAGCATTTTACAAAGAATGTAAAACACCACAACGGTGATCGACATTCTAATAAACAGCAAATTAAATGGCTCAATATAAGGCAGTGCGTACTTAGCCCCGATAAAACCTGTACTCCATAGCAGGACAAAAATGATCGGGATAAAGTTAACTAGCCGCAATTGCATAGCGTGGTACTCGTATGAAAGTCGGTATTAGGACATACCCTAGCGCAGCGGCAGACAAAAATCAGATAAAGTTTATTTACTGAGTACAGCAAAAGTAGAATTCAAATTTCCGCCCCTAAGGATGTCAGTGTAGAAACCAGCACAAGAAACAAAAAATCGCACCAACGAGGCTTAGCGCTTACGAAAATATCGCGCGATACCGATTAAACTGATGATGACCCAAAAGCCCTCAATAGCGGCGGCAGCTAAATTAAACTCGACAGACAGCGAGATCAGAATTAGGGACGCACCCAATAAATTTATAACGGAAAACTTTAAAGAATCGCTACTCAATCTGTCGAGCTGCAATAATAAATAACAGCCCACGATGCACAACACCCCTAAGTTACCAACTAGTTCGTGCCATTGTAGCTGCATTTTGAAGTGCGGTAATGTCGAATTATGTAGATATTAGGCTTCGATCAGCAAAGCACGAAAGTCATTCACATTAGTAAACGTTGGGCCAGTATCAATAATATGGCCCAACTCGGTAAAGAAAGTGAAACTATCGTGTTGCTCGCAAGCCTCGGTGAAACTTAAGCCTTGATGTTGCTTGGCTTTACTTAACGTATCAGGCCCTACAAACGCACCCGCGACAGGCTCACTACCATCTCGACCATCCGTATCGATAGCTAGAGCGTGAATCTTCGGGTGCGACTCAAGACCAGCAAGCACCCCCAATAAAAATTCTTGGTTGGGCCCGCCCTTGCCTTCTCCTCGATGCGTCACCGTGGTTTCTCCGCCACTTAACAATACCGCAGGCGCTTTGATTGGCGTTCCATGCAAGGCAACACATTTGGCGATACCTGCCATCAGCAAGCCCGCATCTTGCGATTCGCCCTCCAAGGCATCGCCTAAAATAAGAGGTGTATACCCTTGCTGTTTAGCCACCTCGGCGGCTGCATTTAAGCTAGCCATTGGCGAGCCAATCATACGCACGGTTCCGCTGATTTTCGGCTTCGTTTCTTGCTTATTTTCTAGCGCTGAACGCACTTCTTCTGGTACGACTTCTAAGTATTTGTCTAATAGCTTAAGCGCATCTTCTTTAGTGGAGGTATCTGCAACAGTCGGACCTGAGGCAATAAATGAAGGGTCATCTCCTGGCACATCAGAAATCAGCCAAGTTTCTAATCGGGCCTCGCCAACAGCGGCAGCAAGCTGCCCGCCTTTTATTTGGGAAAGCTGTTTGCGTACTGTGTTAATTTCTTGGATAGGGGCGCCACCTATTAACAGACTCTTGGTCACCTGTTGTTTTAATGCGAGACTCACCCCGTCTATAGGTTCAGCCATTAAAGACGAGCCGCCACCGGAGATAAGAGCAATAACCAAGTCGTCTTTAGTTAAGCCAGAGACTGCTTGTTTGATTTTTTGCGCGGCAACAACACTTCGATCATCCGGAACTGGGTGGCTGGCTGTGAGCATCTGTAACTGCTCACAGTTTGTCTCATAACCCTGCGGCACGGCAATCACACCACTTAGTTGACCGGGCCATACAGCTTCCAACGCTTTTGCCATGGCACCCGATGCCTTGCCCGCCCCTACAACGACGGTTCTTTTACCGGGTACGGGTAAATCTGTTGGCATACACGTCGCCGGCTGCGCCGCTTCAATCGCCGCTTTCATCAACGCTGCTAGTGTTTTATGAGCTTGTGCCATCGTTTCTTAACTATTACATAAAATAATGGCGCGCCAGAGAAACTCTCAGAGACGCCATAGAGACTAATAAATGGTGAGTGACTATGCGTGATAATACGCGTTAAGCTCATCCATTACTTGCGACTTATCAAAGTCAGCTCCCATGTCGAGCATCGCATCAGCAAAACGACCGACAATGTCGGTAATGGCTGGTGAATTTAATTGGTTCAAGATACCGATTCGAACCTGCACGGGTTCAGACAAAGTCGGCCAGATACCAAAGCCTTGTGCGCGACAATTACCGACCAATTCTTTTTCTTTGCCCGCCAAGGCGCCGGGCAAATTTAATACCACCAAGCTTGGCATGTTTGAAGTCACTTCGCAGCCCATCGACGTAACCGCTTGCTTTAACGCTGACTCGTGGTATTCATAGTCAACCGCGGTTTCCTCGCGGCCATTTGTAAGCAACAGTCGCAATGCTTCGTGCAAGGAGGCGACCGCATAACTCGAGTGCGTTCGATGGTAAGCGGGTGTTTCAGTATCCTTTCCATCTATCACTCCCCAATGACGCGCTTCCAGTATTGGATGATGCACGTGCGTGTAACAGCCACGCTTTCTTAGTAAGTCAATCGCCTCATCTTTGAACGTGACCGGTGCGTAAGTCAGCGGCAAACCCAACACGCCTTTTTGCGGCGAAGAAGCCCAAGCAACAATTGCCGGATAATTATCTACGTCAAAATGGCCTACGCCCAAACTAGAGACGGCATCGACCAGCCCCATCGCACCGTGCTTAGCACAGGCATCGTTAAAACCTTGGATATCATTCACGCGACCACTTCCTGTCTCCCAATGTGCCATAAACGCCCACATTGGTTTATGCTCAGCAAGCGCCGCATCCACCATTTCACCACTCACTGAAGTACCATGAGGCACGTCAATAATCGTTACATTTTTTGGCTGAGGACTAAAAGGGTTAGTCGCCAATTCTTCAGGTGTCGATGCTTTCATACTGATAGCAACCCCGTCGATACCGCTGAATGTACCATTTTGAAATACCACAACGGTATCACCAGGTAAAATCATGCTATGCATACAATCTAGTCCGCTCCAGCCTGTACCTGCCACGCCAAATGTATGTATATTGTTAGTGCCCCAGGCAGTACGCATCATGTGTTTGCATTCAAGCATGCCACGCACTACGTCTGCTTGCATATGGTCAGCTACGCCTGCATTAGCAAATGCTTGCAACACACGTGGGTCCGTGTTTCCTGGGCCCGGTCCAGCGGCTAAAGTGTGTGGAATTTCTAGGGTTGGGAAAATAGTCACGATGTCACCTTATCAAAAATTAATATGTAAAATAAATGGGGCTAGTTGAAACGCGCGATCACTATGCGCTCAAACATAACGGATCGATATTAGCAGTGCCCGACGTTAAATACTGCCTTGAGAACGACCCAATTGTGATCCAAATAAGACCGATATTCTAATTTCTAAACCAATCATAAAGCCTTATTTATACTAATGCTTTGGTTCACCTTATACCTAAGAGATGAACCATAATAAAACCAATCAGGCTATCAGAAAATTTTCGCAGTTAGCGCATCGACACCGCTTTACAGTCGAGTAAACTCTATGCAAAATCAATCCTAATAGCGTACCTAACCGACAGGTTTCGAACACGGGCGCAGACCAAATTCAATTAAAGAGTAAACAGTATGAGCAAGCCTAAAATTGTTGTGACCCGCCGCTGGCCTAAACAAGTCGAAGATATCTTGGTGCAAGAATTCGACACGACTTTAAACGAGACTGACGTCCCAATGACGGTTAGCGAACTTCACGCGGCATTGCAAACCGCCGACGCCGTGTGTCCGACCGTTTCAGACCGAATCAATGCCGACGTTCTTAGCGCGGCGAATATAAAGGCCACCATCTTAGCCAGCAATGGTGTGGGGTTCAATCACATAGATTTAGAGGCAGCTAAATCAGCCGGGCTTACCGTCACCAATACCCCCGAAGTACTCACTGACTGTACTGCAGACCTAGCCATGACGTTAATGCTAATGATCGCTAGACGTGCTGGCGAAGGCGAACGCCACGTACGCGGCAATGAATGGACAGGATGGCGCCCCACCCACATGATGGGAACCAGTGTCACGGGGAAAACACTAGGGTTTATCGGCATGGGTCGAATCGCCCGCGCGGTTGCTCAACGAGCCGCCCATGGGTTTGGAATGAACATTATTTTTCATGACCCATTCCCACCTTCGGCTGCAGACCTTGAAGGCTTAAATGCAACACAGTGTGGCTCACCCGACGAAGTGTATGCCAATGCAGATTTTATCACTCTACATTGCCCGGGAGGCGACGCTACGCATCATCTAATAAATGCGGGTGCTTTCGAAAAGATGAAATCAGGCGCGTTTATCATCAACACCGCACGGGGCGACGTCATTGAAGAACAAGCGCTTGTAAACGCTTTAAAAAGTGGCCAAATTGCTGGTGCTGGTTTAGATGTATATGAGTTCGAACCGACAATTTCAGAAGAACTTGCCAACATGGAAAATGTTGTACTACTACCTCACTTAGGTAGCGCTACGATTGAAACTCGTGTTGCGATGGGCATGCGTGTTGTTGACAACCTACGTGCTTACTTCGCTGGAAACACTCCGAACGATAAAGTGATATAGGCACCTCGCTTTCAATCATTCTGCAGGTTTTGTCGTGGCTTCTTGTCGTCACGGCATCATAAAAGCAGATTAAATTTGATGTGCCCCGCAACCTCTGATACCTTATTTAAGGCATTTAAGTTAGCCCTGCTTTCGCTATCATTATACTTAATATCCCGTAGGGGGTTCATCTTACCCCCTTTTCGTGGCAGACTATAGCTTGAACTGAGTCGAGTCATTAACACGTAGACGCCAATCTATATTATAAACAGCTCTTCTCAAGTCAGACTAATCGAAGCATATATAGGCTATTTATTATTCAGTCTGTATATGTAATTTAAATTTATAAGAGGAGAAATGAATGCAACAACGCAAAACCCTTAAAGCCTTAGCTGTCCTTGGTGGTCTACTGTTCGGATTAAGCAATGCAGCACAAGCTGACTGCGGCAAAATCGAATTAGGTGATTTCGATTGGAACAGCGCCAAACTACACTCTGCAATCGGCACATTTATCTTAGAAAATGGCTACGGCTGTGAAGTCAACGTCACTACAGGCAGCACTATTCCGATTATGGCGTCTTTATACGAGCAAGATTTGGACGTAGTAATGGAAGTTTGGTATGACAATATCATTGATCAATTTGACCCTGCCGAGGCTGCTGGCAAAGTACGTCGTGTCGGTATTAACACACCCGATTCAGCACAAGGTTTTTACATTGATAAAGCCACTGCGGACGCGCACGGAATTAAGTCTGTAGAAGACATGAAGAACCCTGAAATTTCGGCGCTTTTTAAAGACCCTGAATATCCAGACAAAGGCCGTATGACTAGCTGCATCTCAGGTTGGACTTGCCACAATATTAACTTAGTCAAGCTTAAGTCTTACGGTTTAAATGAGTTTTACACTAATTTTGATCCAGGCAGTTCAGGTGCATTAGATGCAGCTATCAAAGGCGGCTTCGACAAAGGTACGCCGGTGTTCACATACTATTGGGAACCTACAGCGCTAATGGGGTCTGTTGAGTTGGTTAAGCTTGAAGAACCTGAATTTAATACAGACACGTGGGCAAAAATGATGGAAGTAGTAGAAGCCGTTAAAGCAGACGGGGAGGAAGCACTGACAAAGGTCGAAGCGACTGCCTATAACGACATGGCTTTACCGATCGGTATCAGTACGCGCCTTGATAAAGACGAGCCAGAAGTTGTTGAATTCTTTAAGAACTACACGATCTCTTCAGCTGGCGTAAGTAACTTATTAGACCACTACTTAAACGATGCAGATGGCGAAGCTGACATTACAGCAGTGCATTATTTGAAGACAACTTCAGACTGGGAAAGCTGGGTACCGGCTGACGTAGCCGCAAAAGTTAAAGCTGCTCTATAATCGAATCTTAAGCTAATAATCAGAATAAAAATGGAGGGATTTTATCCCTCCATTTTTTTAGCTCCCCCTTCTTAAAATTGCACCACTCATTACTCTTTTAGTTGTAGCGCAACGCGTAAAATTCAAACTCTGAATAAGGTACTTTGCTTACAAAGCTTGTGAACCAACCCAATAGATTTCTCAGTAACAGACTATGAACAAACTCAAACCATTCCTTTCTTGGGGCGGGCTGATCACTATAGTATTTTTGATCGTCTACGCCTTTAATACCAACCGATTTGCACCAGAAGAATCAGCAATCACATACTTCGCTAGCTTTGAATGGTTTAACAAATGGCCAAGGTGGATGGATATTCCATCGCAAGTTTGGTTTAGCGACGGCATCGAATGGTTAACAACTAACTTTGGTTGGCTATTCGATATTATCAATGCTTTTTTAGTGTTTATCTTAGCCAAGATGCAAAACGCCCTTACCTACTTACCTTGGCCCATAGTTATTGCCTTATTTGCAGGTATTGCTTGGTTCGCCAGTGGTGGTAAAAAAGGCACTACCCTCTTAGTAGCAACTTGTTTATTTTTAATTGGATTCATCAGTCCAAAGTTTTGGGATTTAACGTTACAGACAACGGCCATTATGCTGGTTTCTATATTACTGTGTTTAGTGATCGGTATCCCTATGGGCATCAAAATGGCACGTAGCGAACGCTTTCGCACATTCATTTTACCCGTACTGGATTTAATGCAAACTATTCCAGCATTTTGTTACCTGATTCCAGGCATTATGCTATTTGGTTTAGGGGCTGTTCCTGCCATCATCGCCACATTTATCTACGCTGTGCCGCCCGTAGCTCGCCTTACAGACCTGGGTATTCGTTTAGTAGACGAAGAAGTAATGGAAGCAGCAGACTCTTTTGGAGCCACTCGCAAACAAAAATTATTTGATGTGCAACTACCGCTTGCCCTACCTAATATTATGCAAGGTATTAACCAAACAACCTTAATGGCGCTCGCTATGGTGGTTATCGCCTCAATGATCGGCACACGCGGCATTGGATCAGAAGTACTGCTAGGCCTACAACAATTAAACGTAGGCAGAGCAGCCGAATCAGGCATTGCTATCGTGCTACTGGCTATTATTTTTGACCGTATTACGCAGTCCTATGGCGAGCGGTTACAAGAGCGCGCCCATACCAAAGAGAATTAAACGATGAACAAAATCGAAATAAAAAATATCTACAAAATCTTTGGTGACGACCCGCAATCCGTTTTGCCTATGGTAATGGAGGGTGCAACTAAAACTGAAGTATTGGAAAAAACAGGCCACACTGTAGGCTTAGATAACGTCAGCATGCCGATGGAAAAAGGCAAGACTTCGGTGGTCATGGGGTTATCAGGCTCTGGTAAATCGACCTTAATTCGCCATATCAATCGGCTTATTGAACCCACGGCTGGTGAGATACTCGTCGATGGTCAAAACGTGATTGATCTTGACCAAGATCAGCTGATTGAATTTCGCCGTAAACAGATGAGCATGGTGTTTCAGCGCTTTGGCCTTTTCCCGCACCGTACTGTTTTACAAAATGTTGGCTACGGATTACAAGTTCAGAAAGTACCTGAAAACGTGATTAAGGAAAAAGCGATGACTCAAATTGAGTTAGTTGGCTTGTCTGGGTTTGAAAATCAATTCCCATCCCAACTGTCCGGTGGAATGCAACAACGTGTAGGATTGGCGCGCGCACTCGCTACAGACTCAGAAGTGCTGTTAATGGATGAGGCGTTTAGCGCCCTAGACCCACTTATCCGCAGCGATATGCAGAGTCAGCTAATTGATTTGCAAAAAGAACTACATAAGACCATTGTATTTATTACGCATGACTTAGATGAAGCCTTACGCCTCGGCGACCAGATTGCCATTCTAAATGGTGGTCGATTGGTGCAAAATGGTAAGCCTGAAGATATTTTAATGAACCCAGCTGACGATTATGTTGAAGCGTTTGTTAAAGATGTAAACCGTTCGAAGGTCATTCGCGCAAGCACCATTATGCATGCAGCAGAGACTGCAGGGACAGATATCAACTTGAGCGATTTACCAACAGTTGACCAAAGCCTCGTTGTAGAAGATTTTTTGCCGATTATATTAGAAACGAAAAAGCCGGTTGCAGTCATTGATGACAACAGTGTTATCGTTGGCTACGTTACCGAAAAGGAATTACTAAAGGTACTAAGAGCGTAAGATTTATCGACACTTCAGTTAGTATAAAAAAGCCGAACATAATAAGTTCGGCTTTTTAGTGGACATTAATACGAGAAGCTTTAGCTGTAGTTACCTCGCACTCTTTCTTTAGTTGGGTCAAAGTGAGGAAATCCGGTGACTTCGGCAGGAATTCGCTTTTGGTGCCCATCTAGTTTGCCAACTTCAACCTTGGTTCCAAGTTTAGTATAGCCAACAGACATTCGGCAAAGTGCTATGTTTTGCCCCAAAATCGGTGACATAACACCACTGGTGATTTGACCCACTTGATTGCGCCCCACAAATACGCCGTCCCCGTTGCCTGCAATCTCACCGCCGTTAAGCTCTAAACCCACCAACTTGCGTTGCGGGCTGGCCTTGCGCTTTATCAGCGCATCTTTGCCAATGAAATCATCTTCTTTATTTTTTAGCGGAACAGTAAATCCAATACCCGCTTCAAAGGGGTCGGTTTGATCGCAGAACTCAGACCCTGCGAAAATAAGACCAGCTTCGATTCTAAGCATATCTAATGCTTCTAAGCCAAGTGGTTTAATATCGTGTGGCTGTCCTGCTTCCCAAACCGCATCCCACACCGCCGGAGCATCGTTGGGGTGGCAGAATATCTCATACCCTAACTCACCCGTGTAACCCGTTCGAGAAACCAAAATCGGGATACCCAATTCCCCACCAATTCGGGCAATAGAAAACTTAAACCAGCCTAATTCTTCAACGGTTGCTTGGTCAGGCCTTGTCCAGATAATGTCTTTTAAAGTATCTCTGCTTTTTGGCCCTTGTACTTGTAGATTACATAAATCTGGGGTGGAATTTTTAACCCATGCGCGCAGCCCCAATTCCGCCGCTTGCGTTCTAATCCAATCGCCAGAGCTCTCACAGCCTCCAATCCAGCGAAAGTTATCTTTGCCGATTCTAAACACAGTGCCATCATCAATCATTCCGCCGTTGGGGTAGCATATTCCCGTGTAGACAACCTGCCCAACCGCTAGCTTACGAATATCTCGGGTAACGCAGGTTTGCATTAGTAATTCAGCGTCTGGACCGACCACTTCGTATTTACGCAATGGCGATAAATCCGTGACGACAACCCCTTTACGACAGGCCCAATACTCTTCTAGCGCACCGTGCTTGGTAAAATTATTAGCCAGCCAATAGCCATTATATTCACCAAAGTTTCTTGTGTGCTCTGAGGTGCGCGGATGAAAGCCGGTTTCTTGTGTCATAACAGGTGGTGCGTCTGTGGTTTTACGGTAAGCAATTGCTTGTTTGAATAAGTTGGTTTTACTATATGTTCTTACGTGGATGTCAGTAGGCAGCCAACCGTTGGCAGGATCAATATCACACGGGCAAGCAGATGAAAGACACACTAAATCCTTCAAGGCTTTCATCAACACATAATCCCCGGGTCGAGACCAAGGGTCGTCAAACAAGAGCTGAAAATTGTCGTCGAAGAAAGTGTTGAAAAACAAATTCATCGCCATCCATCCTTTACGCTTTTCGACAGGGTAAGGGTCTAGCGCTCGATTAAAATTATCTGAGCAGTTCACATGGCCTGGGTACCCAGCATCATCATAATACTTAGAAGTACAAGCGACGCCAAAACTATCGTGCCGTCCACAAGTGTCTTGCACCACCTGAACAAGAGGCTCTAGATCCGTGTCGTAAAACTTGGAGTTTAAACCTGGCCCCGGATACACTGAGCCCATCATCGAACGTGTTGCGGTCGCATCTAAAGTACGTTCAATGCCTTTATCTAGCTTTTCAGCGTCAAAGCACTGAAAATCCGAACATTGACGCCCGGCAACGTCTTGAATTTGAATATAGTCCCCTGCTTTAATTTCATAGGCAACCGCCGTGCTAGCATGCACCCTTATTTCGTTAGTTGGGTCGGCCAGCGGATCAGGTAAAGCAAAATCAGCAGCTTGCTGAATGTTTGCGCGGCGCACATAAACAATCACTTCGGTAGCAGGCAACTCTATACCCGCCAGTGACATAGGCGCGCCCGGCGCACAGATAAGTGTTAGCAAGTCTGACTCAGCGGTAAACGTCACTGACGACCCCGCCGGAGTTTCATCAGTAAGAACGTGAGCTACGGCCGAATTATTTAAGTTAATATTGAACGACTTCAGCTTAGACTCCAATCGCGCAGCGCCCGTTCCACCGTTTGACAAACATGCTTGGATTAAACCGCCTTTGGCGTTCGACTCTATGCCTAACTCAGCAGTACGAGCCGCTCCCAGGCTATCAAAACCAGCAACACAGACAGACTGCAATCCCTGTTTGTCGACCACCTCAATCGTATCGCCGGCATAAATAGGCAAAGCGACAGCGCCCCCTCCTTCTACCCGATGCCGTTCACTCCCAAGATCAGTACCAGAAAGCCCAGGGATTAAAATTTGATTTGAGCGCTTTAACTCAAGTGCGATAGACATAGCTGTGCCCTAAATAATACAAAAACCAGTTAAACGATTGCTTACGCTAACCCTAATGCTTTCTTTCGGTTATCCGCCCACGTGCGAATTAAATGATCGGCGATTAAACCAATAAATGCGACGCATAAGCCCAACGTCAGCCCAATACCAATACCTTGTTTTTCAGACAACGCACCCAAAATAAGTTGCCCCAGGTCAGTCGTGCCAATGAAGGCACCGATAATCACCATAAACAAGGAGAAAATAACGGTTTGATTGATACCTAACAGCATATGCGGGAAAGCATAAGGCAGTTCAATGCTTATCCAACGTTGCAAGCGATTTACCCCTGACATAGAGCCAGCATCCTGCAAAGATTGAGGCACAGCGCGCAACCCTTCTACCGTATACCGCGTCGCGGGGATGGTGGCATACACAATAGCTGCGATTAACACGGAGGTATCCGTCACGCCAAACAGCATGATGACGGGAATTAAGTAGATGAACGAGGGAAAGGTTTGAAAAAAGTCACATACCAATAATATGGTTTTGCTTGCAAACGAATTCTGCGCACACAAAGTCCCCATGGTAACGCCAATAATGGTGGACGAGATAACCGCGAAAGACGCCATGTAAGAAGTAATCAACGCCCTATCCCAATACTCAGAAAGCGCAATAAATAGCAATAAAGTGCCAACGATTAAAGCAGATTTATACCCACCTATAATGTAACCCGTTCCCATTACCAATAAAAAAGTTGCTACAACAGGCATCGATAAGTAAGCGTTTTTCATCGGAACTAACACGTCCACGATAAGAAATTCATTGAACGTTTTGAGGGGATAAAAGAACGCATCCCAAACCCAGTCGACCCCAGCTTGCCAATACTCGTGGGTCGTAATACCTTTGTTAGTAGGAATCAAATATAGATAATTAAAACCTTCCCTGAAGAAAAACGAGGCCACATAAGCAATGATAGAACCAACAAGTAATGCGATACCCATCAAAATACTAAATTTATTACGTTCGTAAAAGCTTAAATCAGAAAAGTAATCCGTTTGCTTGTTAGCCCAAGCCAATGACATTTTGTCTAGCACAACCGCAAGTAGCACGATGCATATGCCCATCTCTAACGCTTTGCCTACTTTTAGGGAGTTCAGCGCGATCAGCAAGTTATAGCCCAAGCCCGTCGCGCCGATAAAAGAAGCAATAACGGCCATGGCCAAACACTGCATGATAACTTGGTTGACACCAATCAAAATATCGCGCCTTGCCGTAGGGATAAGCACTTTAAACATTAATTGAAAATTTGTGCAGCCACTCATTCGACCTGCTTCAACCACTTCTGGTGAAATATTTTTAAGGCCGAGAATAGTTAATCGTACCATCGGCGGAGTCGCAAAAATAATTGTCGCGATCGCCCCTGCATGATTGCCTACACCGAAAAAGGCTGTGGTGGGAATCAAATAAGAAAAGTGTGGCATAGTTTGTGCCACATTCAGCAATGGCGCTAATACCATTTCAACCTTAGGGCTTCTATACGCCCAAATACCTAAGGCCAAGCCTAATAAAACCGAAACGGGCGCAGCGACTAATACAAACGATAAGGTTTGCATCGTCGGCTCCCATTGCCCAAATACGGACATATAAATAGTCGCGAGCGCCGTCAATATGGCAAGCCCTTTACCGCCCAATTTATAGGCTAATAAGGTTGCTCCAAATGAAACAACTGTCCATGGTAACCCAGGCCAAACCGCCCATTTATTGTCACCCACCCAACTCCAACTGGTGAACGCAACAATGGTTTTTACACCGCCTAAAAATATTTCCCGAATAAAGGTGATAAAGAACAACACAAACCCTGAGATAGAACGCGTGATCTCCCTGAATAGCGCCTTTTCTTCATACTCCTCAATCGACGGGTCATAAACCTGAATAGGCAACCACTCGTACATCAGAAACTGCGCTCCGTCATTGATAGCCCCTGGCAACGCTTTTAACAACGGGGGCAAACGCCATAGATAATTCGAATCCGACGGACTAACTAACAGGCAAAGAGCAAAAAACACGACTAGCAAGACGCCAAATTGAAAAGCCGTTGGATGGTCTTTTAGAAATTTCATAAGATCAGCTCTCGTTACGATTGTTAACTGCCAAACAATACTTTAATGACTTTATTGGGGTGCAGTACGCCAACAACCTTATCGTTATCGTCTACCACTGCAACCGCTTGTTTACCGCTAAGCACCGACTCTGCAACGCTTTCGATAATCGCGTCTTGCGGCACGCTGATATCACTGAGTTGTTCAGCTGGGTCCACAGGCTCCATAACAGATTTAATTCTTAGCACCTTTTCTCTAGGTATCTCTTCGGTGAATTTTCGAACGTATTCCGTCGCTGGATTAAGCACGATATTCGCGGGCGTATCTAATTGTTCAATAATGCCGTCTTTCATAATCGCCACACGGTCTGCAAGGCGCAGCGCTTCATCAAAGTCGTGCGTAACGAATAAAATGGTTTTTTGCAGCATATTCTGCAATCTTAGAAATTCATCTTGCATTTCTTTACGTATGAGCGGGTCTAAGGCAGAAAAAGGTTCATCTAAAAACCAAATATCTGGCTCCACTGCCAAGGAACGCGCGATACCTACGCGTTGTTGCTGACCGCCGGATAGCTCTCGTGGGAAATAGTTCTCGCGTGTGTTGAGCCCTACAAGCTCAACCATTTCCATCGCCCGATCAATGCTATCTTTGGTACTTACCCCCTTAACCTGTAACGGGAAGGCAATATTTTCTAAAACGGTTTTATGCGGCAACAAGGCAAAGTTCTGAAAAACCATCCCCATTTTATTTCTTCGCAGCTCCATTAACTGCTTACTATTCATCTCCATGATGTTTTCACCATCGATAAAGATGCTTCCTGAAGTTGCATCACCTAAACGTGAAATACAACGTAATAAGGTAGATTTACCTGAGCCGGAAAGCCCCATAATCACCAACATTTCGCCCTTGTGGACTTCAAAATTGGCATCGTTTACCCCAACGATACAACCCGCCTTTTGAAAAAGCTTTGCATCTACTTTGCCATTGGCTTCCTGCAGTAGTTTCTGCGCGCCATCACCAAAAATTTTATAAACCGATTCACACTTTATAACGACCTCTCCTTTATCTGGGCTGGTAGATTCAATAGACATATTTTTTTGTTTTAGTGGTGTTTAAGGTATTTTTGGGAAAAAAAATCTCCCTCGACAGTATACGCCAAGGGAGACTTCGTAGACATATTAACAGTTTACCTTGTGGAAACTTAGTTAATCATAGTCTTCCATACGTCTTCGTTATCAGCTACCCACTTAGCCGCTGCGTCTTCGTGTGTCATACCATCTACGTCAACCAATGCGGCCATCTGGCCGATGTGTGTTGCAGTAAAAGATAGCTTTGACAATGCGTTGTATGCTGATGGATGCGTTTTTGGTAACTTGTAGTGAGCTACTTTCTTTAACCAACCATCTGGTGAGCCACACGCGCCATCACCACCATCCGCTACACGACAACCTTCAGTGTAAGGAGGGAATTCGATGAAGGTAAAACCTGCCGCATCTGTGAAGTTAGGAGACCAGTTGAAAATGATGGTACCGCGACCTTCTTTTTCTGCTGCCTTTAATTCTGCCCATAGTGCATCAGCTGCACCAGCGAATTTAACCGTCCATTTGTCATCAAGACCTAAACCTTTAACACGATTAGGCATTACATCTCCGTGCCAGCTTTGCGGGCCTTCTAACCAACGGCCTTTGCCTTCAGAGTCAGGTGTTGCAAAGTTTTCATGGCAATCTTTTAACGCTTCCCAGTTAGGAAGGCCTGGGCATAAGTCTTTTTCGATAACCCAATTTGGAACACCCATTTCTTCAAATGTACGCGTATTGTGGCTACCTGCATCGATAAGACCACCCTTCTCCAACGCTACGTTCATTGGCGCAGCCATAGTAGATTGCCACACTTCTGGTTGTACGTGTATGTCACCAACACGAATCGCTTCATAGGTTGCTTGCACATCAGCTGGAACGTATTCAACGTTATTGCCTAAGCTTTCGAAGATATTACCCATAACATGGGCCATAACAATTTGGCTCGACCAGTTATGCGTGGCGATTTTAATTGGCTCATCACTAGCTGCGTTTACAACGCCGGCAGATAAAAAACCAGCGGTCGCCACAGCGGCGATTGATGTAGTAATTTTACGATTCATATTTCTCCTCACGAGGGTTGACTACTTAATATTAGTATTAATTGTGTAATTACGGTTCAGCCGTCAATACATCGGCCTACTGTTCTAAACTGTACCTTACATCCTAATATCTGACAACTATTTGCTACTGATTAGTACTACCCAATTTAATACCAATCTTCCCTATCCGCACCCAATAATAACTATAACTTATTTATAGAAATTAATTTTAATTATGCTAATACAATACACTTTATTCTATCTAATTGAATTTTATAAATAGTTTTCACATTTTACTGCTTCTTCTCAAGAATATGAGTGATATCCTTGATTGATACATGCCTAAGTAAAACTTAATACACAACTAAACCAATAAAAATTCGAACGCTCTAAACTAAGCCAGACACCGCATTAGCCATCAACATCACTGTCTTTAGAGTTTATCTGCATGACCCAATCAAACAAAATTTGCGCTTCAGATGACATCCTTAATTTAGACCTAGTCACCATGTAATAACCTCGCTCTGTTGTTAACGAGACATTAGTGGGCTTTACTAACGACCCATCTTGTAGTTTGTCATCCACCATCGATTTCCAGCCCAAGCCAATTCCTTGCCCACTCAGCGTTGCTTGAGTAAGCAACGGCAAATTATTAAATGAATAGGTTTGCGTCGTCGAAGTAAGCGTGTTTCCGGTTGAAGCTAGCACTGCTTGCCAATCGACCCAATCCCAGCGCACTCCGCGTAAGTCCAGCAACACGTGTTCGAGCAAGTCTTCTGGCGCATTGATCGGTTTATTATTCTTTAAGTAGTCTGGACTACAAATTGGAAAAACTTCTTCTTCCACTAATAATACCGACTCAAACCCTTTCCAGTTTCCATCACCATATAATAAGGCGATATCTACACCTTCGTTTAAGCACTCTTCTTCACGGTCAGAAGCCAACACCGATACGGCTACATCTGGAAACTCTTTTTGAAAAATTGAAAACCTTGGAAGCAACCATAAATGGGCCATAGAGACATCAGCCGCTATCACTAAGCCCTCTGGCGCCTTTTGCCCTTTCATCGCTACGGCAGAAGATTCAATCAGATCCAAGGCAACCATTATGGTGTGCTGAAAGCGTTGTCCATGTTCAGTCAGTACAATTTTACGTGGAGATCGTTCAAACAAAGCTTGCCCTAAGTTTTTTTCAAGCGAACTGATATTTTGACTGATCGCAGCTTGCGACACACCGAGTTCCTCAGCAGCGAGTGTGAAACTGAGCAAGCGAGCCGAAGCTTCAAACGCTGGAAGCGGCGTAAGTGGGGGAAGTTGTCGACGCCACCGGCGCACGTTAGTGACTCATCGTAAACGTATGCTTATAAATCGAAACTGGTACGGACCAATCTGTCGCAGATCAATTAGCGACTGTGGGCGCACTCACCACGCTCTTTTGTATGAACTCAGCTAGCCGCATCACCAACTCAGACGGATGCCGACTTAAATAGTGCAGATGCACATCGACATTACTAAGCTTAGGCAGTAGCCGTGAATTCTTAATAATTTTCAGCTCACTTGGCACTGTGCTTTTAGCAACGGCAGTGACGCCTAACCCCGCCATTACCGCCGCGCGGATCCCTCCATAGCTAGTACCGGTATACACAATGCGCCAAGGGATTTTATCTTGCTTTAGCTTATCTAACATTCGACTGCGATACACGCAGCCCTCCGGCGCCACCACTAATGCAACTACACCACCTTGGTTATCCGCTGCATCAGCCCCTTGCACCCAGACCAAATCTTCTGACCAAACTGGCTTGTGTTGGTATGTCTGGTCTTTGTTCATCGCAATGACAATATCTAGGTTTTCGCTGCGTTGCTGGCCCAGCAGTTCTGTTGACAATTGACTGAGCACCTCTAATTTGACATCAGGGTATCGCTTGGAAAACCCCCCTAATATCTGCGGCAAATAAGACATCGCAAATTCATTCGGGATGCCCAGACGCACGGTGCCGCTAAGTTGTGACTCTTCCAAGCGGTGCGTTAGTTCATCGTTAAGCGCTAACATACGTCGCGCGTAATCAGCAACGACTTCACCGGTTTCTGTTAATTGAATCTCTCTACTGGTTCGCCTAATCAATTCGTTGCCAACTAAGGCTTCTAGTCGTTTAATTTGTAGTGATAAGGCTGGCTGAGAGCGGCCCACAGCAGCTCCGGCTTGACTAAACCCTCCGTGATCTTGCACTGCTACGAAACTACGTAATAATTCGGTGGGGTAATTTTGCATTCTTGTTGTTTATATTTAAAAACTTCCATGGTAATTTTACTTTATTTGTTTTATTAATACTTAAATTTTAACTATTCATTTTTATTATTTCTAATCATAAGCTAAACTTTGCCAAACAATAAGCCTGATAATAATTACTCCCACTAAAACATTTCGTCATGACTGAAACTCTATTATCGACCGCATTAACTGACTTACACATTGAGAATGGAGCCAAGATGGTGCCGTTTGCTGGGTATAGCATGCCGGTACAGTACCCAGCAGGGGTAATGAAAGAGCATCTGCATACACGAACATCAGCTGGCCTTTTTGATGTCTCTCACATGGGCCAAGCCTGGGTAAGAGGCGCTGATGCTGCCAGCGAATTGGAAAAATTAATCCCTATCGATATTATTGGACTTAAAGATGGGGAACAGCGGTACGGCTTTTTTACCAATGAAGCTGGCGGTATCAATGACGACTTAATGGTCTCGCGCTGGGGAAACGAGTTTATGTTAGTAGTAAACGCTGCCTGTAAAGAGGCCGACTTTGACTATTTGCACGCAACTCTCAGCGGTGATGTTGAGCTAGATATCGTTAGTGACCGCGCCCTGATTGCACTACAAGGGCCAACAGCACATCAGGTGCTAGCTGACTTAGGTAATAACTTATCTGACCTTGAATTCATGCATTGTAGAAGTGTCAATTTGCAAGGCGCCCAATGTTACCTAACTCGAAGCGGCTACAGCGGCGAAGATGGCTTTGAAATATCCGTTCATAATAATGATGCATTGACCTTAGCCAAACAATTACAGGCGCATGAATCATGTGAATGGGTAGGTTTAGGTGCCCGAGATAGCCTGCGACTAGAAGGGGGGATGTGTTTGTATGGTCACGATATCGACACCACCACAACTCCGGTAGAAGCCGCTATTTCTTGGGCTATTCAATCAGTGCGTAGAAAAGGTGGTGACCGCGAAGGCGGCTTCGTAGGCAGTGACATCATTCTTGCGCAAATGCCCAATAAAGTGAGCCGTAAGCGCGTGGGCATTCAACCTTCGGGCCGTGCACCGATACGTGAAGATACTCTCCTCACGGACAAAGAGGGCAACGAAATAGGCATTATTACCAGCGGCGGGTTTAGCCCAACACTTGAACGTCCTATCGCTATGGGGTACGTCACTAAACAACATAGTAAACTGGGCACCGAAATCTACGCTCAGGTTAGAGGAAAGTTAAACCCTGCTCAGGTGAGTAAAACAGATTTCGTTAAGAATAATTTTTATAGAATTTAATCGCAATTAAAGAGGAAAACCAAATGAGCAATACTAAATTCACCGAAGATCATGAATGGGCCACCTTAGAGGGTGACACTGTCACGGTAGGCATCACTAACTTTGCGCAAGAGCAGTTAGGCGACATTGTTTATGTCGAAACACCTGACGTCGGCCGTGAAATTGATAAAGGGGAAGAATGTGCCGTTGTTGAATCTGTTAAAGCCGCAGGTGATGTTAAATCACCCGTTTCTGGTGAAGTAACAGACATTAACGAAGCGCTAGAAGACACACCAGAAACTGTTAATGCCTCCCCAGAAGGCGATGGCTGGTTTTATAAACTAAAACTAAGCGATGCGAGTGAATTTGACGATTTAATGGATGCAGCGGCTTACGCTGAGTTCGTTGAGTCCGTCAGTTAGACACCCCGATAATCTCATTTTAAACTAACATAAACCGACCATGCCACAGCCATTTTCAGCCCGACACTTAGGATCTAACCCCTCAGAACGCCAAGAAATGCTTGAGGCATTGGGCTTAGAGTCGATGGAACAGTTAATCGATCAAACCATTCCTGCTTCATTGCCTCGCTGTGGCGACCCCAATATCGGCGCGCCATTGAACGAAGACGATGCGTTACGAAAACTGGCTAGACTAGCCAATGAAAATGAACGGCATGTTTCAATGATCGGCTGCGGATACCACGGCACACGATTACCTTCGGTTATCAGACGAAACGTATTAGAAAACCCTGATTGGTATACCGCTTATACGCCCTACCAACCTGAAATCGCTCAAGGCAGATTAGAAGCCTTGATGATTTTTCAGCAAATGGTGATGGATTTAACTGGCATGGAGATTGCCAACGCGTCCATGTTAGACGAAGCGACTGCCGCAGCAGAAGCGATGACCATGTCGAAGCGGTTATCTAAAAACAAAAGCATGGCGTATTTTGTAGATAGCGATGCGCACCCACAAACTATTGCTGTCATGCAGACGCGCGCCGAACCCATGGGCATCGAAATTATTTTGGGTGACCCGAAAGCAGACCTTAACGGCCAAGACGTGTATGGCGCTTTCATTCAGTACCCTGCTTCCACCGGCATTATTCACGACTATAGTGAACAAATAGCGGCGGTGCAGGCCAACAAAGGCTTAGTCACCATGGGGGCCGATGTTATGGCGCTGGCCGTCTTGAAATCTCCTGGCGAAATGGGTGCAGATATCGCCATTGGTAGCACGCAGCGTTTTGGTGTGCCGATGGGATATGGTGGCCCGCATGCCGCTTATTTCGCCACTCTGGACCAACATAAACGATCTGTTCCTGGTCGAATCATTGGTCTATCACTCGACGCTCAAGGTGATTCAGCTTATCGCATGGCCTTACAAACCCGAGAGCAACATATTCGCCGAGAAAAAGCGACCAGCAACATTTGCACGGCGCAAGCGTTGTTAGCGATTATCGCGGCACTTTATTGTGTTTATCACGGCCCCAATGGCGTGCGCCGTATTGCGCAGCGCATTAATCACAACACCCGTTTATTAGCAGACAAGTTAAAGCAAATAAATGTCAATGTAGTGAATGATCATTATTTCGATACGCTGCTCATTTCCGCGCCCGGACAAGCTCGACGCGCAGTGAATGCCGCCTTAGAAAATGATATCAACATTCGCTTCATCAACAACGATGCGATTAGTATTTCTCTAGATGAGACGCACAAAGAAAAACACATTAATGCACTGGTTGATGCCTTTGCATCACCTTTTAGGCGTTCTAAAGATATTGTAGATAACCAGACCCCTGCACAAAGCATACCCAAAGAGTTGATGCGTCAATCTGCTTATTTCTCGCATCAAGTCTTTAGTGAGTATCGCAACGAAACCGCCATGATGCGCTTTTTAAGGGGCTTGGCACAAAAAGACATTACGCTGGCGCGCGCCATGATCCCACTTGGGTCATGCACGATGAAATTAAACTCGGCCACTGAGATGGACTCAGTGTCTAACCCTAGGTTTGCCAAACTACACCCCTTTGTACCCATTGACCAAGCCAAAGGCTACAAAACCATCATTGACGAGTTATCAAAAGACTTATGTGAAATCACCGGGTACGACTCTCTATCAATGCAGCCTAATGCTGGCTCTCAGGGCGAATACGCTGGTTTGCTCTGCATTCGTAAATACCATATTTCGCGTGGTGACTCGCAGCGCACCATCTGCCTAATTCCTTCTTCAGCCCACGGCACCAATCCGGCCAGCGCCGTGATGGCGGGGATGAAGGTCGTTATCATCAAATGCACCGATGAAGGCAATATAGATATAGACGATCTCAACGAAAAAGCGGATAAACATAGCAACGAGTTAGCCGCGTTGATGATTACTTATCCGTCCACTTTCGGCGTGTTTGAATCTAGCGTACAAGAAGTTTGTCAGATAACGCATAATCACGGTGGCCAAGTGTATTTAGATGGCGCAAACCTAAACGCAATGATCGGCCTTGTTCGACCAGGTGATATAGGCGGAGACGTATCTCACCTTAACTTACATAAAACCTTTGCCATTCCTCACGGCGGCGGTGGCCCTGGAATGGGGCCAATAGGCGTCAAGAAGCATCTCGCGCCATTTTTACCTGATCACGTGTTGGTTGACGGAGTGAATGATTCACCTAATGCAATGCCTATTGGGTCTGTATCCGCAGCGCCATGGGGCTCGCCGCTTATTCTGACCATATCCTGGGCTTACATTAAAATGCTGGGTAGCCAAGGTTTAAGCAAAGCCACTCGGGTGGCGATATTAAGCTCAAACTACATCGCCAACGCGTTAAAAGACGCTTATCCAGTACGCTACACCGGCGACAAAGGCCGTGTTGCACATGAGTGCATTATTGATTGCAGCGCATTTAAAGAATCTGCAGGCATATTGGTAGAAGATATTGCTAAGCGTTTGATGGATTACGGCTTTCACTCACCGACGATGTCATGGCCTGTACATGACTCATTGATGATAGAGCCCACAGAAAGCGAACCAAAGTCAGAAGTTGACCGTTTTATTCGTGCCATGCTGTCGATTCGTGAAGAAATCACGCTGATTGAACAAGGTGCGCTAGATAAAGAAAACAATCCGCTAAAAAATGCGCCGCATAGCAATCAACTCATTGATATTGAAGATTGGAAATACCCGTATTCAAGAAAGATGGCGTTCTTCCCAATGGCAGGTTTAAAGCATAATAAATATTGGCCACCTGTTGGGCGAATAGATAACATCTACGGCGATAAGAACCTTAACTGCTCTTGCCCTCCGATGGAATCATATTTAGATGAAGACCAACACCAATAAAATAACCGCAATTAAATACTGTACGTAATAGGCTATATTTAACCGATGAAACAACCTTCTGTCGTTCAAGGCGAAAAACTACGCGGTGAAGCTAAGACTGCGCGCATTCCCGTTAAAATTGCACCTCTTCCTAGAGATAAGGTACTTAGAAAGCCGCAGTGGATTCGCGCCAGCTTTCCCGGCACACCGGAAGTCATCGCGTTAAAAAAAATACTGCGGGAAAACAAGCTACACACGGTTTGCGAAGAAGCAGCCTGCCCTAATTTAGGCGAGTGCTTTAGCAAAGGTACTGCGACCTTTTTAGTAATGGGAGACATCTGTACGCGCCGTTGTCCATTTTGTGACGTGGCGCATGGCCGGCCCAATCCGCTAGACGAGGCTGAACCGATACATTTGGCTGAAACCATTCAGAAAATGGGCTTACAGTATGTGGTCATCACCTCAGTCAACCGTGATGATTTACGCGATGGTGGGGCAGAACATATTATGCAATGTGTAAAACAAACACATGCGCTAAACCCCCATACCAAAGTAGAAATACTCACTCCTGATTTTCGAGGCAGAACGCGCGAACATGCTATCGAAATTTTAGCGCAAAGCCCGCCGGATGTGTTTAACCATAACTTGGAAACCGTTCCTCGCTTATATAAACAAGCCAGGCCAGGAGCTGACTACATCGTATCACTTGAGCTGTTGCGTGACGTAAAAGCGCATATGCCCGGCGTACCTACAAAATCAGGCATTATGCTCGGGCTCGGCGAAACAACCGAGGAAGTTATCGAAGTGATGAAAGATATGCGTAAGTATCAGATTGACATGCTTACGCTGGGCCAGTATTTACAGCCCAGTCGTCATCATTTAGCGGTAGAAAAATATTATACCCCTGAAGAGTTTATCGAATTTAAAGCAATCGCCGAACAACTAGGTTTTCAAAATGTGGCTTCAGGCGCGATGGTCCGCTCGTCTTATCATGCCGACGAACAAGCACAAGCGGCTATGGTTTAAGTTTAAGCGCTACCTATCATCCTACGACCCCTATCGCTATCAGACCAATAAGCGTGGTTAACTCACCTAGTTTTCTTACATACGCCCACCCTACTAATCTAGCAATTGTCACAACGAGCAATATAAACTATTGTCGTTTGACGTCATCACAAAAGGCGAGAGATATTATTAATGAAGACTGCTAACACTCGCTTACAACTAACAATAGCGTTACAAACATGCTAAAGCGCTTCATTACGTCTCTATGTTGTTTGTTGCTACTGGCCTGCGATAAGCAGGCTGATACCGTGCAATGGCATATGGTTAACGTTAACAATACCAATCTTCAAGGCGATGTCCACGTACTTATAGCCGATGATGAGGTATTCATGATCGACTCCGGGTACACGGCACCGGCCGTAGAAAAGCTAATCCCCTATCTGCAATCATTAGGGATAAAAAAATAAATAAAGCCTTTGTGTCTCACGCGCATCAAGATCATTACGAAGGGTTTTCAGCGATGATAGGCTCCGATTTTGTTATCGAAGATATCTACTTTAATACGCCTAGCGCTGAAATTAAGGACTGTTGTTACAACGCTGCTGACTTCAATAATCATGTACAGTATTGGAAGAAAAACGGCGTAACTGTACACACAGCCGCCACGGGGGATAGCTTCGAACTAGGTCACACGACTCTAAAAGTGATTCATGCCCAGAATGACAATCTGCCTGATCAGCAAATCGACGTAAACGATTTATCGGTGATAATGCAATGGCAGGTTGGCTCTTATACGACTTTGTTTACCGGTGATTTAAACAAAACGATGGGCCAGTGGCTGGTAGACAATAAATCAAACCAATTAAAAGCGGATATGCTTAAAGTGCCTCATCATGGCGCGCGCGGCATTGCACCTGTCACCTTTTTCGAGCAAGTCAATCCTTCGTATATGATGGTACCCGGGCCTAAGTGGTTATGGTGCGGTGAGCGCGGCGATTTGGCCCGAACATTTTCGGAGAAAAACGCTATTCCTGCTTTGGTCAATGGTATTCACGGAAGCGTAATAACGATATTTACGGACGGGAGCGCTACGATTTCTTCTGATGGACATGAAATACTTGATTGCAACGAAAAAAGCGTACCCGCTGTTGCAATCAAGATGTTAAAGCCGCCCGTAAACTAATAGTTTCTCCAGCCAACTTGAATTAGGCAGGGTCAGGCGCATCATTGTTTTATGTCGCTTGTTGCTCTATTTCATTCGAAAGCTGTTAATCGCTGCCACGAATATAATTTCGTGCTACAAGCCGTTAACATACCGGGCCAAGTGGTCGAGCATGAAGCACGTTATTACTTACTAGTGGAAGAAAACCATGCGCCACTAGCCTACCAACAACTTCAGACGTATCTTTTAGAAAACACCCCAGAAGAAAAACTGGCGCGTCCTTTAACCCCGTTATCTAAGGGCTATATAGGCGCTTATATTTACGGTTTGATCTTACTCATTGTCGGCGCGCTTAAATCCACTTATAGCTTCGGCTTAGATTGGCAGCGGCAAGGTGTAGCCCATTCTGAAAAAATTTTAGCCGGTGAATGGTGGCGAACTATCACCGCGCTAAGTTTGCATGCTGACATTGCTCATCTTGCAAGTAATTTAGGTTTCGGCGCCTTATTTGGCCTGCTGGTATCGCAGTATATTGGCAGCTCAATGGCATGGTTAATGATTTTATTATCTGGCGCAGCAGGCAATTATTTAAATGCTTATCTATATAGCAGCTTGCATCTTTCAATCGGGGCGTCCACTATGGTATTCGCCGCGCTGGGCATCCTTGGTGTATTTGCACTCAATGATAGATACAGCTATGAACAACGCGGAATACGCCGATGGTTACCGTTCATAGCAACCCTAGGCTTGCTGGCATTCACCGGCACGACAGGTGAACGCACCGATGTATTGGCCCATTTAGCTGGGTATTTTTGCGGTTGCGTAAGCGCTATTTTGTGGATTGTATTTACACGCAACAATAAACCGACCATTAGCGCCTCTGCGCAAACGGCTGCTTTAGTCTCTAGTGTATTGCTTTTTGTCGGCTCTTGGTTGCTTGCATTAAATGCATAAAAGCCTGCCCCGGTTAGCTTGGTGGCAGGCCCTTCTTGCTAAACAAACTTAGCGTCTAAGTCTTAAGCAGCGAGCTGCCTTAACACGTAGTGCAAAATCCCGCCGTGTTCGTAGTACTCCCACTCTTTCGGCGTGTCAATTCGCACCTGTGCGACAAATGAGTTTGCAGACCCATCTTCCGCAGTTGCGGTAATGGTGACTTCCTTAGCCCCCATGTTGACGCCTTCTATATCGTAAGTTTCTTTGCCAGTTAAGCCCAAGGTTTCGCGCGTGTCACCGCCCTTAAACTGCAACGGCAAAACCCCCATACCCACCAAGTTAGATCGATGAATTCTTTCAAAGCTTTCAACAATAACCGCTTTAACGCCTAATAAATTGACACCCTTGGCTGCCCAATCACGCGATGAACCAGTACCGTACTCTTTGCCGCCAATAATCATTAATGGCGTACCTTCTTCTCGATATTGCTGCGCTGCGTGAAAAATAGGCATCACTTCACCACTAGGCTGATGCGAGGTCCAGCCCCCTTCCGTCCCCGGTGCTAACTCGTTGCGTAACCGAATGTTCGCAAATGTTCCGCGCATCATAATTTCGTGGTTTCCACGGCGCGAGCCATATGAATTAAACTCTCTGCGGTCAACGCCCGCCTCTGATAAAAAGGCACCGGCGGGTGAGTCCGCTTTAATTGCGCCTGCTGGAGAAATATGGTCAGTGGTAATAGAATCACCTAGGCGCGCTAAGATTCGCGCCCCTTTTATGTCACCAAAACCCGGGGCATGCTTGCTCATATCAACAAAATAAGGAGGTTGCTGGACATAAGTTGAATCACTCTGCCATGCAAAACGTTTAGCATCGGTTGTCGGCACCGCCTGCCAGTGCTCGTCCCCTTTTGTAACATCCGCGTACTTTTCCATGAACATCTCGCGAGACAAGGCAGAGTTGATCGCCGCATTGACGCTTTCTTGACTAGGCCAAATATCACTCATGAACACATCTTTACCGTTTTTATCAGTGCCTAACGGTTCTGTCGTGAGATCAATGCTAGTCGTACCCGCTATCGCGTAGGCTACCACCAATGGCGGCGAGGCTAGGAAATTCATTTTAACTTCAGCGTGCACTCGTCCTTCAAAGTTGCGATTTCCCGATAATACCGAGCTAACCACTAAATCTTGCTTTAAAATAGCTTCAGAAACAGCAGCTGGCAATGGCCCTGAGTTACCAATGCAGGTGGTACAACCATAACCCACCACATCAAAACCAAGTTGTGATAACGGCTCCACCAGCCCGGCTTTTTCAAGGTATTCAGTGACTACACGTGAACCCGGTGCTAGCGAGGTTTTTACCCACGGCTTAACCGTTAAGCCCAATTCAACGGCTTTTTGCGCCACTAAGCCCGCTGCCATAATGACACTCGGGTTTGACGTATTGGTACAGGAAGTAATCGCGGCAATCACTACATCTCCATCATGCATATCGACATCTTTGCCATCCATCACCACCGACGCTGACCTTATTTCACTGGTACCACTTAGTTCAGTTTGAGCAGCGGTAATCACGGCTTTAGCATCGGTCAAGTCAATGCGGTCTTGCGGGCGCTTTGGCCCAGCAATACATGGCTGTACGCTAGAGATATCTAATTCAAGCGTATCGCTAAATATTGGGTCTGCGTCACCCGTCTGACGGAACATGCCTTGTTCACGCGCATAAGCCTCAACAAGTGCAATTTGCTCCTCACTACGACCAGATAAATGCAGATAATTAAGCGCTTCTTGATCTATTGGGAAGATGCCACAAGTTGCACCATACTCCGGTGCCATATTCGCGATTGTTGCTTGATCCGCTAATGATAAGTGGTCTAAGCCGTCACCATAAAACTCAACAAATTTGCCAACAACGCCGCGTTCACGCAGCATTTCAACGACCGTCAACACTAAATCGGTTGCAGTAACACCCTCGCTTAGCTCGCCCATTAACTTAAAACCAACGACTTGCGGTATTAACATGGTAATCGGCTGTCCTAACATTGCAGCTTCTGCTTCGATTCCACCAACGCCCCAACCTAACACGCCGACTCCATTGATCATCGTAGTATGTGAGTCCGTTCCCACTACGGTGTCTGGGTAGGCACGCAGCTCACCCTCTACTTCACGAGCAAAAACCACCTGAGCTAAATTTTCTAAATTAACTTGATGCACGATTCCGGTAGAGGGCGGTACCACTTTAAAATCTTTAAAGGCAGATTGGCCCCACTTTAGAAATTCGTAACGCTCGCCATTTCGCTCATACTCGCGATCTGTGTTTTGTAGTAAAGCATTCGCAGTACCAAAATTATCAACCATCACCGAGTGGTCAATGACCAAATCAGCCGGGCTAAGTGGGTTAATTTTATCGGGGTCACCACCCAGCACTTCCATCGCATCGCGCATTGCGGCTAGATCTACAACCGCCGGCACGCCAGTGAAATCTTGCATCAGTACGCGCGCAGGAGTAAATGCTATTTCTACATTAGGTTGCGCTTTAGCATCCCAGTTTGCCAAAGCAAGAATATCATCACGTGTAATATTCTCTCCGTCTTCATGGCGGAGCAGGTTCTCCAGCAATATCTTAAGTGAATAGGGCAGCACCGATAAATCGGCCTGATTTTCCAAACTCTTAAGTGAGTAAATATTGTAATCTGTTCCACCGACAGATAAGGTCTTGCTAGCGTTAAAACTATTATTCATAACTATTTACTTATGGTTTAATCGTGTACCCTTTATTCTATCTTATGCAATGGGTGATTTAAATGGACAATTCGACGCCCATAAAGTTTCTATACAACGCTACGGCTTTTTTAATTTACGATAAGCTCTCACTGCCATTCACTGAATAACTAAATACCCATATGTATTTACCACCTCATTTTCATATTACCAATGAACAAACGGCGTATGATTTTATTATCTCAAATCCGTTTGCGACCATCACCACGTGTTTGGAAGGTGAGTTACAAGCGAATCATATTCCGTTACAAGTTAGCAATGAGAGCTCTGCCCCCAAAAAACTATTTGGTCACTTAGCCCGCAGCAATCCATTAGTAGACAAACTACAAGAACCGACCTCTTGTTTAAGCATATTTCACGGCCCAGATTGTTATATCACCCCAAACTGGTATGAAACAAAAAAACAAACGGGCATGGTAGTACCAACTTGGGATTACCAAGTGGTGCATGTACGCGGAATGATAAAACTCGTAGATGACGAGGAGTGGCTACTTTCGTGCCTAAATGCGTTGACTAATGAGCATGAAGCCAAGCAGGCAGCGCCATGGAAAGTAAGCGATGCCCCAGACAATTTTATCCGCGATAAGCTCAAAGCGATTATTGGAATCGTAATCGACATCCAAGAAATAAGCATGAAAAGTAAGCTAAATCAGAATCACCCAATTAGTAATCAAATAGGTATCGTAGAGGGAATAACTAACGCAAGCGAATCAACAGAGAAAGAGCAACAAATTGCAGCACAAATCAACAATAGTTTAGACAGTGCGTTCTGAAGAAAATTTAGCTTAGGCTGAGGGAGTTATCACAGTGCCATTTGGCTAACTAACCTCAATGAAATTTTCGAGTTTGCGTAGTAATCCATTTAAACCACTGCTCATATAACTGCGGGTTAGCGGCAGCTACAACGGATTGCTTAGAGAGTTTGTCAACGCGAATAGTATGTCCCTCAATACAACTTGCCTTACCGCCAGATTCGCTCAAAATTAATTGCGCCGCCGCGTAGTCCCACAGTTGTTGACCACCATGCAGATAGACCTGAAAGCGGTCTGCCGCCAACCAGCACCATTCAATTACGCTACTGCCCAGATTTCGCTGTGAGCGATACGGTGGGCAAGCCACTAGTTGGCTGGCCATGTCACTAGTTAAACGCTTGTAATCGACGTTGGCAATGCAGTCGTTTAACTGCATCACCTTAGACCGCTCGAGTTTTTGAGCATTCATCCAAGCCCCCTCGCCCCGCTTTGCGGTAAAACACTCATCTCGCACAGGATCGTAAACAACCGCGACTTCACACTGCCCCTCAAGCACGAATGCCAGCGACACACCATAAATAGGGAACCCTGAAGAAAAGTTTGTCGTTCCGTCAATTGGATCAAGAATCCACAAACCTGAATCAGAATTTCTTAATAATGTGCATTGCTCCTGACGCGTCATTTCCTCACCGAGCAATGTGTATTGGGGAAATGCTTCTGTTAATTTAGATTGCAACTGTCGTTGCATTTTTTCGTCCATTTGAGTGACGAAGCTACCGTCATCTTTAAATTTACGCTCTAAAATACATTTTTCGTTCAAGCACTCATTAGCGACAGATTTGATAATCGGTACTAACGCTTCTAATGTTGGCAACATCAAATAAACAAGGTTTGGCAATACTTAACAAAATATGGAGCTAAGTTTGTACAAACTAGGCAACCACATCGTATAATAAGCCGAATATAGCATGCCCTGCTGAGCCTCACACGCAGTATCCCTAAATTCTAATTGAAGATTAAATCTGTCCCTACCGCTACGATACTGAGCGAGTCATTGAAATGGAACTTGTCTGGCTCAAGTCTGATTCATATCATTATTCTGCTTGGGCTTAGTTTTTATATTAGTCAACCACCTATCAGCCCATCTCCTCCAATCATTAAGGTTAAGCTTCATTCTGACGTCAGAAAAGCACAGCCCACAATGGGCAGTAAAGTTGAACCTAATGTCAGCACTGCATCAAACTCTGAGTCTAACCAAGATCTTGCTCACGGCAGTATCAAACCTGTTTCCGCTGTTAGCCGTAAATTACAAGATGCCACTGATAAATTGGCCAAGCTTCGTAACCGACAGATAGCATTAATGAAGGAAATTACCGATGGACGCGAAGCGCTCGAGTCAGCACCCAAAGAAGCATTCACCACGTCATATAGCCAGAATGCAGAATTTGATGAATATAAAGAAGTCTGGCGCAAACACGTGGAAACTTGCGGAAATGATAATTACCCTGCCCAATTAAGCGCCCAAGGTTTAAGCGGAAAATTGATCTTGGATGCTGTCATTCAACGTAATGGATCACTACTGCGCGTAGATATTGCTCGGCCCTCTGGCAACCCTATCGTTGATCAAGCCGCAATCGAAATTGTAAAGTCTTGTATGCCTTACCCAGCGTTACCTGCTAAGCATGACCCAAACGTATTGGTTCATATCATTCGAACTTGGGAGTTCAAACATAGTAAAGTAACCAGTTCAGCCTATTAGAACCATGAGTATAAGCAACAGCCTAATTAACCACTTTTTAGTCGCCATGCCGACTATGCAAGACCCTAGGTTTGCGCGCTCTGTCTCTTTGGTCTGCCAACATAATGAAGACGGTGCAGTCGCTCTAATTTTAAACAAACCAATAAGCCAAACTTTGGCTGACACATTCGAGCACCTTAACTTACCAACTGATCATCTCGGCAACCCAGAACAAGCCATTTTATACGGCGGCCCCGTGCAACCAGAAACTGGGTTCATTTTGCACCAAGATAAGGGAGATTGGCAGGCGACACTAACCATAGACGAACAACTATACCTGACTAGTTCATCTGATATTTTAGAGGCCATCAGTCGCAATGAAGGGCCTCAGCAGTATCTATTTTTTCTCGGATATGCGGGTTGGTCAGGCGGGCAAATTGAAGACGAAATGCAAGATAATGCCTGGTTTCACATTTCCGCACAAAGCGGGCTTATTTTTAATACACCCTCTGATTCAATAGCGAGCGCGGTGCTAAATGAAGCTGGAATCGATTTAACCACCATTTCTTCGCAGGTCGGTCACGCATGAACAACGATAAGTTAAAGGGCAAATTTTGCAAACATTATTAGCCATAGATTACGGCACCAAGCGTTTTGGGCTGGCGGTCGGTAACACGCTGACGATGACCACACAGGCCATCTCGCCGATAGAAAACCTCAGTAATAAGGTTAATTGGCCCGCGTTAAAGAATGTGCTACACGAATGGAAAATTAATGCTGTTGTACTTGGAGAGCCCTTGGATGCGCAAGGAAATGCGACTGCAATGAGTAAAACAATTCGCGCATTTGGTGAAGAGCTTCGACATGAAACCGAGTTACCCGTCGCCTATGCAGATGAACGTTATAGTTCCAGCGCGGCAGATCGTTCATTACGATCGGTTCAGCAACAAGGTAAGAAACTGAAAAAAAAGCAGATTTTAATGCGAGATTCCTTAGCAGCAGAGTTGATTCTGCAAGCCTACTTCGAGCAAAATTAGCATTATGTTCTGTTTGCTAAAGAAAAAGCCTTCTCACTTCATCAAGCACACCTTCCATTTTCTGCTATTTATCCCTTATTTTAGCCTCGCCACTAGTAAGGCAAGTACGGCCTTCGAGCCTCACACTCTAGTTTCTCCCCAAGATTATTTGCGTCTCCTTCATATTCGCTTAATTTTTGCTTACCGCTCCACCCAACCTAGAATAACGCCATGATCTCAGACCAAAAAACCGCGCACTTGGAAGTAACCAAACACGGCCAATTGCGTCATTTTTTAACGACATCCGCCCACACACGGCTGATGCTTGAAAGCATTTTAGACTTAGCGTCGACATTCATCGATTCCGACAGTAAGCAAATCACCCGAACATCGCACCTGCAAAATAAGACTGTGGTCAACGTTTTCTTTGAACCTAGCACTCGAACGCGGACCACATTTGAAATAGCGGCTAAGCGCTTGGCTGCAGAAGTCATTAACTTAGATGCCTCGCGCATATCGACCAGTAAAGGAGAATCCATTTTAGATACGATTCACACCTTAGAGGCAATGCACGTAGATTTATTCGTCGTTAGAGACAGCGCGAGTGGCGCGCCTCAACTCATTGCCCAACACTTACCCGATCAAGTCAAAGTCATTAATGCAGGTGATGGACGTCATGCGCACCCTACCCAGGCGATGTTAGATATGTTTACACTGCGTGAGGCTAAGGGGCGTATCGAAGGTCTAACCGTTGCGATTGTCGGAGACGTATTACATTCACGCGTTGCGCGCTCACAAATTCATGCATTACGAATTTTAGGTGCTAAAGAAATACGCGTGATTGGCCCACGGACACTTATTCCAACCAAGATTGAATCAATGGGTGTGACGGCTTATTCAGATATGGAACAAGGTTTAAAAGGAGTTGATGCCATTATGATGCTGCGTTTACAACACGAACGTATGGATGGCCAACAAATTCCAAGCCAGCAAGAGTATTTTTACCGATTCGGTTTAACCGAAAAGCGAGTAGCCTTAGCCGCAAAGGACGCCATCGTGATGCACCCTGGTCCCATGAACCGAGGTTTAGAAATCTCATCAGATGTTGCCGATGGCCCGCAGTCTGTTATTCTATCTCAGGTCACTAACGGCATTGCTGTACGTATGGCGATTATGGCCATGTTGCTTGCCCCCGAATCACAACGCACCATCGGCGATTAATCAAATAGCAATGAACTTACTAAAAATCACTGGTGGCCAAGTTATTGACCCCAAAAACAGTATTAATGCGCAGCTTAATGTCTACATTAAAGACGGGGTCATTGAATTAGTTTCTGACGAAGAACCTAATGAATTTGTCAACGCAAGCGAAATAGATGCAAGTAATAAAATTGTCTGCCCAGGGCTCATTGATTTATGCGCACGTGTCAGACTGCCTGGTTCAGATTCTGCCTACGCACTTGAAAAAGAACTAAAAGCCGCGGTAGCAGGAGGTATCACACGAATTGTGTGCCCGCCCGATACGCGTCCGGTCATCGACCTTGCCGCGACGGCATTGCTCGAACAAGATTTAGCTAACGATATACAACTAACGCGAATTCACCCTTTAGGCGCGATGACACGCAATTTAGATGGGAAAGTGCTAACGGATATGGCCATGCTAAAAGAAGCTGGCTGCGTAGGCGTTAGTAATGGACTGAAACCCATCGTGGACACACTGGTTGCGCGTCGCGCAATGCAATATGCTTCGACTTATGGCATTAAAGTGTTTCTAACGCCGATCGATGCCTACTTGCAAGGCAATGGGTGCATCCATGAGGGTGAAATCAGTACGCGTCTAGGTTTGCCTGCAATTCCTGAATCAGCCGAAACGGTTGCGGTTGCGCGTGACCTTGCCTTGGTGGAAACCGCTAATGTTGAAGCACATATTCATTTAATCTCTTCTGCACGTTCAGTAAACATGATTCGCAACGCGCAAAAGCGTGGGTTGACGGTGACCGCGAGCGTTGCAGTTGTGCATTTACATTTAAGTGAAGACGACATGGTAGCTTTTGATTCAAACTTCAAAGTACAGCCCCCATTACGCGGTGAGCGTGATAAACAGGCGCTGCGTGATGGTGTGAAAGACGGCACTATTTCTGTCATATGCTCAGACCATCAGTCTCGTGGTCGTGATACCAAGGTCGTACCATTTAGTGAGGCTTCAACCGGAATCGTCGGTCTACAAACTTTGTTACCGCTGGTGCTTAAACTAGCCAATGAGAGCGTATGTAGCCTCGAACAAGCGATCTCACTGTTGACGACAAACCCTGCAGCGCAAATTCAGATTGATGCCGGCCACTTAAGTAAAGGTGCGGTGGCTGACGTGTGTATATTTGACCCTAAAGAGGAATGGGAAATAACCAGTGAATCGCTAATCAGCAGAGGAACCAGCACACCATTTAAGCGAACAACTACACTTGGGCGAGTTCACCAAACACTCATCAACGGTAAGGTCGTTTTTGACGTAAATCGCTCAACCTAATTCAATTAACTCGATACTTGGCCTATACCGAAATTAGTTAAGTTCCAGTTTTGCCAATTGACGTTCTTTACTAAAGCGGCTTCTTTCGATCGGCATGGTATGCATTAGCCATGCAATTAAATCACCCCACATTGCATTCAACTCGTTGTCAGCGATAGCTTTGTTAGCATCTGGTAACTCAATGGTCACCACCGGAATACCTCGGCGCTCACCCGCATAATTCCCGAGCGACCCTGGGTAGGTCCCAAGCAAACCACCCTTAATATGGCCTAACTTACGCGGTGCATTTGTACGACTTGGTGCATCGTAGTCAATCATATTATGTGGGGCATGTACGCTAATAATTACATCAGGTTTAAAAGCCGCGATTTCCCGCACTAACCACCGTGTTTCAGGTTCACTTCCTGCGATAAAGCCTGGGAATTTTCTGGGCGACTTTCCTGCCCTTTCGCGCCAATACTTAAGCGCAGAATTTTGCCAATCTGGGGTTGGCATGTTTCGGTTAAGATCTATCCCATTTGCGTTAGTTCGGGTAGGTCTAGCGGTAAGTAATCCATCTGGGTTAACAATCGGTACCACGTGCCATTCAAACTCACCTGAATGCTCTGCGCGCAAGGAGTTAGCCCACTCAAACACAGCGCTAGCTGACGACAACTCATCTCCGTGCGTTCCGCCTAACAACAATACTCTGCCGGTAGGCTTTACTCCAGGCACCTTACCAAAACGAGAGATCATGATCGGCTCTCCTTTGGAAGAGCGCGCCCCACTTGATTGGTAAACGGGCCCTAAACAATCTTTAATAGAAATGCTATTTAGACGGCTACCAACACGATGACAAAACTGCTGCTGCGCCGCAGAGCGAACAGCTTTATCAACCAACTCAGGCGGTTTGATTTTAGCTGTTTTTATCTCTTTACTAGGTGTAACCGGATTTACCTCTTTACTAGGTACAGTCGTTTTTATCTCTTTACTAGGTGTAACCGGATTTACCTCTTTACTAGGTACAGTCGTTTTTATCTCTTTACTAGGTGTAACCGGATTTACCTCTTTACTAGGTACAGTCGTTTTTATCTCTTTACTAGGTGTAACCAGATTTACCTCTTTAGTAGGTACAGCCGTTTTTATCTGTTTACTAGGTGTAACCGAAGGAATTATAGCTGCCACTTCAATTTTATTCGCACCTTTCCTTGTTTGATTTATATTTCCCTCGGACTTATTGATACTTTTATTGGCCCATTCACGAATTTTAGAGACGGTAATTTCGTGTAATCTCTCAGGCTCTATCGTATAACGAAATGAGGCAAATTCATGTGGTTTTCGCGGTTCAGCTTGAATCAGAATGACTGAATCATCCGGTACTTGAGGCTGTTGCCTCGGAGAAAATACCTCGATCAATCTATGCGAAATTCCACAACCACTCAACGATATCATCAATAATACCATCAAAAGCGCTTGAACCCCTTTGCAGCCAGTGGAAAATAACTTCATTGCTCTATTATAAGGCCTTGTGAGAGATAGATCACCCGCTAACGTAATATTGATGAATCACTATCTTGATCAAACTCGTTATCAATGAAAAATACCCGCTGTTAGCTATATACACCGCTACTTAAATATCGGTCACCACGGTCACAGACAATAGTCACAATCACACTATTTTCAACTTTCTGACCTAATTGCAAAGCAGCCGAAAATGCACCTCCAGAAGATATTCCACAAAATATTCCCTCTTGCGCAGCAAGCTGTATAGAAGTTGATTCGGCCTCTTGCTGAGAGACATCGATGTACTGGTCAATATTGGTTTCATCGAATATCGCGGGTAAGTATTCTTTAGGCCATCGCCTTATTCCGGGTATAGAGGCGCCTTCTATTGGCCTAACTCCGATAATCTGGACGTCAGCGTTTTTCTGTTTCAAGTATCTAGATACACCCGTTATGGTTCCTGTCGTCCCCATTGAACTGACGAAGTGGGTGATGGAGCCCTCAGTCTGCCGCCACAGTTCCGGGCCCGTAGAGACAAAATGTGCATTAGGGTTATCCATATTAGAAAACTGATCTAACAATAAGCCCTTACCCTGGGCCTGCATTTCCATTGCCAAATCTCTGGCACCTTCCATCCCTTGTTCCTCTGACACTAGCACCAACCGGGCGCCGTAAACGCTCATGGTGGCTTTGCGCTCTTGCGTCATATTATCCGGCATTATTAAGATAATTTGATAACCTTTAATCGCCGCGATCATTGCCAAGGCTATCCCCGTATTACCACTGGTCGCTTCAATCAAGGTATCACCTGGTTTGATTTTTCCAGTCGATTCCGCCTGCGAAATCATATTAAGCGCCGGACGATCCTTTACTGAACCAGCAGGGTTATTACCTTCTAATTTGAGCAAATACGTATTGCTATCATCTGGAGAAATCCGTTGTGTACGGATAAGCGGTGTATTGCCTATCGTCGCCTCGATCGTCGGGTAGGTTGGCATCACGCAGCCTCTAAATGCTGGATTATTAATTGAATACTCTTAGTCCCACGAAACTCATTTACATCTAAACTATAAACTGCATCGATGGCATCAAACTGGGTAGGTTTATCTGGTGCGTCCAAATAACGAAATGCAATCGCATCTACCGAATTACCACCACTTTGAGCTTGAAGACATAACTTCAAATGCGTATCACCAACAACGCGACTACTAAGCACATTGAAGCGGTCATCAAACGTAGGCGCAGGAAACCCTTGCCCCCATGGAACTAGAGTTTTGAGTGTTTCCGCTAGTTGTAAATCTAGTTCATATGCTTGCAAGCCACCGTCTGTCCATATTTGATTACTCAATGGCAATTGCTCACGCTGCCGCTTAACTTCGAGGCAAAACGCTTGATCAAATTGCTCATAATCAGTTTGTGCAATACTTAATCCAGCCGCCATCGCGTGACCACCGAACTTAATAATCAACTGTGGGTGTTGCGCATGTATTGTTGCGAGCACATCTCGTATATGTAGGCCTTTAATAGACCGGCAAGACCCTTTAAGCAGGCCATCTTCCCCCTGCGCAAAAACGGCAACGGGCATATTTAGTTTATCTTTTACGCGCGACGCAACCAACCCCACGACTCCTTCATGCCAATGGGCTTGATACAATGTCGTCGCGAATTGTTGTTCGTTCGATTGATCTAAATTCATCGCATCAACAACAGCAAAAGCCTGCTGTTGCATACTTTGCTCGATTTGCTTGCGCTCTTGATTAATGCAATCTAGTTCACTCGCAAGCTGCATGGCAGAGCTTTGATCATTACAAAGCAGGCATTCAATGCCGGTTGAGATATCAGCCAATCTACCTGCGGCATTGAGGCGCGGCCCAGCGACAAAACCTAAGTCATTCGCCACCAACGCCTTTATATCTCGTTTAGCCACTTTAAACAACGCGGCAATTCCCGGGCGCGTTTTACCAGAACGCATTCTAGCGACGCCTTGCGCAACCAGTATCCGGTTATTTTCATCTAGCGGAACTAAGTCTGCCACTGTCCCTAAAGCGACAAGATCTAAATGGTCAACTAAAGGAGGCACCGCAATTTGTTGTTGTTCAAACCAGTTATCCGCTTGCAAGGCAGACCTTAGCGCCATCATTAAATAAAATATAACGCCAACACCCGCCAGCATTTTACTTTCAAACTGGCAGCCCTTTTGATTAGGGTTTACGATAGCTACCGCTTCGGGTAGCTCTTCTCCTGGTAGATGATGATCGGTAACGATTACATCAACACCGCGCTGCTTCAGCAGCCTAATTCCTTCTACACTGGCGATGCCATTATCTACGGTAATGATCAAATCAGGTGGGGTGTCGATGATCTCTTGAGCTAGTTTCATCGAAAGCCCATAGCCATATTCAAACCGATTGGGGACACAATAGCTAACGCTAGTTGCGCCCATTTGGCGTAGCGCTTGAATTGCAAGTACGGTTGAGGTTGCACCATCGACGTCATAATCACCGACTATTTGAATAGACTCACCTGTTTTAATGGCAGTGACCAAACGCTTCGCTGCCACCGTAATGCCAAGCATGTTTGGTTCTAATAAACCAGCTAATGAAAAATCTATTTGCGCTTGCTTATCAATTTTACGATTCGCTAACACTCTACGAACTACCGGATGTAGCGTGCGTAAATCACTCTCTGGGGCAAGCTCATGCTCTTTGCGGCGCACAATCTTATAGGCGGGTTCCACTCGCTTAACTACGCCCTACGGTCATACGAATGTCTACCATCCCGGGCGACTTTCTAACGATGCCAGAGTTTTGTACAACCACACCTTGCGCTTTCAACAAGTCTAACCATTTAAGCCAGTCGTCAAACACCACATCAGATAACCATACTTTCACCGCATTATTTTGATCTGGCTGTATTCGCTGAATAGCATCACGCACCTTAACCGTTTGCGCAGTTTGCTCAAGCACGGTGAGTAATGGCCCTTGTATCTTCTTGGGTTTTTGCACTCCTTTATTCGCTTCTGCGTTGGCCAAAGCCTGCTTCACCCAGGCCAAAGTTTGCGTAGACTCTGGCAATTTATTAGTGCGTAAGTCTTCTAACTCTGCCATTTTAGGCTCCCATAAGTAAAGGTAGAAGAGGATTGCAGCGCCAAATAGCACCGCAAACAACAACATATACCTTTCGCGTTCTGAAATTGAGGAAAGTAAGGCTGTCATCAGGAATCACTCACAATTAATTTAATTTGGCCCTTTACCTTATCGGCTTCTGAACCCGAAGAAACCAAAGCAGCTCTAACACCATCCGTTTGATCTATTTGTGTTGTCATTTTCTCTAATGTGGCAAAGCTGGGTGCTAATACACCCACTTGCAGAGCACTATTGCGGTAGTTAATTTCACCAAACAGTGCATTATTTTCAGGTACAATTTTTGAAACCACTTGTAGTAAATATTGAAACTTTTCGTCTACATCGCCTGAATCGTCAATCGATAATAGGCTAGAAATTTGCCGACGCGGCTGATCTAAATATTCTTGCTCTGGAAATGCTTGCGCAAACAAGCTTTTAATTTCATCTTCGTTTGCTTGATGCTGCGTCTTTAGGTTGTTTAGCTCTAACCAATTCGACCCACCAAGTAACAGTAAAGCGCAGGCAGCAATGCCTACCGCCCAATTCAGTACATTATTGTTTGGTTTTAGATGCTCGGGCTCATAACCCTCGCGAAGCAACGAAAAACGATGTGTATCAGGCAAGGGTGCATGCTCTAACCAACCAGAGAAATCACTGCCAATTTCCCACAGACTCACTTGTTCTCCACCATTTTCTTTCATCTCGTTAGCCAGTTCACGCTGGCTAACGGTAAAAGATTGGCTTTTATCTACCTCCTGCCACCAATATTCGAGGGCAAACTGATCCATTATTGCCGCTTGGTAAGGACCTTGTTTAACTATATATCGCTCAGTATCTACCTGCGCCACCATCACATTACTTTCAGCATGAATCGGTAGCAAGGCATAGTCTGGAATAAGACTATCTAGTGTTAAACCCGCCTCACCAAAACGCTCTAACGTTTTGTCGAGTGCTGCTTTACTGATAACCGCTACCTCCGCTGCTTGACCCGCCTTCCAATCCAAAACAGAAAAATGCAAGTTATCAATATCCTCACTTAACTTTTCTTCAAGCGCATACGGCACAGCCGACAACATATTGGCGTAACGATTAGTAGGGACTTCTACACTATGCAAGGTAACCAACTCACCTGGCAGCACGCCGATAATCGACGTAATCCCCTTAGGGACCATGCTCAAAAAGCTTTCGTCGTTCAGTTCTCCTTTATCAACCGCCATACCTTTTTTATCAAGTTTGGCCCACTGATGCGGTGCTTCGGTAGAGATTAACAGTTTCATTTAAGGTTGTGGTGTTGGGTTAGCTTGGTTAGTTCCACACTGATGAGTTCGTTGTCTAAACAAGGTTGTGGTCTCAGGGCTAGTATTGTTAGGCCTCCGGCGGAGAACGCTTTTTAGCGCATAAGTGACTCTACCAAATTGAGCACAGCTTTCAACGCTAAAATATTCACTCCGTACATCTAACATTGTTTCTAGTATCGCCCAGTTATTGTTTGGGTAGTAACGCTCAACAGCATTGATATTACTATAACCGCGGTGATCTTGATCCTGTTTTATTTGGGATAGAGCAGTTGAGTCAAACGTGTTACCTGACAAAGCATTTAATAGCGTAGGTGATGCCGTATTGATATTAATTTTATTGAACACGCCTGTTCGTAGATCAGGGTACTTGTTCGGCGGCACTGGCGGAGCGCTAGGAGTCACAGGCAACGCAGTGACCAATGGCATCAGTTTTTTTATTTCTCCCGACGTAAAGCCTTCGATGAAGGCTAATTCTGACACAGAAGCCATTTGCTTATTAGCGCTAAGATAGGGCCCTTTATCAGCCCCTAAGTATTCAGAATCTTCAGCGCCGTGGTTACCTCTATTGTTATCAGCATCAATCCAATCTACCACCAAGTCAGCTTTTTCTATCTCAATGCCTATGCTATCTAACAGGTCTTGAAATGCCAGATACCAAGGGGAGATAATTGAATTAGGTGGCGTACCTGCCGTATTTGCGCCTCCCGCAGAAGTCGGTAGATTAGTTGCTCCAACTGCAGCAGGGGTACTACTCGGGCTAACAGACTTTCCATCAACGAGATTATTTAAATTAAACTTCCCAGATTCATCATACGCACTCACCTTCATTTTGCCGTCTTCAATGCTAATTTGGTCACCTTTAATTTTGGCCCAGTCGTCGACTAGGCAATCCGTATTCGGATAACAATCACTGGCCGTACCTTTTAGGTCCTGTTGCAAAGCTTTAGCAACCCAAATTTCTCCACCCAATGCAACTTGACGGCTTTGTTCTGCATCACGCTGATTTTCCAATTTTCTTATTGCAATGTTTTCGTCTTCAGCCGTATAAACGGCCAAGGTGGTCAGCAACACCAAAACAAATAAAACCGTTAACAACGCTACTCCTCTTTGCTTAACAAAGGCAAGCTCAACATAAACACGTTCAATTGGCTGCATGTTAAGTTACGACCTAGCGACTTCAAAAAGGCGAATGTACTCTTCGCTTGACTCAAGCACCACTTTTACAGCAATACCATCAGGGAACCGACCATTTAATCTACTGTCTTTCTTAACACCGCTGGTTTTATCATATAACCAGAACTCTAACTCGATGCTATCTATCCCTTCGTCGATTACCAATTCATCAGGTTCATAACTACCATCTGTATCAAGCACATCCCACACCTTACGTATTAATTCATTGCCTTCAAGTACCCATTCAATTCTTTTCAGTGATGCGCCAAAGTGAGAGTCGAAGTCTGTTTCACTCACTGTTAATTTAATCAACGAATTAGAACCAACTTCAATCGCATTTTCTATCCCTGGGTCAGTGCGTATAGTGCGGTTAACCGCTGCCTGAAAATCTCGTTCTAAAAAGATGAACATCCGCTGTAACCTTTCTAGCTTTCCGTAGTGCTGCGCTAGACGTTCGCGCTGCGCGATGTAGCTATCCAGTGTTGAGTAGGCAACCCCCGCGACAACGGCGAAGATCGCAATCGAGACTAATACCTCAATTAACGAAAAGCCGACAGCGCGTTTGTGCCTAATTGCTAAATTCGATGGAATCACGTTGCTTACGGGAGCGGTTGCGCAACAAAACCAAACAACTTTGCGGAAACGCGTTCCACGCTACCCTCCGCTGGATAAACACTGATGTCGACCCTAGACAATTCAGTATTATCAGTGGGACTATAATCAGCGTCTATGCGCCACTCGCGCCCGCCCATTTCTGCTGAATCTGAATCACCACCGCTAGCCAAGTATTTTCGCTCAATATGTATTTTTGCCATGTGATCACTCGCCACCCACGTCGCCAGCATTTTCTCTGACAGGCGGTCTGCTACATCAATATTTTGGTACATCGATTTTGCAATCGCGCCTAAACCCACTGCTGCGATAGATAACGCAACCATAACCTCTATTAAGGTAAACCCTCTTTTACAAACTTGATTATTATTAGATTTTTTCATCTAGAGCTTAAGCTTTTAGGGTCAATAACGACCACCTTACCTAATTTATTAAGCTTGACGGTAAGCGATTCTTTATCAGCTTGCAGCGTCAATTCGAAGGGGGCAATAATTCCATTAGGTTCTACAACAATCGTATTTGGTGGAACGCCTGGCTTGTCATCAAACACATTAGAGGCTTTATCCAGAATACTACTGTTAAGTAAATCTATTACTTTTTCTGGAGTCAGGTTTGATCTGTTCTTTTTTTTCTTCCTTTCGAGCAAATTAAGGCTTAGTTTTACATTTTCAGGAATAATTCGCGCACGCATAAAGCCATCTTTTACGTCTTCATCAGCCTCACCGAATCGCTTAGGTTTGGCACTAACATCAACAAAGCGATAGCTCTTACCATCCGAATCGAGCTGAAAGCCTAGAACCTTACCGGTTAAAATAGCTTCATCAAGCGCATGATTTATAAGGGATGCCGCTTTTCGCGCTTCAAGCCTTAGCACCTTTGTGTTTGATTGCCCTAAATTAACAACTAAGAAACTGCTTGCCACGGCCATAATGACAATGGCCACCATTATTTCAATCAGGGTAAACCCTTGCTTAAACCGCATTTTCTCGATTGAGCCCTCGATTGAGCTACTGCCAGCCTTCAACAGGTAAACTTACCTTGCTCATCGTTCCAAACCTGCATGAAGCACGCGAATTTACTTAATTTCGTGCAGATTCCAGTTACCAATCTGTTTACCTGAATCACCTGCACCGTTAGACCAAACGTCAAAATCGAGATGTGAGCCAGAACTAGTATATTGATATTGTTTGCCCCATGGGTCAGTCGGCAATACATCGAGGTAGCCACTACCGCTATTACCTGCCGTTGTTAATTCATTGAGCGAACTTGGAAACTTGAAGTTATCTAACTTATACATTTTTATCGCGCTAGACAGCGCCTTAACATCACTTTTCGCCTTTATTACCGCAGCCTGATCTTGACGATTCAGCACTTTAGGCAACACCATGGTTGCCAACATACCAATGATAACTACCACTACCATAATCTCAATTAAGGTAAAGCCCCTTTGTTTCTTTTGCTTAGACATTTTAACTAATCACCTGATTCAAATCGAAAATTGGCAACAGAATTGCCATTACTATTACTAACACTATCACTCCCATGATTAAGATCATCATGGGTTCAAATAAACTGACCACGACAGAGATTCTAGACTCCGCTTCGCGCTCCAAAGAAGTGGCGGATTTATCTAGCATGGTATCTAAACGGCCACTTGTTTCTCCACTAGCCACCATTTGAGTCAGCAAGGCCGGGAAAAGTTTCCGCCGACTCAGCGCCTTACTTAAACTAGCACCTTGTTCCACTTCTTCAGACGTCTTTTTTAGGGAGTCACGCATGACTAGATTACTCACCACTTCAGAACTACTTTTGATAGCCGACAATAACGGCACCCCACTACCAATTAAGATAGATAAGGTTCTGGCCATTCTTGCCGTATTTAAACTTGTAGATAAGCGCTGCGTCAGTGGAAACTTCAAAATAAACTGGTGGTAAGCCATTTGTGGCCCTTCGTAACGCATCAACATCTTAAACAGCACGAAAAGGCCAATGCAAGCCAGCAATAAAAAGTGCCCATAGTTCACGATAAAATCGCTGATTTTTATCATTATTTGCGTAAGATAAGGCAACTCTTGGCCTGTGTCGTTAAACACTTTCACCACTTTCGGCACCACGTAAGCCATTAGACCAACGACGATTAGAATTGCGACAATGGTTAAGATAACGGGGTATACCAGCGCGGTAGAGATTCGCTGCTGCAAACCTTGGCGCGCTTCGGTGTAATCAGCTAACCGCTCCAATACCCCTTCAAGATGGCCAGTCTGTTCACCCGCCGCAACTGACGCAGTGTATAACTCAGGGAACGCTTTAGGAAATTGACGCATACCATCGGCTAAGGCACCTCCTTCCATTACCGACGCCCGCACACCGGTAAAAATACTTTTTATGCTATGGCGATCAGCCTGCTCAACCAAACCGGTTAAGGCTTGTTCAATGGGCATACCAGAATCAAGCAAAGTAGCAAATTGCCGTGTTGAAACGGCTAACTCCATCGTGCTCATTTTTTGACGTTTTCCGCCACGTACTTTTACACCACTTTTGCTCTCTTCTTCATTGACTGAAGTAACCTCTAGTGGAGTTAAGCCTTGTTCACGTAGTAGTTGACGGACTGCTTTAGCGGTATCGGCGGTACTAACGCCTTTTTTCTTTTTGCCTTGAGCCGTTAAGGCAAGGTATTCAAATGCGGCCACTAGTGGTCTCGGGTAACCCGAATAATTTCACTAAAAGAAGTTTTGCCTGCTTTCACTAACCTCGCACCGTTAGATAATAGACTAGGTGTCGATAAACGCACGTGCGAAAGCATATCATCTTCACTTTCGCCATCATGTATTTTGCGTCTTAAAGTCTCGTCCATTTCAATTAACTCGTAAATGCCTTTACGGCCTCTAAACCCAGAATGGTCGCATTTGCTACAGCCAACTGGGTTATAAATTGTCACGGCTTCATTTGCGCTTACGCCCAACTGCTTTCTTTCTGCATCATTAGGTTCGGTTGCTTGCTTACAATCTTCGCATAGCGTGCGCACTAAACGTTGCGCTAAAACTCCCAATACGCTGGAGGCAATCAAAAAGGATTCTACCCCCATATCAACCAAGCGAGTTACCGCACCAATAGCCGTATTGGTGTGTAAGGTAGACAATACCAAATGACCAGTTAAGCTTGCCTGAACCGCAATTTCAGCGGTTTCTAAATCGCGTATTTCGCCAATGAGCACAACATCGGGGTCTTGACGCAAAATGGAGCGTAACCCACGAGCAAAAGTAAGGTCGATCTTGGAGTGTACTTGCATTTGTCCAACGCCATCTAAATCATACTCTATTGGGTCTTCCACCGTCATAATATTCAAAGACTGGCGGTCCATTTCCCCTAAACCTGCATAAAGTGTGGTTGTTTTACCCGAGCCCGTCGGACCGGTTACTAACAAGATACCGTGCGGCTGCTTTATCAAACGGTCGTATATTAACTGGATATCTTGATCCATACCTAAATGGCTTAACTGCAATCTAGCGCCGTGCTTGTCTAACAGTCGCAATACAACACGCTCGCCGTATTGTGTTGGCAAACAAGATACGCGTACATCAACCGGTCTGTCACCAATAGTCAGTGAAATCCTGCCATCTTGCGGTAATCGTTTTTCTGCGATATCCAACTCAGCCATGACTTTAAGACGTGACACCAATGCACCATGCAAAGCACGTTGTGGTTCAACGACATCTTTGAGTACACCGTCACTACGAAAGCGCACCAGTGAGCGCTTTTCAAACACCTCCAAGTGAATATCTGATACATCTTCACGAATCGCCTGTGTCAATAAAGCGTTGATCAATTTGACCACCGGTGCGTCGTCTGCCGCTTCGAGCAAATCTGTCGAGGTTGGCAACTCTGTCGCTAACAAACTTAAATCAAGCTCGTCAGAGATATCATCCACCATTTGCGTTGCAGCCGAGTGCCCTTTCTCATGTGCATAACGCAACACCGTGTCAAAGTCACTTTCTTCAATTACATGAAATTTCAGCACACCTTGCGTGCGACGACGCAATTCAGAATAAATTTCAAATGGCGGTTTAACCGTACAGGCAACGTGTATTAGGTCGCCTTCAGCAAACCCCGTAAGCACTTGGTGTCGTTTCGCAAATGAATACGGCAATAAACCCGACACGGCGGGCTGCAAGCGATCTATCCAATCTTGCGTACCGTGCAGTTGCAAAGGTTCCATTTCTACCTCTGATGCCGGTTGTGTTACGACGCCTAAAGTCTCAGCCATGCTAGTACTCGCTTACCAATTGAAACACGTTAGTCTCTTTACTTATTAGCGCTTGCATCATTGGAACCCCAGTCAACACTCTTTAATACTGGGGGCGTAATTTTAAGTAACTTTCGTGTATCTGGCATACTTTCTGCTTCTTCGGTACGTAGATATTCGTATCGATCACGCGTTAGCATATCTAACTCGGACGGAGTGCGAATAATTTTTGGTCGCAAAAACACCATTAAATTAGTTTTACGCGACGTCTTCGTTTTTTTACGGAATGCCGAGCCTATTAGCGGTAGATCACCGAGCAGCGGCACCCTCTCGTATGTATCACCCGAATCACTAGAAATCAAACCACCAAGTACAATAATTTGCCCATCATCAACGAGCACTTTGGCACTGATCGTTCGTTTATCAGTAATTAAATCAGAGGCACCAGAAACCGTCGTTGGAGACACATTAGATATTTCTTGCTCGATCTCCAATTGAATGGCCCCGCCATCGTTAATCTGCGGTGTTATCTTTAGCGTCAAACCCACTTCCTTACGTTCGATAGTCTGAAACGGATTGACGGTAGAAGCTGTCGTACCTGTTGTCGTATCGGTGGTAGTCGTGTTGTTATTATTATTAGTAAATTGACCAGTCACAAACGGGACTTCTTGACCAACCACAATTTCCGCAGTTTCATTATTTAAGGTCAACATGCTTGGCGTAGAAATGATGTTAGAATTACTATCATCGCGTAGCGCATTGAGCACGAGATTTAAATCGGGTACCACGTTACCCGCTAAGTTACGCACATATTTATTCACAAAACCTAGATTCAAACCGCCAGTATTGTCTGAAAACGTATTACTGGTTTTACCAAATTCCTGATTATCGTTATTACGGTAAGTACCTGTCCAATCTACTCCAAGTTGTGCTCCATCAGTTTCGGATACTTCTGCAATAATCGCTTCAACAAACACTTGCGAGCGTCGAATATCTAACTGATCGATAATCGTTACTAAATCTTTGTAATCTTCTTCTTCAGCGCGAATAATCAGTGAGTTACCAATCTCATCGGCTTGTACCGATATCTTGGTGGATGGCGCTGCAGCTGCGTCTCCGGTTGCATCCTGCTTATCTTGCACGATGCCATTTAAAATAGCCACCAAGTCCTTGGCCTGTGCATACTTCAAATAGCGCACATGTACATTACCCTTTTCAGGCCGATCTACATCTAATTGTTCTATCAGCGCGGCTAAGGTCGGAAAATCTTTTTCTGGTGCGCGAATGATCAATGCATTTAAACCTTCATCAACTTGCACCAACGTTTGCTGCACTGGCAGGCCTTTAGCCGCATCATCAGAGGTTAACGTACCCGCTAACTGACTAATGACTTGCGCCATCGTTTGGGCGTTAGCGTGTTTCAAATACACAACACGAATTTCTTGGCCTTGTTGCTCTTGATCCATGCGCTGAATCAGCGACAATACTCGGCGAATATTGTTGGCTCGATCAGTCAAAATTAAGGTATTACTACCAGCATGCGGCGCAATATGCGCAGTTGGCGGCAACAAAGGCCGCAAAATAGGCAGTAATTCATTCACTGAAGCGTGATCTAAAGTGACGATATAGGTGATCTCTTGCTCGTTGTCTGGCAGCGTATCTCCCGTGTAGGTTGGCGTTGGATTTTGCTTAACCAAGTTGCCCGGTAATATCTTGATTAAATTCCCAGATGGAATAGCTGAAAAATTATAAGTTGCGAGCACTGCCAGAAAGATATCGTAAAGTGTATCTGCAGGAACCGGACTACCCGATACCAGAGTCACTTTACCTTTCACACGCGGATCAACAATAAAGTTCTTACCGGTGGTTTTAGCGACCAAACTAACTAAAGCTGCGATATCTGCATCTTGAAAATTCAAGGTAATACTATTTTGGTCTTCCGATAAAACTACGGCATCTTCGCCACTGCCCACTGCACCTGAGTTATTAGAACTATACGGGTTAGTATTAGACTGAGCGATTAAGTTTTCGAAAGCATGATCAATATTAAACTGACGCGTCAGTGGGTCAGTAATAGTTGCTTGTTCTACGACGAGATCTAAGGTTTCCATGAACCCATCTTCTTGCGCGTTGGCAAGTATTACGAAAAACAAGCTCCCCAACAATAGGGCCTTGCTAAAAACGTATCGTTTTATCATTAAATAATCACTTTTATAATATGGAGGCTACACCCCCCGTTGGCCCAAACTACGCGAAGTGTTTAAGTATCGCATAGTTGCCTAATATTCTGAACTAATTCTAAAGCAGAAATGTGCATTTATTCAGCAGTTTAAATCGTTTAAACGCTATGAGTTGGCTACTTACAAAGCAGGCTCAAAACAAACTTAAGTCAAACTTTCTACTCGAAACGAAACAACCTTACCCACCACACTGTCTAAACTTTCTATGTTAGTCGTCGCCGCCTTAAAGTTTCCTTCGTCAGTCGGCTCAGTAAGCACAATAGCCGTAACGCTATCTCTACTTTTTTCTAAGGCCGATTCAGTCTCACCTTTTTGTAGCAAGGAACTGATATTTATATTTGCGGCCGCAAGAATATCGGTAATTTCAGCTAAGACGCCAGAATGGTCTAGGAGTTCCAAACGCAGATAATAGGCCGTTTGTATCTCATCCATCGGCAATATCGGTAATGCCTCTAACGCATCAGGCTGGAAAGCCAAGTGAGGAACCCGATTATTTGGGTCAGCAGTCAACACGCGTACCACATCGATCACATCCGCGACGACCGCAGAGGCAGTCGGCTCAGAGCCCGCACCGGGCCCATAATGTAAAGTTGACCCCACAGCGTCGCCCTTGACCACAACAGCATTCATCACACCATTTACATTAGCGACCAATCTACTACTAGGAATTAGAGTTGGGTGTACGCGCAACTCAAGCCCTTTTTCAGTTCGCCTAGCGATCCCCAAATGCTTTATGCGATACCCGAATTCTTTTGCATACTGCACGTCTTGGTGCGTTACTTCGGTAATACCTTCGGTGTAGACAGCGTCAAATTGCAACGGCACGCCATACGCAATCGATGCCAAAATGGTTAATTTATGCGCTGCGTCAATGCCCTCGATATCAAAGGTTGGGTCGGCCTCAGCATACCCCAATGCTTGTGCATCTTTTAACACCCCAGCAAAATCAACACCAGGCTGCTCTAACTCCGTCAGTATGTAATTAGACGTGCCATTAATGATGCCCGCAAGCCATTCTATTCGATTGCCTGCCAAACCTTCACGGATGGCCTTAATGATCGAAATGCCGCCCGCAACGGCAGCTTCAAAAGCCACCATGACGCCTTTTGCTTGGGCCGCAGCGAAAATCTCATTGCCGTGATGTGCAATCAACGCCTTATTAGCCGTGACTACATGCTTACCGTTATCAATGGCCTTAAGAATGACTTCTTTGGCCAAATGTTCTCCGCCGATCAGTTCAACGATTACGTCAATCTCAGGGTTATTAACCACCTCAAACGGATCGTTAACTAAATCTGATGCAGTGATTTCACAGTCTCGCGGCTTCGATAAATCTTTAACAGCAGCTTGAACTACTTGAATTTCTCGACCTGCGCGCCGTGTAATCTCTTGAGCATTTCGGCTAAGCACCGTTACTGTTCCTGAGCCAACTACACCCAAACCGACAAGGCCCACTTTAATCGCGTTCAAAACTTACCTCTTTAATACTAATAATTTGCGCTGGTGCGCATACATTTCACTCGCTACAATTCAAGCTCTTGTTCCCAATCAAATGTCATGCAGCTACAGCTCAATACTGACGAATCAATCAATCTGATCCACTCATACCAAAATGCGCAAATTCGCATTGACGAAGAGCGCTATACAAGCGGCGTGATTGTAACACCAGAGCAGTTACACAGCTTAGATTTAAACACGGTTTATGAACTCAAAGCTGAACACTTTGAAATGCTTTTGCCATACCGACCAGAGATGGTAATTTTAGGCACTGGGCCGACGCAAATCTTTCCTGAGTTTTCCTTAAGCAAATGCTTAATTTCAAATCAAATTGGACTCGAAGTGATGAACTCCAGCGCAGCGTGCCGAACTTATAATGTGTTAGCAGGCGATGGCCGAAAAGTACTTGGCTTGCTATTACCTTGACTAAATTTTCGTCTAGAACTTATGCACAACTCATTCTGATAAACGGCTATTGATAGCCAAATTGACCGCTCGATAACATTTTTGCCATTGCGGCACTAAAACTCACCCCTAATTGACCAGACAGCTCATCAAGAAAACTAGGTTCGGGGGTATAGTCATAATGCCTATCTACCCCAATGATATCCTTAGTCGCCGTATCTAGCGTACCAATTTGGTCAACCAGACCGAGATCAACCGCGTTCGAACCATTCCACACCAAGCCACTAAAAAGCGTATCATCATCGGCCAACCGATCACCACGCCCTTGTTTAACCGCAGTGATAAATTGATCATGCACTTCATCAACGACAGCTTGCATATACGCTGTCTGGCTCGCATTTTGAGGAGTGAACGGATCTAACATCGCCTTATTGCGACCTGCGGTGATTAAACGTCGCTCAATCCCTAGTTTCTGCATAGCATCAACTGCACCAAAGCCGTTAATCACCACCCCAATCGAGCCTACCAAACTAGCTTTCGCGCTAACGATTTGGTCAGCTGCCGCTGCAATATAATAAGCCGCAGAGGCGCCCAAGTCATCAATGACGGCCACTACTTTCTTTTCTGGGTATTTTGTTTTTAGCCGCATGATTTCATCATAAATCCGCTCGGCTTGTACCGGGCTTCCCCCAGGGCTATTGATCTGCAGAATAACACCACGTGAATGTACCGCAGAAAAAGCCGTCCGTAAGACAGGATTAATAGTTTCAGCGTCAATATCAGCACCGGACATCACTAACCCTTGCATTTTGATCACCGCTGCATGCTCGCCCGTTGGTGAAGTGGACATATTCTTTTGAAGGAATTTCGGCACCACAAAAACAGCTAAAATTGCTGCCAATATAATAAGTCGATTAAATATTTTAAATCGGCGATTACGCTTATTTTCCTTAAGCAATTCTGTACCTAAATAAGTAAAGGCTGAAATTTCAGCTTGCGAAGCGCCAGCGCTTGGCGTGTCCGCGGGTGGGTAATCTTTAATCATAGCTTAGCTGGGTTGTTTACCCGTAAATTGGCACCATCGATGCTAATTTCAAGAGGCATCAAACGTTGACCTACGCAAGGGCCAGACACACAATGGCCAGAGTGTGGTTCAAAATAAGCCCAATGAGTCGAACAGACTATATATTGCTGTTCATCGTCTAAAAACACGCCAGGCTCCCAGTCCAGTTCAGTCCCTAAGTGCGGACAGTGGTTTCGGTAGGCAAAGTACTGTTCTCCAACCTGAATAACAAAACACGGTATGTTGCCGCCATCTGCATCAAGTGTAAACCGAACCCCTTTGTCCGGGGTAACGTCTGTCAACTTAATGCTTATCGCCGCGCGATTCACCGACCTAACCAAACAAAGTCGACTGAACGGCCGCAAAATCTTCGCTGATTGGTGCCTTTATTTTAATAAGCTGCTCACTAATTGGGTGGGTGAATTGATAACTTTCTGAATGCAGCAAGCAGCGTTTTACCCCAAGCGCTTCTGCTAGTTTGTTTTGTTCCCAGTTACCGTACAAGCTATCACCAACAATTGGCCTATCTAAAAAAGCAGCGTGCACCCTCGCTTGATGCATCCGCCCTGTTTTCAGCGCAATTCGCACCAAGGTGTAATGATCTTGTGTTGCCAGCGGCATAAACACCGATTTTGCTTGTTGTCCTTGTGCATCAACTCTGCCTTTTTTAATGCCGTTTTTATCACGAGTCTGACCAATTTTTTCTTCAACTGATCTTACCTCCGATAAAGGCGCCCCTGTTAATATAGCCAAATACGATTTCTCTAAAAGCTGCTGGCTTTCGCGCCGAAATTGCTCATGTAAGTGATTGAGCACCACGCGTGACTTCGCTAACAATAGGCACCCAGAAGTTTGTCGATCGATTCGATGTGCCAGTTCAAGAAACGGCCTATCGGGCACTAAAAAGCGCATCGCTTCGATCACGCCAAAAGCCGTTCCTGACCCTCCATGCACCGCCAAACCACTCGGTTTGTTTAAGGCAATAATGTGCTCATCTTCATAGATAGGCGCTTGCAGCGCATTACGCACCCAGCCTGGCAAACTCGCCACCTCGCCCTGCTTATTAGCGACACGAACAGGAGGGATACGCACCGTGTCGCCCGTTTGCAACTTATATTCCGGTTTAATTCTCCCTTTGTTGACCCGCACTTCGCCCTTGCGCACAATTTTATAAATTCGGCTTTTAGGCACGCCTTTAAGCTGGCTCAGCAGAAAATTATCTAACCGTTGCCCGTGGTTATTTTCGTCAATTTGCACAAAGCTAACACCCCGATTAGCCGACTCGGGTAATGCACCCTCCACACTTTTTTGCATCAACTAAGCCATGACTCCGTTATCAGCAAAGTGATCAGTCGCAGCCACCAAACGGGCCGCAATGCTATCTTCAGACATAGAGTGCCCCGCATCTTGCACCATGTGGAATATCGCCTCGGGCCATGCTCGATGCAATTCCCACGCCGTTTCAGGCGGACAAACTACATCGTAGCGACCTTGAACAATAACACTCGGCAAATGCCGAATCTTATCGACGCCTAGCAATAAGGCGTCTTCGTTGTCTAAGAAGCCTTTATTCATAAAGTAATGACACTCTATACGCGCGAACGCTTCAGCAAAGTGTACATCTGAAAACTTACTCATTAAATTTTGGTCTTGAATTAGTTTCGAAGTGCTTGCCTCCCATACAGACCAAGCTCTCGCGGCTTCGCTACGTACCGCCGCGTCTTCGCTGGTCAAACGTTGATAATACGCACTAACCAAGTCGCCGCGTTCAGATTCAGATATGGGCGCTAGATAGGCTTCCCATGCGTCGGGGTACAATTTGCTACAGCCTTCTTGATAAAACCAATCAATTTCTTTCTTACGCAGCATAAATATACCGCGCAAGAATAAGGCCAAACACTGTTCGGGGTGTGTTTGCGAGTAAGCCAAACTCAAGGTCGACCCCCAACTACCACCAAAAACAGCCCATTGCGCAATGCCAAGGTGTTGACGCAAGCGCTCGATGTCGGCAACTAAATCCCATGTCGTGTTTTCCCTCAATTCGGCAAAAGGCAGACTCTGACCACAGCCACGCTGCGAAAGCTGCACCACTCGCCATTTCTTTGGGTTAAAGTATTGCCGATAACTGGCTTGCATGCCACCACCTGGCCCGCCATGCAACACCACGACCGGCAATCCTTCAGGATTACCACTTTGTTCGTAGTGAATAGTGTGTAATTCAGATACTTTTAAAAGACCTTCATCAAAGGCATCCAAGCGCTTATACAAAGAAGACTGTTTCATAGGGTATAGTCTACCTGATGCACTTACTTGCAGTCAGGCTTTATTGGAGAGCCTATCCAAGCAGTTAAAGCACGTTCTTTGCTGTCTGTTACTCGACAAATAATGTAGCGTCACGCTATATTCTGGCCTATTTCCTTGAGTCGTCCATATACCTTTACATGTCAAAGATAACCTCTACTTCGCCAGATACACTGTGCTCGCATTTAGGACGCGGGCCTAATCCACGTTCTGGTTTCATCAACCCACCAACCACTCGCGGGTCGACCAAACTTTATCCAACCTTGCAGGAGTACATTGACTCTGTATCTGAAAAACTCACCCCCGGCAATGCTAACTACGGAATTTACGGCACTGAAACCACACACGAACTTGAAAAACTACTAAGCGAATTAGACGGGGCCTACGCCAGCATGATGGTGCCCTCGGGTTTAAGCGCGATTACCACCTCTTTGTTTGCGCTGCTTAAAAGCGGCGACCACGTGTTGGTGCCAGATTGCGTTTATGAACCAACAAGAAAGTTTTGCGATCATTTATTAGCTAACTTAGGTATAGAAACCACCTATTACTCGCCTGACGCAGATCAAAACATTGGCAAATACATCACCCCATCGACACGGGTGCTGTATCTAGAAGCCCCTGGGTCGCTGACGATGGAAGTACCTGACCTATCAGCGATGATAGAGATAGCCAAGCAACACAACATCACAACGGTATTGGACAATACCTGGGCTACCTCGATTAACTACCCAGCGATAGCAAATGGCATTAATGTCTCTATTCAAGCAGCAACAAAGTACATTGGCGGGCATTCCGATATTATGTCTGGGGTTATTTCCTGTGACGAAGCCCATTGGCAAGCACTTAGAAGTGGCTATAGCTTGCTTGGCGTAAGCGCTGGCTCTGAAGAAATTAGCCTCGCATTGCGTGGCCTGCGCTCAATGCCAACCAGATTGAAGGCCCACGCACAGTCTGCCCTGAAAATTGCGAACTGGCTAGAACAACAACCGCAAGTCAGCCGAGTGTTATATCCTGCCCTGCCAAGTAACCCAAGTTACGCCAATTTTTGTAAAAACTTTAAAGGTGCAACGGGCTTACTGTCTTTTGAGTTACAACCTTGCACCAAAGAGGCGTTACACCACATGGTGGATAACATGCGTTACTTTGGCATCGGCGCAAGCTGGGGAGGTTACGAAAGCTTAATCCAAGCTGGCAACCCAGCCCGCATTAGAACTGTGAGCGAGTGGCCTAGTGAACAAACCTTAGTAAGAATAAGTGTTGGCTTAGAAAATGTTGACGACCTATTGAATGATTTAGCTGAAGGCCTAGCACGCTTAGATATTTGACTCGATTAAGCGACGCATAGTAGCGACGCACCTTACTTACTACATAACGAAAACCGCTCTAGCTACGGTTAGCAGGCACCACTTCGTAGCCTGGCTCTTCAGGTTCGTCATCAAGTATCTCAGCTGGAAAGCCATCGGCTAATATCGAAAGCCCTGTCGCGTCTTCAAGGCGACGAATAATGTTCGGCGAAAATTCGCGTGACCCATAACGCTTCTCACCATCCTTAAAAATATCAATCATCAGCGGATTCATTTCCAGCGGCACGTTATGACGGTCCGCCACAGCCTGAAACAAACCGATGTCCTTAGAGACTAAATCCATCGTAAAACTGATGTCACGACTGCCGTTTAATATCACTTGGCTTTCAGTCTCGTGTACAAACGAGTTGCCTGACGAGATACGAATAGCCTCATAGGCAGTGCCTAAATCCATGCCAGCGGCTTTGCAGGTCACTAGGGCCTCGCTACAGGTAATTAGGTTCGCAGTGGCTAAGTAATTTGTCACCACCTTAAGCACCGAAGCACTGCCTAGCTCGCCCGTGTGTAATACGCGGCGACCAACCGTGGTTAGTATCGGTAACATGCGCTCAAAGGTTGATCGTTCACAACCTGCAAAAATAGCTATATTTCCAGTGGCCGCGCGGTGACAACCACCAGACACTGGGCAGTCCACAGGCTCACCACCGGCTGCAACTACCTTCTCGCCGAGACGTTGTACTTCAGCTTGGTCAGTCGTACTCATCTCAGCCCATATCTTGCCTGCACTCAGACCGGCCAATATACCGTCATCTGCTTCCATTACCATCGCGCTTGCCGCAGGCGATGGCAAACAAGTGATAATTAGTTCGCAGTTTTCAGCTAATTCTTTGGGGCTATCTGCCCAATGTGCGCCTTTGTCTATAAATGGCAATGCAACAGACTTATCCAAGTCTCTCACTGTGACGTCAAAGCCATTTCTAATCAAGCTACCAGCGAGCTTGCCGCCGACATTACCTAAACCAATAAAACCTACTTTCATGTTGTACTCTCTCAAGAATAAGCCGGACTATAAATAACAAAGGCGAAGACGCCCCATGAATCGCAATTACGTCAATGCATCGACGCAGATAGTCAATTACACTGCCCTATCTAGCAATCCGGCGCTTATAATACGATTCAACCTCAAAGCAGAAAACAATATTAGCAACCATTTTGAATACATTCGCGCCAAACACTCGTAAATTGATTATGCTAAGCCGCTACTGCCAGAGCGTGTAAAGTGACCGAACGCCCGATACAACTCAGCTCAAGTTGGTTGACGCACTTAGAAGCGGAATTTCAGTTACCGTATATGCAGCGCTTGCGCACTTTTTTGCTGTCTGAAAAACAAGCGGGAAAGACCATCTATCCCAAAGGAGAACATATCTTCGCGGGACTGAACGCAGTTGAACTTGAGACACTTAAAGTAGTTATCCTTGGGCAAGACCCATACCACGGCCCTAATCAAGCTCATGGCTTGAGTTTTTCTGTCCCCAATGGCGTGAAGATTCCACCTTCCTTACGCAATATCTATCAAGAGCTTAACAGCGATTTAAATATCACCCCCGCTACCCATGGAAACTTAAACAACTGGGCGCAACAAGGAGTGCTGTTGCTCAACAGTGTGTTGACTGTAGAACACAGTTTAGCAGCCAGCCATCAAGGTAAAGGCTGGGAACAATTTACTGACAAAATTATTAGCGTTATTAATCAGCACTGCGAGCACGTGGTATTTTTATTATGGGGAAGCTACGCCCAACGCAAAGGCCAAAGCGTAGACCAAAGCAAACATCGTGTTCTTAACGCCCCGCACCCATCACCTCTTTCGGCACATCGTGGCTTTTTAGGTTGTAAACACTTTTCTAAAACTAATGCCTATTTAACCGAACACCATCGCATGCCGATAGATTGGGCTTTACCATGACACAAGCTTTTGGCCCAATCACCGACGCAAGTCCGATTCAATTTAGCGCTCAACTGCCAGATAAAGTGGATGTGGTCATTGTTGGCGCAGGCGTTATTGGTATCAGTACGGCGTTGCACCTTGCAAAATCAAAATTGAAAGTCTTAGTATGTGAAAAAGGCCGCGTTGCAGGTGAGCAATCTAGCCGAAACTGGGGCTGGATTCGACAGCAAGGACGCGACCCAGATGAATTACCCATCATGATGGAATCGCGCAGGATTTGGCAGCAATGGTCTGAGCAGTACGGCAGTCAGCTGGGTTTCAAAGTATCGGGCGTATTGCACTTAGCTGATACAGAACAACGGGCGGAAAAACACCAAGCCTGGATCAATACGGCAACGGAGTATGGATTAGATTCAACCTTGTTAAGCCGTGAACAAATTAAGCAACACGTTGGCGATAGCGCAGTTTGGCGCAGTGGTTTGCTTACCGCCAACGATGCACGAGCAGAACCGTGGCAAGCCGTTCCTCACCTTGCAAAAGCATGTCAGGAATCTGGTATCACAATTATAGAAAATTGTGCTGTGCGCACAGTAGAAAGCACCAATAAAATGGTTACTGGCGTTATTACAGAGCAAGGCCATGTCAGCGCCGAACAAGTTTTGCTCTGTGGTGGAGCTTGGTCATCGCTGTTCTTGAAAAACCTTGGCACACCATTACCTCAATTAACGGTAAAAGCGACGGTGGCGCAATCAGCCCCTTGTCATGCAGGTGTGGAACACAATACTTCTGATTCAAAAATTGCTTTTCGTAAGCGTCTCGACGGTGGCTATTCAATTGCACTAACCGATACCCTCACCCACCTCATCGGCAAAGATTCGTTGGCACACGGCAGGCACTATCTACCCGTAATAAAAGAGCACTGGCGCGGAATTTCACCTCGTTGTGCGCCAGCAGTCGGTTATCCCGGCAGTTTTAGTGGCAATAACAAGTGGAGCGGTGAAACGACTTCTCCTTTTGAATCAATTCGTGTGTTAAATCCGCCAGCCGACCAACGCGTACTACCCCTAATTAAACAACGCCTAGCCTTAAGAAATAAAACCTTATCAGACACACCCATACGTAAATTATGGGCAGGTATGATAGACACCATGCCTGACATCGTACCTGTCGTCGATCATGCACCAAATATAAACGGCCTTTGGATCGCGACCGGAATGAGCGGTCATGGCTTTGGTATTGGCCCAGGTTTTGGCCGAGTTATGGCCGATCAATTACAAGGCTTAGATGCTGGACATGAGATGCAACGCTTTAAATATGAACGCTTTTATGATGGTTCAGCCTTACAACCAGGGCCAATGATATAAACCCAATAATCCTCGATAGCGACGATTCAGACAACAAAGGCTCTTCGATTAAACTAACGCCTTAACAAACTTAAGTTTAAACTTACCCCTATAGCCAGACACTAATACCCTTAACTTCTTCACCTGCCAAGAACATGTATTTAAAATCAATCACAAAAACTGCCTATATTTCTCTCCTTACCCTATTACTGATTTCATGTGGCGGCGGAGGCACTAGTGAAAGCACCGGCGCGGGCCAAGGCGCACCGACTGTATTTGCAGGCAATTATGAGGGGGAATATAATTACACTCAAAATGGCGAATCATTCAACGGGCCATTAAATTTTAGCGTGAGTGAAAATGGCAGAGTCACCGTACAAAACAACAGCTCAGATCTTGTTGCCTGCCCCGCGTTAACTTCGCAAACGAATCCGTTTTTAACAGGGAATCGGTGGACATCCAAAGCATCAGGCCGCTGTTTTTTAGAACGCTTCGATAATTGCACAGTAACAACTAATACCGATTTATTATTCTCCGCCAATTCGGCCATTGGAACACTCGCTATCAACGCGACCTGTGAAAATACCTCTACCAATTTAACTTACAACATTACAGCTAGTAGAAGCTAAACCACAGAAGCAGTGTTGTTGGTAACGTATAGCGAGTTATCATCGCTAAACAAACAGACGAACATAAATATAAGCCCCAAAAACATTGCGCTAATTTAAACGCTGTTTGATCTATATTGTGTTTGCAAGCTAATCGGTCAAAACACTAAATCGGCTACTTCTACTCCGCCCGCCGTTAACTGTTTTTGGTAGTAACTAGTTTTCATCGCCGTTTCTAATTGCTTATTAGTTTGGTATTTTAGCCCCCCTAGCGAAGGCTGCCAAAGATGCTCTGGCTCCATACATAAGTAGAAAAAAACCTCGTCATGCCAAGGTGTTAAAGCTTGGTGTAGATGGCTAAACATATCTATTTTGATGTGTTCTGGATAGGCAAACTTACCTGCGACTTTATCTAGCGGCATTTGCAATATTTTACTTTTGAAATTGCGCTTCCGGATAGTGCGCATCACGTCCTTGGTGTAGGTAAGCGTACCCATCGAAACCATCGCCACTTGATCAGGGTTAAATCGATTCGTTAGGCTTTGTGCTATCTGGGCGTAATCGTGTTTAAAGTTGTCATACCAGATCATCGGATGAAAATGAAAGCCCACAATATTGCCCTTCGCAGCCAGTTTTTCTGCGCACTTTATACGGTCTTCTAACGATGCACTTTGGTGTTCTTCATAATCGACGATTACCTGTGGGTTAAGCGACCAAGTGCTTAGAACATTCTTAGGCACATCGTTGTCGAGCAGCCACTTTATGTTTTTAGACTTGGTTTTGAACTCTAACAACACATTTGGGTTGTTACGCGCGAAGTCACATAAGGCTTCCAAATTACCATTGAGGTTACCCCACATTAAGGAATCTGAGGACTGCCCTGTTCCAATATGGTAAAGCTTGTTTGGCTCTAGCTGAATGTTGTTTAGCTTGTCGGCAAAGCCTGCGTCATACCGGACTTCGTTTTCATGATAGAACGATTGTATCGAACAATAACTGCAATCAAATCCGCAACGTTCAACGGCGTCTAAAGTGAGCAAGTTGCAGCAGCGCGTTTTCTCTGACGCAACTGGGCAGTAACCTAGGCCTAAATTTGGCTTTTCGACACTGACTAAATTCGGCTTGATTGCTTTGGGCTTATCTTGCGCACCAAACTCAACATAGGTTTTAGGCTGGTTGGTGATTTGTTCAAACGCTGTTCTTAATTGCGCGAAGGCCTGTTTTTTAGGTAGCTCTTCACTGGGCCATAGCTCGCTAATCGGTGCTTCTTTGAACATCTCCAAATCATTGCTGATTTGGCAAATTTCTCTAAGCTCTTGCTGAGTAAATCGATGTTCTGCCGCGCGCTCTGTTATAAATTGCTGCTCCGTTTTGCTTAGTTTATTCAGTAAAGTTTGCGGCGCAATCGCTGCAAATTTTATTTGATAATTTTCCTGCTTTCCCATCGCTTAAATCGTCTTCAGATGTTTATCGAAAAGCGTTGATTTGATCACGCAAACGTTTGGCTGCGTTACCCGCAGCCGCTGCAAAATCTTGATCGCTGCTAGCATAAATGATGCCACGCGAAGAGTTGACAACCAATCCAAATCCTTGGCTATCTAGCCCATTGTCCAAGACCGCTTGCACATCACCGCCCTGCGCGCCGATACCCGGAACTAACAACGGCATATCGCCAACGATAGTGCGAATATGACGCAATTCCTCTGGATAAGTGGCACCTACCACTAGCATGACTTGCTCATTCGCGTTCCATTCAGTTGAACGTTTAGCCACATGCCATGCAATAGGTTGCCCATCTACTTCAAGGCTTTGAAATTGGCCGCTGCCGCCGTTAGACGTACGGCATAACACCACCACGCCGCGCTCTTGATACGATAAATAAGGCTCAATGGTATCGCCGCCCATATAAGGGTTAACCGTTAACGCATCTGCATCGTAGCGCTCGAAGGCTTCACGCGCGTACATCGTTGCCGTTGCACCTATATCGCCGCGTTTAGCATCGAGAATGACGGGAATGTTCGGATAATGCTTCTTTATATAGTCAATCGTTTGTTCTAATTCCTTCTCTGCACCGACCGCTGCGTAATAGGCAATTTGTGGTTTAAAGCAGCAAGCAAATTCAGCGGTAGCATCCACTATGGATTGATTAAACTTACGCAAAGAGGCATTTACCGCCGAAAACTGCTTAGGCAGTTTAGTTATGTCGGGATCTAGCCCAACGCAAACCAACGAGTTTTGCTGGCGCCATGCCCAATTAAGTTGGTCAATGAATCTCATGGTGAGATTTTAACAACTTCACGCAACAAAGACGTAGCGAAAGTGCCCTTTGGTAAATTGAATTTAAGCGTTAAGGTCTCACTGTCAATCCAATTCCATATCAACCCAGCAGGGATTACCCGTAATGCGCGCCGCTTTTGCTTCAACCCGTGGGCGCACAAACCGTTAGAAAAATGGCTAATTTCGTCAGCAATGTGTTGCTCAGATGCTGCCGTAGCGCCAAAACTCGCTAAGGCCCCTTTACCCCATAAAGCCGCTGAAGGGTGAATGTCGCCTTGTCTGATTCGCTCAACAAGGATGTCGTCGATTTCATTTGGGACAAAAAAGCTATTACTGCCATCTAATACCATTGCGTCTCCCTCGCGTGCGTAGTCCCAGCTATCAGCACTCACTCTTTGTGCGAGCATGAGGTTAAATAAGTAAGATCTCGCAGCAGACAGAAACATCCCTTTAGCTAATTTATCGGGCCTGCTTTGACTGGCAAATAATTTGTGCGCGCCTTGTAAGTTTTTCTGTCTATTGCCGAAGCGTTGCGGCCCGAAATAATTAGGCACGCCGCGTTGCTTAATCTGTTCCAAGGTTTTGCTTACCGAAGCCACATCTCCGCGTATATTTCGGATGATAATTTCAAAGGTGTTACTTTGGTGACTGCCCCGCTTTAACTTAGAGTCATGTCGTGACACTTGCAATACATTAATTTGCTCAAGCTCAAATTGCACCCCCTCCATTTCAGTGGCAATGGCAGCAAAAGGCAGGCTAAACCATTGTCGAGTAACCGCTCGCTTGTCTTTAAGGCCGCTAAATCCAATATCAGCCATTTTTAAATTTAGCGCCTGAGCTAAGGCCTGTTGAACTGCCGCGGTATTCAAGTTAGTTTTTTCGACAAATAACCAATAATGCGTTCCAGACTCCGTCAATTCAAAACCTAAATGTTCTGTCACTTGAAAATCATCTAGTTGCTCTCTAATACTGCCAACAGCTTGATCGCTATATGCGCGCGGCAGTGAATCAGTATCGACGTAACACATTAAAAGGCAGACTGAGAAATCAACAAGAACAGATCGAATTAGTTTATCATCAACGCTCATTAAGCTTTGTAAACTTTATGTCAGCAGACTCCTTTTTGATTCAGCCGCAGCAAGCTGAACGCTTCATCACTGAAAACTCGCCGTTAATTATCGATCTGTGCCACCCTGATAATTACGCGCGTGGGCACGTACCAGGAGCCATTCATCTTGATTACCAGCATTTGGTGCATGGTCAACCGCCCGCTCCGGGCTTTTTACCAGACAAGGTTCGCTTACAAGGGCTAGTGGATGCACTAGGCTTGTCACTCGACACCGAGGTGCTGGTTTACGATGACGAAGGTAATGGAAAAGCAAGTCGTTTAATTTGGGTATTAGAAAGCCTCGGTCATCAAAAATATAAACTACTCGATGGAGGGATGCATAGCTGGGCCAACGAAGGCCATTCTATCGAGCAGCAGGCGAATGTGCCTGAGAGCGCAACCCAGGCTCCTATTACGATAGAGCACGCACCGAATGCCACCAAACAAGATGTTTTAGCTGCCATAGAAGACACCCACACCATCATTTTAGATGCACGCAGCCCTGAGGAATACGCTGGTCAACGCGGTGGAAGCAGATTCGGGCACATTCCTAGTTCAGTTAACATGAATTGGTTAAACACACTTGATCAAAATAACAATATGCGGCTACGACCCAATGCCGAGTTATTAAAAATGTACGCCGATATTGGAGTAACTCCAGATAAAAATATCATTACCCACTGCCAAACGCATCATCGGTCGTCGCATACCTATATCGTGCTTAAACATCTCGGGTTTGAGAACGTCAAAGGCTACAGCGGTTCTTGGGCAGAATGGAGTAGTGATTCAAACCTTCCTATCGCATGAACAAGATTTATCATTACTGCTTACTCTTGGTACTTCTATCAATTACCAGCGCCTGCACCACAGTTGAAAAAGGCTTGTATCCGGCAAACCCTGAGGCCACGGATAATCGTACTATTTATCTTATTTACTCGAAAAACCATACTGGCATTGTCGTTGATATTAACGATGCGCCAGAGCGATTTGCCCAACTTCGGGCTGCATTTCCTGATAATCACTACTTAAAGTTCAATTGGGGAGATAGAAACTGGTATGGCGGAGGCTCAAGAAATCCGATCACCTCAACGTTTGCACTCGTCGTCCCAACCAAAACAGCGCTGCGCATTGTATCCGTCCCGAATGATATCAATCAGTTTTTAGATAATATACCGCGCAAATTTTCCGAAATTAATTTATCGAACGAAGGCTTCGACAAAATGGCGAAATACTTCGAAGATTCATTCGAACTCACTCGTGATGGGAAGATACAACAGTTAAAGACAGGCACTTACGAAAAGAGACGATACTACGCTTATAAAGCGAAGGGAAGGTATCACTTAATGACAAACTCAAATAGTTGGGTCAGCACGGCGTTAGGGAAAGCGGGTGTCAATTTAAAAACGGTTAATTTATTTGTAGGTGACATTACACCCTAGACTTTGGCAGTCTAAAATAGGCTGCTCTGGGCCAAGCCATCGAATATAAATTGAACGGCTAAGGCGGCCAGTAATACACCCATAATCCGATTCATTACCGACAAACCGGTTGCACCAAATATTCGCTGCAAGGAAGCCGCGAGCAACAGGCAAATCAAAGTCAACAGCATGATTGACACTAACGCGGCAACAATCGCAAACTCTTGCTGAGCGACGCCGTTGGTATTTGCATGTAACAGTATAATCATACCAATGCCTCCTGGCCCCGCTATGAGTGGCGTCGCTAATGGAAATACCGTGATATCCTTGCCAGACGCTTTTACAGCCGAATTAATATCTGCTTCATTATCTTGAACCGATTCTTCTTGAAACACCATATTGATGCCTAAAAGCAGCAACAGTATTCCACCAGATGTGCGTAGAGCAGCCAAAGAAATACCAAGATGTTTTAAGAAAAACTCTCCCAACGCCATAAATACCAGCATCAAACAAAGTGCGATAAAAACCGCTTTTAGTGCGATCGCTCTGCGTTCTTTGGGCGTTTGTTTTGGGGTTAAACTGGCGAAAATAATGGCATTGCCAATCGGGTCAATTAAGGCAAACAGTGAAGTTAAGGCAACAATAAATTGCTCAGTAAAAACGGTGCTCATAGGAGGAATGGTATGCTAGCGAATGGCCAACAGTTTATGGGTTTGCAAACTTAAGTGCCACTGGGGATGTTTTAAAATATACCCCATTGTAGCTTGCGTGTTTTCTAGCGAATGAGCATCTTCTTTAGGCTGCAAGTAATAATGGTCAAAATTTAATTGTTCAAAACGCTGCGGCAACGCATCGGGCTGAGGGTAGACCAGCTTCAATTCATTACCGCTATCTAACTCTAGTGGCGCACTGCCTTTTGGGCTTACGCACAGCCAGTCAATGCCCGCAGGAGCGCTTAAAGTACCATTGGTTTCAACCGCGATTTCAAATTTCAACGCTTTAAGCCGTTTTATCAACCTCTCATCGAGTTGCAATAATGGTTCACCCCCTGTAAAAACCACATAGGGTTTCCCTGCGTCTGTTGCCGGCCAATAGCGGTTAATTTCGTCAGCAAGTTCAATTTCAGTTTTAAATTTTCCGCCGCCTACCCCATCTACCCCAACGAAGTCCGTATCGCAAAATGTACATTGCGCCGTTGCGCGATCTCGTTCTAACCCTGACCACAAATTACAACCAGCAAAACGACAAAACACCGCAGGACGCCCTGTGCGCGCTCCTTCGCCTTGCAAGGAATAGAATAGTTCTTTAACTGAATACGTCATCTAAACAGGCAGTGCAGGCGATTCTTCCGCCCATGAAAGCACCACACCACAACCCGGCGTTTCGTATAAATCAACACGATTTAATTGGGGCAAACTAGGTTCAACCTGTTTGCGAATGAACTGAGCTATTTCCGCAGCACCTCCTGACTCAATGCCTGTATGGGCACTTAAGTTGCGATGGTCTAATTGATCTAGTGTCGATTTAAATATCCGTTTTACGTCACCATAATCCACCGTCCAACCAAATACTTCATCAAGTGGCGCTTGGATATGTAATCGTGCCAGATAGCTATGCCCGTGCAAATTGGCATAGGGGCTATCATTAGGTGCTGCTGCTAATTCTACGGCAGCATCAAAGTTAAATTCCTTCCATATCCTAAAGTCTTGTCCATCATAGTGACTACCCGCACTGGCTGTTTCGTATACCGACACCCAAGATAGCTCTTCAAATAGAGGGCTAAGCTGATTCCATATCCACAAACATAAATATTCGCTGGTAGGGTTTTCTAACCCAGCTATGTCATTCAAACACTTAAGATGTAACTTAGGCGCTATGCGGCTCCAATGCAGTTGCAATGCGTCTAGGTTAACTCCCATTGCATCGTTGCCAATGCGTTGATGCGCATGCAGAATGACTTCAAAGCCATGGCCATGCATCCGGCCGCACTGGTGGTCTGCTGCCACATTCGGCAATTGATGCGCTGCTTCAAAACGAAAACGCTTCCAGCTATGCGCCTTTCCTTGTTTGTCGATATCAACGCCTTCATTAGCGGTACTTTGAATACCCACTTTATCTAATTGAAGCGCAGGCAATTGCTCATTGACCCAGCGAGCAAGATTTTCATTGGTCGGGGCATTGATTAAGTCATTAAGAAATTGATGATCTAGTGGCGCAACCGCTGTTTTCAATTGCTGCTGTAGTTGGTTTACCTCCGCACCAGCAAATTCGCCCCAGCCCTGCGGTAAGTCCGCGCGGATACGTGCTAAGTAACTATGGCCATGCAGACGGCTTGCAGGGTTATCTTGAGGCAAACTTACAATTTGACAAGCCGCTTCAAAAGGCGCGCATACAACCGTGTAACATTGTCGCATCAGTACAGCTTAACAGCCTAATGATGGACGTCTAGCAATGGATCTGTCAGCCCTGCTTGTTCAAACCCTGCAAGGCGCAACACGCAGGCATCACATTCACCACAAGGCGCACCCGATTCAGCTGGATCATAGCAACTATTGGTCTGCGCATAATCAACGCCTAGTGCAATACCCGCTTTTACAATTTCTGCCTTGCTCATGTGCTGAAGAGGCGCCTTTATTCTCAATTGGCTGGAAGCAGATTCTGCCTCAGTACCAATTTGCGTTGCCAAGTTTGCCATCGTTTCAAATGCTTGCACAAACTCGGGTCGACAATCAGGGTATCCGCTGTAATCAACTGCGTTAACGCCTATAAAAATAGTGTTTGCCTTCAGGACTTCTGCCCAAGCCAACGCGTAAGACAAAAATATAGTGTTGCGCGCTGGCACATAGGTAATCGGAATACCTTGGCCCATTGCTTGCTCGTCACGCCCTTTCGGCACTTCGATATCATCAGTCAACGCTGACCCACCAAACTGACGTAAATCAATGTTTACAATTTGGTGGTCAACTACTTCATAGTGCTTACCCAAACTCATGGCCGCGTCAAGTTCCACAGTATGGCGCTGGCCATATTGAAAAGACAGCGCATACACCTGATAGCTTTGTTGTTTTGCCATCGCTAAAACCGTAGTCGAGTCAAGCCCGCCGCTTAGCAGCACAATCGCTTTGTTACTCATCGTGTTAAAGATCAACCCTGCAGCAGCGCTGCATAGCGTTTGGTGCTATCACTGCTTTGCAATGCAATGAGCACTAACATAGTAAGAGGAATAGACAAAAACATGCCAACCGGGCCGAGAATCCAACCCCAAAAAGTCAGTGAAACAAACACCACAAAAGAAGATAAGTTTAACTTGCTGCCAATCAAACGTGTTTCGATAATTTGCCCAACTAAGATATTAATTGCGATGTAGCCAATCGCCACCGATACTGCGACCACCCAACTATGGTCGATTAACCCGATGAAAATTGGCGCAACTGCCGCAATAGCCGAACCAAGATAGGGGATAAAATTCAAGAAAAATGCCAGAATGGTCCATAAGGCGATGAGCTCGAAGTCAAAAAACCATAACAACACCGCGACACACAGTGCCGTAATGCCACTCGCCACGCTTTTAAGAGCAAGATAGTGCACCACTGTTTCGGTAAACTGAGAAAAGTACGGCATCGATTTTTCAGGGTTGTTTAAAACACCTTTTAGTTTTTCTGGGAAATGTACCGCATCAACCAACAAAAACAATACCGCAATAAACACTATCAACGCATCACCGATTAAGCCACTCAAGCCATTGAGTAATTTATTGAACATGCTTACCAAGCTTTCAGGGCTTAATAGACGCAATGAACCCGGCTCTGGAACGGCAATACTCCACTGGTTCAACCATTGCCTGAAGTCTTGATAAAGAAGGGTAAGCTTAACTTTGTAGCCCGGCAACGTAGAACTCAGTTCAGCGATAGAACCGCTTAACCACGCGACCAACATCGCACCCGCTAAGCCAACCCCAAGCAATACAACGATTAACGCTATGGTGTTGTTAACCCCATGGCTGCGTAAATAATTAAGCGCGGGGGAACACACTATCGCGACAAAAATCGCCATTAAAAATGGGGCAATCAAACCACTCGCCGCGCGCATACCCGACAGGATAATGATCACGGCTGCACATATCAGCAGGCCGCGACCAATGGTAGAGAAGCTACTGTCGTTAATCATTGATAAAGTTGTTGCTGTTAATTGAGTTAATTGCTCTAGTTAGCAGAAGACTGTCCGTTTTCAACTAGCAATTTTTTCGCGTATCTTGATTGAACAATATCTACCAACACAATCACTGCAATCACGAAATAAAATGTCGCCTTACTCATGGGAGTAATTGCATAGCCAAAAAAGCTCAGGTGCGCTAAATGCCCTCCTTCCGATAACAACAAAATACCGACTATAAGTAGTATAAACAGACCTAACACTTCGTACATTCTATTCTTTTGCAAGAACACAGCAATTTCATCTGCCAACACCACCATTAAAACCCCACCAATAATAATCGCGGCCGCCATCACTGGAAATACATCGGTCAAAGCAATAGCGCTGAGGATGGAGTCAAATGAAAAGACTGTAGTCATGATTGAAATGCTGATCAGTGCTTGCGTATAAGTCGATTTGTTACGATTATCTGCGCCGATTTCATGCACAACCAGCATGTGAATAATTTCTTTAATCGCGGTGTAGATAATAAAAATACCGCCAAATAATACGATCACAGCGTGAAAACTGAAATCCCCATAGATACCTAAGGCATCTATTTTAAACAAGGAAAATTTGATGGAGTTGATCATTTTCATGACCACGAACAGCAAGATAATTCTGAGCGCCACTGCCATGAAGATACCATTGCGGCGCAACTGCGCTTGTTTGCTAGGCTCAACACGCTTTGATTCGAGTGTAATATAGAGCAAATTATCAAAGCCCAGAACCGCCTGAAGCAGTACCAGCATGACAAGGGTGATCAAGTTTTCTATTGTAAATAATGCTTCCATTTTTTTAAGAAAGGTAAATTAAATTATTTGAATTTTATCAAGTTATGCGGCTTTGCGGGGGAACCTTAACTAGGTTTATCTCACTCTAATTCAATGCGTTGAATAGCCCCACCAAAGAAACGGCGGCTAAACCAAGCCCCAGCACGCGCTTAAAGGTGCGCTCTTCAGCAGAAATTAAAATATCGTGAGCCTTCAAACCCAAGTAGTGACCAATAGCAACAAAGGGGGCTGCTAATAATGCGAACTGCCAATTTAACGGCACGTCAAATGCCACAAAGCCCGCCATTTTGATTAACACCAACACTATCCATAAAATAAACAAGGTGTCTCGAAACTGACTACGCGCCACGTTGTTACTAAAAACAGGCGCTATCAGTGGCGCACCGAGCAAAGTGGTGCCGCTCATGTAACCACCACCTACCAATAACAACCGGTCGCGCCACAATGATTGGCTTTTTATCTTTAAGTTAACGATAAAGGTGTACGCAAAAAATAATGTGAAGCAATACACCAAGATAACCAACACGTTGGGCGGCAAGCTTAGCAAACCAACCACACCTGCTACTTTCGGTATGATTAAAATCCAAATGGTTTTGTTAAGATATTTCCAGTCTACGTTCCACAAACGCGGCGCCACGGTAATAAAACTAAAAAAGAGCAAATGCGCACCAAACACAGGCAACCAAAATACCGGATCGCCTTTCACCAACAGCAAAAAAGGCAACGCCAAGCCCGCACCGCCGAAGCCTAAACCGGTACGTACGAAACCTGACCAAATAAACACCACCGCAATGATCAGCGATTGCTGTAAACTAAAGGCGTCGAGCGTTGAAAATAGTGCTTCCATAGAAGAAAACTTGCACGGAAATTCCGCCGCGAAAAAGATTGCGCAATTTAGCCAGATATCCGCTGCATAAAGCTACCTTTTTTGATTTATTTCTGGTATAAACTCGCTCCCTGAAAATTATACAGCACTCGCTCTTTGTTGAGCGATTATCTAAGGTTAAGAATCATGTCTAGAGTTTGTCAAGTTACTGGTAAAAAAACCATTACAGGAAATAACGTATCGCACGCGAATAACAAGACGCGTCGCAAGTTCTTACCTAATTTGCACTACAAAAAGTTTTGGGTAGAAAGTCAAAATCGTTGGGTGAAACTCCGTGTTTCAAATAGCGGCATTCGCACCATTGATAAAAATGGTATAGACGCGGTGCTAGTTGATATGGAAGCCCGCGGCATTAAAATAGGTTAATAACCTAAAGCTCGCTACCCTAGATAAACCGCAGCAGCCGAGAGGAAAGAATATGCGTGATAAAATTAAATTAGTGTCTTCTGCTAAAACAGGTCACTTTTATACCACTACAAAAAACAAGCGTACCCAAACTGAAAAAATGGAGATCATGAAATTTGATCCTAAAGTACGCAAGCACGTGATGTACAAAGAGTCAAAGATTAAGTAAATACTTAAGCCTTTGTGACAATAAAAAGCCTCGCATTGCGAGGCTTTTTATTGTCTATCAAGCACGTACTCAATAGCAGAGCAACTATTTCATACGGAAGGTTATTCTACCTTTGGTTAAGTCATAAGGCGTGAGCTGGACTGTTACCTTATCCCCACGCAATATTCGGATATAGTGCTTGCGCATCTTGCCCGATATATGAGCGATCACTTCATGACCATTTTCCAATTTAACCTTAAATTGGGTGTTAGGCAGGTTATCAATAACCGTGCCGTCCATTTCAATATGTTCTTCTTTCGCCACGTTGGCTTTGCTCCACAAATAAATTAAGGGCGCGAGTGTACGGTAGAACCGACCCTCACGCAAATTACAGGTTTATTCTCTTATCAATTGGCGAGTTTCAAAATCTACCCATTGATTATCTACATACACATATAAGGGTTTAAAGTTAGATTTATAGTCCATTTTCTGACAATCTTTTATCCAATACCCCAGATATACATAATCTAGCGTTAATTGCTTGGCCTTATCCACTAAGGTCAGTACCGCATAGGTACCTAAACTCCGATTCGCGTAATCTGGGTCGAAAAACGTATATACCGCCGAAAGCCCTTTCGATACCACGTCAACCACCGAAACAGCCACTAATTTATCGTCATGCCAAAATTCTGCAAATGCAGTTTGAACAGTCGTTTTTACCATCGATTCATCATAGCGAGCGCGGTCACCGTGATCCATTGAATCACCCTTGTGTTTCCAAGCTTGATAACGACAATACAGCTTAAAGTGGCTTTCGTCATATTGCGCTTCAACAAAAAACACATTGAGGTCGCTATTTTTCCTAATCAAACGGCGCTGCGACTTACTGGGCTTGAACAGCTCTGCAGGTATTTTAACTGACTGACAGGCTTCGCAAGAGGCACAATGTGGACGATAGACCATTTCTCCACTGCGCCTAAAGCCAGACTCAATCACCGAGCTAAATACTTGGCCCCCTACCTTAGAGTGCGGATCTAACAGCAGGCTTGATGACTCTCGTTTGGGCAAGTATGGACACTGATGAGGCGCCGATAGATAGAGTGCGGGGAACTGAGGTGGTTTAGTCATAACTTTAGCCCCATTTTTGCTCGGGCGTGGTCTCTTGTAAAGCCTGATTGACTATTTTTATAAATGCATTACGCGAGATTTCTACTGCCCCTAGGCTAAATAAATGCGGTGAGGCTACCTGACAGTCAATTAGCTGATAAGCTTGTTTAGTTAGTGATTCGCATAAATACTGCAGTGCCACTTTAGACGCGTCAACTTTTCGGCTGAACATACTTTCGCCAAAGAATACTTTACCTAAAGCGACGCCATACAGACCGCCGATTAGCTCTCGTCCTTGCCACACCTCCACGCTGTGCGCAATGCCCAAGTCATACAAGTGTATATAGGCGTGTCGCATTTCACTGGTAATCCAAGTACCGCCTTGCGACGAACGCGGAGCAGCGCAATAATCTATGACTTGATTAAATTCCTTATCGAGCGTGCAGTGATAACCTCGATTTTTAATCGTTTTGCGCAAGCTTCTCGAGCTTTTAAATTGTTCTGGAAATAATACACACCGCGGATCTGGCGACCACCACAAAATAGGTTGCCCGTCTTCGTACCACGGAAATACCCCGCTGGAATAGGCCAGCTTTAACCGTTCTGCAGATAAATCGCCCCCTATTGCCAGCAAACCATGTTCATCGGCTTGCTCGAGTGGTGGAAAGGCTTGTAGCCTACTTGTTGCTCTTGATGGCTTAATCACTGAAACTAATTTTTAGCAGTAAAGGCTTACGTCGTCGACACACTTCGCACATCCACGAAATCACCACTGGCATGTTGCGCAAACAAACTCGGCAATACTTCTAGAATATGTTGTGCGGCGATACTGGCGCTGGGCATATTGTCTGTACCCCTAGCGTCACGCAGTCTCTCAATTGACGGAAACTCAGCAGTATCTATCTTGCTTGGATCAGTTAAATAAGCTTGCATGTCGGTATCGATGAGCCCAGGCGCCAATGATAAAAACTGCACATTACTTAACTCCGCAGCATAAAGTTGGCACAGCATATTTAGGGTGGCTTTAGATAAGGCATAAGCTCCCCAACCTTTACTCCCCCGTACTGCAGCACCTGATGAAATCATAAGTACTTGTTTTATCGGCAGTTTCTCAGCAAACAATCCATCCAACAATACCTTATTCGCCCATACATTGACGTTCATTAATTGATCTATTTCGCTTCGTGTGGTTTCACATATTGGCTTTATTTGCCCTAGTAAACCTGCATTTAAAATCACTAAATCTAGCGAGGAAACATTTTCAGAAACCGCTTCGACCATAGAGTCAATCTGGCTAAATTTTTGTAGATCTACACCATAATGCTGATAATGAGCGTGTTGAATATCAGCATCGCCGCGCGCGCACCCAAACACCTTATACCCTTGATCTAGCAAGTGTTTCGCAAACGCCTCGCCCAAACCTTTGCTAGTCCCTGTAATTAAAACGATTTTTTGCATACTAATAGCCTATTTAAGTAACGTAAAGTGACAAACTGTCGTCTTATAATTCGTCGTATAATAACCCTATTATGTAATTCGCTGCGATCAAAAAATTAAACCTTATTACAAACGGTATTCAACCTGATTAAGTATGCAAGCCATTAACTATTGCCCTGATTGCGGCGGCACGACAGAAAGCAAAATCCCCGATGGCGATACGCATCCTCGTGCTGTGTGCAGTGCCTGTGGCATTATTCATTATCAAAACCCTAAGGTCGTAACTGGCACACTACCCGTTTGGGGAGACAAAGTGCTGCTGTGCAAAAGAGCCATTGAGCCTCGCGCTGGTTATTGGACCTTGCCTGCAGGCTTTATGGAAAATGAAGAATCGGTAGATCAAGGCGCGGCGCGCGAAACCATGGAAGAAGCCAACGCCGAAGTGACGGATATGCAGCTATACACTGTTTTCAGTATTCCGCGGATTAGCCAAATTTATATGATATTTCGCGCCAATTTAACGGCAGAAGATGCGTTTTACCCAGGAGAAGAAAGCCTAGAGACTGCATTGTTTACCGAAGACGAAATTCCGTGGAATGACATCGCCTTCAAAATGATAAAACGCTCACTCGAATACTACTTTCGAGATCGTAAGCACGGTCAATTTGGACTATACGTAGAAGACATTAGTTAACATTATGCTTGTATTAGGTATCGAAAGCTCTTGTGACGATACAGGCGCTGCACTCTACGACAGTGAACAAGGTCTGGTCGCACACAAACTAGCATCGCAAGTGGAGCTACACCAACCCTACGGCGGTGTAGTGCCAGAACTTGCAGCCAGAGACCATATTCGAAGTTTAACCCCCTTGATTAACGACCTCATTGCCTCACCTGCAAATGCTGGCAAACGCCCAGACGCAATTGCCTACACACAGGGCCCAGGCTTAGCAGGAGCACTCTTAGTCGGAGCTTCCGTTGGGCGCAGCTTAGCGTATTCATGGGGCATTCCCGCTATCGGTGTACATCACATGGAAGGCCATTTGTTAGCGCCCTTATTAGAAGACAATGCGCCCGAGCCCCCTTTCGTTGCCCTTTTGGTTTCGGGCGGTCATTCGATGTTGGTAGATGTAAAAAGTATTGGCAACTATGAAATTCTTGGTGCTAGTCTAGACGACGCCGCTGGCGAAGCATTTGATAAAACGGCTAAGTTATTAGGTTTACCCTACCCTGGAGGACCATCGGTTAGTAAAGCAGCCGAAAGTGGTAATCCGACTCGTTTTCGTTTCCCAAGACCGATGACCGACCGTCCTGGCCTAGACATGAGCTTTAGTGGGCTTAAAACCTTTGCCCTGACCACCGCCCAGCAACATGCAATAGGCGGCAAACTTGACGAACAAACCATCGCCGACATTGCCTGGGCATTTCAAGATGCCGTAACTGATACCTTGCTGATAAAATCTAAGCGTTGCTTGCTTCAGACCGGTCACAAAACACTCGTTATTGCGGGCGGAGTTGGTGCTAATAAACAATTAAGAAGTAAAGCCATCCAAATCTACAAAGAAATTGGCGCCAAAGCTTTTTACCCAAGATTAGAGTTTTGCACCGACAACGGCGCAATGATAGCCTTTGCCGGATGGTGCCGCTTAAACGCGAAAGAAACCTTTTCAACATCAAACGATTTAGCGTTCAACATTAAACCACGTTGGTCTATTGAAGAATTACAGGCACTATAGTGGTTTGGAAAACCTGAAAAACTCAAAGCCATATAGTTCATCTGAGCAACAATACTGTTCTAAATAATTGATACACTCATACCTAGTTAATTCGACAACCAAACAATGTCTACCCAAAGTACCACCGCAAAAAAAATCACAATTAACACGTTATTTAAGTACAAGGAAGAGAAAAGAAAGTTCGCCTGTCTAACTGCTTATGACTACTGCAGTGCGCACGCCGCCTCTAGCGCAGGGATAGACGTAATATTAGTAGGAGATTCATTAGGCATGGTAATACAAGGGCATGATAGCAGCCTACCTGTCACCATCGAAGATGTTGCCTACCACGTAAGATGCGCTAGAGCCGGCTCACAAAATGCCCTACTGATGGCCGACCTCCCTTTTATGAGTTACTCTTCTGAAAGCATGTCGCTAGAAAACGCCGCAATACTCATGCGAGAAGGCGCACATATCGTTAAATTAGAAGGCGGCGCATGGTTAGCAGAGTCAACTAAGCTACTTTCGCAACGCGGCATACCTGTCTGCGCCCATATGGGGCTAACTCCGCAATCTGTTAATCATTTAGGAGGTTATCGCGTGCAGGGGCGAGACCCAGAAAACGCACAAAAAATCATCGATGAAGCACTAATTTTACAAGATGCGGGGGCGAGTAATTTATTGATTGAGTGTGTGCCAGCAGAACTGGGAGAACGTTTGTCTGAAACACTCGATATTCCGGTAATTGGAATCGGAGCGGGCGCTGGTACAGACGGGCAAATATTAGTTTGGCATGACTTGCTTGGATTATATCCAGGTAAACCGGCTAAGTTTGTAAAAAACTATCTTCTAGGAAACCCTGACGGAATATCTGGAGCAATTACTACCTATTTATTCGAAGTTGAGAAAAAATCATTCCCCGCAGAAGAACATAGTTACCGATAAGTATAGTATTACGTCTATAGAAATATCCGTTGTGTATATTAAATATCCGTTGTGTATATTAATTGATGGCGGTCTTTATATAACTAAGAGACCACCCAGTTCGTTAGATAGAACTCGAGCAAATAAGCCTTGGAAAGATTTAGCGTAGTTTCTGCGAATCATAAATTGATCGCATGCTTACGAAGCATAGTGTTTCAATTATTTTTCTGGCCTTTCTTCGCACTGGACTAAACGGCTTGAAGTTAGTTTGATTGCGATAAAAAAGTGTTTTGGGTTTAATCTTGCTTTGAGTAATCAAGCCGTACGGATATTGCTGACCAACATAGTCTTTATCACTCACAAAAATGTAATCGTTAAATTACTCTTGAGGTGGCCAGATAGTGAATATCATGAGTCGAAGCCTTTGACATATCTATCGATTTGATCACATCTCTATATCGTACGTACCGCATCAAGCTGATAGCCATAGTGGTGTATATTTTGTGCATCACAGTGTCTATAATCAGAGCTGAATTCAAATTCAGTTCTTGGCAAGATCCGGCTAGGCCTAACTCTACAAAGCTTACATAGCCCCATAAGCATATTGTCGATCAAGTGATAGCTTTCGACTGCTTTTATATTCTCAGCAACTGCAAGGTATATCTAGTTAAAGCTTGCCGCTAGTTTTCACGCCTACGATTATAGATTATAACCACACCAGCAATCAGTATATATAATGCTATCAGGCTTCACCTTATGACGAATAATCGACATCAAGGTCTGTGCCTTAGCATCAGTATCATTGCTGCATATACCTTGCCATTGCGTTTAAGTAAGCCAAACACAGGCACTTTACCTGCAGCTCCACGACCTCGCTTGCCTTTGCGTCTACCACCAAAATAACTTTCATCTACTTCAATCTCACCAGAAAGAAAACCAAGGTCTTCAACGTGTTCAAAAACTAACTGACGTAAGCGATGAAAATAGTAGCTTACCGTTGTCTTATTTTACTCCAACTAATGAGGATGCAGTTCGTGCTGTTGTTCCAGCTACAAATAGCTCAATTAGTTTGTTTTGTTTATACTTGCTTAATCGACTCTTTCGCATTTAACCAGACTAGATAATTTTAATTATCTAGGACAGCCCCATAGAAATTTACCAAGTCAAATTATCTGTAATAGCGGAACTGATTGCATGAGTAAGTTTATGTTTTTCTATCAACAGAATAATAATATGAAGTTAGGATTTATTCAGCCAGGAGAACCAACGTAAAATACATTTGTTGAAAGCCTAAACGACAAGTTTAAAACAAATATTTAAATCAATCTTAGCTCAAACCTCTAAAAACAACATTTGATAAAATAACTCAATAGCGATATCACTATAAGTCGCCCTAAAGTTAGTACAGCTCATCAACAATTCAATACTTACTTAATCATCTAACTAGGGCTTCACCCTAAACTTATTAAACCCAGTTTTACTAATCAAGTGACGGTTTCCCTGTATAATCCCCTCGATAGTATTTACAAACCGAATTTCGCGTTTGTATCAATATAAACTTTTGATAAAACATACAAAAATTAGAATATTATGCGCGTATTAATTTTAGGTGGTGATGGTTTTTGCGGTTGGCCCACTTCTTTATATTTATCTGAGAAAGGGCACGAAATTCATATCGTAGATAATCTTTCGCGCAGGAATATCGACAATGAATTGGGCATAGAGTCTTTGACTCCAATAGCGCCAATAGATACTCGCATTAACACCTGGAAAGAAGTTTCGGGCTATTCTATAGAATTTACCAATCTAGATGTTGCGACTGAATACGACCAACTTCGATTACTGTTGAGTTCTTGGGAACCCGACGCGGTCATACATTTTGCCGAGCAAAGAGCAGCACCATACTCTATGAAATCAGCGTTTCATAAGAGATATACAGTCGATAACAATATTCGTGCAACCCACAACTTAGCTGTCGCACTAGTAGAAAACAAGCAAGATGTGCATGTTGTGCACCTAGGTACAATGGGGGTGTATGGCTACGGTACTGCTGGTATGAAAATACCGGAAGGTTATCTGTCTATTAAAGTAGCTACTGATGAGGGATCATTGATTGATCAAGAAGTACTTTACCCCGTGAATCCTGGTAGTGTTTATCACATGACGAAAACCCTTGATCAGTTGATCTTTGCTTACTATGTAAAAAACGATAGCTTAAGAGTCACAGATTTACATCAAGGCATTGTATGGGGCACCCAAACGGAGCAAACTAAAAAAGATGAGAAGTTAATCAATCGATTTGATTATGATGGAGACTATGGCACAGTATTAAATCGTTTTCTTATGCAGGCTGCGGTTGAGTACCCGTTAACTGTGCACGGTACAGGTGGCCAAACTCGCGCCTTTATACACATAACAGATACTGTAAAGTGTATAGAAATTGCGCTTAACAATCCTCCTAGAAAAGGAGAGAGAGCTCAGATATTTAACCAGGTAACAGAAACTCATCGTGTGCGAGACCTTGCAAGCATGATAAAAGAAATGACCGGTGCAGAAATAGCTAATTTAGAAAACCCACGTAACGAAGATGCGGAGAACGAACTACAGGTTAAAAATGACCAGTTTTTAAGTTTGGGCCTAAATCCAACAACTTTAGATGGTGGACTATTGGAAGAGGTACAAGATATTGCAACCAAGTACAAAGATCGCTGTGATCTTAGTAAAATACCATGCGTATCAAAATGGAAGTAGCTTAACTTTGTAACGCAACTAAAAATATAATGATTCCGCAAACTATATATCGAACAATTTGCGCTCTAGTTACTACTATTATGCTGTATTTTAGTCATTAACATTAATAGTGACCACTGAAGTAATTTGACCGAAACGGCGCATAAAGCGTACTTTAAAATTTGCTATTTAACTACTAAAGATTGAAAAACTAGATCTAGTTTCTTGCTCATACTTTTTAAGGTGTGCTGCTTTAGAAATTTTTCTTTCGAACGCTCCCCCATAGCCTCTGCTTTCTTAGGCTCACCTAATATAGTTTGAATGGCAACAGCTATTGACCTCGCGTTTGGACTACTTACTAAGATCCCATTTCCTAGATGATCTACCAACTCATTTAGCCCACACACATCAGTTGCCACAATTGGTAATCCAACACTCATAGCTTCAATTACCGAAAGAGGCATTCCTTCGTAGCGAGAGGTAACCAATAGTAGTTCAAAAGAACCGATAATTGCAGCAGTATCGTATTCGTTGTCAATTAATTTAATGCGCTCAGTTAGACCTAGCTTTGTAATAAGCCCATTTAAACCCTTATTATGTGCGTCATCACAATACAAAGTTAAGGAATAGTTTTCAGGCAAAAACTCAAAGGCACTCACTGCCAAAAATGGATTTTTCTGATTGCATATTCGACCGATAAAAGCAATCTGACGATTATCATTATCAAACTCTAATCTATTTCGTTGAATCACAGAAGGAATGCCATTGGCGATTACCGCTGCACTGTGCACATCTTTTATTGCCCCTTTTTTTATTCCTAAATTCAAATCATAAGCAGTTTCTGTTATCCAAAAGGAAGTTATTCGTGCTAATTCTCTCTCAACTAAAGGCCCGAATACCTTACGAATTAAATTTGCATGTTCCGTGAAAAACCAACCATGAACTGAATACACTATCGGTATTCCAAGATTGTAGTTTGCCAATCGCCCGTAAAAAGACGCTAGGGCAGAATGTGTATTGATTAGATCAGGTTTAATTTGATTTATTATCTCACGTATCGAAGATATAGCTTTGAATAGATTCGCAGAATTTAATTCAGGAATTATGTGGGCCTCAATCCCTACTTCAGAAGCCCTTAGATGCTTAGATAAAAATGCGTCCGAGCCAACTATTACCGAGAAGGTATACTGCGATTGTAGCTCTTTAATCATAGATAGCACATAGTTTTGAGCCCCCCCAACCTCAGATCGAGTTATAATGATTAATAGTTTAGGCTTCATATATGATTGCAGACCTATATGTATAGTGGGAAATCTTGAATTGCGAGGCATCAAATGGGGCACACTTCTAACAAAAGCAAATAATCATGGCCTTACGTCGACTTGACTATCCAACACAATGTTTCGATGTTAATACATTTCGAAAAGCAGGCGAAGAATCACTTACTAGTTTATCAGCCTCGAACAAAAAGATATTGATCGTTGCTAGTACGATTCAACCAGCCGATAAATTTGACCCCGCCATCAATATGGCAATGTTTTATCTTAAAGAAGAAACTACGCCAGACATATTAACTCTCGAGACTTGCAGTAAAGCGCGATTGGAATGGGAGGAAACTTCAGCACAAAATAGTCTTCGCGATACTAAATTATTTTTCCTTCCAAAAGCTAAAAAAGTTCTAAACAGCCCCATCGCCGATGTAATGGAACAAAGCTATCATTTTGGGTGTTGGCTAAAAGACAATGAAGAAAACTACTCAAGTGTAATTATTTTATGCTGCACGGAGGTGGCATATTATCCCTTGTTATCACGAAAAACCACTGCCGAATTTAGCCAGCTAACGTTCACAATTTTCCTGAGATCGTCATCATATTTCAATCACATCAAGACCACCAAACCCGTGTTATCTATATCCCAGCTAACGAAGTTTTACACACAACGGATAGCACTTCAACTGGCAGATAGGATCGTTTCCAACAGTATTCACTATTTAAATTGGATGGCCGAAAATGAATTCGAATCAAATGATTTAGAAAAATGCCACTTCAACGACATACCCATTGATTACACACCACCACTACCAGCAGAAACTAAAAGCAGAAAAGGACAATATATCACGTTTATATTTTCGAATAACTCAGATACTGAATTAATATTTTGTATAGAGGCAATTAAAAGATTAGGAAAGCCAAGTCTTCAATTTAAATTTATTATTCCTAATAATTTAAATAAGAAAATAAAAAAGTTATTAAAAGTAGCAACGAAAAATGGTAATAACCCAATTAGTTGCAATCTACATGTATTCGAGTCTGTGAACTGGAATGACGTAATTAGACGTTCATCTATAGTAATCATTCCTAACCAAGAAAAAATACCAAGCGCTTTTCTAGCGTGGGTTAAATACAGCAAAGTTACTCTGTTTGCGAATGGGCAGTTATCACATATAAAAACGAACGCCGTTACGAATTTAACCTTTATACCTTTTGTTCATAACCCACAGAAGATTAGCGAACATTTAAAGCTAATGATAGATAGCCCTTTATACGATAGTCAATCAGATAACGCTGAGAACTATAATATTTGGAGAAAGATTGGATGTAAAAGTAAAGGCATACTGCCTGAAAATAAATTAGATAAAACTATTTCTATTTCAGTTTGTATCGCTCACTACAATCGCGCAAATTTTTTAAAAAGAGCTATCGACTCTGTTCTTAGTCAATCTTACCCATGCGAAGAAATTATCATTGTGGATGATGGATCGACTATTCCTTCGGCAATTTCCTATCTGGCCGAGCTTAAAAGCAAAAAATTCAAAATACCCATTAAAGTCATCCAGCAACAAAACCTGTACATAGGCGCCAGCCGCAACACAGGCCTTTCTGTAGCCAAAAGTAAATATATTTTGTTTATGGACGACGATAATGAAGCTAAGCGCGATGAATTAGAGATATTCGTAAACGCCGCTCTGAAAACAACGGCAGATATATTGACTTGTTTCTCCACTATTTTTTCAGGGGATAGTCCAGCCCTAACCAGCACCGGCTTAAAACAAGCTTTATTTGTGGGTCCGAATATGAGCTGCGCCCATGTATCTAATCCCTTCGGCGATTCCAACATGTTCGCTAGAGTAGAGGCGATCAAGTCAATCGGAGGATTCAGTGAAAACTATAAGGTAGGCAGAGATGATCAGGAGCTTTTTTTACGGGCACAGATGAACGGACTAAAAATTGAATTAGTTCCCCTCCCATTATATTACTATCGACTTAGTAAAACTCGAATTAGATCAAGCCATTTAAACCCATATTCTGGGTTTACCCGTCTTCTACAATCGCAGCTTAATAGTCATCTTTCAGTAGACACCGTACAGCAAATCGCGTATTTACAAGGACTAGCATATGCTAACGGGCCATTTGGACCGATAATCAAAATATCATCGAGACTTTATTCTATAAAAGAATTTGCTAGGATTTATTTGGCCAAGTTTCCTATTTTATATTCTATATTCATTAAATTAAGGCAATTGCTCTATTAGTGATCTCGCAAAAACCGTTGTAAAACAGACATTGGAACTGCCTCTAAGGTGTATCACAAAGCCTCTATCATCATTCCCAAATACTTTCGACTAACTCAGTTATTCCCTTTTTAGCTGACCACCCTGTTTCTTCCTGAATTTTATTACAATCTAAAACGCTATACAGTAAGTCAGTACCTCGACTTGGTTTGTAATTCACACAGATATTAACCCCGCTTATTACTTTTAAGACCTCCACGATTTCGTTTAAACTAGTACCAATCCCAGAACCGACATTCACTATTAAGCCAGCACTTGCCTTACAGTTAAGTGCTAATCTCAGCATAGCATTTGCCAATTCATCGGCGTCTACATAATCTCGGACGGTTTCTCCAGTCCCGTAAATCACAATCGGTAATTTAGCCTCAATTCGTGCAATCGCTGCGCCTATAAACCCTTGTTCTGGGTTGCTATGCCATCTTCCAACAGGGTTCGAAGCTCTCACGATAGAATATGACAAGCCTTTTAGGTTACCAAGCAACCTAAGATAGTTTTCAATCGCAATCTTGCCGTAAGCATATGGAGTATTCGGATTAAGCTCTTCGCCCTCACCAATTGGAGAGCAGTGTCCGGAACCATAAACAGTACCCCCCGAAGATAAGTAAACAATTCTTATGGTTGGGGTAATGTTTGTAATATAATCGAAAACGCGCATTGCAGGCATCACATTTTTTTTATATTCAAGCTCTACGTTGTTATTAACAGTACTAGGAACCGAATTTGAAGCAAGATAAATTAAAGACGTAGCTGTTTTTAGATTAGTAATTTGAGAAGTTTCATAAAACTCCGAAATTTTTTCACCGATAATCGAAGGAGCGTATTCCTCAAGAAAGCGCAAATCCGGATTTCGAGAAAAAGATATAGCTTTTATTCCTTTTTTATGTAGCCCAATCCCTATGTGTTTGCCAATAAAACCAGTGCCGCCTATCAAAATAACCATTTAATTCACTGAACCAAGATTTGAAAATTCGCCGAACGGTAGCACAAACAGAAATGCAGAACAAAAAGATTTTTATCGTAGTCGGAATGCATCGTTCAGGCACTTCCTTGGTAACGCATTGTCTCAAAAACTTAGGCTTACAACTATCAAAATCACTCATCCCCATCAGCTCTGATAACCCAGATGGATTCTTTGAAGACAAGAAAATTGTTGACATTAATTCAAGAGTTGAATTCGCACTAAATCGGTCACATACCGACAGCACCTCCATACTACCATTGCCCAAAGAGTGGCATAGTGATACACACATTAAAGGTCTAACTGCCGAACTCAGCGAATACATCAAATTTAGCGTCCAAAAATTCGATTCCTTTTTAATTAAAGACCCCAGAATTTGTAGACTACTGCCTATGTATTTAAATGTATTAGCGCTACAACATATTACTCCAGTTTTTATATATGTACATAGAAGTCCCAATTCCATCATACGATCTAAGTCTAGACGAGATCTCTTGGATCCCGACTTTGTAGAGATCCAGTGGCAATTATCTGCCATGGAATCCTTGACTAGTATTTATAATAGTGGTTTTCCCATTTGTAATCTTTCTTACGAATCTCTACTGCGCAACAACGAACAAGAACTATCTCGAATTAGAAAATTCTTATGCACGTATTCTAATGACATCGTAGCACACTGGAAAGCACCAGAGATTAGAGCAGATAATTTTGAATCTAATCTGAATTTAGATAAAAACACAATCGCTTTAAATGCGTTTTCTGAAGACTTAGACAGTTATTTGGAACGTCAAAACGGCTGGTCTTCACCTAATACAGTAGAACCCCCTCAATTTTCAAAGCTGAGACGCCAATTCAAATTAATTCAACAAACGGCATCGCCATGGACAAAAGCACTAGACACTAACAGCACCATGATTAACAAGACCGATCAACTAAAAAGATCGATCAAGCGCTCACAAACTTCTTTAAAAGTTTCGAACGGGAAGATATTTGGACTTACAACTAAACTCCAACAAACTGCCTCTCGCTTACATGACGAGACTACGTTACGTATTAAAATACAGCTAAATTTAGATAAGAGCAGGAAACAATATAATACACTTTTAGTTGAACATGAAGGTTTAGTGACAAGCCATGAAGGTCTAGTGACAAGCCATGAAGGTCTAGTGACAAACTATGAACAGATTCAGTCTGAATATAAAAAACTTCACTTGAAAAGCAGAACTAAGATTTTTAGAGCAGCAAACTTCTTACTGCACGTCAAAACTAAGTACATTGTGAACGTACTAAGATCTAGCCGTAGTCGTCTATCACGAACGATTTACACGTCTACAGTTAATGCTAAAAAAGTCAGAAGGTCTTTTTTGAATGACGGACTAAAAACAACTTTCAAAAAGTTAGTGCGTATTGCACTCTCCAGAAACGAACTAAGTCGCACGCCACTAAACAATGTTCGCGCACTTCGAGAAACAAGCAGGCTGTTGATATTAGAAAATAATCATCACTCATTAGAAGCTCACGAAATCGAGCTATTGTTAGATATTTTTTTACTCGAAAGCTATGTAATTACGGCAAAACTCGATGCACAGTGTTCATATTTAAACGGATTAAAACACTTCCTCGATTTTGGAATAGGAAATGGGCTTTCACCGAGCCCTCTTTTTAACATAGAGCACTACCGCAGTAGTCAAGCAACGAAAGATTTAGGCGGCAATGAAGCTTTCTTAGATTGGTTACGTTATGGCTCAAAGAAAAATATCATTCCGACAGTTTTATTTGATCACGATTTTTTTATAGCGAGGCACGCTTTAAGCTCCGAATCAGCAGAGCGGAGTTTTCAACATTTTATTAATAAATCAGTGCACAACAATGCAGCACCAAACCAATATTTCAATCCACATTGGTATGTTAGCAACCATGATTTAGGGGAAACGAAGTTAGCTCCTTTTTATCACTATTTAATAGTTGGCTCTATGTTGAACTATCGACCATCTCCAATGTTTCCGGCATTTCCTAGATCATTTTACGCAACTGAAGGGATGTCTCCCATGGAAAGCTTGATGACGAAGGTTAACTTCAGTGAATACAGACGACGCATTAGCCATTCCTCATTACTACTAGACCTTGTTGGGAAAGCCTCTAAGATTGAGCCAAAAATAACTGCTTTGGACGGGGCTCGCATGTTAAATATATTACCTTATTCGAACCCCTTTTTTCCGGCAATAAAAGAATTACGGCTAGCCTTAAAACATTCCTTTTACGCCACGATTATTCTAATTCCGCATTGTAGATACGGCGGCTCTGGCTTAGTCGCTGGAGAATTATGTCGAAGTATCGGACGTATAAACCCCAATGAAAATGCGTTATTGGTACGAACGGATAATGATGACTTTATGAGGCCTGATTGGTTTCCTCCTGAATTAGAGATAGTTAATCTGCTAGACTTCGCCTCTGATCTACCTGATATGCACCGCAAGAAAGTACTGCTGGATCTACTCATAGGCCTCAAGCCTAACTACATTATCAATGTCCATAGCCGTTTAGCGTGGGAGGTTTTTGTACAATATGGTGATAGGCTACGAAATATATCTAAACTATTAGCGTATACGTTTTGCTATGACCTTAGCCCTTTAGGCTCAAAAGTTGGCTACCCTATAAAATACGTCCCTGTTGCAATGGAATACCTTAATGCTCTCATAGTAGACAATAATTATATAAAACATGATTTAGTTAAAAATAACGACTGGAACACAGCTGTTTCTAATAAAATAAAAGTTGTTCGGACTCCTTACCAGGAAAATGCTTTAGCCTATATAAAAAGAGCCGAGCAAAACATCTCCATCAATAAAAAAGCAAGGCCACTTGTTAGGCGAAATACAGTGTTTTGGGCAGGTAGATTTGATCGCCAAAAGCGATTCGATATTGTTGTCAAATTGGCGAAGTTAAACCCTCAACTTGACTTCTATGTGTGGGGGGCAGCCATGCTTGGGGACGATAAAACGGAAACCTGCTATCCTAGAAATATATTGCTACAAGGATTATTTAAAGAATACTCCGAAATCCCGTTCGAAACTTGCGACGTCTGGTTATTCACATCTCAATGGGAAGGTTTGCCTACCATTCTAATTGAGTTAGGACTACGTAAAGTGCCATTGGTCGCATCGCGCATCTGGGGCACTGCAGACCTAATAAGCGAAGACACCGCGTGGCCTGTGGATGCTGTAACTAAAGTAGACGAATATAATGTAGGGATTCACGAGGTACTTCAAAACAAAACTGCAACGCGCGCGCGCGCTGAGAATTTATACAGTTTCATCAAGTCTCAGCATAGCCCCTCAAAATACGATTCGGCAGTCAAAACAATATTGAATGCCTGAGAATTTCACATGAAAAAAATCTCAACCATTATAACCACTCATGCAGAAGGTAAGCTAATTATCAAATCAATCGACAGCTGCAATGCAGCTGTCGACAAGTTAAACCCTTCTAAAACTCAAGTAGAAAAGCTTATCGTAATGGATAGGCCTAATATGGAAACAAGAGAAATAGTTCACGAGCATTGCTCTTCTAACGAATTTGAAATACTTGAAGTAAACTTTGGTGATCAAGGTCAGGTGAGGAATCATTTAGTCAGCCGCTCGAAAGGTGATTATATAGCATTTTTAGACGGCGATGATCTATGGTCAGAAAATTGGCTAAAGGCTTCATTCGACTTAGCGGTTTCTGAATCGAGCCCGGCCGTTATTTTTCCAGAATTTAACTGGTTTTTCGAAGGATCAAACAATATATTGTGTCAAATTGACTCTTCTAGACCATGGTATGACCACGAATCGTTAAGGGTTGTCAATTTATGGGATGCGCTATGCTTTTGTCCAAGGGAAGTATATTTGAAAATTCCATTTGCAAAAAGAGATATAACGGGAGGCTATGCTTATGAGGATTGGAACTGGAACCGTAGAGTGCTAGAAGCTGGAATATCGCAAAAAATAGCGACAGATACAATAATATTCAAAAGAAGAAGAGCAGGGTCTCAGGGCGCCCATGCAGAAAAAAGAAATGTTATTGCATTCCCAACTGCTAGTTGCTATTACGACTTTTATACAAAGTAATAGCATTGTAATCCCCCCGAAAAATGTTCGACAAAATAAGTAGGAAATTCTTACAATCTCAACAGGAGAATTTTTTATGCGAACACCCAGATTTACAGATACCCAAATTCTAGCCATCCTTAAGCAGAACGGCAGTGGCGTACCGGTTCAAGACTTATGCCGTGAACACGGTATGAGTTCTGCCAGCTTTTATAAATGGCGCGCTAAGTACGGTGGTATGGATGCATCATTGATGCGGCGAATGAAAGAACTAGAGTCAGAGAACAAACGGCTCAAGAAAATGTACGCAGAAGAGCGCCTGAAAGCGGAGATCCGCCAAGAGGCCCTCGAGGGAAAGTACTAAAGCCATCTCTTAGCAAAGAGATGGCGACTAACCTTATTATCGAGCGTCAAATCACTGTTCGCTTTGCTTGTCTATGCATGGGCATCAGCGAAAGGTGCTTTCGGTATACACCAAAACTGTCTACTGACAATGCGCTAATAGCCGACTGGTTGCTGCGTTTGACGCAAACACATAAACGCTGGGGTTTTGGCTTATGCTACTTATATTTGCGCAATATCAAAGGTTTTGCTTGGAACCATAAACGTGTGTACCGCATCTATCGTGAGCTAGAGCTAAACCTACGTATAAAGCCCCCGTAGACGGATAAAACGAGACAAGCCTGATCAGCTCAGTGTGCCAACGTCCATAAATCAAGTGTGGTCAATGGACTTCATGAGTGACAGTTTAGGCAATGGCAACAAGCTGCGTACATTTAATGTAATGGATGATTACAACCGAGAAGGTTTAGCGATTGAAGTTGATCGTTCATTACCTAATGCGCGTGTCATTCGAGCGCTAGAGCAAGTTATAGAGTGGCGCGGAAAGCCTGCTGCGCTTAGGTGTGACAATGGTCCTGAATATATTAGCAATGAATTAACTAGTTGGGCAAATGCCAATCAAATAACACTGCTTTATATCCAGCCTGGCAAGCCAACTCAGAATGCCTATATTGAACGATTTAACCGGACTGCTAGGCATGAATGGCTAGGTATGCAATATATTCAACTCAATAGAACACGCACAATTACTGGCGACTCAGTGGCTGTGGATATACAATAATGAACGACCTCACTCAGCGATTAATGGGATAACCCCTATAATGAAACTGAAAGTGGCTTAACCCTTCTACTTAAAAAATCGAACAATAATGGGGGGATTACACTCATACTTATTGCATTTTTTAGTAGAAACACAATGATACTCCTTTAGTGAAAATGAGCAACTTCTTCCTAATTTATCATACACCACGGATTTCTTAATCATGTATTTATATCCAGTTACAGATTCTAGCAAAGAGCGTCGTCCCGCACCTAAATTTTTAGCTTATTAGATATGAGCCTAAAATAATCTACCCTTTCGTTCAATCGACTTAATACATATCTATTCACTCTCAATACTGAGCTCTCGTCGTAGTCACTTACATCAAAATACGAATTAAAAGGATTCTTCTCAGCTAAAATAGTTTTACCCCCAAAATAAGCATTTGATATTAATCTATTAGCTTTCTTCGCTTGGGCATACGTTTCGCTTTCTAATTCTAAGGGTATGTAGTTTTCGACCGGTGTTCCTGATAATGAAGAATAGTCATTCAGAATATTCATGAATCGTACTTTTTCTTGATGGTTATACGCTTTTCTTTCTTCTGCAAGCCAAGCCAAGTAGTGCATTGCATCACCGCACAAAGAAGTATTATTTTTACTTGTAGGCCCCATAGTATCTGAAGCTAACTTAACATTTAAGGCACTTTGTATACCTTGCGCAAAATTTGAACCTTGTTCCAAACAACAAACTCGTAGCCTATCTGCACCTAGAAGTCTTTTCCATGTATCCAATCTTTCATTAAACTTCATGCCTGTATTAATAAAGCGTTCAGCCCTTTTATATTGTGACAAACTCTCATCCACATATGGTCGATCATATAATATATTTTTATAAACTTGATTAAACATCGAGTTGACCCAACTTATAGGCGGCCGAAGAAAAGCATAAACCCGAAGGTCATAATTATTACTCAATTGCATTAGGCCATCACGCGCATCTTTAGCCAGCATAAATCCCTCTGAGGAGATGATTACTCGAGAGCATTTTTGGCCATCTATTTCACGCCGCAAACCACTCAGTGTTGCAGTGGGGTCCCCAGCAGTGTTAATCCTTTGGTGTACCAACAAATTCACCAGTCCGTGATGGGCGTTGTATTTACGTCCTGACAAAGGATAGTAAACTCCTTGCTTTTTTAATAGTTTTGATGAATTTGCCATCAAATATTGAAATTGAGAAGTGCCAGTTTTAGTAAACCCTATATGCAGATCTACTCTCATTGGAACCATGAATAATTTAATTTATGCATTTCCGCTTTCTATCTTGAACACATTGAGAATAAAACAATAATCAAGAGAACTTTGGCTTTCCTAGCCTGAGTTCAACCAAGTCCTCACTTTTAGGGCACGCATTTTACCTGCTTTAACGAATACAATAACAGCTTAAATTGATATATTATTGTACTTAATAATAACCAGCAGATGCAAAAACTGTTGCAAGAAAATTATTCGTCATGGTGAATTTTTTTCTTTATAGCACCTAATAATTTATAGGCTCGTTCGAAATCTGGGCCATGATAAACAATCACCCCTTGCTCGATTAAAAGAACCTGATTGCACATTCGCTTAACTAGGTTCACGCTGTGACTAGCTAATACTACAATTTTTGATTCCTCAACGAATCGATCCAAAATACTAGTGCCATCAATATTTTGAACACCTAATACACCGACCCACTCATCAAAAATTGCAATTTCCCTTACTATCTGCGAGTTTAGAGCGATGCTAAAGCTACCAGACATACCCTTGGAAAGGGAATTTAGGCTACTGTTAGCTCGGCTTTCTAGCTTTGAATAACTGAATACTTTCTTTATATATGTGCTCAAATTTTCATTCTTTAACCCTAAACTCAACCCTTTAAGTCTTGCATTTTCCATAAGAGTAGCGTGAGGAATCAGACTAGAAGCCTTATTTATCATAGACAGTCTTTCACCTCTCACCAGTATCTCACCCAATTGAGGTTTAATATCACCAGCCAGCAATGATAATAAAGTAGACTTCCCCGCCCCATTCCTTCCAATCAATCCAACACGATCGCCACTGATTAAATTAAAAGTTAAATTATCTGCGGCTTTCAACTCACAAGTTTCGGTCGCGTCTGATGGAGATGGTACGCGGTATGTCATACTTACATTTTTAACTTCTATGGTAGCCACTTAATTTAGCAAACTTTTTTCTCGGAGCTTTATGCTTGACATTCCAACCGCTAACAAGCCCAAAGCATAGATTAAAAAAGATAGGTAAACTGTATTTCCATCTTGTATACCAGATAACGACCTTCTCATAGATTCAAGCGGAATATAAAAGGGATTCAACCATATATACTTCTCATATACTCCAAGTCTGCTAACTTCCCAAAGGATAGGCGTAGCTAAAAATGCGAGCCTCATAACCGCTTCAATTAAGTGCTTAATATCAGGAAATATGGACACCACCGAGACGCATAGCGTGATTAACCCAATTGCCCACAGAGTCATCAGAATAACAGTGTAAGGCAAAAATATTAAATGAGAGGCTGTGAGGCCGTTAAACGAAACTGAAACTAAAAGAATAACCGGAAGTGTATATAAAAAAGTGAAATGAACCGACATCACTCTTTCAAAAATAATTGTAAAAAACGGAATTCCCGCAAACGTAACCTTGTTATGCGGCAGACACCCCTTTCCAACCGCTCCAGAAATAATAGTCCACACTGGATACCCTGAAAATAAATATAAGAAATACTCGAATCGATCTTGCTTATTTAATAAAATGCCCCAAACCATACCTAGAATGAATGTAGCTGCCAAAAGTGAGAGCATCGGCCATAGCAACCCTAATCTCGAATCTCTATATTTTAACGAAAACATTATATGGGATCTGTAAATCCAAAATCTCCACAGTTTTAACGATTTTACAATATCCATATTCTATGTTTTACATGTTGACAAATCTTAAGCTCACTTTTCGATGGTTTCTTTCTTGAGTTGGCTTTGATCATATATCTCGAATCTCTCTGAGAGTTCACCCGTTTAGCATGCTCATGCTCTAAGCGACATATCTTGATACCTAACATAAAATAAACCGACATTTTCAAATCAATACTTGAAACTAGTGAACTGCGCCTTTTAATTGATTTGCTAGTGCATATTGGAGCCCTATTCGCATTGATTCAACTGTTGAGATAAGTGCCTTTAGGAATACAATGAACACGGTTTAAACTAAGAAGCCTTCATCTAAAGTTTCTTGAAAACAGACAAAACATGTCATTTTTTCGAGATTCAAGATATTTGGACTTTCTGCACCAAAAGCCATAATTTATAAATTACTCTATACTATTTATAACATTTACTTCATCTCAAGCATCTAACAATATCCGACTTTTCATGCTCACAAAGTAAATTTCATACATATCAATTATTTTATAGTTACACAATATCAACTCTGCCACTGTGGTCTCTTTATTTACCAAGTACGTAACAATAGAAGTTTATATGCATTTTAACCCTTTCTGTCTACGTTAAAGTGCGAGCATAACCGCTAATCCCAATCCAGTCTAGCCAGAAGACGAGGATAAATTCAGGCTGGTCGTTAACAAACTGCAAGGCAGGTGATGTATTCATACACAAGCACAAATTTATCACTTGCAAACTCAACTGCTCTAGGTTGATTTAATTGCACAGATTAATAAGAGAATTTTCGTATCCATTTGAACTTACATAGCCAACGCTGAATGCAGCCTAGTTCCGTTATAAGTAACGGATGTATTTATTTACGTCATTGATTATTCCGTCACGAGTTAGATGAATGACATTGGCTAGCGATTCATATTTCAAACTACCAAAGAATCGCTCTACAATTGCATTGTCATAGCAGTTGCCTTTACCACTCATTGAGCTTTGCATGCCATATCTAGCTAATTGCTTACGGTAAGAAGCATGGCTGGCTTAAAGGCTTGAAACACACCTTGAATATTACAAACTGTATGAAATTTATAGCCATAATATCGAGTGTTCTTGTAATCCCCCCGAAAAATGTTCGACAAAATAAGTAGGAAATTCTTACAATCTCAACAGGAGAATTTTTTATGCGAACACCCAGATTTACAGATACCCAAATTCTAGCCATCCTTAAGCAGAACGGCAGTGGCGTACCGGTTCAAGACTTATGCCGTGAACACGGTATGAGTTCTGCCAGCTTTTATAAATGGCGCGCTAAGTACGGTGGTATGGATGCATCATTGATGCGGCGAATGAAAGAACTAGAGTCAGAGAACAAACGGCTCAAGAAAATGTACGCAGAAGAGCGCCTGAAAGCGGAGATCCGCCAAGAGGCCCTCGAGGGAAAGTACTAAAGCCATCTCTTAGCAAAGAGATGGCGACTAACCTTATTATCGAGCGTCAAATCACTGTTCGCTTTGCTTGTCTATGCATGGGCATCAGCGAAAGGTGCTTTCGGTATACACCAAAACTGTCTACTGACAATGCGCTAATAGCCGACTGGTTGCTGCGTTTGACGCAAACACATAAACGCTGGGGTTTTGGCTTATGCTACTTATATTTGCGCAATATCAAAGGTTTTGCTTGGAACCATAAACGTGTGTACCGCATCTATCGTGAGCTAGAGCTAAACCTACGTATAAAGCCCCCGTAGACGGATAAAACGAGACAAGCCTGATCAGCTCAGTGTGCCAACGTCCATAAATCAAGTGTGGTCAATGGACTTCATGAGTGACAGTTTAGGCAATGGCAACAAGCTGCGTACATTTAATGTAATGGATGATTACAACCGAGAAGGTTTAGCGATTGAAGTTGATCGTTCATTACCTAATGCGCGTGTCATTCGAGCGCTAGAGCAAGTTATAGAGTGGCGCGGAAAGCCTGCTGCGCTTAGGTGTGACAATGGTCCTGAATATATTAGCAATGAATTAACTAGTTGGGCAAATGCCAATCAAATAACACTGCTTTATATCCAGCCTGGCAAGCCAACTCAGAATGCCTATATTGAACGATTTAACCGGACTGCTAGGCATGAATGGCTAGGTATGCAATATATTCAACTCAATAGAACACGCACAATTACTGGCGACTCAGTGGCTGTGGATATACAATAATGAACGACCTCACTCAGCGATTAATGGGATAACCCCTATAATGAAACTGAAAGTGGCTTAACCCTTCTACTTAAAAAATCGAACAATAATGGGGGGATTACACAGCCACTGCTATCCTATTCACCCAGGGATAAACCGATGGCGTCCGTTCGCAGCCACATAGTAAATGTAAACCTTCACTTCGACATACAAACACTCGCTTAGTGAACCTGATTTTTCAGCGGTTTACCTTACACAAAACACTGTGAGAATAATTATGGTGAGTATGGCTCTCGATAATTTCTAAACCACACATTCTACACATCGCTTCCATTGTTGCAGGAGAGTATATCCACCACCAAGGACCGGTTTTAACAGTTCCATTAGCATGGAACAGGTCTTTAGGAGCTTTTTGACCTGCGATATCCACAGACATGTTCTTCTCGGTTAAGTATTTCCTCAGTATTTCTCGTGTATTCTGAGGGAGCATTTGAACAAGATGAGCTGAACCTTCTGGCGAATTCATCGTACCTTCTGAATTCTCTATTACATCGGGAATTGTCATTGATGAAATCAAGAGGTGCTCAGTTGTTAGTGTAATTAGGTTCTGAATAAACTGTATAGGATCAGAGACGTGATACATAATACCAGAACAATGTACGAATTCAAACTTACTATGATTTTGCAAAGAGTCCGTATCACAAATATTTATGTTAACAGAATAATAGTCGCTCACGCCAAGTTCCTCGCAACGCTTATCAAATGCATTCCACCACTTATTACCAAGCGGCTGAATGTCTGCCATCGTAGTTTTTTTTGCCCCTGCAAGAGATGCGATACTAACAGTCTCATTTACTGTCCCCCATAACCCACCAAGATCAGCATAGTTTTTACCTTGGGCGAACTTAGCTATCCATTTATGCTTTTCTAATCGGATTAATTGATCGAGTTTATTCATATACATATAACAGTTATTCTAATCGATCGACTTTAACATATCGAACAAACAACTTACTAAGACTTCGGAAAACATTCTTGCATAGATATAATGAAGTTTATATTTAATATTATGGAAATAGAACTGTTACTACTTTAATCAAATAAGGAAAATACCCGTGGTGCATTTAGGAAAAGTTGATTAAGAAGTTGCTCATTTTTACTCATAGAGTATCATTGTGAATCTACTAAAAAACATAATGATATGAGCAACTTAACTACAACTTATACCAAAATATTGAGCCTTTTGCACGAATTAGAACCAGATGACTACTATCTCAACCAAATTCGTATCCCTCAATTGACAGATAAGCAATTAATTGCACTAAACCTTGCAGCCGAGTGCCTTGGTATTGATTCAGAGCGTTATTTGTTTAAGCGTATTCCTACTGCATTGGTCGGTAAGATTGAACGCACTGTCTACAATCGAAGAAAGCGCAATCTTGCCTTTAAGGTCGAGCAATTCAGGGAAGCTATCGCATCTAAAGTTGTTCTATCCGATACTCACCATATTGTTGATAGTATGCCTTTAGAAATATGCAAATATAGTCGATCTAGGCGCAATAAGTTTAGCCCATCTAAGCCAGATACTGCTCCCAGCTACGGTTACTGTGCCACTCAGAAAGCACACTACTTTGGTTATAAATTCCATGCTGTATGTACATCTACAGGAGTATTCCAAACCGTTTGATATTACTAAAGCTTCTGTGCATGATATCCATTATCTGAATGATATTAAATATCAGTTTAACCATTGCGTTTTAATCGGCGATAAAGGTTATTTGAGCCGAGAATATCAAACCGATTTATTTCAAACCAGTGCCATTCGATTAGAGACACCAAGCAGGAAAAACCAAGTAAACCATAAGCCGTTTCATCGATCATTGAGGCGGGCACGAAAGCGTATTGAAACTCTATATTCTCAATTATGCGATCAGTTTATGATTCGGCGTAATTACGCCAAAACATTTCAAGGCTTATCAATTAGGGTATTATCAAAAATTACCGCTCTTACGGTACTGCAGTGGATTAACAAGCTCAATGGCAACAATATCAATAACCTTAAATTCGTACCTGCCTAAATGCACCACGGATAGGAAACTATATACTTTTATTAATCCCTACAGATCGAAGCAAATGTAAATAATGATTACAGCTTAATGTTACCTCGGTTTTCGACTAGGCAAAAACGTAAGGTACCATCATAGTACTAACAATTGTTTTTTTAGTTGTGTACGTATAGCGTAATTAGGTATAATAGCGTTAAGGCGGCATATTTGTAGCCTTTAGTAGAAATCGATGGCGCGACGCGCTAACAATATAGCGCCAGTGTTTATTTTTGTTATTTAGAGGACTTATACTTATGAAAAACTGGAAAAAAGTAGCCACTGGCACTGCAACTGCATTGTCTCTTGGGTTAGGGGTATCAGCTGCTTTGGCTGGCTCAATCAACTTGTCAGGCCAAACCATATTACGAACAGGTTGTGGCGCACAATCAACGGCATGTTTCGTTGTACTGAGTGCACCTGTTGGTCCTGCAGCTTGTAGGACCGCACTAGTATCTTTCAATACTAATAGCGCAGGAGGTAAAAATGCTCTCGCTACCGCGCTAACTATTAAAGCAGCTGGTTTTAAAGCTAATCTCACTCTCGACGATACAGCTTGCAATGGACCAAACCCTAGTTTAATTGCAATTACAGCGAACTAGAGCCGTAAAGAAAATACTTCTGTCAGTATAACTGGAGTTGGCATAACGTCAACTCCAGATTGTTATCGAATGCAGATAGCTAAAGCCATTAGTCTAGAGTCTTTTTCTTACTTAAGATACTAACTTTTATAGTATTTTTTGTATGAAATTAATAGAGATTCAATACTTATTGACTAAATCCAACTGTTATACGTTAGCGAGTGAATTCTCTACTTACATTAAGAAATTAGAAGCCTTTTCATTCGATTAAAAGCATCAACGTATATCAAATTATTTATGAGCTTAGCTTTTGCACAGCCAAGGGGCAACATAGCTATCCGTGCCGGGGTGGCGAAACTGGTAGACGCGCTGGATTCAAAATCCAGTAGTAGAAATACTGTGCCGGTTCGATTCCGGCCCTCGGTACCAAATATTTTTTGAGCTAAGGTATCTGTTTTAACTCGCACCTAAGTCCACCATATTAACAAATAACACTAAAAGAACGTGAAGCTAAGATTTCATCTTTTAGGTTTACGGTAACCCTCCACTTTCCGATAAACTTCTCGCCGCCATCTCCGAACAAAAAACCGCCTAATAGTTGCCCAGTATTTGTATTTTTGAATTCTAACCAATTTGACAACTGATAGCCTCTATTATTGGGACCAATAACCACTTCATCTTTATGTACAAATTCTAATTTCCCACTCGGTGAAAACCAATTAAACCGCACTATGCCTCTTTCTACATGTTCCTTGGTTGCCAGCTCACTCTTATAGGTTACGTAGATCCTATCAGAACATCCAAAATCTTCAGTAACATCAACGGGTTTAGAATCTCCTCCTAGGTAGTATTTAACTTTCTTCGATAAAACTAATTGGTCACCGCCTACTGTGCCAGCAAAGACATGCGAGACAACCAAACAGCAAAATACAGCATAGAATAAATTCGGAAAAATCGAGAACAAAAATACTACGCCAAGCTAGACCCTCTTGCACTCAAACTGCTTTGTATCACCTTTAAGCTCGGGTTGAAAAGGCGAAAAACACGCTCCCATCAGAGGCTTTTCAGAAAATAACACCACGTCTTGGCTTTCATTGCTATCTAATGAAAATCGTTGCAAGGTCGACGATTCCAATACATTAATTTTTTTCTTACATGTATTGAACACACTGTGCCTAAATCCGCCAGATATGCTCACTGCAGTACCAAAAGCTAAGCATTGCGTCGCCACTTGATCGCTACCGCCAGAAGAATCAGAATCACTGCACGCTGTTGCTACAGCAACTAAAAAAACCACTAGAATATTTTTAATCATTTAAACATCTCATTTGTTAACTAGGCATCCCTGGAAAGCCACCGCCTCCACCACCTAACCCTTTCATTTGCGCCATCATTTGACGCATTCCACCTTTCTTTTTCATTCGTTTCATCATTTTTTGCATCTGAGCAAACTGCTTGAGCAAACGATTAATATCTTGAACTTGAGTGCCAGAACCTGCTGCAATTCGTTGTTTTCTGGACGCTTTAATGACCGCTGGAAACTGTTTTTCTTGTATCGTCATTGAATTAATAATGGCGATTATTCGACCAAACTCTTTCTCTCCAGCACCAATGGCAGCGTCTGGCATCTTACTCATTCCCGGCAATTTATCCATCATGCCGCTCATACCACCCATTTTTTCCATTTGTAGTAACTGGTCTCTAAAGTCGTCCAAATCAAACCCTTTGCCTTTGACAACTTTTTTCGCTAGGCGCTCTGCTTTCTTTTTATCGACTTTTCTTTCGACTTCTTCAACTAAAGTGAGAACATCTCCCATCCCCAAGATACGCGATGCAACGCGGTCCGGATAAAACGGCTCTAAGGCATCAATTGCTTCGCCAACACCTAAGAACTTAATCGGTTTTCCGGTGATTTCTCGAATTGAAAGCGCCGCGCCCCCACGTGCATCGCCATCGGTTTTAGTCAGCACAATACCCGTTAAACTCAAAGCATCGTCAAATGCCTTGGCGCTATTGACGGCGTCCTGACCCGTCAAGCTATCAACTACAAATAAGGTTTCCGTAGGCTGCGTCGCTGCGTGAATAGCCTGCACTTCACCCATCAGTTTTTCATCAACATGCAAGCGGCCAGCAGTATCGATAATTAGCACATCGGCTGCTAGCTTTTTAGCTTGGTCAATGGCGTTGACAACGATATCTAGCGGTGCATCTGACTGTTGACTTTCAACAAAATGTGCATTTACCGTATTAGACAATTGACGCAGTTGCTCTATCGCCGCAGGACGATAAATATCCGCACTCACTAGCGCTACTTTTTTCTTTTCACGCTCTTGGAGTAAATGCGCTAATTTGGCTACAGTGGTAGTTTTTCCTGCGCCCTGTAAACCCGCCACCAAAATAACCACAGGCGGTCTCGCGGCCAAGTTCAGTGCATTATTTTCTGCCCCCATGACGCCAACGAGTTCGTCATGAACCACTTTAACCATGGCCTCACCTGGTGTAAGGCTATCGATCACTTCATGTCCAATTGCGCGCTCACGCACTTGACTAATGAACGACTTAACCACTGGTAAGGCTACATCAGCCTCTAACAACGCAACCCTTACTTCACGCAAGGCTTGTTGGATATTATCTTCAGTTAAACGGCCTCGGCCGCGAATAGTTTTGAACGTTTGTTTTAAACGATCACCAAGTTGATCAAACATATTTTTCCTTTAAGCTAAAATAGTATACTGGTTGCTGTTTAGCGCTTTTTATCACTATGCAAAATTCTCTTTTTTGGCTATCTGCCTTGGCCTATGCGGCGTCTTTCTTAGGTTTGCTGCATTATTTACGGCAAACCGAAGATAAAAGGCCACAAATTCGCGCGCGTATCGTTTCTTGCGCCGTTATCGCGATTGCCGTAAATGGTGCCGCATTATACTCTAGTTCAGAGTCGGTACTTAGCCTGAGTCAGTCAATGCTAGGGCTGCTCTCAATAGCTGCATTCACAGCGGTGGCGATTTTTATATTGGTTTCTCTGTTTAGATCAACCCTCACACTCGGCGTTTTGGTATTACCGTTAGCTATCCTAGCGGCTCTCGCTGGCCCTTTGCTGAATGCCACCACCAATGCTATTGCAAGCGCCGAGTGTTTGAGTTTACACCTTGTTTTCGCGGCTCTCACCTTTGCGTTGTTAAGTTTAGCTGCCGCACAAGCGCTCATTATAATGATGCAGGAAAAACAGTTAAAAGGGATGTCAACCAATCACTCTAAGTGGCTAAATAGCTTGCCACCATTACAGAGTATGGATAGCCAACTATTTCAGTTTTTACTAATTGGTTTTATTGGACTACTCCTGAGCTTATATCTAGGCATCAGCTCAAACTATATTATCCACGGTCAATCACTTGCTCTGAGCCATCATACCGTGCTGACTTTATTAGCCGCGATAAGCTTCGCAGCATTATTAATAGGCAGAACCTTATTCGGCTGGAGGGGCAGAAAAGCAGCCAAATTTACACTCGTCGCTTATGCCATTTTTATAATCGGCTATTTTGGTACGCGCTTCGTACGTGAGCTGTTATTAAGCTAAGTCGCTAATTAACTTTAGAGTCAGCTAGATCAGATAAGATATTTATTAATGAATAGCACAAAAAAATTATTACTGCGTGCAGTGTTAATCACCATAACCATTGGCCAATCTTCGATTACTGCCATCTACGCGGCAGCTCCCCCTAGCAACATCACGAGCTATCTAACCGCCGAAGACAACGAGGGTATTCCTGGCTATACAAAACAAACTGATTTCACCTGCACTGACCAAGTTTATATGGTAATGGAAACAGGGTTTACTGAAGGCGAGGAAAGCGCACAACACACGCTAACTGTGCATTGGCGTAACCCTAACGGAAAAGTAGAAGAGCGCACTCAATATGATTTCACCCATTATGAACAAGGCGCAAGAGTGTGGGCTTGGTTGAGGCTCTCTGGCCCACCAGGCGCCGCCATTGCACGGTTATTCGACCCTGCATTCGGTATGGGCAAATTCATCGGCACATGGAAAGTGGAAGTTAAGGTCGGCAAAAAGAAAGTCGCCACACATAGTTTCGACGTACTTTGCTAAAGGCATACAACTTTTTGGCCGCCGCGCACTATCTTGATTACAACTTCTTTTTTGTACTTACACTAGCTACATCATTGCGTAAGTAAATTGGCATGAGCTGTGCGGCAATTAACTGATTCGCCTCATTAGCCAAGGCAGCGATTGCAGCTACTTCTTGTGCCATCGGGTAAACACCTGTAGTTAAGTCCACCGCCGCGCGTACCAATTGATCTACGTGTTCTTGATACTGCTGCCAACCATTTGCAACAACCTCGAATTGATTTTGCCGTTGCGAACAATGCACCTCTCCTGGCGCGCTAAGATGCAAGGGTATGTTCATTAATTCATTAAACGTATACGATAACGGATGTTTCGAGTAATCAGCCCAATAAACTTGCTTCATCCTTGCATCTATCAATGACAAAACTGACCCATCAGAGCTAACCTGCGCTGCCAACGCCGCAAGAGAGTTAATGCCGATTACTGGTAAATCAGCACCGTATGCCAGCCCCTGCGCCACACCGATGCCTATTCTTATTCCTGTAAACGAACCCGGGCCGTTATCAACTGCAATTAAATCTAACTGGGGCAGACTTAGTTGATGATCTGCTAACAACTCATCGACCATACTCAGAATAAATGCAGAATGCTGGTTTGCTGCAATCTTTACTTTCGACACGCATTCGCCGTCAATAGACAAGGCTACAGAGCACGCTTCTGTAACTGTATCAATGGCCAAAATTTTCATTGAATATGCGCTAAGAATTGAGTCACTTCAGCAAGGTCCTGAGTGCGGCGCATAGGCGGCAAGCTATTAACGAATTTCCCACCATAGCCTTTGGTTTTTAAGCGGGTATCACAAATCATCAACACCCCTTTATCATCGACATCTCGAATAAGGCGCCCAGCACCCTGCTTCAAGGTAATAATAGCTTCAGGGATTTGTAAGTCTGCAAAGGCATTGTTGCCTTGATCTTGCAACCGACGCATTTTCGCTCGCATGACTGGGTCGTTGGGAGGCACGAATGGCAACTTGTCAATAATAACGCAACTGAGTGCATCACCTTTAACATCTACGCCCTCCCAAAATGATGCCGTCCCAAGCAAGACGCAGTTTTCACCTTGCTTAAATTGATCTATCAATTCGCCACGCGGTGCGCGACCTTGTATTAATAGGTTCCAATTGCCCTGCTTTTCCATGCGATCAGCAATCTGATGCAACATGGCGTAAGAGGTAAATAGTAAGAATGTTCGCCCTTTACTCGCTTTAATAACTGGCGATATCGCCTCCAACATTTTATCTGGGAAGGCACGATCATTCGGCTCGGGCAAATTTGATGGCAAATAAAGGAGTGCATTATTTTGATAATCAAACGGACTATCCAACTGTAAGGTGTCAACCTCATCGCATCCCAGATTAGAGAGATAATAATTAAAATCACACCCCGCTGCCAAGGTGGCTGATGTCAGCACCGCGCTGGTTCCCACTCGCTGCAAAATTGACTGCATTTGGTTAGCAATATTCATCGGTGTGCCCGTTAGCCGCGTGTTACTTCGAGAGGTTTCGTACCAACAAATTAGTTCGTCAGACCGATGAGCACTTTCTATCCATTGCAACAAATGCCTTTGTAATTGCATACAGCGCACATGGCAGCGCTCCAGCGCTTCACCGCTTACCGCGGCTTGCGATAAGGCCAATTCTAGATCAGCTAGCACATCCAGTAGATCGTTGATCACAGACAATCGTTTAGGGTCTTGGATGGCTTCACTACTTTCACCTCGAGCACTTGCAGACAAAGCAAGGTCAAACTGGGATACCGCCGTATTTAACTCGTCTACAGCATCTTCTAGCTGCACGCCACTTCGCTCTTTAGCCTCCGCTACTTTTACGTCACGACCGAGATCTTTTAATTGCAAACTAGAGACAGTAAAACCAAAGAAACGCGAAGCTACGTCTGGTAACTGGTGCGCTTCGTCAAAAATAACCACATCATAAGGTGGTAGCAACTCACCAAACCCTTCTTCTTTTAAACTAGCATCTGAAAAAAACAAATGGTGATTCACCACCACCATCTGCGACTTTAACGCTCGTTGACGGGCTTTGTTGACATAGCATTCCTTAAAGTCTGGGCATTCGCTGCCAAGACAATTATCAGCGGTTGACGTGACTGCTCGCCAAACCGAATCTTGCTCATCGATTTCGCCAACTTCAGATATCTCACCACGTCGAGTCTGGCGACTCCAATTAGAGAGTATTTCTCGTTTCTCTTGCAAATCTTTACGATATCGCAGTGCAGGGTCTTGCCCTAGTTGATTTAATCGAAACTGACAAAGATAATTTGCGCGCCCTTTTAACAAAGCCACATCAATTGACACACCTAAGGTTTTTTGCACCATGGGCAAGTCACGAAAATATAGTTGGTCTTGTAAATGACGCGTTCCAGTTGACACCACCACACGTTTCCCAGATAACAGGGCAGGCACCAAATAAGCGTAAGTTTTTCCTGTTCCAGTACCAGATTCGGCAACGAGCACTCCACCGCTTTCGATAGTACGCTCAACCGACTGCGCCATTTTTTGCTGCACTTGGCGCGGCCTGAACCCAGCCACTGTTTGCGAAAAGACGCCCCCTTCTGCTAAGGCTTCGGCCCCATTGAAAAAGGCTGAGTTCATCTGTTATTTAAGCGTTTTAGCCAAAGACTCTTGCCATGCAGGCAAACTTAAGCCAAAAGTATCCATTAATTTTTGATTAGACAGGACGGAAAATTCCGGACGCTTAGCTGGAGTGGGGTATGAAGTAGTGGGCACAGCATGAAGATATATTTTTGAATTTCCCGTCAGCAAAAATATTTCCTTAGCAAAATCATACCAACTGGTATAACCAGCACCCGTTACATGATACACACCCGCATGTTGACTAATGGTCATATCGCTAACCTTGTCGATTATCTCTATTGTAATCGTTGCTAGGTCTTGCGCCAAGGTGGGGGATCCATACTGGTCATTGACGATATTAAGCTCGTCTTTTTCACTCCCTAAGCGCAGCATAGTATTTACAAAATTCGCTCCTTCTTTGGCGTAGATCCACGCTGTGCGTAAAATAATTGATTTTGGATTAGCAGCCATAACCGCCTGTTCGCCCGCTAGTTTGGTACGTCCATAGGCGCTTTGCGGGCAAGGCTCGTCATCTTCCTTATAGGCTTGGTCATGACTTCCGTCAAAAACATAATCTGTAGAATAATGCAGAAACAGGCTATTGACATTAGCACAAGCCAGTGCCATCGCTTTGGGTGCCAAATGATTAATTTGGTCAGCTAAGATCTCGTCATCTTCAGCCTTATCAACCGCAGTATAAGCAGAAGCATTAATGACCCAATCTGGTAGTTCGCTGTGAATAAAGCTGGTAATTTGGTCGCTATTTTGCAGGTCTAAATCACTCCTATCTAAAGCAATCACTTCTTGGTCACATAGTAAACTTGTTAATGCTCTACCAACCTGGCCATTGCGGCCAAATATGATTATTTTCATGTTAGGAACTGATGCGAATATCTCGCAACAAAGGAGCATTCGCGTCCTTTTCAGACACAATAGCATTAGAAACTGGCCACTCAATTGCAATATCAGGATCATTCCAGAATATACCCGCATCGTCTTGTGCTTTGTATTGAGCCGTGCACTTATACGAAACCTCAGCCACATCACTCAAGGTTGCAAAACCATGTGCAAAACCCGGGGGGATATATAGTTGTAGCTTGTTTGTTTCAGTTAACTCGATACCAAACCACTGTCCGCGGGTAACGGAATCGGGCCGGATATCAACTGCCACATCAAAAATTGCACCTTTTAAGGTCCGCACTAACTTTCCCTGCCATAGCGGATATTGATAGTGCAAACCACGGATCACATTTTTTGTAGAACGAGAGTGATTGTCTTGCACAAAATCGCCCGGCAAGCCCACTGACTCAAACCGATTCTTATTATACGTTTCCATAAAAAACCCGCGTTCATCTTCAAAAACACGGTTTTCCACAACAACGACCCCTGCAATCGGGGTTTTAGTAATTTCTATCAATGCAGATTAAGTAACAAAGTCATCAAAGAACGATTTTATCTTATCCTTCCATCCACTGCTTTGCGGACTGTGCCTTTTTCCACCTTCATCTAAGCTTTTTTGCAATTGCTCGATTAGTTCTTTTTGCTCAGACGTTAAGTTCACTGGCGTCTCAGTATTTACAGTGATGTACAAATCACCGATCTGCGAACTACGTACATTTTTAACGCCTTTGCCTCTCAGCCTAAATACTTTGGCTGATTGTGTGCCCGCAGGTATTTTGATACTTGCACGGCCCGTTAAGGTTGGCACTTCAAGATCTCCGCCGACCGTCATCGTTGCAAAACTGACCGGTACTTCGCAATATAAATTGTCCGCATCGCGCTTAAATAACTCATGTTCAAGCAGATGTACCTGTACATAGAGATCACCAGGTACAACACCCGCGCCCCCTCCTTCGCCTTCACCGCTTAAACGAACTTGATCGCCTTCATCAACGCCGGCTGGGATTTTAACCTTGAGGCTTTTCTCTGTTCGCACGTGGCCCTGACCACTACAATCGCCACATGGGTCTTTAATCTGTTTACCAGAACCCTGACATTGTGGGCAGGTTTGCTGCACTGAGAAAAAACCTTGCTGCATACGCACTTGGCCTTGCCCGCCGCAGGTTTGGCAACTCACTGGAGAGGAGCCTTTCTTAGCACCTGAGCCATCACATGTATTACAAGAAGTATTGCGCGGTACCTTGATTTTTTTCTCTATACCTTGAACCGCTTCTTCAAGCGTTAACTTCACCCGAATGCGCAAATCTGAGCCTCTAGCCTGACGTCGTCCTCCTTGGCGCGCTCCACCAAAAATGTCACCAAACATGTCGCCAAAAATATCGCCAAAACCCGCTCCACCGCCCATTCCAGCTGATTGATCAACCCCAGCGTGACCAAATTGGTCATAAGCTGATTTCTTCTCTTGATCACTCAGTACTGCATAAGCCTCTTGCACCTCTTTAAACTTCGCTTCTGCTTCAGGATTATCTTGATTGCGATCAGGATGATATTTCATCGCCATCTTGCGATAGGCTTTTTTAATTTCCGCCTCTGACGATGCCTTGTTGGCACCTAGTACTTCGTAATAGTCTCGCTTTGACATATGTTTTAGCTGTTGCGAACGTTATTGCAGTGAATCTCGGTTCAATAAAAAGGGTGAGTTATGACCCACCCTTTCCATCCTAATTAATTTGACATAACCGAGCCGATAGCGTGATGGGGTTAACTCGGCTTTTGGTCGTCGTCCATTTCTTCAAACTCAGCATCAACGATATCATCGTCTGCTGCGCCGCCGTCTGGACTCTCTGGGCCAGCCTCTGCATCTGATTCTGCATAGGCCTGTTCAGCTACTTTTTGACTCGCTTCCATCAACGTTTGTGTTTTAGCGTCGATATCCGCTTTATCATCCGTTTTTAATGATTCGCCTAAATCTGCAATGGCAACCTCAACGGCTTTTTTAGTGCTGTCGTCAACTTTATCGCCTAAGTCATCTAATGACTTTTTAGCCTGATGCATTAAGCCTTCACCTTGGTTTTTTGCATCCACTAGCTCTCGCTTTTCACGATCACTATCGGCGTTTTCTTCTGCCTCACGCACCATCTTTTCAATTTCTTCGTCAGATAATCCGCTACCCGCTTTAATCACAATGGTGTTTTCTTTACCCGTCGCCTTATCTTTAGCAGACACATTTAAGATACCGTTTGCATCAATATCAAAAGTGACTTCAATTTGCGGCGTACCACGCGGGGCAGGAGGAATATCTGATAAATCAAACCGCCCTAACGACTTATTATCCGCCACCATCTGACGCTCACCTTGGCATACGTGTACCGTTACCGCAGGTTGATTATCATCGGCCGTAGAGAATACTTGGCTAGCCTTAGTCGGAATAGTCGTGTTTTTCTCAATAAGTTTAGTCATCACATTCCCTAGGGTTTCAATGCCTAAAGAAAGTGGTGTCACATCCAACAGTAAAACGTCTTTTACTTCACCCGATAGCACACCGCCTTGCACTGAAGCGCCAACTGCAACTGCTTCATCTGGATTCACGTCACGACGCACCTCTTTGCCAAAAAACTCAGTCACGGCTTCTTGCACTTTGGGCATACGTGTTTGCCCGCCAACTAAAATAACGTCATCGATTTCGCTGGCGCTTAAACCAGCGTCTTTTAACGCAGTGCGGCAAGGTTCAATTGAACGCTTAATTAAGTCTTCAACCAAGGCTTCGAGCTTAGCGCGAGAAAGTTTGATATTCAGATGCTTTGGCCCGCTCGCATCCGCTGTAATATAAGGCAAGTTGATTTCAGTTTGCGATGTGGTAGAAAGTTCAATTTTCGCTTTCTCCGCTGCTTCTTTTAAACGTTGCAAAGCCAATGGATCATTCTTAAGGTCGAATGCTTGGTCTTTTTTAAATTCGTCTGCCACGTAATCGATTAAGCGAATATCAAAGTCTTCACCGCCTAAGAACGTATCACCATTGGTCGATAACACTTCAAATTGCTGCTCGCCATCAAGGTCTGCGATTTCGATAATAGAAACGTCAAAGGTTCCACCACCCAAATCATAAACAACGATAGTCTTGTCGCCTTTAACTTTGTCTAGGCCAAATGCTAATGCTGCGGCTGTTGGCTCATTGATAATGCGCTTGACTTCTAAACCGGCAATTTTTCCAGCATCTTTAGTCGCCTGACGCTGTGAATCGTTAAAATAAGCAGGCACTGTAATAACCGCTTCAGTCACTTCTTCGCCTAAATAATCTTCAGCGGTAGACTTCATTTTCTGCAAGATTTTTGCAGACACCTCTTGCGGCGACATCTGTTTGCCGTCCACTTCAATCCAAGCATCGCCATTTTTAGCTTTGACAATTTTGTAAGGCATTAAATCAATGTCACGCTGCACAACCTCTTCGTCAAACTTGCGACCGATTAAACGCTTTACTGCAAAAATAGTTTTCTCAGGGTTAGTCACCGCTTGACGCTTTGCAGCATCGCCAACCAAAACCTGATCATCCGCAAACGCAACAACGGATGGTGTCGTCCTGCGACCCTCAGCATTCTCAATGACTTTTGGTGCATCACCTTCCATTAAAGCGACACAAGAGTTGGTCGTACCCAAATCAATTCCAATAACTTTAGCCATGTTTTAGTAACCTCTTAAAATTCTGTAGTTGTGTATCTGTTTTACAATATGGGAGTGCTTTAAGTGTTTTAAAGCCCTTATCTATTTCTTTTGCGGACCGCTGGAAACAATCACCATCGCAGGGCGTAATAGCCTTGTATTCAACTGGTAGCCTGTCTGAATGACGGCAATAATTTGATTCGCTTCAAGCTCATCTGAAGGTTGCATCGTCATCGCTTGGTGTAATTCTGGGTCAACCGCATCACCCGTTTCAGGTTTAATTTCAGAGATATTGAATCGGTCAAATATGGTGTCCAATTGACGCGTGGTTAACGATAAACCTTCATTCATTTGTTTGATCAGTTGCTCACCACTATCTTCTTGCAAATCAACTTGCGACGCCTGATCAAGGCTGTCTTTAACTTGCAACAATTCTTTAGCAAAGCTTTCCAAAGCAAATTTACGTGCCCTTTCTACTTCTTTAGTTGATATTCTGCGCGTATTGTCTGTTTCCGCCTTAGCGCGAACATATTGATCTGCTAAATCAGCATTGCTTTTCTCCAGCTCTATTACACGCTCGGCGAGTTCTTCAATGCTAGATTCTTCTAATATTTCAGTAATTTCACTCTCAGCTTCAGGCTGATCTTCATCTGCATCGATTTCAGCATCAAGCGACGCTTCTTCGATAACCTCATCTTGTATATCGGAGTTATCTTGCGTGTCAGTAGTTTCGTTTTTTTCACCCATTGCTAACCTCAAAAATGATAGACCATATGATTACATGTTAATTCGACGAATTAAGTGGGGATAGCCCTAAACTAATGCAAGACCAAAAAGGTACGTTTTTTGTTGTAAAGTTAAATAGGCCCTCTTTTCGCCCTAGCTTGCCAACCGAAGTTTTTTTGCTTTAACAAAATCAGAATCCGACACCCATTGAATTTAAACTCCACAGTTTGCACACTAAAATCAACTTCTCTTTATTGATAAAAGTAAGCTAGAATTATGATTATATTCATATATTTATAGCTATGGCTTGCCAAAACTTATTGAAAACAAAGCTAATAACGATCTTAACTAGCGCTTATATAATGGTGGGGTGCAGTAGCGGTGGCACAGGTGGTGGCGCGGGTGCGCAAAACATTGGAGTAGTGAATGGCGATAACGGAATCATTTTTTCTTCTTCTGTCATCGCTACAGATGGTATTAGCGTTGACACGGTGTTGGGTGTTTGTAAAGCTGCATCGACAAATGCAGATGGCACCATCACTGAAGAGGTGCTTGAACCTGGATTATTCACAAAGACAGGCACTCTCACAATCTCAGCCCAATCAACGGCCAGTCTAGTTGACCCAAATCTATTTCCGTCTGGAACGACCTTTAATAGCTACACCGTCACCTATGCTAAACAAGGCGACGCTCAAGCACCCACGCTATCACCACGAACACACGCCCAATCGATTACACTGATCTCTGGAACAGCTACTGTTAGCGCCCCCATCATACTATTTGATCTAGGTTCAACACATCGGGAGTATAGCGCGCAAAACCCACTTGGCCTTGTATATAGCTATCAGGTATCAGTTACTGCGAACGGGCAAACTTTATCGGGTAGGCCAATTGTGATCACCGCAACTACATTTTTAGAAATCGGTAATTTTGACCTCTGCTAACTACTGACAGCTAATTCTGACTTTATCAAAGGCTAAATAACCAGAATTTAGACCTAGGCAAGCTCCTAGTTCTAGTCATTGTTCGCCAACGCATTGGATAACAACTTAGACGTCACATCGACAACAGAAACCACTTGATCATAGGCCATGCGCGTTGGCCCAACTACCCCCAAGACCCCAACGCGTTTGCCTTCTTTTTCATAGGGCATGGCAACGACCGAGCAAGCTTCAAGCGCCTCGTAACCTGATTCCTCGCCGATATAAATGCTAACGCCTTCTCCGTGAAGACTTTTGCTAACCAAATCTAGCAGTACTCGCTTGGTATGAAAGGTATCTAACACGCCTTTTAACTGATCAGTTTGATCAAAGTCTGGTAGGTTGATCAGCTTATCCTCACCACTGACTAACACTCCGGTTTGTTCACCATCTTTTGTTTCGAGCAAACCTTGCGCTACCTCTACTGCCGTTTGCATGGCTTGGTGCATTGAGTTGGAATCAAGCTGCATTTTCTTGAGCAAGTCTAATTTAACCTCTGCCATAGAGCGCCTTGCATAAGCGTCATTAAAGTAATTTGCCGCCTGCACCAGTTCTGACTCCGAGTATTTTTGATTAACCTTTATCACTTTATTTTCTACCAAGCCGTCTTCAGTGACTAATATCGCCAGAATGCGTAAATCACTCAATCTCAAGAATTCAATTTGTCTAAAAGTGCTGTATTCGCTATCTGGCATGGAAACCACACCGGCAAATGAAGTTAACTTCGAAAGCACCTGCGAGGCATTTTGCATTAACTCCTTAGGGTCATCATAGCGACCGAGCACCTGCTGGATATGCTCACTAGAACTTGAAGCAATAGGTTGGCTGTTCAACATACTATTGATATATACGCGGTAACCCGCGCTAGTCGGGATGCGCCCTGCCGACGTGTGCGGAGCCTTTATCAGCCCAAGCTGTTCAAGCTCTGCCATTACATTGCGTACCGTTGCAGAACTAACTTGCAAATTATCAGACTTGGACAGTGTCGTTGACCCAACTGGCGAGCCGGTGTCAACATAATGTCGAATTAACTGATTGAGGACAGTACCTGCGCGACTAGAGATGTCGTTTACGTTATCTGGCAATGGTTTAAATATACGCGGTTTAATTGAGTGGTTATAATACCAAACTGTATAAAAGTCTGCTTGTAGAGAATGGATAAGATCACGGTCGGTTTATTCGGCAAATACGCCTCCAATAGTGTCGAAGCGCCTTTACTTAAAGTAAAAGCGCTTTTGGAGAGCTATGGCGCGACCGTTTTACTGGGCGACAGCACTTCTACTGACTTAACTAATCTACAAATGCTCGCCACAGCAACAGACTATCAAAGCTTAGATTTTGCCGTTGTAGTCGGCGGCGATGGCACCTTATTGCACGCCGCACGCGCTTTAGCGCCCTATTGCGTACCGATAGTGGGCATTAACTTAGGCCGCTTAGGTTTTTTAACCGACATACCTGCTGACGAAATAGAACAAGGCATAAAAGCAATTAAAAATGGCCAATACACTATTGAAAAGCGCACAATGCTACGCACAGAGTTATTGTCAAATGACGAAGCGCCTAACCAATTTATTTCTTTAAACGATACAGTAGTGAGCAAGGGGGACAGCGGGCGATTAATTGAAGTTGATATCCATGTCGATGGGGTCTTTGTTTCACGTACCCGTAGCGATGGTATGATTATCGCCACACCTACTGGCTCAACAGCTTACGCCTTGTCCGCTGGCGGACCCATCATAGAGCCCACGTTACACGTATTAGCGATTGTGCCGATCAGTCCACATACACTAAGCCATCGGCCAATCATCATTAATCAGCACAGTGTAATCGATATTTCTCTCATTGATTTAGACGATAACCAAGCCGTGCTGACTACTGATGGCGTAGTAAGAAGGCACTTAAAGCACAATGATACTTTGAAGATTCGTAATGCGGATGTTGAACTGATGCTAATGCGAATTAATGACCATAATCACTTCGAAGCTTTGCGCTCAAAACTTGGATGGTCTTACTAAACCCAACCCCCTGATTGCCAGACTAATACGGTGCTTGATTGGATTGATATTAAAAATTTTGCTATTGCAAAGCATGTCGAACTAGAGTTCGGTAGCGGGCTGAGCGTGATTACCGGCGAAACTGGCGCGGGCAAATCACTGGTTATCAATGCGCTTAACGCAGTTTTAGGCAACCGCATTGATACTTCGCTTGTTCGCCATGGTCAATCCTCAGCAGAAATTCAAGCTAGTTTTACTTTAGACTCAGAGCATATCGGATTAGTTTGGTTACGCGACAATGATCTTGAAGATGAAAATCAATGCATACTTCGGCGTGTTATTTCTGTAGAAAAAACCAACCGCGCTTATATTAACGGGAGAGCAGTATCGGCTACCCAGTTACGGGAGCTTGGCGTTATGTTGATTGATATTCATGGGCAACACGAACATCAATCATTAATGAAACCGCAGGCACAGCTGGCTTTGATTGATCAGTTTGGTAAAACTGATAAACTGGCCGCGCAACTAGCACTTCAGTACAAAGATTTAAAACTAGAACAAGACGAGCTTGAGCAGCTGTTAACGCAAGAAAATGACACTAAGGATAGGCTTGATTTAATTAATTTTCAGTTAACAGAGCTAACTGCTTTTGCACCCGCCCTCGATGAATGGCCACACTTAGAACAAGAGCATAAGCGCTTGCACCATCAAGCCGACGTGGCAAATGTAAAAGCAGCTGTAAACACATCACTCATTGATACCCACGAAGGGACTGCAGCAATAGAGCAAATTGCCACTTCACGTAGTCAACTAGAGTCGCTAACCAGCATTTTACCTGAAGCCTCACAGCACATTAATGGCTTGCTAGAAATAGAAACTTTACTCACAGAACTAGCTCGAGAAATTGATTCAACGCTGAGTCAGTCAGAATTAGACCATGAGCGACTCAGCCAAATTGAAGTTCGATATTCTGAATATCATACACTCGCCAGAAAATACCAAACTACGCCAGAGCAGCTATTCAATAAGTTTGAACAGATGCAAGAAACACAAGCTGCCTTGCAAAACCCTGAGCTTGAAAAGGAGGCGCTAAAAGCGAGCATTAAAGAAAAATTGGCGCATTTCAAAACCTTAGCCGCTAGACTATCCAGTAAGCGCGAGAGCGCTGCTGCTAACTTAGCAGAATCCGTCAGTGAATCTATGCAGCAGCTGGGAATGAAAGGTGGCAGCTTGCAAGCAAAACTAAAACCTACAGGAGAAGACAAAATATCTTCAAATGGAAATGAAACCATTGAGCTTGAAGTCATCACTAACCCTGGTTTTCCTGCGCAAGCGTTGACTCGAATTGCTTCGGGTGGGGAGCTATCTCGCATTTCTTTAGCTATACAAGTGTTACTAGCCAAAGATAAAAACGAACAAAGTATGGTGTTTGATGAAGTTGACGTAGGCATAGGTGGCCAAACTGCTGCCATCGTTGGAAAACTATTGAATCAACTTGCGGTTCATAGTCAAATCTTGTGCATTACCCATCTTGCTCAAGTTGCCGCACAAGGCAACTCACACTACAAAGTAGTCAAGAGCAGCACCGACGAAACTGAAACAAGCATCGTACAACTAAATGCAGCTGAACGAATTAATGAAATAGCAAGAATGGTCGGCGGAGAACAGCTCACTAAGGCGTCTCTAGCGCACGCCGAGAGCCTGTTAGCGAGTTCTTAGTTTATGTCGATCAAAGTAAGAACCGCTATCGCAAACGACGCAACCGAGATTCATAGCTTACTTCTTAACTATAGTAAGCAGGAAGTACTGCTCCCTCGACCCTTAAGTGAAATTTATGCGCTGATTCCTCAATTTTTTGTCGCAGAAGACAATGGGCAAATTATTGGTTGCAGTGCATTAGAGATTTTTACCGCTGAATTAGGAGAGATTAGAAGTTTAGCTGTCGACCCAGATTACAAAGGAGCAGGAATCGGAGCAATGCTATTAAACGCCGTTGAGAAGTACGCGATAACACTAGGCTTAACAAGAATGATGGCGCTGACTTACGTTGATGGGTTTTTCCATCAGTTTGGATATAAAACAGTTCCCATGACAGAATTACCCGAGAAAGTTTGGCGCGTGTGTGTAAAATGTCCGAAGTTTAATCATTGCGACGAAATCGCAGTCCTAAAAAAGCTAAACCGTTAAAAATATGAACATTAGAACAATCATTACATCTATAGTTTTTTTATCAGCAACTGGATGTTTGTACACACCAGATTTACATCAAGGCAATGTAATCACTCAAGACGCGGTGGACCAATTAGAAATTGGCATGTCAAAAGAACAAACCCTCGCTCTGCTAGGCTCACCTTTATTAGCTGACCCTTTTCATATTAACCGCTGGGATTATTATACCTACTCAAAAACAGGGAAAAAGCGTGCGGTATCTGCATCTAACTTATCATTAGTGTTTGAACAAAACCAGCTTATATCGATAGAAAAATAAACCCTTAAGTCAAAAATAACTATCGTTCAGAAATAAAAAAGCCAGCAATAAATGCTGGCTTTTTATTCAACAATTACAACTATCTTACCGCATTAAAAACTGGGATTGGATTTATCCACGACGATATCTCCAGAAGACGTATCTACTTGAGCAGCAGATAGACTTTTTGGTGGTGCTGGCGCAGCTGCAGGTTCTACTACTCCAGGCAGCTCAGGCGTCAATGCTTGCAGATCATATGTAGACGTAAAAGTTTCTTCAGTTGAACACACCCAATTAACTGTTAACGTTACTACTGCTGTCGGAATTCCAAACGCATTGCTTACTTCACCTATCCAACCGACCGGGAAAGGCATAGTCATGTCAACCATCCCGCTGGTCGCACCACTTAAAGTTCCATTATCAACCATCATCGAAGTGATATTGATTGTGTCGCATGGCGTTGCAGAAGAGGTTATCTGAAACATAATTGCTCCGTCACCATTTGAAGAACCTGGTAAAGGATCTGGACCAGAGACATGTGCAATGTCTATCGTTCCACATACGCGTGGAATGCAATCACAATCTGTAGGGGCAATTGGAGGTGTACACATTGCATGCGCAGGGACCACAATAGTGTCAACAACGGGTTTAACCCATTTGCTAGGCATTGCTGATGCTACGCCTATCGTTGCTGTACTAGCAATTGCTTTTTTAAGTAGACCTCTTCGAGCGTTACTATTCATCAGCTTCAAATCTCCGAAAATATTAATATTTAATTAAACATACCTAGGTAGACGGCCCTTACTCGCAAACCACTTAAATTGCCTACCGAATCATACATGCGCGATGATATATTACTAGCGAGGATAATTCAATCATTCATATCCCATTAACGAAGTAACTGAGTTATCATTTTCTTCCAGCGTATCATTTGCTTTCACACAATCAAACTCATGACCGAAGATCTATTATTTACCAAAATTATTAACGGCGAACTCCCCGCAGACGTAGTATTTCAAAGCAGCACAGTGACCGCATTTAGAGATATCAACCCGCAAGCACCAACACACATATTAATCATTCCGAATAAGCTCATTCCTACGGTTAATGATATAGACGTGAGTGACGAAACCACTATAGGTGAGATGTTTACCGTGGCGAAGCAGTTGGCTAAACAAGAAGGCATTGATCAAGATGGTTTTCGCCTAGTTATGAATTGCAATCAACACGGCGGACAAGAAGTATTTCACATCCATTTACATTTACTCGGCGGCAAGCCCCTAGGACCGATGCTAAGTTCGCGCTAATCGAGGCCTAAATATCGGTATAGCGCACATCGACTACTTCAAACTCCCTTTGCCCGCCCGGAGCTTGAAATTTAACCTCATCATCAATTTCTTTACCTATCAGAGCCCGAGCGATAGGCGAGTTAACTGAAATTTTTGCGTTCTCGACGTCACTTTCCAAGTCACCGACAATTTGGTAAGTGACTTCTTCTTCAGACTCGATATCAAATAACACCACATAAGAGCCAAATATCACTTTGCCTTCAACGTTTGTTTGCGCAGGGTCGATCACCTCAGCAACGGATAGTTTGGACTCCAACTCTTTTATCCGACCTTCTATAAAGGAGTGTTGTTCACGCGCTGCGTGATACTCTGCATTTTCAGACAAATCACCATGCGCTCTGGCTTCAGCGACCGCTGCAACAATCGCAGGACGCTCTACACTTTTTAGGCTTTTAAGTTCTGCCCGCAGTTTAACTTCACCCGCTGGCGTAAGTAGTACCCTTTCCGTCATCGCTCTTAAATAATATAAGTGTTTTTTGTTTAAGTAAGGCTTCGATGTAATTCTTGCAAGCCATTTATCCTAATTTTTTCTCCAGCCCGATGCGCTTCCACTGAGGCCTTCGCTCCGGCAAGTGTCGTGTAATACGTTATTTTTCGAAGTAAAGCTTCACGCCGTATCGTATAAGAATCGCTTAAACTTTTTTTCCCAGCGGTTGTGTTAACCACCAATTGAAACTCATCGTTCTTAATTTTGTCCACCACATTTGGTCGACCTTCCTTCACTTTATTGACTACTTCAACAGGCACCCCGTAGTCACTTATCACACGCGCTGTTCCTTCCGTTGCCATGATCTTATAGCCGTGATCAGCGTAGTATTTTGCAACTGACACAACGCCTTCTTGGTCTGATTTCTTGACGCTAATCAACACCGTTCCGGCACGATGAATTCGTTGCCCCGTGGCGAGTTGTGACTTTCTAAAGGCTTCTCCGAACGTGCTACCGATACCCATCACTTCACCCGTAGATTTCATTTCTGGGCTTAACACGGTATCAACCCCAGGAAATTTATTGAACGGGAAAACCGCCTCCTTAACTGAATAATAGGGCGGAATCACTTCACCTGATATTTGTTGATCCTGTAAAGATTGCCCCGCCATACAACGCGCCGCTATTTTAGCCAAAGAGCGGCCTGTCGCTTTGGACACAAAGGGAACTGTTCTAGATGCGCGCGGATTAACTTCAAGCACATAAATATCGTCTCCCTTAATAGCAAACTGGACATTCATCAAACCCACCACGCCAATCGCTAAAGCCATGGCTTTGGTTTGTCGTTTTAATTCTTCTTGTACCTTCGCATCTAAGCTAAATGGCGGAATCGAACAGGCTGAGTCACCAGAATGTACCCCAGCCTCTTCGATATGCTCCATGATACCGCCAATTACCACCTGTTCACCATCGCAAATCGCATCCACGTCAACCTCGATGGCATCATTGAGAAATCTATCTAGTAAAACCGGTGACTCATTCGAGACGTCGATTGCCGTCTGCATGTAACGAGCCAAATCTTCCTCAGAGTGTACGATTTCCATCGCTCGACCACCTAAAACATAAGATGGCCTTACAACTAACGGGTAACCAATTTCCTCAGCGAGACTTAATGCTTGCTGTTCATTGGTCGCGGTCCGATTAGGTGGTTGCAACAGATCTAAGTCGTTTAACAAGGTTTGGAAAAATTCGCGATCTTCCGCTTTATGAATAGACTCAGGTGAGGTTCCGATAATCGGGACGCCAGCCGCCTCGAGTTTACGTGCTAAGTTTAATGGCGTTTGCCCGCCATATTGAACAATGGCGCCATAGGGCTGTTCTATATGGGCGATTTCAAGGACATCTTCTAGCGTTAGAGGCTCAAAATACAACCGATCAGACGTATCATAATCTGTAGAGACCGTCTCTGGGTTGCAGTTGACCATAATTGTTTCATAACCGTCTTTACGCAACGCAAAGGCTGCATGCACACAGCAATAATCAAATTCTATGCCTTGTCCGATTCGATTCGGCCCACCGCCCAGCACCATGACCTTCTTGTTGTTCGTCGGCTTGGCTTCACACTCTTGCTCGTAACTAGAGTACATATAAGCTGTGGTAGTATTAAATTCAGCCGCACATGAATCTACGCGCTTATATACCGGATGAATGCCATCTGCATGACGTCTAGCCCGTACACTGTCTTCGTCGGTATTAAGTAATGCCGCCAAACGTTTATCTGAAAACCCTTTGCGCTTTACTTGCCTTAAGTCAGCAGTCGTAATTTCATCTAGACCAAATTTAGAAATTTCAGCTTCAGTATCGATTAAGTCTTTAATTTCATATAGAAACCATCGATCAATCATACAACGCTCGAACACCTCATCAACACTCATTCCAATACGAAAAGCATCGCCAACATACCAAAGCCGATCAGACTTTGGTGTGCGTAAGCATGCGCTAATAAAATCGGTTAATGCATCATCAGTTAAATGTGGAGAAACCAGTGGATCAAAACCCGTTCTACCAATTTCCAAACCACGCATTGCTTTTTGTAATGACTCTTGAAAAGTACGACCTATGGCCATCACTTCTCCGACTGATTTCATTTGCGTGGTTAACGTTGAATCAGCCTGCGGAAATTTAACGAAATCAAAGCGCGGTATTTTAGTCACGACGTAATCGATACTTGGCTCAAATGAAGCAGGCGTTTGCCCACCTGTTATTTCATTACGTAGTTCATCTAGGGTATAGCCTACTGCCAATTTAGCGGCTATTTTTGCAATCGGAAACCCGGTTGCTTTCGACGCGAGTGCCGACGACCTAGACACCCTTGGGTTCATTTCAATCACAACCATACGCCCGTCTTTTGGGTTGACCGCAAATTGCACATTCGAGCCACCCGTATCGACCCCTATCTCACGCAATACCGCCAGACTGGCATTGCGCATCAATTGATATTCTTTATCGGTCAACGTCTGCGCGGGCGCAACGGTAATGGAATCCCCTGTATGCACCCCCATTGGGTCAAGGTTTTCTATTGAGCAAATAATAATGCAATTGTCTTTGTGGTCACGAACCACTTCCATTTCATATTCCTTCCAGCCAATAATACTTTCTTCAATAAGTAGCTCATTGGTTGGGGATGCATCAAGGCCTCGCTCGCATATTTCATCAAACTCGTCGATGTTATAGGCAATACCGCCGCCCGTTCCTCCCATAGTAAAAGAGGGGCGTATAATCGCTGGCAAGCCCACGTCTTTGAGAATGTCATGGGCCTGAGTCATACTGTGTGCAATAGCGCCGCGTGTCGAGTTAAGGCCGATTTTGTCCATCGCTAACTTAAACTTCTCTCGGTCTTCCGCTTTATCGATCGCGACGCGTGAGGCGCCAATCATTTCTACACCATATTGCGCTAACACCCCTTCGCGGTCTAAGTCTAAGGCGCAATTCAAAGCAGTTTGCCCGCCCATGGTGGGCAATAGCACATCGGGCTTTTCCTTTTTAATGATTTCTGCAACCGTTTGCCATTCTATTGGCTCAATATACGTTACATCAGCAAACCCTGGGTCGGTCATGATGGTCGCCGGATTAGAATTCACTAACACGACCCGATACCCTTCTTCTTGTAACGCCTTGCAGGCCTGTACACCAGAATAATCGAACTCACAGGCTTGGCCAATAATAATAGGGCCAGCGCCAATGATAAGAACAGTCTTTATATCGGTACGTTTAGGCATTGCTAGACTCTTTTGTCGTTTTGATCAAATCTATAAACTCGTCAAACAAGCCTACAATGTCTTGTGGGCCCGGACTGGCTTCCGGGTGTCCTTGAAACGAAAACGCCGGTTTATCTCGATGCCTGACCCCTTGAATTGTATTGTCAAATAACGAACGGTAGGTGATACGCAAACAAGCGGGCAAGTTAGACTCTTCTACTGCAAAACCGTGGTTTTGACTGGTGATAAATACCTTGCCACTATCGAGTTCCTGAACCGGATGGTTAGCGCCATGATGCCCCGTTTTCATTTTAAACGTCTTCGCGCCACTGGCAATCGATAGCAATTGATGCCCGAGGCAAATGCCAAATAAAGGAACATCGGCTTCAAGCAATTGGGTTATCGCCTCGATGGCGTAATCGCAAGGCTCCGGATCACCTGGACCATTTGATAAAAACACGCCGTCTGGTTGATGGCTCATTACCTCTGTAAAACTGGTTTTTGCAGGTACCACTGTTAAACGGCAGCCACGATCTGCAAGCAACCGCAAAATATTATGCTTAACGCCAAAGTCGTACGCAACAACATGAAATGCAGCATTTTGCAGATCAAGGTCACGCACTCCCTGCTCCAAAGCCCATGTACTTTTATTCCAAGTATACACTTCTGCGGTAGTCACTTTTTTTGCCAAATCCAAACCAGCTAACCCTTCAAACGCAGCTGCATTCGCCAGTGCAGTATCAACTGACAATTCATCACCTGCGATGATACAAGCTGACTGCGCTCCATGCTGGCGAAGTCGTCGGGTAAGCGCTCTTGTATCGATATCAGCGATACCGACGATATTTCGCTTTATTAAGTAGTCAGTTAGACTGCACTGCGCTCTAAAATTGCTGTGAGTTTTCGGTAGGTCTCGAATGACCAAGCCCTTTGAGAAGATATGCTCTGCTTCTTCATCTTCTTCGGTACAACCTACGTTACCAATATGGGGATAAGTTAAAGTGACAATTTGTTCCGCATAAGACGGATCAGTTAACACTTCCTGATAACCCGTCATCGCGGTATTAAAAACAATTTCTCCTACACTCTGCCCAGAAGCGCCTATTGACTTCCCCTCAAAAGCCGTCCCATCTCCTAATACTAATATCGCGTTCGCCAAGGCTTCACCTGTAAAATTTCTTGCTTATTCAAGCTAAAAAAAGGGAGAAGCGAAGGCGCTTCTCCCAACTATTTGGTTATACCTCTAGTTTATTCTTATAGACTAAACTTATCAATCAAAACCCAATAACTCATTCATGCCATATAAGCCCGGAGATTGCTGAGCAAGCCATTTTGCTGCGCGCAACGCACCTTCAGCAAAAATCTTTCGATCCGTTGCTTTATGTGATATTTCCACACGTTCAGACTCGCCAATAAACATCACTGTATGTTCCCCAGCGATATCGCCACCACGAATAGTAGAAAAACCAATAGCTCCATCTTGTCTCGCTCCAGTATGGCCATGGCGCACAAACACCCCATCTTCGGGTAATTGCTTGTTGGTCGCTAGCGCCAATACCTCGCCCATTTTTAGTGCTGTACCCGATGGCGCGTCTACTTTATGTTTATGATGCGCTTCAATGACTTCGATATCAGTTTGTTGGCCCAACGCTCTCGCTGCCAGTTCTAATAATTTGAGTGTCACGTTTACTCCTACACTCATGTTGGCTGCAAAGAATACAGGAATATGCTTTGATGCTTCATGCAACTGAAGCATTTCCTTATCACTCATGCCCGTTGTTCCGATCACAATGGCCTTCTTTAAACTAATGCACTTTTCAAGATTTGCACAAGATGACGTTGGTGTTGAAAAGTCAATCATAACGTCAAAGCTCTGCTGAAGAACATCGTCTGTGATAGCCACTTCCAAGGTACCTGCACCAGCCACATCGCCCGCATCTAATTGTAAGCTTGCTGAATCGGAACGTTCTAAGGCTAAAACAAGTTGTAAAGAAGAGTCGGCAACTGCCCCTCGAATTAGCGCCCCTCCCATTCTTCCAGAAGCACCAACAATCGCTAATTTAGTCACAGTAATATGAAATTCATGATAATACTGTAGAATACCGCTTAAGTTTGCCGAATGCTATTTGGGAATCAAAGAAACTTACTTATAAACGTAGCAAAGCAATGCCTCAACTCGATGAAAGCATTACAGTCTGAAGCTACGTAGAGAAGCTATACACTGTCATCTAGACTCATGTCTTAAACACTGGAAAGACGTTAATTATGAAGCTCAACCATCCAAGCTCAACAAATCGCACCGCATCATTGATATCGACGCTGTTCGCCATAACGCGACTACTATCGCTTTGCGTGATCACTTCTTTGGCCGTTAATGCACAAAGCGCGTCCAGCTCTTCGCTAACATTGGCTGACATTGTGACCGAGGATAAGGGGGAGTACTATGTTGATCACAAGGGCAACACCAAGCACTTTTTCCGCAAAAAAAATGTTTATGTTGATTTATCTACACGCTCACATAAATCTGCAAAACAAAAATCCGCTCTACGAAACGCCGCCAATACCAATGATAAGGAAATTAATAGCCATCGGTTTGGCAATATGCGAATATTTCAAAAGGGCGCAGGGCAAAAAGGCGCTAGAGCGGCTTACAATAGTGACTTAGCACCCATTTATACTGATGCGAATGGTACTAGCGAACGCCTGTTGCTTCCCGAGATCATTGGTCAGTTCAATACCACCGAAAACCTACAAAGCAAACTGGATTTCATACAAAGCAGCATAGGCTTATATAGCAACAAAGCCAGCGCTAGCCAACAACAGCAGCGATTTACTTTTAAACACACCCAGCCCATAAACGATTATTCGGCTCTATTCACCTCGATACGTGCACTAAGTGCATTACCCTATATTGATTGGGCAGAACCAAACGAAATAGTGCGTCCTATTCAATCAGCAAGCGCCTCCCACCCAAATGACACCTTATATCGTAACCAATGGAGTTTGAACAATTGGGGCAAAGACAGCGGTCAATTATGTAATGATACCAGTCATATCGCTGCAGACATTGATGCAAATGATGCATGGGACCTGATGGCAACGCTAAGCCTCCAGCCAACGCCGGTTATTGCAGTTATTGACGATGGCGTAAACATCTCTCACCCCGACTTGAACATATGGGTGAATCCTAACCCTAATGCCGGCACTAACCCTGCGAACCTCATTGCCGGAACAACTAATTATTGTGTCCTTGATACTCAGGGTTGTGATTTCGGCAATTATTGCGAATACTTAAATGGTACGGGTCGATATTACGGACAAAAACCAGGGGCTAGCAACAGCGTTGGCGACTTATCATGCGATGTTTTTCCAAGCGCTTCAGACTACACTAAACCTACCCCCCAAACCGCGAACGATGACCATGGCACCATGGTCGCGGGTATCGCTAGCGCAAAGCGCAATAACACCGTCGGCATCGCGGGTGTAGCGTATAACAGCAGCATTCTGCCTATTCGACTAGATTTCAGCAATGCCTTTATGCTCGACTGCACAGCTATTTCTGACGCTTTGACCTACGCCGCCATGCATGCAGATATTATTAACAATAGCTGGTCTCTAACTAGCGATAGCTTCGACCCCTATTGCAATGGAAGTATCGACACCACGCTTGATACCATCACTAGCGGAAGCAGTACTCTCAGCGGTAGTTTCAAAAGAAATACAGATGGCACACCCGTTGTGTTCTCGGCAGGAAATTCGGGAGCAGGATGGCGCAACCTAACTGTAACGGGCCTAAACCCAGGAATCAACATCATTCGATTAGCTTATCACCGAGACACAGCTCTGGAAGACCCAACGCTTACATTAGAAAACAAGGTATGGATTGATAACGTATTAATATCCGGTCACCCCCTACAAAACTTCGACTCAGGGTTCCCCACCGCCGGTACGCTGTTTAATGGCGGCATACATAAGTTAAAAGAAGCGCCAAATGAAACAATCAGCAGCGCGGGATCCGTTATCGACTACAAACCATGCGGACAAACGTTTTCGACCTCTATCGGTAACGCAGTTGCATCAGGAGCAGGAGAACATGTTTTCGCTGGCACAGGTAACTCTATTGCGCTAAGCCCAGATAAAGGGGAATGCCAATTTTTAGAAATAGAATTTTTCATCTCAACAGCAGGAACAATGAATTTTCGCTTGTGGGTTTCCACTGAACCTTGGGAAATTATTAACGGACCTAATGGGGATCAGTTTATAGGTGACCCTTTTAGGGTTTACGTAAATGGCAATAAAACTAATATAGACCTAATTAATAAAGTAGCCGAAGGTTTACCATTTTCTTCGATAGAACATAACGTGTTATCGTACCCTGCCTCACATCCGAACGTGATTGCCGTCGGTGCCAGTGATGCGGGTGACTTATTAGGCATTGAAGAACGCTATTACAAAAGTCAGTATAGTGACATACCTGACCTTCTTGATGTGGTGGCACCAGGAAGAAACATACAAACCACGCGTGGTAGCAGTTACGGGATACTAAGCGGAACATCTGCTTCAGCGGCGATGGTTTCAGGCGTTATAGCGAATATGCTCGCTGTCAATGCTAACCTACCCTTCAGGGGCGCAAACAGCATCACTGAGCATATCCAAAATGGTGCGGATCAGATTGGACCAGAGCGAGACAATCCCCCCAGCACCAACGATTTTTCCTATGATACAAATGGCTTCAACCAATACTACGGTCATGGACGCCTCAACTCATATAAGAGCGTTCATCTAGCTAACTCTTCAAGTGGTAGCGAACCTGAAGAGCTCTGCGAAGACCCCAACCCTGATGCGGACCCATCCAAGGATGATTTTTTAGGGTTAGTGATGCCTGCCATATTGGCAGGCGCTTGTAAGCAACGTGAATCGACCTCTAACCCATGCAATTAAAATATACCTTATTACTTACTACCCTAGCTGCTACCTTGTTAAGTGCTTGCACCCAAGAAACCCAAAATAAGTTTGGCCGTGCAGTACAAAACTGGACTGGAACCGATGGAATTCTTGAGATTTATGCGGGTAATAAGCTAGTCAAGCGATTTATGGAAATCGATAAATTATCCACCGCAGTGAGCACCGATGGCGACGAGCAACGCCCTTATCGATTTGGTTACGGTATCCTAGACGAAAACTTGAATTCTAAACGCGACAAAGAAGAGCAGAAAGTCTATTTCGAATTCTCAGACTATTCTACTAGCTATATCTTTTACGAAATGCCGAAGTAGGTTACGACTCACTATTTGGGCATAGTGATACGTTGAGTAGCAGTCGAACAGTTAACATTTTAAGTAAATAACGTTCTCAAATAAAACAGTTGTTCTTATTCTGACTGATCTGTTTTACTCTTCGTGGATGAACTCTAAACACGCATGGGCATGCTGTCTGTTTTACGACTAATCATAAAAATTCTGTTACCACTAGCTATTGGGTGCGGCTTTTTCTTGGGTGGAAAACACCTGCTCGACACCGCACCAGAGCAAACTCGACGTTCAAATGTGGCAAAACCTACGCAGGTTGATGTCTTAACCAACACATTGCAGAATTATCAAGTCTATCTAAGCAGCGGCGGCATCGTAGAAGCTTCGAGGTCAACCACACTGTCTACGGAAGTTGCTGGAAAAATTGTCCAGACTTCACCTAATTTTGTTATTGGAGGCATTGTAAAAGAAGGGGAGCAGATTGCACGCGTTGATGACGCTGACTACCAACAAGCCCTGATTATCGTTCAAGCCGAGTTAGCGCAAGCTCAATTAGCGCTTGAACAAGTTGAAGCAGAGCGCGACCAAGCGTTGCGTGATCGAACCTTACTAGGCTTAGCCACTAAACCCAGCAAGTTAGCGCTACGTGAACCACAAATAAACAGCAGCAAAGCCGCACTTGCTGCTGCCAAAGCGCGCGTTAACCAAGCTCGCACACAACTCAATCGAACCACCATTATTGCGCCTTACGATGGCCGAATTACTAATAAATATGCTGATTTAGCCCAGTATGTTAACAGTGGTTCAAAATTAGTGGATATCGTGGCTCTAGATACGGCGCAAGTGCGCTTGCCCCTAACCGATCGCCAACTACAAATGCTGGACTCAAACACTTCCAGCTCGATCACATTCACAACTGCGGCAACTAAAACACACTCATGGCAAGGAACGTTAAACCGCAAGGAAGGGTTTGTGGATGCGAACTCATTACAGCAATTTGTTGTCGCCGACATTAACGACCCTTTTAGTGTTGAACAAACCGACCGGCCCGCATTAACGCTAGGTCAATTTGTTAGCGCGCAAATTGAAGCCAAAACCTTGAGTGACGTATGGGTCATTCCTCGGTCAGCAATCAAACATACATCTACAATTCAGTTGATTGATGAAAATAATACCTTAACCAGCAAAAACATCTCGGTTATCTGGAGCGACGATCATAATATAGTTAGCCAAGACCGCGCGATAGAAACAGGGCGTATTGTTAAAACACCTATTGCAACGGCTGCCAATGGAGTGCGTGTTCAAGTAGCCAGAGAGAACCCAGCAAATCAAGAGTCTGATTTTGTACAAGGCGCATTTAAAATGCGTAACTTTGTCAAATCACTTACTGAAGATAAGAAACAAGCATTCCTAGCGTTATCACAAGATAAAAAGCGCGAAGCATTAGCACTGCCTGCCGACAAACGTGATGCATTTATACAGTCTCTATAACGCACTCTACAAAAATTTAGCCATAAGCCATGATTAGCTGGTTTGCCCGAAATGGCGTTGCGGCCAATTTGCTGTTAATTACGATTCTTATACTCGGCGCTTGGTCGTTAAAAGCGCGAATTCCGTTGGAAGTATTCCCAAGCTTTGAACGTGACGTGATTAATATCGGACTGGTTTACCAAGGCGCTAGCCCAAGTGAGGTAGAGCAATCTGTTGTGATTCGCGCTGAAGAAGCCATCGCAGGGATGGACGGAGTTAAAAAAATATTCTCTAGCGCATACGAAAATGGTGCTCGCATCTCAATCGAAGTAGACAACGGATTTGAGCCTCGGTCATTAATTAATGACGTTAAATCCCGCATCGATGCTATTTCAACCTTTCCTGATGCAGTAGATAAACCCCACTACACCGTATCGCTATTTCGCAGACAGGTCATTAGCGTTTTTATTTCAGGAGACCTATCTGAACTCGACCTTCGACAGCTATCAGAACAGGTAAGAGACGACTTAGCGGGTCTACCCCAAGTCAGTTATGCTGAGCTTAATGGCAATAAGGGCTTTGAAATAGCGATAGAGGTTAGCCCCGAAAAGCTAGAACGCGCCAATATCACCATCAGTGAAATCGTTAGCTCAATACGCAATGCCTCTATTGATTCTCCTGCTGGGTCAATAAAAACTAACGGCGGAGAGATATTACTGCGCAGCAATAATTTAGCAGCCTCTAAAGAGGCTTTGTCGCGTATTGTGCTACGCAGTAATTCAGTCGGTACGTCTTTAACATTAGGTGATATCGCTTCCATTCACGATGGGTTTAGCGAGGAGCCGCTGATTACCGAATTTAACGGTAAGCCCGCTGTTGTGATCGACATATTTCGCACAGGAACGCAAAGTGCCATTACCGTAGCTAATGCGGTTAAACAATACATAGAACTAAAAGCCACTACACTGCCAGATGGAGCTAAATTAGCTTTTTGGCGAGACCGTTCAAAAATAGTCAAATTGCGCTTACAAACCCTGTTAAAAAGCGCATGGCAAGGCGGATTATTGGTATTTATTTGCTTAGCATTATTTCTGCGCCTTTCAGTGGCTTTATGGGTCTGTGTCGGTATTCCTGCCGCCTTTATGGGCGCGCTCATTTTGATGCCTGCACTCGGAGTGAGTTTAAATATCATCAGCCTATTTGCATTTATATTGGTACTTGGCGTCGTGGTTGACGATGCCATTATTACCGGTGAAAACGTATATAGCCATATGAAAAAATCGCAAAATAGCCTTAGCGCTGCGATTAATGGAACTAAAGAAGTGGCTGTCCCCGTTACATTTGGCATGCTAACGACCGTTGCCGCCTTTTTACCGCTGTTGTTCATTGAGGGTTTCCGCGGAGCGATATTCGCGCAAATCGCCTTAATCGTTATTCCTGTATTGGCCTTTTCTTGGGTTGAATCAAAGTTAATTTTACCTTCACATTTAAGCCATATACGCCCTTATCAAAAGGAGCAATCAAATATTTTACTACGGCTACAGCAAAGTATTGCCGGCGGTTTAGAGTGGTTGATTATAAAACTCTACCGGCCTTTACTCGCATTCAGTTTAAGGCAGCGCTACCTTACCTTCGTCGTTTTTATTGGCTTTTCATTTCTTGTCGCCACCTATGTGATTAGCGGGCGCTTCGGATTTACCTTTTTCCCTCGCGTTGAAAGCGAAACAGCCAGAGCCACATTAACGATGCAAGCTGGGACACCAGTGAGCACCACACAAGAGCACGTTTATAAAATAAGACAAGCAGCACTCGCACTACAAACGAAATATACCGATAACGACACCAACCAATCCGTAATAAAAAATGTGTTATCTAGCGTGGGTTGGACAGCGGGTGGCGGCGCATCACCCAACGGAGGAAATGCTGAAATTGGCCAAGTAAGCCTTGAACTCACCGCACCTGAAGTTCGAACCGTAGACGTTGGTACGCGCCAGTTAGTCAACGAATGGCGCACCATGATTGGCCCAATAATCGGCGCAAAGGAATTAAGTTATCGAGCTGAAATCGGCCGAGGTGGCGACCCAATCGCGATTCAGTTAATTGGAAATGATGATCAAGCGATTGAAGAGATTAGTTCATTGGTTAAAGCCCGCTTAAGCGAATATCCAGGGTTATTTGATATCCAAGCAAGTTTGGCTGACGGCAAATCGCAGTTGCAAGTATCGCTCAACCAACAAGCACAGTTTTTAGGCATCACTGCGAAAGATTTTGGTGAACAACTACGTTACGCCTTTTACGGTGCTGAAGCCCAACGACTACAACGCGGACGTGACGATGTGAAAGTAATGGTTCGCTACCCAAAGCAAGACCGCGAATCGCTGTCTAGTTTAGAGAACATGAAGATTCGCGCTCAAACAGGCGCTTTGATACCACTGGCCAACATTGCGGATTTCAATTATGAGCAAAGCCCTATCACTATTAAGCGTGAAGATCGCAAACGCGTGGTAACGGTTTCAGCTGACGCGAACAAAAAAGAAATAAATGCCTCCCAAATAGCCGCCGATTTAACGGCCTATCTAGACGACACACTGGTCGCCTACCCGGGCATCAGCTATCAGCTAGCTGGAGAACTAAAGGAGCAAGATGAGTCCTTCGGCAGTCTACTGTATGGTGTCATTCTTGCTTTGTTTTTGATTTACTCGCTACTGGCAATACCATTGAAATCATATACCCAACCGGTAATGGTCATGCTGGTCATTCCATTTAGCGTGATTGGCGCTATCTTGGGACACGCCGTGCTCGGTATGTCACTCAGCATGATGAGTATCCTAGGAATGCTGGCGTTAGCAGGCGTTGCTGTCAATGATTCCTTGGTGTTAGTGCATTGGATCAACAAAAAAAGAATTACTGGCATGAGCACCATTGAGGCTGCAAGAACGGCTGGTGCAGCGCGATTTAGGCCGATTCTATTAACCTCATTGACCACATTTTTTGGCTTATCTCCCTTGCTGTTAGAAAAAAGCACGCAGGCGCAGTTTCTCATTCCCATGGCCGTATCACTTGGCTTTGGCATACTTTATGCCACCCTTTTAAGCCTAGTGCTCATCCCATCTGCTTATGTCATTCTAGACGACTTCAGTCGGTTTTTTAAATGGCTGTACCCAGCTAAAATTACTGAAACTCAAACAGTATCTCGCTCGTCCAATCTGCTTGAGTAAAACTCCGCTGGTTTGATTTATGAATACTGGCCCCCAAATTATAGCCATGTATTCAACTTTGAGGTATTAGGCCATGCGAATGGATAAACTAACATCTAAATTTCAAGCGGGCATTGCACAGGCGCAAAGCTTGGCGCTGGGTAATAATCATCAGTTCATTGAGCCTGCCCATCTTTTGATAAGCCTGCTAGACCAGCAAGGCGGAACCGTACGTCCGTTGCTAAATAAAACGGGAGTCGTGATACCTGAATTACGAAAAGGACTTGACGAAATAATTGCAGGCCTCCCGGAGGTCAGTGGAGCGGGTGGTGAAATACATATTTCAAATGATCTTAATAAATTACTTAATCTCTGCGACCAATATGCACAGAAAAAGGGAGATGACTATATTGCCTCCGAGTTATATCTACTCGCTGCCTTAGAGGACAAAGGTCAATTAGGTGAACAGCTTAAAACCTTAGGTTTAAGTCGAGATCAGCTTAGCGTGGCCATCGACGAAATGCGTGGTGGTCAGGCGGTAACCGACCCTAATGCAGAAGAACAACGTGAGGCCTTAGATAAATATACCATTGATCTAACCGAGAAGGCTGAGCAAGGAAAAATCGACCCTATCATCGGTCGCGATGATGAAATTCGTCGCGCCGTGCAAATATTACAACGGCGCACTAAAAACAACCCTATTTTAATTGGCGAACCCGGTGTCGGTAAAACAGCGATCGCAGAAGGGTTGGCGCAACGTATAGTTAATAATGAAGTGCCAGAGGGCATGCGTAACAAAAGGTTGCTCTCCTTAGACTTGGGCGCATTAATAGCGGGCGCGAAGTATCGAGGCGAGTTCGAGGAACGTTTAAAAGCCGTACTCAAAGACATTGCCGCAGCTGAAGGGTCGATATTATTATTTATTGACGAAATCCACATGGTTGTTGGCGCTGGAAAAGCTGATGGCGCAATGGATGCAGGCAATATGCTAAAGCCCGCCTTGGCCAGAGGCGATCTACACTGCATCGGTGCAACTACATTAGATGAGCATAGAGAATACATCGAAAAAGATGCCGCGCTAGAGCGTCGCTTCCAAAAAGTGGTCATCGAGGAACCATCGGTTGAAGACACGATTGCGATTTTACGCGGCTTACAAGAGCGCTACGAGGTACACCATGGAGTAGAAATAACCGACTCTGCGATTATCAGTGCAGCAACGCTATCCCACCGATATATCGCCGACAGACAGTTACCCGATAAAGCGATAGATCTTATCGATGAAGCGGCGTCGATGATTCGTATGGAGATCGATTCTTCGCCTGAAGAAATGGACAAACTCGAACGGCGAATGATCAAACGCAAAATGGAGCGTGAATCACTGAAAAAAGAAACCGACGACGCCTCCATTGAACGGCTTGAGGAGCTAGATCAGCGCATCGAAGAGATGGAAAGAGAATACGCTGAGTTAGACGAAACGCTGAAAGCTGAAAAGGCAATGGTGCAAGGTGCCACGCAGATAAAAGAAGAGCTAGACAAAGCGCGACATGAGCTAGAAGCCGCGCAACGCGCCGGTGATTTGGCCAAAATGTCTGAGATACAATATGGCCGTATCCCCGACCTTGAAAAGCGTCTGGAGAATGCAGCTAATGCCGATGATGACCAGTTCACCCTGTTACGTACCAAAGTAACCGAAGAGGAAATTGCTGACGTGGTGTCCCGCTGGACCGGAATTCCTGTGTCTAAAATGCTAGAAGGCGAACGAGATAAATTACTCAATATGGAAGCCTTGCTGGCGGAACGAGTGATTGGTCAAGTCGAAGCAATCGACGCCGTTTCCAACGCAGTAAGACGCACCCGTGCCGGCCTTTCTGATCCGAACAAGCCCAACGGCTCATTTTTATTTTTAGGCCCAACCGGGGTAGGTAAAACTGAACTTAGCAAAGCCCTAGCCCACTTTTTGTTTGATACAGAAGAAGCCATGGTGCGGATTGATATGTCTGAATTTATGGAAAAGCATTCCGTCGCAAGATTAATCGGTGCACCACCAGGTTACGTTGGGTACGAGCAAGGTGGTTATTTAACCGAGGCCGTAAGGCGTAAGCCTTATTCGGTTATTTTATTAGACGAAGTAGAAAAAGCGCATGGCGACGTATTCAACGTATTGCTACAAGTATTAGACGATGGCCGCTTAACAGACGGCCAAGGGCGCACCGTTGATTTTCGAAATACAGTCATTATCATGACATCGAATCTAGGCTCGGATCTAATTCAAAATTTATCAACAGAAGCCTTATACGATGAAATGAAAGCCGCGGTAATGGACCGAGTAGGCGAGCACTTCAGACCAGAATTCATTAATCGTTTAGACGAATCCGTCGTTTTTCACCCGCTTGACCGCGACGAAATACGGCAAATCGCGCAGATTCAAATCAAAGGCTTAGCGAAGCGCTTAGCATTACAAGACTTAGAGTTTACAATCAGCTCAGAGGCTTTAGATTATATTGGCGAACAAGGTTTCAACCCAACCTACGGTGCGAGACCATTGAAACGCGCCATTCAGTCTGAGCTTGAAAATCCGTTATCTGAAGAGATTTTGCGCGGACGGTATAAGCCCGGAGATACCATCAACGTTAGTTACCGCGACGACAAATTAGCGTTCTCGTAACGGCACTTCATCACTCGCTTTAGTAAACCGCGCTTGGTCGCGGTTTACTTTTTGATTCAACCTAAATACGTACATGACAAGTTCTTACCACGACGCCGATACTGCGCTTAAACCCAGCTGGGGAGCCGCAAAAATGCTATGGCCTTATTTATGGCGCTATCGGATTAGAGTGCTCATTGGTCTGGCTTTTTTAATTGCGGCGCGCCTAGCCAACATAGGTGTCCCACTGATTCTCAAAGAGGTGATTGATCATCTTGAGCAAAATAGAGAACTCAGCTTAGTCGGTGTTCCGATAGCCCTCATCATTGGCTACGGAATACTGCGTCTAAGTAGCATCGTGTTTAACGAATTGCGTAATGTGGTGTTTGCAAAAGCGTCGATCAATTCAATACATACCATTTCGATTGAAGTATTTAAGCAGCTACACCGCTTGTCTTTATCATTTCATTTAGACCGTAAAACAGGCGCACTGTCTCGGGATATCGAACGCGGCACCCGCGCCATCATGAATTTCATGCGCTTGGTGGTGTTTAGCATTCTGCCAACTTTCTTTGAGATTATTGTGGTGATCGGCATTTTACTACTAAACTTTGAAGGCAAGTTTGCCGCCGTAACAGCCATCACTATCCTCATTTATGGCGTGTTTACTTACTTCATTACCCAATGGCGCACACGCTTTAGAGTTGAAATGAATGCAGCCGAATCGAACTCAAACACCAACGTGCTTGATTCGCTTTTGAACTATGAGACCGTCAAAGTTTTTGGTAATGAACAACTAGAAACCAAGCGCCTAGATTCCATTCTCGATAAATGGAGCCGCGCATCGATGCAAAGTACCATCTCGCTGAGCGTACTCAACGTAGGCCAAGCCATTATTATCGCTATTGGCCTGACTATATTACTGCTTATGGCGGCGCAAGGCGTTGCTTCTGGGTCGCTTAGCTTAGGTGATTTTGTAATGATCAACGCCTTTCTTATCCAGTTATATATTCCGTTGAACTTTCTTGGGTCAATTTACCGAGAGATCACGCACGCGCTCATTGATATGCAGCGGCTATTTAGTTTGCTAGATGAAAAATCTGAAGTTGTTGAAGCAGTAAACGCCAAACCGCTGCAACTAACAAATGGCGCCATCGAATTTAAAAATATTAACTTTCAATATCAAGCCAACCAACCCCTACTACAAAACCTGAGTTTTTCCATTCCACAGGGCACAACTACGGCGATTGTAGGTCCATCTGGTTCAGGGAAATCGACATTATCAAGGCTACTGTTTCGTTTTTATGACCCTGATAATGGGCAGGTATTAATCGATGGACAAGACATCAAGTCTTGCACTTTAGACAGTGTACGCAAAGTAATGGCTTATGTACCGCAGGAATCCGTACTATTCAATGAAACCATCGGCTACAACATCAAGTATGGGAATCCCGAGGCCAGCGAAGACGAAATTGAACTGGCAGCCAAACGCGCTCAAATAGACGAGCTAATCAATAAGCACCCGGAGGGTTACAACATTCTTGTAGGCGAGCGCGGTTTAAAGCTCTCTGGCGGCGAAAAGCAACGCGTGGCCTTAGCTAGAATGGTAATGAAGAAGGCTAACATTTTAGTATTCGATGAGGCAACATCATCTTTAGACAGCCATTCGGAAAAAGCGATTCAAGCGGCCATTGCTGAAGTATCAAAAGGCAATACGACACTTGTCATTGCTCATCGCTTATCTACCATAATAGATGCAGACCAAATTATTGTGCTCGACCAAGGCAGGATAAAAGAACATGGTACTCACGCTGAATTATTGACAAGCGCTGGTTTGTACTCACAAATGTGGGCCATGCAGCAATCTCATTCTTCGGATAAATAATCTAATCAAATTGCTAAATTGGGTAGTGAAACGCGCACCGCTTGGGTAAACTTTTACACTTACTATTTTGGGTGAGTATTATGTCTTTTCAAACTATCTTAGGCGTCAACATTGACCACATCGCGACCGTCCGGCAAACGCGTGGTACCGATTACCCTAACCTGATTAATGCTGTTCAAGCGATTGAACACACTGACGCGCAAGCTATCACTATTCACTTGCGCGAAGACCGTCGTCATATACAAGATGCCGATGTACCTGCCGTCATGGCTGCGACTTCCCGCAGAGTAAATTTGGAATTAGCCGCTACCGACGAAATGGTGGATTTTGCTTGTGGGATCAAACCACATGATTGTTGCATCGTACCAGAAAAGCGTGAAGAGCTAACCACAGAAGGAGGGTTAGACGTAATCGGACAATATGACCGTATCGCCTGCGCCACACACACCCTCTCGGAATCTGGTGTGCGTGTCTCTTTGTTCATTGAGCCAGATGAAGAACACATACAAAAAGCCCACGATATGGGCGCGCCAGTGATTGAACTGCACACAGGTGCTTATGCCATGCAAGAAGATAACAGCCCTGCGGCCGACAGGCACTATACGCAGATTGTTCGTGCCACAGAATTCGCCCACTCATTAGGGCTACACGTCAATGCGGGGCACGGTTTACATTATACCAACACTAAAAGAATAGCTGAAATCCCTGCTATACAAGAACTAAATATCGGCCACGCGATTATCGCCCGCGCTCTTTTTGTCGGACTACAGCAAGCAGTCGAAGAGATGTTACATATTATTGATTGAGTTTACCAACTAACTCACATTCATAACTTGACCTTGCCAAGTCACTTTGGCGAGCGAAATAATTGGCACATCTAAGTGGTGTAGTTTTTCACGCCCTTGTTCCTGTGGTTTTTCTACAATACAGCCAATAGCCGCAAGCTTGGCCCCGCTTTCACCAATAATGTTGCTTAAAGCCGATAAGGTTTGCCCCGTTGCGAGAAAGTCATCCACAATGACAACCACATCACTGTCGTCTATAAAGCGTTTAGAAATAAACAAGTTGGTTTCGTTGCCCTTGGTACGACTCACCGTTTTTGCAAAATAGTACACTTCGTTCATTACCGCAGAGACAGACTTACGGGCAAATAATAACGGCACACCGTATTGCTGCGCAGTGAATAAAGCTGCCGGAATGCCGCTGGTTTCTGCAGTGATGATTTTAGTAATTCCCTTTACGTCACTTTGTTCAAACTTGTTGAAAAAATGCTTGCCCATTTGTTCGCACAGCGACACATCAACTTGGTGGTTAAGGAAACTATCCATCTTGACGATACCATCACCCAAATAACTGGCATCGGCTTCAATTCGTTGTATCAATTCTTTCATATTAACTAGCGATAGGTAGATTAAACCGGTTGCCGCAAACAGTGAACGCGTTCCTTAAAAACTGTTTTGCAATTTGCACATGCGTTAACGAACGGTATTTTTTAACGTACAAAACGTGGTGGCATCCTTTCACTACTTTTCTTCGTGATACTCTTGTTCAGTGTTCACTGACCAAATATTCTCTTTATCACTGCGCCCTGCCGCGATGTTTCTAACAGCGGTAATCGCGGCTAACATGGAATGATCTTGGTTATTGTATCGATGCATTCCATTTCGACCTATTAGGTATAGATTACTGATTGAATCCGTATACTCTCGGATTTCTTTAAATCGATCATAAGTACCGAAATAGGCTGGATAGGCCTTACCTTCGCGGATGACCACCGAATCCAAAACGGCCCCTTTTTCAATAATGCCAATGCTGGCTAATTCCTCAGCGGCGAACGTGGCAAATTTATCATCTTGCATCGTCCATAGCTCATCCCCTTCGTCGCAAAAGTATTCAAGCCCAACCCAAACTTGCTTAGCATCTTTCACTAAACCGGGGCTCCAATTATTGAAAATTTGTAAGCGCCCTAATTTGACATCTTTTTCTTGGATATATATCCAATTGTCTGTCACCAGACCCGTTTGTTGGCGGTTTTTAAGCAGCAGATCATTGACCAGTAGCCCAGCCGTCATAAACCCACGATATTGCAAACCGTTTGCCACTTCACACACAGGCGCTGGAACTGTCTCACCTAAGCCTGCTATCAAATCTTTGACCGGCATCGTAGAGAAAAAATAATCTCCCTCAATGTCAGTAACTTCGCCTGTTTGCTCGTCTTTAACCCTAACAGCACTGACGCTATTATTTTCTAACTTAAGCGATTCGATACGGTTTAGCATACGCACTTCACCGCCTCGAGATCGCACCAAGTCAGTAACCCGTTCCCACATCTGGCCAGGTCCAAGTTTTGGGTATAAGAAATTGTCGATCAGACTGGTTTCCGTTTTCTTTTGCCCTACGTCCGGACCAGTGGGCAACACTTGTTTCACCGCATGCCAAATTGCCTTGGTAATAGAAAGGCCTTTAATACGTTGCGCGCCCCACTCTTGACTGATTTCCTCACAAGGTACTCCCCATACCTTTTCGGTGTAAGATTCAAAAAACATACTGTAAAGCTTAACGCCAAACCGATTAACCAAGAAATCTCGTAGCGAGGTCTCTTCTTTGATCGGCATAAGCACCGCTTTCATATAACTCAGGCCAATATGCGCTGTAGTCAACAAACCCAAGCCCCGAATAGTCTGCACAGACAAACTAATGGGATACTCAAATAGCTTTCTGGTGAAGTAAATTCTAGAGCGACGATTGCGAATCAACAAAACATCATCAGGACCAAGATTACCTTCGGTTTCATCAGCAGCCAAATAACCAAACTGTTCGTCATCGGGGCGTTCGAGTGGCATTATTTTCGTCCACCAGCGCATCACCGTATCCGATTTAGAAAAGAAACGGTGCCCTCCGATATCAATGCGGTTTCCGTTATGTTCAACGGTCTTTGAAATTCCACCAACATACTCACTGGCTTCGAACACAATAGGCTTAATATCGGTATGTCGTAGCAATTCCATTGCCACCGTTAGTCCAGCTGGACCACCACCGATGATGATCGCTGTTTGTTGCTTATTCTGGCTCATTTAAATTTGGCGATTAGCCTACAGTAAAAAATTAGGTTAGATAAAGTACCGTAGTTTAATGTAAAACTAGGGTCGATTGCGGCTTCACATTGACAAGCAGAGGGGCTATTTGCAAACGCAGATTTGCATTAAGTGACCGTTGTCAGTTATTTACAATATTTTCAACTTAAATGTTTTTTTAATCTGTCTAACGAAGCCGTTGAGCCAATACCTCGCTTGCGTGACAGAGACAGGGCTACCTTCCCTAAACTTCGGTAGGCTTCAGCAAACTGAGCGTTCCATGCGTCCAATTCAGCCAACTGGGTTTCAACTAGCTGATGATCTCCCCTTGCGATTGGACCCGTTAAAGCCACCTCAGGGCCAAGAGTCAGTGAGTTATCAAGCGCATTGGTTACAATCGGTTTCATTAACTGCGCCGCCTGTTGACGATTTATGCCCGCTTTTTCATAAGCTTGCAAACTCAATTCTATTAACGCAGTCAAGTTATTGGATGCCATCACAGCAGCCGCGTGGTAGATCATTTTAGAATTGGAATCGATAGGCAACCATTTTGCCCGTAGCGCAGCAAAGGCCGGATTTAAAATACTGAGAGCTTGCAAACTTCCTTCTGCGCCGCAGTAAACGCCGGTGAGTGAATCTGGGCTAAAATCAACCTGAGGAAAACTTTTAATCGGATGTACACTTGCGACATGCGCCCCCACGTCCAGCGCCTTTGCAAAAACCGCAGATGAATAGGGGCCGCTGCAATGGAACACCACATTGCCAGCACCCAGCAAACCACTATCGCAAAGTAACTCAAACCCTTCAAGCAGTGCGTCATCCGGCGTTCCAATCAAAAATACATCCGCAGCGTGCATTTGCTCTATGCCAGTTATCGCGCGCCCTGCATCAATCGTTTGCACAGCGGTTAACGCACTCTTTGCACTGCGGTTTAGTATGTCACCAATAGCAAAAGTGCTACTTTGATGCCACAGCGCTGCGAGCGTGGTACCGACTTTGCCGCAGCCAATAATATTGAGCGTTTTCACTTTTGAAACCTTAAGCTAATTATCTTTGACACGTAGAAATGTTGATCTAATCTAGTTTAGTCGAACAACATCTAAGTTCAACCACAATAGGTTTGATCTTAACTCATTGGTGTTATCTAACTGCCACTCAAAACACAGAATTTGCATAAGCAGTTTGCCACGCTTTTCCTTCTGCACGCAGCCAATCAACCATCTTTTCCAATGACTGATTAGGCCTGATTTTCGGTCCGAACACCATGTAGTAACCATACCCTTCAAGTCGAATTTGGCTAGGCTCACACAGCTGCCCCGAATCAATTTCAGGTTTAAGTAAGGGATTGCCCAGCACCATTCCCTGAGCATCAATGGCCGATTGCACACGAACATTTGGATCCTTAATCACGGAGCTAAAGACCGGCTCACCACATTGTATCTTCGCTTCGCGCAACCACTCAGACCAAAGATTCATACCAGGTTGGTCACACAAAAATGGATAATTTAGCAAGTCGGCGACTAAACAAGTATTTGACTCACTCGGCATTAATGAAGGCGCGCACAGAGCCATCATTGGCATATGCATTAAAGCTTCAGATTGAGTATTCGGCCAATTGCCATCACCCCATCGAATTGCCAAGTCGCAATGTTCGAATACAAAATCCGGGTCATTGACGGAGTGCTGTAAATTAACAGCCAAATTAGAATGGCTATTCAAGAACCGACCTAATCTCGAAGATAACCAACGAGTGACAAAATAGGTACTCACTGACATGGTTAAGGTCGTCGCATTATTTGTTGGTGCTATCTCACTAATTTCGCCGCTCAATTCGACAAAATGCCGGTGCACTAAACGATATAAGCGCTCGCCTTTTTGCGTTAACTCCACTTGGCGCACTCGCCGATGAAACAGCTGTACACCGAGTGAAGTCTCCAAACGCTTTATCTGGTAGCTAATGGCACCTTGTGACACACAAAGCTCTAGCGCCGCCGCATTGAAACTGCATAACCGCGACGCTGCTTCAAACGCATGCAAGGCCTTTAGAGAAGGTAACTGTTGAAACAAAACGCTCTCACTATAAATTAAAAAATTTAACTTATAGCGCAATTTATTTCGGTTGTCTAAGCTCTTTCGCTGGAATAGCATAGATTTAATTCATAATTGGATACGTTAGAGCCTTCACTATCAAAAGCATAAGCTAATATTTTTGATTTATAGATCAAACCCTCTAAAGCAATACAATGCAATCAAACACTTCAACAAAACGCCGCCGCAAGACTTGGCATTTCACACCGTCACTGCCATTGAGCGCGTCGCCTTATTTCAATTGGCCCATTGATATCGTGGCTATTGTAAAGTGGGTCATACGTAGTTGGTTTCCGCTTTCAGAGCGTTTAATCATCCTACTGATTTCTATTTTGTCAGTCACCTACTTACACCCTACGCTCGCACGCTGCCGCGAGCTGTCATTAGATTGGATTGCGTTAATCTATTTGCGCAACTTGGCTTTGATGCTTCTAGTCGCTGGAGGGTTACATTTATACTTTTACGTATTCAAGCGCCAAGGCGCTGAACGACAATTCGATAACCGCCCGTTCATTACCCAAAACAAATACTTTACCTTTAAGTCTCAGGTATTCGATAACATGTTCTGGTCATTAGCCAGTGGCGTGACAATCTGGACCGCCTACGAAGTCCTCATGTTGTGGTCGTTAGCAAACGGATATGCACCAGCACTTAACATTGCCGAACACTGGGCATGGCTTGCGTTACTGATATTCCTCGTTCCACTGTGGGAAACAATCCACTTCTTTGTCATACACCGAGCCATCCACTGGATGCCGCTATACAACCGCGTACATGCGTTACATCACCGCAACACTAATGTTGGGCCTTGGTCTGGGCTTTCGATGCACCCCGTCGAGCACGTCATCTACTTGAGTACAGTACTTATCCATTTCATCGTACCCTCCAACCCACTACTGATTTTATTCCATTTACAATACTTTACACTTTCAGCGGCAACCACCCATTGCGGATTCCAAGGCATTACTTACAACGGGAAATTAATACTTCCACTTGGAACATTTCATCATCAACTGCACCATCGCTATTTTCGATGTAACTATGGCGGCTTGGAAGTCCCGTGGGACAAATGGACGGGTTCTTTCCATGATGGTACTGATGAATCCCACCAACAGTTTCTCGATCGAAGCCGCAAACAAGCTGCTAGCTAAGTTAACTAGAGCAACCCAAAGTTAAATGCCTGCCTAGAGACAAAGGACACAAACTTCATCGATACTGGGTAGAATATCCGTTGATTACTATCAAAGTCTCAAACCCCTATGTTATCGACATCCTTAGCCTTTCACAAAGTCGAACACGCTCTTAAACCTTGGCCAAGGGCGAGCTTGGCACATCTACCAACCCCATTAGATTTCTTAAGCAAATATTCTACAAATTACCCCGGTCACTCTATTTACTTAAAACGAGATGATTGCACGGGTTTAGCCATGGGCGGCAACAAAGCCCGACAATTAGAATTTTATCTGGGTCATGCGCTTGAGCAACAATGTGACGTCATTTTAAGTACCGGCGCCGTACAGTCTAACTATATGCGCCAGCTCGCTGCCGCCGCTGCGAAACTTGGGTTTGAATGTCACATCCAACTTGAAGCGCGGGTACAAGACCCAAGCGAGACCTATTTAAATTCAGGAAATGTCTTATTAGATAAATTATTTGGGGCGACGATCCATCATTACGAACAAGGTGAAGATGAATTTGGTGCCGATAAGCAACTTGCGCACATTGCAGAAACACTAAAACTACAAGGGAAAAAACCGTACATCGTGCCCCTAGCCCCTGTAGAAACGCCACGAGGCTCATTAGGTTACGTCGATGCCGCGCAAGAGCTGGCACAGCAATTAGTCGACCTCAATCTTACCGCAGACTTGATTGTCGTCGGCTCCGGCAGCGCATTAACCCACGCTGGTTTGTTAACAGGGCTGAGACTATTAGAACTAGACATCCCCGTGCTCGGCGCGTGCGTACGACGAGATGCGGCACCACAAACTCAACGTGTCTTATCTACCTGTCGCAAAGTCGAGAATATGCTTGCCTGTGGTCAAGTCGTAAACGAAGAGGACGTATGGTTATCCGATGAGGCGCTAGCCCCAGGGTATGGTAAAGCCTCGCAAAACGTGTTCGATACGATCAACGCAGTTGCAAGCCAAGAAGGCATCCTGCTAGACCCTGTTTATTCTGGGAAAACTGTCGCTTGTTTAGACACGCTGTTAAGAGCAGGTGCTTTAGACGAGTATAAAAACATCGTCGTCATTCACACTGGCGGCACACCAAGCCTGTTTGCCTATCAGAACGAACTAGCGGCAGCGCTAAAGTTCTAATCGTTTTAATGGATTAGAGGTAGATAGGAAATTAGCACATCACCCTACGGTAAGAATTATGTGAATGGCTGAACTCACAAGAGCCATTCAATATCACTGAGTTTAGTTGTAACTTTGGTTAACAAAAAACTCTTCTAGCTATTGAGTTGTTTGGCCATAAAAGACGCTGAGTCCGGACAAAGGCTCGAAAACTGACTAGTCGATGTAATTATATTTGGTGCTTCTGCTCGGCTCATAGAGCTATAACCGAGCCGCTGAAAAAACTTGTCTGCCGTCGTAGTCAACAAATAAATAGTTTTAACGCCAGAAGCAGCAGCCTGTCGTTCTGCATATGAGACAAGTTTGCCTCCTAAGCCTGCACCACGCTCGGATGGTTCAATCACAAGTGATCTAAGAAGTGCACATTGATCATATTTCTCTATACCGACCAAACCTACGACTTTACCTTTCTGCTCATGACCAAATAGAACTACTTTATCGGCTCCAACTAAATCACTCGATGGTAATTTTGCTGTGGTGAGCAATTTCTCTATTTCTGCATTGAAGTATATTAATTTCATATGTCTTTCCTTATATGCCAAAACTAGTTATGACGCTCCAATCAGTCACTTGTTTGGCTTAAGCAATCATTTCATAATTAGATACTTTACAAATTCTGCTTCTGACCTGCTTTCAACAGAGCATTGGGTCACCTCTAATACAATGCCTTCTTTTCTCGATGTAATAAACAAAAGTTCATATTCCGAAAGTGGGCAATTTAGCTTACCTTAACTGTGGAAGCGATAGCTATGTGAATTTTTAACGAATTTTCCAATTATCTAACATGTGTAAACATGTAACTTCTTGCCCAAAGCAGACATATATTTTCTAGTTGATATTCTTGAAATGGAGCTTCAAATTGTGAATGTCCTTTTCAGCTTGGAATACTTCAACGTTCAACTCCCGAGAAGTCGACAGATCTAAGATGAAGTCCTTTTCCTTGGCAGTGATTTCACAACCAAGATGAATTGACTTAATCGTGTTTGCGGGAATTTGTACTAACCTAGGTGTGTGCAAGTTTGCAACTCTAATTTCTTCTTCATATGACCAGTCAGGGTGTTTCGTACTAAAAGCTGATAGAAATTTCAACGGATCATCAATGTCCAGTAGACTAACTTTTGGAAACTCCTTCAAGTAGTTTATTCTGAATATAAGTTCAAAATTAGATTGCAATTCATCTAAACCAAAACCAACGCAAATTCCTTTATGAGAATCAGCATAATGCGACCACATCAATAGGTTATCAGGCTTGGATGACAAACAAAGGACACAAAAACTATTTTGAGCTTGACTGTTAAAGTGCTCAGCAAAAACCTTTGATTTGTTTTTTCTTTTGGCTTGGGCTTTTAATTGTATTTTTTTTGCTGGTGGAATGGGTTTCCCTTTCTTCGTTCTAGCTAAACTGAGCTGCTGATTTAACATAGCATTCCACTTTTCGTCACTGCCAGAGAAATTAATTACGGGCCGATCAAAAGGATCATTAAAAGTCGTGGGAGCAGATAGGAATATTTCATCCTTTAATAGGATATCGGCCACTCTGTTCCTAAGCTTTTTAGAATTCAGCGAGTAATATCGATATAAAACTTTGTTGTAATCACTATCAGAGTTGAACATGAGCTAGTGGCTTGCTGAGTAGATCACTAATAACCGTAAAAAGATGATAGATTGAAGTCATTTTGAATGACTGTTTTGAGTATGTTTTTGACAGTTGCCAAAACCAAGCTCAACGGGCGCTTAGTTGCCCTTTTTAACCAGTGTAACACGCATTAATGCTACAAATAATCCCCTTCAAGTTTTCCATCCGAAGAGCCTTCAAATTGCTGAATATCATCTGTAATTTCGTAAAAATCAGATTTATCTTTAACAAAGATATGCCCTATCGTTTCTAGACTGGTCGGATAATCTATAGTGCCTGAAATAATGCCAAACGCATTTTGTTCAATGTTATCCCAAAACAACCCTGATCCACACTCTTGACAAAACCCCCTTCGTGCTACATCTGATACTTTATACCACCTAAGTCCTGCGCTTTTAATAATGTTGACACTCGACTTGAGGGCTTTTGAATGTGCCCCAAAGTTGCCATTAAACTTTGTGCATTGACTACAGTGACAATTAATTACTCCTCTGAGCTGACCCTTTACTTCATAGCGTACTGCACCACAAAAACAACCACCAGTAATAACGTTAGATTCTTCGTCAGTCATGATGTTTCTCTTAGTAACCACCACGCGCATAGTTAGCTGAAAATATAGACATTTTAGTAGTGAATAGGCACGAATTTTCTGTCGATTTAATAGCTACTTCAAGTATGTTTTTGACGGTTGTCAAAGTCAAGCTCAATGACCGCTTAGTTGGCCAAAACGGCCATTTCAACCATACTTAACTCTATCCATTTAAAATGCGATCTATCGTGAAAACTTCAGAAATACTGCACCCAAAAATGTAACAAATATTGAACATACCTTAGCTAAACTCAGTTTCTCATTCAGGAAAAAGACACCAATTAATATTGCAAATATAATACTGGTTTCACGCAATGCGGTTACTATGGGAATTGGTGCTTGAGTAAAAGACCAAATCACTAAAGCATATGCGACAAATGAAGCACTCCCACCAAACAAAAATAACTGCTTTGCCTGTGATGGTATTTTAATAATTGTATTTGGCTTTTTTAGGTAAATAATTAATGTAAATATGATCGCATTACCTAAAGTTAGCCAAACATAATAGCCTAATGCAGTACCTGCTGCTCTAGCCCCTAAGCCATCGTTTAGAGAGTAACTAGCTATAAAGCAACCTGTGATAAGAGCTAAAAGCGCCGCTTTGGTATTTCTTACACCATCTTCTTGTCTAACCAAGCTTAAGCTCATAATACCTATTCCAATAGTTATTACGGCAAACAATTCGAGGCTCGTTAATTCGACATCGAAAAATATAAAGAAAACAGCAGCGACGAGAATCGGTGCGACACCACGGGCGATTGGATAAACCTGAGTTAGGTCTCCAAAACGATATGAAGCCAACAAAAATAGCTGGTACCCGACATGGAGTATGATTCCAAAGAATATATACGGTATGCATTCATAGTTAGGTAAAGGAATGAAAGGCAATATCATCAATGCTATTGGAACACGACCTAACGTCACAGCGACCATACCAAGGTGCTTATCCGTTCCCCCTTTGATTAGGGCATTCCAAATCGCGTGTAAAGCAGCAGCTACAATCACCACGCTAAAAATAAAAATGTCCATAACTTTTGTTGCTAGAGAATTCGTAGAACCCTAATTCCACGACCCGTGGCCAGTGAAGCAAAACCAAAAGGCTCCATCTTGGTTAGATTGTGACTGGAGCGTAATTCTTCGTTGTATTTTAGAACCATTTATACATGATTAAAGCATCTACATAACCTAGCCTAGGGTGATTAAACGCTTTAGGTAAACGACCAATAGTTTCAAAGCTAAGCTTGTTCCAAAGCCTTGCTGCCTCCTCATTGCTTGATGCAACGAAATTAAATTGCATGGCTTTATACCCGAGCTCCTTAGCAATTTCCTGAGAGTGTTCACACATAGCTGTTGCAAGCCCACGACCTCTCGCGGCGGAAGAAACCATATAACCACAATTGCATACATGGCTCCCCGGGCCCGCCTGATTTGTTCTAATAATGTAAGTTCCCAAAATATTTTTGTTTCCCTCGAAAACATAAGTTTTCCGTGGCTCATCTAACCATACTTTTAAAGCCTCCTCTTTTTTAATTATCTATTGGATAAGCATATGTTTCACCAGCTTTCACGATTTCATGAAAGATTGGCCAGATTGAATTGAAATCGCTTGTTACTGCTTCTCTAATATTCATCCCTTCCTAACTATTGTTGACATATTTAGATTCTATGCACTTCCATATTTTATCAAAATAACATAAGGTGACTGTCTCAAATGAGCACAGATTGTGTGAAAACTCCAACTTTTATCTCGCCATTGGAACAGTGCTGACTTTCAATTTAGCATATGACGGTAAATCATCCTTCATAACCCACTATAGAAGGCTATTAAATGTAGGATTAGACATCAATTTTCACCATCTATTTTAATTCCGAATTTTCACACAATCTGTGTACACAAGAGTCGTGGCCAAAAGGAACATAATCAACAGATTTCTTATTCTATACAAATACTATCTATCTTCGTTGCAGAAGCCCATTGTTTAACTCAAACAAATGGCAAGAGGTAAACGCCATTGGTAAATATCTACCTTAGCGTAGGACAATTTACTCATTCCCTGCCTACCTCAGTTATGCTAATACGATCGCCTAATTAAACGCCTGCAGTAGTTAAAGCACTAATTCGTAGCTAATTAAATGCGCTTGTTTGTCCATTCGTTCGTACCCTAAAAACTTTTAATTTTACTTAAGGAATGTTTATTATTTTGCGATAATGCCTAGTGACGCATAGCATAAAATTGCGCCGCAATAATCAACACACTTATTCGTAAACCATTTAACCAGTATTTAGGGCCGAGCACATGCAGAAAATCACAGTCAGCTTAGATGAAGTAGAAGCGAAAACCATTGAGTGCCTAGAAACCGCAGGCGCTGAAAAATGGATTGCCGAGGAAATGGCAAAGGCTGTTCGCTACGCCGAGGCCAGAAATAACCCAATCTGTGGCCTGTATTATCTAGAAAGCTATTGCACTCACTTACGCAATGGTCGAGTCAATGGCACCGCTGCACCAGAAGTGACCACACCCAAGGCTGCTTCCATTCATGTGGACGCGAAGATGGGGTTTGCCCAACCCGCATTTAAAACAGGCTTAGCGGCAGCAGCGAAAATCGCTAAAGAAAATGGTACATGTGCCATGGCCGTCGCTCATGCGCATACGCCTACGGCAATGGGCTACTTTACTGATCAGATTGCAAAACAAGGCCTTATTGGTATCGGCATGACCAATGCGCCGGCCTGCGTTGCGCCTCCGGGGGGCAACAAAGCGGTGCTGGGCACAAACCCAATTGCTATGTCAGTTCCTGCGCGTGATGGCGGTGTCGCGTTCCAGTTTGACCAATCGACAACTGTAGTCATCATTGGGAGAATTCGTGTTGCCGCAGAGGCTGGCGAGAAAATTCCGATGGATTGGGCTGTTGATGAAAATGGCAAAGCAACCGACGACCCACATGCCGCACTTAGAGGCTCTTTGGCCTCATCGGGTGGCTACAAGGGGTATAGTTACAGTCTCATGGTCGAACTTTTAGCCGCGGCGGTGACGGGGTCTTTGAGCAGTTTAACGGCATCCCCGCTTAAAGCGATCGATGGGCCTCCGCATAATTTAGGTCAATTTTACTTTTTGCTAGATCCGACTACCTTTTCAGCATCCGGGTTCTATGACCAATTAGAGGCTTTGACTGCTGCAATTAATGAGCAAGAAAATGCACGTCTACCTGGCCCAGTTGACATCAAAGACGACTTGGAAATCACGACTGACTTGTGGCAAAAGGTTAATGACTTGGCTGCGGGAAAGTACTAAATAGTCGCCACTGAACGATGCGCGCCGCTAGCTCTGTAGCGGTTGCGGTTGTCACTTAACTATTCGACCCAATCAACTGCATACATTTTTGGAAAAACACACTGTCGTCCTCAGCAAGGCGGTCGAGTTCATCAAAATGGTCTGCGTCCGGTACGTCATATCGCTCCATTAGTCTGGTGGCCGTCTGGTATTGCTGCACGTATTCATCTGATTGACGCAAAAACTCTTCAGTCTCACCGCCGCCGACAACCACCAGTTGCGGTGCATTGGTAACAGGTGCAATAAAACAAGGGCTTTCTTCACGGGCTTCAGCCATGCTCATTTGTGGCCCCTCATTGAGTGAAGTATGTATTAATGGCTCTAATTCAAATACCCCTGAAATAGGAACCCCGCCACGTATTAAATCAGCAGGCAGCTGACTATCATAATCATGCCAATCGGTCGCCATCATCATCGCAGTTAAATGGCCGCCTGCAGAATGACCCATCACAAATAACTTTTCTCGTGCAAAACCAAGCTCGTCAGCGTGGTGCCAAACCCAAGCAATTGCTTTACGAATTTGCGCTGGAATTTGCCTCATTCGTACGGTTGGCGTCAGGCTGTAATTAATCACTGCAACCGATACGCCATGCTTAATAAAGGCTTCTGAGACAAAACTGTACATATTTTTATCACCACGCTGCCAGTAGCCGCCATGAATATAGAGCACTAACGGGCCATTGAGATCACCTCCATAAAAGAAATCTAGCTTTTCGCGCACCCCGTCACCGTATGATAAATCAACTTGTACGCCGGGCAACGCTCGATGAGCTTCACTTCTGGATTTCCAGCGATTGACCACATCAACAAAACTAGGTCCTCTGCGCGCAACCAAATTATATTGCGCCTCTAGCGCTTCGACGTCCATGCCTTTGTAAAGAATTGTCATTGGTCTCGAGCGCTTTTAAAAGGGGCTATATTAGCGGCGACAGCATTGCCAATTAATACGCTAACTAAACCTAAGGCGCTAACAAGACTAAAAGTATAACCCTCGTAAAGCCATGATATAGCCAACGCTATCACAGGAAACATAACCGTCGCGTACGCCGCTTGGTTAGGCCCCACTCTACCTACCAAAGATAGGTAACTGGTAAAAGCGATAATGGAACCCGGTATGGCTAAATACAGCAAGCTATAAACATAGAGTGGGCGCGCATCCCAACTAAACGAGGCATCTGAAAACAACACAATCATTAATAATATCAACGCGCCGTAGTTCATTCCATAAGCATTGCTGGTTAGGGTATTAATTCGCTTATTCTTGTTACGAACCGAGATCATATTGCCAAACGAAAATGAGCACGTTCCTAGCATGCCTAACCCGACCCCTAACAACAATTGGCTTGAAGATTGTGTACCTTGAATTTCTGGCCAAAACAGCAACACCAGCCCGACTACACCAAACACCCCAGCGATATACACTGAACGCGCCGACATCACCCCCCAAAATAATCGATTATTAATCGCATTAAAGAAGATAGCGGTTGAAAAGATGATCGACACTAAGCCACTAGGCATATACTGTGAAGCGTAATAAAAGGCGATGAAGTTAAAGCAGAACAGACACGCGCCTTGCATTGCGAACCAGCCGTGGTCTTTTATAGTGGTCGCCTGTATTTTGCGCAGTACTAGCAATATGACTAGCATCAACACCCCCGCTAGAGCGAACCGATACAAAACCGAGACAACTAAGTCAACATCGCCGATCTGAAACTTAATCGCAATCCATGTCGTGCCCCAAATCAACACGGTCAGTACATAAAGGAAAAAAGTCATAGCCAACCAACGATTCAGAGGTGCTCTATTATTGTGAAAACTTGCCCACTTTGGTAGTCATAAATTCGATTTGCTGCCCCAAAAACCGGCCACCCTCTATACAAAGGCAATACCAAATAAGAGTTCCTTTCACGATAACGATGCTTATATACTAAGCGTATGATCGATCATTTAAGCACTTACGCAACTGACTTCAACGCCACTAAGGCCTTTTATGAAAAGGTGTTCGCGCCTTTAGGCTATACGCTACAAATGGAAATGTCATTTGAGGAAGATAAAGAATTGCCGGGAAGGCGCATTTGCGCATTTGGAGAATCTCAAACAGTGTTTTGGGTGATTGAAACCAATGAACAACACACACCTAGGCACGTCGCCTTCGTTGCTAAAAATCGTGGAGCAGTCAAAGCATTTCATCATGCTGGCATAGCTATTGGCGCAACTGACCACGGAGCGCCAGGTGAACGGCCGACTTATCACCAACATTATTATGGCGCCTTTCTACTTGACCCAGACGGCAATAACGTAGAAGCGGTTTGTCACCTGCCTAACTAATAATCAAAGACGATGAAATTATTTGGCCACCCGGAGTCTGGGCATGCATTTAAAGTAAAATTTTGCTTATCTTGCTCTGGAATGGAGCATGATTATGAGCACGTCGATATTTTTAAACCACTAGCTGAGCGTAGTGCTGAGTTTATTGCTAACTCAAAATTTGGCGAAGTTCCTCTGCTAATCGATGAAGGAGAAACACTCATCCAATCAAACGCGATCCTTGCCCATATCGCCACTAAATACGGAGTGTACGCGGGTGAAAATGATCAAGATTGGCAAACCATCATGGAATGGCTAGTTTGGGAACCCAATAAAATTGGTATGTGCTTACCTCAACTACGAGCCAACAAGAAGTTTGACCCCTTTCTAAATGCGGGAGCAGAGCAATGGCTACAATCGCGTTATGATCAAGATGTAACGACCTTAGACAACACCTTATCGGACGGCCGCCAATTTATTATCGGCGACGATCTAACTGTAGCGGATTTTTCCTTAAGCGGATATTTGATGGTTGCCGAAGAAGCAAAGCTAGAAGTGCCAACCAATGTTACCAACTGGTTAAACAGGTTACGAGACCTAGAAGGCTGGGCAAGCCATTGTGATTTATTGAGTTAGTGTTTGGCCCTATCAATATTTGAGAGGCAAATCTCTGTGCGTCTTAATAACCCTTTGTCGTAGCCGGTTATCTACTTTGTACCTTGTTCTTACTTGATATAAATTCGCTGATTTCACAGGCTAGTAAGCTATCTCTAACTCGCCCTTAATCAGCGCCGCTAGGTGGAACAAAGTTAGGGTCCAGCGGATTCAAAAACACAAACTCCCTTGCTTGGTTATCCAGCACCACATAGTCCAATATCGCTTGCCCTAACAAATCAGCTGATGTGGGCGCGATTAGTAATTGCACTCCGTGCTTGTTGTAAGTGCTATCTGATTCCTTCGGCTCGTCAAAGCCCATCGCGTAATCGATGCCGCCATCGGCCATTCTTTTCGCGGCAATTCTTAAGCCCATGCTCAAGGCATCGGATTCTTTCGCTGAGATTAGAATTTGTTTAGCGGCAGCTTCTGTGATTTTCATTGTTTAGCTTGATCGTTGTTATTTTTTCGATGAATGCGGGTATCCAAGAATGCTTGTCGGTTGATCGTTGATGGCAATAGTTTGCGAGCAGGTTTTTGTAGATAATACCGTCTTGCTCACCATCTATACCTTGACCTCTTTTCACAGAATAAGCGTATTGCAGCTTCTGATCAACATTGACTAACTTTGAATAATGAAATTCGTGGCAGTCAATATCTTGATCAACAGTTAAGCCCCACGGGTGATTGTGGTTTGGCGAGAGTTTCGCATATCCACGACCTTGTGGCGTTGATTGCATTTTAGTATCAGCAGCAATCGCACCGACCATTGAGTGCTGTTGACTTTGGTATTCAATTGAACGGCTTAGATACATCAAACCGCCGCACTCTGCATAGGTTACTCCGCCTTGCTCTATAAACTGTTTAATCGACGCTAGCATGGATTTATTGTCAGCTAAGGCCTGTAAATGGGTCTCAGGAAAACCTCCGCCGATAAATAACGCATCGACTTCAGGCAATTCTTGATCTCTTAGTGTGTTGAAGTACACGCACTGCGCTCCCTCGGCTTCTAAGGCTTCGATGTCATCAGGATAGTAAAAGCCAAAAGCTGCATCTCGCGCAATACCAATCTTGATCGAGGATTTGACTTGTTTGGACAAAGACGACTTTACGGGCTCAAACTGAATGGCTTTGCTTGGTGAGCTATTCGATAACTTCGCGAGATCAACTGATGCTGTCACAATCTGCGCGGCAGACCGAATGATTGCCTCAGCCTCACCGTGCTCATTACTGGGAATTAAACCCATGTGACGCTCTTCAACCCATAGTCGTTTTGATCTTGGCACTGCGCCTAACACCGCCATATCGGCGTATGACGCAATGGCAGTGATTAATTTAGCTTCATGTCGGCTGCTCGCCACTTGGTTCAATATTACCCCTGCAAACTGCAACTCTGGCCCAAATGATTGATAACCTAATACCAATGGCGCTACGCCTCGTGTAATACCGACACAGTTAATGACTAACACCACAGGTAGGCCTAATAATGCAGCCATCGCTGCATTGCTATCAGTTCCATCCACACTTACTCCATCGTATAAACCTTTATTGCCTTCCAACATCGCAAGGTCACACCCTGCACTTTTATCAGCGTATAGCTGCGTTATTTCTTCGTGGTTTTGGGTACGAAAGTCTAAGTTATAGCAAGGCCTTTCACTGGCTGCTGCATGCCATAGCGGGTCGATATAATCGGGGCCCTTTTTAAAGGTTTGAACACATTTTCCTTGCTGCTTGAGCGCCGCAGCAATACCGAGGCCTATCAGTGTTTTACCAGAAGACTTTTTAGTTGCAGAGAGATAAAACCCATTCATCGATTAGCCTTTTGCTTTCGAGGTAACAGCGGTAATACACACGCCGCGACCATTGTCGCCGCCATCGCGAAACCTAAGCCTCCAACACCCAACAGCCACTCTGGCCACTTAGGCCAATAGTGCGTCATTACGCCGTCGTTAAATGAACTAGACACTTCATACCCCGGCAACACGTTGAGGGGCAATACTTGCGGCACCAAGATAAGCACTATCATCATCGAAAAACCACCTAAGGCGACCAATTTGGATGCAAGAAAAGCGCTGTTGCGCGCACCTAATGGCTGGCGTTTATATAACCAAACCGGCACTAATGCACCTAAACCAACCTGCCCTAGCCAAAATACCCATGTATAGCCAACGCCAGAAAACAAAATAGTTTTGGCAACCATTTGGTTATCTGCAATAAATAAATTGGCAACATGATGCAGCAACGTAATCGCCAGTACCACCATAACCAACTTTGCGTTGAGCTGCGATAACCGAGTCAGTATTGCATTATCTAACATACGCCCTGATGCGTAATATAATGTGCTTAAAGCCAGTATATAAACCGCCGTCCCCAACGCCAAGCTGGCCGCGATAAACATGGGAACCATTAACAGCGCAATATACGCATCGCGCGCGAGCAACAAACCAAAAATCAGGCCCGTTCCGCTGGTAAGAACTAATCGCCACACAAACGTAAAGGTGCCAGCACGCTTAATCAATTCACCCCAACTTGGGGTAAGCATCGTCATTAAGTAAAGGCCTGCGACGACAATAAAGCCCGTATATAGCCATATATTCCACGCAAACACGGATTTAAAATTGTAATGGGTCATGGCAATGATAAGCCTGTCGGGCCTGCCTAGATCTAACAAAACAATACCTAAGCCACCAATTAACAAAGCGATCGCCAGCACAGCGGATAAACGCGCCAAAGGCTTGTATTCCGATTGATTGAAAACCGAACTAAGCGATGCAACATTTAAGGCGCCCGAAGCAGCCACGATTAAGAACACCGCGAACACATGCGGCAAGCCCCACACCACGTGATTATTCATACCTGTGACATGATGCCCATTGTGCTCCATATAATAGCCTGCGGCCAAACCGCCTAACACCAACAAGACGTACCCGCATAGCATCCACCAGAACAATGGCCTAGCACCGTCTAGCACTTGAAACACCGTGTGCGGCTGCTTATCCATCACGACGTGGGCAGCCCTGCGTAGCGGACGCCCGCGTTTAGATTAAGGTTTTGGCGTAACTCACGAGTAGTGACTTTGGCGAGCTTTAAGCTAATTGCACTATTTACATCGTTCAAGTCGCCAAAGGTCATTGCCCCATGCGGGCAGGCTTCTACACACGCGGGGTCTTGGCCTTTGTCAACGCGATGCACGCATAAAGTGCAGGATTCAACGCAACCCTGACCTCGCGGCTGATGCGCGCGCTGGTCATGCAAAGACTCATGCACGAACGAACGCGCTGAGTACGGGCACGCCATCATACAATACCGACAACCAATACAAATATGGCGATCAACCAATACGATGCCATCATCTCGTTTAAACGAAGCACCCGTTGGACAAACATCAACACACGGCGGGTTTGCGCAATGTTGGCACATCAACGGCATGCTAAATGTTTTATCGTCGAGTGGATTACGCACATCTAATTTTCGCATCCACTGAGCCACTTGCTCAGCGTTCGATTGTGCTTCATCAGTAGAGCCTTGGCCCCAACCGTTTTCTATTTCACAGGCGCTTACGCAGTCATCGCAACTACCCACGCCATCTTTATTGCATTGCGTAATATCAACTAACAACCCCCAGCGGACTTCGTTTGTAATCGCTTCATCGTCGGCTTTTGCCTTAGCGGTTTGGAATAGCTTATAGCTTGGAGAAACCGCTATCGCAGCACCACCGAGCGCTGCGACCTTAATCAGGCTTCGCCGTGTTTGCGTTTCGCTGAGTTGTGTACTTTGCTTAGGCATTACCGAGCGCCGCTAACGAAGGTCTGGTGTAGTACGATGGCACTCAAAGCAGTCTATCTTTTGCGCAACTTCTTGATGACAACCTTGGCAAAACTGCCCTTGCGCATTAATGGGAGTAAAGCCCCCCTGCTCATCTTTACTCACGTGACAAGCTATACATTCCACCAAACTATGGCGTTTAGTACGAATGCCTTGGTACACTGTCTTATCTCGTTTGTGAATAAGGAAATGGGCATGTTGACGTCGCATAATCTGTGTAGGCTCTACGCAAGCTGGTAAATTCGCCGCTTCAGACCCAGCCGTGACTCTAGTTGATTCGGCTTGTACTATCAAAGCTGTCATCGCAACAGCAAAGACCAAAGAAACGATGCCGAGTGTGTGAACAAATGCAAAACGAGCCATAAAGTTACTAGTGACCCATTGCCATATCGATATACCCTGTTGGACAAACGTCAGAACAAATGTGACAACCAATACATTTGGTATAGTCAGTAGCGACATAACGACCAGTGGTTGAGCTGTCTTTCTTCACTCGGTATACCGCATCTTGCGGACAGAAAATAACGCAATTATCGCATTCAAAACACATACCGCATGACATGCAGCGATCTGCTTCCTCGACTGCTTGCTCTTCTTCTAAGCCTTTTTGCAACGGTAAATCGTGCCCAAGCACCATTGACTCATCCGGCCCCGTGCGTTCACGCTGTATAACCTCTGATTTTTTAAAGTGACCCAAGAACAAACCCTTGGCATCGATAATCTCATTGGCTGAACGGTCATGGAAATTATGAACGGCAATCTCCATTTCATCGGTACCTCGCACTTCACTACCATCGTGATCGGTCGGCGAAAGCCCCGTTTCTTTCAGCTTAGCCGCCAAGTTAAAGTGATGCACATCTACTTTTGGTCGCCTTTCAATCTCTTTACCGGCTAAGTAGTCTGCGACACCTTCTACCGCTTTAGAGGCCTGACCAATTGCAGTAGTTAACAAGTGTGGTCGAATGATATCTCCAACAACAAAATGGCCTTCGTGTTCTGGATGCCGGAATACTTTATCGGCATCCATCAATCCGCGTCCATTGGCATAGTGTTCAATGCCTTCAAGGTCTGTTGTTTGCCCAATGGCTGAAACAATTAAATCCGCTTCGATCACAAATTCGCTGCCTTCGATTGCCTGCGGAATACCGCGATCATCTAGCGAACACTTAGCCACCTTTAACCCTGTTGCGTAACCATCTTTACCCAATATCACTTCCAAAGGCATCACTTCGTTTTTGATCACGACCCCTTCTTGAAGCGCCTCTATGACTTCTTGCTCGGTGGCGGTCATTTCGTCCCGAGGAAATACTGCAGTCAAGGTTACCTCAGTATTTTCTCGTAACGCCGCTAAGGCGCTATCTTGGTGTTCAATTTGCTTTGAGGTAACACATTCTGGGCGCTGTTCTGTCGACAGATTCGCGACCTTCCCTAAACGCTTAGAAACCGTTACCACATCGATAGAAGTATCTCCACCGCCCACGCAGACCACATTGCCCGATAAAGTATGTAACTTACCTTTGTTAAACGCGTCCAGATAATCAACCGCCGTCACCACATTCGGTGCGTCTGAATTTTTTGCGGGCAATGGGCGACCTTTCTGGCAACCTATCGCCCAAATCACCGCACCGTGTGATTGCTCAATGTCATCGAGCGTAATATCAACACCAACTTTGCAACCTGTACGAACGTCAATACCGCCCATATCCAGTATGCGTTGAATTTCTCCATCTAAAGTATCACGGGGCACACGGTAACTTGGAATACCGTAACGCATCATGCCACCTAGCTTAGGTTGCATGTCATAAATTGTTGAGGCAATACCGCGCTTACGCAACTGAAAGGCAGCACCCATTCCACCGGGCCCGCCGCCAATGATGGCCACTTTTTCATCCCCTAACTCAGGATAGTCTTCAAACTGCAAACCAGCACTTAGCGCTTGGTCGCCAATATATTGCTCTACCGCATTGATCCCCACATAGTCATCTACTTCGTTGCGATTGCAACCATCCTGACATGGCGCGGGGCATACCCGCCCCATAATTGAAGGAAACGGGTTAGCGATGGTATTGCGATAAAATGCGTAGGCGTCGCGCTGAGCATCTTCACCTGGTTTTTCTATGCCGCGCACAATTTGTAACCAACCACGAATCTCATGCCCAGAAGGGCAGCTGCCTTGGCAAGGTGGCGTACGTTGAATATAGACTGGGCACTTGTAAGAGCTGTCTTCGTTAAACACTTGATTGCCAAAGTCGGTTACCACATGATCGTCATCATTATATTGACGAAAGGTATGGGTTTGCTTGTCTACTATTACCGGCGGTGCTGCCATGTTAAATCCTCATTATCAGTCGGTGTCTTCTTCATTGTCGTCTTCATAGACGGCGCCTTCCATCACCAAGGCATCACCGACTAACTGATGCACACTGGTAATCATATCCATGCTCATTCCAAAATAAGGCAAGGTTTTAGCAAATTGCGTTTTACAGATCGCGCAAATTGCCGCCACGTGAGTGACTCCATCATGCTCGACCACTTCGCCCAATGCTTGCATTCTGGGCATCGCGCCTTTAACGCGAATCTCCATTAAATCATCGGTTAGTAAGCCGCCTCCGCCCCCACAGCAAAATGTTTGCTCGTGAATCGTGCTGGGCGACATATCAACAAAGTCATTACATGCTGCTTTAATTAAATCACGTGGAATAGTGAACTGCCCACCCGGTTTATCGCCCATGCGCGAACCGCGCGCGACATTGCAGGAGTCGTGAAAGGTCAACACTTTGTCGTCATTGCCCGAAGGGTCTAGCTTAATGCGCCCTTCCTTTAATAGATTATGGGTGACTTCGCAAATATGCTGCGGTACGGGATAACTTGAATCAAGATAATCAAACGGCCCAGCCAGCGTATTCCAAAAACTGTACGCCACGCGCCATGCATGGCCGCATTCACCCACGACGATGCGCTTAACTTGTAAGTCTTTTGAAGCTTGACGAACACGCTTAGCGACTTGTTCCATATTATCGTAGCTGCCAATAAACAGACCAAAATTGGCCGCTTCCGACGCATAAGAACTGACTGTCCAACTGACGCCCGCTTCATGCAATACTTTACCGTAACCAATTAAGCCATCGACATGCGGTTCTGCGAAGAAGTCTGCTGATGGCGTAATCAGCAACACTTCTGCATCGACCTTGTCCATTGGAAACTGTACGCTAATGCCAAATTCATCTTCACAGTCTTCGGTTAAACCTTCTAGCGTATCGAGCAACGCCGGGCCAGGCAGGCCCAAGTTATTACCAATTTTATGAACCTTACCGATAATTTCGTTAGAGTATTTCGCCCCGTAACCGACTGACGACAATATCTCGCGGCCTGCCATGGTAATTTCTGCGGTGTCGATACCATACGGGCAGTACACCGAACAGCGTCGACACTCTGAACATTGGTGGTAATAGCTATGCCACTCGTCCAGCACGTCCTTGGTTAAATCTCGCGCGCCCACCAGCCACGGGAACCATTTACCTGCAAATGTGAAATAACGCCTATATACAGAACGCATCAGGTCTTGCCTTGCGACAGGCATGTTTTTCGGGTCGGAGGAACCTAAGTAAAAGTGGCACTTATCAGTACAGGCTCCGCACTTAACGCAGATATCCATAAACACCTGCAACGACCGATATCGCCCGAGCAACTCACCCATTTTATCAATCGCTCGGTCATGCCAATCATCGACCAACTCGCCGGGATAGCCCACGGCTTGTTGATGTTCGGGCTTGGCGACAAACGGACTGCTATGCGCCATTTTGTCTGGCTCTAGCTTTGGGATAGGTACGTAATGGGTCAGGCCCGGCACTTCAAAGTCTAACTTAGCCATGGTGCCCTCCTTTAGAAGCAGCCCATGGGGTGACATGCCGCTTTTCACGCGGATTATCTGGCATATTTAAAGTCGGGCTAAATAACATGCCGAGACCATGTATCATTTTGCTGATAGGAAAGACCAACATCAGCAAAATCACTAGCGCGAGATGAATTAATATCAGCGGATCATTAGGCAAGCGTTGTAAATCAAATCGTAACAAGCCTAAGGCAAAGGCTTTTACCGCAATGACGTCGGTATGCGCGACAAACTTCATGGCTAAGCCCGACCCGCCAATCGCCATCAGCAGCAACAAAGACAGGTAATCGGAAGGTGCAGAAATATAGCGCACCCGATCAACCACAATCCGCCTGAGCAGCAACCCCACCAAACCCAGCATCATCGCGAACCCGGCGTATACCCCTAGCCATTGAATCATCACGACCCATGACCACACAGGCTCTGTAAAATAACGTAAATGCCGTAGTAGCGCGAACAACAAACCGTAATGAAATAAAAAGCCCAGCACCCATGTCCATTTATTCGCCTTAAAAAGACTAGCGAATAAGAAAAACTCTCGGAGCAAGCGAAAAACGACCCCAACACCTGTAATCGGCGCTGGCGTTGTTGGAATAACTAAAGGCTGTGGGGTACGCGCGTAGCGCAGCAATTTGGAGGCAACGCCAAACACAAGTACCATCGTTGCTAGGTAGAATGCGACTGCATAAATTGAAGTGACGATCACCGCGTTAACCTCAACACGTCAACAGAATAAGCGGTTTTGGATACGCACTTATTCATACCGATACTTCTTTTCTGGGTCGTTTGAAGCATATTCAATTAGTTCCCATTCAAACCCGGCTTGGTCAAAGTAATACGCACGTTTTCGAAAGGATTCTTTAGGTGGTTCAATCCCTCTTTTATAGTGATCTTTATTGAGTTGTTGCTCGATTTGCGCCAAATCATCGACAACCAATCCGATATGATTAATGCCGTAATTTGTATAGGTTTCTCTAGCGCTTAACGCATCTGAACCAACGTGCGGTTCTTGCAAGGCAATGTAGGACTGCTTATTACCTATATGTACCCACCGATAACCGTCCTTCGTAAATTGATCTTGTCGAACAACAAAATCGGGCGCAACAATTTGAATAAACGCTACAGCAGCATCTATATCTGGAACCGTGACATTGACATGTTCTAGTGACGTCACGGTCTCACCGATTCAGCGCTTTATACGCACCCCGTTGGCTTAGGCAAACCGCCGTACTTACACGCTTGCTTCGCTGGGCCATAGGGAAATAAAGAATATAAATACTTACTGTTGCCTTTGTCTTTACCTAGTTTTTTACCGACGGCTTTGGTCAGCACACGCACCGCTGGAGCGATTTGATATTCTTCGTAATAGTCACGCAGAAAATTAATGACATCCCAATGCGCGTCGGTTAGCTCGCAATCATCTTCGTTGGCCATATGAGCCGCCACTTCTGCGTCCCATTGGCTTAAGTCTGCCAGATAACCCTCTTCATCCGTTTCGTATGTTTTACCGTTTAGTTCAATTGCCATTGTCATACCCTATAATGTTTAGTGCTATTATTTTTGTCTACAGCCAGCTTTGTACTTTATCGTTATTTGCCACCAAATCAACGAAACCGTCATAACCAACTATCTGAATACCTTGTATCATTTTCTCTGCCACAATGCCCCTAGTTTTTAAATCTGGGCCGATGGCAACAACCGTGTTATTTGCTAAAGCAGACTGCATCAACGCTTCACTGTTACTACCCTTCATCGCCGCGTAGACACCGTCTTCAAGCAAAAGCACGACATCACCCTCTCTTGCATACTCTAAGCATAAGCTTAAGCTATCAGCACTGAACGGCGATTTATTAACTGTATGTAGCATAGGTTTCGTGTTTAGCGCATTGCTTAGAAGTTAAACAGCACGTCTTGGTCAGACATAATGTCAGATAACTCACTGCGTGAAACCACATGAATAGACGACTTTTCTTGGTAATCATCGTCTTCGTCTTCCCATACTAAGGGCATCAAATCTTCAACACTGAGCCCACGCTCTTGTAACGATTCTTGTTCTACATAGAGCCTAGACACATCATAGTCTCCAAGGGCGCGATAGGCAGGTGAGAAATTTTTCATGTCAGAGTCACAAGTGTCTTGGCCTAACATAATTTGGAATACACCATCGCCAATAAAGGCCATTGAAACATCTTGTTCAAATGCTGCCCCTACCAACACCACCTCTAAACCTTCAAGCGCGTAGACGGTGCCGTACGGCGCGTTACGATTGATATACATCATCTTCTTAACTTGGGACACCGGCTAATCTCCAAACTCAATGAAGCGATCCGCTTGGATACCGGCTTCGATTAGTTGCCCTAAGCCAGATATTCTAAACCCCGGCGCGATGTTACAGGCATCTTTGCTGTTACGCTTAGCCTCTTCTTCATCCGCTATGCCGCGGCGCTGTGCGGCTGCAACGCAAATCACCAAATCAACATCATGCTCTACAGCCAATGCGCTCCAGCGCGCAACGATATTGCGGTCATCTTGTGGTGGCGTAGTTAAGCGCGTGCCGTTATTTACCCCATCGTGGTAAAAGAAAATACGAAACACTTCATGCCCAGCGGTAATGGCCGCTTTAGCAAAATGATAAGCTGAATCTGAAGCTTGGTGATTATATGGCCCTTCGTTGACCATGATGGCGAACTTCATCTAACTATTAAAACCGTATATGCGTAGACGAGTTTAACTTAGCTCGCGAGCCGCGCCAGTTATCGATGTGGTATTTAGTAAATGGCAGGTTAGTTACTTCAAAGAATCGCGGCCAGCCTATACGTTCAATCCATTCGTTCATGCGTTCCCAATCGCGTGCGTCTTCTTTATAGGCCTTGAGAATTCGTTTCACCATTGCAGTGGCCTCGGGCCAACGCGGCGGATTATTAGGAATACCCGATGCCACTAATTTATGGAATGTCGGCTTGCCTCGTGCGTTAGAGTGATTACCGCCCACCCAAATGGCCAATTTACTGTGCTCTGCATCATTAATCTGCATCGGCGGACACGGTGGAAAGCAAGCGCCGCAACAAATGCATTTCTTCTCGTCAACTTCGAGTGAATTCTTGCCATTCACCATGGCGGGGCGAATCGCAGCGACAGGGCATCGCGCTACAACTGATGGCCGTTCACACACATTGGCAACCAAGTCATGGTTAATCTTGGGCGGTTTTGTATGTTGCACATTGATCGCGATATCACCTTGACCGCCGCAGTTAATTTGACAGCATGAAGTGGTAATGTGCACGCGGTTAGGCATGTTGGTTTGACGAAACTCATCAATGAGTTCGTCCATCATCGATTTAACAATACCCGAGGCATCGGTGCCAGGAATGTCGCAGTGCAACCAACCTTGCGTATGGGCGATCATGGCCACCGAGTTTTGAGTACCGCCGACCACAAAGCCTTCGGCTTCTAACTTTTCAATTAATGGTGCAACTTTGGTTTCGTCATCAACTAAGTATTCAACATTTGAACGAATGGTAAAGTGAATATGGCCATCGGCATAGTCATCACCAATATCGCACAATTTACGTAGGGTAAATACATCTAGAATACGTTGAGTACCACAGCGTACTGTCCATAACTGATCGCCGCTATAGGCCTCATGCATCAATACACCAGGCCGTGGATGCGTATGATATTTCCATTGGCCAAAATTCTTGACGCTAAGCGGATGCATATATTGGAAGCCATCAGGACAACCTGATTCAATCGCTTCTCTCATCTGTAGTTTTGCCATAATGCTCTCCGGTTACGCCGCGTCTGCTGGCGCGAGTTTACGTTGGTACCACGCTTTCGCTTCTTCATCCCAACCATCCATGCGCACATAGGAACTCTGCCGCGGCTCTCGCACCATGTTAGGGTCAACGTCAATACCAACGCCTTCGAGAAAGTTAACTAAGCCGATACGCTCAATCATCTCACCGCAGCGTTCGTGCTCTAAGCCATTTTCAGCCCAGAAATCGATAATATCTTCTGCCATCTCTACAATGCGCTCGTAGTCTTCCTCATCGTCCATTTTCATAAACGGAACCACTACCGTGCCCATTAAATCGCCGATTTTCAATGACCGCTTACCACCAATCAATATGGTCACGCCATGATCTTTACCGGGATGGATGGCCTTAGGCACTACGTTCATACAGTGCATCGAACGCACGCAGTTACTCTCATCGGCGATGAGTGAACCGTCTTCGGCCAAGGCAAGGCTATTTGAAGTGCATCGTGAAATGATATTGTCCATCACGTGTTGACGCCCCTTTGCGGCAACGTACTTTTTAAACTCTTCTTGATCTATTTGTTTGTGGTCACGCCACGTGCCAATGACAGCCATATCCGCCCGCTCGATGGCATTTTGACAATCATTCGGGCAGCCTGAAATTTTGAACTTGAATTTATAGGGCAAAGCTGGACGATGTACATCGTCGGTAAAATTATTCACCAAAGAGCGATGCAGCTTATGCTCGTTCGCGCACGACATTTCGCAGCGCGCTGCGCCAACACAAGACATGGCCGTTCTAACACAGGGGCCTGCCCCGCCTAAGTCAAAACCGTAGTCGTTGATCTCGTCGAAGAAGTGTTGGACGTTTTCGTCATTAGAACCGATAAACATGATGTTGCCGGTTTGCCCATGAAACGTAACCAAACCCGAACCGTATTTTTCCCAGCTATCTGCCAGTTGGCGCAACATATCGGTGGTGTAATGGTTGCCGGCGGGTGGTTGTACGCGTAGTGTGTGAAACTGCTTAGACTCAGGAAACGCATCACCAACTTCTGAAAAGCGCGGGATAATACCGCCGCCATATCCAAATACACTCAGCGTGCCACCTTTCCAATACCCCTTACGCGTTTCGTAAGAATGTTCTAATTGGCCTAATAGGCTGTTGCTAATTCCGTTTATTCTTTCATCAGGATGGTCGTCACGTAGACGTTTAATGCCGCTGATAAAGCTAGGCCACGGGCCATTCTCCAGCTCATCTAGCATAGGGGTTGGATGGTTTTTATCAGGCATACCGTTGTCTCCTACCATGTTGACTTCATTATTGTATTTATCGCGCTAGCGCAAATAGCTTACGCTTTAGCTAGATGTAGCATAATCAATTATCTATATTAGCCTATGATTAAATACTACTATTTGATTGGAGCACGATTGTGCGTAACTTATCGCCGCTTTCCAATTCTCCGTATGGGGTGAATCTTAAAATTGATGCCTACCCCTAACGATATACACGCCTGCAATCTATTGCTCTAAAGCATTGTGTCATAACCAATAAGCTCTATTTATTTTAAACCCGATTCGCTTACAATGTTACTTACATATAGAACTCTTACAGATTAAATTTATGTTGTGGCTTAGCGAGATAATGCTCGAACATCACCAAATGAACACGTTCGAAGAACTTAAAAAACAAGTTCGCGAAAGCGCAAAATTGGGTGAGCGATTCTTTCGCATGGATGTCAAACCAAGTTATTTGGATACGCCAAATAACTGGGAAGGCCAGCTAGAGGCTGTATTCACTTCAGCGCTAGATGAATAAGTTTAAGTCAGGTCGATCATTGTAGCAATGACCATAGACAAACTAAGCCCTACTTTTAATTTTAGCGCTGAATCAGGTGAAGATGCAGTGGATTCAACGGCCTCGCTGGAAGCGCATTTGGTCGCTGTGAGAGAGCGCATTAGAGAATGTAAAGATAAGGATATTAGCTATGCCAAACTAAAATTGGACGAAGCCGAGATTCTTAACGAACTCGATCGCGGCGGCGAAGCTTGGATGGCCGCAAGACCTCAGTTTGATTATTTCGCCGCACAACAGCACTGGCAATTAGCAGCGGAAACGTGTGATGTATTAAGCCAGACAAACAGCGCACAAAGTTTAATCGCTCTCGCAAACGGAGTCTGGCTTGCGGTCACCTTCCCGATAGACCCGCAAGCCACGTTATCATTATTGCAAGCTATCGTCGATGAAACACCAGACGATTCAGACGGCGCTGCGGTAGCCGCTGCAACCGCCAAATACGTCGTAGACTTGCGCGCGAATGATGAATCTCATAACGACCTTAGCTTTTTTGCCATGCAGTTGATGGGGACGGTCGCACGGCGCCATTCTGGTATCGAACAACAACAAGACTTCGACCAATGGATAAAACGGCTGGAACTTGATCAACCTGATAAATTTCTAATTCGATTGCGTAACGTGATCGACGTGATGGCTGAAGACGACTGGTGGGTCGACCGTGATGCGCTACGCACCACATTGACAGACCAATAAGCAGAATGTTCTGGCAAGAGGATGATCAACCGACCGAATTTGTTCAAAGCGAAAACGTCGTAGATGTCAGTTTTAAAATTGATTGTAAACAACTGCCGTTAGACCACGCTTGGGAACTAGCAGATGCCATACAAAAAGCCGCGCCGTGGCTGCAAGAGTCCGCGCTTAACGGCCTCCATTTAATCCATGGCGCACCATCGGGCAATGGTTGGCAACGTCCCGAAGAAAGCCAAGACGCCATTATTCATCTGTCTAAAAGGGCGCGGTTAATTCTGCGTGTAGAGCACGCTTTTGTTGAACAAGCCCTGCAACTCACTGGGCACCAACTTAGCATAAGCGGATTCCCATTGTTCATTCAAGCAGGTAAACCCCAGCAGTTAGTGGCGCAATCGACCGTTCACTGTCGTTATGTGCAAGCTGACGAAACACAACCCGAAAACGAGTTTCTTCAAGTCGTTGCCTCAGAATTGCAATTGTTAGGTATAGAAGTAAAAAAAATGATGAGCGGCATGACGCGAACATTTTGCAGCCCTAATGGTGTTTTATTTACCCGAAGTTTAATGGTCGCTGATTTAACCCAAGAAGAATCCGTCACCCTACAGCACCATGGCATTGGCAGTGGCCGCAAAATGGGGTTTGGCATCGTTCTTCCGCATAAAGGGATCGCGGCAGTAAACGAAACTTACGAAGATCAAGCTTGATCGCTAGAGGCTATCTATTCCATTTGGGTCTACGACTCACCCATTCTACCAATACAGTGATATGGCGTAAGGCTGCACCAAATGGAATACTTGTATCATTCATATAGTTTCAATTTGCCATGTCGAGTAAACAAGAAAAAATCAAAGAACTGATTGCCATGCAAAAAAAGTTCATCGAACTGGAGCATCAAAACGGTATCGACCCGCAACAGTATTATGCACCAGACGCTGATCATGAATTAAACGGGTACAAGGAGGCCGTCAACAATTTAGCCGCCGAAGTACGCGATGCAGCCCATGAAGAAATAGGCTCCAAACGCTAGCATCTTAAGCGAATACACCTAACAGAGGTCATCGCAAGGTTTGTTCACCAGATAACTCTAAGGGTTGAGCGACCGTCTCAGTTTTGCCCTTTTCAGCCATTGCAGTCGGGGTTTTGCTATTTGTTCGATAGTTTATGGATAGCTTCTTCATCAAGGCGAGAGTGTCGTACTACTTCAAATATTTGTGCACCTATAGATTCATAAAACCCTCGACCATTTTCATTATCTACTGCTACTAACCAATCAATTCTCCCGCAATTTGATTCAACTGCAATATCGCAAAGCTTGCTCATTAGTTTTTTACCTGCTCCTGTTTTTCTATAAGCTTCATAGACAAACAAATCATCAAGCCATATTCCTGATTTAGCAATAAAGGTTGAGTAAATGCTGTAATAAGTCGCCATACCTATTACCTTACCTTCGACTTCTGCAATTATTGCACTAGCTTTTGGCATAGGAGCAAAGAAGGCTTCTTTAAGCTTAGCTTTATTAGATTTCAATGAGTCAATATCTCCATCGAATTCTGCTTTAGCTTGTATTAACGAAAAGACTTCATCAGCATCTTTTTCTTCGATTTTTCTAATAATCATAGTTTAGTGTTATGAATTTTTCTTACGCTATAAATAGCGACCCTAACGGGCGGTGAGTTGCCCAAAACGGTCATTAGGTGTTTTAAATTCAAAGCGCCAAACTTGTTTAGTTTTTGGGTATATCAATTGGATTAAATGTAACAACTCCACCTTCATATATTGCGCATACTATGTGCGTAGTTAATCCCATTAGAGTATAGGCTGGGCAATGATGCTCTAAAGCTAACTTACTTACCTTATTTATTTGATCAGCATTTTTAACTACTGTGCTTGCTTGAACATAATGAAGATAGTCTTCGTCTACCGTAACGGTATACGGCTCAGACGCTAATACGACTATTCGTTCGTCATATTCAAAAGTGTCAGAGTAGTCTCGTGGCCAAGCGGCTTGAAAAGGCGTGTATGTACTATAGTTCAGTAGGATAAACTGGTCATCATTTTGCAGACTTCCTACTAAAATATTGGAGCACTTTTTAATTCCTTCCTCCCGTTGTAGATCTGTTTCAGCCTCTTCGGCACAATCAGCATATAAAAATTTAGTTTGCGCGAGCCCCCAAAATATACGACCAATAGAATAGTCTGTGGGAGTGAATAATCCGTATATATCGAAATACTCTTGCAGGGAATCAGTCTCATTTAAGCCGAAATCTTCTTCGAGGAACTCAACGAACTTATTTGCTACGTATGTCTTAATCGGTATCATTCTATATACAGTCTAGTGTAGAGATTTCACACTGAGCGAACGGCTGAATTGAGTATGTTTTTGCCTGTTAGTAAAGTCAAGCCCAACGGATTGGTTTTAATTAACTGTTCTATTTAGTTATGGCTATTAGTTTCAACAATCCACAACGCCCCGCAAAACTCACCTTCTAAATCTGGATTAAGTTCACTGTCTATCAATAACTCGGATGTGAATGCGCGAAAATAACATGGGTATCGCGCTGTGTTTGATTAGCTCGGATTTCCAACATTTCAGATGTATCTGCGAATATAACTGCCCACATCGTCATTCGATAATTCTTGTATTAAGAATACAATTATCCTATCGGGTTACTATTTAACGATAGAGTCAGTGCGTACTAACAAGGCATCCACACATTCATGCTCAAAAGCATATAAACTTAATACAGAGTAAATTAGAGAAAAATTAAAATAAAGTGAACGACTCTAAAATAAATGCAGAACGACACTTAGTAGAAGTTTCAATAGTAACGTTGTAGTTAGGATAGACCCGTGATTGCGATAAAGACTACTCTACGAATAATTTAGGATTACTTTAATTTAGATTTCGCAATCTCAGCACCTATATTTTCGTTTAGAAATTTTAACAATGCCTTTATTCGAGCAGATTTTTGAACATTCCTATGCGTCAATGCCCAAAGATCTATTGTCATTTCAGGGATAGCGCCACTTATGCGTTTGAGTCGTATATCAGGTTCTCCTAAGTAGCAAGGCAGAATAGCGAGTCCTAGCCCCTCCCTTACTGCCACATATAGACCTAGTACAGTGTTGATTCGAAATCGACAGCGGCTATCCAGATTATTTTCAGTCATCCATTTTTCAAGTGCTGGATAAATCATGGCTTTATCCGGACCTAGCCAATCCATTTTATGGATACTAATTGGTTCTGCTGATTGTTCTATTAATTCATTTTGCCCGTACGTCGCATAAAATAGCGTTCCCAATTTCCGACCATATAATGTTTCATCGGGGTTAAGCGTTGGACGAATCGCGATATCTGCTTCGTGTTTCGGCAAACTATATAACTGATTTGATAAGGAAACTTCCAAATTAATCTTTGGGTGCTTGGATTGAAATTCCCTAAACAGAGGAGTTAAAAGCCCAGCTAAAAGTGAATCTAAAGTTGTAATTCGAATATCACCTGATAGTTCAAGATCTCTCCCCATAATACGACGCTCTACTTCCACGATATGGGATTCTACGTGTCTAGCAGTTACCGCTATTTCTTCACCAGCTAAGGTAGGCACACAGCCCAATCTACCTCGATTGAATAATTTAACTTGTAGTTTACCTTCGATTGCTGATAGATGTCTTGAAATAGTGGCATGACTAACATCCAAGGTCTTTGCGGCACCTATAAGAGATCCAGAATCATTAATGCTCAATACAATTTGAAGGTCATTTCAGTGTAATTTATTGCTCATATATGCAATATTAACTTACATATTTGACTAGTTACATACCAATTATGGAAAGATATGATTAGTTGCCAGAAATTCTAACTATCATTCAAATAATCAGTAGCATGCACGTACTCATAGTTTATTGCCATCCAGAACCTAAATCATTTAATGCTGCCCTCAAAGATGTCGCTGTTGAAACATTGTCGTCCTTAGGGAATACAGTTCAAATTTCCGATCTTTACGGTGAGGAATTTGATCCAGTTGAAAAGCCTAGTCACTTTATCAATCGTGATAATCCTAAATGGTTTTCTGCAGCTAATGAACAACGCCATGCGAGTACGAATGGATCTCTTCCCATTAGCGTAGCAAAGGAGATCGAGCGCTTGGAAAAAGCTGACTTCATCCTGCTTCAGTTTCCTCTCTGGTGGCATGCACCACCGGCAGTACTTAAAGGTTGGTTTGATCGGGTCTTTCTTAACGGGCTGTTATATAACAGCACAATGCGTTATGACCGGGGTTACTTTAAAGGTAAAAGGGCGATGTGCTCGGTTACTACTGGTGCCCCAGAAATGACGTTTCAGGGAAATGGTCGCGGCGGAAATATGGATGTGATGCTCTGGGCAACACATTACTCACTTTATTACATGGGTTTTGAGGTTCTGTCACCATTTATCTCCTATGGCATACAAAGTTCGGGATTTACTACAATTGATGATGATCAAATGCGCCAACACTTAAACGATCAAAAGTCTGCTTTAGCTGATAGGTTAAAACATTCTGAGGAAATACATTCTATGCCCTTCCCCGGTTGGAATGATTGGGACTCATTAGGTCGGCAAAAAGAAGTGTAGAGAATTTTTAGTTTTAAATATCGTGTGTATAAAGAACTCTAAATATTTCGCTCTGCTGAGCCTTATACTGCTATTCCTTGGGTTTTTCTATTGCCTATATAAGCAATATTGACGAATGTCCTTTACCGTTAATATCTCAATAGCTCTAAGATACCGGTGACTGTCTCAGATGAGTATACAGCTGACGGTCATATTTTTCTGCATCAAATTAATATGTCTCTAAAGCGAACGGTTTTGAGACAGTGCATTGCTGTTCAAATATCCGTAAAATCGACGCTGAAAAGTGTCTTTCTATTCGTCTTTTTATTACTAATCGTCCCAAAAGCCACGATGCCGATTTAGAGACACCAGTAATAATGCTTAGAGTTATCTGGTGAACAAACCTTGCGATGACCTCTAACATAGCCCGCCTGAAGAGCGGGCTTTTTTGTATTTGATGCTTGTGCTCCTGAGCCAGCGCCCTTATAAGTTAACACTCCTTATTAATCTTACACGCATAATGGCAACTGAGCTTAGCGTCGAAAATATCGTTGAAACGTTTGAATTTCTACCCGACTGGGAACACCGTTATCAGTTTTTAGATGAATTAGGTGGCAAACTACCCGCCATGCCTTTAGAAGATCAAACCGACGAAACCAAAGTGCATCAATGTATGAGTGATGTCTGGGTTAAAGCCATGCCCAGCGCTCATCAAGTCGATCAAATTCAATTTAATGGTGACTGCAACACCGCTACCATCAAAGGCGTTGTGGCGGTATTAACCGTACTATTTTCAAATAAGACTGCCGAGGAAGTAGAGCAAACTGACATTGATGAGCTGTTTAAGCAGCTACAACTATTTGAACATCTAAGCCCTAATAGGCACGTAGGTGTCTACGCGATTGTCGAGAAAATGAAGCAACAAGCTCGCGATTTAAAGTTTAATCACTAAATAATAAATAAATGAGATATATGCTCGGCGTATTGCTAAACGGCATTGCCCAATTGGAATACGACAGAGAGAAACCACTAGACGCTAACCAAGCCGACTATATCGACAGCATGGACGTCAAAATGGATAAAGGTATCCAGATTGATCAGCAAAAGGTTGGTTCGCCGAGCATTGAACAGCGCGCTGAATTCGTCGCCAGTAATTTGTACCATGCAATTCGCGCAGACGATGAACTGATTGCGGCAGCGATGTGTACGTATTTAGCTGTGCGCATCCCTACGCTAAAGCAAGTATTTATGGATGATAAAGATGGGCGGTTAGCATCGAATTCATCTATAACAAACCTTATAGCAAGCAAGTTGCGGTAGAGTTCAATAGCAAGTTGAACTAGCCCAAAAGGCTATAGTTACCCATGATTGCTAACAGACCGATAACATGACAACAACCCCAGTACAGCGACATGAAATTGACTAGTTTTTTCACCTTACTGCTCAGATTAACCGTGATCTCCCTGCTCGCGCTCTATCTACAAATTATGCTAGCTATTAACAGCTCTAGCTTATTGCTCTCGCTGCAAAACTGGATACACAACGCCGCCCGTAGCGTATTTTCCCTTGTAGATGCTAACTCCACATTTCAGGTGACCTACAACTTTCTCAATGGGAATAATATCATCGTACACACCTTATTTATCTTGGTGGCTTATTTTATTGCGTACCTATTAGGTATTTTATTTAGATGGGTAACGGCCTCTTAATCAGCCCTTAAAAAGGCTGGCGACCGGTTTAAATATAACAGCACACTAACAGGTTCAACTAATTCTAGTCAGTACCTGTCCATTAAAGCTAATGCCAGCCCAACCGTGTTTAATAAACGCACGGATATTGGCGTGGTCTTCTCCGTCAAGGTTGCCTAGCACATCGTCACGATAAAACGTGCCAAAGCAGGCGAGGGTTTGCTGTTCATTCAATTGTTGGTCAAGCCCAAATGCAAATACCCGACAAGAGCCTTCGTTGGTACCGGCCTCATTAACGACTTTATCCTCTGCAAAACCGTTAGTAAACTGAGTAGGCGTATAATGGTAGCTCACATTAATAGCCTCCATCACATCGGTAAAATCAACGCTTTGCGGCGAATTTATAATTTGCTCTAGGAGTTTCTCAAGAACCATGGGTACCTCATTGGGTTAACAGGCGTGGGTACTAACACTGACGCCTAGACCAAACTAACTTAGCGAAGGTTAATCTGAGCGATCAGTTACTTCGAGCAAGTGATATCCAAATTGCGTTTTTACTGGCCCGTGTACCGTATTTAATGCATCGTTAAAGACCACTTGATCAAATTCAGGCACCATCTGACCTTTGCCAAACTGACCGAGGTCACCGCCTCTTGAACCCGATGGGCAGCTTGAATTCATTTTGGCTACTTCGCCAAAATCTGCACCATTTTCTATTTCTGTTTTAAGTTCTAAACATTTGTCTTCTGAGTCCACCAAAATGTGACGCGCGCTTGCCGTTGGCATATAACTATCCTGAATAATGAAAGCGTTAATAATAACGGAGATAGCTGCTTACACTCAAGCCAAATTGCCATTACCGAACCACAAAATGCGCCGATAATTAATTGGCATGCAGTGCCATACCAGCAAACCTATCATACGTGTATGTTGACCGAACTCCCCTGCTTACCGCTAACAATATCAATACGCTGATGGATTTGTTCTCGTAGCTCAGCGACATGCGAGATCACACCAACCATGCGACCTGACTCTCCTAAGTCCATTAAGGTCCGCACCGCTTCATCTAATGAATCTGCGTCTAAGCTACCAAAGCCTTCGTCAACAAACAGTGTATCTAAATGAACGCCCCCCGCATAGGCTTGCACAACTTCAGACAGCCCTAACGCCAACGACAAAGATGCGATAAAACTTTCGCCGCCCGACAAAGTGGCAACCGACCGCGTTTTGCCTGTGTAGGCGTCATCAACCTCTAACTCTAGGCCCGAAGCCTTACCTCCTTTGGCGGGGTCTTCCTTGCGGATTAGTGCATAACGTCCCTTACTCATTTGAGTGAGGCGCTGACTTGCGGCGATAAGTACATCATCCAGCAACACACCCAACACGAAACGTTGCAAGCTGATCTTTTTACCGGTTTGGCCGTTGGCCACTTCAGACAAAGTACCGATGGTTTTGTATTGTTGCTCTTGGTGGTGTTGTTCTTTAGTTAATGTTTGAATCAACTTGTCTGCGTTTTCTAACTGACTCAAACGCGAGTGTAATTGTTGCCAGCGACTCTCTGCTTGTTGTAACGCTTGCTGCTGCTCTTCTAGTACGTGTTGCTGCTCAGCGATATTTGGCTTTTCTTGCCCTTTTAAGACAGCTTCTTGTTGCTCGATCGCACCCAACAATTTATTTTGCTTTTGCGTAAACGAATCAATTGCGGTGGTCAATTCAGCAAGTTGTGCCTCACTTCGAGATGCTGCTTCATATTCTTGTTGATTATTAAATTCACTGGCAAGCAGGCTCGCTTGCCACTCAGTCGTTGCCGCAGCGTGACTGCGTTGCGCATTAAGTATCGCCTTGTCTAACGACGCTAACAATGCCGTCGCGCCTTCATGGGCCTTGCCGAGTTCTAAGTGCTTAGACCGCGTAGTCTCAATAAATTGTTGTTTTACTTGTAAGGTAGAAGTAGCACCAACAATTGCCTGCAATAGCGCCCCAGTTTCACGATATTGTTTCGGTAACTCATTACGGGCTAGCTCTAAAGCCGTACGCTGCGACTCGGTTTGTTTTTCACTCTGCGCGAGCGCCGTTTGGTGTTGAGTTAAGGCCGTAGCGTCTTGTTGTTTCTGCTCTTGCATCTCTGCGAGCTGCTTCGCTATTTCACCGAGTTTAACTTGCTGCAAATTCCAGTTATCTAGCTGCGCTTGTTTATCGGCAAGTCTTTGCTTTAAAGTAGCAATATCTTCGTGTTGATTCGCCGGGCTGATGGGTTTCTCGGTTTGAGCCGTTAGCTCTTTACTTTGCGCATTTAGCTCGCCGTATTTTTCACGCGCGTCGTTTAACTTGCTCCTTATATCATCAAGTAACGAGACAGCCTCAGCCCGTTGTTCATCGCTAGGCGGGCTATTGTCGCCTGCACTACTTGGAGCTGGATGTTCGGTACTGCCACATACCGGACAAGGGTTATCTGGTTCTAATTGTCGCGCTAAAATACTGGCTTGACCCTGATGCCAACGCAACTCCAATTGCTGGTGATGCTTTTGCGCTTTTTCAAACTCGGTTTTTAGCTGATCACCCGTTTGATTCAAGCGCTTAAGCTCTTTATTCACTATAGCGAGTTGAGCGCTCGCTTTTTCTCGTTGCTCGAACAACTCTAGCTGTCTATTAATTTCTAATAAACCCGTTTTAAGCTCTGCTTCGTTAGCAAGCGTTTGGCTGGTCTGTGTGTGTTGCTGCTCTAAGTTCAGGCAAGACTGGGTTAAGGCCGCGACTTGCTTACTCTTTTCCTCGGTCAGCTGCTGGTTTTGTGCCAATTGTTGTGCGCTATCCGTATGTGCTTTTATTGCAACTTCTAACGTATCTGCACGCGACTGATAAGCTTGCAGTTGGGTGATTTCTTGTTGTAAGTTGAGCACTTGTTGCTCACACTCTGGTAACTGTTGCACTTGCTCCATCACCGTATCAAGCGCACTTTGCCTCGCTAACAAAGCAGTTTCAGCCGCACCTTGTTCAGCGAGTAGTGTGGTCTTGTCGCGCTCGCACCTGCTTAGTTCAGCATAAAGCGGCATCAACTTCGCGGCCAATTGTGCTTGCTGCCGCTCAACAGTTAATAAGGTAACCTGCTGCGCTTCTTCTTTAAGTTCAGTTCGTTGTTGGTATAACTGAGCTAACCGCTCAAATTGTTGGTCTAATTGCTGTAATGCTTGGAAGTGGGCGTTCAACTCCAGCACCTGAGCCTGCTTAGTCTTTAATCTTTTTTGCTCTGCTTGCGCTAGTGGTCGTTGTTCAACCAACGTAGCATTTAAGTCTTCGACCGTATCTAAGCCCACACTCTGCAACACACCCAACTGCTTGTCCCGTAGTTTATTTGCCTCATCGACCACCGTTTTGGACAAGGCTCTCAGCTTATCTTCAATTCGCTTGTAATGATGTGTTTGAAACAACTGACTAAAGATTTCCTCTCGGTGTTTCGAATCCGCCATTAATAGTTGTCGAAACTTGCCCTGCGGCAATACCATCACCTGCCGGAATTGATCGACCTTCAAGCTAGTTAGCCCCTCTATCGCCCGCGTTACTTCGCTAACTTTACCTGCTAGCAACTGCATCTGCTCGCCTTGCAGGCGATATAGATTTGCTGTTGGTTTATGCAACACATCCATGGCGCTCTGTTCACTATTACGCGACCGCGGTTTAAATTGTTCAGGCTCACGATGTACGCGATAACGCACTGCGTTTAATTCAAAGGTGAGCTCAACTTCAGTTAGCAGACCTGGCGCTGCATAGTCGCAACGCATCTGTCGGCCTTCACGCTCTGCCCCTGTAGTTTGCCCGTAGAGCGCAAAACAAATTGCATCAAGAATAGTGGTTTTACCCGCGCCTGTTGGCCCATTGATTAAAAACAGCGTATTCTTCCCCAGCAAGGTGAAATCGATTACTTGGACATTAGCAAACGGCCCGAAGGCCGTCATTGTTACCGATAGCGGGCGCACTTTATTCTTCGCTGTTCTGACACTGCTCCAACACGCTTTTTACAACCTCGGCTTGTTCAGCGGTCAGTGTTTCGCCTTGCACCTGTTGATAAAAATCGTTAAACATCGCCCACTCGCCCTTCACTAGTTGAGCGCGATCAACAGCGACACGTTGATTGTCAGCAAGCAAGCCCGGACGCTCTATGTGCAACACATTAGGATAAACGCTTCGCAGTCTCTGCATGGGTTCCAGCAGCGCTTGCTTATCGGTTAAACGTATCAATAAATAATCATCGGAGTTCGGATCAGTTTTACCAGTTTCAATCAGGCTTTCAAGTTCGCCTTCTAGTGTGCGCATATTGCGTAACGGTGATAGCGCTATTAGCTCAATCTGACACTGCCCTTTTTCATCCATTTCCACCAAAGTAACCGACTTATTGTGCTTTTCTTCAGAAAACGAATACTTCAATATCGAACCAGAATAGCGAATGGTAGATCGACTTCGTTGTTGAGGGCCGTGCAAATGTCCTAACGCGACATAATCGAACTGCTTAAAATGATCGCTAGAAACTTGATCTGCACCGCCAATGGATAATGGTCGTTCGGAATCACAGACCTCGGCTCCACCTACAAAACAATGGCTAATCAAAACATTGCGCTGACTAGCCTCTGGTTGCAGATTGCCAATTAAGAACCGCATGGCGTCATCATGGCTTTTAACTTCCAATGCACTCTCAAACACATCTCGAACCATCAATGGGTCGGCATAGGGCAAGCCATAAAACGCAACTTCACCAAAAGCATCACTTAAACAAATGGGTTTATGTTCTTGCGACAACTTTCCGAGCATATATAAATTCGCTTTTGCTAATTGCCCCGAACCAAAATTGAGACGCTCTGGACTATCGTGGTTGCCAGATATGAGTATGACAGGAATACTAAGCTGGTTACACAGTACACTAAGCACCTCATCGACCAAAGACACCGCGCTTGCGGGAGGCACTGCGCGGTCATATAGGTCTCCTGCGATGATCACTACATCTACCTGTTTTTCCTCTGCTAAAACGATGATCTGATCTAGCACATGGCGCTGGTCTTCAAGTAAATTCACTTGGTGAAACTGGCGACCAATATGCCAATCAGAGGTGTGCAGGATTCGCATGCGTTTAAATTATTCCCGTGCAGTTCAAAACAGTATAAATAGGTCGCGTACTCGCTGTATATAACATCGCTTTGATTATAGGTGATCTCCGTCTTATCATCAGCGTTAAACCGAATTAGAATGAACTTTGATAGTTGATACTGGGCCAATCCCTATCTCGACTGTTAGCGAAAGCAACAGCATGATGATAACCGAGCTAATCAACTCAATTGATGGACGAGAGCCTCTCTTAGACTACAATTAAATCTGCCCAAAAGACTCTAGCCGCATACGCAAACCTAACTGACAGCCCTGCCTATAATGCGCACCACTTTATCTGTACTTGCCATGATGAACTAAGTAGTTAATACTTAGTCTTATCAGCGTCAGTCACTTAATTCTTTGCGAGAAACTGGTTGCAGATAAGCAGTTCAAATTGCTTATCTTTATCGAGTCAAAATGCCATAGTAATAAATTTTTATCCTAAACAGTCATACTCAGACGATGGAACACACCATGCCAAACAAAAAAATTTCACGACGTAAACTAATTGAAGGTGCATTGCTAGCCAGCGCTGGTGCCTTTTCACTCAAAGCCAGCGCTGATCAAAGCGCCTCATACACCAAAATTTCAGACGTAGCTCCAAGAGAAGAAGATTTTACCTATGAAATTCAACGCTCGGATGAAGAGTGGCAAGCTTTGCTCTCACCCGAAGAATATTTAATCTTACGCGAAGGCAATACCGAAGCCCCTAAAAGTAGCCCGCTGTGGAATGAAAAACAGCCAGGAGATTATCGCTGCAAAGGCTGTGGACTGTTAGCTTACTCCTCTACTTACAAAATAATATTACAAAAAGGCTGGGTCTTTTTCACACGCAGCGAACCGGACAGCACCTTAAACGGAGTGGACTTGCAAGCTGAATATGGCGATACCACCTTACATGAATTGACAGAAGCACATTGCAGACGCTGCGGCAGTCACTTAGGCCACATTGTATATCTTAACAAGCGGATCCTGCATTGCATAAATGGAGCCTCGCTTACCTTTGAGGCTAACCCAAGCAACGCTGAACCTTCGTTTAGCAGTAAGTCCTCTACAGCGGCGAGTTATGGCAGCGGTATGTGAGCATCCCACGCCCAATGCCGCAAGGCATTGGGCGTATTGCCATGCGGTGCGCAATTTGCTTATATGCTCTCCTAAACGCTTTATGTACCACTAAAAACAGCTAGCTTAAAGAGCAACGCCTTAGATACCCGCAGGCTTAATTAGGTGGATCAAACGTATGCTTAAACGTAAAAGCATGGGCTGTTTCTTTATTCTCCTGTAAAAATGACAATCTATCCTTTGCCTCTAGTAAATCAGGCTTGTGCCCTGCTTTCACCCACCACATTACCTGATGGCCGCCGGGCATTTTAACAAACCATTCTCGCTTACGTTTTAAAAACGCTAAATGAGTCGATTCAAAAACAAACGCTTTCAGGTCTTCTATTGAGTGCCATACCGACATATTAGGGATAATTAGCCGGTCATCAAATAGTTTGATATTAGTCGCATCGCCTGATTCGTCTTGCAAGCGCCAGATAAAACCCTTACTTTGCTCAGCGAGCGCATTGACTCTGGCTAGGTTATTAGTAAATTCCGACATGGCATCACTATTTAAATCTGCCACGGCTTTAGCAATATTTAGTTGGGCAAGCTGATACATTGTTTAAGTTTAGCAAAAATTACCTGTCAACCTCTAATACCATCCTCCCTTTGGACTTAGGTGGTCAATCAGGCGTGTTGTACCAACTCAATTGTGCATCACCGTGCACATTAACGGTCAAGTAAAGGTACTCAGAACAGTGAAATATCCTAAGTACAGTCGAGGACAATGATCAAAACGCTCAGATTGGGAATAGCGGTTGCGGGCGTAGTTTATTAGTTGTAGCGACTACTCGGTGAGGACACCAAGAATACCGTATTGCCCACGCGCAAATAAGCGGGAGCACTATAACCACTACCACCTCGACTAAAGCGGTAAGTTGCGCGATTACCATTGGTGTGGCCAACATATCGGCCCGATTCTACTGCGCCGCCGGATGAGTTCAATACAGTCACCTCAGGCTGACCATAACTAGTCGGGGTTAAAATAACTAACTTTCCGTCACCTTCGGACACAGGCTTCCATACAATTCCCGTACCCGCGAGCGAACGCGAGCTTATTTGTGCATTCGTATCGGTAGTGGTAACCGCATTTGTTTCTACGGACGCTGTAGGAGTAATGGGAGTAGTAGGAGTAGGTTCCGTTACAGTAGAACTTGTGTCGATCACATTAGATGGAGTGGCCGCTGTACCGACCGCTTCAACATTAGGCGCAAACAAGGTGAATTCTTGCCCTGCATTTGAGCTAGAGCTACCCAAATCGCAGGCAGTGAGCAAACTCACCATTACAATACTGGACAAACTAACTACATATTTTTTAAACTTCATCGTACCCTGTACCCTCTTTATATATATTCTCGATCTTAGAATTAAATTAATAGTCATCATCGCGCTTCTACCGTCACTGATGCTGCAACAAATAAAGAGCTACAATAAAAGGCTAAATGACAAAGCCCTTCACAATATAAACCTTCATTTTAGCAATGTACGGAGGTTCAACGCGTGGGTCTATTTTTCGTGTAAATCACATTCAGTTAACAACGTAACATCATAATTACACAATATTTGTTTTAGTTTATGCTGGCATCAGTGAATTTCTGCTGAATACGAAAATGACTGCGCCCCATCGACAACCTATACACTGATCGGCACCATAAATAACGTCATCAAGAGAGAAACTGCCTTCGTTGCGACTTGATAACAACTTGATATCCGTCACCTTGCGGATGCACCCTCCAAGCACACCGGTAGCGCGTGCCTCTACATCCTCAGTTGTTATATATGCACTATTTATCTATTACAGCGAGCAGTACCTTACTTCTTAGAGATTAAGGACTATAGGGCAATACAGCATTGCAGAACCTAGAAAGACTCATCCTAAACATAATGCGATATCTCCAGCAAATTACCATCAGGGTCACGAATGTAAACAGAATTAATTTCCCCAAGTGCACCTGTTCGACTAACCGGCCCTTGCTCTATATCAACATCTTGCAAGTCAAGCTGCTGTAAGATTTCATCCATTGTTGCGTCAGCGACTAAGCATAAATCTGCACTACCTGCAGTTGCTTGCGCTGCATTTGGCGCTACCTCTTGCCCCGCGAGATGCAGATTAATTTTGTGCACTCCGTAGTGCAATGCGACACGAGTACCCGCAAATGTTTTCGCCTGCATGCCTAACACTTGCTGGTAAAACTGTACCGTGGTATCTATATCGCGCACTGTCAGCACCAGATTATCTAAGCGGTTAATTTTAAACATCAATTTCAATGATTAATAAAGCCGAAGCATTAGCTCCATCATATCAAAAAAGAGCACGATTTATCGCTGCTAGACACCAAGCTAGCATATATAATTTATAGGATTATTTAACCTTTTTAAGCTGCCGCAGCCACACAAACAATGACCGCATCAATATGGACTAATTTCTTGCAATCTCGGGGGTTTTCGACTGATGACGCCTGCCTGCCTTATAGCGCTATCGAGCCAACGCCCCCTTGTTTATTTGACCTATCTTCAATCAAGGCCTTATTGTGCGAAGGCGATGACGCCCCAACATTCTTGCAAGGCCAGCTTAGCAACGATGTTAATAAATTACAGAATGTAGGCGATTGCCAACTGAGCGCATACTGCACACCTAAAGGGCGCATGTTGGCCTTATTCGTCGTCGTTAAAACGCTAGAAGGCTATGTAATGATCGCGCCTCAAGCAGTTATCGGCAAGGTACAAAAGCGGTTACAAATGTTTGTAATGCGAGCGAAAGTAAAGTTTGAATTAGCGCAAAATTTAGGTTTATTAGGTGGTGATCTAGGCAATGACGATTGCACTAGCTTATTAAGCTTTTGCCAACAAAATGCAATACTCACTTGCCGCTACCCAAGTAGCGCGCGAATGCTGTTTATCGCACCGCATCAAATATTGATCTCGCTCATAGAAGAATTTGATATACCCCTAACCGACGAGCCTAGTTGGCAGTCGAAAAATATTGCCGAAGGACTGCCTCAACTCAATGAAACTTTGATAGAAGAATTAATTCCACAGTCTCTGAATTTAGACTTAGTTGACGGCGTTAATTTTAAAAAAGGCTGCTATCCCGGACAAGAAATCATTGCTAGGATTAAGTACCGCGGAAAGCCCAAAACCCGCATGATCACGTGTAGCGTCAACGAACAAGATGCTCTCGATCTCAAACTAAGCATCGGGATACCAATTTTCATACCTGAGCGAACAAGCAACATAGGCGTAGTTGTCAATATTGGAAAAGCCCACAACGGCCAAGTGCCGGTCCAGATCACAGCGCCCGTAACCGCCTTATCTGATGGAAATTTATTTTTAGCCTCTTCCGATGGCCCATTACTCACCCGAGCAGACTTACCCTACCCCATACCGGTTTAACCAGCGCTAGCAATTTTTATGCTCGCACACCAAACAGTATAGAACACACTCTGTTGAACCTATTTACAGATACGATGCTCTAACTAGGGACACTTTAAATGCCGGAATCAGTTAAACTTCTCTGAGAGAAAACACCCACTCAAGCATGCTACAAACCCTTCGCAACACCATTGGCTCAAAAATTATTAGTTGGTTAACCAAACCACTTGAGCTATACGATGACGGGCTAATAGACTTTGACCGAATGAAGGACGAAATTTTGCCCGGCGATGTCATACTGGTTGAAGGCCAATCTCAGGTGAGCAGAATCATCCAAACTATCACCCAAAGCCGCTGGTCCCATTCAGCCATATGCGTAGGCAGGCCCGCAGATTTCATCAATTCCTTACCATCAAGCGTTGATAAAAGCGAATTCGAGCAAAACAGCAATAAGCCATTTTTAGTTGAAGCGGAGCTAGGCAAAGGCACCATCATCGAGAACGTGGAGCAATATAGGAAGTTTAGAGTGCGCATTTGCCGACCTAACGGCCTGTCGCATAACGACCGCAGTGAGGTTGTCACGTATGTCTGTAACCGCTTAGGGGCGGAATACAACGTGCGGCAATTACTCGACTTGGCTCGTTTTTTATTCCCCTACGGCGTACTACCTAGGCGATGGCGCTCTAGCTTGTTTGAACATAACGCTGGGCCAGAAACCAAAATCGTGTGCTCAACGCTGATTGCCGATGCCTTTCAAGCCGTCAACTTCCCTATTTTGCCGATTCTGTCTCCCAACGATAACGGCAGCCGACGCTTATTCAAACGTAATGCCAAGTTGTTTTCACCTTCGGATTTTGATATTTCTCCTTTTTTTAGTATCATGAAATTTCCAAAATTCACATGGAATGAACGCCGTTATTATCACCACCTTCCTTGGGCTAAAGGAGACAAAAACTACCCCGACAACCCAAATATAGCGCCTGAGTATCTGACCGATAATCAACACGAACTAAAAACATGAATTTAATCGTTATCCTTTGTACAGGCTTGTGTTTATTGACCGTTGCCTATTTCCGTTTAGGTTCTGCCATCGCCTTCGCAGCCACTGCACTATCCTTAGTGGTTTCCGCAACGCTCTATGGAATCAATGCATTCACCATCGTTTTATTAATTGCTCTATTAATTTTGTTCGGCCTATTTAGCATTACGTCGCTGCGCACCAAATTGGTTACAGGCCCAGTAATGAAATTGTTTAAATCGGCAATGCCCCGTGTATCCAAAACCGAGCAAGAAGCCTTAGAAGCGGGTACCGTATGGTGGGACGGAGAACTATTCGCTGGTCAGCCGAAGTGGCAGCAGTTACTTGATTACCCTAGCGCCCAATTATCAAGCGAGGAACAAGCCTTTCTTGATGGCCCGGTTGAAACCCTATGTGCGATGATTGATGACTGGGAAACGACACACCATTTGCGAGACCTAAGCCCAGAAGTATGGAATTACATTAAGTCAGAACGCTTTTTAGGTATGATCATTCCTAAACAATATGGCGGGCTTGAGTTTTCTCACTACGCGCATTCTTGCGTTGTAGCCAAGATCTCTACCCGCTCTATCAGCGCTGCTGTCACTGTAATGGTTCCTAACTCTTTGGGCCCTGGAGAATTACTTTTGCATTATGGTACGCAAGAACAACGCGAACAATATTTGCCTAAATTGGCCAGCGGAGAAGAAATTCCGTGCTTTGCACTGACCAACCCTGAGGCAGGAAGTGATGCTGCTGCCATACCAGACAAAGGCATTGTCTGCATGCAAGAAGACGCACATGGAAACAAGGTCATGGGTATCCGCTTAACCTGGAATAAGCGTTATATCACCCTCGCCCCAGTTGCCACTGTAATGGGCTTGGCATTTGAATTATTCGACCCTGAATCACTATTAGGTACAGAGCAAAATCTAGGCATCACTTGTGCACTGATTCCGTCGAACACGCCGGGTGTTGAAATCGGAGAGCGACACTTTCCGTTAGATTCGGCGTTCATGAATGGCCCAACACGCGGCAACGATGTGTTCATTCCAATGCAATGGGTCATTGGTGGTCAAGACGGCGTTGGCAAAGGATGGAAAATGTTAATGGAAAGCTTGGCCGCAGGGCGCTGCATTTCATTACCAGCACTAAGCTGCGGGGGCGCAACCTTAGCAGCAAAAACCACAGGCGCTTACGCGCGTATTCGCAAGCAATTTAATACTTCTATCGGCAACTTTGAGGGCGTGCAAGAAGCCTTAGCGCGCATTGGCGGTTTAGCATACCAGATGAACGCCGCGCGTCGAATGACCTGTGCCTCCTTAGATAACGGCGAACGTCCTTCAGTTATTTCCGCCATTCTTAAATATCACTTAACCGAAAATTTACGCTCAACTGTAAACGACGCCATGGACATTCAAGGCGGCTCTGGAATTTGCTTAGGTCCCAGCAATTTGTTTGCACGCGCGTACCAAACAATTCCGATTGCCATCACCGTTGAGGGCGCTAATATTTTAACACGTGCCCTGATCATTTTTGGTCAAGGCGCCATGCGCTGTCACCCGCACTTGCTTAAGGAAATTCATGCGGTACAGTCAGATGATGCCGATAATGTGCAACAGTTCGATAAGGCCTTCAACGCCCATATCGGTCACACCTTAAGCGCGGCAAGCCGCGGGCTTTGGTATGGCATAAGCAATAGTTATTTTGCCAGCGCGCCCGATAGCACAGTCAAGCGTTATTACCAGCAGGCTTCACGTTATAGCGCGAGTTATGCGTTCATCGCAGATTTATCAATTGCATTACTAGGTAGCCAACTAAAGCGCCGAGAACGCCTTTCTGCGAGGCTAGGAGATGCCTTAAGTCAGCTATATCTTTGTTCAGCCAGCTTGAAACGCTTTCATGATGAAGGAGAACCCGCGGAAGACTTGATGCTGGTGCATTGGTCTTGCCAACGATCGCTGTATCTTGTCGAACAGGCCTTACTTGAAACCTTAGACAATTTTCCTTCCAAAGCGCTTGGGGCACTACTTAAGTTTTTGTATTTCCCTGTATATGCTAAAGCGAAAAAGGCCAATGACCGAACTGATGCAGCCGTGGCTAAACTGCTATTGAGCCCTTCTGAAACGCGTAGCCGACTTTGCGAAGGCGTATTTACTAGCGACGTAAATGGGCGTAGCGGTCAAATCGAAGCCGCGTTGCCACTCGTTATCGAAGCAGAGAAAATCGAACGTAAAATAAGGAAGCAAACGGGCAAAAGCGCAATGACCTATCAACGCGTGCTAACATTAATTGAAGAAGTGTTGGAGCAAAAAATCATTAGCCAAGCTGAAGCTGATATCGTGATCGAAGCGGCGACGGCAAGAAATGCCATCATTCAAGTTGACCATTTTCCGGCTGACGCATTCAAAGCTCATCAATAAATAGTCAAACACCATGTCTGCTAAAACACAGAACGATCGCCCAGTTTATATCATTGATGGTAGCCGCACCCCATTTTTGAAGGCGCAAAGTGGAACTGGCCCATTTAAGGCCTCTGATTTAGCCGTGGCAGCAGGCAGACCTTTATTAGCCCGCCAGTCTTTTTTAGCTGAACAACTAGATGAAGTTATTTTAGGTTGCATGATTCCCGCAGCGGACGAAGCCAATATAGGGCGCGTGGTGGCGCTTCGCTTAGGCTGCGGTAAAAATGTCCCCGCCTATACCGTACAGCGCAATTGCGCTTCGGGGATGCAGGCAGTGGACTCAGCCCTTAAAGACATTCAGCTTGGTAAAGCCAACCTCGTATTGGCAGGCGGCACGGAAGCAATGAGTCATGCGCCTATCATGTTTAATCATGATATGGTTAATTGGCTCGGTGCATGGATGAAGTCGAAAACACTAGGGCAAAAGCTTAAAGCTATTAGCCAGTTCAGGCCCAACATGCTACGTCCAGAAATTGCACTCCTCAAAGGCCTTAGCGACCCGATTGTGGGCTTGTCAATGGGACAAACCACCGAAGTCATTGCTGAGCGATTTGGCATTACTCGCACTCAAATGGATGAATATGCCGTGCGCAGTCACCAACGATTGGCTGCCGCTATTGATGAAGGCCATTTTGCCAATGAAGTAGAAACTATTATTGACGGTAACGGCCGTTATTACGACGTTGATGACGGGTTGCGCAGAGACTCTAGCGTAGAACGGCTTGCCAAATTACGCGCGATATTCGACCGGCCTTATGGCAATGTCACAGCGGGAAATAGCTCACAAGTAACTGATGGCAGTGCCTGGTGTATATTAGCGAGTGAAAGCGCGGTACAAGAGTACGGTCTAAAGCCACGCGCAAAAATAATCCAATGCCATTGGGCCGGCTTAGACCCACGCCAAATGGGTCTAGGCCCAGTGCATGCGACCACACCGATATTGCAACAACACGGGCTTGCACTTGAAGATATCGATTATTGGGAAATTAACGAAGCATTTGCAGGACAAGTGCTAGGTTGTCTTGCGGCATGGCAAAATGACGATTATTGCAAAGAAGAGCTGGGTTTATCTGGCGCTATGGGAACCATCGACCCCGAAAGACTCAACCTAGATGGCGGCGGTGTTAGCTTGGGGCATCCAGTCGGCGCTTCTGGTGCCCGAATCATTCTACATTTACTGCAAGTATTAGAGCGCAAAAAAGCAAAACGCGGGATGGCGACCTTATGTATCGGAGGCGGCCAAGGCGGCGCCACGTTAATCGAAAGAGTGGAGAGTTAAAATGCCAAATTTAGCGCTAAAGCATTGGTCGTACCACCTAGACATAGACAATATTGCTTGGCTGAGCTTTAACTTGGCCAATAGCAGTGTCAATAAGCTTTCGTCAGTTGCATTGATAGAATTAGCCAGTGTTCTCGACCAACTGGAGACTAAACTACCTACCGCATTGGTTATTCAATCAAGCAAACAAGCAGGGTTTATCGTCGGGGCTGATATAGAAGAATTCACTCGTATCGAAACTGAACAAGAGGTCAGAGACCTGGTATCACGCGGCCAACTTATTTGTAAGCGCATTGAGTCTTTGCCCATTGCAACTATCGCACTGATTCACGGTTTTTGCTTAGGTGGCGGCTTAGAGCTAGCATTGGCCTGCGATTATCGCATTGCTGAAGACGACCCTTCTTGTAGATTAGGCTTACCTGAAGTACGCCTAGGCATCCACCCTGCATTTGGCGGCACGGTGCGGTTGCTGGAGACGGTTGGCGCCACTACTGCGATGGACTTAATGCTAAGCGGGCGTAGTGTGATTGCGCGCTCTGCAGCAAAAATGGGTTTAGTCGATCGCACGATTGCTAAGCGCCATTTTAACCTAGCGGTAGCCGATTATATAAAGCGCACACCCAACAAGCGAAGCGCCAGCAAAACACAACAACTAATGAATTACGGCCTATCGCGAACTCTATTGGCAAAATACCTAAAAAAGCAAGTCGCCAACAAGGCAAGACAACAGCATTATCCCGCGCCCTATGCTCTAATCGATCTTTGGCAGCAGCATGGAGATGACAGGGAAGCGATGTTTCAGGGCGAAATAGACTCAATTGTATCGCTGGCCACACACCCTAGCTCACGTAATTTAGTCCGCGTCTTTTTCTTACAAGAAGCCATGAAAAAAGCGGCTAAAAGCAAAACTGCCGACGCCATAAAACGGGTGCATGTCATCGGCGCTGGAGTGATGGGCGGTGACATCGCCGCATGGTCAGCATTGCAAGGCTTACAGGTGACACTCCAAGACCGCAACCCTGAAAGTATTACACGTGCATTACACCGCGCGCGTAAATTGTTCAAGAAAAAGTTAAAGATTGATCGCGCTGTTCAAGCGGCGATGGACCGTTTATCTCCCGACTTAAAAGGAGATGGCATTAGCAAGGCAGACTTAATTATTGAGGCCATCTTTGAAGATTTAAGCGTTAAGCAATCTGTTTTTAAGGAAGTAGAGCAAAAGGCCAAACCAGACGCAATATTAGCCAGCAACACCAGCAGTATCCCGATTGAAAAAATTGCCACGGCCTTAAGCAAACCCAGTCGTTTAGTTGGCATCCACTTTTTTAACCCCGTTGCCAAAATGCAATTGATTGAAATTGTGTCTAGCGCAAAGACACTAAAGAAGGTAGCTGCCCGCGCAGCTGCCTTTGCAGTACAAATCAAGAGATTACCCATTCATGTGAAAAGTAGCCCAGGCTTTTTAGTCAATCGAGTGCTTGTGCCCTATCTTATAGAAGCGGTTTATTTACACCGGGAAGGCATTGCGATGGAAGCCATTGATGAAGCGGCACTGCAATATGGCATGCCAATGGGCCCGGTTGAACTGGCCGATGTCGTTGGTTTAGATATTTGCAAACAAGTTGCGCAAAACATTCTAGGGAAAGAAAACGTGCCTCAAGAACTACTCAATCTAGTAGAAAGCGGCAGTTTAGGTAAAAAATCCGGAAAAGGTTTTTACCAATACAAAAAAGGCAAAGTAGTTAAACAAAAGGCACCTATAAACACCGCTCAGATTGAAGAAATTCAAAACAGGCTTATCTTTCCGTTATTAAACGAAAGCGTCGCCTGCCTAGAGCAGGGCATTGTCGCAGATGCAGATAGCTTAGATGGCGGCGTTATTTTTGGTACGGGTTATGCACCGTTTATGGGCGGCCCAATTAATACCATTCGAGACCGTGACCCAAGCACCATGCTAGCCACGCTTAACGCTTTGTTCGACAAGCACGGTGACCGCTATCAACCTCAACCTGGCTGGGAGTCATTATAAAAGCCGATAAAGCAACATAACCAATGAGCCACAAAGCATATAAAGAGTTTGACGAAACGGCTGTTCCGCCTCATATGATCAGTTTGAATGAGGCGCTGACGCTAGATGGACTATTTCGTGCGCGGGTGAAACGCTCTGCTCACAAAGAAGCGTATCGGTATTTTGACGAGTCGAACGAACAATGGCAGGCCATGACCTGGAGCGAAGTCGCCGCACAAGTTTGTCGCTGGCAACACGCGCTGGTTGCAGATGGGCTACAAGCTGGCGACCGCGTTGCCGTGATGATGGAAAACTGTGTTGAATGGGTCATTTTTGATCAAGCCGCATTAGCACTTGGCCTTGTCGTTGTGCCTTTGTATGCCAATGATCGAGCAGATAACTCTGTTTACATTTTGCAAAATTCGGGTAGCAAGCTGTTGCTGATTAAAGATCAAGTGCAAGTTGATCAGCTCTCCTCTGCCGCCGATCAGCTGCAAACTATTTTGATTCGTAGTGTTAACTCATGCAAAACAAATTCGTTGCCCATTTGCGCATGTGAAGACTGGCTTCCTGAGACGGTTGAACTCATCATTCATGATCACCAACCAGAATCTTTGGCCAGCATTGTCTACACATCAGGGACAACAGGTGCGCCTAAAGGGGTTATGCTAAGCCATAAAAATATACTTTGGAACGCGTGGTCTGGCTTACACAGCGTGATGGTCAATGAGGATGACCAACATTTATCATTTCTACCGTTGTCACACACGCTTGAGCGCAGCGTTGGCTATTATTTGACGATGATGTCAGGCGCTCAAGTGGCCTTTAACCGATCAATTCCACAATTAGCAGAAGACCTTCTTGTCATCAAACCAACGGTCATGATTGCAGTCCCGAGAATTTTCGAACGAGTTTATGGCAAGATCAACGATTCCTTAGAAAACGAGTCCGCTATTAAGCGATTTTTGTTTAAGCAAGCGGTGACGATCGGCTGGCAACAGTTTCAAAATGATCAGGGCCGCGCCAAGCGCTCACTGTTACAAGTATTTTTTCCTATCCTTGATAAATTAGTTGGTGAAAAAATTCGCGACCGTTTAGGCGGCCGTGTCCGCATTGCAATTGTTGGCGGCGCAGCGATGCCACCCAAAATTGCGCAGTTTTTCCTAGGCTTAGGCATCCCAATTTTACAAGGGTATGGTCTAACCGAGACTAGTCCAATATTAAGCGTTAATACGCACGAGAATAATTTACCGCATAGTGTCGGGCCGCTACTAAAGAATGTAAAAGCGCGGTTTGACGACGACACCGGAGAACTGATTATATCTAGTCCAGGGATCATGATGGGCTATTGGGAAAACCCAGAGGCCACCGCTGAAGACATCACTGACGATGGTTGGCTGCGTACGGGCGATGTTGCTAGATTTGAAGGTGATAGCTTAGTGATTACCGGCAGATTGAAAGAAATACTGGTGCTAGCCAATGGGGAAAAGGTCCCACCTGCAGATATAGAATCCGCCTTGATTCTTGACCCATTGATAGAACAAGCCTTAGTCATTGGCGAAGCACGCCCTTACCTTACTGCTTTGTTAGTCATTGATGAGGAAGAAAGAGCTAAATGGATAAAACGCAACAAACACCATTCTGATGAAGATTTACACTCCGCGCTCAAAGAGCGAATAGCGCAACAGCTTAGTGAGTTTCCAGGCTACGCAAAAATATACAATTTTGCAATCATGTCAGAACCTTGGACTATCGAAGCCGAAACGTTAACCCCCACACTTAAGGTACGCCGTAAGCGCGTGCTCGAAAAAAGCGCAGAACTGGTCGAATCGTTGTACCAAGGGCATTAACTCCTAACTCCGTCCGTTAACTAAATTAATTAGTTTATTTAGAGTATAATAATAGAGGCAAAAGGGTGGTACACCTTAAGCTCTTTGATAAAACCATGGCAAATAGGAATGGATAAACAACACATAACGTATTTTACAAAAGCGGTGCGTTTAAGTATTTTTCTACTTAGTTTGGCATTGCCAATAAATCTCATCGCACAAACAAATTCAAACCCTATAATCGTCCCAATATTACCATTACTCTTAGATGAGCCTGCTAGTCTCAATTTAACGAATTCTGGCATTTCAAAAAAGTGTGGTATTATCGGTGATAATAATCTATCTGGATATACAGAGATAATTAATCAAAGTGGCACAACTATTTTGATTTCAAATGTACGTGCCTTCGTTGCTGGTGTAGATGCCTCGAATACACTCTTAATACGAGACCCTGCTGGTGATTACGATTTCAGTAATGATGAGCTTAATGTTATACAAGGAGAGAAATTTGCGATACTAACTGTCCTCCACAGTGCAGTCACGTGCCCATCAGAGTTACTCTTTGAGGTGGATATTTTCTTTACTACTTCTCTAGGTGAGCATCGAGTTTGTGATGGTATTTGTGCGGAATAGAACATTACTCGCGTTATCAGCGCCCCGCTTCATTCTAAAAAGGAGCTAGTTGGGGAGACGGGCGAGACTTTTACATAAAAATCAATCTGATAGAGGTTTATTTAATATCAATTGCTCCAACGTGTAAACTGTACAGCATAGCACTCGTGTTTCATCATACCCAATCCAATGTCTTTGTTTGATTACAAACCTCACTTAATCGGTGATAGGCTTTCACTCAAGCCTCTAGAGTTCGCTGATTTCGACGGCTTATATGCGGTTGCCAATGACCCCTTACTTTGGGCGCTACACCCATCAAAAGACCGTTATAAAGTTGAGGTATTCTCAACATACTTTGACGAAGCCTTAGCATCAAACACCGCGTTGATAGCACGCGATAACACATCCAACGCTATTATTGGCACATCTAGGTACCACGGTTTAGATCGAGCGCTCAGCGAAATAGAGATAGGCTGGAGCTTTTTAGCTCGATCGCATTGGGGCGGTATTTACAACGGTGAAATGAAAGACCTCATGCTTAAACACGCCTTCCAATGGGTACAAACCGTGTTGTTAATTATTGGAGAAGATAACCTAAGGTCGCAAGGTGCTGCCGAAAAGATAGGCGGTACTTTACGCAAAAAAACACTACAACGAGGCCAGTTAGTCAACGTTGTTTATGAAATTAACCGAGAAAAATACTTAAACGCATACCCATCTAAAAGCTAAGCCACCGCCGGATGCCGATGCAAACCGCAGTTACATGGGTAATCGCATCCATTTAGTCACATCTTGCATCCATATTGCGCCTGATAAGTTTGCATCACTTTAGCATACGCTTGCTTAGTTTTGTCGACGCCTGTGTAAGCCACTATGTCGTCTAATCCCACAATTGAATACACTGGAATGGCGTACTCGCTCATCACAGATTGAACCGCTGATTGCGCCGTATCGTCTGCGCGTTCTTGGCGATCAACCGCGATCACCACTGCTGCGACATTGGCACCTGCCGCTTCAATAATGTCAACTGATTCTCTTACCGAAGTACCGGCGGTAATCACATCATCGATGATAACAACATCATTTTGTAAGGCAGCTCCTACAATTAGCCCGCCTTCTCCATGGTCCTTCGCTTCTTTGCGATTAAACGCATAAGGTACATTCTTGTTTTGTTGTTGACTCAATTGTACTGCCGTAGCAGCCGCGAGTGGAATGCCCTTATAAGCAGGGCCATACAATACGAAATCTCCGACAATATTTGCACTTATACACTTTGCATAGTAACTCGCTAACTCAGCGAGCAACGCACCTGTATTGAACAAGCCGGCGTTAAAGAAGTAAGGGCTTACCCTTCCGGATTTAAGTGTAAACTCTCCAAAACGAAGGATGTCATTGCGAATGATCAATTCAAGAAATTGCTGTTTATCGTTTGTATTCATCGTCATGTTGCCTGAAAATAATAACCTAATCATAAGCCCTTACGGCCCATTTCCATAGCCTTATGCCAAACAATTCTCAATTGCCTATTTCGCCGGAGAAATCTTGGGCTGAAAGCGCACGTAGCTTCTGTCAACCCAAAGTGGCAACCATGCTATTTTTAGGATTTTCAGCTGGCTTGCCGATCTTATTAATATTTTCGTCCTTATCAATTTGGCTTAGGGAAGCTGATGTGAGTCGGTCTGCGGTGACTTACTTTAGCTGGGCTGCACTAGGTTATTCATTCAAGTTCGTATGGGCGCCGTTGGTAGACCAATTGAACATACCGGTACTAGGAAAGCGCTTAGGTCGACGGCGTAGCTGGATGCTGCTTTCCCAAATTTCAATCATTGCTGCTATCCTTTGGATGAGTAGCGTAAACCCTGCCAGCTCCGGCGGTGCATTAACGACAATGGCCTTAGCAGCCGTTTTGCTGGGGTTTTCCTCAGCAACGCAAGACATCGTGATTGACGCATTCAGAATTGAATCTGCGAAGGCTGATCTTCAAGCTTTGTTGTCTTCGACTTACATCGCCGGTTATCGCATTGGAATGTTAGTAGCGGGTGCAGGCGCACTGTATTTAGCCGAATTATTTGGTTCTAGTTCACAAACGTATAGCTACACTGCTTGGCAATCGGCTTATATGGCAATGGCAGGTTTCATGTTGGTCGGCGTCATTTGCACTTTATTAATTAGAGAACCTAAAACCACTTCAAGCAATGACAGCGAATTGCCTACCATCGAGTTAGTCCGTTTTATGGCGTTGTTTGTGTGCATCGTTATCGCCTTTATTCTGAGTTACATCGCCTCTAGTGGCATAGCTGCCCAACTAAAGTCTTCTCTCGTCGGTTTGCTAAATAATAGCAATTTAAGTGGCTTCATTGTTTCCGTATTACAGTTAGGCATTGCTTTAATTAGTGCGCTGCTAGTGAGTGTTGTATTGACTAAACTTAAGCTAGTGACACCACAAACGATTAACCGAACTTATATCGCGCCGGTGCAAGATTTCTTTAAGCGATATGGGGTACACAGTGCGTGCCTATTGCTAGCGCTGATTAGTGTTTACCGCATGTCAGACATCGTTCTAGGCGTCATCTCAAACGTGTTTTATACCGATTTGGGCTATCAAAAATCACAGATCGCCAGCATTGTTAAAAGCTTTGGCCTAGCCATGACGCTGGTGGGTGGGTTTTTAGGTGGTTTGCTATCAATTAGATTCGGTGTAATGCGCATCTTATTGCTAGGAGCTATTTTAGGAGCCACCAGCAACTTGTTGTTTATGTTGCTTGCTTCGTATCAAGAGCACGCTAACCAATTAAGTTTAATTGGTGTAATTGCTATCGACAATCTCTCCGCTGGCCTCGCTAGTGCTGCTTTCGTAGCTTTTTTGTCCGCGTTGACGAACATCAAATTCACAGCGGTTCAATTCGCTATCTTCACCTCATTAATGACCTTATTGCCCAAAATACTCGGTGGGTATTCGGGATCAATGGTTGACGCAATCGGTTACGCCCAATTCTTCTTTGTTTCTGCACTGCTCGGCATTCCCGCCATTTTACTCATTGTGGTGATGCGCAGAAAATTTGAACTACAGCTCCCTTAGTAAACGGCTTTTATACTAACTGAACTACAACAAGCTACCAACTGAATACAGCAAGGGATCAACGACCAATCGCCGTAAAAAAGACAGGCCAATTAGCGCAATAATCGGCGAAAAATCTAAACCTGCGGCTGTTGGAAGTATTCTTTTAATTGGGCGCAGTAAAGGTGCCGTTAAATCTCGCAACAAACCCACCACCGGATGATAAGCCGAAGAGGCAAACCAACTTAATACTGCTTGTGCAATCAGTGCGATGGTAAACACCCATAACGTCATGCTCATGATTTGGGCAATCGATTTCACCAATAAAACCAACCAGGGCGTTGAATAGCCTAACAAAACGCCAAGTAGGACGAACTTAATGATTCCAAGAATAATTAACAGCACCAAGGCAGACAAATCCACACCGAACAGCCCTGGAACGAAACGTCGCAACCAAGCTAAAGGGGGCTGAGTTAGCTTCACAATAGGTTCTATCAGCGGGTTACGAAAATCGACCTTAAAAAGCTGAAACAAAAACCGCAACAACACCAGCACCATGTAAAGCTCGAACACGCTCTCGATTAAAAAGCTAAAACTATTTTGAATTGGGTTCATTGTTGTTTATGTCGTTATTCAATTATTGTTGGTTATGATTCTTCTGCAAGTTGGGCCAATTCTTTTCCGCGTACTACCGCGCTAGTTACCGCACTCTTTAATGTTGCTGCAAAATCGCCTGTATCCAGCGCAGCAATCGCTGCCGCTGTAGTGCCTCCAGGTGAAGTAACCCGTTTGCGTAGCTCTGCTGCTGGCACATCACTTTGTGCAGCTAGTTTGGCAGCTCCTAGTGCGGTTTCTATGCTGAGTAAACGGGCATCTGACTCACTCAAACCATTATCTATGGCAGCTTGTTCTAAGGCTTCTATCATATAAAAGAAATAGGCGGGACCACTGCCAGAGACCGCCGTTACTACGTCAATCAAGCCCTCTTGATCGACCCACGTACTCACCCCAACAGCATTCATGATTTGCTCAGCAAGCTCTCGTTGAGTGTCGCTCACATACTGATTAGCATATAAACCAGAAACACCAGCACTCACTAGCGCAGGGGTATTTGGCATCACTCTAACAATCGCACTAGTTTTGGTGCTCCATGAATGCAATGAAGATAGGGTAATCCCCGCTGCAATACTGATCAGCAACGGTTGATACTTAGCAATACGAGTCGAAAGAGCCTGTACGATTGCCTTCATCATTTGTGGCTTTACCGCAAGCACAACGACTTCACAGTGCTCTATTACCTCAGAATTATCTGACCCAAGCACCACATCAGTTTCTGAAAAAGCGGCGCTCAGTTGATCAATCGCTATATCTGACACGTAAATTTGCTTGCTTGGAAACCCTACATTGAGTAAGCCCCCAATAATGGCCTGCGCCATATTCCCGCCGCCAATAAACCCGATTTTTGTATTGTTCATTTTCAATCGTAATTCCTTGCCCCAAAAAGAGCTGTGCCAATTCTAACCATGGTAGCACCTTCAGCGATGGCGGCTCGCATATCCCCCGTCATACCCATCGATAATTCGGTCATTTCCGGCGCAATGGCATGTAAGCTATTCAGTAGCGCCTTCGCTTTAGCAAACACCGCTCGTTGTGACTCGAAGTCAGTTTGTGCTTCAGGGATGAGCATGAGCCCCTTTAGCAACAGATTTGGAAGCGTCTTAATGTCCGTTACTAACTTCATCAAGTCATCGGGTAGCACACCGGCTTTGCTAACCTCGTGTTGAATATTCACTTGGACTAAAATATTTAACGCAGGTTTTCCTTGTCTAGCCTCGTTTAGTTTCTGCGCGACTGTAATCCGGTCAACGGTATGCACCCAATCAAAGTGAAGCGCAATTTGTTTGGCCTTTCTACTTTGAATGGCGCCAATATAGTGCCACTCTATTGATGAGTTGGCTAATTCGTCAACCTTACCTAACGCTTCTTGCAAGTAGTTTTCGCCAAAAACCATTTGGCCTTGCGACACTAGCGCTGCGATATCACCCACTGGCTTAGTTTTGCTAACCGCAACCAGCTTAACGTCATTTGCGTCACGGCTAAATTCTCTACAATATTGGGCGATATTATCCTTCACCTGTTCTAAAGCAGTTTTTTCCGCCATTTTATTGAATACTCATACGATTAGGGGCATTATCTCTTGATTGCATCAAGTCACTATTTAAATGCGTTAACTTAATGATTTTATTCATTTAGCCAAGCGATATTGTAACAATAGCGGCGACTAGGATATCAGTCTTTTCTTTAATCGAGTATGGAATTAACAGAATTACTAACTTTTGCTGTCAAAAATGGGGCGTCCGACCTGCACATCTCTTCTGGACTGCCTCCGATGATTCGCCTTGATGGAGAAATTCGTCATGTAACCTCTGCTGCGTTGAAAAAGAGCACCATCTTAACAATGCTGTACGGCATTATGAACGAAGATCAACGTAAGGTATTTGAAGGCACCAATGATTTGGATTTCTCGTATGAAATAGCTGGTCTAGCGCGTTTTAGGGTCAACGCATTTCAACAATTACGTGGTCCTAGCGCTGCGTTTAGAAACATTCCAACTACGATTTCTAGCCTAGATGAAATTGGTGCCCCTGCTATATTTCAGTCTCTGATTGACAAGCCCCATGGATTGATACTCGTTACTGGCCCGACTGGTTCAGGCAAGTCAACCACCATGGCCGCTATGGTTGATTTGATCAATCAACGCAAGAAAGCGCACATTCTTACAATCGAAGACCCGATTGAATTTATTCATACCCCCAAGAACGCCATCATTAACCAACGAGAATTGGGCCAACATACTAATACCTTTGCGAGTGCACTGCGCGCCTCGCTGCGTGAAGACCCCGATATCATTCTAGTTGGGGAGATGCGAGACCCAGAAACTATCCACTTGGCACTCACTGCAGCAGAAACTGGTCACTTAGTCATATCGACATTACATACTAACTCAGCCAGTAAAGCAGTAGATCGAATAATTGACAGCGTCGATTCAAGAAATAAGCCGATGGTAAGAGCAATGTTAGCAGAGTCTATGCAGGCTATTATCTCGCAACATTTATTACCTAAAAAAGGAGGTGGCCGAACTGCAGCTTGGGAGGTTTTGGTAGGCACAGGCGCTGTAAAAAACCTGATTCGAGAAAACAAGATACCGCAAATTTATTCAACCATACAAACAGGGCACGCATACGGAATGCAAACGCTCGACGAACATTTATATGATTTAGTAAAACGAGATATTGTCGAAGCTTCTATCGCTGCCCCTTTGCTGCGCGACAAAACCAAAGTAGATTCTTTGGTCTAGCCTGCTGCTTTGTACTGAGTGCGTTTACGCCAAAAAACGACAACGCGCTCAATCGATCAGCCTAACTGAGCGAACACTTTCAAGTGGTGGTCGGCTGAATTAGCGACACGCTTCCAGTGTTTGATCACCATCCCTTCTTCATCAATTAACACCGTTGAGCGAATAACACCTGTTACCTTCTTTCCGTACATGTTTTTCTCACCCCACGCTCCATATTCTGCCATCATCTGTTTGTCTGGGTCACTTAGCAGTGTATAGGGAATAGAAAAATCGCTTATAAACTTTTGATGCGACGCTGCTCCATCAGGTGAAACACCCAAGACCGCTACATTTTTTTGTTGTAACTGGTCCGCGATATCAGTAAAGCCGATGGCTTGCTTAGTACATCCTGGCGTATTATCTTTAGGGTAGAAATAGACGATTACTTTTTGCCCTAGATAGTCACCGAGAGAAACCGAATTTTCGTTTTGGTCTGGCAACGTGAATGCCGGCGCTTTACTGTTTTCTTCAATCATTCGATTAACTTGGTTAGCTTTTGTTTTGAGATAAATTGGGTACGCTTAGTTTTGGCGCTGTCGCCCCTAAACTAGGGGGCGCAGGTGGGCTCGCACGCGTTGGCCCCGCAGATAATGGTTTCGGGGCAGGTGGCTTTTTACTTGAAAGCGAACGATCAACAGAAGCTGACGACCCAGAGTCTTTATAATCCATATCAACCAAGCCTTTAAACTGACAGCCATCTTGTAGCATCACACGGGGAGAACGAATATCACCGATTACCGTGCCTGAAGGACTAATTTCAACGGATTCAGTGCCGCGTAATTCACCCCGGACCTCGCCTTCGACTTTAATAATTTTTGCTTGCACATCCGCACGCACCATACCCGATTTGGCAATAGTCACGGTCGCGTTCTGTACCAACACCGACCCGTCAACTCGCCCATCTATAATCATATCCTCATCGCCAGTAATAGTGCCTTCTATATGAATAGACGAACCGATTACTGCGCTTGTCGTTTTAGGGGTGTCATTAAAACTCATTCGTTATGCCTTACTCTACTATTTACGTTAGCCGTGCTCACCTAGAAGTTAATCCCAAGTTGCAATAGGCTTTAATCTTACCACCAAATTTCCAGTATGTAATGATGCCAATTAGGAAATTGAAAATTTTGATGCAGCCATTCAGTTTTGCCAACGATTAACCACCATAAACTCATCTATGGCTACGGCTTTATCAACCAAGATTTGTTCGCGGTTGCCATTCCATTACGTTGTCCAAGCGCTTAGAATCGCCGCTTTGAACAATTTGACCTCCCAATTAAAGTGACACAGCTAAATAAAGCAGATGATACGCGCATTATGGATATGACTCCGGTCGCAGCACCCGCCGAAATCATGAAAGAGATCGCCATAACGGAAGAAGCAATTGGAACCACCTTGGCCGCTAGAGCGCAAATACATAATGTATTACATGGCAATGACGACCGCTTAGTGGTTGTCTGTGGCCCATGTTCTATTCACGACGTTAAGGCGGCTAAAGAATATGCTGAGCGCCTGCTTGCATTGAAAGAAAAGCATGCCAATGAGTTAGTGATAGTGATGCGCGTTTATTTCGAAAAGCCGCGCACTACAGTAGGCTGGAAAGGTTTGATCAACGACCCTTATCTCGATGGCAGTTTTAAGATAAATGAGGGCTTACGCATTGCTCGCCAATTGTTGTTAGATTTAAACAATATGGGCATGCCCTGCGGGACTGAGTACTTAGACCCAATCTCTCCGCAGTATTATGCTGACCTTATTGCATGGGGCGCGATTGGCGCACGCACCACAGAAAGCCAAGGCCATCGAGAGCTATCTTCTGGTTTATCTTGCCCGGTTGGGTTTAAAAATGGCACTAATGGCAATTTACAAATCGCTGTAGACGCGATTGGGGCCGCCAGTCAGTCTCATCACTTTCTTAGCGTTACTAAAGAAGGTCGTTCTGCCATCTTTAAAACACAAGGCAACGAAGATTGCCACGTGATTTTACGCGGCGGAATTGAAACCAACTACGATGCCAAAAGCATTGCGGGTGCGGTAGAGCTATTAGAAAAATCTAAGCTTGAACCCGCTGTAATGATTGACATGAGCCACGCAAATAGCCAGAAAAATCCTGACAACCAAGTGTTGGTTGCAGACGACTTGGCAACGCAAATCGCTGCGGGCAACAAACATATCTTTGGCGTTATGATAGAAAGTCACTTAGTTAAAGGCAATCAACCGATTAGCTCAGACAAGCCACTGGTTTACGGCCAAAGCATCACCGATGGATGCATAGACTGGCAGCAAACTGATACCGCACTCGCGGTCTTAGCTGAAGCGGTTAAGCAACGCCGCCTATAGGTTTGCTGGCTCTCTAGGTCGGGTTCATGAGGGCGCTACATTCTGATTAATACCTCGATCAATAAATTATGGGCTATTGCTCTTTATACTTAGCCTCAGACAATGGTATTTTTCGTTCAAACTAACTACAAAGAGAACAAGCAATGATTAAACCTCATGGCTCAGACAGTCTAAACCCATTATTCGTTTCCGATGACGCCGAAAGAGCTGCATTAGCACAGGCCGCATTGAGCCTGCCTTCCATCTTGGTCAGCTCTGCAGATGCCGCCAACGCAGTGATGTTAGGCGCTGGCTATTTCAACCCGCTCACAGGCTTCATGCACAAAGCAGATGCTCTGAGCGTTGCTGAAAATATGCACACGACTGACGGTTTATTTTGGCCAACACCCGTATTGTGCTTAGTTGAAGATGTCTCACAAATAAAGGGGGAAAGCACTGTTGCCTTAAAAGACCCAAATGTAGATGGCAATCCAGTAGTCGCGGTAATGCAAGTCGAAGCCACTGAAGTGCTAAGCGATGAAGAAATGACGCTTATCGCTGAAAAAGTATATGGTACCACTGATGTAGAGCATCCTGGTGTTGCCGCGTTTAAAGATCAGGGTCAAACCTTATTATCTGGCCCAATCCAAGTCTTAAACTACAGTTATTTTGAGACCGATTTCCCCAACACCTTCAAAACGGCTGTTGAAATCAGAGAAGATATTAAGCAAGCGGGCTGGAATAAAATCGTCGCATTCCAAACTCGCAACCCAATGCACCGCGCTCATGAAGAGCTGTGCCATATGGCTATGCAACGGCTCGGTGCTGACGGCTTAGTGGTACATATGTTGCTAGGTCAACTTAAGCCTGGAGACATTCCTGCAGATGTACGCGATGCAGCCATCAGAACCATGGCAAATATTTACTTTGCGCCTAATTCAGTAATGGTTACAGGATACGGGTTCGATATGCTTTATGCCGGCCCCCGAGAAGCGGTGCTACATGCTGTGTTTAGGCAAAACATGGGCGCGACCCATTTTATTATTGGTCGCGATCACGCTGGAGTAGGTGACTATTACGGCGATTTTGATGCACAAACTATTTTCCACGATCAAGTTCCTAAGGGTGCGTTAGACATCGAAATTTTTGAGGCCGATCACACTGCCTATTCCAAGAAGTTAAACGAAGTGGTCATGATGCGTGAAGCGCCTGACCACAATAAAGAGGATTTTGTCTTGCTTTCCGGCACCAAAGTCAGAGAGATGCTTGGCAACGGTGAGGCACCGCCTGCTGAATTTTCTCGTCCTGAAGTCGCGCAAATCTTGATAGACTACTATCAAAGCTTAGATAGCTAAAACCCGTTTTCGACATCTATCAAAAAGCGGGGCTATGGCTCCGCTTTTTTATTGTCTGGACATATAACCATCAAACCACGCAGCCCATTATGACAACCGACCACCTAACTCAGCTAGGCCAGCATTCGCGGCCTCCTTCTCACCCGGATGAAGCGGTTCTAGAAACGGTGCCCAATCCGCAAGCTGGCACGCTTTACGTCGCACGTTTTACTGCTCCGGAATTCACCTCTTTGTGTCCGGTAACAGGTCAACCAGACTTCGCCCATATCGTATTAGATTACATACCAAATGAATTACTGGTTGAAAGCAAATCATTCAAGCTATTTTTAACTAGCTTTAGAAACCACGGAAGTTTTCATGAAGACTGCACAATTAAAATAGCCAAGCGGTTGGTTCAGGCCCTAAACCCCATCTGGCTACGCATAGGTGGATATTGGTACCCACGAGGCGGCATTCCTATCGATGTTTTCTATCAAACCGGCGAAGCACCTCACGGTGTATGGATACCCAAACAAGAAGTCGCTAACTACAGGGGCAGAGGCTAATACATAATATTTGAAAACTGATCTGCCATTAGTTTAACGAACAACTTTTGGGGCTGTCCTAGATAACTAACCTATTTCTGTTTTAACCCATTGTTTCAATTGTACTAATTGATCTTTTGGGTCACTGTTGTTAAATCGCCATTCACACTCCTTCAAAAAGAAGTGAAAATACTTATTTGGAACACCATTAAACTTGCGTAAATGACGCTTCGCTTGGTTCCAAAAATTCTCTATCCCATTGATGTGATTTTGTTTATCTGCAAACAACACACTATGATTTATACGATAGTGCTTAAACTCACTCACATCAAGCGCATTATAACCACGCCAGCAATCAGTATATACGATGCTGTCAGGCTTTACCTTTTGCCTAATTATCGGCATCAAAGTTTGTGTCTTGGCATCAGGTATCATTGCTGCATATACCTTGCCATTGCGTTTAAGTAAGCCAAATACAGGCACTTTACCTGCGGCTCCACGTCCTCGCTTACCTTTGCGTCTGCCACCAAAATAACTTCCATCTACTTCAATTTCACCAGCGAGCAAGCCAATGTTATCTGTTTGCTCAAATATTAACTGCCGTAGACGATGAAAATAATAACTTGCTGTAGATTTATTTACGCCGACTAATGAGGCTGCGGTTCTTGCAGTTGTACCCGCTACAAATAGCTCAATTAGTCTGTTTTGTTTATACTTGCTTAATCGACTCTTTCGCATCTAACCATACTAGATAATTTTAATTATCTAGGACAGCCCCTAACTTTTTATTAACTAAATAGGAGTTATCCGATGAGAAATACATACAATCAAACATTTAAAGACGAAGCTGTTGCCTTAGCGTTGGGCAGCAATGAAGCGGTCAGTAAAATTGCGTTAGACTTAGGACTCAATTCACAAACCTTGGGCAACTGGGTCCGTAAAGCAATGAGCGATTCCACATCTAAGCCAATACCAAAACCCAGCAAACAAGATTACCAAGCACTGGAAAGTGAACTCCGCAAGGCTAGGAAAGAACTTGCTTTGAAAGAAAAGGAGATCACCGTGTCAAAAAAAGCGACGGCATACTTCGCGAAAGACCATGTGTGAAGTATGCCTTTATTCAAGACTGTCGGTCGTGGTCAGGCTTGCCTTTGAATCGTCTGTTGCCGCTATTAGAAACATCTACTAGCGGGTATTACGGTTGGCTAAAAAGAGTGCCATCAAAACGTGATCAAGATAACTTCATGCTCGGTGCCCATATTAGCAGAGTATTTGACGAACACGAAGGCCGCTATGGTTACCGACGAATTTATGTTGAACTCCTTGGAGCTAGGTGTGTTTTGTGGTTCACGTGAGCGTATACGCCGCCGTATGAGGCTCCTGAGGCTCAAGACAGTTCATAAACGCGCCTTTAAAATAACAACTAACAGTAATCACAGCAAGCCTGTCGCAGCTAACTTACTCAATCAGAACTTCTCGATGACGCGTCTGGATGAAGCTTGGGCTGGTGATATCACTTATATTCAGGTAGGTCAGAAATGGCTTTATCTGGCGGTGGTTATCGACCTGTACTCTCGCAAAGTCATTGGTTGGTCGGTGGACAAACGCATAAAGGCTGACCTCGTTTGTGATGCGCTGAAAATGGCTTTGCATAACCGTAACTACCCACAAGGTGTGATTATGCACACCGATCGAGGTAGCCAGTATTGTTCAAAAGCTTATCAGCGACTGATCGTTAGGTATTCACTGCTATGCAGCATGAGTGGCAAAGGTAATTGCTACGACAATGCACTGTGCGAGAGCTTCTTTCACACGCTTAAAGTAGAACTTGTCTATCAACGTAAATACGAAACACGTGACCAAGCTAAGCGTTCTATCTTCTGGTATATCGAGGCTTACTATAATCGAGTCAGACGGCACTCTGGTATTGATTGCATGAGTCCGCTAAACTTTGAACAACAGGTGAGAAAATCTGCCTGAAAAACACTCCGTTTTACTAATGGCAGATCACCTTCCGACAAGTCGGTAAGTTAGTAAGATTACTATTCATCATTAAACCAACAATACTCCAGAACAAAATCGCCACCCCTGGGATTTGTAGATTAAAATCCCCTAAGCTGTGAACAAACAGGGCAATAATCGCAGAAATTGCACTAACTTGAATTATCGGAGGGTTAATCGGCTTTAGCTTCAAAAACCAAACCATCAAGGTTATGGTAAACAATCCCGTTCCGAGCAGACCGAAATTCAAGACAAACTCAAGCACATCGCTATGCAACTCAGCAAACGTGCCACTCTGCAAACTGACATCGTGTATTAGCTTGTACGAATCTAAAAAATTACCCGCTCCAACACCGAAGAGCCAAATCGAATCAGGAAACGCTTTCAATGATGTCCACACCACATATCGAGCTTCATCTGAGAGATGCACCATCCTCTTGATCAAATCACCTAATCCATACCAAATTAAAGTGGTCAATACTAAAAGCCCACCCAATAAGGCGTACAATATGCTCTTTATCTCTTTATCTGCCATAGGACTAGTACCTTTTATACGCCTTATTGAAAAGAGCAGTACCATCATACCCAAAAGTGCTGACAATATTCCAAGTCGTGAACTGCTTGCCAGTATTCCAACCACCATTAAACTAGAAAAACACACCTGTAACCCAATTCTCAACACTTTATTCTTCCTTAAAGATTTGGCCGACAATAGCACCCCAAGTCCTAAGCACCATGTCAACTCAAGAAAACCAGAAAAATGGTTTCGATTTACAAAAGAACCGGTGGCTACATCTTTATAAACTACTTTCTCCCATATACCCAATATTGTTTCTTGCCCAGACTCAAACGCAATCAATCCGTATAATGCCTGCATTACACCCATTGCTACCATAAACCAAGCTAATTTAATTGCAAGCTTTGCAGACATCTGTGACACTACCCACGCCACCCCCCAATAAGCGCTAAACATTGCCCAATAGCTTAGCGTGTCTATTATAGAACCACTAACTAAAGCTCGGTCACAGTTCACTCCTTGTAAGCAATTATTAGCGCTTAATGATGAAAGAATAATGCCTACTCCTGGCACTATTTGAATAATAGTGAGCAATGTGAGCATCACCCAAACCCAAACCCACCAAACAACACCTCTAGAATCTCGATTTAAATTAAACACTTCAAATAAGAACGCCAACATCGCAACGACAACTACTATTGTTCGCACCCATTCACTGTGACCACCTTTCATTAACGGTACAAATACTATCAACAACGCAATACAAAGAAATGACGCATATTGAAATCTTGATGACTGCCTAGATTTGATTAGAGCCATTAGAGAACCTCGTTGACTGTTCTAGGTACATAGCCTTCAACAACATTCATAAAAAGTGCATCAATTAAAGCCCTGTCCTCGGCTTTCAAAGCCTGATCTAGAGAGTCAATTAACTGCTTAATTTTATCGAACGGAAGGGCTTCTTCATTTGCTTTCATTATTCTTGTATGCTTAGTTGGACTAGAATGGTCACCGATAAGCAATTCTTCGTACAATTTTTCTCCTGGCCGTAGACTGGTATATTCAATAGCAATATCACCATCAGGGTTAGTTTCGTCCAATACTTTGAGCCCACTCAAATGAATCATATGTCGCGCCATCTCATCAATTTTAACTGGGCTTCCCATATCTAAAACAAACACATCGCCCCCCTCAGCCATCGCTCCAGATTGAATGACTAACTCTGCAGCTTCTGAAATAGTCATAAAATACCGAGTGACCGCCTCATGAGTAACTGTCACTGGGCCACCATCACGGATTTGCTGCCTAAACAAAGGAATCACTGAGCCTGATGACCCTATAACGTTTCCGAAACGAACTGCAGAAAAGCAAGTTCCTGCATCCTTTTGATCTAACCCTTGCACTATCAGTTCTGATACACGTTTTGTCGCACCCATAATATTTGTAGGTCGTACAGCCTTATCGGTTGATATTAATACAAAATTATCAACTCGATGCGCTAAAGCGGCATTAGCTATCGTATAAGTACCCATCACATTATTCTCTATACCAGCAGCCAAGTTACGTTCTACCATAGGTACATGTTTGTATGCAGCCGCGTGATAAACAGTATTTACTTTATAGCGAGTCAAGATACGCTCCAACATCTCTCGGTCCAAAACTGAACCAAGAACCGGCATAATTGAAGCTCCCGTTTTTTCTAATTCTGATATCAGAGAATACAAACTGTATTCATGCTGCTCAATTAGAATAAGCATAGATGGAGATTGCTTTACAATCTGACGACACAGCTCAGAACCAATTGAGCCCCCAGCACCAGTCACCATGACCACTTTTCCAGCAATTGGAAGCTTCATCAGGTTTAAATCGGCTGGCACTGGATCTCTGCCTAGTAAATCAGCCATATCCACCTCACGAATATCATCAACTGTAACCTCACAATTAACTATTTCATCTAAACTGGGCAGCGACCTCACTTTTACGGGATAAGGCTCTAATGCTGTTAGTATTCTTCTACGACGGGACCTAGATGCGGAAGGAATAGCTAGCAAAATTTCTTCTACTTCATATTTTTCGATTAGCCTCACAATTTCCTGATCAGAATAGACCTTATATCCTTCCAGTACACGATCATGCAACAGGGGGGAATCATCAATAAATCCACATGGAAGGTATTTGTTACCGAAAGATAATAAGGTTGCTAGCTGCACACCCGCAGTGCCTGCTCCGTAAATCAACACATTCTTACTAGGGTCTTTACTGCCATTGCTATCACCCTGATGAATCAAATACCAACTCCTTAGAAGGCGGACACTAACAACTCCGACCAACATCATCAACCAGATCAAAACCGAAAGGCTATAGGGAAAGTCTAATGAAAACAACCAAATAATCGAACAAAAGATCGCACTTAAAGCCGTGACACTTTTGAGCAAAACGTACGCAGACTTAAACGTTAAAACCTTCAGATACGCTTCGTAAAGCCCTAACCAATAAAACAATGGGACTGCTAACATTACAAGCAACACCAGCACCAGTCGCTCTTGGAAAGCAATATTGCCCCCATCAACATTAAGCAATAAAAAAGATGCGATTATTGAGAATGTCAACACTGCTAAGTCAAGCAATGCATATATATATTTTTTTGAATTCATTCGCGATGGTAGCTACATCAATGTAGGAGCTAGATAATAACTAAACTGCTCATCAGAGCCATATTGGTTTATATTATTGCAATTGCCGAATTTTAATTACTACACCAAACAGATTTCAGATATAAATACGAATAGTAGCCTCGCAACATACCTTATTTGTATCTAGTATAAAACCAAGAAGCTTATTGGACAGCTAGCTTATGAAACGCGAACATAAACAAGAAGTATTATAACCCGTGGTGTATATTAACTGATTGCAATTTTGATGTTGTTCAGTATCTGCCATCAAGTTGATTTAGCCATTGAACAGCTGTTAAAGCTGTAACCTTGGATAACACCAGAGTCACCATCTCTTGGAATAACTGAATCGCCCCGCACTGATCGGAGACATTTATATCTGAGTCATGCAGCTTTGCTTGACTCGGTTTGTTGATGATACATCAATTCATATTCAGCAGGTGGTACATCACCAATAGGTTCTAATATCCTTCGGTTATTGAACCAATCCACCCATGCCAATGTGGCATGCTCTACTTTCTCTATCGACCTCCAAGGCCCATCCTTATAAATTATCTCAGCCGTGTACAAAGCATTAATGCTTTCAGCCATCGGGTTATCATAGAAATCTCCAACACTGCCAACGGAAGCATTGAAGCCTGCCTCAGTTAACCGATCAGAATAACGAATAGATAGATACACTGGCTCCCACGGTCACTATGATGAATAACGCCCTTAGACTTACCACGCGCCCATAAAGCTTGCTCTAAAGCATCTAGCACTAAGTCAGTCCGCATAGACTTCAACTACAAAAGCGACATAGACAAAGCCACTCCATGTCGCGACATAAGTAATATCCGCAACCCAAAGCTGATTAGGGCGTGTAGCCTTGAATTGGCGATTAACCAAATCCAATGGCTTCTCGCTGTGCTCTAAGCTAACAGTTGTTTTACAAGCTCTTCCTCAGCGCACGCCTTGTATTCCTAGCTTGCGCATCAACCTTTCAACTGTAAAGCGGCCTACAGGAATTGATTCACGGTTTAACTGCTTCCATACTTTACGGGCGCCATACAAACTATGCTGCTCTTCCCATACACGACTCACCTCAATCTCCATAGCCTCGTTTCTTCTGATGCGGCGTGAGCGTTGATCAGGGTGACGTTCTAAATGTTTACAACGATAATACATAGACGGTGCAATCGGCAATACATTACAGATTGGCTCGACACCGTACTTATGTCGATGTTTATCAATAAAGGCCACCATTACTTCGGTTTGCGGTCGAGCTCCGCCTGGGCGAAAAAGCTGCTGCTTTGCGGAGTATTTCATTCGCTCGCTTAAGCTCTTTATTCTCGCGCTGTAGATCTTTGAGTATTTTAGCTTGATCTGTAGTTACTCCAGATCTTACTCCTGAATCGACTTCGATCTTGTTGATCCAAGTTCTTAACGTTTCTGGAGTACAACCAATTTTGGCGGCGATTGACTGTGTCGCAGCCCAACGTGATGAGTATTCATGTTCGCTGGTCAAAACCAAACGAACCGCGCGTTCCCGTACTTCAGCAGGATAAGTATTTCTTCTGTTCATAGACTAATTCTCTCAAGTTAATTAGTCTCCTACCAGTCCGGGGCGATTCATAGTCTTCGTATGTTCAATATCGTTAAGAATCATATAGAGCTGGTAGTCATGCTGGTCGGCGCGACCACAATACTCGGTGCCTCTATCAGTTAGTATACGCAGCATGGGCAAACCCTGTTCTTCGTAAAATGGTAGCACTCGGTCATTTAACATATCAGCCGCAGTAATCGGTGTTTTGGTTGTATAGAGCTTGGCGTGGACCACTTTGCTGTAGGTATCAACAAAGGTCTGTTGATAAACTCGTCCAATCCCTTTGAAGGTACCGACATAGTAGGTGCCTGTGATCCTAGGTAGCTTGGATGCGCTGTATCTATCTCACCGCTGGCCTATCGTCATCTTTCTTGCGCTCCATCGCAGCGACTTGAGATTCAGCCAGAATCAAACCTTCGGCGGCAACTGTGTCAGACAAGGCTTTGAGTCTATCTTTAAAGCAAGCCAAACCGTGGCGTAACTAAATGCTACGCACACCAGAGAGTGAAACAATTGTTCCTAGCTTGCGTAACTCATTGCTGGTTCAATTTTGCCCATATACTAGCCATCCAGAGCGTAATCAAGCACAATAGTTTCGATCGCTGGATCAACTCTATTCTTGAGATTTGGCGTTCGTCTGTTTCGATCAAATAGAGCTTCTACGACACCTTCATCCGATGCTTCTTTGTAGCAGCAAAAAGTATCTCGAGAAAGCCCCATCATCTTGCAGGCTTTGGAGACGTTTCCAAGTTCTTCGGCTAAGTTTAATAGACCGACTTTATGTTTAATTACTTTATCGTTAGTATATAATGAGAATTATTTTGTTTAAATGTTGATAATCACATCTAAACGGGTAACTCTCACTAAATCAAGTTCAGCTACACCTCACTTGATTTAGCTATGCGTCAGATTTAGTCTAAACTTCTCCAGATAAGACTAGCCGCCATTTCTTTACGAAGAGATGGCTTTAGTACTTTTCCTCGAGCGCCTCTTGGCGGATCTCCGCTTTTAGACGCTCTTCCGCGTACATTTTCTTGAGCCGTTTGTCCTCAGCTTCAAGTTCTTTCATTCGACGCATTAGTGACGCGTCCATACCGCCGTACTTGGCGCGCCAAAAAGCTTGCAGAGCTCATAGCATGTTCACGACATAACTCCTGAACGGGTACACCGCTTTCGTTTTGCTTAAGGATTGCTAGGATTTGGGTATCGGTAAATCTTGGTGTTCGCATAAAAATTCTCCTATTGAGATTGTAAGAATTTTCTACTTATGGGGCTGCTCTAGTTAACTAACTCGTTTCTGCTTTAACCCATTGTTTCAATTGCGTTAATTGATCCTTTGGGACACCATCAAATTCTATCATTTGAATTTAGACTCTCAGCATGCCCCATTATACCTAGATAATAATTTGCGTAGTAAGTACAGACACCAGACTTCAGATTCCTATGGGCTCATTCATCTACGCCTAAAGGCGTGGTGTTGTTCTGCCTTACGACCCTATAAATTCAGTATGCGCTTTTCCCTCTAAACCCATGGATCATAGTTAGAAGGATTATTTTTAGGTCGAAGCCCAAATTCCATGTTGATATATATTCAAGATCAAATTTAACGCGTTGTTGCATTTTATCCGCTGTATCAGTTTCACCTCGCCAGCCATTAACTTGAGCCCAGCCAGTAATACCCGGTTTAACTATATGCCTACCCATGTAATTAGGTATTCGGTTACGATAATATTCATTATGTGCAACCGCATGCGGCCTTGGCCCTACCACCGACATTGTCCCCTGCAATACATTTACAAATTGAGGCAACTCGTCTAATGAATATTTACGAATAATTTTGCCCACTTTAGTTACTCGAGAATCACCTTTTGTAGCTTGATGTACCTTATCGCCATCTTCGCTCACTATCATAGAACGAAACTTCCAGACCTCAATTTCGTTCCCTTCTATTCCATAACGTCTTTGTTTAAAAATGACCGAACCTTTAGATTCCACCTTTATTAAAATAGCTATTATTAGCATAATAGGCCAAATCAAAACCAGCACTAGAGTAGCGAACACTTTATCAAATGTATTTTTCATCATCGCATCTAGCCCTACGATACGCGGAGCTGACATATTCAAAATAGATATGCCTGCAAATCGGTCAATCGGGTATTTTAGAATTTCTGCACCTATCCAGTCAGGCACGAACTGTATTTGCACGGAAGTTTTTTGCAATACCTCAACAGCTTCGTTAATACGTATTTGATATGTTAATGGTAACGTAATCCAAACTTGATCAATACGCATGGAGGAATTACGGTCTTCCCGACTTTGTTCTATCATGTCGAATAAGGTACTTAAACTACCATATACTGGCAAACCAGCTACCTGAGTATGTCCAACATTATCATCAAAAAAACCAAGTACATTAGTTCCAGTCCAGGACTCTTTTTGTAGCTTATTGGCAACTAGCACCCCTAATTTCCCCGCACCATAGATCACTGCGTTGCGTCTATTTTTACCGTCACGCCTCACCTTCCTCAACCAGATCCTTATTACCACTCTAAGAAGTACCAATAAACTTGCTGTCAATAATGCTGTAATGCTTGCCCACTCTCGAGAAACAACGCTACCAGTTTTGGTTGCATAAGCTATTAGAGTTAGTATAAGCAAAACAATTGCCCATGCAATCAACAGCGTTATAACTTCTCGTGTGAGCGACTGCCCTCTGCGGACTTGATAAATCCTTGCAACCTTGAATACAACATGGCTAATTAAGACAGCCATCAAAACAGAATTTATAGCTTCGGTGCTCAGCTGTAACGAACCGACTTTTATATAGTATGCAATATATCCCGATACGGCAATCAATGTGATATCTAACAGTCTGTAAGACCGCTCTAATGCTTTTGTATATTTCTGAAAGAAGCCTATTGCCACGACTTTACTACTAGATATATTTAATGGGCGCCTTAGTTAATTAAGCTATTCTGCTTTATAACCCCATTGTTTCAATTCAATAAACAATTTAACCGCTAGCAGAGAGGCGTTATTTTACATTCTCCCACTTCGCGTCGTTCATCATATTTTCGCACATGGCGAATCATGTGAAATTCGGTCGATACAGATTCAATCTAGAACGATTGCTTACGCAGTAGGTTAGTATAGTAAGATTGCCCCGCATTTTTTTAATATTCATTACATACAGTTCCTTAATCGGATTCAGTTATTTTACATATTCCGCTCTTACTTCAGAATGCGGCACAAATAGCTAGTATTATTCCAATCTATCAGAACTCTAGGTCACACTTAGAGATATTTTTAATAAATTGTGTCATATCCTAAGTAAATAAGGACTCACGGGAGGTGCATCTGATAGTTATGTTCGCAAACTCTCAGCGATTTGTGCATGGAATTTCATATAAGCCTCACTGAGCAAATCAGGGTACTAGCAAAATATAAAACCCCTCAAACTTTTGGAAATTGAGCAGCCGTTTAGAGTCATCACCTAAATAGCATCTAAAAACTATCTTACCACCATCTTCAAGAGAGGGGGGCGAGAAATGAAACTCTTGGCACGATTTAATATTATAAGCACCTCTTGCTTGAGTTTGTATTAGGCTCTTTATCCCATATTTTAAGTCAACCTTGTGGTCAAATACGTACACTTAATATGTGACATTCACAACTAGGCCCTCTAGCAAAACTTATAAGCAGATCACTACTACGGTGCCAATTTGGGTCTTTACAGGAATGCACAAATCACCATCTTCTACTTCTTCTACTTCACACGCATCGCCTACTCCATTTGAGTCTCCGTCTTCCTGCAATGGATTTGCTACGGTAGGGCAATTATCAGCTTCATCAAGAACATTGTCGTTATCGTCGTCTACGTCGCTAACGTTACATTGCCCATCGCTATCTGAGTCAAGCCCGTCGTTGTTAACGTCATTATCGCTTAATGGGCCGAAGCCGTCGACACCTTGACTACAGTCATCACAAAGATCATCGTCATCATCCGAACAAATTTTCGGATCTAGTTCGTCTAAATCAATTGAATTGAACACGCCATCGTTGTCTATGTCAGCATCACAGCTATCGCCCTGCTCATCTCCGTCAGTATTTAATTGGCCAGGGTTTGAATCACTGGGGCAGTTATCACCGCCAACTAAAGTAAATCCGCTCGGCAAGCTACCTACACAGATGCTACTAGATTGTCCTGTACCGAAGCCATCAGAATCTGAATCTGTATACGCATCTACTTGCTGCCACAGACTATCGTCAAGTGGGGCACAGTCTTCCGTGTCACTTAGGGCATCATTGTCATCATTGTTATCACAGGCGTTACCCTGAGAATCGTCATCGGTATTGAGCTGGTCTGCGTTAGATATTGCCGGACAGTTATCTCCAGAAACAACTGAATATCCTGACTCAATTGAAGCACCCGAACAAATCTCGATAAAGGCACCTGCACCTATCCCATCATTATCTTGATCGAGCGCGCCATTCAAAAGTTGCCATTTATCGCTATCTAATGGTAAACAATCGGGGCCATCAAGTACTAAGTCGTTATCATCATCTGTGTCGCAAACATCACCAAACTGATCATTATCGAAGTTGAGCTGGTTTGGGTTATAGTCTGTGGGGCAATTATCTGATACATCTAGAATAGAGTCACCGTCACTATCTTCCGCCGACAAACACACGTTAAAGTTTTCTTTAGGTGCATTTCGTGCATATGTATCGGTACTCGGTTCATCATCAACTGATAACGATATTTGATTATTGATATTAGCACCGGCATACGTCAATATTGTTTGTTGAAGAGGAGAATCGTTTTCGAACATTTGGAGCTCGACCCCGCTACACCCATCAGGCAAAGTAAAGCTAAATAGCTCGTAGGGTTGACCACTTACAAATTGACCCGCCACACCTTCATTTAATGAGCCTGGACTCATGACAAATTGCACTATATCGTAGCCTCCTAGCTCAGCGGGATCTCGATCAATTATTTCTCCCCATTGCTCAGCAGAAACTCCGCTTCGCGTCCATGTGCCACCAAGCGAATAATTTTCGAACTCTATAGTAGTGCCTGCACTGACTAAGAACGTGAAAACTGCCGTGCTCCCATTTACATTTGAAGAAGTAAAATCAGGATAAACTACTGCGGTAACCTTTGTCGAGGCCGTCTCAGCAACATCTTCAGCTATCAATCCGTATTCTACCCTCGGCGAACACACGTCAAAATTTTCTTCGGGTGCATTTCCTGCGTATGTGTCGGTACTCGGTTCATCGTCAACTGATATCGATATTTGATTATTAATATTAGCGCCGGCATACGTAAATACCGTTGCTTGAAGAGGAGAATCGTTTTCGAACATTTGGAGATTAGTTTCGCTACATCCATCGGGCAAGGTAAAACTAAATAGCTCGTAGGGTTGACCTGCTACGAATTGACCTGCCACGCCTACATTTAACGTACCTGGACTCATGACAAATTGCACTATGTCGTAGCCTCTTAGTTCAGCGGGATCTCGTCCAAGTGTAGTTGCCCATTCGGCAGCGGAAATTCCGTCACGTGTCCATGTACCACCAAGCGCATAATTTTCTTCCACAATAGCAGTACCTGCACTGACTAAGAACGTGAAAACTGCCGTGCTACCATTTACATCTGAAGAAGTAAAGTCAGGATAAACTACTGCGGTAACTTTTTTTTTAGAGGTCTCCCCAGCAACATCTTCAATTATCAATCCGTATTCTGCCCTCGGCGAACACACGTCAAAATTTTCTTCGGGTGCATTTCCTGCGTATTTGTCAGTACTCGGTTTATCATCGACTGACAAAGCTATTTGATTATTAATATTAGCGCCGGCATACGTAAATACCGTTGCTTGAAGAGGAGAATCGTTTTCGAACATTTGGAGATTAGTTTCGCTACATCCATCGGGCAAGGTAAAACTAAATAGCTCGTAGGGTTGACCTGCTACGAATTGACCTGCCACGCCTACATTTAACGTACCTGGACTCATGACAAATTGCACTATGTCGTAGCCTCTTAGTTCAGCGGGATCTCGTCCAAGTGTAGTTGCCCATTCGGCAGCGGAAATTCCGTCACGTGTCCATGTACCACCAAGCGCATAATTTTCTTCCACAATAGCAGTACCTGCACTGACTAAGAACGTGAAAACTGCCGTGCTACCATTTACATTTGAAGAAGTAAAATTAGGATAAGCTACTGCGGTAACCTTTTTCGAAGCCGTCTCAGCAACATCTTCAGCTACCAATCCATATTCAATTTCATTACCAGCAGCGTGGACAGCTTGTCCGAACCCAGCAACAAACATAAAAATCGCAAATAGCGATAGGAAACTAACGCGGGAATATTTAATGTATGACATTTTTTGACGGTAACATCCGATAACTTCTATATTTGTGCTCGCACAATTCACTACATTTAAAGCGAGAACACGCCCAATTTATTTAATAAACGCAATTATACACTATAACAACCATTAATCAATTTTAAATGCCTTCTATCTGTCAAAAGCCATGCTATAACGGATAGAAACTGCCCACATTACTAAAATCTGTCATCAGATCACTATTACCCAACTCAATCGCGTACGATGTGACGGGTGTTTGATGCAAATTAGCGTGTATATTAGTTATATGTGAATCATTTCTATGGTTATTTAGTATTACTCAAAACCTAAATAAAGTATATCTTGCGCATATTTACGCTTCAAATGTAACAACTTACAGGCACTGAATCCAAGTTATTATTGCAATACTACTACTTTGTGAGCACTATTAATAATCACAAATTCATCACAATTTAATAACAAATAGCCTTCAACATATTTTGCTCCATACTGATTATCAGTTTTTGTCTCAAATAAACTACTATCAAAACCAAATAGGACCATCCATACTCTAATCTCAAGATTTAAACAACTCGACTATGCTCTCAAATATCACTATGCACGCCGTCAACCTGACCGGTCACGGCGGCCTTGAAACCCTCGAATATAAAACGGATGTAGTCGCACCTATTGCACTTAAAGGCGAGGTATTGATCCAAGTCAAAGCAGCAGGTATTAATAATACCGACATCAATACCCGCACAGCTTGGTATTCTAAATCAGTGATTACCGCCACTGAAGCCGGCGGCGAAGGCGGCTTTGATTCTGCAAGTGATGCTGACGGCAGCTGGTCTGGCACGCCATTAACATTTCCCAGAATTCAAGGGGCAGATTGTTGCGGAATCATTGTATCGGTTGGGGAAGGCGTTAATTCGAACAGAATTGGCCAACGGATTTTGGTGCGAACAATGCAAGAGGACCTGAACACGGACAAACCGTTTTACACTACAACCCTAGGCTCAGAAATGGATGGGGCATTTGCACAATACTGTAAAGCACTGTCGTCGCAGACCTATGCAGTTAATTGCGATTGGACTGACGCAGAGTTGGCCTCCATACCTTGTGCTTATTCAACCGCAGAAAATTTACTTCATCGCGTCAAACTGGGGAAAGAACGCGTTTTAATTACGGGAGCATCTGGCGGAGTGGGCTCAGCAGCCGTGCAGCTAGCTAAACGGCGCGGCGCTGAAGTTGTTGCCATATCAAGCGAAGCTAAATTTGACGACGTAGCCGCGTTAGGCGCAGATACATTGATTGATCGAAACGCAGACCTTGTCGCTGAACTTGGCAGCGACTCCATTGACGTCGTTATCGATCTAGTTGCGGGCTCTGCTTGGCCACAATTATTAGAATTATTAAAACGTGGTGGTCGCTACGCCACCGCAGGGGCCATCGCTGGACCTATTGTAGAATTAGATGTGAGGACACTATACTTAAAAGACCTTAGTCTTATTGGCTGCACTTACCAGGAAGCCGTCGTGTTTGAAAACTTAATCTCCTATATCGAGCGCGGTGAAATAAAGCCCGTCGTCGCGAAAACTTATCCGCTTGAAGATATCGCGATCGCCCAGCAAGACTTCTTGGATAAACAGTTCACCGGAAAGCTAGTCCTCATCCCTCCTGCGATATAAGCACCATGGAAATTGCTGCAGTCGATGTCTACCAAATCGACTTACCTTATTCTGGCGGAACATACACTTTATCAGGCGGCAGAGCATATACCAGTTTCGATGCCACACTCGTTCGAATTACCACAGACTGCGGCATCACTGGCTTTGGAGAATCCACCCCCTTTGGGCCGAGTTATATCGCCGCCCACGCGTTGGGGGTACGAGCCGGAATAGCTGAAATCGCACCGCAACTATTAGGCCAAGACCCTCGTTCAAGTGACCGCATTTATGAACGGATGAATGATGCTTTACTGGGTCATTTACATGCGAAAACTGCCTTAGATATTGCTTGTTGGGACATTTTTGGAAAATCTGCTGAACTACCTGTTCACCAGTTGCTTGGCGGTAGCACAGCAGAGCGCATGCCCGTCATTTCGTCTATTTATGCAGGCCAGCCAGATGATATGCGACAACGCGTTCAAGCCCATCGAGAATCAGGCTACCGTGGTCATTCAATTAAAATCGGCGCAAGCGAAGTTGAAGGAGGCGCAAAGTTAGATGCCGACAGAATTCAAGCCTCACTGGCAGATGCTAAGTACGGCGAATACTTTATTGTAGACGCTAACGGGGGGTTAAGCGTCGAACACGCTTTGCGCTTAATCCGGCTGTTACCTAGAAACCTCGACGTCGTTCTGGAAGCGCCCTGTTCAACCTACAAAGAACACTTGGCATTGCGTAACCGCTGCTCAATACCGCTTATTTGCGACGAACTAGCAACTGACACCGCAAGCGTACTACAGATTGTGGCCGACCGAGCGGCAGATGGCATTGGCCTTAAAATATCGAAAGCGGGCGGATTAACGCAAGCTAAGCGCCAGCGCGACATTTGCGTTACCGCTGGCCTGACCATGAGCGTGCAAGACACTGTTGGTTCTGAACTAGCCTTTGCAGGCATACTCCATTTAGCGCAAACCGTTCCTTCAAAATGGCTGCGCTGCTTACTAGATACCAGAGATATGGTGAGCATAAGCACTGGCCAACTAGACGCCCGCATTGAACATGGTGGCGTGGTCGCGCCAAATGCCCCAGGCTTAGGCTTTACTGCAAATATGGATGTGCTTGGCGCGCCAGTCGCACACTATAGCTAAGCTCGCCTGCATTAGATGATTGTAGAGTTATCGCAAAGCCAAGCAAGGAAATTAGTTCTTCATAGCCAAGGTTTACCGCCCAAAGCCGCCAAGGGAGGCGCGTTAGAGGCAACCCTTGCTGCCCTCACTAACATTAATTACGTTCAGATTGACACTATTTCTGTGATTCAACGCGCGCATCACCACACTCTATGGAATCGCAACCCAAGATATAAAACAACGCATATCGATAAACTACTCGAAGACAAATCCCTTTTTGAATACTGGTCTCATGCGGCGGCTTACCTACCGATGCGAGATTTTCGTTTCAGCCTGCCACGTAAAATGGCCATTAAGTCACAACAACAAGATCATTGGTACGAGCGAGATCATAAACGGATGAAGGCTATTTTCGATAAGATACGTATCGAAGGGCCAATGATGGCAAAAGACTTCGACGCCGGTGGCGAAAAAACAGGGGAGTGGCATAGCAAGCCCGCAAAACGTGCATTAGAATATTTATTTATGCAAGGCGATTTGATGGTCGGTCGCCGGCATAATTTTCATAAAGTGTATGACTTAACCGAACGAGTCCTGCCCAGCACCGTAGATACCTGTACCCCAAACCCACAGGAATACCACGACCACCTCATTAAACGCTTTCTCGCCGCAAATGGACTTGGCACCGAAAAAGAAATGCGCTATCTGCTCAAGAACATGGCAGGTAAACTCAAACCTCGTCTAGATGAACTAACCGAACACGGCGATTTAATCCAATGCAAAGTAGGCTCTGTGCAATACTATGCCTTACCCGCGTCATTACAATTATTGAATCGCCCGCTAAACCGGCAACAGCTGAAAATTTTATCTCCCTTTGATAATTTATTGATACAGCGCAAACGCATGCAACAACTATTTCAGTTTGACTACCAAATTGAATGCTACGTTCCTGCGAAGAAACGCCAACACGGGTACTTTTGCTTGCCTCTATTATGGAACGGCAACTTGCTGGGAAGACTTGATTGCAAAGCGCACCGAGATACGAAAGTGTTGCAAATTCACTCTCTGCATTTAGATAACACCCCCAAAAAGCTAGATCACTTTTGTGAAGCGCTACTTAAAGAGTTGAAACAGTTCACACGTTTTAATGGCTGCAACCAAATAGATGTAAAAGGGATTCGCGGCTTTAAACTCGACAACACCCCGCTTGCCTCTCTTAGCGCTGAATATCCCGTCTAAATCGCTAATTTACGCAAACAAGCCGTTTGCTTGCCTATTAGCAAGGCACTTAGGCTTTAACGTGTTTCTCACGATAAAAAATATACAAGCCGCTCAACACGATCAGCGCTGCACCCACAAACACCCACCTATCGGGCAAATCATTAAATATGAAATAACCAGACAAGGTGCTCCAAATTAACGTGGAATAACTTAACGGGGAAACAACCGAAGCAGGCGCAATACTAAACGCACGAATAAAGCACAAGTGCCCAACGCTCCCAGCAAACCCGAGAAAGATAAATAACGCCCAATGCACGATCGATTCAGTACTTTGCCAATAGTACGGTAGCAACAAACTAGTCACCACCGCTCCTGCAAGCCCAGTATAGAGAAGTGACGTCATCGGCCCATCGTGCACCCGCGCTTGCCGCGTGGCTATTTGATAAAACGCGTGGCTCAACGCCGCCAACAAAACGAGTAATAGCCCGAAGCTAAAATTAAGTGATCCCGGCCGAGTAATAATCAGTGCGCCGATCAAGCCAATCAACACGCCAACCCAGCGACGCGGGCCAATTTTTTCGTTCAGCAAAGGAATAGCTAACACCGTTACCAGTATTGGCGCCAAAAACATAATGGTCGATGCAGTGGCAAGCTGGATTCGGTCAATTCCCGCAAAAAACAATGCCGTGGTCACCAACATAGTCAACGAACGCACACTTTGAATTTTCCAATTATTGCTCACAATACGACTACGCATCTGTGGCCCCATCATCAGCAGCACGAATAACACGTGGAAGAAAAACCGCGCCCACACCACCTGGATAACAGGATAAGTCTGCATTAGATATTTAGCAGCTGTATCCAATGCGACAAACCAAAACATGGCAAACAGCATCCACGCAATCCCTGCTGGCACGTTCTCTGTCATGTTGATAGCGTAATTTTTCGAGGAGGAAGCCATGATTAACCGATCAGACTAGACGCCTGCTAAGTTTATTCGCCCCATCTAAATAAGGCAGCCTTTGTTGCGCAACAGTGACGGCCTCAGCATCGATCTGTGCTGCAATAACTTGTTCCGCTGCGTCAGCGCTAACCTCTTCACCGCTTGGCGACACGATACAACTCCCCCCGAAATAACTGATTCCATGTTCCTCGCCAGCGTGATTTGCGTATAAAAGCCACACGCCATTTTCAAAGGCCCGAGTTGGCATCATCTGTTTCGCAACCGAGCCCCAATTTGCCGCCAGGGCGGTTGGTACGATCACCACTTGCGCTCCAGCTTGCGCTACTGCGCGAACACTTTCGGGGTATTCGGCGTCGTAGCAAATCAGTAATGCACAGCGAAAGCCATTTAAATCAAACAAAGTCAAACCCTTGCCTGTTTCAAAGTAACTGGACTCAAACCCAGGCGGAATAATCAATTTACGATGGTTCGCGATCAATTGTCCGCGCTTATCTATACATGCTGCTGAGTTATAAATGGTTCCATTAGCTGATGACTCAGGATATCCATAAACGATCGAACACGCATATTCTTGAGCTAAATTGGACAGCGCACTGTAATAGCGCCCATCAGGCAATTGCGCCAACTCGCGTAAGTCTTCGCCAACGTTATAACCAGAAGCGAATAATTCGGGACACACAAGCAAGTCAAAGCTGCCTTTATATATGACCTCGCGCAGGCCTAACAGGCGCTCGTCAAAAGTTTTATACGCCCCATCTGATTGAAAAATGGCTGCTTTCATCTCTGAGTAAACGCTTAACGATTAACCATCAGTATTTCACGCCGGTAGTTGGTCAGGTAATCTGCCCCTGTTTCCGTCACTACAATTGAATCCCCAATGCGTCCGCCAAGCCGACCATCAACAGAGATCCCACCATCAACCGCGAATGTCATACCCGGTTGAAGTATGGTTTTATCGCCCTCTTTTAACTCTGGCGATTCTAAATAAGCCATGCCGATTGAGCGGCCCGTACGATATCCGGTTTCATAGCCACGCTCTGCATAAATTTCGTTAGCGGCGTGGGCAATCGATTCTGCGGTGACACCTGGCTTAATGGCCTCAATCGCTGCTTGCTGTGCGTCAATTGCTGCTTGTTGAACGTCTGCACCTTCATCTGAAATTTCTTTAATAAAGAACATTCGATCAAAGCCTAATTTGTACTGCTTAAATTGCGCCATATTGCAAAAGCAGAAATAAACCGGGTCTCCCTTAGCCAAGGGTTTTACGCTGGCCCGCCGATGCACCATCGACGTATCTGAGCCCGATTGCATAATTTGCAAATTGTGAATCATTGGCGAGATAAACGCTTCCCACCCTTTATCCGTCAAAAAATTTGCAGCGCTACGCGTGTCCCCGCATTAATGACCGCTAATGCAGCTTCATATTCCGGCGCACCTTCAGCTAAGGCGCCCTCTGCCGCTTGCATCATATCAGCTGCAATCTGGCCAGCTTGACGCATTACCGCAATCTCTTGCGCCGACTTAATCATGCGCATCTGGCCGAGGAGTAGAGAGATATTTTCTAATGCCATTCCCGGCATACGCTCGTCAAACCAATTACGCACAATCGGTGGTAATGCCCCGCTCTCTACGCCAAGCCGAGCTTTAGCAAGCGCTGGAGATAATCGCCCAAGTGCTTTTTCTAAGACGTTCTCCCAACGGTTTTCGCCCATGTCTTCCCAGGTCATCACATCTTCGACCCAAGTCATTGCAGACACCATTTCACTTTCCATAAACGGCGTTATCACAATCGGCGCTGCTTGGGGGCCCATCAATAAAAACGTGGGCCGGCCAAATTCGACCGACAAATAGCCCCAAAAACCAGCTAAGTAAGCGATTGAGCTTTCATCAGTAATAATGGCGACATCGATATTGGCTTCCTTCAAACGAGTTTGAAATTCTGCAGTACGGCTGCGAGCTTGATCTAGCATAGGCGGATTTATTTAAAATAGTTGAATATTGGTTAGCCATTGACGCAGACGAACACTTCGTTCGCATGCTCAATTAAACACAACGCAATTGTGGTCTTCAACTTTGATAGAATCAATCTAAAGTTGTTCCCTTTCGTAAACTCATTTTTGGTCGTAATTACTATGAACATCCACGAAATTCGCCACCCTTTGATCAGGCACAAGCTCGGCCTCATTCGTAAACGCGACATCAGCACCAAAGTGTTTCGAGAATTAGCAGCAGAAATTGGTATGTTATTAACTTACGAAGCCACGCGCTCACTGCCCACCGAAGAAATCGAAATAGATATATGGTCCGGTTCAACCAATGTAGATCAAATTAAAGGCAAAAAGATTTCAGTGGTGCCCATTTTGCGGGCAGGTATTGGCATGTTAGACGGCGTGCTGCAAGCTATTCCAAGTGCAAAGGTATCAGTGGTTGGGCTTTATCGAAATGAAGAGACGTTGCAACCAGTGGTATATTTTGAAAAATTGGTAGAAGATATTAACGAACGCAAGGCGATGGTGATCGACCCCATGCTAGCTACGGGCGGTACGCTCATTGCCACCATCGATATGTTAAAGAAAGCGGGTTGTAAAGATATTGTCGGGATCTTCTTAGTCGCAGCGCCAGAAGGGATCAAAGCGCTGCAAAGTAAGCACCCCGATGTTCAGGTTTATACAGCTGCAATTGATTCTCACCTCAACGAAAATGGGTACATCATCCCTGGGTTAGGTGATGCAGGCGACAAAATATTCGGCACTAAATAAGCACAGAGATTAAGAGATGACTAGAGGTGTAGGCGGGTCTACCGCACAGATTGAACTAGGGAAGCTAAGCTCTAACAGAGACCAAGTTAAACCTATTGAACTTGATGAATATTGCTCTCGGATTAAAAAAGTCTGTGAGCTAATGGTCGCTGCTAGCGTAGATGCACTGTACTTAGACGCCACGACCAGTCTAAGATATTTTACCGGTATGCAGTGTTATATGAGTGAACGCCTGCACGGCGCAATCATCGCCGCCGATGGCAGATTGACCTACGTGTGCCCGGCATTTGAAGAGCAAAAAACTAAAGCAGAAATGGTTGTTGATGGTGGTTTTTTATTATGGGATGAACATGAATCCCCAACGGACATCGTGGCAAGCTATGCGTTAAATCTCGGTAGAGGCAACCAATCTAAGTTGGCGATTGATTCGCAGACTCCGTTCTTTACAGCGAACCGATTGCAAAACTATGGAGATGGTTTAGACGTCGTAAACGGCGAAGAACTAATCGCGAGCTGTCGCCGCATTAAAGCAGAAAACGAACTTAAACTATTATCTCACGCCAAAGCCATCACCTTACGCGTTCAAACAGCGGCGGCCGCAATACTGCATGAAGGAATAGATACCCGTGAAGTGCAAGCCTTCTTAGATCAAGCACATCGTGCCTGCGGAATGGATGGCGCCTCAAGCTTTAAAATTGTCTTGTTTGGCGAGCCTACAGCATACCCGCACGGAGTACCTTATTCTCAAACGTTGAAGGACGGTGACATGGTTTTAATCGATACCGGTGGCACCATTCACGGATATAACTCTGACATTACGCGCAGCTATGTTTTTGGAGAACCCAATGCCAGACAACGTGAACTATGGGACATCGAGTTAGAAGCGCAACTCGCGGCATTTGACGCAGCCCAAATCGGAGCGCCATGCTCAGCGCCCGATGATGCTGCAAGAAGCGTCATCGAGGCGGCCGGCTTAGGCCCTGGCTACCAAACCCCAGGTCTTGCCCATCGCACGGGACATGGCGTGGGTTTAGATGTGCATGAACACCCATACATTGTTAAAAACAACACCTTACTGTTGGAACCTGGCATGTGCTTTTCCATCGAACCAATGATATGCAGCTATGGTGAATTCGGTGTACGTCTCGAGGATCATGCCTATATTGGAAAAAACGGCCCCGAGTGGTTTACCCAACCTAGCTTATCGATAGACAATCCATTAAATCTATAAACACCTCTCAGAGTGACTCGCTTAAAGGACACATTTCTGAAAACAGAGCAATTGGTCTTTCAAATTATGCAACGACGTAAATTACTAAAATCATCTCTTGTTAGTACAGCAGCCATTTCATCTAAAGTTACGTGGACGATTCCTGTTGTTTCTATAGTAGCCATACCAGCACACGCTATGACAACTGCTGATACTCTTTATTCTGGTATGGCCTCTTCGCCTAGTCCGTTTACTAATCTTCAAGACTGGTTGGCCATTGTAACTCTGCGTCAAAATGGGACTGTACCAGTCTTGCTACAGAACTTAGCTGAGAATGTTCGTATCGCAGGGGAAATAGATTGGGTAGGTCCAGCTTTTCCACTTAGGGCCTCATCTTCTTGTGACGAACTATCCTCTGACGCTACAGGGCGGGTTAGCGCTGTCAGTGACAGTTCAATTTCTCTCCAAATAGATCTTTTCATTAATAACAAACAAGAAAGAATATCTCTAACTGTTCCAAGTGCCAGAAGTGCGGTTTCAGTGCCGCCATTGTTGCCGGCCTGTACTTTAGGGTAACTTGCGGTAAAAGAAAAAGTGGCCAATTTGCTCATGTCATACTAACTACTCTGACCGAAAGGCACCTAAAGTATAAGCCTGAATTAATGTGGCTAGTTAAGCCAACTTCCCAACGATGTAGAGCCAACACAGCGCACCTCATCTATTGTGGCGCAAGTTACCGGCAATTTGCGATTTATTTTGCTAACGACTCTAAAGTAGTGAGCACTTGCTTAGGGTCCGTGGCGGGATTCACTACACATATTCTAAACACGGGTTCGTCTCGCCAGAACGTAGGCAAACACAGTAACGCTCCGCTGCGTCGGTGCTGCTCGGCCCAAGATTGCATTTCCTGAAGGGATTTATTCACTGAGCGAAATAAGATAACACTTAGTTGCGGTGGCATTATTAATTCCAAATGCGTCGATTGCTCTACCCCATTAGCAATTTCATCAGTAATGGCGATCACTGCGTCAATCGCTTGTTCATAGGCAGCCGTACCGTAAGTTGCCAAAGAAAACCACAAAGGTAAACCGCGCGCACGACGCGTTAAATGGATAGCGAAGTCACTAGGGTTCCACGCGGCTTTATCGACCGCTTCTAAATATTCAGCCCGTTGTGCATGGGCGGCAGCTGCATGTTCTGGTTCTCGGTATACCAACGCGCATGAATCATAAGGCGCAAATAGCCATTTGTGCGGGTCGACAATAAAACTGTGCGCGCGCTCAATGCCATCAAATGTTGGCCGCAGTTGTTTCGATGCCAACGCCGCCAAACCATATGCTCCGTCAACATGCATCCAAATTCCGTGCTGGTTACAAAAATCAGCGATCCCTGCTAAATCATCAACAGCGCCGCTATTGGTCGCGCCCGCATTTGCCACAACCGCAAATACCTCCTTCGGGTTGACAATGGCAGAACGTAACGCGTCAGCAAACATCTGACCTAAGTTGTCGCTTTCCACTAACACTAAGTGTACATCCATCACCCGCGCCGCGGCAGCAATACTGGAATGCGCTTCTTTACTGGCCACCAACGTCCATCGCGGCGGCCTGCCGCCTAAATCGGCCTCGCGTTTGGTTCGCGCAGCATGCAAAGCACTTAAATTCCCCATTGTTCCGCCAGCTACAAATACCCCACCTGCAGATTTTGGCCACCCCGCTAACCCAGCAAGCCACGCTAAAGCTTGATTCTCGGCGTGCACCGCCCCAGACCCACCATCCCAATTTCCTGCAAATATTTCTGCTGGGCCTAGCGCCGCATCAAATGCCAAAGAAGCCGGCGTGGGCGCAGACGCAACAAAGGATAAACTGGTTGGGTGGTCAAATGGCCTAGCTGAAGGTACGATCACCTCAGTAAACAAGTCAAATGCAGCCGTACTGCCAATGCCTTCTTGATTTATTGCATTATGCAGTTGCGGCGCTAATTCGCTTAACGGCTTGGCGCCGTGCTTTGGATCTGAACCATCGGCAATACGTTGCTCTATCCACTTAAGTACTGGCGCAATCAAATCAGGTTCTAGCGGAAATGGATTGCTATGACGGCTAATGGATTTTGACATTCTATGAGAAGCTTAATTTTCGATTTTTACCGATAATAACCTAATGCCATAGCTGGATGATTTTTAAGTTTGTTTACCTTTGTAACCGAGCAAAAAAGGCGTTTCAAATAGGTTTGAAACGCCTTCAAGTGCTATCGCCAAAATAGATGGCGACGATTATTACTGCAAATCAAAACGATCGAGATTCATCACCTTTGTCCACGCTAAGATGAAGTCATTCACAAACTTGTCTTTCGCATCCTCTGTTGCATAAACCTCTGCGATTGCACGCAAAATTGAGTTGGAACCAAATACCAAATCCACATCAGTTGCTGACCATTTCTGGGCACCGCTTTCACGATCTACACCTTGATAAGTATTTTGGTGCGTCTGTTTCCACTTGGTTGACATATCCAACAAATTCACAAAGAAGTCATTTGATAAAACAGCTGGGTTTTCTGTAAATACGCCATTATTAGAGCCATCAGTATTAATTTCAAGCACGCGTAAACCACCGATTAATACCGCCATTTCTGGCGCCGAAAGCGTTAACAATTGAGCGCGATCTATCAGTAGATCAACCGGCTTAGCTGTCTGCCCGTTCGCCACATAGTTCCTAAAACCATCTGCTTTGGGTTCAAGGTAAGCAACAGATTCAATATCCGTGTTCTTTTGCGTCGCATCGGTTCGACCAGGGGTAAAAGGCACCGTTTTACCTGACGCTTTCTCGACGCCAGCATTACCAGCAAGTACGATTAAATCAGCCATTGAGATCGTTTGTCCTGTCGCGTTGAAATCACCTTGGATTTGTTCTAATACGGTCAATACGTCTGCTAATTGTGACGGCTTGTTCACTTCCCAGTCTTTTTGTGGCGATAAGCGTATACGCGCACCGTTGGCTCCACCTCGTTTGTCGCTGCCACGAAAGCTCGCCGCTGACGCCCACGCAGTCGAGACTAACTGTGATACCGATAAGCCAGATTCCAGCACTTTGGATTTAAGTAAAGTAATAGCTGCGTCATCAACCAATTCATGATCGACCGCTGGAAGCGGGTCTTGCCAAAGTTGAGGCTGCGCAACCAGCGAACCTAAAAAACGCGAATGTGGCCCCATATCTCGATGCGTTAGTTTGTACCACGCTTTAGCAAATGCCTCCTCAAACTGAGCAGGGTTTTCCATAAATCGGCGAGAGATTTTCTCATACTCTGGGTCCATTCTTAACGCAAGGTCCGCTGTTGTCATCATCGGAGCATGCGTCTTATTCGGGTTGTGAGCATCAGGAACGGCGGCTTTTGCCGACGAGTCGGTAGGTGTCCATTGATGTGCGCCCGCACCGCTTTTACTTAACTCCCACTCATAGCCAAATAGAATCTTAAAAAATTCGTGATCCCAAGTTGTTGGCGCAGTTGTCCAAGCGCCTTCAATACCAGATGTAATCGTGTCTTCGCCATGGCCCGACCCTAAGGTATTGGTCCAGCCAAAACCCTGTTCTTCTATACTACCGCCTTCCGGAGCAGCGCCAACATATTTATCAGGGTCATCTACGCCATGCGCTTTACCAAAAGTATGGCCTCCAGCAACGAGTGCAACCGTTTCTTCATCATTCATCGCCATCCTAGAGAATGTGTCACGAATATCACGGGCTGAAAGCAATGGGTCAGGATTTCCATTTGGCCCTTCTGGATTCACATAAATCAAACCCATTTGTACCGCCCCTAGATTCCCTTCTAAATCACGATCACCGGTATAGCGCTCATCACCCATCCATTCGCTTTCGGGTCCCCAATAAATATCTTCTTCTGGCGCCCAGATATCTTCACGACCACCCGCAAACCCGAAGGTTTTAAACCCCATGGTTTCTAAGGCAACGTTACCCGCTAATATCATCAAATCTGCCCACGATATTTTTTTGCCATACCTTTGTTTGACTGGCCAAAGCAGACGTCTAGCTTTATCTAAGTTGCCATTATCTGGCCAACTATTCAGCGGCGCAAAGCGTTGATTACCCGCACCTGCGCCGCCGCGACCATCACCCACACGATAAGTCCCTGCGCTATGCCACGCCATGCGAACAAACAAGGGGCCATAGTGTCCGTAGTCAGCAGGCCACCAAGGTTGCGAATTCGTCATCAACTCGGCAAGATCTTTCTTAAGGGCATCAAGATTAAGTGACTTAAATTCTTCAGCATAGTTAAAGTCTGGATCCATTGGGTCAGATTCAGCAGTATGTTGGTGTAGCACCTTGAGGTTCACCTGATTTGGCCACCAATGTTCGTTGGCCGCTACCGCTGGTTTTTGGCTATGGGAATGCCCCATGAATGGGCATTTACTAATATCACCGATTTTGTCGTTCATAATTGTGACTCCAACTTTGTTTTTAAAATAGTTACTTCATCCGAAATACGTAAGCACGCTTCGGACCGTGTGAAGTAATTTATCACTGAGGCCAGGTTCACTCCAATTCAATTAAACGATAGAAACGATCGATATTTTATATATGAACTATTTTTTAGCATATTTTACCTTACAACACTTAACCATACAGATGAAAGGTCGATCATGAAAAGAACTCGTTGAAAGTCACAAACAACAAGTGTAAATATAAAATCACACCAGTAAAGGCCACACCACATGAATGACCCCAGCTATAAAATTCTTGAAAATGAATACATCGCTTTAACAGATGGCCGTAGTTTAGCGGCTAAAATTTGGCTACCGATAACCGCAGAATCAAACCCCGTACCTGCGATACTGGAATATTTGCCCTATCGTAAACGTGACGGTACTTCACTTCGGGACCAAAGCAATTACCCTGTGTTTGCAGCAGCGGGCTACGCCGGAATCAGAGTAGATATATCTGGTACTGGCGAATCAGATGGTGACTATGATGACGAATACTCTCCAAGAGAGTTAAGCGATGGCATAGAGGTCATAAACTGGATAGCAGCGCAAAACTGGTGCACTGGCGATGTCGGCATGATGGGTATTTCCTGGGGTGGTTTCAACAGCTTACAAATTGCGGCGCTTCGTCCGCCTGCTCTCAAAGCCGTCATAGCGATTGGTACCACTGTAGATCGCTATAACGATGACATTCATTACAAGAACGGCTGCCACCTTTACTCTAATCTCTATTGGTCTTCTACGATGCTTTGCTTTGCATCACGCCCACCTGACCCAACGTTAGTGGGTGATCGTTGGAAAGAGATGTGGCTGCATCGATTAAATACTCAGCCATTTCCACTAGAAGTTTGGTTAAACCATCAACGGCGCGATACCTATTGGAAACATGGGTCTATTTGCGAAGACTACTCAGCAATACAAATCCCCGCTATGGTCATCAGTGGCTGGGGCGATGGATACATCAACGCGCCCCCCGCCATGACTGCGAATAGCCAATCTGTTGTGTCTGCCATCAATGGCCCTTGGATTCATAAATATCCACACTTTGCTTGGCCAATGACCCCGCATGGATTTCCATAAAGAAGCAATCAATTGGTGGGACTGTTGGCTTAAAGGAGAGGATAACCAAGCCACAGAATTTACCTGCTTATAGAGCTTTTATTTCTGAAAATGTACGACCAGGAGGTTACCGAGATTTTGAAGCCGGGCATTGGGTGGCTGAGCCTAACTGGCCATCTGATAACATTAAGGAGCGCGCATTTTTCCTGACTCAGCAAAAGTCACTGACCAATGAAAATAATAATGGGGGGCAGCTAAGCATTTGCTCTCCACAAGACTGCGGAGTCGCTTGCGGTGAGATTTTTAGTCTAAAGCCTGATTCCGAATTATCGGGCGACCAACGCATTGATGACGCAGGTTCACTGGTTTTTGAAACTGCTGTGTTAGAAGATTCCATAACCCTATTAGGTCGGCCACAAATAAAGTTGGCTGTATCGATCAATCGACCGCTGGGGAACATCGCTGTGCGATTGGTTGACGTCCATCCCGATGGCACCAGTCACCGAGTGAGTTGGGGCGTACTTAATCTAGCGCATAGACAAGACAATGAAACCCTTAACCAAATGACGCCGGGCAAATCTGAGCATGTGACCATTGTCTTAGATGAATGTGGCTATAGATTCTTGGCGGGACACCGCATTCGCTTATCTATCTCAACGGCTTACTGGCCGATGATCATGCCGCCACCCGAAGCGGTGACAGCTACGATTTCGTTAGGTAAAAATAGTTGCCTAAGTTTGCCGATTAGGCAAAACAATGACTCTATCACCGTCGAAGAGCCAGAGGATTTAAACCCCCTACCAGAATATGTTTGCCATCAGCAGCCAAGCCATAATCGAACTGTTGAATATGATCTGCAAAATAGACTAACCCACTATAAGGTAATCGATGACACCGGCGAGTATGAAATGCCCGAACACGGCATGCGATCTCGGCATACTTATAACGGCCATTGGAGTATTAGCCCTAACGACCCGCTGAGTTCAGTAGCTCAAAACACCTACACTTGTTATTTGTCGCGTGATGATTGGCGTATTCGCACTGTATCGCAGAGCAGCCTAAGTTGCGACAAAGACAATTACTATATAACGGCGACTATTACGGCTTACGAGGGTGATTCGGTCGTTAACCTACGAAATTGGGAACATACTATCAAACGTGATCATAGTTAGCGCATTTTTCCCTAAGGTAGGAGTTGAAAAATACGCGCTGACTATAGTAACTGGTAATCTACCCGCGCCACCTTGTTTCACTTGATCAAGAGAATAGAGTAACGAGCGGCTTAAGCTATTTTATTTATTCACTCAAGCTAGGTTATTTTTTTTAGCGAAAGGATCCCAAGTCGAGTCACAATGCCATTCATATTCGGCCCAATCAGCCACCTGCTCACTGATTTTCTCTACCAAGAATATTTTCGATGAGCCCTAGCGCCATATCTATACCAGCTGAAACGCCGGCCGCTGTGTAGAATTTACCCTCTTGTATCCATCTTGCTTGAGGAACCCACTCAACACGTTCACCTTGAGACTTTTACCCAATGAAAAGCATTTTTATTGGTTGTGGCTTTTTTCCCATCAAGAAGTCCACTCCTCGCCAGTAAAGCGCTACCGGTACAAACAGAAGTAATAAATTTCGCACTTTCAGATTGACGCCGTATCCAATTGAGCAGTGTAACGTTACTCACTTCTGATCTTGTACCTTTGCCGCCAGGGACAAGCAAAATATCGTAAGAATTGACATCATTGAAGGTTTTGATCAACCACCGAACGTGGCCCTTGAGCACTTCTGATATGTCCATGCTCTTCACCCACCAAGAAAGATTGAAAAATGATCAGGCAATAGGCCGAACATCTCGAGCGGACCAAATACATCTAATAATTCGAAGTCTTCGAATAAAATAACACCGATACTTAGTTTTATAGGTGAGTTCATGATAATTAGGAAATTCTATTGCGAATGACTGTTTTCTTACCTTTAACAATTTTTATTTCGTAATTGCTAAGTACACGCTGATCCGACGAGACGGGGTTTCGCTCTAAGGCACCCCCTACACGCGTTGGCCTAGGCAATGAATCACCCCCACAGTTGGGGCACTGCTTATTGAAATTATTTTCAATACATGAAGCACAGAACGTACATTCAAACGAGCAAATCATTGCGTCAGTTGAATCAGGGGGTAAGTCTTTATCACAGCATTCGCAATTGGGTCTAAGTTCTAGCATCTTAATGTTTCCGAGAATGATTGAGATATCTAGATTAAAGGATCAAATTGTGGCATAAATGCCAGTATGCATTCAAAAACCGCCAAATTAGCAAGAAAGATTATCCACGTTTATATCGTTATTTTTGAAGACTTCAATATATTAGACGTCGCTGGGCCAACTCAGGCATTCACGCAAGCGAATGATGTTCCTTCAAACTTAACCACAGAGTATAAAGTGACCGTGGTTTCAAAAAAGGGCGGCTTAGTACAATCTAATAGCGGCCTTTGTCTAGATTCATCCGTACTGAGCCAAAATCATTTCGAAAATAGCACCCTATTAGTTGCTGGTGGTTCCGGCGTTAAAAAAGCCATAAGGGACCATGAGCTTATCAAATGGCTTAAGGAAATAGCCTCTCTAGAAAGTAATCGGATAGGGTCAGTTTGCACCGGTGCCTTTATGCTGGCGCAAACAGGCATACTAGATGGGAAAAAAGCAGTAACCCATTGGCGATCGGTTCAGCAACTTCAGACTAATTACCCAGCCATTGCCGTAGAGTGTGACCCTATCTACATAAATGATCAGGGAGTTTGGACATCTGCCGGTATTTCAGCTGGTATTGATCTTGCGCTTGCCATGATCACAGAGGACTTGGGAAATAGCGCCTCACTTGAGGTCGCTCAGGAATTAGTGGTTTATTTGAAACGCTCTGGCGGTCAATCTCAGTTTAGTACATTGTTGCACAATCAAATAAAAGATGAAAAAGAATTGTTTTCCGCCTTACACATTTGGATTCAAAACAACCTCGATTCAGACTTATCAATAGAGCGATTAGCTGATCAAGTGAATATGAGTGCACGAACGTTTTATCGCGTGTATAAGAAATCAATGGGCATAACGCCTGCCAAGAATATCGAAAAGATCCGAATCGAGTCTGCAAAGCACCAGCTGGAAAGCTCAACCTTAAGTTTACAAAGCATTGCGAACATCAGCGGCTTTGGTAATGAAGGCCGATTTCGCCGTGCTTTTATTAGTCAAGTAGGTATTTCTCCAAATGACTACCGTATACGGTTTAGCGTGTAATCAATAATCAGATGTCATCTATGCCTCCTTGATATGCCATTTCTCTCGCTGGATAGAAACTGTAAACTTCAGTATTAGTTAATGTTGATGTCCCTTGAATTCTTCCCTTGAATTCTTAATTAACTCAAGTCCTGAGTTACAAGGATGCGTTTCATCGCCGCAAATTGTGTAGTACAGCGTTCCACCCTTTAGATACAACTGCAATAAATCTCCTGAATATTGATCAGCAAGGCAAGAGATTGTATTTATAGTTAAACTCTCTTCTTAAAGATTGCTCTCGATGTTTAATGCAGCTTAGGCCTGCAGCGAAAACCTAGTAGGCTAATCAATCTTTCTTGTCCTGACTTTGGTGTTCTTTCCTGTGCTTCTCACAAGCTTTACAATCGAAATCAGTAACGCCAGATGTCAAAAACTCGTCAGAGTGCTCAAACCAGTTTAAGGCTTCATAATCAAAGCCTAGACAAAGATTTGGTTTTATCACTTCGAAATAAGGAGAAACATCAAAATCCCTTGGTGCATACATACTGTGATGTCGAATGTGCAGTATTTCATCGCGCGATCCATCACTTCCGCAATCCATAACGTCTGGTAATATGGGGTAACGCACTGAATGAAACGCTTTAGCAATCAGAGAAGAGCATACCGCGCGAGTAGGATCGCCACTTCCCAAAGCTAACATTCTGCGGCGCCTACGTTTCGGAAAGAGAAGCGTCGGGGTCAAAAAACGTGCAAGGTCAGTAATATTTTTCAAATCATAACTCATACCTAGGCTCTCGACCATGTAATCACAAACTCGATCGACATCATTTGGTTTTAGGTTAAACGGGCGGCAAATGCGGATATTGTAATTTGCATAGCGCGAAAGAGGGACAGCAATGACACCTTGATCTAAATCAGCTTCAATTAGCATCATGTTACTTGCAAGATCGTCATCACTAGGTTGAAAGTTATGGTCGTGATGTTTTTGGGGTAACTCTCTGTTACCTACGTAAAATGCAGCGTGCGACCAAGTAGATTGTGTCAGGTATTTAATAACCGAGCTTACGCGATGATCGCCTTCAACCAGTAAAACGTCGCCTGGCTTTAGCACTCTTTCAAGGGTTTCGCGGCGGTGCGCGGAAAAGGTCTTGTACTCACGTACTTCTTTTGTCAGATATTTGACTAATAGTCGCCCCGCTGTCGAGGACAGTTTTTCTAGCATTATATTGCCCTTAATTTTGAAAGTTATAAAACAATTCGATCTTTCGAAACATGTTTAACCTTTTGTTCTAGGTTGATTTAATTGCACAGATTAACAAGAGAATATTCGTACTCATTTGGACTTACATAATCCAATGTTGAGCGCAACCTAGTTCCGTTATAGTAACGGATGTATTTATTTACGTCATTGATTATTCCATCACGTATTAGATGAATGACATTGACTAGTCATTCGTGTTTCAGGCTCCTAAAGAATCGCTCAAAAACTGCGTTGTCATAACAGTTACCTTTGCCGCTCATTGAGCTTTGCGTGCCATATTGGGTTAGCTGCTTACGATAAGCATGACTTGTATATTGCGAGCACGATCACTATGGTGAAGCAAGCCCCTAGGCGGTTTTCGTAAAGCATGTGCATGATCTAAAGCTCGCATTATTGTGATTACTGTTAGTTGTACATTTGTAAGCACGGCGCTGGTCACAAACCAAGTTCAACTTATGCATAATCGTTTTAGTTCGTGTTTCTCCAATATTAAAGCCAGCTTTGTTTAAGCCACGGCATAATCTAACGTAACCAATGCCACTTCGAGTTTCATTGAACAAGCGCTTTGCTTCACGATAGAGGGATAGCTCCTGCTCGCTAATAAGTTTGGCTGGCTTGCGCCGCCAATGATAATACGCACCAGTGCTGACGCGCAGAGCGGAACATAAGTCTACAACCGAATAGTTTAACGCCCACTGTGCAATAGCTTTGAATTTCACTTCATTTCTTTCGCAAAGTAGGCGCTGGCCTTTTTTAAGATCTCCTTTTCGATACGGAGCTTTTTGACTTCCTTGCGTAGCCTTAGCAATTCTTCTCTATCTTAACCTGTTAGGCGTTCACTCGTAGCTTCATCACTAATACGCTGTTTCCAGCTATATATTTGATTGGCGCGAACGCCAACAGCAACAGCTGCTTCAAGCACCGTGTAGCCTTGGTCTGTGATTAGAGCGACTGTTTCTTCTTTGAATTGCTTGGTATATGTTTTATTCTTACGTTTTGATGATGTCATTTGAACCTCGATAAGTGATTAAATTGTCTCTTATCAATCTGTTCAATTACATCAACCTAGAATAATTTCTATAATCAACAATTAAGAGGTTTTTACAGGAGCATTTTGATCAATTAGAGCAATGAACACTCTTAGCTAATAAAAGCGTAAGTTTAAAAACTGGGCTAACCATTAAATCATCCCAGTTTCATCGTTCACTAACCTAATCCAGAGAATTCACGCACATTATTGTCTTCTTTACATTCATCAAGACCACCTTTGTAGTCCGCTGTTACCTCGAGCTCAGCATCAGGGTTAAATACCCAATATGGCAGCGTAAAGGTAACAGTGTCCTGTCCACCCGCTGGAATTGGAGCGGTCGCAGCAACACTATTATGCGGTGCACCCGTATTTTGAAACGTTGAAGGGTCGATTAATCGCGCAAATGTTGAAGGCGCAGCTGCATCACCAATATTAGTGATCGTTGCATTTATTACGCTGCGACGTGTGACGTCATTCCATTGAGGTTGACCAATAGCACTGACAACGAGATCCGCACACCTTTCATCAGGCTTCTCTGGTTTACCACCACTGGAATTAGACACCCTGTCAGTGTGAATTGACACTGCTTGTCCTTCCTCATTCGCTTGTGTATACACCGCAACAATTGTTAGCGGTTGGGTGGAATGAATGCTCGCGAACCCTTTTAAGAAATCTGAACCCCCACCTAACTCAAGTAGTGTTGGGCAATCTATCTCTATTGCATAGCCAGGCTTGATTCCAGCATCAACTGGAGAACTGAGCGGCCCCATTTCCAAACCAGGTAATGCCGTCGCAACACGCGCTCGAATTTCTGCAGTATCTTTGCCGGGATTAAGAATGTTAATTGCCGTCCAGTAATGGCCCGGCGCAACAACTTTACCCTCGCCCTTACCACAAACTACCTTCACATCGTAAACCGGCTCAGCGGCGCTAGCGGTATTAAAGCCAGCTATAGATAGCGCCATCATAGCACCTATAAATATTGTATTAAATTTCATTTTAAATCTCCTTATAACAGTTAAATATCTAATGTTGAGCTACTTATTATTCAATATATACCCAAATAAGCAAAATAGAGTATACGGCTTGCTTGAGCTTAGTAATATGTTTTTTATCACGTTTTAAATATATGGTCTATTCTTTCATCATCGCAGCTAATACCGACTTTTTCTCCCTCGTCTATCAGTTGGCGAAGCGATTCCAGTGGCGCTTTAGACAAAAGGGTTATCATGGGGTCATATATGAACCCTTGTTATTCTCATCAACCTAGAACAGTTTTGAATCTGTCGTTTACCAGCAATATTAAGTGACCCAATCTTTGCGATAATCCCACTCATTCACCTATAGCTGCGCCAATCGGTGCGTATACTGCCGCTAAGTGCAGTCCCAATACTAATGAGAGCAGTGTAGTGAGGGTAAACTTGTCGTTAGAGCGGACAGTTAGAACAAGTAGTAATAGTTCGCCTCGTTAAACTTAGAAACGACATTGCGAACAAGAAGCTAGCAATCACCGTTTCCTACGCCGGCATTATCTGCGGAGGTTTGACGTTTGCTTCTCAGCCCAAACTAGACACCCCAACGCTTAAGCGAGGGGCATCAACAGCAAGAATAAGGTGGAAGGGCTATTGCTAGCAATAGGCCGCTTTAAAAAGTGGCCTACTAGGTTAAAAACAGTGTTTGTAAAAAAGCAAGCGTTACTTGTTTTGTCTAAGAAGCCTAACTTAGGCCATCACTTCTGTAGCTTGGGTAAAGCTACTGGGTTGAGGCTCGCTTATCGCAACTTTATGCGCTGTATCACGGCCTATCAGCGCTTCAAAGGCTTGTCCTAAGCTTGGGTTTTTCGCTAGTATTTTGCTTAATTCTGTTCGGTCCCAGCGAGCGTAACTACTACCTTTTGGTAATGAAACGGTCGCAGAAGCTGGATAATTTAATATAAAGCTTACCTCACCGACAAACTTCTTTGCTTCCATCGGAAACGAAGATTGTCCTTTTGATGCCTTAGGTTGCCCCTCGATGACAAAATATAAGTAATCAGGGTGCATGCCTTCTTTGGTAAGTATGATATCACTATCAGCGGTTTGCACTTCTGCCACTTTCATGAGGCGTCTAAATTCGCCTGGTTGCAGACCTTTAAGGTTTTCAAAGATAGCGCGATGCTCAGTATTAATGCTGAATGGAAATCGATCAAATATCAGTCTTGTGGTGCCTACTATATTCGCAATAATAAGCAAGGAGCTTCCAATGATAGCGCCCCAAAGCGGTATTTCTGGGAAGTAGAAGTAGTAAACAATGTATGACGTAGTCGCTACAAGCATTAACATGCGCAACAAAATTTGGTTTTTACACAAAAACCCTAACACATAGCCAAGGGTAGCTAAATGCACAAATATGCCAGCATCCCAAGCAAATGATGTTTTCAGTGTGTCAAAAACAGGGGCGAATATTGAATAATCCATGTGAGTTTTTATTAGTTTTATCGAAAGCAAATTATAAAATTGTTATAGAGCGCAATATGTGATTAAAAACACATATATATGATAATCTGTATTTCTTATTTAAGGCAACGCGGACGAACTAAGATAGGTTTATAAAATTAAAAGTAAGACAGCTTTATTGTTATCAAGGGGTCATATATGACCCCTTGATTCCCTTAGGTGGAATCAAATATCAAGCTGGCTGACCCTTTGATTCTTTCATGCCTATGTTGAAAAACCATCGCTTTTCAATCCTAATTAATTGGTCAAGTATCCGTATTACTAAATAGCTAATGAGGACTTAACGGATATGGCACCAATAAATCAACAAACTAACATAACAAAGCATACTTTTTCTAATGCTACCTGTAATCAACTTATGGAACTAGCAACTATATATGACGCAACGAGAGCAGATAAACGCGTTGATAGTTGTCAGATTGAATTTGACATCCATAAATTTTCATCGCTAGCTGCTGAGGTAGAACATATCCGCAATACAATTGCATTGGGGGCCAATGCCTTAATAATCGAACACCTTAAAGCTAACTCTGTTGGAGAATTCAAGTCATTGGTTTGGGCATTCTCGACAGCGCTAGGCTGCCCCATGAAACAAAATCACCTCGATCATAAAATGATTGAGGTATACGATAGAGGGCAAAAAACCATTGAAGAAGGAGCTCGATATCATCAGACGAAACAGGGCGCCTACGTTCATAACGATGGTGTCAGTGACCTTTTGCCGATAGACTACTTAGTATTGGCATGTGGACAAAAGGCGAAACTCGGTGGAGAAAGTATCCTCGTCGATGCGGGGGCAGTATATGTTGCTTTGTCAGCTTATCCAGCAATACTGTCTGAACTACAAAACGATTTCTATTTTGAAAACCGAGGTATGTCAGACAAAGATGAACTATTTAAAGCACCTATTTTTAGTTTCAATAGGAATGGTATTCCGTTGATACGTTACTTCAGAGTTTATATTGAAGCCGCACACGAAAAAGCTAACTCTCCATTATCCTCTCGCCAAATTGAAGCAATGAATTATCTCGACACCATTCTTGAATCAAGCTTTGTGCGGCGGCACGTCATGTTGGAAGCAGGTCAGATGCTTGTTTCGGCAGATGATAAATTCTTACATACACGTACTACGTTTCTCGACGAACACGAACCAACGGAAAATATTGGTGATGAGAAGTCACTTGAAAACTTAAATCGATATATGGTCAGAGTTTGGCTACGTCAAGCAATGTCTAGTCAAAGTGTTGCCTAGGTTTAGACTAGAGATTAAGTAATGGATCACACTGAATTAGCGTTTTTTCTTGTATTATTTTCAGCCTTTATGCACGCGACTTGGAATGCGGTAGTAAAGGCTGGAAAGAACCGTTTTCATACTCTCGCTACTGTAGATGGAACAGCTTTCTTAATATGTTTGTTAGCTTTGCCGTTCGTTTCGACTCCATCGTTACAAGTTTGGGGGTACATATTTATCTCTGTTATTTTAAACACCATATACCGCTTACTTTTAATCAAAGCGTACGAAATGGGAGATTTTGGCCAAGTTTACCCGATTGTACGCGGAGTGCCTCCAGTACTAGTTGCTTTATTTTCTATTCTTCTACTCTCGGAAACCCTGAGTGGACAAGCTTATTTGGGGGTCGCACTTATTTCTATTGGAATTATAAACCTGACTGTTGTCAGAGCGTTGACTACTGAGTTTATATCTCCTGTTATAATTTCAATTTTAGCTGGAATATTCATCGCTGGTTATACTATTGTAGATGCAATAGGTGTGCGACAAAGTGGCAGTGTATATCAGTTTATAATTTATTTAACGCTCTTCCAAAGTATCCCTATTCCAGCACTTGCACTAATTAAGAATTCAGATAAATTTGTTAAACATGTTAGAAATAATTGGATGGTTGGTGCATTAGGTGGTTTGTTCTACCTGGCTTCATATGGTTTAATATTATATACTTTTACAATTATCGCAGTAGCTGAGGTATCTGCCCTTCGCGAAACTAGTGTTATTATTGCCGCGATTATAGCGTCTGTGTTCTTTAAAGAGGAATTTGGGATCAGGAAGTTCATGAGTGCAGTTATTATTTGTTTGGGTATTCTCCTGATAAAAATAAACTAATTGTGATGCATCGGCCTCCCCCTACGCCTATGCTGCAAGCTTTTGTTGCGGCGGCGAAAACTAACAGTTTTGCAAGAGCAGCTGTAGAACTCCACATAACAGCTAGTGCTATTAGTCATCAAGTTATCAAGTTAGAAGAGTGGTGGGGAATTCCACTTTTTGAGCGCCATTCTAGAGGAGTTAAATTAACAGATGAGGGCAAACTTTTGTTCCCTGTTATCGATGCGTTCTTTCAAACCCTTGATGCCACCTTACACGACATAGATCCAAATCACGCTCCTCCCCTCAATTTATCTTGCACTTCGTCATTATGCTCCGCTTGGCTCTCTCCGCGAATATTCGATGATGATATAAAGCAACAATTACCAAATGTTATTTTGAAATCTGAAGAGGTAACAAAACTTAACATTGGTTTTTTTCAGTTTGATCTAGCAATAGTTATTGGGGATGGAGACTTTCCTGGTTATGATGTGGAATTTTTGATGCGAGATATGGTCTTCCCCGTTTTTGCGTCGAGGCTGACTGAAGGACAGGGGAAAATTACTGCTTTAGATGTTAAAAACTATCCACTTATTCACCGCGCAGATGATCATATATGTCCAACTTGGGATGACTGGTTTGAGTTTAATAATCTTGGAGATGTACCTGAGCACGTTGGTGCAAAATTTCCCGATTCCTCTTTAGCTCTGCATCTCGCCGAAATGGGTAGTGGCATAGCACTAGGGCGCACTGCACTGGTTCTAGAGCAGATGTTGGCTAAAGCGCTGGAGCCAATCTCATTCGGAGCAATGCCATCCCCCTCTAGTTATTATTTAATTTGTAAGAAAAACCGCCTAAAAGAGGTCGCCGTACGCAAATTACATAATTGGATTAAAAAAGAAGTAGCTTTGTTTATAAGAAAAGCTAGCATAGCATTTCCAGACCTTTCTTATAAAGGTATCCAGAAGTGAGAAAAAATCGGAATCCCTTAGAGAGTTTTACATAATTCGAGTGACACAATACTTAACTATTCTTCGCTTTGATCTAGTTAACATACCGGCTATTTATAGCATGGAGAATATCAATATCGTACGTTAAAGGTTAGGTTACAACATTTACACTTTAATACCTAATTAACCCGTGGTGCATTTAGGATTGAAATTCTGGACATATCTCACTGATTGAGAGATTTTATGTCAAAAATAACGCATAAGAATCAAAATTCATCGAAATTTTTAAAGAGCTTCTCTAAAAAATATCATTTTTTCGACATAATTCATGTCGTTTTTTCTAAATACACCACGGGTACCTAATTAGTATTAGACATCTCTATTTCCCTTAGAAGTGATCGCGCGGATAAGTTTTATCCCAGTGCTTTTCAAACACTTTTTCTTCTCGCTCCCAAGCCTGTGACACCGCCTTTATATGAAAGTTATGCTCATCGCAGGTCATCACCGTGTGCGTAAGGGTTTTAGTTTTCCAATCATCCCCACGGCTGTATTCCCACTCCCATTCGTACTCAGCCGTGGCAGAATTGGGGTCGTCAGGGTGAACACTGCAACGTTGTAGCGATTTCGAACTCATCTCGACACCATTGCCGTCAAATTTGGTTTTCCCGTTGTCTGCAACGATTTCAAAAATATGCTTTCCCGTAGCCGCATCGACGCGTGTGCTACGTTGTAAGTTTACATCTCTCAATTTAGTTGTCGGCAGACTGGGTAAGGCGACGTGATCTTTGAATTGAGTCAAATTGCCCTCGTCAGCCGTATGACTACGAACAGGTAACAGTAATTTGCTGACACCCGTGCCAATGGATAAAGTGGTTTTATTTGGTGAAGGCCAAGCGATCGGCCAATAACTGGTTGATAAAGCTAGGCGTAAAGTGTGGCCTTTAGGCACAACATAACCAACGTGATTGAGCTTTACGGTAGCCGTTACTTTTTCGCCCGGATTAAGCGCCACAGGATTGCTTTTGCCAAAACGTTGACTCAAGTTTAATATTCCACGAGTGATCAAGGTACTTGAGCCATCTGGCCAAACATCACACAAGCGTGCAGCAACCAATGCTTGCGGTTGGTCAGAACTTAACGTTAAGTCAAGTTTGGCGTTACCCAATATCGCAATGTCTTGCTCGACCAGTTGATCAAATACCAGCGAACCTTCATCTTCGGTTTGCTGTTCGTCAGGTAGTTCATTCGAAGGGCCGAAGGCGAACCATGGCATGTATTCTCCGCCCACCAACCCTACCGTTTGGGGCGAGCAAATAGAAGCGACACCTTCGTTCTGCGCTGCTTGACTTAAACCTGATTCCGAATCGTTCGCTTGGTTTAGATAGAGCGTTCTAATGTTTACATTAGGCGATGGCCAACTTGGCTCACCCACCCATTTTCCTGGACGATGATCGTAATAAGGTTTTGGCTTAACACTGTCTTGAAGATAAACTTGATAATTAGACTCTTGCATAATGCCGTTGTCTTCGCCCTTTAACCAATGATCAAACCACCTTGCCGCGTCTTCCAGAAAATTGACGGTTGGGCCCGGCACGCCTAGGTGAGGATAACGATGACACCATGCACCTTGTAGACCGCGAGTAGGCACAGATAAATTTTTTAGCAAACGAGGCACTGTGTTTGGCCAACAATCTGCGTGACCACTCACCGCGTACACCGGTATTTTTATCGCATCATAATCGGTGCCGACCGTGCCACGCAGCCAGTATTCGTCTTGATGTTGATGTGTGAGCCAATAATCTAAATAGTGTGGGGTCTCGTTTAGTCGCTCAAGCCATAGCTCACGCCACGCTTCTCCCACTAAACGCGGATCAGGTGGACGCGAATTAAAGCCGAACATTAACGCCGCCCAGCCAATGGTTTGTCCCACCATGCAGCCCATATAATAAGACCCATCATCGTAATAACGAAATTCCGATGCGCCCAATGTAATAATGGTTTTCAGCGGTTTAGGTGCGCGCTGCGCTAGCTGCAAGCCTGTGATGCCGCCCCACGAGATACCGATTGTCGCCACATTGCCATCGCACCAATCTTGCCCAGCCATCCAATTGATCACCGCCACACCGTCGTCGATTTCCTGATCACTATACTCATCGAACATCACGCCATCAGAGCTACCCGAGCCCCGCATGTCTACTCGAATAGTGGCGTAACCACGACTGGCGAACCAAGCGATGGTATTCGAATCTCGAATAGCTGAGGCATCATCTTTTCGATAAGGAATATATTCTAGTATGGCGGGTAGCGGCATTTGCGCTTTCCCTTCTGGCAGCCATAGTCTGGCACCTAATTTAGCCCCATCAGGCATGGGGACCCATAGATGCTCTGTACACTCGATCATGTTAAGGTTTTTATCTGGGGTAATGGCAAGTTAGAGAGTGAAGCTCACCCGCATCGACAACAGGTGGAAATACCTTATCGCAATCTCTACTCGCAAAGGGGCAGCGCGTATGAAACTCGCACCCCAGCGGCCTATCCATCAAACTAGGCACTTCACCTTTCAGCTCTGTTCGCTCCATTTCTGCATCCGGATTGGGTTCCGGATTCGCTGATAACAAAGCATGCGTGTAAGGGTGCCTAGGCTCAGCAAATATGCTGTCCGTTGGCCCTTGCTCAGCAAAGCGCCCTAGATACATAATCGCTGTGCGATCAGAAATATGTCGCACAATATTTAGGTTATGAGTAATGACAAACATACTGATGCCCAACTCGTCTTGCAGTCGGTTGAGCAGATTCAATATTTCACCCTGAACAGATACGTCCAAACCCGCCGTCGGTTCATCAGCTATGATCAGTTTCGGGCTCAGCGCTAGCGCCCTTGCAACGCCTACACGGCGCGCTTGGCCACCACTGAGTTGATGCGGATAGCGTTGCGCGAAGTGTTCAGGCAAACCTACCATTTTCAGTAATCTACTGGCCTCCGCTTTTAAATCCTTCTCTTTCATCTCATGCACAATATACGGCTCACTTATTAATGCGCCTACCGTTTGCCGTGGGCTTAGTGAACCAACGGGGTTTTGCCACATAAAAGAGATTTGTCGTCGATAGGCCTGCATCTGATCAGCATTCATCGTAGTGACTTCGTCACCCATAAAATTTACCGACCCCTCAGCGACGGGCAGCAAACCCGCAACGGCAAGCGCTAAGGTAGATTTACCCGAGCCACTTTCGCCCACCAAAGTGAACGTTTGACCTTCTTCAATTGAAAACGAGACATCTCTTACCGCGTCAATGAAAGGGTCTTCAATGCCCTTGAGCTTTGCCTTTAAGCCAGATGCAATCCGAAATCGAACCCTAAGGCGCTCTACCTGCAAAACCTGACTCATGACGGCCTCCAATGGCAACTGACATAATGGCTTGGCACCGTTTCTCTCCACTGCGGAATAGTTGAGTCGCACTCAGGTAGCGCTCTATCGCATCTATTTTTAAAGATGCAGCCACTTGGCAGTGAAGTTAGATCTGGAATTTCTCCCGGAATAGTCGGCAATGAGCGGCTTTTTTCTGCAATGCTGGCTGGATCACACTTAAGTAACTTCTCTGTATAAGGGTGCGCCGGAGAGTGAAATACCTCACGCGCCGTACCTTGTTCCACTACCTCACCAGCATACATCACAATAACGTGGTCACATAATTCAGCGATCACACCTAAATGATGCGAAATAAACAAAATAGAACACCCCATGTCCGTTTGTAATTGCTTCAGCAAATGAATAATTTGCACTTCTAAAGTGGCATCTAATGCCGTCGTCGGCTCGTCCGCGATTAATAGCGAGGGCTGCGCCTGTAACGCCATCGCGATTGATATCCGCTGCTGCATGCCGCCTGAAAATTCATGCGGGTATTGATCCAAACGACTTTCTGGGTCGGGAATACCCACACTCGCCAGCATATCTATTGAACGTTGGCGTTTTTGCGCTTTGGTTTTATCATCACGATACTGGATATCCATCATTTGACGACCGATGGAGATCACCGGGTTTAGCGTTGACATGGGGTCTTGAAACACAATCGACATTCGTTGGCCACGAATCGCCCGCATATCATCTTCGTCTAAGGTGAGTAAATCCTCACCCTCGAAATTTACTGACCCATTGGGTATCTTTGCATTTTCCGCAAGCAGCCGAATAATGGAGGAGATAAGCGTTGATTTCCCGCAACCACTTTCTCCCACCACGCCCACTATCGAGCCTTTAGGGATATCCAAGTTAACATGACGTAAGGCGTTAAGCTCACCTCGGTCGGTACTATAGTGCACAGACAAATCTCGAATGCTCAGTACATTTTCGTTATCATGTATTGCACTTTTGGTGGTCTGACTCATAAGCTCTTCCTCAACTTAGGGTCAATTAAGTCGCGTAAAGACTCACCCAGAAAAGTGAAGCCTAAGGTAATTAACACCAAGGGAATACTGCCTGCGATAATCGGCCATGGCGTATTACGAATTAGCGTATAGCCATCGTTCAATATACTGCCCCAAGAAGGGGTCGGCGGCTTTACGCCCATGCCAAGAAAACTCAAACCAGCCTCTAAAGCAATCACCGCTGGAATATCCATAGAAGCTAAAATAATTAGCGGCCCGACCACGTTAGGTAATATATGGACTCGTAAAATGCGCGCGATTGACACGCCCATAGCGCGCTCTGCCATCACGAATTCATTGGTTTTTATGGTCAATGTTTGAGTGCGAACAACCCGTCCGTAGATAGGTATTTGGGTGACGATGATGACTGCGATGACAGTACCCAATGAAGGACCGACTAATGCAACCGTAGCCAAAGCAAACATGACCGTGGGAAAGGAGCGAATGGTATCAAAAAATAACACGATGACACTGTCTAGCCATTTAGGGCCAAAACCCGCCAGCATACCCAAAAACACCCCTACGCTTAGTGCGGCGGCAATAGAGATGAATGCCACTTTGAGCGCTATTTGCCCACCGTAAAGCACCCGTGAAAAGAGGTCTCTTCCTAGTTGGTCAGTACCCAACAAATGCGCCCATGAAGGCCCTTGAAGGCGATCAATAATATTAAGCTTGATCGGGTCGTACGGCGCTATCAATCCCGCAAATAGCGCGCTGATAACAATAACCACAACCAAGACCATACCTATAAGGCCTAAAGGGTCGCGCGTGACGCGTTTTATGGTGTCCATCATAACGACGCCCTAATGCGCGGGTCTAACCATGCATTTATCAGATCAGACAAGGTCGTGCTTATCACAAATAAAACCGTACTTACGAGGACTGAACCCATCACCACTGGGTAGTTTCGTGTGGTAATAGAATCGAAAATCAATTTACCAATCCCTGGCCGAGCAAAAACGATCTCCGTAAACAAGGCTGCCGATAACAAAAAGCCCATACCGACACCCACAACCGTTACCGTAGGCAATACCGCCAGTTTCAACGCATAGCGATAAACAACGGTGTTTTCAGATAAACCATAAGCCCGTGCGGTACGAATATGGTTTTCTCCCATCACCTCTAGCATTGAGGCCCTCACTAAGCGAGATAGATATCCCACCCATGAAAGCCCAATAGCAAAAGCGGGTAAAACTAAATGCGAAACTTGATCCCAAAAGTCACCCTTATCTCCGGCACCGACTGCAGGAAACCACTGTAGGGTAACAGCGAAAATCAACAATGAGTATAAAGCCACCACAAAGGCAGGCGCGGTAATACAAGCGACTGAGATCACGCCTGTGAATCGATCAATGAAGGTATTGCGATGCAGCGCTGAATAACACCCCAGTGGAATACCGATCAACATGGCAAAAATAATGGCGGTGAAAATCAACCATAAAGTATAGGGCAACTGACCAAAAACAGTCGCCGCAACAGGTCGGTTGGTAATGACGTCCATGCCCAAATCGCCGCGTAATATATTACCGAAGAACTTAACAATTTGAATAGGCAAGGGCTGGTCTAAACCCATCTGCGCCGATAAGCTCGCAATCAATTCAGGGGTGGCTCTAGGACCTAGCAATATACGCGCTGGGTCACCCGGAACCATGTGAATCATACAAAACAAAAGCGTCACTGCTAGCATTACAATCAAAATGCTGAGCGCAACTCTCTTTAGGAAATAAAGGCCCATTAGAAGTCCCTCAGATTAGATAGGCAAGCAGTGATACGAAGAGGCCATCTTCTTCGCATCACTATTGCCAACGACGTGGTAGCGCCGAGGAAGGTTTACGCGCTGGTAAACGAACGCATTAATGGCAAACCGTCAGGGCGGAAAGCCGGTTTAATGGTATTGCGATAAATAACAGGCGTGGCTTCATGAGTGATGAAGCGATATGCACCGCTGTCTTCCATCATGCCTTGCATCGCTTGATACATTTCATCACGCTTAGCATTGTCTGTTTCCGCTTTGGCAGCGGCTTCTAATCGATCAAACTCTGGGTCACTATATCGCTCCCAATTCCACACTCCTTTTTGATCGGTAATAAACCAAGCCGTTGCATAAGAGGGATCTGGCGCCATAGAGAAACGATTTAAAATCAGTTGGATATCCTTGTAACGCTCACCCGCAGTATGGTCGCCTAATGACCAGAACGCGCCTGATTCGTGCAAGTTAACCTCAACGGCAATGCCTGCCTCTGCACAAGTCGCTTGAATCACCTGAGCCGTGGTGACGTTAGCCGCCTTGTTTAAAACATCTAAAGTCACCGTTACACCATCAGCCATACCGGCAGCGGCTAAATATTCCTTTGCTTTAGCAATATTCATTTCGGGGGCCACGTTGCTAGCCGAACGATTGCCAATTAAGCCAGGCGCAATAATACCGGTTGCAGGCTCTGCTGCGCCAAAATACGAAGCTTGCATAATCGAGGGCACATCAATACAGTGCTGCACCGCTTTGCGTAAATTGATGTCTGTCATCTGCTCGTTTTCTACGTTCATGCCAACCCAAACATAAAACAACGAAGGATATTCTTCCAATGTAGAGTTAGCGGGAGGTGATGCCTTCAAGTTGCTTACCGCGCCTAGCGATACCCGTGTACAGTCGATGTCACCTGATTCAAACGCAATTTGCGCGGTGTTTTCATCGTCGATTGGGAAAATATGTATCTCGTCAAACGGAGCTTCACCGCCATGCCAATCAGGATTGCGTGCTAAAATAGTCTTTTGCTTAGGTTGCCATTCTTTGTGCACATAAGGGCCAGACACACTGGGCGTGGTGGTATCTACTTTTCCCCCTGCGGCTTCCCATGCCTTTTTACTCACGATGTTGCCTACAATGTAAGGCAGTGCAATATTCCATGCAGGTGGGTACGCATCGTCAAAGACAATGGTGCCTTCGTATTGCCCATCTACAGTCACCTCTTTTAGTGTTCCCCAGTCAGGCGCATTGGTTGATTCAAGCGCTTTATCGATAATACGCTCAAAAGAATACTTAACATCTTCAGCCGTCATTTCACCATGGCCACCTGAAAACATAATACCGGGCTTTAGTTTGAATTTAATGTGCGTGGCATCAACCTGCTCGATTGACTCCGCCGCATCTAACTCATAACCCCATTCACGACCGGGTTTGTATTGGATCAGCTTGCTATAAATACAGCTTTGAATTTCTTCATCAACCACACCTTGCGAAAAGGCTGGGTCTAAACTGCGCAAGTCACTGTAGGCGCGGATTTTCAGTATTTTTTGTCCGTCTGCATAGATGACTTCCGAAAAGCTACCTGCTGCTGCGGCAACACTTAAGGCGCCTGTGGCTTTTAAAAACTGCCGTCTTTTTAAATCTGATTGAATGATTTTTGCTTTCATTTTCTCCTCGTCAAATGGTTTTCGTTTAATGGTTCTTAGTGATGATGTTACAAAATTCTTATTATGGGATAACTGTATCACACGACAAATAACGCCACAATTTGGCAGTCTAGCATAATTTTTGCATCACACTGCGTCACATCTTGTGTGCTTATGTTTACCTGATGCAAGCGTCATATCTTTATCTAATGGGTATATCGGTCTGGTTAAATTGTCAAAGGTAAACTGTCCGTAATCAGAGCTACACACCCCAGGTCCAGCGGCCAATACAATGTGCTTAGCTATCGCTTCAAAGCCCGCACGAAAGTGCTGTCGAGATTTAATCAGCACATACTTTCTGGTGGCTGGGTCAATCCCAACATGCAAAAAGCAACTTGTGTCATAAGGCTCCCATCGCTCCTCGGTGATCAATATTTCCACTGCTTCGGTCTTAAATAACACTGATCTACCCAAGTTGACAGTCAAACCCGTTTGCATCGGACCTTGTATGGTAAAACGACCATCTGTCACCTTTTGCACTGTCCCGGTTAACGTTAAACTCACTCCCTTTTGGCTAATCGCAGGTACATCTGTTTTCCCTCCAACCGCGATAGTCAACGCTGCCCCTTCACCCGCTTCAATTAGTTCGGCAACCGCTACAGGGTCCCAAACCGGACCCGTCACAATATCACTCATCCCTTGCGTAAGCATTTCTCTTAACACCGTTAAATCATCGTTGCTACCGCCGGCACCGCTGTTATCGCCATGATCAGCAATCACCACGGGGTAATCAGTATGTAGCTTAGCTTCAGCAATAGACTGCTTTAAATCTTTGGGCGCGAATTCAAAATCAGCGCGGCGCTTCCACGCCATATCGCACAGCTTATTGATCAAAGGGGCGCCGTTTTGCGTTTGGACCTTTTCGACAGCCAAAACACTGAGCGAAACGATGGGAATATCCGCTAGAGGGAAACCACCGAATACCGATGCGTTTAGAACCTGCTTGGTATCAACCGCGTCAACGGCTAGCTCCATGATGTCTTTCATAGGTTGTCGTAACGGAGTTTGGTTAATCATGTGCGTCATCATGGGTACAGTACGCCAAACTATTCGTGTGCTTAACTTGTTATCTAGAATATTGAAAAGAGATTTAGCCGCTCGCTCACCCGTCTCATACATATCGAGATGAGGATAAGTGCGATATCCATCAATCACTGTGCAATTTTCTGCCATCACATCGCTAAGATTGGTATGAAAATCGAGCGCAGCGGCAATGGGCACAGAAGGAGAAACAGCACGAATTCGGCGTAACAACTCACCTTCACCATCATCATAACTCTCGCATACCATCGCGCCATGCAAGTCTAGCAATACGGCATCACAACCTTTCGCCACATCATCACAGATGGCGTTAGCTATTGCATCAAAGGCGGCATCAGCTACTCGCCCACTTGGCTCTGCGTAAGCCGCAATGGGAATAGAAATGTCGGCATTATGTGCTTTAGCCACATCGACTAAACCGGCAAAAGCAAAGTCAGCCACGCCATATAAGGCCAATGCTTGTTCACCTTTTGGAGGCGTGGTTAGACCAACACCCAACGCGAAAGCATTTAACGGGGTGGGCAAAGTAGAAAACGTATTGGTTTCGTGTTGCATTAAAGCAATGACACAGCGCATTGGAAGGCCCTACAAATTAGTTATGCTGAGAGCTTAAGGGTAATACTTGATCCTAGCCCGCTGCAACTAAAATAGCCGTATAGTAAACGTTTACCTGTAAAGCGCGTTTAGGTGGTTAAGTAACGAATCAGCTACCCTATAAGGTTTTTGGCACTCGGTTTTCTATCAACCTAACAGTCATAAATTTACCTTGAATACGTGCCTATCTGAGAAACGAGCTTAGATTTATTTTCGTTTAAACCTTTCAATTGATACCGAATAGTGCCCTCAGCATCTAACAAAGTAATCATATTAGAATGAGCCAATTCGTTCATACTCATTGCTTTATATTTAACATCAAACAAATTTGAGAGCACTCTGATATCGCTTTCATCGCCTGTAAGCATTGTCCACTGCTGTTCATCAAGGTGGTTTTTAGTCATATAAGCTTTCATTTGATCTGACGTGTCACGAACTGGGTCCAAAGTGATTAACGTGACGGGTAAATGAGTACTAGCGTTGTGAGGTAACGCCTTTAACACCTGTTTGATTTCGGCAATGATTAATGGGCAAGTGTGTTCACAATAGGTGTACACGAACGCAACCAATCGCGCCTCTCCTTTTAGTTCGGTTATCTCTACAACTTGCTCATTTTGGTTTAACCACGTTGAATCATACTGGTATACGGAATCATTGGGTAAATCCGTTGCCGATAAGGTAGAGGCGCAAATAAACACCAACGCAAAAATCGATTTGACTGTCTTCATACGAGTTTTTCCAATTGATTAGTTTAAGTACACTGACAAACTAGATATTTTTAGCGCACCGAAAGCCCATTGTAGCCAAGGTATAATCAGCCGCATAACTACCGCGCAGTGCATAACGCATAAACGCGGCATAATCACCTGGGTCGACTGCTTGAGCCGCCCCCGACCCACAAAATAATCGCTTATCAAGAGCGCTGTCTCCTCGTGACTCGCCAGTGACTAAAGCCGAGTTAAAATCACTGACTTGCTCCCACACAACGCCATGCATGCCGTACACGCCCCAGTAGTTTTTTTCAGTGTTATCTACACTGGGTAGCCGAGCAGTGGCAGGTTTGGCATACCAATCTAGAATTTTACGCTTGAAGTCGTCCAACTCTATCCCTTTAGGTGAATTGTCGCTCGCTTGCGCGGCATATTCCCATTGATCGAGACTCGGCAAGGTTTTTCCATAAGACTTGCAATACGCCATCGCGGCATACCAAGACGTACGGGTAACTGGTTGATTCGCCTGCTCGGCAAGATCAGTTGAGTCAAGGTGAGATAAATAACCTTGGTCGGCAAATATAGACTTGACTTGATTTGCCCGCCATTGAGGGTGCGAAATCGTAAATTCGATAAACTCCTTGTTAGTCACCTGAAACTGATCAAGAAAAAAGGGAGTTACTACTACCCTCTTCTCCTTGCCATCCTCTTTGTATAAAGGGGTGAACCAGCCTCCATCAATAAGTACCATCCGCGCTGGTGGTGTTGATGATGAAAGGGGTGATTCAGCAGAGGCTACTGCAAACGCAGCATCAGCAATAGCGGTACTTAGAACAAGAGAGAGCAGTATTCTCATTTCGTTCGAGCATTCGCTAATGCGTTGAACGCGTTTCAGCAACGTCTAATGGCAATATCTCCCCGCCATTATTATTCCAGCTGTTTAAAACATAGGTGAGTACATTTGCTATCTTTTCATCACCTAACTGAACCGCTGGCATTACCCCATTGTAGGCTACACCATTGACTGTTATTTCCCCTGATAGGCCCTTTAATAGAACGTTTATTGCTCGCTTAGAGTCAGAAAGTAAGTAATCAGAACCCGCCAGAGGTGGAAATGCCCCAGGAATACCCTGGCCCTCACTTTGATGGCACGCCATGCAATTTTGTTCGTAAACGCGTTGCCCAAATAGTATACGCTCTTCTGTGGTACTAGCCGGTGACGGGCCAGCGCCTGCATCAGCAATGCTTTGAACTGCACCGCCTTCTGGCAAGTAAATGGTGTCGTCTTCTTTGCCTGAATAAATAGCCAAATCTTCTTCACCCGAAACCTTTAGCATCCCTAGTGCACCTTTATTAAAGGCGCGAAATATAGAATGGTCTACCGCGATATAAGTCCCTGGCACTTCAGTCTTAAACTCTACAATGGCTGAACCACCTGCGGGGATTAGAGTGGTTTGCACATTTTCATTTATCGTTGTGCCGCCTTCGACGTTAACGCGATCAAAAATTTCTCCAATAACATGAAATGATGACACTAAATTAGGCCCCCCATTGCCTACATACATTCTGACCGTCTCTCCAAGCTTAGCTTGAATCGCATTGTCTCCGACCATCGCACCAACCGACCCATTAAACACCACATAATCTGGTATTTCTGTTAATGCTTCTGCCATATCAAATGTTTGCAATCCTTCGTCACCGTAGTTTCCAGACGTGTAGAATTCACTTTGCATTACATAATATTCTCGATCAACTGGCGACATCCCTTCTTCCGGCTCAACCAATATTAGACCGTACATTCCATTTGCGATATGCATTCCGACTGGTGCCGTGGCGCAGTGATAAACGTAAAGCCCTGGATTAATGGCCTTGAAAGTAAACTGGGAAGAATGCCCCGGAGCTGTGAATGATGAAGTTGCCCCTCCCCCTGGCCCCGTAACGGCGTGTAAATCAATGTTATGCGGCATTCTGCTGGTGGGGTGGTTATTCAAGTGAAATTCAATGGTATCCCCCTCTCGAACGCGTATAAATTTACCCGGCACTGCTCCACCAAATGTCCAGAACGTGTATTCTACTCCATCGGCTAAGCGCCCGACTTTTTCAATAGTATCGAGGTTTACGACCACTCTCGCCGGATAATCTCTTTCGATGGCTGCAGGCACCTGCGGTGCGTCCGTTAGTACCGCTTCTTCGATAGGTAAATCTTGATCAGCGTGTGCTATTGAAACAGACATGAGACAACTAAACAATGCTGATACCCACAACCGTTTAGTACTGAAAAAGTGTTTCTTATGTCGATTTTGAACGTTTCTTTTGATCACAATAATTGGCCTCGATTAAATCTATAAAGACCATTAGGCGCTATTCTGATGCTGATTTCCTTGACGTATATCAAATACCGTCATGTAATTTTATCGACTGGGTAGTTACGGGCTAAATTATTAAAAACCAGCCAACTATCGCTAATCGTTTATACTTACCCAGACCAGAATATCCTGCCTTCCTCATGCTCGACCCTTTTAACGAATTTAAAGAACAAGCGATGTTTGCTGCGCTAACAAGCAGCCAACTAAAAAGGCTGGTAGATAATTCGCATAAGCTGCCACTTAGCAAAAGCCAAGTGCTGTTCAATATGGGGGAAGAGTCCACTCACTTTTACTATCTTAAATCCGGGCGAATCAAAATCGCGCGTAGCACCCAGCAAGGCATGGAAAAGGTATTAACTATTGTGCATCCTGGCCAATTATTTGCTGAAGCGGTCATGTTCTTGGAACACAGTAAGTTTCCCGCTTCTGCAATTGCACTTGAAGCATGCGAAGTCATTAGTTTTGAGAGTCGGATATTTACAACATTTCTGCGCGAATCCCAAGATCTATCCATGGCTATGTTTAGTAATCTCACAAAAAGGCTACACGAGCAGATCATCGAAATTGAGAACCTCACCATGCAAAACGCGAATTACAGGCTACTCAACTATATTGATCGTTTACTTCCTGCAGGGGATATTGCTTCAGCACAAATTGAATTTCCTGGCCCAAAGGCCACCATTGCTTCCCGGCTTTCGATTACACCTGAGACCTTTTCTCGCGCTTTACACGCACTTAACGAACAAAAGCTAATCAAGTTAAAAGGGAAAAGCCGACATATTGAAATACCGGATATAGCGCTGTTCAAGCACTACTTATCAGAACAGTAAGCCCTTTCAGAACCCGCGCTCTATGCATAACGTATTGCAGCGGCAAGGAACAACACCCTAATGCCAGTTTATCGGTGGCCCCTTATTTAAGTATCGAAGTGCTTAACTTGTAGTTGAATTTTCTTTGATTCGCTGTTCATGACACCCCTAAATGCGGCTCTGGCTATTAAGTAGGGTTTGAATAATCAGAAGCTAGAATACCTGATGGCTGACGCTTACCGAAATAAAGAGACACCACAAAAGCGGCCAATGCAAATACACCAACGCCAAAGACAATGTCTCCTGGCACCCTTGCCCATACTAGCGACTCCATGATGTCGCTGTGCATAAACTCAGCAGATCGAGCATACCAATAACCATAACGATATGAGTGATAGGCCTGCCAAATACCTTGTGGTATTAAAGACATCACCAGCATCATGGCTAAACCTATATTCAAGCTCCAAAAAGACCATTTTAACCATGATTCATTCCAAACAATGTGAGCGGTTAAGCCTCGTAGACAAAATAACATTAACCCTATACCTAACATACCGTACACACCAAATAATGCGGCGTGCCCGTGGCTGGCAGTGGTATTGAGCCCTTGCATATAATATAAAGCAAGAGGCGGGTTTATCAAAAAACCCAGCAGCCCTGCGCCTATAAAATTCCAAAATAGCACCGCTGAAAGAAACATTAGCGACCATTTATAGGTTTCAATCCATAACGCCTGTTTTTCGAGCTTTACATGGTTATACGCTTCAAAACCGATAACCACTAATGGCACGACTTCCAAAGCCGACATGACTCCACCGACGGCAATTACCGATAAGGGTGTACCGCTAAAATATAGATGATGTAAAGTTCCTAATACACCTGCATTTAAGAATACGATAGTGGCGAACAACACAGAAATGACCGCTGTTGTGTATCGCAGTAAACGCATTTTGACAAACAACACTGCGATAATGGTCGTCGCGAATACCTCAAATACACCCTCAACCCATAAGTGTACGACCCACCAACGCCAGTACTCCATTACACTGATGTGCGTATTTTGGCCATACAAAAGCCCTGCCCCATATAAAAGACCGATGGCAGTAGAAGACACCACCAGCAAAAAAATAAGCGATTTATTATCTCCGGTGCGCAACGCGGGTAGCAATGCTCTTACCATTAAGGTGAGCCATAGCAATAAGCCAATAAACAGAAAAATTTGCCAGAACCGACCTAAGTCAATGTATTCATACCCTTGATGCCCAAACCAGAAGTTGGCCGTCATGTTCTCAAAATATTGTTTTACCCCAAGCCATTCTCCTGCAAATGAACCCACCACTATGATGAGTAAACAGATAAACAAAAAATTGATGCCGAAGCGCTGAAATTTTGGCTCGTGCCCGGAGATAATAGGTGCAAAATATAAGCCAGTGGCTAACCAAGCTGTGGCTATCCATAATACCGCCAGCTGTGTATGCCAAGTTCTTGCAACGGCATAAGGTAAATATTCTGCTAAGGGAAACCCATAAAAATCTTGACCCTCAACGGCGTAGTGCGCGGTCACCATGCCTAGTACCACCTGAAGAGAAAAGAGCGCAATAGCCGTCCAAAAATACTTACCCGTTGCGCGCATCGAAGGCGTGATGGTCACTTGGCTCAATACATTGCTCTTAGCCACGCCATCTTCGGGCGCCATATCATCTCGCCACCGGTCATATTGTTGCACATAAAACCACACCAATAACCCAATCCCTCCCAGCAATAATGCAATACTTATAAACGTCCAAATAAATAAGCTTGCCGATGGGGTATTGCCTACTAATTTTTCATGCGGCCAGTTGTTGGTATACGACACCTCACCGCCCGGACGCTCCGTTACTGTCGCCCAAGCACTCCAAAAAATGAATGCCGTTAAATCATGTAGTGCTGCGTCACTAAGTGAAAGTGATATAGCAAATGCGTATTGTTCTCTTATTTTTTGCGATTCCTCACTACCTTGTTGTTGAAATACCAACGCATAGTGATCTTGAACTCTACTAATAGCTTGCCTGCGATCATCAGAAATTAAAATAATTTTGCTATCACTGGAATACGTGTTCTCTCGAATGGAGTGCTCTAGCTGTGTTGAAAGCACATCTTTTTCTATGTCAGCAAGTTCGTCATAAGGTTGCTGATGTTGCCTCTCAGACTCAATATCCAACAATGCTAACGCCTCGCGGTGTAGCCAGTCAGCGCTCCAGTCTGGCGCTAGGTAACTACCGTGCCCCCAAATAGAGCCACGCTGCATTCCACCTATCGACTGCCAAATATTTTGTCCATTTTGAATTTGCTCTAAAGTAAATAAGGTTTGTCCGTCATTACTTTCAACTTTATTAGGCATCGGCGGCGCTTCATGATAAATCTCCTTACCAATGAGTAATAATATGGAGAACATCACAACCATCGAAATGGTCAAGACAATCCACAAACGTTTAATGCTAAAAATAGAATTATAATCGGACATGTTTATAGAACCTTAAAGTTACCTAGAGCAGGCGTTAGGACCCAGTCTCAGTATTTGGTTAACGGGCGAATAGAAAATCAGCCACTTAAACTACAGCTTGGACAAACTAGATTTAAGTCAGCACCTTTTGAGCATCACATCCTAAAGAGTTTTGACGTATTCCTCCTTGATCTAAGTCAAATGGAATAAGCCACTAAATATTATTCTTTTCAAACTGCCGCAATAGATAGCAATAGTGACTAAAACGCGTACAATATCTGACATCAAAGCCAATGTTTGCTTAAATATGCATGAAGCGATAAAACTTAGACTTAGCTCAAATGTGCACCGTCTTTCCTGCGAAACTTGTAGTCTGTCAGAATTGTGCGTCACACATGGGCTCACTAATGACGAATTATTAGAGTTTGAAAAGGCCGTTATACTGTCACCGCATTTAAAAAAAGACAGTTATTTGTACCGCACTGGGGAGCCACTTCAAGCAATCTATGCCATTAAATCAGGGTCATTCAAGGGCACCGTATCTGATGCTGATGGAAATATTCACATCACTGGCTTTTTTACACCTGGCGAGGTGATCGGGTTTGATGGTTTAGCTGAAAACCAGTATCAGTGTAATTTAGTTGCTATGGAGGACTCAAGAGTATGCGAGCTTCCTATCGAGAAGTTTGATGTGATGTGTCAACAATTTCCCAAATTACAAAGAGAAACCCAAAGAATTAATAGCCGCAAGCAAAACTCATTACAACAACTGTTGATGTTAATTGGCAAGCGTCCAGTGGAAGAGCGGGTTGCGATGTTTTTGCTTAATATGATGGAGCAATACCGAAGGCGTAATATTAATATTGGCACCTTACATTTACCGATGAGCCGGCATGAGATAGCCAACTATCTCGGAATGGCTCCTGAAACACTCAGCCGACAGCTTAAACAATTTCAAGCTGAACGCTGGATCACCATCACGAATAAAAACTGTGCAATTATCGATGAAGATGCGCTTCGAACTGTGGCTAATATCTGCAACGATAACCTGTTATTGAAGAGTAAGCTTGCAGGCTAGAAGAGCCGCTCACAAGCATTTGTAGCGTTAATGATGAGCTGAGTCGAATAGCAACAATCCGGTAAACGTACTCACACCCAATAGTATCACTGCGGCCCCTGCTGTGCGCCGTATCCATGGCTTGCCTTTGAGTTTTAAGCCTTGACTAGACAAACCAATAATTGCCAGCACGGGTGTCGTGCCTAAGCCAAATGCAACCATAGAAAAAGCGCCCAACATACTATTTTCTGCCCCCATGACCAACACTAGGGCAGAATAAACTAGTCCACAAGGTAACCAGCCCCACAATGCGCCTGCTAAAAATGCGCCACGAAAATTGGTGATCGGTATCACACAAGAAGACAGCGGTGAGATCAGCTTCCAGAACCGGGCGCCGACTTTTTCTATACCGCTTAAGCCATTCCATAAGCCCGTTAGGCTAATCCCTAAAAGGATTAAAAAAAGCCCCACAAAAACCTGCATCAAATTACTTGACAGTTGTTCGCCCAACACCCCAACTAAAGAACCCCCAAAGCCAGCAGCCAACGCGCCTGCTACGGCATAACTACAAAGCCGTCCAGCCATTAAGCTGACAGAAAATCGCATAGATGCAGATTGAGACTGTGCTTGATGAAAATAGCCCGAGATTCCACCGCACATCACCGCACAGTGCACTGACCCAAGCAATCCGAGAAAAAACGCGGTGAACGGAATAAAGCCCGTCGTCATGGTTGGGCTTTCAGGGTGAATTGTTGCTTACTTGGTAAAGATAAACTGCCCCCAATCCACCATTGCTTGGTTTCGATACGTGCCAACCAATGCCCCTTGTGCGGAGTTTCAAAGTCAGCACGATAATGGCCATCAGCGTAACGCAACAAGCTAACACTTCGATCAAATCCTGTACGAGTACGATGCAACAAGCTAAAGTTAAGCTCGTCTGGCGCGCTAAAAGCGCCGTTATGCTTTAATGACGCTATGATCTGCCCTTGCGCAGAGAATGTAAGCGTTGCACTTATATTTTGATCTATTGCACGCTGGGTTCGCTCTAGCACTCGATTTATCTCTTTGCCTCTCTTGTAATAATCATCTACCACTAGGCCATCATAGCTACGAATCGACATGGTTAACATCGCCATGCCCACAATCACAGAGGTGAGTGGAATCATTATAACCATCCAAACCATTGGTTCTCGGTGCCAAGGCCGTTCAGAATCATTATTGCATTTAGTCACATCTATACTCATTTTTTTGGGCGGTTAACGTGGCTTTAAAAACCTTGCAGTAATCTCTGCTGACAACTTATTGCCCCCTGTTGCAGTTGCTCTAATTAAAATATCAGACGACAAGGTTTTCATATCAACCGGGTCTATCCATATCGCAATAATGGTTTCTTCATATTGCCCAGCGGAAACGGCAATTTCTATCTCTTCTTTGAGACGCAAACCCGGCAGGCCATTGACCTCAATACGATAGACTTGATCACTGACCGCCTTATTTAATATTTTGAGGCGGTAAATATTTTCAGCAAAGCCCTCGTCTGTTACTCGATACAGGACATTACGGTCACGCGAAACCTCCAAAGCAAGATCACTTCGCGTGACCAAGTTAAAAACCAACGCAGCGCTAAGCGCCAACAAAATTAAACCATAAACAACAATGCGAGGCCTGAATAATTTAGTGTTACCTGTGGCCAACGCATTTTCAGTGGTGTAACGGATTAAACCCTTTGGATAAGACAGTTTATCCATTACGTCATCACAAGCATCGATACAAGCGGCACAGCCAATGCACTCGTATTGCAATCCGTCTCGAATGTCGATACCTGTGGGACAAACCTGCACACATAGTTTGCAATCAATACAGCTGCCTAAGCTTAATTGTTTAGGGTCTTCGCCTCGTTTACGATGGCCTCTTGGTTCGCCTCGATCTGGGTCATAAGAAATCACCAATGTATTCTTATCAAACATTGCACTTTGAAAGCGTGCATACGGACACATATACATGCACACTTGCTCGCGCATCCACCCTGCATTGCCGTAGGTGGCAAAACCATAAAATAGTACCCAAAAGGTTTCCCAAGGCCCCGTTTGAGCCACTCCAATTTTGTGCCCTAATTCCAATATCGGTGTGAAATAACCGACAAACGTATAGCCTGTCCATAGTGAGAGAATAATCCAAATACCGTGCTTAAGCGTTTTAAGCGCTATTTTGCGGCGACTATTTGGTGCTTTATCGAGCTTAATACGTTGGTTTCTACCTCCTTCTATTTTACGCTCTATCCACATAAACACTTCTGTCCAGACAGTTTGCGGACAAGCGTAGCCACACCAAAGGCGTCCAGCGATGGCTGTGAAAAAGAATAAAGCCAATGCTGCAATAATTAGTAACGCCGCCAAATAAATAAAATCTTGCGGCCATAGGGTCAAGCTAAAAATGTAAAATTTACGCGCTGGTAAATCGAAGAGTACGGCTTGTCGACCAGCCCATTGCAACCAAGGTAACCCATAAAATAGCCCAAGCAACGCCAGCACAGCAATGACCCGTAACGTGGCAAATAACCCTGTTACTTGCCTAGGGTGAATCGTTTCCCTCTTTATGTATAAAGACTGATTGAGAGAACCGCCTTCTTCACTCATACGAAAATCAGCCTGCGCTCAACGGCCCTCATCTTTTCTTGGCCGTATTAAGTATAGAAATTGCAGCCGCGGTCGAAACCGCTCCTAGCCCCCAAAAGAAAAAGAACACCATACTATACCCAGCCAATCTAGGACTGGTCTCAATGCCGAGTGCGTTACTGAGCGCTAAGGGATCTATAAACGCAAAGAAAATCCCTGCAAAAACGCCCGCACTCACAAATGAAGGCCACAGAATCGCAATGAATTTAAGCTTCTGTGAAAAGAGCATTGAATACTTTATGAAAAGTTAGACCTAGGGTAACAATCGCTATTTTTGCTTACTATGTAGATAAGCCGTTAGTAAGTGAATTTGGCTCTCTGTTAATTTACTGCCAAATGCTGGCATCGCGCCATTTCGGCCTTTTTCTATGGTTTCTGTGATGGCCTTGATTGACCCTCCATAGAGCCAAATATTATCGGATAAATTAGGTGCACCAAAGATAGGGTTCCCTTTTGCTTCGGGACCATGGCAAGCCACACACATAACCATATATTTTTGCTTCCCTTGTTCAACTAGTTCCACGTCATTCGATGTTTCATGCGATAACGAATATACATACGCCGCGACTTGCGCCACGCCATCTTCACCAAGCGCGGCACCCCAGGCTGGCATTACAGCAGTGCGTCCGTTGGTTACGGTAGTTTTAATGGCAGCTTCGTCGCCACCATATAACCAATCATTGTCTGTAAGGTTTGGAAATCCGGTGTAACCACCCGCATCCGCTCCATGACAAATGGCGCAGTTATTTGCAAATAATCGTTTTGCGGTTCCCATTGCGCTACTACTATTAGCTAACTCAACCACTGGAGTCGCCAAATACTTTGCATACAACGGTGCGTAAGCCGCCTCCGTTTCTTGCACTTCTTGCTGATAACGCCCCTCAGAGGTCCAGTTTAACAAGCCCGGAAAACTACCTAAGCCAGGATACAACAACAAATAAACGACGCCGAATACAATGGTAATGTAAAACATGTTTAGCCACCATTTCGGCAAAGGGTTATTCAATTCCTCTAAGTCTTCATCCCACACATGCCCAGTAGATTTCACCTCACCTTCTTTTTGCTCGATGACCGAATTAGTACGCATCAATAAAATGACGCAGTAAACCAAACCCAAAACAGAAGGAATAATAATGAACCAACTCCAAAACTCACTAGTGAAATCAGACATGTCGCTTCTCCGGATGGTTTAGTTCGGCATCGTCATTGTCCAACGGTAGCTTAGCCGCCTCTTCGAAATCTGCACTGCGTTTCGCGCTCCAGGCCCAAAGAGCGATACCAATAAATATGACCATTAATGCAATGGTCCAAAAAAGATGAAAATGTGACATCGTATTCCTCCTTATTGGCTATTTTCAATCAAAATGCCTAAGCCTTGTAAATAGGCAATCATGGCGTCCATCTCAGTCTTTCCCTTAAGAAGACTTGGAGCCGCCTTTATTTCTTCTTCACTATAAGGATGGCCGAGTGTGACTAAGGCGCGCATCTTTCTTTGAATAGTTGACTCATCTAACAAAGTTGTTTCTAACCAAGGATAAGCAGGCATGATCGATTCCGGCACCACATCTCTTGGGTTAATCAGGTGAATACGGTGCCAATCGTTGCTGTATAAGCCGCCAACGCGTGCCAAGTCTGGCCCCGTTCGTTTCGAGCCCCACAAAAAAGGTCTATCGTAGATAAATTCGCCAGCGACCGAGTAATGTCCATAGCGCTCGGTCTCTGTACGAAACGGACGAATCATTTGAGAATGGCACGACACACAGGACTCTCTAATATACAAATCGCGCCCCGTTAATTCTAAGGCGCCGTAAGGCTTTAGCCCTGCAACAGGCTCCGTTGTCGAGCTTTGGAAAAACAACGGTACAATTTGCACAATACCGCCAACACTAACGACCAAAATAACCAATATGATTAGCAGGCCAATATTTTGCTCGACTCTTTCTTGTAATGACATCTTCTTATCCGACCTAAATTAGTGCGCTGGTACAATCACAGGGGCAACAGCAGGTTCACGATTTTTAACCGTTCTAATAATGTTGTATGCCATCACTAACATACCGCCGAGGTAAATCAGCCCGCCTAGCAGCCTAATCATGTAGTAGGGATGCATCGCCGCAACTGTCTCGATGAAACTATAAATAAGGGTTCCATCTTCATTAGCAGCACGCCACATTAACCCTTGCATGATCCCTGATATCCACATAGAAGTGATGTATAAAACGATACCGAGCGTAGCCATCCAAAAATGCACCTCTATCAACCTAACGCTATATATTTCACGATTATACAAACGAGGGATTAAGTAGTAGAGCGCGCCGATACTAACCATGCCCACCCAGCCTAATGCACCTGAATGCACGTGACCGATGGTCCAATCTGTGTAATGAGACAGCGCATTTACCGTCTTAATCGCCATCATTGGTCCTTCAAACGTAGACATGCCGTAGAAGGATACGGAAACCACTAAAAACTTGAGTATCGGGTCTGTGCGTAATTTGTGCCAAGCGCCCGATAAGGTCATAATGCCGTTGATCATTCCTCCCCATGATGGCGCTAGCAGCACTAAAGAAAACACCATACCCAGTGACTGTGCCCAATCTGGCAAAGCGGTGTAATGCAAGTGATGAGGCCCTGCCCAGATATAAGTGAAGATAAGCGCCCAAAAATGCACAACTGACAAGCGATACGAATAAACCGGCCGGTTAGCTTGCTTAGGAATAAAATAGTACATAATCCCCAAGAAACCGGCGGTGAGGAAAAAGCCTACCGCATTATGTCCATACCACCATTGCACCATCGCGTCTTGGACACCAGCATATACTGAGTAAGATTTAAACCAACCCACGGGTATCGCCAAATTATTAAAGATGTGCAAAATCGCAACCGTTAGGATAAAGGCCCCAAAAAACCAGTTAGCGACATAAATATGTTTAACGCGGCGCTGCGCAATGGTTCCGAAAAATACAATGGCATACGCCACCCATACCAGTGTTATTAAAATATCAATTGGCCACTCAAGCTCAGCGTACTCTTTAGTTGAAGTTAGGCCCATAGGCAATGTGATAGCCGCTGAAACAATCACTAAATTCCAACCCCAGAAGGTGAAGCTTGCAAGTTTTTCGAATGCTAATCTCGCATGACAAGTGCGTTGGACGACATAATAAGAAGTTGCAAAAAGAGCACTTCCGCCGAACGCGAACACCACTGCATTGGTATGCAAGGGGCGTAGACGTCCAAATGTCAGCCACGCTGTATCAAAATTCATCGCTGGCCACACTAACTGAGAAGCGATAAGAACACCGACCGCCATGCCTACAATACCCCAAACGATAGTCATCAACGCAAATTGCCTAACCACCTTATAGTTATAGAATTCTGAACTCGGAGATTTCATACTGTTATTACGATTGGAGATATTTTAAAGAGGGAAGGTGTTAGGTGCGAAACTCAGGGCCAAAACCTAAACCCCATAAGCTCACAGTGGCGGCGATTAAGCCGACTAAGGCAACCAAGCCAAAAGCCAGAATCGAACTGAAAAACAAAAAGCCCTTCTCTTTGTTCACATTCATCATAACTGGCACGCCCGAATACAGTAGCGCAACGCTGTATCCTAATGCTGGCAGACCAATAAGGTAAATTAGCCATGGAATAGGATAAACCAGCATAACGCCCACTAAGTACAGTGGCACAGCACTGAATACCGCCAGACTGACGCTCTTTTTGAGAGAAACTTCACCATCGTAAGTGACAGTCATCCAATGAATGGTTTTTGCTAGGACGAACACGACCACTAGCATGGCTAAAAAAGTCATACTTGCTAGTTGCAAAGCACTCTTGGAGGTTAAAGTCACTGCATCACCCGAACCTACTGTCCAACCCACTCGACTCGTCCCTATATACGCTGAAATAGCTGTTATCAATGACAGAGGCACAACGTATCTGGCATAGCAAGACCCAACACTAAAGTCTGACTTTCTAATTTTTTCCCATCCGTTAGATGGGTTAGCCAGTAAGGATATTATTAACTTGATATTCACGATAACGCCGCGCTGTTTTAGTTTGGCAAATTATCGCTTATCCCGTTTAATGCTTTCTTGATGTAGATCAAGTTATCGCAACTCGCCTACTATATTATTAGGGTACAAACGCCGCGAACCATGAACCAACATTTTCAGCCTCCAATTACCGAAACCCAATCTTCAGCCGTAGCGTGCTATCACTGTTCATTAAGCGTGCCTGCTCCTGGTGAATTCAGCAGCTTCTCAAGCGGAGAGACACAAGACTTTTGTTGTGCTGGTTGCATGGCCATCACCAAACTCATTGAATCAGGCGGCCTTGAACATTACTACACATCAAGAGAGCAACCCGGCACAAAACCTGATTCTGATCTTGCTGATATCTACGATATTTATGATAAACAAGCGATGCAATCTGGCTGGGTTGAAAGAGACACATCCGTACATTCAGGCGAGTTACTCATAGAAGAAATCCGCTGCGCTGCTTGCGTTTGGTTAATAGAGAGTTGGCTGACAAAGCTGCCTGGCGTGGAGTCGGCCTACGTGAGCCTAAGCAATGCTCGGCTCACAGTGACTTGGTCGCCAGAGCGCTTGAAAGTTAGCGAAATATTTCGGCATTTATACAAAATTGGCTATACCGCGCGCCCATACACGCAAGCGAATAAGGAGCTATTGCTGTCTAAACAACGTGATGATTTACTAAAACGATTGGGCATTGCGGGTGTATTTGGCATGCAAGTAATGGTTTTAAGTATTGCCTTATATGCCGGGAATTGGTTTGGCATAGAGCAACAGTTTCGATCGTTTCTTACCCGGGTAAATTTGTTACTTGTACTGCCTATTCTTCTATATGCAGCAAAGCCTTTCTTTGAAAATGCATGGCGGTCTATCAAAGCGAAATCAATAGGCATGGATATCCCTGTTTCGATAGGGCTATCTTTGGCTTTTGTTGGAAGTGGCTGGGCCACTATTTCCAATACTGGGAGCACCTACTTTGACTCTATCGCGATGTTTGTGTTCTTCTTGCTTGGCGCACGGTACCTAGAACTCACTGCAAGAATTAAAGGCAGTAGCGCGATGGATTCTCTAGCAAATGCAGTGCCAGAATATGCCACTTGCTACCCCGATAAAAACTTAAACAAGTCGCCCATCCCTATCGCCACAGGGGAGCTAAAAGTCGGAGATTATGTGCTTATTAAACCTGGAGCAGTTTCACCCGCTGACGGTATTATTTTAGATCAAGCTTCTACCTTTGACGAATCGCTTTTAACGGGTGAGCATCATGCCTTACTACGCTCAGTAGGCGATCAAGTATTATCTGGGTCTATCAATATAGAGCAGGCTGTTTCAATTCGAGTTAATCGTAGCCCAGATGGTACCGCCCTTAGTTCAATCATGCGCTTAGCCAAGCAGTCGAATCAAGGCAAACCTAAAATTAGCTTAATTGCTGAACGCACCGCGAGCTGGTTTATTCTAGCGGTGTTGCTAACAGCGTCTATTGTAGCCATAAGCGGAATTATTAACGGCGCCGATAATTGGCTTGAAACCACTATTGCGGTATTAGTGGTGACCTGTCCATGCGCTTTGAGTCTAGCGACCCCTCTAGCGATTACCGCTAGTATTAACTCGTTAATGAAGCGAGGCGTTTATGTTGCCAATCAACATGCTATCGAAACGATGAGTAAGGTCGACCATATCATTTTCGATAAAACGGGGACTATAACGAATGGCAAGCTGCAATTAACTCACGTTGACACCTCAAGCTCGCTATCTAGTGATGCCTGTTTGCGTATTGCTGCGTCTCTTGAACAGTACTCTGAACACCCTATTGCCAAATCACTGATACAAGCACATGAAAAAGAGCTACTAGAAACTAGTGATATACATATCAAAACAGGCTTTGGGCTAAGCGGCACCATCAATAATATCCGTTATTCCCTCGGATCATATGAATACATATTGACGCAACTGGATAAGCCTCATGATGAGCCAACGACTCGCCAAATCAGCAAAAAACTCGGTGCTAACCATCAATCAGTGGTATTGCTTTGTTCCTCTAGTGAAGTTCTAGCGATGTTCATGATGGAGGACCATGTTCGCCGCGGCGCCCATTCTTTGGTTAGCTATTTAGTCGATCGTGATATAGAGATGAGCATCCAATCAGGGGACAGGACTGAAACAGTGGCTACCATCGCTTCACAGCTTAACATTAAAGCTTACAAAGGAAATTGCAAGCCTGACCAGAAACTAGCTCAAGTAAACCAATTGATTGAACAAGGCAAGGCTGTTTGCATGGTGGGCGATGGAATTAATGACACTCCGGCTTTAAGCGGAGCACATTTATCAGTGGCTTACGCAGATAAAGTAAACTTAGCTGCCGCCAATGCTGATGTTATATTAACGAATAGTTCTATCAGTACTTTACAGTTAACCCATGCCTTTTCACTTAAGACAGCTAACATCATACGCCAGAACATAACTTGGGCCTTGCTATATAACCTCTGTGCGGTGCCCGCGGCCGTTATGGGCTTTGTGCCCCCATGGCTTGCTGGTATAGGGATGTCTTTAAGCTCAGCGATTGTCGTTATCAACGCCTCCAGACTGACAACCATACCCGACTACGAGATGCAGAGATAATGGATATTATTTATCTTCTTATTCCGTTATCGATCATTCTGGTAATAGTTATCTCGTGGGCATTCCTTTGGTCTGTTAAAAACAAGCAATTTGATGACTTAGAGGGGCAAGGCCATCGAATTTTGTTCGACAATGATGGTGTAGATAAAAGTAGAAAATCTTGAGCTTGTAATCATCCATGACGTTTCCCTTAACCAATATAGGAGGAATTGATCAATGACCAAACAAGTATTGTTTTGTTGATGAGTGGTTTCAATATCTGACAATTTGTATTAACGTGAATCACTTATTCATAACAGCGTTCTAGGTTGATCTTTAGCGTACGTTTAAAATCAGTCTATGTTCGATAGCTTATAGACTGAAGTCTTAACCAATGAAGGTAATATAAAATGGATTGAGAACGTGAACCAGAATGATGAAACAGAAATAACTACCTACACTAGCGAACCGAATACCAACGTTTTCCTTTGGCCATCTACGCTTTATCTTGGCTACCCTACTTAAGCAATCATGAATCATAAATTCAACAATTTTACCCAACCAATGCTGGCACGTAATCGCGATGAACCGCATCGCGCCGCGACACAACTAGAATTATTTTTCGATCTGGCTTTTGTAATTGCAATTGCCACTGCTGCGGTAGGCTTACACCACGCCATCGCGGATCACCACTACGTTGAAGGTGCGATTAAATTTCTGATGGCTTTCTTTGCGCTGTGGTGGCCCTGGATGCACTTCACTTGGTTTGCCTCCGCATTTGACAATGATGATGCAGCCTATCGGATATCTGTCATGGTTATGATGTTCGGGGCATTATTGATTGCCGGGGGGATACCCGCCTTTTATGAATCAATGGATATTCGATTGATGACGGTGGGGTATGTGATTTTACGTTTGTCCTACAGTTTCCTGTGGATACGTGTGGGGCAGTCCAATGATAAATATCGCAACATGGCTAGCCGTTATGTTTGGGGGCAAATCGCATTACAAATACTGTGGATCGCCGTTGCGTTTCTAATTCCACACAGTAACATCCTTTTTTTCCTCTTATTTGCAATTGGTATTGCAGGGGAGTTAATTGTTCCTATTTATGCTAACAATAGCAACCATATGCCGTGGCACAAACACCACATAGTTGAACGATTTGGATTGTTGAATATCATAGTTCTGGGTGAAGTGCTGTTGAGTTCGGCACTGGCTATTCAAGCGGCCGCCGAGGACAGCCATTCCAGCTTAAACTTACTTTTCATTGCGATATGCGCAGTCCTTGTTACTTTTAGTATCTGGTGGCACTATTTTTGTGAAGAAGAAAACCAGTTACCGTCCGATGAATTCAAGCATCTATTTGTCTGGGGCTACGGACATTTTTTTATCTTTACCGGTGGCGCAGCCATCGGTGCAGGTTTCGCCGCTTTAGTAGATGCTTCTAAGCTTCATGCTCATGGAAACCCTGAAAACGCCTTGTGGGTTATTAGTCTATCTAGCGCAATTTATCTGTTCGGACTATGGCTAATTCGCGATCGCTATATTCTTCATAGTCGCTCGTCCTTGCTAATGTTAGTATTTGCATTACTGATTAGCTTGACACCGCTATTATCCTCTTTAGCGCTTCCAGTTATGACACTACTGATTGTGATTGCATTGGTATTTCGTCTTCGAAGTAAGTACAAAAAGGTCGATAATAGCAATCTGTCTTTTCCCCGACTTCACGATACTAAGCAAATTTAAAATTAACTAGCTATTCAGCTTTGTGTTAATACCATTACGCAGCACTTGTTAACAACGCAATTGAAACAATAGCACAAGCAACTGCTATCGATTTTCGGGGTGTTAAGCTTTCTAGTTTACCTACTACAGAAAACATAAATGCAGCAACAAACCCCATGTTGGCGATAGGAACAACGACACTGGCATCACCTGAGATTAGAGCGGTTGTTAACAACCAAATAATACTGAATACTAGAACACCTGCAATGGGAATGAACACCAGTTTGTCGCGGGTTAAGACAACTCGTTTTTCACGAAAATGGGCATAACATAGTCCGCCGATAATCCAACCTATCGCTGCGAATAACATCATAGCAGCAGGGTCAGCATTGTTGTTAATCCCCACCTTAGTAAATATGCCATAGAGTGCACGGATACAACTAGCCACGATAATCAGCATTAAAAATAGCTTAACTCGACCATCTGATTGCTGTTGGTTACTCGCTGGTTGATACAGAAGAAACACAGTGATGATACCCATTGCAATGCCAGCGATTTTTATAAGAGTAATGTCTTCTTGCAGAAAGAAGAATGCCAGTATTACAAGTGGGATTGTATTTAGCCGATAGATTGTAGAAGCCATACTGATCGGTAGATGCCCTAGACACTCCAGCAGCAGAATATTAGAAATCGTTACAAAAAAAGCAGCTACTAATCCATACACAATCGTAGCGCCATTCAAAACTAGGGTTATCTCTGAGAAATGTATATAGGCGACCTGTAATATCGTCCATACACATCCGATACCAAATACCAACATTCCACGAGAACGTGGCTTACGTGCATAGAGTTTAAATACTAGATCCAATAATCCCGATGCAATCAGGCAAGCAATAGACAGCATAGCAGGAGAAGCGCTCATAACTTATCAGGAATTGTAAAAGTTAACTTTTAGGAGGCTAGAACTCAAACGAGAGGAAAAGCATGAGTATGTACGACCATTTGATTGTCAGAAATAAATACAATCGAGTATTCTGGCGCTTCATCAATACTCCTATCTTCTTCAGATTGAAAATCTAACTCCACTTGGTGATTTGTGCCACGTAACGTAGAAAATGAGATTCCATTCCAATAACCACTGACTGGCCGATGTACGTGTCCAAAGAATATATGACGAATATTGTTATACGGCTTCAATACATCGGCAAAGATTTGTTGTTCCTCAAGTCCGTACTCGTCTATGCAAGGGAATTGCAATTGAAGCGGTGGATGATGCATGAATAAATATACGGGTTCACTCTGATGAGCTTCTAAGACCTTAGCTAACCATTCACGGCGCTTTTCACAATACACGCCATCGTGCCTGTTATATTCGACGGTATCTAATAGCACAAATGCACCCGCACTTGTTTCTATCGTGTATTGGACAAACCCATTTTCATCTACGGGGGTATCAGGGAACCGATGTAGAAAATTTTCTCGGTGGTCATGGTTTCCAAGAACCAAGTGGAACTTAATGGGGCTTTGTTTTATTTTCTTAGCCAAATACTCATAGGCGGCATCCTCGCCTTGATCCGCTAAATCCCCTGTTACGATACAAAACTCAGCATCCTGGTGATCATTGTGAATGCTATCTAAGCATGAAGCAAAGCGCTCACTAGGGTTTAGTCCGTGCAGTAAAGCATCCGGTGTTATCAAGTGGGTATCGGTGAGGTGTATAAATTTCATGGAGTTGATTCATAATGTTGTTACTTCAGTGTATTGAAGTGTACAAAGAAATTGACTAGGTTACTTTCTACGCTTGCATTATTTTCTTGAGTTAAGATGGTTAGCTGCCTTTATCCTCACATTAGCTCTTATTTAAGTGACTATAAGCATCTTGTTTTAGCTACGCAAGAATATATCCTTTAGTTATATTATCTATTTGTATATACAGACTATTGACCGTATTATGTGCTTTATGTAATATACATTCGATGAAAGGGGCCAGTCTCTTTAATTTTATAAATCACTGTGAGCACGTGACCCTTCTCATAAATAGGTAACAGTACCCAAATAAACTTCCAACAGATGGAGAATATGATGATGAGAAAATTTATAAAATTAACAACGTTTTTTGCGTTATTGCTAGGGCTGTCGAGTTTCAGCCATGCAGCTGGCTTAGACGAGATTCCACAAGATACCCGCGACAAGGTCTATAACCCCGACTTCATGGACCCAATGCAACCCTTAGAGGAAAGTATCTACCGTTTATGGAAATCAGACCGCAAGCCGCCATGGACTATTGGTTATGCCAGCACCTACGCGGGCAATACTTGGCGTAAAGGTGCAATCAACCGCTTAGTTACTGAGATTCTGCCAAAGTGGAAAGCACTCGGGCTAGTTGACGACATTATCGTGACGCAATCTAACCTAAAAGACTCGTTACAAATTCAGCAAATGCGTCAATTGGTTGACCAAGGCGTTGATGCCATTATCATTTGTTGTTCAAACCCAACTGCGTTGAACCAAACTATTAAGTATGCATTTGATAAAGGCGTACCGACGTTTTCATTTACAGGCTACGTGACGTCTCCATATGCAATTAGTTCTTCAGTTAACTATCACCAGGCGGGTTATGAGGTTGGTCGCTGGATGGCTGAGGAAATTGGCGAAAAAGGCAACGTACTAGTGGTAGAAGGTATTCCGGGTGCATCAGCATCTGATTCGCAAAATGCCGGTGTACTAGATGGCTTAGCGCAATCTCCCGACATCAAGCTGGTTGGCAACATCGCCCACATGTGGACTTCTCAAGTCGGTCAAGCTGAAGTACAAAAATGGTTGGCCACACACCCTGGCAAGTTAGATGGCATCGCGGTGCAGTCTTCTGGCGAAACAGGCGTACTGCAAGCTTTAATCCAATCAGGCCGTGATATTCCACCGATTTCAATTGGTGGTGAACTAGGCGCTTTATGTTACTGGCGCAACAATCCTGATTACATCAGTGCAGCTATTCAGACATGGCCTCCAGGTGATGACATTGAATTAGGCTGGAACATCATGATGCGCACCATGCAGGGCCAAGGTCCAAAAATCCAATCAATCTTAGTCCCTTCAGTGACCAAGAAGTTTGAAGACATCGAAGCCTTATTAGATGAAAACTGCGATCGTAACTCTACAGATTGGTTGCACGTAGGCATAGACGCATGGGGCGGCACGGATTATTTAAATCAATTCTTTGATAATCCTGCTGACCCAGAAGCGTATGTTGCTCAGTAGTAGACTGATTAACAATAGCGATAGCCGTTAAGCTATATGAATAGCTCTTATGAATAGTCTCGGCGAAGCTATGCTAAATGACAGTAACGAAGGCACTTTCGGTGAACAACCGGAGGTGCTTTCTTTCTTCCAAGGAGAGTTATTTGTCAAAAATGCTTTTAAGTCTTTTGGCGTAACAAAAGCATTAAACGGGTGTTCATTCCATGCAAATTTTGGAGAAATTCATGCTATCGTTGGTGGAAACGGTTGCGGAAAGAGCACATTAGCCAAGGTACTATCCGGCGTCCTTCCGATGGACTCTGGCAAGCTATCGGTACTAGGTCACCATCCCACCTCACCGTCAGAAGCACGGAAAATAGGTATTTCCACCGTATTTCAAGAAGTGATGATCGCCGATGAAGCAACCATCTTAGACAACTTATATGTTGGCTCCGACAGCTTTTGGACAAAGACGTTGTCCGCGAAAGAAAAATACGACAAAGCGCGTGACTTGATGGACGAACTAACCGGAGAACAATTAGATTTATTGGCTCCTGCGGCCGATTTACCCCTTAACACCAAAGCGTGGATCACCATTGCACGCGGTTTATTATGCGATCCTAAAGTTCTCATTTTAGATGAGTCATCGGCCGCATTGGACTTCGATGCCACCGAACGCTTATTCGACAAAATGCGTCAGCTACGGGATCAAGGCACCGCCATCATTATAGTCACCCACCGCATTGCCGAATTAATCCGAATAAGTGACCGTGCCACCATCATGCGAGATGGTCAGGACGTGGGTGTATTAGCCAAAGAAGAAATAACCGAAGAAAACTTACTTAACCTCATGACAGGCCGCGAAGGCGCTGCCGACAAGTCATCAGATGTAGCCAATAAGACCAGCAGTCGATCAGTGGTATTAAAAACCAAAGACCTTCAAGTTTGGCCTAACGCTGATTTGGTTGATTTTAATTTGTTAAAGGGCGAAATCGTTGGTATAACCGGGCTAGACGGCCATGGCCAAGACGATTTTGTCAGAATTCTCGCAGGCGTTGCCAGTGCGAACGACGGATATCCCGAACTCAGCGTTACCGGCACCAATGAGACTATTTCGATAAAAAGCCTAGAAGAAGCCAAAGCGAACGATATTTCTTTCGTTTCAGGCGACCGCAAGCGGGAAGGGATTTTGCCAAACATGAGCATTTTCGAAAACCTCCTGATTCCTTTATACAAGGATACCGCTCGCGTCCCTGGCGTCCGGTTCATCAACTGGAACGCGTTATCAGACGTATTTGATTGGGAAGTAAAACGTCTGTCGATAAAAACCGGCCCAGAATCAAACTTAATCACTTCTCTAAGCGGCGGTAATCAGCAAAAAGTCATGATCGGACGCTCAATGGCCTTGCATCCGAAGATATTGGTGTTGAACGACCCTGCTCGAGGCATTGACGTTGACACTAAACGAGACCTTTACCAACAATTAAGAGACTTTGCCAATGAAGGCAACTCCGTCATCTACGCATCTAGCGAGCTTGAAGAGTTCATCGGGTTTTGTTCTCGCGTAGTGGTATTTCGCAACGGCAGTATATTCCACACATACCTTGATGGAGAGGTTGAACCGGTGGCCATACTCGAAGGCATGTTTGGTCGCGTCGCCGGGCTCAAAAGCGCCACTACCGACCCGCTAACCTCACAAGCCACACCTGGCACTTCCATAGCCAAGACACCTAGTGTGTCGATGCCAAACACCCCTACTCCATTCCAGCATAACAAGCCTGACTTCACTCACAGCGCTAACGAGCCGAAGGTCAAGGTGGTGGATTTTGACAAGCAAGAAGAAGCAGTAGAGGCAAAGCCTGAGTCCAAGCCCTCCAAAAAAATGAAGATCACCTACTTTGACTAAGCCCGCTGAGAATATGTCTTTCAATAACAAAATCAGTAGCAAAGGTGACTCAAATACAGCGGCTTACCACGATCAAGACGAGGAACAATTTGAAGCCTTGAATCAGCAGATTAAAAGCGGTCGGTCTTATTCAAGGTCAGGTGAAACAGACACGGGAGCAGAAACAGCAGATCCGAAAGCGAACGATCATCGTTCTACTTACAACGAAAGCGACGCCGCATTGTTTCAAGCAATATTACCTAAGGTCAAATCAACAAAACGAGCAAAGAAACCAAGAATAGAAGTGCCCAACAAAAATGGTTTCGAAAGCACCTACAAACAAAGCGATGACGAGCAGTTTCAGGCGCTAATGAACTTCACTGACAGCCAGCCAACGAACGCTAACTCAAAGCTTGCTCTATCAAATATTAATGACCGCTCGTTTGCATACAGTGAACAAGATATCAAAGCGTTTAACCAACTGACTCTAGACGATCAAACAAGCTCAAGCAGTGCGCCCGCCCAAAGCACTACCCGTGCAGATAGGGATGTTGGCCCTATTAAAATAATGGAGTTTGACGACAAAAAAGGCAAAGCGCGAAGAACACCGCGCCAAAGCAATCTAAACATAAAAGTACGGTACTTCGACTAGGCTTATGCGCACTCCATTTAGATTAGGTATTGATGCAGGCGGCACCTTCACCGACTTTGTGTTGGCAGATAGAGTCGAAGGCACCGTAAATATCTACAAGGCCTTATCTACTCCCGGCAACCCGACAGAAGCCATTAAGAATGGCCTGCAATTGATATCTGATGATTTAGGTATCACGCCGAAAGAAATTATTTCTCAGTGCGATTTATGCATCAACGGCACCACCGTGGGCTTAAATGCCTTAATTCAGCATAAGGGCGCAAAAGTAGGCTTGATTGCGACTTCAGGCCACGAAGATTCGGTAGAGATTCGCCTTGGCCATAAAGAAGATGGTTACCGTTACGACCCAGAATATCCTCCTGCGGTTATGTTGGCGCCACGTTATTTACGACGAGGCGTGCGTGAGCGAGTCATATCCAATGGCGATATAAAAACGCCGATGGAGGAGCAAGACGTTCGCGATGCTTGCAAGATATTCCAAAGAGAAAATGTCGAAGCAGTCGCGATCTCTTTTCTTTGGTCAGTGCTCAACCCTGCCCATGAAATAAGAGCGGGTGAGATCGTTAGGGAAATGCTGCCCAATGTCATTCTTACCTTAGGCAGTGAGCTGTATCCGCAAATTCGCGAATACACCCGTACCTCAACCGCACTCACCAACGCCTACCTCGCGCCGATCATAAAAACCTATGTCAGCGCAATCGATCAGTATTTTGAAGAGTTGGGCGCAGTAAACCCCATTCGCTATTTTCAATCGAATGGCGGCTTAGCAATTGGCCAAGCCATGACTGACCGGTCAGTCTATGCTATCAATTCTGGCCCCGCATCTGCACCACAGGCTGCCTTACAAGTCTGTGCGCCGTTCGAACATAAAAATGTCATTACCGTCGACATGGGCGGTACCTCTTTTGATATCACCTTGGCCCGTGACGGCAACACCAATCTAAACAAAAACATTGATTTCTTGCGCTACCGCATTGGCGTGCCGATGATTCAAGTAGAAACCTTGGGCGCTGGCGGTGGATCTATTGGTTGGATCGACGAAATGGGTTTATTACAGATGGGACCGCAAAGCGCGGGCTCCGATCCAGGTCCAGCATGCTATAGCAAAGGCGGTATCGAACCCACGGTTTCAGATGCCAACCTAGTGTTAGGCTATCTTAACCCGGGCGGTTTAGTAGGCGGACGCCTACCGCTAGACGCGGCAAAATCACGGGCCGCTATTGAAGAAAAGATAGCGCGACCGCTGAACATATCAGTAGAAAAAGCCGCGCACGGCATGTTCACCATCGTCAATAACAACATGGTCAACGGCATTCGCCGAGTCACCGTAGAACGCGGTTACGACCCACGTGATTTCGTATTGGTCGCCGCGGGTGGTGCAACCGGCTCCCACATCACTGCACTGGCTACCGAAATGGGTATCGATACCGTCATTGCCTCCAAACTGAGCTCGGGGCTATGCGCCTACGGTCAGATTATCTCTGATGTGAAATATAACTATATGGCGACTATCCCTGTTCGGTTAGAAGGGGATGCCACTTTCGCCCGCGTCGACGCCTTGTTTAATGAAGTTGAAGTCAAAGGCATAGAACACCTTAAGTCAGATGGCTTTTCTGATACAGACATCGACATTCGCCGCAGCGTTGAAATGCGGTACGTTGGACAAGTACACGAATGCACAGTGGACATCGGCCACTTTAAGATTGATGCCGGATCAATTGACCAAATAAAGGACGCTTTCCACGACCGACATGAACAGCTTTTCACTTACGCAGAGCGTCACAACCCCATCGAACTAGTAAACATTGAAAGTACGCTATTTGGCCGCGTTGAACGACCTAACCCCGCTGAATTGAGTACAGGCGGCAACTTAAGCGATGCAATAAAGGGCCAACGAGACGCCATACTCTCAGCAGATGGCAGCTCAACCAAAGTCGACATTTACGACGGAGCCAAATTAGGCGCAGGCAGCAAAATCAGCGGCCCTGCCATTATTGAAGAAGAAACCGCCACCTTTGTGGTTCAACCTGAGTGGCAGGTTGAATTGCACAAGAGCGCTTCTTACATCTTTACTCGGAAGCGATAACCATGGCCAATGTAGACCCCATAACGCTTTCCGTGGTTCGAGGAGTACTCGAAACCACTCAGCGGGAAATGACGCTAACGCTCGAGAGAACGGCACGTTCCAGTGTATTCAATCTGGGCCACGATTACTCCACTGCCATGTTTAATGCCACGCCTGACATGATCATGCAGGGTCAAGACATCCCGATTCATTTGGGTTCATTAATGCCGGCGATGAAAGCTGTTTCTGACTACTTTGAAGGAGACATCAACGAAGGCGACATCATTTTACACAATGACCCTGATTACAGCGGCAGCCACATTCTAGATATGTGTATGTATAAGCCGGTGTTTTATAAGGGCGAGCACATATTCTGGACCGTTTGCAAAGGCCACCTAACCGATGTGGGTGGCCCCGTACCTGCGGGGTATAACCCGGACGCCAAAGAGATTTATGCGGAAGGCTTGCGCGTGCCGCCCATCAAGTTATGGGAAAGAGGCAACGTTCGCAAAGACGTCTTCAATATGATACTGACCAACATGCGGGCCAGACGCGACCAAGAAGGCGACTTTGCCGGCCTAATCGGCGCCTGCCAAGTCGGTGAGCGCAACTTGGTTAACATGCTAGAAAAATACGGCGTCGAGGAAACCAAAGCTTGCATTGAAGAGCTGCTGTCGATGGCAGACCGCCATATGCGCTCTCTGATAAGCGAAGTGCCCGATGGCAAATACTCTGGCACTGCCATATTAGAAGATGCGGGCCATGATTTCGGCGATTTAGAGATTACCGCTGACTTAACGATCACGGGTGATTCTTGTCATCTGAACATCACCAGTCCGCCGCAAGTGCCCTACTTTATCAATTCTTATGAAGGCAACTCCTACTCCGGCGTGTATTTAGGAATCATGATGTTCGCGCAATTGCCACCGCCCTATAACGAAGGTTTATATCGCTGCGTTAGCGTCAATATGGGCGAGAAAGGCACTCTGTGCAACGCCCAAGTCCCGGCTCCGCACGTAAATTGTACCACCACCCCGATGGAGACATTAACCGACGCGGTGAGGCTGGCTTTCGAGCAAGCCGCACCGGAAAAAGTGTGCGCATCATGGGGCCATACTAACGGCTGTAACATTGCCGGTTGGGACACGCGAACCGAAGAAGAATACGTCACTATGGTTTTGGCAACGTTGATTTCAGGTGCAGGCGCCACCCCGCAACAAGATGGCTGGCATGCTTGCGGGCCGCAGTCTTGTTTCGGCGCTTTAACATCTGGTGATGTAGAGCTAATAGAACACTCATACCCGATTATTCTGCACAGCTATAACTTAATGACAGATTCGGGCGGTGCGGGTAAGTTTCGCGGTGGCTCTGGCACGCGCTGGGAAGTAGAACCTATTGACAAGCCCATGACTTTCATCATGTTTGGCGAAGGCCGGCGCTTACCTGCGATGGGCGCGGCAGACGCATTTTCATCTATGGTCGAATCAAAAGTAGGCAAGGTGGAACTCAAACGCGACGGCGAAGTTGAAATCGTACGCAAAAACGTGATTGCCACCATACAGCCCGGTGAAACCGCCACCAATAAAAACCCCGGCGGCGGCGGGCACGGCCATCCGTTTGACAGGCCCATTGAAAAAGTGACTTGGGACGTTAAAAACGAGATCGTTTCAATAAAAGGGGCGAAAGAAGATTATGGCGTGGTCATAACCAATGCAGACACATTAGAAGTAGACGCCCCTGCCACCGCCGCGCTGCGAGGCAATCGCCCTGCTCCGCCAGTGGCGAAACCGCACTCATCAGTCACTGATGACGAGTTCACTGAAGTGAGCCATGCGCCCATAACCAGCGATTCGAACAAACCACCATTAGCGCCTGCGCCGGTGACTAGTCACAACATCAGCCAAGGTGGAAGATCTAATCAAAAGACAAGTCACGCAGAACCAGAACCGCCCAAAGTGGCGACGCCGGAAGATATCGGCCAAATACGCATCATCGATTTTGACAAGCCAGAGAAGTCAAAAAAGTTGCGTAACACAAATATCAAAATTCGCTACTATTAACTTATAACCTTGCTAGAACAGTGGAATCCTTAAGCAACCAGCAATTAGTCACCAGCAATAACAACGCGGTCGACGACGCACCGAAGACCAGCAGCAACACCTATTTATTGGTGCCGATGTTCATCTTCTTTGCCTTGCTGATTTTTGCCGTTATTAGAGGCCCCAACCTCATTTCTAGTGCGGGCATTGGCAGCGTGGTAATCGTCGTTGCGCCGTTAATCTTGGCCACTTATGCGCTAACCATCATCGTAATGGCCGGACGAGGCAGTGTTGATCTGTCCATCGGCCCACTGATCGGCTTTATCAATGTCGGTATGATTCAGCTATTCGCTGTCGGCTTTATGGAATCTCCCATCGCGTTTTTCTTATACGCAATGGGCGTAGGCATAGCTTACCAAGTGCTACAGGCGCTGATTATCATCTTTATACGGGTACAGCCTATCATCGTTTCCTTAAGTGGTTACTTAATGCTGGTAGGTCTTAACCTGATTGTGATGCCCAGACCCGGCGGCGTTGCTCCGAACTGGATGTTCCCTTGGGGCAGCGGCACCACCATTTATTCCGCCACGCTGGTTATCTTAGTGCTGGCAACCATCGGGTGGTATCTGCTCTCTAGAACCGCATTTTTTGGTCATCTTAAATTGATGGGATCAGACGAGCGCGCAGCCTATACCAGCGGCGTGCCGATCAACTGGGTTAGATTGGGCGCGCACGCCATTGGCGGCATCTACGCAGGCTTAGCGGCCATCGCCTTTACCGCCTTAATCAGCTCGGGAGACCCCTCGCAAGGCACCACTTACACGCTAATGGCGGTAACGGCTTTGGTGTTAGGCGGCGCTAATTTGGCAGGCGGGCGTGGTAGTGCTTTTGGTTCGCTACTCGGCGCCTTAAACATTTACTTAATCACCTATGTGTTATCTACCTTCAACTTCGGCACAGTTCAAAGCTTTGTTACCGACCTAGCCTATGGCGTGATGTTGGTGGTTTCGCTGTTAATCAGCGTGGCGGTTCCTGCAATACAAAAGAAGGTAAAGAATATTTCGCCCTTGGTGTTCTTCGTTATTCTAGCGGTGATTTCATTAGGCGTGATTATGCACACCACCATGGACCAGATAATCGCACCATTAGGCGGACTGTCTAGCTTGTCTAGTTTATCCAGTCTTTCTAGTATGTCTAGCCTCGGTAGTTCAGGCGCAAGCTTAGCTGCTGTTGCGGTGGATGAATCCTACTCAGCGGGTACTTACGTCATCTTTATCATCATCGGCATTGTGGCTGTCGTGTACGCCTTTCGAATGTTGTTCAAATTCCCAAGAGCGCCAATGGTTGCCTTCATGGTGGTGCTGGCCATTACCGCACTGGGGTTGATTTTCAATCCAGAGCCCGCGGACCCATCCAGTGCACCCCCACCTAACAAAGTCGAGGTAACAGGCATTGACGCCTACACCCCTACCTTCGTGGCAATGGAGACGTATCTTAAACCTTCCAACATGAACGCTGGGAACGGGGTAACTGAGGCAGAAGCTAGTAGCTTCGTTGCCCAAACCACTCAAGCCTTTATCATTGTCGCCGGTGCGATACTGCTGGCATCACTCATTATCTTAGTGATGCTACCGCAGGTAACGCAGCGCACTAAACGCGTGGCAATGGTGATCTTTACCACCTCCGTCGTGATCATTGCGGTGGGCGCTTTGTTCTTTAAAGAATTTGAAATTGGCTATCTAGCGAGCACGCTTTCTGGGGAAATTTACGCCGTCATTCTAGTAGGCGTAGGACTATTCACACTCACCGCTCCTTTGGTGCATACCAAACTCAGCAATATCTCAAACGTGTTTATCGTGGTGATAGGCGTGTTGGCGGTTATCTGCGTGTATTTCTTTTCGGCGCCGCAGCAAGCTCGCATTTCAGACCTTGCCAGCACTGCCACAGAGCATACCAGACAATACGCTTCACCTATTTTCAATACCGGCGAGCAAACAGCCAAACCCGCTGTAACGAATTTTGCCAAGCCAGTTAGAACCAATGTGGACCAGCCCGGCTTGTCGGCGTACACCCAATTGGCTTACTGCGCATTTATCATCGTATTGCTACACATCTTTCTTTACCTCGCAATGGGTGAACGCTCCTTCCGCAGTTTCTGGCGGCTATGGCAAATACCCGTGTTCTCAGCGGCAATTTGGGGCGGTTTGTTTTTTGCCGTCGGTGTGCCTTTATGGCAAATCGTCGCGGTTATTGCAGTCGCCATCTTATCCGCGCCGAACGTCTTACACGTCATCAGCACGTACTATATTAAACAAGGTCGAGATAAATCGATCAGCCAATGGTCAGGGTCATGAACCAAGCTGCATATTCCTTTTACAAATGGTTAGGTTTTATTATTGCGGCGGCCATCGCCATCGTCAGCGCCGTGCTGGGTTGGGCCGACGATGTGCCGATGTTGCACATCGTGTTCTATTCCTTTGCCATATTCGCGCTAATTCTGTGGGGTTGGCATCATTGCTCGGTTCGCTGGATATACGGCGCAGATGGCATTGCCATCAACAACACCAAGAGTCCCGGTAGCTTAGGAAGCCAAGACACAAAAAGCCAAACTGCTTCACAGCAAGATGACCAAGACGAAGAATACCAACGCAGCTTTTTAGGCAACTTAGTGTCTAAAAACAAAGGCGCCGCATGGGGCTTACTGGCATTGGTATTGGCGTTTATTGCCAGCGCATTCGTGATAGAGAACTTTTTTCACTGGCGGAATATCTTCTCCATGCTGGTGTTCATCGCTTTCATTATCCTAGCGTTCATTCTTAACAGGCGCATTAAAACCAATAAAAGTGCCTTTATCGGTATCGTGGTATTAATCGGTTTATTTGTTATCGGCTCACTGGTGGTAGAAGGCTTTTTGTCGGTTTTGAATATCAAATCAATGTTGGTATTTGCCTCCTTCTTGGGCCTAGCCTGCATAGGCCAAACTTTAGTGGCCTTATTAGGCGGTTTAGATTTATCCATTCCGTTTGTGATTGGCTCGTCAAATATTGGATTAATGTATTTACTTACCTTGGGCACTCCACCCTGGATAGCGGTAATCGCTATCCTGCTCATCGGCGCGGGTATCGGTTTTATCAACGGCATGTTGAGTTACCGACTACAAGGCCAAGCACTTATCCTTACTTTAGGTGTTGGTTTTGCGGTTTCTGGTGGCACCCAGATCCTCACCAGTATTGGCAGCGCATTCGGCGGCAACGTATTTGGCGTAGTACCCAGTTGGTTATCAAATATTGCAGCCATGAACGGAAAGTTCTTCAGCCTCAATTTTCCGCCTGTCGTCATCATATGGATTATCGCTTCTATCATTCTCATCATCGGCTTACGCAACACCACATGGGGCCGAAACCTATATGCCTTAGGCGGTAGCCGCACAGCGGCCGAGCGCCTTTCTATCTCAGAGCGCGGCTACTGGGTAGGCATGTACTCCATCAGCGGCTGTATCTCCGCCTTAACCGGTGCATTGCTATTAGGCTGGAGTGGCGGCGGCTTTATCGGCGTGGGTGATCAATACTTGTTTATGACTATTGCGGCGGTGGTTGTTGGCGGCACCTCTTTGTTAGGTGGCTGGGGCGGTTATGGCTTTACCGTCATTGGTGTATTAGTGCTGCAAGTACTCACCTCTTTCCTTGTCGGTATTGGTCTAGAGTACGAAACCCAGCAGTTTGTATTCGGCTTGATTATTTTACCGATGGTAGCCCTCTACGCACGATCTCCGCATATTCGTACGCAGATATAGAGTCGGTTTCAGATAAGTGAAGGCCTCTCTTAATGTGGTCTAATCGCCAGTTAGCCGCATTACCAGCTCAGAAAAATACTTCTGCGACCATATATCTAAGACATTAGGGTTGCTCACAAAAGGAAATACATCTTGCTTGGCCTGTTCAAAATCTATGTCTTCAATGCGTTGCAGTAACAGCGTCTGAATATCCTGAAGAGTAACCCTTTTTAGATCGACTAAATCACCACTTTGATGTGCGCGTTGCAAAAAGTGATCTAGATGAACTGGAGAACCTTGGCGGATATACCATTCAAAATCATACCAGTCACGACCTTTGATGCGATTCTTCCAACGACGGTAAAGTAATGCATGAAGCTTACCTGCAAACAGATCACTCATTTGGTAGCACTTCACATAAAAAGAAAAAGGTTGTAATAATAATTTTTCTTCAGTAGAAAACTCTAATGGGGGTCTCGTATCAACTTCAAACTTTATTTTTATTGAGCGTTTGGCTTTTGCTGCCCATACTTGGTGGTTGCTTTCAAGCTGCAAAATATGAACGCTGGTATCACTTTTAAGAAATGCTGACTCTACCGCTGTCTTTTGTTTTTTCTGTATAGTTTTAATATCTACACCAATGCCCAAAGCATGAAACTCCTTTTCTATCGAAGCAAAATAAGGGTCCAGTAAAAAACCCTCATCAGTTTCAAGCAATGAGAAATCAAGATCTTCAGAAAAACGATCTAGCTGATAAAATATTCGCAAAGCAGTTCCGCCATAGAAAGCCGCCTTCTCAAAGAAGCCACCGCGATATAGCCCTGCCAAGGTTATCTCTTGCATTATTTCACGCAACGCCTGATAGTAATCATCCGCCGTGTTAATTGAATAACGCTTAAGCATCGTATCAATCATTGAGTAATCCTTGATTTAGCTAAGCTTTCTATCGCTTTTCCTAAGCAAGCAAGCATATTGGATTTATAACCTTGTTGCGCAAATTTGTAAAAACAAGCAGCATCTAATTTAATTAGATCATCGTGATCAAGCCGCAAATCATCCTCTAAATAACTCATCATGGCACTTGAGGATTGAATCCGTAGCTTGCGTGTAGATACCAGTAGATCAGCTAAGGCTTTTTCAGGTGTAGCGATCATAAATGCTATTTTATCTTGCGCAATGCTGTCTATTCCAACGGAATAGTAGGAAGCTGGAATAGCCTGATAGTGAAAACCACCCCGAGCCGTTTCTACTTGGCGGGAACGATCAAGACACATAGAAGTAACGACCGATACACGTTCTGTTAACAAACCATAATAACTCAAAGCCCAATGCCTTGAAACATAGCTAGGGCCATGCAAATGATTGGCAATCAACTCCAGTGTGGTCTGTTGAGAATCTGCAATAAGGTACAAACCCCGTTTTAAAGACACAAGTTGATGCTTTGCTATAAGCTTGCTAATTTTGTCATTAGGCCGTGCATAACTAGCCAAAACCAATGCAAGAGTTGCATGGCTGATCACAGGGTTAGTTAATGACTTCAAATCATTCATGTCGCATAGAATAGCATATATTGTATATATAAACGTACTATTAACGATTATATATACATAATATACTGGATATTCTATTACTTACGCCTTACTATAGAATGAATAATTAACTGCAGCGTCACTCGAACTATACAATCAATGGCCTCTTGATGGTGTTATAGATCTATAGAAATAAAGAAGCCTTGCCTCTTTTATTGGATTTTATTATGGCTAAAACAACTAAACTAAAAAATGAAGCTGAACTAATTAGGGAAGTGATTAAATTTGGCACTAAATATGTGGTTAATCGTGGTGCAGGGACAATCGAAGAATCCGATCCGCAAAAACAGAAACTGGAATTTATTTATCGGCTTTTGGTGCATGATAAACAAATTCAGCCGCTACCCCACGACCAGCTAAATGATTTGAATATTAAGCATCGGTTGGCGGTATGGATTTCGAAAAAACTGCCAAAAGATCACTCAGCATTGCAATAGCTAACAAGCGGTGAATTCAACTCCAAATAGTTCGAGGGATATCGTTCAAGAGACACAGCGTTTAATGCGTAAGATGGGCATTAAAGCTATCTACCCTAAGCCGAATACCAGTAAGAAAAAGCCTGGCCCGAAGCTTAAACAAGATAATTAAGTATTATGTCCCCCGAACTCTCGAAGAAGAAAAAGCCTGGGCCGAAGCTTAAGCTAAATAATTCAGTATCGTGTCGCCCGAACTCCTCATAAAATCATGGTCTTGGAATTACCATTGTAGAGACTGCATTGTGTACTGCTATTGCAGATCAAAAACCTAGGATGTATGCTGTCAACTCGAAAAGGAAGGAATTTACTCAATGAGCAATCGATCGTACACAGGCGAATGGAAAGAAATCACTAAACGGACGGATACTGATACTGTTGTGGTTATACTGCATGGTATGGATTGTAGTCCTAGCACTATAGCAGCACTCACTCAAAGGGTTAAAAAGGAGATGCTAACATCTGAAATTTACGCTCCAAAATTGCCCTTTGACTGGCACCGTACCTTTGATTTAAAAGACTTAAGTGAAGAAATTGGAAGGGAAATTCAGAAGCTAATAAGGAAAACTAAATATAAATCTGTTTTGTTGATAGGCCATAGTGCAGGCGGAGTATTAGTACAATCCACATATTTAATGATCCAAAAAAATGTGGAGTTCGATGACGTTCGAAAACAATTTGAGAGTCCCGACCTTGATCTTCGGTTGATTTTGGTCGCACCCTTGACCCGGGGTTGGGCTCTTGATCACCATCTTCCAGTAATACAGAAAATATCATGGACTATTGGACTGTGCTTGCTACCAATATTGTGGTTTCGGGAATGGGTTAAGCATCCTCTATCAAGGGCTGCTAGGCAAGAACCTTGGATTATGCAATTGAGAAGAAGTGCTCCGTTTCTTGTGTGGTTACGATTGGCTTGGCTGCAATTTGAGGGAAAAAAAGAGGATAAGGATAAAGTGCCGATTTTTATTCTTCTTGGCTCAATCGATGAACTACTATCATGGCAAGATATGGCTGACGCGGTAGTTGGCGTGAATAACGTGGTTTACATTCAAGTACCGTTCTCAGATCACGCCACTATCATTGATTATGAGGACGGAACTGATGGGGAGAAACGCGCTGAATTATTTGCACACACCCTCATGGGAAGTTTGGATTCAGTTAGAGAGCTTAAGGAGTATGTGCTGCCATGGGACGAAAAGCCTTATAAACCAGTTTGTTCAGTTAAGCGAGTAGTCTTCGTTATTCACGGAATTCGAGATGAAGGGCATTGGACCCAGAAAATTGCTTCTCTAGCGAAAGCCAATCATGAATTAGCGAAACTTGAGCGAGATCAAATAGTGGTCGAGACAAGTAGTTATGGATATTTTTCAATGCTGGAATTTTTAAGGCGACGTGCTAGGTACGAGAAAATGCATTGGTTGGTAGAGAGATATATCGAAGCTAGACGAAGATATCCGAAAGCAAAGTTTTCTTTCATCGGTCACAGCAACGGTACTTATCTGCTAGCGCAATCCCTCGAAGAGTATGAAGACATTAAGTTCGAACGAATTGCATTCGCTGGAAGCGTAGTTACGAGTAACTTTGATTGGATTTCACTTAAGCGTCAAAACCAAGTGGGCTATGTCCTAAATTTCATGTCAAGTAAAGACTGGGTGGTTTCCTGCTTACCAAGGATCGCAGATATTATACCGTTGTCTTGGATCCTCGGTCCAAATCTTGGTGGTGCTAGTGTTGTCCCATTCAAGAAAAAGGGAGATTTTGTTCACAATACAGAACACTATATTAAAGGTGGTCACGGGGCCGGTATTGAAGAAGTTAATTGGCGCTCATTAGCAGAGTTTGCTGTATCAGAGAGCCCAATGCCAATTTCATTACATGACGTTGATAGTGGCCCATCATACGTAGAGAAAGCGCAATGGTGGTATCGGCCGAAAGTAGGAACACTTACTACACCGCTTACACTGGGGTTGGTAATTGTGCTATTTTTCTATCTTATGTATCTCGCATGGGAGCTACCAGGTTGGTTCTGGGGAACTCCGTTAGTTGTGGGCTTTATAACTGCCATTCTCGTGGCAATATCTCTAGAGTTTTCCCGAGGGCGTGCAATCAGAGAGCGAAAAAAATGGCAGAAAATTTCGCGGTTTATAGCCACAATAGGCTTAGCTATTACCTGTTTATTGGTTTTATTTAGCCCTGGCATTAACCCTATCATTGGTCCCATCATTGGCTCTTTTACGGGCCCAATCATTAGCTCTATTACCGACTCGATTATTAATCCGATCATTGACTCAATAATTTGTCCAGTATGGCTATCAAAGTTTAATCCGGAGCAATCTCTACGTACTATATCTGCATTAATTTACATTTTCCTTGTAAGTCGAATATTGACCAAGTTCTAATAGGGTTATGACAAGTTAATTTTCTAAAGCTCAACTAGGACAAACCAATCCTAGACTTAAACTCTAGCCTTACTTAAAACCTGACTTTTCCACGGTTTGTTGACATCTTACGAATTACCGAAAAGCAATAGGTATCATGTAGATAGATGAATCGCCCCGCACTGATCAAGAGTTCGAGGGACACAATACTTAATTATGCTATTATCTGCGTATGGCAAGACTCGCGCGAATCATAGTTCCCCACTATCCGCACCACGTTGTCCAGAGAGGAAACCGACGTCAGGATGTCTTTTTTAAAGAATCGGATTACCTTTACTACATCGCACTGTTAAAGCAATGGTGTGAAGAAGAGCAAGTAGAAGTGCTCGCCTATTGCTTAATGACGAATCATGTTCATCTAGTGCTAGTCCCCAATGAGCAATCTAATCTAAGTAGAGCCGTTGGCGAAACGCATAGGCGTTATACCCGAATGATTAATTTCCGTGAAAACTGGAAAGGGTATCTATGGCAAGGAAGGTTTAGCTCCTATGTATTGGACGAGAATTGGTTATTAAGCACCATGGCGTATGTAGAGCTTAATCCCGTTAAAGCCAAGATGATTAAACATGCTTGGGATTATCGTTGGAGTAGCATCCACGGGCACTTAACAGGTGTTGATCCATTAGGACTAATTAATCCCACAGGTCATTCAAAGTATGCCGATACGGGTGATTGGAAAGAATATATATTAGCTGCGCAGAGTAGTGATACAAAGGAGTTAATGCAACATGAACGAACTGGCAGGCCGCTCGGCTCGGAGGACTTTGTTGAAAATGTGGGTCGCTCATTGGGACGTGATTTGAAGAAGAAAAAGCCTGGGCCGAAGCTTAAGCAAAATAATTAAGTGTTGTGTCCCCCGAATTACTATGTCCCCTAAACTCCTCATTACTAACTGAACTAGCCAATTTAGCAAACACATGAAACTGCTACTCTACTTCCTCTGCAGTCTATATATCCCCATCGCTGCGCTGATTATTATGAATGGCGAAGTCATCGATAATGTGGCCTCTTTGAACTCGACAGCAGGCTTAGCCCTGCTGCTTTTTAGTATAGTTTCATTGATTAAAAAGCTGTCCCCGAGACTCTCTTGGATAGTCGGTGGTATCTTGTTACTGTCAATGTTGTGGATTCGATTTTTACTTGGGTTTCTTTACGATTTCTCAGGCAGAGGATTCAGCAGTGATTTTTTCGCACATATTAACCGGACATCCTTCGAAGTCAGCTGGGGGACTTACCCAAAAGAGTTAACTCTTCTGCTAATTCTACTTTGCATATTGGCTTTTGCCGCTATATGGCTGATCAGAAGCCAACAATCCAAACCTTTAAAAATAATACTATTATCAGCCGCTAGTGGCCTGGTTCTGATTTATGCAGGTGCAACTGGCTCACCTGAACTACTCCTCGCGCAGGCATATGCACGATATACACAAACAGACGCCGTTGATTCAGCTAATACACCTTCAACAATAGCTGACCGCGCATTGGCTAAGGATATCCTCACGCCTATCAGGGAAAACAGACCCCTACCCGTTGATAAACATGAAATTCAGGCTACCTTGCCGGACAAACCCCTCAATCTAATTCTTGTTTATTTGGAATCCTTTAATGATGTATTGAGTAATGAAAAACTGTATCCCGAACTGACACCGCGGATCAACATTCTCAAACACCGTTATCAAAGTTTTAGTCAAATTTACGGTTCTGCATTTGTCACCATCGAGGGTATCGCCAATTCACAGTGTGGCACACTTTTTAATATGGAACGTGCCAACAATTCGCTCACCACAAAGCAAGGCCGCCTTTCAAACTTGCCTTGTCTGGGAGATATATTAAAGGTTGCGGGCTATCAGCAAACTTATTTAGGCGGGGCGGGCATGGCTTTCGCAGGCAAAGGCGCATTCCTCAGCGCGCATGGCTACGACGAAATTCTGGGTCGTGCACACTGGGAAACGCTTGGCTTTGAGCGACACAAAGACTGGGGGATAGCAGATAATATTCTTTTTGATCAGGCATTTGAAACGATTGTTTTAAAACATCAACGAACAACACCATTTAACGTTACGCTGCTCACATTGGGCACGCATATTCCTGGATTCACCTACGAAGGTTGCCCTGCTTACACCGAAGATAAAAGCAAAGTGTTTCTCAATGCCGTTCACTGTACAGATTATTTGCTAGGTCAATTTGTAGAAAACCTAGAAGAAGCTGGTGTCTTAGATGACACGGTATTATTCATTCAGGCAGATCACGGAGTTTTCCCCAACAAGACCATGAAAACTCTGTTTGGTGATCATGTATACGATTCAAGGTTACTCACTATAATTGCGACGCCCGATCCCGTCGACAAAGATCAGCTTAATGCAACTAAGCATAGCGAAGGAAGCAGCTTGAATTCGGTTGCAACAATTCTCACCTCACTCAAAGTCTCCCATAACGCTGATTTCGTTTTAGCACAAACGCATACGAAGCAGCCAAAAAACCCCTATTTTGTGAGCCGTTACAATGATCATGCTAAACAAAAGGCGGTGATCAATAACGCTCATGAATGTACTGATTCGCCGCAAGAAGTCGTAAAGATTTCATTGCCACTGGGTGACTGTGATAAATCTCGAACGATGCGCGCGATAAATTTACTAAACCTTAGCTATGCTAAAACTGAGCAAGCAAACAACAATGGTATCTGTAAATTAGGTGCCAAAGTTACTCGCGACAAAGACTCGGGGCGAATCAAATTTACCTGGGGCAACCAAAACCTGAGTGAGCAGTTCTACTGGCGCGGCTTGAAGAAACACAAAGACCAAATAACGGGTGTCTATGCGGTATTACTTGATCACAATGATTCTATCTTGCAAACCCTCTTTTATGATTCGACAGACTATCAAGACGTGGTTTGGTTGAATGAACTGCTGAACAATTCAGTTGAAACAACCAGACTATTTTTATACCACAATGTTGATAGAAAAAATCTTTCACTCACTATTCAGAATATTTGGCCCGAAATATTAGGCAAACATTCTATTGTTTATGCAGACATAGTTGATAGACAGCTTGTTCCACTCAAACTGGATGAGGCGATCACTCCAGATGCTTCGTTTCTTCCGTTGAGCTGCGTGGAGTCTGTGACTGAAAAAGCGCAATAATGAAGCATGGGGCCATATATGATCGAGTTCGTATATAGCAGCGGTTACAAACAGAAGGTCACTACACTATTATTAGCGGCTTTAACGATATAGCACGATTCTTCGTCACCATAGTAAACAGTGCCGCTAAACCCTCTTGGTGAGTATAAAGATCCAGAAAATGGCGCACCTCCGACATCTTGCCCCTTTCCATCACTAATAATAATGTCACTATTTTCATGGCTTTCACTGACAGTGAAATATCTCAAGGGGTTATTTGTACTATGAAAATAAAATCCAGCTGTTTGCCCAGCGGGTATTTCTACATCCTGAATATCATAGGGAGTAGGCGTGTTAAAAATTGAGGTTAATGTTTTGCTTCCTCGGTTTGTCCACGCGGCCGCATTGGTTTCAAAACCAGTATAACTGCCCATTTTAGAATAGGCCGTTACAACGCCAGTACCTGAAGATCGATTAATATCAAATCGTCGCACCGTGATATCTTCAGTTTTAGCGGTAATATCAAAGAAAAATCCAAAATTGCTGTTAAAGGCCGAAAAAGAACTGGTTAACTGATCAGGCGGGCCAGCGGTTATTTTTAGTGTAGCGGCATTAATGGAGCCTGTATCAGAGCCAGCGTTATCAGATACATTAAGCACCCAATTGCCTGCGGGCATCGTGCTGTTAAACGCTGAAGTGATTACCGTATCAACCCCATTGCCTAATGGGTCTCCCCCTGCTGTGGTAGTTCGGTAAACGCCCGTAGGTATAGTCTCACCAGCAGGAATAGCCACTACCCACCAATTTGCACTGGTCGGTAAAATATCACTAAACATATAAACGCCATTTAACTCACTAGCATATCCGGCTCCATTCCCGGAAGTGGATCCAGTTCTATGGAAAATAACGTGGCTATTCGCATTCGGCGCGATTAGTGTAACGATTAAATCGCCCATCCAAGTGTGGGTCATATCCAGATCAATCTGGATATCGGATATATCTTCTAAGGCGGGCACCGCAAAGGAAATACAAACCCAGCCGGCGTGTTATCGGGTATAGCACCCGTGCCTGTACCCGTATACGACTCAATTTTAGCAGCGTAAGCATTAACTGATAATAGTGCCAGTACAAAGGCTGTTATCAAATTTTTTATCATTGCTTAAATCCTATTAAGGCTTAGTTAATCTTTTATTTTAGCAAATTGTTGCTTGCTTTAGCAAAATAAGACCTACTATGAGAATTACTTGGCTTTGAGAGTTCGGGAGAGTTTGGGAGACACAATACTTAATTATGCAGAGTTCGGGGTGAGAGTTCGGGGGACATCAACATTAATTATCTGGTAAAGGCAAAATACTTAACAATCAAAATGGTATACTTGTCAACCAATATAGAATTATGAATACTTTTAAGAGGCACTTGGAATGAGTAAACAAACCGCCGTAAGGTTACCTGATGATCTCAGTAATCGTCTCGTTAACCTCTCAAAGCAAACGGGTCGACCCGTTGCGTATTACATGCGTGAAGCGATTGCTACGCATATGGACGACCTTGAAGATGTCTATGCTGCTGAGCATGCCTTAGAGCGATTACGCAAAGGTGAAGACCAAGTGATTAGCTCTGAGGCTTTCTGGAATGGCTTGGACGATTAACTATCTTAAAAGTGTTCGCAAAAAAACTAACAAGATTTCTCCTGTCGATAGGCAACGTATTAGAAAATTTTTAGAGGAGCATTTGGCCAACCTCGACAACCCTCGCAGCATCGGCAAACGCCTTGTTGGTAAAGAAGAAATTTGGCGTTACCGTATTGGCAATTATAGAATTTTATGTGAGATTCAAGACTTAGAAATCACCATTCTAGTAATTGATATGGGACATAGATCGAAAATATATCGGCAATAGGAAAAATTACTCATGGAAAAATCAATTGCCTTTTTACACCGTCTGGGCAAACGCTTCTTACTCTAACTATACAACTCCAAAATATCAGCAACACGCTTCAAAAAAATAGCATGCTCACTCGCCTCTTCTGAAGAATAAGACTCCTCCAATATCTTCACCGGCACCCCACGCGTACCAGAACAAACCCCAATACGGTAATCTTCATGCAACCTTCTACAAACCGTAATGTACTTCCCCGCCATACCTTGTCGGCGTAATTTATCTAACACCGTAATCAAATCCTTACTATGCTCAATCGGCGGCTGGCCGTTTTTGGGTGGCCCTGCTACCGGGTTGGCGCGGTGTTCATTGATTAATCGAGTTCTGGTTTCTTCGTCTCTTAACAGCGGCAGCACGTAAGTTCGGGTGATGTAGTCGTCCGTTACGGCGCGACCTTGGTCGGTTTGTACGCCTGTGGGTTTGTTATTCATCATAGTTTATTGCCTCGATATTTCTCGGGTTTCACCTGTGGTGTTTAGCGTTAAGTACAACGACAAGGGGCTGATTCACCGCGCTCTTCTTTCATTCTCAGCGCTTCTTGTTGCGCTAATTCTGGCGAAGAAAACACCTTGTCTTCAAACAACAACATCGGCTTAATTCTGTCGGCGTTTAACTGCCCTACGCACCACTTCTTGCCTTCCTCTGTGCACACCACCATATACGCGCCGGCTATCGGCCCGTAATGGCGGTTGTTTAATACAAACAAGCACTCGGCTAAGTCGTTGAGCTTGTCTGGGTCTAATTCGCCCATGGCGGCCAGCTCTAGATCATTCGGAGGCGTCATTGACGCGCCTATCATCTCTTTGCCTTCGGGGCGCTCCATCATATTGTCGGGATGGTAATTGTTCATCATTTGTATCCTCTTTATTATGTGGTTATCTACTAAGGAAGCGGCCCGTCTTTTAGAAAGCCGTTTAGGGTGTTTTCTAAAATGGTAGAGCAGTTATTGTCGTAGTTATTATGCGAAAGACTACCGCACCACGATAAGGAACCCGGTGCAAACAGCGCGCCGTCATTCGGCGTTTTGTAATAGATCATGTCGGCCCGTACTTGCGGGTTTTCGGTGCCACCGCCGTGATAACCGCGCACTGAGAAGTGGATTTCTTCGTTCACTTGCAACATCATATTGGTGTGCCCTTCTGAAGCGGCCAATAAAAACGCATTGTGCGGTGTGCCGAACTCTAGGTCGTAGCGATCTAGCTCCAAACCTGCTGCGCCGCCGCCGACCAAGCCGAAATCACCAATGACTTCGCCTTCACCCACACCTTCAAAAATCCACGATGTTTCTGGGCGCTTGCTGTCATCTAAGCGGCGATAGTATGATGACACGTCAAAACCATAAGCGGTGAAGGTTAAGCCGCACAACTTGCTGGGAATTCGCCCTCTGGCGCGCCACATGCCGCCGAACTTGCCGTCGAAGGCATTGTGGTATTCGCCTGGGTTGGCTGTCCATGCCCGTGTGCCCGCTTCGCCTTTTCTCACTTCGGTGATGTTGGGGTTGTCGGGATGGTATTCGCTTATCCAGTAGAAACCATTGGCGCCTAAGTAGGTCCAGCGCCCGCCTTCTAATTGATAAGAGTCGTAAGCTTCGTGCATTTTTTCAGAAATGTATTCTGGATGGCTGCCCGTTAGCACGGTTTTATAGCGATTGAGCAAACCCACGCCTTCGCGGTGCAAGTCTTCGTCTGTGTGTACGTCAAAATCGAAGCCTTTTTCTTCTAGCCAGTCTGTTAGATGCAGATCACCATTGAGTTGCCATAAAGAAGGCGACAGCCAGTGACGGTATTTAGGCCGCATATTTAAGATGGGGCGCAATCTTGAGGAGTAACAAACGCCGCTGCCATCGGAATGCGTTGAATAGGTGGATAAACCATACTCTCGATGTTCGTTAAGGTACAAGTCTGACGGCGTCATAACCGGCACTTTACCTGCTAATAACTGCGCCACCACCGAGTTGGTGCCGAGGTTATCGTTTGAATACGCCATGTAACTATTGGTTGGCATAATAAACGCAATTTTTGAGGTAGACGTGCCCAAGGGCGGGCGCACCACGAAGGGAATGTAATCTTCGGTGTCGGCTGAATCGTCACCGCCGATGCGCAAACGCAATGCATACACCCCGCTTTTGGTACCTTCGGGAATATCGAGTTCGATATCAACATCCCAACGGGCGTCATCGATGTCATCGTCGTGAAAATGAATCGCGCCGTATTCTTCAGGTTTATGGTGGTAGGTGATTTCATCGCCTGTCCAATTAAAGCCTGTCATGCCGCGCACGGGCATATTGATGATATGGCCGTTTAATACATTGGGCGAAGTATCGATAATGTAAGTGGTGGCGACATTGGTGGTGATGTTATTGTGGAAGTCCCATGCGCCTACTACGTCGTTACGTAAATCCGCTTGGCAACCTTGGAAGCCTCTAGCCAAAGCTTCGATCTCGGCTTTGCTGAGCGCGCGTCTGCATAGACGTGGGCGGTCAATCTTGCCGTTGTACACATTGGTTTGTTCGGGTAATTCTACCGGCGATAAGGCTTCGCGGTAGTGCGCGCCGAAGATGGTTCTGCCAGTGCGTTCTTCTAGTGTAGTTGCCGCCATCAGTAGCGGCGCGTCGTTCAGACCAGGGCACATGCTATTGGTGGCTTCGACTAGCGCGGTGGTTTCATCGGCGGGGTGTAACATTGACATGCCCAAACCGCCATTGGTTCTGCTTACTACCGGTTCTTGATATAAGGTGACGCGGCCAGTGTGCTCATCAAAGGTGGCGGCTACTAAATACCAAACCTTTCTCATTAGCTTTTTACCACTGGATAGGTTCATAACCAAACCGTTGCCATCGCCAATTTCTAGCGATAAGCAGCTATCGTCATCGACAAACAAGCCATAGCCTGATTTATTCGATTCAACCCACTTGGTGATAATGCCTTGTCGGCCTTTTTCTGGAGTGGTGGGGAAGATGTAAGCTTGAATGGTGAAGCTTTTAACATTTAAGCGCTCGTCCTGCGGCACGATGACATAAGAGCCGCCGTGAATGCGCTGGTTACGCCCGGTGTAGGTGCCGTTGCACTTGAAGGCTAACTCTTCTTCTTTGTAACCTGGGCCATCTGGGTTGGTGTCACCATGTATCAAGCGCACAGCGTGTGCGTCATACGATTCGTTATGCTCGGAGTTAATATAAAATTGTATATTGTCCCCCGGGCAAACAGAATATTTGTCGCTATACCCTGTGATTCTTAACATAGTTTATTCCTCAGTAAATCTTTTGGATTGATCTTATTAAATTTATTGGGAGCCGCTACCGACTCGATCTATTTGTTTGTCGGGCGCTGTCGACATTTCTAATTTGTAGGCGAGATACCAGATCATACCGACGCCCAGTGCCCACCATATTATTTGCCACGCCCATAGCGATGGCATGCCGAAATTCCAGGCTTCGTAGCCTGCGTTTGGATGACCGAACAGCACGTTGCCAATAACCGCACCTGGGCCTATGGCAAAAAACATCCAAACCAACACGATGACCCCACCGACTGGTTTGGACCAACTGCGCCGCACCTTAAGTGGGCTGTACTCTCGGAAGAAAGCGTGAAAATTATTGCGGTGTTCACGTTGTGCATCGTTGCCCGTCATCGCCGATACCAACAGGCAGATAATGATGTTAAAGAACATGCCCCAAGCGGCTGAGTGAATGGTCCACGGCCAGCGGCCCCAAGGCAGCGAGTCGGCGGCCAGTCTTTGGCCTAATGGCTCCGTCATGACCACCGCAATTAAGCCTGCGATTAAACCTAGCGTAGCCGCTTGCCGCGTTATCCACGGAAGCCAGGTAACGGCCAGTAAGGAAGGCCACAGCTGAAAAGCGAACGATAAAGCCAAGCCGCCTAGTAACAGCGTGGCATCCATTGAATAAGTGGCTAATAGCATAGAGGCCAAGAACACCAAACCGGTGCATAGCCGCCCTACTCTTTTTTGTTTGTCGTTATTGGCGTCAGGCTCGATATAGCGCTTATGCACGTCTCTGGCGAGTATGCCGCCGGTGGTAGACATAAACGCCCCTGCGGTAGCTTGCAAGGCGGCGATCACGCACACCGCAAACACCCCAATTAACCAAGGCTGGTCTTGCGCTATGAGTTTGATGAAATGAGGCACCAGCGCATTGCCCTCATGGCTTGCTAAGTTGGGTAACAGCTGCGAAGAGGCCAACCCTGCGTCACTCACTTCAGCGTTCGCACCGAGGAGAACAGCGCTAATACCAATGATGGTGGCGAATAACACCATGATAAAACCAATACAAAACGCAGCGCCCCAAACTTGATGGATCGCAAAGCCGCGTGGGTTTTCACTAGAAAAACTCCACACTGAAAGCGCCGGAGAAGCTTGAATGCCCATCACCGACATCATGAATGTGAGCACCATAATGGCGGTCCAAGGGCCGCCGTCTGGGGCTTCTATGCCCAAGCCTGCACTCCATTGGATAACGCCAGGAAGTGCAAAATAACCGGGGAAATCGCCACCGCCTGACCCTCTGGTAGTACCCCATAAGCCTGTGGCATTTTGGGCAACGGTTGCGAGGCCCTTATTCATGGCGTCGAAACCACCAACCAGCTCTAAAGCATAAGAACCCAGCACAATAATGCCGAAGGCGAACAGCACAAATTGCACCACCGCAATTTTGGCAATGGCTTGCATGCCACCCGTGACAGCATAGAGCAATACAAAGCCCGATAACACCCACATGGCGACATCACGAGATACCGCGCCATTAGTTAGCTCGCTGATCAAAAAGCCGCTAGCACCGAATAAGATGGCCACAAACGGGATGCCGAACAACAAGGCAATACCGATAGAAATAATACTAAGGAGATTGCCACCAAAGTAATCAGAAAACATCTCGCCTGATGTCATATATCCGTAGCGTTTGCCGAGCATCCATTGGCGTTTTAATAACACCACACCTGCTAGCGCAACGGCAATGCCATAGAACGATAAACTGGCTGCTTGAAAGCCATCACGAAACACCAAACTGGGTTGGCCCATAATAGACCAACCGGTCAAGGTAACGGCGGTAACCGAAATGGAGAACACCCAAGGGGAAAGACGGCGACCTGCTAGGAAATAATCGCTAGCGGTGTCTGCTCTGCGAAGTGCCCGTATGCCCCAGAAGAAGCAATAAGCCCAGTACAGCAGCATAATGATTAACAACCACGTTAAGCTATCTTGCATGCTCGTGGCCGATTTGAACCGCAAATTGGATGACCGCTTTCATTGCGCTCACTGAACCTGCTGCGGAGCTTGCGGCACTTGCGCCCAAAATTCTGGATCATGCCCGTAAAATATGCGTGCGCCGGCGCGCTGCAGTTTACGCAGCATGAAAAGCGAATTTAGCATTTCACTGCGGCTGTGTACCAAAGCCGGTAAATGCATATTGGTGAGCGTTTCTTTTAGGTAACAAGCATCGGCCGTTAAGATAACGTCGCCAGAATCTAACCTAACCTTGAGCGATTGATGCCCTGGGGTGTGGCCAAAAGTGGGAATCGTGACAATTCTGCCATCGCCGAATACATCGTGCTCACCGTTAACCTGTTGCACTAAATGCCCGTAGTCATAATCAGCCTTGGAATAACCATTGGCTTTGATGAACTCTGGCGTTTGACCGGCTTCCCATTCTCTTTGTTGGATAATGATCTTGGCATTGGGCACCAATTCATTGCCACCAGTGTGGTCGAAATGAAGGTGCGAATTCACCAAGTACTCGATCTTGTTTATATCGACATCTAATTGCTCTAGACGGGACTTTATATCTTCTCCGGGACGAAATTCAACATGAAACAGATCCGCCATGAAACCAATGCGGCTGCGCGCATCGTGCTGGCACTGCGGGTGCAATCCAGTATCAAACAAGACTTTGCCGCGAGGATGATCAATTAAATACGCAGGAACCGGAAAGCGTATTTTGCCCGGTTTGCCAGCGAGCATCATCGAGATGTCGGAGGTTAACCATCCGCAGGTCATAGCGTATATTTTTACCGCCATGAATCACCCGACAGTATGAAATTAGTTAGCACTACTAACTGAGAGAACGAGTTCATTCCTAAATGTATTCGTATGCCCGTCATTTGAACGTAGGGCATTAGTCTCCGGTTTTTTCTCTAATAATGCGCAGCGCTTCCTTCAGATAGACCCTGAACAAGTCGTAGTTTTCGCTCATCGGGAAATGGCCGATGTCTTCCATCTCAATATAGACCGCGCCTTTAATTTGGCGTGCGGTATTTTCTGTGGCTTCTGGCGGTGTTAAATAATCATAGGTACCCGTCATCATCACTACAGGGCATTTACGGCCTTGTATATTCTTTAGATCATCACGCATATCGTGGTCGACTGAGTAGAAATATAAGTCGCCTTTGAACGCTTCGGCGCCTTGGGTGTAATAATGCCATGTCAACCAGCGGTCCATATCGGGAGACTGAGGTGCCATTAAATCCCATACGCCACTTCCACAGACTTGTGCCGCATTAGCATGAGGGTGTTGCCACCAATCGAGATAGAAACCCGGCGCGTAATCAGCCGCTTCTACGGGGATAACTGCTTTAAATCGATCTGGTCGACGCAGCGCTAATTGCAAGGCTACGTTACCGCCGAAAGAGGAGCCCATAAATATCGGGTTCTTGAGATCAAGTGCATCACATAATTTGATAATAAAATTACAAAAGTGTTCAGCAGTTAGCTTGTATTCTTCTTTCCACCACTCTTGGTTATGCGGTGGGTCTGACTTACCGTGGCGCGGTAAATCGTAGGCGATCACATTATAGTGTTTGGTGATTTCTTCATCCTCAAGCAAGCCGCGCCATTGATGATTGTGACAACCCGCGGTGTGTTGACATATGAGCGGTTGCCCGGTGCCATTTTGTAAATAAAATACTTTGTACTCTTTACCGTCTACGTCGATGGTGACGTAACGTCCGGTAACGGGGGAATGCTTTACCATTGTAATACTCCTGCGGCTGTTGCTAGAGGGGCTGCGTTGTGATTTTTAGTTAAGATTTTCATAGCGCTAAACCGGCACGCCGCTTTTGCGCAGCAGCTCAAATTGCACAGTGAAATTTCGAAGGTTTTGCATCATGATTAAATGATTACCCTCGATTTTTAAATCTCGTCGAAAGCTCGCTGACCAAATACCGTGATACATAGGCCTGGGGATCGGTTGCGAGAATTCACGCCAGGTTTGAGCCGACGCTCTTAGCGCAAAATCGTAGGCGTCTAATGGGCCTGGACGGGTATTGATGTGCTTTACCTTGCCATCATGCATTTCAATGATAACTTTGCAGTCGGCCATATCAAACATAAAGGTGCAGGTGTAGTACTTGGCCATCGCTCCGATGGTCTCGTCGCTGTTGGTCAAGCTGGCGTACTTGTCAGCCCAGGCTTTTAATTCTTGTTTCATTTACCTTTACCCGCCTTAGAAGAGGTAACGTCAGTGACTTCATTGTCGTAGCCACCCAGGATATTGCTGATGTTGCTGATCTCTCCCGGTGACATGCCAATTTCGTGTAACAAGTTGTCAACGAAAGGCATCTGCGCGCGGTACCTCAGTGCGGAATTGACCACGTTGTCTGCTAGGCTTCCTCCGCCGGTTCCGTCACCGTCGCCGCTTGGTTTGCCTGAGCCGTTACCGCCGCCTCCGCCATTGCCTTGCGGATTGCCGTTACTAAAGCCTGGCAAGCCATTTACTTCCATAATTTTGATGCCATCGATATTCTGCATAGGCTTAACCGACTCACGGATGATCGACTCTAGGTTACCCGCGAGTTGCATTCTTAAAGCGCTACGACGACTGGCATCGCTGCGCATGTTCTCCGCTTCATTAAGTTGCTGCTTTCCTGCGGCTTCTACTTCGTAACGTAACTTTGCGGCCAGCGCAGTGTGCTTCTCAGACTGTTCACGGTCGGCCGACGCTTCTTTTTCAGCCTTGGCAAGCGTGGTTAATTGAATCGCTTCACGCTCTGATTGCTTAGCCGCATTCACCAGCTCGACTGCTTTTTTGCCTTCCGCTTTTTCCAGCTCTCGTATTGAAGACACTTTTTCTTCCGCATCGGCCACCTTGGCTCTGGCCTGCTCTTCTTCGGTATTGGCTTTCAATACCTCTACCGTTTTCTTGATAACGGCCAGCTTTCGAGATTTTTCTTCTAGCTCTAGCGCTTTGAGTTTCGATATCTCTCTGATTTTAGTTTCTTCTTCGCTTTGGATGCGTGCCGCATCAAGCTGGTTTTGTTGCTTTATCTGCGCCTTTTTAACGGTTTCTTGCGCTTTTATTTGCGCTTGCTCTGAAGCCATAAATTGCTCGGCTTCTTCTTTAACCACATCAGCTTTTTGCTTAGCCCTGCGCATTGAAATCTCTTCTTGCTGCTTTAAACGCTGGTATTCATTTTCTTTTTCAATGTTCAGCGCCTCAATTTCCGCTTCTAGATTCTTCTGCTGAATCTGGATTTCAGTGTCTTTCTCTACGGCGTTTCGTGTCTTGCGGCGTTCTTCAATTTCGAGCGTTAACTTGTGCTCTCTTAAGGAGCGCTCTACTTCAATGGCTTGCTCTTGCGAGATACGCGCCTTTTCAACTTCTTCCTCCGCCTGGATCTGCGCTTCTTCCGCTTGACGGTCCTGTGATGCGCGTTCTACCGCCATCTCGGTACGTTCTTTTGATCTTTGCTTTTCTATATCACGCTTCTGAGCGAGCTTTGAATATTCACTGTCTCTCTCTATATCAAGCGCTTGCTTTTCGGTTTCTAAATTCTTATTACGAATTTGAATTTTAGTGTCTTGCTCGATGTCATTACGCTTCTTCTTGCGCTTTTCAATTTGCTCAGTCAGTTGCGTTAAACCCTCTGCGTCAAACGCATTCGATGGGTTAAAGGCTTCTAGCGGCGCTTGGTCTAAGCCCGTTAACGAAACCGCTTCTAGTTCAAGACCTGTTTGGTCCAGTGATTCTTCTACCAATACTTTGACGGCTTTGACGTAGTCACCACGGTGTTCCTGGATTTCATCCATGCTCATTTTTGCCGCCACAATACCCAATGCATCAACAAAGCGGCCTTCGACTAACTCGCGCAAGCCATCGGGCTCGAGCGTCCGTTTTCCCAAAGAACGGGCTGCGGTGGATACCGACTCTTCTGTCGGCGTTACGCGCACATAAAATTCTGCTTGTAGCTCAACCCGCATTCGATTCTTGGTAATAAGCGATTTATCACCGCCACGCCGAACCTCTATACGCAAAGTGCGCATACCTACGGTTGTGATGTTATGAATGATCGGCAAGACAAAGGCGCCACCACTGATAACGACCTTTTCTCCGCCTAATCCGCTTCGAACAAACGACACTTCCTTTGAAGAACGTCTGTATAGCCAATGCAATAAGTAAACAACAATGGCAATCGCCAAGCCAATTAGAATAATTACTGCAATAATATCTGCACCAGTCATAGCGTTATGCTCCTAAGTATTTGTCTAAATGTTTTCATTTCATTAATGCCGAGATTGCGAGTGGCTGTCATTCATTGCCGCTCGGTAAACCACAAAACCAAAAATGATTTTGTTGAGGAAATCTGCGAGGTTATAGATAATGTTGAGGCTATTAGTGTCGACGCCGCCGCCTAAATGCTCAATGAAGTAGCCGAGCGGATAGATGGCCCAGCCAATGGTGACAATTAAGCGCAGGCCGTTAAATGCGAGGTGCGTTGACTCGTTGCCGCTTTCGGCGTTCACCCTCCCCGCTTCACCCATGTATAGCTCGCCTAAGATGTATAACCAGCCAACGAGACCGATTAAGAAACCCAGTGTTGCGCTCATGTAACCAGCCGCGCCGAGAAATTCACCTATCACCATCACTAACGAGCCAATAAGCAATCTCCAGAATAATGCTGTAGAGACTTTGGTGACCGCGGTTAGCACTACGTAGAACAGGACCACCTGCATGGGATGCGTTAACACCCAATCAACGTAACGCAGAATGATGGGAGCCGTTCCCGTGCCCATCCACATTTCTTTGGTGTAGTGGTAATGGATGGCTGAAATTAACATCACGACACCCAGTAAGGTCATGGTGGTATGCCACCGATTTGAAACCTTGTTGCGTTCAAGCAGGAAGAATATGGCTGCGCCAATCATGGCAATAGACAAGAGCCAAAACGAGCCTCCAACTACATCTGTCGGTAAGATTGTTTCGTTCATTGGATTTGTACGGTCTCTTTCATTTCGATCGCAGGTAACGATTAACGAGCAGATATCGCGATATTCTTAACCACAATAACTATTAAAACTGAGCCAGCAACGCGCCAAAAAGACGCATACAGCGCTTAGTCAGTGAGCCATTTATAAATAAATAACTTCGGTATATATATCATTAGACATATATACAGTCAATAGTATAGGTTATGAAACGAGCACCCCAGGAGATGGGCGCTTTAAAGAAACCATGGCGGGGCCTTATCAGTTCATATTGAGGATCAGCCGTCGCCGAAAGTTGTCAGCAATAATTGCGACAACCAACAACACGCCGATTACGACCATTTGTAGGTAGGAGTTGATACGTAGCAAGTTCATGCCGTTCTGGATCAGGATGATAAAGATCGCGCCGAGTACCACATTCGATAAGCGGCCTATCCCCCCTAGTAGGCTCACACCACCAATGGCGCAGGCCGCAATCGATAACAGCGGGTATTCTGAGCCTATATTGGATTCGCCGCTTTCCAGCCGAGCGGTCAGCAACAAAGCTGCAATGCCAGTGATTACAGACGAGATAAAGTAGGCACTGAATAGATAAAAGCGCGTGTTAATGCCAGACAAGCCCGCTGCTCTGATATTGCCGCCGATGGCGTAGAGATATCTTCCCATTGGCGTCCAATTGAAAAACACGTACATGAAAGCTACACAAATGGCGGTGATCCATACTGGGATAGCGATACCAAACAGTTCGCCATAACCAAATATATTGGCAAAAGATTCTGGTACACCATAGATGGGCGTTCCGCCAGTAATGGTTAATGCCAAGCCAAACACGATGGACGACATTGCCAAGGTCATGACAAATGGCGGTACGCGAAATAACGCCACACCGATGCCGTTGATAGTACCGATGCTGACGCTGGCGCCTAGGCCTGCTAGGCAACCGAGCAGCACCGACTCCCAACCAGAGCCGTAGCCCGACCACAATGCTACCATAGTCATTGAAGAGATTACTGACGTCATCGCTAGCATCACGCCTACTGATAAATCTAAACCCGCGGTGAGCATAACCACCATTTGCGCCATTGAAACCAACACCAAATAAGTGGATTGGCGAGAAATACCAAACAAGTTTCTTTGTGTTAAAAAGTTCTCGTTGGTCAGACTAAAGCCGATAACCGCTATACCTAAAAACCACGGTAAAACGCCCGCTTTAACAAACAGCATGGTCGCGGCCTTTTTAACTCTGCCAAATGGCGTAATTGATTCAGTTTCCATTGTTTAATTCTATGTGATTTCTATGAATCGAAAAAATAGCTTAGTAATTTTTGTTCTGACATCTCATCTCGTGTGAACTCTGCTCGTAGCTCTCCGCGGTGCATGACGTAAGAGCGATGGGTCAGATTCACTATCTCTGATAAATCAGATGAGATTAGCAATACGCCTGCCCCTGCTTCACAAACGTCTCTGATTAATCTATAGATGGCCGCGCGAGCGCCTATATCTACGCCTACCGTGGGTTCATCTAGAATAAATAATTTCACGTCCCGAACCAGGCTTTTAGCCACCAGCACTTTTTGCTGATTACCGCCAGAAAGGTGTTCCAGTGGGCGTTCGATAAATGAGGCGCTCATACCCAAACGATGAGAGACGTCGGTGACAATCTCTTTTTCGCCCTGCCTATCAAGCAAGAAGCCGCTGGAGAATTTTGACAATCCCAATGACGTTAAGGAGACATTTTCGCGAACATTTTGGTTCATCACCAAGCCTTCTTCCCGTCGATCAGAAGGCAGATACAACATGCCTCTGTCGAGCATGGCGCGAGGATTTAGGTCGTTAATCTTTTTGGTGTCATCATAAATTGCATCATCTAAATAGCTTATTTTTCCAGAGCGAATCGCGTTGAGGCCAAAACAGGTGCGACCGATCTGAGATTTACCTGAACCGACCAGGCCCGCTATTCCCACGACTTCGCCAGCGTGGACGTTAATAGAGACATCACTGATGTCGTTTCGCGATAGGTTCAAATGCTCTATATCCAACAACAACCGACCCGACTGGTTATTGATGGCCGGGAAGACTCGTTCAATTTTTCTACCGATAGTCAATTCAACCAAGCGTTCTTCCGTAATGTCTTTAATCGGCACAGTAGACACCAATTTACCATCTCGTAATATCGAAATTCGGTCGCCAATGCGGTAAATCTCACTGGTGCGATGCGTAATGTAAACCACCCCAATCCCCTCGCGCTTTAACACTTCGATCATCGAATACAGCTGCACGGCTTCAAGCTCTGTAAGCGAAGCGGTAGGCTCATCTAGAATCATGATCGAAGGCTTGGTGCGAAAAGCCTTGGCAATTTCAACCATCTGTTGCTCTGCACGCGAAAGGTGCATGACGTTTTGCTTAGGGTCTAGATCAAAAGCCAAACTATCTAAGGTTTCTTGAGCGCGCTGATGTAGCGCTTGTTTTTTTAAAAATGGCCCCGCGAGCATTTCAGAGCCTAGAAATAGATTCTCCTCCACAGTGAGTTGTGGAATAAGTGAGAACTCTTGAAAAACGGTACTGATACCCAGCTCTCTGGCATGTTGAACGGAACCGATCACCACCTCTTCATCGTTAAGCATGATCTTGCCTGAAGTCGGCTTAACCACCCCTGCCATGATTTGGATAAGCGTAGACTTTCCAGCCCCGTTTTCACCGAACAAGATATGAATCTCTCCTGGCCTGACGTCCATAGTGACTTTGTCTAGCGCGAGCGTTCCAGGGAAATGCTTACTTATTTTTTTTAAGCGCAGTAATGGCCCCCCTATCGGTACGCTAACCGGCTCCTTTGTACTTGGGCTTGATACCAACGGATGTTTTACCCGCTGATCATCAAATGTTTGGCGACTTTTGAATCTAAGCTTCACCTAATGCTCCCTAACCATTAACTTGATGCATATAAATCTAATTCACGGAGAACTTCGGTATCCACCCCGGTGGCGCCAAGGTGGCTGAAGTATCAAAATTTGCGACTGAGTCGGGCGTGACAATAACGAACAATGGTTGCGCATGTTCGATAATCCGCCCTGTATCGTTATATTCCATTCGACCACCGGTTGCCATGGGCTTTTGCTCTAGCAGTCTTACCGCTTGGTCAATCGCGATTCTGGCTTGCGTCACCATTTGATCAGACGGGGCCATCGCCACCACGCCCCTTTTGAGAAATATATGCATGCCCGGTGTGTAGTAATACGCAACCAGCTTGATTTGTTTTTGTAAGCCTCTTTGACGAATCGCACCCACCGCACCTTCTATGGTGGTGGCTGTTCCTACAATGTAGTCAAGTTCTACGTCTTCACCAGACGTCATGGTTTGTAAAATATTCTCCACCAGCTCTAGCTGAATAGCCTTGCCAGTATCTCCCCAGCGCGTTTCTAAAATTTCTACGTTGGTCCCTTCGATGGCTGCCCGACAACCTTTGTCTCCATCTACCGACCAACCTGCACCCGGAGGCCCTGGAAACCAAACAATGCGCACCTTTCCTTCATGCGTAACTGGCTGATCAGCCACCCACTTACACGAAACAAAACCCATGTTGTAAAAACTTTGCAGCGAGTTTGCGTCAACTTCGGTATTGAGGCCGGTGATGATTACTACCACCGGTATGCCTTTAGCGCGTATTACGTCGATTTGCTTGGCATTTCCATCTCTTGATATAGGGGCAATAACCAAGGCTTCTGCACCGTTAGCCATGCAGTCTTCAACCTGATTTAGCTGTCTTTCTAGGTTGGTGTAACCACCTGCTTCAACCAAGGTTATTTTTTGTCCTAAGCGCCTGCCTTCAGAAATAATACCGTAGGCCACGCCCGCAAAGTAAGAATCTTTCATATGCGGAAATGATACGCATATATGGTGCCTAGTAGAGACGTCTGCCAAATTTAAAGGGACATAATCGACTAATTCCAACAACTCAGCACGGTTACGTGGGTCGGTCCAGCAATTGAAATCTCCATCGGTACAGGCAGGATTGTAGACATTGATGCGAGTCGGCCACCATGCCTGTTCTTGAGCTAGCGAAGGCGTCACTAGAAGCGTACTGAAAATCAAACCTAGGATACACACAGACAATTGACTACTAGCTAAATAGTTAATGAACCCCCTAGAACTGTTCGCTTTAATAGGCTGTTTTATTGTCATTGAATCTCAGCAAGGCCCTAGTAGGTTGAAACAAATGCTGTAATTGCTCTGAATTGCAGTCTACATTGTACTAGCGCAAACGATATAATCATTGGTATTAATCGGTCGCAGGTATTAAGTGTGACACGGTTTTACCCAAACTTCACATCTAATTTTTTTGGCACAACTTTAAGCATGGCAGAATTGAGTAGCGAAAACAGTCCAGAACAAGCTAAATTAAACATTCTAGTCGCTGACGATCACGCACTAGTACGAGGCGGTTTGTCTCTACTTATTGACATGGCAAAGCCAGGCTCTCAAGTCATCGAAGCAAATAACCTAGAAAGAGCAAAAGAACACCTTTCACAAAGCTCTTCTGTCGACTTAATGTTGCTTGATTTGATGATGCCAGGAATGCAAGGCATTGACGGCATACGGTCGCTCAGCAGCGAATGGCCTGGCGTTCCTATCATTATTGTCTCGGTAACTGAAGATGCCAACACCATTCGTCAATCACTCGCCGCCGGGGCGATGGGGTATATCCCCAAATCCTCTGAGCCCAATGTCACTATCAGCGCGATGAAGTTGGTGTTAGATGGCGGCGTTTACATACCGCCGCACGTGCTGTCACAAGCTGCCGATACGGACATTGGGAAGAACGTGTCTGGCGCTGAAACTGAAAAAGGCATTTTATCGCGCCGCCAATTGGAGGTACTAAGATTGATCCAATCAGGTAAATCAAATAATGCCATTGCCGAGGAGCTCGGGCTTTCTACCGGCACCGTCAAAATGCATGTGTCCGGAATATTCAAAAAACTGAAGGTGTCGAATCGAACTGAAGCGGTAGCGATTTATTCTCAACTTGAGAGCGAAGCTTAGTCACTAGCGTTAGAAGCCTTAATCTGTCCGCCTAAAAAGTCTAGGAACTGTGCTGAACACTAATCAAGTGCGAGATTAACGCCCTAAGCTTTGCGGGTTGCACTGGTTTACACAACACTTGATGCCCCTCGCTGGCGATCGCATCGAGATTACTTTCTTGCACATCTCCCGTTACCACAATGCTGGGGATCGCATCACCCACCATTCGCTGCACGTGACCAATCACTTCAACGCCATCCGCCCCTCCGGGCAATCGATAGTCGGCCAAAATCAAATTGGGCGGCGTCGCACTATGTTTCTCCATCACCTCGTTAACTTCCTGCAAGCTGCCCCCGCTGATAACGTCACAGCCCCACGAAGTTAGCAAATTTTGGGTCGATTTCAAAGCGTCCAAATCGTCTTCAACAAGCAAAATACGCTGTCCGGACAGGCTCTTGGTCATATGCTCTAGCGTTAACGACTCAATGGCTTTACCCGCTGCTATTGACCCTAGCTCCACCAGTACCGCAAATCGCGACCCTTGGCCGAACAATGAATCACATTCTATGTCATGGGAGAGGCATACTGCCAAGCGCCGAGCAATCGCTAAGCCCAAACCCAGGCCTTTGCTGCGGTCTCTTTCAGCATTGTCGATCTGATGAAAATCGTCAAATATGGCCGTGGTTTGGTTTTCCGGTATGCCTTGCCCAGTATCCCATACTTCGATTGACACCCTATCATCCCGACGACGAACGCCCAGTAATATTCTGCCTTCATGCGTGTAGCGAATAGCATTGGAAATAAAGTTACCTAAGATGCGCTCTAGCAATACCGGGTCACTCCTCACCGCAAGGCTAGATGGAATAACTTGGAAGTCCAGGCCCTTTTCACGCGCTGCTGGTGCAAATTCTCTAAATGCGCGGCTTAAAATTTCTTCAACCAAAAAGTCTTCCTTTTTCGGTTCAATCGCACCGGCTTCGAGTTGAGATACATCGAGCAAGGCACTGAGTAACCGTGCGGTGGAGATGGATACGGCATCAATATCGTCAACAATACTGAGGGTTTCGACATTATCCATTTTGTGACGCAGTGCTGCAATGTACATTTGCATTGCGTGCAAGGGTTGTCGTAAATCGTGGCTGGCCGAAGCTAAAAACATCGACTTGGCGCGGTTGGCTCTTTCTGCCTCCTCTTTGGCATCGTGTAAATCTCTGCCCTGATTCCATAAATCATGTTTAAGGCGATTAAAGCTGCGGCTCATTCGGCCTAATTCATCACCTCTTACCATCAAACTCCTTTCAAATTCAGACTCTTCTACCTTCTGAGTCGCAGTAAAGGTGTTAATCGTGTCAGTCAGTAACTGCAGGGGTTTGGAAATGTTGCGCCGAATAATCAGCAGTTTCATGGTGATGAAAAACAATACCGCTGCCAGTATTGTTAATACGATAAAACCGGTAGCGATGCGCTTAACGTACACCGCGTGTCGGGTAGTTTCACCACGAACTAATTCAAGCTTTTGTGTTAAGCCGTCGAGCCTGCTCATGATCTCCTGTTCACTGCTCTCTATGGCGCGCAGCATCTTCATCTTTATGTAGAAGTTCGGTGTTTTTAGGTCTTCCAGCAAGCGCGTTACTAGCGAGTCATAGTTTTGAATATCTCGTCGCAGATCAAATAAAGACTGAATCAAACCCTGGCTGTTTAGAGATATAGCGTTGTCATTTTGGTCGCTTAACGCTACTGATTTACGAATGAATTTTTCTGCAGACTGGATTCGGCTCTGAATTTCTTTTTCGCCTTCTTCATAGGCCGCGACAGATTTTTCAGCCAGTTCACTGGAGTAAATATAGCCTAGACTTGCATTAAGAATAAGTTCCTTGGTCACCAATCTCCTTTTCAAAAACTGCGACCGGATATTTTCTATGGAAATATGCAAAGGCAACGCCACTTCGGCAATTTGTTCAACCTGCTCTCCCACACTTTTCACTTGGGACGCGGCTACAAAGGCTACGATCAAAAAGCCAATTATCTCGATAACAATCAAGGAAAATATTTTTTGATCCAAAGAGAATCGATTGAATGTTTTTTTAATGCCTTGCAACAGAATAATTTTTAGAATGAATCAAAACAACCTACTTTAGTGCAATAACCCAAGAGAACTCTCAAAGGGAATTCCCAAGTTGGAGCCGCCATAGCTAGATGACTTCAATTTAAGATAGGCCGCCTGACACTCTGATTGCATTCAACCTAGACAAAAGTAATACCCTAACGTAGGATATAGTCTACTCTAAATGGCAACTCCTTTTCGATAACAACTTTATGTAAGGCCAAGTCATATGCATTAAGGATATGACCATTCAAACTCAATTAAATAGCGATAGTTAATTATGTCTTGTCAGTATTTCTCACCTTGTGATCACGGCGCCAAAAGCTTCACCATAATGATGCCAAAGTTAACTTTTGGCCGAGGTTGTTTAAAAGAAGTGGGAGAGCGCGTGGCGGCACGTGGTTACAGCAAGGTCGCGCTGTTTACTGATCCTTATTTGAGAGACGGCCCTTATGTCGCAACGGCAACGCAAGCATTGGTGGCGCAGGGTATTCATGTTGAAGTATTTTCTGATATTCGAATTGAGCCTGACGATGTTTCTATACTCAATGGCGCAACCTTCCTTAAAGAAGGTGATTTTGACTGCGTGGTGTCTGTCGGCGGTGGTTCAGCCATGGACACCGCCAAAGCGGCGATGCTGTATGCGCTTTTCCCCAGTGACTTTACCGATTATTTCGGTGCACCTGTAGGTGCTGGCAAACCCATTCCTGGCCCGTTAATGCCCCACTTTGCCTGCCCAACCACGTCAGGAACCGGATCAGAGTGCACATCAGTTTCAGTGATTCGATTAACAGAACATAATACTAAGTTTGTGATTGGCTCACCGCACCTAGTGCCTACTGAAGCCATTATAGACCCAGAATGCACAGACACACTTTCAGCCAATGCCATTGCATCAACTGGCTTTGATTTACTTTGCCACGCCCTAGAATGTTATACCGCCAAGGCTTATACGCAGTGGGATCATATTAACGACCCAAATAAACGCCCCCTATTACAAGGCTCAAACCCTTGGAGTGATATGGCGGCTCGCCGTGCATTAGAAATTGCGGGGAAGTATTTAGTCCGAGGTGTCAACGATAACAGTGACGCCGATGCCCGAGATAACCTCATGTGGGGCGCTAGCTTAGCAGGCATGGCGTTTGGAAACTCCGGCACACACCTGCCCCATGCTATGTCTTACGGCATAACCCACTTGATGGAAGATATCACTACTGAAGGCTATGCCGTTGCTAGTCCGTTTGTACCCCACGGGATTAGCGTAGCAATCAGCGCTCCGGCTATTTTTAAGTACTTATCAGAAGGTGCACCGCTAAGGCATTTAGAGGCAGCTACTTTCTTAGGGGCTAACACCGTAGATGCATGCCCTGATGATGCAGGAGAACTCGTTGAAAAACGGCTTGTCCAGATGATGCGTGAATCACACATCCCGAACGGCTTAAATGGTGTTGGCTTTAGTGCGGATGATGTAAAGGCATTGTCAGACTCATCCATCCGTCAATCTAGGGCCATTGCTAATGCACCTCGTGAAACGAACTTAGTCGATATGCAGAATATTTATAACAATGCCCTGAGTTATTGGTGAGTTATTATGAGCACGTCACTTGCTACCTTTTATCAGCGCTTCTGACAAAGAACCAAATCTTGATTATTCGCAATACCACGGGGTTCAATATGAACTACCTTAAAAAACTTCTCCCATGTGCCTCGAATGTACCCTTTGCTGTGGTAGCTGTTTTGGTAAAAACTTGGTAAGCCATACATACCTTTTCCCTTTAGATAGTAAAAACCTTTTTTCTTAAGTTTACGGTAAGCTCGTCCAGAGGTATGTGGGAATAAATCAACACCATGGACAGTTAAGATGGTATTGTCAGATTAAATTGCTGAATTAATCCAACGGTGCTAGTTTGGCTATATGAATAAGCAAAACCCATTCAAATATTACAAGACCTCACCTGAAATCATCCGTTTGGCGGTAATGTATTACGTTAGGTATCCGTTAAGCTTTCGACAAGTTGAAGATATCTTATCTGAAAGGGGTATAGATATTTGCTATGAAACAGTGCGTTATTGGGTAGAGCGATGGTCCGTCTTTCGCCAAAGAAATTAGTCGAAAAAGGAAAGGTTATAATTCGAATTGGCGGTGGTATTTGGATGAAGTGTTTGTAAAGATTAGCGGGGCTAATTACTATTTATGGCGAGCAGTTGATCACGAAGGTGAGGTTCTGGAAAACTTCGTAACAAAGCGTAGAGACAAGCGGGCTGCGTTGAGTTTCTTACGAAAGACGATGAGAAAGCACGGTTCACCTAACAACATCGTCACAGATAAATTACGCTCATACGGTGTAACACTGAAAGACTTAGGTGCGGCTAAGCTTCAAGATACTACCCAGCATTTGAACAATCGCAGTGAAAACTCACATCTACCGTTCAGGCGAAAGGAACGATCGATGCAGAAATTCAGGAAGCTAAGTACGCTTCAGAAATTCACAAGTACTCACGGACAAATCTACAATCATTTTAACCACGAAAGACACCTTCAACGACGAGAAAATTACAAACAAATGAGAGCCGCTGCATTGAGTGAATGGCGGAAAATGTGTGCTTGTTAAACGATTTTAGAAGCCAGATTACCTGAAACTGGTGAGGTTAGTCTGACAACACCATTGTAGACGGATCTTTTAACGGGCGAAAATAGTTGACTATGTCTACCTATTAGGTAGACTATAAGTATATAATTACTATTTTGAGCCTATGTTCTTTGATTGGAATGAAGACAAAAATCAAGAACTACTTAGGGAGCGAGGCGTTTGTTTTGAAGATGTTGTGTATCTCATAGCGAATGGGCAAGTCATTGATATTAAGCCCCATCACAAGCCAGAGAAATACCCGAATCAACAAGTGTTCGTTTTGCCTATTAATGACTATGTCTACTATGTACCGTTTATTGAAGAAGAAGACAAAATATTTTTAAAAACGATTATTCCAAGCCGAAAACTAACCAAAGAATATTTGTAAGCTAACTTTATAAATCATGACTAGCAAAAAACTAACTGATTACGAAAAAGCCGTTGTAGATCATCTTGAAGGAGATGCCCCTGAAAGCGTGACTAATTTGAGCGCGAAAAAGGAGCGCTATCAATCTATTGCTACCGATCAAATTAAGAAACGGCGCAAAATTAATTTGAACGTACTGGAAGCTGATATAGAAAGAGTAAAAATTAAGGCTATTGCCCAAGGGTTACCGTATCAAACCTTGATTGCATCTGTGATCCACCAGTTTGCTACCGATAAGTTAGAGCCGACAAAACAAGACTAACGACGCACTGAAAAAGCGTAAGTAGCTAATCAACTTAAAACAATTTACAGAGACCAGCGCAATTTTGTCTTGGGAAAATCAGCTGAATTTTTTGAATCTAAAGTAACCCCTAAAACCACAAAGAGGAAATATTAGCCAAGCCACAAGGCTTTGTTTTTTAATGGAAAGTCAAGTTTGTAGCTCGTAACTTACTCCAAAGCAGGATTTGGAGCGCACCTCGCAATAATACCTTTGAGATAACACCGAGGAAAATCTCTAAACAAGGCCATAGTTGGACAGCCTCTGATAAACAGAGACGCCCAGTATCGCCCAAATCCCGCAGTTTCGCGGGACAATCAACCATTTGTAACTTGTTGATTATAAACAATATTTATATGGCGGAGAAGGAGGGATTCGAACCCTCGGTGCCCGTTAAGACACACTTACTTTCCAGGCAAGCCCATTCGACCACTCTGGCACCTCTCCGAACCCGTTTTAACAATACAACTCAGCTAAAAACGGGGTGCGAAGGTTAGTCGAGCCGCTGGTGCTTTGCAATGCTTATCCGTTAATTTCTTCTAGCGCTGCAATTCGTTCTGGCAGTGGTGGATGCGACATAAACAAACGGCCTAATCTAGCTTTAGCACCCGAAATACCAAACGCAGCCATTTGCTCAGGCAAGTCTGAAGGGGACTGCTGTAAATTTAGCCTTTCTAAGGCTGCGATCATGTTCTCTTTGCCTGCCAGTGCCGCACCACCTTCGTCTGCTTTGAACTCTCTTACGCGGCTAAAATACATCACAATAATCGACGCTAAAAAGCCGAAAACGGATTGCGCAATCATATAAGTAAAGAAATAGCCCATTCCGCCGCCTCCACCACCCTGACGATTGCCTTGCATAGCTTGAGCCACGATACGGGCGAAGAACATGACGAAGGTGTTTACCACACCTTGAATTAAAGATAGCGTCACCATATCCCCATTGGCGACATGCGAGACTTCATGCGCTAATACGGCTTCTGCTTCACCCTTTGTCATCGTACTTAATAAGCCCGTGCTTACCGCCACCAGCGCATCGTTTTTTTTCATACCCGTTGCAAACGCATTGACAGTAGGAGAATCAAAAATTGCGATTTCGGGCATACCAATGCCTGCCATGTCGGCTTGTTTCTTAACTGTATCAAACAGCCATTGCTCTTGCGAATTTTGCGGGCTTTCAATAACTTGCGCACCCGTTGATCGCTTGGCAGCGGATTTTGACATTGCCAACGAAATGAATGAGCCGATCATGCCGAATGCGGCACACATAAACAATAAGCCGCTCATGTTTTGGCCATTTTGCGCCAAGATTGCATCCAACCCCAATAACCGACCAACAACAGAAATGACGGTAATGACCGCAAAGTTGGTTGCTAAAAATAAGAAAATACGATTAATCATGTTTTACCCTGTGCGATAGAGTTTAAGTTAGCTTAATAATAAGGCCAAGCTACTGATTTTCAACCTTTTTAAGTGCCATAGAACATTGAATAGACAACAAAAATGCGCCTAGTGGGCGCATTGTTATTACTTGCACTTTGTCACGACAAGTCTAAAACGGAATGTCGTCATCAAACTCGTCATAGGCACTTGGCGCTGCGGCAGGTGCAGCAGACGCCTGTTGCTGTTTTGGAGCAGATTGCGGTGCGGCTTGAGACGCTCCCTGATCAGGGACCGACTGGTCCATACCGCCGAATCCAGAGTCACCACTAAACTGACTTCCACCGCCACCACGACCGCCTAACATCTGCATTTCGCTCGCTACAATTTCAGTAGTGTAGCGGTCTTGACCACCTTGGTCTTGCCACTTACGCGTTTGCAAACGGCCTTCAATATAAATCTGTGAGCCTTTCTTAAGGTACTCACCAACAATTTCAGCCAAGCGATTGAAGAAGACCACACGGTGCCACTCTGTGCGCTCTTGATTCTCGCCTGTGTTTTTATCTTTCCATTGGTCACTCGTCGCGATGGTTACATTTGCTACCGCGCTACCGCTAGGGGTATAACGAATTTCAGGGTCTCGCCCTAAATTACCAACTAGAATTACTTTATTAACGCCTCTCGCCATGTTTTACCTCAAATTTACTTTATGTATAGGGTTAACCTTTTAAAAATTAAGCAACGCTCTATGAAATAAAGCCAGCTTACCTTTCTTCTAATATTCGGTCGATTTCAGAAATTTCAAACTCGCTGTCATCAACTTTTAAATACGCGGTGCGTTCACCGCTGACCAAACTTACATCTTGCACACCTGAAGCGTTCAACAACTGGTGCTTTAGCGCTGCGAGCTCTTCATCGGTTCGCGCGCCAATGCTGATAATTTTACTATCATACAAGCTAAATGCTGGGGCTACCAACATCCACAACAACCAAATAATGATAACAGACACACAGAACAAAAAAACCATATTTGCGCCGTACACACCACTTATCAGGCCAGCCGCAGTGCCGCCGACAAACACCCCGAAAAACTGTGCGCTGTTATACACGCCCATTGCCGTGCCTTTGCTACCAGCAGGCGCAACACGAGACACCATTGACGGCAACATCGCCTCAAGCCCATTAAACCCTGAAAAGAATAAAACCAAGCCAAATAAGAATAACACCCAGTTCGTATCGGTCGCCATGAAAAGAACAAGCAACGAACAGCCCAAGCAAGCAATTGCCAAGATAAAGGCGAGCTGAGTTTTAGCTTTATTATGTCCTAGCGCCAGCAATGGCAACATGCCCACAATCGCCGCAAACATAACAGGGATATAGACTTTCCAGTGCGCTAGTTTTGCTAAGCCACCTAACTCGATAAGCTGGAATGGCACAACCACAAACAACGCAGTTAACACCATGTGTAAGCATAAGATACCAAAGTCTAATCGCCGTAGTTCCGGGTTCGCTAACACGGCGCGTAGCTGACCAATAACGGGTTCTGCATCACGATGTAGATAAGATTGTACGGGGTTAGGCGTCACGTTCAGCACGACAATAATCGCAAAAACAGCAAACACCGCGGTAATCAAAAAGATGCCTCGTACACCGATAAGATTATCAAGAACGGGGCCCAACATCATCGAAAGCATAAACACAAAACCGATGCTTACCCCCATTAAGGCCATTGCCTTGGTACGTTGGTCATCTCTAGTCAAATCAGCGAGCAAGGCAATCACCGCAGCAGATATTGCCCCCGCGCCTTGCACCATGCGCCCAAACAACACACCGTATATGCTTTCGGCGTAAGCAGCGATTAGGCTCCCGAGTGCAAAGATAACCAAGCCCAAGACAATCGCCCTTTTACGACCCCAGCGATCGGACAAAATACCAAACGGAATTTGTAAGATAGCTTGAGTTAAACCATAAGCGCCAATGGTTACGCCGATTAAAGTCGGCGTTGCGCCTGGTAAATCATTCGCGAACAAAGCGAACACCGGCAAGATTAAGAATAGCCCGAATACTCTCAAGCCAAAAATACTCGCCAACGAAAAAACCGCCCTTTTTTCAGTAGCATTCATGGGTTCGCCAAGAGATTTCCTAACGCGCATAAAATTGTTTGAAATAAGTTGTACGTGGCAAATTTGGGCGCGTATAGTATCAGGTTTGTTTTTGTTTTCGTATCGAGTTATTTGCCTTAATGGACACCATAAAAATCCGCGGTGCGCGCACCCATAATTTAGCCAATATTGACGTTGATTTACCACGTGATCAACTAATCGTAATCACGGGTTTATCTGGCTCAGGCAAATCATCTTTAGCCTTCGACACAATCTACGCTGAGGGTCAGCGGCGTTATGTTGAGTCGCTTTCGACTTACGCTCGGCAATTTTTATCGATGATGGGCAAACCAGACATCGATTTAATCGAGGGCTTATCGCCAGCAATCAGCATCGAGCAAAAATCCAGTTCACATAATCCGCGCTCAACCGTCGGCACCGTCACGGAGATATACGACTACCTGCGCCTATTGTTTGCCCGTATCGGTGAGCCACGTTGCCCAGAACATAAAATAAAGCTTGAAGCACAAACAGTCAGCCAAATGGTGGATCATTTATTATCCCTGCCAGAAGGCACCAAGTTGATGTTGATGGCGCCTGTGGTACGCGGCAGAAAAGGAGAACACCAGCAGCTTTTAAATGAAATGCACGCACAAGGCTATGTCCGCGCACAGATTGATGGAAAAGTGGTTGAGCTAGACAACCTTGAACCACTCGAAAAGAATATTAAGCACAACATCGAAATTGTAGTCGACCGTGTGGTTTGCCGTGAAAGCAACAAACAGCGATTGGCCGAGTCATTTGAAACGGCGCTAAATTTAACCGACGGACTGGCACGGGTAAAAGTTATCGACGAAGACTACGCCGGCGAGACCGAGTTATTGTTTTCATCTAAGTTTTCTTGTCCTCATTGCGGTTATAGCCTGTCTGAGCTTGAACCAAGAATGTTTTCGTTCAACAACCCTCACGGCGCATGTTCAGATTGCGATGGTTTGGGCGTTCGTAAAATAATGGACCCGGACAAAGCTGTTTCTGAACCTGAATTAAGCATCGCAGAAGGCGCTATTCCTGGATGGGACAGGCGCAGCGGTTATTATTTCGGTATGCTGGAAGCCATGGCGGTGACGTATGGTTTTGATGTCAATGTGCCGTTTGAACAATTAGACGCCGAACATCAAAAGTTGATCTTATTTGGCACTGGCGATGAAAGCGTAGACTTCACTTTAAACAGTCGAGGCCATTTCCCCAGCCGTAACCGCCCCTTTGAAGGCGTTATTCCCAATCGTCAGCGCCGCTTTATGGAAACAGAGTCGTCTTCAGTGCGCGAATATTTAGGTAAGTTTTTTAGCGATCAATCTTGCAGCACTTGTAATGGCAGTCGCCTAAGTTTAAGTAGCCGCAACGTGTTCATCGCCGACCAACCTATCCATGAAATCACTTGCTTGGCAGTTACTGATAGCCAAACCTTTTTCAACAACTTAAAGCTATCGGGCAGAAAAGCGGAAATTGCTGAAAAAATACTCAACGAGATCGACGCGCGCTTAGGCTTCTTGATCAATGTAGGCCTAAATTACTTAACCCTAGATCGCACCGCTGATACCTTATCAGGCGGTGAGGCGCAGCGCATCCGCCTCGCTTCGCAAATTGGTTCTGGCTTAGTAGGGGTGATGTATATTTTGGACGAACCTTCTATCGGCTTACACCAACGAGATAATGGTCGCTTGTTGCAAACGCTTAATCACTTACGTGATATAGGCAATACAGTCATTGTCGTTGAGCATGACGAAGAAACGATCGAAGCGGCTGATTACGTGCTAGATATCGGCCCTGGCGCCGGCAAGCACGGCGGGCAGATAGTGGCTAAAGGCACGCCGAGTCAGATCAAGTCAAATGACAACTCTATAACCGGCAAATATTTATCGGGCAAACGAAAAATCGAAGTCCCAACCGAGCGAGCTAAAGCTGAAAAAAATAAAATCCTCAGCGTTAAAGGCGCACGCGGCAATAATTTAAAAGGCGTAGATGCTGACTTTCCGGTCGGGCTGCTCACTTGTGTAACCGGCGTTTCTGGCTCGGGCAAATCCACCTTAGTTAACGCCACCTTGCAGCCTGCCGTCGCCAAAGCGCTAGATTTAGTTCATGAAGAAGCCGCTGATCATGATGACATTACCGGGCTAGAGCATTTCGACAAAATTATCGCAATAGATCAATCGCCTATTGGTCGCACGCCGCGATCAAACCCGGCCACCTATACCGGTTTGTTCACTCACATTAGAGACATATTCACCCAAACTCAAGAAGCTCGGGCACGTGGCTACAAGCCTGGCCGCTTTTCATTCAACGTCAAAGGTGGCCGCTGCGAGGCTTGCCAAGGCGAAGGCATGATTAAAGTAGAAATGCACTTTTTGCCCGATGTCTATGTCGCGTGCGATGTCTGTAAAGGCAGTCGTTACAACCGAGAAACCTTAGATATTAAGTTCAAAGGCTTAACGATTCATGACGTGCTCAATCAAACCATCGAAGAAGCCACTGAGTTTTTTACCGCCATCCCGATCATTAAACGCAAACTTGAAACATTAATGGATGTGGGGCTTGGTTACATCACGCTGGGACAAAGCGCGATCACGCTCTCTGGCGGTGAAGCGCAACGAGTAAAACTGTCTAGAGAGCTCTCAAAGCGTGATACCGGACGCACACTATACCTACTAGACGAACCGACAACGGGCCTGCACTTTGAGGACATCAAGCAACTGCTGAAAGTTATCCATCGCTTAAGAGATGATGGCAATACCATCATTGTGATCGAACACAATCTAGACGTGATCAAAACTGCGGATTGGGTGGTAGACATCGGCCCAGAAGGCGGCACGGGCGGCGGAGAAGTGATAGCGAGCGGGCCGCCTGAGAAGGTGGCAAAAGTGAAGACCTCTTATACCGGACAGTATTTAGCTAATTTACTGTAAGCTTTGAATAAGATTAGACTTAAATTTCAGCCACTACGAATTACCTAGAATCATCCGCGCGCCCTTCTCCCCAATCATCATTGATGGCGCAGAAGTGTTACCGCTAATCAACGTTGGCATCACAGAGGCATCTATCACACGAAGATTATCCAATCCTTTCACTTTCAAGCTACTTGGCGAAACCACCGCCATCTCATCAAGGCCCATTTTGCATGTGCCGACTGGATGATAAACAGTCGATGCGGTATCGCGCAAATACGCCAAAATTTGCTCATCGCTTTGTACGTCTTTACCCGGCGCCATTTCCTCACCTCGTAGCGAGTCAAAGGCTGGCGACGCCAATACCTCTCTCGCTTTCTTGACCGCTTCGACTAATAGCTTCTGGTCTTGCTCGTCTGCGAAAAAATTGTGGTCGATCAACACATTTTTGCGTGTTCCGTCATTAGCCAATTTTACTGTTCCTGCACTTTTTGGCCGCAGCACGCAGGTAAACAATGAATATCCATGACCAAACTCAAAACTCTTACCGCGATGACTTCGATACAAAGGGGTAAAGTGAAACTGCACATCAGGGTCTGCATCGACGCTGCCTTTCTCCGCCGCTAAGGCAAACTTAGTCTTCGCAAACCCACCGGCCTCAACATAATTGGTTGCCCACCACCCTGTGCGGCTAAACCAATACTTAAGCGGGGCTGGAATGACGTGGTTTAATAAGGTTGCCCACGAAACGCCGATTGAATTGGGTTTATCTGAACGCACCGTCACCATGCTGTCGATATGATCTTGCAAATTTTCCCCTACCCCGGGTAGATGCTGTTTGCATTCAATACCTAATGCCTCTAGTTGCTGTTGATCACCGATTCCCGACGCGAGCAAAATACGCGGTGAAGCGATCGTCCCTGCACTCAGCACGACTTCTTTGTTACAGCGCAATAATTCAGCCTTTCCATTTCGCTCTACATTCACTCCAACAACCTGACTTTGCGCAATCTCAAGATCAACCACCTCGGTATGCGTCATAACTGTTAAGTTTTTTCGCTCAAGAATTGGCTCAACAAAAGCGGTATAACTACTGACTCTTTGACCCCTATTTTGCTTAACGTTATAAATGCCCAAACCGAGCTGAGAGTCGCCATTAAAGTCATTGTTTTCCGGCAAGCCAGCATCTGCACCTGCAGCCACAAAAACCTTCGCAACCTCATTAGCATCTTGCGGTTTACTAACTTTTAATTCACCTGAAACCCCATGAAACTCGTCGCTATGACCAACTTGATTGTTTTCTAGTTGCTTAAATACCGGCAGCACATCATCGTAAGACCAACCTTCACACCCCAACTCAGCCCAACTATCATAATCATTTTTATTGCCGCGTATGTAGACCATGCTGTTGATAGAACCAGAACCACCTAAAGCTTTGCCGCGATTTACGGTGATAACTCGATTATTTAAATGCTTTTGCGGCTCACCTTTATAGGCATAGTCGTAGCGCTTGCTTCCATACAAAACAAAGCCCCCAGCAGGGATTTTAACTAATAGGCTTTTATCGCTGCCACCTGCCTCAATTAAGCAGACAGACACATTTGGGTCAGCACTCAGTCTATTAGCAACAACACAACCTGACGAGCCCGCACCAACAATAATGTAATCAAAGGTAGTCATGTTCACACAGCCAGGCTTAAGAAAAAATTTGAACTCCCTGTTGGTCAATACACATCTTTACCTTACTGCTGATGAGCTCTAGGGCTAGTTTTTCACTGCCCGAGTTATCAGACCGAATGAAGTGGTGCGTTTTAGTTTCGCCATCCACTACTTTTTCTATCATTGCCTCAGTACTCCACCCGTTCCCGACCGATTTGGGACAAGGCGTTACGTCAAAGCCGCTGTATTCATACGTATCGTAACTTTTTCCTGTGGCTTCATTTGAACCAGAAAATAAGCCGCCAAATATTTTTTTAAACATGGATTAACCTCGTGGTATTTACAACAAATCGAACATTAGCCGCTTAAAATTTGAAATCACTAACGCCCACACAAAAGGTGGAGCTTTAACGACGTCCAGCCCAAAGGGCAATTTTTAATGTGCTTGTATACGTTCTATGTTTATTCATTTTCTGCTTGTGCGCATTGCTTTCTTTTTAATCGTATTCTTATCTTTTACAAACTTAGTATATTCCTTTGAATCTACACCATAAATAGCAACTTTACCTTCTTCGTTACTATGAACACCCCAACCATATGCTTTGGTTAAAGGTGATGCTCTAAAACAAGGGCGGCCTTTAGAAAAAAACAACTCACGTTCTTTTTTTAAACTTGATTTTAGTAAGTCATTTCTTTGAGCATACACACTAAAAAAGATATCGTCAGAGGTATGTTTATAAGGGTTTTTATAAATCATGTCGAATTCATAATTTGCCACCGATCTTTTTGAGCCTCTAATCGGCGGTTCGGTTCCTGAAGTGGCTTTTGTATCCTCTGCCACCTCAATAAATGTATTGTAGTAATTTGTAGAAGTGGTCATTTAATTGGTGTTGACGTCGTATAACGCTCAATGTAGCGGGAAACCGGAGCGCAGCGTAGATTTTCCCGGTAGAGTTGCTTGTTAGGTATACTTAATTTCAAAAATATGTTGTGGACTCAATACTTTTACCCTACAGGCAAAACCTCATCAATTTTAAGCTTTTGTTCAACCTTTTCTTCTTGAAGTAATTGCCAGAACTCATGCAACGACTCCTCCTTTAGTATTACTCTTTTTGCAATTTTCACATCAAAATTGAACAGGTTTTCTATGCTTGCCTCGTAATCAATAATCAGTTGTGATGTGTCTTCAAGTTCGTACACTTCATTTTTGTTTTCGAGTTTATCAGTCCAGACTAAATTCAATTCACCGTTGTTACTTAGTTCGATATTAAAAACGAGGAGAATTTGATCAGTGCCTGGAAACAAAAACATGTCTTCTGTTTGAAAAAGAAATTTGTCTTCATACGTGGAAATACTAGCTCCTGGCGAAGGGAGAATAAAGTGCCTAATAATTGCTCGATACTTGATGTTAGATAATGTTTTTTTTCTCGGTAAATTTCTTAGAACGAGTCTGAATCCATAATCAGGTAAGTACCATAACTCTGGAGTACCTTCATTTTTGGTATTAAACTTCAATAATAGATACTGAACAATCGGGAACGCAAAAAAAGTTATAAGCGCTATTAGTTGTTCTTTCATAGATACTACTTTCTTAGTGCCCAACGTCTCAATAACCGGCGCAGCTTTGCTGCGTCCAGTGCCGAAAGCGCGTAGTTAATTGACTTGTTAGATTTCATCAAATTTTTGCTTTAGCTTGTAGCTATTACTTAGTATTCTTTGAATATCAGGTTCTTCAAATCCAAGCTGCTGCAGAAGGTGAAGCTGAAAAACTGCTTCCATTTTTTGGCATAACATCCATAAATCGGAACCTTTAACTGAGTCTTTTTCAAGTTCCTCACTATAATGTGTAAGATAATTTCTTGTATTGACAATACCTCTAATAAATTTATTTCTCTGGTTTGAATTTCCGAGGTGCGACTTGTAGGGCTCAATAATTCTTTTAATTCTTTGTCCAAGGTTAATTTCATTACCATGATACAAACGCCCCCGCAACCATTTTCTATTTGGCTTTGGACAATTCCAAAGAAGAGCGGCCACCACTGATCTAAACTCCGCTTCATCCCTTAAAGTTTCATTGGACGTTCTTCTGTGATATGTTTCTAAAGCTTGCGCAAGTGCTAGGAATTTCCCATCCAGATATTTGTGATCTCCCGATACTACGGAGAAATATAATCCAAGAGCCGGGAGTATTACTGAATATGTACTAAGCCATTTATTAAATACATGCTCAGCATTTTCACGAATATCTGAAAAACTGAATAGCATTCTATGTCTATCAATTTTTGGTGCGTTTTCAGAGAATGGCAAGCTCGGATAATATAACTTTATATTTATAGGCCATGTTTTACCCTCTGAATTTCCCCTGACTATCTCATCTGATGTTGCCGAAACATCACTAATAGTGACTGTGGAATCAACGGCAAAGCTAAGCAAGTACGTAATTTGATGTATAACCGTATTGAACTCTGAAAAATCCCTAGTAATGTCAGATGATAATTTGAAGTAGGTCTGTTGGGATATCCTAGCTTCTGTTGCAATTGGAAACCCTGGAAGGGTATATCTAAAAAGGATATGCAGCTTAAATCCTGCGTTTAAGTTGTAAATTATTTCTTCTTGCGGAGTGTAACTTATAGTTGCTGTTTTATAGTCACTACTATTGGCAACATTTATTCCAGTGATGGCTACCCACTCATTTATCCCTTCCACTACGAAAGAAACTGTACTGAAAGTGACAGTTTCATCTTTATCGTAAGCAACCCCGCTAATAACTTTATGGACATGAACAAGTGATTTGCTTATACCACCAAATGAAATGTTTTTCGTTCTGTAGAAGCAGTCTTCCAGGGTAACGATGCCATCTTTTTCAATGTGACCAATAATTCTACTCAGGTCATCATTTCCGTTAAGGGTTACGATGCTCTCATCAAATAAGCCAACCACCTCAAGCTCAATTTTCCCACCATCTAAAATAGACAAAGTTCCTGGGATTTTTTTATCCTCATTTTGAGGTAGCCAGAAGTAACCTGACTTTTTCCATTCTTCATTAATTCTCACGCGGTGCCCTTGTGAAATCTAACGTTGCTATAAAGGGCCGGAGCACGCAGTGCGTAGGTCCAGCCGAAGGCGAACTTTAATGGCCTTGTTATATTGTTGTTTCATATTTGAAGGTTTTGGCTCTAATTATAATATTATCACCAGTTTGCATTAAGAGCTCGAACACGCCCTCAGAATTAGAATTTAACTCATGAATGTAAACTGATGGACCCCATTCTTCGGTGTGAGGTATCTCAGCATGAGAGACTTCATTAAACACTAACTTAAAATCCCTCGGTGGCAACACCGTGCCGGTTCGATTCCGGCCCTGGGCACCATAAGAATCAATGACTTACGTGAATCCACGCAGTCTCTATAGAAATAAATAATCTAAAAAGGTACACTGTAGGTACACTGCTCAGATGCAAGGTACGTTTATGGCTACTATCGTTAAGACCAATTCAGGTTCTTGGAAAGCAATAATTCGCATTACAGGAAACCCAATAGTTACTAAAACATTTCGTATTAAAAGAGATGCTACTGATTGGGCAAGAACAACAGAAGATGAAATAATCCGTGGCGTTTACATTGCTAAAAGCCATTCAGAAAAAACAACTATTGCTAAAGCATTAGATCGTTACCTCAAAGAAATTACCCCAACGAAAAAACCTTCTTCACAGAAACCTGAGATTAGACGTGAGAAAATAGTAAGGAAACATCTTGGTAAATACAGTCTAGCTTCTTTAAGTGCTGCAAATGTCGCTCAATACAGAGATATGAGATTGTCTGAAGGCATGAGTGCAAGCTCTGTTCGATTGGAGTTAGCTTTATTGAGTCATGTGTACACTATCGCAATCAAAGAGTGGGGTATGGGATTGGTAGTAAATCCAGTATCAAATATACGCAAACCAAAGCCAGCAAAAGGAAGAGATAGACGTTTAGTTGGTAATGAAGAAGAACGGTTACTTGAAGCCTGTGAGTCACATTCAAACCCTATGGTAGCTTGGGTTGTAAAATTGGCAATTTATACAGCAATGCGACATAGTGAGTTAATAAATCTCACTAGAGAGCAAATTAACCTATCAAAGAAGAGTATCTATTTAGCAGACACCAAAAATGGTGACTCCAGGACTGTTCCTTTAACTAATAAAGCAGTTGATGTCATTCAAGATGCTATGAATAATCCCATTCGACCAGAGGATACAAAATTTATATTTTTTGGTGAGCCTGGAAGAAATGGAATGAGAAAACCCTATGATACTAAATCAGCTTGGTATGATTCAGTTAAAAGAGCAGATATTGATGGTCTCAGGTTTCATGATTTACGTCATGAAGCAACCAGTCGTTTTGTTGAGGCGGGGTTATCAGATCTGGAAGTAGCATCAATTACAGGTCATAAATCTATGCAAATGTTAAAAAGATATACTCATCTTAGAACTGATAATCTTTCAGATAAGATTGCAGATATTTAAGAATAGGTTTTTTATTTTGAGTAAAATTTGAACAACATGTTGATTTAAAGAAAGTACAAATGCTATATTATTTCTAGTTACGCAACTTTGTATTCTGATTGCGTTTATTTACCTCTTACCTACGCTCCTTCTAAGAGGATCAATAAAATTTTATTGATGAGCACCTTTTACCTTCACAACGTAAGCAATTTCTAATTGCTTAATATCATCAGTTATAACTGGTGAATGCATATTTTTGTATTAATTTCCCACCCAAATTACTTCGTCATCTCTACTTTTTAATCACTTAGAAAGTGCAGCTCTGCTTGTTTTTGCAAACTTTCTCGATAGAAATAAATTAACTTAGAAAGCATCAGTCTTAGCTGTTCGCTCATTATCTACATACGTCCTACGACAACTTTTCGTATTCAAAAAATTATATCGAAAATTCAAATACTCCCTGTCTATAAAAATTATAGGGATAAAAATGTAGTTCTGAGTTGATTCACTCATTAAATGAATCCATTAGAAATAAAATTAATTTTACCTGTCATGGTTTTGAGAACAGACGGTAAATCCATTTAATAATAGTTTAAGGATGAAAAAATGAATTCTGTGCTTAATTATCTCCAAAATAAATATGGTCCTTTAATGTCAATAGAGGCATTAGCTAAAACGCTTGATCGATCTCCTCAAGGACTTCGAGTTTCATTGAATACACAATCTGATATATCAATTGCAATCAATGCTACAAAACTAAAAATTGGCAGGCGTGTTTACTTCAAAACAGAAGAGATAGCCAAAATGATTGAAGGAGAGGTTTAAGAATAAAATGGCTGTGAATAAAACAATTTATAGAATCAACAAGACAGATAATTTTGTCATTCTAAATCGGCACCTTCTAGAGAATTCCGAGTTAAGTTTTGAAGCTAGGGGTTTACTAGCATGTATGTTAGCAAAACCAAATAATTGGATTTTTCATATTAGTTATTTTGTAAAAAATAGTTCGGCAGGAAGAGACAAGGTACGCAGAATTTTTAATGAACTTATAAAGTTTGGTTACATTGTTAAATCTGAACATAGAAGTGGAAAGGGGCACTTTTCTTCGCCTAAATATACTGTCTATGAGTCTCCATTATCAAGTGACACCAGCACCAAAATTATACCGAAGTCTGAAAACCCGCTAACGGATAATCCGTTAGCGGAAAAACCGTCGCCGTTAAACCCGCCTCTACTAAGTAAACACTTAAAACTAAATAAACAAGTAACTAAAAATACAACTACCAATAGCGATAAATATATTTGGTCTCCAAAGTTAAATGATGAGCATCGAAACTCTATTCTTAATTTGCTGAATGAAGATGATGATCATGATGCTGTTCAATTGTTGTTGGATGAGCTTTCTGGGCAGATAGAAAATATAACAAACCCAGTCGGCTATTTTCGTACATTACTTAAAAGTTATAAATCAGGCGGTTTTATTCCAGCTAAAGCCATACAGATCAAATCAAGTAGAGAACAAAAACATCAAAACGATTTAGCAGTTGAGAGATCAAATAAGTACCATGAAGACCAACTCAATCTGCAAATTAGAAAGTATCTGCAAAAATAGTTTTAATATTTATTACCCAATTGATGTCAATTTTTATCAATGTTATGCGCCGCGTCTCCGCTATGTACATGCATCGCATGACATAGCGGAGGCTGCTGTAACAACGTTTTACCTGTTTCACGCAAATGTTTGGCGCAATCTTGACGCAAACAGTTTAAGGGTGTTAATGTTGAATCAGTTATATGTATCGTTGCATTCTCAACGGACCTAAAATCCTTATCTCCTACGTTCTTTAGATTAGGTATCAACATTTAGTTGATGAGCATATTTTAATATCTTAGATATTATTTTTTACCCTAAATGCATCCGCATATTCTTTAACTATCCGTTTAAAGCAAAGCTTAGGCTATTGCTTATTCATTACATTCACATCAATGCTTAATGGCGAAACATGAGTCATTAAGCATTTCTATTAACTACTTTTGCAGCGTAACTAAAAGGAGAAACCAAACCTGCAGAAAATGAGTTGATTCACTTATACAAAAGAAGCCGTTAAATAGGGGTGATCAGTCCAGCCTGTCATACGTTAAATGACAAAAGGGGCGAATTCGGGAAACCGTGTAGCGATGACTAAATTGCTATTGTTCTTACGATCAATATCAAATCTTTTGAAACAGTAAATCGGAGTAGTGACGTGAATAAAAAATATTTCAGTCTTGATGACACTCTTATGAAATTAATAAGAAATAGCGAGCTTAAAAAGAAAAAGCGCTTTGGTGTATCTCAGTTAGATAAGTGGAAATACGAACTTATTAATTTAAGAAGTAATGGTGCAACGCTGGAGCAACTACAAGACTACCTGAATCAAAAAGGTATACAGGTAGTATTATCAACAATCAGCCGTTGGTTGAATCATCATGCCCCGATTCACAAACAGTAAAAAACAAGCTACCAAAATGGCGGGTAGTATTATGCGAGAATTGCAGGGTGTTCATATAAAAAGTGTTGGCACAGTCAGAAATTATGAGCAGGCACTGAAAAATGTTGCAACAGCCATGGTCAATCAAGGACAGCACCTTCGAGACCTTGATCATGATAGGGCAATCTCATACTTGGAACAAAGAGCCGAAGAAGTCGGACAAAAAAGCCTAGATATTGAACGTCAGGCAATCCAGTCAATGTTTCGTCATGTCACCAACATATTGTCAGAAAGCGAAACCCTTAGAGTAATTAAATCAGAACATGAGCAGATCCTTAATTCCAGAGCTTATACTTTGGAACAAACTCACGCCATTGCAAGTAATCAGAGGGAGCAAAACTCACTCTCCACAGAAATAGCTTATTCTGCAGGATTAAGAGCAAAAGAATTGATCACTTTGCTTCCTATAAAAGAAAGACCAGCAGATATGCGAAGAAATAAAGAATCTCTCACTGAAAAGTTTATGGGTAGAACAGGACAATGTTATAGCGTCATTGGCAAAGGTGGATTGGTCAGGGAAGTCATTATTCCAGATAAACTAGCACAACAACTTGAAGATCGAAGGCTGGAACATCCAATAGAAGTCATAGATCGGAATATTTCGTATCAACAACATTATAATATTCAAGCAGGACGAAATTGGAGTCAATCATTTTCACGATCGAGTCAAAATACCCTTGGTTGGAGCAATGGAGCACATGGATTGCGTCATTCATACGCCCAAGAACGTATAGATGAGCTCAGATCACAAGGCTTTACTAGGGAATATTCACTTGAAATAGTCTCACAAGAACTAGGTCACTTTAGACCTAATATTACTGAAATATACTTGCGTTAATATCATCTTCTGTTTTTGCACAAACCCTTTCATTGATCCCTTTTGGGCAAGTCCTTTACCATTAAATAGCCATTTCCTTAGCATTTATACACAATCCATTTTATAAATATTCCACGAGAATTTATTGTTCTAATTAGTGCATACCTTGGGTTGTGAAGGATTCTTTGGATCGTTTGATGACTCATATATTTGAAGAAAGTTTTTTATAAAACTACCTTGATACGATAATAGCTTAAACCATCACGAGGAGTCAGACACATAAGGCTTGTAGCGTTTTTCGTTACGGGACTTTTTTGTGGATTCTCCGTAATTTGTCCATAACTTACATCATTAAACTGTAGTTATATTCATAATTGATATTTCTTGTGGCAATTGAATAAAAGAGACTGTGAATTTATTACTGATTCCTATCGTGGTTCTTTTTCAACCAGAAATCTAAGCCTTGCGCATTTAATTCGCTGTCTAGCTCAATCACTTCTTGTTGATACAATATTTCTTGATTGCATCCCATAATAGAAAGTTGTTGAAGTAGATAGCTTTGTATCTTTTTGTTTAACACTTCAGTTCTATTGTCTGGGATATCTACGAGTGTTAATGCAATTTTTCTAAATTCTTTAACGCTGTTTTTTAATTGAATGATAATTTCTTCAGTAGGGACTATTTCGCTAAAGTGTGTCAGATAAATCTTTTCGGAATTCTTTCTAATATTTTATCGATACTATTTAATAAAGCATCAGGATCGAATTGGACAGGCGAAGTCGTAGCAAATATGAAGCGTCCCGTTTTTGTTGTTAATTGTGGATAAGATAAACCAAAAGTACCTCCCGAAAAAATACCATCACTCAGTTTGTCGTAAATGCAGAAATGATGCCGTGCATGACCTGGGGTGTCTAAAAATTCAAGTTCACGGCTATTGATAGAAAACTTAATCCATCCGGTGCTTCACACGGTTATTGTCGATAGCTAGTTTCAGCAATATTATCGAAATCAAATACAACGATCACTTGGCGAATGTATTTGATATGCCCGAAGACATCATGCATGACTTTTATCTCGCCTATCGAGAATTAATGCGTCGTTTAAAAGGTGAAAAATACAAGATATCCTTAAATCTTAAAGCAGGTGAAATGGCGGTTTTTGATAATCGTCGGGTGATGCATGGACGTGCTGAATTCAACCCAAATACGGGTCGCAGACATTTACATGGTTGTTATGTACATAGGTATGACTTTCAAAGTCGCTTGCGCGTTTTAGAACAGAAAATAAGCGTTTAAACGCAGTATAAATTCAATAAAAAGACCCCCCCCCCACCTTTTTGGACATTTTTCTTTTTAATTCGAAAAAAGTGTTAAAAGGTGGGGGGGTGTCTTTTTAACCTACCAAAGCATTAAAAATCATCAGAAAGTCTATTACTCTTCTATTGGATTGTTATTCGTCCAATCGTACAAGCCTTGATCGCGCTCTTGTACTGCTTGTTTCCAACCGACTTGTTCTGAGCGTGTTTTAAAGTTTAAGCCTTCAGGGCTGTGTCGAGAGATTCCATCAAAAACAGTGGCGAGACGTTGGGTGTGATTAATTTGCGCTTCAACGGCGGAATTAATCACCATTTTCTGCATAGCCAGTTGATTGATGGGTACGGTGGCCATGCGTTGTGCCATGGTTTCGACTTCATTATCTAGCTCATCTAGCGGAACAGATTTTAAGACCAATCCCATTGCTTCTGCTTCTTTTCCAGTAACTTTGTCACCAGTGAACATCATGCGCTTGGCTTTTTCCAAACCGAGACGATACACCCACATAGCCGTGGTCGGTGTGCCCCAAACGCGTGAAGGCATATAACCAATTTGCGCATCATCCGCCATAAATGTAATGTCTGAGCAAAGTGCAATATCACTACCACCAGCTATGGCAAAACCATGTACTTTACAAATAACGGGTTTGCTTGCACGAAATAGAGACATAAAATGTTGGGTGTTGCGCCACATGAATTGGTAATCCTGAATAGGATCCCAAGGCATGTCTTGCACCACTTTATTATCACTGTTGCCTTCTGCGTAATGGGCCAGATCATAGCCCGCACAAAACGCTTTGCCTGCACCAGACAACACCATCACATGAATGTTTGGATCAGCATCTGCTTGAGCCACCGCGGCGGCGAGTTCTACAGGCAAATCATCGTCAATTGCATTCATCACCTCTGGGCGATTTAAAATGATACGCGCTATACGACCGTCTTTTTCCAGTAGAACTCTCGACATTTTTATGCGTCCCAACCGCCAATAGCTTTGACTTCAAGAAAATCTTCTAAACCCCAAACACCGCCTTCACGACCATTGCCTGATTGTTTGTAACCGCCGAAAGGTGAACCTGAGCTTCTGAACTGGCCATTCATTTCTACCATGCCAGAGCGTAATTTTCTAGCTACACGGCGCGCTTTTTCTTTATCCGTTGTTTGAAGATAATTGGTTAAACCGTACGGTGTATCGTTTGCGATTTCGATAGCTTCTTCTTCTGTATCAAACGGAATAATAGTTAATACTGGACCAAAGACTTCTTCTTGCGCGATTCGCATTTGATTATTTACATCAGCAAAGACGGTGGGTTTAACAAAGTAGCCTTTCTCAAAACCTTCTGGTTTACCTGTGCCGCCTGCTACAAGTTTAGCGCCCTCATCAATACCTACTTGAATCAACTCTTGTATTTTATTGAATTGCATTTCACACACTGCTGGGCCGATATGGCGACCCTCTTCACTCGCTAAGCCAACAGCAGTTTTTTGCGCTGTCTCTGTTGCAGTTTGCACAGCCTGATCGTAAATACTGCGTTCTACAATCATACGGGTAGGTGCATTACATGATTGTCCAGTGTTATTGAAACATTGGCGTACACCACGTGTTACAGCTTTTTCATCCGCATCGGCGAAGATGATATTTGCTCCTTTTCCTCCAAGCTCCAAACTCACACGTTTAATGGTATCTGCTGCTGCTTTACTGATTAACGTACCTGCGCGGGTTGAACCCGTGAATGAAACCATATCGATATCAGGGTGCGATGATAAAGTAGAACCAACGCCAACTCCATCACCATTGACCATATTGAATACACCCGCAGGGAAACCTACTTCATCAATCATTTCAGCCAATAAAATAGAGGATAACGGTGCGATTTCTGACGGTTTAAGTACACAAGTACAACCCGCTGCCAATGAGAAAGCTACTTTTAAAATGACCTGATTCATCGGCCAATTCCAAGGGGTGATCAAGGCACAGACGCCAATTGGTTCGTAGTGGATACGATCATTCGGCGAACGATCATTTAAACCACGCTCAAACTCGAAGTTTTTCAATTCACGAATCGCTGTTTTCAAATGCCCAATACCTGAACCAGCTTGCGACGTTAGCGACATATCAATTGGCGCACCCATTTCAGTCGAAATGGCTTTCCCCATTTCGTCATTGCGCACTTGGTATTTTTCTAATAAAGCTGTCAATAGCTCAACACGCTTTTCTTTTGAAGTATTGCTCCAGCCGTCAAAAGCTGCTTTAGCAGCAGCGACTGCATCATTAGTGTCTTCTACTGATCCTAAGGTAATTGTTGCGACTGTTTCTTCTGTCGAAGGGTCTATCACATCAAAGGGTTTGCCGCCCTTAGAGTCAACCCATGCGCCGTTTATGTAATGTTGTGTTGTTTTCATCGAGTTATCCTATGGTTCTTAATTTGTATTTGTGATCACATTTTAGCTATAAAAAATATTCCGAAAAATAATCGTAACTAGGTTTTAGTTTTGACTCTGCCTACAAATTCTCGTACTTACCAGCTAAATAGTGATCGCGTAATTTAAACTTTTGAATTTTCCCTGAGCCAGTTATTGGAAAAGACTCTAACTGTACCCAAATATTCGGTGTTTTTTGTGGTGACAATAGTTTACGACAATGTTCGTGCAGATCGTTTTTATCTAGTTTTATCTGTCTATCTGATCGAATAAAGGCAGCAATCACTTCACCCCACTTTTTATCAGGAATACCAATCACGGCAACCTCCATAATTTGCTGATGTTCCAGCAAAACATTTTCTATCTCTGCTGGAAACATATTTTCGCCACCGCGAATAATCATGTCTTTCACTCGACCAGTTATACGTACATAACCCCGTAAATCCATGGTACCGAGGTCTCCCGTGTGCAGCCAACCTTCAGAATCATAGGTTTCGCGCGTCGCCTCAGAATTATTGTAATAGCCGATCATATTGCAGTAAGCCTTTACACATATTTCACCTACCGTATCCAAGGGAACAACAGTGTTATCCTCAACACTTCGAACGCTTACTTGAGTTTGAGGCAAGGGCTGGCCAATAGTATTGCAAATATCAGCAAGGCTATCGTCGGAAAAATGTTGTGTGATAACCGGTGAGGTTTCCGTTTGTCCATACAACGTACCAAATCCACAGTCAAAGGCGGTTTGTAAGCTACGAACTAATTCGGGAGCAACCATCGCACCACCAGAAGAAATCATTTCCATCGATGATATATCACATGGGTGCTTAGCCAATGATTCGAGTAACATCACTAACATCGTAGGCACACCCAAAATTGTAGTCACTTTTTCGCGCTCAATAACTTTACTGACTAACTCTGGTTCGAATTGTTTAATAATCAACATTTTGCAACCGGCTTGTAAACAACCTAGGGTTACCATCCCGCACCCACTAGTATGAAACAGTGGCATGATGTTAGCCCAAACCGTTTTCTGGTGTGTTTGTAGCCGTTTAGCATAAAAGCGGGCGTTATTGACTAATCCTCGATGTGTCAATACAGCTCCTTTGGGGAAACCAGTCGTGCCTGAAGTGTATTGAATCATCGTTGCATCGCCCGCTTGAACATTAGGCAATTCAACCCCACAATTGTTGCCTTGTTGCATGGCAACGATATCTTCCATATCCGTAATTTCACGAAGGTAAGAGATGCCTTCACAAGCGCGCATACCAATTTCCGCCATTGGGTTTCCACGAAATTCTGACACTAAAAATAGAGCGACGGATTGAGATTGTTCAATAACATTGCGCAGCTCTTTTTCTTGAAAAGAAGGGTTTGCTGTTACCAAGACAATACCAGAAAGTGCACAGGCATATTCCATCAGAATCCATTCTGGTGTATTGGGAGACCACACTGTGACATGCTCTCCAGGCTTGAATCTTGATACGAGTGCTTTTGCTAAAGTTACACTTTCATTAAGTAATTCATTATATGTCCATTGTCTTCCCTTACTCCCATCATTTTCTATTTCAACCAGTCCAATATCATGCGGGTACTTAGTCGCAGTTTCTCGTAATAAACCACCAATTGTCACTTCCCGGACGTCATCATCTACTTGAGAGGGAAAATAAGATTCTGTCAACTCCACTGAATACATTATTTTTTTCTCCCTAGTATAGGATTACTCGAATCGAGTTTTTTAATAGTCTGCTTAAAGCTTACCTTTTCAGCTCGATTTTTAAACCAAAGACATTCTGGTACAAGATCATCCAGCATCGTTTCATTAATAGCATTAAATTTTTCTGGGCGAATTAAAGTGATCGTAGCTATACGATCATCGGCTTTATATAAAACAGCATTAAACTTCATGGTTAATTTTCTCTTCGTATCCATTTTTCGCAAAAATTTATTGATAGAATTTGTTATCTACAGGTTTTTTATCCAATAGGCTTATTTCAACCAACGTGGTATGTGCGCTACTTCCCTGTCCGATCCGAGAAGTTCCTATATCCAAAGTAAGTACATTGGGATTTCCAAATTGATCGATATTATTTTCATCAGGTGAAAACCATGCCCCTGTAGGTAAGGCAACCACACCGCAACGAATATCGTTATTCACGCTAGCACGTGCAAAGCAACTACCACGATCGTTATAAACGTTAACAATATCTCCGTCTGCGATATTGCGAGCCAAAGCATCTTCATCATTAATTTCAATTTTTACAGGGCGCTTACCATCAATATCTTGAATAGCGCATCCCATCTGACTATGTAGTTTATCTTCAGGTTGTGGAGACACTAAATGTAATGGGTATGCATCCACATTACCCAACCACTCATCAGGTTCACGCCATAGGGGATGACCAGCTTCTTCTTCATAATCAAAATTCGCTATCGTCTCAGAGAAAATTTCAATACGCCCTGAAGGTGTTTTTAAAGGGTGTGCTGTTGGATTTAAACGAAACTCAGCAAAGGGCGTAATCGCATGATCTGTTCCACTAATCGGCAATTCCACCCAACCACGAGAACAAAGGTCATCATAGCTAGGTATTTCTACTCCAACGTCTTTTGAACTACTTTGAAATTTTTTATATAAATGTCGAAGCCACTCCTCAGTATTTCGTCCTTCGGTAAATGTATTTTCCACGTCAAGCCTCATAGCAAGGCCAGCAAAAATATCGTAATCATCACGTGATTCACCGACAGGTGGAATCATTTTTGGCATATGGAATAAAAAGTCATCTTGAGGTGAGCGACCAATATCGGTGCGTTCGTAGGAGGTCGTTGCAGGTAATACGATATCCGAGCGCTTTGCTGTCGCCGTCCACCAAGGTTCATGAACTATAATAGTTTCGGGCTGTTGCCAAGCTGTATTTAAGCGATGTAAATCTTGGTGATGATGAAAAGGGTTTCCACCACACCAATACACCAAACGAATATCAGGGTATTCTCGATGTTGTCCATTGTAGTCGTAAGCTGCATGAGGGTTAAGCAACATATCGGCAATACGTGCAACAGGAATAAAGTCACTGACAGCGTTTTCCCCCTGAGGAAGCGTCATACCATCGAGTCGTTTTACCGGCACACCTACCGCACCGATTGCACCGTAGCCATAGCCAATTCCACCGCCAGGTAAACCAATTTGGCCTAACATTGAAGCCAATACAGTTGCCATCCAATAGGAATGTTCACCATTTTGACCACGTTGTAACGACCAAGCTACCGTAATAAATGTTCGGCTAGAAGCCATCTGCCGAGCCAGTTCTCGAATTTTGTCAGCATCAATTTCACAAATAGACTCAGCCCATTCAGGGGTTTTCGGCTTATCATCGACCTTACCTAAAACGTAGCGCCGAAACGTCTCATACCCTACAGTACAACGTTCAAGAAAATCACGATCAATCAGATTTTCAGTCTCTAATACATAGGCCAACGCTAACATCATCGCCGTATCACTTCCTGGTACAACAGCTAACCACTGTGAGCCCGAAGGAGCATCCGTACGTTGAGGGCTAACATTAACCAGCTGAATACCTCTGTCAACGAATTCCTTACACCAACCTGCCGTTTCGTGACGAGTTATCCCCCCCATACTGACTTGGGAATTTTTTGGGTTAATACCACCAAACATCACAAGAGTCTCTGTATGTTTAGCAATCGTTTCCCAGCTAGTGTAATAACCTCGTGTCAATTTTAAAAAATTATCCCCCAATACATGGGGGATAATGGCCTGTGCAGCCGCCGTGCTGTAGCTCCCTACCGATGACACATAACCACCAATAGCATTCAAAAAACGATGTACTTGGCTTAATGCATGATGGAAACGCCCAGCACTCGCCCACCCATAGGAGCCACCAAAAATGGAATTATTCCCATGGACTTGCCTTACTCTCTTAAGTTCTTCAGCAACAATATCCAATGCCTCATCCCATGGTAGCTCAACAAAATCCTCCGCCCCACGCTTTTGTTGAGACCGATTCGCACCATGACCTTTCAGCCAGCCACGTCGAAAGCTAGGTTTAGCTACTCTACTTCGATGATGAATAGCCTCCGGCAACCACTGAGAAATTGATGAAGGATTAGGGTCTTCTTCAAACGGCTCAACACCAACAATGCGGTCACCCTCGGTCTTGACTCGAAATGCACCCCAATGGCTGGTAGTAATGTATGATCGTTGACGCATTATTTTTTTATCTTATGTCTATTGAGTGAAATGACTCTGTTATAACAATGCATCTAAAAAGAGTTAGGTAAAAACAAAGCAATATTCGGAAAAGCGATAACTAAAGCAATCATTAAAAACATGGCTACAATAAATGGCACTGCACCAATAATCACTTCATTAATAGAACCACCCTTGCGTATGCTCTGCACTACATACAAATTTAAACCAATAGGAGGAGTGATCAACGCGGTTTCAAGCAACAGCATCATTAATACCCCAAACCAAACAGGGTCATATCCTAAGGAAATAACAACAGGCACAACAATAGGCGTAGTGGTTATCAATAGCGACAGCGTCTCCATAAAACACCCGAGCACTAAATATAAAGCAACAATAATCAGTAACACTGTTAAAGGATCCAGATTTAATCCACTAATAAATGATTGAAAAGCACTGGCAAGACCAATTACAGCAAGTACAAAATTCAAAAATGCAGCTGCAAGAATTATCAGCATAATCATTGCTGTAGTTTTTAATGTACCTTCAAATGCTTCACCCAACATCCTCAAATTCAACTTTCCCTTAAAACCTGCTAAGACAATAGCAGCTACCACCCCTAATGATGCAGATTCAGTAGGAGTGGCCCAACCCGCATAAATAGACCCAATAACAACGGCAAAAATAAATAGTGGATGAAGCAGATCAGGTAATACACGAAAGCGTTTTGACCAACTCGTTTTGATAGTTTCACCACCCCAGTCTCGGCGCAGTAAACACAAAACAATTATGATACTACTGTAAAGTCCAGCTAAGATAAGACCTGGTATCAAACCCGCTAAATATAACTTGGGTACCGATGTATTAGTGAGCAATCCGTAGATAATCATGCCGATTGATGGCGGTATAAGAATACCAAGAGTGCCACCAGCAGCTAGTGACCCTAAAAATAAAGGCGCATTATATTTACGCTTCTGAATTTGAGGTAAGGCAACGGTACCCACAGTTGCCGCAGTAGCAACAGACGAACCCGATGTAGCCGCAAATAATGCACTCGATCCAATATTGGAATGCATCACACCACCCGGTAGCCAAGATAACCACTGAGCAATGGCTTCATACATTTTTTCAGCAATATCTGCTCGTAGCATAATTTCACCCAGAAGGATAAACATGGGCACAGCTACGAGTAAAAATTCAATACTATTTTGCCATAACAAATCACCCATGGCTTTGTGCAGTGGCATAATAGAATATATTTGATCTAACGTTAGTCCCAAAATACCCAGAGAGGCCGCAACTGGGATAGTTAATAAAATTAAGCCAAGCAGTAATACAAATGTGACGACTAATTTCATTTTTCCACCTCGGACTTTATTATATTTGGCAAACTATTTTTCCCCAGCTCTCCTTTTCCCAATTCGTTATCAATAGTTTCTTCAACACTATCAGAACCGATCAAATCAAATGTAGTGCGCCAATCTTTTTTACATAAACTGTTGATCGTGCGACAAAAAATCACTAACCACATGACTAATGTAATGGCAAAACCCATCACCCATAATATTTGTGGAACCGCCAACGGTGTTTGCAGAGGAGTCACCGAAATTGCTCCATCGCGAGTGGTATTCCAAGCAAGAATAAATGCAGACCGTGTCATGATAAAAAAGAGTCCACCAAGAGCCAGAAAGCTAAGAACATCGAGAAATAACCGGATCTTTTCAGGCATCAATCGATATAAAACATCAATACGTACATTCCCTTTTTTACGCAAGACCAATGCAAAGGCCCAAGTAGTTGAAATAGCTAGAATATAACCGGACAATTCATCTGATCCTGCCAGAGTGATGCCAAACAGTTTTCGTAAAATGACATCGATGCTTACACCAAAAGCTGCAATCAGTAAGGCACTACCACCAACCCATACAGCAATTTGTGAAATTCGATCAATTGTGCTCTGTACTTTTTGCAACATAGACTTATAACCAGGAAAATTCTTTAGAATCAAAGCTAGCGCGGCTCTTTACACGCGCTAGCTTCTTTGAATCAAAATTAATCAGTTAAAAAAGATAAAATTATTACTTAATAGACACAGTTGAAACTTTACCGATCGTATCATTCCAGACTGCTTTACAACTATCACCACAACGTTTTAACCATTGTGGAAAAACATTATTTTGTAGAATTTGATCACGCTGCTTAAGGTCCGTATCGGTCATCTTCACTAGAGTCATTTCGTAGGCTTTTTTCGAACAGTTTGATTTATCACCGATTAAGCAAGCCACACCTTCAGCATCTTCTTCTCCCAAACCTTTCCATGTTGCATCTTCCCAATTGGAGATTTGTTTATTTAAAAAGGTTCGCGAACTCGCGTCGAGCTTATCCCAGTTAGCCTTGTTCGTGTACATAGCAGCTAACCCCATATTTAATGGCATGTTATACATATGAGAAATAACTTCAGCCCATTTAGCATCGTATGCAGGTAAAGCACCAGTAACTGCACAATCAACCACACCTTTTTGAATAGCAGGGATCACTTCACCAAAAGGAATGGTGACATTGACTGCTCCTACACCAGAGAGAAAATCAGCATGCGTGGCGCTAGAGGTGCGAATTTTACGTCCTTTTAAATCATTGAGACTTTTGAACGGATCACGACAGAAAACATATTGCCTTCCGAAAGGATAAACCGCTAACATTTGTAAATTTTCTTCAGCTAGATATTGATTGATAGTATCGCGGTATGCATCCACATTACGTCGTGAAGCGGCCATATCCGTAGCAACACCTGCAAGATCAATACCTTCCATTTCGGGCACGCTTTGCGTTACATAAGCAACCACCATATTGCCTACATCAAACACACCATTCTTAAGTAGATTAAGGGTTTCATAACCTTTTAAGCCCATAACAGATATTGAAATAATTTGACCGCTCACCTTTCCATCTGTGGCATTCGGCAATGTCTTAGTCCAAAAAGGCTCTTCATGGTTTTTGTACTGAGTTAGGCTATTCCAAGTGCCAAGTACCTTAAATTCTTTAGGTTCTAACTCAGCAGCTGACAAGGATGCACTGCCTGTAGCGAATGCAGCTATCGATACGATAGATAAAAGAATAGTCTTTAGTTTCTTTTTTACATTTAAATGGTTCATATTAATCCTCACTTGTTGTCATTGTTAAAATGTCTCAAACATTCGACGGTAATTCGGTAAGTAGAGTTAACGTTTTTAGCCAACAGTTTTCGCTAAGAACTTATTAGCCAATAAACGCTCTTAACTGTTATGACGTCGAGAACAGATAGCTTATATTGAGAGCTTGTTAACACACAATTATTAATTTATGATGGATTAATACTAATAATAGTATCAATATATGCGCCCAACCATTCGCCAATTAGTCGTTTTTCGCACAGTTGCAGAGCAAACCAGCTTCCGCAAAAGTGCTGAACTGCTTCATACATCCCAACCAGCACTTAGCAATACAGTAAAAGACTTAGAAGCTATTTTAGGAACAAGTTTGTTTAACCGAACAACGCGTATAGTTAAATTAACTGAAGCAGGAAACGAACTTTATGCACGCACAGTACACCTCCTCGACGATGTTGATATGGCAATACGAGCCACACAAGATGTCGCGTCAGGCCGTGGTGGCACAATCAATATTACATATGTGGATTTCGCTATTCTTGGAGTACTACCCGAGGTTCTAAATAACTACCGCGCCATTAACCCACATATTCAAGTCAGTGTGTCTTTTGCTCGAACGATGGAACAATTAGAAATGCTGCATGAGAAAAAAGTCGATGTGGGATTTATACTTGATGTAGAAATCCCCCCTCAGTTCCAAAAAAGGTTAGTCAGTGTAGAAGGATTGGTAGCTGTAATACCGCGTTCACATAGACTGGCAAATAGAGAAAGCATTGAATTAATAGAACTCGCAGATGAGTCTTTTATCACAGGTGATATACGCTGGCAGCACTACACTGACCCTATTATCAACTTATGTATTCAGCGAGGATTTGTACCAAAAGTATCACAACGTGCTTATCTACGTGATGAATTACTCATGCTGGTATTATCTGGTCTGGGAGTATTAATTTATCCTGAATGTATTGTAAATGCTCCACGTTATGGTTTATCAGTAGTACCCATAAGTGACGTACCGAAGTTAAGTAGAACAGCAGCAGTCTGGCGGAGAGATAATACCAACCCTGTTTTATCGGCATTTATCGATCAAGTACCTGAAATAAATGATGATAGTCAATGACTATCTATCAAACCGTCATATGACCACAAACCTCATCTTCAACCATAACTTCACCAAAACCTGAAAAATAATTTCACAACAATTTATTACCACATGACTATCACAAAAGTCTCGGGTAAATCCCATAATTTAAGGCTCTACTAATAACTATTGACCCTATTCTGTAGTAGTATATTCAGGAATATCAACAAGTATGCCACGTGGAATTTCGCGATTTTCATCATACATAGGTAAAGTGCAGATTGTTGCTGAGTACTGCTTGTCATCAATGCCTTCAACACTCACTTTGGTTTCTGGACCATGATCAGCAGAATCCATGCGCACGATTGCGATACCGCACTTTAAAAAGGGCGACCAAGTGCTTGAACATACATGACCGACGATTTCATTATTTATCGAAATCGCTCGACCCAATACGGCAATACCATCTTCTACTTGCATGCCCCATGTGCGGCTTTCTTTGTTGGCGTTTAGCAATGTGTCGCGACCTACAAAGTCATCTTTGTTAAGATCAACAAACGCGCCCAAACCTGCATCGTAAGGGGTAGTCGTTTCATCAAAGTCGCTACCTGCATTAAGTAATCCTGCTTCGATACGTCTCGCTCTAAAGACAGGTGTGGCGGTCAGTAACATACCAAAAGGCTCGCCCACCTTCATCAAATGATCACCTAGAACTTTGTGGTTGGTCTCAGGCGGGATATAGATTTCCCACCCTAATTCATTGGTGAAGCCAGAGCGACTAATCACTACTTTTTGTCCCACCATATTGACTTCTGAGTAATCAAAATAATTAAATGAAGCAGGATAGTTTTCATCACCTCCATCTATTGCGGCACGTAATACGTCGAGTGATTTAGGGCCTTGAATTTGGCTAACCCAAACATTGGGATCACGTACTGTTACGTCTAGACCTTTGGCATGCGCTTTATACCATGAGAATAAATCACCATCCGCTTGCGCCATCCAGAAACGGTCTTTGGATAAGCGTAATAAAACACCGTCTGTAATCATGCCACCATCATGGTAACAAGCAATTTGATAGCTGCAACGACCCGGTTTGACTTTGCTAACATCGCGAGTGAATACGCGATTTAATAAGGTTTCTGCATCAGGGCCTGAAATCTCAATAGGCAACTCGCCTGTATGACGCAAAATAACGCCTGTTCTCACAGCCCAGTACATTTCATCATCCGTAATATTATTTAACGACTGTGGTGTTAAACGACTGTTGTACAAGGTGTATTCAGGATCAAAAGGGAGTTCTTGAAAACTCAAAGGGTGTGGTGCCATCGTTCGATCTAGTTCTCTGGGGCGTTTACCTGTTGCCGAAAAAGCTTTGACTGCGAATCGTGTGTATTTGAGATCGTGTTGCATGGTGATTCCTAGCTTGTAATATTTAAAGAGCAGGCATATTGCAACCGAAGCTGACTTGTTGCAAACTCAGTTTTTTGACTTGTTAGTTCAAATTACTTAAACCAATTTATTTTCAGGCTGATTATGCGATTTACTTGTTACGATGCACTGCCCTTATTCAACACCGTTGTTGAAGAGATGAGTTTTCAAAATGCGGCAAAGCGTAGTCATTTATCTAAAGGGGCTGTGAGTTATCAGATTAAAAAAATTGAATCAGAATTAGGTGTTGAGTTATTCGAACGCCGTCGTAGTGGGATTGTGTTGACAGATGCAGGGCAAACCCTATGGAATAGTGTCAGACTAGCTTATGGTGAGTTAGATCGTACTTTGATGGCATTGCACAATAGCGTTAAAGACAACGTCTCGCAAAATATTGCGATTGCGATGCATACTTATTTTTCATCGCGCTGGTTATCACCTCGCTTGACGGCTTTTATGCACGATAATCCAGAGATTGCTTTGCGCATCGAGCCGATTAACAAGTCAGAAGACTTAGATCATAAAGAGACTGATTTAGCCATCATTTGGAGTCATAACGGCCCACCGACGAATAAAGCTAAGCTGATTTATGCCTCTCAAACCTTTCCCACCGCATCGACGCACATTGCAAAACAAATCAAAGAAGAAGGTTTTGATGCGGTGCAAGAAAGAATTCCACTGTTATACGATAGTTCAGGTGATCAGAGCTGGCGTTATTGGTTTCAGTTAACGGGAAGGCATTATCGTCAAGGACAGACCAAACTTGAATTTCCCGACACAAATAGCCGTGTACAAGCGGTGATTGACGGACAAGGTATCGCGCTGTGGGATTCTTTGGTGGCAAAAGAAATTGAAGAAGGATCTTTGTGCTTTTTCTCTAGTCAAGGTTTACCCAATAGCGGCTTTTATTTAATTCGTTGTAAAGAAACCATGAGTCCTGCAGCAAAGCAATTTGAAGGATGGTTACTAAATAATGCAAACAAAGGGGTATCTGATTATTAAAAAAGACACCCCCCCACTTTTTGAAGAAATTATGCAAAACTATCACTTCTAATCACGCTCAACTGTTAAAGCAACACCCATTCCACCACCGGTGCACAGCGTTGCTAAGCCTTTCTTCAAATCTTGACGTTTCATTTCGTGTAATAAGGTGACTAAAATGCGCGTGCCAGACGCACCAATTGGATGACCTAGGGCGATTGCTCCGCCGTTCACATTGATTTTTCCCAGATCCCAATATGGGCGCAAGAGCTCATCAAGAAGTCATGCATTATCATTTACATTTACTTTCAGGTTGTGACTTGGAAAGAATGGTTAAAGCAGGACTTGTTTAATAGTTTTGTTAGTACAACTATGAATGACAGATGTATATATTAAATACGATAGCTAGTTCTGTTCTCAGTTAAATCTTTAAAGAAGAATTCCCTATTTGTTTTTTTTGGCGTATATGTGTCTACTATTTGTGAATTTGAAGGCACTCTAAGAAAGAGGACTACGCGAGTCTATTTAAACCTTTACTCTTATTCAGTAATCAAAAGTCTATTAATCGATTTAATAGACAATATGAAATGATGAATAAAAGTTTGTTTTTTCACATTTGCTAATTAGCTAGTTAAGTGTATTTCTAATTTTTTGTAGGCTGCGAGATGCTTATCTTCTGACATCTTACTTAGATTGAGCAGTTTCCATTTAACGGCTGGAAGCTTGTGAATATCATTCAATTCTAATTTATTCCAATCAGGTTGTTTGTTTTTAAAACTAAGTAAGAACTGTTTTTCAGCTTCAGTTAGATCTTGGTTTATAATTTTTATGAGTGTCTTTCGTGTTTCTTCTAAATCCTTCAATAAGGTATTTTCTTCTTCCATATCCTTGAATTCACCTTCATAAAGCTCAGATAAGTTTTTTTCATTAGGATTTAGTAAATCTACAATTGAACGAGAATGACTGATAATGTAAACGATGAGTGCTTTGCGTAGGTTTTCTGTGATACCTTCTTTTTCTAATAATAACTTCACATCAAATAGATCTCGTGGATGCTGCCTATCCAATGCTGCACAAATCTTACCGGCATATAAATCTTCTAATGAGACTACTGAAATTTCGGCATATCCAAACTCTTCATCAACTGCATCACATACACTTAATATTTGAGGCTCATATACAGTGCCGCGGAGAACAGGAGATAGTTCTATTTTTATCTGAGTATCTTTATATGAAACAATCAGTCGCATTGCATCAGATTTATCTTTGAAAACTTCAATCACTTTTGCTTTTGGCAATGCTTGTATTATTCGTTTACTAATTCTTGATAGTGCAGAGGTGATTCCTTCCAGAGCCTCACTTCGATCTTGCATAGGTAAATAAACAAGATCAATATCGACAGAAAGCCTGGGTAAATTATGGATAAATAGATTTATCGCTGTACCACCTTTTAAGGCAAAACATGGCTCTTCAGCAACCAGAGGAAGAAGTTGTACAAGTAATTTTACTTGCCTGTAATAGATGTTATTTTCCATAAAGATGCTTTGGTACTGTTATTAAGTATTTTTTATCTAGCTTGCCATCTTGAGCTATTACTCGTTTTCCAGAGCCTAATTTCAAATCTTCAGTTGATATTTTTTTAGACCAAGCATAACCATGGTTTTCCGCTAACCAAAGAAAAAGTCGTTTAACTTTTATGTTTTTACATGTTTCAAGTAGAAGCTGTAGTTTCTTAGGTGATAGGCTAGTCATACCTTGCATGATTTCATTTGCATGGTCAAAACTGAATGTTTTTGGAACACCCATGAGCATCTCGAATATAGCTCTTTCAGGGGAGGATATCGTGACAGGAGTATTCTCTCCTAAGGTAAGTGTTTTCGTATAACCATCTAAGTCACTATTCCATAGTATGTTGGTACCATTCCATTTGAAGATTACATCACTCTTAATTCTCCATAACCATGCAGGGGGTTTATTTTTAGAGTAAAGATTCACCGTTTTTAGTTTAGATCCAGATAAGTAATGTCCAAAGCCTTGAAGCTCAATTGCAGATATACCCCCAACTACGATATTTTGATCTGACATTTTTTGTAATGAAATGATGATATTCCACCAAGATAAAGGTGCATCTGTTCGCGCGTAGACACCAGTGGCAAGAGATTGTATCTTTTGGCTTTTAAGCGCATTATCTAGAGAATGACGGCTAACGCCTTGAGTTAATAGCCACTTTCTAGTTGCTATATATCCATAAGGTAAATGAGCTCTTAATTGTACTTTTTCGGTTATCATGGTTTATATTATCTTTTTTTAGCGGCGATTTACGCCGCAAATAGAATTATTTATAAACTAACATAATTTCCAAAAGTTTACAATAAAGAGAATTTACGGCGATTTGCGCCGCATATTTGCTGAACGAAAAACCAGTAAAGTATGATTATTTACTATTTCGGAATCGAAGCTACACGAAATTACAGCAAAAAATATTAGGGGTATAGTGTGGGGTAGAGAAATTATTGGTTTGTAATTTACCCCAAGAAAAAAGGTACACTAGAGGTACAGTGCTCAGTTTTTGCACCTTTCGCTTATTTACGCTAAGTTACTGATTACTAATTACTTTTGATTTTTTCTTATTAATATTGATTTCGCTTAATTATCAGTAAGTTATTGATTTATAACGCAACTTAAAATCCAAAGGTTTGTTCCAATAGGTAACTCCAATAAAAACTATATTCTTTGCTTTCCAGTCGAAATTGATAGAGTGCAAAGTTGCATCATGTAGATTTATGTCACCAAAATTCATGCTTCAAACAATATAACGCCGCAGTTAGCCGCAATTTATGCGGGGTTTGAATTGCTGTAAAGTGGAGCGACAGCGACACCACAATTCAAACCCCGCGTAAATTGTCGGACTACACTGCATTGTTAACTTATTGCTTTTAGATATAACTCAAATGGCAACAAAGATATTACAATTGCAATAAGCCTCCATCTTTTAGTTATGTATACGATTCTCTTCTTTTTTCGAATAGCATCAAAGATTTGTGCCGCTGCTTTCTCCACTGGCGCCATCCAAAATATGCCATCTCCTTTTGCCATAGCTGTTTGAACATAACCCGGCCTTATATCTGTAACCACAATATTATGTCCTTTTAATCGGGACTTATAGTTCAGACCTTCCAAGTATGAAGAAATATACGATTTTGAAGCATTATAAGATGGATACGGTCCGCCCTTGAGAGCCATAATAGAAGACGTACCAACGATATGGCCACAGCCGCTCTCAGTAAAGTGGTGATATGCAACATTTGCCAGAGCAGTAAAACCCATTACATTAACCGACACCGTATCGAGTTCACCGGCAAGGGGAAAACTTGGGTCAGCGCTTCCCGTTCCAGAATTGATAACTACTATGTCAACACCACCCATTTCCGAAAGCAAAAGCTTAAACTTCTCTACTGACTCTGTAACATTCGAGAGGTCCATTGTTGACAGAAAGCATTTACCAGATAGTTCTTTTTTAAGCGACTCCAACAACTCGGTACGGCGTCCTGCAATCCCTATGGTATAGCCCCGAATAGACATTTGCTTTGCTAGCTCTCGCCCGATTCCAGATGTTGCTCCAACTATTATGACTTTCACAGAATTACCTTCAAGTTAACAGTTCGTTATCAAGGACCCTGTCCTAGATAACATTATTATAACGCTCTCGTGTGATACTCAAACTGTGACAATCCCGTGCATTGACTCCAATATTCGGATGCACCATCCAAGAGAACAATATACCCTCATAGCTCATTCCAGCCTTTTCCATTACCCGTTTTGAAGCTGTGTTGCTTACATCACAAACTGCTCCGATGCGCTCAACACTACCGAGTTCAAATGCTGCATCAATGAATGATTGTACAACCGACGTCATAATCCCGTGACCCCACCAGTTCTTCGAAACCAGATAGCCTACGTCAAGCTTATGCCCATTTTCTCGCGCGGCAAAACTACCGATTATCTCTGAACTATCACTGTGTTCAATTGCCCAGGTGTAATTATTTTGATTCCACGAATCTATACAGCTCTCAACGTACCGTAGAGTCTCCTCCTCAGAACTATGGGGGAACCAAGTGGTGTATCGTGCCACATCTTCATCCTGCGCCCAATTTTCAAATATCTGTGGAGCATCGGATAGTTTAATTCTCCGAATCACGAGATCATCTGTTTTAAATAGTTCGAACATTACTTAAAACCTCCTTGCGTTATAACAGTTCGTTATCAAGGACTTTGTCCTAGATAACATTATTATATTTCAATCTCTGACGACATGATATAAAGCAGGGGCGCCACTTAAACCTTCGACGCCGACGCTCCCTAATTCAGCCCGCAGTTTTTGCGCAGCTAAATTAAAAGCGCCTTGACTCTCCCAAACGGCAATATTGATTAATTGGTATGTGGCTTCACCTAGAAACGATTGATCTTGTAGGGCTTGATGGAGTTTTGTTGATACATACCCTGGCTGACTTTTTAAAAAATCTCTATGTGATTCCCAATATTTAATAGATTCCTCTAACTTTCCTTCCGGAACAGTAAATGGATTAATAAGTACTATTTGCTCTGACATCTGTCTATCCTGTGGTGTATGTATTCAAATATAGCATTGAGTAAGGGGCTTGCGATGCACAGCGTAGCAAGTCCCAGCCTGTAAGGCAACTTAAGCGTTTTGCGATATGCCATTTATTGGCTACGTGCTTTAGACCATTTCCTAGCTCGTTTTTTCCCAGATTTTATTTCCTTACGAGTCATAGCTTTTTTCATTTCATCTAGAACGCCTCGAACATGCCATTTAAGATTCTTATCTGTTGATCTTTGTGTGTAGAATCTCGCTAGATCGAGCCACATATAAGCTTCAGAGTTATCTTTAACAACACCGGTGCCATCAAAATACATTGCGCCTAAATTCACCATGGCGCGTATCTCGCCGAATTCAGCGGCGCTTTTATATAATGAAACTGCTTTTACATCATCTTCGCCAACACCTAAGCCTTTATCATACATAAACGCTAGATTGTTTATCGCACTTGGGAGATTCTGCTCAGCTGCCGTGCTGTACCACTTGAAAGCTTCCTCATTATCTAATGGAACACCTTCACCTGCTTGATACAGACTTCCTAAGCTATTTTGTGCTTGGGGGTGCCCTACTCTTGCAGCTTCTTTATACCATTTAACGGCCTCATCAAGATTTTGAGAAACACCAATAGCAAAATCATAAGCTGTACCTAGTTCGAATTGAGACGGTACATCTCCACTTTCGGCTTTCTTAGTGAGTTCGTCTATGTTTTGAGCATGTGCTGTGATTACAAATATTAACGAGAGAAAGTAAAAACCTAGATGTTTCATATTTGGTCCTATTGCCATATAACATATTGTATAAAAATGAGAGGGTATCAGGACAAACAAATTAGTTAAACCCTGCATTTATGCAACCCCCGCCCCACTAGCTTTAAAACAGAAGACCAATCGCTTCGAGACTGCCTACTGTAGTTTTTTCAAAAGACGCGCGCCAAAAACCGTAAATAAACGACATTCAAACTGTAAATAGCCAGTTTCAGATAGTGCTAAAAACAAAGTCATGCTAAATGGACTAGATGTAACTTTGTATAGTGCACATGATCGACAAGCAATCAGCGATTCAAACTGATAAAACAGTATTTGCCATGCTAGCGGTAATCACCGGTATATCGATCGCCAGTGGCTGTGACTTAGCCACCAAGTGGGTTAGTGACCAAGTGTCCATATGGCAGTTACAATTAATGCGTTCAGTGGTCGGCGCCGCAGTGTTAGCTGCATTTTTGTTGATCGCAAACAAAGACCGTGCACTACGCGTCAAACGCAGGGGCGTTGTTTTCATGCGTAGCTTCTTAATGGCGATCGCTTTCCTCACTTATTTTATCGCGATTGGTATCCTACCCATCGCAATTGTTGCCGCGGGCTTATTCAGCAGCCCTTTGTTTACCGTGATTTTTGGTAAATTTATACTCAGAGAACAAATAGGCATTTGGCGCCCTCTCAGTGCGCTATTTGGTTTTTTCGGTGTGTTGCTTGTATTGCAACCAGATACCGGCACCTTTGACCCAACGCTGTTTTGGCCGCTAGCCTGTGGTTTGTCTTACGCTTTAACAAACACTTACACCAGAAAGTATTGCAAAGACGAGCACCCTATCGCTTTGTCTTTTTGGTTAAGTATTCTATTCGCCGTAATCGGTTTTATCGGTATGCTTTGGTTCGCATTCCAGTCGCCTGCGCTGGGCGAAAGCGACTTTGTCACGCACCCACCGTTAGCACCCGACCCGCTATTGTTGCTTGCATTAGTGGGTATTGGTGTCGGCAGTATTTTGATGCACTTTTTCTTGGCCACCGCCTACCAAAATGCCCCCGCGAGCTTACTGGCCCCCTTAGAATATATTTACTTACCTTTGGTTGCGTTCGGCGGCATTTGGTTCTTCGGAGAAACCCCTTCAAATACCGCCTATTTAGGGATTAGCATTATCATCACATCTGGGGTGATTATCGCGTGGCGCGAACAAACGGTGAACAAACCTAAAAACACAAAACACCGCAATCGATTGCAACAACGACGACGTAAACAGCCCGATTACTACTGAGAATGTTTTGCATTAGCCTGCAGTGACTGAATCCAGAGTCTGAACCCCTCAACAGCAATCTAGGATACAAAACGTGACTCAGCGCTTAAAACAATATTGCTTTATCCAGCTTAAATGCAATTTAGCATAGCCACTTTGCAACACTTCGCAATGCGGTTTGGTTTTCTCATGAAATGCGGCCAGTTGATGAAAGGGCACTGCTGGTAGCACATGATGCTCAACATGGTAGGACATTTCCCAAGTCAAAAATCGCAGCAAGCTGTTCGTATAAGTCGTGCGAGTATTCGCAAACATATTGTCGTCGTTTGCGCAGTGATGATGCTCTGCCAATAAAAAGAGACGCAAAAAAGGTTGGCCTAACAATAAAGGGAGCAACCAAACAGTGATTAATAAGCTGGACTGCAGCCAGATTGATATTACTGCCGCGCCAAGATAAATAGCCAACATCCAGCGCGCTTCTTGTTTTATTTTCGGTCTGTCGATAACGCTAATATAATTGGCGTCAGAGCCTTTAAACGCGTTACTCAATATAAGCTTTATTTGACTCAAGGCAATGGGTAAGCCGCTGATAAACAATACATATTGGGTAAGCGTAGTCGGCTTTGGGTAGGCCATTTCTGGGTCTTTATCAACACAATGCGTATGCCGATGATGGGCAAAATGAAAAGCCTCAAACCAATGGGGCGGCATCATAATGATCAGCCCACTCAATCTACTAATTACGTAATTGATCCAAGCAGATTTAAACGCGGTTTTATGCGTTGTTTCATGCATCAAGGTAAATAAAAAGACTAACAGCACCCCCAGCGGTAACATTAAGCCACCCCAAAGTGTGACCTGTTTAACAATGCCAACGATCAATGCGCTGATTAATATGATCAATACCAGCAACCGCAACACAGCAGACCGATTATTTCGCGCAATCAAGCGTTCACGGTCTTGAGTTGGTAGTTTAGCCAGGAACTGTCGATAACTCGTATGATTAGCCATGATTCAAGTATTTATAATCTGCAACATAATCGCACATTACTTCATGTGTTTGTGCAGCCAACAGAGCATGCTTGGTATAGCGCAGCAAGTTCAAGAGAAGAGAACGCTTTGAGTAGGTTCATATTTTTAGGCAGTTAATCACACTCTTAACGGTAACTCATTAAACGGCTTTGCCCCATTTAATAATTTCCGCCTTTTTGCCTAGGGCAATCTACTTAATATAACCTTGGAATAAGTTGCTTTCGAATTGCCCAGATGACTGATGTGCAAATAGTTAACGGCGCCCACACTAACTGTAGTTCGCTGCGCAACACGAACTCACCCCATCGCATAAACCCAACGACACTCATTGGTGATGCTGGAATGGGACGGCTTTCAAACTTTACTCGTTGCACATCAAAGGGCCAATATAACGCCACGCCTTGCCCGCCCCAAGTCAATGCGTCCAATACCGAATGAGATAGCACGACAATGAAGCAAAAAAAGAATGTCTTTGGTCGATTATAGGGCATGGTAAAACTCATTAGTACGCTAAGCGCGAGAGCGAACATAATTGAATGAGTAAAACCTCGATGCGCGTAAACAGAGCCCCACGGCACGCCCAGTGATAACATAATCACGTCTAAGTCGGGTAAAACGGATAAAACCACTCCAACCAAAATTAGAGGTAATGGAATTAAATTGCGGCCACAGCTAATTCCTATAGCAATCGGTATAATAGGGTGGGTAAGCAACGTGGCCATTGATCAAACCAGTAAGAAGTAGCTATAAGAACCAAGCAGCCAACTTAAGTTCAAATTGAAACCCTGTGTCGTGATTCGATTTTCTCATGAAACGATACTCCAACCGCGCGAGAAAGCATACAATCTAGCTTTAATTGCAGCAGCATCCTATGATTAGCCCATTCGAGTCGCACACCCCCGACATTCATCCCAGTGCATTTATTCACGAGATGGCTTATGTCAGCGGCCAAACCAAAGTAGGGGCCGATAGCAGTATTTGGCCCATGGTCGTGCTACGCGGCGATGTTAATAGCATCGAAATCGGGCAACGCACCAACATTCAAGACGGCGCAGTGTTACATACCAGCCATGATTCTGAATTTAGCCGAAATGGAGGTTCGCCGCTGTTTATCGGTGATGACGTTACAGTCGGCCATAACGCGACTATTCACGGCTGTACTTTGCACGACTGCTGTTTAATTGGCATGGGGTCGGTTGTTCTGGACGACGCGGTGGTACATAGCAATAATATTGTAGGCGCGGGCGCATTGGTCCCCCCTGGTAAAGTGCTGGAAAGCGGCTACTTATGGGTGGGTTCACCAGTAAAGCAGGCTCGCTCTTTAAACCCAAAAGAGCTCGCTTTTTTACTGTATTCTGCCCAGCACTATAGCGAATTAGCCAAGCGCACCGCCACGGTAGCACCCAATAATTAATTCATGTTAGAAGCGCAAGACCTGGAGTGCGTTAAGGGTAACGACCAACTTTTTTCTGGATTTAACCTCAGTGCCAGCGCGGGGCAGATTATCCAGATCACAGGTGAGAATGGGTCTGGAAAAACCAGTTTATTGCGCATTCTCACAGGGCTAAGTGAACCCGAAAGTGGTGAGGTTTTGTGGCAAGGAAACAGCATCTTTGACAATAGCGCGCACTATCAAGCAGAACTTGCCTACTTAGGCCATTTAAACGGTTTAAAACCCAGCCTCAGTGCCATTGAAAATTTAATCGCTGGTCGTGCATTATTGAGCAAGCCAAGCAATGTCAGCCCGAACCAAGCCCTTATAAAAGTTGGCCTTGATGGCTATCAGCATATTTATGCATATCAATTATCCGCTGGTCAACAACGTCGAGTTGCATTGGCGAGGTTACTGCTATCCGGCGCAAAGCTGTGGATATTAGACGAACCTATTACTGCTATCGACCCAAAGGGTGTAGCGGTTTTTGAGCAGATGATCGCCGAACACGCCAATACCGATGGGCTAGTATTGTTGACTAGCCATCAAGAATTACTTTTACCAGACAGTGATTTTTCCCAAGTGCACATCGGCGCGACCAGCTAATTGAACATGTCGAACTCTTCGTTAACCGCCGCTGCTGCTATTATTAAACACGACTTAAAGTCCGTTTTTCGTAGCTCCAGCGCGGTGGTTAACCCATTATTGTTTTTATTAATGGTATGCAGCCTGTTTCCGTTTGGGGTAGGCCCAGAAAAATCGACCCTCAGCCTGATTGCACCAGGTGTACTGTGGGTGGCTGCTCTGCTGTCAACGCTATTGGCATTAGACCATTTGTTTCGTTCAGATTTCGATGACGGCAGCTTAGAGCAAATGCTGTTAAGCGCGCACCCTACCCCTCTATTAACCTTGGCCAAGGTGTGCACACATTGGTTGGTCACTGGCTTGCCGCTGATTATTATTTCACCTTTGCTAGGCTTACTTTTGAATTTACCAAAAGATGCTTTTGCAACCTTAGTTACCAGCCTATTACTTGGCACCCCAACCCTTAGTTTAATCGGCGCTATCGGTGTCGGTTTAACCGTTGGCATACAACGCAGCGGCTTGCTGCTAAGCCTGCTGATTATTCCACTTTACATACCCGTTTTAATATTCGGCGCAAGTGCTGTGCAATCTGCCGCGGTGGGCTTATCAAGTAGTGGTCAACTTTATATTTTAGCAGCAAGCCTAGTGTTTGCCTTGACCTTAGCGCCATTCGCCACCGCTGCTGCGCTAAAAGTCAGTTTGAATTAAGGCCATCACCCTACAATAAGCAGAACACTATAATTGCGCTATTTAATGATGAGCAACCACCGCTTATTCGCTTTAATTTTCATTTTATTCAGTTGGGTAAATATCACTTACGCAGAAGACTACGCCGATTTGCTTAAAGCAGAAATAAATGCGATTGATGGTGATCCGAGTCAAATTGAGTTTACGCTCACAAACACCTCGACGGACACAACGGCTAAATTTTTAAGCTGGAGCACGCCATTAGAAGGGCGACTGACTCAATCTCTCTTTGAGGTAAAGCGCGACGGCGAACTATTACCGTATCGTGGACGGGTGGTGCGCCGAGCAGCCCCCACTGAAGCGGACTACCTTACGCTCACACAAGGTCAATCCGTCACCAAAACTATCGATTTAACTCAAAGCTACGATTTTTCGCTGCCCGGAGAATACTGCATTACCTATCAAGCTCAATTATCGAATTTACAACTTTTTGATAAAACGAATCAATTGCAATATGACGGCCAAGATAAGATTAACCTAATCAGCTCGCCAACGATTGATTTCAAGCTGCAATAAGTGTGCATACCGCCTTGTACACAGTGCATTAATGCGCATAAAACCACAGCATGCTACACCGTATAAACCAGTTTAGTCACCGAATGGCATTTTTTCGTTAAAGCGTTGTCTTAGCACTACCTTGCTCGGCTTAGCTGTGATACTTTTATTCGCCATACAAGGCTCTTTATATTGCGCTGTAGTAGCGGCGCTCAGCTGGAAAAGCTTAATGCGACTGCCCCGATGAATAAGCGATAGTCGAACAACATCCGATGACAACAAGTACTGCAAACACTTCAAACAATGGCTTTTGGCGATGGTTTCATCGCTTTGGTTCACCGCAATATTTTGATTCATTTGCAAAACGTTGGACCCCTTGGCTAGCCGGTATTACCGCCATTTTATTTATTGTGGGTTTAGTCGGTGGTTTAGTTTTTGCGCCCGCCGATTATCAGCAAGGCGACAGCTTTAGAATTATTTATGTGCATGTTCCGGCGGCATGGATGGGTATGTTTACCTATATGGTTATCGCCACCGCTGGTGCTATTACGCTGATATGGCGCATGAAATTAGCCGATGCAATCGCCCGCGCGAGTGCGCCCTTAGGGGCATCGTTCACCTTTTTAGCGCTAGTTACCGGCAGTTTGTGGGGGCGTCCGATGTGGGGCACCTACTGGGAATGGGACGCGCGCATCGTATCCGAGTTAATTTTACTATTTCTTTATTTGGGTTATATTGCGCTAACTTCTGCGATTATCGATAGAAAAATGGCTTCGCGTGCCGGCGCTATTTTGGCTTTAGTTGGCGTTATTAATCTACCTATCATCCATTATTCAGTAGAATGGTGGAATACGCTGCATCAAGGAGCAACCGTAAGCAAGTTTGATAAACCATCTATTGATACACGAATGCTAATTCCACTATTGGTTATGTTTTTTGCTTATCAGTTTTATTATTTTACTCTCCTATTTATGCGCGTTCGAAACGAATTACTCGACGCAGAGCGGCGCACCAAATGGGTGGCTGAACTTGTAAAAAAGGAGATGTCATGAGCGAATTTCTCGCCATGGGCGGCTATGCATTTTATGTCTGGATGAGTGTCGGCATTACCGCCATTGTGCTGCTATGGAATATTGTGTCACCGATCATGCGACGCAAATCGCTGCTGCGTGACGTCGCCGGACAAATCGCTCGTACCAACAGAAAAAACGCACAATAGTCATGACCCCAAAAAGAAAACAACGGCTACTGCTGGTTTCGCTGTTACTCATTGGCATCTCAATTGCGGTAGGGCTGACGTTAATGGCGCTTAAACAAAACATGAACTTTTTCTTTTCGCCTTCACAAATTACTGCGGGTGAAGCGCCCGAAGGAATTTCGTTCCGTATCGGCGGAATGGTCGTAGACCAAAGCATTGTGCGCAGTGATAGTGACTTAAGCGTGCAATTTAAAGTGACTGACACCGCGCAAACTGTGCCCGTACAGTACACCGGCATTCTCCCTGACTTATTCCGTGAGGGCCAAGGTATTGTGGCGCTGGGCAAATTAGAAGGCGGCACCTTCATGGCTGAAGAAGTGCTTGCTAAGCACGATGAAAACTATATGCCGCCTGAAGTCACCGAAGCGCTCAAGCAAGCCAACAAAGGCAAATATGCCAATCCAGCGCAATGATCGCAGAGATTGGTAACTTTTCGCTGTCAATCGCGCTGTGTCTTTCACTGATTCTAGCCATTGTCCCTAGCCTTGGCTTACGCTACGGATATGCCAACTGGATAGCGGTCGCTAAACCAGCGGCACTGGCACAATTTGCTTTTGTCATTGTTGCATTCGCAGCCTTAACTTATTTATTCATTAACAGTGATTTTTCAGTCAAATTAGTCGCTGCACACTCCAATACACAGCTTCCTTTGCTATTCAAAATATCAGGGGTATGGGGCTCACATGAAGGTTCCTTATTGCTATGGGCGCTCATGCTAAGTCTTTGGACCGCCGCCGTAGCTGTTTTTAGTCGCTCAATGCCAGAACAGATTGTTGCACAAGTATTGGCGGTGATGGGTTTTATCAGCATTGGCTTTTTGCTGTTTATGCTGCTCACCTCAAATCCATTTGAACGCCTATTCCCCACCCCGATTGAAGGGCGTGACTTAAACCCATTATTGCAAGACTTCGGTTTAGCGGTCCACCCACCTATGCTTTACATGGGTTATGTGGGCTTAAGCGTTGCCTTTGCATTCGCGATTGCAGCGATGATAGGCGGGCGGCTTGATGCCAGTTGGGCCCGCTGGTCACGACCATGGACAAACGTAGCTTGGCTATTTCTAACTATTGGTATCGCGCTTGGCTCTTGGTGGGCCTACTACGAACTGGGCTGGGGCGGCTGGTGGTTTTGGGACCCCGTTGAGAACGCCTCCTTCATGCCATGGCTTGTTGCAACAGCGCTCATGCACTCTTTAGCGGCTACCGAAAAACGCGGCGTGTTTAAAGCATGGACTGTATTACTTGCCGTGTTTGCCTTTTCCTTATCGCTACTCGGCACCTTCTTAGTGCGCTCTGGCGTACTCACCTCCGTCCATTCATTCGCCTCAGACCCTGGGCGCGGCTTATTCATACTCATATTTTTAGGCATTGTTGTTGGCGGCTCTTTAAGTCTATATGCCTGGCGCGCACCGCAAATACGTAGCCACGTTCGCTTTGAAACGGTATCCCGAGAAACCAGTTTGTTAGTCAACAACGTTTTGCTGATTGTTGCAGCAGCCAGTGTATTGCTCGGAACGCTATACCCACTTATTTTGGATGCACTAGGCATGGGCAAAATTTCGGTGGGGCCGCCCTACTTTAATAGCGTTTTTGTGCCATTGACTATTCCTCTGGCCTTGTTAGTTAGCATTGGCGCGTATACGAGATGGAAGCGCGACTCATTAAATCGCATCAGTAAAAAATTATTGGTTCCTTTAGTGCTGAGTGTGTTGATTGGCTTAAGTGTTCCTTTGTTACAGTCGCATTACTCTATTAACGCCGCACTAGGCTGTGTACTAGGCTGCTGGACCATTTTATCAAGCCTTAGCTTAATTTATGACCGACTCAATATCCCCGCCGGTGGTTTTAGAGCATTTAGCTCTGCACCTAGAGGGTTTTACGGCATGGTGGCTGGGCATGTCGGCTTAGGCGTATTTGTCATTGGTGTCACCATGACTTCAGCTTACAGCATAGAAAAGGATTTGCGCGTGAGTCCAGATGAGCAGATTAACATCGCTGGATATACCTTTTCTTTTGAAGGCGTCAAACAAGCTCAAGGCCCTAATTACTCTGCTTCAGAAGGACAAGTTGTTGTCACCAAAGCAAAACAAGTGATTGCCAAACTGACCCCACAAAAACGAACCTATGCGTCAGGCATGCCAATGACGGAAGCATCGATAGATGCCGGGTTATTTCGAGACCTTTATGTTGCCTTAGGTGAACCCATTGGTGAAGACGGGGCTTGGGCATTACGCATTTATCACAAACCACTTATTCGTTGGATTTGGTTAGGTGCACTGATTATGGCCTTTGGCGGATTACTCGCCGCAGCCGACCCTCGTTACCGCAAACTGGCTGCACGAGAAGCGAATCAACAGCGGTCACAATCATCCGCTCAGAGCGCCGCCTAATGAATCGATATGTTATTCCCCTCGTTGGGTTTATCGTGCTTGCTATATTTTTAGGGGCCGGGTTAAAGCTAGACCCTAAGAAAATCCCATCTCCTCTAGTCGATAAACCAGCGCCCACATTCAGCGTACCTAATTTGCACAATACAGCCTCTGCTGTTAGCACCGACGCTTTGCTGGGCGAAGTTTGGTTACTAAACGTGTTCGCCTCGTGGTGTGTGGCCTGTCGGCAAGAACACCCGTTAATTAACGAGCTGTCGAAGCAAAACCTCATCACGCTGGTTGGCCTTAATTACAAAGACCAACGTCAAGATGCGCTTAATTGGCTAAACCAGTTTGGCGACCCTTATCAGCAAATCGCCTTCGATCTGGCTGGCGATGTGGGCATTGATTACGGCGTATACGGCGTGCCAGAAAGCTTTTTAGTGGATAAACAAGGGCAGATCCGATTCAAGCAAATTGGCCCATTTAGCGCAGAAGATATTCAAACCCAGTTATTGCCGATAATTGCAAAACTGAACGCTGAATCATAATGACAAAAATTATTTGCTCTGCACTTAGTTCGGTATTAATACTACTTGCTTCCTACAACAGCTACGCGGTGATTGAAGAGCATCAGTTTGCCACGCCAAAGCAAGAACAACTCTACCAACAACTGATTCAAGAGCTTCGCTGTTTGGTGTGCCAAAACCAAAATCTGGCTGATTCAAATGCAGACCTCGCAAAAGACTTGCGCGGTAAAACCTATGAAATGGTTGTTGCAAATAAAACCCATGGCGAGATTGCCGAATTCATGGTGGCCCGCTACGGTGATTTTGTCTTATATCGACCGCCAGTTAACTCTGCAACGGCGCTGCTCTGGTTTGGCCCGTTTGCGCTGTTAGCATTGGCCTTGGGGTTCGTGCTACTTCGCTTAAAGCGACAAGGTGCAGCTAATCATTCCAAGCCCATAGAAGGCCTAGAAAACGCCAAAAATATACTGGAACAAGAATAATCATGTTATTTTGGATTTGTGCCGCAGTGCTACTCGGCATTGCAGTTTTTTGGTTATCTCGCCCTTTAAACGCTAGTAATGCACCTAAACTAGAAAGCGCCCACGAGCGTATTATCGCTATCGCCAAAGAGCGGCGAAACGAGATTCAAAGCTCGTTGGACACGGGCGACCTAACACCACAAGAACACACGCAAGCGATGGCAGATTTAGAATCTGCCTTAGCAGATGAACTCAGCACGTCAAATGAATTGGGTGAAGCTAAGAGCAGCCCCCCAAATTTTTCAAGTGCCGCTATATTGCTATGCGTACCCCTTATTGCACTAGGTATGTATGCGCTCACTGGCACCTCTGATTATCAATTTCGCGCCGAACAAGCCAAAGCGCAAGCGGCTGCCAATAAACAAGCCGAGGCCGTGCCAAGCCTTGAACAATTAGTTGATGGTTTAGAGGCACGATTACAGGAAAACCCCACTGATGAAAGAGGCTTATTCTTATTGGGTCAAACGTATAGCCGCATCGGTCGGCACGCTGAAGCGGCTGATACTTATAGCAAGTTGCTATCACAAGTTGGCCCTAACGCAGATTTGCTAGTAGAACAGGCGGACGCGATGGCGATGAACAACAATCAAGCGTTTACACAAGATAGTTACGCACTACTTACGCAAGCCATCGACTTAGACCCGCACCATGTTAAGGGGCGCTGGCTAATAGGCATAGCGGATATGGGCTCTGGACTGACAAAGCAAGCACTTGAGCATTGGCTTTGGGCGAAGGAGCAATTACGCGACGACCCAGCAGGTTCAGCCCAAATCACTCAGTTAATCGACAACGCCCGACAACAATTAGGCGACCAAGCCAAAGACGCCGAAGCGTTGATTTTAGAAAAAATAACTAAGCATAATCAATCGGCTGAACACCTCGCTACGGTATCTGAAATTCAGCAAGGCGGCGATACCGCAACGGCTAATTCTAGCGATGCGATTGCACTACAGATTCAGGTAAGTTTAGGCGATAATATTAATGCTGAAGTGAACCCAGAAGACACTGTATTTATTTTTGCTAAAGCGCGTTCTGGCCCTAAAGCGCCTCTCGCTGTGCAGCGAGTTCAAGTAGCAGATTTACCCATCACCGTTACATTGGATGATAGCAACGCCATGTTACCCCAGTTCAAACTGAGTCTATTTGAAGAGGTAACCGTGAGTGCGCGCATATCGAAAACAGGTGAGCCAATTGCGCAATCGGGTGATATTGAAACTAAAGGCGTTGATGTAATGTTGCCTTATACCGAGACCATCTCACTGAGCCTTTCCAACGTAGTGAAATAATGTGATTGAGATGCTGCGATTAGCTAAACACCTTGTTGTTATTGGCTTTATCAGCCTAACGTGGTCAAGTGTTGGTCACACGCAACTGCTTAGCTTAGAACAAGTAAAAGATAATTGGGGCATGACCGCAGCTGGCATTGCTGCAACCATTATTGGTCATGAAATAGGGCATTTTGTGGCTGCAGAAAGCGAAAATGTGGATGCTTATTTTGACAACTTCACGGTGAAATACCGTAACCGAAACGGAACAGACCAGCAAGATTTGCGTTTATCATCGACGGGTTTTCAGTCGCAGTGGGTTATTTCTGAACTAGCGTTTGCAAAGCTCAAACCACATGATCTAACCAAACCTAAACGCGCTTTCTTAGGTGGCTTAGTATTAGGTCATATTGCCATAACCGCTGCTTATGCACTCGGCCTTAAAGACCACGAAGATGGCGATGCGACCGGCATTGCGGCGGCGAGCAATTACAGTAGCGATCAAATTGCATTGGCTATTGTGATACCAGCAGCACTTGACGCTTGGCGCTTACTAAGTAAAGATCCACCTCGTTGGGCTCCGTGGGTTTCTGTCGGCGCCAAAGCGGGCGGAATAGCCGCCGTATGGACTTTTTAAAAAACTAAAACTATGTCAAACGATTACGAAGCAGGTCGACTGAACTTACCATTTGTTGGTCATTGCAGTTTCGCCAAAGCACCTATTTGCACCGACTGGAATAAGATCGATGCTGATGTAGCTATACTTGGCGTTCCGAACGATATGGGCACCCAGTGGCGCTCTGGTGCTCGCTTTGGCCCACGCGGCATACGGGAAGCCTCTACCCTATTTTCGTTTGGTCACGGCGGCGCTTACGACTTTGAAGACGATAAAATGTACCTGACACAAGAACAGTGTCGCATGGTGGATGTTGGCGATGCAGATATCGTGCACACCGATATGCATAAAAGCCATGAAAACACCTACCACGCTGTATCGAAGATATTGCAAGCTGGTGCGATACCGGTTTGCTTAGGTGGTGATCACTCGGTACATGCGCCGATTATTCAAGCTTTCGAAAACCACGGTCCAATCCATATTCTGCATTTTGACGCCCACTTAGATTTCGTCGATGAACGTCATGGGGTACGGTATGGCCACGGTAATCCACTGCGTCGCGCATCGGAGATGGATCATATTGAAGGCATGACCCAAATGGGTATTCGTAATGTCTCATCCTCCAATAGTGACGATTACAATGCGGCACGCCGTGCTGGCTCAGATATTTTGTCCGTACGTGACGTTAGACGTCTCGGCGTTGAAGGTGTCGTTGACCGCATTCCAACAGATAAGAATTACTACATCACCATCGACATTGACGGGTTCGACCCCTCTATCGCGCCCGGCACAGGTACGCCCAGTCATGGAGGCTTTTTGTATTACGAAGTATTAGAAATAATACAAGCCGTTGCCATTCGCAGTCGCGGCAATATCATTGGTATTGATTTAGTGGAAGTCGCCCCTGCGTATGATCCAGCAGGCGTTACTTCCATTTTAGCTGCGCAGCTATTGCTCAATAGCATCGGCTTCATCTTCCATGCAAAACAGGATACAAAAGCTTGAGTCGCCGAGAGTTAGTTTGCCGTGTTACTCGTATTAGCTGCCTTGCCCTATTAGGCTGCTTTCTCGTTGCATGTCAAACCACCAAGCCGGGAACAAATTTAAGTAAAACGATCACTTGGGCCAATTTACCCGGCTGGAATGCTGACCAGCACCTTGAAGCGTGGCCTGCCCTGATAAAAGGGTGCGTTAAGCTCAAGCAAAAACCACACTGGCAAAGTATTTGCCACAAGGCCGAACTGCTAGCCCCTACTGATAACCAAAGCGTACAGCACTTTTTTGAGCAGCACTTCACCCCGCAACAATTACTAGCAGAATCAGGCGAAAAACAGGGGTTAATTACAGGCTACTACGAGCCTTTATTGCAAGGCAGTTACACCCCTGATGGTCGCTATCAATACCCTATCTACGGCCAGCCAGACGACTTACTAATAGTAGACCTATCTAGCTTATATCCAGAATTAAAAGGCAAGCGAATACGTGGACGCATAGAAGGCAACACAGTGATGCCTTATTACTCTCGCGAGCAAATCGACCATGATGACACTCCACTAGCTGGCAATGAATTATTGTGGGTAGATGACCGCGATGCTGCATTCTTTTTACAAATTCAAGGCTCGGGCCGTGTACAACTGCCCAACGGAAAAGTAGTCGGTGTGGGTTATGCCAATCAAAATGGTCACCCCTATGTATCAATTGGCAAATTACTCATTAACCGCGGTGAGTTGTTACGTGAAAACGTCAACCTATTTAGCATCAAAAGTTGGCTCAAGGAGCACCCAAGCAAAGCTAAACAACTTCTCAATGACAACCCTAGTTATGTCTTCTTTACCTTACGTAACGAAGTGAGCGAAGGCCCCACGGGTTCAATGAACGTCCCTATCACGGCTGAGCGCAGCATCGCCATTGATCCAAAAGTCGTGCCGCTTGGCACTGCGATGTGGCTTTCCACCACGTATCCAGACGCAGAACGCTCTTCACTGCAAAAACTGGTGTTCGCGCAAGATACTGGTGGGGCAATTAAAGGGCGATTACGTGCAGACTTATTTTGGGGCACTGGTCAAGTTGCCGAGCAACGTGCCGGCAACATGAAGCAAAAAGGCGAGTTGTATATGCTTATCCCCAAATAAGATAGACCATCTATTGAACAGACTTAATTTTCTCGATCATTGCTGGATGATCCCATTCTCGCTCTCCAATGGCTCTGAAGATGATCTCCCCGCTAGAATTCAGAACATAAGTTGTGGGTAAGCCGTGTAATGGCCAATCATTAAACGCTGTGTTTGCTGGGTCTATTAACAGTGGAAAGCCCACTTCAACCTCAGCGGTAAAACCAAAAACGGCATCATAATCTTCACCAGCGCTAATCGCGATGAGGTTGATACCTTGATCTTTGATTTGTTGCCAAGCACGGTTTAAAGCAGGCATTTCCGCTCGACACGGTGGGCACCACGTCGCCCAGAAGTTAATGACTAACGGCTTTCCGAGATAAGTGTCAAGTGTATGCACTTTAGCATCTAAGTCTTCCAGCTCAAAGGCAGGCGCCTGCAAACCGGGTTGCGCCGCTTCCAACAGATGCATAGGGTTTTCAGCGGAGTAACTGGTATTCCCTGCGACTAAACCAAAACCTATTAAGGCAAACACCAAGTACTTACGTATTCCTTTTAAATCAAGTTGTCTCGAAGTAAAAAATGTAAACACCTTTTTATTTAGGCGTAACAATACAATGAAGCTGGCCTTTTTTAACTGTCACTTCAACAGAACCGCCGTTAACAAGATCACCAAACAGCAAGTCCTCAGCCAATGACCGCTTGATGTGTTCTTGGATAACGCGTGACATTGGCCTAGCGCCCATTGACTTATCATAACCCTCTTTAGCCAGCCATTCTCTCGCTTTCTTATCAACGGTTAAGCTCACCTGTTTTTCTTCAAGTTGATGCTCTAGCTCTAAAATGAACTTACCGACGATATGCAAGATGGTTGGCTCATCTAGCGGCTGAAAATGCACCATCGCATTTAAACGGTTGCGAAACTCCGGTGTAAAAAACTTCTTTATTGCCTCGGTGTTATCATGTTCCACTTCTCGTTCAACAAAACCCATAGTACTGCGCGCGGCATCGACGGCGCCGGCATTGGTTGTCATCACGATAATAATATTACGAAAATCTGCTTTACGGCCATTGTTGTCAGTTAAGGTACCGTAGTCCATTACCTGTAACAAGATATTGAATAAATCAGGGTGCGCCTTTTCAATTTCGTCGAGTAATAGTACGGCATGCGGATGTTTATTGACTGCATCCGTCAATAAACCACCTTGGTCAAAGCCCACATAACCCGGAGGCGCACCAATTAACCGAGAAACGGTATGGCGCTCCATATATTCAGACATATCAAAGCGCAAAAACTCGATGCCCATTGTGTGAGCCAGCTGCTTTGTCACTTCGGTTTTTCCTACCCCCGTCGGGCCGGCAAACAGAAAAGAGCCAATCGGCTTGCTTTTATCTCCCAACCCAGCGCGCGACATTTTGATCGCTGAAGATAACGTAGAAATCGCTTTATCTTGACCAAACACCACCATTTTTAAATCGCGCTCTAAATTAGCTAACGACTTTTTATCTTCGGTAGACACTTGCTTAGGCGGGATGCGCGCCATGCTGGCAACAATCGCTTCTACCTCTTTTACACCGATAGTTTTCTTACGCTTTGTAGCGGGTGCCAAGCGGGCTTTTGCTCCGGCTTCGTCCATTACGTCTATTGCGGTGTCAGGCAAGAAGCGCTCGCCTAAGTAACGCGATGCTAATTCAACTGCACTACGCAAGGCAGGAACCGTATACTTCACGCCATGGTGCTCTTCAAAACGAGACTTAAGACCCCGTAAAATTTGTACTGCCTCGTCGATGCTCGGCTCTTCAATAGAAACACTTTGAAAGCGGCGTGATAGCGCGCGGTCTTTTTCAAAAATATTACGATACTCTTGATAAGTTGTTGACCCCATACATTTCATATCGCCATTGGCAAGCATCGGTTTCAACAAATTGGAGGCGTCCAAAGCCCCTCCTGAAACAGCGCCCGCGCCAATAATCGTGTGAATCTCGTCAATGAACAAAATAGCATTCTCTGCCTCTTTTAGTTCATTCATCACCGCTTTTAAGCGTTCTTCAAAATCACCTCGGTATTTGGTGCCGGCTAATAACGCGCCAATATCTAAAGAGTAAATAATGCTATCACTTAACACTTCAGGCACTTCGCCCTTTACGATCAATCTAGCCAAGCCTTCGGCCAAGGCCGTTTTACCCACACCCGCCTCACCGACAAACAAGGGGTTATTTTTACGGCGACGACATAAGATTTGTGCAGCGCGCTCTAATTCTTTTTCGCGGCCAATCAGTGGGTCAATTTTACCTAGCTCAGCTAACTCATTTAAGTTGACGGCGTACGACTGCAAAGCCGTTTTCTTTGCAGCGCCTTCACTGTGTTCATCGCCTTGTTCGCTTTGATGTTCAATCTGCGGGTTGTCACCATCAAAACTAACGATGCCGTGCGATATTTCACGCACTACGTCAAAGCGTGTGATGTCTTGAGAGTTTAAGTAATATGCCGCGTGGGAGTCCTTCTCACTTAATATAGACACCAATACATTGGCCCCTTGAACCTCACTTTTACCTGAGCTTTGCACATGCAAAATCGCACGTCTTAATACACGTTGAAAACCAATTCCTGGTTGCGTTTCGATGTCTTCTTCATCCTCCAACATCGGCATCATTTCACCCAAAAACCGTTCTAAGTCTTCTCTTAATTTTTCAACACTACCGCCGCAGGCATGAATTAAAGCTTGCACCGAGTCGATGTCGGTAATCGCAAACAATAAATGCTCAACGGTGACGAATTCGTGCTTGAGTTGTTGCGCCTTGCTAACAGCGGTAGTTAAGGCAGCTTCTATATTTTTAGATAACACTGTTTAGGCCTCTTCTAAAGTACATTGCAATGGGTGTTCGTGGGTACGTGCTAAGTCTTGCACTTGCGCGACCTTGGTTTCCGCCACTTCGTGCGGATAAACGCCACATACCCCTTTGCCTTTTTGATGCACGTTTAACATGATTTGCATCGCGCGTTCATGATCCATACGAAAGCAGTTTTCCAGCACCATAATAACAAACTCCATCGGAGTGTAGTCATCGTTGAGCATCACAACTTTAAACATCGGCGGTTTCTTTAGTTTGGGCTTAGCGCTTTCAACCACTAAACCTGTGCCATTACCTCCTGCGTCTTCTAACTCTTTATCACTCATTGACAGATAAATGCTTTTGAATACTCTACGCCGCGCCGCCGCACCCGCCGCAAGCGCCACTACCGCCCACCGCTTGAAACACATTATTGAAGACGAAACTGGCATTCATACCGTCATCCGCATAGTCTATTTCTGCCCCTTTTAAGAACCCTAGTGCCACTGGATCGACCACGATACGCATATCGCCTTGTTCAAGCAGGCTATCGCTAGGTAAGGTCGTTTCCGCAAAGGTCATACCGTATTTCATGCCCGAGCAACCACCACCGTATACGTACACACGCACAGATTCTACTTGGTCGCCAGCTTCTTTAAGCAAGGCGCCTACTTTATCAATCGCTGATGGCGTTACCGCCAATTTTTCTTGGGTTAAAACACTGCTATATTCACTCATTACGCTTACCTACCACTAGTTTCTTATTTAGTTAATCATACCACTGCGCAGTTAAAAACTGCATTACAGGATGTTTAAATTTTTACTCAAGGTATTATATTGTGCTTAAGCTTACTAATATCAAGCCTGATCTTTTAACCATTAATCAAAGTTTCAGGTGCTAACTTAAACAAGAACTAATACGATGACTCGAACAATACACTGCATATTTCATGACAAAGAAGCAGAAGGTCTCGAAGAAGCGCCTTATCCTGGCGAACTTGGACAACGTATCTACGAAAACATTTCAGCACAGGCCTGGCAAGAATGGCTTGAACGATTAGTCATGATCGTAAACGAATACCAACTTAATACCTCAGACCCTAGCTCATTAGTGACCATTGAAGCTCATTTGCTCGGTTTCTTGTTTAAAGAAGGCGATATGGGTGATGCACCAATGGGCTTTACCGCTGCTTGATAGAGGCTTTTCACACATTCCAACAACTAAGCCTTATCCCTATTGATTGTTATAGATAAACGCCAATAGTACCTTTTAGCTTAGTCTAATTGATCTGAAACAAGCGTTCCCTCTTGCTAGACTGGGGTCTAGCCCTTTAAAATTGACCGTATCAATATTTATCAATTTTACGAGGAAACGTAATGGAAACACGCGCCGCTGTTGCCTATCAAGCAGGTGAACCCTTAGTGATTGAAACCGTACAGCTAGAAGGTCCTCGCGAGGGTGAAGTTGTGGTTGAAATCAAAGCAACGGGCATTTGCCATACTGACGAATTTACTCGCTCAGGCGCGGATCCAGAAGGCTTATTCCCCGCAATTTTAGGCCACGAAGGCGCGGGCATTGTTGTAGACGTCGGCAAAGGCGTGACTTCCCTTAAAAAAGGCGACCACGTTATCCCACTATACACCCCGGAATGTCGCCAATGTGAATATTGCACCAGCGGCCGCACTAACTTGTGCCAAGCTATCCGTGAGACACAGGGCCAAGGCGTAATGCCAGATGGCACCAGCCGCTTTTCAATCGGAAAAAATAAATTATTCCATTACATGGGCACCTCCACGTTTTCGAATCATACCGTATTGCCTGAAATTGCATTGGCAAAGGTACGTGAAGACGCGCCGTTTGAGTCTATTTGTTATATCGGTTGCGGTGTCACCACCGGTATTGGCGCTGTCATCAACACGGCTAAGGTGCAGCCTGGCGATAACGTCGTTGTATTTGGGCTTGGCGGCATTGGCTTAAATGTTATTCAAGGTGCGCGTCTAGTTGGTGCTGATAAAATCATTGGTGTAGATATCAATCCTGCGCGTAAGGAAATGGCAGAAAAGTTTGGCATGACTCATTTTGTTAACCCCAACGAAGTCGAAGGCGATTTAGTGCCCTACCTCGTTGATTTAACCAATGGCGGCGCAGATTATAGCTTTGAGTGTGTCGGTAATACCACTTTGATGCGTCAAGCGCTAGAGTGCTGCCACAAAGGTTGGGGTGAGTCGATCATTGTAGGCGTTGCAGGAGCTGGTCAGGAAATTAGCACACGCCCTTTTCAACTAGTAACAGGTCGGGTTTGGCGCGGTACTGCTTTCGGTGGTGCTAAAGGCCGTACCGATGTTCCAAAAATTGTTGATTGGTACATGGATGGTAAAATAAATATTGACGATCTCATCACACACACTATGCCGCTTGAAGAAATCAACACAGCCTTTGATTTAATGCACTCTGGCGAGTCTATTCGTTCAGTCGTACAGTTTTAATGAACACGATAAGTGAAAACAAATGCTTTGGTGGAATCCAAGGTATATACGAACATGAGTCTAGCGCAACAGGCACCCCTATGCGCTTTGCTGTTTTTCAGCCCAGCCAAGCAAAAATGGGCAAAACCCCGGTGATATGGTATTTGTCAGGTTTAACGTGTACCGAAGAAAATTTTACCGTTAAGGCCGGGGCACAACGTGTTGCTGCTGAACTAGGCTTAACCATTGTTGCCTCTGATACCAGCCCGAGAGGCGCAGGAGTCGAAGGGGAAGACGACAGTTATGACATGGGCTCTGGCGCTGGGTTTTATGTCAATGCGACACAAACGCCTTGGCAGAAAAACTATCAAATGTATAGCTATGTCACCGACGAATTACCCGCTTTGGTAGCGCAACACTTTAACGTGGATATGTCAAAACAAGGTATTACAGGCCATTCGATGGGCGGCCATGGAGCTTTGACCATTGGTCTAAAGAACCCTGATAGGTATCAATCACTATCTGCGTTTTCACCCATTTGTGCACCCAGTCAGTGCGCATGGGGAGAAAAAGCCCTAGGACACTACTTAGGTGATAACAAAGCTGATTGGCAACAATATGATGCAACAGCACTAATTGAAAACGGCCATCGTTGTGGGTCAACCATTTTGATTGATCAAGGCCAAGCAGATGAATTTCTAGTTGATCAACTGCACCCTGATAAATTCGAGGCAGCCTGCACAGCCGCAAATCAACCTTTAAACTTACGTTTTCAAGAAGGCTACGACCACAGCTACTATTTTATCTCTTCTTTTATGGAAGATCATTTGCGGCACCACGCTTCGATACTTACTGGCTAACGTTTGCATAAGGGGCGCGCTACGCGGTGAAGCGTCCTAATGAACGAAGTGAATGACTTAAAGCATTTGTTATATTTTTTACTAGATCCACCCATCGTCACCCAAGATATGGTTACGTTTTATTGATTGATATTTCTCTTCCCAATTAACTTCCACTTTCGGGACTGAGTTCTTTGGTTTTTTACGTTTTGAATTGTCTTCAAATTTTAAGGTGTACCAAACTTTTGAAAGAGGCACCACGCGCCAATTGTCCATGTATCTATCTATACAGAAAACCCTAATTTCCCAATCTAAAGCATCAAGGAAACACCAAATCTCACTTAGTTTACGAAGTTTATCTGGTTTTATTGGATGGGTATCCTCTACTTCAAAAATATAAGCAGTTCTAATTTCGATATCAATGACATAGGCGTCGGGAATAATGTTATTACGATTTAATAAGTCAGACAATTCTTCCTTGTCTATATCGCATTCCATTTCTGAGATGAGATTTTTATTAAAACCTGACGTTAGCATACGGTCGTCAGCTCGAAGTAACCAGTTTAGAACTAGCTTTGAAAAAGATAAATTTGGGTCATCCCATAAATCAGTCATATTAACCTAACAGTGTGTAAAAATACTTGCGGCGTCGAGTCAGCCCCACAAATTGTGGTTCTGTTTTTGATCACTGCTTAAGGTTTAACCGGTTTTGCGAAGGCAAATAAGTCAAAGAAGTTTTGTGTGGTTTGTGCAACTAATTCATCAAACTCAATGCCGCGTAGTTCAGACAAATATTCTGCTGTATGACGCACAAAGGCAGGCTGGTTAGTCTTACCTCGCATGGGAACAGGGGCTAAATAAGGGGAATCGGTTTCAACCAACATTCTGTCCATGGGTATTTTTTTCGCCACTTCTTTAAGTGCCTCAGCACTTTTGAATGTCACAATACCTGACATAGATATATAAAAACCCAGATCAAGCGCTTTTTTAGCCGTATCCCAATCTTCCGCAAAGCAGTGCATGACGGCGCCACATTGATCTGCTCCGTTGTCTTTTAGCATAGCCATTGTGTCCTTAGCCGCTTCGCGAGTATGGATAATTAACGGCTTGTTGCACGCCTTTCCAGCCTCAATATGACGCACAAAACGCTCGTGCTGCCAAGTTAAGTCACCTTCATTACGAAAATAGTCTAGCCCTGTCTCGCCGATCGCTACCACCTTAGCATCGTTAGCGTATTCAACCAATTCATCAACACTCGGCTCAATGGCTTCTTGATAACAAGGATGCACCCCAACCGATGCAAAGATAAATGGGTAATCATGCGCAATTTTAAGCACTTGAGGAAAATCCTCAATGGTGACGGCAACGCACAACATGTGCTGCACGTCGTTGCTTTTCGCTGCGGCAATAACCGCCTCTAAATTATCACCCATTGGGTCAAAATTAAGATGGCAATGTGAGTCTACAATACCCATAAAAACCTTACATTGTATAAGTGGAGTCGTCGCTGTCGAGCCGATCGCCTAATAAGTCTTCGATACGATGACGCATTGCAACGCCATTGCCATCAATAAATTGGATACCTACGCCTTGTTTTTTGTCACCCATCGCAGCCGCTGGACTAATCCAAGCAACATGACCGAGCAGCTTAAATTTCTCATCGTTAGCCGGCAGCTTTATCACCAACGTCACTTCGTCACCCAGCTGATAACTTTTCGCTGTTGGCACGAATAACCCACCGTTGCTCAAAAACGGCATAAATGATTTATACACTTGGCTCACGTTTTTAAACCGTAAAGGAATCATTGAGGTTTTATCGGCGCTGATGGAATCAGACATGATAGGTAAAACTCGATTCAGAAAGAAGCATTATATTCAAAATAGTCCTTATCTGTTGGCGTTTCATTAACAGCGCTAGGTTACGCAGCTTTAGATATATACAAATTGTTAAATTGTATTACTAGTTGTTCGCTCAATAACTGCGGGTTGAGCTGTTCAACGTCATGTCGTTTATATTCAGACAAAGCATCATAAAATCGATATAGATCCGCTGCTTTAACCGACCCCAACCAAGTTTGCAATTGAGGATGCTTGCTCAGTAAGCTAATCGACCTCGAAGCAGTTTGCGCATTTGAGTTTAGGTGACTACTGAGTGCCGTATTTTTTATAATTGATTGCAACCAAGTAATCACCTGCACTGGGCTAGCTAATTTTGCCAATTGATCGCTTGTTTCTATCTCGTTACTTTGCTTGTTGATAAGTTTTTCAAATAACGTCAATGTAGTATCAAACTGATTTAGGTTTCCGTCAGTAAGCAAAGCAAGTGCTGCCAGCGGTGCCCCTGCCGTCAAACTTAAGGCTTGTTGTAAACTGTCTGCTGGAAAGCTTGATTGCTGCTCTAACCATGTTATCGAGTTGCTTGTACTTGGCGCACTCAGCGCGAAAGGTACACAGCGACTACGAATTGTAATGGGTAGCAACGCGGGTTCACTACTCACTAGCATTAATATGGTGTTTTCGGGCGGCTCTTCGAGTAATTTAAGCAACGCGTTAGCGGCATTTATGTTCATACTCTCCGCCGGCGCAATGATCACCACTTTATGCGATGCACTGTGATGCGATAAGGCCGCATTCGCAATAAGCTCTCGAATTTGATCCACCGATATAATGCGCCTAGGCTTACGCTTCTTCGCTTTGTCAAAATCTTCAAGGTAACGCCCTGCGTACGCTTGTATTTTTTCAGGCTGCCCAAGCGCCAGCCGTTCGGCAAACACCAAGTGCAGGTCAGGGTGATTACCCGACTTCACTAAGCAACAATTATTACATTGCCCGCATGGGGTTTCATTAGGCGACTCGCATAGTAAGTACGCAGCACAGGCCAGTGCAAAATCTAGTTTACCCAAACCGGCTTGCCCATTAACTAAGAGGGCGTGAGGCATACGCTCACCAAACTGTTGAAAACGCTGCCAGTCGCTTTGCTGCCAAGCTAAGTGAGTAAACAAATTGGCCTCACTCATCATTTTTATCAGTTATAAATTGTTGTAAGCGATCTTCTATTGTTGCAGTCACCGCAGCGACAGACTGACTCGCATCAATCACTCGAAAGCGTTCAGGTTCTTGTTGCGCACGGTCTAAGTATATTTGGCGTACTCTTTTCTTGTAGTCTAAGTCTTCCAATTCAAATCGGTCTTTCTCCCCTCGCATCGCGACTCGCGACAACCCAACTTCCAGCGGAAGGTCGAGCAGCAAAGTAAGATCTGGTTTTACTTCACTTAGAGTCCATCGCTCTAACTCTTGAATACGCTCACTGGATAGTGACCGTGCGCCTTGGTAGGCAAAGCTTGCATCGGTAAAGCGGTCACTAATTACCCAAATACCGTTTTGTAGAGCGGGTTGAATAATTTTCTGATAGTGCTGAGCGCGCGCTGCAAACATCATTAATAATTCAGCATCGGGACAAATATCCATTGTGCCACCATGCAATAAGATATTACGCAATGCTTCGCCTAGAGGTGTACCCCCAGGTTCACGCGTAACAATAAATTCATTGCCTTGCTTGGCTAACCAGCTAGATACCGTCGTAATTTGTGTAGACTTGCCCGCACCATCAGAGCCTTCAACCGACACAAACTGAGCCTTAGCACTAACCATTATCCACGTTTCTTTCGGTTGATATGATATTGACGCACCGCCGCATTATGCTGCTTGAGCGTTTCGGAAAAATAATGCCCGCCATCCCCGTCACCTCTAGCAACAAAATAAAGAGCCTTAGTCTTATCTGGATTGACAGCGGCATCAAGCGCGGCTTCACCCGGCAAACAGATAGGGCCGGGCGGCAACCCGGAGCGCGTATAAGTGTTGTACGGTGTATCGGTCTTTAAATGCTTGCGAGTAATGTTTCCGGTATAGGTATCACCAATGCCATAAATGACGGTTGGGTCTGTTTGCAGTCGCATTCCAATATTCAAACGATTGGTAAACACACCGGATATCAGTGGTCGTTCATCGGCTTGTGCGGTTTCTTTTTCAATAATTGAGGCCATGATTAACGCTTCATAAGCACTCGTATGGGGTTGATCTGGAGCTCTGCCTGCCCATGCTTTATCTAGTTTTTGTTCCATTAGCGCATAGGCGCGTCGCAAGATACTAATGTCTGATTCGCCCGGTTTAAATTGATACGTGTCTGGATAAAATAAACCTTCTGGTTCGACATCCCGATCAAATAATTGCTGCATCAGCGCTTTGCCAGATAAGCCGTTCAACTCTTGAACGAGCCTAGTTTCTTCTCGCAACGCCGCTAACAATTGCTTAAATGTACTCCCCTGCACGAACCGCAAACGATGGGTAATCTGCCCTTTACCAGACGTCACTTGTTGCAATATTGCCCGCAAGCTAAGGCCGTCTGCTAACTGGTATTGGCCTGTATGCAAACTCCCCGCTAAGCCTTCTTGTCTAGCAAGCAATTGAAAGGTATAGGGCTCTTGAATAACTCCGATCGAGACTAACTTCTTAGCGAAGCTTGCAAAAGATTGACCTGATTTAATAGTAAAAATCTGGTTATTAAACTGACGCGGTTGACTAATATTATCTTGATAATAAAAATACAGCGCGCCAAAAAATACGACACCAATCAATAAGCAGCTAAACGCTAGCTTAGCAAAAAGCCATTTAATAGAGTTTTTACGAAGCGGTCTGGATGGCTTATTTTTTGTTGATTTAGAAGTTTCCTGCGAAGTAGTCTCACCTGCAGCTTGAGAGCCTGAAGGATCAGTTTGCTGGTCACCCGGCATCAAACCTAAACTTGCTTAAATGCCAAAGTACCGTTAGTGCCACCAAACCCAAATGAATTCGATAAGGCCGCGCGCACCTGACTATCTCGGCCAACGTTAGGCACATAGTCTAAGTCACACTCAGGGTCGGGTTGGTGTAAATTGATAGTCGGTGGTATGGTTTGTTTATAAATTGACATCACAGTCGCGACTGCTTCAACACCCCCTGCTGCACCTAAAAGATGGCCTATCATTGATTTAATCGAACTGACCGCTATACGTTTTGCATCTGCTCCAAAAGCCGCCTTGACCGCCATGGTTTCGGCAATGTCTCCTTGTGGGGTAGAGGTACCATGCGCGTTTAAGTAGTCAACATCACCCGTGTTTAGGCCCGCGTGTCGCAACGCATTAAGCATACAACGCGCTGCACCTTGCCCTCCAGGAGCAGGGCTAGTCATGTGATAAGCGTCTCCGCTCATACCAAAGCCAGCTAATTCAGCGTATATGGTTGCGCCGCGCGCTTTGGCATGTTCATACTCTTCTAATACTAGAACGCCTGCACCTTCGCCCATTACAAATCCATCACGTCTACTATCCCAAGGGCAACTCGCTTCAGTCGGGGTATCTCCTCGCTTACTCAGGGCTTTAGCGGAGCCAAAACCAGCGATTGAGGTTGGTGTGATAGTCGCTTCAGCGCCGCCAGCTATCATAACGTCAGCATCGCCGTATTCAATCAAACGACTCGCCTCACCAATAGCGTGCGTTCCTGTTGAACAAGCAGTCACCATGGATAAATTAGGCCCCTTTAGGCCATATTTAATAGATAAATTCCCTGAGATCATGTTAATGATCGCCATCGGAATATAAAAAGGGGATACCCGCCGTGGGCCACGTTCGTTGTAGGTAGTGGTCGTTGCTTCGATCGTGCTCATACCTCCTATACCTGCTCCGATATAGACGCCGATTTGCTCTGCATTAGCTTCGGTTACTTCAAGGCCTGAGTGTTCTATCGCTTCAATACCCGCAACCATTCCAAACTGAATGAAGCGGTCCATTTTTCTAACTTCCTTGGCATCAATGCAGGTAGTTGGGTCGAAATCTTTCACTTCACCAGCAACGGTACAGGCAAACCCTTCTGGATCGAATTGGCTGATACGCCCAAGACCTGACTTCCCTTGCATTAACGCAGACCAAGTCTGTTCTAGATCATTACCAATCGGCGACACTGCACCAAGACCTGTCACCACCACACGACGTTTACTCATAATGCTTGTGAGATATAAATTAAACTACTGAACGAGAAGGCAAAACCAAGGAACACTAGCTCTTGTACGCTATTCATCGACTTTATGTAAGCAAGCTAGTCTTTTGAACCTATACAGACTTTAGACAAAACGTTCGTTAAAAATAAAAAGGCCGCACCCTTTTTGAGGGAACGGCCCGCAGCCGTATCAATGACCGGCTAGCACATTACCCGCTGGAGGTAACTACGCGCTCATTTGCCCGTTAATATAGTCTACGGCATCTTTAACAGTCGCAATAGTTTCCGCTTTATCGTCTGGGATTTCCATATCGAATTCTTCTTCTAAGGCCATCACCAACTCGACCGTGTCTAGTGAATCAGCGCCTAAGTCATCAACAAATGAAACTTCGGCTGTCACTTGGTCTTCGTTTGCTCCAAGTTGCTCAACTACAATTTTTTTTACTCTTTCTTCGATACTACTCATTAGGGGTTTTAACCTCCAGTTAAAAATCCTGAACACCAAATACTTTGTTCGGGGTACAGGGAAATATCACGATAATCGACTTCGATCTACTGGCGTGTTTTACTGCAAACGCGCTCGGCCAGATTGTAACAAATTTTTAGCATTGTAAAGCAAGTTTATAAATGCCAAACGGATCACCCCATATACATACCGCCGTTCACGTGGATGA
>CBDEGO010000004.1:0-708017 GCA_965237995.1 Candidatus Poriferihabitaceae bacterium
TGATCGAAAAAAGAAGCACCTGTTGGCATTTCAGGTAAGGCCATACTGTAATCAGAGCACCGCACTCGATTGGTTTTCTTCCCGCGCACGATTTCATACATGTATTCACTAGGAATGTGATTAGCATGCAATGGATAGGAATCCTCTGCAAGGTATTCGCAAATAAATAAGGTACGCGGTTGTTGCGATAAGTTTGGCGCAGAACCATGCAGCAAGCGTGTATGCATTAAGCAAGCCGAGCCTGCTGAACCAAAACATGGAAGCGCTTTTGGCGCCATTTTCGCTGCTACTTCATCGCTCACCATTCCGGTAAAAACGCCATCATGCCAATGTTCATACAACGGGCCTTTATGCGTGCCGGGCACCACTTCCAGCGGACCATTCTCTGCGGTCACCTCATCAATAAAAAACAAGACCGTAACCATGTCATCGTTGGTATGCGCTTCAAACATAAAGTCTTGATGAAACTTTACCTGCGTCGCGGCGCCCGGTTGCTTGGAATTGATCTTGGCATTTTCAAATTTTATATTTGGGCCTAATACATCAACCAAAGCATCTAAAGCCCGGTTGTCACGCATCACCTCTAAATAAACATCCGATATTTCAATCGGCGAAGCAATACGCCGCAGCGCTGGCTTTTGCGCGCTATGCCCCGGCTCTATATCGAAGCGTGGTCGATTATCGTAAGTGGTTCCGTAAGGTTGCTCATATTCCCTGCTTTGCTCCTTCCACTGTTCAAATTGGTTTTGCAACTGCTTAAGTTTATCTGTAGAAATCGCATTTTCTAGAAACAAATAACCATCACGATTAAATGCTTCAACTTGTTCATTGGATAAGGTACTCATAGCAATCAACTTCTGATTCTTTCATTTTTAGGGTCAAACATCGGTGTTAAACTGGCCGATGCGGCAACTTTTTCTCCTGCGACTAACAATTCCCATTGCTGATTAGCTAAATCTAAATTAGCACTACTTTCAGGCAAATTCACCCAACCCAAACCCACTGGCGCACCTAAGGTGTGGCCGTAAGTGCCTGTAGTAATCGAACCCACCAATTCGCCATTTAGATAAATAGGTTCGTTATGATACAAAAAGCCCGCATTATCTTTAAGCAAGAACTGTAACAGTTTTCGATTGCTGCCTTCTTCGATGCGCTGCTTTAGCGCTTCTAAGCCAATAAACCCTCCTGGCTTATTTAGCTTACTGGCAAATAGTAATCCGCTTTCAAACGGCGTATCGGTGTAGCCAATATCATGCCCCCAATGGCGATAAGCTTTTTCAGTGCGTAGGGATTCAGCCGCGTGAAAGCCAACTAGCGTAGGCGCTTTCGCTTTTTCACCGGACATCAGCAGCTCAAATAAATAGGGCGCGAAGGAGCTTTCGACAAACACCTCCCAGCCTAATTCACCATTATAACTAATGCGCTGCGCACGCACGGGCACTGCACCTAGATTAACATTCTGACTGGTGCCAAATTTAAACGCTTGCATAGAAAAGTCGGCGTCAGAATATGCACTAAGAAATTCACGCGCATTTGGCCCGCTAATACCAAATGCTGCTTGCGACTCACTGACATCAGTGATGCTTACATGAGAACCCGCGGGCGTCTGCTTGCGCAACCAACGCAACTCAGCTAGACCCGTCACTGCTGACGTCATCACCATAAACTGCGTTTCACTCAAGCGCGCAACCGTGACATCGGCTTCGATCCCTGCCCGCTCATTAAGCCATTGGGTATAAACCACGCGCCCTATTTTAACGGCGATATTGTTGGTACAAATACGTTGCAATACAGTTTTCGCATCCTCGCCTTCTACCAAGATTTTACTAAACGGACTAAGATCGACGAGACCCACATCATTGCGAATTGCATTATGTTCATTAGCCCAATGTTCAAACCATGGCGTACGGTTGTATCCGTATTCATAGGTGGCATCAACACCCTCTGGAGCAAACCACATTGGGCGCTCCCAGCCCGCTGATTCGCCAAACACCGCGCCAGCTTGCTTTAGCTGCTCATGAATCGGTGAGCGACGCAAGCCGCGCATCGATTTCCTTTGCTTGTAGGGCCAATGCATCGCATAGGTTTCACTGAGTGTTTCAGGCCCACGTTTTTGCAAATAGGCTGGGCTTGATTGAAATGGCAATATGCGGCGGATATCCACATCTACCAAATCTCTTGTTGCGTGACCTTTTAATATCCACTGTGCTAAGGCCATGCCTGCGCCAGGTCCATTTTGGATTCCGCTAGAGTTAAACCCGGCTGCAACAAATAGATTTTGAATATTTGGGTCTTCGCCTAAATAATATCGACCATCCGGCGTATAACCTTCGGGGCCGTTAAAGAAGGTACGAATACCTACGTCACCTAATGCAGGCACGCGTTCAATACATTTTTCAAGCACATCGTCTAGATGTCCATCTGGATAAGGTAGTTCGTCAAATTCAAAATCATTTGGAATTCCTTTTTTGGGAAGCCACGGTTTACCATTGAGCTCAGCAAAGCCAATCAATAGTTTTCCCGCGTCTTCTTTGTAGTAGGCTTGTTCGTCGTAAACGCGCAATACCGGAGTCGGTTCAACCAATCCTGCAATCGGTTCGCTGACAATATAAAAATGCTGGTTATGTTGAATCGGCAACTGAGTGTTGTTAGCTTGCGAAAATGACTGCCCCCATATGCCCGTGCAATTAACCACTTGGTCGGCTTTGACTACTCCGCCTTCTGTTTCTGCACCGATGACTATTCCTTTCTCAACGATTAAACGCAGCGCGGCTGTATTTTCAAACAGTTGCGCCCCAGCCATTCGCGCGCCTTTTGCCAAAGCCGTTGTTGTATCTATCGGATTCGTCTGCCCATCATTTGGAAAGTGGATGGCTTCCAGAATGCCATCGGTATTTAGTAACGGCCAAAGTGTATTGAGTTCGTCTATCGAAAGCGTTTGCACTTCAACGCCTTGGCCGATTGCAACGTCTTTACGTCGACGTAGTTCTTCACGGCGCGCCTCATTCATAGCAACCGCTGTCGCCCCGACTTTTTTAAACCCTGTCGCCTGACCCGTCTCAGCTTCTAATTGTTGCATCAACTCGATGCCGTAACGTGCAAGTTTAGTCACACAGGGAAACCCATGAAACTGACTGACCAAACCTGCTGCATGCCACGTTGAGCCTGAAGTCAGTTGTTTGCGCTCTAACAGCACCACTTCGTGGCCTTCTTTCGCTAGGTGATATGCCACTGAACAACCGACAATGCCACCACCGATAATGAGTGTTTGCGTAAATTCAGGAAGTGGTTTATTCATCGTTAATTCAAATTATTTGCTCAGGTATAAAACCCAGATTTGTTGATCTGATTAATTTAAACTGGTATATACCAATAATGGATAGTGTCGTCAACAAAACTATAACAGGTGAAAGTAATTCTCCCGTTTACTTACGCACCCGCGACGATTTAGTGTCGCAAATCAAACAAGGCGTACTTAAACCGCATGACGCCTTGCCTTCTGAAAGGGTGTTAGCTGAACAACTGAGCATCAGCAGAATGACCGCCAGAAACGCCTTGGCTGAAGTAGAGAAAATGGGATATGCATATCGCAAAGACCGCAAAGGTTGGTTTGTGGCAAATCAACGATTGAGCTACAACGTAGGCAACTCACTGAGTTTTGCCGCACGCGCCATCGATGAATCGATAGACGTAACGATTGATGTGATCAGTGAACAAACGCAACCCGCTGATGAGCAGCTTGCGAACAGCCTAAGCATCGATAAAGGGGTATTGGTACACAGCTATCAGCGCGTATTCAGCGTTGACCGGCGGCCTGTGATAGTCGAAACCGAGTCTGTTATTGCATCCCTGTTCCCAGATTTACTGCTACAAGATTTAAGTCAGCCCTCGACCTTATTACATGAAAACAGATACGGCATCAAAGGAAGTACGGGCTATGTGACTATTCGTTGCGTCCAAATTTCTAGTGACGACAGAATACTGCTGGGAAAAAGCGCACCACCTTACGGAATGGAAGTAAAGCTAGTCGTGCTGAATTCGGAAGGTATTCCGTTTTGCAGCGGACAGCAAATCTGGTGCGGTGACTTGGCAGAATTCACTTTGACTGCTGTAGCAAACTCGTAAAGTTAAATAGCCGACGGAAACTACATCACCATAGAACCCCTCCATAACTACATAAATCACTCGAAATCGCTCTGTGAGTCAAAAGACAAATTTAGAAATAGAGACTACGTAAGTGATTGATAAATATGGTCGGGGCGAGAGGATTTGAACCTCCGACCACCGCTGCCCCAGAGCGCTCTTATCTATTTCACAAAATGACACAGAATGATGCAAAGTGGCATTAAGCGATTGTTTTAAATATTAAATTTTTAACTTTACATAATCGTACCGTCTATTTATATCACTATGTAACACGCTAATCCACTCTGTCACTCCCCCATAATTCCCCCATTTAGCACTGCTGTTTTTTGAACCAAATCTACCCCAACAAAATATATAACGGCATTAGCCCCTCCAGCGTATGGCCTAACTCGACCTGTAAGACAACTTCCCTGAACAAGTTATATTTAAAGACTATTTATAAAGTGACACTGTTTAGCTTATTTAACTTGCTAAGTAGAGTAATTAATTTTCAAAAAAAAGAGTCTGTAATCCCCCCATTATTAGCGGGAGTTTAAAGTAGAAATTGTTAAGCTGCTTTTAGCATCATTCTTGGCGGAATACCTCCAATCGCTGTATGCGGCCTTTTGTTATTGTACTGCCACATCCATTTCGTTGCTAAGATTTGTGCATGTTCAACTGAACTGAATATATGCAAATCTAGCCATTCTTGGCGAGCAGTACGGTTGAACCTTTCAATATAAGCGTTCTGAGTGGGTTTGCCCGGTTGAATGTAGAGCAACGTTATTTGATGCTTATTAGCCCATTCAACTATTTGGTTGCTTACGTATTCAGGGCCATTATCACAACGAATAGCATTGGGTTTACCACGCCACTCCATTACTTGTTCAAGCCCGAATCACTCTTAAGCTAGGCAACGATAAATCAGCATCGATGGTTAAACATTCTCGGTTGTAATCATCAATCACATTGAAGGTGCGTAGCGTTCGCCCATCGTTGAGCGAATCACTCATAAAGTCCATCGACCAAACATCATTAACCTGTAGAGGTACACTTAGTGCATCTGGCTTATCTCGTTTAATACGGCGTCTAGGTTTTATTCTTAGGTTTAGTTCAAGCTCTCGGTAAATACGATATACCCGCTTATGGTTCCAGCCATAGCCTTTGACGTTACGCAGGTACAAATAGCACAAACCAAAGCCCCAGCGTTTGTGGGTGGTCGTTAATCTCAGCAACCAATCACCGATTAGCGCATTCTCAGTAGATAATTTAGCCTGATAGCGATAACAGGTCTCGCTAATAGAAAACACAATACAGGCAGCTCGAATTGAAACTGGGTATTGCTCGGTTGCTCTTGTCGCCATCTCTTTGCGTCGAGACGGCATCACCACTTTTTTTCAATGGCCTCACGGGCTATTTCAGCTTTAAGCTTTTCTTCGGCATACATGCGTTTTAGTCGAGCATTTTCAGCCTTAAGTTCCTTCATTTCTCTCATCAAAGAGGCATCCATACCGCCGTACTTGCTGCGCCATTGGTAAAACGCAGCTTGGCTCATACTGTGCTCTCTGCATAGATCAGTTACGCTAATCCCTGACTCATTTTGTTTCAAGATCGCCATGATCTGGCTATCTGTATATCGTGATTTCTTCATCTGAAAATCCTAAATTAAGTGAATAGAATTTTCTACTTTTAAATACCCTTAATTTTCGGGGGGATTACAAGTCTACCTGCCTTGTATTTCAAAATATCCACAAGCCAAAAGTGAAGAAATTTCTGCTGTAGTAGTTTTTAAACCAAGCATTAGAAATATGACGTGTCTGGGCGCGAATGTGTGACGGTTACAGATATGTTGGTGATTTTAGATGACTCAGTGTGGCTTCCTGATATCGATGATTGTATTGAAATTTCGATGCCCATAAATGATAACGATCTTGGTAAATGTGTTTACGCTACCGAGCACAAATTGGTTGTAGAGGTAGGTGGTTTCAACTGGAAATTTACTAGATCTGGGGTTCCTAACACTTGGGGTGCGGTGTTAAAAAGTGGTCGTACGGTTCGTAATGGGCAGCTCGACACATCTCAAAGAATTTAATTAATTATCCTTTATACTCAATATCTTAATAGCCCAGAATCTATTTTATGTAAAGTGATGTGAATGGATGCCAAATTCCTTTTTTTAAAGAGTTACACACTAACATTAAGCTCGCCTAGTAAGAAGTCTATATTGAGTTTTACTCCTGAACGCAGTTATTTTGATATTCATGCACCATGAGTTGCTCAAAGGCCAAAGCAATCCAACCGCTCACTAACATATCAAACCATTGTTCAACACCACTACAGGCAACAACTACATTGCCGTAAACAAAAGACCCATAAAATGGTAGGTCACTTTCTCGTAAGGATGAAGGATGGATTGTTTGATTTATTATATTTGCCTGCCGGTCGCGCCAGGCTTGCTCAGCTTTATTTCGTGCAAAAACGTCATAAGGGTTTTCCCAGACTTTAGAGTTTCGAATAGATTCTTGATACAAAATCGCATCATTAAATTCGGATTCCCATGGCTTTAATCGAGGATCCATAACGACAATATGAAGCTCCTTTCGATTAGTTTTTTCAAACAATGCGTCTACTGATGGTTTTACCAGTGCAACTGCTTGGCGTGCAATTTCTTCGTGTTTCATTATTAACAGCCCCCTTTATCTGATTTAAGCTTAATTATCAGTCGCAACAACCATAAGCCAGTAACAAAATTACTTTTCTAACTTAAGAAAGTAGTCAAATATTTCAGGCACATTACCGTTGCTCATGCCTGCATCAACTGCAGCTTGTAGGTTTGCAGAAGTACCTTCAGCAATGGCTGTTGTGCTTCCTAGGTCATTAACCATTTCTACAAAATAACCTAAATCTTTGTTCGCATTTGCGATTGAGAATCCAAGATCACTTACGCCATCTACCGCGTAATTTTTACAAAATTGCATGAAAGGCGAATTTGATGGGCCAACTGACATGATGTCAAATAGTTGCTGTCCATCTACACCGGAGCGTTTAGCGATAGCAAATGCTTGCGACATAGCGCATACCGTCGTCATACCAAGATAGTTGTTAAGTAGCTTAGTCACATGACCTGCACCAAGCTCACCGAGATGGAATACATTCTCGCCTAGGACATCAAAAACTGGCTTAGCCTTGTTGTACGTTTCTATATTGCCCGCAGCCATAATATTGAGCTGACCATCTTTAGCGTGAGCAGGTGTACGTCCAAGAGGCGCGTCGATCATACCCGCACCCTTAGCAGCTAAATCTGCACCTATCTTCCGTGTTGATGCGGGAATTGAAGTACCGAAATCAATTACAACAGCACCTTCTCTAACACCAGCCAAAATACCGTCATCTGTATACATCAATTCTTCAACAACTTCTGAGGTTGTCACGCAAAGCATAACAATGTCGCTAGACTCAGCCAGCTCTTTCGCCGAGCTAAGCTTATTCGCATTTCCACGTGCTAAAACGGCTGTAACGGCATCTTCGTTTTGACTCATCACATTCAACTCAAAGCCATTCTTTTGCAAGCATTCAACCATGTTGCCGCCCATTAACCCTAAACCAATAAAGCCTATTTTAGGGAGCTGTGTATTTGTCATATTTAGTAACCTAATCTAGTTAGAATAATTTTAATAAATTCAATTTAACCAATCTCTTTGGCTAATATTAATTTCTTTACAATTTGGATGTCATCTCCTCAAGACCTATAAAACATCTCAGGGAGGAATAAGACAATCTCTGGAAAAAATGTGATTAACAACAAAACGATAATCAGTGGAATTAAGAATGGCATTGTTGATTTAACGCATTTTTCAAAACTCACGCCAGATACATCTGAGAGAACATAGAGAACCATCCCTACAGGTGGGGTTAACAGGCCTAACATCAAATTCAGTACAACGATTATGCCTAAATGTACTGGATCAATTCCAACCATCGTTGTGATAGGAATAAGAATGGGGACTAATATGGTCATTGCTGCAATGGTTTCCATGAACATGCCCATTAACAAAACCAAGACCATGATAATTAATAAAATCACGGTTTTATCATCTGAAAGGCTCAACAAAAAACCACCTAAGTGATGTGCAACCTGATTAGCGGTTAGAACCCAAGCGAAAACAGCAGCACTTGCTATTATCAATAATATTGCAGCGGTGGTTTCGATGGTATCCATCGCAACTCGAACAATATGTTTCCAGGTTAATGTTTTATAAACAACTACCCCTAAAATTAGAGAATACATAACTGCGGCAACAGCAGATTCAGTTGGAGTAAAAACGCCAGTGGCAACACCACCAATAATAATTATGGGGGTTAGTAAAGGTAAAAAAGCTTTTTTAAATGTATCTAATAAAATGGATAATTCAAATTGACTATCCCTTGGGTAATTTCTTTTTCTAGCGTAATAGGCAATCATTACCATTAACGATACAGCCATCATCAAGCCAGGTACCAAACCCGCTGCAAACAGCTCCCCGATAGAAACTGATGCCATTACTCCGTATATCACCAAAGGCAAAGACGGTGGAATTATGGGTCCAATAATTGACGATGCTGCAGTAACACCAACTGAAAAGTCATCATCATAACCCGCATCCCTCATCGCTTTGATTTCGATATTGCCTAGCCCTCCTGCATCAGCAACAGCAGCACCAGACATGCCCGCAAAGATAACACTCGCCCCTACATTGACGTGCCCTAAACCACCATGCATCCAGCCTACCAAGGCTCTTGCAAAGGCAAAAATCTTGGTTGTTATTCCTGCTGTATTCATTAAATGGCCCGCTAAAATAAAGAATGGAATAGCGAGTAGCGGGAAACTATCGATACCATTAATCATATTATGAGCAAGAATGATTTCTGGTAATCCATCAATCAAGATATAAACCAGAGAAGCCAGTCCTAATGCAACAGCAACCGGCGCTCCAATAATTAACAGAATAATTAAGGTAACAAATAAAAGGATAAGAGCCATTGATACTATTCCTTAATGTTTAATTTATCTGAATAAATATCACCTGCTGATGTTTTCAAATATCTAATAATATTTAAAACAGCAAATACAACTGTGGCAAAACAGGCTATGGCAATAATGTAATAAATGACGTTTTTAGGTACTCTAATAGAGACCATGTTTTGAGTCGTCTCTCTGCCGAGTTCAAGACTTAACCAACTTAAAAAAGCAAAAAATCCCGTCACTAAAATTTCAACAAAAAGAACGGCACCTTTCACTGCTTTAGCGCTGAGATAACGATAAAAGAACTCTAAAAAGATGTGTCTGCTATTTCTTACACAACTAATTGACCCTACAAAACACAATATGATTAGAAGATACCGAGCAATTTCTTCAGTCCAAGAAAGACTATCGTTTAGGATATAACGAGTTATAAACTGTAAAGCTACAATCACAGTTAAAGTAAAAAACAAAACTAATACGGGAATATCAAACCACTTAATATCAGAAATATTACTGCTAACTTCGGCTTCAGTTTCTAACTCCTGAATAGTTTTCTCAGTGTTTGTGACCATAGTTTTATCTCTAATAAGCTCCTGCCTTCCTTACTTAAGAAGGCGGGAGAACTATTAAATACCCAAATTAATTACCAGGAATGGCTTGTAATTTTTTGTAGTCTTCACCAGTGAATGGCAAACTAGGGTCGTTTAATGCAGGCGCTACTTTTGCAATGAAAGGAGCCCTATCTACTTCATTTACCTGGATGCCTTCACCTCTAAACCAGTCTACTAGACTCTGCTCTGCTTTGATGATTTCTTCAGTTGTCCACTTGGCAGCTTCTTTCAATTCTGCAATAACTACTTGTTGATCATCAGCGCTTATCTTGCCCATCGCTCTTTCTGAAACAATCGTTACAACCGAATCTACGATATGGCTAGTTAGGTTTATATTAGTTTGAACCTCATAAAAACGCTTAGCTTTAATTGTTGTTAAAGGATTCTCCTGGGCATCTACAACACCTTGCTGCAACGCCAAATATACTTCAGCAAACGCCATTGGTGTTGGGTTAGCGCCAGTTTCTCGTGGGAAAATCACGAATGCTGGTGCATTTGGAACACGAATCTTCAGATTCTTCATATCATCTGTAGTTAGGATTGGCTTGTTTGAAGTAACGTGTCTTGCGCCGTAGTAATTTAGTGCTACTACGCGTGATTTATTGTTAGTCGCGTTATTGTAACCAGCAGAGATTTCTTTAAATAAGTCACTATCTCGGTAGTTTTTCCAATGGTCTAAGCCTCTCAAAGTAAATGGGAAGTTGGTCATTGAAATCGGACCGTAAGCCGCACCAGCAAAACCAGCACCCGTATAAATCATATCAATAGAACCAAGCGCCAAGCCTTCGTTGATAGCCACTTCTTTACCAAGTTGCGATGCAGGGAATACTTGAATTTTTACTCTCCCATCGGTAGCTTTTTCAATTTTCTCAGCAGCCATTTCAGCGGCTTTATGTAGCGGGTGACTCACCTCATATACATGAGCAAACTTAAACTCTTCTGCAGCCTGCACACTCAAGCTACTCAATAAAACTGTTGCGATAACAGTAGTTATACTTTTTAAAATCTTCATTTTATTTCTCCTCAGGAATATCTAATTAAACAACTCATATAAGTTGCACCAAAATTTAACGATCACCACCTTATAAGACTTTTTAAGATAGCTTCGCTAACTGTTTATGCTTCTTTAATCTGAAGCAGAATTCGTTTCAACGCGAGTTTTAGTCTCTGTCTCCGTAATGCTTTGCTCAATCTCCCGGAGTTTTTTGAATTTTCTATAGCTAGCAATTGCCATCAAAACCGCAAGAATTAAGAAGGCAACACTGATCGGCCGTGTGAAGAAAATACTGACGTCATCTTGAGATAACATGAGAGACCGGCGCATATTCTGCTCTGCCATTGGGCCGAGAATCAAGGCGAGTAAAATAGGCGATACAGGGAATTTGGCGTGCCCCATAAAATAAGCAAGCACGCCTATACTCAATGCTAAACCCACATCAAAAAAACTAAAACGCATTGAATACGACCCCACAATACACAATAAAAATATGATTGGAGTTAGCACTTTTACATCTATATTGATTAATTTTGCGAAGAGCTTTGCACCACTAAGGCCCACGATAAGCAATACAATTTGGCACAGTATCATGCCGGCAAAAATAGGATAGACAATATCTAAGTGATCTCTAAATAATAGCGGCCCCGGTTGGAAACCGTGAATGGTTAGTGCACCTAACAATACTGCGGTAACCGCATCGCCTGGCACGCCTAACGTCAGCATAGGAATCATTGCGCCTCCTGTGGCGCCATTATTAGCCGCTTCAGGAGCAGCTACGCCCTCTAACGCGCCTTTACCAAACTTTTCAGGTTGTTTAGACGTTCTTTTAGCTTCACCATAAGCTACAAACGCAGCAACATCTGCCCCAAGCCCAGGAACGCTGCCAGTCATCGTGCCCATACCACCTGATTTCACCATAGTGGGCAGAAGTGATTTCACTTCTTTAAATGATGGCAAAATTTTACCAACCTTAGACTTTACTTGGGGCACTAGTTCCATTTTTTCGATATTGCGAAACACTTGCGCAAAACCGAACAAACCAATGAGTGCGGGTATGAACGTAACCCCTCCTAGTAAATTGTCACTACCAAAAGTAAATCTGGGTACGCCAGATAAAGGATCAAAACCTATGGTGGTTATCAATAAACCAAACAAAGCGGCAATGCCTCCTTTAAGCAATGATTCGCCAGAAATTGAAATGATCATTGTGAGGCCAAAAATTGCTAAAGCAAAAAATTCTGGTGGGCCAAAGCGCAAACCAAATTGCGCAATTTGTGGAGCTAAAAGTGCCATGACCAAAGCACCAATTGCACCACCGATGAACGAAGCGATGGTTGCAATACCAATAGCCTTTCCCGCCTCTCCTTTTTGAGATAAAGGATAGCCGTCGATAAGTGTTGCTGCAGCAGCTGGAGTGCCTGGCGTTCTTATTAAAATGCCTGAAATAGAACCGCCATAAATTCCTCCAGTAAAAATCCCCATCAACATTAACAAGCCTTGAACGGGGGGCATGCTGAAGGTAAAGGGTATTAACAACGCACAACCCATGGTTGCAGTTAGTCCGGGTAAACAGCCAACCATAATTCCAGCTGTAACGCCAATTAGGATAAATAAAAGGCCTGATGGGTCGCTAAATATGGTTTGGAATGCACCCAACAAAAGGACAATGCTTTCCAATTAATGTTTCCTCAAGTTCAGCATAATAACGTTTCTTATATTGCCTTATAGAAGATGCCTTCAGGCAGTGGTATTTTTAAAAAATAATAAAAAAGGCCATAAACAGCAGTAGCAACTAAAATACTGACAAAGACTCTAATCCAAAGTATTTTTTGACCAAGGTATGTCATGACAACGAATAAAAATAAAACCGTTGAAAGATAAAACCCTAAAATATTCATCAGAAATACATAGCCGATTGCCATCACCAATGTAGCGGCTGCACGGATAAAACCTTGCTTGTTTATTTCTTCAAGACTTTTTAAAGCCTTGCCACGAAAAGCTTGAATGATTAAAGCCACTGATGCTAATAGCATCATAAAGGACAAAACTTGAGGAAAGAAATTGGGCCCATAGCCGTTAACGCCCCTCCCTGCATATTGTTGCTCAGCATACAAGTAGATGACGACACTCAATATACTCAAGACGATGCCCACGCCTATATCGATACGTTTACTGTCCATGGTGTTTCTTAAAAACTAAGAAACAACCCACCGTGAAAGGTGGGTTGCCGCATGTGATTAACTAATAACAATTCTTGTAGAATTTAAAATCACTTCTTAAGTAAACCTACTGCTTCTAGCGTTGGCTTTAGCGCTTTCTCCATTCCAGCTAAGAATGCTTCAAAACCTTTAGCATCTTCATATACCAGCATCAGGCCGACACTTTTTGTGAATTCTACGAACTCAGGATCATCAAACATTTTTTTGAAGCCAGCTTCTAGAACTTTTACACGATCAGCAGGTACACCTTGTGGTAAAGCAAGCCCACGCCAATCTAAAACTGGAGAGTCTAATTTATAACCCGCTTCTTCCAACGTGGGTGTATCAGGGAAAGCGGGATGACGCTCTAGAGCATTCACAGCAAGAATTTTAACTTGCCCCGCTTCGCTTAACTGCTTCACCTCATCGATACCCGTCGCAATCAAACTTACATGGCCACCTAACAAAGCTGTACGTGTTGGCGCACCTCCATCAAAAGGAATGTAGTTGAATTTTGTATCATGTAAGACCGCCATAGATGACGCTGACAAGTGCCAAGCAGCGCCAGCACCAGTATGACCAAGAGTTGCTACACCTGGATTTTCTTTAGCATACTTCATTGCGTCATCAAGAGTTTTAAACTGAGAATCCGCTTTAACACTTATTGCCGCTGAACTTTGGTTTAGTAATTGCAGTAATTCAAAGTCACGATAAGTCATGTCAGATAGACCCATCAAGTTATAAGTACTCAGGCCGAAAGTGATCATGCCCACAGAATAGCCATCAGGACGTGCAAGCTTAGTTGCACCCATACCAATAGTACCTTGGCCACCTGTTTTGTTAACAACGTTGACGTTTACACCAAGATATTTCTTACCATGTTTAGCTAGGGCACGAGCAATAGTGTCAGTACCACCACCAGCAGACCAAGGTACAATTAACGTTATATCTTTTTCTGGGAAGGCTGCCGAAGCAGAGGTTGAGAAAGCGAATATAGCCACGAACAAAAACAAAAACTTTTTCATTTTAATGCATCTCCTAATTGTTTAAGCAATCTATATAGAAACCAGCCAACGGAAGTACAAAGGACTAGTTTCCAATTAGACAATTCTAATTATGTTTCATATAATGAAACGTCGTTGCGTATTATTGTACGCAATGGATAATTTAGTACGTTATTTAAAGCTTGTCAAACAGAAAGTAGTACGTAGCTAGGATTCATTTCTTGACTATTGACCTAGTTTCGTAATATGAAACAAAAATGAAAGAAAACAACATAAAATTAAATACCATTGGTAAAGCAATTAAAGTATTTGAAGCCATACAATCTGCAAAGAAACCTATGAGTATTAAAGAAATTTCAGACGCTGTTGGTTTGAACAAATCTTCCATTCATCATCACATAAAAACATTGACCGAATTTGGCTACCTGCAACAGAATCAGGACACACGAAAGTACGACATCGGTTTGAATCTTGTAAGAGTGGGCCAGGCCTACCTACAAAGACTCGATGTGCGCGAAAGGGGACATTTATTTCTTGAAGAATTAAGTAAAGAACTTAATGAGACCGTGCACATGCTTGTGCTAGATAATGAAGAAGCTGTGTATGTTGATAAGGTAGATGTAAATCACCAAGCCGGCGCACTACAATGTTCCTCATTCATTGGCTTGCGCACTGATGTGTATTCAACCGCTTCGGGTAAAGTATTATTGTCGAATTTAGAACGCGGCTCATTGGACAACATTATAAAAAACCTACAAATACTTCCAATTACATCCTACACACTAACAAACATTCGTGAATTCGAGAAAGAACTAGCACTAACCAAAGAGCGTGGCTACGGGCTAGATCTACAAGAGCATTCCTTAGGTTTACAATGCATTGCTGTACCAGTGATAAATTTACATTCTCAATGTGTTGCAGCTATTAGTGTTTCCTGCCCTATTGCAACAATTTCTAGAGAAATGTTAGAAAACGAAGTGTTAGAAAAATTAAAAGTAACGGGTAATAAAATATCTTTAGCGATGGGTTATATACCTATCGTTTAATTATTTATCAGTATAGAGCTTGTTAAGCCTATATCATTAAAACCCTTATTGCATCATACATCCGATGACATCTACACTATTCATTTCAGATACAAAACAGATCCATTAAGAGACCGCTTTATATGAAGTCATTATTAGGCATTGGTGAATGCATGCTTGAATTATCGTCTGTGCAAAACAATCTTTGGCAACAAAATTTTGCAGGAGATGTATTTAATACACTTTGGTACGCAAAAGCACTTTCGTCGGACGATAAATCAATCAATTTTTTTACTGCGATTGGTGATGATCATAGCTCCAACGAAATGCTATCTTTTATCAGAAGCTCTGGTATTGCATGCTCTGGCTTACCTAGAATAAAACATGGTGTACCCGGTTTATATCGAATACATCTTGATGGAGCTGAAAGATCATTTAGCTATTGGCGAGATACCTCAGCTGCAAGACAATTCATGAAAGAACCTGGGGTACTTTGGGCTCAAGTAGCCAATGCTGACATCGTTTACATATCAGGCATTACGATGGCGATCTTACCGGACTCTGACGCTGAAGTTCTTCTAGCTGGATTACGCGCGGCTCTAAAGCCAGATGCTATTATTGCCTTTGATCCGAATATCCGTGCTCGTCTATGGGCTAGCAAAGAAAGAATCAAAGATGTTATCTCTAGAACTGCGGCAATCTCTGATCTTGTTCTCCCCAGCTACGAAGATGAGCAACTCACATTTGGTGACAAAACGCCAATGGCAACGGCAGAGCGTTATCAATCTCTTGGTGTTAAGCAAATCATTGTCAAAAATGCTGAAAATGAAACCTTATTTGCAGAGGCTGATAGAAGGGAATTCTTTTCAGTAGAGAAAGTTGAAGACGTTATCGACACAACAGCCGCTGGAGACTCATTTAATGGTGCCTATTTGGCAGAGTACATGGACTCTGGTGATATTTCGAAATCAATATCACAGGCACAAAAGTGCGCAGCTACTGTCATTTGTAAAAAAGGTGCTTTGATACCTTTTGAAATGATTCAAACAATCAGATGAGAAGTACATTAACTAGATGAAACAATTAGGTATTTTTATACAGTAAAGCTAAGACAATATGAACAATAAATTATTAACACCGGAGCAGATAATGTCACTCTCCCCAATCATTCCTGTGATTGAAATTGATGACGTATCACTATCCATTGATTTAGCAAATGCCTTGATAGCTGGTGGCATCAATGTTTTAGAAATCACCTTACGCACTTCAGCTGCTATCGATGCAATAAGCCTATTAGCTAAAGAAGTACCATCAGCAATCATTGGCGCTGGCACCGTATTAAATCGTACTGATCTTGAAAAGGTTCGTGATGCAGGCGCTTCATTTGCGATTAGCCCGGGCTGTACTAATTCTTTATTAAAACATGCAAAAGATATTAACTTCCCACTCATACCCGGTGTATCAACGGGCTCAGAAGTAATGAAAGGCCTTGATTTAGACTATACACACTTCAAGCTGTTTCCCGCTACGAGTGTGGGCGGTTTACTTCTTCTGAAATCCTTCTCCGGCCCCTTTCAACAAGCAAAGTTTTGTCCAACCGGTGGAATAAATGAGGGAAACTATCTAGACTTTCTTGCTCTTGAAAATGTGCCTTGTGTTGGTGGTAGCTGGGTTGCTACAAGCAAGTTAACTAATCAAGGTAATTTCAGCACAATTACTGAAATCACCCGATCAGCATTGGCTAAGATAGAATGATTTCTGGAATTTAGTATCCGTAATTGGACATTTTAGCATATCCCCTAAAAAATCCTATTTTGGTGACCTTTCGGTCAAAATAATCGTATTAAGGGTTTAGATGACCGGCAACGTTCACCGCCCAAAGCAGGCGTTAGAAAAAAGCTTTGATTTCATCGTGAGCTTAGTATTAAATTATTTCACCCGAATTTTTCTTAAATGCTAAGGAGCTAGCTGCCTCTTCCGTAAGGCGAGTTTGTAATCCAAAAAAAACGCGCCAACTGGCACGCTTTTAATCATAACTTAGCTTTGCAAACACTGCTACATAGTTATTTCATAACTATATTCGCGTATTACATTTAATGGGATTACATTCATACGCTGCCCTTCTATGTAGTCGTAGTGACTAGCCCAAACCTGAGCTCTAACGTCCCCTGCTTGATTAAATTCGACTGTCTCCCACCTAGCGCAGTCGCCTTCACTATGTGTGTTCGTATCGTATACGGCACATTCAGTCTTAGTAGAGACGACAGGTTGCGAAAGTAACTTACCTTTCACCCATGTGCATGCTGGGTCAGAGTTAGTATTTGGGTCGTGAGGACAAACTCTTACTCTTTTAGGCTGTTGAGCATAGATAAAGCCATCTTTAATGTATGTTTTATCTGCCGATACCCAAACGTTGTCTTTTTGAAAATGTATCGCTCCAAACTGGGTAAATTCAGCCATTGACGCGCCAGAGAACAAAACTAAAGCCGCTACTAATCCAAGTTTCTTTAATGCTATATTTTTCATGATTCTAAATTCCTCATACTTATAAAATAAATTGATTAACTATTAACATCCGGATTACAGATTCAGACGCGTTGGATTTTAGAAAGTTCACAACTATTTTTTTATCAACCCATTTCTCTATAAATGCAATCATGTTCCTAGCCCCGATAAAGTGCTTTAGCCAAGATCAATTCTCACCTTGTGCTTATCAAATGCCGACAACTTATAGACCGATCGGATACATGAGGTACTGAGGAAATTACAAAAGTTCATTTTAAAGACGAAACACACTACAACACAACTATGTAGAGAGTGACTCAGTCACTTGACTACGAGCAGATAGTGTAAATAACGGTGAAGAGACCTGCCATTCTTGCGGCAATTCAGAATCTTCTAGCTTAGACGCCAAATCCCTAGCGCTTATTGATTAAGGAAATAAGATATAACGGTAAAAAACAAAAAAAGGGGCAGTTGCCTGCCCCTAAAATCATCTAAAAGGTTAATATTTGAGAGATTTTTTTAAAAACTATATGTCATAGATGTCCTAATAAAAGCTACATCATCACCTTCTTCAGGAGCAGTGTTTTCCGCACGAAGGCTCCATGTAAGGTTATCTGAAAGCGATTTACTGAAATTCAAACGCGTAATGTCGCCCGTACCATCTAGTGTTGAATAAGTGAGTGCAACACCCCATCCTCCCAACGTAATTATACCTTCAACAGCAGTCACGTCGCCAGAATCACGGCTACCCATATGAGCAGCTATGCTACCATTAGTAAACGCATATTTAACCCCAACAATAGCACCACTGTCGTCGGTATCGCCACCTATTACGCCTGTGTCAAAACCAGCACCTAATGTTAGTCCGCCGGCACTATATTGTACGCCAACGCCAGAAACGTCAGTATTGCCTTCTGGAGAATAAGCCAGCACATACGACACCGCACCTGATGATCCAGTAAAGGCTAAATGCTCTTCATAATCTTCATTGAATCCGTGCATATCATTCGCCAGTTGACCCATACTATGTGCAGTTGATGTCTCACCTAATGTGATAGCACCCCAGTCACCAGAATAACCTACCGCCACACTATCTGCATCGATATCATCACCTGATAAGCCGTCAGCATCCAAACGAAGACTAGCAAATGCGCCTGAGTCGTCTTGTAGCCCAATACCAAATCGTACATCACCCGCTTCGATGTGCTGATCATCTTCATGGCCATCATCGGACAAGTAGAAATGTGCTTCAACAACACCCGAATAGGTCACTTCAACTGCCATAGCAGGCGCGCTAGCAAATGCAGTTGCGCCCAACGCAAGTGCTAATGTTGTCATTTTATAATTAATAGTCATTCTGTATCCTCAATAATTGCAATTTATATTTGTTAGCGAATCCCTCTTATACAGTTACCTGATTCGAAATTTTTCGACTAAGGGTTGTCGCTACTTCTGGGGTATAGGAATAAACAACATTAATCATTGATATATATCGTTATTTATATCTATCCAGCAGAGAATAATACCGTCTTGACAGGGCTGGCATAGATACTCTATCAGGAGATACTTGTACTCTAATGTTGAACTAAGCTTAGATACTGCTGTCCTGTCATTTTTTGCAGAATTAACACATCGTTAAGAGAGCATTTAGTAGCTTTAACCTCAGAGTAAAGTCTGCCTTTCCTGGCTTACTCTTTTTCTAAAAGCACTTTTGTTTCAGTTAAGCGATTGCTAACTTCTTTCCATGAATTTTGGCTTATGAGTTGCGGAGATACCATCCAAGAACCACCTACCATAGGTACACAAGGTAACCGAAGATAGTCTCTTACATTATCAATATTTACTCCTCCAGTTGGGCAGAACTTGAGGCCGTTAAAAACACTACTGTATGTGCTAACCCCTTTAGCACCACCATGCAAATCAGCCGGGAAAAACTTCAAAAGCTGATATCCATATGCAGTTGCTTTCATTATTTCAGAAGCGGTCACAGCGCCTGGTAATAAAGGCACCTTTGATCTTACAGACGCCTCATGCACTTCTTCCGAAAACCCTGGTGACACTAAGAATTTCGCTCCTGCCTCACAGGCATCAAGCGTGGTTTGTTCATTAGTGACTGTTCCTGCAGCAACAACGACTCCGGGCACCTTAGCCATTGCTTCAATAGCCTGTAGTGCGCAGCTTGATCGCAGCGTAACCTCTATAACGGGAAATTCGTTCTCGACAAGCAATTGCGCCAGTGGCACAGCTTTAGAGACGTCATCGATCACAACTACGGGGATCAGTTGTTGATTCGAGCACAAGTTTAAAATATCTGTAGATGAAGTATTAATCTCTGCCATAATTCTGACTCTTTCGTACTAATATTTATGAAAGAAAATACTCGCCCCTTGCGTCGCACTACCTGCATTCTCCCGGAATAATGAAAAGAGCTCTCGCCCACAGCCGTGCTGATCCTCTGTTGTGATTTCGCTGTGGATTCGATCTGCAAAATCACTATTTTCTACCATCATCGTACCATTGATCGTATCAAGACAAATCATGTCCCCATCAGCTATTAACCCTATTGGCCCTGCATCGACACTTTCTGGAGAAACATGAATAGCTGCCGGTATTTTGCCTGAAGCGCCTGACATTCTGCCATCGGTTAGCAAAGCAACCTGATGCCCAGCATCTTGCAATGTTGCTAGGATAGGTGTGAGCGCATGTAACTCTGGCATGCCATTCGCTTGCGGGCCTTGCTGAGCCAACACACAAACAAAGTCACAATGTAGCTCCCCTGCTTCATAGGCATCTTTTACTTGCTGTTGATTGGTAAACACACGTGCGGGGGCTCGAATAGTAACCTGAGAATCTTTTAATGCCGAGGTTTTCATAATGGCCGTACCCAAGTTTCCTTCTAACACCTGTAAACCACCGGTGGAAGAAAACGGCTGGTCAACAGTCGCCAAAACCTCGCTAGCAATGTCTCCTTTTGTGGGCTGCCCCCAGTTTAATTTATTTCCTTCGCTCAACTTCGGCGCAAGGCAATAGTCACTTAATGATTCTCCTACTACCGACTTAACTTCGTTATGTAAATAACCTTTTGACAACAACTCCTCTATAAATACTGGTACTCCCCCTGCCTGCTGGAGTTTATTTACATCATGCCTCCCGTTAGGATAAATTTTGTATAAAACTGGGACAACTTTAGAAAGTTGAGCAAAATCTTGTAACTTTATATGAATTCCCGCAACTCTAGCCATCGCTGTTAGGTGCAAAACCAAATTAGTTGACCCACCAGAAGCGAGTAGACTAACAATTGCATTAACAAAGTTTTTTTCAGCTAGTATTTCGTAGGTAGGCCTATACCTATTCGATTCGTACACAGAGTTTAATAACTCAATAACTGCTGCACGCGTCAGGGGCTTTCTGAGTGGATCTTCTGGGTTAATAAAACTTGTACCGGGCAAATGTAGACCAATCACCTCCATAAGTAATTGGTTAGTATTCGCAGTACCGTAAAAAGTGCAAGTACCTGGACTGTGGTAAGCGCCCATTTCTGACTTCAACAAATCCTCAACACCCACTTGCTGCATCGCAAACTGTTCGCGCACTTTGGCTTTAACCTCGTTGGGTATTCCCGAAGGCATTGGGCCAGCTGGTATCATGATGGCAGGTAAGTGACCAAACGATGCTGCTGCCATGACCATCCCCGGAATAATTTTGTCGCAAACGCCTAAATACACCACAGCATCGAAACATTGATGCGATAGCGCCACCGCTGTCGATAGCGCAATAACCTCCCTTGAAAAGAGTGACAACTCCATTCCGTCTTGCCCTTGGGTCACACCATCACACATAGCGGGCACTCCACCTGCAACCTGAGCTGTAGCACCTAAACTTAATGCTTGCTCCTTTATAAAATCTGGGTAATGTTTAAATGGCTGGTGTGCGGACAACATATCGTTGTAAGCCGTAATTATTCCTATATTACTAGCGCCCTTTTTGATTAAGTTAGATTTTTCTTTGGCGCTAGATGCAGCGCACACATGCGCCAAGTTGCTGCAGGCTAGATCATGACGCTTAACGCCCTGACTGGCTGCTGATTTCATCCGGTGCAGATAGGCATCTCGCGAGACTTTACTTCGCTCGATAATATTTTCGGTTACTTTCTCAACAATTTCGTTTATTTGAGTCATGACCCTATTTAGTTATCCAATTAATCGGTGTAATAAACTTGTATATCAACTTCTGCAATTAGATGATCAATTGGCATCCTTTTCTCTTTCCGATCATCACGATTCTGAAATATATTTAACTTCTGCCTTCCTGAAATAAGTAAGTAGTGGTGCCTAGCTGTAGCAATTGCAGATAAATTCAAACTTACTCTTGGCTCGTCTAAAAGAGGGTGCTCGGCAACGATTATTGCAGGATCCTCGGCGAGGCTTAACGCAGATTCAAGATTGTTCATGCCTGGAAACAATGAGGCAAAATGCCCGTCATCCCCCATACCCAATACACAAATATCTATGGCCCCTTTTATGAACAACTTCTGTGTAAGTTCCTTAGCCTGGTCCGAAATAGCTTTTTCAGAGTGATATAAAGCAACCCTGTTAGATAACATCGCATCACTTTGGGATATGATACGGTAAAGCATCGCCTCATTTGAGCGAGCACTGTTAAAGGGTACCCAACGTTCATCATTCAACACTAAAAATATCCTCCCCCAAGGTAAATTGAAGGCAAAAAACAACTCGTAAAACAACTTCGGCGTATTTCCTCCTGGCACGCTAATGACTACAAATTCTTGTTCCCATAAGAGCTGTAATACATCCTCTCTAATCTTTCTAGCCAGACTGATAGCTTGGGTATTTGAGTCTACAAACTGATTTATACTCATACTAGTTTGCTCCAAGACCGATTATTTCTTCTAAGCAAAAAATCGGCCTCAAATGGTCCCGAGCTATTTGCTGGATATTCTTCCGGTGGCTCTCCCGCCTCTTCCCAAGCTTCAATAATAGGGTCTATCCAGCACCAAGATGCTTCAACTTCATCTCCCCGCATAAACAAAGTTTGGTCGCCTCTTACAACATCTAACATCAAACGTTCATAAGCATTCATCCTTGGGCTTTTGTCATTTTGTTCAGCAATCGTCGTATCTAAAATGGTTTGTCTAAAGCGCATACCGCCAAGGCCTGGTTCTTTAGAAACGATTTGTAGGTCGACTCCTTCATTAGGCTGCAAGCGTATGATAAGTGCATTCTGGCTGATGCCATGACTGTTATCACCGAATATCAAATGTGGTGCTGACTTCAGCACAATTTTAATTTCGGCTTGATTTGCTTTAAGTTTCTTACCGGTTCGCAAATAAAATGGGACGCCAGACCAACGCCAATTTTCGATCTCTACACGTAAGGCAACATAGCTCTCTGTACTACTATTTAAATTCCCCACATCCTTTTTATAGCTCGATTGCCCATCACTTTCTACATACTGCCCTCGGACGGTATTTTCGCGAACAGCCTCCCCTGTAATCGGCTTTAAGCTGTGAAGCACTTTTAATTTTTCATCGCGTACACTATCAGCCTCGTACGTTCTTGGAGCCTCCATAGCACATAAGCATAGCAGCTGAATCAAGTGGTTTTGCACCATGTCACGCATCGCGCCTGATTTATCATAATAGCCGCCCCTCCCTTGCACACCAACAGTTTCAGCAACCGTTATTTGGACATGGTCGATATATTGATAATTCCATAACGGCTCAAACATCGAATTAGCAAACCGCAGCGCCATTAAATTTTGAACTGTCTCCTTTCCGAGGTAATGATCAATGCGGTAAATACAAGATTCTGAAAATACCTGCGTTAGCAATCTGTTCAATTTTTTTGCAGAGCCCAAATCAAAACCCAGTGGTTTTTCAACAACCATGCGAGCATTACGATTTAGCTTGTGTGTTTTTAAACCACTCAAGGTAGGCTCAAACAAAGATGGCCCAACAGACAAATAGAAAACGCGAACAAGTCCATTTTCTTTACCGGCTATATTGGTTGCTAAGCTCGCCCAGTCCCTGTCCTTATTTACATCTAATTGAATGTACGAAAGTAGCTCTAAAAATAACGCTATTTTCTCTACATACCCTGCTTGTCTTTGATGTTGCTCTTCTAATAGCTGTCGGACTTCTTGCTTAAATACGTCATTCGATTTTGATTGCCTAGCACAACCAATTATTTTTGAATCCTCTGATACCTGACCATCAACGTACCGATGAAATAATGCTGGCAACAATTTTTTGGTCGCTAAATCTCCTGTAACGCCAAAAATAATATACTCAAATGGTGGAGAAACGATAATTTTACGATTCATCTAACCCTATGTTTACGTATGTTGTGGTATTTGCATAATAAAAGTCTCTCAAAATCAGGTCGTCATTAAGGTGATGTGTATCAACCTCTTAGGCACTCACTTCGATGGGTTCCAACAGTGGTGTTTAGATAACGCTACACACCACTTTGAATAAGAATTTGCGCACCTTTTAAGATAGTGAGCTCTACCTTCCCCCTTGCACAATTCGGCGAAACTCCCTTGGCGATGAACCTTTTAGATCTTTAAACCGTCTGTTGAAATTTGCAATGTTATTAAATCCAACTGAATAGCAAATAGTACTAACATATTGATCGGTTTCTAAAAGTAATGAACAAGCTTTTGTTACACGCAATTGATTAACAAAATCTGTAAACGTATAACCTGTAGCTTTTTTAAAATGACGAGAAAAACAACTTGAGTTCATATTTATGGAATTTGCCAACTTCTCCATATTCAACTCTTCTTCAAAGTTCTTCCTAACTTTTTCAATAACATCTTCTAGTTGCTTGAATGATGGTAACGCCTCACCTTGAGTTTGCACCTGCTTTTGCGATAACAATGAATAATTTTTATCTTTGATCAGATAGCTAATTAACCTCAAAAATTCAGTAAGGCGGAAAACACCGCTAGATGTTTTTATTGCACGCAGTTTCTTTTTGATTGCATCATCCACATCATAGAACTCGACCCCATACTGCGCTTTTTGTAAAAGATTCTTTACGTCAGCCAACTCAGGAATGACTTCTGTCGCCTTAATAAATGGCTCCTCGGCAAACCGAATTGATCCAGAATATGTCTTTAGGCCCATTTTACTGGGCTGTGTAGATACCCAGCAGTGGGGTAGTCTCGGCGCAATTAAAACTAGGTGACCCGGCTCAAATAGACCTACGTGATCACCAACGTAAAAATAGCCACTTTTTTCTCCTGAAAATACAATTTCGTATTCTTCATGAAAATGCCAACCACTAGGATTAGTAGACTCATCCAATTCTAAACATCTAATCAACCCAGGCGGTGGATTTTTCAGATGGTGAACATTTTGGTTTGCAGGTATAGACCGGTACCCACGGCGAGGCTCTTGTGCAGGCAACTTACTTTTTACCGGTGGGCACAATTCAAACATTTTTTATGCGCGCCGCCAAGGATATATCTGAAGTCATTGAAGTATTGATACTGACGGTTAGCACTTATTTATAAAATGACTAACATGCCAATTTTTATTTTTGAACACTCGGAATCTCTCTTAACAAATTTTCATTAGTTTCCTGTATAGGACCACATAATGTTTACGCGCGTCAAGTTATATTTGACACGTGTCTAGAAATATAATACGCATGAAATATACATAGGAATATCATCTCCCTATTCTCTGAGTTGAGTCTGGGTCAAAGAAAGTTACCCTCTCAACGTTCAGGGCCAAAGATATTTGGTTCGTTTCTAAACGAGCATTATCTGGGGTACACCGACATATCAAGCTTGTATCATTGAGTTTGCTATGAATTAACACATCTGCACCTGTCAACTCTTGGAGTAAAGACTCTAGTTCTATAGAAGCTTCCTCTTGGCCATTATCAGCAGCACCAAAATGTTCCGGGCGTATGCCTGCAATTACCTGTTTTCCGCGGTAATCTTTTAGATCTGATAGACTGCGCTCGGGTATGAGAAAACTTTGATCCTCTCCAGCACCTTTCAACATAAAGCTTTTACCGTCTTCCGAAATAGGAACGGGGATGAAATTCATTGAAGGTGAACCCATGAACCCAGCAACAAATAAGTTATCTGGCAAATCGTAAACTTCTTGCGGTGAACCAAATTGCTGCACAACTCCACCGTTCATAACCGCTATTTTGTCGCCCAAAGTCATTGCTTCAATTTGATCATGCGTCACATAAGCAATAGTCGTATTCATGGTTTTATGCAGCTTTTTTATTTCTGCTCGCATGTCTACCCTCAATTTCGCATCGAGATTACTTAAAGGTTCATCGAACAAAAACAAACGCGGCTCTCTCGCTAATGCACGCCCCATCGCCACACGTTGGCGCTGTCCCCCAGATAATTGAGATGGCTTGCGATCAAGCAAGTCCTCCATTTGCAATAGCTTGGCTACGCGTGAAATAGTGCTGTCTATCTCTGGCTTAGGGGTTTTGCGTATCTCCATACCAAATGCCATGTTTTGTCTGACGGTCATCGTTGGATATAAAGCATAAGATTGAAATACCATTGCGATATCCCTGTCTTTAGGGGGCAAGTTAGTTACGTCTCGCTCTCCGATACAGATAGAGCCGTCCGTAACTGGAATCAATCCCGCGATCATGTTCAGTAAGGTAGACTTACCGCATCCTGAAGGCCCCACTAAAATAAGAAACTCGCCCGGATTAACCGTTAAGTTAATGTTTTTTAGCACTGTGACATCACCGTAGGATTTAGTGACGTTATCTATAGTTAATGCGTGCATATGATATTAGTTAGTTCTTTAGTTCTGCTATGATGCGCTTTAAACTTATCCTTTCACTGCTCCAGCAGTTAAGCCACGCACGAAGAATTTACCGGCCACGATATATACCAGTAACGTAGGCAGGGCAGCTATCATGGCCCCAGCCATATCAACGTTGTAGCGTTTAACGCCTGTAGAAGTATTCACTAAATTATTTAGCGCTACCATAATGGGTTGGCTTTGGCTGTCTGAGTACACCACTCCAAACAGAAAATCGTTCCAAATTTGCGTAAACTGCCAAATTATCGACACAACAAAAATGGGTGTAGAAAGCGGCAAAAGAATGCGAAAGAAAATTCGCCAAAACCCAGCACCGTCAATCTTTGCTGCGTTAACTAGCTCTGTGGGTATAGCAACATAATAGTTTCGAAAGAACAAAGAAGTAAACGCAATACCGTACACTACATGGACAAAAGTCAAACCCACTAACGACCCTGACAGCCCCAGCCAACCTAACACCTGAGCCATTGGCAGCAATATGACTTGAAAGGGTATAAAACAGCCAAGTAATAGCATACCAAACAGTATGTCACTGCCTTTGAATTTCCATTTGGTTAGTACATAACCATTTAATGCACCCAATAATGTAGATATGACAACTGCAGGAACCACCACAAGAATGGTGTTCCAAAAATAGCCACGCATTCCCACACAGGCTACACCTTGATCGCATTCACCGGTACCGGACCACGCTGCACGCCAAGCGTCTAAGTGTAACGACTGAGGTACAGATAGAACGTTACCAGAACGAATCTCTGGCATGGTTTTAAATGCTGTCACCAGCATGACGTACAACGGCATTAAAAAGTAAAATGCAAACAACAGTAAAGTGCCATATATAAGCACTTTACCCATTGAAACATTTGAGAACAGTTTAGTCATGCTTCGGCGTTCTCAACTCTGAATACAGATAAGGAATAATTATGGCGATAATGGTCAGCAACATGATGGTTGAACTGGCCGAACCTATCGCTATTTGTCCGCGAGAAAAAGAATAGGTATACATAAAGGTAGCAGGGACATCGGAGGAATACCCTGGCCCACCATTATTAATTGCAACGATCAAATCAAAACTCTTAATGGCAATATGCATTAAGATGATAAACACGCTAAAAAATACTGGCCTCAAACTGGGAATAACGATGCGCCGATATATAGTTGGCATACTCGCCCCGTCTACTTCAGCGGCTTTAATTACCTCATTGTCAACTCCTCTTAAGCCCGCTAGAAACAGCGCCATTACAAACCCGGTCGACTGCCATACACCCGCAATAACAACGGTATATATCGACATCTCTGGGTTGACTAGCCAATCAAACGTAAAGCTCTCGAACCCCATATCCCGTACAATTCTTTGTAAACCCAACTCGGGATTCAAGACCCATTTCCATACCGTGCCTGTCACAATAAAGGACAAGGCCATAGGATATAAATAGACTGTTCTCAGCGCACCCTCCAAACGAATCTTTTGGTCTAAAAAAATAGCAATCAGTAGCCCAATGATCACGCAAAACAGGATAAACAGTAGCCCAAATTTAATTAGATTTGTATATGCCACGTCCCATCGATCTAGCTGAAACAGACGCGAATATGCATTTAGTCCATCCCATTTAGTGTTAGGTAGTAATCGCGATTTGGTAAAGGATAAATAGGCATTCCACAACACAAAGCCATAAATAAAAAACAGCATGGCCACAAACGTAGGAGCGACCACAAGTTTAGGTAACCACTCACTAAAACGAGCTGTAAGTGTAGGCTTTAGTGCTGTGCTTTGCATTATGTTGAAATTCGCTGAGGCGAAAAACGCTTTTTCTTATATTTAGTATGAGTGCTATGCCCACCATACATCTCTGCGGATATAACCATGGGCACAGGCACAGCCAAAACTTAAAGTGAAGCTTGTGCTTCCATAACGTTTTTCGCATATGCCGCAACAGCGGCATCGGCGGACATATCGCTATTAAAGAAGTTAGTTACCACGTCTGACATTGCACCTGCTACAGCACTATACGCAGCCATTCCATGAGCAACGCTTGGCACTAAGCCACCCGTTTTCGCGGTGCTTACAAAATCGTCCATAGAACCTAATGCACAAGAGTCAAATGGTGTTCTTTCCATTCCTATGCGAGCCGGTATAGAACCCTTAGCCAGGTTAAAAATTTCTTGGAATTTTGGCTCCATGATAGTCGCTGCTAAAGCATTTTGTGCATCTTTAGCTGAGTCATCCCTCTGATTGAAGAAGATAAAGCTATCGATATTAAACGTAAACGCATTAGATGTGCCCGGCGCAGCTAAGCAAAGAAAATCCGTGCCCGGCTTTTTTCCAGCATTAGTGAATTCACCTTTTGCCCAGTCACCCATGATTTGCATCGCTGCTTTTCCTTCAATCACCATACCAGTCGCCACATTCCAATCACGTCCCGCAGACCCTTCGTCCATATAAGACTTTATTCGACGAAAAGTTTCAAATGATTGTTTCATCTGATCGCTCATCATGGCATTTTTATCTAAATTCACAAAAACCTTGTTATATAGATCAGGGCCGCCGACACCTAATACGACTGCTTCAAACACAGTGAAATCTTGCCACGGCTGACCGCCGTGCGCAAACGGTATAAATCCCGCTGCTTTAGCCTTGTCTGCTACTGCGAAGAATTCATCCCAAGTATTAGGTGCATTATCTACACCAGATTTTTTCAACACTTCTGGGTTTGCCCACAGCCAGTTTACTCGATGCACGTTAACTGGTGCCGCAACATAGTTGCCCTCATACTTCATTGCATTGGCTACAACATCTGGTAACAACGCATCCCAATCTCCGCCACTGGCAACAGTACTAATGTCGGCTAAAACGCCCTGATCTCCCCACTCTTGAATAGATGGGCCTTTTACCTGCGCAGCAGTAGGCGGGTTGCCAGCTACCGCTCGAGATTTTAATACGGTCATAGCGGCATCGCCACCGCCACCCGCAACAGCAAAGTCACGCCAAGTATGCCCTTTTTCTTCGAGAATACTCTTAAGAGCCGCGGCTGATTTCGCCTCTCCACCTGATGTCCAATAGTGTAGGACCTCTACTTCTCCAGCTTGGGCTACGTTGGATAAACCAAGCACAGGTACCATGCCACTGATGACTAGAGCTTTAAATGATTTAAGTTTCATGTTTATTTTCCTCTTTGGTTATGGGTTGTAAATTTATTAGTTCTATTTATTAAAGTTAAATGCTGGTGGTCACCATTAATATAGTTCACACCGATACTCTGAAATGCTTTATCAGCAGCTCCGGCAGCTCCATACAGCCCTGCCAGTGGTTCTTGAATAATAAAAGCCGGAATTTGTTCGACCATTTTTGCTTGGGCTCCTTTGTCTTGAAAACGCTGTCTAAACGTTTCATTAGATAGCAAAAATGGTTGGATATGACCTACTACACCTCCTCCAATATATAAACCACCGCGGGCTCCTAGCAACAGAGCAATATCACCTGCTACATCGCCTAGTATTCCACAGTAAAGGGTCAAGGTTTCTACACATAAACTATCTGATCCAGATAGTGCCTGTGAAACGATGCCTGGGGGGTCACCATATAAAGCTGGTTGGCCGTTAAGTTTAGCCTTAGCATTGTACAAACGGACTAAGCCGCGTCCATTGAGTAGTTTTTCCGCTGAAACATATTGATCATTGGGCGCGAGTATTTTGAACAACTGATATTCATGGTCATCATAAGCACCATAGCGAACATGTCCTCCTTCGCCTTGTATTGGTATCCAACTATTTTTATTCGGCAATAACCCAGATACACCTAGTCCTGTGCCTGCACCAACTACTGCTTTGGCATTCCCTTCAATTATTTCACCTCCACCAAGTTTGATTAGTTGCTTTGATCCTAGAAAAGGAATCGAGAGGGCCAATGCTGCAAAATCATTTAGGACCTTTACCTCAATGAAATTAAATTGTTTTGCTACCTTTGCAACACTAAACCGCCATGAGCTATTGGTAAACTTGATGCAATCACCGTGCGCAACACAAGCAACTGCAATAGCTGCCTTAGTTGGAAAAGCGGTCAGTGATGACAAGTAACTTTCCAATAATTCCTCAATGCTACCGAAGTCCGCACATTTATAAACCTGTTCGTCAGATAGTTCGTCACCTGAAAACAATCCTAAACGGGCATTGGTTCCTCCTATGTCGGCAACTAAAATCATATGCATACGCATGGTTATTGATAGAACTACTGGGAACGAATATACTTCAATTATTATTAATTCGTTCGGAATACGAATTAATATGACAGAATCTGTTTCTGTTTGCAACTATATTTATAAATTAGCCTGCTAGCTTCCTCTAACCAATGCAAGCTAAAGGTAAAACCATAAAATGAAATTGAGGTAAATTTGTTATGCTCCCACTCGCGTATTTATAACCACTTTTTTAATGACTATGAGCACAGGTAACCCGGCGCTAATTAGACACATCAATAGAGAGGCTGTACTTTCATATTTAAGGTCAGTTAAATCTAGCTCTCGCTCGAATATGGTTAAGTCTCTTAGGCTTGCCCCCGCATCCGTTTCTGCCATAGTTAGTGAACTTATGAGCGAAGGATTAATAATTGAAACCGGTGCCTTACGCACTAAGAAGAGTGGGATCGCCGGTAGGCCGTCAAGGGAGATCGCCCTAAATCCCAAAGCTGCCTATGTTGTTGGGATGGTGCTTAAATTACACAGTAACACACTATTTATCGAGGCAATATGGTGTGACTATGCCGAAAATAATAGCAAAATAACACGATATAAGGTAGGGACAGATTTTAGCTACGACGCTGTATTAAATGCAGTAGAGCATACGTTTTTGCTAGTAAAGAAGGAAATTCCTTACCCTGACTTATTGGTTTCCGTCGCAGTAGGTTTACCCGGCGTAGTCGATGGTACCAAAATTTTACACCTGCCGAAGTTAAGCAACTTGTTAGGCAATCGGTTTCATCGCGACCTAAAAGATATAGTTGGCGTACCGCTATTTTTAGAAAACGACGTGAATCTAGCGTTGATGTCTGAAGTAAAGAATGGACAGCCTAAACAGTCAGACAGTTATGGCTATTTGCTTATTTCAGAAGGTGTCGGCGCAGGAATATCTTTAGCAGATCAAGCATGGAAATCTAAAGGATGGTCAGGTGAAATCGGCCATATCAAGGTACCCATCATAGAGTACGGATTCTGCCGCCTAGAATCGATAATCGGTCTAAGTGGGGTACTTATCGAAAAAATGTTAGCTTTAGGATTGAAATTAGACGGAGAAAAACTCGTATTGTCTAAAGTGAAAAATTCGGATCAACTTAATGAATTACTGGTTCAATACGCCAACTATATGCTCATCGCCATACAAGCCCTTAACGCTGCACTAGGGTTAGATAAAGTTATATTGAACTCCCAACAATCCGGATTTTTAAGACATATCGTACCTTTGATTGAAGCTGAAATAGATCTGTCACCACTCAAACTGGAAGTGGCTGTCTCGAACACCTCTAACCTTGCCTTAGTCCAGGGCGCCACGCATTTGGCACTAAAGAATAATTTGACTCAGTTTGCCACAAAAAAATGAAACGGTTCATAAGTGAATGGTGCTATTTCATTCCGAGTCTAGGAATATATACTCAAGAAAAAAACTAATCGTGAGAACATTCAAAACTTGCAAAGTAATTCTCAGACAATTAAGAATACAGGCTTAGATACTGCTGGTGAGCACCAAGAGATGCTGACGTAATACTAGAATGCGATACTAAAAAAGCGGTCGCCCCTACCTAACAAAACACGTACGTTTAGGAGCTAAAGCATGCCAGCAAGACATCTTTTAACTGCGTTACCTGTACTCTACTGGCCTAATATCTCTAACATCTGGGAAGCTTCATCACTTATTTCGGGGATAATTTCTTTCATTAATGTTAGCCTATCAAACAAGTTTTTGTCTTCAGCGAGTGCCTTACGTAATGCACTGCCAAAACGTTTACGTAAACAAGTACCAATATTAAATTTACACACGCTACGTTGAGCTAAGTAGGTAATATCATCAGGTCGAATTCCGCTTGTGCCGTGAATAACTAATGGTAAGTCTAATCTCTCTTCCAATAAGTGAAAGCGGTCGTAGTCTATGTCTACGTAACCCCTTTCTATTCGATGCACATTACCCACAGATATCGCCAATGCATCGGGTCGACCGTAGTCTTGCATCGCAATAGCTTCATCTGCTTCTGTTAGCGCCGACTTAATATGATCTCTCCCGCTTAAGTAAGGCACCGAGCCTACTTCAGCCTCAACTGAGGTTTGATAGTTCGCCGCATGAGCAATAATTTGTTGAATACCTTCTATGTTTTCCTTTATGGGTCGTTGTGATCCATCATACATCACCGAAGAAAACCCTAGATCTATTGCTAACCGCACTGAGTCAAGATCATAATTGTGATCAAGGTGCAAGCAAACTGGCACCGTTGCTTCATGAGCTAACGGCAATAACATACCTGTTAGAGATTGCATTGGCATAAAGTTAACCATATCTAGGTTAACCGCTAAAATGACACTTGCATCACGTTGCTGCGCAGCATTTATGATTGCGAGGGCATCTTCATAACCAAATACATTAAAACATGGCACCGCATAGCCCCCTTCCAAGGCAGGCTTCAGTAAATCACGCAAGTTAGATAACATATAACCTATGCTTACTTAAACTTGTTAATCATGTCTTTAATACCCGGTATAGTTTCCAGCTGATAAGCATGATCTGGGTGAAAATTTTGATGTAACGGGCGCTGAGATAACCCACCTAAAATAGTAAAGTAATACATTTCATATCCTGGAGCGGCCACACAAGGGTGATAACTATCATCAATTACGATTGTTGAACCATTACGAACGTGGTGCACATCACCAAAATCCTCGCCTTCTTTGGTCAAAAACTGGGCCCCAAATCCATGAGGTGGATTAAACCGAAAGTTATAAACCTCGTCATGTCGCGTTTCACCTGGTAAATTATCCGTACTGTGCTTGTGTGGAGGAAATCCTGACCACCCACCCGCACCGACGGTGAACAACTCACTCACCAATAGCCTACCAACTTTCCCCCCTGGGTTCTGACCCAAAATATGTTTTATTTTTCGGTGCGTTTTAGTGTCATCAGAACCATATTGCACTGGGTCTATATCGCTTTCCCGGACTGCAAACGGCGCATACACCTCATCATGCTGCGCCCCCGCAACAAATACTTCAGTCTCAGCACTAACACAAGTAAGTGTTGCCTCAATCCCAACAGGCACATACACCGCTTCGGGATCGCCCTCCCAAAGGTGAGACCTTTTACCAATTTTTTTAAAGTGCTGCCCTTGTACGATAACATCAACACTGCCATCTACTGGTACAATACAAGTTTCGTAGCCCTCTACGTCATAAGTGTAGCTCTCACCTTTTTTAAGTTTGACAATATTGAAATAACACAGAGGTGCTTTTTCATGATTACGATCAATGATTGCCTTGTTTTCGTTATCGTGATGTTTAATATGCATTATTCTTTCCAAGTTGGTTCTAAAGTGATTGCTGATTTTTGCTGAAAATCAGCAATTTGCTTATTAGTTGGCATCGCGCTCGCACAACCTTTCTGCGAGACAACCAATGCCGCTGCGGCGCTCCCCGTGCAAATTGCTTCAGGCCAATCTGCACCATTCATCCTAGATACCAAAACGTTCCCAATAAATGCATCTCCAGCACCATACGGTTTGAGCGCTTTGGTTGTATAAACCCCAGCATTCAATTGCTTGCTATCAATATAACACGACGACCCGTTACTTCCTCGCTTAAGGATCATGATTTGATTACGACTACAGCATTGCTCTATTTGCATTGCTATGTTGTCAGTCATTATCGCAAACTCATCTTCATTCCCGGCGAGTATTTGCACCTTTTGTGCAGCTTGTTGATATATCGTTCTAGTTACCTCAGGCGAGTCCCAGTTCCAAGCACGGTAATCTATATCCAGCCATATCTGGCAATTAACAGAATTTGCATAATCGATCATCTTCAAGGTATGTTGCCTAGATTTAGGATCAATCAACGCTGTCCCAGTTATCACTAAATTTTGGCACTGCGATAACGCACCTTCTATAGCACTTGAATATTCGATAGCGAGGTCTGCTGGGTTGTTGCGGTAAATAACCACATCACAATCGTCATTTCGCACTTCTGCTAACGCAAGACTAGTCCGTTCATTACCTTGTGTAGTAAGGAGCAAGGACGTATCAACCCCATGAAAAACAAGTTGGCCTTTAACAAATTCGCCAACTGCGTCATTTGATAGTGCAGAAATTAACCCAACCTGACCACCAGCTTTAGCAATAGCTACGGCGATGTTTCCCGCTGAGCCTCCTAGGTCACTAGTATATGAAAGCGCATTTTTTATTTTACTGTTTTCTTGAGGGTATAAATCCAACCCTGCTCGCCCGAGCACTAAGACATTGATCATTTAGCCGGATTGGTTTATTTAAAAAGAAAATAGTTTGGTGTACTAGTAATCCACATTTTCCCATTTTTTGGAAAATACTGATTGGTCTATAGCATCCATTACCTTTTCTATTTTAAAACCATCTTCGAAATTTGGCCACGTCGACTCACCCGTCTCAATAGAAGTTAGCAGCTTGTGCAACTCGCATACTTTGACATCTATAAACCCAAGTGTATGTCCAGCATTTGGTAAGAAAGCGCTATAAGGTTCGTGATACTGGCCAGATAAAATAGTTCTAAACCCTTGTTGCCGAGGATCGTCGCTAGGGGTATATAATTTTATTTCATTCAGGCGTTCTTGGTCATGACATATCATTCCTTGTGAGCCGTGAATCTCCCACCGTAAGCCGCACTTTCGCCCCCACGCTACACGACTTACTCGCAACGTACCTTTTATTCCGCTAGCAAAATGTGCCATTGCTGTGCAAACATCATCATTATCCACAGGAAGTTGTTTACCTGGATTTTTCGGATCATCACGCAATTTATGCACGGTATCATAATCCCCTACTAGCCTTGTTACCTCGCTTCCCGTCATAAAGTGAGCCATGCTGACTAGATGACACATCACATCAGCGTTTGCACCCGAACCAGAAAGCCCTCGATTCATTCGCCAGCTGTAAGGCCGATCAGGGTCTGCTTCGTTATCAACATCATAAATACCATAAAAACCCGTGACTTCCCCTATAACGCCTTCTTCAATTAACTGACGTGCTGACTGCACTAAGGGGTTTTGGGTATAGTTATATCCTAAAATAGTTTGTGAACTAGAAGCTCGAGCAGCATCTAACATTTTTTTCGCATCTCCCACGTTTGTAGCCATGGGTTTCTCACACCATACATGTTTACCAGCATTAAGTGCCGCTACAGCGATCTCCTTATGAACTGCATTCGGTACACAGATCGAAATTAGTTGAATATCAGGATCACTGATCAAATCCATATAGTTAGTTGTTGCCCTAGAAAAGCCAAATTCAATTCGTTTTTCCTCAGCCCTTTCTGGGTTAATATCACATAACATCTCCAAACGGGGGCGCAGCCCCGCTCCAAATGCAGTACCTGCCGCAGCGTAAGCCAATGAATGTGCTTTTCCCATAAAGGCGGTACCGACAACGCCCACACCAATTTCTTTCATACTATTAAATTAATACTTTTAAAGTTAAAGGCTAAACAGTGCCACCCAAAGAGCTTTCTAAAGTAGCGAGTTCTGCACCACCCGCCATCATGTCTTGCAATTCTTCAGGGCTAGCTTCTCCACGCTTGGCGGTGCCCAATGTTTTACCGCGATTAAGTACAGTAAATCGATCACCCACTGCCAATGCGTGGCGAACATTATGAGTTATAAAAACAACACCTACACCTTGCTTTCTGACGCGATCAACTGTGGCAAGTACATTAGAGGTTTGTCGCACACCAAGCGCCGAGGTTGGCTCATCCAAAATCAATACTTTAGCTCCAAAGTACACGGCGCGGGCTATCGCGACCGTTTGCCTCTCTCCACCTGATAACGTACCTACCGCTTGCGAAGGAGACCTTAGGCTTATGCCAAACTGCTTCATAGTTTGCATGGTCACTTCATGAGCAAGTTTACGATCAAAAAAGGAAATGCCGGCTACTTTTTTAGTAGGCTCGTTCCCCATAAAAAAGTTTCTTGCAACCGACATGAGTGAATTCATAGCCAAGTCTTGATATACCGTTGCTATGCCTGCATTGATAGCATCCCTTGGGCGTTTAAAATTTAACGGCTTTCCTTCAAAATATATTTGTCCTGCTGATGGCTTGTGCACACCAGACATAGTTTTTATTAACGTCGACTTTCCCGCACCGTTATCCCCCAAAAGACAATGACACTCTCCTGCGTATAGGTCTATCGAGACTCCGGACAAAGCAATTACCGAGCCGAAATGTTTCTCGATATTTTCCATTTTGATGATTGCATCAGTCATTTTACTTCTCCCCGGTTATTTTACTGCGAATAGAAGTATTTAAGATTACCGCTAAAAGCAGAATTACGCCTAGGAACACACGAAACAATGAGCTTTCTACACCTGCAAAAAATAAACCCTGCTGTACAACACCAAATATTATCGCTCCCAGTGCCGCACCAATCACAGAACCATATCCCCCGGTAAGTAAAGCACCACCGATTACTACCGAAATGATCGCCTCAAACTCTTTCAATACTCCTCGATCAGCACCGGCAGATCCAAACTCCATTATTTGTGAAGTTGCAAATACACACGCACAAAATGCTGAAAACATAAACATTAGTATTTTTACTCGCCGTACTGGCACTCCAACATAACGAGCAGCCGTTGCGTTTCCACCCGCAGCAAATATCCAATTCCCAAACTTAGTTTTGGTTAACAGTATATGTCCAAAAATGACTAAAATAACCGCCCATACAATTAACATAGGTATGCCATCTACTACCGGCATCCCTTCTCTGCTACCACGAGTAAATGTCTCTATCCAGCCATTATCCCCCATCCACTTAAATGCTCCCTCAAAGATTTTTCCACCAAAAATAGGCGCGAGCCAGTCATCAACTGCAGCTTCCCTCACTCCGCCGATGATAGTTTTGCTAGTAGTGGCAATAGAGGCGAAAATAGTTAAGCCTCTTAGGATAAATAGAAAAGCGAGTGTTACAATAAAACTAGGCAACCCAGTGCGTAGCACTATCCATCCATTTAATGCGCCTATTCCCATACATAGTATAAATGTAACAATAATCGCTAACCAAACCGGCCAAAGGAAGTGTACCGCTAATATAGCTATGCTCATTCCCGCAAAGCCGATCATTGAGCCAACCGATAGATCGAACTCTCCTGAAATCATCAACAAGCAAGCCCCAACCGAAATAATAATAAATTGAGCTGATACAATGGACCAGTTCATTATCCCAGCAGGTCCAAACATGCCGGAGTCACTAGCAGTCAATAGAAAGAAAATAAAGACCAGTATCGCCCCGCATATACCGCCTAGTTCAGGGCGGATCAATGCTTGTCGCAGCCCAGACATAGCCTTTATTCTCTCATCTTGAATAGGCTCGTTTTGCTTTGCCTCTGACATAGCAGTATTTATCGTTTAAGTTGAAATAAAAAAACGGCTCTGCCATAAGCAAAGCCGTTTCTGCTAAGTACGCTTACCGATATTCTCCAGCAAATTGTTCTACTTTCTCTAACCCGTTCTTAGTCACAAAGCCCGGCCCAGAGTTAATGTTGTTACCTGGAAGTACGCCGTAGCGATCATAATTAGTCAACACTACAACTGGAAGATAAGCTTGTAGGAAGGGCTGTTGGTCGATACCCCACTTAATAACGCCAGCTTTAATACCTTTAACAATATCTTCGCCAAGGTCAAAAGTTCCAAAGTAAATATCGCCAGCCATTCCATTTTCATCTAGCGCTAAAAGAGTTGGATCAGCCGAAGTTGGACCAAGGGTTAAAATGGCATCTGTATCTGGATGAGCCGATAAATAAGCCAAAACTCGGTTCTTGATTTCAGCTGGATCTTGTCCAGAGTCAATCATTTGATCACCTAGGTCAACGCCTAAGCCATCAGCAAACCCCTGACAACGTTCGGTAGAAGATGGGCTAGAAATATAGTGATTTACACACAAGAAGCTACCGATTCCATCACGCGCAGCTCTTTGACCAGCCGCCAATCCAGCATCATATTCAGGTTGGCCTACATACATCAATGCACCCACTTCTGCAGCTTGCGCCGGTGTACCAGAATTCATAATAATAACATTGATTCCTTGGTCAACAGCATTCTTGATAGGGCCTTTTAATACATCAAAATCAGATAAAGTAGTTATGATGCCATTAGGGCCCGATGCAGCTGCTTGGTCGATTATGCGTGCCATATCCGCTAAATCACCAGTAGGTGGATTACGATACTCTACCTGTACATCCATCTGCTCTCCAGCTAATGCAATGCCGTTTTTGATCGTGTTCCACCAGCTATCTGAATCAGGTGCGTGACTGACAAGTACATATTTTTCACCTGCTGCTTCAGCGGTTATTGACGTTAGTGTTAATGGTGCCGCTATGGTCATCATTAACGCCATAGAAGCTAATAATTTACTTGGTTTCATTAAATTTCCTCCTAAACTGGGTGTGATACCCGTATGTTTTTTTGATGGGCTAGGCCCGTTTTAGTTTGCTTACAAAATGAATTTTGTATTTCTATCTGTATATGTCAATTCACTAAAGCCGTGTTTATAACTAAAACCAAATCGAGCCTACTGCCGAATCTGGCCACTTTCAAAAATAAAATATACAGATAACTAGTTATACACAAATAGAATAATATTTGCAATAAATATAAAATAGAATATATATTCTATAATTTAAAAAAACACGTATAATCTATCACACTCACTATCCAGTAAATTGGATATCAGTTTAGGTGTTTTACTGAAAATATAAACAAAACAGCTGGTTAAATCATATACATACGATACGATACTTCCCTGTCTATAATATGCAAGAAATACGAATCGAGCATTCACAATGACTCCTAATAACTCTAAAATTACAACGCCTCCGAGAATTTTTAGTGAACTCGAAATTTGGTTAAAGGAGCGCTACACCACTATGCCTAAACGGCTGCGTTCAGTAGCGGAGTTTTCCCTAAGCCACCCTGAGGACATGGCATTAAACACTATTGCAGTGATAAGCGAAAAAGCCACTGTAACGCCTTCTTCTCTTGTTCGGTTTGCCAAGTCTATAGGTTATAGTGGCTTTAGCGACATGCAAGCTGTTTTCCAAGAAAGCATGCGGCATATGCCTCAGTCGTATATTCAAAGAATTCACGAAATAGACGAAGACAAGTCCTCAAATATGACTGTCTTAGAGCGCTTTAGTCAGGCCGCGGCATCATCTATACAAAAGCTAAAACAGCAGGCGAACGAACAAGCTATCTTGTTAGCAGCGCAAAAGCTCGCTGACGCAGGCCACATATATATAGTAGGTCGAGGCCGAGCCACCCCAGTTATCGCCTATCTTCAATACACCTTATTACAGCTAGGCATTCAAACCAGCACTATTGATGATACTGCCGGCTCAATGAACGACAAAGTTCGCCTAATCAAACCCCATGAAGCGTTAATCGCCATTAGCTTTAAACCTTACACCGCGAATACCGAAGAGTTGGTAAAGAGCTGCCGGGAAAACGGTGTGCCGGTTATTTCAATTACAGATTCCAGTCTTAGTCCTATTGCACATAGTGAAAATATTTTTCTTCAAGCACATGAAGATCAAATTGGTGAAATTCGAGGGTTATCCGCAACTATGTGCCTCGCTCTATGTTTGGCAGTAGAAACAGGAAAGTACCACTCTTTGAAAACGCTAAATCCCTAAACTATGACTGGTATACCAAACAAACCTTTCGATGTTTTATGTATTGGCCGAGCGGGTGTAGACTTATACGGCCAGCAAGTCGGAGGCCGGCTTGAAGACATGGGCAGTTTTGCAAAATATGTAGGCGGCAGCCCAACTAACACCGCTATAGGAGCTGCACGCCTTGGACTTAAGGCAGCGCTTTTAGCTAGGGTAGGCGATGAGCACATGGGGAGATTCATACGAGAGAGCTTAGCCGCTGAAGGCGTTGACACTTCTCAAGTAAAAACAGACCCAGAAAGATTAACTGCTTTAGTGCTATTAGGCATTCAAGATGAAGAACAATTCCCTCTCATTTTTTATCGTGAAAACTGCGCCGACATGGCACTATGCGAAGATGATGTGAACTCGGAATTTATCCAGCAAGTTAGCGCCGTTGTGGTGTCCGGAACCCACCTAAGTACCCAAAAAGTTTCAGACGCGAGTTGTAAAGCGATAAAACTGGCACACGAAAACGGCGCTAAAGTTGCGTTAGATATCGACTATCGACCTAATCTTTGGAACGTCGCAGGACACGGAGACGGCGAGTCTCGGTTTGTGGCCGACCAAGGCGTAACTAAACATCTTCAAGGTTTTTTACGAAGTTGTGATGTTATTGTTGGTACGGAGGAAGAGTTTCACATCGCCGGCGGAACGGAAGACACGCTTTTAGCGCTTGCAAATGTACGAGAACTGACGGACGCCACCTTAGTTTGTAAGCGAGGCGCTATGGGCTGTAGCGTATTTGAATCAGAAGTCAGCACTTGGGACAACGCAATTTCTGGCAAAGGCTTTCAAGTAGAAGTATTTAACGTATTGGGCGCCGGAGACGCTTTTATGGCAGGTTTATTGCGCGGCTGGCTGCGCAATGAATCTTGGGAAACCATCTGCACTTATGCCAACGCCTGCGGGGCTATAGCAGTATCTCGTCATGGTTGTTCGCCTGCATACCCTTCAGAATTAGAATTGTTTGAATTCATTCGCAATGGAAGCGCTTGCAGTGCTGTCAGAAATGATCACAGATTGAATCACCTTCACTCTGCAACCACTCGCCGTAAAAAATATAAGCACCTTATGGCCTTTGCATTTGATCATCGACATCAATTTATTGCCTGGGCCGAAGAGTATGGTCGTAGCATGAAGGTTATCGACCAATTTAAGCAGTTAGCTTGGACAGCAGCGGAACAAGAAGCACAAGGCATGGAGGGCTTTGGCGTATTGATAGATGATATGACAGGACGATCTGCCCTTCATGCTGCTACTTCATCACCGGCATGGGTTGGTCGACCAATTGAAAAATCCGGCGTATTTCCACTCGAATTTGAGGGCAGCGGGGACTTAGCCCAGCATATTTCGGACTGGCCGCTGACACAAACGGTGAAAGTACTATGCCCCTTTAGGTTAGATGATGATGAAGGCATCCGTCAGCACCACGAAAAAATGATAGGTAAGGTTCAACGAGCCTGCCGCCACACTGGGCATGAATGGTTGCTCGAAATTATTACCGCTCGTAACAATTGTCCTCCTCATTTCAATAGTGTTCCAGATATTATGAGGTATTTTTATGAGCGCAATTTAATGCCAGACTGGTGGAAACTAGAGCCTGGGCAAACTGCCAGTTACTGGAAAGAAATCGGTTTAGTTATTGAATCTCACGACCCACATTGCCAAGGCGTTATTGCGCTAGGGCTAGATGGCTCAATCGATTCTATCAGTCAGTCTTATAAAGCAGCCACTATCGAACCCCGGGTTATAGGTTTTGCTGTCGGTAGAACCATCTTTGCCCAAGTTGCGAAAGACTGGCTCTCTGAAAATATTGACGATGAGACAGCGATAAAAACAATGAGAGTAAACTATCGGACGTTAATTAATGCTTGGAAATTTGCTAAAGCATAAACTAACTACGCCTCTATCAGATTAATTTAAAACTAATGAAGACTATTCGCTTAACTACAGCACAAGCGCTGGTTCGCTTTCTTATAAATCAATATATTCGTCATGATGATGGCACTGAGTCTCCCCTGTTTGCCGGAGTGTGGGCAATCTTTGGACATGGCAATGTTGCAGGCATCGGTGAGGCACTTTATCAAGTAAAAGATCAGCTACCCACTTATCGCGGACACAACGAACAAAGCATGGCGCACATCGCCATCGCTTATGCAAAAGCTAAACAACGTCAACAAATAATGGTAGCCACATCTTCTATTGGGCCGGGTGCTACCAATATGGTGACTGCTGCTGCCTTAGCTTATGTCAATCGCTTACCCGTCTTATTAGTACCCGGTGACGTATTTGCGTCTGGCTTGCCTGACCCAGTCTTACAGCAAGCTGAAAATTTTAGTGACGGCAGTGCAACCGTAAATGATACCTTCCGTTCTGTTAGCCGCTATTTTCACCGTATTAGACGCCCTGAACAGCTCGTTCAGGCGCTGCCTAGAGCAATGGTTGCCTTAACCGACCCAGCGCAGTGTGGTCCGGCCACAATCAGTGTTTGCCAAGACGTTCAATCAGAGGCGTTCGACTTCCCTGAAGTCATGTTTGAACGGCGTGTGACAAAAATGCGTAGGCAAGCTCCTGATACCGATGAACTTGCTTCGGTCATTGCGTGTATTAAAAAAGCGCAAAGGCCGATTATTGTTGCCGGTGGAGGCGTCCATTACTCTGGTGCGCAACGCCAATTGCAAGCGTTTACAGAGCTACATAAAATCCCTGTTGTTGAAACTCAGGCAGGTAAATCTGCGCTAAGCGCCGAGCACGCATTGAATTTAGGCGCTATCGGCGTAACCGGTGTTGACTGCGCCAATGCCCTTGCACGGGAAGCGGATGTAATTATAGCGGTAGGCACTCGCTTACAGGACTTCACCACTGGTTCTAACAGTCTATTTAGGGGCACGGTGATACAACTCAACGTTCAAGCTTTAGATGCCATCAAATTTCGTGCATTACCCTGTGTAGGCGATGCAAAACTGGGTTTAGAGCTTATCACCGAAACTCTAGGAACCTACCAATCAAGTTTGGAATGGCAGAACTATGCTACTCAGGAAAAACTTAAATGGGCAGACGTTCAAGATAGCATTTTAATTGCAGATGACACCACAAGCATTCCAACTGATGCGCAAGTTATTGGCGCAGTAAACCAAAGTGTAGCAGTCGATACAATAGTAGTAGGGGCTGCCGGCAGCCTACCTTCTGAGCTTCATAAGCACTGGAAAAGCCAAACTATTGGCGGATATCATATGGAATATGGTTATTCTTGCATGGGCTACGAGATCGCCGGCGGCGTTGGGGTCAAGCTAGCTAAACCCGAGCAAGACGTCGTCGTAATGGTGGGTGACGGTTCTTATTTAATGATGAATTCTGATATTGCCACGGCAGTGAGCCTAAGCTTACAAATGTGCATTGTTGTTTTGGACAACCGTGGGTTTAGTTGTATAAATCGTTTACAGATGGCCACTGGAGGAGCAAGCTTTAATAATTTATTAGAAGATACGCTCAATCATGGCCTAGCAGATATAGATTTTACTATGCACGCGCGGTCTATGGGTGCGAATGCCATACACGTCAACAACATTGGCGAGCTAAAAAATGCCGTTGCAAACGCCTCAGAGAACAGTGGTGTCACTGTTGTAGTCATTGATACCGATCCGCTCCACTCTTCGCCTGGCGGCTGCTGGTGGGAAGTTGAAGTACCGGAAGTATCCAAACGAGAACAAGTCGTCAAGCAACATTATGCAGCTGTTGCGAAACGGAAATCAGAAAGAGGTTATTAATGAGTCAACTATTAGTCAAACCGAATGCCGGCTCAAAAGCACTAGAGATCACGCCTACTAGTGCCGGCTGGAATTATGTTGGGTTTTCACTCCATCATCTGAAAAAGAACCAACATATTTCAATTCGCCAGACTGACCGCGAGCTTTGCCTTGTGGTGCTATCTGGTATCGCAACGATTAAGGTACAAGGTAAAACTTGGTCCGAAATTGGCGGCCGCGCTAACGTTTTCGAAGACAAAGCGCCTGGTGTTGTTTATGTACCCAATGGCGAATTGTCTGAAGTTACAGCTAACAGCGCAGTAGAACTTGCGGTCTGCAGCTCACCTGGAGATGCTAGCTTCAATACAGCCAGAGAAATCAGCGCGGACCAGATGCCTCAAGAGGTTAGAGGGAAAAGCACAAATACCCGCTACGTCCGAAATATCCTACCTGAAACCGAGCCCGCTTATAGTTTATTGGTAGTCGAAGTCATTACTCCTTCTGGCCATTGGTCTTCCTACCCTCCGCATAAACATGACCGCGATGCCTTACCTGATGAAAGTTTATTAGAAGAAGTGTATTACCACCGTATAAACCCTGCCTCCGGATATATTCATCAACGAGTTTACACCGATGACCGAAGCATTGATGAAACACTAAGCGCCGAAGACGGAGATGTAGTTTTGGTTCCCAAAGGATACCACCCTGTTGGCGTACCCCATGGATATACCAGCTACTACCTTAATGTCATGGCAGGCCCAATACGAGAGTGGCATTTCGCCAACGACCCTGCTCACGAATGGATAATTACTTAACTGAAATAGTACAATGAATATACAAATTGGTATGTCTCCTATTTCTTGGTCCAATGATGATTTGCCGCAATTAGGCGGAGAAACTTCATTAGAGACATGCTTACGTGAAACACGACTTGCAGGCTACACGGGCACAGAGATGGGAGGGAAGTTTCCAAAGGAAGCGAAGGCTTTAAAAAAGTCATTAGACGAGCACGATCTAAAACTTGTCTCTGGCTGGTATTCTGGACAGTTGCTCAATAATTCTCTGCAACAAGAACTAGAGAGAGTTAAACCCCAGCTTGAACTATTCACAGAATTAAATGCCCCTGTTATCGTTTACGGTGAAACTTACGAAACCGTACAAAATAGGCAAGACAAGTCTATGTCTAAAAAGCCTTCGCTAGAAAAGTCAAAATTCGCAGCATACGGTGAGCGTGTGACTGCCCTAGCCGACTATTGCTTAAGCCAAGGCGTCCCTCTTACGTTTCATCACCATATGGGAACGGGGGTAGAAAGTGAGCAGGAATTAGACTTAGTTATGGAGAACACGGATCAAAGCGTGGGACTTTTAGTAGACACTGGCCATCTCGTATTTGCCGGAGGTAACGTATTGCACGTAATCAATAAGTACGGTGCACGCATTAATCATGTCCACGCTAAAGATATTCGTGCAGATGTACTAAAAACAGTTGATAAAGAAAGTGACTCTTTTCTAGACTGTGTATTACGCGGGGTCTTTACTGTACCTGGTGACGGCATGATCGACTTTAACGCGATCGTCCAAGCACTGGCAGATCACAGGTACGAGGGTTGGATTATCGTCGAAGCAGAACAGGATCCCGCACTCGCCGACCCATACGAATATGCATGCATTGGTTATAAAGCTTTAACGCAAGCGGCGAGTATGGCTGGTTACAATATCATTCCTTAAAATTTCGTGATGTTAAATTTTGCTCTTTTTGGTGCTGGTCGTATCGGATCTATTCATGCTGAAAACGTAGCCCATCACTCTAAAGCGCAATTGGTTGCCGTCTATGACCCACTACTTAGCAACGCGGAGCGTATCGAGCAACAATACGGCTGCAAACACATGTTGCCAGAGCAAATTTTTAGTGATGAAAAAATAGATGCCATCCTTATTTGTTCTGCTACCGACACGCACGCTGATTTAATAGAACAAGCTGTTGCTGCCGGAAAACATGTATTTTGTGAAAAGCCTATAGATCTGTCATTAGCGCGCGCAAAATCGTGCTTGAAACGCGTCAGTCAAAGCCATTGTAAGGTGATGGTTGCATTTAATCGGCGCTTTGATCCAAATTTTCATACCCTGCACCAGAAAGTAAGCGACGGCACAATTGGCTCAGTGGAAATGGTCAGTATTATCTCCAAGGACCCCTCACCGCCACCAGAGGATTATGTTTCAGTGTCGGGCGGCCTATTTCGAGACATGACAATTCATGATTTTGATATGGCGCGCTTTCTTTTAACTGAGGAAATTAGCAGCATTCATGCCCAAGCTTCCTGTCTGGTAGACCCCGCAATAGGCAAACTTGGCGATATAGATACTGCTGTTATTACACTCTCTACCAAAAGCGGCAAATTAGCTCAAATATCTAATAGTAGGCGTGCCATATTTGGCTACGATCAACGCATTGAAGTACATGGTTCAGAGGGTATGCTAACTGCGCAAAACATGGCTGAAAATACGGTAGAAATATATAACCAAAATGGCGTTACGAGAGCGAACCCAATGCATTTTTTCTTGGAACGTTATGCAGAGGCTTATCGCCTAGAAATGGATCAATTTATTGCCCATTTACTTAAAAAAGATATCGCTGTTCCTACATTACATGACGGCTTGCAATCACTAATGCTAGCGGAAGCTGCTAACATTTCACTCCAACAAGGGCGCTTAATTTCTATGGAAGAGCTTAGCTAGGAGACAGGTGCAACTACGTTTTTATAGCCGATAAAAAAATCTGCATGACACCTTCATTAAATGACTTCATAAAAAGCTTGGAGAACCAAGACGCTAGTGCAAATATTAAACATGCCCAGCACATCGTGCATGAAATCCCAATATACGATGGTAACACTTTACGAAAACTAGACTCTAGTGCTCGGCATCAAGTCTCCATCGAATGGGCGCATTGTTGGCAGTTTGGAGCTGGCGTAATTTTTATCAGTGATTTCTTTGAGCACAACGCCCCCGTAGAAGCGATGACAGTCGTGCTAAACCAAATCATAGCAGACGAACAACAGGAAGAAGCTACGAGTGGCGACCATTTCGCAAGCAACGGCGCTAATCGAAGACTATGGAATGCGTTAGAAAAAGCGGCCATTAGAGCCCCTAGCACATTTATAGATTATTACCGAAATCCATTACTTTCCCTAGCCTCTCAAGCGTGGCTCGGTCCAAACTTCCAACTCACCTCTCAAGTAAATATCGTACCACCTGGTGGCGAAGCACAACAACCTCACCGCGACTACCATCTTGGATTTCAAAATGATGATGAGGTCTTGAGGTACCCAGTGCACGTCCACACGATGTCGCCGTTTTTAACCTTACAAGGCGCAATCGCCCATACTGATATGCCAGTTAAGTCTGGACCAACTAAGATACTGCCCTTTTCACAGAGGTATGACCTTGGTTATCTCTTATATAAAGAGGAAAGCTTTAAAAAATTGTTTACTGAAAGAGCCGTCCAACTGCCTCTCGATATTGGTGACGCGGTCTTCTTTAACCCAGCAATTATGCATGGTGCGGGAACAAACAGTACCAAAGAACTCCATAGAATAGCGAATCTGCTGCAAATTTCATCGGCATTTGGTAAACCAATGGAAACTGTTGACCATACTAAAATGCAACGCGCTTGTTATTCCGCGCTAAGATCAGCAAACATGGATACATATGAGCTAGACACTGTGACTACTATTCTAAGTGATTGCTACCCTTTTCCGACCAATCTTGACCGTGACCAACCACAAAGTGGATTGTCATCAATAAGCGGTAAGCAAATACTTAATTTAGCGCTACAGGAGGATTGGACAACAGACCAGCTCAATATCGCTCTAAAAGAGTTACTATGGCGTCAATCTAGGTCTTCAATAGCTTAAACGTATTGGGAGCCAGCGCCTAAGACTGTAGAAATATTTGTGTAAGCCTTAGCTTATCCACTTCAAAACTAACGAACATTGCTAATGGAGAGATATAGTTCTATCTTAAGGCAATTCCGTATCCCACGGTGGATTTGCCCCAGCTCTTGAAACAACTATAGCTGCTGCTTTCGCGGCGAATTCGAGCGCTGTCGTAACCGCCAAATGGCTCAATTCAGGTAAGGCACGTTTATAAAGAAGATTTACTTTATCAAGACTTGCTAGAAACCCCGCATTAAAGGTGTCGCCCGCGCCAACAGTATCAACTACATCTACTGCTATGGAATCAACTTTTGCGATCAACTCACCTTGCCTATAAGCCTCCGCTCCTTTGTCACCGAAGGTTAAGATCAGTAGTAATGACCGTTCCTTACTAAAGCGCCTTGCTTTATCCTCAACACTCTCTTCACCAGGCACTAACCAATCTAAGTCTTCATCTGAAAATTTAAGAATGTCACAACACTCGATAATTCGGTTTAATCGGTCTCGATAAATCTGTTCTTGGTGGATAAAAACAGGTCGAATATTCGGATCAAGCATGATCACCCGCTCCGCGTGTTCACGCTCCACTATTGCACGATAGAAATCAGCACAGGGATTATTGATAAGACTAATACCGCCAAAAAACATTGCGGTTACTTCATTCGGTATGACTGAAAGCTGTTCAATTTCCAACATCCTACCCGCAGTATTTTCGTCATAAAACGTATAGACTGCTTGGCCCTTATTAAGGGAAACAAAAGCCAAAGTTGTGGGCTGATCAGAGCTAATCAACCATTGCGTATCTACTCGGCTATCGCACAATTCTTGCCTTAACTTAGCACCAAACAAGTCCGTAGAAATACCGCTTACCAAACCCGTTTCCATTCCCAAGCGACCACATGCAATAGCCGTATTGAAAACGGCGCCACCCGTTGCAGGGCACAAGGCTTGTTGTCCATCATCAAGCGTAATTGGCAACATATCTATCAATGCCTCACCACAGCAAATGATCATGACTTTACGCCCAACAGTAGTAATTCAATTAACATAGTAAAATTCAGTGTATTGAAATCAATGGTTACAGTTATCGTTCTGTGCTCAAGAGAAAATCTGCCACACAACTATTTTCAATAACCGTCTGGGCATTGATCAAATCATTGCACTCAACTTTCTCTCGTATCTCAGCGTCACTGAATTGATAGCTTGCCCAACGGTCGAATAATCTTGAGCGCAAGGTACCCATAGGGCAGTTAATCATAGCGGTCAAATTAAAATATTCCCTCAGATGTGACCATGGTTCCTGATTAAGCAACAAGTAATTTCCCTCAACAAGCAGTACATTTGTGTCTTGTCGAATAAGACGTGCACTAGAGCGTGATAACTCCATCGATCGATCAAATACAGGAATAGCCACATCACAAACATCAAACGCTTGTCGCAATCTAGCTAAGCAAGTAAGTAACCCATCTACATCGAATGTGTCTGGCGACCCTTTGCGCTTTATCAGACCAAAGGATTCAAGAATGGCATTGTCATAGTGAAAACCATCCATAGGAATCACTTGTGTTTTCAACTGCATTTGATCTTCCAGCAATGTCTTGAGGGCCTCAACCGAGCTAGACTTGCCGCTCGCCGGAGCGCCGACTATAGCAACTATAACCCTAGTATTATCGCAACACTTTAATATTTCAGCGGTAAACTGCTCTAAACTAACTGCACGACCATTTGTACCCATACCGTTAAATTTATACGTGGCAATCGAACTAGTGCTTACTAACGGATATGACTAATTTTGAGCACAATACATCTTCAACGTCTTCTCGGTACCTTGACTCCAGAGTAAGTTTAACCAGTTTTCAAAAGCACCCTTAAAGCGCGAATTGTCCGCAAGATCACCGTATATGTGCCTCATCTCTAACCATGATGCGGGTGTTGACTTCGCTTGAAGTGCGGCTTCTTGTAATTGACCCCAGAATGGATCGTTAGCTTCTATTTCTGTACCATCTTCACGCCGTCCCGCGCACATTCTAGCCCATAGCGCCTCAGCTAAACTTAGCCCATCGATCATACCTTTTGCTTCAAGTGCGTCGTGCAGTATGGGCAACAGAAAACCTGGGTGGCGAGAAGATCCGTCATACGCTACACGTCGAGTTGTATCACGGATACTTGGGTTTGCAAATCGACTACCAATTAGTTCCACATAATCTTGGGGCTGCATGTCAGGAACAGGGTTAACATACGGTGCAATTTCTTCTTTTTCTACCTTATGGAAAAACTGATTAATTGACACATGTGACATACAGTCAGCAATGGTATCTACCCCTAAAAGCTCCCCTGCATTCGCGAGTAATTGATGTCCAGCATTCAGTATACGAATCTTCATCGACTCATAAGAATCAACATTTTGAGTGAAAATAACACCCACCCGTTCCAACTTAGGTCTACCAGCGCAAAAATCGTCTTCGATTACCCATTGACGAAAACGTTCATGGGTTACTGGTGCTGCATCCTCTATACCCAGCTCGCGTACTAACTCTATTTCCTCTGTGCCTGTTGATGGCACGATGCAATCGACCATTGAGTTAGGAAAGCTGCATTCTTTTTCTATCCAGTCCGCTAACTCAACGCTTGAAAGCCGTGCCAAAGAAAGCACTGCTTGCTTTAAAATTTCACCATTACCCTGTAAATTGTCACAACTTAATCCCGTAAATGCTTTCAGACCTCTATTACGACGCAATTTTAAGGCAGAAATGATTGCGCCAAAAGCTGTACGTGGCTGGTCTGAATTAGCTGCATCGTAAACTATGTCTGGATGAGAAGCATCAAACTGATTAGTTGCAGGATCAATATAATAGCCTCCCTCAGTAATTGTTAGGCTGACGATTTTAATATCAGCATCTGCCATTCTCTCAATCAAAGATCGATTCCCATTCTCCACGGGAATGTAATCAATCATTGAACCCACTAGCTCGACCGTGGTGTTGGCTGGACCAAGTTCAATTAATGTAGTTAAATAATCCTGCTGAACTAACTTTTTGCGTTGAAGTTCATCGTATTCCCGTACTCCTGCTCCAATAATTGCCCAATCTTGTGCTAGCCCCAGCTGCATAAGCCGATGCAAATACCACGCTTGGTGGGCACGGTGAAAATTACCGAGACCAATGTGAATGATCCCTGCTGTAAGTTTTTCCCTATTATAAGTAGGTCGCAAAACCTCACTAGAAAGCTCACTTAGGGTATCAAGGCCTAGTTTCACTGGGGTTGCACTTAAGGAAGGGCTTTCCCTCAATTCATACATTGTCCACCATCAACATTATAAGTTTGCCCAACAATATAATTGGCTTCGTCTGTAGCCAAAAATATAGCCATACCCGTCAGATCATCAGCAACGCCTATTCGGCCAAACGGCACGGCATCACCGGCTTCTTTTTTCTTTTGGCCAGGTAGTTTATTTTCGTACTTAGCAAAATACTCATCAACGCCATCCCAATGTTCGCCATCTACAACACCAGGAGCTATTGCGTTCACGTTAACCCCATACTGAATCAAATCAAGCCCGACTGACTGCGTTAAGCTAATCACCGCAGCTTTAGAAGCGCAGTAGACAGCAACCAAAGGTTCTCCTCTGCGTCCTGCTTGGCTTGCCATATTGATTATTTTCCCACCCTTACCATTAGATATCATTTCTTTTGATACCGCTTGCATCATAAATAGTACGCCTGCTACGTTGATACTAAAGACATCGTCAAAACCCTTTCGTTCGATTTCAGCAATAGGCGCAGCACTAAATATAGCTGCATTATTGATCAAAATATCTACTCGGCCCAATTGACGTACAGTTTCTGATACCGCGTTCTCGATGCTTTCTTGATTGCGAACATCTAACGCTACAGCGTAAGCATTCTCTCCCAGTGCGTCGGCTTGCTCTTGCGCTCGCCCAAAATTTATATCGGCAATCATCACCTGTGCACCTTCTGCCAAATAGGCGCTCGCAAACTGGTGACCTATTCCTCTTGCAGCGCCAGTTATTAAGGCGGTCTTACCTAAAAGCCTTTGCATTAGACGCTCCTTAACATTAACGAATGCGTAAACCGTCTACATCAAAACCATGTAAATGAGATACGTCTGGAGTAAGGTAAACTTCGGCACCATACTTAAAATGCATTTCACCATCAGTACGCACAGTCAAAGGTTCATCAAAGGCGTCACATTGCACGTGAAAAAAAGTATCTGATCCAAGGTGTTCGGAAACACCCACTATACCCTTCCATTCCCCTTTCTGGTCCGAGATAGAAATATGCTCTGGGCGAATTCCAAGGGTATACGCCGCATGCTTTTCCGCCTCAGGGCCAGTTACTAAATTCATTTTTGGACTTCCAATAAAACTAGCGACAAAGGTATTGCAGGGAGCACCGTAGAGCTCCAACGGTGTACCTACTTGTTCTATTACGCCAGCTCTGAGCACGACAATTCGGTCAGCCATCGTCATCGCTTCTACTTGATCATGGGTGACGTATACCATGGTAGTGGCCAAACGCTTGTGCAATTCACTAATTTCTAGCCGCATACCCATTCGTAGTGCAGCATCAAGATTCGATAGTGGCTCGTCGAACAAAAAGGCTGACGGCTCACGCACAATCGCACGACCTATGGCGACGCGTTGGCGCTGTCCACCAGATAGCTGACCGGGACGTCTATCAAGATAATCAGTTAAATTTAATACTTGCGCAGCCGAATCAACCCGCTTATCGATTTCTGCTTTATCTAACTTCGCCATGCGAAGAGGAAAGGCAATATTCTTACGCACCGACATATGAGGGTAAAGCGCATAGGATTGAAATACCATGGCAAGCCCTCGCTTTGCTGGAGGCACTTCAGTAGCGTCTTTACTGTCAATTCGAATATGGCCGCCAGTCGTGTCCTCTAACCCAGCAATCAATCGCAGCAGAGTGGATTTACCGCAGCCGGACGGGCCAACAAATACAGTAAACTCTCCATCCTCAATAGTAAGATCTAACGGAGGAATAACTTCGACATTACCGAAGCTCTTGGATACTTTATCTAATACTATACGTCCCATAGGTTTCTACTATTTCACTGCGCCGAAAGTTAGTCCGCGCACAAGTTGTTTTTGGCTAAACCAACCTAAAATAAGAATTGGTGCAATTGCCATCGTTGATGCCGCACTTAATTTGGCATAAAACAATCCTTCTGGACTCGAGTAACTCGCAATAAACGCTGTCAATGGTGCTGCTTTAGCTGCGGTGAGATTCAATGTCCAAAAAGCTTCGTTCCAAGCCAATATAACGTTTAACAAAATGGTAGACGCAATCCCAGGAATGGCCATTGGCGTCAGAACATACATTATTTCTTCTTTCAACGTCGCGCCGTCCATTCGCGCCGCCTCGAGTATTTCACTAGGAATTTCTTTGAAATAGGTGTAGAGCATCCAAACGATGATAGGCAAATTAATCAACATCAACACTATAACCAATCCCAATCGACTATCGAGAATTCCGAGTTTTATAAACAATAAATAAATCGGGTAAAGCACGCCGACAGCAGGAAGCATCTTGGTAGACAACATCCAGAGCAAAATGTCTTTAGTTCTTCTAGAAGGTACAAACGCCATCGACCATGCTGCGGGTATAGCTATCGCAACGCCGAGCAATGTTGACCCGCCAGCGATAATGATAGAATTCCAGAGGAACTTCATATAATTCGACCGCTCTTGCACAGCTGCGTAATTTTCCAGTGTCCAGTCGAAAAACAAAAATAGCGGTGGGTCATTTATCGCCTGAGCTTCTGTTTTGAAACTGGTCAAGACCGTCCATAAGATAGGAAAGAAAATTAACAACCCAATCGCCCAAGCGAAAAAGGTATTAAGGGTTTTGCGTTGAAGTGTAACGTTACGAGCCATATTCCTTACCTACGCGTCTAAGTTCTTGCCAACGATGCGCATTAAAAATATCGCTACAATATTGGCTAAAATGATGGCATATACACCGCCAGCTGACCCAAGGCCGATATTCTGACTTTCCAACACACGTTGAAAAATTAAGTAGCTAAGTGTTTTGGTGCCAAAGGCACCACCTGTTGTTACGAAAATCTCTGCGAATATCGCCAACAGAAAAATTGTCTGGATCAAAATAACAATTGTGATCGCACGCCCTAAATGCGGCAAAATAATATGAGCAAAGCGTTTAATTGGAGGCGCACCATCTATTTCAGCTGCCTCTAGCTGCTCAGAATCTAAAGATTGCACCGCAGTTAGTAAAATCAAGGTGGCAAATGGCAGCCATTGCCAAGATACGATCAATATCAAAGAGGGTATCGACGCCTGGCTAAGCCACTCGAGTGGCGCTGCTCCAAAAAACTTCCACAGATGTGCCAACAAACCATTCACCGGATCCATAAATATATTTTTCCAAACCAAGGCAGATACCGTTGGCATGACGAAAAAGGGAGCGATGACTAATATGCGCACAACACCTTGGCCCCACATCGGTTGGTCTAACAATAAGGCAAGTAAGATACCTAATACGACGGTAATAGCTAAAACCCCACCTACGAGAATAAGTGTTGTTTGAACGCTAGGCCAAAACGCGCTAGAAGTTATAAAACGGCTGTAGTTTTCAAGCCCTACCCAATCTAGACCGTTAGCTAAGGAATCACCGCGGAGAGGGAGGTATTTCTTGAAAGAAAAATAAAGTGTCATGACCAACGGAACCAACATCCAGCCTAGTAGCAGAACAACGGCGGGGGCCATCATATAGCGAGCTGCGGATTGTGAATGTTGAGTAGCCACGAATAGGTATTACTTTGTTAGCGGCCATTGATATCGCCGCGAGTTAAATGAGATGGGGGTAGTAAGATAAAATCCCGGGGAGCAACAACACAGCCCCCCGGGAACTCGAGGGTTAACGGTAACCAGCGGCTTCCATTGCTTCGTTAGTAATAGCCTGCGCCTTAGCGAGAGCTTCAGCCACTGTTTGTTGTCCAGCATACGCTGCGGAGAACTCTTGGCTAACGTCTGTAGCAATACCAGCAAACTCAGGGATGGCTGCGAACTGAACACCTACATAGGGACTCGGATCAACTGTAGAGTTAGTTGGGTCAGCTGATAGGATTGAATCCAGTGTCATCTGTGCGAATGGGATATCCTTGTAGTTAGGATTCTTATACAAAGAAGTACGTGCACCTGGAGGTACATTAGCCCAACCTTCTTTACCTGCCACTAACTCGATGTAGCTATTAGATGTTGCCCACTCGATGAACTGCTTAGCAGCTTCTTCTTTCTGCGTGCCTGCTGGAATACCTAATGCCCATGCCCACAACCAGTTAGAACGCTTACCTAGACCATTGTCAGGAGCCAGTGCAAAACCCACACTATCAGCTACTGTTGAATCTTTCGGGTTAGTCACGAATGAAGCCGCAACAGTTGCATCAATCCACATGCCACACTTGCCCTGTTGGAAAAGTGATAGGTTTTCGTTGAAGCCATTGGTTGCGAAACCAGCTGGACCCGCATCATCCATCATGTTCTTGAAGAAGTTCAACGTATCCGACCACTCACGTGAATCAAACTGAGCATTCCAGTCCTCATCAAACCAACGAGCACCAAATGAGTTAGACATGGCAGTAATGAAAGCACCGCCTTCACCCCAACCTGCTTTACCGCGTAGGCAAATACCATTTATTTCAGCGTCACGATCAGTCATCGCACGTGCTGCTTTAGCAATAAAAGACCAAGATGGGTCTTTAGGCATTTCCATTCCCGCTTTTGCCATTAGATCAGTGCGGTACATGATCATAGAAGACTCACCGTAGAATGGCGCGGCATACATAGTGCCGTCGTGAGATAAACCACCTGCCATTGCTGGTAGAATATCAGCAGCATTGTAGTCTGCACTAAGATCATTCAGTGGTACCAACCAGCCATTCTTACCCCAGATAGGTGTTTCGTACATACCAATTGTCATGATATCGAAAGCACCACCTTTAGTCGTGATATCAGTCGTTACACGCTGACGCAGAACGTTCTCTTCTAGTGTTACCCATTCTACTGTGTGACCAGTTTTGTCAGTGAAGTCTGCAGTTAGGCCTTGCATGCGAATCATGTCACCGTTGTTAACGGTAGCAATCGTCAAATTGTCTGCAACTGCACTACCAGTTGCAAAAATTGATAGCGCGGCAGCTGCGCTAAATATCGGTTTTAAGTTCATCGAGTTTCCTCCGGTTTAGGTTTATTTAGTAGTTCGCGTATAGAACCATATAATGTTTACGCGCGTCAAGATTAATTTTACTCGCGTTCACTTTTATGCAGATTGTCGCATTACCAGATTGGCTGAGAAAAGTGTTTCCTCTCGCTGCGGGAGTTGTCCACCATTTTCAATTAGTCGAAATAATGTTTCTACTGAGTGTTCTGATACAGCATTGTAATCATGTGCGGCAGTCGTAAGTGACGGACAAGTAAACCTTGAAAATGGATGGTCATCATGAGATGCAACCCGCAAAACATCATCCTGTCCTCTGCCTACACTGACACCCTTCTCGTAGCACGCAGAAAGCAAACCGATGGCAAGGCGGTCGTTGCTGCATAAAATCGTATTGGAGGTCAGCGTATCTTGTTTGAGTAAGTTCAGTCCACCTTGTCGACCAATTCCTTCAAAGTCCCATCCTTTGCCGTCAATACTAATTACCAACGGTTCAAGCTGTAATCGTTGCATCATACTGAGATAGGCCTCTCTTCGCTTATTAGCATTGGGATTAACGGGAGACCTCATCTCAAAAAAACATGGCGGCTCGCCGGTTCGGCTTAGATATTCTACTGTTTGTGATACAAACGAATAGTTATCTGACCCAACAAAAGCTTCTCCTATACCTTGAATGTTGCTATCAAAAAGAATAGTTGGAACTTTCTTACAAAATGCCTCGATCATCGATTTATTCGATTCGCGCCCCAATGGAGCCAGAAGCACACCCGCTGGTTTAAGCGATCGCAGGCCATCAAGAATGTCGCTCTCTAGAGAAGACTCACCGTGAGAACTAAACAACAATGGGCTAAAGCCGGCCTCCAAGCAACGCCTCTCTATAGCCCTTACAATTTCTGCGAAAAATGGATCAGACAAATATGGAACGACAATACCAATGTTTTTGGTCATGCTGCGGTTTTGATTCATCGCAAAAACGTTCGGGCGATAATCAAATTCTTCCACCGCCGCTTCAATACGCTCACGCGTTGAAGCCCGTACACTTTTAGGGTTATTAAAATATTTCGAGACAGTAGGACGAGATATACCGCTAACAGCAGCAAACTCTTGCATATTTTTAATTTTTAGTGATCTCATGATCGCTTACCCCCTTTTTTAGTTATCGATAAATACGTGACCGAAATAGGCAAATATGCCTATCATTATCCCAGTGAATAATTGTGCATGAACAAGATAAGAAAATTTCTTCATCTCTTTTGGCGTGTACTTCCAACTTATAAAAAGGCCAAATGCCCCTTGCCATATAACCAATATCAGGACGGCTGGAAAAAATAGAATATGCATGGGTATTCCCACAAGTGCAATATGCAAAAGTATTATTGCAACAGCAGCGATTCCAAAATACAAATGTGTTCGGTCCAGAAACCGGATCACCTTTTGGAACGTTGATGCACCTAAAGGTGAAGAATACTCAGGCAATAACCGTTTTGATAATGCTCCTTTTCCCAGTGCTAATTTAAGCGCAGTTCGCATATATATAAACACGAGAAGCCATAAGCCAATTTCACCCACGCCTTCCCCAAGCTCGGATAAAAATGTCTCATGCTCAGGGACGGGAGGATATTGAAAACCTATGTACAGATAGTAGCTAACCGATAAAATAATAGTCGCTGCAGTAAAAATTAAAATTTTTCTTAATTCGTTAGATAATGCGTTCATATTCTGTTCTGTTTTTTAGCTTTTAGATCGGGCTTATTAGATTAACTTAATAGTCCCAGTTAATTTGGTTTCTAGCACTAGCTAATAGGCAGCACCTATGTCACGCCACTGACTTAGAGCAACTGCTTCTCATTTTCTTGTAATTTTCTCGTCTTTGAAAATGTCTTTCGTAATTAAAATGATTATAGACCTGGCTATGAATACTCGTGAATTTCTGAAGTGCTTCGCGATATCTTTATTGCTTACGTAAGAAGCGGGCTAATTCTACCTCGTCAATGAAGCCCTGTGTAACCTTGACAATAATCTCGCCAATTTGTTTCGTATCAAATGATAAAGTAATACTGTTAGAACGTAGACTAATATCCATTGCACTAAATGCTGTACGTTTATTACCGTCATTAAACGCACGGCCAACAGCAACGATCACAGCATACGTCGCAGCTAGATCATACTCGTTACGAATTAATCTAAAGCTAATGCGGTTGTCCACACAATTAACAATCGCCTCCAACGACTTGTTCCCTGCTAACCCTTGTAGCTCATTCTCGTTAATGATGTCTTCATGAATTAGAAACACGTCATGACTTATCAGTGTTTTAATGACTATTTATCCTTGAGGTAATCAAGCACGGGTTGACGACTCGCCTTTGATTTCTTAAGTAACTTACTGACTTCGCCTTCAGTGGTCGGTTCAAACTTTAGTTGCTCAACAGCGCTTGCAGGCACTAGATAACCAACGACAGTATTGCGGTTAAGTACCGCTACAGATGTATCCCCGCGTTTGAAAGAACTTTTGCTGGGTCGCGTAACTCTGTTAGAGATACGGTCTTATTGGTAAGGAGCTTTTGCATGAGCATATGCCTCTTTATAATAGATGATTAAACATATATTTAATTGTATACTAATCATACGGAGTCTATGGTCTTTGTCAATAGTGTGCCGATGCCATCATGGTATAGAGATCATTTGAAATATCTCACACCCTTTAAAAAAGCTTAATTTAGTGAAAATCTCGTCATTAATCGGAATGATGGAAAGACTATCCGCTGGCGTATTCTTTCACACCCTCAATTAGGGGGGCTGATGCTATTGTGGCGTTAAAATTTAGCTACAATGCCCAAATCCTTACGCACTGTAGGCTCGGCCACTGATTCAAGACGCTTATCTCGCCAAGACGCAAGCATCGCCGGTTTTAATCATTCAAGCGGAACCTGTCCAATCTCGGTCCCTATAAGCTTATTCATATAGTAGACTTCATCTTGATGGCCTTTCTTCTTAGTAGAAATCTCATCAAGATAACAAGAAAGAAACTCAGCGAGTGTCGTGGGAACTTCGTTGTCCACTTCAGTCTATGTACGAAAATCCATTTCAGATACCACTTCATGCGCCCAACGTTCAGCGGGTGCATTGGTTCGAAATATTTTGACAACGTTTTTCCAACCCTTACGGCAAATTTGAGCTCGCCATCCGTTTACTCGTTTTTCTAGATACGCCATCACTTACCGCCTCTAATCTATGCAATTCCCTCATAAGAGTCATAAAGGTAAATTTAAAAAATAGAGACGTCGCAGTGATTGATAAATATGGTCGGGGCGAGAGGATTTGAACCTCCGACCACCGCTCCCCCAGAGCGGTGCGCTACCAGGCTGCGCCACGCCCCGATATATAAAACTACTATAAAATTGAAAGCCCTAGAGTGAGGCTAAACGCTGAATCGAATTTTACTTTAACATAGACACAACTTCATCTAATTCCTTGACGATTTGTGTAATGGTTTTTTTCATGTCGGCGGTTGATATGGCCGTATTTGAACTCGCTTCAACTTCCATGCCGCCAGATGATTCCAACTTAACTCTTGCTCCTGAGATGGTAAAACCTTCAGCGTACAGCAGCTGTCGAATAGTTCGCACCAACTTAACTTCGTGACGCTGGTAATAACGGCGATTCCCTCGGCGTTTTACCGGCTTTAGTTGATCGAATTCTTGTTCCCAGTACCGAAGCACATGCGGTTTAATATCACACAATTTGCTTACTTCACCAATGGTGAAGTATCGCTTACCGGGTATTGCTGGCAAGTCCATCGCGCCAGTATCGAGCATTGTCATATTTTATGTTCTAATTCTTTTCGGCTATTATATTGGTAAGCGTTGCTGAATTGCTACTAATACGTTTTTTCAATTTTTGACTTGCTCGAAAAGTGACCACTCTGCGCGCCGAAATAGGGACTTCTTCACCTGTTTTTGGGTTTCTTCCCGGACGCGAGCTTTTATCGCGTAAGACAAAACTACCGAATCCAGAAATTTTAACCGCCTCTCCACTCTCCAACGAAGAGCGAATCTCTTCAAAAAATTGATCGATGATGTCTTTCGCTTCTCTTTTATTAAATCCAACTTCATCAAACAAGGCTTCAGCTAAGCGTGCTTTTGTAATTGTCATGTTGGCTTAATTTTTTTTGATTTAAGTTCTTAATCGAGCGTCAAATTTACTTTTTAGGCCACTCAACACAGCCTCGATAATTGACTCTATTTGCTCAGATGAAACACTATCACTTTTTGATTGGAATGTTAAGCTAACTGCAAGGCTTTTTTGGCCTTGTTCCACTTTATTGCCTGTATAAGTATCAAATATTGCGCATTTTTTTAATAACTTACCAGAGATATCTGAAATTTCTTTCACTACCTGTTGCGCTGGAATAGACTCATCTAACACTAAGGCTAAGTCGCGCTTTGATTCTGGAAACCTAGAGATATCGTTATAACTGGGAAGTGCAGCATTTGTCAGAGCCTGTAAATCTAATTCCGCCAAATACGTCGTCTGATTTAAATCAAAGTGGTTTTGCACATTAGGATGCAATGCGCCTAATAAACCAATGCATTGGCCATCCAGTTTAATTTGTGCCGCCTGTCCTGGGTGCAACATGGCAATAGAATGCTTCTCGTAACTGATTTGACCGGCCACACCAAAGCGCGCGAATAAGCGATCTAACTCCCCCTTAAGGTCAAAATAGTCACTCTGTCTTTCTTCACCGTTCCAGTGCGTGTTGTTTCTATTTCCCGACAATAAAAGCGCAAGCTTTTCAGTCTCTTGCACGCCTGTTTCATTAGTAGACTTAGGCTGGAACACGTTGCCTAATTCGAAATAGCGATGCCGTTGATGCTGCCGCTGTTGATTAGTTTTCGCTGTGTTCAGCAAACCTGTCCAAATACTCAAACGCATTTGTGACATATTCTCGGCAATCGGGTTAGCTAAAGCAACCGCTGCTGTTTCTCCAAATAGTGCTTTTTGATCTATCGGGTCAACAAAACTATATGATATGACTTCACGATAATTTGCCGCTGCGAGATGCTGTTTTAACGCGATGGCAGAAATCACTTGTTCAGAGGCATTGCTAGGCACACTGTGCAGCCTCGGCATGCGTGGAGTAATTTGATCGAAACCAATGGTTCTTCCAACTTCTTCAATTAGGTCGTGCTCAGCCCGTATATCGAAACGCCAACTTGGCGGGGTGACCTGCCAACCACCCTCCACGGGCGTTGTTGGCATACCTAATCGCAGTAAGTTTGCTGCTATATCATCCGCAGCCACTTCGATGCCAAGTAAGCGATTCACTTGGTTATGGCGCAATGTGATAGGCGACAAATTTGGCATCGCCTGCTCATCAATTGTATCGGTAATTTCACCGTATTCACCACCCACAATATCAATCAGCAGTTCACATGCCCGTTCACAGGCTCTGCGCGGCAAATCAAAATCGACACCGCGCTCAAAGCGATGTGACGCATCGGTATGCAACCCCAATTTACGGGCGCGCCCTAAAATAGCCTCTGAAGAAAAGTAGGCAGCCTCTAGAAAAATATCCGTCGTATTGTCATCAATCGCAGAATCTAAACCGCCCATCACGCCCGCAAGTGCGATAGGCCCTTGCTCGTCTGTGATTAACAACATGTCGTCCGTTAAGTTAACGTCTTGCCCATCAAGCAAAGTTAACGCTTCACCTTGTTGGGTAAAGCGCACTGTGATAGCGCCTTGGACTTTATTGTGGTCAAACGCGTGCATTGGTTGGCCCATCTCCATCATGACAAAGTTGGTGACATCAACCACAGGGTCTATGCTACGCAGCCCAACGCGGCGCAGCTTTTCTTGCATCCAATCGGGTGACTGTACTCCAGTGTTTATATTCTTGATTACTCGACCCACATAACGCGGACACGCATTCGGTGCAGCCAAATTTACCACTCTGGTTTCTGAATGACTGACTGCAACAGGCGTGATGGAATGCGGCGTATAATCTGATTTAGCGATAACGCTCATTTCTCTAGCAACGCCTGCAATACTTAAACAATCCCCTCTATCCGGCGTTAAATCTACATCGATGCAGTTATCGTTTAAATCTAAGTAGTCATCTATCAGCTGACCATTTTTCGCAGCCTGATTAAGTAACATTAAGCCACTTGATTGTTCCTCAAGCCCTAACTCAGCGAGAGAACAGAGCATGCCGCAAGAATCAACTCCGCGCACAGCCCGACGCTCGATCACTAAGCCATTTGGCAACGTTGCTCCTTCAATCGCTACAGGTGCCTTAATGCCTAAGGCCACATTTGGTGCACCGCACACAATAGTCAGCAGAGTATCTTGCCCTATCGACACTTGGCAAATATTTAATTTATCGGCATCCGGATGAGGCGCTATTTCGACGACCTCGCCCACGCAGAAGTCGCGCCCTAAAGGCGCAACGGGTTCTACTGTTTCAACCTCTAAACCAGCTTGCGTCAAATTAATAGCTAATTGCTCAGTCGATATATCTAGCGCTGCCCACTCACGCAACCATGATTCACTAATTAACATCGCCTGCTAACCTTTAAACTGTTGTAGGAAATCGATCTCGTTGTCGAAAAACAAACGTAGATCGTTGACCCCATAACGCAACATCGTCAAGCGTTCTACTCCCAAACCAAAGGCGTAACCGCTAAACTCTTCTGGATCAATATTGCCGTGCTTTAACACTTTAGGGTGCACCATTCCGCACCCTAATATTTCTATCCAGCCCGACTTCTTACAAATTCGACACCCCTCTCCTTCACAAAATACGCACTCAATATCTACTTCAGCGGAAGGTTCTGTAAATGGAAAATAAGATGGCCTAAAACGCACCCCCAAGTCTTTTTCGAAAAATGCCTGTAAGAAATAAATTAGTATCCCTTTGAGGTCGGCGAAAGATAAGTCTTTATCAACCGCCAAGCCTTCCAGTTGATGAAACATAGGCGTATGAGTAACGTCTGAATCGCAGCGATAAACTCGACCCGGCGCAATCACTTGAATCGGCGGCTTATGCTCGTGCATATAGCGAATTTGCACCGGAGAGGTATGAGTACGCAATACGGTGCTTTCATCTATATAGAAGGTGTCATGCATCGCTCGCGCTGGATGATTTTCTGGAATATTCAGCGCTTCAAAATTGTAATAGTCCGTTTCAATTTCTGGCCCTTTGGCAATTGAAAAACCCACCTTGCTAAATATATCTTCCATACGCGCCATAGTGCGCGTGATGGGGTGAATAGACCCATCATAGTCGGCGTTGTAACCTGCAAGGGTGACGTCAATTTGTTCACTCGCCAATTTACTATTAAGCGCAACCAATTCTAGGGCAATTCGCTTTGTTTCAAGAGCATCTTGCACCGATTGGCGTACCGCGTTCACAGCATTACCAAACTCTTTACGTTCTTCATGAGGCAAGCTACCGATACGCTTAAGCAGCACCGTGATATTGCCCTTTTTACCTAACTCATCCACTCGAATTTGCTCAATTTGAGACACGTCCGACGCCGCAGCAATAGCTGCTAGTGCAGATGAATTGATGGAATCTAAAGATTGAGTTTCTGTCACGCTTATAACCTAAGCAAAATATAGAAATAGAAGTTTACAATAATCGATACCGGCATCAGCCAGAACTTGCTTGTTCATTACGATACCGACGGTTTAACAAAAAAGGAGGGGCTTATGCAGCCTCTCCTCTTTATTCTTTTATGGAAGAAGGTCGATAAATCAACCTTCAAAGGCTACGCCGCTTTAGCTTCCTGAGCAGTCAACGCCTGTTTCGCGCGGGCCACTAAATCAGCGAATGCTTCTTTATCGTGTACTGCAATATCCGCCAACACTTTACGATCTAAATCGATAGAAGCGTGGCTTAATCCGTTCATAAATCGGCTATAGCTCATTTCGTTTACTCGGGCCGCCGCATTAATGCGCGCAATCCAAAGCTGCCTGAATTGACGCTTACGTTGTTTACGATCACGATAAGCATATTGGCCGGCTTTAGTAACCGCTTGCTTAGCAACTTTATAGGTACGGCTTCGTGCACCGCGATAACCTTTTGCTAGGGCTAATACTTTTTTATGGCGGCGTTTAGCGTTTACACCACGTTTTACTCTTGGCATTTTTAAATCCTCTAGCTATATGGCAACAGCTTCTGGATAGAAGCATGATCGCTGGCGTGAACAGTTAAACCTTCGCGCAAATGACGCTTACGTTTGCTAGACTTTTTCGTCAGAATGTGACGTAAATGCGATTGAGAGCGCTTAAATTTACCAGAACCGGCTTTTCTAAACCGTTTGGCTGCGCCTCGATGTGTTTTTAATTTAGGCATAAAACCTCGAGTCTTTCATTACTATCGATACACTACGCGACCCAAAGTCTAGCGAACTAGACTACGAGTACTTTACCTTTTTGGCGCGAGTACCATTACCATTTGACGACCTTCAAGCAACGGCGTGGCCTCTACCGTTGATATCTCTTCAAGATCATCGCGAATCCTTTCTAACATTTCAAGACCTAATTCACGATGTGCCATTTCTCGGCCTCTAAAACGCATCGTAACTTTCGCCTTGTTTCCCTCTCCCAGAAACTTGGTCAGATTCTTAAGCTTTACAGCATAATCACCAATATCCGTTCCTGGTCGAAATTTAATTTCTTTAATCGTTGTTTGTTTAGTCTTTTTCTTGCCTTCTTGCCGTTTTTTACGGTCATTGTAAACTTGTTTACCGTAGTCGAGCACACGACAGACTGGAGGCTCAGCATTGGGCGAAATTTCTACCAAGTCTAAGCGTTTCGATTTAGCTAGCTCAAGCGCTTCGGCTATCGGCACTACCCCAACTTGATTTCCTTCGTCATCGATTAATCGAACTGGATCTGATTCGATATTTTCGTTAATCGCGACTCTCTTTTTTTTGGCTATGGACTGAATCCTCTAACAATTAAAATATTTCACTACAAATAATACGCCAACAATTAGCATAGGCTTGTAGTGATTGATTATACCTGTTCCGCTTGTAAGTGTTCTAACAGAGCATCAACACTCATTGCGCCAAGATCGGTTCCGTCTCGGCTGCGAACAGTCACTTGCTCGTTTTCCATCTCTTTGTTGCCTATAACAACAAGGTAAGGAATACGCCCAAGTGTATGCTCGCGGATTTTAAAGCCGATCTTCTCGTTTCTCAAGTCACAAATCGCGCGTAAGCCCTTATTTTTCAGCTTTTCTGCCACATTTCGCGCATATTCAGCTTGGTTGTCGGTAATCGTCAACACCGCGAGCTGTTCTGGCGCCAACCAAAGTGGAAACTTACCCTCGTGGTGTTCAATCAAAATACCGATAAATCGCTCGAACGAACCCAACAAAGCACGATGCAACATCACTGGAACTTGCTTATCTCCATTCTCATCGATATAACTCGCATTTAAGCGGCCCGGCATCGAAAAATCCACCTGCATGGTTCCACATTGCCATACACGACCAATGCAATCTTTCAATGAAAATTCAATTTTCGGGCCATAAAAAGCGCCCTCTCCAGGTAATATCTCGAATGGAAGTTGCTTCGCATCCAGCGCACTGGCTAGCGCGGCTTCGGCTTTATCCCACACGGCATCGCTACCTACACGCTCGACTGGGCGCGTTGATAAACGATAGATAACCTCTTCAAAGCCGAGTGTTTTATATACATCATGTAAGAAGTCGATAAACTCGCCCACTTCTGATTGAATTTGGCCTTCTGAACAGAAGATATGGCCATCATCTTGTACAAAACCACGCACTCGCATGAGACCGTGTAAAGAACCAGATAATTCATTGCGATGACAAGAGCCAAACTCGGCAAAACGTAATGGCAAGTCGCGATAGCTTTTAATGCCCTGATTAAACACCTGAATATGGCATGGACAGTTCATTGGTTTGATGGCAAAACGGCGATCTTCTGATTCAACAATAAACATGCCATCACCAAATTTATCCGCATGCCCAGAGGCTTCCCAGAGAGACATGTCTACAACCTGTGGTGTATTTAACTCCTTATAGTTACGTTTAGTTTGTTCATTAGCCATGAACTCGCGCAAGGTTTTATAGATTTGCCAACCCTTTGGGTGCCAAAACACCATCCCTGGTGCTTCTTCTTGAAGGTGGAAGAAGTCTAATTGCTTGCCAATGCGGCGATGGTCTCGCTTCTCCGCTTCAGCTAAATTGTGAAGATACTGCTTTAATTGCTTTTTATCGGGAAACGCAGTGCCATAAATACGTTGCAGCATTTCGTTATTTGAGTCGCCGCGCCAATACGCACCCGCCACTTTAGTGAGTTTAAAGGCTTTTAAGTGTGCGGTACTCGGCACATGCGGGCCGCGACAAAGGTCGGTAAAATCACCTTGGTTATACAAAGATAAATCTTCCTCGCTAGGAATGGATTCGATAATTTCAGCTTTGTATTTTTCACCGATTGAATGAAAATAAGCAACCGCCTCATCGCGAGATTTTAAACTACGCGTCACAGATAAATCTTGCGCTGCAATTTGCCCCATGCGCTCTTCAATTTTGCCTAAATCATCTTCAGAAAACCCGGGTGCGTAAGCAAAGTCGTAATAAAACCCATTTTCTATCACAGGACCAATAGTTACCTCCGCTTCAGGGTAAAGCTGCTTCACCGCTTGTGCCAACAAATGTGCAGTGGAGTGGCGAATCACTTCCAGCCCTTCCTCGTCCCGATTCGTCACGATAGCAAGATTAGCATCGCTGTTGATCAGGGTTTTCGTATCGACTAATTCTCCATCTATTTTACCAGCCAGCGCCGCTTTCGCTAAACCGGGGCCGATATCCATCGCAACATCATGGATAGAAATAGCGTTGTCGTAGTTTCTGACAGAACCGTCAGGCAGTGTAACTTGAGGCATAATATTGACCTATATTCAGTGGCGCCCCCTACTAAAGGGCGCGTGTGTCAGTTTTATCTAGTTGTAGTGTGTTTGCTCAACCAAATAATGATTAATTTGGTAGGCACGAGCAGATTCGAACTGCTGACCTCTACCATGTCAAGGTAGCGCTCTAACCAACTGAGCTACGCGCCTAAAAAATCAGGCCGCGAAGTTTACAAGGTTGCTATTATGGGTTCAACGATAATATCTTAAAGTATCAAACCTCGTCATAACTGTAGTCCACACCGTACACCGACCTTATTAACGAATCATCTTCTTAATAAGGCAAATAGTGGAAAAGCTGTGGAGTGTTATCTATTCACCACCAATGCGACATAGCAACAAACCGTGATTGAGGTTAAACGTGGGCTATTCGAATAGCTGGAAACTAAGAACCCATACGATTATTAAGACCTATTCTGAATAGATCTCTTTTTTAGTCGGTGTTATTTTTTGCATGCTTGACTCATGATTCATGGTTTGCCCATGCGCCATGCCAATCGTTCTTTTAACTATGGCCATAACCTGCTGTTTCGAACCATCATCAAACTCAAGGTTTAGCATGATATGCTCATTTTCTAGCAAATCCTTACTCAGATTAAACATCATCAAGTGGTTACCGTTTGCTTCTAAGCTGGCGGTTCCGTGCGCCGGGATTATCAACCCTTCCAACTGACGCATTTTCATAACACCCTCTTCCATTAAATTTTGATGGATCTCAATATGAGAAGTCACGGCAGAATTGACGCCCACTAGAGTTCGCGCTTCTTGGGTGTGGTTAGCGATCATCATATAGGCTGCCGTCACTTTTTGACCTGGCGGCATGGCTCTTATCGTCGCATGTTCAATTTGCAATTGCGCTGAAGCCAACCCAGAAACCAACAGTACCACGCAACCAAGTAACGCCTTAATCATCATACCAAAATAAACGAATTCATTGAGATGACCGATTATAAATCGAGCCTTCTGAATTAAACATGACTTAGCGACAATTACGCAATAATTATGGCTGATGACACTGAGGTGTTTGCAATCTCAACCCACGTCCTAGTGCTTGTTTTTGTCTTAACTGAGCAGGCCACTTTAACCGAATGTTGGCCAATTCCCTCAATGAGAGCCCCCCTTTTTGCTCATCGACGAAAGATTGATAAATACTGAGCGCTGCGGCTCTATCCTCAGCGCCGTTACGAATATCTAAGGCTTGGGCTAACGCAAAGCGCCGCTTGCGTTCATCCCGATCTCGGGCGGTTTGTAATTGTTGTAATTTGGGGATATCCACTAATTGACTATACACGTGCATTTTTATATCAAATAAGGCTTGTTGTTCCTCTTCAGTAACTAAAACATTGAGCGACTCAAACTCTTCATTCGCAAGTTTAGCGTTCTCTGCATGACCGCAAAACACATATAGGCCTTGCTTTAATAATGCCAATTGTGCGCTGCGCGGCGCACGTATAGCCAGCTGTTCTGCCAAACCAGCTTGTTGGCACATCGACAAGCGCCAATTACTTTCATGAAGTAGTGCACGCGCCGCTTCTGCGGAAAAAGCACTGCCGCTGTTGATCGCTTTATTGATCCATATTCGCCCAAGCCGTGCGTCACCATTGAGTTTAAAAAGCCGAGCAATCCAGCGATACTCATCTGGTATATTCGCGCTGTGCAACTCAAATAAACCCAGCAATAGCAGCAAATCAGGATGATCTGGAAACGTTGCAAGCAAGGCCGTCGCCTGCTTTTTTACTTTGCGCGCAATACGAATAGCCGATATAAGCTTATCTTCTGCAAACAAAATTCGCACCATGTGACCTCTGGCGATAACGTAATACAAAAACCCTTGTGAAGTGACATCCTCGGGCGTGACCAACAAAAAGACACTGCGTTCTATTTGTTTCAAGCTGCGCCTTCTTGCCTGTTGATTATCGCCTAAATAGGCTTCTACCCAATAGGCAACCGAGGTAAAAAAATCAGTTAGTAGGTAAGGTATTGCATGGTTTTCAGCTTGCTTAAGCAATAATAGCGCTTGTTGATGGTCACGATTTAACATTGCAAAATAAGCCCGATTAACATCTTGTTCTGCGCAATCACTTTGCGTAGCCGCTGCAAAAGATGGGCCAGAGCTAATCAGCACAACTAACCCAATTGTCCAGCCGATTTTGCGCAACAAGGAGTTCAAACAAACGCCGATCGATTTAAGAACGGCTTTATAAACTCACCAATTAACTCTGCGTTACGTGGATACGTGGAATCTAACCAGATTTGACCGCTTTGATTACGCAGCCAAGTTAACTGTCGCTTAGCTAGTTGACGAGTTGCGGCGCAGCTTTGGTCTATCATCGATTGCTCATCAATTTCGCCATCAAGATATAACCACACTTGTCGATATCCAACACAGCGCATTGACGGTAAGTTTAGCGATAAGTCTGCACGCGCACGCAAGGCTGAGACCTCTTCGATCAACCCTTGCTCTAACATTTGGATAAATCGTTGGCTTATTCGTTGGTGTAACACCTTGCGTTCTGGGTGATACAGACTAAATTTAAACAGAGGGTACTGCAACTTTTGCGGTGCTAAACGTCGCATTGCTTCGCTGGGCTTCTCGCCAGTCAGTGCGTAGATTTCCAATGCACGTTGAATTCTTTGCTGGTCAAAAGGCTGTATTCGCCTAGCGGTATCTGGGTCAATCTCAGCTAGCTTTGCATGCATCGCCGGCCATCCAACTTCACTGGCATCGTGTTCAATTTTAGCTCTTAAGTCCTCGTCAGCCGCGGGCAGCCCAGATACGCCATTAGCAAGCGCCGAAAAGTAAAACATACTACCGCCCACGAGAACTGGAATGCGGCCTTTGTCGTGTGCAGTTTTAATACTGACTGTTGAGTCATCAATAAACTGTGCCACATCATACGACTGTGCGGGGTCTCGAATATCAATTAATTGATGCGGATAACGCGCTTGCTCCTGCTGGGTTAACTTTGCCGTTCCTATATCCATACCGCGGTACACCTGCGCAGCGTCCACGTTAATAAGGCTTACGTCATATTCATCAGCGAGCTGTATCGCTAGCTTAGTTTTCCCTGTCGCCGTCGACCCCATAATAAAAACGACTGGTAATGCGTTCGCCATAGACTTAGCAACGAGCCAGAAATACCTTTCGCAAATCGTCAGTCAACACCACTAGCATCAACAACTTATTGGCCGCGTTGAAACCACTTGTCTAAATCGTCTATGCTGACCGACACCCAAGTCGGGCGACCATGATTACACTGACCTGAGCGCTCGACCACCTCCATATCACGCAATAAAGCGTTCATTTCTGGCAGACTCAACTGGCGATTCGCACGTACTGCTCCGTGGCAGGCCTTAGTCGATAATATTTCGTGAATTTGCGCTTCTATGCGGTCACTTTCGCCAAGCGCATCTAAGTCGGCCAATACATCATGAATTAATTCAGGCAGATTAGTTTTTGCAAGTATGTCTGGCACTTGTCTTAGCACTAACTCAGAGTCAGAAATAAAATCAAGTTCTAAACCCATTGCTCTAAAGTGAACTAAGTGTTGTTGTGCAGTATTTACTTCTGTCGGACTTAAAGCAATCTGTACAGGTACCAATAAAGGCTGACAAGCAATGGAATCGCTAGCCAACTCTGCCTTCATCGCTTCGTATTTAATGCGTTCATGCGCAGCGTGCATATCGACCAAAATCAGTCCGTCTTTAGATTCCGCTAAAATGTAAATACCTTTAAGCTGCGCCAAGGCAAAACCTAAAGGAGGAATATTTTGCTCATTAGCAGCTACATCCTCTTGTTGAAAAGCCAACTCAGAAGTTCCTTGATTGAATGGCTCTGACGCGGTATTAACGCCTTCTCCACGCAAGCCGCCATCAGGGTGCAAGGCATCATAGGCAGCCATCTGTTCATTTGCATCAAACTTAAAAGCGCCTTGCTTAGCCGGTGTCTGCCGATAAGAGGCGTAGTTACTTAAGGGTGACGTAGCTATACTTTGAGCAAACCCTTGTTGGTTTTGCGAGCTTTGGCCTAACGACGCTTGTGCTGGAGGCACGTTATTGCCAGGACGAACATCCGCAATGAGTTTATTTAAACTGCGGTAGATAAAATCATGTACACGTCGCGTATCTTTAAACCGTACTTCGGTTTTTGATGGGTGCACATTCACATCAACCTCAGCTGGATCGATTTGTAGATACAAGACAAAGGCAGGATGACGCCCCGCATAGAGCACATCAGCGTATGCGCGCTTAACCGCGTGCGCAATTAGCGGGTCTTTAATCGCGCGACCATTTACAAAGAAGTACTGTAAATCTCGTTGGCTACGTGAAAAAGTAGGTAATGCAACCCAACCGCTTAGCGACAATCCATTTTGCTCGTCAGAAAATCGTAAGGTGTTTTGCTGAAACTCAGCACCACAAAGTGCTTTGATCCGCGCATCTTGCAGCTGTTCGGTGCCAGCAACTTCACAATCTATATTTTGCTTACCATTATGACTTAGCTTAAAAGCGACATCGAATCGAGACAGCGCCAAGCGGCGAATATTTTGATCAATATATTTGTACTCGGTTGCTTCAGTACGCAAAAACTTACGCCTCGCAGGGGTATTGTAGAACAAGTCTTGAACCGTAATAGTGGTGCCATCATCGCGCGCTATCGGTTTAGGTTCAGCAAGCATTTCCCCTCCGTAGCACGCTAGTTCATAACCCGAGTCAGCAGAAGCCACCTTGGAACTTAAGGTTAGTTTTGATACGGCAGCAATGCTCGGTAGTGCTTCGCCGCGAAATCCTAAACTCATAATGGAGTATAGGTCATCAAAAGACTTGAGCTTGCTAGTTGCATGTCGCGATAAGGCCAAATGCAATTGTTCTTTGGCGATACCCACTCCATTGTCTGACACCTTCACTAACTGCAGTCCGCCATTGTCTACTTCGATGTCGATCTTGGTTGCATCAGCATCTAAGCTATTTTCTAATAACTCTTTCAGCAATGAAGCAGGCCGCTCGATCACCTCTCCCGCTGCAATCTGGTTGATTAAGCGGTCGTCTAAAAGCTGAATTACACGTTCACTCATGGCGCCATCCTAGCAGAAAGAGTAGGTGATTTTTTAACGAAATGACTCACTCCGTTTAGAATAGCGCTAGCCAGTTTATCTTGATGCTTAGCGCTGCGTAACAACCGTTCTTCATTAGGGTTGGTGATGAATGCAGTCTCGACCAATATCGACGGAATATCAGGTGACTTAAGCACCACAAACCCTGCTTTCTCAACATTTCTCTTATGCACCTTGCCGATTTTTTTCAGCTCACTCAACACCGAGTTAGCGAACACAATACTTTCGTGATTGGTATTGGTCATCGACATATCTAATAGAACTTCCGCCACGGTTTCATCTCGGTCTGCTAAGCTAACACCACCGGCTAAGTCAGCCGCGTTCTCCTTATCGGCTAACCATCGCGCCTCTTCACTTGATGCGCCCTTTGAAGATAGCGTATAAACAGAAGAGCCTCGCGCTTTTGCTGACCGAAAGCCATCGGCGTGAATTGAGATAAACAAGTCAGCGGGATGCGGCCCTTTACTCCGTGCAAGGCCAATTCGCTTGCGTAATGAAATAAAGTAATCTCCATCTCGGGTTAAAAATGCCTGCATATTTGGCTGTGCATCAATCTTCGCTTTTAATCGTTTAGCAATCGCCAACACGATGTTCTTTTCTCTGCTACGCTTACCTAAGGCGCCTGTATCTTCACCACCGTGCCCTGCGTCGATTGCTACAATAAGCGGCCCGCGCGTTTGCGACGTTAGCGCAGTACTCTTATTTGATGAGGCTGCACCGCTTGTAGCGGGTTTATTATTGTTGGCAGGCTGGGCGGTATTTGTTTTAACGCCGCCTTTGGCAGTGACATCAAATACTAATCGGTAATTATAATTAGCTACTGGTTTAAGTAAAAAGGTGGCGATATCCACCGATTTTTTCAAATCTAGCACCAATCTTGTTACCCCTTTTTTTGGCGTACCTAATCTAAACCGACTTAAGTATTGCCCCGTATTAGCAGTAGGCACTTTACTTAGATTAGTAGATTGATACAGATCCACCACAAACCGAGCAGGGTTATCCAAGAAGAACGTTTTGTAGGAAGGTTTGCTGGTGAAATCGAGTACCACTCTTGAGCTATCTGGCGAATGCCATACGCGGATATCTTTCAATTGCGTTTGGGCAGCGCTAACGCCAAATGAACACCATACTAATAAACAAAATAGTACCTTACGCAATAGTTGTATGCGCATTAGGCGCTTATCGATTTTGAATAAATTGCTTGAGGGGCCACTTGTTTGGGTAATTAATTTAGGATTTGATCAGGGTGCGAATTATACGTCTTAAGCAGACCAGCATTAGGCTAGGTTCTATTTATTTTCTTTACACGTTGAGTGTTAAACACCAAGGGTAGATTACAAATTACAGTGTTGCCTTAAGCCAATTTTTGCTTTTCTACTTGTATGCTCACACGCCGACCAACAATAAGGTGCTCGATGGTCACTTGTATATCTGGGTCGGGCACTAATCCCTGCGCTCGATACGGCCATTCGATCAGGCAAACACTATTTGCATCGAATAAATCCCGTGCGCCGATGGCTTCTAGTTCATCCGAAGACTCTAATCGATACAAATCAAAGTGATGCACGTGATAAGCAGGCAACTCATAGCTTTCTATTAGTGTATAGGTAGGACTGTTAACAGAGCCTGTATAGCCAAGCAATTTAAGTAATGCGCGAATAAGTGTCGTCTTCCCAGCTCCTAAATTGCCTTCAAAATAAATCACATCACCGGGTTCCAATAAAGGCGCTAGTTGCTCAGCATAAGCCGCCATTGCCTCTTCATCGGCTAAATAACTAGGCTCTGAAAATTGTTCCACTATTGCAATACCTTGGTTCCAAAAAATAAAATTGACCTGCGAAATCCCGCCGGATCAAGCTATATTATAAGACTTATGAATGTTTGTGCAAAACCGCTCTCACCAGACCAACTACTCGCTGAGATTAAAGCAGAATCGACTCGATTAGGGTTTGACGCGCTTGGAGTTTCAGATATCGACTTATCAAGCGCTGAAGCGCAATTGCTAGAGTGGTTGAACAAAGGGTTTCACGGCGAAATGGATTATATGCAACGTCATGGGCCCCGTAGAAGTCGGCCAGACGAACTGGTGCCTGGCACCGTCAGCGTCATAAGCGTGAGAATGAATTATCTTACTCAACAACAAGATAGCGCGATAGACATGCTGGGCCAGCCCGAAAAAGCGTATATTTCAAGATATGCGCTTGGCCGTGATTATCATAAATTAATGAGAAACCGTCTGGCAAAATTAGCAAAACACATTGAACAACTCATCGGACATTTGGGTTATCGGGTTTTTACCGATAGCGCGCCGGTATTAGAAAAACCCATTGCGGCAAAGGCAGGGTTAGGTTGGGTTGGCAAGCACTCTAATATTTTGTGTAGGGAAGAAGGCTCTTGGTTCTTTCTAGGTGAAATATATGTCGACATCCCGCTACCACATAATCAGCCTGAACGTGACCATTGCGGTGATTGCACCAAGTGCATCGATGTTTGCCCTACGCGCGCTATTGTTGCTCCATACGTCGTCGACGCTCGACGATGCATTTCTTACTTAACAATAGAATATCACGGCGTTATACCCGAAGAGTTTCGCAAGCCGATGGGCAATAGAATCTATGGTTGCGACGACTGCCAGCTTTTTTGCCCATGGAATCGTTTTGCTCAACAAAGCAATGAAATAGATTACAAACCTCGCCATGGTATAGATGATGTTGAGTTATTGAGCTTGTTTAGCTGGACTGAAAATGATTTTCTAACTCGGTTTGAAGGCTCCCCCATTCGCCGCATTGGTTACCAAAGTTGGTTACGAAATATAGCCATTGCGATGGGCAATGCCCCTGGGAATACTCACATACTAAACGCACTTAAGTTGAAGTTAAGCGGCGGCAGTCAATTAGTCGCTGAGCACATCAATTGGGCGATTGACCAGCAACAAACGAAATTAAATCTGGCTATAAATAAAGATACAGAGACGGCCTGATTGTGCATAATCTGTGACTACTAGTCGTCACTTAATTAGGTACTAGAAACAGCTTCACTTAAGCATTGCCATTTCCAGTAAATCAATTATCGCAGTCAAGCAGTTAGACTATCACCCGAGCACACCTGAAAAGCCACCCAGAATATAGAACCAGATACCTATGTTACTCAGCGCAAGATTTATTGATTTTGTGTGTTTTCTAGCAAACACAATTGAAGGCCATACGTTTTCGATTAACGAGCAAGCTAAAGAACTCAATGAGCTATTTGATCAAAACTCTATTCATTATGCTCTTACGAGACAGGTGCTTGCTGATATATACAAAGCGCATCAATGCCAGAACCTTCGGCAAGCTATTAAGCCGTTTAACGTGCTCGATATTTTAGGGCAAACCAGAGGACAGTTACTCGACAAAAAGGGAGATATCGACCAAATTAACCTGATTGACCGAATGGGCGAATTAACCGTGGAGTATTTTCAAATTCGAATCCCGATAAAGCCATCAGTTAAACCTAAAGGCGCTCGAATTATTCCGTATAAGGGAACGACTAAATATACTTAGATGGAACCAAAACTCGATCAAATAACCTTAGTGCAACTGACTACTCGACACCAGTTCAAGGTCCGCCGTTAACGAAGTCTGAGACGCTTCACTGATAGGGTTTAATTCTTGCGTGTACACGGGCAAGTCACAGCCCATTGAGATGGCTTCACCAGCACTCAAAGCCGCTATCATTTCGCTACTAAGCTCAAATCGCATAAAGTGTACGGCAGATGTTTTATCTTCTGTCTCTCGCTCTAAGTCCTCATTGCAAATAGGGTTGACTTTGGAGTGCTGCCCTACTCTTACCCAAACTGCTTTTTCGATTCCAATAAATTGCGCTAACTTTTCACGCCGTACGCTCTCGTCAGGGAACTCAATCATAAACGTTGCTTTCCAATTACTGCCATCCGGTATCATCGGATTGTAAGTTTCAAGCTCTTCATTGATACCATCAGCATCAAATATTTTCTCGATGCGTAACATCTCTTGTATTTGATACTGCACCGTCATTCTATCTTCAAAATACAAGGTTGCATTTGGCCCAATAGGGATATGTCGATCAGCTTTATGCGCCATCACCTGCTGACGATAGTCTTTACGCATATCTGAATATTGCTCTAATGAAAATAAATCAGCTCGGGTCAATTTCATAGGTATCTGTTTATAAATTAAATCGCGTACGCTTTGCGCAGCATAGAAATTGGGTGCGCCATTGGAATGGACGAATCACCTAGAACATCTTCAATGTGGTGCCCTGCGATCGCGCAATCACTGCCGTAGATATCAACTTCCCCTGTTTTAACTTTATTGGCTACCGGACGGCAAATTTTCACCGATGCGGCGCGCGACTCTTCTTTGACGGCATACGTTCCATCATGACCAGAACACCGATCTGCTGTCTTGACAGTGGTTTCTTGCACCAACTCCAACACTTCTTTGGTTTTAGGACCAATGTTCTGTACTCGTTGATGACAGGCGGAGTGCAAAAGCACATTACCTAAGGGATGAGAAAAATCAGTTTTCAGTACACCTGCTTTATGGCGCAACATTAGATATTCGAACGGGTCGTAAATTGCATTCTTGACGTTTTGTACTTGTGCGTCATCAGGATACATTAATGGTAGCTCTTGCCGAAACATCAACGCACAGGAAGGAACCGGCGCCATAATATCCCAGCCATCTTGTACCCATTTATCAAGTTCAGGAATATTGGCTTCTTTGGCTTTGGCCACCGCAGCTAAATTACCTAACTCATATTTAGGCATACCACAGCATTGCTCTTTGTCGACTAAAGCCACTTCAATTCCGTTATGCTGAAGTACTGCAATCAAATCACGGCCTAAATCAGGCTCGTTATAATTACCGTAACACGTCGCGAATATAGCCACTTTCCCAGTGGTTTCGCCTGCGGGTACAGGTTCTACCTCGAAGGGCTGAATTTTCGTATTGCGCAGTTTTTTAGACGAGTACGCAGGCAGGTGCGCATCCGCCGAGATGCCAATGGCTTTTTCCATGCCCTTACGGATAGACGAATTATTATTGGCTGCATTCACTACGTTCACAACCACCGGAATACTTGCTAGTTTTCCAATGTTATCTGTGCTGGTAATGACCTTATCACGCAGCTTTGTATCGCCTTTTTTATATTTTATCGCTTTAGCGCGTAGCATGATATGTGGGAAATCTATGTTCCACTCATGCGGAGGTGTATACGGACATTTTGTCATATAACACAAATCACACATATAGCACTCATCTACCACTTTCCAGTAGTCTTTTTTATCAACGCCATCTACTTCAAATGTTGATGACTCATCAACCAAATCAAATAATGTGGGGAAAGAGTTACATAAACTCACGCACCGACGACAACCATGGCATAGGTCAAACACACGCTCTAATTCATTGAGACACTTTTCTTCGTCGTAGAATTCTTCTGTCTGCCACAGTAAGGCGTGACGCGTGGGTGGAGCTAAATTTCCTTCTTTCATGGTGTTAAATAAATGGCTGACAAAAACATAACCGCCCTACCAATTGCTTGATAGGGCAGCATGCAGAAACGCTTAAAACTCGATTAAGAGTCTAGTTCGTCTAATGCTTTTTGAAAACGATTGGCGTGTGAGCGCTCAGCTTTCGCTAAGGTTTCGAACCAGTCGGCAATTTCGTCAAAGCCTTCATCGCGTGCAGTTTTAGCCATGCCAGGGTACATATCTGTGTACTCATGGGTTTCGCCTGCAACTGCGGTTTTTAGGTTATCCGAACTTGCACCAAAAGGCATGCCTGTAGCAGGATCACCGCATTCTTCCAAATACTCTAGATGACCGTGCGCATGGCCAGTTTCACCTTCAGCCGTAGAACGAAATACGGCTGCAACGTCGTTGTAGCCTTCGACATCTGCTTTTGCAGCGAAATATAAATAACGGCGATTTGCCTGAGATTCGCCTGCGAAAGCGTCCTTCAGGTTTTGCTCGGTTTGTGAATCTTTTAATGACATGTTTATCTCCAAGAAAATAATTATCTTCAATCGTTAACAAAGGCTGTACAACCTGTTGATAACGTAAATGCACTGAAAGTTCAGTACACCAGAGAATATAACGCATCTGCATTAAACGCTCTAATTGATTGTATAGTTAATGTTAATTAATAAAATAGATCGTAACTTTATTAACAAAATCGAGTCTTATTCAATTAGTTATACTTTAACCTCGCCCTGTTCCACACTGTATATGTATAAAAACCGTCGCACGTTTATTCAACTCATTGCCCTCTTGGCTTTTACTACGCCCGTTGCTGTTGGAGCAGATAGCTTAAGTAAGCTAGATAAAATTCACCTAGAAATAATAGAGGACTACCAAACTGTCGAACACGTCAGTGATTTACCGAGCACAAATGAGGGCGAGGAAGTCGTTTTAATAGACGTCAGAAAAGAGAACGAGTTTGCGGTCAGTCGAATTGACGGAGCGCTGCGCGTTTCGCCAAATATTTCAACTGCTGAGTTTCTGAGTCAATTCGGGCCTGATGCTGAAAATAAGACTTACGTATTTTATTGCTCGGTAGGGAGGCGATCATCTGAACTAATCAGTCGCGTCCAAGAAGGGTTATTAAGTGAAGGGGCTAACTCAATTCATAATTTGGAAGGAGGGATTTTCAAATGGCATAACCAAACCAAAGAGTTAGTTAACCAACATGGAGAAACCGACTATGTTCACCCATACAATTTTTGGTGGAAACGCTCGCTAAAGCGACCAGAAGCCGCAAGCTATGAACCCAAATAATAAGCCAAAAAGCCAGTTCCAATTAACTTAGATACTGAATTTGATAAAATGAATGGACTGCCAATCTGCTGGGATAGAAAAGCTTGTTGAATTAAAGGTCAACGCAATCCCAATGACATGCTGAAAATAAAATTTTCAGACAGTCTGTACTCATTAAAGTCATTCGCATTCCAACGAAAAGCTTTCGCCTTTCTGGCCTAAATATCAAGTTAATTACATATAATTTTCAGTTCAAGTGCTAGAGCGTTTGCTTGAGAGTCGTCGCGAGATATTAATCCAGTAATCATACCCATTTGATCCGCTACAGATTAAAGTCTTCTATAGTGTTCGAGAGCAAATTTTTCTCGTTTTTGTCTTTCTTTAAACAGTACTCCCTCTCTTGGGTTTCCAGATACTTCGTCTACAGCACATTGCTCATCAACTATATAATACAGATTTTGAAAGTCCATCAAACCGTTCTTCCACATTAACAAGAGCTTGATCTAAACCTAGAGTTTAAGCCTATATCTTCGTCTCTCATTAATATCCTTAACCTCAAATTGTTAACCTCTTTGGTATAGCTCGATACCTTTTCTTGGAAACGTTCTTTAAAGTTCTTTCATAACTGTTCCGCTGAATTCCAATGTGTTAGCGATTTTGAAAAACCAACGTGGCTTACACCCAAAAGAGTGTTCGCTTATAAAGGCAAACCTGTGAATAAAGCTAACGAAGGATCTTGGAGAAAGGCGTTAGATCGAGTAACTATTTGTTCCTATGAAGATGGACTCAGCGCTTGCCCACCGAAAAAGAAGTACCCTCTCATTTACCTAAAGAGTACAAGTACGAATATTTTCGGTGGCATTATTCACGCCACACCTAGGCAAGTTGGCACGTTCAAGCAGGAACGCCTTTATATGTTTTGCAAGAGTTAGGAGGCTGGGCTGGACCCGAGATGGTGCAAAGAGTTGCGCACCTTAATCCTCGGCATTTAGCTGAGTTTGCTAAAAATATTGAAACTGTTGAAGAGCCATTGAAGAATAAATGGCACAAATCTGACACGTTTAAATCAAAGGGGTCACACCCAAACGGTATAACCCCTTGATTTATATGGCGCGCCCGAGACGATTCGAACGTCTGACCGCCTGGTTCGTAGCCAGGTACTCTATCCAGCTGAGCTACGGGCGCGTATTCTTTGAGGTATCAATTGCTATGATTAATACTATACGATTACCTTGCTTTTCAAAGCGAAATAATGGCGGAGAAGGAGGGATTCGAACCCTCGATACAGCTATAAACCGTATACTCCCTTAGCAGGGGAGCGCCTTCAGCCAGCTCGGCCACCTCTCCTGATACATTTTCCTCTAAACGTTTCCGATATTATCGTCGTCGACTTCATCGTACGAATGATTAGATACAGAATCATTAGATTCACCTTGCATCTGATTTTTCGCCTCTTGTTCGTGCTTGATTCTGTAATAAATCTCTTCACGATGTACCGGCACTTCTTTTGGGGCGTTGATACCAATTCGCACCTGAGAATCCCGTACGCCTAATACGGTCAAGCGAATATCATCCCCGATATGCACTGACTCGCCTATTCTACGAGTTAAAATTAACACTGCTCTTACTCCAATTGTTAAATCAACAGCATCATGTGCTCGTGGTTGGCTACCTAGCCACCCTAGACGCTATTGAGAGGCGCGATTATATACCGTAAAACAAGATTAGTGCACCCGTTAATAATAATATTTATGCCTAGATTTAGACTTTATCTAGCTTAAATGCACCATGTAAGGTTTGCACTGCTAGGTCCGTAAACTGCTTACGCACGGTGACTGAAATTTTTATTTCAGATGTCGAAATCATTTGGATATTTATCCCCTGTTCCGACAATGCTTTGAACATACTGGTCGCGATACCTTCATGAGATCGCATCCCAATACCTACCACAGAAATTTTTGCGATATCGTCATCTGCAACCACTTCCTGCGCACCGAGTTCGGCAACCACTGGTTGTAATAATTCTATCGATCGCTGCATATCAGCACCACCGACCGTAAATGTAAAGTCGGTTAAGCCTTCTTCACTAATATTTTGGATAATCATATCCACATTGATATGCGCGTCAGAGATAACACCCAATATTTGATGCGCGATTCCTGGTTTATCAGGCACATCACGTACAGTGACCTTCGCTTCGTCTTTGCTGGAGGTGATGCCTGATATAAGTGGCTGTTCCACGGTATTTTCCTCATCGGTAATCAACGTACCCGGGCCTTCTTCAAAGGAAGACAATACCCGCAATGGCACTTTATATTTGCTGGCAAACTCAACTGATCGAATTTGTAATACTTTTGCGCCTAAGCTCGCAAGCTCAAGCATTTCTTCAAACGTGATGGTATTTAAACGTCGCGCATCTTTTACGACTCTAGGGTCAGCGGTATAAACGCCATCAACATCGGTATAAATTTTGCATTCATCCGCCTTTATAGCCGCTGCCAATGCCACCGCAGTAGTATCAGATCCACCACGTCCTAAGGTAGTTATGTTATTTTCTGCATCCACACCTTGAAAGCCGGCTACCACCACCACTCGCCCTTTTTCTAGGTCCCTCTTTATAGGGCTGGCATCAATATCAACAATTCGCGCTTTGCCGTGTACATTGTCGGTCAGAATTTTAACTTGCGATCCCGTGTAAGAACGCGCTTCGACACCGATCTGGTTAAACGCCATGCATAATAATGCAATTGTGACTTGCTCACCCGTTGATAACAACACATCAAGCTCACGCGCTGGGGGCTGATTGTTGATTTCAGTGGCTAAACCCAGCAAGCGATTAGTTTCGCCGCTCATCGCTGAAACTACCACCACCATTTGGTGGCCCGCGCGATTTTGCGCTGCAACTTTCTCTGCGACCGCGTTGATACGTTCAACGCTGCCTACAGAAGTACCACCAAATTTTTCGACGTAGAGTGCCAAAGCTGCTTTAAGAAATAATTTCGGGCGCGGATTAAAACCTGTTAATCACCTAAAGTAAAGTAGATTTACTGCGCTCAGGCACTCGCTATCGCAGTTTTAATCGCTTCTAGAGCTTGCCCCAACTGCGCAACGTTGGCGCCGCCGCCTTGCGCCATTTCTGGCTTGCCTCCGCCTCTACCATCCACTAGATCCATCGCTGGCTTAATCAACTGACCGGCTGCAAATTTTTCAGTCAAAGACGGCGTCACTCGTACAATGATACTCACTTTACCTTCAAACGTACCCGCAACCACAACGATGCCTTCTCCGAGACTGGAACGCGCCGCGTCGACCGTATTACGTAAAGTTTTCACATCTACATCATCTTGCTGTACTACCATCACCTTGACGCCGTTTATTTCAGACACATTGTCTGCTTTGTCTGGTGCATTGGTTGACACTGCCAATTTAGATTGTGCCGTCTTTAACTGTTTATCGAGTACTTTATTAGTCGCCATTAGCGCCGACACCTTGCTTGCTAAGTCATCAGGCGACGTCTTAAGCAAATGACTCAGCTGCGCTAAATGGGCGCTTTGCTTTTGCATCAACTTGATAGCCGGCTCACCTGTTTGCACTTCGATCCGGCGCACTCCAGCGGCAATACCCGTTTCTGACTCAATCTTGAAAAGGCCAATCTCCCCCGTGCGGTTAACGTGGGTGCCACCGCAAAGTTCGAGCGAATAATCGCCCATTTCTACTACGCGCACTTCGTTGTCGTATTTTTCACCAAATAAAGCCGCTGCGCCCTTTGCCTTCGCTTGATCTAATTCCATATGCGATACAGCAACAACTAAATTAGCTTCAATTTGATTATTCACCACTTGCTCAATATGCGCCAATTGATCAGCTTGTAAGGGCTCAAAGTGAGAGAAGTCAAAACGTAAGCGTGTTGCACTGACTAACGAGCCTTTTTGCTGAACATGCTCACCTAACACCTCTTTTAAGGCTTGGTGCAATAGGTGGGTAGCTGAATGGTTAGCTGCATTGCGACGACGTTCAGAGGCGGTTACCGCTGCATCTAATTGGTCACCTAGCTTAAGTGTACCTGTGCTTAGTTCGCCAAAATGACCGATCACCTTATTCGCGAGATACTGAGTATCAGCAACAGTAAAACACGCGCTCTCGACTGACAGAACGCCTGTATCACCAACTTGCCCGCCACTTTCGGCATAAAATGGCGTCTCCGATAGGACTAATATACCTTGCTCACCTGCCTGTAACGATTCAACTTGCTTGCCGTCTTTTATAATCGCGATAAGTGGTGAAGGCACGCTTAGGCTTTCATATCCAACAAATTTCGTGCTGGCAACATCTACTTGAATCTGCGCATCCATCGTAAATTTCTGCGCTGAACGAGCCCGTTCACGCTGCACCTGCATCGCCTCGTCAAAGCCCGCTTTGTCTAAGGTATAGCCTTGCTCACGCGCATAGTCTTCTGTTAAGTCATACGGAAAACCAAAGGTATCATATAACTTAAACACCACTTCACCGGACAACTCATCAGACGACATCTGCGAAAATTCGCTATCGAGTATTTTGATACCTTGGTCTAAGGTTTCAATAAACTTAGCATTTTCTTTTTCAAGCACTTGCTCGATGACTGCCTGTTTTTGAACAAGCTCAGGATAAGCTTCACCCATTTGCTGCGCTAAGCAATTGACCAGTTGGTGCATAAACGCTTTGCGCATACCTTGTTGATAACCGTGCCGAATGGCTCGGCGAACTATGCGGCGTAACACATAGCCCCGCCCTTCATTGGACGGCGTTACGCCATCTATAATCAAAAATGAACTTGCGCGAATATGATCAGCAATCACTCTTAGTGATTTGTTTTCTTTACTCGCTTTCACACCTAAAACCCGCGCCGCATCAGCGATGAGGTGATCGAATAAATCTATCTCATAATTACTATGTACGCCTTGTAATACCGCCGCCATACGCTCTAAGCCCATGCCGGTATCAACTGAAGGCTTTGGTAGAGGATTTAAATTGCCATCGCTGTCACGGTTATATTGCATGAACACTAGATTCCATATCTCTACATAACGGTCTCCGTCTTCTTCAGGTGTTCCAGGCGGCCCTCCGGGCACGTCTTCTCCATGATCATAAAAAATTTCGGTGCAAGGCCCACAAGGCCCAGTATCGCCCATAGACCAGAAGTTGTCCTTTGCACCGATACGAGATAACCGCGTCGGGTCAACCCCAATTTGTTCAATCCAAATTCGCTCTGCTTCGTCGTCTTCATCAAATACGGTAACCCAGAGCTTTTCTGCCGGCAGCGCGTACACCTCAGTTAGTAATTGCCACGCGTAGGCGATCGCTTCTTCTTTAAAGTAATCGCCAAAACTAAAATTGCCCAACATTTCAAAAAACGTATGATGCCTTGCGGTGTAACCTACGTTTTCCAAGTCATTATGCTTTCCACCTGCTCTGACACAACGTTGTGAAGTCACCGCTCTTTGGTAGTCGCGCTTTTCCGTGCCCAAAAAGGTTTCTTTAAACTGCACCATCCCAGCATTAGTAAACAAAAGTGTTGGATCGTTTCCTGGGATTAGCGGGCTACTCGCAACGCTTTGATGGCCTCGCTCGCTAAAATAATCGATAAAGGTTTGGCGAATTTCTGAAGTTTTCATCTTATTTATTGCTCTAACGCAATGCGGACTTGTTCGGTGCTAAAACCCCGTTGTTGTAAAAAGCGAGCTTGGCGTGACCATTCTTTGTAATCACTGGGCTTTTCCTCGCCATATTTTTTGGTACGGATTTCTACTAGTCGATCGATCCATTTATTGTCATAGAGCGATAAATAAGTTTCGATCAGGCTAACATCAATATCATGCTGGTTTAATTCATGCTTGAGTTTAAGCGGTCCTGACCCTTTATTAAACCGTGACCGGCATAACATTTCGGTGAATCGGTCATCACTTAAATAATCGTCTTCGATCAAACTAGAGATTAACTCATGCACTAGCTGCGGTTGTTCAGTGCGGCCCAATAACTTATTGCTTAGCTCCTTAACGCTGTGCTCCCGGCGCGCCAAGGCTTGTATCGCCTTAGCCCACAGCCGCTTATATTCTTTTGAGTCCGCCACCCAACAAAACTGTTATGCCTCAGAAGGTTCCTCTGGGGTAGCTTCAGCGGGTGCTTCTTCGCCCTCAATCAAACCTTTTGCTTGGCGAATTTTAAGCTCCAACTCAGCCGCTGCCTCAGGATGCTCTTTTAAGTATGTGCGGCTGTTATCTCTACCTTGGCCAATTCTTTCTGCGCCATAGCTATACCAGGCACCCGCTTTATCGACTAATTTTTCTTCTACGCCAATATCTAGCAATTCTCCTTCTTTAGAAATACCTTCGTTGTAGAGAATATCAAACTCAGCTTGTTTAAATGGTGGGGCCACCTTGTTTTTGACCACTTTCACCCGCGTATGGTTACCCATAATTTCATCACCTTTTTTAAGCGCACCAATGCGGCGAATATCTAAGCGAACTGATGAATAAAACTTTAGTGCATTACCACCTGTCGTTGTTTCAGGGCTACCAAACATAACGCCGATTTTCATACGAATTTGATTGATAAAAATAACCAAAGTGTTTGATCGCTTAATGTTACCGGTTAGCTTTCTCAGTGCCTGTGACATCAAACGGGCTTGCAAGCCCATATGCGAATCACCCATGTCACCTTCAATTTCAGCTTTCGGGGTTAACGCTGCCACTGAGTCAATCACTAAGATATCCACCGCACCTGATCGCACTAACATGTCAGTTATCTCTAAGGCTTGCTCACCCGTATCAGGCTGCGACACCAGCAAACCATCTAAATCAACTCCAAGCTTCTCAGCATATGCGGGATCTAACGCGTGCTCTGCGTCGACAAACGCAGCGGTTCCGCCCATCTTTTGACATTGCGCGATGGTTGATAAAGTCAGCGTTGTTTTACCTGACGATTCAGGACCATAAATTTCAACAATTCTACCTTTAGGTAACCCGCCAAGGCCCAATGCAATATCAAGCCCAATTGATCCGGTCGAAATAGCCTCTATTTCTTGCTTAGCCCCTTCATCACCAAGGCGCATAACCGACCCCGTTCCGAACTGTCTTTCAATTTGACTTAATGCAGCTTCTAGCGCTTTTGCACGGTTATCATCCATCTTTGCTTCTCACTCTGTAGTTGTAGGTTAAAGCCCAATTGGGCAAGGGTTAAATTATCCCATAACACCCGATCAGATGTTAGGCTCGATTACGCTTACCAACTGATATTTTGCTCTGTTTCATCGCTTAATAACTTAAGCCATTTTTGATGTTCAACAAGCTCTTCTGCACTGGGGACAACCACCTTGAGTGGCGCACGATTCGCGTCAATTCGCATGGCTTGATCGGCGTCTGCTGATTTGCGATCACCATGGCTTTCACCGAGCAAATTCAATTGCCCGCCCGTCATCAGCAAATAAACATCTGCCAAAATCTCTGAATCGAGCAGTGCGCCGTGCAAAGTACGATGCGAGTTTTCAACGCCATATCGCTGACACAACGCATCTAAGCTGTTACGTTGCCCTGGGTGCATTTTACGTGCCAGCGCCAGCGTATCTAGCACCTCACAATAATCACTAATCGTCCCTTTATCGCCATCCAATAGGCTTAGCTCATGGTCGAGAAAGCCAACGTCGAAGGCTGCATTATGAATAATAAGCGTAGCGCCTTTGATATGCTCCAAAAACGTATCAGCAATATCGGCAAATACGGGCTCAGACTCTAAATCACTTAAGGTGTAACCATGAACGTTCGCCGCCCCTTCGTCAATTTCTCGCTCTGGATTAATATATTGATGGTAATTATTGCCGGTAATTCTGCGCTGATACAGCTCAACGCAACCGATCTCGATAATTTTGTGCCCCTGCTGTGGTTCAAGGCCTGTGGTCTCGGTATCTAACACTAAATACCGTGTATTATCTTGTGCTGCCATTATTCTTCACCTATCTCGTCAATCGCTTCGTTTGCAAGGGCATCAGCGCGCTCATTCCCTTCAACGCCCGCGTGCCCTTTTACCCAATGCCATGTTACTTGGTGGTGCTGGTTCAACGCATCCAACTCCAGCCACAACTCTTTATTCTTTACGGGTTTTTTCGCTGCGGTTTTCCACCCCTTTGAGCGCCACCCATCAATCCACTTAGTAATGCCGTCTTTAACATACACTGAGTCCGTATATAAATCGACGATGCAGGTCCGCTTTAGCACCTTGAGCGACTCAATGGCTGCCATTAATTCCATCTGATTATTAGTGGTCTGCGCTTTAGCTCCCTTCAATTCCTTAGTCGTATCGCCGTAGGACAACAGCGCACCCCAGCCGCCCACACCTGGGTTTCCACGGCAAGCGCCATCAGTATAAATTGTCACTAGACTCATGGATTTTTCTTTATATCAGCAGGCAATGGGTTGAGTATTCTAAGCCAATCTCGGCGTCGCCCACTCGCTCGTTTAGTATTTATTTTGCTATATATTTGCTTCTTGGCAACCAACACATAAACCGCTCCGCACACAGGCCACCACCGTTCTCCTGTTGTGTCCATAAACCGTAGTTTAGATCTGATTTTTTGGTTAGCGATTGGCGGCTTATACTCTAACATCGATATCCCAAGCAATGTAAAACCCAATAACGCTAACCAATCTTGCACTACTTTCGCCGCAATAAACCGCGCGCTATATGGCTGCGTTTTAGACGACCGAAATAATTTACAAGCGCCGTACAAACTATGCGGATTAAACCCAGTTAATACCATAATCCCTTCTGCATTTAACACCTGACTAGCTTCGCGCAGTGCTGCCACTGGGTCGTCACAATAATCTAGCGTATGCATTAGAAAGAGTAAATCTACGCTGTGTTCAGCAAACGGTAAATGTTCCGGCTTAGCCACCACGCCCCCTTTAGTACTCATGGCAGTGCTGACATAAGTCATTTGGCCAATATTGAGATTTTCACACACCTCGAGTTGAGAATTTTGCACCCAAACAGCTTGCTGATAGTAATTTTCAGGCACCAAATTAGGCAATCTATCGGCTTGCGCTTGCAGTAACTCTTCACCCATTCCGTGGTTAAACCAGTTTTGTGAGTGATTTATATCTAGCGGCAAAATACAGCTCCTTTACAATCAAAAATAGTCGGTTGGCTTGTTGTGGTCAGCATACACACATTGTAGCATTGGGGGCATAAACGAACCAAATAATCCCATGCCCCACTCGCCGACTATTTCGCTTGCTGCCGATCTTATCTCTCGACCTTCAGTGACGCCACAAGACCATGGCTGCCAAAAGCTGATTGCCGCTCGATTGGCGTCCATTGGCTTTGCTAACGAGCACATGGCATTCGAGGATGTAGACAATTTATGGTCAGTCAAAGGCGGCGACGGCCCCATCATCGTATTTGCCGGGCACACCGATGTTGTACCGACCGGACCCATTGAGCAATGGCAAAAAGACCCATTTAGTGCAGACATAGAAGCGGGTTATCTGCATGGGCGCGGGGCGGCAGATATGAAAGGCAGTATCGCGGCCATGGTGACTGCGACCGAGCGATTTGTGTCTTCGCACCCTAAGCATAACGGGCGTATAGGCTTTTTAATAACCAGCGACGAAGAAGGCCCTGCGTTATATGGTACTAAAGCAGTGATCGATACCTTGGAAGCTCGGGGCGATAAAATTGACTATTGCATAGTGGGGGAGCCCACCTCGTCAACCCAATTGGGTGACACGATAAAAGTTGGGAGACGGGGTTCCATTAATTGCACCTTACGGATAATCGGCGAGCAAGGCCATATTGCCTACCCGCACATGGCTGACAACGCCATCCATCTAGCCTTACCGCTTTTGGATGAAATACGCCAAATGCAATGGGACAAGGGCAATGACCAGTTCCTGCCAACCAGCTTACAATTTTCAAACCTTAACGCGGGCACTGGCGTAACCAACGTAATTCCTGGCACGCTAGAAGTACAATTTAACTTACGCTTTTCTCCAAAAATCACCGCAGAAGAAATTATGCAGCGCATAGACAAGGTGGTTGCTAAACATGATATTTCGGTCGAGGCAGACTGGAAGCTATCCGGCAAGCCATTTCAGACTCAATATGCAACATTGGTAAAAGTCACTGAGTCCGCCATCAAGAACGTGACAGGATGCATACCTGAGCTGTCCACATCTGGCGGCACCTCAGATGGAAGATTCATCGCTCCAACTGGCGCAGAAGTCATTGAACTAGGCCCAATCAATAAAACTATTCATCAAGTTGACGAAAAAATCTCAGTCGATGACCTCGATCAACTCTCCGTTATATACGAACAAATCTTAGAAAACCTACTCCTCAGCTAGCGTTATCTAAACCCGCAAGACTCACCCCAAGCGGCTTCACGCCTAGGGTTAACGATAATTTAAAGTGCATTACCCCATTAGTTATTAAAATATAATTATTTATATTTTTTATAATTACACCCCGTATCATAATATAAATTTATGATACGGGCTAATAACTTTGATTATTCCTGATGCCTTTGCTTGGCTAAAATGCTAGTCCAATTCAGAACCAGCACTGCCAAGCAGCGATGAAAATAGGCGTATTAAAAGAAACAATACAACAAGAACGGCGTGTCGCGAGCACGCCACAGAGCATTAAAAGCATCGTGAATTTAGGTTATACCGTCTCTATCGAGTCTGATGCTGGACAGTTAGCCGGATATAGCAACGATGACTATCGAAGCGCTGGCGCTGAAATCATCGATAAGTCGTCAGACATTATCCAATTCAGCGATATACTGCTTAAAGTCAGAGAGCCAAAGGCCACTGATTTAACTCAGCTTTCCAAAGTGACTGATAAAACATTAATCAGTTTATTTTGGCCCGCGTCGAATCAACAAGCGCTTGATAAACTAAATTCGCAATCGTTTAATGTCCTAGCAATGGATTGCGTTCCCCGTATCTCGCGAGCGCAAAAGCTTGATGTGTTGTCATCGATGGCAAATATCGGCGGTTACCGCGCGGTGATTGAGGCCAGCCATGAGATTGGTCGATTTTTAGGTGGACAGATGACTGCCGCAGGAAAAATACCGCCGACTAAAGTGCTCGTGATTGGTGCGGGCGTAGCGGGCTTAGCGGCCATTGGTGCAGCAGCCAGCATGGGAGCCGTCGTGCGCGCTTTTGACACGCGCCCAGAGGTAAAAGAGCAAGTTGAAAGCCTTAATGCCGAGTTTTTAATGCTTGATTTCAACGAAACCAGCACCAGCGGTGATGGCTATGCCAAGACGATGAGTAAAGAATTCATTGCAGCAGAAATGGCTTTATTTGCGCAACAAGCCAAAGAAGTTGACGTCATCATTACCACCGCTCTGATACCGGGCAAACCTGCGCCAAAATTAATCACCCAAGCAATGGTAGATAGCATGTCTGCGGGCAGTGTCGTTATTGATATGGCAGCGGAACAAGGCGGCAATTGTGAATATACGGTCCCCGGGGAAAGAACAGTTATCGATGGCGTATCCATATTAGGCTATACCGACCTAGCTTCTCGCATGGCCGGCCAAGCCAGCCAGCTTTATGCCAACAATGTAGTTAATCTTCTTAGCGAACTAACCCCAAATAAAAACGGACAACTGAATCTTAATCTCGAAGATGAAATGATACGCGGCTTAACCGTTGCAAGTAAAGGCAGCATATTGTGGCCGCCGCCTGCCATTAAAGTATCCGCGGCCAAACCCTTACCTGAAGCACCCACCCCAACAAAGGAAAATATCGCAATAACCGCGCCTAGCCACCAAAAATGGTGGACATTAGGTGGCGCCGCTTTGGGTGCGTGCCTATTGTTATTGGTTGGCGCATACGCGCCCGCTGACTTCATGAGCCATTTCATTGTGTTTATTCTTTCTTGCTTTGTCGGCTGGCAACTTGTTTGGAATGTTACACCCGCTTTACATACTCCTCTAATGAGCGTTACCAACGCGATTAGCGGCATTATTGTGCTTGGCGCCCTATTACAGTTTAACTCCCCTTCTGGGCTAGCCATTACACTTGCCGCGCTCGCTACCTTACTCGCGTCAATAAACATCGCCGGTGGCTTTTTGGTAACCCGCCGCATGCTTAAAATGTTTCAGAGTCACTAATCATGGATAACGGAATCATAATCGCAGCCTACTTATTGTCTGCAATACTATTTATTCTTAGCTTAAGCGGCTTAAGTCATCAGACAACGGCCACGCGCGGCAACATATATGGCATTGCAGGAATGTTGATCGCGTTGATCGCAACGCTGCTTGGGTTGGGAAGCTCATATTTATGGCTTGTGATCTTGACCATCGTGATTGGCAGCACCATTGGTTTGCGCTTGGCGCATAAGGTCGAGATGACACAAATGCCCGAGCTCGTGGCTATTTTGCACTCCTTTGTGGGGCTTGCGGCGGTGCTCATCGGATTCTCCAACAGCCTAAGCCCAAATACCTTACAAGGCGCGGCACACTCTATTCATCTATTTGAAACCTATCTGGGGGTGTTAATCGGAGCCGTTACTTTTACTGGGTCTGTCGTAGCCTATGGCAAACTGACTGGTAAGCTCAGCAGCGCGGCATTAACCTTACCAGCGCGTCATTGGCTTAACGGCGGCGGCCTACTACTTTGCTGTTTACTGGGTAGTGTATTCATAGGCGAGCCGCACAGCCAGCTCGCGTTAATAATAGCCACCTTAGTTGCGTTTGCGATCGGCGTACATTTAGTGATGGCCATTGGTGGTGCAGACATGCCAGTCGTGATTTCAATGCTCAATAGCTATTCTGGTTGGGCAGCGGCGGCCACTGGCTTTATGCTCAATAATGACTTACTGATCGTCACTGGCGCATTGGTTGGCTCTAGTGGCGCGATACTGAGTTACATCATGTGCAAAGCCATGAACCGCCAGTTTTTAAGCGTTATTTTGGGCGGGTTCGGAAACACCTCAACCGCTACCAGCGGCGCTCAGGCAGGCGAGCAAGGTGAGGTCACTAGCGCAAATAGCGGTGAAATAGCTAACTTGATTAGCAATGCCAAAAGCGTGGTGATTGTTCCGGGGTACGGCATGGCGGTAGCACAAGCACAGCACCCCGTTTCAAGGCTGACCGAAATTCTGCGCAACAAAGGCTGTGATATTCGATTTGCTATTCATCCCGTTGCAGGCCGTATGCCCGGACACATGAATGTACTATTAGCAGAAGCCAAAGTCCCTTACGACATTGTGTTCGAGATGGATGAAATTAACGAACGCCTTAATAATACCGATGTCGTGATTGTTATCGGTGCCAATGACATTGTAAATCCTGCCGCGCAACAAGAACCGGATAGCCCTATCGCTGGCATGCCTGTATTGGAAGTTTGGAATGCAAAAAACGTGGTTATCTGTAAACGCAGTATGGCAACAGGCTACGCCGGGGTGGAAAACCCATTATTTTTCAAAGAAAATAGCCTTATGCTGTTTGGTGACGCGAAAGAGTCGATGGAAGCGGTACTAAAACAGATGACTTAAGCTTTACCAAGCGCCAGCAAACCTCTATCCGTTTTGACCTCGCTGCCTTAAGACGTGGTCCATAATAACTAAAGCCGTCATCGCTTCAACAATAGGCACTGCACGAATGCCCACGCAGGGGTCGTGACGACCCTTGGTTACCACTTCAATCTCATTGCCATTTACATCTAATGAAAAACCAGGTGTGGTGATACTTGAAGTGGGCTTAAATGCCACTCTAGCCACTAGGTCTTGGCCGCTAGAAATACCGCCCAACACGCCACCTGCATTATTAGAAGCAAAGCCTGCTTTGCTAATTAGGTCGCGATGTTGCACGCCTGTTTGTTCAATGCTTTGAAAACCTGAACCAATCTCTACCCCTTTGGATGCGTTGATACTCATCAAAGCATGTGCGATGTCTGCATCTAATCGATCAAACACAGGCTCTCCAATTCCAGCAGGCATATTGCTGGCATGCACTTCAATACCAGCGCCGACTGAATTACCGTCTTTGCGTAGGCGTTTTATTTCTGCTTCCAAGTGTTCGACTGCCGCACTATCGCCACAAAAAAATGGGTTGCTTTCAACCACTGACCAATCTCGTAATGCCACTTCAATGTCGCCCATCTTATACATATAAGCGCGCACCTGCATATTGAATTGCTCACTCAAGTATTTCTTGGCAATCGCGCCTGCCGCAACTCGCATCGCTGTTTCCCGCGCCGAAGATCTGCCACCACCACGATAATCACGTACCCCGTATTTAGCCTGGTAAGTTAAATCAGCATGCCCCGGACGAAACTGATCTTTAATGTTTGAGTAGTCCTTAGAACGCTGATCTTGATTACGTATTAACAAACCAATGGGCGTACCAGTGGTTTTGCCTTCAAATACCCCTGATAAAATTTCAACCTCATCTGGCTCTTTGCGCTGCGTTGTATACTTTGACTGCCCCGGCTTACGGCGATCTAAATCACCTTGTAAGTCTGCTTCGTTTAAAGCCAAACCCGGCGGGCAACCATCGACAATTGCCCCTAAAGCAAGGCCATGGCTTTCACCAAATGTCGTTACGGTAAAACTTTTTCCTAAGGTATTTCCTGGCACGGTTAAGCTAAGCAAGTATGAGGTCTTAATTGTATCGCGCTCTCGCCAATGAGGTGAGCGTTTTTCTAGGCCCTAACTTATTTCAATAATTGCTTTATTTGTTGTTGATAAGCTGGCCGCTGAAACAGCAGGTGCCATCGACGCCCGCCAAGCTGATGCCAAAGATAGGCCGCGCGCACCCCCGAAAATAAAGCGCTGCGCAATTTAGACACATTTTCTTCTACTGATAAGGTCCCTTTCGCACCCTTCACGATAATTCGTGGTGGCAATAAACTAAGCGACTTTTGATACAGCATTCCAAGCTGCTGGTATAAATCTTGCAACTCCCATTGATCAAACTCACCAGACTCGTTAGTGGCAAGCGTCGTGCTGTGCATGACTTTAATTTCTTCGATACCCGCACCGAGTAAAGATTGGGTATGACCAGCGCTGGTCAATCGGTTGGCAAGCTGGTCCATTGACATCATATATCGGATTTGCGATTGCGCTTTTATTCCTGTCAAGCCGCCCAACAGTTTATGTAATTGCTCAAGCCCTAGCCTAAGGTTTTGTGGGCCGTCGTAGACTTCTAGAACATTCACGACATCAACATTAAGTATACTGCGCACCGACGACGCCAGCGCTGCTTCATCTAACTGTTTATTCTCAGCAATTTGAGTGACTAAAGCTGCCGCTTGGCAGAGCCCCGCTAAGGCAACGGTTTTATCTCTGGTGACTTTAAATGCCATTGTCCACCCGACTTAGTATTCGTTGGTAAAACGCCATCTCTTTGCTCAACGCATCCACGCGGGTTTGCGCTTGACGAAAGCCATGCCCTTCCCTTTCATACTCAATATACTCGTGCTCAATTGCACCTTGTTGCAACACCTTAACCACTTCACGCGAAACAGCTGGTGGCACTACCTTGTCATCCAAACCCTGAAATAAAATCACTGGGCTTTTAATTTTGTCCATTTCAAATATTGGCGAACGTTGGGTAAATCGACTATCTAGCGAATGCGCGCTTGTTGGGTCAAATTGCTCACCGATTAATTGGTCGGTATAGCGCGATTCAAACTTGTGGGTAATTTCACTGAGCGTAATTAAATTACCTATTCCATAGTAACAAGCGCCAACACTAAATAAGTCTGGGTATCGGGTTAGCGCTCGCAACACCGCATAGCCCCCTGCGCTACCGCCGCGGATACAGACCTTATCGGGGTGCACCAGCCCAGCTTGCACAAAATAATTTACCGCATCTTTAATATCTGCCGCATCAATTTCGCCCCACTGGCCAAGCAGTTTCTGCCGATAATGCCTACCTAAGCCTGTACTACCGCGGTGGTTTACATCAATGACGGCAAAGCCTGAACTAGTAAAAAACTGCACCAACATGGCTAAACTTTGATCTGCTCGCGAAGTCGGACCGCCATGCACCATAACGATAGCTGGCACTGCTGAATGTTCCGTGTACGAGCGTGTGGGATGCTGCGGACGGTAATAATTCGCCATTGCTTGCTCGCCATCAGCGGTTGCAAAGGCAGTTAATTGTGGTATCGAAACAGTATCCTCAGATAGCTCTTGCGCAATTGAATGCCTAATATCGAACGCTACGTTAGCGCCGCTTTGTAGTGGCAATTTTAATTGCAGCACGCTAGGTTCTCTATCAGCGTAATGCGCGACAGCACAAACCTTGCTGTTATCGGGGGATAGGCTTAATTGCGCTAGGCGGGCAAAGCCATCTCCCAGCACGCTCACCCTTTTAGTATTCAATACTATTTGTACTAATTCATCTCGGCCTTGACGCGTTCGAATCGCAATAAGCGAATCAGGCCCACTTTGCACCCAACGCTTCTGACCAAACACCCAGTGAGCATCACCGTACTCGGCCAAATCAGAGGTTAAGGCGTTTACCTCACCGTCATTCCAAGTATACAAATTCCAGAAGTTAGTTGGAGAATCCAGCTTTGATTCACCATCTTTCGCGTAAGCCAAAGACCCATCCTGTAAAAAGCCTAATTGACAGATTGAAACATTGGCTCCTCCGTTGATCAAACGCTTGTTAGTTAGCTGGTATCGATCATCGACTTGGTTTAAGTCCGCTATGTACGCCGCACTTTCATCCCACGGCATATTAGGATGGTTCCATTGCACCCAAGCGATTTTAGTTCCATCAGCACAAATCGAAGGGCAGCAATAAAAATCTGCACCACTTTCAATAATTTGTGGCTCTCTTAAGCCATCTGTTTGTAACTCAATGACACTGAGGCAATTGATGTTCTCTGGTTTCGCAATGCGTTCCTGTACTGCTAACACGATGCGCCGCGGCTGATTAACGCAAATATCGGCAAAGCCGATCTGACCTGATATGTCTTTAGTGATTCTTAGTGGTTTTTTAATTGCACGTTCATGGCCTGACGCATGAGGCAGGTCTTGCATGTATAAACCGCCATCGTCATAGTTATTGAAGATGACTGCGTCTTCAACATAGCAAAACGCTTGCCCGCCATACTCGTGCACCGCAGTACGAACTTGATACTCTTTTGGGGTGATAGGCTGAATTTCGTCGCCTAGCTTGTGGACTAAAGCTAAGCGACCTTTATACGCGACCAACGATTCTAGCCAGAATAGTTGGCCACGCTCATCATAAAACGGATAAGCCGGCGGCCCTTGCCGGTTAAATATCGCTTCTAAGTCAAGCGGGCTCTGCCATAAAGCAGATTGACTCATTCTTATTTAGCTATCTATTAATTTAACTTAGCCCTGCAACACCGATTGCATTAACGAACCAATCTTAGCGGGGTTTTCTGTGACGTGCACACCGGCCTCTTGCAAGGCTTTAATTTTTTCTGCCGCGGTGCCTTTGCCGCCTGCAATGATGGCTCCAGCATGCCCCATGCGCTTGCCGGGAGGGGCAGTCACGCCGGCAATAAAGCCAACAACCGGTTTTGTCATGTTGTCGGCAATCCATTCAGCGCACTCTTCCTCATCTGTACCGCCAATTTCGCCGCACAATACAACGCCCTCTGTATCCGGGTCTTCATTAAACAACTTCATTACATCTAAATGCTTTAAGCCGTTTACTGGGTCACCACCAATGCCAACACACGTTGATTGACCAATACCCAGATTAGTTAATTGATGCACCACCTCATAGGTTAACGTACCCGAGCGCGATACGACGCCAATTTTTCCTTTCTTATGGATATAGCCCGGCATAATGCCAATTTTTAACTCCTCTGGCGTAATGACGCCCGGACAATTAGGCCCAACTAAAATGGTATTACTATCGCGTAGTTTATCGGACGTAGCAATCATATCTCGCACAGGAATACCTTCAGTGATACAAATAACCAGCTCGATTTCAGCTTCAACCGCTTCATCAATAGCCGCAGCCGCATAAGGCGGTGGAACGTATATCACTGAAACATTACAGCCGGTCTCTTGTTTAGCCTCGGCTACGGTATTGTAAACAGGAACATCTTCAACCATTTTCCCGCCTTTACCTGGCGTAACCCCTGCTACATAAGCTTGATCGCCAAAGGCATACTCGATACCGTGTTTTGTATGAAATGCACCGGTACTGCCAGTGATGCCTTGAGTTAAAACTTTAGAATTTTTATCGATTAAAATTGACATAGTTACTGTACCGCCTCGACCGCTTTTTTAGCTGCATCCGACATGCTGGTTGCGACTGTTAAGTTAATGCCTGAATCTTTTAAAATTTGCCGACCTTGTTCAACGTTAGTGCCTTCTAGACGCACAATCAATGGAATAGATAAGCCGACTTCGTTTGCCGCCGTCACCAAGCCTTCGGCGATCACATCACAGCGCATAATGCCGCCAAAAATATTTACCATAATAGCTTTTACCTGCGGGCTGGCTAACATGATCTTGAATGCTCCCGTCACCTGCTCTGCGGTTGCGCCGCCGCCTACATCTAAAAAGTTAGCAGGTTCAGCGCCATATAGTTTAATGATATCCATGGTCGCCATCGCTAAGCCAGCACCGTTGACCAAACAACCGATACTGCCATCTAAAGCGATATAACTTAAGCCGTATTTTGACGCCTCAATCTCGTTCGGATCTTCTTCGTCGACATCTCTAAGTTCTGCCCAAATTGGATGACGAAAATCCGCATTATCATCAAAATTAACCTTCGCATCGAGTGCGATAACATCACCTGCACCCGTAACAATTAAAGGATTAATTTCTAGTAAGGAGGCATCCTCTTGCATAAAAGCTTCATATAAATTAAGGAACAGCGTAGTCGCCTGCTCCGTTGAACCTTCAGGGATACCGATATTACGACTGACTGTCGCTGCTTCTGCTGCGGTCAAACCCGTTGCTGGGTCGATAAATACCTTATGAATTTTTTCAGGCGTGTCGTGCGCTACTTCTTCAATTTCAGTTCCGCCCTCCGAGCTCCCCATTAAGGTCACGCAGCGACGAGAACGGTCTACCACCAAGCCTAAATAAAGCTCCTGAGCGATATCAGCACCCGATTCTATATATAGACGCCGTACTTGCTGCCCTTCTGGACCAGTTTGCGGAGTCACTAGGGTTTTACCCAATATCTCCGTCGCGAACTCTCGCAATTCATCTTTACCTTTAGCCAGCTTCACGCCACCTGCTTTACCGCGTCCACCCGCATGAATTTGCGCTTTCACTACCCAGAAATCACCGCCTAAGGTTTCGCCTGCTTGCATTGCTTCGTCAACACTAAAGCACGCAACACCTGTTGGCGTAGGAATACCATACTCTCTCAAGCGCGCCTTGGCTTGATACTCATGTATTTTCATTTAAGTTTCTGAAACGATTAAAAGTGAGCAGTTATTGGAACACAGCGGATGTTGATTCTCAACAGCTGTACCAAAAAAGAACCTGAATTAATGGAAAGAAATGATAAGTTAATCTGAAAGTAGCTCGTTTCAACCGAGAAACTAACGAGCTAAGACATCTAGTATTCGCTGAGTATTATATAAATAAACTGATATCAGATTCGCCAGCGGCTTCGAAATAAGTCGCGGCGCCGCCATAATCAGTTTCGTCGATAAAGTCTGTCCTTTGCATATCAAACAAATCAATCGTCATCTGACAGCCAATCATCCTCACTTCAGCTTCTACACAAAGTTGGCGTAACTCCTGCACTGATGCAACGCCTTTGTTCTTCATTTTGGCCTTCATCATGCTCGTCATTAGCGCTTGCATACCAGGCAGTGCGGTACCCATTACGGGAAACCATTTATCCATGCCGAACGGCATCGGCATTCCGGGGTTTCCCAAAGGGCTAACTTTTAAATTTAGTTCTTTCTTTAACAGCTGTAGACCATAAAACGTGAAAAAAATTGAGGTTTGGTAACCCAAAGCGGCGGCTGTTGAAGCAAGGATAAAGGGCGGATAGGCCCAATCTAGCGTTCCCTTGGTAGCAATAAGAGTGAGCTTTTTATCCGCCATGTGTTAGCTACTAGAAATAGTTAGCCTTTTTTCATCATGAAGTGAAATTCACTCGATTCCTCAGCCGAACTTAACAGTTCATTACCAGTTTGCGAGGCAAACGCTTCGAAATCTTTAACTGAACCCGGATCAGTCGATATAATTTTTAGTACTTCTCCTGCTGCCATACCATTTAAAGCCTTTTTAGCGCGTAAGATAGGTAACGGGCAATTTAGGCCACGGGCATCAAGTTCTTGGTCAAAGTCAGCCATTTAGTTTGTCTCCAAATCAGTTTTTACTTAAGCTATTGTTCACACAACACCACTAACATCGAGTTGCAATGATTGTTTGGCGAATATTATTCGGTTTTTTCAGACACAAGCAATACTAAATAAGTCTTAGTCAAACTAAACAGCTGATGATAGCTGGAACTGAGTTAACTCAGCTTCACTTTAGTTTAAGACTTAAAATGAGTGCAGTCTCCGAACAGAAGTATATTAGAATTTTAATGAATAGTAAAATACGGCACGCACCCTAAGCATGGCACATCACTCATCGCTTCATCAGCAAATTAGTCGCTTTAAACTCGCTTTGAAGTTTTTAGCTAGCACCATCATTAGTGCCCTGCTGTATTGCGCACCAACTTACGCCGACAATACGCTCCCTGAATTAAATGATAGCGCTAGTCTAATTTTAAATGCTGAAGATGAAGTCATCCTCGGGCGAAGGCTTATGCTCGCGGCTAGAGGCCGGTTAAAGTTAATTGACGACCCTATTTTGCTTGATTATGTACAAACGCTCACCAACCATCTTGCAAGCTTTAGCAGCCGCGCATTACCCGACTTACAAGTTAGCATCGCCAACAATCCGACCATCAATGCATTTGCAGCACCCGGTGGTCAAATCGCCATCAATACCGGTTTATTGAGTGCGGCACAAACAGAAGGGGAACTCGCGTCAGTGATCGCGCACGAAATCAGTCATCATAGCCAACGACATATTCCGCGCATGCTAGAAAATGCAAAGAAAGTAAGCTTACCCTCCGCTGCTGCGTTAATTGGGGGCTTATTAGTTGGCGGGCAAGTAGGTGTCGCCACGATTGCTGCTGTTCGTGCTGCAGTTATTTCAAACCAACTCGAGTACAGCCGCGGATTTGAACAAGAAGCTGATGCATCTGGCATGAAAATGTTAGCCCAGGCTGGTTTTGACCCCTTAAACATGCCCGCTTTTTTTGGGCGATTAGAGCGACAGAACCAAACACAAGGTAGCGATGTACCAGAATTTTTACGTACTCACCCCCTTTCTACCAACCGTATCGCTGATGCCAAAGCGCGAGTTAGGTCTCTTGGCCTATTGGTTGAAGACAAACCTCTAATAGAAACACTACTTGACTTTGACACCGCCAAGGCAAGAACGAAGGCACTGTATGGCGAACCTATTAAAACAGTCATCGCCCAGTTTTCCTCTGGTGAGCTGGCGAGCGGTGTTCGAAGTCCATTTGCCAATGCGTATGGCTTAGCGCTCAGTCTTATGCGAGAAAACAAGCTACAAGAAGCCGATGCGGCGCTGACAAGCATTAACCCCGAGACTAATAAGCAACGAGACTTAATTCAACTGGCTCACGCAGAATTGTTAATACAGCTAAATCAAAAGCAGCGTGCGTTGGTACTATTGCAAACTTTGCGCGAACAACACCCTACCAATTTGGGCATAGGTTTATTATCCGCTATAACGACTAAGCGCTTAGGACTGTTGGATGAAGCGTATAAACAAGCACGCAAAATCCAACGTAAGCACCCTAAAAACCCTGAAACCCATTTAATTCTCGCTGATATAGCCGGTGCTCAGGGAAACTTTCCCAGTGCGGCCTTTAGCAAAGCGCAATACTTTTACGAAATAGGCGACTACGCGAGAGCATCGGCGACACTCAAGCTTTATTCTGCTAACGATAAGCCCGAGGTTTCTGATTACATACAATCTAGAATGACCGATCTACAAAATAAAATTGCCACTGCGCAAACTAGATCCAACGCATTAAAGCTTTAGTTTGAGTGGCTTCGGTCCCCATTTATAACCAATGTGGATAAGCACGACGGTGGCCCACTAACCCAATTGGGTTATTTGAGGAATAACACGTTGTGTAATTTGCGCTCATCATAAAATTTGTATATGCTTACTCTCACCAAAGCAGTGGTTGTAAACCTGTCTGGTTATCGATTTAAAGTCGCCTTCCAGAGTAAACTTAGCTGCCATAACAACTATAAATTAACCTTACTTGGAGAAACCCCTATGCGGCCTCAACGCATCGTATCCCTAATTTGCACAGCTGTACTACTTAGCGCTACTGCAATATATTCAAACGCCGCCATAGCGGAATCGTACCCAACCGAAAAACAATGTAAGAACGTGGAAAACCCAAGTGAAGCCGTTCAGGGCTGGTGCTTGGCCATCACCCGCAAAAAAGGTAATTGCTTAGCCTGCCACGTGATGGTGGTTAACCCATGGCCCACAGGCTTAGCTGACGGCGGAAACATCGCACCCCCATTGGTTGCCATGAAAGCACGTTTCCCAGACAAAGCCAAACTTCGCGCTCAGATATACGATGCCACGGCAAACAACCCAAATTCATTGATGCCTCCATTTGGAGCGCACGGCATCTTATCCGATAAGCAAATCGATAAGATCGTTAATTTTCTGCTGACTATTTGAGTAGGCATACACCAAACAACTTAGAGCATCACTCGAGGATAATCATGAAACGTAGATATTTTTTAAAGGGCACCGTCGCAACTGGTTCATTAGCTGCAGTGGCTGGATCTGGCTTATTACAACCACAAGCCGTACAAGCCGCGAGTTACCCTGGTGCGGCATTTGACGCAGACAACAAGGACGCTGCTCTCAGCGAACTATTTGGCGACCAAACGGCGGCTGATAGCGCCAATATCACCCTTAAAGCACCAGAAGTTGCCGAAAATGGCGCTGTGGTACCAATCAAGGTGACCGTATCTGAACCAGCAGAGATGATTGCTGTTATTGTTGAAGAAAACCCGTCGCCCCTTGCGCTTGCAGCTAGTTTTACCTCTGGTGCAAATGGTTATTTAAGTGGGCGCATTAAAATGGGCAAAACCTCTAATGTGGTTGCCTATGCAAAGGTGAACGGCGAAGTGATTAAAACTTCAGTGGAAGTTAAAGTAACTGCTGGTGGTTGCGGCGGCTAAACCATCTATCACTTCCTAAATACTATAGAAAATACTTCTTTATAAGGTAAACACTGATGAGCACAAAGATCAAAATCAAAAAGAAAAAAGACGGGCATGACATATTAGTTCTTGCCAAGCATCCAATGGAAACTGGTTTAAGAACCGATAAGAAAACGGGCAAAGTCGTCCCAGAGCACTTTATTACTACCATGCTATTTGAAGTCAACGGCACGTTAGTTAGCGAAGTTTCTCTCGGCCCTGCCGTCTCTGCTAACCCACTGGTATCGATTAGTTTACCTAATCTACAAACAGGTGATGTCGTCTCTGCATCTTGGGTCGACAATCAAGATGGCAGTGGCTCTACCGAAGGCACCGTAAAATAACTCTCACCTACTAGGAGGAGCTAGAATAATGAAAAAAATACTCACCACGCTAACTACTTGTAGCTTGCTAGCTATAGCGGGCACTAGCACTACGCTCGCCACGCCATCCGTTGAAGAAGTTAAGTCTGACATCGATGCCTTTCAGAACTACTTCTTGAAGAAGTTTCCTAGCCTAAGCTTAGAAGACTATCAAGACGGTGTGAACGCGCTACCCCAATACGCAGAGCGTCGCGCTAACTGGGAGTTAATTATGGAGTTTCCTCCTTTTGAAGAATTGGCCGAACAAGGGGTCGAAGAATGGTCCACACCATTTGCCAATGGAACCACGTTTGACGACTGCTTTGCTGGCAAACCCGCCGGGAATCAATACCCTTATGTTGATGACGAAGGTAAGTTGCACACCATTGAGCTAGATATTGCCGCATGCCTAGAAACTAACGGCGAAGAAAAGATCAAGGGGAATGGCCAAAAAATGGCGCGCCTCACCATCGCTTATAAAGTGCAAGCAAATAGTCAGCCCGTGGACATAGATTACTCTTCTGAAACGATGCGTGATTACTACGAAAAAGGCCGCCAGTTCTATTGGGCGAAGCGCGGGCAACTTAATTTCTCATGCGCCGATTGCCATGTATTAAATGCCGGCAACAAAGTGCGCGGAGACGTGCTAAGTGCAGCGCTTGGCCACGGCACGGGTTTCCCAGTTTATCGCAGTAAATGGGGCGCAAACAGTGGCAAAAAACCACTTGGCACACTTCACAGACGCTACAGCGGCTGCAATAAACAAGTTCGCGCTAAAAACTTTAAAGCACTGGGTGAAGAATATCTTGCGGTAGAGGTATACGAAACCATTATGAGCATGGGCGTACCGATTCAAGTGCCCAGCCAAAGGCAGTAACACGCTTGCAAACCACCGCATTAAAAAGCCCAGCATTTTGCTGGGTTTTTTATGCATAAACGTCACAGTGTTGGAAAACTAACACTAACAGACGATAAGTCTTTCTTTTTTGCGCGGGCGTAGCAAAGTTCAATTTCTAGCGTAATAGTGCCCTGTTTGGCCATCAGCTTCTTTACTCTGTCGACTACTTTGTTGTAACGGCCTTTAGAAGTGAGGCTATGACGCCGTTTGGGGTGGTAGTTTGCCCCATCTATTAGCTTCGCATCATGAAGAAGCTTCTCAACAGAGTTATATTCCAAATTCAAGCGCTCTGACTCTACGACAACATCGCATAACCCCAAACGGCTTAACTCATCTCCAATATCAGACATGGAATACAGAGGCTGAAAATGAGGCTTCGAATCTACTTCAAAAATGATGTCAGCTAATTGTCCAGCCGTTTGTTGGCCATAAAATGAAAAATACGCCTCTCCACCTAGATTAATAGACTCGATCGCTTTTTCTAGGACAACACTCGGATTGAACCAATCAAACAGATGAGAACACACCACTAAATCAACAGGGAGCGCTGAATAATCAAGTGCTTGGGTAATAGAAAACTGATTCACTACAGCATATTTTTCACAAAGCTCTTCATAGAAAAAATTTGAACGAGCACCTAAAACTAAGGCAGATTTGTTTGCGTCAGCCGCATTAATGATCTCGCCGAATGAAACTCTGTCTAACAACAGCGATTCACTATACTTGCTGACAAAGTCTAACTCTGCAATCAATGTGCTGTTTAAACGTCGAGCGTAAGAAGTTAAATATACTGAATCAATAGGTTTCATTTAAACTAAGCCTAAGACAGAGTCGCAACGGAGTAAATTAATAAAGGGCATATGTTGTTTTCTACCTTCAAGAAAAAAATACCGTCACGATGCTACGTTTGTAATTCTTTTTGCTCAAATACGGTATGCGCGACGTGTTACTCTGGCTTTAAACGCAATTTTCGTTGCTGCTCACTATGCGCAGATTCATTGGAGTCAGCAGACAAAGCAACTGAAGAGTTAACCGCGGTCTGCGGACGCTGCATTTCATATCCGCCGCCATACGACACAACGATTAGCCCATTTATATATACCAATGAAGTAAGAGATCTCATTCAGTTATTTAAATTTAGAGGAGAAATCCAACTAGCTGACTTTTTTACCGACTTGATAACAGAAGAATTTACCAAGGCACCCAAATACCGATTAAAGCCTGATGTAGTTATTCCTATTCCACTGAATAGTAACAGGCTAAAAAAAAGAGGATTCAATCAAGCGCAATTACTTGCGAAAGCTATTTCCACTAAATTGGGTATACCCATAGCGGATGATATTATAATACGCAACCAACGCAATGTCGCTCAAACTGGATTATCCCGACACGCCAGAATCAAAAATATAAGCGGTGCGTTCTCGATTAAGCCCTGTCATCTTCCGGATATTAAGCACATTTTATTGGTTGATGACGTTATCACCACCGGCGCCACTATTTCAGAAGCTTGTAAATGCCTAAGGATAACATGGCCAAGCACCTACATTTCCGTTTGCGCCATCGCACGCGCCCATAGCTCAATTTGAGTGGTAGGATACTTGCTACTTGGCGACCACTAGCGACAATAATGCCCCTACTTTAACTAATAATATTGGGATGATGGTATGTTAGCAGTCTTTAAAAACGCCAAATGCTTTAGCAACGCTGTACGTTTTTACTGTCTACACTCAGATGGTGCATAATTTAACGGTAAGGAACCGTTTGTGCCAACAAGGTCTGGACCATCTGATACCTCTGGTAGAGCGGCGCGACAACTCCAATTGATAGAGCCTGTACTAGGAATAGTACCCGCCACTAACGCATCCTCACCATCAAGCGGAGTTAGCACGATCGTGCCGTCACCAGCGATCTCTGTGTAGGTTATTATGATCTCGCCCGTTTCGTTGATCGCTACCTCTGCGACGCCTGGGGTTGCTGTGGGAGTTGAAAACCCGGCAGCAAAAGGCTGTCCACTCATCGCATTTTCAGCGACAGTTATCTTAGCACCTGCCGCTAGAGAGAATCCCTCGCTAACGCGTGCACGCACCGTGTAATCTTGATAGGCAGGGAACGCAACAGCGGCCAAAATAGCGATGATGGCAACTACAATCATTAATTCGATCAACGTAAAACCGCGCTGAGTTGCTTTAACGCTTTTCTGGAAAGTATTCATTTTTTTGCCCTAAAAGTCAGAAACATTAAGTTACAAAGAATTTTCACAAGGTGTTTCATCTATACCATTGTGAGTGCTCAAGAATATAGCAAAGCAAGGCCAAACAGGCAAGGATACACGTTATCCTTATCTGTCTTTATAATCCCATTGTCATAAATAAAGCGCCTTTTGTACAATATTTAGACCCTATCTATCCGCAAAACGAAACGATGCCGAACAGTATTTAATCCACTATTTCACATCATTTTATTTGATAAAATGCTTGATTCATCCCCCAGTAATTCTTCAACTTTCAAATCGATTTCAAATGCACTAATTTATGAGCGACAGACCTAAAGCTAAGCAATCTATACAACGCAAAGCACTCTATGGCCTTGCAAAGCAAGTCGTCGTCAATCAACTGGTGTCAGCTGAGTTGGCTAGCCAAATGCAACAAGATGCTGAAGAAAATGACATTACTTTTTTTGAACACGCTTATCAAACAGAGCAGATAGCGAAAGATCAGCTAGTGATGGTAGCAGCTCTAGAGGCAGGCTTACCGTTGATACATTTAGATAGCATGAGTTTGGACAAACTTCCTTTATCTGCTCTAAGTAACGAGCTTATATCCAAATACCAAATACTACCGCTATTTGAACGAGGCAATCTACTCTACACCGCCGTAGGTAGACCTGACGCCAAAGTCGCTATTAGTCAAGCCCGTTTTCATAGCTCTAGGCAAGTACGAGGGGTGATGTGCGACCCTACCAAACTACGTTTGATGATTAATAAACTAGCCGTCGCCTCGCAAACAGATGCCTTAGATGAGTTTACTGACGACGTTAACCTTAATGAATTAGACATTGACCTCGTTACAGATAATGAAGACGGCGGACTGACCGTTGTCAATTTAGACAACACCAATCCGATTGTCCGATATGTGAATCAAATTTTGCGTGACGCGGTCACCAAAGGCGCTTCGGATATACACATAGAACCTTATGAACACTTTGCAAGAATTCGTTATCGTATTGACGGCGTATTACACCAAGCAGGAGATCCACCTACCAAGTTAGCGCAAAATATCGCTTCTCGAATAAAGGTCATGTCTCGATTAGATATCGCTGAGCGACGACTACCCCAAGATGGTCGCATGAAATTAACCTTTTCTAGAGCTAGAACGATAGATTTTCGAGTGAGCACGATGCCAACTATCTTTGGCGAAAAAGTGGTCATGCGAATACTCAACCAAGGCTCGACTAACTTGAGCTTGGATGCGTTAGGCATGGAACCAGCTCAACTGGAGTTATATAAAGAAGCCGCTTCACAACCACATGGCATGGTGCTAGTTACCGGGCCAACAGGTAGTGGTAAAACCGTCACTTTATATTCTGCCTTAACGATGCTGAATACCCCCGATATTAATATTAGCTCGGTCGAGGATCCGGTCGAGATATACGCGGATGGAATTAATCAGATTACCATCAATGAGCGCTCTGGGCTCACCTTTGCAAAAACACTTCGTGCGCTTTTACGTCAAGACCCCGACGTTTTAATGGTGGGCGAGATTCGAGATCTAGAAACTGCAGAAATTGCCATCAAAGCAGCGCAAACCGGCCATTTGGTTTTATCTACGCTGCATACCAACGATGCACCGAGTTCAATCACACGTTTACTAAACATGGGTATCGAACCGTTTAATATTGCTTCGACCGTCAACTTAGTCATCGCGCAACGGCTAATACGAAGGTTATGCAGCTCATGTAAAACTAAAACCAAATTGAATAACAAAATACTGCTCTCTATAGGGCTTACGCAGTCGCAGATAGATAAAGGTATGATCTATGAAGCTGTTGGATGCTCAAGCTGTTCTATGGGTTACAGGGGTCGCACTGGCATATTCGAAGTGATGCCGATTTCAGATGTGACCAGTGAATTAGTGATGAACAAAGCAACTGAAGCTGAAATTGCTAGGCAGATAAGAAATGAAGGCGTTGTTTCCATTCAGCAAGAAGGCCTTAAAAAAGTAGCCGCTGGCGTGACTAGCCTCGCTGAGATTGAACGAGTCACAAAAGGTTAACCAGCGATATGGCGAGGCAAAACAACAAACTTCGTCTAATCGCGTTTGAATGGAAAGGCATGAATCGCGAAGGCATTCGGGAAAGCGGAGAAGTTGATGCACGTTCATTAAGACATGCGCGAAGCTTGGTGCAGAAGCAAGGCATCAAAATAATAAAAATAAAGAAGCAACCAAAACCACTATTTGGCCGTGGAGGTATAAAGAACAGAGATATTGTTATATTAAGCAGGCAGCTCGCGACGATGATTGAAGGAGGAATTCCTATTGCCCAAGCCTTATCTGTCGTTGGACAAAGTAGCGATAACCGAAGCGTAAAATCTTTACTTGCTAAAATGCGCCTTAAAGTAGAGGAAGGAGCCGATTTGACATCAGTAATGAGGTCACACCCAAAACAGTTCAATTCTTTATACGTCGGATTGATCAACGTGGGTGAACAATCTGGCACCTTAGGTACAATGCTGGGGAGAATTGCATCTTATTTGGAAAAAGCAGAAGCGATTAGACGGAAAGTGAAATCGGCGCTAATGTACCCCGTGATTGTTCTGTTGGTGGGCTTATTGATTGTCGTTGGTTTGCTCATTTATATAATTCCACAATTTCAAAACTTGTTTGCAGAAAACAATGCTGAGCTACCAGCGCTAACCAAATCAGTGATTACCGCTTCGCAAGGCCTACAAGACCATTGGCCAATGATACTGAGTGCATCCGTGGTGACGGTTTTATTAATGCACTTTTCTTATACGCGAAGCCAGAAATTTAAATACCTTGCGGATAAGTTACTGCTTAAAATTCCAGCGTTTGGGCCACTCATTCGAAAAAGTATTTTAGTAAGAATTACTCGCACAATTGCAATTATGTTTCGAGCAGGAATCCCTATGGTCGAAACCTTAGGCATTGTCGCACCCGCATCAGGAAATGAGGTCTATTCTCGCGCACTAAACCAAGTGCAAAACGACATTGCTACAGGTCAACCCCTTGAGTCTTCGCTTAGAGAATCAAAAGTGTTTCCCAGCATGGTATTACAGATGGTGCGAACCGGTGAAGAAACAGGTGAAATGGATTCTATGCTGGATAAAGTTGCTGAATTTTATGAAGATGAGGTTGATAATACGATCGCTGGTATTAGTGCGCTTATTGAACCTATTATGATCGTTATTTTAGGTGGCCTTATTGGTCTAGTCGTCGTTGCCATGTATCTACCGATATTCAGTCTTGGCAATGTATTCTAACTTTTATTCTTACGTTCTCCCAACCACTCGCAATTAAATGATTGTAGAACAGCTATATTCTTTGGGCGCGATATACCCACTGTGCTTAAGCATCTTAGGGTTGCTAGTGGGCAGTTTTCTAAATGTGGTTATCTTGCGTATGCCGAAGAAAATGATGCATGAGTGGACGAGTCAGTGCCAGGCGCTGTTGAATGAAGAAGATGACAACACCGCGCCTCCTGTAGAGGATAGCCCACCTGGCATTGTATTCCCGGCATCACATTGTCCGACTTGCAAAACGCCCTTGAAGTGGCGACATAATATACCGCTGCTTAGCTTTATCTTTTTAAAGGGCCGCTGCTTTGCCTGTGACACTTCAATTTCCCTGCGTTATCCATTGATAGAGTTATTGACTGCGGGCTTAACTGTTTTAGTAGGCTTAGTTTTTCCGCAAACCATGGTTCTCCCCTGGGTGTTATTGTTAACCTGGTGTCTCATTACACTAAGCTTCATTGATATTGACCACAAGCTACTTCCTGATAACATCACTTTGCCCTTAATCTGGCTCGGGCTATTGTTTAATCTGACGGTCAATGGTTTTACTTCTGCCCAAAATGCCATTCTAGGTGCAGTTGCCGGGTACCTCATACTTTGGACGGTCTACCAAGTTCATCATCTTATTACTAAGAAAGAAGGTATGGGTTATGGTGATTTCAAACTACTTGCAGCGGCTGGAGCGTGGCTAGGTTGGCAGTACCTACCGATTATTCTTTTACTATCCGCTGGTTCCGGGGTCATCATCGGTGTAACGATGATGCTTATTAAAAATTTAAGTAAAGACGTTCAGATACCTTTTGGGCCGTATATTGCCGTCGCATTTTTTCTCGCCTTACTATGGGGAGAACAAATACAAACGGCTTATTTTCGATTAATTGGGCTAAGTATTTGACCTTTAAAGTTGGCATAACCGGCGGCATTGGCTCAGGCAAATCTAGCGTGACCGCCCTGTTCGCCAACAGGAACATCCCTACATTTAGCTCCGACGCGATATCTCGGGAACTATGCGAACCCGGCGAAGCGCCATACCAAAAAATCGTTTCGCGTTTTGGCGAAAGAATACTGCACGCTGACAAAACCTTAGATCGAACCGCTTTAGGAAACATCGTTTTTAACGACCCCGACCAACTAGCTGAACTAGAGCACATTCTTCACCCAGCGATTTTCGCTACCATGCATAGTAGAGCCGATTTAGTCACAACACCTTACTGTGTTTTAGACATCCCTTTACTGGTTGGAACGCATGAGCAAGAAGCGGTAGATCGTATTTTAGTGATCGACACATCGGAACAAACACGCGTGAGTAGAGTTCAGGCGCGCAGCGGATGGAGCCAATATAAAACTCGGGCGGTAATGAATAAGCAGCGACCGACCAAAGAACTCATCGACGCCGCGGACGACGTTCTAGAAAATAATGGTAGTTTATTAGACCTTGAACCCAAGGTTCAGCAGTTGCACGAAAAATATCTACGCTTAGCTAACTAAATATCTCACTTAAACCGCTAAAGCGTCTACTGCCATTTCAAGCAAAGGAACCGCCGCTTCTAGCAAATCTAACTCAGCAATGGCTGTGGGCTCTGCCCATAAAATAGTTTGCCCTTCAATGCCTAGCGGCTTGCCACTCCATTGCTCGCAAATGAACGTGTGTAATCTAACATTTGCATGCGCATAATCATGCTCAAGCACCGTCAATACTTGCATGGTTTCGAGCTTAATTCCCAGCTCTTCCTTTAGCTCACGTTGTAAAGCTTGTTGCGGAGTCTCATCGGTCTCTACCTTACCGCCGGGAAATTCCCAAGCGCCAGCGCAGTCTGTTCCCTCTCTTCGTTGCTGCACCAACAGCTGACCGCTGTGGTTAACCAGCACACCGACTGCTACTTCTAACCGTTTAGCCTTCAACTACGATAATCTGCGTTGATCTCTATATATCCATGCGTCAGGTCGCACGTCCAGACTGTTGCTTCGCCCGTGGCTGCATTGCCTAAATCAACCTCGATAGATATTTCCTTTTCGGACAAATGGTTATTGACTAAATTCTCATCATAACCAGCGACTGGGCCATCTCCTGCGGCAATCACCACGCCTCCCATCGCCACTGATAATTTGTCAAGCACAATGGGTTCATACGATTTACCGACCGCCATCACTATTCTGCCCCAATTCGCATCTTCACCTGCTATAGCGGTTTTTACTAGTGGGGAATTAGCAATACACTTCGCTACCGTTTTGGCAGATTGATCAGTAGTCCCGCCCTTAACAGAAACCTCAATAAACTTTGACGCGCCTTCTCCGTCCTTGACAACTTGTTGAGCAAGATCAATCATCACCGAATTTAATGCTTGCTGAAATTGCGTGAAATCATCTGAATGTACATTTGTTATCTCACGCCCTGCTTTACCTGTCGCAAATAGTAAACAGGTATCACTTGTTGAGGTATCTGAATCAACCGTTATGCAGCCAAAGCTTTGTCGATTAGCTTCATTCAAAGCGGCCTGTAATGTCGCTGTATCGATCTTTGCGTCTGTATAAATATAAGCTAACATCGTCGCCATATTAGGCTCCACCATGCCCGAGCCCTTTGCGACACCAACTAGGTTGATTACCTCATCATCGATATTAAGCGCGGCAGTCGCTAGTTTTGGATAGGTATCGGTCGTTTTAATCGCATTTGCTAAAGCGAGCCAGTCTTGCGAGCCTTCTGTAATTGCAGTGTCGCTGATACAGTTAGTTAGTTTACTGATTTTTAATGTCTCGCCGATGACGCCAGTCGAAGAAACAAACACCTGCTGTGCTGATAACTGCTCATTCATATCAGCTACACTTGTCGCCATGGCTTGAACGTCTGCTTCACCTTGACCGCCCGTGCAAACATTGGCATTGCCTGCATTTACAACCATCGCTATTCCGTCACCTGAAGATAAAACCTTACGCGACCATAATACAGCTGCACCCGCCGTAGTTGATTGAGTAAATACCCCAGCAGCCGTGGTGCCGTCATCACAAATTACGATACTGAGGTCATCACGGTCTTGATAGCGTTCCCCCGCCGCCGCTGTCGCAATGGTTACACCATCAAGATAAGGTAGTGTTGGAACACTGGCCGGCGCTAATGGCGAAATTTTCAAGGGTATATTCCTATGCTTTGTAAGTCACAATCAAACCTAATGCTAAGGTAACTCTTAACTTAGCTGCTAACTTAATGCACCATGGCATTTTTTATACTTCTTACCAGACCCACATGGGCAAGCATCATTTCGACCCACTTTATTCACCGTTCGTGGTACGCCACCACTTCCGCTAGCGACGGCAGGTGATGCGCTTGGTGCAGAAGGTTGAACGCTTTGCGCTGCTGCTGTTTCAGCCGCTGAATCTACATTCAACTGAGGATGATTAAACTCCATCTCTTGTTGTTGGCGCTGCGCTTCCATTTCAGCCACTTCAGCTTCGCTACGCAATTGGACCTTCGACAGCAAGCCAATTACTTCAGTTTTAACTACGTCTAGCATGTCCTCAAACAAGGTGTAGGCTTCGCGTTTATATTCCTGCTTTGGATCTTTTTGGGCATAACCTCGCAAACCAATACCTTGGCGTAAATGGTCCATATTAGAAAGATGCTCTTTCCAATGCTCATCGAGCACTTGCAACATCACTGCCTTTTCTAAATGACGAATCGCGCCCTCGCCAGCTTGCTCTTCCTTCGCTTGGTAGGACTCGATATACCCTTGTTCAATTTTATTACGTAAAGTTTCTTCAAATAGCGACTCATCCTCTTCAAGCCACTGCCTTACAGGCATGGTTAAACCAAATTCGCGTAATAACGATTCTTCCAAACCCTGCGTATCCCACTGCTCTTCAAGTGACTCAGGAGTAATGTGTTGCGAAACAACTTCATTCACCACTTCGGTACGCATTGCTTCGATGTTATCCGAGACGTCATCTACGTCCATTAAGTGATTACGCTGTTGATAAACAACTTTGCGCTGTTCATTCGCTACGTCATCATACTCAAGAAGCTGCTTACGCATATCAAAGTTATGTCCTTCTACTTTGCGCTGGGCGTTTTCAATGGCTTTAGTAACCCACGGGTGCTCTATGGCCTCACCATCTTCCATGCCGAGTTTTTGCATTACGGTGGAGATACGCTCAGAGCCAAAAATGCGCATCAATGTATCTTCAAGAGACAAATAAAAGCTACTGCTTCCCGGGTCACCTTGTCTTCCGCAACGGCCACGCAATTGATTATCCACACGGCGCGATTCATTACGTTCAGTACCAATTACATTTAAGCCACCCGCCGCCAATACCGCATCATGCCGCTCTTGCCATGCTGCCGTTAGTTGTTCAACATCAGCGCCCTCACCTGCTTTTTCGATATCTGATTGCAAACTGCCGCCCAATACAATATCTGTGCCGCGACCCGCCATGTTGGTTGCGATAGTAATGACACCCGGGCTACCTGCATTGGCCACAATTTCAGCTTCTCGCTCATGCTGCTTAGCATTAAGCACTTCGTGCTTGATCCCTTCTTTGGTTAGCATTTGCGAAAGTAATTCTGACGATTCAATCGACGCCGTTCCCACAAGCACCGGTTGGCCTCGCGTCACACTGTCTTTAACCTGATCTCGAATCGCCACAAATTTTTCTGTCATCGTGCGATAAACTAAATCCGCTTGATCGATACGTGTTAACGGCTTATTCGTGGGCATTACCACCACTTCTAAGTTATAAATTTGCTCAAATTCTGGCGCTTCGGTATCGGCGGTGCCTGTCATACCCGACAAACTGTTGTACAAGCGGAAGTAATTTTGGAACGTTATTGAAGCCAAGGTTTGGTTTTCGCGCTGAATCGCCACGCCTTCTTTGGCTTCAACGGCTTGGTGCAAGCCGTCTGACCATCTTCGGCCTGCCATCATGCGACCTGTAAATTCATCAACAATAACGACTTCGTTGTTCTGCACGATGTATTCAACATCGCGGTTATACAAGTGATGTGCGCGCAAACCCGCGTATAAATGATGCATTAGGCTTACGTTGTTTACATCATAAAGCGAGCCGCCTTCGCTTAACAAACCTGCCTCACTTAGCAAATCTTCTGCCTTCTCATGGCCTGACTCAGTCAGCGTTGCGCGCTTAGCCTTTTCGTCGATAGTAAAATCTTTTGGGTCTTCCTCGTCGATTTCTAGCTCTAGCTTAGGAATCAGTTTGTTGATGGTTTGATAAAGGTCGACGTTATCTTCTGATGGCCCAGAAATAATTAACGGTGTTCGCGCTTCATCGATCAATATTGAGTCAACTTCGTCAACAATCGCAAAGCCTAAACCACGTTGAGCACGTTGTTCTGCGCTGAACGCCATATTGTCGCGCAGGTAATCAAAGCCATACTCATTGTTGGTGCCATAAACAATATCGCTTGCATAGGCTTTTTGCTTTTCATCGTGTGCTTGCCCTGATTGAATCACGCCCACGCTCAAACCTAAAAATTCATAGACTGCGCCCATCCATTCAGCATCACGGCGAGCTAAGTAATCGTTCACCGTCACAATATGAACAGGGTCGCCGCTTAGCGAGTTCAAAAAAGCAGGTAACGTCGCGACCAGCGTTTTGCCCTCACCTGTTTTCATTTCAGCAATGTTGCCGCCATGCAGTACCATGCCACCAATCATTTGCACATCATAATGACGCAAACCCAGCGCTCTAACTGCCCCTTCGCGCACGGTTGCAAATGCCTCTGGCAATAAGGCTTCTAAGGTCTCTCCTTCTCGAACGCGATCGCGATAACTAATTGTTCGCTCTCGAAGCTGTTCATCCGATAGCCCCTGCATAGTGGGTTCAAACCGATTAATCGTTTCAACCGTCTTGTTCATTTGCTTCAATAACCGTTGGTTACGGCTACCGAATACTTTTGTTAGTGCTTTTGTCAGCATCTTGTACTCAATTATTAGTTAATGGTGAAGCGCATGCCTAAAGCTTCCGCTAGGCTGAATTTCAGTCGGCTAGAACAGGCAAATCACCTTTAGTTTCTTAGCACAACATTGCAATCTTGTATTCATGTCGCGATAATGCACTCAATCCTTTAGATATCGTTTGATACCCTAATTAAATAAGGCTGTATTATCCACTTTCCAATGCGCGAATTCCAAGTTATTCAAAATTTATTACCCGCGTTACGTAGCGACGCGCTAGACCCGCCAGCAAACCACCATCAGCAGCAAGCAATGGCTTCTGTTATGCGTTCCATTTTAGGTAATAGCGCTCAATATTTACTGCCTACGTTATTTTCCTCGGGCAGATTATTGTTGCTAGTCGATGCGCCAGTATGGGCGAGTCATATACATAACCGTAAGATCAGTATTATTGAAGCGGCAAAAGAACTGGGGTTGGAAGTGACTGAAATTATCGTCAAAGTGAACCCAGCGGAAGTGGAGAAAGTGCCGCGCACACTGCCTAAACGCTATCGAGGGCTTTCGGTATCCAGTTTAAACTCGATCGAACAAGCTTATAACAGCACGACGAACCCGAAACTTAAAGCCGCTTTTGAGCGGCTAAAAAAGAGAATAAAGCTTAACCAAGAAGATAAAAACAATACAACCACCTAAATCGCAATTGCGAAGAGGGGTAACACTTTTTTGGAGATAATGGACTAACCTAGCGCAGCTTCAGCGGTTGCAGGCATAAAAGCAATGGGCGCTTCTAACTCTTCTTCTATTGTTGTCAATTCCCAAGCTGATTCATCAGCCATCAATTTCCTTAGTATTTTATTATTTAAGGCGTGGCCAGATTTAAACGCACTGAACGCGCCAATCAGCGGGTGGCCGATAGTGTACAAATCGCCAACTGCATCTAAGATTTTATGTTTAACAAACTCATCACCATAGCGTAATCCATCATCGTTTAAGATATGAAACGCATCCATAACGATGGCGTTATCAAAACTGCCGCCCCGCGCAAGACCCGCACTACGTAATGTTTCAACTTCTTCCATAAAGCCAAACGTGCGAGCTCGGCTCACCTCTTTAATAAATGAAGTGGTTGAAAAATCAACCGTCGCGCATTGCTCTGACTTCTTTAAAATAGGATGGTCAAAGTTAATGGTAAAGGTGACTTTAAAGCCTTCAAATGGCTCGAGTTGAACCCATTTATCGCCATCTTCGACTTTTAACTTCTTCTTAATACGAATAAATTTCTTCGCTGCATTTTGTTCAACGATACCCGCTGACTGCAATAAAAACACAAATGGTGCAGCGCTGCCATCCATTATTGGCACTTCGTAAGTGCTGAGCTCAACCTTAGCATTATCAATGCCTAAGCCAGCAAACGCTGACATTAAATGCTCAATGGTCGTCACCTTGGCGCCTTGCGCTTCTACAGAAGTAGATAAGCGTGTATCCGTTACATAATCTTGTTTAGCGGGAATTTCTGCCACAGGGTCAAGATCAACTCGATAAAAGCGAATGCCGTAATCGACAGGAGCAGGCTTTAAGGTCAGATAAACTTTCTCGCCAGTATGTAAGCCCACGCCGGTTGCGCGTATTACATTACTTAAGGTGCGTTGTCGAAGCATAGGTGTGTGAATAAGTCACTTAGGTGGGTCGCGGCGGATTTTATAATAAAGTACCACTCGTTAGGGAAAAAATACCGCCTAAATGTTAATTTTCTGTGCAAGTAAGTCCATTTTTTGAGCTAAAACCGGCAACATTTGCAATAATCTTGCGCTATAGGCTTTTTAGAACAGTCTATAGTAATGGATTGAAGTAATGACGTCCTGGCTGGGCTCTACTCACTTCTTGCACCAACAGATTAAAATGATCTTGGTTGTCGATAAAATTTAAGGTCTCCGCATTCACCACTAATAGCGGCGAAGCATAATAATTTAAAAAATATCGAGAATAAGTATCTGACAAGTTGCTCAAATAATCTGGATGAATACGCTGCTCAAAATCAACGCCGCGCCGCGAAATCCGTCTTTGTAAGGTTTCCGTTGAGGCTTGCAAATACACTACCAAATCAGGCACGGGTACTTGTGGTGATAAGGCTTGGTAGACTTCGTAGTAAAGGTCAAGCTCGTCAGGCTCTAAAGTCAGTTCAGCGAACAAAGGGTCTTTACCCAGCATAAAATCTGACACCATTCCTTTGGAGAATAAATCCGTTTGACTTAGCCCGCGCAACTGCTTCACGCGTTGAAATAAAAAATATAGCTGTGTCTGCATGGCGTATTGATCAGGTTGTTGGTAAAACCGTTCAAGAAACGGATTTTCAGCCGGCTGCTCCAACAATATATCAAAGCCAAATTCTTTAGCTAAACGCTGAGTGAGTGTGGTTTTTCCAACGCCAATGGGGCCTTCTACAACAATATGATTCATACTTACTGGTGATCTAACTCGCTAGCTATTTAACGCGCATACCTGGAGTTGCACCACTGTCAGGATTTAGAATATAAATTTCTTCACCTCCTGGGCCAGCGGCTAACACCATCCCTTCCGACACACCAAAGCGCATCTTACGCGGCGCTAAATTAGCTACCATCACCGTCAGCTTGCCGACCAAATCTTCGGGGTTATAGGCAGCTTTAATGCCCGCAAATACTTGACGCTGTTCGCCGCCTAAATCCAAGGTGAGTTGCAGTAGTTTATCTGCACCGTCTACCGATTGTGCATCCAATATAGATACCACCCGCAAATCAACCTTAGCGAATGCGTCAAAATCTATAGTCGGGTTAATCGGGTCATCCGTCAGCACTCCAGCAGGCGCAGTGTTCGCTTGCTCTGCCTCGGCAACAGCGATACGCGTATCGCCTTGTTTTGACTGCTCAACCATCTGCTCTACTTTATCTGCGTCAACCCGAGTCATCATTGACTTAAATTTATTGATTTTATGGCCAAGCAGCGCCTTACCGTTACCAGACCACTGCATCGGTTCGATATTTAAAAATGCTTCAGTTTGTGCCGCCAACTCAGGCAACACCGGCTTAATATAATTAACCAACACTTTGAACAAATTAATACCTTGCGTGCAAATCCCCTGCACCTGATCGCGGCGCGCGTCATCCTTAATTAGCACCCACGGCTCAGCAGCGTCAACATATTGGTTAGCTAAGTCTGCTAAACGCATAATTTCGCGCATCGCTTTACTATATTGTCGGTTTTCGTAACTGCTAGCGATATACCTATCCGCCTCACAAAACGTATTATACAAAGCCTCATCAGGCAACCTCTCACCTAATTGCCCGTCAAATTGTTTAGTGATAAAACCCGCGCAGCGGCTAGCGATGTTCACCAGCTTACCTACCAAGTCAGAATTTACGCGCGCTTGAAAATCACTTAAATTCAAATCTAAATCATCAATGCTGTCATCAAGTTTGGTGGCGAAATAATATCGCAAATATTCTGGGTTAAGGTGATCTAAGTAAGTCCGAGCCATAATAAACGTACCCTTAGACTTCGACATTTTTTGGCCGTCTACCGTCAAAAAACCATGACACCATACATTGGAAGGGGGCCGGTATCCTGAGCCCGTTAAGGTCGCGGGCCAAAATAAAGTATGAAATCGCGCGATATCTTTACCAATAAAATGTACCAACTCAGACTGACTGTCTGGCGACATGAAGTCATCGAACTCCAAGCCTTCTGTACGCTCACACAGGTTTTTAAAACTGGCGAGATAGCCAATGGGCGCATCCATCCATACATAGAAATACTTATCCTTTTCTCCAGGAATTTCGAAACCCCAGTAAGGCGCATTGCGAGAAATATCCCAATCGAATAACTCTCCATCAAACAACTCTTTTTGTTTATTAGCAATTTCAGCTTGCGTACGTTTTTCAGCAAACCATTGTTGCAAAAATTCTTGAAAATCACTGAGCTTAAAGAATAACTGCTCAGAATCACGTTGTACTGGCGTTGCACCAGAAACGACTGAGGTAGGGTCAATCAGATCAATCGGCGAATAGGTTTCGCCACATACATCACAATTATCTCCATATTGATCAGGCGATTTACAATTCGGGCAAGTGCCTTTAACAAACCGGTCTGGCAGAAACATCTGTTTTTCAGGATCGTACAACTGCTGTATCGTTTCGCGCTTAATATGGCCGTTTTGTTTCAGCGCAAGATATATCTGCGAAGATATCTCGCGGTTCTCGTCAGAGTGGGTAGTGTAATAATTATCAAACGCCACACCAAATTCACTAAAGTCAGCAACATGCTCCTGATGAACGCGGTCTATTAATTCTTGCGGTGTTAATCCTTCCGCCTCAGCACGCAACATAATTGGCGTACCGTGTGCGTCGTCTGCACAGACAAAGTGACACTCATTGCCACACATTTTTTGAAAACGAGTCCATATATCGACTTGAATATATTCGACTAAATGACCAATGTGGATAGGTCCGTTGGCGTACGGTAGCGCACTTGTTACTAAAATTCTTCTTCGTGGTGCCATTTGGCTAGATAGTTTTATCGCTGAAAGGTTATAGTTAACGGTTCGAAATTACGGTAAATTTGCCCCCGAAAGAAGGCAAATTATACGCAATCATTCCTCTTAAAACAGGAACTTGATTAGTCTACTTCAAACCCCCATAAACGGGATTTAAAGTAAACCTTAAGATTTATAACATTTCTACCAATCATTCACCGACCATGGCATTAGATAAAAGTAGTATTGAAGCGGCCTTAGAGACCTTTACCGACCCTCATAACGGTAAAACCCTAAGCGATAGCAAAGCCGTAAAAGACATTCAAATCGACGGCGACAAAGTCTCGGTTGATGTGGCGCTCGGTTATCCAGCCAATAGTTATCATGCCGAATTAAAAGATCATCTTAGCGCTTTAGTGTCTTCGGTTGACGGCGTTTCTAACGTAGAAATCAAGGTAAGCTCAAATATCGACTCGCACGCGGTTCAAGAAGGCACTAAGCCCATTGAAGGCGTGAAGAACATCATCGCAGTGGCGTCTGGTAAAGGCGGCGTTGGTAAATCAACGGTCTCCGCCAATCTGGCCTTGGCTCTATCTGCAGAAGGCGCAAGGGTGGGAATCTTAGATGCCGACATCTACGGCCCAAGTCAGCCGCGTATGTTTGGCTTAAGCGGGCAACCTACATCCGATGGCAAATCGCTACAGCCGATGGTCAGTTATCACATCCAAACCATGTCCATCGGTTATCTTATTGAAGAAGACACACCGATGATTTGGCGCGGGCCTATGGTCACGCAAGCACTTGAACAATTGCTGCGCGACACCCGTTGGAATGATTTAGACTTTTTAATTATCGATCTACCACCTGGCACAGGAGACATACAACTTACTTTAGCGCAAAAAGTGCCGGTTACTGGCGCCGTGATTGTCACCACTCCGCAAGACATCTCGTTAATCGACGCGCGCAAGGCGGTAAAAATGTTCGAGAAGGTAGAGATCCCTATATTAGGTGTGGTTGAAAATATGAGCACGCACATCTGCACTAATTGTGGCCATGAAGAACATATCTTCGGCACAGGCGGCGGTCAAACTATGTCGGACGACTATGGCATTGAACTACTAGGTGATATTCCACTAGAAAGTAAAATTAGAGAGCATTCCGACAACGGCAAACCAACCATGATTGCCGACCCAGATAGCTCCGCAGCTAATTCATATAAAACAATCGCCAGAAATACGGCTGCGCGCTTAGCGGCAAGAAAGAAAGATTATTCTGCGGCGTTTCCAAGTATTGTTATCCAGCAAAACTAATCACATTAATTTTACTTAAAACTTAAAGATGGCAATTAAATCTGATCGCTGGATTAAGGAGATGGCGCAAACCAAGGATATGATTTCTCCGTTCGAACCTGGCCAAGTGCGGGCGAACAATCATGGTAAAGTCATTTCATACGGCACTTCAAGCTATGGCTACGATATCCGCTGCGCTAATGAGTTTCGCATTTTCACTAATATTAACTCTGCGATTGTCGACCCAAAAAACTTCTCGGATGACAGCTTTGTCGAATTTGATGGCGACGTCTGCATTATCCCACCCAATTCATTCGCATTAGCGCGCACGGTAGAATATTTTAAAATTCCGCGCAACGTGCTGACTATTTGCCTAGGCAAAAGCACTTATGCGCGTTGCGGCATCATTGTAAACGTCACGCCATTTGAACCCGAATGGGAAGGCCATGTAACTTTAGAGTTTTCTAATACCACGACGCTGCCCGCTAAAATTTACGCCAATGAAGGTGTAGCGCAAGTGTTATTTTTCGAGTCGGACGAAGAGTGCGAAGTGTCTTATAAAGACCGCGGAGGCAAATATCAGGGCCAGCAAGGCGTTACTTTACCGAAGGCTTAAAGTTACGCAAAACGCACTACAAACAACTACATTATCCGCCATAATTGCATAGGCAAAAATAGCACCCTGAAATTTGTTTTTTTAGCGTTCAACAATTGACCTAGAGCCAAGTGGTGAGTATCATCGCGCGTCTCAAATATTCCTTGATAGCTCAGTTGGTAGAGCAAATGACTGTTAATCATTAGGTCGCTGGTTCGAGCCCAGCTCAAGGAGCCAAAATATAAGCCGCTAAAGAAATAATTTAGCGGCTTTTTTGTGTCTACTAGAAGGAGAAAGTTTAAAAGGATATAATAAAATTTAGTATTGACCCTGACTTCTTCAAGATGATCATAAAATCATAGTAAGGAACTGACTAAAAAGTCTCAACACAACCCTAAAAAATCAACTCATGACGTCCATGAGGCTGGTATGAGTGATAGATGATTGGAGTTAGAATGGTTACAAACAAATCAGATAAGACGTTCTCGACTTGGATTAAGAAATGGCTTGGTAAAGGCCCTCAAACGAAATGAATAGAAGATACGTACTAAAAGGAATTTGGGTAACTCCCATAGTTTCTATTGTCGCTATTCCGAGTCATGCGCAGACTAGCGCTCCTATGGCGTCATTACTTAGTGAGGAAAATGGTGAAACGACAGGTTGCTACGAGGATCAAGATGCTCATCTACTACCAAACCAGTTCGATCGTTACTTATTGGAAAACATAAGCCTCAGCGTTGAAGTTAGAATTGCATCTATCAAAGTTGGTGACCCCGAAGTATGGAATGTGAACGTAGGACCATTGATTATCCCCGCCCAACATAATTTGATAATTTCACGGGGATTCCATTTACCTGCCTCAACACCGCTAGATTATTCAGGTAGTAGCGTTGAAATTATTTTTATAGATGGAAGTGTACTAAGCTACCCTGCAATATCGTGTTAATTAAACGGGAGCAATTCGGGACAGACCACAATTAATTGCGCAGAAACAGTCAATTAGACTAATAAGTAAGGGCGCAGTCTCACAACTTAGGAGGAAAAAATAGAGTTATACTTCTACATCTTAAGTATTAAAAAAACACTGCGAGGAAGCTTCTTCTTAAAATTGTTTGGTGAATATCCGTTTCAGCCAGATGATCTACCTTTATTCATCTCGGTTATTAATGAAGTCACTTCTTCTGGTCTCGCGAGCCAATATATTGCATAGTTAATAACAAGATGGTCGATACGATCACCAAAATGGTTGATATGGCTGCAATAGTTGGGTCTATGTAATCGCGCAATGCGCTGAACATGTGTTTAGTAATCGTTGCGTTGACGCCGCCTGAAATAAATATGGAAATAATCACTTCATCAAACGAAGTTAAAAATGCCAACAGCGCACAAGTCATCACTGAAAATTTGATTTGCGGCAAAGTGATAACGAAAAAAGCTTTAAGCCTTGAAGCCCCTAGGCTTCGAGCCACGCGTTCCTGATTTAAATCGTAGGTCCGTAGGGCTGAGGTAATCACGATCATTACCAAAGGAATAGCTAACGCAGTATGGGCGAGCACGATACCGGGAATCGTATTATTTAGCCCGGCCTTACCAAAGACATAAAATACGCCGATGGCGATTAATATCACTGGCACGATCATCGGCGTAATGAGAAACATAAACACTGCACGTGCCGCTTTGTGACCAGAGACAAATAACGCATAAGCCGCGGCGGTGCCTATCGGCGTGGCAACCAGCATCGTTAACGTGCCTATCTGTAAAGATTTAACCGTGGCGCGCATCCATTTAGGTGAATCGACATATTCGTTATACCAACGTAATGACCAAGTGCTGGGCGGAAACTCTAAATACTGTGAATCCGAAAAAGACATCGGTATGACAATCAATGTCGGCACCACCAATAAGAACATAATAACCGCGGCAAGCACGTACAGCCACATTCGGTTGCCATGGGTTATTTGCGTATCGGACGCAGCGCTTTTTAGCCAACTCATTAGCTTTTACCGAACAGCACGTTATCTAATTTAAATAGCTTTGAGGCGATATACAGCACCAACAAAGTTGAAATGAGAAGCACCACACCCAATGCGCTTGCCGCACCCCAATTAAACTGGTTTTCTAGTATTGCGGTGATTTGCGTTGAAACCATCACCACACGTCCGCCACCCAATACCGCTGGAGTCACGTAAAACCCAAGACACAGCACAAACACGATTAATGAGCCGGCAACCAGCCCCGATAAGGATAAGGGGAAAAACACCTGCCAAAACGCCTTAGCAGGTGATGCCCCGACATTAGCGGCTGCATGCATTAAATCAGGTTCAATTTTTCGCATAGAACCCAAAAGAGGTAACACCAAAAATGGCAACATAATGTGCGCCATACCAATTAAAGTGCCTGTCATGTTGTGCACTAATTTTATTGGGGTTTCCCACAGCCCGATATTCATCGCAAACTCATTAAGAATGCCCTTCTTTTGCAACAACACTAACCACGCGTAGGTTCTAACTAATAAGGAAGTCCAAAAAGGCAGCAATACCGCCAACATAAAAAAGCCTGCTACACGTTGCGGTAAATTTGCCAAAAAATACGCCAGCGGATAGCCAATTAAAATGCATATCAGTGTGGTGAAAAAACTGACCTTAAACGTGGTGAAGAACACGCGCTTATAGGATTTGTACTCCACCATTTTTTGGTAGTGCTCCAATGAGAACTGACCATCGCCCCCCACGAATGACAAATAAAATAACCAGCCCACCGGAACCAAAATGATGGATATCACTACCAGCACGGCTGGAATAGAAAAACCCATCAACATCCATTGCTCGCGTGATTCTTGCTGCCGCAATGCGTTGTAATTAAGGGGCGCACTCACTAATTGATACCTGGAATGATGGTCACATCCGACAAATATAAGCCTAAAGATATCTTATCTCCCGACTGCAAGGCGTTTTGAAACGATGCTGAATTGGTGCCAAAACGCACCGACAATTCATGTTCATTTGCTACCGTAACAAGTGCAAAAGCTGAATCACCCTGAAACACAAACTCTTTCACGATTCCGTCAAACGAGATGAGGTTCTCATTTCCGCTGACAGATTCATCGCTAATGAACACCCGTTCTGGTCTGATGACTAACGACCAAGTATTACTATCATTTGACTGAAGTTCAGGCGGCCCATCACTCACCCGTTGATTTTCAAAAAACAACTTCCCAGACGAGTCCGCAGTCAAAGGTAGGATAGTAGATTCTCCAATAAAATCGGCCACAAACGAATTTGACGGCTTGTTATAGATAACATCAGGAGTATCAATTTGCACAATCTCGCCCTTATTGATGACCGCAATTCGGTCAGACATGGTTAGCGCTTCACGCTGATCGTGTGTCACATACACCGTGGTAACTCCTAATTGACGGTGTAACTGCTTGAGTTCAATCTGCATTTGCTCACGCAATTTTTTGTCTAAGGCAGACAAGGGTTCGTCCATTAGCAAAATACGCGGTTTAAAAACAAACGCGCGCGCTAAAGCCACACGCTGCCTTTGTCCGCCTGATAACTGGTCGATATTTCTATCTCCCAGATCAGCCAACTGCACAGTCGCTAAGGCTTCAGCAACGCGCTGCGTTATTTCGGCTGTATCTACCTTACGAAGCTTTAGCGGAAAAGCCACGTTTTCAGCGACGGTCATGTGCGGAAATAAGGCGTAACTCTGGAACACCATCCCTACTTCGCGTCTATGAGGTGGCGTCAAAATCATCTCATCTTCGCCGAATTGAATGCTGCCAGAATCCGGTCGATTAAAACCCGCAATGGCCATCAACAAAGTGGTTTTACCGGAACCAGATGGCCCCAACAATGTTAAAAATTCACCACTTTTAACATCAACATCGACGTTATTTAACGCGTACATATCGCCATAACGCTTGGTTAGGCCTTTAACTGTAATCGGTAGCGCTGATTCAATATGTGGTTCGTTATTAGGATTATGTGCCAAAACAAAAACTCCTGAATAAAAATAGGCCGGGCAAATTTCTTCGCCCGGCGCTGGGTTACAACTCGCTCTTTTTTATAATCTCAGCATAAAGTAGCGAATGCAGAGGTTATGCAGGAATCAACCTACTCGCTTAATAACTCCATGTATAGCTCAAGCGCTTTTACGCGATTCTTGGCGTACCAATCTAGACTCACCGGCAACATCAGCGGCACATTTTTAGGGTGCGAAGGCAAGGCTTCAATCAACTCCTTAGGTGCTGTTGTAATGTCGTAAGCTCCCTTATTAGTAGGGCCGTATGTAATATGAAATGGCAAATTGGCTTGATACTCCGCCTTTGACACTTCTGCCAAGAACTTCATCGCCTCATCTTTATTGGGCGCACCTTTAGGCATCGCGAAGCAATCATAGTCCAATAAAGCTTGGTCGAAAGAATAGCCTACTTTTGCCCCATCTTTCTTTGCGTTATCAAAACGACCGTTCCAACCCGTTGACATATCAACTTCGGCGTCTTTCATTAACTGCGCTTGCATTGCGCCAGACTCCCAAAACACAGAGATATGCGGCTTAAGTTCGCGAATCTTATTAATCGCTCGCTTCATGCCTTCTTCGGTTGATAGAACTTCATAGACTTGGTCCATTGGTACACCGTCCGCCATCAATGCAGGTTCTAAAGCGCCATCAACATTATTAGCACGATAGGCGCGCGTACCAGGGAATTTTTCTACGTCCCAAAAATCAGCCCACGTTTTCGGTGCGTCGGCGCTACCTGGCTCGCCATACTTATCAGTATTCCACGACATTACCGTTGCGAACACATCAGAGCCAACGCAATAGTCCGTGTACAGACCTGGGAAAAAATTAGAGACATCCACCACGTCATAATCAATTTTCTCTAGGCAACCTTTTGCTGCTGCAGAAGCTGAACCGCCAGAACCCGTCACCACTAAATCCCAATTCACTGAGCCAGACTCAACCTGCAAGCAGGTTTTAGACATGCTTGCGCCTGATTCACGTACGATCTCAATGCCTGAATTCTTTGAAGCATCGGTAAACAAGGCTTTGTCTTGCGCATCGCCGTAACTGCCACCCCATGATACAACCGTCACCGGCCCTGCTGATACTGTGCCTGCAACGACGGTTAAACCCGCGGCTAATAGCACAGAACTTACGTGCTGAATTGATTTTGAAATTTGTTTCATTTAGGACTCCTCTGATGGTTTTATAGATTATTGACAACAACCAGAATGTGAGTGGCATGCTGTCAGGCTAATAATTTACTTTTTCTATTGGCTTTGGACCTCGCTAATTGCGATCGGCCTTAACCTTTATTTGTATTACAAGAATACCCCAGTCGAAACTAAGGCGTCAAATTAATCTGAGAATCTCACTACCTAAGCAGCAATCTAAACAATTGCTACTCATTAAGTACAAAGAACACCCTTCTACATAGAGATAGATTCTGCAAAGGAGATTGTGAATATCGTGTAGTACGAACAGAAAGATCAGTAAGGCTCAACCAACGATCAACCTTTTAGAAGGTAAAGCCAATCGCCACGTTAGAGCTTTAAAGGACTTAGATAAATTGCTTACCTACCGCGCATTAATCTGGCACGCACGTTGCGCCCCTTCATCTTTCCATTGGCTAATTTGTTCAGCGCTTTTTTTGCCACAGCCGCGCTTACCGCGACATAAGCACGGTTATCAAATAAATTTATCTTACCCACTTCCTTACCCTGAATGCCATTTTCGCCAGTCAACGCACCTAAAATATCACCTGCGCGTATCTTTTGTTTCTTACCACCGTCGATTAACAAAGTGACCATTGTCGCTTCTATAGGGTCGCCATTAAGGACTGATTTTGCCGGTAATGCTTCACCTGTTATCTCATAGCCCAACACATCTTTTAGTTGTGCTAACTTATAATCTTCCTTAGCGCTGAATAAAGTGAATGCGAGACCTTTACTGCCTGCCCTACCAGTACGACCAACTCGGTGTACGTGTACTTCGCTATCGCGGGCAATTTCGAAATTAATCACCGCATCCAGCGAATCAATGTCTAAACCGCGCGCAGCGACATCTGTCGCTACCAACACACATGCGCTCTTATTGGAAAACCGCACTAAAGTTTGGTCGCGGTCGCGCTGTTCTAGATCACCATGTATCGCCAATACACTGAAACCAAAGGCATCCAACTCATCGGCAACTTCTTGGGTTTCGCGCTTGGTGTTACAGAAAATGACTGTCGATTCTGGTCGATTCTCTAATAGCAATAAACGAACCGCCATTAAGCGATCAGCGGTGCTAGTTACTTGATAAAAATGTTGTTCAATAACCGCATTATCGTGAGTCGATTCGACTTTGACTGAAACAGGGAGTTGGGTGATGCGTTGCGCAATTTTGTTAATCTCCTTCGGAAAGGTTGCGCTAAATAGCAATGTCTGGCGACTTGTTGGCATCTTTTCGACAATGGCATCTAGGGCATCTTGAAAACCCATTTCTAGCATACGGTCGGCTTCGTCTAATATCAACATAGTCACATGCGCTACATCAAGCGTCTGTTTACGAATATGCTCTTCAACTCTACCCGGAGTACCTACAATAATATGCGCGCCGTGTTCTAAAGAACCGATTTGTGGGCCAAACGGCGTACCGCCACAAAGAGTAAGCACCTTCACATTATGTCTAGCTCTAGCTAAGCGGCGGATTTCTTTGGCAACTTGGTCAGCCAATTCACGCGTGGGGCAAAGCACTAAAGATTGAATACGAAATTTCTTAACGTCCAATTTTTGCAACATGCCCAAACCAAATGCAGCGGTTTTACCTGAGCCCGTTTTGCCTTGGCCGATGAGGTCCTTACCATCAATAATCGCGGGCAAGCTTTGCGCTTGAATCGGCGTCATCACTTCATAATTAAGCGAAGTGAGACCTTGTAATAAGTCTTGATCTAGTGGTAAGGAAGAAAAAGCGGTGTTGGTCACAAAGAAGCCTGCTGGTTTGACTACATAGCCCGAAGGGCGAGGCGGCCCATTATAACCACTTTTAAATTACTTACTGGCTAAAACCATTAATAACCACCGTACCACTGCACATTAAAGGCTAGCCCATAAACGCCCTTTTTGGGTTGGCTACCACCAATACACGCCGAGCATATATCACTACGTGCTTTCTCCAATTAGTCACGTAAAGGAAGAGCAAAACAACAAAGGCAAAACCTCAAGAAGTTAAACCGCACTGGCGCCAATTGAACACGCTTTTCTCGCGGCAGTGTTGCTATTCGAAACTAGCTTCATACGAAGACTTGGTCAGTAGTTCATAACCATCGTTTGTGATCAGCACTTGCTGTTCAAGTTTGACACCATCGCGTTCGCCAACTGCACCGACATAACTTTCCACACAAACGACCATGCCTGCTTGCAGCGTATCGTCATAGCGCAGCGGCCCTGCAAATTTCTGGTCAATTCTTGGATACTCGTCACACATACCCACCCCGTGAATAACACAGTTGTATGCATTAGCATGATATTGTTCGTCTTGATCATAAGTTTGGGCACGAAAATCCGAAAACGACAAGCCAGGCTTTAGCAGCGTCATATTGTATTCAACCTCGGTTCTGGCTGCCTGATACAGTTCCTTTTGGCGTTTTGTTGGAGAACCTGGACCACAATAAAACGTGCGCGAAACATCTGCACAATACCCATAAGGCCCCACCATATCGGTATCTAAACCCACTAAGTCACCCGCCTTCACTTTGCGAGGTGAGGCTTCTTGCAGCCATGGATTAATGCGTGAGCCAGAAGCCAACATGCGACCATCGTGCCAGTCTCCATTGTTGGCTAGATTGGCATAATTAATAATACCCCACAGTTGCAATTCGGAAACGCCTGGCCTCAGCACTTGTTTCATCTTGGCGATGCCGTGTTCCGCCACCGCCACGGCCCAGCGCATACAGTCGATTTCGTCCGGCGACTTTATCAGCCGCGCAGCTTCTGAGACCTGCACACCATCGGTCACTTCTAGTCCCTGCGCTTCCAGTGCTTGAGTCAAACTCGGATTCACGTACTCAACAGCGACTCGCCGATTGTCTGTACCTAAGTCAGACAGATAATGTTTGATATCGCCCACCAATAAATTTGCTCCTTCTGCAAGGCTTTGCCCGCCATCAAAGAACGAAAGCGGCCTGCCCTCAACCACACTATCAACGTGGTCAGACATATCCGTACCATATGCACCATGTAAAATGGTAGGGCCATCTTGCGATATAAACAAATACGTTGAGGGAATATGTGATTGAAATAAAGCGTAGTTGCGATAGTCCACTGCGTAACGCAGACAAATCGGATTAACTAAAACACACATAGCCACATTTTGAATGCGTAGTTGCTGCCGTATGCGGTCGAACCGATATTGCCGTAGCCGCTCGAGGTTAATTTGCGGCAACTCTCGAAACTGGCTTAAATCACTCCATGTTTCGCTTAACACTGCTTGATCAGGATGCACTTTTAAACCCCTAAACTTAATCTAATCCGTCAACGCGTCAGGCCGTCTGGCTTCACGCTCGTAATGAATCGGCAACGCTCGGCCATAGAACTGTTTAGCTCGCTCTGGCCGATTAACCGTCACTGGATCAAGCACATAGGTAGGTAGGGCAATGATCCGTTGTTTGGCCCCTTTAACTGGCGTCACTCGATGCAAGGAATAGCGCCCTTTAAACAATTGCAAATCACCTTCACGTAAGTCAAGCGAATGGGGTTTGTCAGACTCACCTCGTAGAACCTTGCCCACGTCATCAAAATTTTCTTGCTCGGGTGACCGAATATCAGGCGCATACTGAAACGTGCCACCCTCTTCGGCTTCTTGCACCAAAATACTAACGGTGAATTCATTACCATCAAAATGCCACGGGAAATATTGGTTGTCTCCCATAATTGAATAAGGGTTGCAGCCGAGTGGATCCGCCCATTGATATATAGGCCACACACCGACACATTCACCCACGAAACGAGTCATGACTTCATTATGGTAAATGGTATTTAGGTCTGAATGTTGATCTAATAAATCTGAATTAATGAATCCACTGCTGCGGTCTTGAAAAAATCGCTGAGGATGATCTTCGGGCAATGTGTCCACATCCTTGGTCATATAAGGATTGTGTCTATCTTGCGACCAAAAGGTTTGTGGCATTAAGCGGGTTGCTTCTTCTTGCATGCGGCCTAATGACTCTTGACGCATAAAATTGGGTATCAGCGCGCAACCCACGCTATCTAGTTCTTTACGGCACTCTTTAATGAGTTGCTGAGTAATAGGGTTATCTAACTCATGGATTGGATAACGGTCTAGGTCAACCATCTGTGCGAGTGAAGGAGCGTAAGTCATGGACATCACATTCAAAGAAGTAATCGCTAAATTGTAGAACCAAGCATTAATCCAATCAAACGCATATTAATGGATGATAATATTAGCTATATCGATTTAAGCGCATCTTAGAATGTACATAGACCACATCAAAACATTTCTAGAAATTTCGACGACTGGCAGTTTTCAACTCGCGGCAGACAAATTGCATGTCACTCAATCAACGGTTAGCGCGCGCATTAAAGCGCTGGAGGAACAACTAAACCGCACTTTATTTGTCCGCAAGAGAAGCGGTACTGAACTCACCGCTGGTGGCCAACGGTTTCACCCGCACGCGCTAAGCGTAGTACAGGCTTGGGAAAGGGCCAGACAAGAAGTGGCGCTGCCCGAAGAATTCACGGCCATTGTAAACATGGGCATTCAGCTAAACCACTGGTCGCACATTGCCGACCCCTGGTTAGCCTGGATGGAAGCCGATGCGCCTGATGTTGCCACCCACATCATCGCAGAATACTCAGAAGCACTCATGCGCCAGATGCGTGATGGCACTCTTGAACTCGCGGTTTTATATGAACCTCAACACTGCCCCGGCGTAAAAATAGAACCCTTGCTTACCGAAGAGGTGGTACTGGTGTCGACCGAACCCCGAACGCTCAACAGCAACCGAACTCCGGGTTACATTTATGTTGATTGGGGCGACACTTATAAAAGCCAATATAGCTTAGCTTTCCCTGATGCGCCCACTATTAAAGTGTCAGTAGGATTAGGCTCGGTAGGTCTTGAGCATATTTTGAACCGTGGCGGGTCTGGGTATTTCATCACCAGTATGGTCCAATCACTATTGGATCAGGGCGTATTACATAGAGTCACTGATGCCCCCGTTTTTGAACGACCGTTATACTTGGTTTATCAGGAAGAGCCACTAAACTTGGAATTACTAAACACCGCTATTACTGGCCTGCGACAAGTCATCAGTCGGTCTATTTAATTTCTAACCGTAAATGGCCAACGATCAAATCTATTATTGCATCAAACGTTGCTACACAGCCGTTAAGGTGAAGTAATACGATACGACTTATCACTTATATTCATTTTACTTGTTTAACAAGCTGAGGTTAAATCTGGACATCTACTATGGTTCATACAACACAATGAAAGTCGCATTTTTTGGCCTTGGCGTAATGGGCGGCCCAATGGCTGCAAACATTATTGCTAACAAGCAACATTCAGTGAGTGTGTACGATTTAGACACAAACAAAATAAAGCCATTAACGCAACAAGGTGGCCTAGCCATTGATCAGATAGGCACGGCCATTGCCGAGGCTGACGTGGTGATGTCGTCCTTACCTGGCCCGAAGCAAATAGAATCGTTTGCCTTTGACCAAGACGGAGTGTTTGCTAACGCAAAACGGGGCAGTACATGGATTGAACTAAGCACCAATAATTTAGCCACCTGTCAAAAAATGGCTGAGGCTGCTAGCCTTCAAGGTATTCACTTACTTGACTCACCTGTTTCTGGTGGAGACGAAGGCGCCAAAGCGGGCACCCTAACCATTATGGTAGGAGGTGATGAAGCGGTCTTTAAGCAGCATAAACCTGTTTATGACCTGATAGCTAAAGACATTCGTTTTCTGGGGCAATCTGGCGCAGGGTATGCTGCTAAAATTTCTCAGGTTGTGCTGTGTTATTTACACAGCATCGCGCTGGCCGAAGCGATGATGTTGGGCGTAAAAGCGGGAGTCAACGCCGCCGAAATGCTGAGTATTATTCAAAACAGCACGGGCCGCAGTTATGTAGCAGATCGCTACGGCCCCCCTATTTTGAATGGCGACTATGACCCCTCATTCACGCTGGGCCTCGCCTTAAAAGACATGAAACTCGCGCTTGAACTTGCACAAACCTTAGAGATAAAACTGCCGATGTGCGATATGGTTACAGACATCTATCAACAAGCCTGTGATGCATTTGGCTTAGATGCAAACCACCTGATGGCGGTGCGTATTTTAGAAGAACACTGCGACACTTATTTGCGCGCTTAAACAACCTTACTACATAAAGCCATGACTAAAAAAGACACCTTAGTATCTGCCGAAGATTTTAAAAATTCTGCCGCTGCCAGCCAACAAGAATGGGATGTGCGGGTTGATCTTGCCGCCATGTTTCGCCTTACCCAAATGATGGGCTGGGATGACACCGTTTGGAACCATATTACCGCCCGCGTGCCGGGCTCTGACCACAGCTTTTTTATGCATCGCTTTGGCTTACTTTATGAAGAAATTAGCGCCTCTAACCTAATTAAAGTTGATGAACATGGCAAAGTGCTAGAAGGCCCACCGGATGTAAATACCGCGGGGTTTGTTATCCATAGCGCCATTCACTTAAACCACCCTGAAAACCATTTTGTATTTCACGCGCACCCGCCCTCAGCCATTGCGGCCAGTGCTTTTAAAGAAGGCATCCCCTACTTGGTGCAAGATTCATCGATGCTTTACGGCAAAGTGGGGTACCACGACTGGGAAGGCTTATCAGTTGATTTAGATGAGCGCTTTCGTATCGCAGAAAACTTAGGCGACAATAAATGTTTGGTGATGCGTAACCACGGTTTCTTAACTGTGGGCAAAACCGCAGGCGAAGCCTTTATGAACATGTACTATCTCATTCGTTTATGCGAAGTAGCCCTAAGCACGGCTGGCAGTAATCTTGAATTGGAAACAGCAGACCCTGCATTATGGGAAATGTCTTGTAAGCAATACGAAGCCTTTTCACCTGGCGTGCATGAATGGCCCGCATTAAAACGCCGCGTCGACCGACAAGACCCTTCCTACAAAAACTAGGCGTTAGTCAACGTGAAAATAAAGCAACTAAAAACACAGCTGGTCAAGCTACCACTTGAAAAACCTATTGGCACAGCGATCCACAGCATCCACTCAGTGGGTTGTGTTTTAGTTAGCATCATTAGCGACGAAGGCCTTGTTGGAGAGGCTTATCTATTCACCATTAACGCGGTGAGACTTAAAGCCTTTGACGAAATCGTGCATAGCTTTGCGCCGTTGGTTGAAGGACAAGACGCCGATTTCATTGAAGGTATTTGGCAGAGCATATGGCAATCGTGCAACCCAATAGGGCAAAAAGGCATGACCATCGGTGCGCTCAGCGCTATTGATACGGCGCTATGGGACTTACAAGGCAAGGCCTTGAATAAGCCCTTACATCGGCTATTTGGCGCCTGTCGAACACGCATTAAGACCTACGCCAGCGGCGGTTTATGGCTATCGCAAAGCATTGACGAATTAACCGCAGAAGCGCAGTTATTTATAGACCAAGGGTTTACAGTCAATGAAGTTACGCGTCGGCAGCGATGATTGGCGCGATGACGTAAAGCGCGCCACTGAGCTGCGTGAAGCCGTCGGTTCAGATATTGAAATCCTAAGCGACGCCAATCAATCACTCAATGCCAAGCAAGCTATTCGCCTTGGCCGCGCGCTGGAGGAATTAGATATTGGCTGGTTGGAAGAACCCACCGCTGCCCACGACCTAATGCAGGCCATGCCGAAGTACGTTCAAAATTAGATATACCGATTGCCTCGGGTGAAACTGAATACACCCGTTTTGGCATGCGCGATATGATAAACGCCAAGGCTTGCGACATACTCATGCCTGACTTACAACGCATGGGTGGTTTAACCGAATTTAGAAAAGTAGCCGCGCTGGCTGCTAGCTATGATATCCCTATCTCCAGTCACATCTTCACCGAACACAGTTTAGCCATCGCAGGCAGCGCAACTAACTGCATCTCCGTTGAGCATATGCCTTGGTTTACTGAATTGTTTAATGAAGAAATGCAAATCTGTAACGGAGAGCTGGTGATCCCTGAACGGCCAGGATCTGGGTTTACCTTTAATTCCCGTGCAATAAAGCAATATTTACTGTAAGCAGCCCATTTATATATTCACTATAAATAAGTGGGCCTGTCACCAGCTTGCCATTTAGGCCTTTTTTCCATAATTGGAATAAACGATTCGTGTTGCAAAAAATAGCTAAGCCAATTGTGCAATTTTTCGCTAACTGCGGAATCAAACCAGTTTTTATCGACGTGAGCAAATTGACGAACAAAGGGAAATACGCAGATATCAGACAAGGTGATTTTATCGCCCGCTAAAAACGCCGTATTTTCGAGCGCTGCTTCTAGCTGTCTGATAAAGCGCATTGCTTTATCACGATAAGCTTCAGGCGAACATTCCGGAAAACGATCTGCATATTTATAGCGGTCTAACCAGTGCTTAAAGTCGCCGTCATTACTTTGTATCCAGTTGCGTGCAACGGTTATTTCAAGCTCTTTTAACGGTAGCCAGCCAAGCGGGTCACTTTGCCGCAGCGCCCACCACACAATATCTTCGCTTTGCTCGAGCACTTGCTCTGCCCCGTCAACAGCATACTGCAGCACAGGAACGGTGGCCTTTGGTGAAATGGCTAGCATCTGCGGTGGTTTATCTTTAAGCACCACTTCGCGTAATTCTACTTTCAGACCAGCGGCATAAATTGCCATCCGCGCCCGCATTGCATAAGGACATCGCCTGAAACTATATAAGATTGGCGTATTCAATAACCCTGTGGATACTGACAACTATATATAGCCTGAAACTAACTACAGTTTTTTTCGTTATAAAGGGCAGTTAGATGTGACTTACGTTGAGTTGCCAACTCTTTTGCATCTTTCGCATCCATATAGGTGTATGCAAGCGCTGGCCAGAAAAATAACGCTGCGGCTACGTTAGTGCCTGTTACGCCTTTATTCTCATCATTGTCTGCTTCGACAGCGTCTACTTCTGCTAATTTTTCTTTAATCTGCGCACAATTGAGATTTTGATCGCCCGCTTGTACAACCTGGATCTTTTGTGATGTTGCACAGCCACCTAGCATTAGGGTGGTTGCAATAGCTAAAAGAGCAGATAATTTGTTTACGTTACGCATAATAATTCCTATAAATTGATAAAATTGAACACACTTTACGTGGTGCCGCGATAATAATGCAATCGACTTCAAAGTAAAACAAGCGATCGTTACCGTTAAGCATCGTATTTGTTAAACATACGTAAGGCAAAAACGCCATGTTCAGCTTAATTGCATTATAATCGTCGCCTAAATTTATTCCCTTGTGAAAATGCCTTACAGCGAAGATGGTCAGCAAGTTTTAGACATAGAAATTGAAGCGCTTATTGCGCTTAAAGATCGCCTGTCTAATGATGCTGGAGCTTCGGCTCTATTCGATCAAGCTTGCGAAACTATTCGATCTTGTACGGGGCGCGTTGTCGTCATCGGCATGGGTAAGTCAGGACACATTTCCAGCAAAATTGCTGCCTCTTTAGCAAGTACCGGCACCCCTGCATTTTTTGTACACCCTGGCGAGGCCAGCCACGGCGACTTAGGCATGATCACTCCGCAAGACTGCGTCATTGCTTTATCAAATTCTGGCAACACCCCGGAAATATTAAGCATCGTACCAATTGTAAAGCGCATGGGGGTAAGTCTAATTTGTCTCACTGGCAAGCTAGGTTCAGAATTAGCTAAAGCGGCGGATATTCATATAAACATCGAAGTTGACCGCGAGGCTTGCCCGCACAATTTAGCCCCAACCGCAAGCACTACAGCCGCTTTAGCGATGGGTGATGCACTGGCTGTTGCGATTTTAAAATCACGTGGATTTAGCGCCGACGACTTTGCCCGCACCCATCCTGGCGGCATGCTGGGTAAGCGCTTACTACTCTATGTGAGTGATTTAATGCACACTGGCGACGCATTGCCGTTGGTGCGAGAACAAGCCACCTTTGAGGAACTGTTGGTTGAAATGACATCTAAGTCATTGGGCATGGCCGGCGTGGTAGACGAACAAAATAGATTGCTAGGGATTTTTACCGATGGCGACATTCGTAGAAGCTTAGCGGCCCCAATTAATGCACAAACCACATTGGCCTCTGATGTGATGACGGCTTCACCTTATACGGTTTCTAGTGGTACTTTAGCTGCTGAATTAGTCAAGGTGATGCGTGAGCATGCGATCGAAGGAAAACACGCCATCAATGGCGTGTTCGTTACGGATGAAAACAAGCAAGTAGTGGGCGCGCTAAACACCCATGATTTGCTACGCGCAGGGGTGGTATAGCGATGCAAATGGATCGGCATAATGTAGTCATGGTCGGCATACTCGCTTTCTTAGTGATACTAACGCTTTGGATGCAATTTATTTTGTTTGATAAGCAATCGCCCGATGAAGAGGCTATTGCCAGCAACGACCCAGACTATTACATCGAATACTTTACTTCTTTTGGAGTCGATGCCGATGGTAAGCAATATCAACTTGAAGCGGACAGGCTAGTGCATTACCCTCTAGACAACAAAGCTTTAGTTGACCGGCCGCATATTACGCAATATGAAAGCGGCGGCAACCCTATACATATTTATGCTGATTCGGGTTGGTTATTTTCTGACGGAACTGAGATACTATTGACTGATAATGTTAAAGTAATACAAAGCCAAGGCGCTGGGCTTGGCGGCGCAACTAAAGCGAAGCGAATGCGTATTAAATTAAAACCCTAAGAAAACAACAAATAAAGCGATTCACTTATTATGTTTAAATCATTTCTAATTTTATTTCGAACACTCACTCTTGGATTATTAATCAGTTTTCCAGCCTTAGCGCTTGATTCAGACCAAGACCAACCCGCAACGCTTGACGCCAACGAATTTGACTTAGACTTTCAAACTGGGGTTCGTACCTACCGCGGTGGCGTGGTTTATCGCCAAGGATCAATCAAGCTGACCGCAGATGAGATTGTCGCCTATTTCAACGATGGCGACCTAGAGCGTGCCGTCGCACGTGGCACCCCTGCCCGATTTAGTCAACGCCCAGAAGGTGAAGATTCAGATACCGTGGGTACCGCACTACGAATTGAGTTGGATGACGTAAAAGGCTTCATTATTCTACAAAATAAAGCCAAGGTAACACAGGACAACAATGAGATAACGGGTGAAAAGATCACTTACAATCTGAACACAGAAAAAGTGAAAGTGACTAGTGGTCCGCGCAAAAAGCCTGACGATAAGGCCACCCAAAAGATTGATAAGTCTAAGAAGACGGATGATGCAGCGGAAACCGAAAAGCCTAAAGTCGATGAAGAAGCTCCACGGCCACGTCTAGTTATTCCTCCTCGTAAAAAGAAAAAGGAATAATGGCAGAACAAGCACAAGCGCCCGCGGCTGCAAAGCCGCGAAAAAAAAGTACGCTTCAAGGTAAAGATTTAGTCAAGAAAATTCGCGGTAAAACTATCGTTGATGGTGTAAGCCTGAAGGTAAGCAGCGGAGAAGTGGTTGGTCTACTCGGACCTAACGGTGCAGGCAAAACTACCAGCTTCAATATGATGATTGGCTTGATACGTCATAATGCTGGCCAAGTATTACTAGACAACACGCCCATTGGAGGCCTTGCCATGCATGATCGTGCTCGATTAGGCATTGGTTATCTGCCTCAAGAGCCTTCTATTTTCAGACGACTGACTGTTGAAGAAAATATACTTGCCGTTTTAGAGGCGACCAACAAGGGCAATACTGAATCGCGAAAAAAGTATGCGATGACCATGCTTAAGGAGTTTGGCGTAGAGCATAAACAGCATGCAATGGGAGTGACATTATCAGGCGGAGAACGTCGCCGCGTTGAAATTGCTCGAGCTGTATCATTAGAGCCTGCTTTCATTTTACTTGACGAGCCTTTTGCGGGCATTGACCCTTTATCTGTCAAAGATATTCAGCGCGTAATTGGAATGCTGCAACGCCGCGGAATTGGTGTATTGATCACTGACCATAACGTTCGCGAAACACTGGGGATTTGTAATCGGGCCTATATTTTAACCGATGGCAAAGTATTGGTGGGCGGTACACCTCAAGATATATTAGACGATGAACGTGCTCGCTCGGCCTATTTAGGCGATGACTTCCGATTGTAAATATATCCCTCATTCAAAAACTGTAACATATTACGCGCAGACAATAATTGCTTTCGTTTTGCCTCTATCGGTGGTATAAAATGATCAGCATGAGCTCTGTTTATAACGCAGGTTGAAATGAAGCAACGCTTCCAGTCAACTCTTAAGCAAACCACCTCCTTTACGCCGCAACAGCAACAAGCGGTCAAAATCCTACAACTTAATTCGACTGCCCTCGCGCAAGAAATTCAGCAAGAGCTGGATGTAAACCCTTTTCTTGAGCAACTCGATATTGCTGAAGAATTGCCCTCAATTAACGCTGAGCACAATCAAACCGAAGGGATATTAGATAGTCAGCCCAATCGCGATATCGCGTTAGATGTGCCTCAATACGCTCAAGATGGGCAAGTCACCTCAAGTATTTATCACGGCCGTGTGCTCGGCCAGATGCAAGATAGTTACTCACAGAAAACACGTGATATCGAATCCATCAGTACCGCCAGTCCCTCATTACAAACTTACTTACACGAGCAAGCTCATGGTACGCCGTTGAGCGAAAGGGAACATTACGTACTTGCCTTATTAATTGACTGTATCGAAGACAACGGCTACCTAGGCTCTACCTTTGAAGAAATTCAACAGTTTGCTGACTATGATGGAACACTAAACTTAAAGGAGTTAGAGTTAGCCCTGAGCCAATTGCAAGATTTAGAACCTAGTGGCGTGGGCTGTCGGAGTTTGAGCGAATGCCTTTTAATTCAATTGGGCAGTTTTGACCCCCAACGAATTGAAGTTAGCCACGCTAAAACCATTGTCTCGAAGCATTTGGACTTATTGGCGAATAACAACCGATCTAGCTTGTGTAAAAAACTAGGTACAAATGAATTAGATCTACATAAGTCTATTGACTTAATTCAAACTTTGGACCCTAGTCCAGGCAGACAAATCCAATCGGCCACGACCATTTATATCAGTGCTGACGTGCTGGTGAGTAATCACAACGGGCAGTGGGTTGCGAGTCTAAATAATGAAAATAGGCCACAACTGAGTCTATCTAGCTATACGCAAACTTGGATTGAGCAGGTTAATAACCACAAGGCCAAGGCGCCCTTACTAAATCAGGTGCAACGCGCCAAAGTCTTAATTTCTCATGTTGAAAATCGTTACCAAACTACGTTAAGAGTCGCTGCTGAAATAGTCCGTATACAGCAGGATTATTTCGAGCACGGCGCTATTGCCCTAAAGCCACTCACATTAAAGCAAGTAGCAGACCAATTAGGGTTACATATCTCTACTATATCAAGAACGGTAAACGGAAAATATATGCTTTCTAAACATGGGCTTACTGAGCTTAAATTCTTTTTTTCAGCCGCGTTGCTTCAACAAAATGGCGAGTCTAGTTCATCAGTAGGCATACAGCAGCAGATTAAGAACATGATTGCGAAGGAACCTGCTAGCAAGCCGATATCCGACAACCAAATAGCTAAAACCTTAAACGACAAAGGTATCAACGTGGCCCGACGCACCGTTGCTAAGTACCGAGAACAACTTAATATCCCCGCTTCCTCGATGAGAAAGCATCTGTCTAACCCGTAGTGAATACCACTACACTTACTTTGGAGAAAACAATATGCAAATTGCAATCAGTGGCCAACATTTAGAAGTTACCGCGTCATTAAAGCAGTACGTGGAAGATAAACTAGAAAAAATTGTTCACCATTTCGATCACCTAACCCAAGCACAAGTCGTTCTTCATATAGAAAAAGAAGACCATATGGCTGAGGCGAATATTCATACTAAAGGAACTTCAATTCAAGCCACGGGTTTGGCAGAAAACATGTACGCTGCGATCGATTCAATGATTCAAAAACTAGACCGGCAAGTGTTAAAGCATAAGGAAAAATTAACTAATCATCGGCAAGCGATGGGCGCTACTTTAAAAACCGAGCAAGATTAAACTTACCTCAATGAATGGGCAGGCTGAATTATTCAGTTCGCCCATTTGTATCTACCTTCATTGACTATGCAGTCGACACCCAAAATTCTTATTATTAGCGGTCTCTCTGGCTCCGGCAAGAGTATCGCGCTGCAATCGCTTGAAGACATTGGCTATTACTGTATCGACAACTTGCCATTGGCGCTATTACCTGCGTTTTCATCTCAATTAGCTCATTTTGAATCGCACAATCAGATAGCGGCCGTGAGTATTGATTCTCGTAATTTAGGCTTCGGGCTATCTACACAGAAAAATCTAGCCTATTTGAAAGAACAGGGTGTTAACTACGAGCTTATATTTGTAGAAACCAGCACTAACGAATTACTAAGACGCTATAGCGAAACGCGTCGTGCTCACCCACTCACTTCCGAGCAAACTACTTTGCGAGAAGGCATTGAACGAGAGATCGAATTACTAAATCCGATCAAACAAAGTGCTGACCGAATTATTGATACAACGGGGCGCACGCCGCACGAATTACGCGAGATTATACGCCTCATTGCAGGCGAGCAATCTAAAGGGGCCTTGTTATTATTTGAGTCTTTTGGGTTCAAGCATGGCGTGCCGCGCGAAGCGGACTTTGTATTCGACGTAAGATGTTTGCCAAACCCCTATTGGGACGAGTCAATTCGCCATTTAAGCGGTTTAGATGAGGGCGTAATCAGCTTCTTAGGCCAAAGTAGCGATGCAAAAGAAATGGTCGCTGACATTGCCGCATTTATCGATAAGTGGCTAGCTCGATTTCAAGCCGACAACAGAAACTATCTAACGATTGCGATTGGCTGCACTGGAGGTCGACACCGCTCAGTATTTACCGCCAGTCAGCTATCCAATTATTTTAGGGATAAAGGGGTGAATGCGCAGCTTCAACACCGCGATTTATTACATGAATAGAGCAAAATGACCAACGACAAAACGCGAAAGAGCCACAAATGAGTGGCTCTTAGCGTTTTCAAACCACCTAAGTTAACGTTTAAGGAACGTGAACACTCAAACCTAAGATTTCCCAATCTTGCATACCACCGCGATACCATTTTATCTTGTGCGCTGGATACCCAAAGCTCAATAAAGTCTTAATTGAAGCAGGCGACTGACCACACCACATACCGTTACAGTACATCACTAGGGTCTTTGCGTTGGAAAAATTAAATAGGCCCTCTGTTTCCTCAACTCCGAACTGCTCAGCCATAATTTCTGCCACATCGATCGGAGAAGCACCCGCTTTTGTCGCTAACTGCGTCCAAGGAATACTAACCGTACCCGGAATGTGTCCACGCGCATGCCACTCCGGAGTTCGAGAATCTTGAACGATTACATCTTCACCATTGTGCATAGCCTGAATGAAATCTAACATCTCTAGCTCTGCAATCGTCTCAACTCCTGGCGCTAGTACAGCGGGTTGAATACAAAATGGAGGGCACGCTCTTGACGTTTTATTAAATTTCTCATCAACAATATTGGCGTTATCTTGGTTACGGCTAATGCTCATTTTTTGACCATCCACCGTGAAATCAACACTCATTTGATCTCCTGAACCTATGCCAACTGGCTTAGCTTCTGCACTAACTGTAGTCGATGTAGCGAATAAAGCTGCAAACGATAAGCCTAACAACGTTTTACTTTTTAAAAGCATCTTTAGTTTCCTCCTCTTTGGTTTTATGAAATAGATAAAATGGATAAATTACTACGATACCAGCGCGAGATCTAGTCGCAGTCTGGCTCTTCATCTTCCTCTTCACCAGCAGTTTCTGGTGCAGTTTCAACACCCTCTTCAGCGGTTTCACTTTGAGAAACTGGACAAAGAGCTGTCGATTGCCCAACCAACAAGTCGGTTTGACCTATGCTTATCGGTGACAAAAAGCAAAGCAATACCGCCAATGTACGGGCAAGAAGTTGTATTTTATTCATTTGATTTCAGTAAAAATTTCGCAAGCAAGCACCTAAGTTGAACATTGTTAAGGTTGAGCTAAGCCAGCGCACTTTTAATAGTCCTATAGAGTATCAATCAAGCCTTCGCATGCAAATACGACTAAAGACTTACAAATATACTACTAACATTATAGCTGTTTGGATAGGCTTCTATCCACTTAGTCAATTTCAAAAAAACCTAAGGCCAACACATCAGCCTTTGTCGCGGCGATGTTAACTAACCGAAGGCAGCAAATTTGCCAAAGCCTCTCCTGCACAACGTAAGAGTACGTTAAAATCGCTCGCTGTTTGAATTCAACACCTAGCCCATGGTACAAGATTACAATTTTTCGTCTATTGAAGCACAAGTCCAACAATATTGGGACGACAACGAAAGCTTCAAAGTGACAGAAGACAGCACCAAAGAAAAATACTATTGTTTATCGATGTTGCCCTACCCATCTGGGCAGTTACATATGGGTCATGTTCGAAACTATACCATTGGTGACGTGATCAGTCGCTACCAGCGGATGCTTGGTAAAAACGTGCTGCAACCGATGGGCTGGGATGCGTTTGGCTTACCGGCTGAGAATGCAGCGATCAAACATAAAATGCCCCCCGCTAAATGGACCTACGAAAATATCGATTACATGAAAAAGCAACTCAAACGTTTGGGTTTTGCTTACGACTGGAGCCGTGAACTAGCAACCTGCACGCCAGAATACTATAAATGGGAACAATGGTTTTTCACCAAACTTGTTGAGAAAGGTTTAGCTTACAAAAAAATGGCCGAAGTCAACTGGGACCCAGAAGAACAAACTGTACTTGCCAATGAACAAGTAGTTGATGGCCGCGGTTGGCGTTCTGGTGCTTTGGTTGAACGTAAAAAGATACCTCAATGGTTTATCGCCATCACAAAATATGCGCAAGAATTACTAGACGACATCGACGGCCTAGACGGTTGGCCAGATGCCGTGCGCACCATGCAACGTAATTGGATCGGGCGATCCGAAGGCTTAGAGTTTAGTTTTGAATTACCAGGCGACGACTCACTGGGCGTTTATACCACGCGACCTGATACATTAATGGGGATCACTTTTATCTCTGTAGCAGCCGAACACCCACTCGCGCTAAAAGCCGCAAAAACCAACCCGACAGTTGCAAGCTTTGTAGAAGAATGTAAGTCGGTTAAAACCGCTGAAGCTGATCTAGAAAAAATGGAGAAAAAGGGCGTGCCATTAGGTATGCACGCCATTCATCCACTCACCGGTGAAGCCGTCCCCATTTGGGTTGCTAACTTTGTTTTGATGGGCTATGGCACTGGAGCCGTGATGGCCGTGCCTGCGCATGACCAACGCGACTGGGAGTTTGCCCAAAAACATGGGCTTGAAGTCAAAGCCGTTATTGAACAAACTGATCAAGCCGAACACGATTACGACAAGAGTGCGATGGTAGAAAAAGGGTTATGTATCAATTCTGGCGACTATGACGGCCTCAATTTCGAACAAGCTTTTGAATCAATTTGCAGCTACTTTGAAAGCAAACAGATAGGCACGCGCAAAGTAAACTACCGCCTACGTGACTGGGGCGTATCAAGACAACGCTATTGGGGCTGCCCCATTCCAATTATTTATGATCAGCAACAAGGCTTACACGTTGTACCAGTCGAAGACCTGCCTGTGAGCCTGCCTGAAGATGTTGCATTTTCTGGCGTTAACTCCCCTATCAAAGAAGACCCTACATTTATTAACACCCAAGTCCCTAACACAGGGGCCGCAGGCCAACGCGAGACCGATACCTTTGATACCTTTTTTGAGTCTTCTTGGTACTTCGCGCGCTACTGTTGCCCAGGAAGTGATAGCGCAATGTTAGACGAACGCGCGAATTACTGGCTGCCCGTTGACCAATATATAGGCGGTATCGAACACGCGGTATTGCACTTACTCTATGCCCGCTTTTTTCACAAACTAATGCGTGACGAAGGTCTTATTGATTCAGACGAGCCCTTCACTCGATTGTTAACCCAAGGCATGGTGTTAAAAGACGGCACAAAAATGTCGAAATCCAAGGGTAATACAGTCGACCCACAATCCATGATCGATCAGTACGGCACCGACACAGTGCGCTTGTTTATGATGTTTGCTGCGCCGCCCGAACAGTCATTAGAGTGGAATGGTGATGCCGTCGCCGGCGCGCATCGATTCTTATCTCGCTTATGGCGCTTCGTCAATCAATATGCAGTCGCACTAATCGCTGCGCAAAGTCGGCTAAATGATAATAATTTAGCCGAATCAGTGACCGAAGAGAGCGCCAAAACACTGCGAATGGCAACCCATTCTATGTTGCAAAAAGCGACCAAAGACTATGATCGCCATCAGTTCAATACCGTTGTTGCTGGCACTATGGAACTATTAAATGCTCTGGATAAGGCGAGCCCTGAAAGCTCAAACGACGAAGCAGCAGCCAGTCTAGAAGCCGTTATCGCGATCATCAAAATCCTTGCTCCGGTCACACCACACATCACCCATGTTCTCTGGCAAACACTAGAACAAAGCGAAGAACTAATCGATGCAAAATGGCCGATTGTTGACAACAGCGCTCTGGTGCAAGACACTCTTACATTAGTCGTGCAGGTTAACGGTAAAAAACGAGCTGAAATTCAAGTTGCCGCCAATTCAGATACCGCCGCTATAGAAAAATCCGCCCTCGAACAAGAAGCAGTCATTCGCAATATGGAAGGCGCCACACTACGAAAAATTATTGTAGTGCCCGGCAGATTAGTCAATATCGTGGCGAGTTGATCTACGCAATTGAGCACAAATATTTTGTGCAACTATAATTACATGATATTCTCATTCAAAATATTAATGCCGATTAAGCTCAGGTAGGTATAATCAACCTAATTGATCTCGAACTCACGCTCATAAAAGACACTATGTTCAACGCACTTTTCTCAACTGCCCGCCGCTCCACTTTACTAAGCCTTGTTGCTGTCACCCTAATCACTTCAGGTTGCGGGTTTCATCTGAGAGGGAAAATTGCGGTGCCTGAAAACTTAAGAACAATGTACATAGATGGAGATGATCTTGAACTCATAGCTGAGATCGAGAAAGGCTTGCGTTTTAGTGACATTATAATCGCGGACTCTGACGAAGCTGTTGCAGTTTTAGACCTAAATGACGCACAGTACGAACGCACCATCAATGCGACAAATAGCGCCGGGCAAGCCACCTCTTACGACTTGGAGTACGAAGTAAACTATTTAATGCTAGACCCTGAAGCTGAGATTTTACAAGAGCAACGCATCTTCGAGTCGCGCACTTTCACGTTTGATGCCGCACAAATATTGGTTGCGGAGCGCGAGGAAAAATTCTTAAAGGAAGACATGCAAAAAGAAGTAGCCAGACGTCTGCTTCGCCGATTAAGCAAAATCAAGTAGTCCTCGGCATAGTCGCCCCTGCTAACGCTAGGGGCGCGAGTATCTTTCCAGCATGAAGCTGTCCCCCTATCAACTAGCGAGCCCAAATCAGGGTGAACTACAAAGTGTTTACCACTTATTTGGCGCCGAGCCATTAATCATCGAAGAAGCTCTGACTCAATTACGCGCACTTTATCAAACACAGGGCTACATTGAACGCCAGAAAATGCATGTGGAAACAGGCTTTAATTGGGACGAATTATTAAGTGCCAACCAATCTTTGTCTTTATTTTCGTCGCAAAAAGTTATTGAACTGCGTATGCCTAACAGCAAACCCGGCGACAAAGGCGCCAAAGCACTTATTGAGTTTGCTGAAAATAGCCATAAAGACACGATACTGATATTGATCAGCGGGCAGATTGAAAAGGCGGCGCAAAACAGCAAATGGTTTAAGGCACTAGATAAAGTCGGTGCAAGCGTAGAAGCCAGCAAAATTCAAAAGCAAGATTTACCACGCTGGATTGACCAGCGATTGAAACAACTTAAATTAAACGCTGAGCCTGGTGTCGCCACATTAATTGCCCATTATGTTGAAGGCAATCTATTGGCCGCCGCACAACAAGTAAATTTTCTCAGTTTATGCAAGCACGACGGCTCTCTAAGTGCAGAGCTGGTTGAGAGCTTAATCTCCGACCAAGCGCGCTTCACCTCTTTTGCTTTTGTCGATGCGTGTCTTGAAGGGGATGCAGCTAGAGCAAGTCGTATTCTTATTAGCTTGGAGGGCGAGAAGCTCGAACCTATTTTATTGCTAGGTGCGCTTTCGAGGGAAACCAGGAAGTTAGTCATTTTGTCTGAGGCCAAAGCGACAGGCCGTAATATTCAACCGTTATTTCAACGCCTCGGCATTTGGTCCAGCCGCACCAATCTAACACACAAGGCGCTCAGCCGAGTGAGCGCAATCGGTTGGAAGCGCATCCACAGTAAGACTGCCAGTTTGGACCAAATGATCAAGGGACAACGAACCATTCAAAATAAAAACATATGGGAAGAAATGGAACGACTTGGCCTAGCCATGTGCGGGCAAGCAGCTATGCTTCGATAACCAACAAACAACTATGAGATCACAACTCAATAACGTAAATATCGTGTCGGCAGACATATTAATGTCACCTGCAGAACTTCGTACATTGCACCCTCGCACTGACAATGTCAGCGCCACAGTCGACAAAGGTAGACGCGAAATAGAAGCCATTTTAGATCGCACTGATCACCGCTTATTAGTGGTTACCGGTCCATGCTCTATTCATGACATCAAGGCTGCGAAGGAATATGCGACAAAGCTAAAAGCTCTACAGGAACGTTACGCCGACACTTTATGCATTGTGATGCGCGTGTATTTTGAAAAACCGCGAACCACCGTAGGCTGGAAAGGCCTCATCAACGACCCTCATTTAGATGACTCGTTTGATTTAGAGCATGGCCTAAAGACTGCTCGTGCATTACTTCACTGGTTAGCGGAAATTGGCTTACCAACTGGCACGGAAGCGCTAGACCCGATCAGCCCACAATACTTAGCGGATTTATTCTCTTGGTCTGCCATCGGCGCGCGCACTACTGAATCGCAAACACATCGTGAAATCGCCAGCGGTTTGTCCACCCCAATAGGCTTCAAGAACGGTACCAATGGCAGCTTAGGCGTCGCAATCAATGCCATGCAATCGGCTGCCTCGCCCCACCGCTTTTTAGGTATAAATGAACAAGGCAATACCGCCGTCATTACCACTCGCGGCAACGCCTACGGGCACGTTATCTTACGCGGCGGCAGTGAACCAAACTACGATTCCGTTAACATCGCGCTAGCAGAACAAGCGCTAGAAAAGGCAGGCTTACCAAGCAACCTAATCGTTGATTGCAGCCATGCTAATTCGCATAAAAATCACGATTTGCAAGTATTGGTAGCCAAAAATGTACAACAGCAAATTCGTGACGGTAATCGCTCAATCGTTGGTATCATGTTAGAAAGCCATCTCAAAGCAGGAAACCAGTCTTTAGGTTCCGACTTAAACGCGCTGAAATATGGAGTTTCAATTACAGATGCATGTATAGACTGGGATACAACGGAGACGCTTTTAGATGAAATGAACGCATCTTTGAAAGAAGCCCTACCAAAGCGCATCGCTTAGTTTAGCCTCATTAATCCAACCTCTATAAAATTTACCGCAGAAATCAAAAAATAGAACAGATTAAACTTTGAGATATTTTCAGATGCCAAAGTTTGCTAATTGATCAACATCATCAAGCAAGCAGCTCTAGTAAACGTTAATTCCCCGTGCCAGCAATCTCGATATAGCGTTGCTCCAGCTGTTGTTGATAAACAATGGCCTCTGGAGATAGATCAGACATCGCCACTGTATCGGTTTCGAAATGATGGTAATGATCTTCCCCTCGCACCAATACTGCCCCGTCTATTTGCCCTTTTACCTGCTTAACATGCGGTGCGATAAACTGCACATTCAAGCCAATTCGCCTGTCATCACTACGATTCGGCAGAGACGTATGCATTGTCCAACCATGATGAAACGAGGCTTCGCCCGGCGCTAAATCACAAACAACTGCTTTGGTTTCATCTACATTTTTAATGGTTTGACCACTGAGCAAGACATTAGAAGTATCTTCGGTAAAGTGATGCTGTTGCTCCCCATGCATATGGCTGCCGGGCAACATCTTCATGCAACCACTCAACTCAGTTGCAGGTGACAATGCTAACCACATGGAAACTTGGTCATCTTGATCAAAGCCCCAATAAGTTAGGTCTTGGTGCCAGCTAACATGCGCCTGAGAGTGAGCTTCCTTGATGATGTAGGTCGCGTTATAAAGCATTATATCTGGGCCGATCAGTTCTTCAATAATATCTAATACCTCGGGTCGTGTTGCCACCTCAAAAGGCGACCTAAGCAAAGTATGTATCTTTGTTTTATAGTGCAATGGCCCGACTTGCGCTTCTGCCTGTTCCAAAATAGTACGTTGATTGCCCGCCTCTTGTGCTGACAATAATCGAATAGCCGTGAGATAACCGTCAGCTTGATACTGTTGTTTATAGTTACTCATACTCACAAACATAGCCCTAAAATTTGCACTAACTATATCCCAAGCTGATCGTCGTGATCAATCGGTGTTTTTACCAGAATGGCTAGACTAAGTAAGGGTAATTAGCCTCCCATCCATCGGTAAATTGAGAGTAGAATCCGCTCAAAATCAGTAAGACACTAGCCCATAGCAAAATGCCCGCCATTATTTCAGACTACATCCAATTGTTGCAAAGCAATGGTCGCTTTTTAGCCTTTGGTTTTTTGATGATGTTTCTTTCTAGCGCAGGGCAAACGTACTACATCGGGGTTTTTGGACCACAGATTCAAGACACATTTGGCTTAAGCCACACTCGCTGGAGCACCATTTATATGATCGGGACGCTAGCCAGCGCTGCGTTGTTGCCATGGACTGGCCAACTAATCGACAGCGTTAAACTTAAAACTTACGTACTCGCCGCATTAATTGGCCTTGTTGTCGCGTGTATAGCAATGAGTTTTACTTCTAGTGCAATTGTGCTGCTGATAACCATATTCCTCCTACGTCAGTTTGGACAGGGTTTAACTAGTCATGCAGCGCAAACATCACTGGCTCGCTATATGGGAAACAATCGAGGCAAGTCTTTGGCCTTGGCCTCGATGGGGTTTTCCTTTGGAGAAGCCATACTTCCGGTCGGCGCGGTATTGGCAATAACCTTGTTCGGCTGGCGCTTTAGTTACCAACTCACTGCACTTTGGGTTTTACTATTTATCCCCGTCATTTTATGGACACTGAAGGGACAAGAAGCTCGGCATATTGCTCATGACGAAGAATTGCGCAGAGTAGAGCGCGATGAAACCCAATCCCAATCAACGCAAATCAGTAAAACCCGGCAACAGATGCTACGAGAAGGCCGCTTCTATTTGGTCTTATTTGCTGTCCTTATCCCTTCTTACATCGCCACCGCCTTATTCTTTTACCATTTGAGCATTGCAGAATCGAAGGGCTGGTCTGCCCTATGGATGACCGGCAACTATTGGGTCTATGCCTTAGTCACCATTGCGACTTCATTCTTGGCAGGCCCAATCATAGATAAATACACTGCGGTTCGCGTGATGCCGTACTATTTACTACCGCTAATTGCCGCCATGCTGGTGTTAATCCCTGGTGATCATTCTTTTTGGGTGCTGCCGTACATGATATTACTCGGCATTAATATTGGTTTGTATTTTACTGCCACCCCCGCATTGTGGGCAGAATTATACGGGCCTAAATATTTGGGCGGCATCAAGTCTACTATTACCGCATTTAACGTATTCGCAAGTGCACTTGGGCCAATAACCATTGGAACCATGTTAGATGCAGGGTTTCACTTCGATCAAATATTTCTTACCCTATCAAGCATTTGCGCGGTATCTAGTGTACTGTTAACTTTCGGTTTACGACTCTACAAATAAATTCACGATCAAATTCATATGGACCCAGTAATTGAATCATTACAAAAAATAGACTGGACGTCTCTGCATGCCCCTGCCTTAAAGATATTCGGCATTCTGATATTCACATGGATACTGTCCAAAATTGTTTACAGAGCAATTAGCCAGTCCGAACATTTTTTTCAAAAGCAACACATCGAAGGCGACCCTTTAAGTGAGACTGACAAGCGTATAGACACGGTAATCCGGCTTATCCGTCAGGGAGTGCTGCTGCTAATTTGGAGTGTTGCAACGCTGATTATTCTTCGCGAATTAAGAGTAGACGTCGCTCCCATACTTGCCAGTGCGGGAATTGTTGGTATCGCGCTAGGTTTTGGCGCACAAGCCTTAGTGCGCGACGTAATAGCGGGCTTCTTTATGATCGTAGAGGATCAAATTCGTGTTGGTGACGTCGCCACCATCAATGGCACCAGCGGTACGGTGGAGCGCATTAAATTTCGCACCACTATCTTACGCGACATCACAGGCAGCGTACATATTTTCCCGAACGGAACGATCACTTCCTTAAGTAATTTGACCAAAGACTGGTCTGCTTACGTGTTCGAGATTGGAGTTGGATATAAAACGGATATAGATAATGCCAAAAAAGTGCTGCATGCCTTAGGTAAGGAAATGCGCGAGCATCATCGATACAGCCGATTAATAACTAGCCCTGTAGAAATATTTGGTGTGCAACGGCTAGACTCCTCTGCCATTGCTATCAAAGGCCGGCTAAAAACCCTGCCCGGAAGCCAATGGGAGATTGGAAGAGAGTTTCTGGCGCGAGTCAAGATAGCATTCGAGCAAGAAAATATCGACATTCCCTTTGATCAACTTACTGTAAATATTGATCAAGGCTCTTTGCTAAACAGCAAAGAGCCTACGTAATATATATCTACTTAGCAGCGGTAATGCCTACTTCAACCAGCAAATCAGGTGACGCCAACCGAGACTCGACACAGGCGCGAGCGGGTTGGTTACCTTGTGAAACCCACGCATCCCAAACTTCGTTCATCTGGGCAAAATGCCCCATATTAGATACCCATATTGTCGCTGATAAAATGTTGCCTTTATCCGTACCCGCTTCCGTTAACAAAGCATCAACTTTTGCTAATACCTCCTCAGTTTGGGTTTTAACGTCCGCACTGCGCGTATCCGCCACTTGGCCAGCCAAATAGATGGTATCACCATGAATAACCATTTGGCTCATACGATGATTGCTGTGATGTCTGCTTATGCTCATAATTAACTCTCTTTGATAATTAAAAATTCGCCGTGTAGATTAACTGAATCCTAAGCGCTCGCCAATACTTAGCATCGCGTTAATCGCGATTGAGATAATCTCAAATTATCTAAAATTAAGAAGAATTAGGGGAACTACTGAAACAATTTATCGGTCTATATTTTACGTCGGTTTTTGTTAATAGCCTCACCAGCAATGAGCGAATCACACTAGCCAAATTATAAGAACTTTATTAAGCATTTACACCCATGATTAAACAACTCCTATCAGCCGCCGCGTTATCGGCACTTGTTGCAGCCCCAGTACAGTCAGCGCAATACACCATCGACCCAACTCATACGTTTGTAACGTTTAAGATTCAACACCTCGGAACGAGTTGGATGCATGGAGGGTTCAACACGGTTAGTGGCAGTATGGATTACGACGCTGATAACGCCGATACAGCAAGTATCAATATTGAAGTCGATACAGCATCCATTGACACTAACCACGCTGAACGAGACAAACATTTACGCGGTGGTGATTTTCTTGAAGTCGAAAAGTACCCGACGGCTACGTTCTCCAGCACCCGCTTTGTAGCTAATGAAACCGGCGGAGTAATCAGTGGCGACTTAACCATTCGCGGTATGACCAAACCTGTGACCTTTGAAGTCACTAAAGTAGGTGAAGGCCCAGATCCATGGGGTGGCTATCGTGTTGGTTTTACTGGCACATTAGACCTTCTGCGGTCAGACTATGGCATTGATTACAATTTAGGGCCAGCAAGCGCAAGTATGGAAATGACTTTATCTATAGAGGGCATTCGTAACTAGAGTTTGCTGCCGCAGCGCTTAGCCATGCAAGAAAGGCACGTACTACACAGTTATGACCCAATCAGCAAATGGCTGCATTGGGTCATCACTTTATTGATGATTGCCTTATTAGCAATCGGGTGGATTATGGTCGATCTAGGCTATTACCACCCTTGGTATCATCGATCTCTAACATGGCATAAATCACTCGGCATCATAGTGGGTCTTATCGTACTGGTAAAATTTGCTTGGCGCTTGATTACCTCTTATCCCAAAGCCGACTCGTCATTAAATACGTTCGAAAAAGTAGCATCAAAAATAGCGCATCACTTCTTACTACTGTCGATGACGGTTTTACCGCTATCAGGGTATTTGATCTCAAGCTCAGCAGGTGATGCGATTGACGTGTTTAATTGGTTTAGCGTACCTGCCATTGCACAGGTCAGCGCCGCGCTCCGAGAGCAAGCGATCAACATCCATTACTACATCGCATACGCGACAATTGCAGTTGTGTTTTTACACATCGCAGGCGCGTTAAAACATCATTTTATAGATAAAAAAGACACTTTAAAACGGATGCTATAAACTCTACCGCTCGGGTAATTTAAGTCTCACGTACTGTGTCCTTACAATCATTGATAAATGCTGCCAGCCTAGAAGGGTTGGTGTACCGTGGAGGGTTTGAAATAACCGCTAGCGATAGCGTTCCCAACTTAGGCAATGATCAACCCGCCTCGGCTCTTGTTTTATTTGGCAATGCAGGGTCTTCACTTTGGGCACATTTTTCTACCTCAACAGAATATCATGACGAAAAAGATGACCCACTTAACCGATGGAGTGAACGCATTGGCCACCAACTGGCTGAACAGTTTGCTGGCAATGCTCATTTCCCTTTTGGTGGCCCACCTTTTCAACCTTTCTTGCAATGGGCCAAGAAAACCGAAGCTTTAGCCTCTTCTGAAATTGGTATGCTAATTCACCCCGAATACGGCTTATGGCACGCTTACCGATTCGCGATTGCGCTGCCCAACAGTGCTATTTCCTGCAAATCAGACCGCGCTTTGTTAACCAATCTGACCGAACGCCATGCTTGCGACACCTGTTCAAGCCAAGCGTGCCTAAGTGCCTGCCCGGTAAACGCGTTTACCGAAGATAATTACGATTTAGAAGCCTGCTTCCAGTATTTAGATAACACGCCTAGCGCCCAATGTCACCAACGTGGTTGTCAAGCTAGAACTGCTTGTCCAGAGGGCAAGAATTATCTGTATGAAAAAGCCCACGCCGCCTTTCATATGCAACAGTTTGTAAAGGCCCTACGACGACGCAGTCCTGAACAAGCACTCAAACTATAAGCTACTGCACTTTACGATCACCGAAACCGCTGGGGTATTGCAAAGCGGTTTGTAGGTTCTGCATAGCTTGCTCAGAAAAGTCAGCATCAGGTGAGTTTTCAAGTACAAAATGATCGCGTTCACAATCGCCACTAATCGGCGTAACTGAGTCCAAGCCAGTATTGCAGAAGGTATTCGCTGAAATAAAGCGCATCACAAACCCTACACGATCGTGCTCAGATTCATTCGGGCCGCCACCATGTAGTAATTGAATGTTGTGTAAAGAAAACTGACCTGGATCAAGTTCGACATCTACAGCTAATGTTTCATCAATTTCTTCCTCCATAATATGATCATAGGCAAAGATATTTCCTTCTGATGCAGTGCGCGTCCCGTCCTTATACGCCTCATGTGGGTCGCCATCGATATTAATTCGCCCTAACGCCCCGACGTTATGTGTGGCAGGAAATACACGCATTGCGCCATTAGCCTTTTTAGATTTGGTCAAGGCTAACCATACACTCACTACATTAGTATCTGACAAATTCCAATACGGCGTATCTTGATGCCAGGGAACATACGTGCCTGCACCCGCCTCTTTATTAGCAAAATCACTCGTCCATAACACAATATCTGGGCCCAGTGCAGCTTCTACCGCTTTTACAATCACTGGATGACGCACCACCCTATCTAGCCAAGTAGAAATTAAATGTGGTTTGATATGCGTTTGTTTGCCTCGCAGAGCAACTGATCGCTGTTGCAAGCGAACAAACTGTTGGTAAAAGTTTGCCGCTTGGTCTGGTTCAAACGCCTTAATAGGCCAGTCAATACCATGATTCAGATAATTCGATTGATTCAATGCCTGTCTCATTCCACTCGATGATAGTGTTAATAAAACGAATAGTATCGAATACGAATAACGGATGACAAGCGAAATATTGTAGACTACCAAACCTTGTTTTATAACACTCTGCCGCCTGTAAACCATGACAAGTCAGTCTGAACAATACGCTAATTTATTTGATGAGCAAACTTGGGCGTTCATTAAACTAGCGAGTACTAGCTATCCTGAAAATATGGCTAGCTTATCGTTAGAAGAGCAACGCTTGGCCTACAACGAAGTACGCAAGGTATTCGCTGTACCCCGTCCCGCTGGAGTCGTCAGCGTTGATCGAACCGTGCAGCACAAATATTACAACGTACCTATTCGTACCTATTCGGTTAACGGACGGGAAGCATCTGCTCACCTGCTTTATTTCCACGGCGGTGGGTTTATCGTCGGTAATCTCGAAACACATGATGATATTTGCGCAGAGCTCTGTGATCAAACGGGGTTTGATGTCACAGCAGTAGACTATCGCCTTGCTCCAGAAAATCCGCATCCAGCGCCTTTTCAAGATGCTACCGCGGTATTTAATTTTTTAGCTGCCTCGGTTGATGTGCCCATCGTTCTATCTGGTGATAGTGCCGGCGGAACTTTATGCGGCGCACTCGTTGGCGCGCAACGCAATGAAGTTAAGCAAGCGGTAGGCCAAGTATTGATTTATCCCTCGCTTGGTTTAAATACCGATGAAGGTTCTTATGTAGAACATGCCAACGCGCCTATGTTGACAGTTGACGACATGCAAAAATACTATCTAGCCTACAGCGGCGGCAGTCACGACGATAATGACGCCACCTTTTTGCCATTGCTGGATCGAGATTTTTCTAATATCCCACCTACTGTCATTATCTCTGCCCAGTGCGACCCTCTTTCAGATGATGGGAGAATTTACTGCGAGAAAATCACCCAAGCTAAGGGCTTAGCGGTTTGGTTTAATGAAGAAGGTTTGCCACATGCCTACTTAAGAGCACGCCATCACGTAGATAGGGCAGGAAGTAGTTTTAAAAGGATTGTCAGCGCTATACAACACCTTGGCAACGGCCATTGGCCCTATTAGCGAACCCTAGAATCTAAGCATGGACCGTGTATTAATCTCTGGGGCTGGTGCCATGGGCACCATCATTGGAGCACTCATAAGTGGTGATAACAACGATGTCACGTTGCTGGACACCTACCATGCCCATGTCGTTGAGCTAAACGCACAGGGCGCTCAGATTACCGGCGGGTTGGAAACGATACGCCCCGTTAACGCTATTACCCCAGCACAACTTGACGGACAGTATGACCTAATAATCTCAACAGTTAAACAAACGGCATTACAAACTTCGTTGAAACAATTGTTGCCGCATCTACACCGTGATTCCATTGTTCTAACATTACAAAATGGCATCCCTGAAAGCTTTGCGGGCGAAGTGGTGGGTGAACACAGAGTGATTGGCGGAGGCATGGAGTTTAGCGGGACATTCATTGGGCCTGGGGTCGTTAAGCTGGCTTCTGATGCAGCTACCTTAGGCGTTACTATTGGCGAAACCAATGGGGCAATCACTTCTAGATTGCGACTAACCCAAGCAATATTGAAGCCTATTGGGCATTGCGAAATCACTACGAAATTACGTGAAGCACGCTTTACCAAGCTAACCGATAATTGCGTCTGTAGCGCTGTACCTACTGCGTTAGGCTGTTTGCTAGGCGAAGCGCTCGACAATCCGCAAGCCTTAGGCTGTATTGCTGAATTGGGACGAGAATGCTCTCAAGTAATGCAGCGGTTGAATATTAGCCCAGTTGAATTATTTGGCTTCTTACCCAGCCCAGACAACATCGATTTTGGTGATGCCCTTGGCAGAACGCGCGCGATGAATTACTGGTTTGACACCTATCAAGCCTACCGAGGCCAGTGTGCAAGCATGCTACAAGACATACAGCAACAACGCCAGTGCGAAGTTGATTTCATTAACGGTGCAATACTTAAAGAGGCTAAACAACTCGGCATCGATATGCCCATGAACGAACGGGTGATTAGCATCATAAAGCGTTTACAAAATAACCCGCAAACCTTGTCTCAGGAGTGGGAGAACCTTAGCTACCTTGAAGCAGCTATCAGCCATTGAATTAATTTTAGCTAGTACCCAGTAATTTAAAAACCAACGTAACCTCTGCCATTTGCAGTTGAGTTATCATCCTCTCTTCCGACAACATTGGCCATCTAAACGGCTAATTTTCAATAAACAGAGGTTTTAAATAGCCGCGTTAAGCTGGCTATGCTTATAATCGCATTCCCTCATCTTTTGTGAAACAAGCTGCGCATAATGAGTTATATCGAACGTCCGTTCTCTGGTCGCGAGTGGATCGCATTGCTTGTAGTATTATTCGGCTGGTCTATCAACTATTTGGCGGTACGCTATGGGGTTAACGAATTTCCTGTTTGGGTTGCGTTGACCATCCGTTTTACCATTACCGCAGCGGTGCTGGTGCCGTTTTACACAATCACCAAGGAACAAATTATACCTATCTTTTGGTTGATGCTAGTTTTAGCACCCGGCCATTTTGCATTTTTGTTTTATGCTCTACAGTTATCCGAGAGTGTCGGCACCATTTCCATAGTCATTCAGATCGCGCCGGCTTTTTCTGTGCTTTTAGCATGGATATTTCTAAAGGATGTTCCCGGCATTCGAAGGGTATTAGGTTTGAGCATTGCATTCATCGGAATTGTAATCCTGTTCTACAACCCTAATTTCTTCGACAATTGGGCCGCCTTAGCAACAGGCTTACTAGCCGCTTTCTTCTTAGGCCTTTATCCAATTATCCTAAAAAACCTGGGCAAGATTCACCCTTTAGCGATCATCGCTTGGTCGTCTGCTTTCGCGATCCCTGTCACTATACTTATGTCACTACTTAACAACGAGTATACTAATTTCAGCCTAAGTAACATCTCATCAACGGCATGGATTGGCGTTGTTTATACCGCTATAGGGTCAAGCGTAATCTCTCATGGTACTTGGGCTTGGCTTATCCAACGTCAAACCATTAGTAAATTAGCGCCAATCATGCTGTGCGTGCCAATCATTGTGGTATTGCTCAGCACGCTATTGCTCGATGAAGCGCTCACACTTAGGTTTTTAGCTTCAGCGGCTATTGTACTTTTCGGTATTTTTATTATCACCAAATCTAAGGCCTACCATTAGCCATGAGCCCCTATCTAAAAGGCCTACTCATCACCATTGCCGGTGTCCTTGTGATCACTCCAGATAGCTTGCTGATTAGGCTAATCGAAGGTAACAGTTGGACCGTGGTGTTTTGGCGTAACTTCTTGAGTGGCATCGTCATCACGCTTGGCTTGCTGATGTATCATCGCGGCGAGTTTTTAAACAAAATGCGCGATGTGGGTTACGCCGGACTGGCCTTGGCTTTTGTTTGGGCCATCAGTACCTTATGTTTTGTGTTTTCTATCAAAAACACTGCCGTAGCTAACACTTTGTTTATTGTTAGCACATCGCCAGTTTTTGCTGCGCTTATTGCATGGTGGATTTTACGAGAGAAGGTCTCCTCGCGAACTTGGCTAACCATATTAGGCTGTTTAGTCGGCATCAGCGTGATTGCTTTGGGCAGTATAGAGGGTAGTGGACAAGCCTCGCTGAAAGGCGACTTAGCTGGGTTAGGCGCTGCTATTGCGGTGGCAACGACCTTTAGCATCGCGCGGCATAGTCGCGGCGTTAGCATGATTCCAGCAATGGCACTTTCCGCCTTTTTCGCAGCCTATATCGCCTTTCCTTTCTCTGCCCCTGTGGTGCAAGATACCACCAATATCGTTTCCATCGCAATCATCGGTTTAATCGTCGCCCCGCTAGGTGCTAGCTTACTCGCCATTGGCCCCCGTTATATTCCGGCCGCAGACGTCAGCTTACTGTTGTTATTAGAAGCGCTGATCGGGCCACTATGGGTGTGGTGGTATCTGAACGAAATACCTAACTCTTACACCTTTATCGGAGGCACGCTAGTGCTTATTACACTGTTTATTAGTAATGGAATTTTGCTGTTACGCCGCCGCAAAAACTAAAGCATTGATCTTGGTCGGTTGCTAGGCTAAAGCGAGTTGTTTTTGGGTTTGTAGCAAAACAGAACGGCATCAATACCTGATTGCGCACTTTTGTTCGATCAATTATTGATGCTCTACCCAGCCACTGACCGCCTTGACCTCTAAGAAGTCTTCTAAACCCCAAATGCCCCCTTCTCTGCCATTACCAGACTGTTTGTAACCACCAAACGGAGACCCTGCACTGCGCCCTTCTCCGTTCATCTCCACCATACCAGAGCGCAAACGACGTGCTACACGTCGCGCTCTCGCGGAATCTTGGGTTTGCACATAATTGGTCAAACCATAATCAGTGTCATTAGCAATCTCGATCGCTTGTTCTTCCGTATCAAATGGCATTATCGTCAGCACTGGACCAAATACTTCTTCGCGCGCTATTTGCATGTCATTATTAACGTCAGCAAAAACAGTGGGCTGGATGAAATACCCCTTGTTTAAGCCTTCGGGCCGACCTAAGCCGCCCGCCACCAATCGTGCACCCTCATCGATCCCTACACCAATAAGGTGCTGAATTTTGTTGTATTGTAACTCCGATACAACCGGACCAATATGCCGCCCTTCTTTTGATGCAACGTCCACTACGCATTGGCCTGCTGTTTCAATCGCAGTCTGTACCGCTTGGTCGTAGATAGATCGTTCAACCAACATACGCGTGGGGGCATTGCATGATTGGCCTGTATTATTAAAGCAATGCAGTACACCGCGCTTGATGGCTTTTTCATCTGCATCGGCGAAAATTAAATTGGCGCCTTTACCACCCAACTCAAGGCTGACTCGCTTTACCGTATCCGCCGCGTTTTTACTAATCGCCGAACCCGCACGCGTAGAACCTGTAAATGAAATCATGTCAATATCAGAGTGGCCCGATAATTGTGTTCCAACCCCCAAGCCATCACCGTTGACCAAATTAAACACGCCAGCCGGAAAGCCAGCTTCGTGCATCATTTCCGCAAACAACATAGCAGACAATGGTGCAATTTCAGAAGGCTTTAAGATAACAGTACAGCCTACCGCTATCGAAGGCACCACCTTCAGTGCAATTTGATTCATTGGCCAGTTCCATGGCGTAATCAAACCGCATACGCCGATTGGTTCGTACAAAATTCGGTCATTCGGCGCATGGTCACCCAGCATTTTATCTTCTTCAAAGGAGTTGAACGCTCGAATAAAATTGTTGATATGCCAAGTTCCACAACCTGCTTGTGAGGTCTTAGACATTGAAATAGGCGCTCCCATCTCTAACGAAATCGCCTCACCCATTTCATCAGATCGAGCTTGGTATACTTCTGCCAGTTTTTCTAACAATGCGACTCGCTCTACTTTCGGCGATTGACTCCACGAATCAAAGGCAGAGTTCGCCGCATGCACCGCAGCATCCGTGTCCTTCTGATCACCTAAAGAGATAACCGCACAGGCTTCTTCAGTCGATGGGTTAATGACTTCAAAATCGTTCGCAGTGGCTGGCGTCACCCACTGACCGTTTATATAAAAATTACGTTTATCTAACACAGCATTTCCTACAAATTAAATATGAATAAAGTGAGTTGTACAAAAAGCCCACACTACGTTTCAATGGGGTCAGTGCATTAAGCTTAAACCTATTTAGCATATATTGATCAGTTACAAGCGACAAAGACTAATTTCCTGGCCACACAAATTCAATACGTATTCCGCTAGGGTCGTGACACATAAAGTGCTTTCTAGGCCCCGCACCCATGAACTCTGGCGCAAAGGCAATATCAACAAAAGGTTGGCTTTTCATTGTTTCATACAACGCTAGTAATTCATCTTCGGTAGCAAGCTCTAGCGCAAGATGATGTAAGCCAACGTTGGTTTTTCGATTAAATTCGGTCATTTCCTCTGAAGAATCCGCTTGCCAAAGAGTAAGACGTATTTTGCCGTCAGTGACACTGGTTCTGGGGTAGGCTTGATCAAACCCTGATTCTGTCCAGCCAAGCAAGTCAACAAAAAAGCTAGTTGATTGCTTCAGGTCTTTTACTGTTAATCCTAAATGATTGAGGCCTTGTGTGATTACCATAAGTTAATTTCTACGCGTATGTAAATTTCAAGCTGGCCAATGAGTGTATTCGCCAGTCACTGCAATAAATTTGATATAGTATCCATTCTAAATTTTCCGATTTCAAGTATGAAGGTAATTTCTTATGAATCGTTTGGCAGCGCTGCTGACGTATTACACGTTTCTGATAAGGCGCTAGGCAACCCCGCAGACAACGAAGTACAGATTCAGTTAGTTAGCTCTGGCATCAACCCCTCCGATGTTAAAAAGAGAGCCGGACAACGCGGAGAATTTAACGATGAGTTTGTAATACCTCATAGCGATGGAGCGGGTGTCATCACCAAAGTTGGCCAGAATGTAAGTGAAAATCGCATAGGTGAGCGAGCATGGTTACATAGCGCTCAACATGGCCGGCATTGGGGAACTGCATGCGAAGCGATCAATATTAATTCTGCGCTGGCCAGCCCACTTAGTGATACGTGTAGCTTTGCGCAGGGCGCTTGTTTTGGTATCCCAATAATGACCGCGCATCGCTGTGTAAGCTTAGGGGAAGACATAAAAAACAGAAATGTGTTGGTGACGGGGGCATTCGGGCGCGTTGGATTTTACGCGGTACAAATCGCTAAACACTTCGGGGCTAATGTAATCGCGAGTTACGGCAATGTCGCTGACAAAGAAGCCTTGCTTGCAATTGGTGCAGATTATACAGTTTGTCATCGAGATGATGATTTCCCTAAGCAAATATCTGAATGCCTAGCAGGTGGGCTGCTCGACCACGTGGTTGAAGTGGAGTTTGGCGTAAATGTTCCAAAGTATGTGGACTTGCTTAATGACTATGCAACGATTGCTTCATACGCTTCTGGAGTACAACCTGAACCCGCGATTCCTTTTTATGCGTTGATGTTTAAGAATGTGGCGATCAAGCCCGTATTCGTATATTCAATACCTGATCTGGCGATCAAGTTAGCCATTGAAGATATTAATCAATTAACTGCTTCTAATGCTATTCGCTTTCATTCTATTAAGGAATTTCGTCTAGATGAGGCGACACATGCCCACGAGTATATCGAACAAGGGGCAAGAGGCCATACCGTATTAGCGATTAGCTAACGAGGCTCTTTTTATATTACCAAAACCATTTACGTTTTGGTTTTTCTTTAAGTTCGATTGAGTGTAATTCTTCACCCAAAATAAGGCGATTTGGATTTTCAAGCGACAGTAAAGTAGCCACCTCATCACCCGCCCATTTGCGTATTGCTTCAACTCCTTTGCGCATATCTGGTGCGCGCATTTGTGTGCGGTGCGCATCGGTTGCGATGATGTGCACCCAACCTTTTTTGACCCAATACCGACATACTTTTTGGATATCCTTACCAAACTCACCAGAACAACTCTGATTAGTCAGTTGAAATTTCCAACCTTCCTCAAACCATTCGCCGAGCATATCGGGTTTGTTGGCAAGTGTCGCATTTCGCTCTGGATGTGCGATAACAGGTGTTATACCTTGGTAAAACACATTTTCAATGATCCCTTCTGAACCCGCAGGAATAGTATGTTTTGGTAGTTCAAGCAATGCCGCTTTTCTTTTATCTGCATAAGTAAGCGCCGTATTCTCAGAAAGTTGAGCAGGTAACTCTGCCGCCACGTGCAGTTCAGAACCAGGTACCACTTTAAGTGGTATATTTTTTAACTCAAGCTGTGCTTTAAAAGCTTCGCAGGCTTTCAAAATTTCTCCTCGCATATTGGTATACATCCCATCGTTATGATGAGGCGTTAACACGGTATGCGTTATTCCACTAGCTACCGCCAGCTCGGCCATAGACAAAGCATAGTCGAGATCCTTTGCGCCATCATCAATACCCGGCAACATATGACAATGGCTATCAATCATTTACTTCCCTCTGCAGTGTTCTGTTCATGTCGTGCATTGTACACCTGAATCACTTTTTCAATTGGCACTGCAAAAGACACGCCTTGGTTGGCCCCAACCGTACTAATAATTCGAGAGATAATGCCTAACAACTTACCTTCATGACTAAATAGTGGCCCCCCTGAATTGCCGGGATTAACCGCTATGTCACTTTGTATGGCTACAATACCATTTAGGACGTTATTACGGCTCCCTACCGAACTGACGACCCCACTACTAACGCTATATTGATAACCGAATGGGGCACCGATAGTAAAGGCTGACTGACCTGCCTTTACTTCTGATAAATTGCTAAACGCGGGGACATCAAGGCTATTAGCCTTTAATTTCAGAATGACTACGTCGCTCTTTTCATCGTAAGCGACTATACGTCCACTATATTTTTTACCTTTATATAGCGAGACTTCTATCTTTTTTGCATTCTTTATCAAATGCAGGCTAGACGCCACTAGTCCGTTTGAACTGATGACGACTCCCGACCCTGTTCGATTGTTATCGGTAGCATCCTCGTTCTCAAGAATATCGTTATAAAATTCTTTAATTGAGCTGTTTTCTAGGTCTTTTGGTAATGTAAGGATTCCATCGTTCCTGTCTCTTTTTTTAGTCTTCTTCGACTCAACAGCTATAACGACTACGGAACCAATGGAACGCTCTACTATCTCTTCAAGATTTTGTTCATGCGCTAAGGCAAAAGGTAAGCTAACTAATAAAGGTAAAAATATAAATGCATTAAGCCCTCTAAAAAAACGTGAATATTTATAGATGACTAGCCTCACTTACTTGCCACGAATAGCAACAATTAAAGGCTTATTATTTATCAGTTTGAAATCAAATGTGAGTGGCCCATTGAATCGTTTTTTTGCCTTATTCTTATAGGCAAATCTAATGCTAGCTCGTCCCTTCACAGTAAAAATATTTCCACTAGAGATTGTTTCTTTTACCGTGAAATTATACTTGCGGTTAATCGAATCATCTAACCAACTTGAGTAGGTTTTTCGCAAAGCGGCTTTGGACACCAATTTATTATCCATGGTTATCGTGCCATTTACTTGTAGCAAAATTTTGTCTATATCATTTATATACATTCCATCTATATATTTTTTTAAGATGCCTAGAGCTGTATCTTTATCTAACACTTGGCTAGGAACGGCGCTCGTTGCATTAAACTTCGCCAAGGCCGCTTTGATTTTTGTTGCATTATCGGTATCAGACGCCTCAACATTTCGTTTTTCAACACCCACTTCTTTAGGGTTAACGCCTGCTTCTTTGGTTGCCAACGCCAAATTAAAAGAATCTGTAGTGTATTCTAACTTAGATTTGTCTAAAACTTCAGTAACCTCATCATTGCTTGCTACAGAGCGAACGGAAACCGTTAAATCATTGATGTTTTCAAACTTTTCTAGTTTAAAGTATTGTACTTCTCCTACTTGTTTACGAACTGTAGCTAATTTTTCTTTGGTTTTCGTAGTTTCACTCACTGATTCGTCGTAGCTCTGTTGGTAATCTCTCGAGTATTTTGCGATAGCAGTTTCCAATTCAGTGGGCAAAGTGCTTTGTTTTTTATCAATGGCTATACGGCTGACTGCATTCACGTTCTCAAGCATGTTTTCAGAGGGTAATACTTCCAGATCATCGGAGTCTTTTGCTACCTTATGGGCCTGTACCTCTTCTTCAAAACTACTAGCGATTAACGTATTTTCTGAATCCAGTGGCCGATTATTAATATAAGTGACTAATAAAAATAGGCATGATAAACCCGCTAAACCTATTAGTATCTTACGCTTAACTTGCTGGGCTGAGCCCATAAAGACTCTAGCTTTATTGGGGTGATGGCTAAATCCTGGCGACAGCCTAGTGGCAGGAGAAGGACGGTGCACTGGTTCAGAAGGGTATCTATCACGTGTAGCATTTAGCTTAGATGAGCCGGTTGATAGGTTACTCTGTACTTCTTTAATATTTGAAAACGCAGAATTTAGAGCTTCCGCACGACTTGCTAATCCAAGCTCAGTCGCCAAACCACGATCTGGATGGTACACTTGCATGAGACGTTTGTACCTTGATTTGACGATTCCTATATCGGTATTTCTAGGCAAACCCATATGCGCAAATGGTGAATCAGCCACACCACCGAACAGCATATCGTCTAAGGCATATAACGTATTATCTCTAGCTACTGATGGCGCGCTAAAAAAGCTTGAAAATTCCTGCGTTAACCGCACCCCCACTTCAAACTCACGTCCAATAAGCCACTTTAGAACTTCATTAAATTGTTCAACGGATAAATTCGCAGGAAACTCACCTCTGCGAATAGATGCGCTAAACGCTTGAATCCAGTTTATATTATCTGTAGACATCGATGCGTGTCATTCTTGTACACGTTTTATTTCAAAATCATCCAACCAAATTTGCCCTGAAATGTTTTTATCTAACGCGTTGGTCTTGTTTCTCAGTAAACGGATATTAAGTAACGCGCTATCGTGTGGCATCGTTAGTTGGAGTTTAATACGCTGCCAATCCCAAGAGCCTCTCTTAGCCTCAGTACGCGCACTGCTGTTTTTTTCGGCCCCAGAGGAATAGATTTGCAGGTAAGGATTCGAGCGAGTAGATATCGAATCCCCTTTCCAATACGCAGTAATTTCATAAGTACCATTGGGTTTGACCGGGACCGTAACTGACGGAGTATATAAGTTGATATTTTCTGATCCATCTAATTTTACACTTAGGCTGTAGTCACCTTCTATTTTATTAGATGAGTCCCTATCTATAATACTTCCTTTTATCTTTTGGGCCTTCCAACCAAAACCAAAATTCACTAATGCCGACTCAAAGCCATTGTTATAAATACGTTCGAACGGTGATACATCTCCCATTGTTTCTTCCCAAAACTGCATTGCTTCGTCAACAAAGTTAGTCGAGACCAAGAAGTTAAAATAACTTGAAATTAGATATGGCTGTTTCACCTCTTCATGATTTTTTCCCAGTATCTGTTTCCAAACAACCGATGCCAGCGGTTGATTTTTACTTCGAATGGCAAAGCTAATTACCTGATATAAATACTTATCCGTCTCTTCCTTTGATAACTCTATTGTTGGAAAGATCGAAGCTAATAATTTCTCGGGATCAGCCTGCAGTCGATAGCTCAGCGTTAATACTTTATTGACGTCATTCGGTTTAGCAATTAAATATGTTCTAATTAAACGAAAGTATTCATCGACGTTGCCCATTTTTAGCCAAAGCATCGCCAAATTCCATAAATGTTGTGCCCTTGTAGGTGCTAGTGTTTCGGCATGGTATGCATATTTTTCAGCCAGCATCTTATCACCGAGGCGAAGCTCAACTTTCGCTCGATTTAACCAATTCAACCCACTTAATGGTCGTGCGCTTGTTGCCTGTTTCGCGGCTTCCGCAACCAACGAAGAATCTACTTGTTGGCCTAGTAACCAACTTTCGACAAACGCTGTTTGCGGTTTATCAAAAAATGGGTTTAGTAGTCGAATCCAACTATCTGCATGCTGCTTCTCCCATCTTCCTATCAGTGTTTGCTCAAGAAATGGCAAAGAACCACATAGGATAATCAGGGGAACTACAAATAGCACCCCAATAAGGCGCAGAGCTTTCATAAGCCAATGCCACCTATTATCATTAACTAGTAAGTTTATTTCAGACTAACTATTAGAATTCTCTCCTTGATAGGAGTAGTAGTACTCACCGTAGTAACCATATTCTTCACTACTCATATCTACGTTATTCAATATAGCCCCTAGTAATGGCGCATGCACCCGTCGTAACCTTTTAACACCTTCACGCAAATTGTCCTTATTTACTAACCCAGAGTTAACCGCATAAACAATCCCATCAACTTTAGTAGATAGTACCACGGAGTCAGCCAACCCCAGTAAAGGTGCTGAATCTATTACAACGTGGTCATAGCCTTCTCTCGCCCTTTCTATAAATTTCGACATACCCTGAGAGCCGATTAATTCAGCAGGATTAGGGGGGGTTGTTCCGGCAGGCAATAGATATAGATTATCAATAGGAACATTAATAGAAAAATCTCGATCTACTCCAGATATTATGGCCTCTGATAAGCCTGGAGACGAAGGTACACCAAAGACTTTATGGAGCCGGTGCTTCCTTAGGTCAGCATCTACCAACAATACTTTAGCACCATTATCAGCAAGAACCAGTGCTAAATTACTAGCTAATGTCGTTTTCCCTTCACCTGGAATTGTACTTGTGATCTGTATTACTTTAGGTAACCCTGATGGAGAGGAAAACATCAAGCTGGTACGTATTGACCTAAAAGCCTCTGCAATGTTGCTCTTTCGCTCATAGTGAGATTTAAATTCCAACATACCTTGATATCTAGAAATTACGTCTACTTCGCTTACAGTAACTTGCTTTTTTCTTCTCTTTCGCGTCGCCTTGCTTTCTAAAGGCACCAAACCTAGACTAGGCAAACCTGCCACGTTTTCTATATCTTCAGGCGTTCTAACAGCGTTGTCTAAAAATGATAATAAAAAAGCAATCCCTAAGCCGACTATCAAACCTAATATTCCGGCTAAAGTCGCATTTAACACCAAGTTCGGTTTGTATGGACTATTCGGAACCTTTGCTAAGTCGATAACAGCAATGTTATTTGGCTCCATTCCTCCTGATACACCCACTTCCTTCATGGTATCAAGTAGACCAGCATATAACTGTCTATTGCTCTCCCATTCTCGTTTTATAATATTATATTGAACTGATTTATCCTTAATAACCAACAAAGCTTCTTTCTGCTCTTCAACTTTCCCAGTAATCAGCCGTTCTCTATTCAACAGTTGCTCATAACTGCTTTTGATACCACCAGCGATACGCGATATCTCTCTATTCAATCCCTCATTAGTATCGTCAAGCTGCGCTTTAAGTTGTTTTAATTTGGGGTATTCTGATTTATATATTTTAGATAGCTTCAAGTACTCGCCTTGTAGTTCAGATTGAGTCAATTTCAACTGATCAATTAACGGGTTCTCTAAAACCTCGGGTAATATATTCAAGCCTGATCCTGAACTCGCTTGACTCCAAGACGCTTCCGCAGCCACGCGCGCTGATGTTATTTCAGTTAATTGCGCATTGAGATCCGACAAACGCTGGACCATTATATTGTCTTTCTCTTCCACATCAACAATGTTGTTTTTACGCGCAAAGTCAGTAAGGTCTCTTTCAGAAGATTCTAGTTTAGCCTGTATAGCGGCTATCTCTGCTTTAAGGAATTTTTTTGCGCCAGAAGTCGAGTCTAGTCTACGCAATCTATCCAGTCGCATATACTCGGACACAGTGGTATTAACCACACTTGCCGACAACTTGGGGTCAAAACTATCAAAAGCCACTTTAAACAGGTTAGATTTTCCAATTGGCAATACTGTAAGGCGTCCCTTAACCCTATGCACCTGTGCGACTCTCTGCGCCTGCGTCAAAGGCCTGTCTAATGATGAGTCCTCAAAGGACTGACCAATATCATCTTTGACAACGAAGCTTTTTATAATGTCTTTTATACCCGTAATCAAACCACGTTGACTCAACTCACCGTTAATTTCGGGGTTTTTTTCAAGTTGCAGTTTATCAATCACTGCTTCAGCAACCGAGCTACTTAATAGAATATTCTGCTGTGTTGTCTTGTATTCTTGCGGTTTAAAGTCTTCCTGCTCTATCGTGTACGTTATAATCTTACTGGTCGCATCGGGCTTTATTTCAATAAGAGATTCAGCTTTAAAAACTGGCCGCATTAATAATGTAGCAATCACTGTAGTGATCAATACTAATGAGAAAACAGTTAAAATAAGACCTTTATGCTTACTAATAACTTTCCATATATCTCTTAAATCGATTTCGTCTTCTTCAGGAATATATGCGTTAGCGTAAGGATTATGCACAGCCATCTGATTACCACCGATTTCGTCGTGTAATACAGGTATGTTTGATCTACTTGAGTTGCTATTCGTGTTCATATGATTATTGTAGGCGGTTAGCTACTTATCTAAACGTTTATTAGAAGATTACTACTCTACCAATCAATTTAATACGTGGTAAACATAGAGTTTTACTCACTATCCATTGAAGCGTCAAACTGTAGGTCGAGTAAAACCCTACTATCCCCGTGTTGCTGGAATTGATAGTTTTATTTACTTGTTTATATCAGAAGATATTTAACCGTTCAAAGTAATTTAGTCACTATTAAAATTGATTTAAGAACTTATATGCTAGTACCGATGCTGAATATTCCAGTAAGCCCTTTCCAGAAACCAGCCATCCCTTTCTTAAAGTTATTACCTCGGACGACAACTATATCTCCGTCTTCTAAAACAAAATCGTTACTCTGACTACTTCGTATTTTATTTAAATCAACTTCGTGAACAATGCTCTCACCACTAGGAATTTGCCTAAATATCTGAATTCCACTTTTAACAGCCTCAAACTTTACTCCACCAGCTAACGCTAAAGCTTTTAAAACATTTGTATTTCCTTTGATTTGATATGCACCAGGTTTAGCCACCGCACCCTCTATAAAAACATTACCCGCTTTGGGGACCATTAAACTATCGCCAGCAGATAAAATGAAATTTAACTCCGGATTTTCTCCGGTCAACAATATCTGCAAGTCGAGTACCACCGCTTCTCTAGTCTGTAAGCCAGTTTTCTCATCAGAAACCGTTCTCTGAATTCTTACACGTGTACCTGATTCTTCTGAAAGCCCACCTGCCTTAGAGAGCATTTCCAAAACTGTTCTTGGTTGTTCAATATTATATATATCAGGCTTTATTACCGCCCCTAACACTGCAACTTGATGTGACCGATACTCTGAAACAAATACTGTTACTTGCGGATCATGTAAGTAGTCTTTGGCCAAACCCACAACTAACTCGTTTTGTATCTGAGTGGTCGTTTTTCCGATCACTTTTACAGCACCAAGCAATGGTAAAAGTATATACCCGTCTCCAGTTACTCTTACTATTTTATTGAGATCTTCTACCTGAAAGACCGCAATTTCAATAACATCACCGGGGCCAATTTTATAATCTTCTCGAACGACAGAAACTTCATTACCAAGAGTCACATTGATTGAAGCAAGCGCTATTTGTTGATTCAAATCGTCTAGTTGTTTTATTTTACGTTGTTCCGCAACTTCAGCGCTTATTTCAATCGCCTTAGAAGAAGTACCCGCATCACTAGATTGCAACTGATCATTCCCTCTAGTAGCACTTTCAGTTCCGTTAGAAACAACCTCTTTTAGATTGTTTTTTTCCTCTACATCACTTTGAATGATATTTGTTTCTGGGGACACATTACCAGTCGTACTACAACCAGCAATAAATAGCATCACGCTCAAAGTTATATATGGAAAACAACGCATATAGGTTAACCAATTCACAGTGTTATTAGTGCATTAAAACGAAAAACGCCCTCCTGCTATGGTAGCAAGAGGGCGGCGAAGTATATAAAAACTACAATAGATACAACTAGGAAGAACGACTAACAGGCCCGCTTGGACCATGAGTTGGTGATACAACACTACTAGGACACGTTCCAAAATCTCTACAGTCAAGACCAGTTTGACCATTACCAGTAGTTGTACCCGCACCAGTAACGCCGTTCTCATCATGAACATGATCATTAACATGAACATGGCCATGATCATGATCATCATGAATATGGTCATCATGAATATGGTCAACTATGGTAACTGCACCGACAATACCTAGCGCCCACAACCACCATGCACTATCATCATCATCGTCTTCGTCAACATCTTGCGCCAATATAACTTGAGCACCTTCAGATTCACTCCAATGTTGACCCGCAACAACTTGATGTTGTAAACCTTCTGCAGAAACTACATTTAAAGCAGAAGAGATAGCTTGAACAACTGTTTCACCATTTGCGTTAACAGCAACAGCACCTGAAGCTGCACCATCAAGCGCGCTGATAACTTGATCAGGACTCACAATCGAGAAATCCACATCAGATTCAAAGTTAAAACCCACACTACCAGAAGTAACTGAAACCATATATTTGCCATCAACTGCTTCAATCTTGGCTTCACTACTTGGACTGACATATATACTACCGCCATCTAGAGAGAGCACAGCCACTGCACCATCTTTAGTGTTCACAACATCGCCTGACATAAATGCGTAGTCGCCAGAAATACTAGTAACTCCAATATCCGTAGCAATAGTAACGTTGTTTTCACTTGTCAGACTACCGATTGGTAGAACACTATCTGCTGCTTGTACGCTAGTCGCTAGCAACAAACTAACTAGCGTGGTCTGAATTGCATTTTTCATTTTACCATCTCTGTTGAAATTTATAATTGATTTACAGGCCAAGAATATCATTAAAACCAATCTAAAACAACACTCCATTCATTGGCTGTATACGAGTAAACTGCCTAGCTCTTGCTTAATTTACTCGTATCAAAGAACCGAAGTATTATCGCTAGTCATAGATATTTTATGGTCTAGCATTGACCAAAACTGATTACAGAAACATGAATCGGGACATGGTAAACTTCGAGTTTGGTTGTTCGCAAAGCGAATCATACGAGTTTACCTATTTCACTCAATCATCTATAACTGAATCGTCACCAGACACTAGGGAAACGAAGCAAGAAGGAAATGATTTCATCGGTAACTAAAGACTATAATATATCGCTTTATGAAGTGACACCCATCAAATTCGTCCTGCTGTAGGATTGAGCAATGTGGATATGTTCGAAATGAATATCAAACAATATGAAACTTCACGATATACAGAAACGCGTGATGAAGATGTAGAGGGTTTTATTTCGGCCATAAAGTTGAACGTTAAATTTGTAGAGTAAATATGGGGTTTTTGTTATGGATTTTCTTCTCCTTGATCATGCTATGGAGTTTGTTTTTTTCGGTTACGGAAGATCAATATACCCTTGTAAGGTGGATTAGTTATCTTTCTCCTTGGGTGGTCGGGTTATTAATCCTCTGTTGCAGTATAGCTATACTACTCAAAAAAAAGACATTACTAATTTCCGCACTTATTATGTGTGTGTTACTTGGCTACCCCTACGTCAAACAGTTTGTTCCAAATACTGTCAACCCACCTGATGGGTCTCGCGTCTACAAGGTGATGAGTTACAGTAAAATGGGGAGGAACCATGATATCGGATCCATGACTCGAGTTGTGATGAGTGAAGTGCCTGATATTTTATTTATGCAGGAAATCAGTCAAAAAGATGCGGGCCTTCTCATAGAAAAATTAAAAGATTTATATGATGGGCAATCACTTCATTACTTCTCGCATGATCACTATGGCCTTGTCCTTAGCAGATATCCGTTATCAGTTGATCTCAAACAGAAGAACTTATCTTTACTTGCCAAGGTAACGCTCAATGGTATCCAAGTTCAAATATGGAATGTTCATCTACAGAAATCGATATACAATACAAAAATACAATATAAAATGCTGGCCCAATTAACAGAGCAAATCAAGTCCGTACAAGAACCAAAAATTGTGGCTGGTGATTTTAATGCGACCCGTGTTAATCATCCTTATAAATCAATCGCGGAATATTTATCCAATGCCTTTGAAGCGACTGGATTTGGGTTTGGTTTCACATTTCCATCGAACGTACGCAGAATGGGAACACTAACCCCGTTTATGCGGATTGACCATATTTTCCATAGCAACCACTTCAAAGCGATAAAGGCGTATGTAGTAAGCGATGCAGGTGGCTCTGACCACTATCCTATAGTTGCACTTTTGGCGCTGTAAGTCATATCTCAGTGCTGCTTTTCTTTAAACGAAACCAAATCTTAGCGTCAAACGACACCTTATGATTAGCACATTGATAAAAAAAATTGCCCCTGGAATTGATCTCCTAATTGCTCCATTGGTTGTGATTGCAGGGGTGATTCTAAAATTTGTACGAACAATAGGCTTCAGGCATTTTCCAGTATGTAAGAGAGTATTACTAAAAGTAGGATTATTCCCAATTCGCGACCATTATTACGAGCCTTTATTTCATCCAAAGCACATTGCCAAACCCCTGTCTGATAAACGACACCTGCCCGGCATTGATTTAAATATAGAAGTACAATTGGGTTGGCTATCCAAACTTAATTCTTCCGAAGAATTTATGAATTTACATACTACGGAAAACACGGGCATTTGCTTTAACCCATCTAATAATCAATTCGGCTCGGGTGATGCTGAATATTGGTATAGTTTAGTCAGATTGATTAAACCCAAAAAAATAATAGAAATAGGAAGCGGCAACTCCACACTTTTGGCCATTAAGGCTTTGGATAAGAATGTAAGCACAGGCCATCATTGCGAGCATATTTGTATTGAGCCATATGAGATGCCTTGGTTAGAGCAAACTAATGTTTCAGTATTGAGAAAAAAGGTGGAAGATGTAGACCAATCCGTTTTTTCCAAGTTATCCAAAAATGATATTTTATTTATTGATTCGTCACACATAATCCGCCCGCAAGGTGATGTGCTGACGGAGTTTTTGGAAATTATTCCAAATTTGAATAAAGGCGTTATAGTGCATGTACACGACATATTCACGCCGTACGATTACCCGTCGAAATGGGTTCTTGACGACGTTCGGTTTTGGAATGAGCAATACCTGCTTGAGGCTTATTTATCAAACAACGATGATTTTGAAGTTATTGGTGCATTGAATTTCCTTAAAAATAGTTATTTTGATAAATTTAAAGAAATAGCACCGAATTTAGATACTCATGCGGAACCCGGTTCTTTTTATTTTAGAAAAACAACCTAAAGTCAGGCGTATTGGGCAATACACACATAAGAGTGGCTTGCGTTTTGATCTAATAATTCATTTTCTACGTTGCTAAAAATAACAATTTACCTATTTCTGCTTGTTTTTTTAATTATTACGATTTTGGTGGCCAAGTCAAATATTCTTCTTTATAGAAAATCGCTTGAAGACTGTATATTTGTTCAAGCATCAACAAAACAGCTCCAAACAACATTCACCGATAATCCGAAACAAGGGGCCATTGTTCTTTTGGGTGATTCGCGAATTTCTCAATGGAGCCCTGTTATGAAAATTGAAAACCGTAAAGTAATAAATAGAGGAATAGGTGGCGAGTCGACAGGGCAGCTATTGAATCGCGCGAGTGATGTTCTGCATTTGCAACCTAAATATGTTGTCGTTCAAACAGGAATCAACGATTTGAAAGCAGTTGCAGTGTTGTCAAACAGGCAACACGAAATAAAGGCCCAGGTCAAACACAACATAAGGCACATAGTTTCTCTCTTTCAGAATCATGGTGTTGAAGTCATTTTATTGACCATCTTGCCAGCATCAGAACCTGATTTGATGCGCAGACTGGTATGGTCACCAACGATCAACAAGGCGGTATTCGAATTGAATCGATGGATTAAAAATCTTCACCAAGAGGGCGTGACGATAGTCGACCTTGACCCTATTTTTAGCCATAATGATAAGTTACCCAAAAACTACGCTAAAGATACTTTGCATTTGAACGAAATGGGTTACGAGATGCTTAACAAAATCATGCATAAACTCTTTTGGAAATTGGAACAGAACCAAAAACAGGTAAGGAGTTAACATTAAATGCTGTTTACATCCTTTGACTTTGTTTTTTTCTTCCTATTTGTATTGGCGGCATATTGGGCCCTACGAAGACGATTAAGGGTTCAAAATATTTTCTTACTAGGAGCCAGCTATTTTTTTTACGGTTATTGGGACATCCGTTTTCTTTATTTGATTGTTGTCTCTACTGCCGTGGATTTTTGTTGCGCTCAGATCATCGATCGCGGACATATAAAGGCAAAAGATAAAATAAAAGTATCATGCTTTGTGCTGATTTCGGCGCTGTTGTTTGTTGTGCCAGATTTTAATGCGATAGATAACAACCACAATGGTTTTACAAATCTAATACATGCAGACTGGTCACCAGTATTTTCGAATGGTTTTGGTTGGAGTGTTTTTCTTTGGTCAACGGCTGTTTTAGTTATCCTCAATGTATGCTATCCATTGGTAAATCGAACGAGTACACATAGTCGCCGCAAAATATTTGTACTCGCCAGTATTGCTACCAATCTTACACTGCTGGGAATTTTCAAATATTTTAATTTTTTTGCTGACACTTTCAAGACATTTTCTGAATCTGTTTTTGGTGTTACACCACACTGGTACACGCTGGACATAATCCTGCCTGTTGGAATTTCGTTTTATACTTTCCAGACCATCAGCTATACCATAGACGTTTATCGCGGGCATTTGCCTGCGTCAAAGAAACTCAGCGAATTTGCAGCTTATGTGGCGTTTTTCCCTCAGCTTGTTGCAGGCCCGATTGAGCGTGGTAAGCATCTTTTGCCACAATTTCAAAAATCACGTTCAAAACCAGCCTACGCGGATATACAGGAAGGCAGTTGGTTGATTTTTTGGGGCTTGTTTAAAAAACTGGTTATCGCAGACAACCTAGCTATTATCGTCAATAGTACCTTTGCTCCGTTTGATAATTTGACCGCCGGGACGGTAACGCCAGAAGATGGGTTTCGTTTACTCATCGCCGTTTATGCGTTTGCGTTTCAAATTTATTGTGATTTTTCCGGTTATACGGATATCGCACGTGGTACAGCCAAATTGTTGGGTTTTGATATTATGATTAACTTCAGGCTGCCCTATTTTTCTACTGGCCCTTCAGAGTTTTGGCGGCGTTGGCATATTAGCCTTTCCTCATGGCTTCGTGATTACTTGTACATACCTCTGGGTGGCAACAGAAAAGGTAAATTTAGGATGTATCGAAATTTGACGTTGACGATGCTGCTAGGAGGCCTATGGCATGGCGCGTCATGGACTTTTGTAATATGGGGTGCTTACCATGGTTTACTGTTGAGCATTTATCGTTTTTTCAATATTAAAGACGAATTCGATGAAGTCATAAGCTGGAAAAAGGCGTTAATGATTGTGCTTTTTTTTCAGTTAACTTGTGTCGGTTGGCTGATCTTTCGGGCGTCTAATGTTGATACAATAGTTATTTTTCTTGAGTCCATTTTTTTAAATCCAACGTGGTCAGAACAAGCTTGGTTTGATATCAAACAGTTATGCTTTTATGTATGGTTTCTGATCTTATTCCAAATTGTTCAATACTGGACTAACAATTTAAACCCTATGCAGAGTTGGCATTGGTTTGTACGATTGAACGTCTGGATATATATCATCATGTCGTTATTGGTGCTAACCAGTAATAATCGACCAGAATTTATTTATTTTGCTTTTTAGATCAATGAAAAAGTGGATCCGCATAGGTTTGTCACTTTTATGGGTGGGAGTTGCCGCAGAAGTTTATCTACGTGCGTTTGCGCCTCAGCCAATGGCCCCTAGGTATGTCATGGCCGGAGAGTTCGGTATCAGGACAAATATGCCTGAAGAAAACTATTGGCACACCACTCCCGAATTCAAAATCAACATTAGAACCAATAGACTTGGTATCCGTGCTGACCAGAAATTTTCTGATGTAAAGCCACCTGGAGTGAAACGGATTGTGGTTTTGGGAGACTCATTTGGTATGGGCTATGGCGTTAATTTGGAAGATAGTTTTACTCATTTACTGGGTATACAAATGGAAGCCCATTTAAATCAAACAGTAGAAATCATTAATCTGTCGGTGTCAGGTTTTGGCACAGCCGAAGAATTATTAGCCCTGAAGCACCGTGGTCTTAAATATGCGCCCGACTATGTATTACTGGTATGGCACGCCACGGATGTGAAAGACAACATACGTTCAGGTCTTTTCACCTTGAAAAATGGAAACCTGATCCGTACAGACAGAGATTACTTGCCAGGCGTTAAAACGAGAGAGTTTCTATACCAATTTTCGGTTTACCGATGGCTTGCCGGTAACAGCCATTTTTACAATTGGGTCAGGGAGTTTGCAGGCGTAACCCTAAAAAAGATTTTAGTTTGGATGCAGCCTGAAGCAACCCCCTTACCCAGTGAGGGCATTAATGGTACGAGAGGATATGCGCTGTCATATGCGTTGTTAGAGGAGATCAAAAAACAGTCTGAAGGAGCAGGTGCTGAGCTTGTGGTACTAGAAGTGCCGATTAGAAAGTCGCGATTAGAGTTTTTGCCAAGCATGCCAGATTCAGTTAGAGGCAATATCTCTGTAGTTAACCCGATAAGTTCTTTCTTGACTAAGAAAGGTAAGAAAATTTATTGGGAGAAATCCCATGGTCACTTCACACCTCTTGGTTGTATGCTGGTGGCAAATGACCTATTCAATGAGCTTGTTAAGTAAAGCACCCCGATGAGAAAAAACAATAACATTAATAGCGACCAATTAACCAGAGGATCGGTAATCGCTAGGAATACAGTATGGAATTTGACGGGTAACGTCTTGCCTTTACTGGTTGGAGTATTCGCAATCCCTATTTTAATTTCAGAATTAGGAGAGGTACGTTTTGGTGTGCTAGCCATATTTTGGGCAGTAATTGGCTACTTCAGTATTTTTGACTTTGGCTTGGGACGCGCAGTAACAAAATTGGTGGCTGAAAAGATAGGAGAAGGTAAATTAGATAAAATACCAAGCTTGATATGGGCTGCTATTTTATTACTTGGGCTAGTAGCAATAACCAGCACCGTGACAGCCTATTTTCTTGCTCACAGCATCGTCACTAAATGGTTGAAAATAGAGCCCTTAATACAACCCGAAGCACTGCTGGCTTTTAAAGTGCTTGCAATTTCTATTCCTGTGGTTGTATTTACAGCCTTATTTCGAGCAGGATTAGAGGCGTATCAGCGTTTTGATATCATTAACTGCATTAGAATTCCCCTTGGTCTAATAACCTTTTTAGGCCCAGTTGTGGTGCTTTCTTTCACCACGTCACTGGTTGTGATTGTGATTGTTCTTTTGGTGGGCCGGTTTGTTGGTCTTATGGCATATATTTACTTTTTTTTGGATACAATACCAGAAATTAAGCAGGGTCTAGTTTTAGATAAGGAGCAAATCAAAAGCTTGCTAAAGTATGGCGGCTGGATGACATTGATTAATTTGATTGCACCGTTAATATTATATCTTGACCGGTTTTTTATTGGTTCGATGATGTCTATGGAATCAGTTACTTTTTATGTGGCTCCATTCGAAGTAGTGACCAAATTATCAATATTTCCAATGGCTCTCATAGCGGTTCTTTTCCCGGCCTTTTCGACACTTGTCAGCGCAAATAAGGAAAAAGCGGTTGTGTACTATGGTAGAGGCATTCAGCTTGTTTTTTATTTAATTTTCCCTATGGTGTTAATCATTACTTTATTTGCGGAGGAAGGTATTTCTAGTTGGCTGGGTAAAGATTTTGCCGTTGAGAGCGCTATTGTCTTAAAGTGGCTAGCCTTTGGGGTTTTGATCAATTGTGTTGGGCGGATTCCTTTTGTGTTTATTCAGAGTATGGGAAGGCCGGATATCCCTGCTAAATTATTTTTGGTCGAGCTGCCGATATATTGCTTAACTTTGTGGTTTGTTATTGGACAATTCGGAATTATTGGGGTCACAGCAGTATGGGTGTTCAGAATTGTTGTTGATACGGTCGCATTTTTAATAACCGTTTATCGATTGATGCCGGAAACTTCGCTGGAAAGCATTAAAATCACAATGAAGTTGCTATGCGGAATGTGTTTACTGCTTCTATTAATATGTATTGATGGTATAACAGAAAAGTTAGTTTTTCTTCTATTTTTTGTACCAATTTATTGCCTGTTTGTTTGGTACTATGGGATTGAAACTGGTGAAAAAAAGAAGTTGTTATCTTTGGTAAAATATGAAAATAAAAATATTTGAATATGAGAATAATAAAAAACATTCGAGATACAGTTTACGGTTACCGAGCTCCAACATTTTTAAAATTGGACAAGCGGTATCGTCGTTATGATATTGGTGAATATACGTATGGGAAGCCTAAAGTATATGCACATGACTCTGATACAAAATTCAAGATTGGCAAATTCTGTTCAATTGCAAGAGATGTCACCATTAGTTTGGGAGGTGAACATCATACAAAAAGAGTGACAACTTATCCATTTGAATATTTTTTTGAGGATGTTTGGTCACACGAAAATCATGCTGGAAGTAAAGGAAATATCACCATAGGCAATGATGTTTGGATAGGGCATGATGCTACTATCCTTTCAGGAGTAACAATTGGTGATGGTGCGGTCATCGGTGCGAAAACTCTAGTTGCAAAATCAATACAACCTTACGAAGTAGTCGGGGGAAACCCTGCAAGAAAAATACGACTCCGTTTCAGTGACAGTGAAATAGAAAAGTTGTTAAAAATAAAATGGTGGGATTGGCCAATCGAGAAAATATTACAAGAGACACCTTATTTGTTATCAGAGGATATTTCCATATTTATTGAACGGCATTTTGTTTAAAGCGGAACCAATGACTAAAAGAGTAATTTAGGAAACATTAGATGAAATGTGTAATTTGCGGCAATAAACATCACAATAAAAACTATGTTGCTAGAGAAAATATGTTTGGAACCAACGATAGTTTTTCGTACGTTCAATGCAAGGAATGTGATTGTTTGCAAATCACTGAGACTCCTGAAAACATGGGCCAGTACTATGAGAATCGTTACTATTCATTTCAATCCGAGAGGGTAGGATCTCTAAAGAGATTTGTCGACAAGCAAAGGGCTAAATATTATTTGTTTAACGAAACTTGGAGTGGCCTTTTATTATCTAAGCTAAAACCAAAGCGAGACTTGGTTGCTCTTTCGAAGATTCCTTTAAATAGGAGTTCGCTTGTTCTTGATGTTGGTTGCGGCTCGGGCAAACTGCTACAGTTAATGCAGAATGTAGGGATGAAAAATTTATTAGGGATAGATCGATACATTGAGTCAAGTATTGTTTATGAGAGCGGTTTGAGAATTGATAAAAAAACTTTGTTTGAGGTTGAACAAAAGCAAGATGTCATTATGTTCCACCATTCCTTTGAGCATATTGCGGAACAAATAGAAACCTTGGTTCGAGCAAGAAGCCTCTTGACGCCAGGCGGAGTTATATTGATCCGTGTTCCCACTGTTTCATCCTACGCGTGGAAGCATTATGGTGTTGATTGGGTCCAACTGGATGCACCACGTCATTTTTTCTTGCATTCAATCAAGAGCATGGCATTGCTTGCTAAAAACACAGACCTAAAGTTAGTTCACCACCATCATGACTCATGGTCATTTCAGTTTACAGGAAGTGAAATGATAAAAAATAACCATTTAGGTCAGATGAATAAATCCAATTGTGGAGCTCTGCAAAAACCTGTGTTTTCTAAAAAAGAAATTGCAGTATATGAACGATTCTCACAAAAATTGAATGCGATTCAATTGGGCGACTCTGTTTCTTTTTACTTGATTGCCCGATAGCGGATATACAAATGACCTCTTGGGATCAAAATAAATTTCGACGCAGAAAGACTCGGAGAAGGCACACTCCTTTACCTATCACACTACTACTTATCGCTCTTGCTTTCCCTGTAGAGTTGTCTATTACAGTTGGGAGTTTATTAATTACGGCTTCACGAGCAGTCCTGCTTGCATTTGCATTCCCTAGTTTATTTAGATTTTTTAAACGCGGCCGTTTATATAGCGCAGAGTTGTGTTTGCTTGGATACGCAATTTGGACACTAGTTTCATATTCTGTTAACAACGGAGTTGGAGTTTCCATTGAGCGAGGAGGTATTCTTTCTTTAGAGGCAATAGTTGGGTACATGATTGTAAGGCTTTATATAAGTGACCTCTATAAATATAAACAAACGATCAAACTATTGTTGTTGATTGTGATGGTTCTTATGCCTCTGGTGGTAATTGAGTCAGTTACAGGTAACCATTTCATTCATACATTTTTTAATAAAATTACAGGCTATTATTATTCTTTGAGTTATGAAGAGAGGCTTGGGCTAACTCGGGCCTATGGGCCCTTTAGTCATCCTATTCTCATGGGGGTGTTTAGCTCTGTATTAATCGGCTTGGTTTGGTATTTGTGGGATAAGAGTAACCCGGCAAACAAGCTTTTTAGAGTTGGAGTAATAATAACGACTACATTTATGTCCCTTTCCTCGGCTCCTTTTTTGGTCGTGTTGTTTTCATTTTTTGCAATTATCTGGAACCGTCTGGCAAAGCCATTCAAACAAAAGTGGCAAATTGCGATGGGTGGATTCTTATCACTTTATGTGTTTTTGCTATTCTGGTCACCATATAACCCGCTATTGGTAATCTTGGGGAAAATAACTCTAAACCACCACACAGCTTATTATCGAGGGATAGTATGGGATTATGGCACTGCTGAAGTAATTAGGCACCCCATTTTTGGGATAGGGTTAAATGATTGGGTGAGGCCGGGCTGGATGATACATACTTCAATTGATACATTCTGGCTTAGAGAGGCCATGTTGTATGGCTTTCCTGGCATTATACTACTTTCATTAGGCACTCTATTGCTAATAGGTAAAGTGGTAAAATGTATGAGGAGATCTGAATCCGGAGATTATATTTTAGCCTGTAAGGGCTGGCTAGTATCTATAGTTGCTTTTGTTATGGTAGGATTTACAGTTGATTTTTTTGGAACCATACGCATTTTCTTTTTCTTTTTCTTAGGTATTGGAGGAGCACTTATTAAGATTTCGACCTATACGCAACTAAACTATAGTAAGCGACTGTAATTTGAGCCGTTATGTTTGTTTTTTCTCAAGTTCAAGCACCTCTTTTCAGCAGAAAGTCCTGAAAGAAATCTAGCAACTCAATTTAATGTGTAATTTAGAACTAAGTATTATCGTTGTTTCATATAATACGGCGGACTACACTCGCCGAGCTATTGAGTCAATTTATGAGGAAACCAAAGAGACTTTATTCGAGGTTATAGTTGTTGACAATGCTTCTACAGATAATTCGGTGACTGTACTGAACCAACATTTCCCTCAGATGACGCTTATCAAATCAGAAAAAAATACAGGTTTTGCTGGTGGTGTTTGTTGTGGTGTTGAACAAGCAAGGGGCCAGTTTCTGTTGTTGCTTAATCCGGACGTCTTGATTCTTGACGGGGCGGTTGACAAGCTGATGAAGTTTGCCAAGCAATTTCCTGAAAACGGTATCTGGGGTGGTGTAACCTTAAGCAGCGATTTAACTTTAAATAGTCAGAATGCTTATAAAAGTGAGACCTTTAGTACCTTGTTTTTCAGAGCCGTTGGCTTGAGTAAAGCTTTTCCTAGAAATTGCTTATTTAACCAAGTTAACTACGGGAGTTGGAACCGTGATACTGTTAAGGAAGTGGATATAATCACAGGTTGCTTCTTTTTGACTCAACGCAAAGTTTGGGATCAATTGGGTGGCCTTGATACTGTTTTTTTTATGTATGGAGAGGAAGCTGATTACTGCATACGCGCTCTGGCTGAAGGCTATCAACCCTTAATAACACCTAATGCACGTGTTATTCATCACGGAGGAGTCAGTCACACTCACTTTTCAGGAAAGCTAATTAAGTTACTAAAAGGAAAAGTGGAATTGATTAATCGCCATGTCAGTAGTCGGAAGAAGCCAGTCTACAAATTTTTACTTTTTCTTTATGTCTTTAATAAATTCATGTTGTACCGCTTATTTAAACCAAATTCTGATAAAGGGGAAGAATGGCGCATTATATTTGAAAACCGAAAAGAATGGTTAAGAGGGTACTACTACAACGCCAAGTAATTGATTTAGAACTACATTACATTATACTATGGTCTAACTTTGTTATTTTATTCAATGCTTTTTGATATTGAAAGAACATCAGGCCCTTTACTTATACTTTAACGAAACAGCAGTGATGCAAAATTTAAAACAGAAACTAGGGCAGCCCTTTAAACTATTCGAAAGTTACAAGGATGAGGTAAGATATATAGAGAATCTTATCATTGCGGAATTTGAAAGCAATGAAACAATTTCTATCCTCGAGGCTGGTTGTGGTCAAGAGTGGCCGCTAGATATTTCGCAACTGAACTTTACGTTAACGGGGATTGATTTGGATGAAGATGCGCTAAATATTCGGCAACGTACCCAAAATGATTTGGATAGGGTGGTGATTGATGACTTAAAGAGTGTCGAATTTGGTGACGAAAAATTTGATTTAATATATAACGCTTTCGTTTTAGAATATGCGGATGGAGCAGAACAAGTATTAGATAATTTTGATAGTATGTTAAAGCCATCGGGAGTTATGATACTAAAGTTTCCAGATAGGGATACGGTTTTTGGTTTTATTACAAGACATTCACCTTTTTGGTTTCATGTTCTATATGTCAAATACATACAAGGCATGAAAGATGCTGGAAAACCTGGTTACGCTCCCTATCCAACATACTATGATGATGTTGTAAGTAGAAAAGGTTTTTTACAGTACTGTGAAGGGAGGGGTTACAAGGTGTTGGCGGAATGAGGGTTTGGTGACTACCTGGAAAAAAACTATTGTGGTCAAGATGATTGGTGTTGTGTCTCGAGTAATTTCAGTATTGTTTTTCGGAAAATTGCCTTGGCGGCATAATAATCTCACCTATGTTGTCCAAAAGCCTTAAGACTATCTCGCTATTTGACAATTAGCATTTAGAACTCCCAGCCTGATTATTATTTGACTTGGACAATAAGTCTTCGATAATGATTCTCTTGTCCATAAAAATATTTTATCACTTACTAGAACCGATCGTTTATATAGAGTATGAAAATCCTGATAGTTATAGGGACACGGCCGGAAGCTATAAAGATGGCTCCGGTAGTTAAGGCACTGAGAGATTACGAGCAATTCGACGTGAGGGTATGTGTGACTGCGCAGCACCGCCAGATGCTGGATCAGGTTTTAGAACTGTTCAACATTCAACCTGATTATGATTTGAACATCATGAGAGAAAATCAGACGTTGTCTGGTATCACAGCAACGATTCTTAAGCGCATGAACCAAGTGTTTATGGATTTTAAGGTCGATCTTGTTCTCGTACATGGCGATACAACGACAACTTTCGCAACCAGTTTAGCTGCGTTTTACCATCAAATTGCAGTCGGTCACGTTGAAGCTGGGCTTCGAACTGGTAACATATATTCGCCATGGCCTGAGGAGGCAAACAGAAGATTGACGGATACTCTTTCTCAGATATATTTTGCTCCGACAGAAACTTCCAAAAATAACTTGTTAAAAGAAGGCATCGCCAAAGACACTATTTTTGTTACTGGAAACACCGTTATTGATGCTTTGGTAGAAATAAAGGATAAAATTGAGGAGGATAGTGAACTGGTACAAACTTTGGATGCGCAGTTTTCTTTTCTGAAGTCAGATCGGCGACTAATCCTGGTAACCGGACATAGGCGAGAGAGCTTTGGATCTGGGTTTGAAGATATTTGTGCTGCGCTTGCTAATTTGTCAGTGCGGTACCCGGATGCCGATATTGTATATCCTGTTCATTTAAATCCCAGAGTAAGAGAACCGGTAAATCGGATTCTTGGAAACTTAAAAAATGTTTATCTGATTGAGCCCATAGAGTATTTGCCATTTATATATTTGATGATGCGCTCCTATATTATATTGACGGATTCAGGTGGAATACAAGAAGAAGCACCAACACTAGGCAGGCCAGTTTTAGTGATGAGGGAAATTACGGAACGGCCAGAGGCGGTTGTTGCCGGGACGGTCATTTTGGTGGGTACAGACAGAGAGACAATTGTTGCTGAAGTTAGCCGTTTAATGGATGATAAAAATGTTTATAACAGAATGAACTTTGCCCATAACCCGTATGGTGATGGCAGAGCCCGTGATCGCATTGTCGAAGCGATCAGATCAAAATTCACATAAAAAATAGAACGCCAAAATGGAAAAAAGTAACATCTCGGTTCTGGGGCTAGGTTATATTGGCCTTCCTACGGCGGCCGTTTTTGCCTCACACGGTTGTCATGTGATTGGCGTAGACATCAACCAAGACATTGTAAATACAATAAATGCAGGTGATATCCATATCACTGAACCAGGTCTTGACGAAGTAGTGCGAGATGTTGTGTCTTCAGGACACTTACGGGCGACCACAAAGGTGGAACCGTCCGATGTGTTCTTCATCACCGTACCGACGCCTTTTACAGACAGCTATAAGCCCAATCTCGATTATGTTCGTTCTGCTGCGAAATCGATCTCTCCTGTCCTAAACAAGGGAAACGTTGTTATTCTTGAATCCACTTCACCAGTTGGGACAACTGAGGAAATAAGAGACCTGTTATCAAGTGATCGTCCGGATCTTACTTTCCCAAACAGTGATGGGAACTCACCAGATGTGTGCATTGCTTATTGTCCAGAGCGGGTGCTGCCTGGGAAAATATTGGTTGAACTGATTGAAAATGACCGAATAATTGGAGGACTGTCTGCTCGATGCTCGGATCGAGCGGAGAAGGTATATAAAGTATTTGTAACAGGAAATTGCCTGAAAACCGACTCGAAGACAGCCGAAATGGCTAAATTAACTGAGAATGCATATCGAGATGTTAATATCGCATTTGCCAATGAATTATCCGTTGTTTGCGACGATTTGGATATTGATGTCTGGGAATTAATTGGTCTGGCCAATCGACACCCAAGGGTAGATATTTTGAATCCGGGTCCTGGTGTAGGTGGGCATTGCATTGCTATTGATCCCTGGTTTATTGTAGATTCTTCTCCGGATAATACTAAGTTGATTCAAACTGCACGTGAGGTCAATGATAGCAAACCTCATTGGGTAGTTGATAAAGTTAAGAAGGCATGTAAATTACTGTCGAGTAAGGCTGCGGGTAATCCTAAACTCAAGATAGCGTGTTTAGGGATCACGTTTAAGGCCAATATTGATGATATTAGGCAAAGTCCTGCTATTAAAATAGTCAGGACATTAATAGATGAGGGCTTAGATATTGCCATCGTTGAACCAAACGTTGAAAGCCTACCAGAAAATTTAATAAGTCCCAATGTAAAGTTCATGACTTTGAATGATGCTATTGAATCATCAGACATCATTTTACTGCTTGTTGACCACACCCCCTTTCTTAAGATAGATGACGATCAAATAGGAAGTAAATTACTGATTGATACAAGAGGAGTGTATTCTAGTGCCAAGCTATAATTTTTAGAAAGTTAGTGAACGTTAAGAAAATTTCAATCATTATTCCTGCTTACAATGAGGGCAGGAATATAGCCGCAACTATTGAGCAGTTACTGGTTGATTCAGATTTGGTAGAGCCAGAAATTATTGTGGTTTGCAATGGCTGTACCGATGATACGGTGGCGCAATTAGGGCAATTTTTTAGCGCAGTTCGGTGTATTGAAACGGAGTATCCTTCGAAAACCAATGCGTTGAACTTAGGTGATCAAGCTGCATCATTTTTTCCGAGAGTTTACCTTGACGCTGATATCAGGATTAGCCTTTCTGATATTGGTAAACTGATCATGCCTTTAAGCCAGAATGGGAAATTGCTGGCAGTGCCTAAAATGGTGGTTGATACTTCCCGGTCTTCATGGTGGGTAAAAAGTTATTACGACGTTTGGTGCGATTTGCCCTACTGCAGAAATGGTACGAGCTCTGGAGGCGTCTACTCAATGTCCAATGAAGGAAGGGCGCGGTTTTCCGATTTTCCGAATATCATCGCAGATGATCGATTTACTCGTGCGTCGTTTGTACCTGAAGAACGTGCTTATGTTGAAAACTCAATTTCGATTGTTACAGCGCCAAGCGTACTTTCAGACCTGATTAAAATAAAGACTCGAAGTCGTATGGGAGGCTATGAATTTGAAAAACTCTTTCCTGAGCTGCTAAAAAATGAACAAACAATGTACGGTATGGCTGCATCCGAGTTAATCGGACAATTAAGATTATGGCCAAAGATCGCAGTTTATATCTTAATTAATATTATAACCCGGATTCGCTCTCGTTTAAAAATGAACAATCTGAGCAGTACAGCGTGGGAACGTGATGAGTCGAGCAGGCAAAACATGACATCAGATCAATGATACAAAAAAAAATAGTGACAATGTTTGGCATACCCATGCACGCCTGGACAATGAAGGAATCCGTGAGGCTTATTAAAAACCGCTTGTTAGAGAGGAAATTCACAAGTCACTCTGTAGTTAATGTTGCTAAACTGGTGAATATGCAAACTGATACAGAGTTATCGAAATCAGTCACAACGTGCGATATTGTAAACATTGACGGCGCCGGTCTTGTCATCGCGGGGCGACTTATGGGTAAACAAATACCCGAACGTGTGGCTGGTATTGATTTATTTTATAAATTGCTTGCCATGGCCGAGGCCGAGAATATTTCCGTTTACCTTCTTGGAGCCAAGCAAAATGTGATCACTAGGACAGTTCAACAGTTACAACATGACTACCCGGATATAGATATTGCCGGGTTCCATCATGGTTATTTCAGTGATTATGAACAAAGGGTGGTTGGCGATATTGCCCGGTCTGGTGCAAATATGTTGTTTGTGGCGATCTCCTCACCTAAAAAGGAAATTTTTATTAATCGCTGGAAATCAGTTCTTAATGTTCAGTTTGTCATGGGGGTAGGAGGAACCTTTGATGTCGTAGCGGGAAAAGTAAAAAGAGCACCCACCTTCATGCAAAATTTGGGGTTGGAATGGCTCTACAGGATAATACAGGAACCAGGAAGAATGTGGAAAAGGTACCTTGTAACAACTTCTAAATTCATCTGTATGTTTATACATAATATTTTTAGCAACAGATATACAGGCAAAAAAAGATAGGAAGGTAATCACTCTAGTCACAGACCAAGGTTATATAGTGAATTGGCACCGGAACTGGTCGGAGACTATAATTTTCTCGAAAAATGTACGACAAAAATAAGTAGAAAATTCTTACAATCTCAACAGGAGAATCTTTTATGCAAACTGAATCGCCCCGCATTGATCGGAGACATTTATATCTGAGTCATGCAGCTTTGCTTGACTCGGTTTGTTGATGATACATCAATTCATACTCAGCAGGTGGTACATCACCGGTGGGTTCTAGTATTCTTCGGTTGTTGAACCAATCCACCCATGCCAATGTGGCATGCTCTACTTTCTCTATCGACCTCCAAGGGCCATCCTTATAAATTACCTCAGCCTTGTACAAAGCATTAATGCTTTCAGCCATCGGGTTATCATAAGAATCGCCTACACTACCAACGGAAGCGTTGAAGCCTGCTACAGCTAATCGATCAGAATAACGAATAGATAGATACTGGCTACCGCGATCACTATGATGAAAACACCCTTAGGTTTGCCTCGCCCATAAGGCCTGTTCTAAAGCATCTAGCACTAAGTCAGTACGCATATAGACTTCAATACGCGCCAACCCACGATATAACGAGAGTACACATCAACCACAAAGGCGACGTACACAAAACCGCTCCATGTGGCTACATAAGTGATATAAGCAACCCAAAGTTGATTAGGGCGCATAGCTTTGAATTGACGATTCACCAAGTCCAACGGTTTCTCATCGTGCACTGAACTGAGTTTTTGAGTCAATTCGGGCCTGATGCTGAAAATAAGACTTACGTATTTTATTGCTCGGTAGGGAGACGATCTTCTGAACTAATTAGTCGCGTCCAAGAAGGGTTATTAAGTGAAGGGGCTAGCTCAATTCATAATTTGGAAGGGGGAATTTTCAAATGGCATAATCAAACAAAAGAGTTAGTTAACCAACATGGAGAAAGACTATGTTCATCCATACAATTTTTGGTGGAAACGCTCGCTAAAACGACCAGAAGCTGCAAGCTATGAACCTAAATAATAAGCCAAAAAGCCCGTTCCAGCTAACTTAGATACTGAATTTGACAAAATGAATGACTGCTAAAACTTCGATATGATTAAGATTAAACCATGTACATCTGCCGATACAAAAGACGTGTTGAAGCTTCGGTCTCTTTTATGGTCACATTGCTCTGCGGATCAGCATATTTTTGAAATCAATAAAATTGTTTCGAACTCTGATTCATTCAGCCAATTTATCGCGCAAGAAAATAAGCACCTTGCTGTGGGTTTTATCGAAGCTTCCCTACGTTCTGACTATGTGAACGGTACCACTTTTTCACCAGTAGCTTTTATTGAAGGAATGTATGTGATTCCTGAGTTTAGATGCAAAGGCATTGCTCGAGATTTAATCAATGAAGTCATTGATTGGGCGAAATCGAAGGGCTGTAAAGAAATTGCTTCGGATGCAGACATAAATAACGAGCTAAGTCACATAGTACATACGTCGCTCGGTTTTAAGGAAACAGAGCGTGTAGTATATTTTGTTAAAAATTTAGTAATTGAATAGCTCTACTAAGTAACTAAACCATTATTCAAGCTTCACTTTTGCCTACAGACAAAATATATCCAAAGCTGTCATTTGATCAATCTGACACCGTTAGCAAAAACCTGATTCCACTCTAGAATTTGGATATTTTTTCTTAGTCCAGTAGGCCAAAATGGATCTTCTTTTACTAGTTTCCACGCACTCTCTAGGTTGTTAGCTTCAACTAACCAAAGGCCGCCAGCTTGTTTTTTAGTTTCTGTATTTATTAGAGGCCCAGCCGCACGAATCTGAGATTCGTTTTCTGACAAGAAGCTGATATGTTCCTCCATATGCTTCATTCTTTTATCAGCGTGTTCTTCATTATCTTCAAATAGCAAAACAAAAATCATTAGTGATTCCTTAAGGTCTTTAACAGAGTTATTAATGATATGCTTGCATAAACGCTTTTGAAATACGCATAAATGCAAAATAAACTAGCAAAAATGCAGGGCATGAATTGGAATGACTTGAGATACATATTGGCTGTGGGAAGAACAAGCTCTCTCGCTGCGGCCGCTAGAAAGCTTAGTGTAAACGAAAGCACTGTTGGTAGAAGGGTCTCTCATGTAGAGGTATTACTAAAAACCAAGTTATTCGAGAGAAGCGTTAACGGGTTAATTCCTACAAGTGCTGGTTTATCTGCGATCCGTGTGGCGGAAGATGTTGAACACCAAACTCAGAAACTAGTAGGTGAAATTTCTGGGTCTGATCAAAAAATATCTGGCAATATTCGTCTGACCTCAGTACCAATTTTACTTAATCACGTTGTAGTTCCTGCCATACCGAAATTAATTTCTGATTACCCAGATATAGATGTAGAGCTCATCGCTGAAAATCGTAATTTGAGCTTAAGTAGACGACATGCCGATATAGCTATTCGGCTTTCACGACCAACCAAAGAATCTCGAATGGTCACACGTAAAATAGGAACCCTAGATTACGCAGTATATGGCAGCACCAATAAACGCACACCATTACCTTGGATAAATTACGAAGAAGATATGATGCATTTACCGCAGGCGCAATGGATGCTAAAGCAGATCAAGATATCTGGACACTCATCTCAGATAAAAGTAAATGATGCTGAATCTATTTTGTCATATCTAAAAAATGGGGTTGGTCAATCTCTTTTACCTGTTTTTGTCGGAGATAATCAGGCCAACGTTGTTAGAATTTCACCTGAAGTAGTGCTAAGTAGGGAGATTTGGATGCTCGTTCACCCTGACATTAAAGAGCTAGGACATATAAGAACAGCGATGGATTGGTTGATTCTGTTATTTGGAAAGTATAGGAATTAGTGATGATGCGCTCGGCCAAAGTCAACTAAATGTTCGTTGATCTTGACTTTACCAACAGGTAAAAACATACTCATTTTTATGCAGGAGATGACTACAAACAAAAGGGATACTGTGAGTAATCCAAAGGCTAATACGATTCGCTGCTTTATTTCGTACTCCTGTCTAACATCGTAATGTTAGGTTTAAAAAGGGGCACTGTAGAGTTATCGGAATACACGTCGGCTTGGGCTGGTTTATTTCAGTCTGAGGTTAGGCGAATCCTGAAAATATTAGATGCTCCAGAACTTGTATTTGAACATATAGGAAGCACGTCGATCCCTAATATGGCATCTAAGCCGATCATCGACTTAATGATTGGCTTTAAAAATATGAAGGACGCCGAGTTAGCCGTTCCAAAACTGATATCACAAGAATATATTAGGCGTACTAATGGAGACTTGAAGGATCGAATATTTCTAGTTAAAGGACTTTCGTCCTGTCGCACACATCATATCTCGTTAACTACTCTGAATAGCGAATACTGGAATATGCATTTGAATTTTCGAGATACCTTGCGTAACAACTCGGTAGTAGCAAAGCGCTACTTAGAGCTAAAAAAATCTCTAGCGCACAAGTACCCCGATAATAGAAAGTTATACACTGAGGGTAAGCTACCCTTCGTCAACAGCGTCCTTGCCAATACTCATCGATAATTGAAAAACTATCGGCAAAGAGAACTATAAGCGACCGTTTGGCTTGTTTAATAGCATCATAAGACTTCGAGCACTTTGTGCTCAGTTTGACATTTTTATCTGGCGATAAGATACTCGTTACGATCACTCAATTGTATAGATAAATATGGAAAGCACTTTACTCGACATCGTTATTTTTGAGGCCCTATATTCGCTAGAAAACTATTTGAAATTCGCATTTGGTGGGTTTGTACTTTTCTATTTTATACTTAGGAAACCTCTATGGTTTCGCAAGATTCAACAAAAAATGCCGCGTTATACAGACTATGGCAGAGAGGTATTGTTCTCCGTTATATCTGTATTCATATTTGGTGTTGTAGCTGCTGTAACGATTCATGTTTTTTGGCATGAAACAACGTTATATAAAGGTTCACGTGATCAATATGGCAACGCATACTATTTATTCACCTTTGTCTGGTTAATATTTTTACACGACACTTATTTCTATTGGTTGCACAGATTAATACACACCAAACCCCTTTTTAAAGCTGTTCATAGGGTGCACCATCTATCAACAAACCCTTCACCATGGACAGCTTATTCGCTACATCCATTCGAAGCATTTTTACAAGCATTGATTATTCCGCTAATGGCATTCACTTTGCCAGTGCATATCACCACAATAACAAGCGTTCTGTTATTTGAGATAGCTTATAACGTTTACGGACATCTTGGATTTGAAATACTACCTAAAGGTACGAATAAAAACCTTGTGGGGCGTTATATAAATACCAGCGTGGCGCATAACCTTCACCATTCAAGCTTCACTGGCAATTACGGTCTCTATTTTCTCTTTTGGGATAAGTTGTGTGGGACAGTCAGGGCAGACTACGATGATACGTATCTTAAGACAACAGTTAAAACCTCGGCTCTTGAGTGATTATTAAGGGAAACTGAGCACCTATTTAACTTGACGTTGGCATCGAGCAAAATGTTCTTATCACCTCTAATTTAAATGACCAAATTAATTATGCCACTACAAACATTGTTCCGCCGCGTAACCGAAAGTGACTTTAATCTAGTGTATTCGATATATATGGAGGATACGATAACGCCTTATATGAGTTTTGAGAGCATCTCAAAAACACGCTTTAGAGAGTGTTTTGATGTAATGAATTCACGAGATAAGTTTCTAATTTATGAAGAAAATAGCGAAGCTGTTGGCTTAATTTCTGTGACTCGCGGAAAATGGCGAAAAAACCATGTTGCCACGATTGGAGGAATAGCGGTTCCGTCTTCACACCAAGGTAAAGGAGTCGCTACGCGAATGATCACGCAACTGATTGATATATTGATACAAGAAGGGCTAACACGTCTCGAATTGTTTGTAGAAAGCGACAACCCAAATGCAATCAACCTATACAAAAAACTAGGCTTCATAGAGGAAGGAGTTCTTCGAGCCTACTTCAAACGAGAAACGGACTCGGCCGCGGTAGACGAATTAGTCATGTCTAGGATAATTTCTAATCAAAGCTAGAATTCAACGCCTCTTAAAAAAGATTCAAGTCGAACATCGCGCTTCGCCAATTAAAGAAAATAACAACTAAGCATCCGTTAGGCTTGACTTTACCAATAGGCAAAAACATACTCGAAACCGTACTCTATTGCTAATTAGTGAAGGAAAATGGGACCAACGAAACCGATTCACCGAGAAGAAAAGGGTTGGGGGTATGAAATTTGGATTCATAATTCAGAGGATTACTGTGGAAAAATTCTTGTCTTACTTAAAGATAAGCGGTGCTCGCTTCATCATCACCTAGTGAAGAAGGAAACGTTTTATATTCAAAGCGGCAAGCTGATTATGAAAACGGTAGAACAGTCCGGAAAGGAGTCTCAATTTGAGATGTCTGAAGGCGATGTACTAGAGATTACTCCCGGTCTTAAACATCAGTTCATAGGTGTGGCAGAAAAAACAGAAATCATGGAGTTTTCCACACGACACTTCGAGTCTGATTCAATAAGAACGATAAAAGGAGATTGAATAATCAACCGTTTCGAGCTGCGATTCGGCAACGCTGAACATATTAAATATTTTAAACTTAGGCAGCACCTCCAGCAGAGCGATGGCTTTGCTAGGCTAGTAACTTACAATATTGGGCGGCGTATAAGCGGTCAACGGCGGTAACTCACCCTCAAACAGTTCAATTTCAACCAAACAGGAATGTGCAATTGGCCCTTGGCCGAGTTTTGAAGTGCCCTTATCCATTGTCAATACATTTGGGTTGCCATGTTTGCACAAGCTACCAATCACTCCTGGCTCTAGCGGGTCGTACCAAGCACCTGTACTCATTTGCACTACCCTAGGCATCACTTGGTCATCTATTATCACGCCGGCTAAGCACGCACCACGCTCATTAAACACTCTAACCACATCACCTGCTTTTAGTCCTCTGTGAGCGGCATCTTCTGAGTGTAATGTAATGGGTTCACGCTGTTTTATTTTAGCATTGCGGCTATAGGCTCCATGATCTAACTGAGAATGCAGCTTGGTTTTTGGTTGATTAGAAATCAAATGCAGGGGGTATTTTGAAGTATCACCCCCTAACCATTCGGCGGGTTCCAGCCAGACTGGATGACCCGGGCAATCATCATAAGCAAATGATGCAATAGTAGGCGAGTAAATCTCAATTTTACCGGTAACCGTTGAACGCGGATTGGCAATGGGGTCATCCCTAAAACGCTTAAACAACACCACCGGCTCTTTTGGGTCGTCTGGCTTATGCCAACCTTTTTGTTTCAGTTCGTCATAACTCGGCAGCTCAAACCCTTGTTGTTGCGCGTTATCCCGAGTGCGGTTATAAATCCAGTCTAACCACTGCGCTTCATCGCGCCCTTGTGTGAAGGCTTGTTTTGCTCCCATTTTGTCGGCAATACCCGACAAAATAGTGTAGTCATCGCGGGCATTTTCTGGTGGCTCGGCGACTTTACTCATCGCCACGATATAAGAGTCACGCGGTGAAATCGCAATATCATTTCTTTCCATCGGAATAGTACACGGCAGCACTACGTCAGCATGTTTAGCCAAGCTGTTCCAACACCATTCATGCACGAAAATGCTATCCACTTCCCGCCACGCTGTTAGCAATCGGTTAATGTCTTGATGGTGATGAAATGGATTACCCCCTGCCCAATAGACAACATGCGTATCGGGGTAAGTCATACGCTGGCCGTTGTAGTCATACTCCTTTTTAGGGTGCAACAATAAGTCACTAATGCGAGCCACGGGTATAAACTCTTTAATGGGCTTTTCACCTTGCGGCAAGGAAGCGCCAGGCACTTTGGTGCCGTGCGCACCAATGCTGTTGGTGGCAGAGTACCCAAAGCCAATTCCTTGCCCCGGCAAACCGACCCCTCCCAGCATTGCGGCAACCGTAACAGCAGCCCAAAATGGTTGTTCACCGTGGTCTTGCCGCGTTAACGACCACGCGACAGACAACATCGTACGTTTACTGGCCATACGTCGGGCTAAATCGGTTATCTGCCCAGCGGTTAAACCACTGATATTGGCAGCCCATTGTGCGGTCTTGGCAATACCGTCGTTTTCACCTAATAAATAGGGTAAAAATTGATCAAAACCATGGGTATATCGATCAAGGAAAGCTTGGTCGTGTAAACCCTCTGTGTACAACACATATGCCAAACCAATTAAGATAGCGGCGTCTGTGCTCGGCCGTGGTGCCAGCCACTGGGCATTGCACTGCTCATCAATATCAGAACGCAGCGGGCTTATGTTTACAAACTCTACCCCCGCTTCTTTCGCTTTTTGTAAGTAATCCCGTTGAATATGACGCCCAACACCACCAGAGTTAATTTGTCCGTTTTTAAGCGGTATCCCCCCAAACGCGACTAACAACTGCGTATGCTCAATAACGGAAGGCCAGCTAGTCCCATACGCAAGCATAGCGTAAAGATCGCCCATCACATGAGGCATGACTACTTCTCCCGCGGCAAAGCTATAGGTGTCTTTAGACGCTGTATAACCGCCTACACAATTTAAAAAGCGATGTATTTGACTTTGCGCATGGTGAAAGCGCCCTGCGCTAGACCAACCGTAAGAGCCCGCATAAATAGACTGATTACCATATTGCTTGCGCACTCGCATTAACTCATCGGCAACTAACTGCTCGGCCACATCCCAACTGACAGCAACAAACGGATCAGCGCCACGCTTGTTATTGTTGCTACCTGGACCAGATTGTAAATAACTTTGCCTAACCATTGGCGCTGTAATACGAGACGGGCCTTCCATCACATCTAGTACTCCCGGGCCAATGGGAGAAACATCAATGTCTTCTTCAAAACCGTGCAGAGCCTTAACCTTTCCTCTTTCGTGCTCAACTCGATAGGTTCCCCAATGGTTACTGGTAAGGGGAAGGTCAGTGATGTCTTTCATTAGAGATAACAGATTATAAATTGGCTCTAGGCCGCATTCGCAAAGCGCGAGAAAAGTGCTACAGTTGCCTAGGATTAATAAAACTAGAAATTATGTCGGCGAATAGTAAACGAAGAAAGCTATTAAAGCACTCTGCCGTAATAGGGGCGGCTAGCCCCGTATGGATAACTCCCACGATTAATTCAGTAGTATTACCAAGCCACGCTCAAACTACCACACCGATTTTAGTGACGACTACCGTAGCGCCACCGACTGAAACAACTACAACGCGTAACCCAGCGATAAATGTATTGATTGAGGTCGTCATACCCCACGTTCTCGGAATAAGAAACAAAAAATAGCCATAATGCACTTTTAGTACTCCAATCTAATTGTGGGCTATTTCAAATCATCATCGCCACGGTGCCACCGCTTCTATTTGCAGAGTTAGCATAAAATACTAGTGTCCGGCGTTCACATCGACAACAACTCGTCCTTTTATCTTGCCGTTTAAAATATCGTCCCCCAACTGAGGCATATCATACAAAGTAGCCTCTTGCGCCACACTGCGCAGTCTTTCCAATGGCAAATCTTCGACGATTCGCTGCCATGTCCGCACCCTGTCGGAAAATGAGGCTGTGACAGAATCGATTCCTAAAATATTTAGACTGCGAAGCAATAGTGGAATAACCGACATCGGTACGTCAGTACCGCCTACCAAGCCGACCGCAGCGATTGAACTACCATATTTCATTTGACCAATAATTCGCGCGAGCATCTCACCGCCCACTGAGTCGATGCACCCGGCCCATTGTTCACTTTCCATCGGCTTTTTGCTGACTATATTTATCTCATCACGAGCAACAATAGTGGTGGCACCAAGTGACGTTAAGTAGGGTGAAGCCTCTGGTCGACCACTTACCGCAGCGACTTCATAGCCCAGTGATGAGAGTAACGAAGTTGCAATTGAGCCAACTCCGCCCGCAGCACCAGTAACCAAAACCGGCCCGTTATCCGTTGATAAGCCATGATCTTCAAGCGCAATCAATGACTGCATTGCAGTATAACCGGCTGTACCGATGCACATTGCGTCGTAAGTGCTTAAGCCTTCCGGCAGTGGCACCAGCCAATCTGCTTTGAATTTACCTTTTTGCGCATAACCACCCCACCAAACTTCACCCACGCGCCAACCTGTCATAATGACTTTATCACCTGCTTTGTAGCGCCCATCGGTAGACGCTTCAACCGTGCCCGCGCAATCAACCCCTGGAATGTGCGGATAACTGCGCACCAAACCTCGGCTAGGGCCCATACAAAGGCCATCTTTAAAATTAAGCGTACTGTATTCAATCGCAACGATAACTTCACCGTCTGGCAATTGCGACTCTTCAACGGATTGTACGCTGGCCGATGTTTTTGCATCGGCATCTTGTTCAACAACTAAAGCTTTAAAACTCATAGGTATAAATTATTTCGGTTATTTATAAAGGTGCTTCTAACGATATAGAAGCTACGGATACCTTTCAATTGTAACGCGTTTTTTTCAAATTATTAATATCGCTCCTTGACGAATGTTCATACCTCCTCGGCAGCGGTAACTTGGTCTGAGGTGTCTCTGTGGCTATTTTATCGGTCATTACTGCTAACTATCATATTTGAAAAATTTAACTACGTTTTTGATCTCGCCCTCCAGCGTTTAAGCTAGAGAGCTTTTTCGTAAGTTTATCGAGCTTAAGTGAGTTTTGGTTACTTATTTGTTTATTTGTCATACATATAGTTATTTTGGTCGCGAATCAACCATGTTTGCTTTGCCCATGCTTCAAGTTAGTCCAAATCATAGGTTCATGGTATCCATTTAGTAGGCTTTGATTTAATATCTATGCCTATCTAACTCTATATCTAGAATAATGAGCGATCACGAAAAAATAAACTATCTCGAGTTCCCAGCCAAAGACCTCGAAGCGACTAAAGCATTTTTTCAAAGCGTATTTGGTTGGTCATTTGTTGACTATGGCCCTGAATACACCGCATTTTCAAACGCCGGGTTAGATGGCGGTTTTTATAAGGCTGATTTCCACTCAGACGCAAGCCAAGGAAGCGCCTTAGTCGTTTTTTACAGTGAAATGCTAGAACAAACACAGTCGAAAGTAGAGCAAGGTGGCGGCACAATCAGCACCCACGTTTTTTCTTTCCCTGGTGGTCGGCGCTTTCACTTCAACGACCCTAATGGAAACGAATTTGCTGTATGGTCTGATAGTGATCAAACGAAATAGACTATGACCATTAAAATCGCACTTGTTGGAGATTACCAAGAAGAGGTTATTGCACACCAAGCGATTCCGAAGGCGCTGAAGTTAGCGGCTGACCAAATCAAGCAGCCAATCGATGTTGAATGGCTCGACACTGAATTAATTAGCTCTACAAATTTAAGCGTTTTTAGTGGCATTTGGTGCGTCCCCGCCAGTCCATACAACAATATGGACAATGCTATATCCGCTATTCAATTTGCACGTGAGCATGCCCTGCCTTTCTTGGGCACATGCGCCGGATACCAGCACGCGGTCATTGAATACGCGCGTAATGTTTTAGGCTTTCAACACGCTGACAATGCTGAAGTGTCACCTGATGCAAGTATGCCGCTAATTAGCGGGCTAAGTTGCAAGCTTGTCGAAGTAAGTGATTCCATCAGCTTAACTGAACACTCGCAAGCCGCTAAGTTATATCAGACCACAGTAATCGAAGAAGATTACCACTGCAGCTTTGGGGTCAACGTCAAATATCTAAATATTTTTGACCATTCCGATCTACACTTTACTGGCTTTGATAACCAAAATGACCCACGCGTATTCGAATTGCAGTACCACCCCTTTTTCATTGGAACCGCTTTTCAGCCAGAACGCAGCGCATTGAGAGAGGACAATCACCCTCTTATCACTGCATTTGTAAATGCTTCTTTAACGTAAAACTGATCGCCACCATGCTCGCAATACGCCCTGTTGTAATTACTGATTGCCAACAGATTTTCGACTTCATTATGGAATTGGCCGTGTATGAAAAAGCCGCTGAAGAGGTCGTGACCACAGTTAAAGGTATCGAAGACTCACTATTTGGGCCCAACAGCAACGCCCACGCCTTTATCTGTTCAATCGATGGAGAAGACGCAGGCATGTCGTTGTACTTTTATAGTTACTCAACTTGGCTAGGCAAGCGAGGGCTGTTTCTTGAAGATTTATATGTTTCACCCAAATTTAGAGGCCAAGGCGCTGGCATGGCCTTAATGAAGAACTTAGCTGAAACTGCAATCGAACAAGATTGCGGCCGATTTGAATGGAATGTGCTCGATTGGAACACGCCAGCAATCGAGTTCTATGATTCTATCGGCGCGAAGCCGCAAAACCAGTGGATTGGTTACAGAATGGAAGGGCAAACCCTTGTAGACTTTGCCAAGAGGTAACGCTATTTCGTGGTAGTTTTATTTTCCACAACTGACTAAACTAACACAACACAACTTTTAGGTTTAACATCATGAAAATTAATAAACTCTTGCTTGTTGGCTTACTAAGCCTCCCGCTGCTCGCCAATGCCACAAAAGTAGAGCGCGGCATCAAGTTTGGCTACGCCCCTAACAGCAGCTCCGATATCAGCGGCAAACACTTAAATTTATATAACCCACGCGACCCTTCAACTTACCGCGAAGAAACCACCAAGGTAGAAGGTGGGCAAATTGACGATATTTTTACTTTAGGATATACCTACAAGCGAGGGCAACAAGGTAGCCCTATAGCGCTAGACCTTGGTTTATCCATCAATCAGGGTTACGTCTCACCGCAAACTATTCGCTTAGTGAGTCAGGAAGGCCCTTTTAATGTGGAGTCTGATCAACCTCAAGCAGAGATTCGCTACTTTGAGTTATATCTTGGCGGCAGCTACTCGTTTGCTGGCGGTGGCAACGGCCCCTACGTTGGTGCTGGCGTGTCTTTAGTTCAAGGCAAGGCCTACAAAACATTTTATAATTTGCAAGACTTGCTGACAGGCGTTGGTAGCTACGGTCAATCAGGTAGCTCAAGCATGGATGGTCATGCAGTCAGCCTAAAAGCCGGAATGAAGTATGATGAGTTTAGTGTTGAGCTCGAACATGGCATGTACGACTTACATGTCGATCAGTTTCGTAGCTTTGAAATAAACGGCGCTGATCTTGAGTTTGACCGCACAATGCTGAGTGTTATTTTGTCCTTATAAACCCAAGGCCCGTTGATACAAAAAAGCCCGCTTACGCGGGTTTTTTTTGCAATATGCCGTTTAACTATTACACATTAGAATCAGGGAAGGCACCCTTACGTTGTTCAATATAAGCTAACAACGCTTCATCTACAGCCGGGTCCATCGGCGGCATTTCATATTCTTCAAGCGATTTCTTAAAAGCCACATTAGCGCGCTGAGAGTGATCCAAACCACCATCTGCTTCCCATTGCTCAAAACTATTGTTATCGGTCAATGGCGACAAATAAAAAGCATCTTTGAAGTTAGCCTGTGTATGCGCGCACCCTAAAAAGTGCTGCCCGGGACCAACCTCAGCAATCGCATCCATCGCTTGACCATTTTCAGACATATCCACGCCTCTTACCATCGTGGCCATCATGCCGGCCTGATCACAATCCATCATAAATTTTTCATAAGACATCGCTAAGCCACCTTCCATCCAGCCTGCGGTATGTAGCACAAAATTTACCCCTGCTAACACGGCTGGTAATAACGTACTCACTGATTCAGACATCGCTTGTGCGTCTGGTAATTTTGCTGCATTCAAGCCGCCACCAGAGCGAAATGGAACACCTAATCGACGCGCTAAGTTCGCCATAACATACAGCACCAATGCAGGCTCGGGTGTACCAAATGTTGGCGCACCAGACTGCATTGACATCGAAGAGGCAAAACTACCAAAAATCACTGGCGCTCCTGGGGACACCAATTGCACAAAAGCCATACCAGCCATGGCTTCGGCTAAAGACTGCGCAGCCGTACCCGCCACAGTTACCGGTGACATCGCACCAGCCAAGATAAAAGGCGTCACGATACATGCTTGGTTATTACGTGCATACACTTTGGCAGCACCTAACATGGTATCGTCAAAGTTCATCGGCGAGTTGGCATTGATCAAGCTCGTCACGAAAGTTTTTGGCTTACCCGTTGCCGCGTCAAGGTAGTCATCACCAAATAAAATTTTGGTCATGTCGACGGTATCCTGCGCACGATCTGGGTGCGTTACTGAACCCATATATGCTTTGTCAGAATACTTCATGTGGGTATACACCATATCAAAATGGCGTTTGTTCACGGGTAGGTCTACCGGTTCGCAAATCGTTCCGCCTGAGTGATGTAAATTTGGTGTGGAGTAAGCGAGCTTTACGAAATTGCGGAAATCTTCAATCGTTGCATAACGACGACCCTTGTCCAAATCATGCACGAACGGGCTACCATAAGCAGGCACAAGAACGGTATTTTTACCACCAATCTCAATACTGCGCGCCGGGTTTCTTGCATGCTGAGTATATTGCGAAGGTGCGTTGTCTTGAATAAGCTTACGGCATAACCCTTTAGGAAATCGCACGCGCTCCCCTTGTACATCAGCACCCGCTTCTTTCCACAGATCAAGCGCTTCTTGGTCATCACGAAACTCAATACCAATGTCGCTCAGAATGGTTTCTGCATTAGCCTCAATCTGCACCAAGCCTTCTTCACCTAAAACTTCGTATTCTGGTATCTGACGCTTTAAGTAAGGAACAATTGGCTTTGCTTGGGTAACACCCGTGGTGCGATTTTGACGACCACGACGGCCTTTTCGTTCTGACATGATTTTACGGTTAAATTAAAAGGTGCTGGCAATACTAATATTAACCTTGAAAGTCACTACCCCAACCGCGACGCGAGCTTGTTCCGCCGCGCCAGCACACCAAGCTGATTTAGCTATAATTTTTTGTATAGAGCAAGCCAATCATGCTCCCTGAATAGTTTGAGCTTCATTATTTTCAGGCTTTAAACGAGTTCTATAATTGGCCGCGTAGTCAGCAGAAGATATCACCGAAACAACCTATTCTAAATTTGAGTGAACTATTTGTACCTTCATATAAAGGCCTAATCGCAACGCATCCCCTTTCCGCATAAAATAGTGGAACTAGGAATCGGAGCAACATCTGCTTTAAACTCTAACACGTGTTGTCCTGCTTATATTTTAAGCAATTGCAAACTATCAGCCCATGATGACCACCTAGATGCTCAGTTTTATCTCCGCCATTATTCTATTGCTAGTCAGCCCCGGCCCCGGCGTGTTATCCGTCGCCGGCGTAGGGGCTGCATTTGGCTTTCGTTCTGGCTTGCGCTATTTTATTGGCTTGTTTTTCGGCACCAATATAGTGGCGATTGCGGTAATCACTGGCTTGGCAGCGCTGGCTTTATCTATTCCTTGGGTTAAAATCATATTGCTGTGCACGTCAACGTTGTACTTGCTGTTTTTAGCCTACCAAATTGCGACTGCAGGCAGACAAATTAGCTTTATCTACCGTCAATCTGTTCCCGGAATCACAGCAGGTGTTCTTGTACAAATTGTCAACCCGAAAGCCTACGTGTTTAATACCCTGCTATTCACTGGCTTTACTTTTTCACACTATACAAGCGCACAAGAAATCATTGCAAAGTTTATTATTATCAATGCAATCTGGATTCCAATTCACCTAATATGGTTATACCTAGGCAGCCGCATCCATACCCTAGAGTTAACTGCCTCCGTGCATGAGAGAATCAATCAGTGCATGGCGTTAGCGTTAGTTGCTGTTGTGGTTTTATCGTTTTACTCACTTAACCGCTGAGTCACTTCCACAAGGAACGCAGCGAGGCTAACTACTACAGCACAGGGCACTTTATTATGCATTGTTAACCACTGGCATAGAAAAAGCGACCGATTGAAACGGCAAGTTTGGCATAATGGAGACACACCTAAACCTTACCCATATTCAGAATAAATCATAAAACAAAATAGACGCTATCGGAACAACTAAGCATGAATAGACTGCAAGACAAAGTGGTATTGATAACTGGCGCCGCTAGAGGAATAGGCGCACAAACCGCTCGTACCATGGCAAATGAAGGCGCCACCGTTTTTTTAGCGGACATCTTAGATGAACAAGCCGTGCGTACCGCCGCCGAGATAAGCAGCAACGGCGGAAAAGCGTTTCCCTTACATCTAGATGTTACTAGCGAAAGTAGCTGGCAAAAGGCGGTAGCATCACTATTGAACTTAGCGGAAAAGCTAGATGTGCTGGTTAATAACGCGGGCATGATACTTGCAAAAGATTTTGAGCAAGTCAGCTTGCAAGAGTGGCATAAAATGGTAGATGTCAATATGACCAGCATTTTCTTAGGCACCAAACTTTGTGCTTCGGCGCTCAGAAAAGCAGGCAAGCAATCCGCTGTTGGGAGTTCAATCATTAATCTGTCGTCAATCGCCGGCCTAATCGCTGCACCTAACGACCCACTATATTCGATGACTAAAGGCGGAGTCACTGTCTTCACCAAGTCAACCGCCATTACTTTTGCTAATAAAGGCGACCGCATTCGTGTTAACTCTATTCACCCCGGAGTGATCGAAACGCAAATGGGCGCACAAGTGATCGATGCGCAAGCTAAAAGGATGGGAATTAACGACGCGAATAAGGCTCAAGCCTTAACCGTGCAACGCCACCCTTTAGGCCGTATTGGCCAAACCCGTGATATCGCCAATGCGGCGGTCTATCTTGCCTCGGATGAATCGGGGTTTATGACCGGTTCAAGTATGATTATCGACGGCGGCTTAACCGCGCAATAAATCTCACTCTTTTGAACACGCCTCAGTACGACACGCTTGTTGTTGGCGCCGGTTTTGCTGGCCTGTATATGCTGCACAAGCTGCGTCAACTAGGTCACCGCGCGATAGTATTAGAAGCGGGCAGTGGCGTTGGTGGCACGTGGTTTTGGAATCGCTATCCCGGCGCACGGTGTGACGTAGCCAGCATGGAATACTCATATCAATTCGATGATCAATTGCAACAACAATGGAATTGGTCTGAGCGCTATTCTCCACAACCAGAAATTTTGAAGTACGCCAATCATGTTGCGGACCGTTTTGACTTACGCAAAGATATTCAATTCAACACAAGAGTTGTTGCGGCGGACTATGACGAAAACAAGCATAGTTGGAAAGTCACAACAGATGACGGCGCAGCGCGCGTTGCCACCTACCTTATAGCCGCAACTGGCTGTTTATCAAATCCAAACCAACCGAAGTTTGAAGGCTTAGACCGCTTTAAAGGCCGCGTTTACCATACCGGCAAGTGGCCTACTGAATCTGTCAACTTCAGTGACAAAAAAGTCGCGGTCATCGGCACAGGTTCTTCGGCCATTCAAGCTATTCCAGTGATAGCTAAGCAGGCTAAGCAACTAACGGTTTTTCAGCGCACCGCTAACTACGCAGTACCTGCCTATAACAGGCCAATGGAGCAGACGGAGCGCGAGCAGATAAAAGCGAATTACCCGCAGTTACGTGCACTCGCAGCGCAACATCGAAATGGTCAAGCGCCTGTGCCAAACCTACAGTCGGCTCTAGAGGTGAGTGCTTTAGAACGCAACCGCATCTACGAGCAACGCTGGCGGCAAGGCGGCTTGGCGTTTATGGGTTCGTTTGGTGATCTCATCTTTAACGAAGAATCAAATAAAACGGCGGCGGATTTTGTACGTAGCAAAATCGCCCAAATAGTAAACGACCCCGAAACCGCACGCATTCTTTCACCCACCACTAAAATAGGGTGTAAGCGGTTGTGTGTAGACACTGGTTACTACCACGCCTTCAACAAGGACCACGTCTCAATTGTGGATATCAACGCGCAGCCGATTGAAGCGATCACCCAAAGTGGCATAGCCTACGCAGGGAAGCAAAGCCAATTTGACGCCATCATTTTAGCCACAGGGTACGATGCGATGACAGGCTCGCTATTAAAAATGAATATCCGCGGGCGCGACCATACATCACTGAGTGAAGCGTGGCGTGAAGGCCCTAAAACTTATATGGGCTTAGCCTGCAATGGCTTTCCCAATTTGTTCACCATTACCGGCCCTGGTAGCCCTTCTGTTCTTACCAACATGCTGCCTTCCATTGAGCAACACGTAAACTTTGTTAGCGATATCTTGGCGTACGCCAATAAAAACGAAACCACGGTGATAGAGGCCGAACTAAATGCGCAACTTGATTGGGCAGCACATGTTAACAGCATTGCCGAAAATACTATTTATCCTGGCTGTAACTCATGGTATCTAGGCGCCAACGTACCGGGTAAACCACGGGTATTTATGCCATATATCGGCTTTGCTGATTATGTTAAAAAATGCCAAGAGGTCGCGGCGGATCACTTTCAGGGATTTACTTTTAAATAGCGACTAATGTCCTAAGACTACACAGAATAAAGTTATGGCCGTCTAACTAATGGCAAAATCTGTACGGTTCTTCGCGTGGCCGACATCTTAGTTTTTAGGTGCTTGATAAACGATTGCCCAAGCATTGAGAGCGGTTGGTCAGCGGCCCAAATTATTGCTAAATCTAGATAAATCGGTGTTTTAAACGGCTTGATAATCACATCGCCTGTATCCCTTGTAGATAGCGTAAACGGATCTACCAAAGCCACGCCCATACCTTCTCGAACCATGGTTAAGGCAGCATAAAAAGTACGGGTTTGATATTGGTCGTTCCATACACAGTTGCTGGCCGAGAACACTTCTTGTAATCGGTGATATGTCATGTGATAAGAACCTAAGGAGATCAGCGGCTCGCCATCTAAATCATCAGCGGCTATTTCTTTTTTGTCAGCGAGATGGTGCCCTAATGGCAACGCGCAATAACAGGGGTAGGAGAACGTCTCTCCATCTAAGTTTTCATGTTGTAACGGCCCTTCAGCAACACCCACCTCAATATAATGGTCAGCGACCATTTCTTGAATGGTAACGGATGAACGTGTTTGAAAGGTCACTTCCACTTCTGGTTTATCTTGCAAAAACTTGCTTAACAACACAGGCAAGTAGTCAAGGGACAGTTCTGGTAAGCCGCCAACAATCAGCTTTCCGCTGGTTTCATTTTTAAGCGCGGCTGCGCGCCGGTCGATATTCTCAAACCCTTCGATAATGCCTTCAACGGTATTAAATAAGCGCACCCCTTCCGGAGTCGGTTTTAGCCGTCCACTAATACGCTGAAATAACTTGTATCCAATGTGGTGCTCTAAGCTTGCGATTAAATTGCTTACGCCCGGTTGGGATATTCCTAACTTACCGGCTGCGTTAGTTACGGTGCCAGTTTCAATAATCGCGTGCAGCGCTTGTATTTGTCGGAATTGAATCATGTCATTTATATATCATAATTAATGATACAGATTGCAATATATTGTATTGGTTTAAATGGATTTGAGTTTTTATAATCAGCCAAAACTAGCTAGAGCTTGATCAAAACCCTCGCCTTGGAGAACGCTTAGCGAGAGCAACATAAATACCAAACCAACCAAGAGAATACCGTTATGGAAATGAACAGCCTCATTGAGTTTCCTATTTTCGAACGCGCCCAACCTACCTTCAGTACTGCTGAAATGAATCGCCGTCTATCTGGGCTACGTGTAGCAATGACGACTTTAGATATCGATTGTGTATTGATGACGTCCATACACAATGTTAATTACTATTCAGATTTTTTCTATTGCGCCTTTGGCCGACCCTACGGACTGGTTGTCGATCACAATACCCAAACTACATTAACAGCCAATATTGATGGCGGTGCACCGGCGCGTCGTAGTTTTGGTAATAACCAGGTCTACACCGACTGGCAACGTGATAATTATTACCAAGGTGTTCGAAAATATATTAAAGATGGCGATACCGTTGGTATTGAATGGGACCATATCAACTTACAGATGATCGATAAGCTAAAGTCCGCATTACCAAACAGTAAATTTGTTGATATTTCAGAAGCCGCGATGCGCCTGCGTATGATTAAGTCAGCCGAAGAAATTACGCATATCACCAAAATGACTGCCATCGCCGATATCGGCGGCGAAGCCTGCGCAGAAGCTATTGGGGTTGGCGTTGCAGAGCAGGAAGTTGCGATTCACTCAACCGATGCGATGGTTCGTGAAATTGCTAGGGTATTTCCAAATTCTGAAATTCGCGATACGTGGACGTGGTTTCAATCAGGCATCAATACTGATGGCGCGCATAACCCAGTTACCACGCGTAAGATTGAAGTAGGTGACATACTTAGTTTGAACTGCTTTCCCATGGTTGCAGGGTATTACGTTGCGCTTGAACGCACCTTGTTCGCCGAGCATTGTTCTGACGCCCATCTACGCAACTGGGAGGTGAACTGTTTAGTACATGACGAAGGCAAGAAGCTCATTAAGCCTGGTGCAAAATGCAGTGATATCGCTAAGGAGCTAAACAAGATCTATATGGAACACGAATTACTGCAAGCACGCACTTTCGGTTATGGTCATTCATTTGGTGTGCTGTGTCATTATTACGGCCGTGAAGCGGGGCTTGAACTACGCGAAGACATTGACACCGTACTAGAACCTGGCATGGTGATCTCGATGGAGCCAATGATTATGATCGAAGAAGGTAACCCCGGTTCGGGTGGATATCGTGAGCATGATATATTAGTGTTGACTGAAGACGGCGCTGAGAACATCACACACTTCCCTTATGGACCAGAGCACAACATCATCGGCGCATAAAATCGCGCCCTTCAAATTCATTAATCCGATTCATAACACCTTGGTTTGAACAGATGAACAAGTATTCGATTTTTAACCTCGCCAAGAAAGCGAGGAATTATCATCAAGACTGGCAGGCCAATTGGCGCAGTCCAGAGCCTAAATCGCACTACGATGTCGTTATCGTGGGCGGCGGCGGACACGGCTTAGCCACCGCCTACTATTTAGCTAAACAATGCGGCATCACTAATGTAGCCGTCATTGAAAAAGGCTGGATCGGCGGCGGTAATACTGGCCGAAATACGACGATCATTCGTTCAAACTACTTATGGGATGAATCGGCTGCATTGTATGACCACGCCGTTGACCTATGGGGTACGCTTAGCCAAGAGCTAAACTACAACGTGATGTATTCACCGCGCGGCGTGCTGCACGTGGCGCACAGCGTGCATGACATGCAGGAAATTGGTCGGCGCGGCAATGCCATTCACCTCAATGGCATTAACTCAAAATTCATGACACCAGAAGAGATTGTGAAAATGGTGCCTTATATGAACTTGGATTGCCGTTACCCAGTGATGGGCGGCTTATTCCAGCAACTAGGTGGCACCGCTCGACATGATGCCGTGGCATGGGGTTATGCTCGTGCGGCTGACGCTTTAGGCGTAGATATTATCCAAAACTGTGAAGTAACTGGGTTTGATATCACCAATGGCGTGGTCAAGGGGGTTGAAACCAGCAAAGGTAGCATCACCACTGACAAAGTGGGTGTAGTCGTCGCTGGACATTGCAGCGTGTTAGCTGATATGGCAGGTTTTAGATTGCCGATTGAGTCGTTTCCATTACAAGCCTTGGTATCTGAGCCGGTTAAGCCTTGTGTTGACCAAGTCATTATGTCAAACGGCGTACACGCTTATATTAGCCAATCTGACAAAGGCGAATTGGTTATCGGCGCAAGTTCTGACTTATATACCTCTTATTCGCAGCGCGGCGGTTTCGGTGTCATCGAAGACACATTGCAAGCCATCATTGAACTCTACCCTGCTCTGTCGCGCATGAAGATGCTGCGCCAGTGGGGCGGCATTGTTGACGTAACCGTTGACCGCTCTCCCATCGTTTCTAAAACTCCGGTTGAAAATATGTTCTTCAACTGCGGTTGGGGCACGGGCGGTTTTAAGGCAACTCCGGGCTCGGGCCATGTTTTTGCTCATTCCATTGCTCAAGGCGAAATGCATCCTTTCGCGGCCCCCTTCTCGATTGATCGCTTCAACACAGGTGCCTTGGTGGACGAAGGCGCAGCTTCTGCCGTCGCACATTAGGAGGACTTATTATGATGATCATTGAATGCCCTTGGTGCGGACAACGCGACCAATCTGAATTTACCGCTCATGGCGAGGCGCATATCGCGCGGCCCACTGGCACAAAAAACCTAAGCGAGCAAGAATGGGGAGATTACGTGTTTTTTAGAAGTAACCCCAAAGGCCTGCACTATGAACGCTGGGTTCACACCAGTGGTTGTCGTCAATGGTTTAATGTCGCCCGCAATACCGCGACTGACGAAGTATATGCCAGTTACAAGCCTGGAGAGAAAAAGCCAAATATTAAAGTGGGGAAACCAGCATGAGCCAGTATTATCGCTTAGGTAGCGGCGGCAACATTGATCGCTCAAAGCCCATTAACTTTACCTACGATGGCCGCGTATACCAAGGCTTTCAAGGTGACACCTTGGCTTCTGCATTACTTGCCAATGGCGTAATGGTGAATGGCCGTAGTTTTAAATATCATCGTCCTCGCGGAATTTTTAGTGCCGGCTCTGAAGAACCCAATGCATTGGTTCAGCTTGAGGAAGGCGCGCAAACCGTGCCTAATTGCCGCGCCACGCAAGTAGAATTATATGACGGATTAACAGCCAGCAGCCAAAACTGCTGGCCCAGTGTTAACTACGATCTCGGCGCCGTTAATAACAAACTGTCTCGCATGCTGCCCGCAGGTTTTTACTACAAAACCTTTATGTGGCCTGCCGCGATGTGGACCAAATACGAACATGTCATCCGTCGATCGGCTGGTCTAGGCAAAGCCCCCGCCGCGCAATCATGGGATCCAGATCATTACGACCATCAGCATGCGCATTGCGATATCTTGATCGTGGGCGGCGGCCCCGCTGGCATCAGCGCTGCAATGACAGCTGCAAAAGGTGATCAGCGTGTCATATTAGTTGAGGACGCCGCAGCACTAGGCGGCACATTGCACAACGAGGCACACACCATAAACGACCAAAGCGGCGCACAATGGGCTGCTGACTGCGAAGCCCAATTGGCCGATAAGCCCAATGTTACGTTATTAAGGCGTACCACATTAACGGGGTACTTCGACCATAATTACCTCATCGCCTCTGAACGCAAAACTGATCATCTCACTCTTGAAGCTCAAGACAAGTTGTCAGATGCGCCGCGCGAACGCTTATGGAAGATTCGCGCCAAGCAAGTCATCTTAGCAACCGGCTCTATCGAGCGGCCACTCGTGTTTGGTGACAATGACCGACCTGGTGTGATGCTAGCTAATGCCATTGGCACGTACGCCCATAAATTCGCGGTCATACCGGGTGAGCACGTTGTATTTGTCACTAACAATGACACGGTTTACTCGACTGCATTGGCAGTTAAGGCCCTAGGCAAAACGGTAACGGTTGTTGATATTCGTAATGACATCAATGACGACATCGCGCGTAACGTACGCCAAGCGGGCATCACTTGTTTTTACGGCCACGGTATAACAGGCGTAAAGTACGGCGGCAAACTTGTCCATATTGACGCTAAGCTTAGGGGTGTTGAAATCGCCCCGATTAGCGAAGATGGTAACAGCTTAACAGGCAGCCTTCAAACAATTGCATGTGACTTAGTGGGTGTTGCCGGCGGTTGGACACCCACGGTTCATCTGTTTAGCCAAGCGAAAGGTAAGCTACGCTACGATGATCTTAAACATTGCTTTGTACCCGACCAAACTGCCCCTATCAACCCGCATGTTAATGTTGGCGCTTGCAATGGTGATTTTGCACTCAATGATTGCTTAGCTAATGGCGCAGCCGCTGGTTTGAACGCCTTACGTGCATTAGGTATAAAAGGCCTGCGTAAGGACGCTGCACCTTCTTGTAGTGAGCACGCCTTACCCGATTCAATGCGACCATTGTGGATTTTGCCAACTGACCACCCTATTGGCAAAGGCAAGAAAAAACACTTCCATGAACTACACAACGACGCAACAGTGGCTGATTTACATCTGGCTACCCGTGAAGGTTTCATTTCCGTAGAACACACTAAAACGTTACACCACCACGGGCATGGGAACCGATCAAGGGAAAACTTCAAACGTGAATGCGCTGAATGTTATGTCTGGAATTCAGCAACGTCCAATTCCTCAAATCGGCACGACAACGTTCCGCCCGCCTTATACGCCGCTAACATTTGGTGCCATCGTCGGGCAAAATATTCGTGAAACCTTTTTGCAAGAACGCACCACGGCTATGCAGCCATGGCATTTGGCGAATGGCGCCGTTTTTGAAGATGTAGGTGATTGGAAACGACCCTGGTACTTTCCTAAAGAAGGTGAAGATATGCACGCCGCGGTTCAGCGCGAATGCAAAGCCGTACGTGAAAGCGTCGGCATACTCGATGCAAGCACCTTAGGCAAAATTGATATCCAAGGTAAAGACGCGGCGAAGTTCTTAAACTTCTTATATACCAACGCTTGGACTAAGCTCGGCATTAACAAATGTCGATACGGCATCATGCTAAACGAGCACGGTATGGTGATCGATGACGGCGTGACTACACGCCTAGGCGAAAACCACTTTCATATGACCACCACCACAGGCGGCGCCGCTCGCGTGATGAACATGCTGGAAGAGTGGCTACAAACTGAATGGCCAGAAATGGAAGTGTATTGCACCAGCGTTACCGAGCAATGGTCAGTGATGGGTGTGAATGGCCCTAAGTCACGTGAGCTACTCGAAATACTTACCGATGAAGACCTCAGCAACGAGAACTTCCCATTTATGTCCATGAAGGAAGTTAACTTTGACGGCATCCCTGCAAAGGTATACCGCATCAGTTTTACTGGCGAACTGGCTTTTGAGGTAAATGTACCTGCTCGCTATGGGCTTGCCATGTGGGAGAGCCTAATCGACAAAGGCCAGTCACTAAATGTAGTGCCCTACGGCACTGAATCTATGCACGTATTACGTGCTGAAAAAAGGATTCATCATCGTTGGGCAAGACACCGATGGTACGATGACACCAATGGATTTAGACATGGATTGGATCGTATCGAAAAAGAAAGGTGACTTCATGGGCCGTCGCTCCTTTGAAAGAACGGACACCGCGCGCGAAGGTCGTAAGCAATTGGTTGGCTTGCTAACTGAAGACCCTGAATTTGTGCTCCCCGAAGGTGCGCATGCAGTGGCAGAATTTAAGCCTAAGCCTCCCATGGATATGTTAGGGCACGTTACCTCAAGCTATTACAGTCCCAATTTAGGGCGCTCAATTGCCATGGCTTGCATTAAAGACGGCAAAGCACTTAAGGGCCAAACTCTAGACTTTGCTATGCTTGATGGCAGTTGCCAAAAAGCCGAAGTTGTTGATTTTGTGTTTTATGATAAAGAAGGAAAACTCGCACGCAGCTAGTATTAAAATTATGACGATAAATATTCAAACACCCTTAGCTGATAAAGCACCGGTAGAGCTTGCCGGAACCCGTTTAGCGCAAATGCCATTGTGCGGCAAGATTACCCTACGCGGCAATAGTGATAACAAAGCCTTTGTTGCAGCTATTAAAAAAGTCACTGGTTTAGCGCTACCCATTGAAGCAAACACGTTTAAGCAAAGTGGCAAATCAGTGCTATCTTGGACCGGCCCTAACGAGTGGATGCTGCACTGCGATATCAATGCTTGCTTAGCCATGGTCGAAGACCTGCGCTCAGCGCTAGCAGACCAACATGCAGCCGTTGTTGATGTTAGCGACTACTACACCATGCTTGAGCTTAGCGGCCCATTAGCGAGAAATGTAATCGCTAATGGATCGCCTTTTGACACGCACCCGAGTCAATTTACTACAGGGCAATGCGCTCAAACCCGATTTGGACACGCGTCAAATTCTAATGAATCAGATGGACGAACAACCGACCTATCACATCCAAATACGCTGGAGCTACGCAGACTACTTGTTTACCTATATGCATGATGCTCTGCGCAACCACGCTGCTGAAACCGACTAATTATTTGCGCGTGTATTTCAGCGGCATCAAATTCACACTCGCTACCATCAACTTTTCCTCATAGCCCCCAAATAGGCTCTTAGCCAAGCTTATTCTATCGGGGGTTATATTGATTCAACGCCTTCTTTTGTTTTAAGCTTGACTGTGCTTTCTGATCATTCCGGTTCTTTATCATGGCTCATTTTTTTGGCTTTGGCTCCTTAGTCAATTTAGACACACATCAGTATTCTGATGTATTACCCGCTAAAGTGTACGGTTTTGCGAGGGCATGGATTAATAACGACTGCTACGAACACGCCTTTTTAAGTGTGATCAGTCGCCCACAAAGTGAAATCCAAGGCGTATTGGCTAAAGTTTGGAATGAGGATTGGAGTCAACTGGATGAACGTGAGTTAGGTTACAGCCGCCAAGCTCTGAGCGCGAAACAATGGTCACTTGAAAATGAAGCCTACGACAGCAAAGTGCAATTAGATGACGTGCAGCTTTATCAGCATGCCTACGGAGAATTCGCCAGCAGCGATAAACCTATACTAAGGTCCTATTTAGAAACTGTTTTGTATGGTTACTACCAAATTTTTGGCGAAAGTGGGGTACATGATTTCGTTGAAAGCACCTTGTATTGGACACGTATTTTAGATGACCGCGAGTCTCCGGTATATCCGCGCTATATACCCGCTCAGGGTGCTGCTAACTCCTTAGTGCAAGCAACGATTGATCAGCTCTATTGAGTTAAGCATACGGCAATACCAAACGAGGTTTGCTCCCGATGCTCGATCTTGTACTAGCCTCAGTGGCAGCGCTAGTTATATTAGTTAGCTTGATACGCGCAGCACATCAAGATAGTAAATAACTATGCAACCATTAACAAATAAATATTTTATCTTGTATAGACTGACAAGATAGAATGAAAAACAATAAACAAAACAACTGCAACCAAGCTCAGAGACAACATGGCCCGCGACCCGCGATACGACGTTTTATTCCAACCAATGGATATTGGTCCGGTTACTGCTAAGAATCGTTTCTACCAAGTACCCCATTGCAATGGAGGAGGCTATCGTGACCCCTCTGCTGCGGCAAAATGCGAGAAGTCAAATCAGAAGGCGGTTGGGGCGTTATTTTCACTGAACAAACAGAAATTCACCATACCTCTGAAATCACCCCTTTTATTGAGCTTCGCTTGTGGGATGAACAAGACGTACCTATGCTGGCGAAAATGGCAGACGCCATGCACAAGCACGATGCGCTTGCTGGCATCCAACTAGCTTATTCTGGCATCAACGGGCCAAATTTATACACTCGCGAAGTTCCGCTAGCGCCTAGCGCGATGCCGATTCGCACCTTCACCAACGATCCTGTGCAAGCGCGGGCAATGACCAAACGTGACATAAAAGATTTACGTCGCTGGTATCGCAATGCCTTTGTTCACGCTAAACAAGCAGGGTTTGATTTGGTTTGTTTATATGGCGCGCACGGCTTTGGCATCATTCAACACTTTCTCTCTACTGCCACCAATCATCGCACTGACGAATATGGGGGCAACTTGCAAAATCGCTCTCGCCTAATGCGCGAATTGATTGAAGAAGGCAAAGAAGTGATTGGCGACCAATGCGCCATTACGGTGCGGTTATCTCTCGATGAAGCCATCGGTGAACTAGGCTTTGCCAACGCTGAGGTGCGAGATTTAATTGAAATGCATAGCGACTTACCCGACTTATGGGATTTAGCGCATGGCACCTGGGAAGACTGTTCAGGCCCTTCTCGATTTAAAGAAGAAGCTGCGCAACAACAACTGGTGCGAGGCATTCGCGAACTGACCAGTAAACCGATCGTCGGGGTTGGCCGATTCACCTCACCCGACGTTATGGCGAAGCAGATTAAAACGGGCGTGCTAGACTTTATAGGCTGTGCCCCGCCCTTCCATCGCTGACCCATTTATTCCAAAGAAAATTGACGAAGGGCGTATTGAAGACATCCGCGAGTGTATCGGTTGCAACATATGCATCACTGGCGATATGAAGATGTCACCGTCGCGCTGTACGCAAAACCCAACCTTTATGGAAGAGTGGCGCAAAGGCTGGCACCCTGAAATAATTCAAGCCAAAGGGGAAAGCGAATCTGTATTAGTTGTGGGTGCTGGACCAGCAGGGCTTGAAGCTGCCCGCGCCTTAGGTATGCGTGGTTACCAAGTCGCTATTGCTGAAGCCAAGTCTGACATTGGGGGCCGAGTATCGCTAGAAGCAACACTCCCCGGTCTATCGGCTTGGGGCAGAGTAGTGGATTATCGGCGCTATCAATTGAGCCAAATGGCGAATGTTGATATTTACCATGAAAGCGAGTTAAGCGCCGAACAAGTGCTTGAATTCGGTTTCGACAACGTCGCTATCGCAACAGGCTCATCGTGGCGAGCTGACGGATTTGGCCGTCATCATGTCACGCCCATGCCAAATGATGGATCCATTCCTATATACACACCCGACGACTTGATGGCCGGTAATATCCCCAGCGGCAAAGTAGTCGTATTTGACGATGATCACTATTATATGGGCGGTGTATTAGCGCAATTGCTCGCCGAAAACGGCGCACAAACGCATTTAATCACCTCTTCTGCTTACGTCTCAGACTGGACTAACAACACCCTCGAACAGGCAGCGATACATCAAAAATTAGCGAGTTTAGACGTGCAGTTGCAACTGAATACCGCCGTCAGCGCCATTACCAACAAGCAAATAACGTTAAGCTGCGCTTACACAGCAAAGGAAAGCGTAATACAAGCCGACGCAGTCGTTCTGGTTACCTCACGCGCTATGCACGATGAGCTATATCAAACACTGTTGGCCCGCGAACAACAATGGGCGGATGCAGGCATTAAGTCAGTTAAAGTATTTGGCGATGCGCAAGCACCTGGGCCAATCGCCTGGGCCACTTACGCGGGTCATCGCTACGCAAGAGAGTTAGACGCCGCAGACATTGGAGATGCCTTGCCGTTTAAACGGGAAGTGGCACAACTATGTTGTTAACATTATCTATAAGCTGGTCTCCTCCGTTAATTTCCTTGCCAAGCGAGGCGTAACCTAGGTATCATCTTCAAAACACTGTTCATCATCATAATAAAAACTTAAGATTAAATTGCTACATTTTCCTCAATTTGCCTCTAGCTATGTCAGATAAAGCCATCGTCATTCGTGACGTCAGTAAGATCTACGGCACTGGCCCCGCCGCGGTTACCGCGTTAAAGCGCATTGATTTAGACATTCACGATCAAGAGTTTTTCACTCTGCTTGGTCCATCAGGCTGCGGTAAAACAACACTATTAAGACTGATAGGCGGGTTTGAACAACCCAATACGGGAGAAATATTATTGTTCGGCAATCACCTAGAAGGTCTGGAGCCGAACGAGCGTCAAGTTAATACCGTTTTTCAGCACTACTCATTATTCCCACATATGACCATTGCCGAAAACGTCGGCTTTGGTTTAAAAATGCTCGGACAAGATGCAAACACAGTCAAGAATCGTGTCGAAAAAATGCTTGAGCTAGTTAAGATGGAAGATTTCTCACAGCGCACCCCCAAGCAATTATCGGGTGGCCAACAACAACGCATCGCCTTAGCCAGAGCCTTAGCGCCCAACCCAAAAGTCCTGCTATTAGACGAGCCCTTGTCAGCACTTGATTTAAAACTGCGCCAAGCCATGCGCCAAGAATTAAAGCAACTACAGAAAGAAACCGGCATTACCTTTGTGTTCGTAACACACGATCAAGAAGAAGCAATGAGCATGAGTGACCGCATCGCGGTCATGTCACAAGGAAAACTGCAACAACTTGCAGAGCCTGAAGCATTGTATGAAAACCCAAAGAACCGATTCGTGGCTAACTTTATCGGCGATGTTAATTTGATCGAGGCCACCGTTTCAGCACAAGACGATGATTTTGTCATTTGTACCAATACGTCTTTGTCGGTAAAAGCAAACTCTGATACCAAGCACGACAACGGAGCAACCGTGACTTTAGCGATCCGCCCTGAAAAATTGCGCATTTCTTCTAGCAAAGACGCAGACATCAAGGGAACAGTAGCCGAATCGATGTATATCGGCACAGACCAATTGCTCACGGTTAAACTGGAAGACGGCACTCAATTAGACGTACGCTTTCAAAATACTGACCTCAGCTTACGCGCACCCGCCATTGGCGAAAACATCGGATTGCAAGTGGCTGATGGTACCGCTTGGGTGCTAGGCGATTAATGCCAATGGCATTTAACCTACCGAAAAACACCTATGTACGGCGCTGGTTAGGCTTATCTCCAGCGCTGATCACTATTTTCGCTTTTATGGTGATACCCATCATCATATTAGGCATGTTCTCTTTCAAACCAGCAGACCCGTATGGCGGTGTTGACCCGGGTTTTAGTTATGATGCTTGGATTCAGCTATTTTTTGAAAAAGATTTAGATGATTCCTTACTGTTCGAGCCAGTTTACTTACATATTATCTTTCGCTCTATTGTGCTCGCGATTGTTGCCACCACCATCAGTTTAGTGATGGGCTTCCCCGTAGCGTGGTACATCGTGCAACAGTCAGCAGGCAGAAGAGATTTGTTGTTGTTCTTAATTACCATCCCCTTTTGGACTAATCTACTAATACGCGCCTATGCGTGGATACTTATTTTAGGTAGAGATGGCATGATAGAAAAGCCGCTATATGCTCTGGGCTTAATCGATGAATCGCTGCAATTGATGTACGGTAATCTCGCCATCGGCTTAGGGCTGGTTTACAGTTACATTCCATTGATGATCTTACCGATTTACGCTAGCTTAGAAAAACTAGATTTCCACTTAATCGAAGCCGCGCACGACCTATACGCTAACCGTTGGACGGCCATTCGGCGCATTGTCGTGCCGCTGTGCTTACCGGGCATTATTGCCGGCTGCATTTTGGTATTCGTTCTCAGCTTAGGGGATTTTATTTCACCCTCAATTCTAGGCGGCGGAAAGAAAATGATGCTAAGTAATTTAATTCAGTTTCAATTTTCTTCTGCCCGCAACTGGCCGTTTGGAGGCGCTCTAACGATGCTATTATTGCTCTTAGTGGGCATCGGCTCATTCTTTTATGTCCGAGCCACTAAAAAACAGGAGGCGATGTAGCGCAGTGCAACAAAACTCATCTGAACATAATAAACCTCGCTCTAAAATAAACTGGCTTAAAGGCTGGACAGGGTTATTCTTAGTCTATCTGTACGCGCCGATTGCCGTACTTATCATCTTTTCATTTAACAACAACCGCATTGCACAAGTTTGGACTGAGTTTTCCACTAAGTGGTACTACAAAGCCTTTACCAACGAAGACATCCAACGCGCTGTTGTCAATAGCTTAAAGGTGGCAGTCGTTGCCACTATTGTGGCTACCCTATTTGCCACCATGGCGGCCTTAGTATTATCGCATCGAAAATTTAGAGGTCAGTTAATCAGCAACGCGATCATCAGCCTGCCTTTATTAGTGCCTGAAATCGCAACCGCAGTCGCAACACTAAGCTTCTTCGCAGCTATCAAATTCCCGCTTGGACTGACTTCGATTATTGTCGCGCACATCGTGTTTTGCATTCCCTTTGCCTTTATGCCAATACGGGCGCGATTGGCGGGGATGGACGCCCATTTACAAGAAGCCGGCAAAGACTTATACGCTAATGATTGGCAGGTGTTTCGGTATGTTACGCTGCCAATATTAAAGCCAGGTATTGTCGCTGGCGCTATTTTGGCATTTATTATTTCAATCGACGACTTTATTATATCGCTGATGGTGGCAGGTGCAGGGGCAACAACCCTTCCGCTATACATCTACAGCATGATCCGTTTAGGTGTTTCACCTGAAATTAATGCGGTTTCTACTGTGTTATTTTGCGTCTCAGTAACGGCTATAGCCATTTACTGGGCAATTTCAAAACAAAATGAGGAGAGGACCCATGTCCACTAAATTACCAACTAAACAACTATTAGGTGTGGCCACTGCGGCATTATTAAGCACCAGCGTTCAAGCTGAAGGCGAGCTATTTTTCTACAATTGGGTAGATTACACGCCACCTGAACTCATCGAGCAATTTGAAAAAGAGACAGGCATTAAAGTAACCGTTGACACATACGATTCAAACGAAACTTTATTAGCCAAACTTAAATCAGGTGCAACTGGCTATGATGTTGTCGTACCTAGCCAAAACTTCGTTACTATCATGGTAGCTGAAGGCATGCTGGAGAAGGTCAACGTAAAAGGTCAAGCTAACTACAAAAATGTAGATGAGCGCTGGCAGAACCCACCGTGGGACCCTAACCAAGAGTATTCAGCGCCTTGGCAAATGGGCACAACATCTTTCACCATTAACATGGACGGCTATGATGGCCCTGGCGATTCATTAAAAGAATTCTTTGAACCAGCGGACTCAATGAAAGGGTTTACGCAAGTGTTCCGTACGCCAGACGAAGTGATCCCGCTAGCGTTGATGTTACTTGGTCACGAGCAGTGCAACGAAGACCCTGCTGATATGAAAGAAGTCCAGGCGTTGCTGTTAAAGCAAAAGCCTTATGTGAAGACCTATAATTCGGAAACCATGGTAGCAAACCTAGCTAGCGGTGAAGTGAAAATGAGTAGTCACTGGGATGGTTATTCGATGAAGAATCGTATCGACAGCGGAGTTTCCACCCTAAAGTATGTACACCCAAAAGAAGGCATTATTGGCTGGTTTGACAGCATGGTCGTACCTAAAGGCGCTCCCAACAAAGCGAATGCTGAAAAATTCATGAACTTCATGATGGACGCCAAAAATGGTGCTAACCTTTCAAACTTTAACCGCTACGCTTCACCACTAAACGCAGCGGCGATAGCAGATCACATTGACCCTGCTTTGGGTACAGCGCCTGAAATCAATGTAGACCCAAGCGTACCCGTACACTTCAGCGAAACCTGTAGCCAAAAAGCCACCAAGCTCTACGACAGAGTTTGGACTAAATTGCTACAGTAAACTTTGCCGTTGTAATATGTTTAAGGGCGGCTTTTTGCCGCCCTTTTTCTTTTCTATTGGCCTAACGTAAACATGAATGCATCCGAAATTGCTTTTTTGACAGGGCAACAAGCATTGGCCTTATTCACCGAAAAGAAGCTCTCGCCCGTTGAGTTAATGCACGCAGTTATCGCTCGCCATGCTGCGACTAACGCTCAAATAAATGCGTCCACAGAATGCTACTTCGAACAGGCTTTGGCACAAGCCAAGCAATCAGAACAGCACTATTTAAACGGCACGGCTAAACCCTTGGAAGGATTACCTCTGGCAGTTAAAGATGAGTTTCGACTCAAGGGAACAAAGCGCACTTCATCTTCATTGGTTTACGCGCAACGAGTAGACGACAGCACTGATGTGATCATACAGCGTTTGCTAGACGCAGGAGCAATATGTCATATGAAAACGACCACCCCCGAGTTTTGCCTGCTTGGCTCATGCCATTCTCGTTTGTGGGGGACCACACACAACCCATGGAATTTGGACACCACACCCGGCGGGTCATCTGGCGGTTCAGCTGCGGCTTTAGCCGCAGGCATGACGACACTGGCAACCGGAACAGACATTGGCGGCTCGATTCGTATTCCTGCATCACAATGCGGCGTAGTAGGCTATAAACCGCCGTACGGACGCAACCCAGAAATCCCAGTATTTAATTTGGACTTTTATAGCCACTCCGGCCCAATGGCGCGCAGTACAGCCGACATTGCACTAATGCAGAACGTCATTTCTGGCTACCACAACCAAGACATCGCGAGCCTAAGGTCAGAGGTGCAGCTAGATACTGAAAACGTCTTACAAGACTTAAACGGCTGGAAAATCGCTTACTCCTGTGACTTAGATTATTTTGAAATTGATGAATCAGTAAAGAATAATACCTTAAGCGCCATTGCTGTATTGCAAAACCTCGGGGCTCAGGTTGAACAAGTGCACTTAGGTTGGACAGATGAACTCATTAGTGCAGTACACAATTATTGGTCACTCAATTGGGCAAATAGCATGGCCCCGCTGTTAGAGTCTCATCGAAGCCAGCTCACTGACTACGCCATCTATTTTATCGAGCAAGCAAAGCAATCTACGCCTCAGAAATACAACCGATCTATTGAAGTTGCAGTGGAAACCTACAACCAATTTGGCCCTATGATGGACCGCTATGATCTATTTGTATGCCCCACCCTAGGCACTACCCAAATCCCTGCTGAATTTACTTGGCCGTCAAGCGAAGTGGGCATTAACGGACAAACGAAACACATGGTCGAAGAACAGTGGTCATTGACGTATCCGTTCAATATGTTAAGCCGCTGCCCAGTGATCTCATTGCCTAGCGGTAGAGGGGATAACAACGTGCCTACAGGCATTCAGTTGGTCGGTAAAACCTACGATGACATCAGCGTTATTGAAGGGGCTAAAGTATTTGAAAAATACGCTAATTGGTCAGTCGATGGATTAGAACTAGATTCAAGGCTAACCTAATCGACCGATGAAACCTTCTATCACACGCATAACGCGCCGTTAACGTACCATTGATACAGATATCTCCTTTACTTCGTAATAATTAGTTTATACCTGCTTCGATATTGCAATATAAAGCTGACCTAACTCTGAACGCTCTCTCTATAAAACTGAACAAATATGCTTGTGCAACGCAATCTACCCCTTTTAGCGCATGGCTTTGTCAAGTCTGCGTCAGATTTAACTCAATATCAGTCATTAAATGTTATTGGGTTTGACAACATTTTTTGTATGCGCTACGGTTGGGCAATAAGTAAAGCGACTCGATTATAAGTAGCATTACATCGATGCCCCGTTTTATTCTAAATTCATAATAAAGAAACAAGTATGTCATCATCAAACAGTGATCCTCTCGTTCGTTTCGAGGACGTCCAAAAAAGCTATGACGGCGAGACACTCGTCATCAAGAACCTTAACTTGGACATGCAGCGAGGCGAATTTTTAACCATGTTAGGCCCATCAGGCTCTGGTAAAACAACTTGCTTGATGATGCTAGCCGGGTTTGAGCCTGCCACGCATGGAGAAATCTACTTAAATGATAAGCCGATTAATAGCGTGCCACCACATAAGCGTGGAATCGGCATGGTTTTTCAAAATTATGCGCTGTTTCCGCATATGTCCGTCGGTGAGAACTTAGCCTTTCCATTGGAAGTACGAAAAACAGGAAAATCAGAGCGCGACGAGCGCGTGAAGAAAGCACTCGACATGGTGCAATTAGGCCCATTTGCAGATCGCCGTCCTGCCCAACTTTCAGGCGGACAACAACAACGCGTTGCGGTTGCTCGCGCATTGGTTTTTGATCCAGAATTAGTGTTGATGGACGAACCGCTAGGCGCGCTGGACAAAAACTTGCGTGAGCAAATGCAATATGAAATCAAGCATATTCACGACAACTTGGGCGTCACCGTTTTATACGTAACCCATGATCAAACTGAAGCGCTAACCATGTCGGACCGCGTGGCGGTATTCGAAGACGGCGTTATCCAGCAACTTGCACCACCTAATGTGTTATACGAAGAGCCTGACAACGCGTTTGTCGCTAACTTCATTGGTGACAATAACGCTTTAATAGGCAAGATCGTAGCTAAAGATGATGATAGCTGCACCATCTTATTAAATGATGAATTTGAAATTAAGGCAAACCCTATTAACTTAGGAGAAGTGGGTAGTCAGTCTACCCTGTCTCTGCGCCCTGAGCGTGTCACTATTGCGCCAGAAGCGGGTAGTTTGCCTAATATTTTTAACGCTCAGGTAAAGGAACTTATTTACTTGGGTGACCATATCCGCACGCGTATTTCAGTGTGTGGTCACGATGATTTCGTGGTCAAAATACCTAACGCTTCTGCCCATGCTCATCTTACTGTGGGCAACGACATTAGTGTTGGTTGGAATATTGAAGACTGTCGTGCGCTTGACTACATCGTAGTTTAATTCAAGTCAGTCTTTAGAAATTTGTTGTATTAACCGATTAATCCCACCTAGGCTTTTGTGCCTTAGTGTCAGATTAATTTTTTTATTGTTATATCGAGGAGTAAAATGAAAACTGTATTAAAGCAAACTTTACTTGCCAGCGTTATTGCTGCAGGTGCAGCAGGCACAGCCACTGCTGAGACTGAAATGGTTGTTGTATCTTGGGGCGGTGCTTACACAGCCAGCCAACAAGGCGCCTATCACGACCCCTACATGGCTGCTAACCCAGGCATCACGATTGTAAATGATGACTCAGCTGGCGATGCGGTTGCGAAAATTCGCGCTATGAACGAAGCTGGCAAGATGGACTGGCACCTAGTTGATGCGGTTGCGGCTGACGCAATGCGTCTTTGCGACGAAGGTCTAGCAGAAGAAATTGATCACGATACTGAATTAGCGGCAGCTCCAGATGGCACTTTACCTTCTGTAGACTTCGGCGATCTAATCGTTTCTGATTGCTTCATTCCACAGATCGTTTATTCAACTACTTTCGGTTATCGTACTGACTTAGTTGGCGACAACCCACCGACTACCATCGCTGACGTGTTTGACTTGGAGAAAATCCCAGGCAAGCGTGCATTAGAAAAGCGTCCTATTGGTAATCTAGAGTGGGCTTTAATCGCTGATGGCGTTTCTGCTACTGATGTTTATGATGTATTAGATTCAGACGGCGGTGTAGATCGTGCTTTGGCTAAGTTAGACACCATCAAAGACAGTGTTGTTTGGTGGGAATCAGGTTCACAGACACCTCAGCTTTTAGCTGACGGCGAAGTGGTCATGGGTTCTACTTACAATGGCCGTCTATTTGCTTTAATCGAAGAAGAGAAGCAACCTGTTGCGATGATGTGGGACTGGCAGGTATTCGACCTAGACGGTTGGATCATTCCTAAAGGCGCTCCAGACATGGCTGAAGTTAAGAAATTCGTTAAATATGCGACAGACACTCAACGTCTAGCAGACCAAGCGAAATTTATCTCTTACGGTCCAACTCGTGCTTCTTCTGCTCCACTAGTAGGCAAGCACGCAAGTCTAGGTATCGATATGGCACCACATATGCCTACAGACCCAAACAACGCTAAAAACACACTGCTTTATAACTACGAGTGGTGGGCGGATAACCGTGATGATATGGATGAAAAGTTTAACGCTTGGTTAGCGAAGTAAGCTCCATCTAAAGAACAGGGGCGGCAATAAATAATATTGACCGCTCCTGATTTTAATTTTTATATTTAGCACTTATGAGTACAGCAGAATTACTGGTTACAGCAGACGGGTCGCCTCTTAAAGCGAGTCTGGCACGCGCCACACGTCGTGGAAAAATTCGTGCAATCACACTAGTTGTACCTCTATTTTTATTTATTTTAGTCACCTTCTTTTTACCTATCGCCGATATGCTAGTGCGTAGTGTTAAGAATGACGTCGTGGTAAATATCATGCCACATACCACCAAAGCGATCGCTAACTGGGATCATTTAGGCGAGGAAACACCCGGCGAAGATGTCTTCGAAGCATTGGCTAAAGACTTCAATGTGGGCAGCAAAGAAAAAACCATAGGCAAGGTAGGCTTGCGTCTTAATTACGAAAAAAGTGGTTTCTCAGGCTTATATCGAAAAACTGCCAGAAAAATCAAGAAAAACCCAATTGTTGAAGGGCCTTATAAAGAGGCGTTCCTAAAGCTCGATAAAAAATGGGACAGACTAGACTATTGGCGCATCTACAAGCGGGAGAGCACCAACTTCACTAAAGCCTATTATTTGGCCGCTATTGATGCAGGTTACGACGAAGCAGGCAGTGTCGTAATGAATGAAGAAGACCAGCGGATATATTTGAATCTGTTCTTGCGCACAATATGGGTGAGTTCGCTTATTACCGTCTTATGCATTATTCTTGCCTATCCAGTGTCGTATTTATTATCGATATTGCCATCCAAGAAAAGCAACTTATTACTAATTTTGGTGCTATTGCCCTTTTGGACGTCGCTACTTGTGAGAACCACCGCATGGATTGCTCTATTGCAGCAAGAAGGCATTATTAATGATGTATTGGTGTGGTTTGGCTTTTTCGCCACCGATAATCGACTGGCGATGATACATAACACAACCGGCACCATCGTGGCGATGACACATATTCTATTGCCATTCATGATTTTACCGCTATACAGCGTGATGAAAACCATTCCGCCAAGTTATATGCGCGCTGCGCGATCACTTGGCGCTACCCCATTTACTGCTTTTGTAAGAATCTACTTACCCAATACCGTTTCTGGTGTAGGTGCCGGCGTCATACTTGTTTTTATATTATCCATTGGCTTTTACATTACGCCAGCGTTGGTAGGCGGCACCACTGGAACATTGATCAGTAACTTAATAGCCTATCATTTAGGGGTCTCCCTTAACTGGGGTTTAGCTGCTGCGCTCGGCGGTATGCTGCTAGCACTGGTATTGGTACTTTATTATGTCTACGACAAAATCGTTGGCATAGACAACATGAAATTGGGATAACACTATGGCCGCTCCAGCGTACGCAAGCCCCTTAGAAAAAGTTTGGCACTATGCCTTTTTGATCATCTGTGGCTTGATCTTCTTCTTCTTGATCGCCCCTATTGTCATTATTATTCCGCTGTCATTCAACGCGGTGCCTTTTTTCACATTCACCCCTGAAATGCTGTCTTTAGACCCAGCAGGTTATTCAACAAAGTGGTATCAAGATTTCTTTGCCAGCTTGAATTGGTTGGGTGCGGTTAAGAATAGTTTCATCATTGCGGTGTTTGCCACGTTAATCTCCACAACCCTGGGCACGATTGCCGCGTTAGGCCTTAGCCGGTCTGATATGCCGTACAAGTCATTAGTCATGGCGATACTGATTTCACCCATGATCGTGCCGCTTATTATCTCCGCTGCAGGCATGTATTTCTTTTACGCGCGCTTTGGCTTAACTAGTACCTTTGCTGGCGTTATTTTAGCTCACGCCGCTTTAGGCACGCCTTTTGTGGTGATAACCGTAACGGCGACACTTTCCGGCTTCGACCACAGTTTAACGCGGGCCGCAGCCAACATGGGGGCATCACCAACCAAAACATTCTTTTCCATCATTGTGCCGCTTATTCTTCCAGGCGTCATCTCGGGGGCTCTATTTGCTTTTATTACGTCTTTTGACGAAGTGATCGTTGTGAAATTCATAGGCAGCTACGAGCAACGTACGATACCTTGGCAAATGTTTTCTGGAATACGAGAGCAAATCAGCCCGACCATTTTAGCCGTAGCAACGATGCTAGTTGGTATTTCTATATTACTTCTTTCTTCGCTAGAGTTGCTACGTAGAAGAAACGAGCGCCTAAGAGGCTTAACTCCACAGTAGTCAACACTAGCGCAAAGAATCAAAGGCGGCTTATGCCGCCTTTTTAAATGCTTTCAAGTATTGAAGTGAAAAGGTACGGTTTCTGGGGCTAATTGCGCCTTGCCTAATATCCAGTCTGCTGCTCTTTCCGCTATCATTTGAGTAGGTGCATTTAAATTACCACTTACAATAGTTGGCATGACCGACGCATCCACAACACGCAAACCTTCTAGCCCTCTTACCTTCATTTCTCCATCAACCACAGCGTCTTCTGCATCGCCCATTTTGCATGTTCCGCACGGATGGTAATCGGTTGAAACCGTTGACCGGATCCACTGTTCAATTTCTTTATCAGAGACCACACTAGGAATCGGCGTAATGCGTTTTCCGCGATAAGGGTCGAACGCACTTTGCGCTAACAAATCTTGCATGACTCTGTGCGCTTCAATTAGCTCAGTTATGTCGTACGGGTGTGTTAAGTAATTAAAATGGGCCGCTGGTCGGTCATTTGGATCAAGAGAATGCAGCTTTATCTGCCCTCTACTCTTTGGGCGCAACTGATCACATTGCAGCTGATACCCTTGATACAACTTTAGTTTTCGCCCTTCGTACTCGTTATAAACCGGAGTAAAGTGATATTGAAGATTAGGAAAATCAACTCGCTCGTTGCCATACACAAGCCCTCCCATCTCCCATATGTTAGAAGCAGCCACCCCTTTACGCGTCAACAACCACTCCAGCCCCGCTTTAGCCTTATTCCATGGCCTAGTAAGGTGGTCTAAGGTAATCGCTTGCGTGCATTCAAAGCCCGTCGTGATGGTGAGATGATCTTGAAGGTTTTGACCAACCCCATCAAGCGCATGGTTTAAATTAACGCCCATTGCTTTCAAATAATCAGGAGGACCAATCCCTGATAGCATTAACAATTGTGGTGTTTTAATCGCACCGCAACAGACAATCACAGACTTACTGGCATAAACCGTCTGTGTTTGATTCTTATAAACATACTCAGCACCAATCGCTCGGCCATCTTTCACTAGTATACGATTCACAAAGGCACGGGTAAGCATCGATAGGTTTTCCCGTTTCAGTGCTGGCTTTAAGTGCGCGACTGCAGCACTACATCGAGCGCCATTCTTAGTTGTACTGTCAAAGCGCGCAATCCCTTCGGGCTTATAGCCGTTTAAATCTTCCGACACGCCTTGTCCAGATTGCTCTCCAGCAAGCATTAAAGCGTCAAACAATGGGTTTTCTAAACGGCCCTTGGTAACGCCTAACGGGCCGGAAGCGCCACGCCACTCATTTGGCCCACGGTCAGAATTTTCGCATCGTTTAAAATAAGGAAGACATCGGTCAAAACTCCATTGTTTAAGTGAATGGTTCTCTGCCCAACCATCATAATCTAAAGGGTGGCCGCGCATGTAAACCATCGAATTTATAGAAGAAGACCCGCCAATCACTTTCCCGCGGGGCAGCTGAATGTTTCGTTGATAGCAGCCGGGCTCTACCTCGCTATCATAATTCCAATTTATCGAAGGGTCTTTATAAGCGTGGTAAACACCCGCCGGAATATGAATCATCAACTTGCGATCCATTGGGCCCGCCTCGAGTACTAACACGGAGTTGCTTGTATTCTCTGTCAGCCTGCTTGCCAATACACATCCAGCTGATCCAGCCCCTAAGATAACGTAATCTACTTCGGAATTTTGTTTCATCACCAAGTACCCATTCTTTCGAAGCAATGTACATTTATGGCTTAGCAACTGTCAATCAGGCTAAGGCACGATATTTGCCCGCCTATACAGTTAAGTATGGCTTAGAAACAGGAAGCCTATTTTATTACTGCGTTTCTGACTGCTCGATATAGTGATTGTAGTTATTGATGTGATCGTTAAGGTTTTCAATCAACATAGCCTTGAATTGTTCCGAAAAATAACGAATCGCCTCTTCCTTATCTTTTTGCATATCCTCTACCCCATCGGACATTGACGCAACGATGAATGCGCTATAACGGGCTCCGGCGTAGAGTAAAGACGCATTCACTTTTTCATGCTCCACATCACTACTTTGCTCATTGGCAACGTGTATATATTGATCGGCACGCTTGCGAAACTCTTCGTTATTTAACTCATCTGTCATTGTCGTATTTTAATAGGAAAACCAAGCGCCTAGATAGGACTAACAACTTGGTAACAGGAAAAATGGACACATCTAAGCTAACTAGATTCACTCGATGCCTTTATTTGTTCAAATGTTTTGCCGACCAAACCCTCTTCGCTCATTTCATCAAACCACAGATTATGATGCTCTTTAGCCCAATTAGCGTCGCAATATCCGGTCTGCATCGACTCAAATGCGCCTTCCATTCCCACTGTTCCAAGGTACATATGACCAAACGATGCCGCCAATACGATAACCGCACCAATTGCGTGCACCACCGTTGATTGCTGCATTAATTCTCGATCTTGACCAAATATAGGAAAGTCGAGCACTAAGCCCGAGCTCACCACAACTGCGCCTCCTAAAATAGCCAACCAAAACCATAGTTTTTCACCCGCATTGTAGCGGCCTGCGTCAGGGTGCCCACCAAATAAGCCGCCTAGTTTTAGTAACCATTTAAAATCGACACCGTTAGGGAAATTACCTTTAATAAAGGTAAATAGCATCGCTAACAGTGCGATTGCAAAAACTGGGCCGAGGTAATCGTGAATAATCTTGGCGATATACGCGATACTTCCAAAGGCTTCGTTACCAATTAACGGAATCAGTCCGTCACGACCAAAAGTCAGTATCAAGCCGGTTAGCCCTAAAATGACAAATAGAATTGCGACTGTCCAATGCACATACCGCTGCATTGGCGTAAAACGCGCGATTTTATCTTTGGAGCGTCCAGACTTAATTTTAGCCTGACCGAAAATTACGCGATAAACCAGCAAGATCAATAAAACCCCGACAAGCAATCTCATTGCATAGGGAATAATTTTCTTAGTACGCAAGTCTCGCCACTCTTGCCCCGTGGTGGTAATCATCGTGGCGGTATCTGGCCCCTTAACCTGCGTCCTACCCACCACATCAGTACGACCACGCACTGCGCGCCATAGGTCGGTTCCAGGAGAGTCTACAATTACATCTCGTTCAGTTAATCCTTGTGCTGATTGCGCGTTCACAACAGCTGACAGCGAGCCACATAGAAAAACAACAGCGATCAGAGAGATCAATTTCGTTTGTACTTGTTTTATCTTTTGCATGATTTTCCTGCGTTAGATTATTTAAAAACGGGGTTTATATAACAAATAAAGGGCGCGCATCGATGACACGCGCCCTTTACCCGTTTCGAGGTTTTGCGTGCGTTGTTTACTGTGATGTGGCCTTACCACTCATATCGATCGAAGCTCCTAAGCTTGAACCTTGTAACTGCGTTGCCGTCGCTAAAGTAGAAGCACTTCGGTTGACTACACGCTTACGATAGATATCGGAAACCACATCAGCATCGCCAGCGATAAGTGCTTTGGTGGCACACATCTCAGCACACATAGGCAACTTACCTTCTGCTAATCTATTTGCGCCGTATTTGCGGTACTCCTCGCTACTGCCGGTTTCTTCTGGACCACCTGCACAGAATGTGCACTTATCCATCTTGCCACGCGAAGAAAAAGCAGCCCCTTCTGGAAACTGTGGCGCGCCAAATGGACAGGCGTACGAGCAGTAACCACAACCGATACAAATATCTTTGTCATGCAAAACAACACCGTTGTCCGTGGTATAAAAGCAATCTACGGGACAAACCGCCGCACAAGGTGCGTCACTGCAATGCATACAAGCCATCGAAAGTGAGCGTTCGCCAGGTTCACCGTCTTTGATGGTGACAACTCGCCTTCTGTTCACACCCCAGGGCACTTCGTTTTCGTTCTTACAAGCCGTTACGCAACCATTACACTCAATGCAACGCTCTGCATCACAATAAAATTTCATTCTAGCCATAATGTATCCTCCTAAGCTGCGCTAACTCGACACAAAGAGCATTTCGACTCTTGCATCTGGGTGACTGAATCATAACCATAGGTCATGGCGGTATTGGCAGCTTCACCTAATACATAAGGTGCTGCGCCTTCGGGGTATTTGTCATGTAGGTTTTTACCTTGAAAATGCCCGCCAAAATGAAAGGGCATAAAGGCGACTCCCGATGCGACGCGGCGGGTGACCATGACTTGCACTTTAATCTTAGCGCCTTCTGGTGTTTCTACCCAAACGTCACCCCCTTCTCTAACGCCCGCGTTATTTGCGTCTCGAGGGTGCATTTCGATAAACATATCTTGCTGCAATTCAGCCAGCCAAGGGTTAGACCTTGACTCATCACCACCGCCCTCATATTCAACCAAGCGTCCAGTGGTTAAGATAATCGGATAATCTCCCGAATAGTCTTTCGCTTGAATAGACCCGTAACGAGTCGGAAGCCTCCAGAATGATTTACGGTCTTCGTAAGTAGGATATTGCTCCACCAAATCACGTCGACTGCTGTACAGCGGTTCTCGATGAATGGGTATGGGGTCAGGGAAAGTCCATACTTTTACTCTGGCTTTTGCGTTTCCAAATGGCGCACAGCCGTGGTTGATGGCGACACGCTGAATGCCCCCTGATAAATCGGTTTTCCAGTTTTTACCTTCTGCCGCTTGTTTTTCCTCAGCGGTTAAGTCATCCCACCAACCTAATTGTTTCATCAAGTCAGACTTAAACTCTGGATAACCGTCTTTGATTTCTGAATCTTTTGAGTGAAAGCCTTCGGCCAATAAATTCACCCCTTCACGCTCTACACCGAAGCGCGCTCTGAAAGTTAAACCGCCCTCTGCCACTGATTTACTCCCATCGTATAAATTCGGCGTACCAGGGTGACCCATTTCAGGAGTTCCCCAACATGGCCAAGGCAAACCGTAAAACTCTCCGTCACACTTGCCACCCTCAGCCTTAAGACTGGTGAAATCAAAATCTCCCCAGTTCTCTTGCTGCTTCTTTAAACGCTCTGGGCTTTGGCCTGTATAGCCAATGGTCCACATACCTCGGTTAAATTCTCGAGTAATGTCTTCAACCACTGGCTCATCGTTTTCTATCGCGATATTTTTGAATAACTGATCAGCAATGCCCAACTTCTTCGTCAACTTATACATAATAGTATGGTCTGGCAAAGATTCGAACAATGGCTCCATCACCTGCGAGCGCCATTGGAATGATCTGTTTGAAGCCGTGACCGAACCACGCGTCTCCAGCTGCGTAGCGGCAGGCAACAAATACACCCCATCTGTACGGTCATGCATCACAGAAGCCAAACTTGGGTAGGGGTCAACCACCACCAATAATTCTAGCTGTTCCATGGCCTTCTTCATTTCGGTGCCACGGGTCTGACTATTCGGCGCATGCCCCCAGAAGAACATCGCTTTCAAGTTATCATTTTGAGCAATGTTATCCTTTTCTTCAAGAACGCCATCGATCCAACGTGACACCGGCATACCCACTGTGTTCATCACGTGAACATCTTTGTCGCCTTTCTTCTCGTAGCTGCCTTCATCAAACTGGCCTTTCACCCACTCATAGTCGAGATCCCAGACTTTTGACCAATGCTTCCAAGACCCCGCTGACAAGCCATAATAACCGGGTAAGGTATTGGCTAATACGCCAAGGTCGGTTGCGCCTTGCACGTTGTCGTGCCCACGGAAGATATTTGCTCCACCGCCAGAAACGCCCATATTACCTAGCGCCAATTGGAAGGTGCAGTAAGCACGCGTATTGTTATTACCAATGGTGTGTTGGGTACCTCCCATGCACCAAATAAAAGTTCCTGGTCGGTTATCAGCCATTGCTTTGGCTGCGGCTTTAACTTTATGTTCCGGCACGCCGGTGACATCTGCCACTTTATCAGGAGTCCATTTGCGCACTTCTTGCATCACTTCTTCCATACCGTAAACGCGTTGGCGGATAAATTCTTTATCTTCCCATTTGTTCTCAAAGATATGCCACATCATGCCCCAGATAATCGGAACGTCCGTTCCAGGGCGAATTTGCAAAAAGTGATCTGCATGGGCTGCTGTTCTAGTAAAGCGCGGGTCGATAACGATAATCGGTGCGTTATTCTCTTCCTTCGCTTTCATAATGTGCAGCAATGAAACTGGGTGTGCCTCTGCCGGATTAGAACCAATCAGCAGAATGGCCTTTGAATTATGAATATCGTTATAAGAATTGGTCATGGCGCCATAGCCCCATGTATTCGCTACGCCTGCTACCGTTGTGGAATGACAAATTCTCGCTTGATGGTCAACATTGTTAGTGCCCCACATCGCCGCCATTTTACGAAATAGATAAGCTTGCTCATTACTGTGTTTAGCCGAGCCTAACCAGTAAACTGAATCTGGACCTGACTCATCGCGGATGCTTAATAATTTGTCACCAATTTCATTAATGGCCTCGTCCCAAGAAACTTTAGTCCATTTACCATCCACTAATTTTGTAGGGTACTTCAAACGGCGGTCGCCATGACCATGTTCACGAATCGATGCACCTTTCGCGCAATGCGCACCACGGTTAAATGGATGATCAAGTGCAGGCTCTTGGCCTGTCCAAACGCCATTTTGCACTTCGGCAACAATGCCGCAACCCACAGAGCAGTGAGTACATACTGTTTTTACGCGTTTTATCTCAGCCCCTGAGCCCGCTATTGAGGCCTGTGCCTTTTTCATCGTCGTTGGCGCGATATTGGAGGCCAATACAGCACCGCCAGCCATTAGCCCAGAATTTCGTAAAAATGCTCGGCGGGGCATCGCAACACCCAACTTGCTCTGCTTTACCGACTGCGACTGCGCTGCTGATTGAGTCTCAGAAACGGTATTCGATTTCTTCGTTAGTTTCATCATCCTTACACCTCCAAAGATTTGTAATATAAAGACACATGCTCAGTGACTTGGTAGCCTTCATCCTTCACCGTCGCTTCAACCGTTTGAGTTTCAGTCGCTTGCACAGTGCCAGTCGCGGCAATCGCTGCTCCGCCCGTCACCGCAATGCCAGAGCGAAGAAATGACCTTCGACTGGTCTTAACCGAACGGCCTTTAGCTGGGTTAGTTGTGAGATTGGGTTTTTTCATTTAATTTCCTCCTAAACAGGTGACTTCAAATACTGACTGTCGAGGGCTATAAAAGCGCTGCCAAAGCGCCCGACAGATCGGTAAAAATTAGCTGCTTTGGCCTGCGCCAAGTCAGTAAAAAATTGCTCGCACCACGGCTCGATGTGCTTGCTATAAAACTGTAGTTGAACATGGGCCGCTGCCTCATCGTTGATCAACATAGACATCACTTCAAAAAGCGACACAATATGGTCTTCTGGTTCTTTAACTGATGGGTCTCGCTCGATACCAAGCAGTTTAAGGTCATCTCGCAATAAACTAAGGGGCTGCTCCATCAAGAAACCCGTTAAATACCAAGAACCGTAAGGAACCAACTCACCACGACCCACACCGATAAACAACTCGTGGTACTCATTCGCAATATTGTGCTCACTAACCGAGTCCACTGCCAGCCCAAGCGAAGACATTGCTAACAGCATTTCATCTTCATCCACTTCAACCTGACCAAAACCCGCCACCTGCTCCAGTAATTGCGAAGCGGGTGCCTCGCGCAGCAATGCCGCCAAAATGGAATAAGCGCCGGCTCTATATTGTTGCTCTTCAGCAATGTGATGTTCTGATGCCAATCGATTTAGCGCTGGTTGATCTTGTGTTGGCTGACTACTACGCTTAGGCATAGGCACATCCGAGCTGAACACCTCGACCGATAGCGTCGGTTGAGCCAGTGTAGATTCGAGTTGTTGAGTACGTGTTTGAGTCTGCATTACTTTTGTTTTCTATATTACTCATAGCAAATTTTGTGCCACTTTATTTTGAGAATAATCATTAATACGGAGGAAATTACCTACAGAAAAAGCATTTTTAGTCATTTTTGTCTCACCTAAAGCCAAATTAGCCCAATACGAAAAAGCAAAGATTGACAAGTTGACCGGAACAGAAAAGAGTTATAAATCAACAGTTGGGTCCTGCATCATATCTTTAACTCGGCAGTCTCCACACATTTTCAAACGCAGCTTTGAACGTTCATCACCAAACATCGCATGCCCTTCAAGCTTTGTGAGGATGGCAGTAATACCGGATAAGGTGGCAAATGGCTTGCCGCAGCTGATACAGCAAAACGGTTGCTCTTCATGCAATAAGCGCGCTTTATTTCGCACTTGCGGGTCGTACACGATGCGTGAACTAATAGTGATGGCCCCTTCTGGGCAGGTCGTTTCACATATACCGCATTGAAAACAGTTTGCCTCGATAAACCCTAATGAAGGCTTATCACCGCCATCTTGTAGCGCATTCCCCGGGCAAGCACTGACGCAAGACATACATAAGGTACACGCATCTTGTTTAACCATTGCCTCGCCAAAAATAGCGCCTTCTGGCAATACTTGAGTTGCCACTTGTTGAGGAGCATGCTCCACAAGGTGATCCAAGGCCATAAACAGCGCTTGTCGCTTTTGGTCAAACGCAGCATGTTTTGCTCGCTCAATCATCGGCATGGCTGATGTTGAGAACAAATCACCTTGGTCGGTTATCACCGACAATACTGTAGGCGGGTAACCTAAACCCGACAACATCGCTGCAACCATCTCAATATTTAGATCAAGCGCTTGGCGCGCTGAATCCGGCATAGCGTCCAAGTCAAATAAATGCACCGTTCGGGCACCCCACGCTAAAGCGGACAGCCAAACTTCTGGGCCTACACTTGCGACTTCTTCAACTTTAATGACCAACGCGCTCGGCAACATCAATTGCACGCGGTCATATTCAAGCTCTGTAACAAATACAATTTCAGGCGCGCCTCCACCTTGGTCGATATAGGTGAAAATAAGCGTACGCACATGTTTTTGTAGGTCTTCTACAAAAGGGTAAGCGTAGCTGATCGCCGAAGAAGGGCAAACGGTAGAGCAAACACCACCACCTTGGCAGCGAAACGGATCAACTTCAATCGTATTGATCAATGAGGTGATGGCCTCTGCTGGGCAAGCATCGATACAGCGCGTGCAACCGGCTTTTCCCGATCGACCATGCGCACAGAGCGATGCATCATAGTTAAAATAGCGCGGTTTATCGAACGTGCCCACCAAGTCTTCTAATAGCGGTATCATCTCCGCGGGGTCGTCTTGTGTTGCATCGGCAAACACATAACCCGGCGGCTTCAACGCCATCGTCAATGTAGGTTCTGAACAAAGATCCAGAACTATATCAGCCTGCTTTTCGACGTTGCCTTGTGTCACTATAAACTGACCCAAAGCACCTTCAATAGAAAACGGTTGATCGGTTTTAAATTCTATTGAATCAACTGTTAACGGCTCTGGCACATCAGCGTAGTTTGCGATAGCACTTGTTTCACCCAACACCAATACGCGCCCACGCGATTGGTATTCCACCATCGAGGTCGATTGAGGGCTCAAGGCTTCGATTGCTGCGTACGCGGCCTCGCGTGCTTTATTTTTTTCGTGTGAAGCAAACGAATCAGTCATAGTGCACTCTATTAGTGTAAGGTTTCATTAGTTGGCTCAGACTCAGAAGCTAAGCTATCTGCATCTTGCGTTTGTAAGTCATTTTGCTCCTCAACACGCCCTTGCTCTTCGGTCTCATCTAATGCGGATATTTCTGGCTCATTACCCTCTAAACCATCTAATTCATCGCTGTCTTCTACCGTTTTAGATTCATCATCAACCACAGATTCCGCTAACTCTAACTCACGCTGCTCAAGCGCTTGCTCTTCTAGCAACCGGCGCTCTTTTTCCGCTTCAACTTCGATCATGTGCTTCATATCTGCGGTGATGGTATTTGGGTCCAGCTTTTCGAAAAAGGTGTAGTCATCGTCATATTCATCCAACCCATCGCGTAGGTTATAACTGGCACCGTGGAACAACTTCTTAAGTGCCAACTGGCGTAGGCGATCGCTTACACCTGTAGACATAAACCCAGAAAAATCAGCGTCTTCATCGAGCGATGTTAAATCTGGCATATCTGCATCGGTTAGTTGATTGAGTTGCTCAAGTTGCTGCTCCCGGGTTAATTCAGTTTGCGCCTTTTGGTCAGTAACAAGCCCTCCGTCATCTTGTGTTATTTCTAATGCTTCTTCCTGTTTTACCGCTTGCTTACGCTTACTCCAACGCGAGGATAGACTTGCTTTTTCTTGGTCGCTCATCGCTGTTGTTTCCAGTCAACACGTTTTCGTTTCTTGCGCTTTTCCGCCGAATAGTTCTCTACCACATACGCCTCCACTTGTTGATACAACTCTGGCGGAATCGGAACTGAATAAATACTTGCGTCACCCTCAAGATAAGCATGCGCTTCGTCGAAGCTCATCGTCACTAGAAAAGGTTCCGGTCGCTCATCATCTTGTTGATCTGCCACGATGAAGCAACTCGGTTGCGGAGACATCAAATTATGATAATAACTTTCACACTGATCTTCGTAGAAACGCAATGACATCCCGCTGTATACGTATTGATTCAATTCATCTGAAGTATGTATTTGGCTGCCCGTTTTGACATCCAAAGCCTCACCCGAAATATTACACAGTCCAACCACATTCCAACTCAACGACGCCCATTGACTCGCAGCGGGCCGTGATTCCAAAACAACAGACACCGTAAAGTGATCTAACATGTAACGGACAGTTTATAGTTATGATTGACATAATATTAATAGCAAATATCGTGCCAATAAAAACGCTGACAGAACGACTAAAACACTCCCAACACTTAACAAGCTGGTTAAAACTGACCTATCAGTCTTTTATTTTGAGACAAATTGTCTCATATTAGCTAAAAGCGATGGACGTCATCATACATCACTATCAACAAAAGTATGCCGCTACAGCATTGAATTAGTTGGCACGAAAATTGCTACTTATTAACTTAAGCTTGCGCTATTCTTGATATCTTAAGCCGCAGTTCTAATTCTTACGCTGCGCAAATACACTGAAATATAAGCACTAAATAATGAGCTCAATTAACTTATCCGATGAAGGACTAGACGCCGCGATAGAAGTCACCGCTCAAAATGAATTTGGCGAAACCATTCCCTGTTACGTCGCCACGGAACGTGCCTTAACAATCCATCTAGACAAACGGGAAGTAGTGACGGTGATGACGCTCGGAACACAACCAGAATTGCTCACTCTAGGTTGGTTGCTCAATCAACGATTAGTGCAGTCCGTCAATGATGTTGAATCCATCAAAGTTAACTGGGAAACTGAATCTGTTGAGGTCATCACCCATAGGCAAGCAGCGGGAATCGAGCAGAAACTCAAGACCAAAACCGTCACCACGGGTTGTGGTCAAGGCGCGATGTATGGAGACTTATTAGCTGATCTGCGAAAAATAAAATTACCTAAAGTAGACATCAAACAATCTTTGATATACGAGTTACTTAAAACACTCAATACCCATAACGAAATTTACAAACAAGCAGGCGCTGTTCACGGTTGTGCGCTATGCCAAGGCACGCAGATACTGCGCTTTGTAGAAGACGTAGGCCGGCACAACGCGGTTGATGCAATCGCGGGTTATATGGCGATCAAATCGATTAGCGGCGCAGATAAGGTTTTTTACACTACTGGACGGCTTACTTCTGAAATGGTGATCAAGGTGGCGCAAATGCGCATCCCCATTTTATTATCGCGCTCGGGCACCACACACATGGCGCTATTGCTAGCCAGAAAAGTAGGGGTTACGCTGCTGTCACGCGCCAAAGGAAGACACTTTTTAATCTATACTGGCGCAGACAATGTAGAGCTTGACGCCATCCCAAACCGCAGCAACTAAACCCTACAGCAAACCCGATGAGCAGCTCAGAAAACCCTTTACTGTCTCCTTTTCTGAGCGTAAAACAAGTTGCAGTGTATTTGCAGCTCAACGAAAAAAAGATCTATGAACTTGCAAACTCTGGAGTCATTCCTGCGACTAAAGTCACCGGGAAATGGATGTTTCCTAGAGAGTTAATAGACCACTGGATGCTAGATTCATCGCATAGCGGTCTATTGTCAGAACGCCTAATTATTGGTGGCAGCGACGACCCGTTACTCTACCGAGTGGTCAACGAGTTTGCCTCTCAGACTGGCTCACAAGCCTTGGTCACTTATTCTCCAACGGGGACACGTCTCGGGCTTGAATTGATGCAAGCTCATCGCGTAGATGCTTGCGGTATACACTGGGGCCCGGATTCTGAAAGCGCAACCAGACACCCCGCATTACTACGACACTATTCCGAGCATGTACATTGGGTGCTGATTCATGCGTTTAAACGCGAACAAGGGCTAATGCTGTCACCAGAGTTAGCGAAGTCGAGCCCGAGCATAGAAGATTTATTCGAACCCACTATACGGTGGGTTATGCGGCAAGCCGGGGCTGGCGCGCAACGCTTTATATTAGAGGTGTTGAGCCAATACGGCAAAACCAACGAACAGCTAAATCAGTCGCTATCGGCTCTATCAGAGAGAGAGGCCGCAGCAAGCGTCGCAATGGGTGTGGCTGACGTTGCGCCTGGCGCAAAATCAGCCGCAGCTGAATTCGGCCTTGGATTTATTAGTCTTGGCTGGGAGGCTTTTGATTTGGCGATCCCTAGAAAGATTTGGTTTCGGCACTTATTTCAAAACTTAACAGCTCAATTGCGATCATTAGAAACACACACCATCGCCAAGCAGTTGAGTGGATACGACTTAAGCCAATCAGGTGAACTTGTTTGGGGTGATGATTAACAGCCCATCGTTACCGATAAACACTAAGCATCCGGCACAAACAACACCTCACCGTTGATGCGATAACCACCAATCAACTGTTGCGCCTGCTCTCCCACCATCCAATCGATTAGGGAGCGCGCGCCTGAACCATTTAAGTGCGGATGCATAACGTCATTCACTGCAATGATGCTGTACGGGTTTCGCAATCGCGGCACGCCATCAAACAACAGTGTCAGCGGTGACTTGCCTTTATATGCCAGCCATGTTCCACGATCGACCAAGGTATAGCCATCCAACTCTCCCGCCATGGTGAGCACTTTGCCCATGCCCTGACCCGCTTCTCGATAGTACTGCCCACTGGGTTCAACATTGATAGCGCGCCACAAATCCATCTCTTTTTTATGGGTGCCTGAATCGTCCGCCCTACTTACAAATATACTTTGTGACTCTGTTAAGGCCTGCATCGCATCCTCAATGGTGCTTGCTTGCTTAACACCTGCGTTATCGCTCTTTGGCCCTACAATCACAAAGTCGTTATACATGATAGGTATACGCTTGGCACCATAGCCGCCGTCGACAAAGGCCTGTTCAGCGCTAGGCGCATGAACCAACACAAGATCAGCATCTCCATCTCGCCCCATTCTTAGCGCCTTACCAGTCCCCACGGCAACCACATGCACTGAGTAGTCAAATTGTGATTTAAAATGCGGAAGCAAGTAATCTAACAGCCCTGTATTTTCAGTGCTGGTCGTCGTCGCCAATCTAATCGTTTTTTGATCACTTGCAGAAAAACTCGGCAGCGATTGACCCAGCATTAAACACACAACTACAGCCAGTGTGACAAAACGAGCGAATTTAAATTTATTTCTGGAAATCAAACGATCAAGGATTAGGTTTTTATAATCATCTAGACATAGCAAATACCATGCCATACCATGTTTATGACGGCGCTTATTGAAGCTAACTCAGTAAGATAAGGTAAAACACAGCGAATACTAGCCACTTTGAGGTTAAATAGTGCTTTTTTTACTTAGAAAATATGCGACAAATTGTACCATTTGATGTGTACTAGTCGAATATAGTTTAATGGCAGTCACTCGAAAGTAATACTGGTTTAATCTCGCAACTTCGCAAACTGAGCAAAATGAATAACGCAGATAAAGAAAAAAGCCCAGACTCTGTCACTGATATTAGTCATTTTAAACACTCTGCTGTACTTATTGTTGACGATGAGCCCGGCATTCAAAACTTCTTACAAAAAGGTCTTTCCAAATACTTTGGCTTGGTAGAAACCGCTGAAGATACACAAACGGCCGAAGCACTTAGACAACGCTGTCACTTTGATTTGATCATTTCTGATATTCGGCTACCCAATACGTCTGGTGTAGATTGGGTAAGCGAGATTCGTCAACACGGCGGCACCACCTCTGTAATTTTTATCACCGCCCACGCCAACATGGAAATGGCCATCGCAGCGCTTAAAGCAGGGGCATCTGACTTTATCTTAAAGCCATTTCGCATGGAGCAAATCTTAGCATCGATACAGCACGCGCTCATCAACCAGCAAATGAAGCGCCAAAACTTGATACTAAAACGTCAAGTTGAACGAATCTACGATGGAGGTATGATTGGCGATAGCCCACCGATGCAAAGCGTATTTCAAATACTAAGCCGCGTTGCGCCCATGCCCACTACTGTCATGATAGAAGGAGAATCGGGTACCGGCAAAGAATTAGCGGCACGCGCGCTGCATAAAAGTAGCGGTCGTAAAGGTAGTTTTGTGCCGATTAACTGTGGCGCCATTTCAGAAAGTTTGATGGAAAGCGAACTATTTGGCCATACTAAAGGTGCGTTTACCGGCGCTCAGCAGGCACGTGAAGGCTTATTTACCTATGCAGACAAAGGCACCCTATTTCTAGATGAAATAGGTGAAATGCCGTTGGCAATGCAAGTACATCTACTGCGGGTGCTAGAAGAAAAGGTCATTCGTCCTGTAGGCTCAAACCGTGAGATTCCCATCGACACCAGAATTATTGTCGCCACAAATAGAAATTTAAGCGAAGAGGTAGAAAAAGGGCAGTTTCGCGAAGATTTATTCTATCGGCTAAATGTGGTCAGTATCAAAATCCCGCCGCTCAGAGAAAGAACGGGAGACTTGCCATTGTTAGTGCGTCATTTTGCGGAAAAAATCGCTACCGAATTGAGTGTGCGTATGCCAGAAATTACCGAGTCACTATTAGCACCGTTGCATCACTACGAATGGCCGGGCAATGTAAGAGAGCTTAAAAACGTTATGGAGCGCTGCCTATTGCTTAAGAAGACACCGCTAGAATGTATCAGCTCTACGACCACAAGCTCTAACCTTAGCTACGCCATACAACCCGAAGACGAACGCCTTGCCAGCGTCGAAAAAGCCCATATACTAAAAATTTTAGCCGAAGAAAATGGCAATAAATCTGCTGCCTCTCGGCGCTTAGGCATTTCTCGCAAAACTCTTGAACGCAAAGAAAAGCTTTGGATTGAAAAGAGTTAATGAGCGCAACCGTTCCTTTTTACAAAAGGATCAATAAGCTCATTCGGAGCACGGTACGCTATCGCCTACTCGCATTGGTATTATTCCCCATATTGCTAATGATGCCCATCGCGCTGATCACGGCAGTGAATTGGGGCAAAAATTACACATACGATCAACTCTTTATCAAAGTAAAAACTGACCTCTCAGTATCACACGACACCTTTAACCGCATTCAAAAGAACTACCTTGATACGCTCGCTTCATTAAGTAAGTCTTATACTTTTCAATCCGCACTACAAGCTAAAGACACGCTGTCTATCCAGCAACAAGTTACTGATTTAGGCGACGCGGAAGCTTTTTCGTTTTTGAACCTCATTCCGCTCACTAGCAAAACATTTGATGCAAGCGGCTTTTCAGCTGAACCAGCCAAACAGTCACCCGCATTCCTACGAGCGCAAACGGGAATCGCTTCAGTCAATATCGAAATATATAGCCAACAAGACCTACTAACACTCGACACTAGCTTAGCTGAGTTAGTTCGATTGCCCTTAATTGAAACACCAAGAGCGCGACCAACCGATTTGCAAGTTCAAGATAAAGCAATGGTGATTCGTACCCTATACCCAGTCAAAGACAGCACCGACAAAGTTGTGGCAGTGTTAGATGGCGGTGTTTTGCTTAACGCTAATTTTGGCTTTGTAGATGCCATTCGAGACTTAGTTTATGCACCGGGTAACTTGCCTGAAGGGAGCATTGGCACCGTAACCGTGTTTCTGGACGATGTGCGCATCAGCACCAACGTGCCGCTAAAAGTGGGCGAACGCGCGCTAGGCACACGAGTTTCAAACGAAGTACGGACCAAAGTGCTGGATAACGGCGCCACTTGGATTGATCGCGCTTTCGTGGTGAACGATTGGTACATCTCTTCCTATGAGCCGATTATCGACGTCGAAGGCAAAAGAGTCGGCATGCTCTATGCCGGGTTTCTAGAAAAGCCCTTCCGGCAAGAGTTTTGGAAAGCGTTGGGCATTCTAATCTCGATGCTGCTCGGTTTAATGCTGTTTTCAGCTTGGTTAGCCATTCGCGGTGCGAAGCTTATTTTTAAACCTATTGAGAAAATGAGTAATGTGATTCATGCCACCGAACAAGGCTTTCCCGAACGAGTGGGCGCGATCGAGTCTGAGGACGAGCTTGGCCTGCTAGCGCAAGAGTTCGATGCGATGTTAGAGCAACTAGAACAACGTAAACAGCAATTACAGGACTCAGCAGATCAACTAGAAAACAAAGTAGTTGCTAGAACCGCCGAACTACAAAAACGTAATGACGACCTCAGTCGCACCATTGGGTTATTACGTGAAACACGTCAACAGCTGGTGGTTGCAGAAAAACTAGCGGCGCTGGGAGAACTCACTGCCGGAGTCGCGCATGAAATCAACAACCCAACCGCGGTTATTTTAGGTAGCTTGGACGTAATGGTTGCAGAATTAGGCAAACATGCCGAACCCATCAAAGAAGAGGTGGAGATTGCCATTGAACAAGTCTATCGCATCAAAGCGATCATCGACAATTTGTTGCAGTACGCAAGACCAAATGATTATGCAGGCTATGTGGGCACCGTCGATGTCAATGCACTGGTTGAGGACTCATTGAAATTGGTGCGACATTTAGAAAGCGATAAACCCTTTCGAATAGAGCTAGACTTGCAGTCCACAATAGAAGTAGAAATCAATGCAGATGAATTTCAACAAGTGATCGTTAACCTCATTATTAATGCCTTTCACGCTTTACCTGACAACGGCGAAGGTTTAATTCATATTAAATCGCTCAATTGGGAAAACAAGGGCGTTGTGGTTCGCGTCAAAGACAACGGCAGCGGCATCCCTAAGAAAGAGCAAGAACAGATATTTAACCCATTCTTTAGCACCAAGCAGCCCGGTAAAGGTAGTGGCTTGGGCTTATCTGTTTGCTACTCTTTAATTCGGCGCTTTGGCGGAAACATCACTGTGAAATCTGATTTAGAAAATGGCACCAAATTCTATGTTTGGTTATTGAAAACAGCTAAATTCACCGCAGACGAAGAAACCATTACCGAGCAATTGTTAGGAATAGAAGAAAACACAAAAGAAATCGGCGCGATGGAAGTTCAATAGGGTATGGGAATCAGCAAATATTTCCCCTATACTTTAGCCACTGAGGCGAAAATTTTAATATTATAAGCCCATAACAAGAACAGATTTGGAGAAGCAGATGACTTGGCAACGTAAAATTTTAAGAGTTAACTTAACCACTCAACAGTGCACCATCGAACCATTAAACATGGAATGGGCGCAGCAGTACTTAGGCCAGCGCGGGCTGGGTACCAAATACTTATTAGAAGAGATCGACCCTTCTGTTGATGCGCTATCACCCGAGAACAAACTCATTTTCGCCACAGGCCCGATGACGGGTACCAATGCGTCTACCAGTGGGCGCTACTCCGTCATTACTAAAGGCGCACTAACAGGGGCTATTGCCTGTTCAAACTCTGGTGGCAAGTTTGGCGGCGAGCTTAAAATGTCCGGCTATGACATGGCCATCATTGAAGGTAAGTCCGAAAAGCCCGTTTATTTGTATGTAGAAGATGATCATATTGAGTTGCGCGACGCCAGCCATTTATGGGGCAAAACGGTTTGGGAAACTGAAGAATTAATTCACAAAGACCATATCGGCTCTGCAGTTAAAATCGCCTCGATTGGGCAAGCGGGAGAAAATCAATGCCGTTATGCCTGCGTAGTGAATGACTTACACCGTGCTGCGGGGCGTTCTGGCGTAGGTGCGGTAATGGGTTCTAAAAACTTGAAAGCCGTCGCTGCACATGGCTCTGTTGGCGTTAAAGCAGAAGGAGATGGTATGGAGCTAATGCGCAAAATCAGCGCTGTGAATGCTCGAATGACAGATAAAGATGGACTCACACGTGATGGGACTATCGCGATGGCCGATGTCACTAATACATTCGGTAGCTTCCCCACTCGTAATAACCGCGATGTTCAATTTGAAGGCGCGCATAAGCTCAATGCTGAGGCGATGCAGACTCCAAATAAAAATGGTCATACTAACTTAGTGCGTCCAGGTGCGTGCTTTGGTTGTACCGTCGCCTGTGGTCGAATCTGCAAAATAGACCCCACGCACTTTACTGTTAAAGACAAACCCGAATATCAAATCGCCTCAGGTGGTTTAGAATACGAAACGGCTTATGCACTCGGCTCGGCTTGTGGCGTTGACGATATGGATGCGGCAACCTACGCAGGATTTATCTGTAACGAATACGGCATGGATCCGATTTCATTAGGCGGGTCAATTGCCGCGGCGATGGAACTGTACGACATTGGGGCAATAGACAAAGAAACGACTGGTGGAATTGAACTTGAATTCGGTTCAGCAGAAGCCATGTGTGCCATGGCCGACATGACCGCACGTAACGAAGGCTTCGGTGCAGACGTAGCGATGGGGTCAAAGTTACTAACCGCAAAGTATGGCCATCCTGAACTCTCTATGTCAGTCAAAGGCCAAGAGTTTGCCGCATACGATGGCCGCTCAATGCAAGGCATGGGCTTAGCTTATGCCACCAGTAATCGCGGGGCCTGCCACTTAAGGGCCGACCCTTATGGTCACGACTTTGAAACCACTGAAACACCGGGCAAAGCGCAAATAGTGAAAGACTCACAAGACGATGTATCGTTTATCGATTCAACCGGCTTGTGTATTTTTCCGGGTGGTGCTGGCTGGTCAATGGAAGACTACTGCGAACTGATCGACATCACTTGCGAAGGTGAGTGGAGCATGGACCGCTTGCGCGAGACCGGCGAGCGCATTTGGAATATGGAACGCCAATTTAATTTGCAAGCAGGCCTAACCAAAGCAGACGACACTTTACCCAAACGCATCTTATCTGAGCCAGCGCCAACAGGCACCGGTAAAGGCTTAGTGTGTAAGTTGGATGTCATGTTGCCTGAGTACTACACCGCTCGCGGCTGGGATACAGATGGCGTGCCACTACCAGCGACCCTCGAAAGACTATCGCTGTAATTCTGTTGCAGTTAAGGTATGCAATACAAGCTAAAGATGCTCGGAAACCTGCGAGACTATTTGCCAGTTTCTGGGCAATACAGCCAATGTGAATTGTCGTTACCGGCTGACCACTCAGTATCCGCTGCGGTAATGGGTTTTAATTTACCTGACACTAGGCCGTACTTTGTGATGCTAAACGGGGATAAACTCCAAGTTGAAGCATACGATGCCACCATCATTAGTGACGGCGACGAGATGGTACTGTTCCCTCCGATCAAAGGCGGCTAGTTCTAAGTCCGCTCTCACCACCGAAATTAACTAGAGAAGCCTCCCTAGCCAAACTCAGCTTTTATATCATCGTATTTAGCGGTAATAGCGTGCACATTGGTATAGCCCATATCTTGCAGCGTCAACGCGGCCAACGAAGCGCGTCCGCCACCGAGACAATGCGCCAAGATCAATGTGTCTGGATCAGGGCATCGCTTCTCAATTTTCATTTCAAGCAAACCGCGTGAAATATGCTCTGACGCTGCTAGTTTCGATGTCGCCGCTGAATCTGCTTCACGAACGTCGATGATCACTGCACTGGTGTCGTTATCGAAAAGCTGTTTAGCTTGTGCAACATCGACGCACTTTATCTGCTTTTGCGCTTGGGCAATGAGATCACCCGCTGTCTTTATTTGACTCACCCGATTTTCCTACTAAAATAGATCAGACTTAAGAATATTATTAGTTCAAAACAGAGTCAACTAAATCACCAACGTTCAAACGTTATGACCGACCACACAGACCACTATCCAGATACCCTCATTCTTATGCTTGAACAAATGTGGGGTAAGGGCTATTTATCGCCCGGCGGCGAAGACGAAGTTAAACGTGTGCTCAGTGGAATCTCGCTTAAAGATAAACGTGTATTAGATATCGGCTGTGGCTCAGGGGGTATTACCGCAGGCCTGGCAAAAGATTTTGGTGCTGCCAGCGTTGTGGGCATTGACGTTGAGTCGGCCGTTTGCAGTGCAGCTAGAAAAACGATTGTAGAACATAATTTAGCAGCGCAAGTGGAGATTGTTCAAGTTAAACCCGGCCCTATCCCATTTGCTGAAAATGAATTCGATATTGTTTTCAGCAAAGACTCCATCGTACATATTCCTGATAAACGCGCACTTGCACAGGACGTATATCGATTACTAAAACCTAGCGGGTGGTTTGTCGCATCCGACTGGCTAACCGACCGCGAAGGGCCACCGAGCGAGGAAATGCAGACTTATCTGACGTTAGAAGACTTAGGCTTCGGTATGTCTGACCCAGCGGGTTATTCCAATGCATTAACAAAAGCTGGCTTTGAACAGATTGAATTTCTTAACCGTGGGCCTTGGTATTGCGAACTCGCGCAACAGGAACTTGAACGCATGCAAGGCGTCGAGCGCAGCGACTTCCTGCAATTTCTCACGCCTGAGGAATTACAAGATTATATCGACACATGGATAGCAATGATTGTTGTGCTTAAATCAGACGAGCTATGCCCACATCACTTTAGAGGACAGAAAATTGCTTGAGTGAGCAACTAGCACCGCTTTTATCATCCACACCTTACAGGAATTTATTTATGAAAATTAACGGCAGCTGCCATTGCGGCACTATTACCTACGAAGCAGAGCTAGACCCGAATAAGGTTGGCATTTGTCATTGCTCTGATTGTCAGTCTTTATCCGCTTCGGCATTTAGAACCATCGGCGTAGTTGACGCTGGCAAGTTTACCCTGTTAACAGGTGAACCCACTATCTATGTGAAAACTGGCAGCAGCGGCAACCCGAGAGAGCAAGCATTTTGCAATCAATGTGGCTCAGCCATTTATGCGGCGGCGGCTGGCCCCGCACCTAAAGTGCATAACATTAGAATGGGCACGGTAGAACAACGAGGCGAGTTGCCGCCTCAGTTTGAAAAATGGACGCAATCAGCGCAAGATTGGATGCCTGCAATCAACCCTGATAGCCGGCAAGATCGGGAATAAGCTTACTCAGCCAAAATTTGATGGAAAAGTTGATCTAATTGCTCACCGCTACCAAGGCGGCTAATTGCTTGCTCTATCGCTAACGCACGTTGCTGCCCAAGCACGGGAGTAGCATAGGCATAGAATTTGTCCACGATTTCCTGATTACTAAGAGGGGCTTCCGGATCGCCTCGCGCTTCAGTGGACTTTGATTCTAACCGGCGGTTATTACCGGTTACTATGGTTACTTTCGCGAATCGCTTTACTGGAAATTGGGCATTGAATTCATCGCTTTCAGTAAGCAGCATTGACGAAGCCAAGCGCACTACCTCTAGGTTATGAAGCGCACTGCCATCGATATGTTCAGGTAACAAAGTCCCGTATACAATAGCCGCGGCTGTCGGATACGGTAGACTGTACTGCGCCTGATCTGTCGTTTCAGGGTTTGCTGTGGCCAAACGTTTAGCTTCATGAAACGTCTCTACCTCAATGTGTTCAATGTCTTTTGCCTCAAGTTGATGAGCTCGGCATAACGTTAACGCCGCTTCCACCGCGGGCTGCGCCCAGCGACATACTGGATAGGGTTTAAAATATTGTTCATGAATCATCCAATGACTGCCTAACGAACTCCAAAGCGCATGGTGATCTTGATGTTCAACGGTTATCGCAGGAGCGCCTGTAAAGCCATCTGCGGCTAAAAATGCTGCGGAAACGCCACTCATCGCACCCCAACCCGAGCCATCTTTTACCATTGTTGGATGGTCAATTTCTCTCATCATTTGACTACGCGGCCCATGATATTCAGCAATACCAACCGCCTCGCGAGTCTGCTGTGCTGTAAGTCCTAACGCGCGTGCTCCAATTGCCGCGCAGGCAACCGCAACCCATGCGCCTGAAGTGTGGTAGTCACAAGCGCTAGCATGTAAGGCCATCCCCGCCCGCGTACCTAGCTCATAGCCAATCACAAGATTGGTTAAAAATTCTTTTTCATCATTACTGCTTTGTGACTGCATCATTGCCATCACCGCAGGGAACACACCGCAACCAACATGGCCTTTGACTAGTTTGTTGCCATCATGCGCATCCACCGAATCGATGATCATACCGTTAGCCATTGCTGCGCCGACCGGGCTGACTTCTCTCGCATCATAAAGTAAGCCTGCACTACCACCTTCGCTACTGGCCGCAAAATATCGAACAGCATGATTACTAATTATTCGCGATAACTCTGTTCTAGAACCTGCTGCTGCCACTCCGACGATATCTAACAAACAGCGGCGCGCAAACGCGATGGTCTCGTCAGGGATATCGTCGTAAGTTAAAGAATGACTGAACTCAATGAACTTGGAAGCAACCATTTTTCTTCTGAAGTTATTGATGGTAAAAATTACGCAGCACTTCAACAACCTTATCTATATCAGCGTCACTGGTATCTAAATGCGTCACCAGTCTTGCCACTGGCACGGGTGCACCGATAAGGATTTGATGATCACTTAGATGCTGCATTAATGATGACTGATCGCTCACCGCCGGCTCGATAAATACCATATTGGTATGCTGCTCAACCCGTAGCGAATCTATTCCTTCCAATCCCGAAGCCAATCGCACCGCCTTAGCGTGGTCGTCGGCCAAACGAGTAATATTGTGTTCTAGCGCATACAGCCCACAAGCCGCTAACACCCCTGCTTGACGCATTCCACCCCCCAGTAGTTTTCTGGCTCTGCGCGCGCGCCGAATAAAAGCTTCGGAACCACACAGCACCGACCCTACCGGCGCACCCAAGCCTTTAGATAAGCACATTGAGACGCTGTCAAAGCCGCACGTTATTTCTTTCGGGTCAACGTTTAAACCCACCGCAGCGTTCATCACTCGCGCGCCGTCAAGATGGCAAGATAAGCCGCTCGCCTTAGCCGCATCGGTTAACTCGGTCAGCAGCGCAATGCTTTGTATGCGCCCCCATACTGTATTTTCCAAGCAAAGCAATTTAGTAATTGCGTAGTGAGGGTCATCTTCTTTAACTGATTGTGTAACTTGATCAGCTGTTAATGAGCCATTAACATCCGTCGCTAAAGCGCACGATACCAGCGAACCCAACACTGATGGCCCACCAGCTTCATCGATATAAATATGATATTTATCTCCGACTAAATATTCTTCGCCGCGCCCACAATGGCTCAATAAAGCAATCAGATTGCTTTGCGTGCCACTACTAACAAACAAGCCCTCTTCCTTACCGAGTATTTGCGCAGCGGTTTTTTCGAGCAAGTTAATGCTGTTATCTTCGCCATACACATCATCCCCGACCGGCGCTTGCATCATCCACTCCTTCATCTCGGCGCTTGGCCGTGTCACCGTGTCACTGCGTAAATCAATCAGTTGTTCATTGCCTGATGCTGCGGCTGCAGCCTGAGCTTGGCGCATTAAATGATAAGCATTAGCCATGGTCATCGCCCATAGGTAAGGCCGCCACAATATGCACTCTAGGATAAAGGCCACCATTTAAGGCGGTGTGATAACCACGCGTGTCAGTAAAATAAACCGACCCATCAGCGGGCAAATGCGTGCAATGGTGATTAACAACAAACAATGAACCAGGGTTTGAAATAACCGGAATATGTAGCCGAGGTTCAGGGTCACGATGCCAAGAATTACAATTGTATAGTCCTTTTTGCAAAATGCGCATTCGCCCAATAGGGAAGCGCTCAACCAGTGCTTTGTGCACAGTTTCAAAATAAGTGCCCCTAAATGCAGGTACAAATTCGCTGTAGGCAAATTCATCAACCAATTCGTCTTGAGGCTCTTCGATATAACGCTCATCTGGGCGTAACCAGAAACGACCAACTAAATCAGCCGCTGTTTCCTTTTCAACCCCAGGACGACGTGTCAAAGAAATCGCACCAAAACCATACTCTTTATCTTTGTCCGCACCTTCAAAATCAGCACTACGACTAACTTCTTCTAATGCTTCTTTTAGTAAGTCTATATCAAACTTCAACTCTAGCCGTTCAATACCAGGACCGGGCACAAACCCTGCAACCGATTTCGTGTCGCGTTCTTGCGCCAGCCACTGGCACATTTTTTGCTGATCGTTTTGCTTTGCTTGTTCGTGTTTTGCTTGTTCTGATTGCATGTGCTTATTTAGCAATATTTGATTAAATGAAAACTTGGCTTTGATAAAACAGAGCCATAAAGCTGAATAATCAGTTATCCAGCTCGATCGCTTATGATTAATAACAGAAATTTTGACGGATTTTCTACTATGCGCTTAAACAAAAGCGACTTATGCTTGATTTATATATCAATTCACCTTGGTTATCGATAAAAAACATTGTTAGTATAGCCTTACTAACAATGTGTAAATTTTAATAACTTAAATCCCTGGAGAGAACCAAATGAAGCAATTTACTAAAGTGCTGCTTGCTAGCGCAATGATCATGGCACCCATTTCTAACAGCATCGCGGGCGAAGCCTTAGATCGTATTATGTCTGCAGGAACGATTAAAGTTTCCTCAGATCCAAACTGGCCACCACAATCATTTCTGAATGATAGCAATGAGATGGACGGCTTTGACGTAGATGTAGCCAAAGAAGTTGCAAAGCGTATGGGCGTAAAAGTTGAATTCGTCACACCAAGCTGGGATATCATCACTGCGGGAAATTGGAACGGCCGCTGGGATATGTCAGTGGGTTCTATGACACCGACTAAAGAGCGCGCTACGGTTTTGTCTTTCCCTGCAGTGTACTATTACACACCCGCAAGTTTTGCCGTACATAACGACTCTACTGCTTCATCATTAAGTGATTTAAATGACAAAGTCGTAGGTGCTTCAACCGCCAGTACATTCAGCCTATATCTTCAACATGATCTAACCATGGATGTTGTAGGCGCTCCTGAATTCGAATACCAAGTAACGCCTTCAGAAATCAAGAGCTACGAATCTTCAACAGTAGGGTTTGACGACTTAAGATTAGGTGACGGTACCCGTATTTCTGGTTTAATTACTAGCTTACCTAGCATTTTAGAAGCTATGAAGAATGGTTACCCCATCAAAGTATTGGGCGATCCCGCTTTCTACGAGCCATTGTCTATCGCAATTGATTTAGGCGACGCTGAGTTAGGTGCAAAAATCAGTGAAGCTGTTGCCGCAATGCGCGATGATGGGACACTAAAAGGCCTATCAGAAAAGTGGTATGACGTAGATTACACTTCCGTAAACTAAGCCAAACCTAAGTAAGCCAGACCGCGTTAACCGCTTCAGGAAAAACCATGTATCAAGATACTGTTGTTGAAGACAAGCGCCTACATGACCCCATTTTTTTAGTGGGGTTATTTTTAGGCATTTTCGCAATCGCTTTTTACTTTGATTTTTCCAAGTCGTTTATTGGTGAGCTACTGACAACAATAACCGGACCAACTGAAGAAAGCGGATTATATGGGCGGTTTGTAACCGCCCTTTTTATCTCTTTACTAATCACTGTCAATTTATTTGCCATTAGCTTTTTGTCATTTAAAAAACAGGTTTTTATAGTATGGATAGAATTACTAATCTTATTTTTGGGTTTCTTTTATAGCTTCGACCTAAGCATGGCATTCATCCAGAAGAAAATCTGGTTTATGATTTCTAAAGGTTTAGCAACCACCTTGTATATCTCTGCGATATCCATCGCAATTGCAACTGTACTGGCACTGCTCGGCGCTGTTGCCAAACTATCTAGCAATGGCTTTGCTTATGCTGTCGCTAGTTTCTATACCTCTTTCTTTCGTGGCCTACCCTTGCTGATGCAGGTCTATCTGATTTATCTTGGCATGCCTCAACTGGGGTTTGTTATTGACGCTGTACCAGCGGGTATTTTGGCTCTATCACTATGCTACGGCGCTTATATGACTGAAATTTTCAGAGCCGGCATTCAAAGTATTAATCAAGGCCAATGGGAAGGCGCTCGTGCACTGGGTTTTGGCTTTGGCCAAATGATGCGCCGGGTTATCCTACCGCAATCAATACCCGTCATTATTCCGCCTACCGGCAATCAGTTTATTGCCATGCTCAAAGACAGCACGCTGGTTTCGACCATAGGCGTTATTGAACTAATGTTCTTAGCGCGCACGCTTGGCAATAAAACGTTCAATCACATGGAAATGTTAATCACCGCAGCAATGATCTATTGGATACTTTCCATCATACTAGAGGTGATTCAGTCGAGAATAGAGCGCCACTACAAACAATCAATGGTGAGATAAGGCCATGAGCACCACGACATCTTCAGGCAAGCCTACCATTGAAATTGAAAATTTAAATAAATGGTACGGTGACTTTCACGCGCTAACTGACATTAACCTAACCGTTAGCCAAGGCGAACGTATCGTTGTTTGCGGGCCTTCTGGCTCTGGTAAATCTACGTTAATTCGGTGTATTAATCGCCTTGAGGCGCACCAAAAAGGCGTACTACGCGTGGGAGATATTGAAGTACATGATCGAATGAAAAACGTCGAAAAGTTGCGTGCAGACGTAGGCATGGTATTCCAGCATTTCAACCTATTTCCGCATATGACAATTCTAGAAAATTGCACTGCTGCGCCTTTATTTGTATTGAAACAAGATAAAGAACAAGCTCAAGCAAAAGCAATGGAGTTGTTAGAACGGGTAAAAATACCGCAGCAAGCCAATAAATACCCTGGGCAATTGTCTGGCGGACAACAACAACGTGTCGCCATTGCACGTGCATTGTGCATGAACCCAAGTATTATGCTATTTGATGAGCCGACATCAGCGCTAGATCCAGAGATGGTATCAGAAGTATTAGATACCATGGTAGACCTAGCACAAAGCGGCATGACCATGATCTGTGTCACCCATGAAATGGGCTTTGCCAGAAAAGTAGCTGATCGCGTTATCTTCATGGATGAGGGGAAAATCATCGAAGAAAATGAGCCAGAGTCATTTTTCACTAACCCTCAGCACGAACGTACACAAGACTTTTTGAGTCAAATTCTGCAGCACTAGCCAACTATTAATCCTAAGAAGGTAGTGATCGATCAATAGATGCGGCCTCTGATTTAATTCACCGATAGTCGTCTATCAGCAATCGGAGGGCGACTGTAAGCTTCTTTATAGCATCGGCTAAAATGCGATGCCGAGTTAAACCCACAGACCATCGCCACTTCAAGTACAGGCATTTCTGTGTGGCGCAATAAACGCTTTGCATTTGCCAGTCGTATGCTGCGGTAGTATTCCATCGGTGTGCATTTAAGATGCTTGTTAAATAAACGTTCTAATTGCCTACGGGTAATATTCACATACCCCGCTAATTCTTCCGTGGTGAGCGGTTCTTCTATGTTGGCTTCCATCAGCACCACTGCGCTATACAACTTAGGTTGGCCTGTACCAATTTGGTGACGCAACGGTATGCGCTGTCGATCACTCTCAGTTCGTATTCGTTCTAGTAAAAACAAATCTGACACACTTCGTGCAGTTGCCTTACCAAATTCCAAACCTATTAAGTGCAACATTAAATCCATGGTAGACGCTCCGCCTGCGCAGGTGAAACGATCGCGATCGATTTCGTAAACATCATCGGTTAACTGTAATTGCGGGAACTCTTCGCGCATTGACGATAAGCTATCCCAGTGCACAGTCGCACGATATCCATCAAGCAAGCCAGATTTGGCCAGCAAATAAGAACCGGTACTTAAACCCGCTAATGCAATACGTGATTTAGCAATATGTCGCAACCACTCAGCCAGGTCCGGGCTCCAGGCCCGCCGTATATTGATGCCTCCAGAGACAAAGAGTGCACTGTAATTGGCCACCTCTTCTTTATTTTTACTTGGTGCAATCTCCAATCCGCAACTGGCTGAAATTAGCTGATTATTGGGCGTCAGCACATCCCAACTATAAAGCACTGCCTCATTTACCTGGTTCGCCATTCGCAACATTTCAATCGCGGAGGCATAAGTCATTAAAGAAAAATCAGGAACGACTAGGAAACCATAATGAATTCGCTTGGTGAATGATTCGGTCATTATTTACCACGTTGATACTTTAACGTTAGAGACATATATTTTACTAAATAAAGCTGAGCCACTTATCACTATGCTAGCCATAGTTAGCGAGTATAGCCTTAATATATTGCTGATTATTGATAATAACGAAATACTATCAGTCCGCTTCGCCAAGCACATAACTTGAATCACTTGATCAGATACGACCTGTGATTTTACCACTGCGCTATCCTCACTGTTAAAACATTAGATGAGTGATAACCTCTATGCTTCTTTCAATTTGATACCCATCAAGTCCATGGCGCAAAAACCTATTAGGCGTAAGCGAACGCTGCAACGGTCCAAAAACAGCAAACTACAGCAGATTAATTATTCGCCACTGATTAACCCCATCGCACCCACCGAGTTAATCAGTTCGGATCAAGTTGAAGCCGTACATCAAGCCTCTCTTCGTTTGCTACGCGATACCGGGCTTAACTTCATGCTGCCAGACGCTATTGCACGCTTGAAGGCAGCGGGTGCAATAGTAGAGCCAGGTTCACAACGTGTTCGATTCGACCCCGAGATGATTGAAGAAACCATCGGCCTAGCCCCCCAAGAAGTGGTAGTACACGCTCGCAATCCCACTAGAAATATTACCATTGGCGGGAAGCATGTTGTATTTGATAGCGTAAGCTCCGCGCCAAATTGCTCAGATATAGTCGGCGGACGACGCTCTGGCCACAGTGAGGATTTTCGCAATTTCGTCAAACTCGCCCAACACTTCAATATCATTGGATGTATTGGCGGGTATCCTGTTGAGCCGCTAGATTGGCACCCCTCAGTGCGTCACTTGCATGGCACACGAGACTTCTTAAAGCTCAGTGATAAGCCATTACGCGGCTATGCAACCGATCGCACCCGCTTGCTAGACGCCCTTGAAATGGTACGCATTGGGCGCGGCGTTTCGGCTGAACAGCTCCAGCGAGAAACCAGTGTGATGACTACGATTAACGTCAATTCACCGCTTGCTTTAGACAGCGTCATGTTAGAAGGCATTATCGAAATGGCCAGCCGAAACCAATTAATCATTCTCACTCCTTTTACCCTTGCTGGTGCAATGGCGCCCATCACATTAGCCGGTGCCATCACCCAACAAAATGCCGAAGCCTTAGCTGGCTATGTGCTATCGCAAGTCGTGCGACCAGGCGCACCTATCATGTATGGTTCATTCACTTCAAATGTAGACATGAAAACCGGCTCACCCGCCTTTGGCACCCCAGAATACATGAAGAGCAGCATTATCGGTGGGCAATTAGCGCGGCGCTACGGCTTACCTTATCGTTCGTCGAATGTATGCGCCGCAAATTCAGTAGATGCACAAGCAGCTTATGAATCTGTATTCTCTTTGTGGGGCGCTATTTCGGGTGGAGCCAATTTATTGAAACACGGCGCTGGCTGGTTAGAAGGTGGTTTATGCGCTTCGTTTGAGAAATTTATACTCGACGTCGACTTACTGCAAATGGTCGCAGAGTACTTGAAGCCGATTGTCATAGACGAACCATCCATGGCTTTAGATACCATCGCGGAAGTGGGCCCAGGTGGACATTTCTTTGGCACAAAGCACACTCAGGAACGTTATACCGATGCATTTTATTCGCCTTTGATATCTGATTGGCGTAACTTTGAAAACTGGCGCGATGCGGGTGCCCCTCAAGCTGCAGAAAAAGCTAATGCGGTTTATTTGCAGGCTTTAGAGGAATATCAAGAACCGACTCTAGAAGAATCAATTAGCGATGAACTAGATGATTTTGTAGCTAAACGCGTCGAGCAAGGCGGGATTAAAACAGATTTCTAATAACGCACTAGTTTTTTACCTGTAAGATAACCAACTAGTTGTTTAATGAACTCCGTCTTTGGCACATTTTGAGGCCAAACCAGATGCACACCAATAGGTTTAAGCTGTCAGTTTTCAATGTTTGTATACTGAGTTATTAGCTTGTTCACCTCGGAACATGAATTCTGGAATGATGCCAGCCCCATTTGAGTTTTTACAAGTTACAAAGCAAGCTGTAAGCTATTCATTTATCACCCAAAATGATGAATTTGTTACATTGCATGATTTTTGATACGACGCCCTAAACTCTATGGTTTAAACTGATCAAAATTTTCCTCTTTTACCTATCACAGTGAAGAGTGTTTCGAGACACGCTGTACATTTATACGCACTGCACCTTGTATACTTTTGAGGCAATCAAATAAATGATATTCAAAGATTTTAATGAATACTGAATCACACACTTCTATGATTCGCATAGAACAGGGCTATCGACCTACCTTGCTTGGTCGTGTAACCACCATGCATGCAAATTATTACAGCAAGCACTATAAATTCGGCTCTGTGTTCGAAGCAAAAGTCGCAACGGAAATGGCCGAGTTTCTCTCTAGATTAGATCGCCCCAAAAACAGAATTTGGTCAGCGGTGCTTGATGGCAAGATTATGGGCTCGATATCAATTGATGGCGAAGATTTAGGCGTTGGGAAATGTCACCTTCGTTGGTTTATTGTGAATGATAAAGTTAGAGGCACAGGCTCTGGTAAACAATTGCTTTCAGCTGCCATAAAGTTTTCTGAAGAGTGCAACTTCAAAGAAACACACCTTTGGACTTTCAAGGGACTGGATACTGCAAGACAATTATATGAAGGAGAAGGTTTCATTCTCGTAGATGAAAAAGCTGGAACACGTTGGGGGACTGAAGTAATTGAGCAAAAATTTATCCGCCAAGCTAAATAATTACACCTCAATCAATCATAAAGATGAAAACTACTGACTGCCTCAAATAAGCAAAACTGAAACGGGTCGGAAATAATCGACCGTCTCTGGCATACTCATTTGAGACGATCATCTAGCTTTTGAGAATTGGGAGATTTGATCAAAACAGACATTCGTTTCCAATTATTTGCTTTTAGACAAACGGCAACATTTGGTTTTCCTTTAAGAAAAAAAATGTTTTATTTTGATATTCGTACTCGTCCCATACCCCCAGTTTCACTAAATAGATGAATAATTGAAGATATATATAGAACTATGAACACTGAAGAACAGGAAATCAGTTTAGAACAAATTAGAGTTGCATTTATTGAGTTCTTGCGAGAACACTTAAACCCGCCGACAGGTATGCAAATGGGAGGTGTTGAGGTCAGAGATACTTTGCAGATAGCTTCCATTCAAAATGGAATTGCCACCAAGGTTCTAGGAAGGGGGCGCTCAACGGATCAAATTAATTTTGGGTACGGGCATCAAGTTAGTATGGGCCAGCAACTTAGTTTAAATGATGCTGGTAAAGATGAAATTACACGCCTTATCTGGAATATGATTACGCAGGGAAAAATGGTCCCTGGAAGTGGCTCTTCTTATGATCTTCCATGGTTGACCATTACTCAATCAGGTGCGAAATGGCTTGAAAACGATGGGTCAGAACCAATTCTGTTTTTTTCATCGGAGGAGTATCTTTCAAGACTACAATCTCAAGGAATTACACTTGGGGAAATAACGCAAAGCTATGTTGATGAAGCGATAAGAAGTTACTTTAACGGATGCCCAAAATCCTCCATGGTAATGATTGGTGTAGCAATGGAAGCACTATTTGATGAAATAGATGAGGCTATTAGAAATACAGCGATTGAGGGATGGGTAGATATTAATTTGAGAGATCGAGGTATGCCGTACTCTCGGAGATTAAAACAATTTGAAGGAGCCATTCGAAACCTAAACCAAGACTTAGTCAGCATATCAGGTGTTGAAAATCCGCAGTTCTTTTTGGTGCCTATTTTTGAGCATGTAAGGCAAATGAGAAATGACGGGGCACACCCAAAATTGCCCAACCATGATTTGAACCAAGCTTTCGCCTTATTAGAACTCTTCTCGAGAGTCGCAACAATAATGGTCAAATTGAGAAATCACTTGTCCACTGAATGACTGATATCGGGAGTTTTTGAAAACATTTATCACTTGGTGACTGGCAGAAAAGGGCAACTAAGCGCCCGTTGAGCTTGACTTTAGCAACCGTCAAAAACCATTCATTACGGTCGTTGATTATTTGCAAAGTTAAATAAAGAAGCCAAAAGCAGGCATTCGATATTGCCGTTCATAGAAGTAGACATTTCTCCTAAATGTCCGTAACGGTGATAAAGCAAAGTCTCTATTTAATCCTCAATAGAAACAGCACAATTCCTTTTCAAGCTAAGGTAGCTCGCATAAGACATTAAGGTTTTGGCCTTAACCTTCCCCCTAATTTCAGCCCATCGCGCATATTCAAGCCCATTAAATATAGATTAGTTGCACCCGCTAGTAGCTCAAGCCCTTGCACAATATAGAATAGAGTATCGAACTGACCAGCGCTTGCCCACCGATTTAACAAAATTGCAGCGGGAATTAAAATTAGTACGCCATTTGCGCCGATAAAGGGCATTCGCTTTTTCTTGCTCTCGATAAGGCGGCTCTTCTTACCCTGACTCAACTTAAACCCAGAGCCACCCATCAACGCCATGGCAGGAATTAAGATAAACAAGCCTGGTTTAACGATTAAACTCTTAACCTTAGCAATAGCCTCAGCAGAGCCGAACAATTCAACAAACAGCGTGGATGTGAAGAACGTAGCAATGCATAAAGTCGCCACAATCGCAGCAACGCCATGAATTAGTTTTATCATTTCGTTGCTTCCTAACTCTTAAGTGACACAATGATTAGCGACGGCTATTTTCTTGAACAAATGCGGTGACGCTACTGCACTTGCAGGATAATCAGCAATGCGTTTTTGGAACTCTGGATGAGTAAAAGCATCTCGAAATGCAGCTACGCTCTCCCAAACCGCATAGTTCACATAGGTTGAACTTCCACCAATGGCTTTATGTAGTTGAGTAGAGATATACCCTGGTTGTTGTTTCATAAAATCTGCGTCGTGCGCCCAAGCTGCTAACAAGGCTTCCTCGTCGGCTAAATCAATCGTAAACACGTTGATTAACACGATAGATCCGTCTTCGTTTGTTTGCATTTGTTCACCCAAACCAACTAACTCATTCATTTCTTTAAAGTTTGCCATTACCTAATCCTCACTATAGTTTATTTACATTTCTGCGCTTGCTCTCGCAGCCTTTAGAACCGATCGAGCATTTTCAAGACTGTCTACATGCAAGCCCTCAGCTAATTCATTTACCCAAGCTATTTGAGCGCGGTTAATTTTTTCTAAAATGTGCCTTCCACGCTGACTTAGGTTTATCAATGGCGCTCGGACGTGATCTATATTGTTAGCAGCAGTCACCATCTCTAGTTTAGAAAGGTCATTCACAATTCGCTGAACTCCTTGCCTAGACAAACCCATTCTTCTAGCAATTTGCGAAACAGTAAGCGCCTGTCCAGCGATCTCTATCGCGCCCATCACTTGCCACCGCGCACTAGTTAAACCATAGGGCTTGCACAAGCGATTACCTGCATTGAGTAAAAACCCATTGAACTTGAATGTCTCTAAAATGACTGCCGTTAAAGCTTCACCTTCTTTAGTACGTTTCATATATTACTATTATGACATCATGTTGTCAATTTATCCAAAAATGCTCATCTCATATTTTACATGTTAGGAAACTCAACTAAGACTCGCCGAACAATAAATCCCCAATAATGGTTGCCAAAACAACGCTGTCAGCTTGTCACATCAATCCGACCACAAAAGCTATCGCCACCTTATCTATGCCGCTCCTTATCACACCGCTGATATTAAAATTGCATAGAGACATAATCAGGCAAGTCCAACTCAAAACAGGCTTTTGCAACGCGCTAGTATTTTTTACTGGTAAGATGATCAACTAGTTGTTTGACGAGCCCCGTCTTCGGCGCATTTTGAGGCCAAACAAGATGCACCCCAATGGGTTTAAGCTGCCAATTTTTCAGTATTTGTACTATTGAGTTATCAGCTTGTTGACCTTGAAACATGAATTCTGGAATGATGCCAACTCCATTTGAATTTTTTACAAGTTGTAAAACAGACTGTACGCTATTCACCTTGATTTGAGATTTCGGTCGGATAACAGTCACTTCCCCTGCTTTATTACGTAACTCAACATTTAACCCAACGGGAGATAATTCAACCCAGGTTAAATTTTCAATATCACTTGGGGTCGCTGAACGGGGCAACTTCTTTAGCAACGCTTTAGAAATGACAATACTCCTTTCATATTGATGCAGCTTTCGTGCTTTAAGGTTGTTACTAGGTAATTTACCCACCCGAACCGCTAGATCGACCCCATCTTGAATAATCTCACGGCGAACATCTGAGAAATCTAAATAAGCAGCTACGTTAGGATGCAACAGTGCGAAGTCACCAATATAGTCAACCAACTTGGAGTTTTGCATAAAAGCAGGCAAAGCAATATTTAGATGCCCGTTTAAAGCTTGGGTGCTATCTGAGGCGCTGTTTACAAAGTTCTCTGCTGCTTGCAACATGGTCTGCGCAGAGGTGAGCAAAGTTTTACCATCTGAAGTTAAGGATAACTTGCGAGTTGAGCGATATAACAGCGCCACATCAAGTTGCTTTTCAAGTTGCGAGATATGGTGGCTTACCACAGAGGGAGAAAGTTGCAAAGCCTTAGCTGCCCCTCTAAATGAACCCTGTTCAGCAACTTTAGCAAATACGGCAATTTGTCGAAGTTGGTCTATCATTGTTCGATATTATCTAATTATGAAATCTATTTACACCATATTGTTACATTATCTTTACGCAGATATCATCTTCCTTCCTTAATTAACTGAGTCTATACAAAGGTATTAACATGACAACTATTAAACAAACCCACACATTGATTGCCAGCACTTTTCTAATTGTGGCTGTTATTTTCATGAACATAAGTACTGCTAACGCAGGAGGGAAAGCAGCCGTTCAATCATTTTATGACTTATTAAGTAACCCAGGCTCTCAACCACATGCTGATATCTTTGCGGCTAACACAGCAGACAGCTGGGAAAGCATTGGAAATTACTCTGGTAAAAACAAAACCAAAGAAATGTTTATGGGACAAATGAAAGGCTTTTCAAAGCTGATCCCCGATTTAAAGTGGGAGATTCAGGAAAAGCTTAGATCAGGCAACCAAATTGTTGTACGAGGCCGCGCAACTGGAACACCAACTGGCCCGCTATTTGGCGTTGATGGGAGAGGCAAAAGCTTCGATATTCTAACCATTGATATTCATACTATTGAGAACAGTAAAATAGTGAAGTCTTATCACGTTGAAGATTGGGCTGGCGCATTACAGCAACTTAAAACTCAATAAAAAATTTGGTGAGCGAAGAGCATGATGCTTAATGTGCTCTTCGCCACCAATTACACTCATTGCGATAAGTAAGGTTCCCCAAATAACAACACCGCCAGGCCAACAACCGTAGCCAACACCACGCTGTTGGTCTTCCACATCAGGCCCACCACACAAGCCATCGCCACCATATCAGTGACGCTGCCCTGCCTAACCGCAGGCACCAAGATAGCCATAAACGCACACCCTGGCAAAGTCTCTAAAATAGGTTTTATTCCAGCGAAGTGGCGCAATTGCAAACCCAACACATACCCACCCGCTCTAGTCAGATAAACAATGATACCCATCATGGCAATTGCTGTTAATGCGGGATATTGCTCAAACATTACGGCGTTTCGCTCCTAACAAGGTGCCAACCACTCCCGCAAGTACACTGAGCAGTAAAATCAGATAAGCTGGTAAACCTAATTCAAAAAAGATTAGTGCAGCAACACCAGAAACAACCCATGGTAGCGGGCTTGATTTTGAACCTTTAGCAAACAACACCATCATCGTCGCCATGACCAATGGGCCTGCAAATGATAATGAACCGAGATCCGTCTGAGCGAACGCGTCTGCTACCGTCAAACCGATAGTGGTTGAGATTAACCAACTGGTCATCAGTGCCGCCCCATAGCCGGTAACGTAGCCTAAACGATCTACTTTATTGGTTAACTTAAAGGAAGTGACTACGCCTGGGTCGTTCAACAAAAACAAGCACAGTGTTCTGCGACTGGCACTGTGTCCATCAAAGTGATGCGCCATCGACATACCTAACAATACATTTCGGGTACTCACTAAGAAAACTGACAAAGCGATAGTGCCTAACGGCAAGGGGGACTGCCAAAACTCTAAAGCCGAGTAGGCCGCTGAGGCACTAAAGGTAGAACCACTCATGAGTAAGGCCTGCCAATCAAGCAGGCCAATCGATGCGGCGGCGATACCAAACATCGCCCCAAACAGAAAAGTAGAGATGGCGTATCCGCCAGACGAGCGAATACCAAGTTTAAAACTATCTAAAAATGTCATGGTTGGTCAGCGCTTGAGTGGCACGAGTGCTACTGCGCCCTATAAAAGCTTAGGTAGGAACCTCGCTTAAAGATTTTTCTACCGCGTCCACAATAACATCCACTTGTGTCTGTGTCGTAATCAATGGCGGGCAGAAAGCGATGGTGTCACCGATGTTTCGCACAATAACGCCGTTGGCTTTCAAAGCATTGCTCATAGGTAAACCTAATTGGCCCGGTTTATCGCCCGCGGTTTTAGCTTGCTTGTCTAACACTAATTCTAGCCCTGCTATCATGCCCACCCCTCTCACTTCACCCACTAACGGATGATCAGCCAAAGCGTGCAAACGTTTTAATAAATGACTGCCAACTTCATTAGCATTTTCAACTAAGTTCTCTTCTTCGATAATGCGGATATTTTCTAAAGCGATAGCGGCGCCCACTGGATGGCCACCACTGGTAAACCCGTGGCCTAACACCCCGATGCGCCCACTCTCTTTACCAATCGGGTCAAAAAAGCGATCATTCACCATCAATGCCGACAGTGGGAAATAGGTTGAGGTTAACTGCTTAGACATCACCATGACATCGGGTTTAATTCCATAGGTCTCAGAACCAAACATGTTGCCAGTACGGCCAAAGCCGCAAATCACTTCATCTGCAACTAGTAGGACATCATGCTTATCAAGCACTGCCTGAATTTTCTCCCAGTATGTTGCGGGCGGCGTGATCACACCGCCTGCGCCCATCACAGGCTCAGCGAAAAAAGCGGCCACCGTTTCAGGGCCTTCTGCTTGAATCATCGCCTCTAAATCATTTGCGCAACGTGTGGCGAATTGCTCTTCGCTTTCGTCTGCTAAACCGTCTCTCCAATAGTGCGGGCAGGTGGTATGCAATACACCATCAAGCGGCAAATCAAACGATTCATGGTTGTAAGGCAAGCCTGTCAAACTGGCTGATGCAATCGTTACACCGTGATAGCCTTTTTTACGGCTAATCATCTTTTTCTTGTCTTTTAAGCCTAAGGCATTTGAACGATACCAAACTAGCTTCATCACTGTATCGTTCGCTTCTGAACCCGAATTGGTGAAAAACACCTTACTCATCGGAACCGGCGCAATAGACACCAGTTTTTCCGCTAAGTCGATTACTTTGTCATGCGATTTGTGGGTGAAGTTATGATAATAAGGTAGTTTTTGCATCTGTTCATAGGCCACATCAGCGATACGCTTTTCACCAAAACCCACCGCCGCACTCCATAAGCCCGACATCGCTTCTATATATTTATTACCCTGATTATCAAACACATAAATGCCTTCACCACCTTCAATAACCATGGGGCCCATTGACGCATGCGCCTCAACATTAGTATAGGCATGGAAGTGATATTTGATGTCTCGGTCTTCTTGAGTAGAAAGTGCCTTGTTCATAATTTTTCTCGTGGTTAAAGATATTAATTGTGATCACAAATATTCTACCTCTGAATTTACCTATAGCACTAGGTGTAAGGCAACACTTTTATATCGATACAGTAATCACCACAGTCTTCATTTCCTTAGCCACGACCATGAGTCGATAGAGGCAATACTTTTATCGTCGAATAAGTTACCAGAAGCGCGAACCGTTATATCTTAGCCAGCGCCTGTTCTAAGTCTGCAATCAAATCGTCAGCATTTTCAATTCCTACCGATAAGCGTAACAGACTTTCACCGATACCTAACTCTCGTCGTAAAGCTTCGGGCACTGAGGCGTGCGTCATTTGTTCAGGGTGATTAATTAATGATTCCACGCCCCCTAAACTTTCCGCCAAGGTAAACACTTTTAAGTTTTGGGTAAATCGTGTAGCAGCATCTAAATCACCATCAATATCACAGCTTACAATACCGGAAAAGCCCTTCATTTGCTTTTGAGCTAATGCATATTGCGGGTGGTCAGGTAAGCCCGGATAATAGGTTGCGACTACCTTGGGGTGCACATTCAAATATTCGGCCACTTGCTGCGCATTCTCCGCATGCTTTGCCATACGCACCGCTAAAGACTTAATGCTACGGTGCAGCAAAAAACTCTCGATTGGGCCACTTACCGCACCAGCGGCAAACTGCACATAGCGAATTTTTTCTTCCCACTCTGGGTTATTCAGCATCACCGCGCCACCGATTAAATCCGAGTGACCACCGATATATTTGGTGGTGCTGTGCACTACAATATCGGCACCCAACTCTAATGGTTGCTGGAAAATAGGCGTCGCAAATGTATTGTCTACTACACAAACTGCACCGCTTTTATGTGCAATTTCAGATAACCGCTCGATATCCAAAACCTGCATGGTTGGATTGGTGGGGCTTTCTACCCAAATCATACGGGTATTTTCACGCAAGTGATTCTCCACCACGTTCGAGTCTGACATATTAATAAATTCAAACTCGATACCAAACTTACCCACTAAGGTTCGAAATAAGCGACCACTGCCGCCGTATACATCATTGCATACCAGCACATGGTCACCCGGATTCAAATTTTGAACTATCGCATGTTCAGCCGCTAACCCCGATGAAAACGCAATGGCATAGTCCGCACCTTCAATCGCTGCTAAAGCCTGCTGTAATGCATCACGCGAAGGATTGGTGCCGCGCGAGTAATCCCAACCTTTGTGCTGTCCCGGTGCTTCTTGTGCAAAAGTCGAGGTTTGATAAATGGGAGTCATCACCGCACCCGTTGCAGGGTCAGGAGATGTACCAGCGTGGACAACGGTAGTAAATATTTTAGGGTCAATCACAGGCTAAGTTCCTCAACATTTTTGAATTCAAGTGAGCGCGTATTTCTTCATATTATATGTCACCCCTACGCTCAATATATACTTGAACGCACCCTGCTATTTTGTCAACTTAGGCTTAGAATTCTACCCACGCTAACTGGGGTACTTGATAGCAACGAATAGTTTAAGTAAACAAGTCGCCTTAATTTAAACAAGCAAGCTGCGAGGAATCAAACCCCAAGAGAATTAAAGCAAAACACCCATCTAAGATGTTCAAGCAGATCGAGAAATATTATAATTACGCCAATAACATTAGAGAAGGCTTAGATGTTCCGGCTCTCGCCAATCAAATGCAAATCCTGCGGCATTAGAAACCATTGCGACCGCAGAAGGTAAACACCATTATTTTTACACTACCGCATGGCAATAGACCATTGGATATAAAATCTAATCCTGTAAATAAAAAGCCGCCCAGGGCCAGGCCGAGGGCGGCGAATGCTGGGTACTACCCAACCGAGGAGAAACTATTTATGTTTAATCTCCTTTGATTTTGAAAAAGTAAGTCTTACCTGTGGTGCATATTAATTGATGGCAATTTTAATATTGTTCATGAGGTCTGCCATCAATCTGATTTAACCACTGCACCACTGTTAAAGCAGTAACCTTAGATAACACCCTAGTTGCCAATCTCTGAAATGATTTGGCATAGTTCCGCCGTATCATTAATTGATCACATAACTGAGAGAACAAAGTTTCAATACGCTTTCTAGCTTTTCTCAATATCGAACTAAAGGGTTTAAAGTTAGTTTGATTTCGACGCATCGGCGTTTCCAATTTGATCTGGTTCTGAGTAAACAAATCAAATTGATATTGCTGACTGAGGTATCCCTCGTCACCAATTAAAATACAATCGCTAAAATGTTCTTTTACATCCTCAAGATAGTGAATGTCGTGCGTTGAAGCCTTTGATAAATCAATAGATTTAATCACCCCTTGAGCCGTACACACAGCATGAACCTTATAACCAAAATAGTGGGTATCTTGAGCTGCACAGTAGCCGTAATCAGAGCTAGTATCTAGGTTTTCTTTACAGACTGAACTACGACGTGCACGTGCAAACTTGCATAGCTCAAGCGGCATACTGTTAATCAAATGATAGTCATCATGTGCCACTATTTTATGCGCAATAGCTGCACGTATTTGTTCAAGCTTAGAGCCAACCTCCTACGTCTGCGATTGTAAACAGAGCGCTCGATTAGACCTTGCAGTTGACTAGGCAGCAGCTTGAACAAATATCTCTCTGAGTCAATTCCTAGCATTTCAGCTGCAAGGCTAAGTGCAATGAGTTGTTTATCCGTCATTTTCGGTATACGTCTATGAATGAGGTAATTATCCTTAGAGTCGATCTGGTGCAATGATGACAATATTCTGGTATAACTATTATATAAGTTGCTCATATCATTACCTTTTTTAGTCAAAACGCAATGATACCCCTTCAGTGGAAATGAGCAACTTTTCCTTAATTTAATATGCACCACGGGTTTTGTCTTTTTAATAACCGGCCATAGGAATCAATAGATAAACTCCGAGAGGTTGAAACAATAAATTCAATCAAATCATTATCGGTATCTTCTATCACCACACCGTTAGGCCGAAAATAGCCATGATGCGAAGCCAAGTACCGCCACTAATTCCATCGCAAAGGCAAAGAAGGTCGTATTTAAAGGTATGTCATCGTCAAGAGCTAGACTGTATACAAATAGGCCATTAACTGACTTAAGGTAAACCTCTATCCGCTCAGATTCGTTGGTAACGTGACTTAAGTTCGATTGATCTAAGCCACCATCACCAGCAACGAAATTGGGAACATCCCATATAACCTCAACGTGACCTACGACCGTGGCTATTAAACTCACCAAAACAAATAACGAATAAAAACAGAGTCCTTAAATGGAGAGTTTTGCGCGCGATCAAAGCCTTTGGTCAAGACCTTGGGCTTGATACACGCGAGCGCGATAAAGCAGCCACTCTTACCGAAATTAATTTATCCGATCACCACCATTATTGATGGTATAAGCCCTATCACCAATCACTATTGTAGAACCTGGGGGATAGTAAGAACCCGGATGATTAAAACGATAGTGCCGTCGCCCTCCATTACGCACTCCTCCGTTTGAAGCTACTTCAATTAAATTACCATCTGGACCAAATATAGCGGCGGCCTGTAATGAAGCCGATGGAGTAATTACAACAAGGTTTCCGTTCAATTCTGACACCGGCTTCCAAATAATGCCAGCATCTTGAAATGCTTGTTGATCTAAAATTTCGTCTACTTCAGGATTCACAGCGTCAGGTACAGTATTATCAATATCTGAAATTAAATCGAGATCAATAACTACAGACTCTTCATCAACAGTAGGACACAACGAAAGAAACCGTTGACGTGCTCTTTTGGTGGCTCCCCATTTTGTTCCGAACAGGCCACGAATGCGAATAGAGAAATATTTAGCTAACGCTTCGGCACATTCTGGCAATCCTCGCGCCGTAGCAAGCGCGCTCAAACAAAGCATAGCTTCGCAAGCTAAACCGGGCGTCCCGCCTAAATTTTCATCACTATAAGGGTCAAAGGCTTTGGCGCTTGATAAAAGCACAAACACCGACAATAAAACCACCAAGTATTTTTTCATATCATTACGCTTATGTTATAGATATATATAATATATCTATAAAGTTGGCAGCGTGCAAGAAAACGGAACCAAATTAATGTATAATAGAAATGTCTGGAGAAACCAGATAATTTAAATTTTAAATAGGAGATACTATGAAAAATCGTATTAAACTAGCTAAAACCCGCATCAGCGAATGGCTAACAAATGGTAACAAAAACGGTTATCTTAAAAAGTTATTCGACGCCATCCACAAAATAGGCATCGGACTTTTTATAGGTTCCTTAATAGCCATCTATAACGATAAAGCAAACAATCCATGGACATTAGTGTTTATGATTGCTTTAACGGTATTAGGTGTTATATTAATTGTTATCGGTTCAAAACCATTTAAAGAGGACTAAAATGATAGAAGTATTTATCGCTTTATTTATCGGACTAGCGCTTTTTTATGGCGTTTATAAGCTAGTCAACTAAATGTTGATCTAACTCTAGCTTAACGATCAGTAAGCCACGAGCTTACAAACCCAAAGCGACTCTTTATGAGTCGCTTTTTTTAGTTAATCCTTAAGGAAAAGAAAGGCTGCAATACTAGAGCTAGTAAGACCCTTCGAGTCCTTTTTCTTTGAACGGCCAAAAAAGAGCCAGTAAATAAGAAGGCCAAATACTAATATTTGAATGTAAGATAAATTACCTATCATGGTTAAGTTACTCAATAAAGGTGTGGGTTTCGGAGTAATCAACATCATCGAATCCACTCTCTGTTTTGAGTGCGTAAACCCCTTCATAAAATTTTTCCCTGTCAGTTAGTTCGTCCATGTTAGACATCATATCGCTTTCTCCTTGTTTAGCTAAAAGGCGAGCCATCAAAGCTAACATTTCTTGATTTTGGTTCGCTAAGAGTAAATTTGTTTCTCCAATAAATTGAGTGCTTGCAACTTGGGATTTTTCACCCAAACCACTAAGCTGCCCCTTAGCAGTTTCGATTTGCCCTTGAATAATAGCGCGTCTCGCATCAGCTTGTGAGGCCGCATAGATACCCTGCTTAAAAAGCGCATCACGGTTGCGGAGCTCAACAAAATAATCAGTGATTCTATCGCTACTCTCTGCCGCATCTACACCCGCATCAGCAAGCAAGCCCTCTATTTGTCCATCATCAAGAGCGATACCACCCAATGTAGTTTCCAAAATATCATTAACATCATCTAAAAAAGAAGGAGAGTCAGGATCAACATTAGATATAACGTCGATCATGGTTTCTGTGCCCCATTCTTCTTCCAATTTTTCTAAAACGAGTTCCAAGCCATTTTCACCAATCAAATCTGCAATACCGCGTATTTGCTCCTCTAAAATGCCCAACTCTTCAGCGAAGAGTTCTACGGTTTCCAAAGTGTGAAGCGCTGTAGCAGTTGTTTGTACAATATTAGTTATGTCAATTACGGGAATACCGCCCGCTTTAGAGGGCGCAACCGTACCGAGCATTAACATAGAAAGAACTAAAACTTTAATTTTATGTTTCATAACTAACCTCACGCACATTTTTGACCAGTATTAGCATAGCTTACCCTATTGAGTGACCAAGCACCGTCGTTTTTGTTGAAAAACAAAAATACACCAGTTGGATTTCTACCCTCATAAACGCCGCATATCCAAGCGCATACGGCTGACGCATCGGACATAGAAGTGTTATCTGGATCATCACACATCACGCCAGACGGACTAATTGTGAACGATACTGGTTTACTATTAATCGAACCATCGTTATTTGCACTTGTGCCGCCACCGCTCGAAGAACCGCCACCGCCACAAGAAGCCAAAAGCAAAGAAACAGACACCAGAATAAAGTAGTATTTCATTAAACAATCCTCTTAATTTATATTATAACAAGAACCCTATCACCTAAATATCATTCTCGTAGCTAAAGCCGCGTTTCTACCGCCTCCGGTAGGTATTCCCGCGCCCGCAAGCATAGAACCCCAAGTAAAAGACTGCAAGAGCGCTACAAATCCAATAAACGGTATTAAACAAGCCTTAAGAACATCTTGCGTGTCGTCAGCATGAATCACCAAAACAGTCGAATCGTCCCAGAATCCATCATCAATTAGCGATGAGTCTAGACCGATTAACTCTAAAACACCTAGTGACGTTAAAGCCAATATTAGAGCAACAAACATCATAGTAAAAAGAAAGGCTAGAAACGCTTTTAGCCATACAAAGAACATCTGTAGACCAAAGGGCAGCATAATTAATGGTACAAATATTAATCCCACCGCCACCATAACCCCCGCCCCAAACTGAGCGGTTAATGTCACAACATAAGCAACAGCAGCCATTATTAAAAATATTATCTGTGCAATTAAAACGGCAAAGGCTGCGCCTACCTTACCAAGCCAGCCTACATCCACATCAAAGGTTAATTTCTGTGACAACCCCGCCATAAAACCAGCAGCATCCCACAATGTTTTTCCAATACCGGACGCGCCAATAGCTTCAAAATACAGCAACGAGGCTAACGCACTAAACCCTTCCAAAAAAGACCCTGTTATATAAGCGAATGCTGGGACCCCCTCAATGTCTAGATATATAAAAGAGCCAGTTAAAAATATAAAAAACAGCGCCACAACAAGATCAATTAAATCCTTTTTTAGCCAAATCCAATTAATAATGCTCCAAACTAGAAGGATAAACGCTACTACTCGCCACGTTATGCTAGCCATGCCAAACATTACTCCTGAGTCGTCACTAAGATTAATGGCAATGGCCCTTACAGCCCCTATCATTGCATCCAAAGACCTCTTAGTAGTTTCAGCATCCACATTTACATTAATTGTTTCGGCTTCAGCAGTTCCTAAAAGTGAAATTAGAAACATAGAAATAACAAATTTCATTAGGTTATTGACCATAATAAACCGCCAACACTTTAGAAACGTAGTTTTGTGTTTCCTTGTAAGGTGGAATACCACCATATTTATCAACCGCCCTTTCTCCCGCGTTGTAAGCCGCTAAAACTAATTCCAGGTCACCGTAGCGTTCCTGAAGCTCCTTTAGCAGAGCGATACCGCCCTTTATGTTTTGTTCTGGATCAAAAGGATCTTTTACACCATACCTTAAAGCTGTGATTGGCATTAGCTGCATCAAACCCATGGCTCCCTTATTGCTAACAGCGGTTTCAACAAAATTGGATTCAATTTGTATAACAGAGGCTACGAGCTTGTGATCCATACCGCTCTCTGTGGAGTGTTCAACAATAAGGTTGTTATATTTGTCAGCCCTATCACCATTGAGCTTATACAGAACGTCTACTCGCTCGTAGTCGAAACAATAACGCGCCTGCCTTCCTAAAAATGACCCCACACCCTCCATCGGCACCGGGAACTCCATTACCTGCGCCCCATTCAGATAAACATAATCAAAGCAAACATCAGACTTGCTATGACTGGCCGTAGAAACCATTAATAACGCTATCAGTATAATTACTTTTCTAATATCCATATCTTTAAGCAACGTAAGCAAATGTCGGTTGTTGATTCAACCCTAAAAAGTCGCACCTCACCAGCTACTTCTTTCTTAAACAAATCGGCAAAGTAAAGCTCGTCTTTTTTGCGGTTATTAAAAAAACTCTTAAATGAACCAGCATAGACAGCTACGGGCATATCGTTTAGAAGCAACTCATCAATGGCCGCAACCTGTTCTTTAGTTAGGTAAACCGGTCCCTTCGGTTGTAGATTGAGAGTTAGGTTAGCGCTCCTGGCCGGAAAAGGAATAAGAGGAATTGAAAACTCATCATCGTAACGAACCGGCGTTACCGTTTCTTTATCGTAGACTAGACTGGAATAAATGATGCGAGGGTTATCCGCTGGCTGTCTATATGGGCTAGTGGTGGTACAACCAACCACAAATGTCACTAGAAAAACAGCAATTAATAATCGTGCAAAGTGTCGAACGTATCTCATTTTTGACCTGTATATTGTGAATAAACATTTTCCCAAGGATTGGCATAAACATCTTCTACCAACATTATTTTTAACTGAGTTCCCGGTAAAATAGTAGCGGTGGGGATAAGTGAAATATACCCCTCTAGAAACGGGCCAAGGGCGCTCGTTAAGCCCTTAGATATGGTTTCCGCTATTACTTCTGCTACTTCTTCGTCTGAATTGTCCCTGCTATCCTGATCGCTACTATCAGAACTCACAGCAATAGTTAGTTGTGTCGATACAGTGGTATCGCCGCCCGAGTCTTCGTTGTCCTCGTCATGATCTTCTGTGTCGTCAGACTCGGCAACATTGGTATTAGGTAAACTGGTTTCTGTTGTTTGGGTTGGGTTGTCAGTCGAGACTTCTTCATTAGAACTAGAAGAACCAGACAAGGAAAATTGGCTGTCTGCTATTTTCAAACCAAGCCCGGTAGAAAAACCGACCAAACCAGCATAGGCAACCGTACCAAGTAGCTTAGGTATGAAGTGAAAATTCGTTGGCCCATCTATAGCACCAACACCGAACGTATCCATCATATTAGTGGTTGATTTAGATAGATCGATCCTTAGCCCATCGGGGCGAATTATCTCCTTTACAGGCATCGCTAACCTAAAACTAATCGCTTGGTTTGGGTTTCTAATAACAATGCTTTCGCCAAGTATCTTAGACCCGATTGGAATAATTACATTATCCTTTTCCCGGTCGAATACATCGTTCGCGATACGAGCTATGTATCTGCCCGGGTAATCGGAGATTATTTCCTGCTGTAGCACTGCCGATATAACTGTGCCAGCAGGTACAACCAAGGTACCTTCTGGCGCTTCAACATATCTTGTAGCGTTAGAACCTTCGTACCCTTTCGGAAAACTAGGTATATTTTCGGCCACAGAGCCTAAATCAGAGCCGCTGTCACCCGAAAACAAACCTCCAGAGTAAGTTGCACTGTTGCTAAGCTGTGATGCTGACGCAACATCGAAACCTATCCCTGCGGTACGCGCTTTAAACACACGCTCTAACTCCTCCAATTGCTGTTTTTTTTCTAACTCTTTAAAGGGGTCCTTAACAGCCTTTGCAAGCTGTGCAGCCACCCGCTTAGGCTGTTTTTTAATAGACGCTGCTACCTGTTTTTTGGTTTCTAGTAATTCTGCTTTGGCGTTCTTGCGGCGCAATTCTTCGTCTGCCTTGACACGTCTGCCTAATTCCTTATCAAACTCATCCTGAGAGACCGAAACAGTATTGCGTACCTGTTTTTCTTCTACTGTTTGAGTATTATTTTCCTTACGACTAGCAGAGTAAAATATAAGCCCGGCTATTGCTAACGTTAGTATAAATACGGCCCCCAACGCTACCGACTGCGGGAACCCCGCCCTAGTTGATACACTGGCAGGTATTTCAGCTTCATGTGTATCAACCATTATCGATCCCCACCATTTTGCTGATTAGCATAAGACCGTCGATCATTATAACCATCACGGTAAACATTAATACCGCCTGCCTTGTAAGCAACTACTAGCATTTGGTATAGACCTGCTACTTTGTAGAGCTTCGTTTGTGGGTCATAATCAGCTTCTAGTAGTTGTTTTTCTCCATCAATAACGCCATAGATAATAGGCAATGAAAACTTGTCATCGTCTAGTCTAATAAACGTAAACCGACCATTATCATAAACACTCGACACTAGGTTTTTTGTTAACGTGCTGGTGCCATATTCAGCCCAGGAATAATTTGTAAATATTTCTTTTTGGTAGCGTTTAATGGCATCTACTGCCCTATTTTCTCCTTCTTCAACAACTCTATTTAAGTCTGATTCTGTAATCGTTTTCTCAGGAACTATTAGAGCACTAGCATCACTAATAAATCGGCCCCCACGTGTTAAGGAAACGCATAGGTCAGAGTTTTTCGGGACAACCTTAACTAATATATCGTAAGCCTCACCCGACCGAGTTATAGCGGCGATAGTAGTGGAAGATCCAGCAGGCAAAGTAGATGTTGGTTGAACGAAAATATGCTTAGTTCCCACAGCACCCTCTACGTCCCATAGTTTCGGACTCCCCACAACGGGCGCCATCACCAAAGGGTCATCCAAGGTTATGTGGATAGCATGAAACAACTCACCCTTTAACACAACCACATCGCCATCTTTAACAGTAAGGTCGGTACAACTAGGGCCAGCAGCTAAAGATGACGCTGAGAAGAGAATTAAAATTAATGGAAGTAGTCGATACATAGTTATACCTTATTTAACGGGTTTATCAGAAGGGTCAAAGTAGCGCTGAGTATTAACAATTTCTATGCCAACAGGATTGAAGCGCAAATAAGAAAGCATTTGGTCGTTATTCTTAGTTCTAGGGTATTTGGCTATAATTTCGCTCTTACCCATGATGCGCCACTCAAGGGAGATAATGGATTCTTCAACACTTCTAGCGCCCAAGGCATCAATACTTACCTCGTCTACATAAACGTTGGTTCTATAAATGACGTTAGTTTTGTTTATAGTGGGCGTTTTTTCGATATGCTCAAAAATTGGATTGGCAATCATCACCTTTCCGCAGTTATTTCCACAGGCAATCAATTTGCTTGCTACTTCCGCAGCATCAAAGCCCGACTCTGACTTAAAGTTTTTCGACAGTAAGGGCGACATGAATTCAATAGCGGCACCATATTCAGCACGAACGGTCTGAGGGTCTTTTGAGTAACGAGCCTTAACGAAGCGCTCCAAAACAGCATCAATCGTCGATTGAAAAAACTGAGGCTGGTTTGGCATATCATTAAAAGATACATCCCATGAAGAATTTGGAAAAACCCTAACCCAAGCTATATCAAGGTCAGAGCGATCTTTACGCAATTGAACATTATCATATGCAAAAACCAAAACCGTAATAGCCAAAAGCAGACTGACAACAAACCATCTATTGCGATCCACTTTAAGCACTGGCAGAGAGATTGGGGAATTATTTGTATTCATACCGCAGCTCGTTCCTCTAATTTAGCTATAAAGGCGTTAGTACCCTCAAACACACCCAACTCCTTAATTAACTGCTCGCGCTCGACAGCCTCCAAAGGTTTAGAAGTGCAAAGCGCATATTGACGCTTATCTACATTAAGTTGCACTACCTTCGATATCCCCGCCCGCCGTTGAACAATAAGCATTTCCTTTCTAGGTTCTAGTTGTTGGATAGTGTTTATTTCACCCGTAGTCAATTTAAAGCCCCTTTTGTAAGCCTCTTCGTCGATTGCAGGATCAGCCATAAAAAAGAAAGATGCCGCCGCCGACCTTAATGCCGACCAATCGGGTATATTTATAAATTCATTGGGAGACTGCGACCAAAGCGACAAGCCCATCATATGCTTACGCCCCGTTCTAATATAATTAACCACCTTGTCCGTTTCGCGCTTAGACTTAAATAAACTATGAGCCTCGTCTATATCAAGCATCTTTGGAAGGTGACGGTTACGAGGATCTTCAAACAATAATTGGTTTCTAAAAAATATCTCTTTCAATGCCAAGTCGTGCAATACAGGTATATCTTTCACGTTGGATAAATTAAAAACTCCAACGGGTATATCCGAAATACCAAGCGCGTCTTGCTGAACATAAAACAAACCTTCGTAAATACCGCCCTCATAGTAATCTTTGAGCTTATCTCTTAACGATTGTGAGATCATACCCACAAGCCCCGGAAACGAACGGAGCGGGTCCCCTTCGCCAAAGGCCATAACCTGCCTAATACAAGTAGATAAATTAATCTCTTCCTCTGCCGTAAGGGTATTAGCATCACTAGCGTTGTTATGCGATAGCATAGACACTACCAACTCTTTTATGTGAGCGCCAACAACCGGGTGATTAGTTTCATTAGCTGAAACAAAGGGGTTCAAACCCCTCTCTTGTTCAATGTCTAATGAAAAGATAGCGCCCTGCTCCCCATATAACCGAGCTACTGGCTCCGTTCCTGGGTCAACATCAATAGCTCTATAGAAGCCACCGTACTTGGGCCAGTGTGTAGCTAGTGTATTTTTAGTGAAGGATTTACCCGTTCCGATAGGGCCTATGCCAATTGTACCTACACTACCATCCAAGAATGGCGTATAGCAAAAAGGCTCGTTAGATCTTGTTTGGAACGTAAACAAATGTTGTTTGTTTAGATCGTCAGAGTGCGGAAAGCCTAACGAATCTTTGGAAAACGCAGCACAGGCCGCATACTGTGAAACCGTAAAAGGCTTTTTCCTAACTTCGACCGCCGGAACAGTAGGCATTGTCTGTCTGAATATAAATGGAATGGCCCGACTTTCCCATACAAGGCCAGCACCCGCAGACTCAAATTTAGATTGTACCGGCGGGCTGTCCTTTCTTAGTCTAGCAATATCCCCAAATAACGTAAGTGTAGAAGTGAAGTTACCCCACTTTTCGGGCAAGCTACTCGCTTCGTCAAGTTCGTCGATGGCCTTCTGGTGTGATTTACGAACAATTTGTTGTTGCTCATTATCATCACGACCCGTAAGCATATCAGCAATATTTAAGTTGTAACGCGTTAGCTCGTCCTTTCTACTGGAGAAAAGACGGTTGTTTTCATAAGAAGAAAAAGGGCTAAAACGCGTACAGTAAACCGAATTATTAAGGTTCAGCAAAGGGGCATTTTCGCCATGGAAAAAACCAGCAGGCGGAACAGATTGATCTAACCAACTATACACCGAACCGAAGCGCACAAAAACGTCTTCCACGCCACGAATCAAAAGGCAAGGCATACCCTTGGCAGTCACCACACTAGCATCACCATCAGGCAAGTGGTTTTGCCAATTTTCAAGAGGCGGATTAGGTGTCGATAACAAAAAAGATTTGTTGTACGTCGCTAGAAAACGAGTGATTGACCACACATCATTATTATTCAAAATATGTGTTTCCATAATCATCTGCAATCGAGACTGAGTAGATTTAACAGAATCAAGCAACGTTTCGTACATGTCATTAAGAGTTTCTTCAAAAAGAGTAATGCTACCTCTTTGACTAAACGAACTTTTTAAACGTTTCCGAGATTCCTTGGACATAAAAGAAAGCGCGTCCAAGACAATAGACGAGACCGAGGGCCTAGAATAAAAACCCGGCGCTGGTTCTATCTCAAAAAATAGCACCGTCCTTGTGCTACTCATGTTTTGCTTATTTAAAAATGACTGCCTTGCTTCAACCACAAGCTGCGCCACGGGGTTGTCTGGTTTGTCGTACTTTATCTGCGCTCCATCAGTGGAGATACGGTAAGAGGTAACTATTATATTAGAAGGTATAGTTACTAAGATATTGCGAAAGATCCTATTAAATGTAAACAAATCTGATTCTGTGAAAACAGACAAATCGACACCACCTAACTCAATGCCAACCACAAGTGTTCCCCTTGTGGTCAGCATCACATCCCCGAAAGGAGAGTAAAGGTTGGTTATGTCGCTATAATCCTTCATACCAGATTACTAATCTTATCCGAATAGAGCTGTCAAAAAGAGCGCTGCGCTTGCCAACATTGCTACACCAATAACGACACGAAACAAACCACCCAATGCGCCACCACTCGGCGCGTACATCCAAGCCAGAATAAAACCGACCAATGCAATAAATGACAAAGCCAACATCATCGGACCGCCGACAAAGTTTACTATGTTCTGCATGAATGATATTACATTGTCAAATATCGATAGATCACCGGCTGCGGTACCGATGTCAAATGTCTCTACCGCAAACACCCTTGGCGCTGACAAAAGAGCCAAAAAAGATAACGCGCCCGATTTGTATTTTTTTAGATTTAAATTCATTGTATTAATTGTCCTCATCTTTTATAAATGTTAATGATTTGGTTTTGTTGGCAAATCCCGTAAAATGATCTGCCAAGCCACGGGAGTTAAGAAAAATAGTCATGAAATCAGGATCGTTCCTAAAAGCCCTGTAGGATAATAAAAATAATAAGAGAAAGATGCAAACCCCGGATAAAATACCAGCTAGAAAAGATGCTGTTGTTTCCCTTATAATGAAAACCATACCCGCAGAGAAAGCTATAATCGGCACAGCTACCTTTGAAGGCAAACCGAGAATCAGTTTATCTTTCAAGAACACTTGGCGCACCTTAAGCGCCTCATTCATTATCTCTTTATTAGACTGGTCCAAAATTTTATTATAGCGTTTAATAATTGATATATATAATATATCATAACGTCGAGAAAAAATGGTAGACAAAAAGCAAAACTATAACGATCAAATGTTAATCAGAACAGATCAGAAAGAAATGTTTGACAGCACCATCACAAAGGAAGAGCTAGGTTTTAGTACTAGCCGTACAGCCATGGTAAACCTAATGATGACAATATGGATAAAGCACCTGCACCCTAAATATAAAAGCGGAAACCATAGCTCTATCTCAGAATTTGAGCTTTATGAGGCTTTAACCAGTTTCATACAATCTGATGAGAAAAAATAGTTCTTATAGATACATCATCTAGGTATTCGACAACCTCGGTTACTTTCCTGACGCCATTTATGTTATTAATAAATATACCCTTATCAATAAAAGAATACAAATCGATGATTGCATCGTCTCTATCAATAGGGTAAGCACGTGAAACCATACCACCAATACGGTTAATAGCCTTAACGCAACTTTTTGCGTGCATAGTCGTGATCACCCCATCATGACCCGTGTTGAGGCCATCAAAAAGAGCGGCGGCAGCTTCAGGCTTTCGTATCTCACCAACGATTAATCTGTCAGGTGTCTTTCTTAGGGCGTCCTCAATCAGATTAGAAAGTGTAACCGTTGTCTTAGCCCGGTGCTGAGAAATAGTATCAGGCACAATCATCGGAGTAGAAAGCTGTACGTTGATCACAATTTCGCTTGTGTCCTCAACCGTTACTACATGGTCAAGGGTGTCGAAAGGCAGCTCACCAAGCATTGCATTAAGCAGGGTTGTTTTACCTGTATTGGTAGAACCAACAATTAGAATAGAGTCTTTATCGATTATCATTTGACGAAATATGCTTGCTAATTCATCATCGAACGAACCAAACGAAACAAGATCACTCAAGCTAAATGTTTGCTCAGGGAATAGACGTAGAGTGAGTTTTGTTGTTGTAACAGAACGAGGCGGGCAGATGGCACTAATACGAGAGCCATCAGGCAGCGAACCTTCGAGAGAAGGAGAGCGCACAGAAAAATCCAAACCCATGTTGTTACCAATTTGGTATATAAGACTCGTTAGGTTTGCCTCCGAATCAAAACTACCGTCAAAAAGGTGCCTCCCATTCCCATCGTCAAAATATATCTTGTCGTATTTATCGACAAATATATTTGTCACGCCTGGCATTTCAAATAACGGAACCAACGGCGCTAAAAACCTAGATACTATTTCAGATTGAATGTCTTGAATATTATTGCCAATTTTCATAAGTATTTATTTCTTTCGTTAATGCTTAAGCTGTCCAAATCCTCAACTGTAGCAAACTCAAATTTGTCGCGTCCTTTGCGTGGCAAAGAGCCACTATCTACCGCAATTAATTTCCCAGCCACTTGTCTGTATATAGGCCACTCATCTTCGTCAAATAGTGATTTATATAAATCTAATGATTTGACGTTTCTAAAAACATAAAGAGCTTTGTCAATACTCAACTCTTCTAATGTTCTGAACGTCATTAAAAGCTTTCTATAAATTCGGCTTTTAGACTTACTGTGTAATTCAACTTCTAAAACCAAAGTCTCATTTTCGTTATAGATAATAGCATCAGACCGATATGAAAATGGTGCTTCAATCATTAGCGGAGTCATGACACGATTTATCACATGATAAGGATTTCGGTTATCCGATAAACAATTTGCCAAATACTGAACCAATGTGTCATGTTCTATGGTGCTAATAGGTAGTGAAGTTCGACGGAAACCAAGCGGATAATCGAAACCGTATTTAAGAAACGCACTATTGCGCGCTAATGATGTAGGTAAAAGATAATTACGCTGGCGAATAAAAACGCTGTCAATAAACCCCTTATCTATAAGCCTTTTCACCAAAGCCGAGTTAGAGCCATACGCACGACGTATAGAATGAGACAAAAGGGAAGCCGTTGAAAAGCGCCACCTACAAAGATGATCTATTAATCTATCGTCGAAAGATGGTCTACTCATTTTTTAATATCTGGAAAAAAATAAAATCGAAATAAACAGACCCTCACGCTTTGCGTGGGGAGTATTAAATCTTCTCCGAAGCATTACATGCAAGCCAGATTAGCAAAATCTATATCGACACGCTTTCAGCGAGCGCCTTTATTTTACAAACCCTAGCTTGCTAAAATGAAAAACCGCCCAACGGTTTTTCTAACAAGCACGTTAGAAGCTAACCAATTAAATTCGCGCGCCCAAGGCGGACAATTAGGTAACAGCCTAATCGTCATCTGTCACGCTGACGATTGCGCTATAAAATGTCGAATAATACTCACATCCAAGCGATATTTATTTGACAAAAGATGTATGTTTATTAAATAAATAAATCTCCAACAAATACTTTAATCATCTTCCAAAGTAATATGGTTTATCATTAATAAGTCATATTGTATATTAGATTGAAATGATAGACTACAACCAGATTTTATAAGTGGTTCCAGTGGAACCCGACAGATTAATATGATCAATTCATACATGATAGAAGCCGCTTTGTATTTGAATCAATACACTGTTCAAATAACCACAATAGCTTTTCTTAGTAGTTTTATCCTCGGATTTATAGACATCTTCCCTCTAGCTTATTCTAGTAGCGATGATGCAAGAGAAGCGAAAAAAAAGTTACTCCGTAGAACCTGCATTGGTATTTTAATGCTCATGCTAGCTACTGCTCTATATGCTAGTTATCTAAATACTCACACCATTACGAAATTCAACAACATGATATTAGTGGTGCTTTTTGTGTACGGCAAAATCATGTCTTTCATTTGGCTTAGGTATCTAAAACCGCTAATCAATAATTACTTTATGAGATACAAAGTTGCCCAAACAGGTGATGAAGTTAGCGACATTCGAGCAGAAATTAATAAAGTAAAAAGCAAAGTATACGATCCTGAAGATCATTATAAAGAAGGGTACATGTTCTATGGTTTAGATGATGATGGCAAACCAATATACGACACTATTAATGATTGGAAAAAAAACCATCAAGCATCGATTGGTCCCACACAATGGGGAAAGGGAGTAAATATAGGTCTGCAGGTGAGGCAAGCAATATTGCAAAACTGTACTGTTGTTCTAATAGACCCAAAACCAGATATGTTTATGCGCTCGATTGCGAAACAGGCTTGTGAAGAAGAAGGGCGCAAGTTCGTAGAAATCGATTTAACTGGTGATTGGGCAACACAAAAATATGCGTTCCTTAAAAGTGGCTCACTGCGAGATAAGAGAGATCGTCTTATCCGCTATATTGGTCTAAACCCTAGCGGCACTAATGCCGACTTCTATAAATTAGGCGAAAGAAAACACCTAAATAAAATTATTGATGCGTTAGGCAATAATTTTACTAAGCTATCTAAACTCAGAGAGAAAGTCGAAACCAAAAAAGGCGTTGACGATCTACTGCCGCAAACATCAGCCGCACTTTATGAGCTAAACTTATTAAGCAATATTTGCGATAAGGGCATCTGCATTCAAGATGAAATACAAAATAATAGTGTTATCTACGTTAGAGCTTCAATAGTGGATAAGGCTATCCAAAAAACTGCTATAGCTGTTCTTGAGGACGTTATACAAAGCGCCATATCAACCTCTAAAAAGTTTGACGGAAAGCGTGAATCACATTTATTTGTAGTAATCGACGAATTGCGCTTCCTTGTTAATAATTATATTGCAGACGTACTTGCGTCAATAAAAGATACTGACACGCATATGCTTGTAACTTACCAGTCTATGCTCGACCTTAGAAACGTATCAGATCAGGACGTAGACAAAGAAGCCCTAGAAAAATCAATCGATGTAAATACAACCACAAAACTAATTTACAGATGTATAGATGATGAAACCGCAGAATGGGTTGCAAAACAAACAGGAACAAAACAAATAAGCGTTATAGATAGAGTAGGGCTTGAAGTAAATACCTACGGCGGCGAAGAACAAACAGGAGATGCCTTCCTAACCAAAGTGGAAGAGTATTTATTCCCTGTTAATCTTCTACTGGTATTACCCCCGAAAGTATGCGTGTTAATCAGACCAAATCATTTAGCGCAGTTGACTTTCCCTCATTGGGTTAAGATTGATACTGATAAACATAAACCCCAAATGCAGAAAAACGCACTTAAGCCAAGAAGTAAACCAGTTCTATCACACAATAAGCAAAAATATGCAGCCACTAGAGAAGAAAAGGATAATTCAAAAGAAGCCCTCACACCAAAGCAAAGAAATAGATCTTCTTTTTCTCGATGAATTAGACAAATAAAAAGCGCTTAATTAAGAGCGCTTTTTATTTAACTGCGCAGTTAATAGGACAGTTATACTAACAGTCGAATCTAAAATAGCAGTCTATCTATTTAACTTAGTATGCTTAGCATTAGTTAAAAAATATAGACACATCCTGTAACGGTCATGTTTATAGGCTCTTAAATATCTACACAAGCTGAATGCATACGGCAATGGAAAATTATTTGATAAATAGAATGAACGTAAGGCCTTTGGCTATTGAGCTTATGATCTTTGCGATACACCGGGTTAGGCACTATTCCTTTCGCTTTACCTATATGCGTCAAAAAGTTCAAATACTGACAACGGTTTATTGTCTCATACAGTGTCCACAATTGGGGGCGGTCCCAGCTTACTGAAAACACATAAGGATTAACTATTCTCTTACCTTCCGTCAAGAATTCACTAAAACTATGCAAACCTATGTCATTAGCCGGAGGTTTCTCACCCGCCCTTATATAGTAATCCAAGCAGTTACCTAATGAGTTTGTAACTCTCTCCAAACTATTAAGTAATTCGACTTCAAGCAAATCCATCAATCCACGAAGCTGCTCAGCCGTATCAGGTACATCGTCGGCATTAATAAGGAATAGAGAGTTATACATATTAGACGCCTTTACCGCCGATGATTTGGCACCACGCAAATGAAAGTTTGAATCGAAAGCCGGACTAAAGCCAATGGTGTAGCCTAAGCTGTCTTTAGTCATTAGAGGAACTTGCGCAAAATCTATCCTTTCATGTGAATTATGCCTTTCCATTATTCATTCCTCCAATAATCGAGTCTAGATAACTGACCGCCTTTTTTTTGTACCTAGATACAATATCGTATTCAACCAAGTGTAGGTTTTGTAGTCGATACAATTTAATAAGGTAAATATCAATATCAACTAACAAACGATATACAGGGTGCAAGGCCTCTATGTCAGGCACATCGCGCACTTCCCAAACCTCACGCCTAAAATCGTGATTTTCCATACCCGAACCAAGAAAAGCTTTATCTACGTCTAAAGTATCTATGTTAGAAATAGATACTTTTTTGTCCTTTAGAAAATGAAGGTTTAATGATTTATTAGCGAAAAGGCGAAGCAACTTATCTGCACGTGCACACGTTACCCTTTCAAATAATATTAATGGATCTGTTTTCATAAACTAAAATCCCTCCTGGACCATATCTTTATCAAGCTGTTTTTTGAACTCTGGATCATCGCTTGTTATACGATTATCCTTTGAATACCGTTTTGCGCGACTTAATAGACTCGCTACATAATTCGCTGGCAATGAAATATTATTAAGTTTCTCCCTATCTGGTTTAGCTTCTTCATCAGTAGTTTCTGAAATAATAGACTTTGATAACTTAATTGCCTCCTGAACCAAAACAAGGGGATCATTATTTAGAATCTCTACTACTGAATTAAATTCGACTTCGTTATTCTTAAAAAGAGCATTTAAAGCCTGCAAGTTGATATATTCACCAACTCGTCCGCTTTTCGCCAATTCGATGACAGGTGGGCAGTATGCAAGAATTGCCAGCCTCTTCTTAACATAACCATCACTTTTCCCTACGTGTAGTGCTAATTCTTTACGGTTAAGACGGGCACTATCAATCATGTTTTGAAATGCAATCGCTTCCTCGATTGGCGCAAGCTGCTCACGGGCAATATTATCTACAAGAGCCTCTAGCCGAGCCTTTGCCACATCCGTATTAGTCCTAACTACTGCACTAATTGTTTTATAACCAAGCGCCTTATGAGAACGCCACCGCCTCTCACCTGAAATAATAATGTAACTTCCTACACTTTCCTGATAAACAACAATGGGCTGTTTATTACCATTAGATTCTTTTATTGATCGCATAAGTTCGTCCATACCCTTCTCGTCAAAAATAAACCTGGGTTGAGATTTATTTGGATGCATTTGAGAGACAGGAAGATCAAGGAGTGCGTCTTTATTGGAATCACCGGTTAAATCGTCTAAAGATCTAAGTTCATCTATTACGCTTTTTGTCATTAGTTTATTTTGTTTAAAAATTTAGCAAGAAATAAAAGCACCTCGTTGCTGGCCTTACGACCTGGTTGCTTTATGTCGCTAATAAAGCAAAGTTCTGTATGAGAGCGCGCTATAGCTGTACGGCGACCAATTACCGGAAATAGCGGGTTAGGGTATTTTTCAACAAGAGAATCATAGAAACCTGTCTCATCTAAAGTTGATGGCAGACCATTGACCGGGCTTGTAACGGCAGAGAGGAGCAACCCGATAAGAACCAAAGATTTATTAACCGTGTTTTTAACTAGACGAATAAGCTCTATTGTATTAGGCAGGGCCGCCAAAGAGTTCATATCGAGTTGAACAGGAACAAGCGCCCAGCCTGACATCATTAAGGCAGCAGTTGCTCGCGTACCCGCCGCTCCCGGCGTATCTATAATGCAATAATCGTAATCACTTGCCATACCTTGTAGCGCTGTTACGACTGCATGACTATACATCGTGTCTAGAAAGTCCACGTTTTTTTAAACTATCTGTACTTGCGATTAAATGAACATCATTATAATTTTCTGGCGCCACATTCTTTTCATCGTAAAACAAATTCAGTGCTAAATTATTATCCGTATCCTTTGCGCTACTTTTTCCTGATATTAGTCTGGTGGCTGTTCCTTGATCATCAAGGCCCACAACCAAAACCCTACTTCTTTTAAGTCTATGCAATCTTGTGGCAAGGAAATGGCAAGTGGTATTTTTGCCTGCACCCCCTTTAGTATTGCAAATAGCTACTGTTTTCATATAGGAATCCTGATTTAAAAATTTGAATGGTGTAAGGCTTATCCTTACACAGAGAATATAATACAATAATCTATCTCTACATTCAATAATGATATATATTACATATCACCATCAACCAACTATATATAAAGGAAATATGAAAGCACTTACCATAATTCTAACCTTAGTAATGTCACTGCCAGCATTAGCTTTAGATAAATTAGATACCGACGTAAGAATGATGTGGCCCGAAAACATTGATACGAACGGAGAACTAATCGATTATTTCTTGCAACCTCATGGTTACACGTTTATCGAAACAGGGAGCACATCATCCAAAACAAGATCTGCAAGAATAACAATGCTTCCGACAGGGGAACCAATAAAAATTAAAGACCTACTTTTAGATTTGGTACCGCGTGACGTTAATTTAGTTATAGATTCAAGCAGTAGAAGAATTACCTATGTTACCGACGCAGAAAAGCATTTTTTACCAAAGCGTAAAAAAATAGCCAGTATTGATTCTGGCAATAATATCGAACCAGTAACTAACAGCCCACTCACCATAAAGAAAAGTACTGCCGGTAATAAATATAACTCATTCAAATATGTAATAAAGAAAGGCAACAGCATGGGATCAATTGCTGAAAAGGTAAAAACAAGGATAGGCGGCTCACATAGACAAAGAATAGTGACCATATATGCGTTAAACAGTGATTCATTTAAAAACGGTAATATTAATTTATTAGCTGAAGGCGACATATTAGAAATACCAGAAGCAATACCGACAAATTTAACTAAAGACGCTGCACACAAAGCATATTTAGAGCTCATTAATAATAAGCCAGCAAACTGGTATAGCGAAGCGCAAAAATCTATCTATTATTTCAAACATAATAATATCGCAAGCACAAAAGAACCCACCAAAAGTACAATAGTCTCTAATCCTGTTAAATCAAAAGAAGAAGAAATAGCACAGCTTAGAGATCAGATTAAAGAATTAATGAAAAAAATCGCTAAATTAAATCAAGAAATTTCAAACCCACTCGCTACAAGCTAGAAACCCTTTATATTACGCAGACCACATTTACCAGAGCGAATAAAAGTCCTATTACTTACACGGCTAGCCGTTTAAAAGCCGTACACGAAGGATAAGGCGCGTAAGCGCGAAACAAGGAAAATGTTCTAAAGAGAGCGTTAGTGAACGTAGGGTTGGAGTGCCTTCAGGCACTTTTATAATTTAAAAGATGTTTAATGAACTACCCCGCAGCAAGCTACGGGGTATTAAACCCTAAGAGATTAAAGCCATACGCATAGACAGGTATGAATTTTAAGATTCATTCTCAATTTTTTCTACTTCTTCAAGTAACATCGGTACTGCCAAATTACACGAGTGGATACCCATCACCGTTGTCAACTGAATTGTCTCAAATATTTCTTCCTTAGTAGCACCTGCCTTTAGTGCGTTTTGTATATGTCGGCGCACCCCAGGCCCATACAAATGAGTGGTCGCGGCATTGATTGCAATCATAATCAACTCTTTATACTTTTGTTCAAGTGGCCCTTGATGGGGGATACTCCTGAACGTTAGGTAGGCCTCTAGGTAATCAGGATCCATATCTTGCAGTAGTTTCCATACGGGGTTCCAATCGCCCTTGGCGATATGCGCCTCAGTATTTGGGTATGTTTTTGTGGTGTCTGTCATGGCTTAGCCTCCTCGGTGTTTAAATGAATCGCGGCGAAAGCTATATAGCGCCGCTGGGTCGACTGCGACATCCACAATAGCCGGTTTACCGCAAGCTAAAGCAGCTTCTATTGCGCCGCTTACATCATTAAGCTTATCGGCTTTAAAACCCGCTGCACCATATAATTCGGCCACTTTATCGAACGCTGGGCTGCTTATGTCTGCACCGATATAACGCTCCCCAAAGAAATCGCGCTGATAAGCTTTCTCAGCACCCCAGCACTGGTTATTCATTACGACCGTAACGGTATTGATACCATGACCTACCGCGGTACTGAGTTCAGATAATGTCATGCCAAAACCCCCATCGCCCATCATACTGACCACGGGGCGCTCGGGTTTAGCTAGCTTTATGCCCAAACCGCACGCAAATGAAAAACCCACTAAGCCAAAATCTAGTGGGGTAAATAGGCTCTTTGGCTGATGATAGTTAAGCGCATCGGTGGCTTGTAAACACAATGTACCAGCATCCATGGTTATCGCAGCATCATGCGGCAGCACTTGGCGTAATTCTTTAAATAAGCCAGAGGGTTGCATTGGTTGCTGATCCATCACCGCATCGTCATCCCGTTGTTGTAGGTAACTTGTTCGTTCTTGTTGAAATTGTTGCGTCCAAGCTTCTACCTCTTTACGCGCCGATGAAGTTTGATATTCTTGCCTTAATTGGTCAGCAGCACTTCTAGCATCAGCCCAAATGCCCAGCTCAATAGGAAAATAACGACCTATCGCTGTTGGCTCTAACTCGACTTGAATAATCTTCGCTGTTTCACTTAAGTTGTCGTAAGTATAAAAGGTAGAATTAAACCCTAGGCGTGTACCCAGTGCCAATATGACATCAGCTTCTTTAGCCAAACGTGATGCCACAGGGTTACCACGCGGCCCCATTTGTCCCGCATTAAGTGGATGGCTAAAAGGAATCGCATCACCATGCCCAGGGGCGATCACAATAGGCGCATTCATCACTTCAGCTAAGGCAATAACCTGCTCATGGCCCTCGGTATTCTTAATACCTCCGCCGGTTACAATCACAGGCCGCTTGGCTTCGCTTAGCATTTTAGCAGCTTGTTTTATAGCATCATGCGATGCCGCAGGTGAGCTGTAAGCGCGATACTGCTCTGGGCTTTGCAATGTTGGAAAACCGGCGGTGGCCGATAAAATATCGCGCGGTAGATTCAGCTGTACAGGCCCACGTCGCGGCGCCATAGCGACCCGAAATGCCTCGCGAAACATTTCTGGCACTCGGTCAGTTTGCGTTACGGTCCAGGTCTTTTTAGTCACCGGTGTAAACAGTGCTTGCTGATCGACCTCTTGAAAGGCATCACGATAAACATGACCAGAAGATAACGAGCCAGCGATAGAAACGACCGGCGAAAATGCCGCCGCTGCTTGCGCTAAGCCAGTGACTAAGTTGGTTGCGCCAGGGCCATTTTGCCCTGCCAAAATAACGCCCGGGTTGCCACTAGCGCGGGCGTAACCATCAGCCATATGCGTGCCTGTACGTTCGTCATGCACCCCAACAAAGTTAATGTCTTTGGCATCATACAATGCATCAAACATCTCCATTGTCGCTGAACCAATTAGGCCGAAAACGTGCTCCACCTTCTCTGCCTTAAGTGCTTCAACGGCAGCTTGACCGCCAGATAAAGTTTTCATGATAAGTTCTCTTAATTAAATTATTTAATTCGTTTGCATTGCCGCAGTGGCTAAAAAATCAAGAAGCGGCGGTAAAAATAACTGTGGTTGTTCTGTTAACCCCATGTGCTGTAACTCGGGGATAATCAGTATTTGTGCGCCATTGATCTCGCGCGCTATTTCCTGACTCATTGCAGGTGTGCTGCCACTATCGTTTTCGCAAGTCACCACCAAAGTTGGCTGGGTTAATGCAACGCTTGGTCGAATAAGTTCTATGACCCCAGTGGCTAATACTTGTCTACATTGGGCATAACTCACCGGGTCGTTCGCCACTACCCACTTACGCACTTGCTCAATGTAATCTGGGTGTTGCTCTCGAAAACGTGGGGTAAACCAACGCGCGATAGTCGCATCTAGATTAGCCTCCGGCCCGCCCTGAGCGGTATCGCTTGCACGTTTTTCTACCAACTTTTGCGCAACCTCTCCTCTTTCATGTGGAGAATTTAAAATAGCTAAGGCCCATGATCGACCTGGATTATCCATCGCAAAACGCCGATTAATCATACCGCCAAGAGAAAAGCCGATAATGGCGCATTGCTTTATTTCAAGTTCATCTAGCAGCATTCTTAACTGCTCTGCAAACACAGATAGATTAAGTTGCTTGGGCGGCTTAGCACTTTGTCCGTGGCCCAATAGGTCATAATTTAGCACCTGATAATGCTGCTCAAGTGCAGGTAAATAGGCATTCCATATTTCATGATGTAAACCTAAACCATGTATCAGCACTATCGTCGGCGCTGCCTTATCGCCGGATAATTGATAAGCCGTACCGGCCTGACTGAGCTTCAACATCACTTTAGCGCCTGTTCCATCTTTAACTGCGAGGAATCATCAAACTGTTTTGACATTTGCGCTAATACTGCATCACGCGCCGCGTCTAAATGCAACAAACAAGCCGACCTTGCAGCGAGTCGGTCTCTCACTACTAACGCGTCTGTTAAGTTGCGAATTTCTCGTAGTGAGGATTCACGGCGCTGCTCATCTAGCAACAATTGACTGCGTAAAAAATAAATGCGGTCAATCACTTTTTCTAGTGCACGTTTGATTTCTGCGTTGCGACACCCTTCAAATACGACATTGTAATAGACTTCCTTAGCGGTACGCATTCGCTCGACATTAAAATCCGCCAAACAATGTTCTAACTCTACCAAGGCTTGTTGCAATTGCACTATTTCTTGATCACTTGCCCTGTCAGTAAACAGCTCTGCCGCTGTAGTTTCTAGAGCCGCTCTTAATTCAAAGATTTCTACCACCTTTTTAACGCTTAAGGTGCTAACGGTAAAGCCACAATAAGACTGCCGCTCTATCAGTCCATTGGCCTCTAAATTCACCAAAGCCTCTCTTAAGATTGAGCGGCTTGCCCCCGTTAATTCACATAATTCTCGTTCAATTAATTTTTGCCCAGCGCTGTAGTCCCCATCTAATATAGCGCTGCGCAAATATTCTTGGGTTCGACTACATAGGGTGCTGCTCGGTAATGTTTTAATTGCGGTTGATGAGATCATTGAGATGGTACGTTATGAAATATCGACATAAAATGTTAAATTTAAACTTATCAAATATTAAACGCAGATAACAGCATTGTATACAATGTTTTATGTTTTTAAGCGATTTTACTTAACTAACTGATATATTTATGACTTTTGTATGACAATATGTGCTTCAAATGATACCGACGAATAATGACTAACCAGTCTTGGGAAAGTCAAATAGAAAAGCTGTACGGAATTCGCTGCAATCTGACTCAACTGGACGGCGAATATGATCTAAACTTTCTAGCCAATGGGCCAGACGAGCAAAGATTGATCGTTAAGGTCATGCACGAAGAAGCGAGCGAGGCATTTGTTGAAATGCAATGCAAGGCCTATGCCCATATTCAAGAGCACGCAAACGACACTCCGGTACCTCAAGTCATAAGCAATCTCGCTAAACAAGCATTTTGTCAGATACTGGATGAGAACGGCAACCAACGATTTCTTTGGATGTTGGAATACTTTGAAGGCCAAAGTTATGCCAGTTTTAAACCTCATACAGACACGTTAATTTCGGAGTTAGGGCACCATTTAGGAAAAATAGATCAGGCATTACAGTCCTTTTCTCATTCACAATTACCGCGCTCATTTAAATGGAATTTACCCGAGAGCCTATGGATAAAAGATCACGTTCATTTGATTGGTCAAACGCAGCGTCGACAATTAATCGAACAAATCATCACCGAGTTTGAGGGTCTCTTACCTACCCTAAATACCTTACCTAACACAACCATTCACAATGACTTGAATGATTACAATATTCTTGTTCATCATAGTAAAACAGGCAGAGCCTATATTTCAGGCTTAATCGACTTGGGCGACCTTGCGCAAGCGCCGCGCGCGTGTGACTTAGCTATCTGCGCGGCTTATATAGTTCTAGATCACCCTAAGCCCGAATGCGCGCTTGAAGCATTAGTCGCGGGGTATCACCAAGCCGCTCCTTTAACGGTCGACGAACTCGATCTGGTTTTTCCTTTACTTAAAACTCGGCTTGCTGTGAGTGTGGTCAACTCAACCATGATGGCATTAGAAAACCCTAACGACCCTTATGTTGTTGTTTCGCAGGCTCCTGCTTGGCGGTTTCTAGAACGAAGCGACGAATTATCCGAATTGATAAGCATCCGCTTACGCGCCGCGTGTGACCTACCCATTGTTGATTCTGCCAAAGATGTCGCTCAATTCTTAAGCGAGCAGCGAGGCCATTTTCACCCACTAATGGGAATGCCGATAAACACTTTAGCCCTCGGACAACTCTCAGTAAAAGACAGCGCGATACCGCGCAACCCGTTTAGCTTAGATGAAAAAGAAGCGCTAGAGCTGAATAATGATGTTGGTTTAGGCCAGCAATGGATTGGCCAATATGCAGAACCCAGATTGGTTTATACCTCCAGCGCATTTCGCAGCGGCACACACAAAACCTGTAACCGTAGAACGGTTCACCTAGCGGTAGATATTTTTATTGAACAAGGGCACACGTTATATGCGCCCTTAGACGGAGTTGTCGAAACGCTTGAAAACCGTAATAGCCATCTCGACTACGGCGGTGTGTTAATCCTGCGACATCAAACGCTGCTTGGCTCTCCTTTTTTTACTTTGTACGGCCATTTAAACCCTGAAGTGGTCAACCGACTAAGCGTAGGCCAACAAATAGCAAAAGGCGATGCACTTTGTCAGCTGGGCGGACCAGCAGAAAATGGCGGGTGGCCCCCTCACGTACATTTCCAGTATGCCTTGACTACAACAGGAATGGGGCATGACTGGCCGGGTGTGGCTGACCCAGACGAGTTAGACCTTTGGCAAGCTATCTGCCCTAACCCCGCCGCACTGCTTAATTTGCAAGATGCCGAGGTCGAATATCAATCACTTGATACCCTCGAATTAACGCATCAACGTAAGACGCTGTTTGGCGAAAACCTTAAGTTAAGTTATCAAAACCCATTGACCTTCTTTCGCGGCTGGCAGCATCACCTATTTGATGAGATGGGGCGCCCCTATTTAGATGCCTATAACAATGTGCCACACGTAGGCCATGCGCACCCCCGAATTCAGGAAATTGCCGCAAAACAGCTCAAGCAACTGAACACTAACACCCGCTATTTACATCCTGCACAAACCGCCTTTGCGAAAAAAATAACGAGCAAACTGCCCGATTCTTTATCAGTATGTTATTTCGTCAACTCGGGCTCCGAGGCAAACGAGTTGGCGATACGTCTGGCACGCGCCCACACGAATGGCAAAGACATGATAACGCCAAATCATGGCTATCATGGCAACACAACGGGGGCGATAAGCCTTTCAGCTTATAAGTTCAATAAGCCCGGCGGTATCGGCCAGCCAAACTGGGTTCACTTGGTGGATGTGGCGGATGATTATCGCGGAAAATTTAAACGAGATGAAGTCGACTGCGCAGCTTCTTACGCCAAACAAATTGACAGCGCGCTCGCTGATATCAACGCCCGTGGTGGACGCTTAGCGGGGTTCATTGCAGAGACCTTTCCGAGCGTAGGTGGGCAAATTATTCCTCCTGCCGGATACTTAAGCCACGTCTATCAAAAAATACGCGCAGCCGGTGGCGTTTGCATTGCGGATGAAGTACAAACTGGGCTAGGTCGTTTAGGACAATATTACTTTGCCTTTGAACAGCAAGCCGCCGTGCCTGATATCGTCGTGCTCGGCAAACCCATCGGCAATGGCCATCCAATTGGAGTGGTCGTAACAAGCCAAGAAATCGCCGATAGTTTTGCCAATGGCATTGAGTTTTTTTCCACTTTCGGCGGTTCCACATTGTCGTGTCAAACAGGTAAAGCCGTGTTAGATATCGTCGATGACGAACAGCTTGCAGACAATGCCCAGCAGAGGGGTAAACAACTTATCGCAGGGCTTCGAGATCTGCAAAAAACACATAAAATTATTGGAGATGTACGAGGAATTGGCTTATTTATCGGCGTGGAACTAGTCACCAATCTAGAGACTAGAAGCCCTGCCCCTGCTGTTGCGGATTACGTTTTAAACCGATTACGAGCGCATCGCATATTAATTGGAACTGAGGGCCCTTGTGATAACGTATTGAAAATTCGGCCGCCACTTACAATTGAGGAAAACGACATTAATTACCTCATTGAAACATTGGATTTAATATTTAGCGAAAACTTTGTAAGACAATCGGTTCATTAGCCGCTTAGATTGGCGATTTTCACCTTGATTCTGTCGCTCCTAGTATTATTGCCTGCGATACTTTTCAATACTATCCATCGCGTTGAATCTCATGATTCTTTTGACCCAAACCTTAGTTAGGCTTTTCAGTTATGTCGCAAAAAATTGACGCTTCTATAGAAATCTCTCCAAAGCAAGCTGTAGAGAGCAACGATCTTCCAGGACTGTTTCCCGCCAACACACGCGTATACATTACTGATGTAGGTACAGACAGCGCTGAAACGATTACTGAAGGCGCTAAGCGAGTGGCTGAATTAGGTTATCGCGCTGTACCACACTTCGCGTCGCGTCGATTGGGCAGCAAATCTGCGCTCCGTCATCGTGTACAAATGCTAAGTCAAGAAGCAGGCGTAACCGATGTCCTGATTATCGGCGGCGGCTTAGAAAGGCAAGCCGGTGACTTTGGTTCTAGTATGGAAGTATTAGGAACGGGCTTTTTCGACGAGTTCGGTATTAGTCACATGGGCGTAGCGGGTCATCCGGAAGGTTCGCCAGACTTCGACAACGATGTTGCACTACAAGCCTTACAGCTTAAAAAAGCGTTTGCCGACAGGACTGACGCGCAGATGCGTATTGTCACCCAGTTTGGTTTTGATGCTGACGGTTTCGTTGCTTGGGCAGAGTCGCTTAAGAATAACGAAGTAGACTTACCCGTCCATCTTGGTGTTGCTGGCCCGGCTAAATTAACGACCTTGATTAAGTTTGCGGCGATGTGTGGTGTAGGCAATTCTTTGCAGTTTTTGAAAAAACGCGCATCAGCCATTACCACATTAGCTAAAGGTTTTGATCCAGACTCCATCGTCGACCCAATTGAAGCTCATGCGACAGGCACCGCAGATTCAGCCATCAAAGCAATACACGTTTTTCCTTTTGGTGGAATGAAAAAATCAGCGGAATGGCTAAACAGTAGAGGCAGTTGGGCTTAGTAGTTAACTACCAATAAATTCAATATTTTGTTGAAAAAAATCAACGCTTTATTCCGTTCTAAAACTTGACCTCAGCCATGAGAACTGAATAAATCGCCTGTCAGTTTACTTTAAGAAAATGGCTTACTCACTAAGTCATTTCTACTTAGTCGAAAGAACGCTTAATGATTGAAATTAAACAATTTTTATTATTATCAAACCAGTGTCGCGTGTCGACAATGTGCAGTCGCTAGTATTAATGCGGCGCTAGCGGGCGCGAAATAAGCTCAGTACAAATATATCCATAACCTAATTATTGTTGGAGAGAAGCCACGATGTCTGAATTTGAAGATGACGAAATTGATTTAAGCGCCCTACCAGATGACGAATTGGTCGAGCAAATGCAAGACGATCTCTATGACGGTTTGCGCGAAGAGGTTATTGAAGGCACCCAGATATTACTAGACCGTGGATGGGAGGCTGATCAAGTCCTTACCGTCGCGCTTGTCGGGGGAATGACTATTGTAGGCGTTGACTTTCGCGATGGCATTTTATTCGTGCCAGAAGTACTTTCAGCAGCCAATGCAATGAAAGGGGGTATGGGAATACTGCGTCCATTACTAAGCGCATCAGATGCCTCAAACGCGGGTAAGATGGTGATCGGCACTGTTAAAGGAGACATTCATGACATCGGTAAAAACTTAGTGGTCATGATGATGGAAGGCGCGGGCTTTGAAGTGATCGACTTAGGCATCAATACGCCAGTAGAAGAGTTTTTCGAAGCATTGGATGAGCATAAGCCACAAATCCTAGGTATGTCTGCTCTGTTGACGACCACCATGCCTTATATGAAAGTCGTCATTGACGAAATGGTGGCTAAAGGTATTCGCGACGATTACATCGTAATGGTAGGTGGCGCACCGCTAAACCAAGAGTTTGGTGATGCCATAGGCGCAGATGCCTATTGCCGTGACGCCGCAACCGCTGTTGAGTCGGCAAAAGAATTGGTAGCACAATCTCGTGCGGCCTAAACCTTATCAACTCTAGGCTAAAGCAGTTTTGCTATGCGCCCGAAAACAACCCAAAGCAACGGCGTTAGAGTCATTGCTTGCGGCGCATTAGCAACCGAACTGGTCGCACTTAAAAAGGCAAACAACTGGTCTCATCTTGATATTGCTTGCCTACCCGCCAAGCTACATCACGAACCACAACACATCACTGCAAGAGTAGAACAAGCCATTCATAAAGCCAGACAAGAAGGCTTTGAGAACATCTTGATTGGTTACGGCGATTGCGGAACGGGCGGGCAACTAGATACCTTACTGGAAAAAGAGCAGGTCAGCCGGTTACCGGGGGCGCATTGCTACGAGTTCTTTGCCACTACCCCGACTTTTACCGAAATGGCCGAGGCTGAACTCGGCACTTTTTATTTAACCGATTTTCTAGCGCGCCATTTCGATTTCTTTGTCTGGCAGATGCTAGGCCTAGACCGAAAGCCAGAACTACGCGACTTATACTTCGAGCACTATACAAAAGTGACGTACTTGGCGCAGACGAAAGACCAAGACTTGGTGGAGCGCGCAAAACGTGCGGCCGAAAAACTAAGCCTTGAATATGATTACCATTTTACAGGCTATGGCGACATGCAAACCAGCCTGTCTCAAAGTATCAGCTTGAACTCATTAACTCCACCCGTAGAAAAAATTGAAACTAACCACTAAGTATTGGCGCGATATCCCTTCCATGATCTCAATAAAAGAAGGTCGCAAACGCGCGAAAGTCCTTTTGTCAGAGCGCTTCCAAGAGGCTATCGACCACGCCGCCATGCGCGGCAATGCGGTTGACACCGATGCCTACTTAGAAGATTGGAGGAGTGTCGACGCTGAAGTAGAAGCAGATAATATGGATGACATCGTCAAGGCTGCCGCCGAAACAATAGAAAACAGCTTCGACGATGAAAGACTTAAGGCCATTATCAAAAATCAAGGCTACGAAGCATAGCTTCATACGTTAACTTGATAGCAACAACATTCGCTCTACATTAGAGCAACACTAACCCCAGTATAGATTGAATAAATGACTACACGCACTGTATTAAGCTCACCAAACAAAGAAGTTATTATTGGCTTCGACCAACCTTTCGTCATGATTGGTGAGCGAATCAACCCAACCGGCAGAAAACTGCTAGCCAAGGAGATGAAAGAAGGTAATTATTCGCGTGTTGAAAAAGATGCCTTGGCACAAATTGCGGCAGGCGCCCAAATGCTAGACGTTAATGCAGGTATACCGCTAGCTGACGAGCCTGCCATCCTAGCTGAAAGCATCCAGCTAGTGCAATCAATTAGTGACGTGCCACTGTGCATAGACTCATCAATCGTTGCCGCATTAGAAGCAGGTCTTGCGGTGTATCAAGGCCGCCCATTAGTGAATTCGGTCACTGGAGAAGAAGATCGTTTAGAGACCGTACTGCCTTTGGTGAAAAAGTATGGTGCTGCGGTCGTTGCCATTTCTAACGACGAAACCGGAATTTCATCCGACCCTAACGTACGCTATGAAGTCGCCAAGAAAATTGTCGAACGCGCACAAGATTATGGCATTTCGCCAAACGACGTCGTGGTTGACCCGTTGGTTATGCCAGTTGGCGCCATCAATGATGCAGGTGTGCAAATCCTTGCCTTGGTAAAGCGCTTACGCGAAGAGCTAAAAGTGAACACCACTTGCGGCGCCTCTAATTTCAGCTTCGGCGTACCTAACCGTAACGGCATCAATGCGGCTTTTATCAGCATGGCCATGGGCGCCGGCATGACTTCCGCCATTGTTAACCCGTTGCATCCGGAAGTGGTGCAAAGTATCCGCGCTGCCGATGTCATGTTGGGTAAAGATCCAAATTGTGCGAGTTGGTTAAAGAATTACCGTGAGCCACAACCAGAAGGTGAAAACGGCGAAGCAGGTGGCCGTCGCGGCAATCGCCGTCGCCGTAGAGGTTAAACGCTAAGCCAGCACCAATGAAATCGTCTGGATTAACTGATAGCACCACAACCGCGGGTTTAACTGGTGGTTGTTTGTGCGGAGCAGTTAAATTCTCATTGGCGGGCGATGTGCGTCACGTAGTTAATTGTTTTTGCACACAATGCCAAAAGACCACTGGCAACTTTGTTGCGGCAACGCGAGCTGCCAGAACGGACTTACACATTACCAAACAAGATAGCTTAAAGTGGTACAACTCATCTCCCGGTGTAAAGCGCGGCTTTTGCGAGAACTGCGGAGGCAACCTTTTCTGGGATAACACTAAAGAAGGCCAAATTAGCGTCATGGCCGGCATGCTAGACCAACCCACTGGCCTGAAAACCACACTAAATATTTATACCGCTGACGCCAGCGACTTTCACATCATTCCGGAGATACCCAGCGTTGAATAGTACTGACTCTAAAACAGCCCAAGTTATTTTCACGCCATCTGGCATGCGCGGCGAATTCAAGAAAGAAACCTCTTTGCTTGCCAGCGCCCAGCAAACAGGTGCTGATCTAGATTCGGTTTGCGGAGGCAATGGTATTTGTGGCCGGTGCAAGATTTTAGTTAGCGAAGGTGACTTCGCCAAGTTTGGCTTTAGCTCTTCACGCACCCACTTGAGCGAACCCACATCAATTGAACGGGCTTACTTCAGCGCCAAAGAACTAGAAAAAGGCTACCGTCTTGCTTGCAACGCACACCTCAAAGATAACGTAGTGATTGACATCCCGCCAGAGAGCCAAGTGCAACAACAACTGGTACGCAAAGCAGCAGGGAAGTTAAACGTCGAGGCAGCGCCTGCGATAAAACTTGTGACTATTGACGTCACAGAAGCGTCGATGCATGACCAAACGGGCGACCTTGAGCGAATTCAAGAACAAGTTGAGTTTGAGACAGAAATTGAAAACATCAATGTTGACCTACAAACCTTAGCGCAAATTCAAGTGGCGCTACGCAAAGGCAGCTGGAAAATTACTGTAGCCATTGCCCACAATGAATCCATTGTCGCGGTTTGGCCCGGTGAGCAAACCAAACTTTATGGCATCGCTATCGACGTTGGTTCCACCAGTATCGCCGCGCATTTAAGTGATTTAGATACGGGCGAAAACTTAGCGACTACGGGTCAGATGAACCCACAAATTCGCTATGGCGAAGACGTAATTAGTCGCGTGTCATACATCATGATGAACCCAGGCGGTGAGGTCGACTTAACCGCAGCGGTGCGCGAGACCATTAACACCTTGGTGCAGCAACTGATTGAGCAATCTGGCGTTGATGCTAGTGCTATTTTAGACATGGTACTGGTCGGAAACCCGATCATGCACCATTTACTACTCGGGATTAATCCGGTTGAGCTGGGCGGCGCTCCGTTCGCCTTAAGCACACAGTCTTCGGTGCATTGTAAAGCCAGCGAACTCGATATTGATATCAACCCTGGAACACAAGTTTATATTCTTCCTTGTATCGCCGGCCATGTTGGCGCCGACGCTGCGGCGGCCACCTTATCGCAAGCCCCGTACAAGAAAACCGACATCACTCTGGTGGTTGATATCGGCACTAATGCTGAAATTGTTCTTGGCAACAGTGAAAAGCTAGTGGCGGCCTCAAGCCCAACTGGGCCGGCCTTTGAAGGCGCACAAATTGAACACGGTCAACGAGCAGCGCCCGGCGCGATTGAGCGTATGCGTATCGACCCGGTGACTTACGCGCCTAAATATAAGGTGATCGGTTGTGATTTATGGTCAGACGAAGCCGGTTTTACAGAGCAAACCAAAGATATCGGTGTAACCGGAATTTGCGGTTCAGGCATTATCGAAGCGGTGGCGGAACTATATATATCTGGCTTGGTACTTAACGACGGCGTTTTCAGCGCAGCGCTCAGCGAGCAAACCGACTACTTGTTTCAAAACGGCAAAACATTAGCCTATCGAGTCACTGATGGAGAAAACGGCATCATCATTACTCAAAACGATATTAGAGCCATTCAATTTGCTAAGGCCACTTTACACGCAAGCATAGAATTATTAATGGATAAGTTAGACATCAAGCAAATTGAACGTATTGAACTCGCAGGCGCCTTTGGGGCGCACATCGACCCTAAGTATGCTATGGCCCTTGGGCTGATTCCTGATTGTAATGTAGATAATGTACGCGCCGTTGGTAACGCCGCTGGTACAGGGGCGCGTATTGCGCTGCTTAACGTAGCTGCGAGACGTGAAATTGAAAATGAAGTGCTTAAGATGATCAAAATTGAAACAGCAATTGAATCAAAGTTCCAAGATTACTTTATTGCAGCGATGGGTATTCCACACAAAAACCATGATTTTGCGCAATTGAGGAAGGTGTTACCAAATTTTCCTCAGTTACCAGCTGAACCCGCAGGTGGTGAAGCACCTACTAGAAGACGTCGGCGCTCGTCGCGCGGTGGTAGGCCAAACATTTCTCTGTAGCACTTGCTAAAATGCGGGGTGGAAATAAACCCGCACATTAAAGAAATCTCTACAATCGAGTTTTCCGTTTGCAGTAGCAACATCCGCGCGTTGCGCAGTCGCAACTCCAGATAATACCGCGAGGGTGTGCAGTCTAAGTAAGTCCGAAACAAGCGCTCTAGTTGGCGCCTGGATATTCCAACATAGCCTGCCAACTCATCTGGGCTGATAGGCTCTTCTAAATTAGCCTCCATCAGCTTAACGGCCTCGGTCAACTTAGGTTGGCTTGTTCCAATTTTCTGCCTAAGCGGAATTCGCTGTTGGTCGTCTTTAGTGCGTATTCGATCAATCACGGCTTCTTCGGAGATCGCCGCAGCTAGTTCCCTGTCATGCGCCCTAGCCACCAGTTCGAGCATCAAATCAATTGAGGTTGTGCCGCCAGCGCAGGTATATCTATTTTTATCAATTTCGTAGATATCACTGGTTATAATGACTTTAGGAAATTCCTCCCGTGTAGAAACAATGTTCTCCCAATGTAAGGTACAACGCACTCCGTTAAGCAAGCCACTTTTAGCCAATTGGTAGGCGCCCGTACATAGTGCACCCAATGCTCCATCGCGTTTATCAATCAACTGCAACGCTTTAGCGAGTTCAGATGACCACCGATTTGCGGGGTTCACTCCGCCGCAGACAAATAGTACTTCAACCGCCTCTAGTTCAGCTATCGCGCAATCAGGTGTCACTGCAATGCCGTTGCTGGCTTTGACAACTTTTCCGTCGAGCGTAACCGTTACCCAATCAAATAGAGCATCACGTGTTATGTGGTTTGCTAAGCGTAATATTTCTATCGCGCCAGAAAAGCTAATCATTGAAAAGCTATCTAGCATTAAAAAACCATAGGTTAATGGCTTTGAATTTGAGTTTGAGTTTGAGTTCGAATGTGGCATGTAATGAACCGGAAAACTCAGCTAGGCATGCGCGGGAAATTCGGCACTTCTTCCGAGGTCAAATCCCATGTCTTTTTATAATCGGTATATAACACCACCTGAGGTTTAAACCAGTTGCTCTCATCAAAACTACCGGCAGCAACGCCGATAATGCCAGATCGGCCCGAGTTAGTTGAAAACAAGCGCGAGCCGCAGCTAGAACAAAAGTGTCGGGTATTTATATTACCGCTGTCGGCGGTAGTTGCGTAAGTAGCTGCCTGCCCTTGAATGCTGACAGCTTCATCTTCAAAAAAAGCTTGAGACACATGTCCGGTTCCGGTCGCCTTCTGGCAATCAACGCAATGACACTGTGCCATTCTAATAGGCTCTTTAGAGATACTGTATTTAATTTCTCCACACAAACATTGGCCAGACGCAAAGTTTTTCATATATTATACTTCTCAGAAAACGATCACAATCGACGTAGAAGCGCCGCTTAGCGGTGGAATATACCACTAATCTATACAGGCACCTACTGCCTTTTATCGTATGTGATTTCACCAAAATAACGCTGAATAATAGATAAAGCATGCAAGAACACATTCCGGTTGATCGCTGCCTACATTCTCCAAATTACGATGACAGGCCCAAAGAGGTGGTGATTGACACTTTAGTCATTCACGCGATCAGCTTGCCTCCTGATTGCTTTGGTGACGAATTCGTAGAACAGTTTTTTACTAATTACCTTGATGAGACTGCACACCCTTACTTTTGCACCATTAAACGCTTAAAGGTTTCATCCCATTTTTATATCAAACGATGCGGCAAAACCGTTCAATTCGTAAGTACCTTAAAGCGAGCTTGGCATGCAGGGGAGTCTTTGTTCGACGGAAAAAGCAATGTCAATGACTTTTCTATAGGTGTAGAACTTGAAGGCTGTGACAGCCAGCCATTTACAGACGAGCAATACGTGGCGCTAATAACCTTAACTAAGTTAATTAGAAGTTATCATTCTGCCATATCACTTGATCGCATCGTTGGCCATAGTGACATTGCGCCAGGACGGAAAACAGACCCTGGCCCTTTATTCGATTGGGACAAATACCTTTCTAGTTTAACTTAGCAATAAAAAAGCACCTACAAGTAAGTGCTTGATATAAACGCTTAAGATAATTAGCTTAGTCTTCTTCGTCTTCCGTCTCAACTTCATCATCTTCTACTTGGTCTAGACCTTTAGCAGCCATTATGTCACGATCAACTAATTGCATATAGGCCATCGGAGCATTGTCGCTCACTCGCCCACCTGCTTTCAAAATGCGCGTATAGCCACCAGGTCGACTAGCATAGTGAGGACCAATTTCGTTAAATAGCTTTGTTACCGTATCACGGTCACGCAAGCGCGCGAACGCTAGACGACGATTAGCCACAGATGCTGTTTTAGCAAGCGTGATGATAGGCTCAACCACACGACGCAATTCCTTAGCTTTAGGAACGGTTGTTTTAATTTGTTCGTGCTTCAACAAAGAGACCGCCATGTTCCTAAACATCGCTGTACGATGTGAAGAAGTACGGTTAAGTTGTCTTCCAGATTTACGGTGTCGCATTTCTACAGCCTTTAAATTAATCAGTTACAATAGAAGCAGGTGGCCAAGCTTCAAGCTTGGTGCCAAGTGTAAAACCCCTTTCTGCCAATACGTCTTTAATTTCAGTGAGTGATTTTTTACCTAAGTTAGGCGTCTTCAACAAGTCAGTTTCGGTACGCTGAACCAAATCACCTACATAATAAATATTCTCTGCTTTCAAGCAATTTGCAGAACGCACTGTTAGCTCTAAGTCATCAACTGGGCTTAACAAACCTGGGTCAATTTCTGGCTCAATTTCGTCCGGCGCTTGGATGGTTGACTCTTCAAGATTAACGAAAGTCGCAATCTGTTCGTGCATAATAGTTGCTGCACGTGTAATCGCCTCTTCTGGGTCAACAGTCCCATTTGTTTCCATTTCAATGATCAAGCGATCAAGGTCGGTGCGCTGCTCAACGCGTGCGTCTTCCACTTGATAAGAAACGGTATCGATAGGGCTATAGGACGCATCTAAATGAATCAGGCCTACCTCTTCAGTTTCATCACTTTGCTTACGTGAAGCTGCCGTTTCATATCCGCGACCTTGGCGTACAGTCAGCGTCATCTCTAACTTGCCTTCTTTAGTTACGGTAGCGATAAAACGATCTGGATCAGTGATTTCAGCATCATGCTCGGTGGTAATGTCCGCAGCCGTCACGACGCATGGGCCTTTCTTACTGATAGTAAGCTTAGCTTCATTGCGATCGTTCAGACGAACCGGTAAACCTTTAAGGTTTAACAAAATGTCCATCACGTCTTCTTGTACCCCTTTGATCGTTGAGTACTCATGAAGCACACCATCAATTTTTACAGACACGACAGACGCGCCGGGGATAGAAGAGATAAGAATACGACGCATCGCATTACCTAGAGTATGGCCAAAACCACGCTCTAATGGCTCAATCACAACACGACAAGCATTGTCTTTATCATTTTTGACTTCGACAATGCGAGGCCTTAAGAATTCAAGCGAAGATAAATCTTGCATTATATTACCTAGTGTTAGGGAATTAACTAATGATTACTTAGAGTACAAAGCAACAACCAAGGCTTCCTGGATATCAGGCGGCAATTGGTCACGCTCTGGCAGTGCTTTAAACACACCCGAGACTTTGGCTACATCGACATCAACCCAATCAACGAAACCAATTTGCTCAGCAATTTCCATCGCTGACGTCACACGCAATTGCTTTTTACTTTTCTCACGCACTTCAACCACATCACCAGGGTGAACTTGATAAGAGGGTATATTTACGTTTTTGCCATTAACGAGAATGGCTTTATGGCTAACTAACTGACGACACTCTGCACGCGTAACGCCATAACCCATGCGATATACCACATTATCTAAACGTGCTTCTAAAAGCTGCCATAAGTTATGACCCGTTGAGCCTTTTGTTGCGGCAGCCTTTTTATAGTAGCTGGCAAATTGCTTTTCCATGATGCCATACATACGGCGCATCTTTTGTTTTTCACGTAACTGTGTGCCGTATACCGTAGTTCTTGGTCGGCGAGCGCCAGCCTTAAAGCCTGGAGGACGATCAAACTTACATTTTGATTCGATAGTGCGTGCAGGGCTTTTCAGAAACAAATCCGTTCCTTCGCGACGTGCTAACTTACACTTTGGACCTATATATCTAGCCATTAGTAAAACCTATATTAAACGCGACGACGCTTTGATGGGCGGCATCCATTGTGAGGAAGAGGAGTAACGTCAGTCAGATTTTGAATTTCAAATCCCGCTGCTTGTAGTGCGCGAGCTGCTGACTCACGTCCTGGCCCAGGGCCATTAAAAAGAACGTCTAGCACTTGAATGCCGTATTCCTTTGCTGACTCAGCACACATTTCCGCAGCACGTTGCCCAGCAAAAGGGGTACTCTTACGAGAGCCCTTAAAACCAGCTTGTCCCGCAGAGGACCAACACAAGGCATTGCCGTGTCGGTCGGTAATGGTCACAATCGTGTTATTGAACGTTGCGTGAATATGAGCGATACCTTCAGTAACGACCTTTTTAACTTTACTTACTTTTGCCATTGTACTGAGCCTTATTTCTTAATTGGGCGACGAGGACCTTTACGAGTCCTAGCGTTAGTTTTAGTACGTTGCCCGCGTAGTGGCAATCCACGTCTGTGACGGATACCGCGGAAAGAAGCCATGTCCATCAAACGTTTGATGTTCATAGAAGTTTCTCTGCGCAAATCACCTTCAACAATAAATTTAGCTACTTCTTGGCGTAGCTTCTCAGCTTCATCCTCCGTTAGATCTTTGATCTTAGTTGAAGGAACAACACCAGCCGCATCACAAATAGATAATGCGCGAGGTCGGCCTATGCCAAAAATGTGTGTTAACCCTATCTCAGTATGCTTGTGAGCGGGTAAATTTATGCCTGCAATACGTGCCACTTGAACTCGTCTCTTTAATAAATTAATTTAAATCGGGCGCCCACAAATTAGCGGCGCGCGATGGTATCAAAAATGTCGTAAACCTACAATGCGAAATTACGGTAAATAACTGGCTAGCCTTGACGTTGTTTATGACGTGCATCAGTTTTACAAATTACACGTACAACGCCGTTACGACGAATCACTTTACAATTTCTGCAGATCTTTTTAACAGATGCTCTAACTTTCATAATAATGCTCCTAAAGCGTATTAACGCTGACGTGCGCCACCCATGACGCTAGACTTCTTTAATATGTTATCGTACTGCCGTGACATTAAATGTGATTGAACTTGATTGATCAGATCCATCAACACCACAACAATAATCAACAAAGAGGTACCACCAAAATAAAATGGCACACTGTATTTCACAATTAGAAATTCTGGGATAAGGCAAACAAAGGTAATGTATAACGCACCGATTAAGGTTAGTCGTGACACAACACCATCGATGTAGTTAGTTGTTTGTTGCCCAGGCCGTATCCCTGGCACGAACGCACCTGACTGCTTTAAGTTATCTGCAATTTCTTTTGGGTCAAAAATCAACGCGGTATAGAAGAAACAGAAAAAGATAATCATACTTGCGTATATAAGCGTATAGACGGGCTGCCCAGGCTGCAAGGTTGTGGCTAAATCACGTAACCAATACATACCTTCACTACTTTGACCTAGCCAAGAGCCAATACTCGCGGGGAACAAAATAATACTCGAAGCAAAGATGGGTGGAATTACACCAGCCATGTTTAACTTAAGCGGTAAAAAGCTTTGTTGCGCTTGTACCATTTTACGCCCTTGCATGCGTTTCGCGTAATGTATTGGGATACGGCGCTGTGCGCGTTCCACGAATACAACGAAGTAAGTGATGGCAAGCACGCCAATAAACAAGATTAAAATAAAACCAAAACCAAATTGCCCGTTACGCGCTAACTCTAGCGTTCCGCCGATAGCAGCCGGTAACCCAGAAACAATAGAGGCAAAAATTATTAACGAGATACCATTACCAATACCGCGCTCTGTTACCTGCTCGCCCAGCCATACCAAGAACATTGTGCCACACACTAAAGTGGCGACCATGATAATTTGGAAACCAAAACCAGGAATGACCACAACAGACGCACCGCCAACACTTTGGGCTTGTACCGCAATTGAAATCCCGAATGCTTGAAAGATCGCTAATACCGCAGTGAAGTAGCGCGTATATTGCGTGATCTTACGCCGACCCGCTTCACCTTCTTTCTTCAGCTGTTTAAGCTGAGGAATGACTGCCGTCATCATCTGAATGATGATAGAAGCCGAGATGTAGGGCATGACACCCAACGCAAATACAGACAAGCGGCTTAAAGCACCGCCAGAAAACATATTAAAAATATCTAAAACCGAGCCTCTAGTTTGCTCAAACATCGCCGCAACAGCATTGGGATCAACGCCCGGAACAGGTAAATGCGTTCCTAATCGGAACACTAACACCGCGCCAAGCATAAACAGAATACGCGACTTTAGCTCGCCTAAACCGCTCATAACACCCGTACTGTTTGGAGATTTCTTAGCCATTAGTTTTCTAACGTCCCACCAGCTTTTTCAATTGCTTCACGGGCACCTTTAGTGGCAGAAATACCTTTTAGGTTAACTGCCTTAGTGACTTCACCAGAAAGAATGGCTTTAACTTTATTAGTGCTGCCTGGTATTACGCGGGCCTCAATAAGCGCGGCAATATCAATAGGGTTTGCATCTAAATCATTTAGCTCACTTAAACGAAGCTCTACAGCATGTTGATTTACCCGCGCTGTAAAACCGCGCTTAGGTAAACGACGGTTAAGAGGCATCTGCCCCCCTTCAAAACCCTTTTTATGATAACCACCAGAACGTGACTTTTGGCCCTTAACGCCGCGGCCTGCTGTTTTACCAACACCAGAACCTGCACCACGCCCTACTCGTTTTGCAGCTGGGCGCGAGTTTTCAGCAGACTTAATTGTATTTAATCGCATTATTTATACCTCTTTCCACTCAACCATGTAGGCAACTTTATTGATCATGCCACGGTTTTCTGGTGTATCAACAACTTCAACAGTGTGATGGATACGGCGTAAGCCCAAGCCTTTAACACAGGCTCTATGCTTTTTCAAACGACCATGCACACTCTTGGTTTGCTTAACTTGTAATTTCTTTTCAGCAGCCATTATTCTATTCCGAACTATAGATCTTCAACGTTAAGACCACGCTTAGCAGCAACTTGGTCAGGACTACGCATACCTTGTAGTGCTTCCATGGTTGCGCGCGTCACGTTAACAGGGTTAGTAGTACCAATCACTTTTGCCAACACGTTTTCTACGCCTACACATTCGAAAACAGCACGCATTGTACCACCCGCGATGATACCCGTACCTTCAGAAGCTGGGCGTATAACCACACGCGCTGATCCATGACGACCAACAACCGGGTATTGTAATGTATCGCCATTCAATTTTACTTTGAACATATTTTGGCGGGCATTCTCCATTGCTTTTTGAACCGCATTAGGCACTTCGCGTGCATTGCCGCGGCCCATACCAACGCGTCCATTACCATCACCGACTACAGTCAATGCTGAAAAGCCGAACACTCGGCCACCTTTAACTACTTTGGCAACACGTCTGATGTTAATTAACTGCTCGTTAAATTCAGATTCTTGGTTGTCGTTCTGACGTTGCTGATTTCTAGCCATTTTAACCTCTAATATATTTTGTGCAGCAGTGGGAGCTTAGAACTTAAGTCCAGCTTCGCGCGCGGCGTCTGCAAATGCTGCAACACGGCCATGATATTTAAAACCCGAACGATCAAAGGCGACGCTATCAACACCTGATTTACTCGCACGCTCTGCGATCGCTGCACCAACAGCTTTAGCTGCATCAACATTTCCGCCGTTTTTGATATCCTTACGCAAAGTAACGTCTAAAGTAGAAGCCGCTGCCAATACTTTATTGTCTTCGCCGCTAATCACCTGCGCATAAAAGTGGCGAGGAGTACGATGCACACTTAACCGTGTAGCACCGACAGCAGATATACGAGCGCGTGTTTTACGAGCGCGACGTTGTCTAGATTGCTTCTTATTGCTTTTCATAATTCAAATCAATGATTAAGCCTTCTTGGCTTGCTTACGTACAACATGTTCATCAGCGTATCGAATACCTTTGCCTTTATAAGGTTCAGGTGGACGATAAGCACGAATGTTTGCGGCTGTCTGACCTAAAAGCTGCTTATCAATACCCGAAAGTACTATTTCAGTTTGACTTGGTGTTTCAGCTGAAATGCCTTCTGGTAATTGATGCGCTACATCATGCGAAAAGCCTAGCTGCAACTTAACTTCTTTGCCTTGTGCTTGCGCTCGATATCCAACTCCAACAATAGTTAGTTTGCGCTCGAAACCGCTACTAACACCGGTAACCATGTTATTGATTAACGCGCGGATAGTACCAGACAACGCATTCAACTCATCACGGCCTTCAGCCACTTCAACCATTAACTGACCATCGTCTTGTTTCAAAGACATGCCATCACCAATAGCTTGTTTTAGCTCGCCTTTTGGACCTTTAACAGTAACAACACCGCCTTCGCTTTTCACTTCTACTCCAGAGGGTAGTGCAATTGGCGCTTTACCTATACGTGACATTTTTCTTACCTACTTAAAATTCTGTTTAGAATACAGAGCAAATTACTTCGCCGCCTACCCCTGCTTCACGCGCCGCTTTGTCAGTCAACACGCCTTTTGAAGTAGATATTAACGCCACGCCTAAACCACCATAAATTGAAGGAAGGTTATCACTGGCCGCATATACGCGACGGCCTGGTGTGCTAATTCGAACTAATTCTTCTATAACCGGCGCGCCTTGAAAGTACTTGAGGTCTACAGTTAACTCGGATTTCACGCCTTCACTAGACGCTGAAAAGCCTTTAATAAAACCTTGTTCTTTTAAGGCGGTAGCGATCGCCACTTTCTTGCCCGAGTGGGGCATAGAAACTGAAGCTTTCATCGCCTTACCACCGTTGCGGATACGCGTTAACATATCTGCGATTGGATCTTGCATGCTCATAATATTATCCTACGCTTACCAACTAGCTTTTACTAAACCAGGCACTTCACCGCGCATCGCAACTTCACGTAGACGATTGCGGCTCAAGCCAAAACGGCGAAAATAACCATGCGGTCGACCCGTTAAAGCACACCGATTGCGGTATCGTGCTTTGCTTGAGTCACGTGGTAGCTTTTGTAAAGCCATCATCGCATCCCACTTAGCATCGTAGTCTGATTCTTCGCTCTTAACGGTTGCAATTAAAAATGCACGCTTTTCTGCTAATTTAACTGCTAGCTTGCCGCGCTTATCGTTACGCGAAACCATAGATTTCTTCGCCATGTTATCGACCCTTTAAAGGAAAATTGAACGCTTCTAGTAGCGCTTTTGCATGCGCATCGTTTTCTGCATCCATAGTGATACAAATATCCATACCGCGCAATGCATCAACCTTATCGTATTCGATTTCAGGAAATACAATTTGCTCAGTTAGACCGAAAGCATAGTTGCCTCGACCGTCAAAAGAATTTGGGTTTAAACCACGAAAGTCACGAATCCGAGGAATAGCTACTGAGATCAAACGATCCATGAATTCGTACATTCTTTCACGTCTTAGCGTCACTTTTGCGCCAACAGGCCAGCCTTCACGGATTTTAAACGCCGCTTCAGATTTACGAGCGTTGCGAATAACTGGCTTTTGCCCAGTAATTTTCTCAAGATCGCTTGCCGCTGATTCCAATACTTTTTTGTTACCAATTGCCTCGCCAAGCCCCATGTTAATGGTAATCTTTTTAAGCGCTGGAACACGCATCGGATTATCAAGCTCTAGCTCTTTTTGGAGCTTAGCTGCAATCTCGCTTTGATATGTTTCTAATAATCGTGCCATTTCTATAATCTGCCAACTTTAATTTGCTAGTGCGCCTTTACTTGGTATCAACGGTTTCGCCATTGGATTTAAAAAAACGTACCTTTCGGCCATCTTCTAAAACCTTAATGCCGACGCGATCAGCCTTACCCGTTGAAGGGTTAACTAATGCGATATTCGACAACTGAATCGCCGCTTCTTTTTCCATGATACCGCCTGTAACGCCAGTTTGTGGGTTACCGCGTACATGTTTTTTAACTACGTTAACGTCATTCACCAAGGCTTTGCCGTTTGACAAAATCTGGATAACTGAACCTATTTTGCCCTTGTCTTTACCGGCCAAAACAATTACTTCGTCATTCTTTAGAATCTTATTCATTTTTAAATGCCTATTTAACGGACCAACTAAAGCACTTCAGGCGCTAGAGAGATAATACGCATAAACTTTTCATTACGTAACTCGCGAGTCACTGGACCAAAGATACGCGTACCAATAGGTTGTAAGGCTTGATTGAGCAATACGGCAGCATTTGAATCGAAACGGATTGAAGAGCCATCGCGACGACGTACGCCCTTACGGGTACGCACGATCACTGCGTTGTATACATCACCTTTTTTCACTTTTGAATTAGGTAAGGCTTCTTTAATACTAATCTTAACTACGTCACCGATACCCGCATAGCGTCGTTTAGAACCGCCGAGAACCTTGATGCACATGACCTCTTTAGCGCCACTGTTATCAGCTACTTTCATTCTGGATTGCATCTGAATCATTGCAAACTCCTCTATATTATTTCGTTTACTAAATTATGTTCTCGTTTCTTAAGCTAAATTAGCTTTAGAAACGACTTCAACCAAACGCCAGCTCTTGGTCTTAGACAAAGGGCGACATTCTTCTATGATGACCATGTCACCTTCATTACACTCATTGTTCTCATCATGAGCATGCAACTTAGTCGAACTACGAATGAATTTCTTGTACAAAGCGTGCTTTACTTGACGCTCGACTAAAACGGTGATGCTTTTGTCCATTTTCGAACTAACCACACTACCTTGCACAGCACGCTGTACGCTTGTCTTGTCTTCTACTTGCGCTGTCATTACTCTGCACCTGCTGCTTGTTCATTAAGCACGGTTTTGATTCGTGCAATATCTTTTTGTACCACCTTGAAGCGAGCTGGGTTGGCCAACTGTCCGCTTGCGCGCTGCATACGTAAGTTAAATTGTTCCTGACGCAAACCCATTAGCTCTTTAATGAGGTCCTCACGAGACTTTGATCTTAATTCACCTGCTAACATTGTCTTACCCTACGCGCCTAAACGCTTAACAAAGGTTGTTTTAAATGGCAATTTCGCCGCCGCTAGTGCAAAAGCCTCACGTGCCAACTCTTCTGAAACGCCCTCTACTTCATAAAGCATACGACCTGGCTGGATAAGCGCGACCCAATGGTCAACACTGCCCTTGCCTTTACCTTGACGCACTTCAAGTGGCTTTTTAGTAATCGGCTTATCTGGAAACACGCGAATCCAAATACGGCCACCACGTTTAATATGACGTGTCATTGCACGACGTGCTGCTTCTACTTGACGCGCGGTCATTCGCCCACGCCCTGTTGATTTCAAACCAAACTCACCAAAGCTGAGTTTATTAGCACGTTGAGAAAGGCCGCGGTTGCGCCCTTTCATCATCTTTCTGAATTTTGTACGTTTCGGTTGTAACATCTCGCAATACCTTTTTTGTCTGCCTTAAGCGGTTACGCTAGTTTCTTCGGCTACTACTGGTGTTGGCTCTTCCGCGAATACTTCGCCTTTGAATATCCAAACTTTAACACCTAAGATACCGTATGTAGTTAAGCCTTCTGCTTGACCATAATCAATATCAGCTCGCATGGTGTGCAATGGAACACGGCCTTCACGGCTCCATTCAGAACGGGCGATTTCCGCTCCGTTTAAACGTCCAGCTACGTTAATCTTAATGCCTTCAGCGCCTAGACGCATCGCATTTTGTAATGCACGCTTAGTCGCGCGGCGATAAGCAACGCGGCCAGCAAGTTGCTGTGCAATACTTTCGGCAACTAATTGTGCGTCAATTTCAGGCTTACGCAGCTCTTCAACCGACACCTGTACATTGTTGCCATCGCAAATTTTGCTCAATTGCATACGCAATTTGTCGATATCTTGGCCTTTTTTACCAATAACGATACCCGGGCGTGCAGTGTGCAATGTAACACTGACATTTTCAGCATTTCGCTCAATACGCACTTTACTCACAGCCGCATTAGCTAATCGACCTTTTAAGTACGTACGGATTTTCTGGTCTTCGATAAGTTGACGAGGGTATTCTTTTCCCATCGCGAACCACTTTGAATCCCAATCACGGATAATTCCAAGACGAAAACCATTAGGATGTATTTTTTGACCCATAACCTGACCTACTTAGCTTTGTTAGGCTCATCACTCACCATAATGGTGATGTGTGATGTGCGTTTTAAAATTCGAGTACCACGGCCCTTTGCACGAGCGCGAAAACGCTTTAATGTTGGCCCTTCATCAACCATCGCGACGCTAACAAATAGCTCGTCGATGTCAGCACCTTCATTGTGCTCTGCGTTGGCAATAGCTGAATTCAATGTTTTTGAAATTAGACCAGCCGCTTTTTTGGGGCTGAATTCAAGTATTTCTAATGCGCGCGCAACAGGCTTAGAGCGGATTTGATCAGCCACTAAGCGCACTTTTTGCGCTGAAATACGGTTATATTTTGACAGTGCTCGAACTTGCATTTTATCTAGCCTTCTTATCTGCGATATGACCACGGAATGTACGTGTTGGAGCGAATTCGCCCAACTTATGTCCAACCATATTCTCACTGATTAACACGGGTACATGTAAACGACCGTTATGTACTGCAACAGTCAAGCCTACGAATTCCGGCATAATCATTGAACGTCGTGACCAAGTTTTGATCGGACGTCGGTTATTCTCTTCTTTAGCCGTTAAGATCTTCGACCACAAGTGGTGATCAACGAACGGGCCTTTGCGTATAGAACGTGCCATAATAATTTACTTGTTATTTCTTCCGTCTACGGATGATCATGTTGTTAGAACGCTTGTTCACACGCGTGCGATAACCTTTAGTGGGTACGCCCCAAGGAGAACAAGGGTGACGACCACCAGAAGTACGGCCTTCACCACCGCCATGCGGATGATCAACCGGGTTCATGGCAACACCACGAACTGTCGGACGGATACCGCGCCAGCGTTTCGCGCCCGCTTTACCTAATTTACGTAAGCTATGCTCAGAGTTACCTACACTGCCGATAGTTGCGCGGCAATCTACTAACACCTTGCGCATTTCGCCAGAACGTAGCCTAAGTTGCGCGTAGTTTCCCTCACGACCGATATACTGGATAGAAGCGCCGGCACTGCGGCCTAATTGCGCCCCTTTGCCAGGCTTTAGCTCAACACAGTGAACCACAGTACCGATCGGGATATTCTTAAGCGGCATTGAATTGCCAGGCTTAATACCGGCATCAACACCTGAACGTACTACATCATCTTGCGCTAAACCTTTCGGTGCAACAATATAACGACGCTCACCATCTGCGTATAACAACAATGCGATATTTGCGCTACGGTTTGGATCGTATTCAAGACGCTCAACACGCGCTGGAACACCATCTTTAGTCCGTTTGAAATCAACGATACGGTAGTGCTTTTTATGTCCGCCACCACGATGACGAACCGTAATTTGTCCAGAGTTATTACGGCCATTGATCGCTTTCTTAGGTGTGGTTAACCCAGGGTACGACTGACCTTTGTGCAACTCTTTGTTGACAACGCGAACCATGCCGCGCTGACCAGGAGTAGTTGGTTTTAATTTTAATAGTGCCATGTGACTATTCTTCTCTTACGTTTACGTTAATTGACTATGTGGTTTGATCTAGTGTCAGGAAAGCCTTAACTAGCCATGCCGATGAAGTCAATATCGTGACCTTCTTTTAAAGTAACGTAGGCTTTTTTCCAGTCGTTACGTCGGCCCATAAAACGGCCGGCACGCTTGGCTTTGCCTTTCACTACCATTGTTTTTACTGCTTCAACCTCAACCTTAAAAAGCGCTTCAATCGCTTCTTTCACTTCAGGCTTACTGGCTGTTTTCAATACTTCGAAAGTAATTTGACGCTTTGATTCAGCGATTCCAGCCGTTTTCTCTGAAATGTGTGGGCGACGTACTATTTGATATATTCTTTCTTCATTCATGCTCATCACCTACGCTAAAGTTTCGTCGATTTGCTTTAATGCTTCGCTAGTGATGACAATCTTGTCATAGGCCATCAAACTAACAGGGTCAATATGTGCTGCAATTAGCGTATCAACATGCTTGATGTTGCGCGCTGATAAAAATAAATTTGTATCCTCAGCGGCCGTGATGATCAAACCACGGTCAATACCTAATTTGGTTAGCTGCGCAGCAAATTCTTTCGTCTTTACCGCTTTAACTTCTAACTTATCAACAACAACTAAGCGCTCTTGCCTAGCTAATTCTGACAATATTGAACGCATAGCGCCGCGGTACATTTTACGATTTACTTTTTGCGCGTAACTACGCGTTGAGCGAGCAAAAGTTTGGCCGCCGCCTACCCATATCGGGCCACGAATCGTTCCAGCTCGCGCACGACCTGTGCCTTTTTGCGCGTGAGGCTTCTTTCCGCCACCTCTTACTTCACCGCGACTCTTTTGTGAACTGGTTCCGGCACGACCACTTGCCATATAGGCTGTCACGACTTGATGAATCAGTGATTCGTTAAATACAGCACCGAAATTCTGATCAGAAACTTCTACTGAACCAGAACCGCCTGTTAAGTTAAGTTGTACACTCATTTCTACTTTCTCTTTGAAATGCAATCGTTACGAATTCGAGCGGCTTAAGCCTGCGACTTCTTCTTATTTTTGATCGAAGGCGTGATGATGACATCGGTACCTTTCGAACCTGGAATAGAACCGCGAACCAACACAACATTACGTTCGCCATCTAGTTTCAACAATTCAAGACCTTGCTGAGTTATTTGAGTTGAACCCATGTGTCCGGCCATTTTTTTACCTTTAAATACACGACCAGGTGTTTGGTTTTGGCCAATAGAGCCTGGTAATCGGTGAGCTTTTGATACACCGTGCGTCGCACGTCCACCGCCGAAGCCATGACGCTTAATACCACCTTGGAAACCTTTACCTTTGCTAGTTGCCGTTACATCAACGTATTGACCTTCTTCGAATAAGTCCATACCGATCTCGCTACCAGCTGTATGTTCATGACCAGCTTCAATCCTAAACTCCCAAACACCACGACCCGCTTCAACACCTGCCTTCGCAAAGTGACCTTTCATCGGCTTAGTGACTCGATTTGGACGCCGTGCACCTGTAGTAACTTGCACGCCATCATAACCGTCAACTTCGACCGTACGTATTTGAGTAACGCGGTTTGGCGTCATTTCGACAACCGTTACTGGATGTGAATCACCGTCTTCAGCGAAGACACGTGTCATACCAATTTTCTTTCCAACCAATCCCAGAGACATATCTATACCTTATGTATAAGTTAGTTATTTATTAGTTAATCGTCTTTCGACTAATTAAGCTTGATTTCAACGCCAACACCTGCAGACAGGTCTAGCTTCATAAGAGCGTCCACTGTTTTATCAGTTGGCTCAACGATATCCAAAATACGCTTATGCGTACGGATTTCCATTTGGTCACGTGCCTTCTTGTTGACGTGTGGCGACTTCAGTAAATCGTATCGCTCACGCTTAGTCGGTAACGGAATAGGACCTTTAACTAACGCGCCTGTACGGCGCGCAGTATCGACAATTTCCATCGCGCTGCGGTCAATCATTTTGTGATCGTACGCTTTTAGACTGATGCGGATTTTTTGACTTTCAACCTTCACAGGAACTGACCTCTTATCTTTTGTCGATTAATTTAAATTGTTACTCAACGATTTTAGCAACGACGCCCGCACCTACAGTACGACCCCCTTCACGGATCGCAAAGCGCAACCCTTCTTCCATCGCAATCGGTGCAATCAGATTCACATTCATCTGTACATTGTCACCCGGCATCACCATCTCTACATCAGCAGGCAATACACACTCACCCGTTACATCAGTTGTTCTGAAGTAGAACTGGGGACGATAACCTTTAAAAAATGGCGTATGACGACCACCTTCGTCCTTGCTTAAGATATAAACCTCAGCTTCGAACTTAGTGTGAGGCGTAATTGATCCCGCCTTCGCCAATACTTGACCACGCTGTACTTCTTCACGCTTAGTACCGCGTAATAAAATACCTACGTTATCACCTGCCTGACCTTCATCAAGCAACTTACGGAACATCTCAACACCTGTACACGTTGTCGTCGCTGTGTCAGCAATACCTACAATCGCAATCTCGTCACCAACGTGAACAATACCGCGCTCAATACGGCCAGTCACCACTGTGCCGCGACCAGAGATAGAGAACACGTCCTCAACCGGCATCAAGAAATCACCATCTACCGCACGCTCTGGCAGAGGAATGTATGAATCTAATGCTTCAGCCAACTTAAGGATTGAACCCTTACCAATGTCTGACTCATCGCCTTCAAGTGCCTTAAGTGCAGAACCCGTGATGATAGGTGTATCGTCACCAGGAAAGTCATAGCTATCTAATAGCTCACGTACTTCCATTTCAACCAACTCTAGTAGCTCTTCGTCGTCTACCATGTCAGCTTTGTTTAAGAATACAACAATATAAGGTACACCTACCTGACGTGACAACAAGATGTGCTCACGCGTCTGAGGCATTGGGCCATCCGCTGCAGAGCAAACCAAGATAGCGCCGTCCATCTGCGCAGCACCCGTGATCATGTTCTTTACATAGTCCGCGTGACCAGGGCAGTCAACGTGCGCATAATGACGATCAGTCGTCTCATACTCAACGTGCGCTGTAGAGATAGTAATACCACGCTCACGCTCTTCTGGCGCATTATCAATATCAGCAAACGCTTTGACTTCACCGCCAAATTCTTTAGCCAACACATTAGTAAGCGCCGCCGTTAGCGTCGTCTTACCATGATCAACGTGACCTATCGTTCCGACATTCACGTGCGGTTTGTTTCTTTCAAATTTTTCCTTAGACATAGTATCTACCTCGCAAAAACTTCTGTTTTAAATTAAATTAGTTCGTAAATTAAACGCGCATTGCGTGTTCATTTGATACAGCAGCATATTTTTGAAACTGCATTGAATAACTCGCGCGACCTTGTGTGGCCGAACGTAGTGACGTGGCGTAACCAAACATTTTGGACAACGGCACTTCTGCTTGTACTTGTTTACCCGATGGCGTGTCATCCATACCCAGAATGACACCGCGACGAGAATTAATATCTCCGTTTACGCTACCCATATACTCTTCAGGGGTAACGATCTCAACTGACATAATCGGCTCGAGTAAAGTAGGGTCTGCTTTTCGCGCGCCTTCTCTCAAAGCCTGTACGCCTGCCGCTTTAAATGCATGCTCTGATGAATCAACCTCATGGAACGAGCCATCAAGCAACGTCGCTTTAATATTAAGCATCGGATACCCAGCAATCACACCAGAACGCAGCGCTTCTTCAATGCCTTTTTCTACAGACGGAATAAATTCTTTTGGAATCGCTCCACCTTTAATTTCGTTAACAAACTCATAGTTCGTTGTGCTTTGCTCAGCATCGCCAGCAAGTGGCTCTAAGCGAACATAGACGTGACCGTATTGGCCTTTGCCGCCTGTTTGTTTAATATATTTAGTTTCTTGCTCAACCATCTTAGTAATGGTTTCTCGGTAAGACACTTGAGGTTGGCCAATATTGGCATCAACACCAAATTCACGCTTTAATCGGTCGATAATGATGTCTAAGTGCAGCTCACCCATACCAGAAATAATGGTTTGGGCTGATTCTTCATCAGTATGTACTTTAAATGATGGGTCTTCTTGCGCTAATTTATCCAATGCCAAGCTAAGTTTGTCTTGGTCCGTTGTCGTTTTTGGCTCAACGGACTGAGAGATCACTGGCTCTGGAAAATCAATGCACTCAAGCACAACAACGCTAGCCGGGTCACATAAAGTGTCACCCGTAGTAATTGATTTTAGCCCTACAGCAGCAGCAATATCGCCAGCATGAACCTCGGTGATATCTTCGCGATCATTGGAGTGCATTTGCAACAAACGACCGATACGTTCTTTTCTATCTTTAGCCGAGTTATAAACGGTATCACCAGACTTAAGTACACCCGAGTACACTCTGAAAAAGACCAATTGACCAACAAATGGGTCACTCATAATCTTAAAACCCAAAGCGGAAAAAGGCTCTTTATCGTCCGCTTTACGAACAACGGTTTTTCCTTCTTCGGTCTCACCTTCAATTGCCTTAACATCAAGCGGGCTTGGCATGTATTCAACGATGCCATCTAGCATCGCTTGTACGCCTTTATTCTTGAACGCAGAACCACAGAAGACTGGAACGAGATCGCTAGCTAAGGTTCGGGCACGAATGCCTTGTTTGATTTGTGCTGCGCTTAAGTCACCGTCTTCGAAGTACAACTCCATCAACGATTCATCTGACTCAGCCGCTGCTTCAACTAACGCTTCTCGGGCCGCTTCGCACTGCGCTAGCATATCAGCAGGTATGTCTTTTTCTTCAAACGACGCGCCCATATTGGCTTCATTCCAATAGATGGCTTTCATCTTAATCAGATCGACAACGCCTTTAAATTCTTCTTCAGTCCCTATGGGCAATTGCATTGCAATAGGGTTGGCACCTAACCGAGCCCGCATTTGTTCCAATACGCGCGGAAAGTCTGCGCCAATACGGTCCATCTTATTCACAAAGGCTATGCGAGGCACTTGGTATTTATCGGCTTGGCGCCACACCGTTTCGGATTGGGGCTCAACACCGCCAACCGCACAAAACACAGCACAAGCGCCATCTAAAACCCGTAAGCTACGCTCGACTTCAATAGTGAAATCTACGTGGCCTGGTGTATCAATAATGTTAATTCGGTGCTCTTCTAAAGACTTGTCCATGCCTTTCCAAAAACACGTAGTCGCGGCAGACGTAATCGTAATGCCGCGCTCTTGCTCTTGTTCCATCCAATCCATAACGGCGTTCCCGTCATGCACTTCACCTATCTTGTGAGATAAGCCCGTATAGAATAAGATGCGTTCAGTGGTCGTTGTCTTCCCCGCATCAATGTGCGCCATAATACCGATATTGCGGTAAAGGTTGAGGGGAGTTTTACGTGCCACTGTTCTAAATGTTGTGTGTAGTGAAACCGACTAGAAACGAAAGTGAGAGAACGCTTTATTGGCTTCAGCCATCTTGTGCGTATCTTCGCGTTTCTTCACCGCTGAACCACGTGACTCAGCCGCCTCTGCCAATTCAGCTGCTAAGCGTAGCATCATGGTTTTTTCGCCGCGCTTACGCGCCGCGTCTACTAACCAGCGCATAGCCAGAGCAGTTTGGCGCGAAGGACGCACTTCCATAGGCACTTGATAAGTTGAACCACCTACGCGACGGCTTTTTACTTCAACGGCTGGGCTCACATTTTCAAGCGCTTGATTAAACACTTCGACAGGGTCGCCTTTACCACGCTCTTCGATGGTGGTCAGCGCGCCATACATAATGCTTTCAGCGATAGACTTCTTTCCATCTAGCATAATGGCATTGATGAACTTAGCGATCGTCTGATCCTTATACTTAGGATCTGGCAATATCTGGCGTTTCGGTACTTCTCTTCTTCTAGGCATTAGCTTGCTCTACAGAATAATATTCCATGGCGCGCGCAATTTCTCGCTTTGCGCACCGCATAATTTAGTTGTATTGGACTGTCAATGTAACCAAAGCCATCGCTAATTAGCAGCTAACTTAAGCAACCCCTACTATGACAACCCGTTTAGGCTAGGAGTTTACATATTGCAGTAGTGCCAACGCTGACGCTACTGCAGATAAAACTTATGACTTAGGGCGTTTTGCCCCGTATTTAGATCGACCTTGACGACGGTCTGAAACACCTGATGTGTCAAGCGCACCACGAACAACGTGATAACGCACACCCGGTAAATCTTTAACACGTCCACCGCGGATCAGCACTACTGAGTGCTCTTGAAGATTATGGCCTTCACCACCGATGTATGAACTGACTTCAAATTTGTTCGTTAACCGTACACGAGCCACCTTACGCAAAGCCGAGTTAGGCTTTTTCGGTGTTGTTGTGTATACGCGTGTGCACACCCCGCGTTTTTGCGGGCAAGCTTCTAGAGCAGGTACATTAGATTTCTGTACTTGCTTCTTTCGAGGCTTTCGTACTAATTGGTTAATAGTTGGCATTTATAAATCTTTACATTAAACCGTTTAAATTAAACCACTCTCTGATTGTGCATCACAGTCAAGGGCGGCGGATTCTAGGCACTTATGGCAGGCCTGTCAAGCGCAATTTCTTGCTCTTTTACAATGCCTGCCAAAAGTCTAGTTTAGTCGTTCACTGCCGCTGCATCTGACGCATCTTGAGTGGGCGCTACCTCAGCGGTAGCAACCTCTGCAGAAGCCTCACTGGCGTCAGTTTGACCTAGCTCTTGTGCAATCAATTGATCAAGATCCATATCATCAATTGGCTTCAATCGCTCAGCCCGCAAACGCGCACGCTCTTGATGATAAGCCAGTCCCGTACCTGCAGGAATCAGACGACCTACGATGACGTTTTCTTTCAAGCCGCGCAAGCTATCGATCTTACCGTTGATAGAAGCCTCAGTGAGTACACGCGTAGTTTCTTGGAACGACGCCGCTGAGATAAACGAATCCGTCAGTAGAGAAGCCTTAGTGATACCTAGCAACACTGGAGACCACGTCCCTACCGAACCACCGTCTAAGGTGATTTGATCATTTGAATCAAGCATTGCCGCCTTTTCTACCTGCTCACCTGGCAAGAACCCAGTATCACCCGGATCATTGACCTTGGCCTTACGCAGCATCTGACGGACAATTACTTCGATATGCTTGTCGTCAATTTTTACACCTTGTAGTCGATACACGTCTTGTACTTCATCGACGATATAACCTACCAAGGCATCTATACCGCGATACTCCAATATGTCAGCCGCTACAGAACCACCTTCAACCACCACTTCGCCGCGTTCTACCAATTCACCTTCAAATACGCTGACTGTGCGCGTCTTAGGGATCAACACTTCATAGCTTTCGCCCATGTCATCAGTAATCACTAAACGTTGCTTAGTTTTAGTCTCGCGACCAAATGATACGACGCCAGAGGCACCTGCCAACAATGCAGGATCTTTAGGTTTACGCGCTTCAAACAACTCCGCAACACGTGGTAGACCACCTGTGATATCACGCGTTTGCGCAGATTCTTGCGGAATACGGGCAATAGTATCGCCGACTTTGATTTTCGCGCCATCGTCAAATTCAACCACCGCACCAGGTGGCAACTGATAACGAGCAGGCAATTCTGTACCTGGAATTTTGGTGGGTTCACCATCGCTTCCCATCAACGTGATCGTTGGCTTGATATCTTGCGCACTACCGCGACGCTCTGATGGAGGCTTGACAACGTATGTTGATACACCTGTCAATTCGTCAGTTTGCTTGTTGACCGTCACTTCATCTATAAAATCAGTCAATACGGCCTTACCTGCAACTTCGGTAACAATCGGATGCGTATGCGGATCCCAATTAGCCACGATATCGCCCACCTTAATCTTATCGCCTTCACCAACAGATAATAAAGTACCGTACGGTAGCTTATGGCGCTCCCGCTCAATGCCGTTTACGTCTTTAATAATCAATTGTCCAGAGCGTGTTACCACGACCTGTTTCTTCTTGCTATTTTTGACCGACTTAACATCAAGCAAATGCGCTGTACCTGTCGTTTGCGCTTCGATACTACTGATCACCGTACTTGCAGAGGCTGCACCACCGATGTGGAATGTACGCATGGTTAACTGTGTACCAGGCTCACCAATAGATTGCGCTGCAATAACGCCAACGGCTTCGCCTTTGTTGATTTTATGCCCTCGGCCTAAGTCACGGCCATAACAGGTCGCGCACACACCATAACGCGTTTCACACTTTGCAGCAGAACGTACATCAACTGAAAATACGTTAGCTTCATCAATGCGTTCAATTGCAAGCTCGTCGATCATTTGGCCTTTCTCGACCAGCACACTGCCATCTACCGGGCTAATCAGATCAGCCACTGGAAAACGACCTAAGATACGATCACGAATTGGAATGACGATCTCGCCTCCTTGAACCAAGGCTTCTTTGGTGACGCCTTGATCCGTTTCGCAGTCTTCTTCTGTGACTACCAAGTCTTGACAAACATCAACAAGGCGACGCGTTAAATATCCTGAATTTGCAGTTTTCAACGCGGTGTCTGCCAAGCCCTTACGTGCGCCATGCGTTGAGATAAAGTACTGCAGTACGTTTAAACCTTCACGGAAGTTCGCAGTAATAGGGGTTTCGATGATCGAGCCATCTGGCTTCGCCATTAAACCACGCATACCAGCAAGCTGCCTGATTTGCGCATGCGAACCACGCGCGCCTGAGTCAGCCATCATATAAATGGAGTTAAATGATTCTTGCTCGACTTTTTTACCTTCAAGATTGGTTGCTTTTTCAACACCCAAGTGATCCATCATCGATGTGGCAACGCGCTCACTGGTACGCGTCCAAATATCAACAACCTTATTGTAGCGCTCGCCGTCTGTTAATAGACCGTTGCTATACTGCGCTTGAATTTCACGTACTTCGCCTTGTGCCTCTTCAAGAATGCTTCCTTTTTCCTTGGGGATTTCCATGTCATCAAGGCAAATCGAAACACCTGATTTTGCAGCCATTTTGAAACCGGTGTACATTAACTGGTCAGCAAAAATGACGGCTTCTTTCAAGCCAATTTCGCGATAGGCGTAGTTAATAAGACCAGAAATTTCTTTCTTCTTCAGCGCCTTATCAAGCAGATTGACTGGCATTCCATCAGGTAGAATATCTGACAGTAGCGCGCGACCCGCCGTGGTATCGCGCAGCGAGACTTCGTCTGAGCCAATGATTTCCGGCATACGCACTTTAATCTTCGCGTGGTACGAAAGCTCCTCTATATCAACTGCGCGTTGCACTTCACGGGTATTGGCGTAATAAGTGCCTTCCCCTTTTGCACCGACACTTTCGCGAGTTACATAGTAAAGCCCTAATACGATATCTTGCGATGGTACGATAATTGGATCACCGTTGGCAGGCGATAGCACGTTATTACTCGACATCATCAACGTGCGCGCTTCTAATTGCGCTTCAATCGACAAGGGTACGTGTACCGCCATTTGGTCGCCATCGAAGTCTGCATTGTAGGGAGTACAAACCAACGGGTGCAACTGAATAGCCTTACCTTCGATCAACACTGGTTCAAACGCCTGGATACCTAAACGGTGCAACGTGGGCGCGCGATTAAGTAATACAGGGTGCTCGCGAATAACCTCTTCAAGAATATCCCACACTAAGGGTAGCTCTTGCTCAACCAATTTCTTGGCTTGCTTGATGTTATTAGCATGCTCTCGGCCAATAATTTTTGAAAAGATAAATGGCTTGAATAACTCCAGAGCCATTTTCTTTGGCAACCCGCACTGGTGCAATTTCAACGTTGGACCAACCACGATAACCGAACGACCGGAGTAATCAACGCGCTTACCCAATAAGTTTTGGCGGAATCGGCCTTGCTTACCTTTGATCATGTCAGCAAGCGACTTCAACTGACGCTTATTAGAACCCAAGATCGCCTTACCTCGGCGACCATTATCGATTAAGGCATCAACCGCTTCTTGCAACATGCGCTTTTCATTAGCGATAATGATGTCCGGCGCGCTAAGCTCTAACAAACGCGCAAGGCGGTTGTTACGGTTAATTACCCGGCGATATAAGTCGTTTAAGTCAGACGTTGCAAACCGACCACCTTCAAGTGGCACTAAGGGCCGCAAGTCAGGCGGCAATACTGGCAACACGTCTAACACCATCCACTCAGGCTTATTACCTGAATGAATAAATGCTTCGACTACCTTCAAGCGCTTTTGAAATTTCTTAATCTTAGTTTCAGATTTAGTCGCGTCTAACTCTTCACGCAGCAACTTGGCTTCTTCTTCAAGATCGATGGTTTGTAGCAATTCCTTGATTGCCTCAGCGCCCATACTCGCTTCGAATTGGTCGCCCCACTCTTCTACCGCATCAATATATTTTTCTTCGGTTAGCATCGCGCCACGGTCAAAGTCAGAATAACCAGGCTCAGTGACCACATAGGCTTCGAAATACAATACACGCTCGATTTCACGAACGGTCATGTCTAGCAACAAACCTAACCGTGATGGCAACGACTTCAAAAACCAGATATGCGCGCAAGGTGCGGCCAGTTCAATATGCCCCATACGCTCACGACGTACTTCAGCTTTGGTTACTTCAACGCCGCATTTTTCGCATACTACTCCGCGGTGCTTTAATCGCTTGTATTTACCGCACAAACATTCGTAGTCATTGATTGGGCCAAACAATTTGGCGCAAAACAAACCATCGCGCTCTGGACGAAAAGTACGGTAGTTAATGGTTTCAGGCTTTTTTACCTCACCGTATGACCAGCTGCGGATTTTCTCGGGAGAAGCGATTTCAACGCGGATCGCGTCAAAGTCTTCTGATTTATCTTCGTGCTTAAATAAATTAAAAATGTCTTTCATTTTTCTTTACCTCTTATTTAGTCGGTGTTGGCTGAAGCGTGAATAACTAACCGTTATCCTGTTCGAGCTCAACGTTGAGTCCTAATCCACGAATTTCTTTAACCAATACGTTGAAGGATTCAGGCATGCCTGGCTCCATGTATTGATCGCCTCTAACAATATTTTCATACATCTTGGCGCGACCAATGACGTCATCAGACTTAACGGTTAACATCTCTTGTAAGGTGTAAGAAGCACCATAGGCCTCAAGCGCCCAAACTTCCATCTCACCAAATCGCTGACCACCAAATTGCGCCTTACCGCCCAAAGGCTGTTGCGTAATTAGGCTGTACGGCCCTGTTGAACGCGCATGCATCTTGTCATCAACCAAGTGGTTTAACTTCAGCACGTACATATAACCTACCGTAACCTTACGTTCGAACTGCTCACCGGTACGGCCATCAAACAAAGTAGTTTGTCCGCTTTCAGGCAGATCAGCCAGTTTAAGCATACTTTTCACTTCTTGCTCACTGGCGCCATCAAATACCGGCGTTGCCATGGGTACACCTTCGCGCAAGTTGCCCGCTAACTCCATAATTTCTTCATCAGAGAAATCTTTGAGCGCTTCTTGCTTGCCAGAGGTGTTGTACACTTTATCAAGAAATTTACGCATATCAGCAACCTTACGTTGCTTCTTCATCATGGTATTAATCTTTTTACCAAGACCTTTAGCGGCCCACCCAAGGTGAGTTTCTAATACCTGCCCCACGTTCATACGCGACGGCACACCCAACGGATTCAATACCACGTCAACCGGCGTACCATCTTCCATATAAGGCATGTCTTCTTCGGGAATAATCTTGGAGATAACGCCTTTATTACCATGACGTCCGGCCATTTTATCGCCAGGCTGTAAACGACGCTTTATCGCAACGTAAACTTTCACAGTTTTCAGCACACCCGGCGCAAGATCATCACCTGCTTCTATCTTGCCTTTCTTCTCTTCGTACAATTCATCGAAGGCACGCTGCTGAATGTCTAACTGCTTACGCATGGATTCGATTACATCATTGATGTCATCTTTTTTCATGCGAAGCTCAAACAATTGCGCATTAGACAACTCTGCCAAATAGGCTTCGGTCACCTTAGCACCACTAGATAAACCATTAGGACCTCCTTCGGCCATCTTGCCTGCCACCATCTCGCGAATTCGGCTATGTGCGTCATCCTCGATGATACGCATCTGATCATCTAAATCCTTACGAACATCACCGACTTCTTCAGCATCATTAGACAGCGCTCGTGCATCTTTATCCATGCCGTCGCGTGTAAATACTTGTACGTCAATGACCGTTCCGCTAATGCTAGAACTCATCTTTAAAGAGCTGTCTTTCACGTCCGTTGCTTTTTCACCAAATATTACGCGAAGTAGCTTTTCTTCTGGTGTTAATTGCGACTCCCCTTTCGGTGTCACTTTACCAACTAGCACGTCACCAGGGCCTACTTTCGCTCCGATATAAACGATACCGGACTCATCAAGCTTAGATAACGCAGCTTCACCTACATTTGGAATATCACGTGTGATCTCCTCAGAGCCTAATTTGGTATCACGCGCCACGCAGCTCAATTCAACGATGTGTATAGATGTATAAACATCTTCTTTAACCAGCTTTTCGGAGATAAGAATAGAATCTTCGAAGTTGTAGCCGTTCCAAGGCATAAACGCGATTAGAGCGTTGCGTCCTAGTGCTAATTCACCCATATCTGTAGATGGACCATCAGCCAATACATCACCTTTAGCGATGCTATCGCTCGCAGAAACCAGTGGCTTTTGATTAACCGTCGTATTTTGGTTAGAACGCGTGTATTTGACTAGATTATAGATATCTACATCTGCTTCACCCGCAATACGCTCATCGTCGTTAACTCGAACCACGATGCGCGACGCATCAACAATTTCGATTACTCCGCCTCGTTTGGCAACAACGGTAACACCAGAGTCAACCGCAACGATACGCTCCATGCCTGTGCCTACCAAAGGCTTTTCGGCTTTTAAGGTTGGCACAGCTTGGCGCTGCATGTTGGACCCCATCAACGCTCGGTTCGCGTCATCGTGCTCTAAGAAAGGTACGATAGAAGCCGCCACTGATACAATCTGCGAAGGCGATACGTCGATGTAATCAACATCTGAACTCGGCATTAAAGTGGTTTCGTTTTTGAAACGACAAGTCACCAAGTCATTCACAAACTTACCTTTTTTATCTAATTGAGCATTCGCTTGCGCAACCGCAAATTTATGCTCTTCGATCGCAGATAAATAATCCACCTCATCCGTCACCATCCCCTTTTTCACTTTACGGTACGGCGTTTCTAAAAAGCCATGCTCATTGGTTCGTGCGTAACAAGCCAGCGAGTTAATCAAACCGATGTTTGGGCCTTCAGGTGTTTCAATAGGACATACACGACCATAATGCGAAGGGTGTACGTCACGCACTTCAAAACCTGCACGCTCACGCGTTAAGCCGCCTGGGCCCAAGGCTGAAACGCGGCGCTTATGCGTCACTTCAGACAAAGGATTGGTTTGGTCCATGAATTGCGACAATTGACTAGAACCAAAGAACTCGCGCACCACTGCAGACACCGGCTTAGCATTGATTAAGTCTTGCGGCGTTAAGCCATCACTTTCAACTTGATTCAAGCGCTCCTTAACCGCGCGCTCAACACGCACTAGACCAATACGAAATTGATTCTCAACTAATTCGCCCACGGCGCGAATACGTCGGTTACCTAAACTATCGATATCATCGATTTGGCCTTTGCCGTTTTTCAGGTCAACAATGACCTTCATTACATCTAGGATATCTTCTTTGTTTAAAACACCTGCGCCTTCATCGGTCTCTCGACCAAGTCGACGATTTAGCTTCATTCGACCAACAGCCGATAAATCATAACGATCTGGAGAGAAAAACAAATTATTAAATAACGCGTTTGACGCCTCTTTAGTCGGCGGCTCACCAGGGCGCATCATTCGATAGATTTCCTGTTGCGCTTCTTCTTGGGTACGGGTTGAATCGATATTTAAGGTATCTGAAATGAACGGCCCACAATCGATGTCATTGGTATAAATCACCTCAAGAGACTTAACTCCTTTAGTCTCGATAATCTCTAAAAACTCTTCGGTGATCTCTTGGTTAGCCGCAGCAATCAGTTCGCCCGTTTTCTGGTCGATCATGTCTTTAGATAGACGACGGCCAAGTAAAATGTCCGCGGGCACTTGGATATGCTTGATTTTAGCTTTTTCTAAATCCCGTATATGACGTGCGGTAATCCGCTTATTGGCTTCAACTATGATGTCTTTGCCTTTGCCCTTAATATCGAATTCATACTGCTGACCACGTAAACGTGATGGCACTAGCGCCATTTCAATAGAATTCTTTTTGATCTTAAAGGTATCGTTTTCGAAGAAGCTCTCTAATATTTCTTCGTTAGTCAGACCCATAGCACGCAATACAATCGTCGCCGCTAATTTACGACGACGGTCAATACGCACATAGAATAAATCTTTGTGGTCGAACTCCATATCCAACCAAGAACCGCGGTAAGGAATAATACGGCCAGAAAATAATAGTTTTCCCGAAGCGTGCGTATTACCACCATCGTGATCAAATAGTACACCTGGAGAGCGATGCAACTGAGATACAATAACGCGTTCTGTTCCGTTAATAACGAAAGTACCGTTATCCGTCATCAACGGCATATCACCTAAGAATACTTCTTGTTCAATTGCGTCTTTGATTTTTTTCTTCTTTCGGTTTTTCTCGAAGATCACCAAACGCAGAGTCGCGTATAGCGGCGCACAGTAAACTAAACCACGCTGCATACATTCTTTTACATCAAAACGTGGCTTAGCACGGCGGTATTCAACGAAATCCAACATCACGCTACCATTGTAGCTTTCAATTGGAAACACAGAGGTGAATGCGGCTTGCAAACCAGTATTTGGACGGTCTTCAACCGCGATACCTTCTTGCAAAAACTTACGATACGACTGCTTTTGAGTCTCTAGTAAGTATGGAATCTGAAAGTCTCCAGAACGTTTGCTAAAGTTCTTACGGATACGCTTTTTTTCAGTATAGGAGTAACCCATCACTTGCCCTCTATTAGTTAATGGAACGCTTAAAATCGAATAGATTTATCGCTACAGTAGCGGTAATAAATCTATTAAATTTAGCCTAGTAAATTTGACCTAGCGCCGGAAATTTAATTGCTCATCATCGAGCATGCTTTTAAAACACGAATACCCCTATTGGCATGCGCACAAGGCACAGCCAATAAGGGCAGACAATTAGCCTAGTTTAGGCTAACGATACAGGGCACTATTTAAGCTCCGCAGTACCGCCAGCTTCTTCTATTTGCTTCTTGATATCTTCAGCTTCGTCTTTCGTTGCGCCTTCTTTAACAGTCGCAGGTGCACTTTCTACCATGTCCTTCGCTTCTTTCAAGCCTAAGCCTGTAATGCCACGAACGGCCTTGATAACACCTACTTTCTTGTCGCCGAAAGCGGTTAATACAACGTCAAACTCAGTTTGCGCTTCGCCGCCGCCTGCGTCACCGCCAGCTGCAGGAGCCGCAGCAACCGCAACAGACGCTGCAGCTGATACACCAAACTTCTCTTCAATATCTGTAATCAGCTCTGAAAGATCTAGAACTGACATCTCAGCGATCGCGCCAAGAATATCTTCTTTTGATATAGCCATTTTTAAAATTCCTAATGAAAGGGTTAAACCATTAACACAATAAAACTCAACATCTCCAAACTACGCTGCCATATTATCTGGCTTGCTATCACGAACAGCTGCCAAAGCTCGAACAGCTTTGGTAGGCACTTCGTTCAAAGTACGCGCAAAGGTCGCAATCGGCGCTTGTAAAGTTGCAGCCAAGGTTGCCAGTAGCTCTTCGCGGCTTGGTAGTTTTGCTAAAGCTTGAATGCCTGCCATATCCAACAAACCGCCATTCATGGCGCCTGAAGTAATCTTTAGGTCTTCATTATCTTTAGCAAACTTAGACATAATCTTCGCTACAGCAACGGGGTCGCTAGAAGCAGAGAAAATAGTCGGGCCTACGAAATGCTCATCTAAGCAAGCAAAGTCTGTATCCTTTACAGCACGCTTAGCCAAGGTATTCTTAATCACTTTCAAGAATACACCAGCCTCATGCGCATCTTTGCGCAACGCGGTTAATTGAGAGACAGTGAGTCCACGATACTCAGCAACAACGGCAGCTTGGGCAGAAGACAAAGAGTCAACTACTTCACTGATTTGTGCTTTTTTCTTATCTAGAGCGGTACTCATTTTAAGCAATCTCCTAATGTTGATGGTGCACCTTCATCAGGACAATCCTGACTTAGGGTCACCGTCTGCGTAGGCTCTGTCGCCGCTAATTAAAGCTTGGACAAAATTAAATACCAAAACTTAGGCAATACCTACGGTCTTTGACAAACCAGAGCACCATTACCCTGATTCCCAAATTTTTTAAAAGGGTTTAAAGCGGTAAGCTATTACGCTCGACTTTAATCCCAGGGCCCATCGTGCTTGATACCGTCATGCGCTTGATGTACTGACCCTTTGCACCAGATGGCTTAGCCTTATTCAGGTCAGCAATCAATGCATTTAAATTTTCGTTTAGATCTTCTACTGAAAAAGACGTTTTACCAATCGCACAGTGGATGATGCCACCCTTGTCGTTACGATATTGTACTTGGCCGCCTTTAGCGTTCTTCACCGCAGTGGCAACATCAGCCGTTACCGTACCAACCTTTGGGTTTGGCATTAAGCCTTTAGGGCCTAAGATTTGACCCAGTTGCCCAACAATACGCATGGCATCTGGGCTAGCGATACAAAGATCAAACTCAATCTCGCCTTTTTTTACTTGATCAGCCAAGTCTTCAAAGCCAACAATGTCAGCACCGGCTTCTTTGGCTGCTTCAGCCTTGTCGCCATCAGCAAACACCGCAACACGAACAGTCTTACCCGTTCCTTTTGGCATAACCGTTGAACCACGCACGTTTTGGTCAGACTTACGTGCCACGATACCTAGATTGATTGCAACTTCTACACTTTCGTCAAACTTGGCAGTGGCTGTTTCTTTTACCAATTTTAGTGCATCTTCAAGTGCATATAGCTTATCAGCTTCAACTTGGGCATTGGTTGCCCGAACGCGTTTACTTAACTTAGCCATCGCTTAACCCTTCACGTCGAGGCCCATACTGCGAGCAGTACCGGCAATAATTTTAACTGCAGCATCCATATCGTAAGCATTTAAGTCAGACTCTTTAGCTTTAACAATATCTTCTAACTGCGCGCGAGTGACGCTACCTACCTTATCTCGGTTAGGTACACCGCTGCCTTTTTGAACACCCGCAGCCTTCTTCAACAAGATAGAAGCAGGGGTGGTTTTCTTAACGTAAGTAAAACTTTTGTCAGAATAAACCGTGATAATAACTGGAACGGGCAAGCCCTTTTCCATCTCTTGGGTTTCTGCATTAAATGCTTTGCAGAAATCCATGATATTAAGACCGTGCTGACCCAACGCAGGACCAACAGGTGGAGCTGGCTTTGCATCGCCAGCGGGAACCTGCAACTTAATGTAGGCATCTATTTTCTTCGCCATAATTGACCTCTAATGGGTGCAAACGCGCAAACTTAAATGCGCTCCCCGTAAAAAACTAAAAAGGCTTAGCTCAAAAGCTAAACACCTAACAATCAGGCTAACCTTTCTCGACTTGATCAAACCCTAATTCAACGGGTGTTGATCGTCCAAATATAGAAACCGAAACGTGTAGCTTCGATTTCTCAAAATTAACATCTTCTACCATACCAGTGAAATCTGCAAACGGCCCATCCATAACACGTACCACTTCTCCTGGAGAAAAAGTGAACTTTGGACGCGGCGCGTCAACACTATCAGACATACGTTGCAATATCGCATCCGCTTCTTTCTGACTTAACGCAACGGGCTGCCCTTGCTTGCCGCCAACGAAACCAGATACTTTAGGCAATGAATTAATCATGTGCCAAGTTTCATCGTTAACGACCATCTGCACCAATACATAACCTGGGTAGAACTTCCGCTCACTAACTCGCTTCTGCCCTGCTTTCATTTCAACGACTTCCTCTACCGGGATCAATATATCCCCGAAGAATTCGTCTAAGCCTAAGCGTTGCGCAGTTTCTTTAATATTTGCCTGCACTTTCTTCTCGTATAGAGAATAAGCTTGTACTACATACCATTTTTTGTCGGTATGTTCTTCATTAGACGTTGACTTCGCAGCGGCTTCTTGTGTCTCCGCTGGTGCAACATCTTCAGTCGCTGGGCTTTCTTTCGGAGCGAATAAGTCTTCCGGATTAGTTATCTCCTCAGTAGCATCCGCTTTAGGTTCAGCCATTGCGGTGTCTGCCGCTTTATTGGCCGACTTACTCAAGTCAATAGCAGCCTGAGCTTCATCAGCTAACTCTTGCGCTAAGATGTCTTCTTCGTTGTCGCTCATCATATTGTACCTAGGCTTATACTGTTCCCAAAACCCAGTCGTAAACAGCTTTAAAGATCAAGCTATCTGCCGCCCAGATCATCAAACTAGCTAAGATTGCGCCTAAAATAACAATACCCGTTATTTGTGTTGCTTCGCGCCTTGCTGGCCAAACCACCTTTTTTCCTTCGCTCCACGCTTTTCCTGAAAAAGCCGCAATATTATGACCCATTTCAGTTGGCATCATTAACAAGAAAGCGACTATCAAGCTTGCAACAAACCCTAATATCCGCCAGATCGTCAAGGCCTGGTCGAAATGGTAGTAGCCGTAGACGCCAGCAACCACGGCTAAGACAGCTAGTAAAATTAAGGCTTTATCACGCAATGGTTTACCCTTTAATATTAGTTTTCGTCGTGGCAGGCCAGGAGGGAATCGAACCCCCAACCTGCGGTTTTGGAGACCGCTGCTCTGCCAATTGAGCTACTGGCCTATGTAGGCCGCGCTAAACGCTAACGCGTTCAGCTATTGCTGCCGAACGAAAACTTGGTTTATATAAATTTGATTACTCAACGATTTTAGCAACGACGCCCGCACCTACAGTACGACCCCCTTCACGGATCGCAAAGCGCAACCCTTCTTCCATCGCAATCGGTGCAATCAGATTCACATTCATCTGTACATTGTCACCCGGCATCACCATCTCTACATCAGCAGGCAATACACACTCACCCGTTACATCAGTTGTTCTGAAGTAGAACTGGGGACGATAACCTTTAAAAAATGGCGTATGACGACCACCTTCGTCCTTGCTTAAGATATAAACCTCAGCTTCGAACTTAGTGTGAGGCGTAATTGATCCCGCCTTCGCCAATACTTGACCACGCTGTACTTCTTCACGCTTAGTACCGCGTAATAAAATACCTACGTTATCACCTGCCTGACCTTCATCAAGCAACTTACGGAACATCTCAACACCTGTACACGTTGTCGTCGCTGTGTCAGCAATACCTACAATCGCAATCTCGTCACCAACGTGAACAATACCGCGCTCAATACGGCCAGTCACCACTGTGCCGCGACCAGAGATAGAGAACACGTCCTCAACCGGCATCAAGAAATCACCATCTACCGCACGCTCTGGCAGAGGAATGTATGAATCTAATGCTTCAGCCAACTTAAGGATTGAACCCTTACCAATGTCTGACTCATCGCCTTCAAGTGCCTTAAGTGCAGAACCCGTGATGATAGGTGTATCGTCACCAGGAAAGTCATAGCTATCTAATAGCTCACGTACTTCCATTTCAACCAACTCTAGTAGCTCTTCGTCGTCTACCATGTCAGCTTTGTTTAAGAATACAACAATATAAGGTACACCTACCTGACGTGACAACAAGATGTGCTCACGCGTCTGAGGCATTGGGCCATCCGCTGCAGAGCAAACCAAGATAGCGCCGTCCATCTGCGCAGCACCCGTGATCATGTTCTTTACATAGTCCGCGTGACCAGGGCAGTCAACGTGCGCATAATGACGATCAGTCGTCTCATACTCAACGTGCGCTGTAGAGATAGTAATACCACGCTCACGCTCTTCTGGCGCATTATCAATATCAGCAAACGCTTTGACTTCACCGCCAAATTCTTTAGCCAACACATTAGTAAGCGCCGCCGTTAGCGTCGTCTTACCATGATCAACGTGACCTATCGTTCCGACATTCACGTGCGGTTTGTTTCTTTCAAATTTTTCCTTAGACACGATATAACCTCACTTCGATTAATTAAACGACAAACAACATACCAAAAAATACGTTCGCACCCAAAAATGGTGCCCACAACCGGATTTGAACCGGTGACCTCTCCCTTACCAAGGGAGTGCTCTACCAACTGAGCCATGTGGGCTTCAGCAAACAACGGCGGTTGGCCTACACCAACCTCCAAAAACTATGGAGCGAGTGATGGGAATCGAACCCACATCATCAGCTTGGAAGGCTGAGGTTCTACCGTTGAACTACACTCGCATGGTGGAGGGGGGAGGATTCGAACCTCCGAAGGCTGAGCCAGCAGATTTACAGTCTGCCCCCTTTGGCCGCTCGGGAACCCCTCCAAAAACTAAACGCGCGATTTTCTTCAAATCACCCGTCAATGTCAATTTAATGACTACGACGTGTCGCCACCCAAAATCAGTCGCTGCACTTTAACCACCTTCAAACATAACTGCTTGAAACTACAAATACTTACCTTCAATTCTCACTAGGGAATTGGAGCCCGAAGTCGGATTCGAACCAACGACCTGCTGATTACAAATCAGCTGCTCTGCCAACTGAGCTATTCGGGCCTATTTAAAGCTTGTTTCTCTAGGATCAAAATCGGGTGCGCGATTGTATGCAAAGCCTAGATCAATCGCAACGCCTATTCAGGTTATTTTGGTTTTTTTTTAACGGACGGAAAACGCGACGAAGCAAATCGTCGTTTCACTTGATAACATCTAGATATTCGATCACGCCTACCTTCGGCTATTTTATTACCCTTTACGTAGCCAATCTTAGCTACACGTTCGCTTCTCGATACTGGCTACGCGATAAAATTTCAGCTGTTCTAGACCTAACAATTGGCCTTCACTTTGCACTTCAAAATTAATCCATGCGTCCGATAGCTTATCTTTGTAAATTTTATCTAGCTTGGCTTCAAAACCCTCTTTTACTAATCGTTTCTGGTAATTCTGCCCACGGCTTAGACCAGAAAAATATCCTAGCTGTAGGAGATTCTTGCCCTTCAAATTAATGACATAATGATCGACTCGTTTCTCCTTTAATTGCGCGCGCATCGATTGCATCGCATCATCTGACGAAAAAGGGCCTATGTATACTCGCGCAGCCTTTATCTGTTTTTCAGAGGAGACTTCCGTAACAGCAAATTCAATATTTTGCTCGCTGATCACTGAAACCGCATTATCCAAAGCACCTTGAGCAGTATACGGCCCCACTCGATAGCACAACCTCGCCGCAGGTTCTTCAACCGGCGCCGGCGCATCAAATATCCCCTTATCCATCTGAGGGTCTATGCTCGCCATTACAGAAGCCAGCTCAGCCACTTCACCCTCTTTTGTAATCGCTGCCGACCCACTGACCGACGCTGATACTTTCACTGATTCGATTTCATCAACCACCCCCACTACAGGCAAGGCCTCTCGCTTTGGCTCTAGCACCACATCGCTTTGCGATTGAACTCCTTCGCTATCAATCTTTACCAACTCGGTTGGTTTGGCATCTGGCGCTTTGTCGGTTAAGTCTATGCGCGTGATAGTTTGTTCTTCCACTTCCGCAGACTCGATTGAGGCTAATCGATCTACCTTAAGACTCATTTGCTTGAGATTTATCCCTTCAAAATGATTAACGTCCGCATTGATTTGCGTTGTGTCATAGCGTTGCAACCAAAAATAGGAGGCCACGTTTACCAACACTAACCATACGGCTACCCACTTCATTGGTTATTCACCGCTTGAGCTATTAAGCCCAAACCCTCAAACACTAAACCTGGTCGTTCAATAATACCTGCATAGGGTAAGGTAAGCCCACTTGCCCCACCGCCTGTAAGAATTAATTTCATATTACTTTGATATTTGGTTAAGTGCTCCTGAATTATACGCGTAACGCCAGCATTAAGTGTCAACTCTACACCTGTTAACACTGCTTGATCAGTATTTCGAGCTTGCACGTCAAACTGAGGGCTTGCATCCAACTGCGTTGAGATTTGTGCGGTATTGTGCCCGAGTGCTGCTCGCATTAAGGCTTTGCCCGGAATGATGACACCACCGAGAAAATCTCCATTTGCAGCCAAGGCATCTACCGTTACCGCGGTGCCTACGTCGATCACACATAAGGCGGTATCCGGGAAAGCGTTTCTTGCTCCGATGAGAGCCACCCATCGGTCTGCGCCCAGCTGATCGGGAGATTCATACAAACTATTAACGCCCAACTGCTGAGCCATTGGTTGCACCCAGTTAACGGCCACCTCCCAATGATTCAAGCACCAGTCTTCGAGTATTGCGCGAAGCGCTTGATTCGCCACCGAACACGCCCAACAGCTAATCACGTTAGCGAATTCTAACCAAGCTTCATCAAGATATTCTCTAAGATTGTGCTGGTGGTAATCCACTACTCCGCCAACATGGGGTTCGTCTTCACTACGCCATTTAAAGCGGCTGTTTCCAATATCTACTAGTATTCGCATATCAAACGCCTAATCAAATCGACAAAGATGAGCAATGTGCATGTAGTTAAGAAGCGCGGTATTCAAACTGAAAAAAGATCGGTAATGGCCATCAGTATTTTATCTTTATCTCTCCTGAGACGAAAGACTTTACTTCTCCATCAACCAGCACTCTCAAGGCACCAAACGCGTCAACCCCTTGTACGCGGCCAATATAGCTTTCTGCACCGATTACAAAGTCTACTTCTTCACCATCGAACACATGTAGCTGCTTCCAGCGCGTTTCGAAACCCGACCACCCAAGTTGGACGAATTCATCCAAGCAAGAGCCGATTGATACTAACAGCGAACTGACTAAAATAGTTCTATCAAATGCACAACCCAGTCTTGTCAAATCTGTCCACGGTTGTTCGATATCACTAGATGATACCGCAGACAAACACCGATTCACTCCAACACCAATCACATATTGGCTGTGGCTACCGCGCCGAATTGACTCAACTAAGATACCGCCTAACTTTAGGCGCTTAGCCATTAGATCATTTGGCCACTTAAGCCCAACGCTGGCAACGCCTAAGCCTTGTAACGCCTCAGCAACAGCTACGCCAACCACCAAGCTCAGACAGTTATTGGTACCTTCGGCGGGCGCCCATCCTATTGATAGAGCGATATTTTTATGCTCATTGTCTACCCACTTTCGGCCGGACCGACCTCGTCCTTGGGTTTGGAACCCCGCAACACACACACGGCCATGAATGGATCCGCTCTGTTTCAATAAATAGCTGTTACTAGACTCAATCTGATCAAAGTACTCCACGCGCTTCAACCAGCTTACCGATGAACGTGCGATCGCTTCATTGACATCTGCCATCTCTATCTCATCTTCAACGCATAAGTGATCGCTGATTAGTTTCTGCATGTGTGAAGATTGATTGCTAAAAATTGGCGCCGAATATACCATAGCCCACCCGAAAAGCGCGCAAGTGTGGCCCACGGCATTAATGCAAGGCTAAGGCCGCAACGCGATTACTTAAATATTGTATCAATCACCAAAATGACCCTTCGAGCCATCGTCAGAAAACCCACCCGCGAAGTGAGCATCGGCTCAATTGCCATTGGTGCCAACAACCCCATTGCCGTACAAAGTATGTGCGCTACGCCGACTCGGCAGATTGAAGACACCTTGATGCAAATTCGCAATCTTGAGGCTGCAAATGCGGACATCATTCGTATCGCTGCGGATAACAAGCGCGACGCAGCTGCACTGATAGAGATACGCCAACAAACAGAGGCGAATTTGAGTGTCGACTTACAAGAAAACTATCGACTCGCTGCCATATTAGCGCCACACGTTGAAAAAATCCGATACAACCCAGGCCATTTGTATCATCACGAAAAAACCAAACCTTGGCAAGACAAAGTTAAATATCTAGCTGATATCGCAGAACAAAATGACTGCGCAATCCGCGTGGGTGTCAACGCGGGTTCGATGGATCCAGCTAAACTTGACTTGTTTCCAGCTGAAGACTCCATCGCACCGATGATAGCCAGCGCACTTGATCACTGTGAGCTATTAGACTCCATCGGTTTTACCCGCTACTGCGTTTCACTTAAAGACTCCGACCCGCGAAAGGCCGTTGACGCCTATCAGCGCTTTGCTGCGGAGCGACCTGAAATTCCATTACACCTTGGTGTCACCGAAGCAGGTATGCCGCCAGAAGGCATCGACAAAACTCGTGTGGCATTTCTGCCTTTATTAGCGCAAGGCATCGGCGACACCTTACGCGTATCACTGACCTTGCCTTACGCCGACAAGCAGCAAGAAATTAACGTAGGCAGACAAATCATCGCCGACGCTCAAGCAGGCATTCACTCGGCTGATAACAGCTTTGACCCGAATAAGCTCAACATTATTAGCTGCCCCAGTTGCTCACGCGTAGAAAACGAAGCCTTTATCGATCTAGCTCACAAGGTTAAAGAACGCACCCAATTCGCTAAAGACCACGCGCTAAGCATTGCGGTCATGGGCTGTCGTGTGAATGGCCCCGGAGAAACGGACGATGCCGATTTAGGCCTTTGGTGTGGCCCTAGATTCGTAAATTTAAGCAGGCGGGGTGAAAAGCTCGGCGCCTTTCCTTACGACAAGGTGCTAGACAAGCTAGATATAGAGCTTAACGATTTGATAATAAAATCCAGATAACAACACAGTTTTCGAAGTTCATGAGCAATTCATCGATAGGTGCTATGCTTATTTCCAGACAAAAGCACAGCTAGTGTAACAACTACCTGCTGCATCGACACAGCCACCCAGAAAGGACCATCAAATTATGTGGATTATTAAATTACTTTGCCTAGCGGCGACAATATCATTACAACTTTTTATCAGTCCAATCGCACTCGCGGCTAGCGATTGCGTTAACACTCCATGGGTGAATAGTAACGGCCGTACTTGTGCTTCTATAGGTCTTAACTCAAAGCAACCAATTTGTAACGGGCAAGCTTACGCGGTGATGTGTGATGACACGCAAACGCAGATTCGTACCTGCCGTAGTAATGTGCAATGCAAAAACAAAGTGGCAACTGACCCATACAATATTGGGTCTGGCACGTTAGGCGCAACCAATAACAACAACGGTTATGGCACGAACAATTCAAGCAATAATTCAAACAATGGCACTAGCGGCAGCGATTGGGAAGTTTTTCGCGGAAAGAAATTCCACTGCACTGACTGGGATTACCGCAACAAACGCCCTTGCAAAAGTGGCACTTTTAACGAAGACTGTTGGGGTAACTGCTCGTAACAGTAACCTAATAAGAATCCCAATCAAGCCGCAATTTTTTGCGGCTTTTTTATTGCCAAAACAATAAGCCGTGTTTTAGCTCTTATTTCTCACTGCTATTGATCGAATATCTTCAGCTTTTAACACTTCGCTATTGAACCCACTAGCAAAAGCTTTAAAATATCAACCACCTCATTCAAGTCACCATAATCGAAACTGCAATGAACAAAAAGTCTAAAGCCGTCGTGTTTGATAACAACCCGGGTCGCAACGCTCAAACTTATGGTGTAGCGCGCGAGCTAGGCACTGATATGGATTTAATCCACGAACCCTCTGTCGGCGTCATAGGCACAAAGGGTGACAGTCAGTGCTATTTAGGCGTACAGCGAAAGGTTGAAGCCATTCACGAACATTTGCTTCAACGTCTTGGGCGTGATGATGGCCAGATGGCAATGCGTTTGGTACAGCCAGAATATACAGTGGCCACATCCGACGGCATGCGTAACGGCACCCGCGAAATGCGCTATTCTCTTATTGGCCGCGAAGTGACGCATGATACGGTTTGTGAGCACTTGAGCGCGAGCGGTCTGGAAGGGACCATCGCAGTCGTCGCCTGTGACAAACCACCTGTTGGAACACTGGCAGGTCTGTTAGAGCATGACCGCCCTGCGATTATTATGTCGGATGGCCCAATTCGGCCCGGCAAAGACTCAGTCACCGCAGAACCCATTGATATCATTAGCGGCTTTCAGGTGGCAGGCAGCCATGATACCGAGCTGAAAGTACGCATCGCTAAAGAGGCTTGCCCAGGCATTGGCAGTTGCGGCGGCATCTTTACCTATAACACCATGCAAACATTTATCGCAGTTGTTGGAATGCAACCACTGCACATGGTGGCACCTCCGTCTGATGATCCGCGCCGCCTTAATGAATACCCCGAACAGTTGGTTAGCTATTTAAAAGGCATGATAGAACGAGGCCATACACCGCGTGATATTGTCACCCGCGATGCAATACGCAACGCGGTTATTGTTTCTATGGCAATTGGCGGCTCAACAAACGTTCTGTTACATGCGCCTGAAATTGCTCGCGCAGCAGGGTTTCGCAACTTTTCTGATGACATCATGTCGCCAGAAGAATTTAATCACTTATCACAGCATGTTGTCCCCGTACTCACCGATGCCCGCCCATACGGTAAATACTCTATGGTTGATATTGATGAAATTGGCGGCGTACAAGTCATCGTTAAAGAACTGATGGAAGCGGGCCTATTAAATGGTGATACGCTTACCTGTACGGGAGAAACACTTGCTGAACAAATTGCTCGACTGGACACCGCCACCCCAGACGGCACAGTCGTCTATCCTGTTAAAGCTCCTTTCAAACCCACTGGCGGGCTGCGGGTGTTGGGGGGCAACCTTTCGCCGGAATTCAGTGCGGTGCTTAAACTAGCTGGCGTTGAAGGCGGCCTTGAAAACAACCGCTTTGTTGGAAATGCCAGAATTTTTAACGGTGAGCAACGCTTGCTTGATGCACTAGAAACCGCACCAGACAATTTTAGCAATAACGATATGGTGATTGTTCGATACGAAGGGCCTTGCGGCGCACCTGGCATGCCTGAAATGCTGGACTCGACTTCGCGTATCACTACGCTGTGTCGTGAGAACAATATCGTAGTTGGCATGATGACCGATGCGCGTTTTTCAGGTGGCTCGGTCGGTTTAGTCATCGGTCACGTCGGGCCAGAAGCAGCGCTAGGTGGCCCAATTGCCTTTATCGAAGACGGTGACGAGATTATAGTTGACCTCAATACGAATGAAATCAACTGCGCGGCATTGAATGATGAATCCACTCTTAGTGCGCGCAAAGCAATTTGGGAAAAAGAGGTCGCTGAAAATGGCGGCATGCACCCCGCTTGTGGTGAGGTTGATACGCGATTATTAAACCGAATGCGGATGTCGGCTGTGTCAGCAGTTAATGGCGCGGGGATGCACCCTGATCGAGTTCTTTGGGTGCCGCAAGCACGTGATGCGGGTAACAGTGGCTTTGTTCCGCAGAATAAATATCGAGAAGGATCGCAAAAAGCGTTCTAAAGCTATTTATAGTTTTGCTGCGTCATTATTAAGGAACGCAAACGTATGAGTAAGCGGTTGCGATTACTTTGCCCTAAAAAACCACTCTCGAAGGGGCGAAAGTGTACATACAAATTCGATAAGCAGTCTCAAAGAATATGAAACAATATGTCAGCTATTTGCCCTTAAGAGACACTTTTAAGTTAATAGGCAAACCCTATATTTTCCGTACAGCGGCCCCTCAAAGGAGGGAGTTTCGCTAAATTATTCTTAAACACACTAGGAACAATATTATTCTCATTGTGACACTATGTAGGTGAAACAATAATGTTACCTATAGTTGCTCCTGCAGCATTTCCAGACAGTCTGAAACTAACAGTATATGGAATACCTTCGATAGTTAATGGTAAAACTTCATTTCTTTGAGAAATGACTTGTGAACCGCACTCTGCTTCAAGAGATTCAAAACCTGTATATTGAGGAGATTCAAAACTCGTTAACGTTTCGATACTAATTCGAGCTCTAGCAAAACCTTCTTCGTCTGAGAAGAATTCGTAAATATGGAAAACATTGGGTTTGGTTACGTTAAAAAGTCTTCTTGAAGTACGTTTTTGGAAAACCAAGCATCCATTAAGAAAACTAAATGTATACGAATTCGTTATAAACGTAAAAGAACTAGAGCCTAAACTGCAACTAGCAGTTTCACTTGGAATGGCTATCGAGGGACAAGTTTTCGGTGTGTCATCATCTAACAAAAGGCTGAAAACTGGTATCAGTTTAGCTGCACCCGTTGTTTGTGCTGCAGCAGTGAGACTACAGGTTGCCATTCCTGCAATGGCGAATTTAAGAAATTCTCTTTTATTTGATTGTTCTTTACTCAAGGTTTTTACTAATATAATCTGGTTACTATTTTGGTGATACGAATGTCAGTTTCACTATGTTTAATAATGGGGATTTCCCCCTGAGTGCCTCAATTGAGTATATAACAGGCGGTTATTATTTTCTGTACCAAATAAATTGAGCTTATTTGTTACAGAAAACAACCCAGCAGTCATTTGAGTTTCAGGGCGATTATTAGATAGGCACAAATTAAGGCACGCTAGAGAGGTATTTTCTCCTCTACTGCAAATGGTGCCGTATTTACCAGAACAATCAATAGGGTCGGATACGATTAATTGGACAATGTGGTGCGGGTATTGGGGAACTATGATTCGGGCGAATCTCGGCATAATTTGATTCTAATATAATTCAGCATCGTGTCCCCTGACACTCTGGCACAGTACGTAATTAATCTACCATTTAATTTTTGTTAGCAAAATTCCATATCTGTGTTATATGACACTTTTTATTATCGCTTTAACATTTATAGTCTTCCTCACAGTCAACACGATACCTAGTAAATAGCACCCTATATTACGCAAGTATAGACAAAGTACATCACATCAACAGAACTAAAGGAGTAGGAACATGGATAATCCAAACAGAAATCAAAAGAGCAGCATCAATCTAAGTTATGTCGTCCCAGGCTTACCTTTTTACAGCCAAGCTGGGGAAAAATTAGCTGAATGTATTTATGATTGTTTTAATAATCTTGGATGCTTTCTGTCCTACTTTAAAAAGCGAGTTAAACACTATTTTTTCAAGTTTTTCTTATGACGACAAGCTTTAAAATCACCTTAAGAAGAAGGGAATTCTGCGCTGTCGTGTGTACCGAAGCCGAAGCCCAAGGTTAGGACAAATAAGTAGCGCGTAATTAGCACGTGATAATTCATTAAAGCATTTTAGGTCAGGAATAATCATAAAATCCTCAACCATGCATAAACTTAATAATCAACGCGGCCTAATCACTAATATTATCAGGCACGATTGAGGCTTAAGAACTAAAAACAGGCGATAAATATTGGTAAGCGCCGCCGCCACGTGACAAACAGAGACCCACGTAGATGGTCTTACGACCTAAAACGCAAATGCCTGTCCCATCCCGTTGTTGATTCATATAAAGCCCTTCTAGCTACTATTGCTTGTTTTCTAGCAAATTCCCACTCAAATTAAACGGAATTCCAATCCCATCAAACAGCCCTCCTTCAACAAACCGCATCTTTCCTTGTAGCTGATAATCCAAGTTTAATCCGCCTGCTTTGAACAAGTCACCAATGCCATTTATTACCTTAGATAAATCTGTTTTCACCTCCATTGAAAACGGCGTGTCTGCATTCGGCACCAGCGTTAGCGCTTCTGAGGTTAAGCCTTGACCTATTTCAACGCCGCTAACGCGGGCGATAAAGTCAATTTTCTGAATGGGCAATTTAAAACCATTTGGATTAAATGCACTGAGGTTAAAGCGAAACACCTGCTCGTTAAATTTTAGGCTAACCGGCTCTACCCCTACTACACTGAGTTTAGGCGAGCTGGGCTTTTTAATTGCACCGCCCGCGCAGGCAGTTAATAATAGTGCACAGAGCGCAACACCCACTAATTTTAAGAAATGTGTTTTCATTTATACGCTTTTAGCCGCTAACACGAGGTTGTTTAACTTAAGACGGGCCAATTCCCACCCTAATATACCTAAACCGCAGTCGGGTGCGGCGAGTAAACGATCAGCATCAATATGGCCTAATGCCTTTTGCAAACGATCTCGTATCGTTTCTACCGATTCAATCTCTGATTTGGCGATGGCCACCGCACCGAAGATGACTGAAGTATTTTGAAAACGCTCAAGCAGCGTTAAGTCATTATATCGGTGGGCATCTTCTAGCGAGATACGATCTATACAAGAAGATTCAATCGCATCTGCTAGAGCAAAATAAGCGTCGTGATCGGCCTTTGGATAATCTTCGTCATCAATGCTGCCTGGATAACCACAACACATATGCACTGTTTTGGTTACGCCTTGCGGACAATGGTGAAAAGCGCGCTCTAAGTTCTCAAAACCAAACTCTACTGCCTTATCTGGGTAACGCGCGAACACAGGTTCGTCAATTTGAATGTGCTTACAACCCGCTTCGGCTAAGGCATGTACTTCTTTATTAAGCGTGTCCGCTAAGGCCGCGCCCCGCTCCATGGGCGTACTATAAAATTGATCACCCGTTGTATCGCCTATTGTCATTGGCCCCGGTAGCGTAATTTTTACAGACTTATCGCTAAAGCTTTGCGCACGCTGCCAGTCTTTGACCAGAAATGGCGCTCTGGCTTTAACCGCAGATACGATGGTCGGCAAGTTCGCTTCGTAGGCTCCGTCTCTTAATATCTTAGTCGTCAAGTTTGAAAAATCGATTCCTTCAATATGGCGGCAGTGATAGTGGATATAGTTTTCCCTTGGCACTTCGCCGTCTGTTGGAATATCTATACCCGCATCCACTTGTTGCCCAACCACGTCTTTAACTGCGCGGGCCAATGTGTCTTCTGCATTAGGCCCCAGCGCATCAAATGCCTGCTGCCATTTCTCGGTGGGGTCAGCGGTATCAACTCCCTCTGGAAGATTGAACCAATCAGGCAATGCCAGATAATCGGGTTTCGGATAAGCCCCGATGCAAGTCGTTAGTAACGCCATATTATTTATTCGCTGTTTGTGGTTTTCTTAAGATTATTAGGAGCAAAAAGCCCCCCATCGGAAGCGGCCGCTGATTCTGATTCTGATTCTGATTCTGATTCTACCTGCTTCTTGAGGTTACTCGGGGCGAACAGTCCGCCGCCGCTATCAGCTTGCGGTTCTTGTGTACCTGACTCAGTTTGTTTTTTCAAATTGCTAGGTGCGAACAAGCCACCACTATTGTTATTTTGAGCCTTAGGTACAACCGTTTTATCTTGTGCTTTAGGCGCAGCCTTTTTAAACATTTGCTTGTCCTTAAACTCTTTGATCTTACGCGCTGTTTCTTCAGCTTTCTGCTGTTTAATAACCGCTTTGCACTCATCAACCCCCATCGTTCCCGCAAAATAGACCGTACCTAAGCCAGAGATGAAAATGAATGTAGCAATGTACATCGCTGGATTGGCCCACAAGCTCGCTTTGGTTGCCCGAGTTTGGCCACCCGCTTTGGCAATGCGGTCTATGTCATCTTGGTATTTTTCTTCGCGACGCTTGAGTATCTCAAAATAAATTGCGCCGATTAAAGTGATACCAATGATAACCACCGCTAACGCACTGATTGAGGGGTTAATACCGTAACGCACCTTACTTGCAAGTACCGTCGTAATCGTCGATTTAGAAACAATCGTGAAGATCGTGGTGTTGTAATTCTCAAACGAAGCAAGAAAGCCCAGTACACACGCAGAGGCGATAGCCGGCTTCAAAAAAGGTAGCAGTATCTTCCTAAAGGTTTGTACATGGGTTGCACCCAAATCAAGCGCCGCTTCTTCTTGCACCGCGTCGAAACGCTGTAAGCGGGAGATAAACACCAACATCGAGTAGGCAGCGACAAAAGTAGAGTGCCCCACAATGGTTAAAAATATACCGTCGTAAAATATCGAGTCATAGCCTGCGTTAAATATTCGGCCCATTCTGTCCCAAAACACGATAGTGGAAATACCCAGCACCACCCCCGGAATCAAAATAGGCGAGATGACTATGGTGTAATACCAGGGGCGCACTCGCGGACTGACTTGAGTCAGCAATAAAGCACCCGCCAAGCCTAACGGCACCGCGATGAGAACCACGCCCACCGCAATGATCAGGCTATTTTTTAGGCCCTCCATCAAGTCTCCGTCGTTCTTCAGCACGTCAAACCACTCAACAGTAAAGCAGCTCCACGGTGAAACCCGTGGAAACGAGGAGCTATTAAATGCCGACATCCCCATCACGATCAAGGGGCCAAATAGGTATGCAAAAAACATCAACACAAACAAAGCCAAGAACACCTTGCTTAGGCGTTCAGAAGTGATGTATGGGGTCATTTTGTTACCTCACCCATTTTCACTTTAAACAATTTCATCGCTAAGAGAACGATGATGATGGTCGACACTAGCAAGAAGACTGCGTAAGCAGAGCCGCGCTGCCAATTATTACCTTGGTTAAACCACTGATAAATTATTTGAGTAAACCATAAACTACTTGGCCCGCCCAATATTTGCGGGGCCGCCAATGCGCCTGCTGTCAGCATAAACACCATAGTCGCACCTGCCGTGATACCGGGTTTAGCGTACGGGATAACGATACGCTTATGAATCCTCCACCAAGGAGAGCCTAAGTCTCGGGCCGCTTCAATTTGGTTTTTATCTAAGCTTTCAATCGCGTTATAGATCGGAAAGATCATCAGCAAGATAAAGGCGTAGCTCAAACCCGCATAAAGTGCATAGTTTTGTAATATGAATTCAATTGGAGTATTGATAATGCCGACCCACAGTAAAAACTTATTGATGATACCTGTGGTACCCAACATAATTTTAAACGCGAAGGCGCGCAATAACTCGTTCACCCAATAAGGAATAATCAGCGCTAACACCATCAATCTCGCCCAGCCGCCTCTTGCCACCTGCGCCAAATAGTAAGCGATGGGGTAACACAACATTAAGTCAAAAATAGTCACACAAATAGCGGTTACTAGGGTTCGTACAAACACCCATACGTCAACCACGTTATACGAGTCAGTCGCCTGTTCACTACCAAACGCCATAAACTTGTAGTGCGATAAGGTATAGACGTCTTCGGGGCCACCTAGCTTGGCTGGAGGTAAGTTATATCTGAAGGAAAAATCAAACATAAAAATCTGCGGCAACAAAATGAGCATTCCCAACCAAATCGCTGCAGCGATCAGCAGGTAAGCAGAAATACCCATGCCGTTTTTAAGAAAAAACTGTTTCCAATATTGTTTCATGGTCTGGCTCCTCCTTTATGTTTCGTCAGCCAATTCACCCGCTGGGGTTGCAATAGCCGAATCCGCAGAAAACCCTAATGTGACAGTTTCATCTGTTGCGTGACCCGTGTCGCCTCCATCATTGACTAATGACATTTTCAAGGTTCGGTCCGAGCCTTCTACATCGCAGAACACCTGCCAGAAACTACCTTCAAACTCGTTTTGTTTCACTTTGGCTTGCAAGGTATTATCAAATTGCGCGCCTTCCGCAAATTTTACTGACTCTGGTCTGATGAACACGAAGGCATCATCTCCTTTGGCTAATTGAGCCGTTCCTTCACGCATGGCATTTCGTGCACGCAATATGCCAGAAGGCGTTTCAACCACGGCATACCCTTCAACCAGTTCCGTGACTTTGCCTCTATAAAGGTTGTTCTCTCCTACGAATGAAGCCACGAAAGAAGTCTCAGGCGAATCATAAATCGTATTTCCATCTGAAACTTGCTCGATCTTACCTTGACTCATGACCGCCACGTTATCAGACATCGTCAAAGCTTCGCCCTGATCATGCGTAATATAAATAAAAGTAATCCCTACTCGCTGCTGAATAGCACGTAGCTCAGTACGCATATGCTGCCTGAGCTTTAAATCTAAGGCTGATAGAGGTTCGTCTAAAAGCAACACATCAGGTTCAGCGCATAGCGCGCGTGCAATCGCTACACGCTGCTTTTGCCCGCCCGACAATTCGTTGACCATCTTGTCACCTTGGCCCGATAAAGCGATCAAATCTAGCAATTCATCTGCTTTCTTTTGGCGACCTGCTTTACCAACGCCAGCAACCTCCATCGAGAAAGTAATGTTTTCCCACACTTTCATTAACGGAAATAATGCGAGATTTTGAAAGATCAACGCCGTCGGCCGCTTGTTCGGCCCCACGCCTTTCATGTCGTTACCACCGATCAACACACGCCCTTCCGATGGCTCTAAGAAGCCAGATACAGCACGTAGAATGGTCGTTTTACCACAACCCGAAGAGCCTAAAAAGCTAAAGAACTCGCCATCTTTTATATGAATATTAACGTCTCTGGCGGCTACAAAATCACCAAAACGAATCCAAACATTATCTAGTTGTACATCAGCACTCATATAAAAAATCTCCTAGGATTAATATTTCTAATTATTCTAAAACAAAAAAAGCCCCTGTTACCAGAGGCTTTATTCACATTCCGCGCAATGTTATGCCGCGTTGAACTTATTTACAAATTCAGTTCGTACGTCAGCGTACCATTGTGGCTCTTTTGGCCAAGGCCATAAGTTTGATAATGAGTCACCTGGGTATACGCTACCAAAGATACTTCCGTAGTTATCGCTCGCATGCTGATCAGCACCCAAAACGGCAGAGTTGTAACCGTGGCCTTTACTGCCCCAGTTATCATCCTTACCACCATCAATGGAGCGACCACCGACTTCGGCGTCGAAACAGAAATTCAAGAACTCATAAACAGCATCAACATTCTCGGCTTGATCAGATAGCGCCATGCCGTCAACCCAAGCTAAAGCACCTTCAACAGGCGCCCGATATTGAACTGGGTCACTGTTGTTCATCATAGAGATGGGCGGGCCATCCCAAGTTTGACCAACAACAACGCCGTCATTGAGCAAGCCATTCTTTTGTGAGTCAGCGTCATTCCAGAACAGCTTAACCTGTGCTTTGTTTTTCACACAGAAATCAGTCACAACTTGCCATGTCTTACGCATCGTTGCTTCATCATCATAAGCCGCTTTCATCGCACCTGGATCAAGTACACCGGTAGTTTCCAAATACAAACCCGCACCTAACATGCCTGAATGAACACGCATCATAGTTTGGCCTTTAACGTCATCTTGCCAGATATCACCGTAACTAGGAATTTCGCCATCGCGTGGTGGTGTCCATTGATCAGTACGCCAAGCAACCCCTTCTGTGCCCCAAATAAGTGGTAACCAGTGCGAACCTTTACCACCGAAATCCCATTCTTCGCTACCTACTTTAAGCATCGCTGGATTAACATTATCGATAGTCGCGATTTTGCCGTAGTCAAATGGCGCTAATAAGCCTAATTCAGACCATTGAGGAGAACGCATATTGGTTGGGCTGCAAATATCAATCCCGCGACCTTTAGAAGCCTTCATCTTATTGATGATTTCTTCGTTAGAGCCTATCCCTGTAAAATTGATCTTGATACCCGTTTTATCTTCAAACGCTTTAAAAAAGCCCGCCGATAAGTAGTCAGACCACATTAAAACATTTAATTCACCAGAAGACGCCAATGCCTTTGAGTTAATCACCCATGGCGCTGCAATGGTTGCACCTGCTGCAACCGACCCCTTCAGGACCTTTCTTCTAGAGATATCTTTATTTAGTTTTTTACTCATTTCAAAACTCCTCGTTAGTTATGGTTAAGCTAAATAGCTTTATTCACAGAATGTAATCGTTTAAAGAAGGCTAAACCCCTTATCAACAATAAAAACTATCTGATTGGTCGAATTAGTCTCGTATGTAACTGTTATGCGTAGTCACTTTGCATTGCGCTAATTCAGTTGTTAAACAATTTCTATGGCGCTTAGGCTTAGAAAATCGTTTGCATGGAAATAGTAGCTGAAATGCTTAACAGATATCAAACCTTATTTTAAGTCGTTAAGCTTCTAATTCAAACTATCACGCACTATTCAGCTAAATAGCGACGCCCGTTTCACACGATCACAAAATATTGCACCGTTAGAGTTTAACTAAAAAACATAAAGCTCCATAGAGCCAGATAACCTGCTGAGTTTACCCCAATGTAATTTGGCACTCTAAATGCACCATCGAGCTAAGATTATTTTTAATTAAGTTATCGCTTTGGCAATATTCAACAAAGAACTTTGATTAGTCATCAAAGCTTGGCGGGGGTAAATTTGCCAACTCTAACGCGTTAGGTGGGCGCACTTCTTTAATGGTCACATCAAAAATTAAGTCCTTGCCCGCTAAAACATGATTACAGTCCAATGTGATTTTCCCGTCCTTTATTTTACTTACGCGAAAGGTTTTAATATCGCCTTTGTCATTTTGCATATCCATTGTTGCCCCAACGTATCGCATCTCTGGAGGCGCGTTCTCGATATCATCACTAAACGTTAACGCTTCATCATGCGCACCAAATGCTTCTAAAGCCTTAATAGGTACAGCGATTTTATCGTCGACCGTTTTGCCTTCTAAAGCTTTGACTACTTGAGGGAATATCTCGGTGTATCTTCCATGAACATAGGACGTCGGCACGTCCGATAGCTCCATAATTTTTCCGGTTATATCTTTTATCGCGTAGGTAAAAGAAACAAACTGACCTCTATGAACAGTATTAGTGGACACGCGTTCAAAGTGACAAAGGTGGGGGAGAAAGAGCTAGGCCCAAAAACTAGCCTAGCGTTTTCTTAATTGTTTTATCTTCTCGATAGAACGTAATTGCGCAGTGATTTGCGCAAGCTCTGCTTTAGCGCGAGCATAATCCATTTCTGTGTTTTGGTCTTTTACCGCTTCTTCAGCACGTTTCTGCGCTTCAATCGCTTTGGCTTCATCCAAGTCATCTGCACGAATCGCAGTATCAGATAAAACCGTTACCAAATCAGGCTGCACTTCAAGGATACCGCCTGAAATAAAGAAAAACTCCTCTTCACCATTTTCAGTTTGTACTCTTACATCGCCAGGATTAAGCTGCGTCACCAATGGCGTGTGACGAGGCGCAATGCCTAGCTCACCCATGGCACCCGGAGCAAACACCATGGTGCCTTCTCCAGACCAAATTTGCTCTTCAGCACTGACGATTTCAACTTGAATAGTAGCCATAATGACCTCTATTGCATACCTTTTGCTTTTTCAAGCGCTTCATCAATACCGCCAACCATGTAGAACGCTTGCTCGGGTAAATCATCATAGTCGCCGTTAACAATCGCTTTAAAGCCCGCTAAGGTGTCTTTCAATGATACGTATTTACCTTCAGCACCCGTGAACACTTGCGCCACAGTAAACGGCTGAGATAGGAAACGCTGAATCTTACGCGCTCGGCCTACTGCCAGCTTGTCTTCTTCAGACAATTCATCCATACCTAAAATAGCGATAATGTCTTGAAGCTCTTTATACTTCTGCAACGTGCCCTGTACTGCACGCGCCGTATTGTAATGATCTTCACCAATGACTAGTGGATCAAGGATTCGAGAAGTCGAATCCAGTGGATCTACCGCTGGGTAAATACCCAATTCTGCAATTTGACGCGATAATACGAGTGTCGCATCCAAGTGAGCAAAGGTCGTGGCGGGTGATGGGTCAGTTAAATCGTCCGCAGGTACGTATACCGCTTGGAATGAGGTAATCGAACCCTTTTTAGTTGATGTGATACGCTCTTGCAATGCACCCATTTCGTCAGCCAGTGTAGGCTGATAACCTACCGCTGATGGCATACGACCAAGTAGCGCTGATACCTCTGTTCCCGCTAATGTATAGCGGTAGATGTTATCAACGAATAATAGTACGTCACGACCTTCATCGCGGAAGTACTCCGCCATCGTCAAACCGGTTAACGCTACACGCAAACGGTTACCAGGAGGCTCGTTCATTTGACCGTAAACCAGCGCCACCTTATCGATAACGCCCGCTTCTGTCATTTCGTGGTAAAAGTCGTTACCTTCGCGAGTTCGTTCACCCACACCGGCGAATACGGACAAACCGCCACCAGCTACAGCGATGTTATTAATTAACTCCATCAAGGTCACTGTTTTACCAACACCCGCACCACCGAATAGGCCGATCTTGCCGCCTTTAGAGATAGGCATGATCAAGTCGATAACTTTAATCCCTGTTTCAAGAAGCTCGACACTCGCTGATTGCTCTTCATAAGTAGGTGCTGCGCGGTGAATAGGCATTTTAACTTCTGCTTCAACAGGGCCTACTTCATCGATTGGACGTCCTAAAACGTCCATGATACGGCCTAGTGTAGCTTGGCCAACGGGCACAGAAATGGGCGCGCCGGTACTACTGACTTCTAAGCCACGCTGTAAGCCTTCTGAGGAGCCCATTGCAATACAACGTACCACACCGTCACCCATTTGCTGCTGCACTTCCATGGTTAATTCTTTTGAATCGACCACTAAGGCATCATAAACTTTAGGAATTGCGTCTCGCGGAAACTGAACGTCCACAACCGCACCGATTACTTCAACAATATTTCCGGAACTCATAGCTCGAAAACTTCCTCGTAATTAAAATTAATTCTTTAAACCAATGCGTGCTTATACAGCCGCCGCACCACTAACAATTTCTGACAACTCTTGGGTAATCGCCGCTTGGCGCGCTTTGTTATAAACAAGCTCCAAATCGCCAATCAGATTACCTGCATTATCGGTAGCCGCTTTCATTGCCACCATTCGAGCAGATTGCTCACAAGCCGCATTCTCGACGACCGCTTTGTAGACTAATGACTCAATGTATCGATTCATGGTGACATCAATCAAAGGCTTCGCTTCAGGCTCGTAGATGTAATCCCAGTGATGCTTACGCTCTTCATCTTCTATATTCTGAACTGGAATCAACTGCACCGTTTTAGGGCTTTGCGTCATGGTATTTACGAACTCATTACTTACAACAAATAGACGGTCAATTTTGCCGTCCAAGTACGCATCCATCATCACCTTGACCGCACCTAAGATTTCTTCAACCTGTGGTGCATCACCTAATTGCGTCGCTTCAGAAACGATATTGGCATTGAAGCGTTTGAAAAAACTCAAGGCTTTATTACCGATTAACGATAAATCAATCTCAACGTTGTTGTCTTGCCACTCACTCATTTGAGTGACTGCACGACGAAATACGTTGATGTTCAAGCCACCGCATAAACCGCGGTCACTAGAAACAATGATATAACCGACGCGCTTTACCTCACGCTCCTTTAAATAAGGGTGATTGTATTCTGAATTCGCTTGCGCCATATGGGCAACGACAGATGCAATCTTTTCAGCATAAGGCCGAGCCGCAGTCATACGATCCTTAGCGCGACGCATTTTACTAGCAGCAACCATTTCCATTGCTTTAGTAATTTTACGTGTACCTTGGATGCTCTTTATCTGAGTACGTACTTCTTTTGCGTTAGCCATAACTTATTCTCGTCAGAATCGCAGAGTTAAACCGACCCGTTCTTTTGAAAATCTTCAAGCGCCGCCGTTAAGCTCGCTGCCACATCATCGTCATAGTTTTCGTTCTCGTTAATCGAGTCAATTAAATCACCATGATTAGATTTAACATAAGATTGCATCGCCGCTTCGTACTTAACAACATCGTTTACTTCAGTGCCGTCGAAGAAACCTTCGTTGATAGCAAAAAGCGATAGCGCCATTTCAGCAACCGACATTGGTGCGTATTGATTCTGCTTCATGAGTTCTACCGCGCGTTGTCCGCGAGATAGCTGAGCACGTGTTGCTTCGTCAAGGTCAGACGCGAACTGTGAGAACGCCGCTAGCTCGCGATACTGAGCTAAGGCTAGACGAATACCGCCACCTAACTTCTTAATAATTTTGGTTTGCGCTGAACCACCTACGCGAGATACCGACAAGCCGGCGTTGATCGCTGGACGAATACCTGCATTAAATAAGTCAGTTTCAAGGAAAATCTGACCATCAGTAATCGAAATTACGTTTGTAGGTACGAACGCAGACACGTCACCCGCTTGCGTTTCGATAATAGGCAATGCAGTCAATGACCCCGTTTTGCCTTTTACTTCACCGCCGGTAAACTTCTCAACATAATCAACGTTTACCCGTGCTGCACGCTCCAATAGGCGTGAGTGCAAATAAAATACGTCACCTGGATAGGCTTCACGACCTGGAGGACGACGTAATAATAATGATACTTGGCGATAAGCCCAAGCTTGCTTGGTTAAGTCATCATAAATGATTAGCGCATCTTCACCGCGATCACGAAAATATTCGCCCATTGAGCAGCCTGCATACGGTGCAATGAACTGTTCCGCCGCTGAATTAGACGCAGAAGCCGCAACGATGATGGTGTTTTCTAACGCACCGTGTTCTTCGAGCTTACGTACCACGCCTGCGATACTGGAGGCTTTCTGACCGATGGCTACATAGATACACTTGATCCCTGTGCTAGCCTGGTTGATGATGGCGTCGATCGCTACCGCTGTCTTACCCGTCTGACGGTCACCGATGATCAATTCGCGCTGACCTCGGCCTATTGGCACCATCGCGTCAACTGACTTCAAACCTGTTTGTACAGGCTGGTCAACTGATTGGCGCTCAATAACACCTGGCGCTACCTTCTCAATAGGCGACGTGCCATCTGCTTCAATTGGGCCTTTACCATCAATCGGTTGGCCAAGCGCGTTAACTACACGACCAAGAAGACCACGACCAACGGGGACTTCCAAAATACGACCTGTGCACTTTACCGTATCACCTTCCGATAAATGCTTGTAATCACCTAAGATTACCGCACCAACAGAATCTTGCTCTAAGTTAAGAGCAAGGCCGAAAGTCTCGCCCGGAAACTCTAACATTTCGCCTTGCATTGCTTGAGATAGACCATGGATACGCGCGATGCCGTCGGTTAGCATCACAATAGTGCCTTGTGTTTTAGCTTCAGCACTGGTCTCAAAATTCTTAATTCGCTCTTTAATCAGATCACTGATTTCAGATGGATTTAATTGAATAGACATATCTTCTATTTCCTAAAATATAATTCGTTCGTGTCGGTCTGTTAGGAACTAATGGCTCCAACCAATTTTTGTAATTGCGCTTTCACTGAGCCATCTACAACCCAGTCTCCAGCGCGAACCACCGCGCCGCCAATGATTTCTTCATCAACGGACGCTTCTAACTTTATTTGCTTACCTAAGCGCTTAGACAATGCCTCTTCAAAAGAAGATTTTTGCTTAGCATCTATTTTAGTCGCGGTGACCAATTGCGCTTCAATCACTTGCTCCGCTTCATCGCGCAGTTCAATAAACTGCTCGTTCATGCTCGCCAGAATATTAAGGCGATCATTTTGCGCTAACAACTTGACCAAGTTCTGGCCTTCAGCATTTAACTTGTCACCCGCTACTGAAACAAATAGCTCCACTTGTTGCTCCTTTGAAACCGCAGGGTTTTGTATAGCGCTCAATAAATCACCATCACTAGCGATCGCAGCTAATAGAGCAAGTTGTTCAGACCAAGTTGAATAGTCTTTAGCGTCGCGCGCCAAATCAAATACCGCTTTTGCGTAAGGTCTGGCGATGTGGCTTAAATCTGACATTGACTCAACCTAGTTTTATAACTTAGCTGCTAGATCATCTAGCAAGTCAGCGTGTGATTTAGCGTCAACTTCGCGCTTAAGAATTTGCTTAGCGCCAGCAACCGCCAACTCGCTCACCTGAGCGCGCAAGCCTTCTTTCGCTTTGCTTACCTCGGTGTCGATCTCTGCACGAGCGGCGACCACAATACGCTCACCTTCAACTTTAGCAGTATCTTTAGCTTCTTCGACGATTTCTGAGCTTCGCTTTTCAGCCTTGTTCAAAATTTCGCCAGCTTGACCTTTAGCTTCTTCAACGAGTTTCGCTGCTGCTTTTTCGCCTTCTGCTTGCGCAGCTTGGCCTTTATCAGCGGCTGCCAAACCATCCGCAATTGTAGTGCGACGTTCAGCTAGTGCATTGATGATGGGTGTCCAAACATACTTCTTGCTAAACCAAACGAAAAACACAAAAGTGATCAGCTGGCCAATAAGAGTTGCGTTAATGTTCATTTGTCTACCTGTTTAGTTTTAAATCACAAGCCCACGAATACGTCGGCAAGATTTAAAGAATTAAATTAAGCAGCGACGGCAAATAATACATACATGGCAACACCTACTGCAATCATAGGTACCGCGTCTACAAGACCCATCACGATGAAGAACTGAGTACGTAACATAGGCAACAGCTCTGGTTGACGAGCAGCGCCTTCTAAAAAGCGACCACCTAACATACCAATGCCTACGGCCGCGCCGATTGCACCTAAGCCCATCATTAGAGCGCCTGCGATATATAGTAATGCGTTTTCCATTTTAATCTCCGGTATTGAATTTAAATGTTAATAAAAAAGTAAAGTTTAAGTCTTTCGTGTCTTTATTTTAGAGTCGTTAAGTTCTAGATAAAAACATGTTTAGTGGTGCGAATGCGCCATATCAAGATACACGATAGTCAACACCATAAAGATGAAGGCCTGAAGGGTAATAATAAGGATATGGAATACGGCCCAAACAAATTGCAAGCCGCCGCCCGCGATCGCTAAGGCTGATAAGCCGCCCGAGAACATAATAGCGATAAGGATAAAGATGACCTCACCCGCATACATGTTACCGAATAAACGCAACGAGTGCGAGATTGGCTTAGCAATTAATGAAACACCTTCCAACAAAAAGTTAACTGGAATGAATAGTATTTTTAAAATTGGGTTCTTTGCTTCAAATGGCATCATGGTGAGCTCTTTTGCAAAACCGCCCACACCCTTGATTTTCACGCTGTAATACAGCGTTAACAAGAAAACGCCGATCGCCATAGCAAAAGTAGCATTCGGGTCGGTGCTTGGCACCACCTTCATGTACGGAATGCCTAACACGTGCTCAGCAAAGTAAGGAATAACGTCTACGGGTATTAAATCCATGAAGTTCATCAGGAAAATCCAGCAGAACAGTGTTAACGCCAACGGCGCCACTAAATCGTTCTTTGCGGTAAATGAGGTCCGGACATTCTCGTCGATAAACTCAATGACCATTTCAACGAAGCCTTGTAAGCCACCTGGTACGCCTGCAACCACGTTGTCTGCAACACGCTTAAAAACGAACAAGAAAATGGCGCCCATTAAGATAGACCAGAACATGGTATCTAAGTGGATAGCCATGAAGCCCATTTCTTTTATTTCATCTGCACTGTGCGCAATACCCCAGCTGCCATCAGCGTGACGACCATAGGTAAGGTTAGTCAGGTGATGAGAGATATACCCTTTAGTGGTTAATGTACCTTCAGAAGCCATATTTTCTGTAACTATCTATTTTAAAGCTCGAACCCAAGCCGTTATATAAGTAATTATTTCATCTCGCACGCAAGATAGCCAAGTTGCGATAAGGCAAACCCGCCAACAAACCCAATTGGTAACAACGCAAAGAGTTTAAGCCCTGCGACAATTGAGACACAAAATAAAACCAAGCGCTGCAACCAACTGACCACTATCGGGGCCATACTTGCCCCAGGGTTTTGATACGCAATTTCACTTGATTTACGAACACCTCGCTTCGACAGTGCTGTATTCACAATAGCGATAAGTGTACCGAACAACACACTTAAGGCCATCACATTACTTACGAAAAAAACGCAGAGCAATGAGCCTACTAACCCTAAACCAGCTTGCGCAACGACCACTTGCTTAAAACAGCGCGACAATCTATCTGTCATGCCAGCTTTAGGGGGAGGCGATTATAGGAACCTGCGCCTATAGGGTCAACGCTTTTATAGTAGTAATTAAGTCGAATAGCTGACAACATTTGCTTATTTCACAAGAAAGTTTGAAATGGTCAGTTCTGGCCTAGTCAACAACTACAAAATCTACGCCTTTAACTTCTCTATAATTCCATCAAGCTGCGCTAAAGAATGATAGCTAATCACCAACTTACCCTTGCCTTGCCTATCTTGCACGTTAACCTGTGCACCTAAGGCATTAGACAACTCTTCTTGCAAATCAACAATGTCTGGGCTTTGTTGCTCAGCCTTGGCTGCACTAGGCTCATATTCTAAGTGCCTTTTTACCCAAAGCTCAGCTTGGCGTACCGACATTTTTTCTTTAATGATGGTTTTTGCCACAGCCAATTGTTCATTTTCCGGCACTGCGAGTAGTGCGCGGGCATGGCCCATTTCAAATAGCTTTTGCTCTAGTAAGTCTTGCACCGCGGCAGACAGCGATAACAAACGAAGCAAGTTAGTCACCGCAGTTCGCGACCGACCGATGCTATCAGCAGCCTGCTGGTGCGTTGCGCCGAATTCTTTGATTAAACGGTCAATACCCCGCGCCTCCTCCAAGGCACTTAAGTCTTCACGCTGAATATTTTCGATCAAAGCAGCAGCAACCGCAACTTCATCTTCTATCTGACGAATAATCACCGGCACTTGCGCCAAGCCCGCCAATTGCGCTGCACGCCAACGCCGCTCTCCCGCTACAATTTCATATTGGTCGGCCTTGAGTTCACGCACCAAAATAGGCTGTATAACACCTTGAGTAGAAATCGATGCAGCAAGCTCTTCCAGTGCGCTTTCGTCCATCAAGCTACGCGGCTGATATTTACCGCGTTGCAAATACTCTACGGGTAGGTTTTTGAATACATCTACTTGATCACCACGCGTGGCTTCTTGGGCCATTGATTCTTCTGTTGCGACCGATGGATCGCCCAACAGCGCATCTAAACCACGCCCTAGTCTCGCTTTTTTAGCTTTTGCCATAAGTTAATTTGTGTTTATCTATCATTTCTTGCGCTAAGGCCACATAAGCCTGAGCGCCTCTACAACTTGGATCATAATCGATCACTGAAACGCCATGACTGGGCGCCTCAGCCAGACGAATGTTACGCGGAATTAACGTTTTAAACACCTTTTCCTGAAAGTGTTTTTTCAGCTGCCTTGAGACTTCGATAGTTAATGAATTGCGCCCATCGTACATCGTTTGCACCACGCCAATAATCTCCAGCTCTGGATTTAACGATTTACGCACCATGGCTAACGTCGTAATCAAACCACTTAAACCCTCTAAGGCAAAGTATTCACACTGCACCGGAATCAACACACCCGTCGAAGCCGCTAGTGCGTTGATAGTCAGCACATTCAAAGATGGCGGTGTATCAATCAAAATTACATCATATTGATCGGCAACTTTGGCAAGCGCATTTTTTAAGCGTAAGTCGTGCTGCTCAAGTTCGTGCAACTCAACTTGCGCGCCGGCTAAATCAGGGCTGGTTGGCAAAATATCGTACCCATTATGAGATGCCACAATCGCTTCTTTGACATCTAAAGACCCGAGCAACACTTCATAAGTACCTGCCTGTAATTTAGCAATACTCACGCCGCTGCTAACGCTGGCGTTGCCTTGCGGGTCGATATCAACTAACAAAGTAGTAAACCTACTTTTAGCAAATGCCGCCGCTAAATTCACTGCGGTTGTTGTTTTGGCAACACCCCCCTTTTGGTTGGTGACCGAAATAATATGAGTCATTAGGTAAAATCGATTATCACTAGATGACGCTGGTCATCTAAATCTGGCAGGCTGACACGCTCAATAGTTAAGGTATGCGGCCGTTCTATATTTAGTTTATTCACTTCTGCTTCTGGGTTTTGACCTTTCATTGCGATCAGTCGAGACCCAGAGTCTGTTAGGTGCGCAACCATTGAAATTAAATCTTGCAGCGGCGCCACCGCTCTAGCTGTGAGAGTATCAAATTTCACCGGCGCTGACCCTAATGATTGTGGTTCAAGCGATTTTATTTTTGCATCATTCGGCCCAATGATGTCTTGAACGCGCTGCGCAGCCAAGCCAACATTATTGATACCTGCAATTTGACAAACATAGGTCAGAAATTCAATACGCCTAGAGCGACTATCCAACAAAGTGTAATGGCGTCCTGCATTAACACAAGCCAATGGCAAGCCCGGAAATCCAGCGCCGGTGCCAAAGTCCAGCACTTGTTCTCCGCGCAAATAAGGCAACACACTTAAGGAATCATTCAAATGGTGTGTGATCAGTTTTTGCGGTTGATCAACCGACACCAAATTTATTTTTTTGCGCGCCTTGTCTAGCAATTGCAAATAAGTGGTTAATTGCTCAAGTTGATCAGCCTTGACACTCACCCCCATTCGGCGCAACGCTGGTTCTATCAGCGGTTTTATATCAAATGCCATTAGGGAAGCTTTAAATCGAAATCTATTTGTTGCAAATCACCCGCCCCTTGCTCAAAGCTCTGCCAAAGCTGCGCGTAGGTCTGTTTAGTAATGGGGTGCACCCCGTCAGGCAAAATATCTAGCAGCGGCTTTAATACATAAGCCGCAGTTTCGATTTCATCTCGCGGAATATTGCGCCCTTGGTCGCTTAAATTTTGTTCGCCAAACAACAAAATGTCGATATCTAAGACTCGACTGCCATATGATTTCTCGCCGCGTAAGCGCCCAGCGCCCGCTTCTATAGCATGAATCGTTGTTAATGCGTCCTCTACATTCAAGTCTGTTTGCACGGCTACCACTAAGTTAAGAAAATCTGGCCCATCAAACCCAACTGATTGCGCCAGATAAACCGGAGAAATAACCATCGAACTAAAGTGCTCAGCCAATTGCTGCACACCGTAACGAATATTCCTTTCCTTGTCGATATTACTCCCCAAACTTAACACCACTTGCTGCATTAGCGTTGCCCGCGCTCGATAATAACGCCTACGTCTACCGCGTCACTCACCGCCCCTTTTTTGTTTATACGCACGCGACACCAAGGAACAGCAAATTCACCCATTAGCAAATCTGCAATCTCTTCCGCCATCGCTTCTACTAAAATGAATTTGCGCGCTACCACTAAGCTAGATACCGCTTTAGATACGTCTTTATAACTTAAGGTATCTTTAAGCTCGTCACTGCGCCCCGGCACCGAGACATCAAATGCCATGTCGAGATCAACATACACCGTTTGAGTGATTTCACGTTCCCAATCCCATGCGCCTATGACGCAATCTATTGCTAGATCATGAAGATAGATAATGTCCATACGCTCGAGTAAAATAGAAGTTCAACGCTCTAGTTTAGACTAAATGATCAAATTTTTACTACTCATCTGCTTACCTTTAATGGGATATCTAGTTGGTTCAATTTCAAGCGCCATTATTGTCTCTAAACTAATGGGGTTAACCGACCCAAGACAAATGGGTTCGGGCAACCCAGGCGCCACTAATGTACTACGGTCTGGCAGCAAACTGGCTGCACTACTGACCCTAGTTGGCGATATTCTTAAAGGCACCATCCCAGTACTTATCGCGAGCGCTTACACCAACAGCGCCACATTAATCGCAGTCGTTGGTTTTTGCGCCTTTATCGGCCACCTTTACCCACTTTATTTCGGATTTAAAGGCGGGAAGGGCGTTGCGACTGCCATTGGCGTGTTTTTCGGAATCAGTGTAAAAATATCGGGGATGATTATTTTAGTCTGGCTCGCGGCTGCGTTATTAACGCGAATATCATCTTTATCAGCGCTAGTAGCTGCTGCCTGCGCGCCCATTTTATTTGCTTTCATCTACCCCGAACCGGCCTATATTGTATTGGCGGCAGTGCTAGCGGGTTGTTTGTTTTGGCGCCATAGCGCAAACATTCAGCGGCTACGAGACGGCACAGAAAGCAAAATAAAGCTTTAAGGTTAGCGTTGCGCGAAAACCGCATGCGCCCAATTTCAATTGAAATTTAGCCGCCCACCCCCATAAACCAAAACAAACAAACTCATTACTTATAGAGGTTTTCATGAGCTTAAACATTACTGCCCCAGAGTCTGCACAAGAACAGATCCGCGCCTTAGCAGCTTCTGCCGAACAAGCACGCGGCGTCTCGTTAGATGAAAGCCAGCAGAACAAACTGATTAAATCTATCAAAGCATTGCTTAAAGAGCAAAATGCGGTATTAGTCGCGCACTATTATGTCGATAGCGAGTTGCAAGACTTAGCTGAAGAATCAGGCGGTTTTGTTGGAGACTCACTTGAAATGGCGCGTTTTGGTTTAAGTAGCAGCGCCGACACGGTCATCGTAGCGGGCGTTCGGTTTATGGGAGAAACCGCCAAAATTCTTAGCCCTGAAAAACGCATTTTAATGGTTGAGACTGACGCAGAATGCTCACTTGATTTAGCCTGCCCGATAGAGGAATTTAACGCGTTTTGTGACAAACACCCTGATCGCACTGTGGTGGTTTACGCAAACACCAGCGCTGCCGTCAAAGCCCGTGCTGATTGGGTGGTGACTTCATCTATTGCGCTAGACTTAGTCAAGCACCTAGCAGACAAAGGCGAGAAAGTATTGTGGGCGCCTGACAAGTTCCTAGGCGGCTACGTAAAAAAAATGACGGGCGCTGATATGGTGATGTGGGAAGGGTCGTGCATCGTGCATGAGGACTTCAAAGCCGTGGCACTTGAAGAGCTAATGAAAGCGAAGCCCGCCGCCAAAGTATTGGTTCACCCCGAATCTCCTGGCCCAGTGATTGAACTAGCAGACGTCGTAGGTTCGACCACACAAATTATTAATGCTGCGCGTGATTTAGAGGCTGATACATTTATCGTTGCTACAGAACGAGGCATCTTCCACAGAATGAGCCAAGTTGCGCCGAATAAGACATTCATTCCCGCCCCAACCGCTGGAGAAGGCGCCACCTGCGAAAGTTGTGCAGAGTGTCCTTGGATGAAGATGAATGATTTACAGCGCTTAAATAAGGTGTTGTTAACTGGCAACAACGAAATTCTAGTCGACGAAGATGTACGCAACGAAGCCGCCCGTTCCATCACACGCATGGTTGAATTCAACGCTAACGCGAGCGATTAACATACTTAAATACACTGCGGAACATGACTGGCTATTTCGTGTTCCGCATCTCTCTAAAAGAGATATAGATTCCCGAGGCACAAATAATCGCCACTCCTATCCAAACATTGAGCGCTGGGAAATAGCCAAAGATGACATAGCTGAGAAAAACCGCACCAACTATTTCAAAGTAGTTATAGGGCGATACCACCGAGGCTTCTGCGTACTGGCAAGCCAAGATCACCATATAATGGCCTAACGCCGCGACCGCCCCCATCAGCGCCATCAAACCCCAAGCTTTCAAGTCAGGTTGTACCCAAATAGCAGGCATTACAGGCGAAAGTACCACTACCCCCACCACCGCAGTGTAAAACAAAGTAAGTAAAGGCGTTTTATCTGCCGACAGTTTGCGCGTAATTAGAATATAAGCGGCGTACCCGAACCCTGAAATTAAGGCAAAAAGAATACTGGGTGTGAACGCTTCACTATTGGGTTGTAGCACGACGATAACACCTAAAAAACCGACTACCGTCGCGATAAAACGGCGCAACCCAAACATTTCACCTAAAATCAGCGGTGACAGCAAAGTCACCACCAAAGGCGATACAAATAGCATCGCTAAGGCATTGGGGATGGGGTTAAATTTAATGGCATAGAAAAAACTGAGCGTTGCCGTCAATAGCATAGCACCTCGTGCTACTTGCATCATTGGGTTGTTAGGCAACCGCCACCATGTTTGACCGGTAACGGTAAGGATCAGCAGCAAGCAAACCATATGAAAGAAAAACCGCGCCCACGTCACCTGCATAACCGGCATTGAGTCGCTAAGTAATTTAGCGCAAATATCGAGTACCGGCATAATTGACATACCGAGCAGCATAAAGCCAATGCCAAGCAAAGGCCTATCTAACGCGGATTTTGCTTGTGATTGTGCGCCTTTAAAATGCATCTGCGTCATGACTTGGTTGGTTTAACTCTTGTAAGCGTTCATCACGTGCGATGCGATCTAAGTCAGCAAGCTGCTGCACCTTGGCATAGAACTCGGCCCATGAACCACTTTGAGCACGTAACTGCTTAAATGCGGGGACCCAACGATTGTAATCTGCAAATAGCACCAATGAGGCATTGTTTAAATCACTCTTAAACCAATTGTCGAAATTAGGGTAATCTAGCCGCTGGCGTAAACGCGCAAAGTCTGCTTTTAACACTGCAAACAATCTCTCTTTTAGTTGTTGTAAAGTAGGCTCAGACGCCCCTTCTGAGACTTTGTAAGCCTCAGCGATTAATGCTCGATGCCGCAAAATTAAATCTACTACCTGCTTATTCGCCGCTTGTTCATCGCGATGTCGCTGCCAAATGGTTGCTTGATTATTGTCAAGCAGCCATAATTTTAACCCCAGCTGTTCGACTGCCGTTGCGAACGATTCGTTAAATGCGGTGTCATCTTTTACATAGGTTTGTTGATGAGTGATTTCATGGATGAGCGTGGCGACTAGGTTAGTATCTTCGCCCTTGAGCATGGTATTCAACAAGGGGTCACTAAACCAACCCAAGGTGGAGTATGCACTCACCCCACCGATATAAACATCGTAACTCAGTTGTTTAAGCCTACGCGCATAGTCTCGCGCATCATCTAGACTATAATAGCCGCGATAACTAACGCAGCCCGCTACTGGAAAGCAGTGTTCAACCGCCTCCACTGAAAAGCGAGGCGTCGCCACCACATTCCAAACCACATAATCTCGGCCTGTATCTACATATTTAGAATAACTATGATTTTTTGGCAAGCCTAGCGATTGACGCGCGAAATGCAACGCATTTTGACTTAATTGGAGTTGCCGTTTTAGCGACTGTTCGGTATTTGTATCTGCGATTAATTCGTTTATATCTTGCTGATTGAATATAATCTGGCTATGCCCGCGTACTGCTTGGGAATAGTAGCTGACACTTTCACAACCCACTAAGCTCCCCAGCATAAGGCACACAAGCACGCTATTTATAATAAGTTGACGTAAAAATTTCATTTCTAATACTTTTGACAAATTCAAACTCATTCAAACGATATTTAGTTGGCGGCGCTGTAAGAGACGCTCTGCTGGGTTTAGAAGTGACTGAACGTGACTGGGTTGTCGTTGGCAGCACACCCCAAGAGATGACCGAACAAGGCTTTCGGCCAGTCGGTAAAACCTTTCCCGTTTTCCTACATCCTAAAACGCAGGAAGAATACGCCTTAGCACGTACCGAACGCAAGGTGGCTGTCGGTTATAAAGGTTTTGATATTTATGCAGATAAAAGCGTTTCTTTAGAGCAAGATTTATCACGCAGAGACTTAACGATCAACGCCATCGCACAAGATAAAGCCGGCAACTTAATTGACCCACACGGCGGTATGGCTGACTTAAATGCAAAAATACTGCGGCATGTCTCACCCGCTTTTCGCGAAGACCCGTTACGCGTTTTGCGTATCGCCCGCTTCGCCGCACGTTTTGCACCCTTAGGTTTTAGTATCGCCAACGAGACGCAAGCGTTATTGAAGCAAATGGTTAATTCCGGAGAACTCAATGCGCTGACCACAGAACGCGTATGGCAAGAAATTGAACGTGCGCTATGCACCGAAAAGCCATCAGTCTTTTTTGAGGTACTAAGACAGTGCGGCGCACTCAAGACACTGCTGCCCGAAGTGGATAGTTTATTCGGCATACCGCAACGGGCTGATTATCACCCCGAAATCGACTGCGGTGTTCATACGATGATGGCAGTGGATAGAGCACGCGAATTGACTAATTGTCCCACCGCCATTTTCGCAGTGCTGATCCACGACTTAGGCAAAGCACTCACGCCTCAAAATGAATGGCCTAGCCATCGTATGCATGAACAACGCGGTATAAAACCTGTTGAGCAGCTATGCAAGCGCTATCGATTACCAAAAAAAGTGCAACAATTGGCGGTCGCGGTATGCCGTGACCATCTGTTAATGCACACATTGGCCCAACTACGGCCGGATACAGTACTTAAGTTACTGCAACGGCTCGATGCTTTTCGCAAGCCGCAACAATTAGAGCTATTCGCTTTATGCTGCCAGGCGGACGCGCAAGGTCGCGGTGGAGACCTGCGGAACAAGCCATATAACCAAACCGCGCTACTTAAAGATTATTTCTCGGCTGCTAAATCAGTGAATGCTGAACAAATAGTCAAGCAAACCCATACACCTCAAGACATTCCAGCTGCACTTTTTAAAGCACGTTCAAATGCGATCGGCAAGTTACGCCCTAATAATGCTGAAATTAGTTAACTAATTAAACCACAAACCATTTGACCGCTTCCTGCGAAACACCATCTATTTAGAAGCGAATAACGCTGTTGCTCAATTAGATACTATTAACTAACCGTTGCAACACTTCCTCAGCGGGCCATTGCTCGCTTTCACCCGCCGCACGATGCTTATATTCCAGCACTCCTTGTTCCAATGCGCGGTCGCCCACCACCACGCGGTGAGGAATACCAATCAACTCCATATCAGCAAACATCACGCCAGGGCGCTCTTTACGATCATCTAGCAATACCTCTACGCCTGCTTCTAGCAATTCTTCATACAATTTATCGGCAACGGCTTTAACCGCTTCAGACTTTTGGTAGCCAATAGCCACTATCGCCACTTTAAACGGCGCTAAAGTATCGGGCCAGATAATGCCTCTGTCATCGTGGTTTTGCTCGATGGTTGCCGCGACTACACGCGTAATGCCAATGCCGTAACACCCCATCTCCATATGTTGTGCTTTGCCATTTTGATCGAGTACCGTTGCGTTCATTGCCTCACTGTACTTTTTACCCAATTGAAAAACATGGCCTACTTCGATGCCGCGTTTAATTTCTAATGTACCCTTACCGCAAGGGCTGGCGTCGCCCTCGACCACACTACGCAAGTCAGCTACTTGTGGTTCATCCGCATCTCTACCCCAGTTAATACCGAAGTAGTGTTTATCTTCGATATTGGCGCCTACGCCGAAATCACTCATTAAGGCTACTTCCGAATCGGCGATAATTGGCATCGGCATGTTAATCACACCCAATGAACCTGGGCCTGCACCTATGGCTGAACGGATTTCGCCTTCATCAGCAAAACACAGTGGAGTAGCCACTTCTAGGCACTTTTCAGCCTTAATTGGGTTTAAGTCTCGGTCACCGCGTACTAGCAAAGCGACGAGACCGCTGTCTATGTCATCAGAGGCTTTTACAATCAAGGTTTTAATGGTTTTGTCAATCGCCATGTCGAAGTTGTCGACAAGAGCAGCGATGGTTTTAGTATTTGGCGTATCAACCAAGCGCATTTCCTCGGTAGGCGCTGCACGCTCAGATAAGCTTGGTATCGCTTGCGCTAATTCTACATTAGCCGCAAAATCTGAATCGGTTGAAAAAGCAATGGCATCCTCCCCTGACTCAGCTAATACGTGGAACTCGTGCGAAGCATCGCCGCCGATACTGCCTGAGTCCGCTTGTACCGCCCGAAACGTTAATCCAAAACGCGTAAAGATTTGCGTATACGCCGCACACATTGCGTTATAACTCGCTTGCGACGCTTCGCGATCGATATCAAACGAATAAGCGTCTTTCATGATAAATTCACGGCTACGCATCACTCCAAATCGTGGCCGTACTTCATCTCGAAACTTGGTCTGAACTTGATATAGGTTTTTAGGTAAATCGCGGTAACTGCGTATTTCGTTTTTTGCAATGGTCGTGATAATTTCTTCGTGAGTTGGGCCTAAGCAAAAATCGCGCCCATGGCGATCATTGAGCCGGCACAACTCAGGGCCATACTGCTCCCAGCGGCCTGATTCTTGCCAAAGCTCTGCAGGCTGTACTACCGGCATAACCAGTTCCAGGGCCCCTGCTTTGTCCATTTCTTCACGCACAATGGCTTCTACTTTGCGTAAAACGCGTAAACCTAGCGGTAGCCAATTGTATACGCCCGCTGCGACTCTGCGGATCATCCCTGCTCGCAACATTAATTGGTGGCTAATCACCTCCGCATCGGCAGGGGTTTCCTTTAAGGTCGCTAGAAAATATTGTGAGGTGCGCATAGCTAGAGTTAGAATTTGAATGCCGATAGTCTAACCAATGGCGTTGTTATCTCAACCTCTATTTAAACAGTTTCGATGTCAATTACGGCGTAGTGACTGCATTATGCATTGCAGCAAGTTGCGTGGCATACCAAAACCCTCCTTGTTGTACTCGCGCGTAGCCCCGATTCAAGGCAGATAAAGACCGTAAGCGCAAGGTTTTTGCCGATGCGGTATCTCCGAGATAATTGGCCAACTCTAACCCGGTATTGATCAACACCGCAGCGGGGGAAGCACTTGAGGCCTCGGTCATTATTTCTTCACCATCTTCTGCTGGTAGCAATGAACCATCTGCCGCACTCCAGGCGTTGTTTTTATAAAAACGTTGCCAGCCTTGTTCAAATACCGCTGTGGCTTGTTGATAGTGTTTTGTGTTACCGCTTAACTTTGCAAATGCGAGTAAACCTTGTGCGACGTAAGCATAGTCTTCTATCGCGGCACTACCCACCTTTTGCCCTTTAGCGATACCCCGAGTAAGTGTCTCACCATCCCATAGCTGATTCATCAAAAATTGCTCTATGCGCTGCGCTTGCTGCTTATAGCGTTCATCGTTCAGTTTCATGGCTGCTTCAGAAAACGCCGTGAGCGCCAAGCCGTTCCACCCTGCTAAGAATTTATCATCAACGGGCAATATGCGCTTAGCACGCGCGGCCAACACCTTTTGCTGCGCACTAATTAACAAGTTTCGAACGCTGTCAGCTTGAGAATCGATGTTTTTTGCAACTTCATCAAGTGACATTAAACTACGAACATGATTGCCAGCCTCCAACTCATTCGGTCTGTCCATATTCCAAGCGGCGTTAAAGACCTGAAGTTCATCTGCGGTCAGTATTGAACTCAGTTCATCTTGCGTCCATAGATAGTGCCCGCCTTCAACCCCTTCATTATCAACCGCCGAGAACGCAGCGACTAGCGCCCCATCGGGGCCCGCCATCTCATCCATCATGAAATCGAGCGTACGCCGTGCAACAGCGGTATAACTTGGCTCTTGCAAAACCGTACCTGCGTTTAAGTATAAGCTGGCTAAATTCGCGTTGTCGTACAGCATTTTTTCAAAATGAGGTATTTCCCAACTCGGATCAACGCTATAACGAAAAAAGCCGCCGCTAAGTTGGTCCATCATGCCATGAAGCGCCATAGCATCTAAAGTAAGCCGCATAAATTCATCAATCGACTTACTGTTAAACTGTTGTTGCTGTTGCAATAAAAACTGCAATTGCGGCGCTGAAGGAAATTTATTAGTTTCTCCAAACCCGCCTTGTAAGCCATCTGCTCGGCGCATTATCTGATTCACTGCATTATCGACAAAGTTGTTGACATCCACCGCATCTAACTTCGGCTCTGCATCAGGAAAACGTGCCAGTTCCTTTTCTTGTAAGGCCAATTCACGTATTTTTGCGCTCTGTTTGCTCCACGCTTCGACTAATTTGAGCAAAATACCTTGAAACTGCGGTTGGGGCTGATACAGCACAGCATATAAAGGAAGCCCATCAGGGGACATAAATACGTTTAACGGCCAACCACCGCGTTTGAGCGTGGCTTGAGCGTAGTTCATTAAACGACCATCAAGCGCTGACTCTAATTCACGGTCAATCTTTATTGGAATGAAAAAGTCGTTTAATAGCTTAGCAACATCTTCATGCTGATAGCTTTCAGCCTGCATGACATGACACCAATGACAAGAAAAATACCCGCTAGAGATAAACAGAGGCTTATTTTCTTCTTTTGCGCGCGCTAGCACTTCTGGCCCCCATGCCTGCCAAGCAACAGGGTCATTCCCATGTAAGGCTAGATAGGGCGAAGGGTTATCAGCCAATTGATTAGCAATAGGCGTTGCTTGCACTTGTTCGCGGCTTGCTTCAGCTGCCGATAACGGGCCAACACTACTCAAACACACACAACAAGCCAGTAGCGAAACACGTATGAATTTAGTCATCGAAGAAAGGTACAATTACAGAAAGCTATTCGACCATAGCACTCTGAATAGGTTCGCTAAGCGTTGACGGGATGGGGAGACATTACCCGACTAATCGATACTAACTTTTATGGCCCTGGCTCTGCTTCTGGATCGGTATCAGAGTCGAGCGAAGACATTTGTTTTTCAGCAGATTCCATTTCTTCATCAATATCAAACTCATCTTCAGCATCTTCTTTTTCCGTATCATCGGCTTTCACGAACTTTGAGGCGTATAGACCAAGCTCAAATAACAGCCAAACTGGAATAGCGAGTAAGGTCTGCGAAAAAATATCAGGCGGCGTCAATAGCATCCCCAAGACAAAGGCGGCGATGATGATATAAGGTCTTTTTTCCGCTAACTTCTCACGCGTAGTCATGCCCATTTTGATGATAATAACCGTGGCAATGGGAACTTCAAACGCTAGGCCAAAAGCAAAGAATAGCTTTATCACAAAACCTAGATAAGAACCGATATCGGTCATCATCAATACCCCTTCGGGAATGACTTTAGCAAAGAAGCTAAATATCAACGGAAATACCACGAAATAAGCGAAGGCTACGCCCAAATAAAACAACACTGTGCTCGATACCAACAAAGGGTAAGCCAAGCGTTTTTCATGCCGGTATAGACCAGGCGCAACAAAAGCCCACAACTGATATAAAGTGTGCGGAATGGACAGTGCAACAGCGACTGCGATTGCAAATTTAAATGGCACGAAAAAAGGTGCGTGCGGCTCAGTCGCGATCATCGAATTGCCTTGAGGCAAAGAACTCATCAGCGGTTTAGCGATAAATTCGTATAGCTCGCTCGCAAAAAAAGCACAGGGCAAAAACAGTAAACCAATCACCGACACAATACGCAACATACGATCGCGCAGCTCTAATAAGTGCGATAACAACGAGCCTTCTTCTGCCTGTCTAATTGCCATGGGAGTCGTTCTTAATCATCATCTCGCTGTGTGCTTACAAGCTAGTGATTCAGCTACTAGCAGACGTTTTAGAAGCGGCTTTTTTTGCCACTTTCTTCTTAGCTACCTTTTTCTTTACTGCAGTTTTCTTGGTTACTTTGGCCTTAGCTACGGTTGCCGCTTTTTTAGCCGGTGCCTTTTTTGTTATCTTGGCACTTGTTTTTTTGGCTACGGTCTTCTTACTGGTCGCTTTTTTAGCTGAAGCTTTCTTGCTTACTGGTGCAGTAGCTGGCTTTTCTTTACCTAAGGCATCCGCGATAGCAGAATCCATCACCGAAGTTTCTTTCTTGAGACCAGCCGTTAACTCCGTATCCGCGGATTCAACTTGAGACTTAAGCGCCTCACCAGCTTCTTTGATATCTTTGCCTACGTTTTTAAGCGTCTGCATTTCAGATTCATCAAGTTCGGCCTTAATATCGCGTTTCATATCCGCCATCATGCGGCGCGCTTTACCAACCCATTTGCCAGTCGCCCGAGCAGCGCCTGGCAACCGTTCGGGCCCCAGCACGATCAACGCCATGACGCCGATGATGGCCATTTCTGAAAAACCTATATCAGTAATCATAGCTAAGCTTTCAGTTTAGGGCTAAACCTATGCACTCAATGGTTTAAATCGCTGCAAGTTTATACTTTATCAGCCGTTTCTTTAGCCACTTCTGTGGCTTCTTCAACCACTTCATCTGCTGCTTTTTCAGCATTGTCGGCTATTTCTTCCTTTTCTTCTTTAACCGCAGTTTTGAAGTTTTTCACTGCACCGCCGATATCGCCGCCCATGTTTTTAAGTTTCTTGGTTCCGAAAATCAAAACCACGATAACTAAAACAATCAATAGCTGCCAAACACTAATTCCACCTAAACCCATATCTCTACCTCTTTAATATTTAACTTTGCCGAATTTTACCGTTATGTCCCCAAGGCCACAATCAGACATTAAACGACAACAATGTAGACTTTATTGTCTTGACGCTTTCTCTTCTAAACCAGATAAACCAAAGCGTCGTTCAAGCTCTTCTAATACGTCTTGCGAGCTCAAACCTCTACTAGAAAGTAAGACCAAACTGTGAAACCACAAGTCCGAAACTTCAGAAATTAGTGATTTATCACACCCATTTTCAGCCGCCAAGATGGCTTCGATGGCTTCCTCACCGACTTTCTTTTGAATTTTTTCAAGCCCGCTTGCGAACAGCGATGCGACATAAGAGTCTTCTGCATTGTGTGATTTACGCTCTTCAATCACTTCGTCTAATTGCTTTAAAATAGAATCAGTCATCTTTATTCAAACCGTATATTTGTTCACTGCTTTTGACGATTTTTTCAACATCCGTCCACTCACCGTCGACCAATTGTTGAAAAAAACAATGATGACGTCCAGTATGGCAAGCGATACCACCAAGTTGCTCGACCTGCATTAAGATTACATCATTATCGCAATCTAGGCGTAAGTCTTTAAGCACCTGAACGTGCCCGGACTCTTCGCCTTTACGCCACAATTTTTTACGAGAACGTGAGTAATAAATCGCGCGCTGCTCCTCGATAGTCAACTGCAAGGCTTCACGGTTCATCCAAGCCATCATCAGCACTTGCCCGGTATTGACCTCTTGCGCAATCGCTGGCACCAAGCCTTGCTCGGTCCACTTAATCTGCTCAAGCCAATCGGTACTAGGTGATTGATTGATCACAGACGCACCTCTATCCCTGCTTGCTGCATCGCCAGTTTAGCTTGCCCAATGGTGTACTCGCCAAAATGAAAAATACTGGCGGCCAGCACCGCATCTGCGCCGCCCACTTTTACACCATCCACCAAATGATCAAGATCACCAACTCCGCCTGAAGCGATCACTGGAATGCTAACAGCATCGACCACCGCGCGCGTTAAGCCTAAGTTAAAACCACTTTTAGTGCCGTCTTTATCCATGCTGGTTAATAAAATCTCACCCGCCCCGTTATCTTGCATTTTCTTAGCCCATTCGACCGCATCGATACCCGTTGGCTTGCGACCACCGTGAGTGAAAATTTCCCAACGCGGGGCTTCATCCTCACTTGAGGCGGTTTTAGCATCGATTGAGACAACAATACATTGGTTACCAAAATGCTTACTTGCCTCGGTGATGAATTCCGGATGAAACACCGCGGTTGTATTGACCCCCACCTTATCAGCCCCAGCGCGCAACATGCGGTGAATATCATCCAACTCTCGGATGCCGCCACCAACAGTTAAGGGAATAAACACCTGTTTTGCGACTTGTTCAACCATTTCCGCCATGGTTCTGCGTTCGTCAGAACTGGCAGTAATGTCCAAAAAAGTAATTTCGTCAGCGCCTTGTTCATCATACCGCTTGGCTACCTCGACTGGGTCGCCAGCATCCCGGATATCCACAAACTTTATCCCTTTGACTACACGACCTGCGTCGACATCTAAGCAAGGAATAATGCGCCGCGCCAACCCCATCAGTCGTTTCCTTTTGCTAAAGAATCTAGTAGGGCTTGCCCTTGCGCAAAATCAAGCGAGCCTTCGTATATAGCACGGCCAGTAATGGCCCCGGCTAATAGGCCTTTAGTGTCAGTGGCTAATTGCTCTAGGTCGGTTAATTGGTGTACCCCACCTGCAGCGATCACTGGAATTGAAACCGCCTGCGCCAAGCGGTATGTATTACTGGCGTTCGCGCCTTGCATCATGCCGTCACGCGCGATGTCAGTATAAATAATTGCACTAATGCCGTTATTTTCAAACTGTTTTGCTAAATCAACCAAGCCCAGATTCGTTTCAGTCAACCAGCCTTGTGTTGCCACTTTATCGCCTTTAGCGTCCAAACCAACGATGATATGTTCGCCGCCGAATTCCTCGCACAGCGCACTAATAAACGACGGATTATCCACCGCCTTAGTGCCGATAATAACGTAGCTGACCCCCGCATCTAAATAGGCTTTAACGGTTTCTCGGTTACGAATGCCGCCACCAATTTGTACTGGTAAGTCAGGGTGTTTCGCACAAATCAGTTTAACGATTTCAGCGTTGATAGGCTCCCCCACCTTCGCTCCGTCTAAATCGACGATATGCAAACGCCGCGCGCCTTCACTCACCCAGCGGTCGGCTACCGACACAGGATCCGGTGAAAATACGGTAGAGTCGCTATAATCTCCTTGCCGCAGACGTACGGCTTGCCCATCAATGAGGTCAATAGCGGGAATAAGTAACATAGTCTGACTTTACTTTTTATTAGAAATAACGGAAATGCTAGGGTTGCCAATCAATAAAATTACGCAATAATTGTAGGCCTGCCTTTTGGCTTTTCTCAGGGTGAAACTGCACGGCAAACAAATTGTCTTTAGCCACTGCCGCCGTGAACTCAACGCCGTATTCACTCGTCGCCATTATATTTTGCTCATTATCACAACGACCAAAATAGCTGTTGGCGTAGTAAAAGCGCGCACCATCTTCAATGCCTTTCCATAAAGTGTGCGACTGTGATTGTTGTACTTGATTCCAACCCATTTGGGGAACTTTCAACGCAAAACCATCCGCGCGCATGTCATCAGGAAAGCGAGTGACTTGCCCAGATATCAGCCCTAATGCAGAGGTTTGGTTATCTTCTTCACTAGCATCGAATAAAGCTTGCATGCCAACGCAAATGCCCAATACTGGCTTAGTGGCAATCATGTCATCAATCACGCGGCGTAAACCACCTTCATTTACCTGCGACATCCAAGTACCGATGGCTCCTTGGCCAGGCAATACCACACGTTGCGCAGACGATATCACTTGCGGATCGTTAGAGATAATCACTTTGTGGTCAGCGGCAACGTACTCAACTGCTTTTGCAACCGAGTGTAGGTTTCCGGTGCCGAGATCCAAAACGGCAATTGTATTCATACTAAGCAGGCGTTATAGCGCGCCTTTAGTTGAAGGAATGGCACCGCCAACACGTGGGTCAACAGTGGCCGCCATTCTAAATGCGCGGCCAAATGCCTTAAAAATAGTCTCGACGATATGATGAGAATTGTGCCCTTTGAGGTTATCAATATGTACCGTCGCTAGGGCATGGTTAGCAAAGCCTTGGAAGAACTCGTGCACCAGTTCAGTTTCAAAAGAGCCAATACTTTTGCTGGTGTATTTAACACCCTCAATTAACAAGGGTCTGCCGGAAAAATCGATCACTACACGGCTTAATGCCTCGTCCAAAGGTACATAAGCGTGCCCGTATCGGGTCAAGCCTTTTTTGTCACCTAACGCTTTTGTGACTGCTTGACCTAAAGTAATGCCGATGTCCTCTACGGTATGGTGGCAATCAATTTGCAAATCGCCAACTGCATGGACTTTCAAGTCAACCAAACCATGGCGTGCAATTTGATCTAGCATATGATCTAGAAAAGGCACGCCGGTGGTAAAGTCTGCTTGCCCTGAGCCATCCAAATTGATGGTAACTTCAATTTGGGTCTCGCTGGTGTTACGCTGTATTGTGGCTATGCGGTCTGTCACGGAATTTAGCTAGTGGAATCGAGGCGGGTATTGTACGCACAGTAAGTCACTATTCATAGGCCATGGCGATGCTTTTAAAGGATCAATATAGACGTTGAAACTTGGCAAACTCCAGCTAAATAGGAACTTATTACCGTTATCATGTTCTACTTTCTCAAGAATTAATCATTGGCTCAGCATGGCTATTAATAGAAGAACCTTCACTCAAGGTGCCTTGGCAACACTTGCCACTAGCAACATCCTCACCACGACGGCATCTGCCCAGTCACACAATTACGGTATCGTTGGTCAGCCAGCCCCAGAATTAGTGTTACCGTATTGGATAGACGGCGAAGGCAATGGAACTACGTTTAGCCTTGCGGCGCAACACGGTAATTTCGTATTTATGAAATGCTGGCAAGCTTGGTGCCCGGGTTGCCATAGCCGTGGTTTCCCGACTTTGCAGAAAGTCACTCGTGCCTTTGAAAACCAACCCAAAGTGCAAACCATTGCCGTGCAAACCACCTTCGAGGGTTTTCGTAGCAACGCGCAAGACAAAGTCCGTGAGATGCAGCTGCGTTACGACCTACCCATCATCATGGGTCACGACGACGGGCAACTCTACCCTCATGACCGTCCTAGCATCATGACCAACTACCGCACAGGCGGCACCCCTTGGCTAGTGTTGATTGCGCCAGACGGTTCAGTGATGTTTAACGATTACCATGTCAACACGGAACGGCTAATCGATTACTTGCAAGAACAGGTAGAAAAGCTCGTGTAATTGCTATGTTTACTAGCCGTTAAACCGGTAAATTTTCGCGTTTACGCTGCATGATAAACACAGACACCACAACGCAGACTAGGCTAATTAAGTGCGGCAAACCAAATGCTTCACCGAGCAAAAATATTGCAAATATAGACGTAGCGACTGGGCCTAGTGTGCCTGTAATCGCGGCTTGATCTGGTCCAATTCGACCAATCGCCGTTGCCAACATAAACGAAGGCAGCACCGTGGCCAATGCCGACATCAACAATATTAACCACCAAGGCTCCATTGGGATGCTTAAGTTAGCCATCGGATAAACCGCGATATAGTGAATGATTATCACAACACCGCTACACAGCATGGCAATAACCGTAAATGGCCTGCCTCCCACTTTATCGATAATAGATTTTCCAAGCACAACGTAAAGTGCAAACGAAATAGCGGCTAAAAACACCGCCACTGAGCCAATAACAATGTGGTTGCCTGCGGTTGACCAATCATTAACGAACAAAACAGCTATACCGATATACGAAACCAATAAGGCCGCCAAATTATTTATGGTGAGCTTGCGCCGAAAAATCACCCACGCTAATACGGCTACAATAGTCGGATAGGTAAATAATATAAGCCGCTCTAGCTGGGCTGAAATAAACTGCAACCCGTACAAATCTAAAAACGCCGCGCCGTAGTAACCTACCACCCCGATAGCGCCTGCGGAAAAAGCAAGCCGCCTGTTACGCAAGATAAGTTGCATACCTTCATGGTGTTTATACAATAGATAAAAACCAACCAGTAAGTAAATAGGTGCAGCGAGTATCGAGCGCCACGCCAGCATCGTCATCGTTGGAACATCGTATTGATACACCAATTTGACTAAGATCGGCTTAAAAGAAAACAGCACGGCTGCACCAATCGCATAAGCCAAACCAATGTAGTCAATCGACTGCGAGTTCAACGGCATAGAAGGCGCCGTGCGGCGCTCCTTGACTTTTTCGGTATGATGCGGCACGGCTAAAACGCCACTTTTTTGCTATTGATAGACGGCTTCAGCACGACGGCAAAATGACTCAACCATTGAGTCTGCAATCTTCGAAAACACAGGGCCAATCACCGCCCCGACTAAGCGATTCGAAAACCCAAACTCTAAACTTAAGCTTATTTTGCAGGCCTCGCTATCTAACGCTTGAAACTGCCATGCACCTTCTAGTTCGCTAAATGGGCCGTCTTTTAATTGCATGGCCACTTCAGAGTAGGGCGTCAGGGTATTGCGTGTAGTGAAGGTTTTATTGACGCCCTTAAACGAGATTGTCACTGACGCCATCATAGAATCATCGCCTTGCTCTAGCACCTCTGAGTCACCGCACCACGGAAGAAAGTCCTGATAAGCATCAACATCATTGATTAATTGGTACATCTGCTGGGCGCTAAAATTGACCAAGGCGGATCGGTTAATGCTATACATAATCTGGGTTAAACTTGCTCACTAAAGCAGAGTATACTCCGCGGGCTCAATTCTCGTACATTAATGGCTAAAAAAAGTAACAAAAGCTCAACCAGTAGTACGATTGTGCGTAACAAGAAAGCGACGCATGACTACTTTATCGTTGAAGAATTTGATGCAGGCGTCGCGCTGCAGGGATGGGAGGTCAAGTGCCTAAGAGAAGGTCGTGGCCAGTTGAAAGAGAGCTATGTCATACACAAAAATGGTGAGCTATTTTTACATGGTGCGCACTTTTCACCCTTAACCCAAGCCTCAACCCACATGGTTGCCAACCCGACACGAGAACGCAAACTGTTGTTAAATCGTAAGGAGATCGACAAACTCATTGGTTCAGTGAAAATTGACGGCCATGCCATCGTGCCACTGAGTTTATTTTGGAAGCGCGGCAACGTAAAAGCGAAAATTGCTCTCGGCAAAGGCAAAAAACAACACGACAAGCGCGAGTCACTTAAACGTCGCGAATGGGACAGAGAAAAGCAAAGACTAATGAAGCAGAATAGTCACTAGGGCGCTAAACTAAACCACCATTTTCAATGATTAACTCACCCTCGCTTGCGTAGACATGGCTTCCGTCAGTTCAAACCCATTAAAAGCAGGGCATTCATTAAGCGATAGTCTATCCCTAATCGCACGACGCGAACGCGCGCAAAGTGCAGCGATTGAAAAGCTAGAAGCCCCAACATGGGTGATTTATCGTGACGCCATAGATCAACTCGCAGCCGACCCAAGACGTGAAGAAATTGCGACGGTATACGCAGAAGCCCTACCCGCTATAACAGAGCAGCTGGGCGAACAGGCGCTCACTGAGGTGCTTGCGTGCATTCTCAATTTATCCAATGCTGCGCGCAGCGTCGTGCTATTGCTCATACAAAAACTACCTCTTGTGGCTAATCGTTTGGGGTCGTTACAGGCCTTCACCAACTTTCTAGGGTTATGCAACGATATTTCAACAAAGGCGCCTAGCGGCCTGAACCCTTTCTTAGAGAATTTAGACTATTTACTCGACCACCTAAGTATTGGTGGATTGCAGCATTGGGCTTTGTGGGGCGCGCAGGCTTACAGCGGAAATTACTACGGCCAACTGGCTTACTTTCGTTTGGAATCTGAGCCAGCGAAAACATTATTTCAGCAAGAGCGTAGCGGCAGCCTATTCGTAGACCAGCAACGTAAACTTCATTACTACACGCGCGCATTGTGGGATTGCCAGTTTCATCTCCGACCCATTAGTGGTGAAGGCAAAGGGCGACGTATTATTAGGCCAGCGATTGAAAACGCCAACATAAAACTCCCAGATTCATTTGATGATTTAGGCGACATCGATGGGGCGCATTTATACATGGCCTCTGCCGTACACGCAGCAGCAAATGTGATGTATGTTGCTGAACAAATACTAGCGGATGACCTGCCGCAAGCCCAGTTACACTGTATCGCCTTATTCGTTGACGCCCAATTAGAATCTATATCGATATCGCAGTTTCCGGGTTTAACAAGATTGTGGGTACCTTTCTTCACACACTATAACGAGCACGGCGACCCGAATATAAAACCAGAAAGCATGTTAGGTTTAAGTATGCGAATGGGCCACGCGTTGATTGATCAGCAATATCGAGATGAACACGCTTTCATCAACGACCTAGCGGACCAACACCATTGCTTTAAGCACGCGCAACTCAACACAAAGGTCGCAAAAAAGTGGGGAGATGAGTTTTATTTTTGGTTAAAAAAACGCGCGCCGATTTTATCTTTACGTGAACTCGAAGGCATGCCCTTGCCCTATCGAACTGACCATAAACACTTATGGACTTTCACCCCTGAGGAACGTGAGTTCATTGATGCCGATCATGTTCATGACAGCAACGAGTCGCGCAGTCGTGACGGTGCATCAGGTTCAGAAAAAACCGCCCCACAAGAAGGAGAAGGCACTGACGGCACGGATGTCCAGCCAGATGAAGAGCCTCTACCCATTCCTTTTGAATTACTCGGAATCAATCAAGAAACCAGCCTAAGCGAGCAAGTGCCGGGGGTTGAGCATTATTATAATGAATGGGACTATGCGCTTGAATTAATGCGGCCCAAATGGGCAACCGTGGTTGAGCGAGAATTACCTGTTGGCGACCCAGCTATCATGCAAGGGATTCTTAGCCAACACAAAGGGGTCGCCACTCAACTACGCCATTTGATCGATGCGATGCAGCCACAAGGCTTGGTGCGAAAACGCGGTTTTGAGGACGGCGAGCAAATTGATATTGAAGCGGCAATTAAGGCGATGATCGATATTCGTCGCGGCATCATGCCAGACCCCAAAATCAATATCCGTATTACCCACCACGAGCGCGACTTCAGCATCTTGCTGTTATTAGACTTATCGCAATCGACCAACGACCGCATAGACGGCACTAAGCGCGGCCAACCGGGGTACCGTGAAGCAAAAAGTATTTTAGATCTGACGCGTGAGGCAGCTGGATTGCTATCGTGGGCAATCGACTCTATTGGGGATAATTTTGCTGTTCATGGCTTTTCATCTGATGGTCGAACTGATGTTCGCTATTTCAGATTCAAAGATTTTGAACAAGAATACGATGAAGCCACTCAAGCAAGAATGGCCGCGATGCGAGGGAGCTTTTCCACTCGGATGGGCGCTGCACTACGCCACGGCGGCGCGCATCTTTCGCAAACCAATGAAGATAAAAAAGTTATCTTGCTAATTACAGACGGCGCCCCTTCAGATATTGACGAAAAAGACCCCGAAACCTTACGACAGGACACCAAAAAAGCGGTCGAAGAACTGCGAGGCAGCAACATAAGCACCTACTGTGTCACGCTAGACCCGAAGGCCGATCGTTATGTGGCTGAGATATTCGGTGCAAATCAGTACACCATTGTTGATAACGTTGAAGCCCTGCCCGCGCGACTGACCAGTGTATTTACCGCGCTGACAAAGTAAGCCCCCTTCAATTATTTTGCTTGTCTACCAAGCTATTCTCTATTAAAAGTTACAGATAAACTCACGACGCTCTGTGATCAACACACCGAGTTAGCGTTACCTTAACTGCTCTAAATCAACGTATAGTTCCAACGCTTCGGGGTTAAGCAAGGCGTGCGTATTTTTCACTGGTCGCCCGTGGACTGTCTCTCGCACCGCTAATTCCACAATCTTCCCTGACTTGGTTCTAGGTATTTCAGCTACCTGTATCACTTTGGCCGGACGATGACGTGGAGTGCATTTGGTCACTACGGTGTTACGAATGGTATCAATCAATGTTCGATCTAAAGTGAGCCCTTCTTGCAACACCACAAATAACACCACACGCACGTCATTGTCCCATTCTTGACCAATGACTATACTTTCCACCACCTCATCGAGTTGTTCCACATGGCGATAAATTTCCGCGGTGCCGATACGCACACCTCCAGGGTTTAGGGTCGCATCTGACCGGCCATATATCGTCACGCCGCCGTGGTCATTCAGCGAAACATAATCGCCATGGTGCCATCTATTTTCATACTCCGCGAAATAGGCATTGTGATATTTTTGTCCGTCTTCATTCCCCCAAAAATAGCACGGCTGACAAGGAAAGGTCTGCGTACACACCAACTCTCCCTTTTGGTTTCGTACACTATTGCCTTCGTCGTCGTATACATCAACGGCTAAACCCAAACCTCTACATTGGCTCTCACCTTTATGTACTGGCAATATCGGGCAGCCGAGCACAAAGCAGGAAACGATGTCCGTCCCCCCCGAAATGGATGCTAAACACACATCTTGTTTTATGTTGTCGTAAACGTACTGAAAGCTCTCCGGTGCAAGCACCGACCCCGTTGAGCACACGGTTCTTAGCGCTGATAGTTGATGCGTGCTTTTGATATCAAATTTTCGCTTCTTCAGCGCATCTATGTACTTAGCCGAAGTACCCAATAAACTAATCCCCACTTCATCGGCATAATCCCATAAAACATTACCACTTGGGTAAAATGGCGAGCCATCGTACAGCACTACGCTTGCTTTAGCGGCCAGCGCTGAAACCAGCCAATTCCACATCATCCATCCACAGGTAGTGAAATAAAAAACTTTATCCCCAGGCCTTACATCACTGTGTAATAAATGCTCCTTTAAATGTTGCAGCAATACACCGCCTACTTTATGGGTAATACATTTAGGTTGGCCAGTTGTCCCAGATGAATACAGCACATACAAAGGGTCATTAAACGAACAAGCGGTAAACTGCAATTTTGATCCATCATGCGTTGCCAGCAACTGCTTCCAACTCAACATGTGATCTGATTGCGACTGGCCTTCATCCATAAAAGGGATTTGCACGCTGTGCTCAATACTAGAAATAGCGTTGGCAACCGCAGCCGCTTTGCTGCGAATGTCTACCCGCTTACCATTGTAAAAATAACCGTCAACGGTAAATAAAACCTTAGGCGTTGTTTGTCCAAAACGCTCTATCACACTTTGTTCTCCAAAATCTGGAGAAGTGGACGTCCATATCGCACCTAAACTTGTTGCAGCCAACATAGCCACTATCGTTTCTGGAATATTAGGCATATAAGCGGCAACGCGGTCGCCCTTTTCTACTCCAACTGAACGCAGCCAATCTGCAATCGCCGCAACTTGCTGGTTCAATTGGTCATAACTTAATTCATACTGTCGCTTGTTTTCGGCTTTAAAGTGAATCGCCGTTGCGCTCCCTGTTTGGCGCAATAAATTCTGAGCAAAATTGAGGCTTGCATCAGGAAACCAAACCGCTTTTTCAATGTTGTCACCATCAACCAACACTCGCTCCCCCTTTTCGCCAATAACACCCGCATAATCCCAAAGTGACGACCAAAATTGCTCTTTATGTTCAACCGACCAATCATAAAGTTGATGATAGTCTTCAAAGCTGTCACCATGTTCACGCTGTGCAAAGCGCATAAAGTCTGTTATCAAACTTTGCTCTATCTGCTGCTTACTAGGCTGCCATAAAATTTCGGCGGTCATACTCAGGTCTATTTAGGGTTTTAAAGATAAAAATAGCTTAACGAATGATAGGGAGTTCAGGCTCAGCGCGCTTAGTTAGCCAACGCGCACCATCTTCTGTAATCACAATGTTTTCTTCGTGCACCATCTGGCAACCCGGCGCGAACTCCATGCCTGGCTCTAAAGTCATTACAAAACCGGGCTTAAGCACGGTTTGGTCAGTCGGCGTGTTAGATGGCCCTTCGGTTAATTGAATTCCCAAGCCATGGCCCACACGACCAATATTATTACCTCGGCTGCCCCCTTCAATTAGCACCTTAGACATGGCGTTATATAAATCTGCACAAGTCGCACCGGGCTTAGCCGCCGCAAAACCAGCGTCCGTTGCGGCGTAAGTCACCTCATAGGCTTTTTTAGCCGCATCGGTTGCGTGCCCAAACGCCCAATTACGGTCAAAGTCGCAAAAATAACCGTCATATAAGGTGCCGGTGTCGATAATGAGAATATCGCCCTCTTCACAAACCTTATCTAAAGGCCCCATAATAATATCACTGTAACTTTCAGCTCCAGACGCCGCGACCATAAATGGCGTTTCGTCTGCTCCGCGCTGTAATAAATCAATGCGCATTTTACGGCAAATTTCACGTTCCGTTTCTCCGCTGCGCATATTGTTGGGTAAGTCGATAAACGCATCTGATGTCATCTGACAAATATATTCAATCTTTGCCACTTCTCGCGCTGATTTGACATTGCGCAAATCCGTTATCAATTGAGTGCAGTCAACTATTTCTGTGCCGTGCAACGCGTCACCGAGTTGCTTAAAGTGCGCAGCTGGCATGCGTAACTGGCTATGGTGACCAAGTTTCATACCAATACGTCCAAATTCACCTAATTGCTCTTTCATCGCTTGAATAAGCAAAGTCATGCCGTCGTCTTCAGGTTGCGGCGCAGGCCATGTGCGAATATCCTCAACCCAAGTGCTGTTCATGCCCACTTCGCCGATACTTGGAATCACCGCAATGGGCTTACCTTTTGCCGGCACAATCAAAAACCAAGGCCGCGTCGGACTGTGCCAAAACTGGCTGAAAAAGCCGCTGAAATAGCGCACATTGGGCTCGGTAGTCAATAACAAAGCATCTAAGCGCTGCTCGCGCATAAGGCGTTGCGCATTTTCAGTACGCATTTCAAACTCTTCGACTGGAAACCCTCTAGGCGGCTGCATTTTATGATGTGGTTTTGAGTATAAACATAGCTTGAAATATGACTGATGACGCCACCTAGAGCAAACGTTATTACGTCATCGTTATGCAATTTAACGCCGATTATTCGCTTGCAATATCTTAATAAAACGCCATAATGCCTTTGTATGGGGGTGACTGGTTTTGACGCTGGTCGCGAAGCCATCGGAGCATGTCGAGGGACAGAGTACCTCGTAAATCCAACTGTAAACTTGTTATAGTTGCAAACGACGATAACTACGCACTAGCAGCTTAATTGCATGCTAGTCCTCCCGCCCGGTTCGTTCATTGACTTGGCATCAGGAGGTCACTTAAGATGAAATCGCTCGCAATGTTGTCTGTGCTGCGCGGGTTAAACTAAAGCAGGCTCGCCACTGCGGCGCTAGTCTATCGGTGTAGCAGGGGTTAACTTAAGGCATAGACTAAGCATGTAGTCGCCGATGAGTGTAGGGCTGACGGACGCGGGTTCGATCCCCGCCACCTCCACCAATCTCGTCATATAAATCAACAAGTTACAAGGATGTAACTTGTTTGATCAAGCTCAGGTACATCTCCATATACCCCATTTTCCCATATTTACTCCATGCTAAGAGTTCGCACTCAAAATGAATAAAGTTGGATTCATAATAAAAGCGCTCTAGCATACTAATAATTAGCAAATACGATCCATCGTGTCTGACCCTTTGATTCCCAGACGTCCCGACTCACATCCTGCTCCTGGGCTTTACACTGCAAGCAGTTTCGGCTCCTTGCCTGCACTAGCAGGTTGGTATAACGTAGACAAATTAAATTTTTGATCCTCTTCTATAGAAGCCGGACAACCTAGACCATCGATTAAACAGCGTTGTAGTTACTCGACTCTAAAGAGTTTAAAAAATAGTATCTTTACATAGAGAATCCTATGCAAAAGAAACAATTCATAAACAAAACTATTGACAAGAGTTTAAATTTATATTTATATGCATAAATATATTTATGCAAAATTATAGTTTTATAAACAAATGAAGTTTGATCTAAAGAAAAAATTAAAGCCTGGCTATTTAGTAAACCGTAAGATTCTGTATTCATACGGTCTATCTCGGCCAGACGTTGACTACTACCTTCGCGCTGGCGTCTTGGTCACCGTCGCACGTGGCGTGTACCAGCGCAATAATGATTACGCCCTAGATTGGATGGAATTAGTCGCATCACTGCCTGAGCTGGGGTTTGAAGCCCATGTCGGTGGCGCCTCAGCTATCCGCGAAGCTGGCTTGGAACACTTTGTCGATATGAGCAACCAACAGAAGCCAATACATCTATATTCCCATAAAGCATTGCCTGGCTGGTTGAGAAATAAATCACTTTCAGTCCAGTTCAACTTAACTAAACAAAATTGGCTAAGTGCACTACCAAATTCGGCTTTCCGCAGGCAGTCATTCGGCCAGTGGGATAGAGAAATACAAATCGCCACACTTGAACTGGCTTTGTTTGAGCAGCTTATCGAAGCAAAAATCGAAACTGATATAGTTGCTATCGACAGGCAGCTGGAAGGCATGGCAAATTTAAGCCCAGCCCGCCTCAACTTACTATTAGGCCTATGCCCCAACGTAAAGGCAAAACGCTTATTTGGATGGCTTGCAACGCGCCATAACCACGCATGGGTAAAACATGTTAAATGGGATGAGATCGATTTAGGTGCAGGCAAACGCTCTATCATCCAAGGTGGACGATATAACAATCAATGGCAAATAACGGTACCTCGAGAAATGGAGGATCAAACAAGCCATGGACTCTAACAGCATCTATTATAAGCAGGTTCAATTGCTTATCAGCGTGCTGCCAACTGTGGCGAAGCAGCCATGTTTTGCGCTAAAAGGTGGCACAGCGATCAACTTATTCGTACGAGATTTACCGAGGCTATCGGTTGACATAGACCTAACCTATATTGATAAAGATTCATTTCAGGAAAGTTCAGCCAACATTACCCATGCCATGCATGAAATTATGCGGGAATTGCGGCGTCAAAGCCTTACCGTTTCAACTCCACAGGCATCGGACACTATTACACGATTGCTAGTGAGTAATAGAGTAGCTCAAATCAAGATTGAAACTACGCCGGTATTGCGCGAAACCGTAAACCCGCCAACCATGCAAATAGTAAAGCCTAGTGTTGAGGCGCAGTTTGGCTTTGCCGAAATCAATATGCTGGATTTTAATGATTTGTACGCGGGAAAAATGTGCGCCGCCCTGGACAGACAGCACCCAAGAGATTTGTTTGACGTGAAATTATTACTCGAAAATGAAGGAATAACTGAAGCGCTTAAAAACACATTTTTAGTCTACTTAATCAGCCACTCACGCCCTATGGCTGAAATACTTAACCCAAATAGGAAACCTCTCACTAATGTATTCGAAAAGGAATTTGAATCCATGACAAGCATCTCCGTCACATTACAAGACCTAGAAAAAACAAGGGAGCTACTGATTAACAGCGTTCATGCAATATTGACAGATTTTGACAGATCGTTTCTATTAAGTGTGAAACAGGGCAACGCCGATTGGAATAAGTTCTATTTCCCTAATGCTGAACAGCTCCCTGCGGTTGCTTGGAAGTTAGCAAACTTGAATAAAATGAACGACAGCGCTAGAAAAGCTGCTCATCAAAAACTTGAAAAAGCGCTCAACAATTAGACCTAGTCTACATTGCAGAATCCAAACTCGATCAAAAAAAGTCTTCGATTCATCTTGCAATGAATATACTGACGATTAAGCAAGTACTATGAAGCTAGCTAAAACTTGCTGAAAATGCTTATAAATTTCGTTTTGTGGGTATATATGAGGGTATTAGCGCAGAACCAATAAATATAATTTATCAACCACTTAAGCATCTTATATGATCCCCGCCACCCCCACCAATTTCGTCATATAAGTCAACAAGCTACAAGGATATAACTTGTTTGGTCAACTTAAAGTACACTTCCATATACTCGGTTTTTCCCATATTTACTCTAAGCTAAAAGCTTGCACTCAAAATGAATAAAGTTGGATACATAATAAGATCACTCTAGCGTACTCATAATTAACAAATACGATCAATCGTGTCTGACCCTTTGATTCCTTAAGTTAAGCTTTTTTGGAAGAGTTACCATTTAATCCAGTTTCGTTTCATAGGCATGAAAATAGTCTTAACGTGGTTTTTCGCCCTCTACCGTAAGTGACCCCAAATAGACCTTCTTGGCCAAATACGAACCTGTTGACGTATTAAAAGAAATTTTGGTCGCAAGGAAACTCATTTGCGCCGCAAAAGGAGGTAATGTGCGCTTTGTAATGATATGCGTTAGTGAATTCTCTACAATTTCAAATTAGGAAAAGTTAAAAGCCCTATATCGACTATCTAATTTTATATTTTTATGAAACGAAAACGTCACATTCTGTCTCGAACACACTCTGCTAAGTATTAATAATGGAGGACATTATTCGCTATGTTGTAACCAACTATACAACCATAATTTCGCTAACGTTACAGCATCTATACTTGGTAAGCATTTCTGTAGGCGCAGCGATATTAACAGGGGTACCGTTAGGCATCATGATTACCAAGAATGAGAAGTTAGCAAATGCTGTACTTTACGTTGCTTCAATCATCATAACCATTCCATCAATAGCGCTGTTTGGCCTAATGATTCCATTGCTTTCTATAGTCGATAGAGGGATCGGGTTTTGGCCTGCAGCCATTGCAATATTTTTATACTCGCAGCTTCCAATTATCCGAAACACCTACACTGCGATTAACAATATTGATCCAGCTATGCGTGAGGCCGCACGGGGTATGGGCATGAGCGATTGGCAACGTCTATCCCAAGTTGAAATCCCGCTTGCTATTCCCGTGATTATGGCTGGAGTTCGTATGGCTGTAGTCATGAATATAGCGGTAGCAACCATCGCGGTCTACATAGGCGCTGGGGGCTTGGGGACAATAATAAATGAAGGCATTACCGGCACCAACAGTGCAAAATTAATCGTCGGTGCGGTAGCCGTGTCGATTCTCGCAATTATTGCAGATTACCTGTTTTTGTTTATTCAGCATCTGATAACGCCCAAAGGGTTAAGAGGTACTGAATCATGATTCGTCTCGAAAAGTTAACTAAACATTTCGAAGTGCCGGACAAGCCGCCAGTTGTGGCTGCGAATAACGTTGATATGCACGTTGCTAAGGGAGAAATATGTATTTTCCTTGGCCCAAGTGGTTGTGGCAAAACGACAGCGCTGAAAATGGTAAACAAGCTAATTCCGAAAACATCCGGAAAAATCTACATAAATGGAGAGGATACGGACGATCTTGATCCAATCAGCTTACGTCGTAAAATTGGCTACGTGATCCAGCAAATAGGCTTGTTTCCGAACATGACTATTGAAGACAATATATGTGCCGTTCCTGACCTTCTAAAGATGAACCGTGCAAAGAGTCGCAAACGAGCCGCAGAGCTAATGGACATGGTCAACCTAGACCCGAATCTGTTTTTGAAACGTTATCCGCGAGAGCTGTCAGGCGGGCAACAGCAGCGTGTCGGTGTGATCCGGGCCCTGGCGGCTGACCCGCCAGTGATGTTAATGGACGAGCCTTTTGGCGCCATTGATCCCATCAACCGCGCAGTCATTCAAGACGAATTTTTAAAGATGAACGCGGAACTGGGAAAGACAGTTTTGTTCGTCAGTCATGATATCGATGAAGCGGTAAAGATGGGTGATAAGGTGGCAATATTCCGTGATGGAATATTAGAGCAATGTGACTCGCCTCAAGAAGTTCTTTCAAATCCGGCAAATAGTTTTGTTAAAAGCTTTGTAGGTGCAGACAGAGCACTCAAATTACTAACTCTATTTAATGTGACCGAAGCTATTCTACCTATTCAAATGGCGGTAAAAGCAGATGACGACCTAAAAGAAGTCGCGAAGCTTATGGAGAAGAATAATTCAGGAATTGCCGTAATGGTAGGCCCGCGCGGGCGCGCCAGAGGCTATATCAATACCGATATCGCCTTAGCCAGCAAGGGAGGTGTAGTAGGTGAACACCAGATCGCTATTCCAGGCACGATCAATGCTAAGGATAGTCTGCGTGAAGCAGCCTCATTGATGTATACCCACGCCAGCGACTGGTTACCTGTAGTTGATGATAAAGGCGCATATCTTGGTTATGTGACACAACATTCAATCGCCAGTTTACTGGGTGAAACGCCTCGCAAAACCGATGAAAATATAGTCTAGTCATGGATTATGTCATTGAAATATTCAAAAAAAGCAAAAGCTACTTGCCGTGGTTGCTCGTTCTATTGGCTTTTACTTTCGGTATTTATGCGCAATCTTCTGGCCTAGCTGATGAGTTCATGGATACCCGTGAAGATTGGATCTACTTGTTAAAAGCAAACATTTACATTGTTGTTGCATCAGGAATTTTTGCTTCAGTTCTCGGCATCGTGTCGGGCATTTTGCTGACTCGCCCTTGGTTTAAACGTTATGCTAATGCATTAATGCAAGGGTTTAATATTCTTTCAGCTGTTCCTACCTTGGCCATACTTGCGCTGATTATGACCGCTACAGGAATAGGCTTTAAATCTGCCTTTATTGGTCTGGTTACCGTTACGCTTTTACCCGTGGTGAAGAATACCTATCAAGGCATTCTAGAAGTGCCTGGTTACTTAATAGAGGCAGCACGTGGCCAAGGAATGACTGATAACCAGATACTCTGGAAGGTACAGGTTCCTAATGCGTTATACGTTATCAGTGCAGGTATACGTACTGGTTTTGCTTTGAATGTAGGGACCAGCCCTTTGATTACACTTATCGCAGCTAATAGCTTGGGCGAATATATATTTACTGGGATTCAATTGAACGATTTTAACTCATTGCTGATTGGCTCACTTTCCGTTGCGATTCTGGCTGTTATGACTGATTTTGTATTGTCAAAGCTTCAGTTTTGGCTCGTTCCAAAAGGCGTTAACCCTCAGCGTTTTTCAACATAAAATTTTCTACCAACATAAAACCGTTAACAATAGGATATAACTATGAAATCAATAAGCATACTAAAAACAATTAGCACTGCAGCAGTTGCAGTGGCTTTCACTTTCACTCTAACTGCATACAGTGCCCAAGCCGCGTCGATTACGATTGGCGGTAAAGGCTTTACCGAGCAACTATTAGTCGCCGAGATGACATCACAATTCCTGCAAAGCAAAGGTTATGAGACTGAGCTTAAAACAGGTATGGGTACGTCGCTAGTACGTGAAGCACTTGAGAACAAGCAAGTTGATATGTATTGGGAATATACCGGAACTGCTTTCCTAACCTTCCATAAAAGCACCTTTAACAATCAGTCAGGCGATGAGATATATGAAGCAGTCAAACTAAAAGATGCGGAGGACAATATAGTCTGGATGAATAAATCTAATGCGAATAACACGTATGCTTTGGCAGTTCGCGCCGCAGATGCTGATAGTAAAGGCTTGAAAACACTTGAAGATCTAGCAATTAAGCTTAATGGTGGTGAAGCTCTTACATTTGGTTGTAACATCGAGTTTTATAAGCGTGATGACGGATTAAAGCCTTTGCAAAAAGCCTATGGGTTTGAGTTTCCACGTTCTGATGTGAAGCGAATGGATTCAGGTCTAGTTTATAAAGCACTTAACGAAAGTCAGATTGATGTTGGATTGGTATTCGCGACCGATGGTCGTGTCCCTGCTTTCGATTTTACAATACTACAAGATACCAAAAACTTTTTCCCAGCATATGCACTAACACCAACAGTACGCAAAGAAACATTGGATGCAAATCCTGATTTAGCGGAGCAGCTAAACACGTTGTCTGCTTTACTGGATGATGCCACAATGGCAGCTTTAAATGCAGAAGTGGATGTCGATAAAAAATCAACTCAGGAAGTGGCAAAAGCATTTCTGAGCTCAAAGGGCATGCTCTAGCTCTAAACTCACACATTTAGTACTGATAGCGCAATGGTGAATCACCATTGCGCTTTTTTTATTGGAATAATATTTAGAGTATAGCCCGAACTGTTTGTTGTAAAGTGCTCGCATAATGATCGAATTTGGAATTAGCTCCCGAAAGGAAAATCGTTGCCCGATCAACAACTTTTGTTAAAACCGTTACGAGGTAAAAATTACTGAGCTGAATGTTACGGCTAATCGTGTAAACATTAGAACCTATAAAATCCTAGCTAAGATTTAACGAGTATTTCTTTTTCTTTAGCTTTTACTATATATTTAAAGTACAGCTGAATAAAGAACCATGCAGAGAGAATTGTGTCACAACGTAGATCAATTTAAGCCCAAGCATTTTGGTTTTCTAATTGTTTCAGACTTTCCGCTTGTCCCTTATTCCTCTTCGATAGAAACCTTGCGTATGGCTAATCGCCTGCAAGGAGAAAAATTATATACATGGGAGACAGTTACCCTTAATGGTGAATCCATATCTGCGAGTTGCGGTTTAGAGGTTACGCCTAAGCGCGCGGCGACACCTACAATGTCTTTTGCAGGTTTATTTGTTTGTGGGGGAATTGAAATCCAGAAAGCTTGGCAACCCGAACTGGGAAACTGGCTTAGGATACTGACGAAAAAGGGGGTTCCGTTAGGCGCATTGAGTACCGGTTCTTATTTACTAGCGAAAGCGGGTTTGCTGGATGGTTATCGATGCGCAATTCACTGGGACAACCTTATAACCTCACGTGAAGAGTTCCCCAGAGTATCGTTTAGCAATTCAATATATGAAATTGACCGGGATCGCTATACCTGCGCGGGTGGCGTTACTGCTATCGATATGATGCTACATTTGGTTTCGCTTGAACACGGGAACAAGCTGGTCCAGTCAATTAGCGATGAACTGGTATTAGATCGCATGCGCGGTACATTAGATCAGCAGTGTATCCCTCTGCACCACGAAATAGGAACATCTCAGCCTAAATTGACCGAAGTGGCAACGCTCATGACGACGAACATAGAAGAACCTTTGAGTATTGACGAGTTGGCTGCTTATGTCGATATTTCCCGCCGACAATTAGAAAGATTATTTCGCAGTTATACAAATAAAACGCCCAATCGATACTATATTGATTTACGCTTAAAAGCTGCACGTAGATTATTGTTGCAAACCGAAAAATCGATTACTGAAATTTCAATTGTCTGTGGATTTTCTTCACTCGGGCATTTTAGTAAGTGCTATCGAGATGAATTCGGTTTATCACCACGTTCTGATCGCAATAAGTAGCAACCGCAAGACCAACTTGACACACTCAGGCTTGACTCTTTTGCTTAGTTTTATATGGGGCCAAGCTATTCAATAGCGCGAAAGCGCATCCGTTTCATAGAGCCTAGCTCCACGGAAATGGGCTATTGGAAACTGGATGAAGTTTTCCTTCTGCGTAACGCGAGAATCGAAAAGGTGTTAACAAGGGTGGGGTTTCACCACAAATATCGGCCGCAACCAGTTTGCCTACTCCAAGCATTTTATAACCATGGTTGGAATCCGCGACCAGATAGCAATTGTCACGAATGGTGTCAAACACGGGAAAGCTATCCGGCGTAAACGCTCCGATTCCGCCTGATGGTTCATGGGTTTTGTATTTACCCAGAGTACCTTCAAAGCGTTTATGACAATGTGCGAGAGCAGATACCCACATTTCTGCAAAATCTTCTCCGACAATAAATTCGGGCGATTCAGGTCCGTAAGGATCTACCGCAACCTCATCGGCATCTTTATCCACAATAAAGGGAGCTGCCCCGCCTTGCACGCCGTCAAAATGAAAATCAGGTTTATAATAAATCCCCCACAGTTTATCCGTAATCAGTCTGCGATCATATTGAGAGTACAAGGGCGCATCGGTGTCAACATGAATAACGGGAGGCATTTTGCCATCATTTGTAACAAGCATTTTTGGATCGACTCCCAATGTGCCTTCTTGTAGCGACCAGTAGGTCCACATTGGGATATTTTCTGTAAGCTGACCCGTATCCGTGTTCTTGATACTGATTGTTTTTGGCATATCGAGCATATCCCAGAACTGCTTTGCCCACGGCCCTGCTCCAATCACCACATAATCAGTTTCAATCGTGCCCTTATCGGTATTTACCGCTCGGATAGTGTTATGGGTATCTTCTTCAAACCCCGTCACTGTCACGCCGGTAATTATACGCACTCCCTCTGCTTCAGCTTTGGCAGCAAGGGCATACATTGCTTTTGTGTTATTAGCATATCCTCCCGGCATCTCATGCAAAACAGAACTTATGTTTTTAGCCTGCCAGTCATCAAATAATCCTCGCATATATGTCGTGCAGTCTTTTTCACCTTCAATAAAGTTAGAGGCGTAATTGATCGCCTTTTGTTGTTCGTAAATGGAAGCTACATCTTCATGCATATGTTCACAAGAAATCTGCATGTAGCCTACCGAGTGATAGCTATAAGCTGTCGGATCACTTTCCCAGACACTTACACTATGTGCCATTAATTCACGCATTGCGGGCTGGAAGTAATTATTTCGAATAACACCACATGCAATGCCCGTTGCACCAGCTGCAGTTCCGCTTTTATCCAATATAATAATGTCTTTGCCGGACCCTTTACCGCGGGCACTAAGTTCAAGTGCTAGATGATAGGCTGTACTTAAACCATGAATACCCGCACCGATAATGACATATGGAGATTTAGTTGGAAATGACATGGTGATTGTGACGTTTTAGGAAAACTCTATTTGAGCAAACTTGGGCTAACAAGATGTCAAAAAATACGACTAGGTTATTAGAAATAACGACTCTTAATACAAGCTTTCATTGCTCTCCTAGAAATGGCTACTAATCAGATTTGTATAGTTAAAGCCTCACCATCACTTAATGTGGGCAAATCAAACCGTGTTTTAATTGTCTCGGAAAAGTCAATTTCAATCGTCTGAATCTTAGCACTATGCCCCATTTTGAACAGGCTATTTCCACAAGGATCAATCACGCTGGGTTGGCCAAAAAAGCTGAAGCCCTCGTCTACACCTACACGATTAACCATAACTACAAACATGCCCCATGTCATCGCATTGCGTTGTATGTTTATTTGCCAGCCATCGATGTTATCGTAACGCCCTCGTACAGAATTGCGCGCGGTGGACACTGGCTATAACAACAGTTGATTTCCACAAAGTCCTTAGAGATACACTAATGCCGGGTTCCAACTATCTGCACAGGTCAAAATGCTCGCTGTGTATCCATTCGAGTTAACCTCTCTCCTGGTATGTTGCTTACCTCTGGCAAAATACGCACCCTCATTGAGACGTCCATAGGTTGGAATATTGATTTTCCGCTGTTTCACCATCTTTTAACGCGTACACCGTATTATAAAACAGGCCCTCAAACGTCACTTCTATCCCACTTACTAGGCTAATCACACCCGTGCTCTTTTGTGGCAGTGCCTAGATATACTCATGCTTATCATTTATCGCAACATCAAGAATGGTTGCTAGCTTTGGACTGCCATGCAAAGAAAACTCTGGGAATACCACAATCTCCGCCTTACGCGCAATTGCGTCACTAATGGCATCATAGTACTGAATAAGATTATTAGGTAAATCGTGACTGACTCGGTTTGAGCAAGGGCAAGGTTTAACTTGGTTTCTTCGTTCTCAATATTATACAAATAGTTTAACAACAACCTACATCGGTCATACGGTACTTCACATTGCTGTTAACAGTGAAATAGCGACATAGTTTTCTGTCTATGCGTTGTTATACAGATTTTCCCATTTTTTATTGTAATACTCCGAACAAATCTCAGTAATAAATCAATATCTAAAAGTATGTCAACCGAACGAAGAGGCGGACGCCGCCATAACAAACAAAGCCATGCACAGGGTATAAATCAGCTTCCTAAGCAACATCTAATCAATCCCATGACTCCGGCAACAGTACTGTCTGAAGATGAAATAGAAAGCATCCACCAAGCTTCTTTATGCTTGTTGCGTGATACTGGTATTGACGTGCTGTTGCCCGAAGCACGAGATATTCTGGTCAAAGCAGGTGCTATGTTGGAAAAAGGCAGTTCGCGTATTCGGTTCGACCCCGATATGATAGAGCAAAGCATTGGCCTCGCCCCTAAAGAGGTGGTGGTTCATGCACGAAACCCCCAAAACAATATCACCATTGGTGGAAATCACGTCGTCTTCGATACTGTAAGTTCAGCACCGAATTGCTCTGATTTGCAAGGTGGCAGGCGCACTGGAAATATTGAGGATTTCCGGAAATTTGTCAAACTAGCACAATATTTTAATATCATCGGCTGCGTTGGAGGTTACCCTGTAGAGCCGATTGACTGGCACCCTTCTATTCGTCATTTAGAGGGTACACGAGATTTTATTCAACTCACTGATAAACCACTTCGAGGATATGCCACCGAAAAGCATCGCCTACTGGACGCACTGGAAATGGTGCGGATCGGTCGTGGTATCGACCAAGACCAATTTGAGCGCGAAACCAGTGTGATGACAACCGTTAATGTCAATTCACCTCTTGCGCTAGATACCGTCATGCTTGAGGGCATTATTGAGATGGCAAAACGGAATCAGCTAATTATTTTGACGCCGTTTACCCTGGCTGGTGCAATGGCACCTATTACCTTGGCTGGTGCGCTTACACAACAGAATGCGGAAGCACTAGCTGGTTATACCCTATCTCAGATCGTCAATCCTGGCGCACCCATTATGTACGGTGGATTTACCTCTAACGTTGATATGAGATCTGGCTCACCTGCTTTTGGCACGCCGGAATATATGAAAACAGCCATCGCGGGAGGACAACTTGCGAGGCGATATGAACTACCCTACCGCTCATCGAATGTTTGTGCAGCGAACTCAGTAGATGCACAGGCGGCGTACGAATCCGTATTTTCGCTATGGGGTGCTATGTCGGGCGGTTGCAATTTACTCAAGCATGGCGCTGGTTGGCTGGAGGGTGGTTTATGTGCATCGTTTGAAAAATTCATACTGGACGTAGATCTTCTGCAAATGGTATCTCAGTTCCTACAACCGATTAAAGTTGACGACAGCGAGATTGCACTTGATACGATAGCTGAAGTGGGTCCAGGGGGGCATTTTTTTGGCACTCAGCATACTCAGGAGCGTTATAAGAATGCTTTTTATGCTCCACTAATTTCAGATTGGCGTAATTATGAATCTTGGCAGGAAGCTGGAGCGCCTCAGGCACATGAAAAAGCAAATACACTATATCAACAAGCATTGCAGGAATATGAAAAACCCGCGCTTGATGAATCCATAAAAGACGAACTGGATGACTTCGTCGCTCGTCGAATATCAGAAGGTGGCGTAAAAACAGATTTTTAAGACTAAAGGGAACATTTGAACAGAAACTTACGGTTTCGATAAAATTAAGGGATGGCGACCGTCCGAATTTTGTCTTGTTAATATGTGCAATTAAATCAACCTAGAACACAGGTTGGTCATCTATTTAGAGCTGCTAGTTGTATAATAGTGTTGTAGTGATTCTAGCTTATCGAAAACCCTAATAGAGCTTTTATCGATTCAATATGTCAGAATAATTGAACTCCCGCTTTGGGCAAAAAGCGCCCATTCATTGACTTTCAATCTGGCAGTAGGATACTCAGGCTGTGTGAAAACACCATAAAAGGTATAATCAATTCAGTAAGTTAGGGAATTGAACTATGAGTCGCTTTATTGAAGGAGAATCACGCAGCCAGTCGACTTTATTCCCTGCACGAATCGAAGAATATATCTCAGAAGACAGCCCAGTTCGGGTAATTGATGCTTTTGTTAATGAACTAAATTTAGTCGATCTAGGCTTTTCATCAGCTAAACCACAAGCGACAGGAAGGCCCGCGTATCATCCAGCTATACTGCTTAAGCTGTATATCTACGGCTATCTCAATAAGGTTCAATCAAGTCGTAAATTAGAGCGCGAAGCTAATCGTAATCTTGAATTAATATGGTTGCTCAATCGCTTAGCGCCTGACTTTAAGACCATTGCAGATTTCCGTAAAGATAACAGCCTTGGCATCAAAGGGTGTTGTCGGCAATTCGTCATGCTTTGCAAGCAACTGAACCTGTTTGCTAATTCACTAATTGCCATAGATGGCAGCCGATTCGGTGCAGTTAATAACCGAGATCGCAATTACACCAAAGCGAAAGTCAAAAGGCGTATTGAAGCGATTGATAAGAGTGTTGATCGTTATTTGTCTCAGCTTGAAAGCCTTGATCGACAAGATAGGGCTATTCCAGAAGCCAAGACGCGCCATATTCATAAACAACTTGGTTCATTGAAACGTCAGATGGCCCAAGTGAAAGCCATCGAGAGTGAACTAGAGTTAGCCCCAGATAAACAGATATCGTTAACATATCCTGATGCTAGAGCGATGTCTACCAATGCGCGAAGCTCAGGCAATGTGGGCTACAACGTACAAACGGCGGTTGATACTGAGCACCATTTAATCGTCACTCACGAGGTATCGAAGGCAATGAGTGACCGCCGCATGCTGACCAAGATGTCGGTTAAGGCACAAGAAGCAACGGGCATTGATGAACTAGAAGTGATCGCTGATCGAGGTTACTTCACGATGGAAGAAATCAAATCAACAGTTGATGCAGGCATTACGCCTTATGTGCCTAAATCATTAACGCCAGGCAATGCGCCTAGAGGTGTCTTTGATCGGCGAGACTTTGTTTATGTTGAAGAGGGTGATGAATATCGATGTCCTGCTGGTGAACGCTTACCAAGGCAAACCAAGACCATGGCGGGAAGTATGTTGATGCATCGTTATTGGAGCAAGAACTGCGGCAGTTGTGCTTTGAAGTCAAAGTGTACTACAGGCAAAGAAAGGCGAGTTACGCGCTGGGAGCACGGTAAGGTAATTGAAATCCACGAACGTAAAATGGAAGAAAATTCGACGATGATGCAGCTAAGGAAACAAACAGTTGAACATCCGTTCGGCACGATAAAGTCGTGGATGGGCATGGCTCACTTTAAGACGAAGCGACTGAAGAATGTGGGCACTGAAATGGCGTTACACGTATTGGCTTACAATATCACCCGAATGATCAATATCATGGGAGTAAAGCCGTTAATTAATGCGATTGAAGCCTAGCAATGACACTCGTCCTTAATAAATACCAGTTTATAGTGGAAAACCAGAGGCAGTCAAACTAATATGTGCCTCTACGAACGAGTACCGATTTACATTTTCACACAGTCTGTACCAATATGATCAAGCGCGAAGCGTTATTTATGTCACGCCTGCATAACGACTCGCATTTTTGAGCTAACAACAAATACGGGAGGAATTATGCGAGTAGTAAAAGATATTTTAACCATCAAAGGTGGTGACGTTAAAACCGCTGAAACCACACAAAGTGTTTTTAGCGCTGTTGAAATAATGGAAGAGATAGGCATCGGCGCGCTTGTGGTGATGAAAGACAGCAAGCTTGCGGGCATCATTTCAGAGCGCGACTGTATGTGCAAACTTACCCTACTTCATAAATCTGCTGACGATACGCTGGTGGGCGACATCATGACAAGCGAGGTGATGGTGGTTAAAGAAGAAACGCCGATCAGCGAGTGCATGGCTTTGATGTCAGAAAAACATTTGCGCCATTTGCCGGTAATGGAAGATGATGAGCTACGCGGAATAATCTCAATTGGTGACGTCGTTAAGGAAGTTATCCGCCAGCAAGACGCTGAGATTAAACAGTTACAAGGTTACATCTATTCTTAAGTATTAAGCTTTTCACAAAGAGGAGGGGCTGTTGAACAAGCCTGTTACTGGAGAAGTTAATCAGTAACCGTATTTGTCGCATCGCAATATATGCGACACTAGCCCTACCATCGTGGCATTTGCCACTTAAACGGCTACTCGCATTGGGTATTTTCCAAGGAAGCGCAATTTTCAATACGAACAATCGTTATACTTAGAGCTAATTTGATTAGGGAGACAACTAAATGAAACCAACCATAATGACCACTAAAAGTATTTTGACTGCTATTTCAATTTGTGCAGCATTTTCGAGTAGCAGCTATGCACTAGAAGAGATCGGTGCGACTTCAACTGAGCTCGAACCAACAGCTGCACCACTCCTCCCAACCGTGGGCAGCAAAAGGGTTATTTTTAGCGACGGTGAAGAAACCACATATACTGTCACTGAAGTAACCGACACGCATGTCTCTAACGAGGGCACTGATGGATGCAAGTGGATAACACCGGTCAAAGACTACATAGTAATCCCATCTGAAGGTTGGACGAATTGCAGCGATTCTAGCGGCATCGCCAAAGTCAAAGCCAAGGGGTCTATTTTTCCACTTAAAAAAGGTAAAAAATCGAGTTACTCTGTAAAAGGTGAAACCACAGAAGGAAGCTGGACCGGCAAATGGACGGAAAAAAGAAAGTGCAAGGTGGCAGGTGCTGTTCGTATTAAAACAGTGAGCGGTGAGCACGACACTTGGAAGGTAGTTTGCAAAGGCCCACACGACAAGAAAACTAGGTACTTCTCTCCCGCCTTAGGCATGAACGTAGCCTCGGTAAAGAAGCATTTTACAAAATCACACAAAAGCTGGACTAGCGAGTTAGTGCGATCTGAGTAAAAACCCACTAGTAATTTTTTACTACAGCCGCTCTCAGTTATGGGGGAGCGGCTTTTTAAGCGCTAGCAATTCACACGGCCCTATCTGGCTTTGCCTTAATCATATTCATAGCTAACCCACATAGAATCAAACCAGCAGCGACCAGCTTCCACCACTGCAAAGGCTCTCCTAACCAACTATGCGAAGCCGCCAAACCAAACACCGGCACCAGTAATGCCCATGGTGTGACTTGCACCGCGTTGTATCTATCGAGCAACATATTCCACAAACCATAACCTATTAAGGTATTGCCTATCGATTGCCAAGCCACAACAGACCAAGTAACCACCCCTGCATTGCTAATGCTGCTGCGCATTAGGGCGCTCCCTTCCAAGTAAAAAGACATCAACAATAAAGGAGGAACCGCGAACAAAGAAGACCACACGATAAATGAAACGATGTTCACTTTGCCGACTTGCTTAACGACACTATTTCCCATGGCCCAGCTTAACGCTGCGACCAAGACCAACGTTAAGCCGATGGCGGTTGTATTACCGCCTGTATGCCAGAAGATTAAGCACAAACCCGCGCCGCTAATCATTAAGGCCCGCAACTGTTTGCCTTTCAGTCGCTCTTCAAACAGCCATACCGCAAGCAATATGGTGAAGAAAACTTGGAGCTGAATGACTAAGGCAGCTAGCCCTGGAGTAATGTGCCCCTGCATCGCCCAAAATAATAAACCAAATTGCCCAAACCCAATTAACGTGCCGTAAGTGGCAATGTGCAGCCATTTAGCTTTTGGCTTTGGGAAAATAAAAACCAGCGGAAACGCCACAAAAAAGAATCGCAGCGCTACGAATAAAAACGGTGGTAACTCATCTAAGCCTATTTTTATCAGAACAAAATTGGTGCCCCAAATAAAAGCGACGATTAAGGCCATTAATTGATGATGGATAGGCATAAGAGCTCGAATAATTAAGCGGCAGGTAACGCCACTGAACAAAGATTAGTGAACATATAGTTACATTAAGGATAAAGCCTTCAACGATGGTGTTAACAAGCCTAAATAAATCATTGGACCGAGGAATTCATACCCAAAGAGACGACCAAAAACTCATACTTGAATAACCCTGTTGCTACCCTTTATCATGTCACAGCACTTTGCAGCACCGACCTATTTGATGACAAACTAAAAGTAACGCCTAACACAACCAGAGCGTACACTAAAATTCGCCACAAGGCTGATGGAGAAAGTTAGGTTTATTCTCACTTTCAGGTAGGCAAACCCAACCCTTATGAAGCCACTGACAAACGTTCAGCTGCATCGCTTAAAAGCATCACTATCAACGCAGCGTGTCGATCTCTGAGCAAATTTAAACTATGCCAAATTACGTTAGTGGATTGCGGCACAACGTATTAGTGTCACTTTTTTGTCCATCGTTTAGGCTAGCGCAGCGTCAGCTGGTGGCTGCTTTTAACCTCTTCCATCACCATAAAAGTAGACGTTTGCGATATCCCAGGCAAGCTCGCGAGTTGATTACCTAAAAATTCGCGGTACTTTTTCATATCTTCAAACCTTAATTTGAGCAAATAATCAAAGCCCCCCGCCACCATATGGCACTCTAAAACTTCAGGGATCGCTTTCATCTGCTTGGCAAATAGACTAAATACGCTATTTGTTGTTCGGTCTAGTGTGATTTCGACAAATACTAGCAGCGCCGCATTCACGTGCTCAGGAGAAAGAATAGCGTGGTATCCCTTTATAATGCCGCTCTTCTCGAGCCGTTTTACTCGTTCTAGACAGGGCGAAGGGCTTAAATTTATTTCCTTCGCCAAATCTACGTTTGAAATACGCGCATTGGCTTGCAAAGCAACTAGAATTTTTTTGTCAACCGTATCAAGCTTCATGTAGTTAGATCCGTTTCAGAATTTTATGCTGCTAAATTTAAATAATAAGTATATTTTATTTCAATTTATTAATATTCAACAACATATATTGCATATTAATTGATAAGTTATCGCTATAACAATCGCTTCAACGCAACATGAAACTGACTACGCCCTTTCTCGACAATTCACCTTTACGCTTAGCCATTAGAAATGCCTACACCCGCGATGAGTTCGACTGCGTCGATGAACTTAGAGCGTATTTTACGCAACACCCGCTACATCAAGCCGACATTGAGCAGTCTGCTCATCGCTTAGTAAAGGCCATTCGCGAAAATACCGAAAGTCACGGCGGTCTTGATGCTTTTTTACAAGAATTCAAACTGTCGTCAGAAGAAGGCATCGCGATGATGTGTTTAGCCGAAGCGTTGCTACGCATACCTGATAGCGATACGGCTGATGCCTTAATTCAAGATAAAATTCAAGACGGTGATTGGCAAGGGCATATAGGAAACAGTGATTCTTTTTTCGTTAATGCTTCAAGTTGGGGCCTTATGTTAACGGGCAAATTTGTTAGATTAAACAAGCGCACCAACAACAACCCGAGCGAGTTTGTGAGTAAATTGGTTGCGCAAAGCGGAGAACCTGTCATACGCGCTGCGATGGTTAAAGCCATGCAGATTATGGGCCAGCAATTCGTGCTGGCAGAACATATTCCTGCTGCGCTAAGACGTGCTAAAAGCAATGAAGCTAAAGGGTATCGATACTCATATGACATGCTCGGTGAAGCAGCGCGTACAAGCAAAGATGCAGGTTTTTACTTTAAGTCATACAGTGATGCCATCGACAAAATAGGCCGTAACCAAGCACCTAGCAACGCGGTCACAAGCCCAGGCATTTCAGTCAAACTTTCTGCGTTACACCCTCGTTATGAATACGCGCAGGAGCAACGCGTTCTCACCGAATTAGTACCGAAAATAATCGCACTGTGCGAGCAAGCCGCCAGCTACAAAATCGGACTAACAATTGACGCAGAAGAGTCTGAACGACTTGAGCCCTCGTTATCCATCCTAGAGCAACTATGCCAAGCGAGCGCCCTAAAAGGCTGGGATGGTCTTGGCTTTGTGGTACAGGCCTACCAGAAGCGCGCGCTTTGTGTATTAGACTGGATAGAAGCCCTTGCGATACAACATCAACGCAAGATAATGATCCGTTTAGTGAAAGGCGCGTATTGGGATAGCGAGATTAAAAATGCGCAACTACTAGGGCTTAACGATTACCCCGTTTACACACAAAAGTTCACTACCGATGCCGCGTATTTACGCTGTGCAGATAAGTTACTAAGCAACCCAGAGCACTTTTACCCATTATTTGCTACGCATAACGCGCATACCGTTGCTAGCATTTTAAGTAAGGCCAATGATCAGCACCAATACGAGTTTCAATCCTTACATGGCATGGGGGAAACCTTATACGACCAAGTTATTGACTTACATAAAAAACCTGTACGTATCTATGCACCTGTTGGCGAGCACAAAGACTTGCTGGCGTACTTAGTGCGGCGCTTACTAGAAAATGGCGCCAATAGTTCATTTGTGAACCGCTTGGTTGATAAAGACTTGCCAATCGAAGAGATCATCGGCGACCCAACGGAGAAACTTGCCAAAGCAGAACACCGGCGACACCCTAAAATACCTTTACCTGCTGATTTTCTGCCGGAAAGAATTAACTCGGCTGGTTTTAATACTGATGATGCCAATCAAGTGGCTAAGTTTTATCAGCAGTTCGAACAGCTACACAGCAAACAATGGCAAGTGGGCACTCCAGAAAATTCGCGCAACACTAAACCTCAAACTGTGAGTAATCCTGCCACCGGCGAAGCCATTGGGGTAACCCATAATGCAAGTGAGGATGAAATAGACAACGCGTTCGAACAAGCGCAGCAAGCATTCGCTTCGTGGAATGCATTAAAAGGCAATAAGCGGGCGAAAATTTTGGAAACAGCAGCGAATCTTTTCGAGCAACATCAAGACACTCTCTTAACCCTTTGCATCCAAGAAGCAGGCAAAACATTATTAGATGCCATTGCCGAGTTGCGCGAAGCCGTCGATTTCTTGCGCTACTACGCAGTGCAAGCACGCCGCAACTTTACCAGTCGCAAAACTCTGGTGGGCCCAACGGGGGAAACCAACCAACACCTGCTCTGTGGTCGGGGTGTTTTTGTCTGCATAAGCCCATGGAATTTCCCCTTAGCTATATTTACCGGCCAAGTAAGCGCGGCTCTCGCCGCTGGCAATTGTGTACTGGCAAAGCCCGCTGAACAAACCCCTATCATTGCCAGTGTTGCTGTTAACTTACTGCTCGAGGCGGGCGTTCCTAAACAAGTGCTACATCTCATCCCAGGCAGTGGCGCTCAGGTGGGGGCGAAATTAACGCAGCTACAGAAAATTAGTGGAGTGACATTCACTGGGTCAACGCACACTGCTCGGCGCATCCTCGCCACCGTCACTGAAAAACCTGGGGCAATTATTCCCTTCATAGCAGAAACGGGCGGGCTTAACGCCATGATTGCTGACTCTTCAACCTTAATTGAACAATTGGTTGACGACGTGGTGCAATCTGCCTTTCAAAGTGCTGGTCAACGCTGCTCTGCACTGCGCGTGCTTTATGTGCAAGACGATATTTATAAAGCGGTGCTAGAAAAATTAAAGGGTGCGATGGACCAGCTCATTACGAGCAACCCCGCAAACATGCATACCGACGTGGGGCCCATTATCGACAAGCAAGCACTTGATCGGTTAAATGCGCACATTGACCAAATGCGCGTAGCGGGAAAACAGATTTATCGCGCCCCGTCGCCGCAGCTCGATGTCAAAGACAAAGGAACCTACTTTGCCCCCGCGTTAATAGAATTTGATGGCATTCATGAATTAGAGCAAGAGGTTTTTGGCCCGATATTACATATCGTCGCTTATCGCGCTAAACACCTAGATAGAGTAACCGATGCCATTAATGGCACTGGCTATGGGCTAACTTTTGGCATCCATAGCAGAATTGACAATAACGTCAATTACATTAGTGAGCGTATTCATGCGGGTAACATATATGTAAACCGTAATACTATTGGTGCGGTGGTAGGCGTGCAGCCTTTTGGCGGAGAAGGACTTTCCGGCACGGGCCCCAAAGCCGGTGGCCCGCACTATTTAACTCGATTTGCCCACGAAAGAGTGGTGAGTGTGAATACTAGCGCCGCAGGCGGCAACGCCTCTTTATTGTCGTTATAAATTGCGATGAAACTGCTCATGACACCCTAACTAAATAGCTAACCTCGTGCTGTTAAGAATGTAAATTGCCTTTAATTAATAGTGCGGTCACGGCATACTTACTGGTCATCATTTAAACAGTACGCTGGGTGCACGTTAACGAGTCAAGTTTATTCTTTCGAAATTGGGTGCGGTTTGCGAAAGCTATTACCCGGGTTTTCTACCGAAACATTGAAGTGCAGGGAGAGACGCAACGGGCTGCATCTGGCGGTATTATCTACTGCGTCAATCATGTAAACGCGCTGGTTGACCCTGCTATTGTCCAAGCCACCACAACCCATGTATTACGCCCACTCGCCCGCAGCGGTTTGTTCAAAACTTTTTACAGGCCATTGTTAAACCTAATCGGCGCTATCCCCATCTTTAGGGCGAAAGACAAGGGGTCTGATACCAGCCAAAACCAAGATAGTTTTCGTAAGGTCTATGCACTACTTGCCCAAAATGAAAACGTAGTTATCTTTCCGGAAGGGCAAAGCCACTCTCATTCGCACCTTACTCAATTAAAAACCGGCGCTGCGCGCATAGCCATAGGCGCGGCAAAAAGCAATGAACACACACCACTGTTGGTTCCCGTGGGGCTGAACTTCAGCCAAAAAGGGAAATTCAGAGGAGACGTACTAGTGAAATATGGGGCATCCATCGAGCTAAATGCAGCAACCGCAACTGAGGAGAAATCAAAGGCTGACATCAAAGAGCTAACCGAGCAAATCGAACTTGGACTCAAGTTGGTTACGCTCAATACGCCTACTTGGCAAGACATGCGCTTAGTCAAATTACTAGAGCGATTTTTTGCCATGCGTCGAGGCAAGAATAATGCGGCCACTTTAGGCCAACGCTTTAGCGGCTTACAAAGAATTATCAACGCGCAGACGGTGTTACAACAGCATGCCCCTGAACAATTACGTGCCTTGACTTCACGCCTTCGCTTTTTTGAACGATTATGCAATACTTTTGGTATTCGCAGTTATCACTTGGATATTGAATACAGCCCCGCAGTCGTTTTACGCTTCATATCAAAAGCTCTTGTTACTTTGTTGGTCGTCCTACCTATCGCGCTGATTGGGGCTATCAATGGTTTAATTCCATACTATTTATCCGGTCAATTCACCAAGCGCTTTGCAAAGGGCGCCGATCAAATTGACACCGCAAGAATTTTATTTAGCTTATTCTTTTTTGGGCTATTTTGGACGCTACAATGCGCTTGGATTTATTTCAGATTTGGACTCGATGTAATGCTCGTTGCGGTGATAGTGATCGCTTCGTCGTCGATGATTACCGTACACTTTCGCAATATGTTTTCTACCATCTGGCGTAACGTCAAAGTATTTTTAATCTTTGCGCGCAAGCGCCAGCTCAAACAATACATTACACATAAACGCGATGAATTGGTCGCAGAAGTGGCCAGTCTAGTGCGCTTAGCCAACAAATTAATGTTAAGTAAACCAGTCAAAAATGCCTAACAAACTGCTCATCGTTTTTTGCGCCCTTGTGTTAACGCTCTTTTATGATTGGGGCGCACCCTCTCAGGCAACTGAATCAATGACAGTAAACGATGAGTGCGTGATTTTACTGCATGGTTTGGGGCGAACCGCTGGTTCTATGAGTAAGATTGAAGACTATTTGACACAAGCCGGATACCAAGTTTGGAATAAATCTTACCCTTCTACTACCGAAGAAGTTAAGCCCTTAGCCGATGCGGCCATTACTAAGGGCCTAGATCATTGCAACAGCCAGCGCTCCGAGAAAATTCACTTTGTCACCCATTCACTTGGAGGCATCTTAGTGCGCTCCTACCTCCAAGACAACCAACTTACCCAACTCGGTAAAATCGTTATGATTAGCCCTCCAAACAACGGTTCCGAAGTGGTCGATATGCTGGGCGAATATACCTTATTCCAAAGCATTATGGGCCCGGCAGCCAGCCAGTTAGGCACGCAGCAAGATAACGTAACCACCACCTTGAAACCGGTCTCTGGCATCATCGGCATCATTACTGGCAACAGCACCTCTGACCCTTGGTTTTCACCTTTCATTCCGGGTGAAGATGACGGTAAAGTCTCTGTCGAAAGCGCCAAACTTAAAGAAATGACTGATTTCTTAGTGGTCGATAACGGTCATACATTCATAATGCGTAGCGAGACGGTAGTACTGCAAGTCGCGCATTTCTTAAAGCATGGGAAGTTTAAGCCGATAACTAACTGAGTTTGAGTTGAGTATTTGCCGAACAAAATAAACATGCGATAATCTGCGTACTTCCTGCCGCTAATTAACCTGAACCATATGAACGCTGAGAAAATTCGTTATCAAAATGACCTAGAAATGTACGAGGCCTTGCTAAAGGCTAAAGAGGTGATCAAAGTTAACGAAGCGATCAGTAAAATGCAGGAAGATGGCCCGAGTTCAACTCGCCGCCACTTGCTCGCCACTTCGGTTTATCTGAGTAAACGCATGGCGCCACAGATCCACAAAATGGCGGACGAATGCTACGAGCGCTTAGAGCTAGAAATTCCGCTGGAATTATATGTGTACTCTAGCGCCCAGTATAACGCTGCGTGCTTCAAGCCTGAAGCAGGCCGTTTATTGATTATGTTTTCGTCAAGCCTGCTCGAAGCGTTTGAAGGCAGTGAACTACGCTTTGTGATGGGCCACGAACTTGGTCACCATGTTTATCGTCATCATGATATTCCTATTGGCTATATTTTACGTGGCAAGCAACGCCCTGACCCAAAACTAGCTTTGGAGCTGTTCTCTTGGTCGCGCAATGCCGAAATTTCAGCGGACAGAGCTGGAGCTTTTTGTGCTCAAGATTTAAACGGGGTGGCTAAATCTTTGTTTAAACTCGCATCCGGGCTAACCGGCAAAACTATCGAGTTCAACCTAGAAGACTTTTTAGCCCAAGTAGACCAAATGAAGTTAGAAGACCAAACACCTGGTCAACAAGCCTCTAAAGAAGATTGGTTCTCCACACACCCGTTCAGCCCATTGCGCGTAAAGGCTTTACAACTGTTTCATGATTCTGAGCTGATGTTGCCCGGTGGCAACTCTGTCGCAGACCTAGAGGTAGGTGTGCAACGCACTATGAGCATGATGGAACCCAATTACATAGACGCACGCACAGACGCAGCAAAATCAATGCGCAGAGTGCTATTTTCTGGTGCCATTGCCGTAGCCGATGTGAGCGGTGGCATTAACGAAAAGGAAATAAAAACCTTTGAAGATTTCTTAGGTAAAGGCAAGTTCAAACCCGGCCTTAATATCGAACGTATTAAGGAAGAACTAGCTTCTCGCATTAAAAAATGCAACGAGCTCACCAACGTAACACAACGAATGCAGGTGATGCGCGATTTATGCCTTATCTCTAAGGCAGATGGTCGAACCACGAAAAAGGAACGCGAAGTGCTAAATAATATTGCCGATGGCTTGGAAATCTCGCGCGCCTTCATATGCCAGTGCATGGACAAAGACATCGACCTTGATTAACTAAAAGGTATAGCTCTTTTATCTATTACGAAACAGCAGTACGGCGACTATCTTAATCTGTTGCCATCTGATAAGTCACCCAATGGGTCTTATCGGCAATTTTGTCGTATGAGCCGCGACCCCGATAATTATTGTCTGCTGTAATCCATCGAAAAAATGGCCAACCTTGTTCCTTACCAAACACCGCAAGAGCTTTGTACATATCTTGGGCCATACCGCTACCGCGATGCGTTGGGTCGATGAATAAATCATCTAAAAAGCCGACCATCGCACCTCGTAAGGGCGAAGCCATAGCACGACAATGCATCAAGCCGACCGCCTCTCCCGATTCACTTTGCGCAATAAACCCATAAAACGGATTGGCTTGGTCGTGAATCCATTCCCACACGGTGTCGAGTGTCTGAGACTCCATCGGGACATTGTAAAATTTAGCATATCCTTGGTAAAGGCGTTCCCAATGAGCTCTATCGGACTGATTTAATGGTCGAATGATGTTGGTCATTTGTAATAAGTTTTTTAAGCGCGTTGTAATTTAAGTTTTCTTTGCAGCAAACAGCTTCATTTTATCGAGATTAACTTGGGTTAATTCTTCCTCGGTAAGGCCTAAATCATAGGCTGGTGAGTTAATCAAACTCACTGCACTTATTTTGATCAACACAAAAGCGCGCATGTAATCAATGTAGTCAGACCAAGCAGGTTTAAATGACTCAACCAGTGAGTTTCCTTCTTCAGATTGTTTGTCGATAACCACGCCTCTGCCTTTTACGCGTACTGCTCGCCTGGCGAGTACATCCATAAAATTTACTTCAACTGCTGGGCGCGCGATTAAATTGTGCACCGTTTGCGGTGAGCGCATTTCTCCAAACGCCACCGAACCATCATCAACAATAACAAATGTGCCTTTTGGCGATACGGCTGGAGTGCCATCATCGTTAATCGTAGCAACCGCGCCAAGCGGATAGCTGCTAATCAACGCTTTCATTTCAGGAGTTAGGGTATTAGTCATATCTATACAGGGAATCGTTAGCGAGTGATTACGTTCATAAAATTGCGATACACTGTTCCAGCGCTGTGCAAAAAACCAGCCATCTGCTCACCTGCATCAGACTGCATGGTTACCATCGCGTCCTCACCTAGCGTTGCAATCAGTGCTTCTCTATAGGCTGGCACTTCTCCCCAGTTGGCCACAGTATCTGGTTCTACTTCTACGTGATACTGCATCGACCAAGCATTCTCCCCCACCCTCATCGCTTGCACCCGGCAAACATCAGAGCTAGCTAATATCGTGGTATTTTCCGGTTCTTGCGCAACACATACCGAATGCCATTGCAGGCATTTTTGCTTTGCGGTCACCCCAGCGAACAAAGGGTCGTCAATACCTGCTTGGGTTAACTCTACATCTAAAATTCCAATCTCGGAGGGGCGTTGTGGCCCACAAGTCCCATTCATCGCATCTGCAAGCAATTGATGCCCAAGGCATAATCCGAGATACGGCTTTTTCATCTCTCCAACCCAGCGTCGAATAGCCGCTTTTTCAGCGACTAACCATGGGTGGCGCTCGACATCCCATACGTCCATCGGGCCGCCCATAACCCATAAGGCATCGTAATCTTCCAGCGGTGGAATAGCCTCACCGTTTTGCAGGTTCACTGCGTCCCATTGCACTCCGTCTTCTGCGAGAAATGTTCTCAATGAGCCTGGGTGTTCGCACTCTATGTGTTGGAATACTAGTAGTTTCATTTTTCGGTTATCTATATTGCAAGTTAATCTATTCTACCCGACGCGTGCTCGCGCTACGATGCGCCATTTTTTCTGCCAATGACGTTTTCGCATTGCCAGCAGAATCAAAATTGCTATCGTCAAGCCACGTTTCTAAAATGCCGCGCACTTCTGGCCATTCATCATCTAGGATTGAATACCAAGTGGTATCTCGGTTCTTCCCTTTAAATATCAAGTTATTGTAAAACACGCCTTCAAAACGGAACCCTAGTCGATGCGCCGCCGCTCTTGACCGAGCATTAAGTGAGTTGCAACGCCATTGCATTCGACGATAACCTAATTCATCCATGGCGTACTTAATCATTAAGTACAAGGCTTCGGTGGCACCTCGCGTCCGTTGCAACTCTGGGCCGAACCAAATATTGCCGATTTCTATCACTCCGTTTAGCGGATTAATATCCATAAAAGTGGCCTGACCACACGCCTTATTTGACGATAGGCACCGTATCGCATAAAAAATAGGGTCTAGGCTTGCCGACTGCGCCTTTATGACCGCCGCATAGGCTTCCTCATTCGGCCAAGGGCCATACGCTAGATAATCCCAAATTCTAATCCCTTGCTCGGTGTCATGCCCTGCGCGAAACAGCTGACTTGCGTGCTTTTCACTGTCTTGAGGCTCAAGGACCACGTGCTGCCCCAGCATGTTAACTCTCGCTGGAACCAAACCGGGTGGAGGGTTATCTACGAGCTCGCCCGACAATGGTCGCGGAAAAATAGACTCGTTTAAATCTTGCATAAGTACATCGCTGTTTGAAAACTCTTGGTAGCTTATGAGTACTTTGGTTATATTTATATATCCAATTTTGATATTTTTTAAATGTCCAATTATATGACTGCATGCCCATCATCTAAGCTATTTGATGCGAATTCAAAGCAGCCCGCTTTCGTGCAATTGTATTCAGCACTGCGCAAGATTATTATTGAGGGGAGATTGCGGACAAACGATCGTCTACCTCCAACTAGAAGTTACGCTGTAGAGCTAGGCGTTTCACGAACGACCGTTGTTTCGGCCTACGCGCAACTCACTACAGAAGGATATATTGAAGGACGAGCCGGCGCAGGCTACTTTGTATGCTCTCTAGGGGAAGTGGAAAATCAACTTAATGAGTCGCCACAAAAACCCCACCTGAGGGCTTCCATCGCATGGCCTGAACTTAAAGAGCACCTCCAAACTGGTTCCGCCGATATGCGACTATTCCCGCATCGCCAATGGGCAAAATGTTTCTCACGCATAGCGCGACTAGCCCCAGAAGCACTGATCACCAACGCTGACCCATTTGGTGACAGAATCTTACGTGAGTCGATAGCCGATTACCTAAGAGATTGGCGTGGTTTCAACACGCCACCACAGCAGATAATTATCACCGCTGGTTCTGGAGATGCAATGGAGCTATGTATACGCACTCTTGTCTCACCCACAGATACGATCGCATTAGAAAACCCTGGTTATACGCCACTACGTAATTTTGTTTCAAACTTAGGGTTGCATCTAAGTTGGCTTACAGTGAACGAAAAGGGCACGCATCTACCCGCTACTGATATGAAGAAAACACCCAAACTGGTAGTGATAACACCCTCTCACCAATACCCATTGGGTGGAACGATGTCACCTGCACGACGCAGCGAATTTACCGCTTGGGCAGACAAAAATGATGCGTGGATTATCGAAGATGACTACGACAGTGAATTTCGTTACGCTGGGCGCCCGATTACAGCCATGGCAGAGCATGACCCGTCAGCCAGAACGATTTATGTAGGCAGCTTAGCGAAAATATTTTCAGGGGGTTTACGTTTGGGGTTCTTAGTCGCGCCACGACCCTTGTTGAATCAGTTTAAAAATACGCTTGAACAAGTTGGCAGTAAAGCGGCAAGTTCTGCTCAACGCCCGTTGGCAGAATTCATGCAAAATGGGGAATTTTACCGACACTTAAGACGAGTACGCAGACACTATACAGAGCGTCGGAAAGTTTTGATAACATTGTTAGAGACAGAATTAGGGGCAAACTTACCTAACGGGTACATTAGCTTTAAAGACCACCAAGCAGGCATGCACATTGCGGCTCTTTTTAATCAACGCCGATCAAATAAATGGGATGATCAAGTGATCGCGAGAAATGCTCAATCTCAAGGCGCAACCGTCACCGCTCTTTCGCTAAATTTCGCCTCCGAGCCTGTCACACCTGGATTAATACTAGGGTTTTGCGCCTTCACGCCAGATGAAATCCAATTTAACATCAAGATAATTCGCTTGGCGATTGAACATCAACTTCATCGAGAATAACCCGGCAACACGTAGGCTATTTTATACCCAGCCCCTAGCGACTAAGTGCAGTCATTGCCTCTTCTAAGCCACCTGCCGTGAGTGGGTACATCCTACCATTGGTGATTTGTTTTACCATTCCTATCGATTCGGTGTATCTCCATTGGTCCTGACTAGTTGGGTTTATCCATGCAAAGTGTTCAAAATGATCTAACAAACGCTTCATCCACGTAGCCCCTGCTTCTTGATTGTTGTGCTCCACACTGCCTCCCGGATAGGTAATTTCCCATGGAGCCATGGCAGCGTCTCCAACAATAATGACCTTGTATTCCGAGCCGTATTTATTCAAGACTTCATTAAGTGGAATACGCTCATTATGGCGACGACGGTTATCTCGCCATAGCGATTCATATAGAAAGTTGTGGAAGTAATAATACTCAAGATGCTTAAACTCGGTTCGCGCTGCGCTGAACAAGGTTTCGCACAAGCGAATATAGTGATCCATCGACCCACCTACGTCAAAAAACAACAGCACCTTAGCGGCATTGTGACGCTCTGGCACCATTTTAATATCAAGTAAGCCTGCGTTATGCGCGGTACTACGAATGGTATCGTCTAAATCAAGTTGATCTGCCGCACCTTCTCTGGCGAACTTCCTTAGTCTCCGCAAAGCCACTTTTATATTGCGAGGGCCTAACTGACTAGAATCATCTAGGTTTTTAAAGTCGCGCTTTTCCCATACCTTGACCGCTCGGTTATGCTGGCTTTCACCCCCGATGCGAATTCCAGAAGGATGATAGCCACTATGACCAAAGGGCGACGTCCCGCCAGTACCGATCCACTTATTACCACCTTGATGGCGCTTTTGCTGTTCTTCTAAGCGCTCTTTAAAGCGCTTTATCAATTCGTCTAGCCCGCCGACGCTATCAATCTTCGCCTTGTCTTCGTCAGACAACTGCTTCATGAACTCCTTACGCAACCATTCGTCGGGAATAAGTGATTCAATCAGTCCTTCTAGTGACTTTAAGCCTTCATTAAATGCCGCAAAGGCTTGGTCAAATTTGTCATAATGCTTTTCATCCTTGACTAGCAGCGTACGCGACAAATAATAAAACTGTTGCTCATCAGCAAAGGTAAGTTTAGCTTCGATCGCGCCGAGTAAATCTATGTGCTCACGAATTGAAACAGGCACTCCATGCGCCTTTAAACAATAAAAGAAATTAGTTAGCACTTAAGAGAGGCAGGCTTAGCTTTGTCGACGATGTATAAATGCTAAACGTTCAAGTAAAGCGACGTCTTGCTCGTTTTTTAACAAGGCACCATAAAGAGGAGGAATAGCACTAGCTTGATCTCGGTCTTGCAAGATATTTTCAGGAATATCATCCGACATCAATAGTTTGAGCCAATCAATCAATTCACTGGTTGAGGGGCGCTTCTTAAGGCCGGGAACTTCGCGCAACTCGAAAAACACTTCCAGTGCTTCATTCACTAACTTTGCCGCAATACCCGGATAATGCACTGCAATTATTTCGCGCATGGTGTCGCGCTCAGGGAAGTGGATAAAGTGAAAGAAGCAGCGCCGTAAAAAAGCATCTGGTAGCTCTTTTTCGTTATTGCTGGTGATGATAATAGCTGGCCGGTGCTTGGCTTTGATCGTCTCACCCGTTTCATAAACAAAGAACTCCATTTTATCGAGCTCTTGTAACAAATCATTAGGGAACTCAATGTCCGCTTTATCAATTTCATCAATCAACAACACCACTTGCTTATCGCTAGTAAACGCCTCCCATAACTTACCTTTACGTATGTAATTAGCTAAATCATGAACACCCTGCGCGCCCAACTGAGAATCACGCAAACGAGAAACCGCATCGTACTCATATAAACCCTGTTGCGCCTTAGTGGTTGATTTTATATGCCACTGCACCAGCTCCATCCCCATCGACTCAGCCACCTGCTCAGCAAGCATGGTTTTACCTGTACCAGGTTCACCTTTGATCAGTAATGGCCGACCTAACTCTACCGAGGCATTAACGGCGATTTGTAGGTCATCGGTGGCAATATACCGCTGAGTGCCTTTAAATTTCATGAGTAGCGTATTTTATATTCAGACTAGATGGTCGCGCGATAGTAGCAAATTTCAGTTTTCAATACCGCAACTCAACACCTCTGAAAGACGCAGATAGGCCCTAGCTTGGTGGGAGCTTAATACTTCATCGCATCAACAAGAGTGGTGAAAACGCCTTTGCGTAATCAACACCATCTGAGATAGACGATTTATAGGTAAGAGAGATGCAGGAAAGTCAGCTAATTAGATGCGAAACAACGCTTCACTAATACTTGCCACTTTCAAAAGCACAGGCCTTCAAGAAAACGGGCTCCAATTCCGCTAATGCCCCTTTATAAACATCGCGTTTGAAAGGAATAATTTCGTCAACCGGCTTCCAATAATCTACCCACTGCCAAGTATCAAATTCTGGCTTTTTACCGCGATCTAATTGAATATCTTCTTCCTTGCCTGTCAATTGAAACAAATACCATTGTTGTTTTTGCCCTCTAAACGCGCCGCTCATTTTAGAGCGACGTGGCACGTCATACCGGTACCATTCTCGGGTATTGCCGAGCAACTTAACTTGGTGCGGATATAGACCAACTTCCTCATACAACTCTCTGTACGCAGCTTCCCTAGGCGACTCTTTATATTCAACGCCACCCTGTGGAAACTGCCATCCGTCGTGTGCTACTCGGCGCGCCCACAGAACTTGCCCGTTGGGATTACTGACAATGATACCGACGTTCGGTCGGTACCCATCGCCATCTAAGGTCTTTTTACTACGTTTACGTCCGAGATAAGCCATCACTCTATGCTAGGCGTTGAATTCTTGATTGGCAAGCCGCCAAGGAGAGATTGTTTACATTATTACATAACAATTTTGTAACAAACAACGCGCATCGTTAAATTTGACCGTCTATCAGTTCGGCATAATTTTCAATGAAGATTAACTGCAACTTATCTATCGCTTCGCTTGCGGGCAAATTTTGCAACAAATGCGCTGTCATGACGTTTGACGTCTGCTCAAACACATCATCCTTATCCACCATCGGATAAGTGTTGACTAAACGTTGAATGGCCTGCACCACTGACTCATGGGCAGGACGCTCGATATCCAAAGGCCGACTGTGTGGACTTCCTGTGACGAGTGCTGTTTTAGCTGGCGACTGAGGCTGTTTATTAGCTAGAAACTGAGCATATTCCAACACACTTTGCGCCGCTTCTTCAGGCAAGCCTCTGACTAGCTGAGTGATATCCTCTATGACCGCGGATGACGAACGACTTGAACCCAATTGGAGCTACTTAGGCTTTATTATTTTTACGCTTTTCGCAATGCGCTTGGGCAAATTCTAAAAACTCCTCCATTGCTTGTACGCGAAATTTTTGCCTTTGATAGACCAATGAGAAAGGGCGTGTTATAGACGGCGCAAGCGGCACAACCGACAATAAACCTAGCTTATCTTCTTTTTGTAAGGTGGCCTTTGATTGAACCGACACCCCTAAACCTGCGCCTACCGCGGCTTTTATTGATTCTGGACTAGAAAATTCTAGAATCACATTGAGTTCATCAGGGTCGCAACCGTGTTCTTCCATGTAGCTTTCAAACACACCGCGTGTGCCTGAACCTTCCTCTCGCCCAATATAGGGGAAAGGCATGATCTGCTCTATTCTTACTTCCTTTAAGCCAGCTAGTGCATGCTCCTTTGGACAAGCCAGCACGAGTTCATCGTACCAACAGACTTCAGTAGTGAGGTTTTTGTTATCTACTGGCCCTTCTACAATACCGATGTCAATTTCATTATTTTCCACCATCTGAATAATCCCATGCGTGTTGGAAATATTTAACCGTATGGTGACATCGGGGAAACGTACTTGATATTCGCCTAAAATTTCGGGAATCACGTAGTCGCCAATAGTCGTACTAGCGCCAATGACTAGAGGCCCTTGGACATCACCAGTCATGATACGAACTTGGTTGTCCATCTCTTTATAAGTATCAATAATTTGATCAGCGTAACGCCTTACCAACTCGCCGGTTTCAGTAAGCGTAATACGATTATGCGTGCGATCGAACAAACGCGCATTAAAATATTCTTCAAGTTGGCGAATTTGAAAAGTGACCGCAGGCTGAGTCATATGCAACGTTTCAGCCGCTTTAGTAAAACTTAGTAGCCTAGCCACTGTTGTAAAAACTTGTAGTCTCCGATCTGCCAAATTTCAGCTCCTCGCGCTGTATTTTCTTGTTATGGACGGTGGATAAGCATTTTAACCTAATAACTTAGCTAGCAACAATAGATCTTACTGATCAAACACACTTCTTAAGAATGATGGATGTTGGGCTTGAAATTTAATTTATTGCACATAAATAATAGTGACCAACAAACTGCGAGAACCTATTCATTTTTCGCAACACGGTAAGCAAATTTGCTATACTAATTAGTAACACTATTTATTTTTGGAGAGAACATGGCACGCACTATCGATACAAGATCCGCTTCGCAGTCACGCGAACTGGTTATTAATTCAACCCTAAAGAACACTTATATTTTACTGGCACTAACGCTTGCATTTAGCGCTGGCATGGCAGGTTTATCTATGATGATGAACTGGCCTCCGATGGGGTTTATACCAACGTTAATTGGTTATTTTGGGTTACTATTTTTAACCTCTAAGTTTCAAAACTCTAGCCTTGGTTTATTATTTGTATTTGCACTTACCGGGTTCATGGGCGCAACTTTGGGCCCCATTATTAACCTATATATGTCATCCATCGCTAATGGCTCGCAGATAGTGATGGCCGCAATGGGAGGCACTGCGATCATCTTTGTTTCGCTTTCTGCTTACGTTATTATCACCCGCAAGGATTTCACTTTCATGGCGGGCATGCTAATGACCGGTATTATAGTTGCTGTGCTAGCGAGTTTAGGTGCTTTACTGTTTAACATGCCTGGGCTGCAACTTGCCGTTTCTGCTATGTTTATTCTATTGATGTCTGGCTTGATTATGTTCCAGACCAGCCAGATAATTCATGGTGGTGAGACAAACTACATTAGTGCTACAGTTACGTTGTTCGTTGCGATTTTCAACTTATTCACCAGCCTACTTCATATCTTAGGCATTTTTGGCGACGAGTAAATTCAATTAAGTTTGATATTCAGTACAAACTAAAAAGCCTCGCATTGCGAGGCTTTTTTATTGCTTATATTGTTTGTTCTGTGAACAAGATCAAGCCTTATTATTAACTAATACCTTTACCCAGCCTTCAGCACCGAAGTTGATACGAAACCGCGCGTCTTTAACAGGTGCAAAAATCATCGTATCAAAACCTTGCGTCTGTAGCAGTTCATTGGTCTCGGTTTTAGACAGAGAATAATTTAGTTTATCTTCAGTCGTGTGGAGCAACACATACCGCGCGTTCGCTAGATTGCCGTTGAGTCTGACAGCAATGCGCATATGGTCTCTAGCAAACAACGGAGACTGTAAGCTTCGTTCAGTGTCTTCGATGGTTTCAATAACCTGCTTATTTTCATCTAAAAACGTCAATACCGGGTAGAAAATATGCCGCTTACGTGAATCTCGATTCTTAACAACCTCGCTTTCAATCTCTAGTAAACTGTACTGTGAATTCTGAGGCAAGGCTAAGGCCTCAACAAAACTAGCGGCACCTTGTGCGTAATGATAAATGGCATCATCACGATTAACCGCCAGCCTAACTTTCTTGTTAGCAGGCAATTGTTTAAACCGTAAATTGGCGATTACCTCGCAACACTGCCCAGCAGTTTGTATGGCCTCTGTAGCCGTGTATCTGGTCTTACCAATGGAACTTAGATTGGCACAGCCGCCAGCAAGTGATAGCGCAGTGCCAGCCAATATGGCTTTTGTAATAAAACTCAATTTCATTGGTTACTTAATAGTGTTCGAATAGTGCATGAAGTCTAGCGTAAAACCGCTTAACACGCACTAAACAAAGCATTTTAAACAGGGCTTACCAACCGCCGGTTCTTAACCACTCCTCAAGCTGGGCCAAATGATCTACACCCCAGAATAACTCCCCCTCTACAGCAAACATAGGGACGGCGAAAACCCCTTTGGCCAATGCTTGGTTTATATCATTCTTAAATTGGTTCTTCGCATCCATTGAAGTCATTGCGGCAACAGCTTGTTGTTCATTCAACCCAAAGTCACCCGCAAGTGCACTCAACACGCCTTGAGAAGAAATATCTTTGCCATCTTTAAAATAGGCCTGATACACCGCAAGAGCAAACTGCTTTGCCTTCGCTTGTTGTCTGTGGTTAGCGCTAAGATAATTAAACAAGCGGCTTGCCTTCACACTGAGAATGGGGAATTTCTCGGGGTGCTGCATCGTAATGTTATATTGACGAGCAGTACGACTGACATCATTTAGAACATAGTCATCGACCATAGGTGATTGTAACGAAGGCACCCTACCCGTTATACCTAAAGCAGCGCCGATTAAAAAAGGCTTCCAGATAGCCTCATAGCCATATCGATTTGCTAACTCGTCAATCCGCGTTGCGGCGATATAAGCGTATGGAGAAGTAAAGTCGAAGTAAAAATCGAGCTGTTTCGTCACTATTTTGCCGCTCAAGCTAATTCGCCGCTATAGTCAGCTAGGCCTGGGTTATCACTAACCCCTAACAATGTGGGCGTGTTTAACGAGCCTAATTCGAGTACATTTTCCTCGTTACGCGCTCTTAATATATATTCACGCACAATATCCCAAACCAAGCGACCTTCAGGTGCAGCGCCCACTGAGGCCCAACCTGCCACGGTATACGATTTTTCAGGGTTGAGTTTTTCTCCACTTTTAACGAGGTAAGCGTCAGTAACACGGTTTTCATCTTTTGCAGGAGCAATCGTATAGTTAAGCCCTCCGACACGTACCATATCTCCACCTGATTGCAGATAAGGGTCTTTGACAAACAGATTTTCCGCAATGCCTTCTAGCATCGTTAATATAGCTTGCCCTGTCATGGTGATTTTGTAGGTTTCTCCGTAGGTGATCGCTACCTGGGTCATTAAATCACCCATCGTGATCCACTCACCTTCGGGAATGGTAGTCCCCCAGCGAACACCGGCAGATAGCGAGATATCAGATTGATATTCGTCCATCAACGCATCGCAAATTACTTGATCCCACGTGCCCATAAAATTACCACGGCGGTATAACGTGGTGTCGGCGATCGCAAGTTTTTCTGACAAAATTTCTGTATAAGATTTTCCGAGCCGGTCTGGGTGGGTGTAAAACTCAGGGCGGCGACTTTCCACTACTTTTCCATCATAGGTCGAACTCAGCATCTGATTCAAATAAGCCTGCATCTCTTTGTCTGGCTCGATCAAATCTTGGAACACCGGTAACATGGTATACGTTAGTTTTAATTGTTCGCTACTAAAATCGAAATCCATTACCCCTACAAATTTGCCATGCGACCCCGCGTTGGTGACCAAACAAACACCGCCAGAGATATTATTCACTTCTATCGGTTCGGGAATGCCGTCATGTGTATGCCCCCCGAACACAGCGTTCAGGCCAGGCACTCGTTGCGCCATTTTGATGTCTACGTCCATTCCGTTGTGAGACAACAGCACCAACGCATCTGGGGCATGTTCAGCTTGAATTTCTTCAACCAACTCGATCATCTCATCTTCTCTGAGTCCAAAACTCCAATCGGGAAAGAACTCCTGCGGGTTGGCATTACTGGTTCGGGGAAAAGCTTGGCCGATGATACAAATGCGTTTTCCGTTAATATTCTTAATTACGTAAGGCTGAAAAGCATGTCCAGAATCTTCATCGAATAAGCCGCTGCCATCATATTTTTCAACTAAGTTTGGATAGGCATCTTCGAATAAAGACTCATCTTTCACCTTCACATTCTGGCCAATAAAATCACCTTTAAACAAGGCAACATTGCTTAGCACCTCGTCTTCTGTGTAGGTAAATTCCCAATGGCCAACCATCACATCTGTTCCTAGTAAATTAGATGCTTCGACCATATCAACCCCACGTGTCCATAGTGACGTTGCAGAGCCTTGCCATAAATCTCCGCCATCGATGGTTAAGGTATTTTTCTTTCCGCCAGCTTGCTTTCTAAGATCCGTTAACAAGGTTTTTAGCTGCGCGAAGCCGCCCATTTTCCCAAAACGCTTAGCACCTGTTTCAAACTCCAAATAGGTATAAGCGTAGCGTGCTCGTTCGCTTGTTAGCAACTGCATACGCTCTAGAAACTGTTCCCCCACCACATGGGGCAGCTGATTAAACGCTTCTCCTACACCTAAATTGACATTTGGCTCACGAAAATACATCGGGAACAACTGCCCGTGAATATCAGTAGTGTGTAACAAACGTACCTCACCCTGCATAGGGACCACGTATAAATCATCGTCTTGCGCATCTGCGTTTTGCGACAGCATACTGGATAAACCAAACCCGGTCGCGCCAGCTGCGGCTCCTACAGTGGCCGTTTTAACGAAATTTCTTCTAGTATATTTTGTCATAATGCACCAGCTTAAAAGCTACAAGTTTATTTTAAAAGCTCCATCTGAACGATACCCTATTGGCAATGCACTTTCTGCTTCTTATTTTACTATTATTTGATACCACAGCCATTCGTGCGGACGTCGTTAAACCTGCATTAATTGAGATCAATACCTATTCAAGCGGCAACGTTGAGATAGAAATTCGTGCCAGCATTGAAGCGATATTAACGGGGATTAACTCTGACTACAAAAATACCAGCTTAGCGCCGCAGGCCGACCAGTACGATAAATTAAGGCAGCTTTCACCAAAGCCTCTGCTGACCCAGTTCAAGGCTTACGAAGCCCAGTTTCTCAAGTCAATTCAGCTCAAAGCGGGGGAAACTGCTACTTCTCTTGAAGTAGATAGCGTGAGTATCCCAGAGGTAGGTTATAACCAAGTGCCTAGAATAAGCACGGTCGTCTTGAAAGGGCAAATAGCAAGTGGCACTCACTCTTTGCAGTGGTTTTACCCCGCTAAATATAGTGATTACGCCGTTCGGTTAAAACAAATTAATCTAACCACTCAGCAGTGGCATTGGAGCGATTGGCAATGGATCCGTAACAACCAAGCTAGCCAACCATTTACGCTGTCGATTAACCAAGCACCTACTTCAATCTTCAACACAATTAAAAACTTTATCGCAATCGGATTTACTCACATTTTGCCAAAGGGCGTCGATCACATCTTATTTATCTTTGGCTTATTTCTTCTAAGTAAACGCTGGCGACCACTTTTTTGGCAAGTAACGGCCTTTACTGTCGCCCATAGTATTACCCTAGCCTTAGCCACGATAGGCATCGTGCAAATTTCCGCTGACATTGTCGAACCATTAATTGCGCTTTCTATCGTTGCCGTTGGATTAGATAATATTTTTCGATCTCAGTTAAGCACTCACAGAATTTTGTTAGTGTTTGTGTTTGGCCTGCTACATGGGCTTGGATTCGCGAGCGTACTCTCCGAATTTGATTTATCAACAACGGGGTTGATGATCTCTTTGTTAAGTTTCAACGTTGGCGTAGAAGCGGCCCAACTGTTCTTACTACTATGCACTTGGCTCTGTATCGGATGGTGGATTAAAGAACCTACCTATAGGAATATCGTGATTATCCCATGCTCTAGCGTGCTCAGTTTAGTTGCGTTCATTTGGTTTATTCAAAGAATATAAGCTGCCTATTCGACATCTTAATTTATAACTTCATTATCGTTAAATCGATTTATCGCAACAATTACTCTCTTTAGCTATTTTCTTGCAACCTAAAAGCAACAATCATTTGTGTTTATTGGTGAAACCCCTTAAAATATAAGGGTATCCATAAGAAACAAAAAATAAACATGGAGACAAGCGGTTGAAACCGACGTAAACATATATGGGGCATTAACACATGAATAAAGAACAGATTTTTCAGGCTACGCGAGGCATTAGTAACGCCACGGGTGAACAAGCTAAGCTAGATTCTCTATGGAAATTTTGTAACCAAGCGGGCATCGATAATTTCTCTTTCGAAAGCACTAGACCAATCGTAGGCGCCAGTGCACGTCAGGTTAATCGTCTAGATGGTTTTCCCTCAGAGTGGAGAAAGCACTACGACAAGAATGATTACGCGAAAAGCGATATGACGGTGGAACATTGCCGCAATAACGTCACCCCGCTACAGTGGATCGATTCAGGCACAAAGCTTAATAAGCAAAATAAAAAGATATTCTCTGAAGCGGCTGAGTTCGGTATTGTTTCAGGCATTAGCTACCCATTTCATGGGGTAAACGGCGAAAATGCTATTTTTAGTGCGACGGTATCAAATGATTTCAAAAACTCCCCGCTTAGAAGCCTAACTACGCAGTTTGGTCTATATTTGATTGGTTCTACCTTATTTGACGAACAGAGACAAAATCAGCGCGGTGAGTACGCCGACGTTTTAAGCAAGCGAGAAAAAGAGTGTTTACGATGGGCTGCTGATGGTAAAACTGCTTGGGAAATTTCTAAGATACTGACCATTTCAGAGCGAACAGTCGTTTTTCACTTTGAGAACGCTCGAAGTAAACTCTGCACTGCTTCTAGGATAGAAACCGTATCAAAAGCAATATTGTTGTCTATTTTATAAAACCAACGCAACATGTTGATAGGCAACAGATTCAGTTGCCTATCGTTTTTTTAAGCCGCTATTTGCCAAGACTAATCAGTCGCCTTCAAGCAATTACATGACTTACCCAAAAGAATTAACTAAATAATACGGGGCTACCTTCAATCTAGAGCCCTGAGTTTTTCTGGCTATCACTGCCCCCTCAGGTTACTTACTAGCTCGTTACTACTTAATCTTATTAAGAGGACTTGGACTAGCGGCAGCATTTGAACAAAAACTTACGGCGTTGAATTGGAATCAGACCTTAGAACCGTAAATACCTGTTCATTTATGAGACCACTTGTCACATTACGGTGATTATTTACTGTAGTTCCCTAAGCTCTGAGCCTAAAGCTTATCTAGGCTCTTCCAATTTACTTGTCACAAAAAGGCTGTTTTGAGACAAGTTGTATATTTATATGCAATGCCTCTTGTATACTGCCGACAATCACCACACTCGATTAGATCGACAAATCCTCTTTTAGAAGCATACATTACTTGGATACAAAATCTCTTTACGATTTGATAGCGTTATCGGAATGTGGCAGTTTCTCTAAAGCATCTGAGCAAAGATTTATTACGCAACCCGCGTTCAGCCGAAGAATTAGAAATTTAGAGAATTGGTTTGGAATAGAGTTAGTAGATAGGAGTCATTATCCAACGAAACTTACTCCAGAAGGGAAATTAGTTCTTGAAACGGCAATCAAAGTTATTGACGAATTGAACCGTTGCAAACAAGAGATTGATACGTCTGCAAGGGGTGAACCAAATACATTGCGATTTGCAATGCCACATAGCCTATCTATCGGATTTTTTCCAAATTGGTTTTCCAAAATGGAGGCGCTGTTTGGTTCTACTAATGTTAACGTAAGTACTGGCAATATTCACGATTCCGCACAAATGCTGGATTCGGATAGCTGTGATTTTGCTATTTTTTACAACTTCGATTTAGCGCTGTCTTATAGTTTTTCCGACCCTAGGTTCTCCCATGCTTATATTGGCCGAGATACTTTAATTCCTGTGGGTGCTGCTGATTCAAACGGTAATGGACTCTTCAGTTTTGAGGAAGGTAAGGTAGAACCCATACCTTATTTAAGTTGGTCACCGCCTACTTTGGTTAATCATGCACTTTCTGAGTTGTTTCGCAGAAATGATCTCGCAGCCATGTTCCAAACTCGTTACCAAAATCAACTTGCAGCGGCTCTTCGGGAAGAAACTATACTCGGTAAAGGCGTGGCTTGGTTACCAACTAGTTTGATTCATGATGATCTATCAACCGGCAAGCTCATAAAGTTCAGCTCGTCTCTAGATGTGTCTGTAAAAATCGGTATTGCTCGTAATAAGAAAAATCTTAGCGAAATTGTAGAATCATGGTGGGAAAGCATCAAATAAACTATATGCTATCTAGGCATAGTTTTATTGCGAGAAAGCATTATCCAACAGAGTACGTTGCCTGATATAAATTTCTTATACAAAATTATTGACTAGGTATAAGAATAATGAAGGCATCGCATTCTGAAAACTTGATTACAAACTGGGACACGGATGAAATTATAAGTAAGCGAAATAAATACTATGCTGCGTCACAAAGAGCGTTTGTACCTTATAAAAACCCGCTTATCCTAAAGCGGGGACAGGGCCAGTATTTGTGGGATGAAAAGGGCAATAAGCTAATTGATTTACTTGGTATGAATCTATGTATAAGTGTAGGTCATTCTCAACCAGATGTAGTAGCCGCTGTACAAGAACAAGTTGCTGAGTTGACGCATTGTACAACAATGTTTTATCACCCTGTACCAGCGCATTTTGCGGAAGAATTAGTAAGTACCATGCCCTCTTCTGAGGATTGGGTCGTTCACTTTACCAACTCTGGGGCGGAAGCAATAGATTTAGCCATCATGTTAGCCCGATCCAGTACGGGAAACCACGATATCATTGCGCTACGCAACTCGTACCATGGAGCCACGTATGGCGCACAAGGCGTAACAGGTGTCGAAAATTTTCGTCACAATGTTGGCCAAATATCTAATGTCTCCTTTGCGTCGGAACCAAATCAATACAGAGGAATTTTCGGTGAAGGCACTCAGCCGTATCTCGATGATTTGGACCGCACTATTGCCTATACAACCAGCGGTAAATTAGCCGGCATGGTCATTGAACCTGTTCAAGGTTATGGAGGAATAGTCGAGATGCCAGAAGGCTATATAAAAGGTGCTGCAGAACGAATACGATCTCGGGGAGGCCTGCTTATTGTAGATGAAGTTCAGTGCGGTTTCGGCAAGACAGGAAGATCGATGTGGGGCTTTGCGCATCATGATGTAGTCCCAGATATTATGGTGGTTGCTAAAGGTATAGGAAATGGTATTCCGTTGGGTGCTGTGGTTGTAAGACGAGATATTGCTGAATCGATGGCTGGAAAGTTTCTTTTTCATACATACGGAGCAAACCCGGTCTCTTGTGCTGCGGGTCGAGCTGTTTTAAAGGTTATTGAGCGAGATGACTTGATAGAAAATGCAAAGACCGTTGGTGCCGAGTTAGGAAAAGGGCTTCGATCGTTGAAAGATAAATATGAAGTTATTGGTGATGTTCGTGGAACTGGTTTTATGCAGGCCATTGAGTTAGTAAAAGATCGGAAAACAAAGGAACCTGCACCAGAAGAAACCGCTTTTGTCTTTGAGCGCACTCGCGAGCACGGAATAGTGTTGTCTAAATCGGGCACATTTAAAAACGTGTTACGCATGGTGCCTCCGCTTTGCCTTTCTCTCGATGATGTTGATCAAGTTCTAACCGCATACGACAACAGCTTTCGTAATTTAGAGAGTAGCGTTCGACAATAGCAATGGCCGTTTAGGGCAAAACTCGGTCAGTCGATGATGAAGCCTTAAAGTGATTTTTGACTCCCTCCCGTAAGCAATAAAATTCAAAACCATAAGTTTCTCAAATGCTCCCGCTAGTCCGGCATGTACTCTTCAGAGCTACCACAGCTTATATAACGCGCAGAGAAAGCTTTAAAACCCGGCGGAAGGAACCTAATGTAAGTTTTTCTTAACTGGCGTTAACGCTTCGCCAAACCCCTTATCTTGCTGCGCGGCGATGCTTGACAACACCTCACCATTGAGAAAGTGGTCGTCAATTGTTCTATCAATCTTCAGCGTAATTTGTTCTTCTAGCTCTGGCTTAACGCTTTCCTTTAATTTACGGTAATACTTATTAGCAAGCGCCTCTATTCCGCTTCGGTATATATTTACATCTCCATAGGCGTAGCCGGCGTACTCCTTCCATGAGCGACAATCTTCGTGCAATTCTTGTAGGATTAACTCTTCCGAGTTATCCGCTTTAACTTCAATGTTCTGATTCGCTGAATAACGCTGTAAGCCTTGGTTTAACACCTCAGCCAGATCGTCTAAATCCCAGGGTTTAGAAATGTATCGAAAAACTTCCACCGAATTAATGGCGTCAATCGCGTTATCAATTTCGCAAAATGCGGTTGTCAACATTCTCACTATTTGTGGATGATGTTGATGCGTATATTGCAAAAGTTCTATTCCTTTTTGCTTGGGCATTCTCTGATCCGTGATGACGACAGCAATGTCTTCATGCTGTTCTTCGAGTATCGCGATTGCCGCAGACACAGAGCCAGCAGTAAGCACAGCGAAGTCTTTAGATAACGCTTTATCAAAGTATTTGAGGGCTTGCGGCTCATCGTCCACAAACAAGATTTTTGACATCATCGACAAGAGAGTAGGCTTATTATATTAGTGCGTTGCACGGCAGGCTGCAGCTCAAGATCCATAGGGTATTTTACTCAATCTAGATAAGATTATTAATCTGCTATATATTGCAGGTTATCACCTAGAAACCTGCGGAACGGCGTTATTTATTTTCGCGTACGATAAACTATTAATAATTTAACGTCGACCCATTTTTCTTTAACCAAGCGCGGTGCAAACTATAATTGTTAATAGTTGATCCAACTAACCCCCAAAAAGACTTAGAATGGTTAAAGTGAGCCAAGTGCGCTAACTCATGCACTATAACATAATCAATTACCTCAACCGGGGCGCCTATTAGCCGCCAATTGAGCTGAACCACCCCTGCCCTCGTGCAACTTCCCCATCTCGCTTTGTATTGCTTAACCTGTAGTGGAGGCGGCATAAGGTTCATTTCCTCAGACCAAAACTTAACACGCGGCGCAAACAATACTTCTGCTTGCTGCTTCAACCAATGATTAAGCAATTGAGGAATTTGTGCTGAACTAGGCCGCTTATCTTCAAAATAAATCGCTAGACCATCCTCAGTTCTTTCAATATTAGAACGATTACTCTGCACAACAGCTAGCTTAAGCTTATCTCCTAGAAATAAAACACTCTGATCACCTTCATCAAACCTAATAGCAGGCTCATCACGTATAACGAATTGCTGTTTAAGTACCCAGTCTTTTTTTGTGGTTAGCAGGCGCTGTACGTGCGCAAGAGAGGTGTCAAATGGTGCCATCACAACCACCTTACCACTAGCCCTAACCACTAAACTAATTGACCTTTTCCTCCGCTTTGATCGCCGTAGCTCAAAATCTAATCCATTATGCGTGAGCGCTTGAATCGTTGGATTCAACGCTATTCCTGTGCTTCACACTTCCACGAACGTACTAATTTATTGCGTTCTGCTAACACCCACTCGCTACCTTGCAATAATTCTTCTTGAGGTTGCGTAACGTCAATATTTGCTCGTTTGTAACTCTTTCCCGCCCACGTTGCAGCGACAATGGAGCCCTCTTTACATTTTCGTTTAGAGTACAGAGTGCAAGCTTGAAAACCAACTTGGGAGAATCGATGAATGTACTGCTTGCGCAAAAAGCTATGGCAACCCGCACCTTGCATTGACCCTACTTTGAATATTCTCTTCTCTTTATCTTTCTTGGTTAACTCATAAAATCTAACCGACTCCGCTTGCACCACAGAAACGAGGAAGCTTGAAACAACTAAACTAAACGCAGCTAACTGGATACAGCGGAAAAATTTGACCATCTAATTTAATCTCCAGCTTCGTAAGGTTCTGCGCGCGCCAATTTCACCCGATTCGAACAGATTTTCTTCTACATCGGTAGAGTCATAGTAATCGGTAAGCCCGCCCACTCCGCGACGCACCTCAATTGAATCGGTCACGTTTTGCCTCTTAATTTCATAGACTGTCAAACCTTGCACCCCCGAATTCTCTTGGGCGTCATAAGTGATTTGTTCTTGTTCCGTTGTATCTTGAGCTAACAATGAGACCGAAGCGATAGCGGCGACAATGCCAGAAGCCATCACGGTTAATAAGCGTAAGAATGGTAATTTATCTTTAGTTTTCATAACTTGTTCCCTTGTAGTATTAGCGGATGCCATTAACGTCTTGTGGACGATGAAAGCCTGTAGTTTTATAAAATTCAAAAATGGCGTCGCAAACACTGTCCGCCGTGTCTAAAACCTGAATCAGGTCTAGATCGCTTTCACTGATAGTGCCTTCTTCTACCAATGTTTCTTTAAAGAAGTCTATCAAGCCACCCCAAAATGATGACTGAACGAGGATGACAGGAATTGCCGGGGCTTTATCGGTTTGAATTAGCGTCAGCACCTCAATTAACTCATCTAAAGTACCGAACCCACCCGGCATCACGATGTAAGCCGCCGAATACTTTATAAACATCATTTTACGCACAAAAAAATGATGGAAATCTATGCTGATGTCCTGATACTCATTCGGGGTTTCTTGCTTGCCAGGTAATATGATATTCAAGCCCACACTGGGGGAATTCCCACTCTGCGCCCCTTTATTGGCGGCTTCCATAATACCAGGCCCACCGCCGCTAATGATCGAAAAACCTCTATTTGATAGGCTTTTAGCGATGTCCAAAGTCAGTTGATAATAGGCATGAGAAGGTGAAGTTCTCGCCGAACCAAAAATACTTACTGCAGGATGCACATGGGTCATTTTGTCGAACCCTTCAACAAACTCTCCCATCACTTGAAAAACCTTCCAAGACTCTTGGTTAAGCTCCGAAGGAGACCCTGGCCAATTTTGAAAGTTAGTTAAATCTTCTGGCTTATACATACTGGTTGGAAAATTATTCTTTGTTTACGTGCTATATCGATTTTTGGTAATTATCTAAAAATGAGAATACGTTATCATCTAGGTTGAAACGCGTCGAACCAATTGCCCATTAAAACAAATGAGAAACCTAAATGCTATTTAATTCGCTACGTATGGAGTCTATGCTATGACCAATAATAATCAACTAATCTTAGTGGATGGCTCTTCGTTCTTATTTCGGGCCTACCACGCAATGCCAGACTTAGCTACGCGAACAGGGCAAATGACAGGCGCTATTTACGGAGTAACCAATATGCTGCGTAAACTCATTAAAGAGTGCCAACCTGAACACGTGGCTATTGTTTATGATGCCAAAGGCAAAACCTTCAGAAACGACCTATACGATCAATATAAGGCAAATCGACCTCCTGCTCCTCAGGATTTAGTGACGCAAATTCAGTATGTTCACCAAATCACTGAAGCATTGGGCTTTCCAGTGCTTTGTGTGCCGGGCGTAGAAGCCGATGATGTCATCGGTACACTTGCTGACCAAGCCGCCAACAATGGCATGGACTGCCTCGTGGTCACCGGTGACAAAGACATGGCACAATTAGTCAACGAGCACATTACGCTCGTTGATACGATGAAAGACCAAACACTCGATGCCCAAGGCGTGTTCGACAAGTTTGGTGTTCACCCTGAACAAATAATCGACTATTTAGCCCTTGTGGGCGATAGCGCTGATAATATTCCTGGCATTCCTAAAGTGGGCCCCAAGACAGCAGCCAAGTGGTTAGCCGAGTACCAAACCATTGATAACTTGGTTGAACACGCTGACCAGATAGGCGGTAAAGTGGGCGAATACTTACGCGAAAACCTCGAGCAGTTGGCTTTGTCTCAAATACTCACCACCATTAAACTGGATGTAGAACTAGACGCTGGCCATGATGAGTTACTATTTAAAAACCCAGACACAGTGACCTTATTACAGCTCTATCAAGAGTTAGAGTTCAACACTTGGGCGCGTGAAATTTTATCCGCAGACCATGCTGGCGATGATATAGACAACGCGCTTAATGACTTCACTGGAACTGAAGAGCAGCCTCCTACAAAGGCGAGTTCGATAGATACGTCCGCGTACAGCACCTTACTTGAAGAAGCCGAACTTGATGATTGGTTAGAGAACTTACGCGCAGCAGGGCTATTCGCCATCGATACCGAAACTACGTCTTTAGACCCGCAGCAAGCGGGTCTAGTTGGCTTATCCTTTTGCGCTGTTGAGGGGGAAGCCGCTTATCTTCCTCTCAAACATAGTTATGCTGGCGTCCCTCAACAAATTGATTACGACATAGCCATAGCTAAGTTAAAACCGTTGCTGGAAGATGCGTCGATCAAAAAGATTGGTCAAAATATAAAGTACGATCAAATCGTACTAGCGCACCATGGCATTGAATTAAACGGTATTGAGTTTGATACTATGCTGGAGTCGTATGTCACGGAAGCTGGCATCACCAACCAGAACATGGACACCCTAGCTCAGCGCCATTTAGACCATAAAACCATTGCGTTTAAAGAAGTGGCAGGCACCGGGAAAAAGCAACTTACGTTTGATCAAATTGATCTCGATATTGCTGCACCGTACGCCGCAGAAGACGCGGACATCACACTACGATTGCACCAAGTGTTATGGCCTACCGTAGAAAAAGAAGCTTCACTTCAATCTCTGTTTCGCAATATCGAGATGCCTTTATTGCCTGTTCTGGCGCGAACTGAGACACATGGAGTCAAACTCAACGCGACCATGCTTGCCCAACAAAGTTTAGAAATTGGCAACACTTTACAGCAACTTGAAGCAAGCTGCCACGAAGCGGCTGACGAACCATTTAACATTGCGTCCCCTAAGCAAATTCAAGCCATTTTATATGACAAACTCAATTTGCCGGTTTTAAAGAAAACACCGGGCGGGCAACCATCTACCGCCGAAGGTGTATTACAAGACTTAGCAGATGAAGGGCACGTTTTACCCAAACTCATACTGGAGCATCGATCTTTAGCCAAACTTAAATCCACTTACACAGACAAATTACCAAAACTCATTAACCCACGAACCGGACGCGTTCACACGTCTTATCACCAAGCGGTAGCCGCAACCGGTCGGTTATCTTCCAGTGACCCCAACTTGCAAAACATTCCAGTACGAACCGAAGAAGGCAGGAAAATAAGAGCCGCGTTTGTAGCTGAGTCTGGCAACAAAATCTTAGCAGCGGACTATTCTCAAATTGAACTACGCTTAATGGCTCATTTATCCAAAGACGAGCGATTGGTCAGCGCTTTTCAAAATGGTCAAGACGTGCACAGCGCCACAGCAGCAGAGGTATTCGGGGTCGATACAGACGCCGTTGATCGTGAGCAACGACGCCGCGCAAAAGCCATCAATTTCGGATTAATTTATGGCATGTCTGCCTTTGGTCTTGCCAAACAACTGGGCATTGAGCGAAAAGAGGCGCAGGACTACATTAATTTATATTTTGATCGCTATCCAGGCGTTAAGCGTTACATGGACGAAATGCGTACCGTCGCGGCCGAACAAGGTTACGTAGAAACCTTGCACGGCAGACGTCTGTATTTGCCAGAAATCAACTCAAGCAATTTTAACCGCAGGCAATACGCCGAGCGCACCGCTATTAACGCGCCGATGCAAGGGTCTGCGGCCGATTTAATCAAACTCGCTATGATAGAAGTTGACCGCTGGGTCAGCGCTAATCAACCTGATACGCGCATCATCTTGCAAGTACACGACGAATTGGTACTGGAAGTGCCCGAAGCTAATTTAGCGCAAATGGAATCAATGATAGGGCCGCTGATGACGGGGGTCAGTGATCTCATCGTTCCTCTAGTAGTCGATACGGGAGTGGGAGATAACTGGAAAGACGCGCATTAACGTTTTAGACCCATGAAAAAGCTACCCACCGTACGGCAATTACAATATTTAATCGCACTACGCAAAACCAATCATTTTGGCAAAGCCGCCGAAGCGTGCTTTGTGTCGCAGTCCGCTTTTAGTACTGCCATAAAAGAACTTGAAGCCACGCTGGAAGTTTCATTGGTTGACCGAACTAACCGTAGTGTTGTGTTCACACTCGCGGGAATTAACATAGAGTCTCAAGCTAGGCGTTGTATCACCAATATAGATGAGTTATCCGCCTTAGCTAAATCAGCGGGGGAGCCATTTTCTGGCGCACTGCGCTTAGGTCTTATCCCAACGATTGCACCGTACTTGTTACCTGAGCTACTGCCTGCTCTGCGCGAAAGTTATCCAAACTTGAAGCTTTATTTAAAGGAAGGTCAGAGCCAGCAGATATACCAACAGTTAATTTCAGGAGAACTCGATTTAATTTTATTCGCTGAACCCTACGAAGTACCTCACACCCATGTGTACCCCTTATTTAAAGACAAGTTTCACTTTGCTTATAGCTCATTAGGTGAACAGGCCACTGCAAACGGGCAGAAAGTGAATTTTGAAGAACTAGATAGCGACAGCTTACTTTTATTAGAAGATGGCCATTGTTTACGTGAACATGCCTTAGCGGCATGCAGCCTCAAAGACCAAGTACAGATCAGCCAATTCAGCGCTAACAGCTTGTATACCTTAGTACAAATGGTTAACAGCAATTTAGGGGTGACTCTACTACCCGACATGGCCATTAAATACCTCAACTTACACCAAACTGATATTGATACCCGAGAGTTACAATCAGATTTTTCGCGCACTATCTCGCTCGCTTGGCGTGAAGGAAGTTCGCGACAAACTGAGTTTGAACACATCGCTAAAACGATCGAAACTGCAGTGGTTAATTAGACGCCGCATTGCGCCACCTTTTTATTCAATGACTAAAATCGTTTTGCTGCATAAGCCCTTTGGAGTGCTAAGCCAATTCACTACTGAAGAGGGCCATCGCACACTTAAAGAGCTTGTACCGATTCCAGATATTTACCCCGCTGGGCGTTTAGACAAAGACTCTGAAGGCTTACTGATATTGACAGATAACGGCCAATTGCAACATGAAATCGCACACCCAAAACGCAACACGGGAAAGACTTATTGGGCGCAAGTAGAAGGCATTATTTCAGACAAAGAATGCGAGAAGCTTGCAAGCGGTATACACCTAAAAGACGGACTAACCAAACCAGTCAAATGCAGACCAATTGCAGAACCGAAGTTGCTCGAAGCGCGCACCCCTCCTATTCGGGTAAGAAAGAATATTCCTGATTCTTGGTGCGAATTAACTTTATTTGAAGGCAAAAACAGACAGGTAAGGCGAATGTGCGCTGCGGTTGGGTTTCCAGTTTTAAGGTTAATACGCTATCGCGTCGGTGAATGGACCATCGACGGCATTAAGCAAGGACAGTACAAACTCATTCCAGAAGGTTAAATCAGTGCCTACCGTCCTCAATGCTGTCATTTCAATAAAGGCAGTCAGTGTTACAATGAGTTAACACTAAACTTTTAAAGCCGACTTAAACAGACAAATTTCTTAATTAATTATGGCAGATTACAAGGCCCCAGTAGACGACATCGCGTTTACGCTCAATCATCTCGTTAACTTTGCAAAACTATGCGAAAGCGATGCATTCACAGATGCAACACCCGACTTAATTGACCCAGTATTAAGCGAGGCGGCTAAGCTCGCAGAACGTGAAATAGCGCCTTTAAATAGGTCCGGCGATCAAACAGGTAGCGACATCGATGCAGAAGGGAATGTGTCCGCATCTAAGGGGTTTAAAAATGCATATCAAGAATTTGTGAATACAGGTTGGCCTTCTCTACAATTTGACCCTGCGCATGGCGGGCAAGGTTTACCATTTACTTTATCTCTTGGTGTAATGGAAATGGTGCAGTCGGCAAACATCGCGTGGGGTTTGTGTCCGTTACTAACCCAAGGCGCCATTCATGCGATTGAACATAACGCGAGTGAATCACTTAAAAAGCTATATTTACCGAAAATGGTAAGCGGCCAATGGTGTGGCTCTATGAACTTAACCGAAGCTCAAGCGGGTTCGGATTTAGCACTATTGAAAACGTCTGCTACCCGAGACGGCGATCACTATTTGATTAAAGGCCAAAAAATATTCATTACTTGGGGCGACCACGACATGGCTGCCAATATTGTGCATCTTGTACTGGCTCGATTACCTGATGCGCCACCTGGGGTAAAAGGTATTTCGCTGTTTCTCGTCCCAAAATACCTCGTCAATTCGGATGGTAGTTTAGGCGCGCGAAACGATTGCAAGCCCATCTCAATTGAACACAAACTTGGCATTCATGCCAGCCCTACCTGCGTAATGAGCTTCGGCGATAACTTTGGGGCGATTGGTTATTTAATTGGCGAAGAACACCGCGGCTTAGCGTGCATGTTTACCATGATGAACAATGCCCGCCTAATGGTTGGTCTACAAGGCACGGCTATCGCGGAACGCGCTCAACAAGATGCAATCGAATACGCCAGCGAGAGACACCAAGGAACGCTTCCTAACACTTCTGAGACCTGCACCATAGACCAGCATCCTGACGTTCAACGTATGCTGTCCACGATGCAGGCGATTACCCAAGCCACTAGAGCAGTGATGTATTATGCATGCAGTGGAATTGACTTTGAACAGGTAGCCCAGAATGCTGAAGAAGCTCAACACTATGCAAGCCGAACTTCTCTTCTTACGCCAATTGCCAAAGCGTGGGCAAGTGAATTAGCGCAAGAGGTTTGCTACATAGCAATTCAAATACACGGCGGCATGGGGTTTATTGAAGAAACGGGTGTCGCGCAGCACTATCGTGACGCGCGTATACTCTCAATTTATGAAGGAACAACAGGTATCCAAGCGATTGACCTAATCGGGCGAAAAACATTGTTCGACAAAGGCGCTGCAATAAAAAACTTAACACATGAAGTCAAGAGTGATATCGAACGAATCCAATCTACCGATACAAACACGCTGACACTCCCCAGCGAACGGCTACTAACAAGCGTGGAGAAATTAAATGAAGTCATTGACCAAATACTACTTAACGCAAGCGACAGCAGCCTGACGGGACAAATAGCAAATGATTATCTATTTTTATGTGGCTATGTCATCGGCGCTTGGCAAATGCTATTAACGTTGGAATGTTGCGAAGCACAAGCCCAGACTGGCGATAAACAAACCACCGCGCGTCAGTCGCATAATGCGTTGTTTTATTTAAAATACATACATCCAAGATACCTAAGCCATGCAGCATCTATTGATGCCGCACTAGCGGATAGTTAAAACCACCTCCCCCAGCTTTAACAGTAATGCTTAAAATATAACAACCGCACCGTAACCTAGCGCGGACTTAGGCTCACTGACTGAAACCAATGACTCGTTTCTCTTCCTTGTTCAGGACGACGTGGCACCATTAACGCTAGCAGCAGAGAAATAACTGCCATCACAGAGCCAATAATAAACACATTTCCCGGAGATTGAATCCAAATAAAACCTAGTGCAGCGGGCAGTACCACGGCAGCAATATGATTAATAGTAAACCCAACCGCTGCTGTGGAGCTAATATCCTTAGGGTCAGCTATTTTTTGGAAATAGGTTTTCTGCGCAATCGCCAATGCAAAAAACATGTGATCAAGCACGTAAAGGCCTGCTGCCACTCGATGATCAGTTACGAAGGCGTAGGCTGTAAAAATGAGTATCAAGCCAATATATTCAAATACTAGGGCTTTACGCTCTCCAAACACCCCAATAAGTTTGCCAATTTTAGGCGCTAGAAACACGTTAACCGCTGCATTAATTAGAAACAGCATAGAAATAGCACTAACGCTATATCCAAACTTCTCAACCATTAGAAAGCCAGCGAAGACTACAAAAATCTGCCGCCGAGCTCCCCCCATAAAAATAAGTGCATAATAAAGCCAATATCGTTTACGTAATATCAGCGTTTTATGCTGGACAATCTTTTCGGGGTAGAGCGGGAAACTAAACCAAGAAATAATAGCAATAAGTACCGTTAATCCACCGCCAAGTAGATAGATCGTGTTGTAATCCCAGTGTAATATTTTTGACGTTAACGCAATTACCAAAAATATGATAATCGAAATGAATGAACCTACCGCCAATATTTTCCCCAACACTTCTGGCGCTTCATCTTTACTCAACCACTGTAAAGACAAGCTAGTTTGCAGTGTTTCGTAGTAATGAAAACCTATCGACATCATCACCGTCGTTATATACAAACCCGCCGCACTCGGAAACCAAGCAGTAATAGCCGTAAACGTACCCAATAATATTAATGAGACATATGCCAAGCGCTGTTCTCTGATAATTAACAACAAAAACACCACTGCAAATGCTAAGAAACCCGGTATCTCGCGCAAGCTTTGTAAGATCCCCATTTCTACGCCAGTAAACGCCGCACGCTCAATTGCAAAATTATTCAGCAAAGTTGACCAAACTGAAAAACTAAGCGGAACAGCCGCCGCCAACAGCATTAGCAATATTTCAGGTCGAATGTATTTCTTTGGAATCATGCTCAGAATTTATCATTAAATGAAGAGCTGCTAAGCAGTAATTCACGTTAATACTAAGTAACTCAATTAAGCCATCCAAAACGGCTTGTTAAGCTCTGTTTGTAGTTGCATTGAACTGATACCAATATCCTCCAATTGCTCTGGCGTTAATCTAGCAAGTTGTGCACGCTGATTGCTACGCGCGTTCCAAATTTTGATTAAGCTAACTGGAGATTTAAATAGCGCTTCGTTGCATATTTGTCTTACTGCCTGTGTAAACCGGCGAGTGGAATGCTGGTTAGCGCATAAGTTTTGATAATTTGACATAATAACCTCCTAAAATATTGCTACTATCTATTTAGCGAATTTATCGCGACGAAGTGAGACTTTATGCCTTTATCTGCATCACAACAAACGAGATATATTAATATTTCAGATTATTAATTCTAATCTGAATGATGAAATCAGCGAAATCCTAACCAAATCAAAATGAGCCAACCGTTTCCTCCGCTTAGTGCTTTGCGCGTATTTCGTTCCGCGGCCCACCATTTGTCGTTTACCTTGGCCGCGCAGGAACTGTATGTAACTCAAGCTGCGGTTAGCCATCAAATAAAGGCATTAGAATCTTGTGTTGAACAAACTTTGTTTGTGCGTGGCAATCGCTCGTTGACTCTCTCAGACGCCGGTCAACGTTTCTTACCGTACATCGATCAGATGTTCACCTTGTTAGACCAAGGTTTAGAGCAGCTTTCCGCTGAACATGATAGTGCAGCACTTACCGTGTCCTTACTGCCCTCATTTGCCTCTCGGTGGTTAGTGCCGCGCTTAGGCCTGTTTTTGAAAAAGCACCCCGACATCGATTTTCGCCTTGCACCCTCTAGGGGCTTAACAAACTTTTATAAAGAAGACATTGATTTATCAATCCGCTATGGATCAGGTAATTATCCCGGACTTGTGAGTATTCATCTTATGGAAGAGGCTATTTTTCCAGTATGTTGTCCCAGCATGATACGCGGCGAACACCCTTTACACCAACCCAGTGACTTACAGCACCACGTATTACTACACGACGATGGCCATGGAGACTGGCGTAAATGGCTACTTGCTGCCAGCGCACAAAACGTTGACCCTTCGAAGGGCCCCGTTTATACCGATTCCGCTATGGCGGTTCAATCTGCACTTGAGGGTGATGGCATCGCATTAGCACGCAGCCAACTGGTGCGTGACGATCTTGCGAAAGGCCGATTAGTACAGCCTTTTAATATTTCACAGCCTTCTGAGTTTTCGTACTATATTGTATACCCTGAAGACCACACTCCTAGCCCAGCGATGCAAGCGTTTATTGAATGGTTACAACAACAAGCCCGAGAAAGTGATGCAAAGTATAGTAGTAACAAACCGCAATCTTAACTAATCGACGTTTTTTAAGAATTGTTGCAGATAATAGGTCTAGCGATACCATAGTGAATCCCTTACCCTTGTGGGTTATATAAATTTAATAATAGCGCCCTAATGAACCCGTCCTTTGATTCCTCTAACACCGACGTTGCAGTTGTAGGCGCCGGTATAGTCGGCCTTAGCTGCGCATTATGGCTACAAATCAAAGGGTTTAAAGTCACCTTAATAGACCCAGCCCCGCCAGGTTCGGTGACCTCTTTTGGTAATGCTTGCACCATTGCAGACTATGGCTGCATCCCGGTCAATGACCCGACCTTATTTAAATCTCTACCCAGTTTATTGTTACGTGAAGATACCCCTTTATGCGTTAGTCCAAAGCACCTTGTGCAAAATCTTTCATGGGGTTTGAAGTTCTTATCGCACTGCCGCGCCACTAAAGTAGCGCATACCCGCGCGCAACTTGCCAAGTTTTTAGCAAAAACCCACGATGGACTTAACCCCTTATTGGACCAAGCAAATGCGCACTCGCTAATGCGGCAAAACGGTTGCTTGCACTTGTTTAAAACACAAGAGGAATACAATGCGCAAAAAGAGCCAAATGACTATAGAAAGCAAGTAGGGCTTAAATTTAAAGAGGTTTCATCCGATGAAATAGCCGATTTAGAACCACATCTCAACGGTAACTATGCGCGCGGAATTTTATTTGAAGACACTAAACGAGTCTCAGACCCACAAGCGTTGTCAAACGCCTTTTTAGCGCGGTTTATAAAAGATAACGGCCGACACATAACAGCCAAAGCCGAATCACTAGAACCAACCACGCAAGGCATACAACTGCATCTAAGCGATGGAACACAGCTTGCTGCAAGCAAAGTTGTTATCGCAGCAGGCGCATTTTCAAAATCAATCAAAGGCTCCGGCGTTGAACAATTACCGCTGGATACTGAACGCGGATATCACGTTCAATATAACGATCTAAACACAACGATCAACCGACCTATCAGTTGGAATGCCAAAGGCTTTTATTTAGTCCCCATGAAAAATGGCATACGCGTGGTGGGCACCGTAGAGATTGCTGGAAACACGCCAACCATCAACCCTCGTCGTATCGACTACCTAATCAACAATGGCAACAAGATGTTTGACCTTCCGAGCAAACCAGATCAAGAATGGCTGGGGTTTCGCCCCACCATGCCTGATTCATTGCCAGTGATTGGCCCCTCTGAACATAACCAAAACATACTATATGCCTTTGGACATCACCATTTAGGCCTTACCTTGTCTGGCATTACTGGAAAGATAATTTCCGAATTGGTAGCAGGAGAATCACTCTCTCATAATATCGACGCATTTAGCGCAACACGGTTTTAAGCAAGCGACATGAATTACCCAAGAGATATGCTGGGCTACGGAGAAACACCTCCTAAGCCCATTTGGCCGAATAAGGCTAAGATCGCCGTACAGTTTGTCATCAATTACGAAGAAGGCGGCGAGAACAATATATTACACGGCGATGCGGCGTCAGAAGCATTTTTATCTGAAATAGTCGGCGCCACTGCACATTCTGACGTTCGCCACGCCAACATGGAATCTATCTATGAATATGGTTCACGTGCTGGTTTTTGGCGATTACATCGGCTATTCACTGAACGGCAAGTGCCCGTGACAGTATTTGGTGTGGCGATGGCGATGCAACGTAACCAAACTGCGGTTGATGCGATGCTAAAAGCGAACTGGGAAATTGCCAGCCATGGTTATCGCTGGATTGATTATCAATTTATCGACGAAGATATTGAAAAGGCGCACTTACAGCAAGCCATCGATATCCATACCAGTTGCACTGGCACCCGACCTGAAGGCTTTTATCTGGGACGTACCAGCCCAAATACGGCGCGTATCACCGCAGAATTAGATGATTTTGTCTATACCGCCGACAGCTATGCCGATGATCTACCGTATTGGAATTTGGCTTTTGCGAAGCCATTGCTCACTGTTCCGTACACGCTGGATGCCAATGATATGCGCTTTGCGTCACCACAAGGCTTTAATAGTGGCGACCAGTTCTACACCTATTTGAAAGACAGTTTCGATATGTTATATGAAGAGGGCGCAGAGTCACCAAAGATGATGTCGATTGGCCTACACTGCCGACTTGTTGGACGGCCCGGTCGAGCACAGTCACTAGCGCGATTCTTAGACTATATCTTGAACAAAGATAACGTATGGCTTACTCGACGGATTGACATAGCGAAACACTGGATTGCGCACTTTCCAACTTAATTATTAGGTAATCACTATCCTAGAATTAGCTTGCCCCGTGCGTTCTCTTAAGTTTAAGCCACCTACCGGAGTCTAGCAAGGTCAAGTCGTTTAAGTGGAATCTAGGCCGTTAAACCGCTAAGATATACCAGTATAACTATTCCCACTTCACCTAATCTTGGCTAAAAGAAAGCAATTCAACGATAATGGTCGAGAGCTTAATATCCGTGGCTGTCGCCAATGCAACTCACGATATCTTATTCGTCAGCGCCGATTGGGCAGCATGAAGCTAGCAGTTGCTAATTTCATATTGCCGTTTTATATCTATAAATGTCACGATTGTAATCATCTTAATTATGTATTGAGGTCCTATGCGAGACCATTAATTTATACATTAGGTCTCGTGTCCTTGCTTGCTCTAGTAGTGATTATCAAATAAGTTTCCTCACTCCATTAGTTCGCGATAACAAAATCTGACAATTTCAAGCAAAGCCTTCCTGCACAAGAACAAGATATTTTCTAGACGTACTAATTACTCGCCGCTGTATCATTTACCACTAGATATAGAGTTTTGAGAGTTTGGCATTTCTCACCCCCACACCTCTTCTTTCCACTCGGTGTTGGTTGAGCATAGAAAACGCTTCTGAAGCTCAGTACGTCATTGAATCACCACAAGCTAAAAAGGTTCATTGTCTACAGCTCAAATTAGAATCAATCAAATAGGTTGATTACGATATTTCGTTTGTCAACTTATCCAAACTAATACAAAATTGACTCTTAACATAATCCGTTACGAGCACTCATGGACTTCAGCATCCAACTTTCTTCTTATTACCCCGATCCAAACTACGGAGGAGATCGTATTTATCGCGATATGCTAGAACAAGCGATGCTCGCTGATCAACTCGGCTACGACGCGGTTTCCATTACCGAGCACCATCTTATCAATATTTTGATGATGCCAGCGCCGTTGCAATTTGCGGTAAAAATTGCATCGATGACACAACGCGTGAAGATACTTACTAGTGTAACCGTGCTGCCGCTGCATGATATGCGCACCTATGCGGGAGAGTTAGTATGCGCTGATATATTTACAGATCATCGCTTAATATTGGGTGTTGGGCGCGGCGCATTCGCCTACGAGATGGACCGACTTGGGGTACCTATAGATATCAGTCGTGAAAAATTCGACGAGTCACTTGATGTCTTACAAGCTTTATTGAACGAAGAAGAGGTATCGTGGGACGGCAAATACTATCAATTTGACCCAATTACCATTATGCCGCGCCCTGTCAAACCATTGCCAATTATGATGGGAGTATTAATTCCGGAGGCCATCTACCACTGCGCTAAACGGGGGTTTCACATTCAAACCACGCCTTTGTCAGGTAGCAATCAGCATATGCTCGACCAAGTTGATGCATTTAATCGAGGCAAACAAGCATTAGGGCCAGCAGGTGACCACCTAACCCTCTCTTTGTCGCGCCTGTGTTTTGTATCCAATTCAGAGTCTGATCGAAATAAGAAAATCCAGATGGCCCATGATTATTATGGCCGTTTTGATAACGTGTTTACTGGGCCGGGCATCGTAAACAATGGCATGATTAAACCCTTACCAAGAGAGATGAGCTTAGATCAAACAGCAGAAAACTTAACTATTTGCACGACAAATGAAATGATTGATAAGCTTGGCCTGTACGCCGATGCGGGGGTTGATCGCTTTATTATGAACATTAACTTTGGTGTTGATCAGCAAGAAATATTAGACTCAATGCAATGTTTTGCCGAAGAAGTCATGCCCCACTTTGCTTCGCAGTCAGGCATCAACAAGCCCAAAGCCGCTTAAGCAAGCGTCACTTGATATTAAGAACCTATTTATCCGAGCAGCAGAAGTCACACCTCAACCCATGATCGCAGTCATCAGCGATGCTGAATAAGAAGATCGGGGTAGCGACGACAAACCATGAGCAGGCATATATTCTGATATGAAATCTATCACCAAACCTAACACCCACTCTTTATGACAGCTGTTAATTGCGCTTACACCATCAGCGGGCAAGGCCCCGCTTTGTATATGATACACGGCATCGGGTCCCGCAAAACTACTTGGGATGGGCTGGTTCCAACGCTAGAGAAAAATTTTACCTGCGTTCGCTACGATTTGCGCGGACACGGCGAAAGCCCCATACCTGAAACACCATACTCTCTAGACCAACTAGTCGAAGACTTAGAAGCCTTACGCAAGAGACTGGGGCATGAGAACATTCACGTAATCGGTCACTCATTAGGCGGCATGATCGGCCCCGCGTACGCCCTCGCGCACCCCGATAGAACGCTCAGCGTTGGACTATTGAGTACCGCTGCCGGACGCAGTGAAGAAGACAAGGCAAAGCTACAAACCGTCTACCAGAATATGCTTAGTAAAGGGGTCATGGAAACACTCAGCACTTTAGTTGCAAGATGGTACACCGACGAATTTATCGAAGTACGCCCCGACCTCATAGAAGCGCGACTACAGCAAGTTAAAGACACGCCTGAAGACGTATTTCTTAGCGTGTTCACTATTTATGCGAGCACTGAAATGGCGCCTTGGCTCAACAAAATCACCTGCCCGTGTTTGGTGCTAACCGGTGCATTAGACGGCGCTTGCAATCCAAGACTTAACACGTTCATTAACGATCAACTGCCTAATTCAGAGCTTGTTGTCTTAGATGGAATAAAACACTCTATTCTGATTGAAGGACCCGAAAGCGTTCTACCCCATGTAGAAAAATTTTTAACTAGTCAGATATAAATACTAATCACGCGGCGCGTAAGCTATCCTATATAGCTTCACCAACACCTCGCTAAACCTTAACGAGGCAACGCTTTTTTGTCTGTATGAAACAACTCCCCATTTCTGCAATAACTGCTGGGTTAATCGCCGTTCTAGTCGGTTATACCTCGTCAGCAGCTATTGTGTTCCAAGCGGCAAGTGCCGCCCGGCGCTGACCACGCTATTATTGCGTCATGGATGTGCGCCTTGGGCATTGCCATGGGTGTTTCGACGATAGGTTTATCACTTTATTATAAAGCGCCGGTACTGACTGCGTGGTCAACACCAGGCGCGGCTGTGCTAGTCGCCTCGTTAAGCGGATTTAGCCTCGCAGAAGCTACCGGCGCCTTCATCGCTAGCGCACTATTAATAGTTTTATTCGGTGTTACAGGGTGGTTTGAACGCCTGATGGAAAAAGTCCCCTTTGCTCTCGCTGCCGCTCTGTTAGCCGGTGTACTAGGTCGATTCGGCATGGATGTGTTTGTATCCATGCAAAGCGCTCCAACACTAGTTGTCCCCATGTTTGTAGCCTATTTGGTACTTAAACTCACCACCAAAATTTATGCCGTACCTCTGGTCTTTGCATTTGGCATGGCGTTATCTGGCGCATTAGGGCTGACCAATTATGCCGAAGTAGAAGTCGGTATAACTCAGTTAATATGGACAACACCTAGTTTCACTTTTGCCAGCATATTAACGATCGGCGTCCCCTTGTTCGTTGTGACCATGGCATCACAGAATATTCCCGGTGTCGCCGTATTACGCAGCAGTGGTTATCAAGTGCCCATATCACCGGTGATTACTTGGACAGGAATAACCAGCGCAGTGTTCGCACCTTTTGGTGGGTATGCCATTAATTATGCTGCCATAACGGCTGCAATTTGCGCGGGGGAATCCTCACACCCTGATAAAGCTAAACGTTACTATGCCACTTTAAGCGCGGGCGTTGTTTACTTATTGACAGGGGTGTTTGCTACCACTTTCGCCAGTTTATTTGCCGCCTTCCCTAAGTCCATGGTGTTTGCGATAGCAGGTATCGCTTTGTTCCCAACCATCGCAAACAGCCTGCATCAAGCTATGCAGCAGGCAGATTATCGAGAACCTGCTTTAGTGACCTTCTTAGTGACTTTGTCAGGCATGGAATTACTGTCTATCGGTTCTGCGTTTTTGGGGCTTAGTGTTTGGCTTACTAACTGCTTTTATTATTAATCTTCGAGCACACACAAACTAATTCATCTTTTCGTATGAGCTTAAGCCCCACGCAAATTCTACAGCAAACTTACGGATACGAAGCCTTTAAAGATGAGCAGGAAGCCATCATTAACACTGCAATTAATGGACAGGATGCCTTGGTGTTAATGCCTACTGGTGGCGGTAAATCGTTGTGCTATCAAATCCCTGCTATGGTGCGAGATGGCATGGGCATTGTCGTGTCGCCGTTGATTGCTTTAATGCAAGACCAAGTGAGTGCTTTACAACAATTAGGCATTAAGGCCGCCTTTTTAAACTCCACGCTAAGCGAAGACCAAAAACGCGCTGTCGCTGCCCAAATGCACGCTGGTGATCTCGAACTGCTTTATGTCGCGCCAGAACGTCTATCTCAAGAAGGTTCGCTACAATGGTTAAGCCAATTTCCGGTCTCGCTAATCGCCATTGACGAGGCGCATTGCGTGTCGCAATGGGGGCATGATTTTCGTCAAGACTACTTATCCTTGCATCGCCTTAAACAAGCTTTTCCGAATGTACCGCGGGTTGCGCTCACTGCCACCGCGACCGAGCGTTCACGCGTAGATATCGTACATAATCTGCAACTCACCAACCCTACCGTCTATGTCAGTAGTTTTGACCGCAAAAACATTCACTATAGTGTAGCCAGCAAAACCGATGCAAAAACGCAGCTCACTCATTTTTTAAAACGCCACGAAAAATCGAGCGGCATCGTCTATTGTTTATCTCGCAAAAAAGTGGATGCAACGGCGCTTTGGCTTAAAGAGAAGGGCTTTAAAGCCTTGCCCTATCATGCCGGCTTGGATGCGCAAACTCGCGCTGACAATCAATCCATATTCTTACGAGAAGAAGCCATTGTGATGGTCGCTACCGTCGCCTTTGGTATGGGAATCGATAAACCCGACGTGCGCTTTGTCGCGCACTTAGACCTACCCAGCAGTATCGAAGCCTACTATCAGGAAACAGGCCGCGCGGGGACGAGATGGCCAGCCAGCGGAAGCGTGGATGGTCTACGGTTTGCAAGATGTTGTGCAACGCAGCCAAATGGTCGCGCAATCTAACGCTGAAGAACAGCACAAGTTGAATGAGCGCAGCAAACTAGACTCGTTGTTGGGTTGGTGCGAGACCACCCATTGTCGTCGTCAGTCCTTATTGCACTACTTTGGTGAAAGCATGACTCAGCCTTGCGGTCATTGTGACACCTGTCAAACACCGCCGAAAACATGGGATGCCACCGTCGCCTCGCAAAAGTTGCTGTCATGCGTTTATCGCACGGAACAGCGCTTTGGTGCCGTACATATTATCGACGTATTACAAGGCAAAGATACCGCAAAAATAAGACAACATAACCATCACCAGATAAGCACCTACGCCATCGGTAACGACCTACTGGCAGCGCAATGGCGCTCTGTCATTCGCCAACTCATCGTGCGTGGTTTTTTATTCTCCGACCCCGAAAAGTATGGTGCCTTAACTCTAACGGAGAGTTCGCGAGATTTACTCAAGGGCAACATCGAAGTGCACTTACGCGAAGACGTCAAGGACCCAAAACCAACTAAAGAAGCCAAATCAAGATTGCGCATCAATCGTGAAGACAAGCCAATGTGGGAAGCATTACGCGCCTGCCGCAAAACCTTAGCAGACGAACATGGCATCGCACCCTATATGGTATTTCACGACACCACTTTATTAGAAATATTGGAAGAAGAACCGCTAAGTGATAACGAATTCCTACAAATTAGCGGCGTAGGTGAAGCGAAACTAGATAAGTTTGGCGAAGCGTTTATGGATGTTATTCGCGAACAACTCGGTTAAAGCCGTCAAAATAAAAGTGAATGGCCCGTGTAGGTAACTGATTGAGCAAAGGTGACTCGATCAGGTAGTTTGAGTAACATACTGATCATTCGTTGAATATTTAATCAGTAAAGGCCTTCTAAACCAGATGAATAGACCAATACTCTATATATTTGCAGGACTCCCCGCTTCTGGGAAATCGACGCTCGCTCAAGAACTAGCAAAGTCCACTGGTGCTACATTTTTGAGAATTGACTCAGTTGAGCAAGGACTCAGGGATTTATGTAGTGTCGATGTAAAGGGTGAAGGTTATCGATTATCTTATCTGATTGCATCGGACAATCTAAAGCTTGGTAACAGTGTAATAGCTGATTCTTGCAACCCAATTGAATTAACGCGAAGCGAGTGGGAAAAGGTAGCTCTAGATCAAAAGGCAGACTTTATTAATATTGAAGTTATATGCACCGATCAGTCAGAACATAAAATACGTGTAGAAAATCGAAAATCAGAAATAGCTGGTTTGACGCTACCGAGCTGGAAAATAGTACAGGCTCGTGAATACGATCCATGGCACATTGAGCGCATTGTAATCGACACGGCTAATAGAACAGTTGAAAGCTGTGTACAAGAATTATTGGATTGCATCGAAGCTACAAAAAGCGGCTTTATCAAAAACTAGTTACTGGATCGCCCCGCACTTCTCGGAGACATTTATATCTGGGTCATGCCGCTTTGCTTGACTTTGGCAACCGTCAAAAACATACTCAAAGCTGGCATTCAAACGTTAAAATTTAAGGTGCTAACACTTAGTTTTATCTCACCTCTACGGTTAATTGTTCAAAGAACATTAATGGCCATCGCCTTGTTAGCCATAGTAAATAGTGTGCAAGCACAATCCAAAACGAGCATTGTCCCGATACTACAGTTATTACTACCTAGTGAAGAGCCTTCGAGTGAAGAGCCTTCGATTGATTATCTATCCAGTAATTCGGTATATGGTTGTTCCCTGACAACTGGATTGTTACAGTATTTCCCCGTCATTGTGACCAGACCCTCGGCCATAAGTGGCGTAACTATTACTCTATCTTTTCAGGCAAACAATGGTGTTGACACAATATTTAGCCAAAGCAATTTAATGGTTGCCACTAATTCCTTTGGGCGGGCAGCGTTTCCAAAAATAGAATTTAGTCATCTGGCAGACTACGGTCACTGTAATTGCTTCAGTGATTGATCCAACCACTGGGGCAACCGTTTTTTTTGAACTCTGCTTTCCAGACCACTGACCTCTCCACGCTAACTGGAACCTGCTAACTAAGTCAACCAATTGAAAAAGTGACACTGGTAGCTTCTAGCAACTAAAAGTACCCTTGAACTTGACTTTGCTAACGGGCAAAACATACTCATTTTTGGACACTCGCAATACTCAGAACAAGTAATCTAGAATGACGAAAATAATAGATATGGAAGCCATGCATACCGAGTTGGTGAGTAAACTGCTATGTAGATCAATCAGTGAACTATGTATTCTTGATCATCAAAATGATCCAACTATCATCGCGAAATGGACCTCAAATAAAACACCCTCCCATATTTTGAAATGGTTAGAGTCCTCTGAAACATATTTGATTGTAGCTTTGTTGAATGATGATATTCCCGCAGGAGTTGGGGCTTTCGGCACAAATGGTGAAGTTTTCCTAAACTTTGTTTCGCCAGATTACCGATTCAAAGGTATAAGCAAAGCATTACTCAAAACCATGGAGCATAGATTGAAACAGTTAGGGATAGAAAATGGCAGCTTGTACAGTACAGCGACAGCACTCGACTTTTATCGTGACGCTGGATGGATAGAGCACGGAACACCTGACGTAGAGTTTGGTGTCATCGGATATCCAATGATGAAGAAAATCGGCCTATAACTTACTCAAATCAGCTACTAATGATTGCTCACCGATTGGCTGAAAAGACCGCTAAGCGCTGTCGATCTTGGCTTCAGCCGCCACCAAAGTACTCTCGAGCTGTGTGAAAATTCGAAATTTGAATAGTCGGCGAGAGCCTGTATGCATAGCTCTACATTTAATAGCTCTCTAAGCTGGGCATGAAGGATCAATCACCATGAAATGAAAAATTGAACCCAGTACAGTCTTAGTCGCAGTTAAAATTTGGCGTTTTCGCACCGTCTGTACTCACGTTGCCATTAAGCTATTTACACTTCTTTTTGAAGGAGTGTGAATGGCGATTTAACAACAGTGACCCAAAAGATCAATTAGTACAATTGAAACAATGGGTTAAAACAGAAATAGGTTAGTTATCTAGGACAGCCCCTTAGATTATTTATAGATTATGCGTCTGTTTTTAAGAGAAACGGAGTGCCATGCTTCACAGCATAATCAATAAACATTCTGACGGCTAACGAGAGATGCCTTGTCTGTGGGTAGGCAAGATATACACCCGCTTTTATTTTACGAATATCGTTTTTCAAGATCGAGACTAGTTGTCCGTTTGCTATATCGTTAACAACGAAAAAATCAGGTAACAGCGCAATCCCAGTTCCAGAGCGCGCAAGCTCTCGAACTAATTCGCCATCGTTGACCGTAATGTTGCCTTTAACTCGTATGGCGGATTTAAGCCCAACGGGCCAGCGATTTCCATGTTGTGGAACGGTGTCGATGAGGCAATTGTGATGCTTTAAGTCATCAACGGTTTTGGGTATCCCAGCTCGCTTCAGATAGCTAGGAGTCGCGACCAAGCTGATATTGAATTCGCCAAGCTTACGGGCAACCAAGCTCGAGTCGCTGAGCTCGCCTATCCTAAGCGCCAAATCAAATCCCTCATCAACCAGACTGATAACGCGATCCAACAAGTGGAGATCAATAGAAACATCAGGATACTGCTTGCAGAACCCTGGTAACAACGGCCCAAGAAGTTGTTTCCCCATGAATACCGGGGCGGTCATCAGAATACGACCGTGTGGATTCGTTAGTTGGTCTTTCGAGCGCGCCTCTAAATCATCCATACCAGCGACCAACTCTTTACACTGTAAGAGGTAATCACGTCCGGCATCTGTCAAGCTGACATGCCGGGTTGTACGATTCAGAAGTTGGATTTCCAACCAATCTTCAAGCTCCATAACCTGTCGACTTATCGCGGATGTTGACAGCCCTAGGAATCGCGCAGCCGGGGCAAAGCCACTGTGTTCAGCAACTTGAACGAATGCGACCATTGATCGATATCTGTCCATACTATTATTTTGTTTTACGGGATAGTGTTTTCAATAAATAGAATATTATCATTAATATCGCAACACAGTACAGTACGCCCATACTATCAATTAACTAGGAGTCACTAACATGAAAATTATTGTTGTCGGTGCCAGCGGCACCATCGGGCAAGCTGTACTTAATCAACTTGGATCAAATCACGAAGTCATCGCCGCCTCAAGAAATGGGACTGTTCAGGTAGACTTGAGCAAGCCTGAAACCATCGCAGCGATGTATAAAGCAGTAGGACAGGTAGATGCCGTTATTTCAGTGGCTGGTACCGCTAAATTCGGCCCGCTGAGCAGTCTGACTGACGAGGACTACAACTTTGGCCTCGGTAATAAACTGATGGGTCAGGTTAATCTCGTTCGCTACGGATTGGAGCACCTTAATGATGGTGGCTCGATCACGCTCACAAGTGGCATTTTAGCCAAACAACCTAATGCCAACTCCGTAATGCTTACTACCCTCAATGTGGCAGTGGAAGGCTTTGTCCGCGCTGCATCGCTCGATTTACCCCGCGACATCCGCCTGAATGTTGTCAGCCCGCCACTGATTAGAGAAACCGCGCAAAAGATGGGTTGGGGCAATGGTGGCGCGCCGGCAAATGAGGTCTCTAAACTCTATATCGGAGCGGTTGAAGGCAATATAAATGGTGAAGTTATATCGTATCAATGATTCACGCAGGAGATTAGTACTATTTTCGGTATAAAGTCGGCTGTATATGATCGGTAGTAATTTGTCTCACGAGGGCGAATAGCGCCTTCGTACATTTTTCTCTTTCATAGCTTTTCAACAGGCTATACTCTTTTGAGCCATTCAAACCCAAACCCAATCGCTGAGGAATCATTTATGAACGAATTATCTTTGTACTTACCAAGCATCTTGCTTTCACTGTCTGCGGTAATGCTTGCGTTGATGAGTCCTGGCCCAAATATATTAGCTATTATTGGTACTTCAATGAATGCTGGACGAGAGCACGGAGCTGCACTGGCTATGGGTGTTGCCTTTGGTTCTTTCTTATGGGCATTAATAGCTGTATTAGGTCTAACGGCATTACTCACTGCCTATGCAGGAGTGCTGGTTGTTATTAAAATAATCGGCGGAAGTTATCTTCTGTGGCTTGGATACAAATCCTTTAAATCAGCGCATACGCATAAGGATATGTCCGTGGCTTCGGATAATATGGTCAAGCCTAAAAGAGCGTATTTCATGCGGGGTTTAACTGTTCAAATGACGAATCCAAAAGCGGCGTTAGCGATGACCGCAATTGTCACTATCGGCGTTCAAGGCCAAGCACCTATGTGGGTAAGTGCTGTTCTAGTAACCGGCATCTCAGTATTATCACTGGTTGGCCATTTAGCTTATGCCTATGCGTTCTCAACCCATTCAGTTGTAGAAATTTACCTTAAGAGTCGCAGCTGGGTAGAATCTGCGTTAGGTGCTTTTTTCTGTTTTGCTGGTATCAAACTGCTCACAGATCGTTCATAAAATAAGGCCCCAATGAGGGCTTTTTACTAAGCACCAAAGCAATATCAGTGCTGATATATTGAGGTTGTTAGGCCTTCAATAATTTCAGCACGCCTAAGTAAATAACCATTCTAAGCCGCCAAAAGGCAAATAGTCTCTGCTGAGCTTGACATTAGCAACCGTCAAAAACATACTCGTTACGGTCAGTCGCAGAGACTTACCAGCTATAGAATGCAACGGAAAAACAAATCTAAAAGACGATTCTATCTACAAATAGCATTAGCTTTGACTGCCCTATTTGCTTTAAGTGGATGCACAGCAATCGAAGCTTCAATCGCAATGAATAGGTCAACAGACCACCTGTTGCCTCTATCTCAGGATGGGAGAGTATTTTATGAACGTGGTGCTGAAAATCTAGCCAGCACTGTAACCTTAATACTAGATCAGTCTGTGTTACGAGTAGAAGCTAAGCAATACGCAAAATTCAAAAAAGAAGTTGCCGTTTATGTTCTGAATTCAGTTGAAAGCTTTGCATCTTTCTGCGTTTCAAAAAGACCAAGAGCTTGTGTGTTAAACGAAAGGCTTTTCATATCTCCTAAAGCCAAAGATACAATATCAGGAATCCTGACCCATGAGCTATCTCACCTTCAAATGGAGCAATTCTTAGGTATGTGGCATTGGCATTTAAAAGTACCACAGTGGTTCTCAGAAGGATTGGCAGTGTTTGTTTCTTCACCTGAAAGAGGAGGCGCTGAAAAAGTTAGCCATAAAGAAGCATTAATCGCAATAAGTAAAGGGCACTCATTTCTACCCAATAAACGAGGCTCATTATTCTTCCCTAAAACAGCTTCTTCATTTGGATTAGAGCATCATATGTTCTATGCCCAAAGTGAACTATTTGTGAAATTTTTGCACGACAAAGACAATCTAAAATTTATATCTCTGCTATCAAAAATACGAAGTAAAGAGAATTTTTCTAAAGCTATCTTAACAAGTTACAACGAATCATTATCAGAACTATGGACGCAGTTTTCTCAGAAAGCAAAAACTCTAGAATTTTGAGAATAAGGGTGCGGGTTTAGCTATTTTGGCTGGCAGAAAAGGGCAAAACAGAAACATATTAGAGTTGAGTTGTTCCCTCTGCCAAACGTCAAAATTAGCCATATTATTTTCACGCTTTCGGAGAGATAAATAATGACAGCACCCGACCTTTTTCCGATATTTCAAAGGTTGAAGGAAATATTTCTGCCTTATTCTAATGAGCTTATTCTCAAATATGACAAGAACGATGAGTTTTACTTGGATACAAAATTTGTAATGAAAAACAAAAAGCCCATGTATTTTGGCTCAGTGAAAATCAATAAAAATTATGTCAGTTTCCACTTAATGCCTGTTTATGTGTTTCCTGATCTATTAATAAATGTGTCCTCTAATTTGAAGAAGCGTATGCAAGGAAAATCTTGCTTCAATTTTTCCAATATCAATGAAACCTTATTTATAGAACTTGCCGAATTAACTCAAAGTGGATACGTTCGGTATGAGGAAGCTGGCTATCTATAGCAACCTGAATCCCTTCGGCAAGACAATAATTAAATGGCCGTAAAGGGCAACTCACCGCCCGTTAGGGTCGCTATTTATAGCGTAAGAAAAATTCATAACACTAAACTATGATTATTAGAAAAATCGAAGAAAAAGATGCTGATGAAGTCTTTTCGTTAATACAAGCTAAAGCAGAATTCGATGGAGATATTGACTCATTGAAATCTAATAAAGCTAAGCTTAAAGAAGCCTTCTTTGCTCCTATGCCAAAAGCTAGTGCAATAATTGCAGAAGTCGAAGGTAAGGTAATAGGTATGGCGACTTATTACAGCATTTACTCAACCTTTATTGCTAAATCAGGAATATGGCTTGATGATTTGTTTGTCTATGAAGCTTATAGAAAAACAGGAGCAGGTAAAAAACTAATGAGCAAGCTTTGCGATATTGCAGTTGAATCAAATTGCGGGAGAATTGATTGGTTAGTAGCAGTAGATAATGAAAATGGTCGAGGGTTTTATGAATCTATAGGTGCACAAATATTTGAAGTAGTACGACACTCTCGCCTTGATGAAGAAGCTATCCATAAACTATCGAACAAATAGCAAAACCCCGACTGCAATGGCTGAAAAGGGCAAAACTGAGACAGGTTAGCTAAAAACGACTGGCTCTGGCATACTCATTTGAGACAGTTATTGGACTTTGAATTGATTTATAACCGTGCATCAAGTTGGTTAATATTTTCCGATAGCAGTCATTCAACTCGAAGGTTAAATCTTAGGAAAACAACATGAAAATAGTACACCATGGCATTATCCTTAATGTTCAGGCATTTGATGAATGCGTAGAGTTTTACAAGGAGTTATTTCAGTTACCTGAGCTTTTTTCAACTGTGGATTATGATTTCAAACTCACCTGCCTAAAATACGGTGATTCATATTTGATGATAGAGTCAGAAGGTGCTGACATTGCGTATCCTCAAGGTAAAAGCGTCTCTCAGAATCCAACGAAATTGAGATTCAATGTGTTAGATATATATAAAGCACACGAAACAATTATTGCGTACGGTTTGCGTACAGAGGTCATGCGAAATGACTGGGGCTCAGTAATCAATATCAACGATCCTGACGGAAATCCTATAAGCATAAGAGATGATAAAGGTTATCAAGAACAGATTAAAAACTGAACGGCTGCTTTTGTTTGCCTAGATATAGACTTGGTTGAAAACAACTATATTTATTGTCATTGGGAATGGCAGAAAAGGGCGGCGGTCAGTCGATGAAGCCTTAAAGTGGTTTTCCGCCCCTCCTGTAAGCAATAAAATTCAAAACCGTAAGTTTCTCAAATGCTCCCGCTAGTCCAATTTCCAAATTGCACCGCAATCGTTGTCAATAAACTAATTTACATACTAATATAAACTGAAATGATCGACTTAATTTCTCTAGGGTCTACAGCGTTAGCATTTTTTATTGTTGCAGTAGCACCGGGGCCAGCGACCATTTCAAACGCAACAGTAGCGATGAGTCACGGGCGCAAAGCGGGCTTTAAATATGGTCTAGGCTTATCATTTGGATTGGGATTTTGGGGTTTGATCGCTGCAAGTGGGATGGGAGCGGTGTTGCAAGGATCGATATATCTACTGATGGTACTCAAGGTTTTGGGGGGCTTATATCTTCTTTGGTTGGCGTTCCTTGCTGGCCGCTCAGCGTGGCGTTCTGATACCAAAAGTCCTGTGGAATCTAATAATCAGGGCTGGTTTTTTAGAGGACTACTGCTCAATTTATCCAATCCTAAAGCTGTTGTTGCTTGGATGGCAGCACTTTCAGTTGGTCTTGACTCGAACGATGGCATCCATGCCGTTGCTGTCGCCACAGCAGTTTGTATTGGGGTTGGTTTTGCGATCTACGCGCTTTACACAATTCTGTTTTCTATTGGAAGCATGATGCGTGGCTATCAACGCTTCCGTCGCAGGATTAATGGTATTGTTTCTGGGCTGTTTGCACTTGCTGGGCTTGGTCTAATTCGTTCAGCCTTCACTCGATAAACCTTAGAATTCGCTTCGATTAGATATGGAAGAAGTGGCCGCATAGGGTAAAACTGGAACAGATCGCTAGTTTATCGACTGTCTCAAAAGGGCAACTAAGCGACCGTTTGGCTTGCTTTAAAGTGCAGTAAAAATTTGCGTGATTTGTGCTGAGTTTGACTTTTTCAATTAGGCAGCAGGATACTCGTTAGAGACACTCAAGCGAACGAGAATACAGCCAATACCACACTCTATAAACCAATACACCTAGTTACTTGCAAATGTATTGCAAGCGTGTCTTGTAGGTAAAAATGAAGCCTAGCTAATATTAGATGGATAGATCTAACGCTAACCAGCACGAAGGGATCGTGCGTCAAATAAGAAAACTTGTCCTAGCTTGGGACTCAATGGTTCAAGTTACAGAACTGTTGATGCATATAGAAAAAAGTGACCTCAACATAGACGACAATTTGTATTCCCCAATGATTTCTGGAGCCGTAACTTCTTATGCTCGTAATTTTGTTAGTTCAGATGGATTAGGCCCACTCAGCACTTCCTATAAAGATTTTAAAGGAAAAGACGAGTTAGACTCGATACACCAACTAGTAATGACGGCTCGACAAAAAATTTATGGTCATAGAGATGCTACATATAAGCACCAAGGCTTGGAAAACATCTATGAAATTAAAGTTCGAATACAAAACAATGAACTTGAATTGAAACCCATTCTTGTGGATCTATGGCCGGGTCAGATAAATAAATTCAGATTACTTGTTGAGTATCAGAAAGGTAGACTTGAGGAAGAAATTGTAGAAAAAATAGAACGACTCAACATAGTTGACCGAGATACTAATAACGAATGGTATACGCTTTGAAAGTATCAATAACACACTGAACTGGGACTTGCCACACTGTGTTCTGCAAGCTCCTTGGCTCATTCGTTAACTGGCTGTTCTGGGCAACTAAGCGCCTGTTGAACTTGACTTTAGTAGTAGGCAAAAACATACTCCTCGCAACCATCCACCCATTTTTTCTATCACACGTCGCAATCTAAGTAATAAGCCATTCAAGTCTAGTTTGCTACTAATGATCTGACGGAATTCATGGCTACAAGGTAAATCAAGCTATGCCAAATCTCATCATAATTTTTGGACCTCCCGCCTCAGGTAAAGCCGCTGTCGGACATGAATTGGCAGCGTTGACAGGATACAAATTCTTTCATAACCATCTTACTGCCGACCCTGCTGCTGCGTTATTTGGCTGGGGGACCGATCAATTTGGGGAAATGACTAACGCTATTCGTGACCTTCTATTTCGAGAAGTTGTTTCTGATAACTCTATACTAGGCGTGGTTTTTACAATTGTCTGGGGACTTGATTTACCAGACGACACCAATTGGTTGAAAAACCTATCATCAATGTTTATCAAATCAGGCGGCCAAGTGTTCTTTGTTGAACTACAAGCTAGTCTACCAACACGAATCGCGCGCGAAGGGACACCATTTCGGGTCACCTTGAAGCCTTATTTACGAGACGTAGATGCAGCTCGGTTACGCCAAGTTACTATGGACGAGAACTACAAGATGAACACTGATGGCACCCTTCCCTTTAAATACCCTCATCTTTTAATCAATACAGAGGAAACAGTGCCAAAGGATGCCGCATTAATTATTGAGAACAACTTCTCACTTTTGAGTAACAACTAGGGGAAGCCTCAGCACCTGTTGAACTTGACTTTAGCAACGAGCAAGAAACATACTCAATTCGGTTAGCCACAAAGAAGTAATTAGAGAATGTCGGAGTATGTTGCCCAAGTAAGTTGGAGTCGCGGAAGCGAAGAATTGTTTATAGACAGCAAATATAGTCGAGGCCATGAATGGAAATTTGATGGCGGAATATCTGTACCCGCTTCTGCCTCTCCGCACGTAGTGCCATTGCCTTATTCAGTTGAAAAAAATGTAGACCCCGAAGAAGCATTTGTTGCATCTCTATCGAGTTGCCATATGTTGGGCTTTCTTGCTATTGCCGCAAAGAGGCGATATATCATTGACGAATATATAGACCATGCCGTTGGCGTAATGGAAGAAGATCAAGATGGAAGCATCTCAATAACCAAGGTGACACTTAAACCTAAAATTGTGTTTACAGGGGAACGGCAACCTTCGAAAGAAATGTTGGAAAAGATGCATCACCAATCTCATCAGCATTGCTTTATTGCCAACTCAGTTAAGACTGAAGTCATCACTGAGATTGTTAATTAGCTTTTCATCAAATTGAATCGCCTTACGGCCAGCAAAAAAGGTAACAACCGAGATAGTTACCGGATGATGAAGACAACTAAACACTCACCCAAAGACCCTGCACTTTCTGATGTGCTGAAGTTGATTCAATCAAGCTTCGCCTATATGGATAACCGTATTGATCCGCCATCATCCATGCACAGACTGAGTTTAGATGACATCGCAGCACATTGTAGTAACGGTGAAGTATGGTCAATTGGAACACCGCCAATCGCTTGCCTATTTATGAAGGTGCAATCAGACGCATACTATGTGGGAAAGTTAGCAGTGTCCGAAGCGCATAGAGGAAAGGGGCTTGCTAGAACCTTAGTTAATTTAGCAGCAGACAGAGCCAAGAAAATGGGGTTACTGTGGTTAGAATTGGAAACACGGATTGAGCTAGTGGAAAATCATGCAACATTCGCGCGGCTTGGTTTTATAAAGACAGCCGAAGCAAGCCATTGTGGCTATCAACAACCTACTTACATTGTTATGCGAAAGCCTGTTTAGACTATGCGCCAATTATTAAATCAAAATAATCTTAGGGCTTCAACCCGACAAACGGGCAACATCAGGCAATAGCTTACTAAACAACATTCAGACTAGATTTCAATTTGTAAGATCAAACCTCGGCTTTTACAACAAAATGCTAGCTGATTGAAACAGTCTGCTTTGCTCTCGCCTTGCTATACAGCGCGGGCCGCACAGAGGCATTCATTTCGCACATCGAAACCGCCTGCCATTGCCCATGTTGCTTTACAACGCCTTTAAAGGCGCAGGCATCTAAACGCTGTTTTACCGTTGCGCTTTGAGGCTGTGCAATTTGCCCATCACTCATAAAGTTATGCATTACTAAGTTAAACCCTTTAGCCTTACCTCTAAGTAAAGCGAACGCGAATGCCAAGCTAAGCTCTCGCTTATAAGCGAGTTCAGCCGCATACAAGACCGACCAAAGAACCACACTCGGCCTTCGAATCAAGCCGCCAATTTTCTGCAACAATGAAATACTCGGTTTAGTGCTTTTTGCCCCTAAGCCGCCAAATGTATTCAAGGCACAAGCCCAAAAGCGTTGACCAATTTTGGTAGAACTACCTAAGTTGGCTACGGTAGCGCCTTTCGGCCAAGCCAAGATAGTGGCCACACTACTGCAATCTTTATGACCAAATAAAAGGTGACTGCGAGGCAACGTTAACCCTAAGGCGCTGGATAATGCAGCCCACGTTTTTTCTGGCGTCACCGGGCTAGAAGAAGCCAAAGTACGGCCTACCGCAGCTTCGGTTTGAAAACTGATGGTTCTGCACACATCCATGTTTTCTGGCTTTTGTCTGAGCCAAGATAGTATTTCGCCGACACTATCTATATTTTTTTCGGTTACAGTAACCGTTTGCGCGACGACCACTAATTTGCCCGTTTGTTTACGCATCTTAAGTACAAGCTGTACAAACTCATCGCGAAGCGGATTGAGCTGCGCTTCATGCGTTAAAGATTTAATCGGGTAGCGAGCGCGCCCTGCCATGGTGGTATCGATATGGATACTTAGTTTTCTTAAACCACCAAGAACCACTAAATCCTTGAAGAAACCTTGATGTTCAAGCAACCCTTGCCCATGCGTCATTAACATGGGCACTAATCCTTGCTCGTTGGCATAGCGTATCACTTCGAGTAGCTCGTTTGGCTTACCCGCCCGAAAATACGCATCGACCACATCACCCCCGGTAATTTGAATATTACCACCCACTCCCATTAATCGCCGCTGTGCGTCTATTTGTTCTTTCATTTGCGCTAGCGGCACAAGCGCTTGATGATTGGCGCCTTTGGGCAAGTAACAATGGCTACAACCAAAAGAACAATAAGATGGCCCCATGGTGTACCCACATTGCACCCAGTGCTTACCGACTATCTGATTAGGTTGTTGTAAATCCGCGGGTAACTGTTGCCAACGCTGGTTTAACAATTGCCGTTTATCACTTGGTAACGGATTCCATAGTGCTTGCCAGTATGGCTTTATTTTCTCTCGAATTCGCTGCCAGCACCCCTGAATTCCTGTCACACAATCACCCACCGAACTTAGCCATTCAGTTTGCGTTTTAGAACGAGTTTTTACAATACGTATATTCATGATAACTAGGCAGATTTTCCCTCAATGATTCTTGATCAGTTTTTGAAAGCCTTAAAAACCAGCGCACTTATTTTAGGCTTATTGCTTATCTTCGCGCTTCCTAGTGTCTTTGCCGCAGAAGATAGCGCAGACCTGATTTGGGCGCAAACACTCGAACAGTACGTAAATGACAAGGGTTTTGTCGATTATGACAGCCTCAGCAAAAACCGAACTGAATTTGATCAATATATTCTAAAACTGCAAACCACAGGCCCAACCACCACCCCCGAAAACTATGGCAGCGCTCATTCACAGCTAGCGTATTACATCAATGCTTATAATGCGATGGTGTTTAAAGGCGTGCTAGACCGAGGACCTGAAAAAGAGAGCGTTTGGAAGGGTTGGATTTCTGGCCTAAACTTCTTTGTTCGCATGGACATTGTCGTTGACGGCAAGAAAACCAATTTAAAAAAACTAGAAGACAAAGTGGTTCGCGCGCAGTTTAAAGACCCGCGCATTCATGCCGCTTTAAACTGCGCATCGGTTAGTTGCCCTCGGCTGATTCAAGAACCGTATGTTGCCGAAAAGCTTGACCAACAACTTGACGATGCAATGCACGAATTCCTTAATAGCGATATGCATGTGTTGGTAAATGCTGAGAAACAAACCGTTGGTTTATCGAAAATACTCGATTGGTACGATTCTGATTTTACCGCCTACGAAGCCCAACAAGGTAATACCGCAGGTAGCAAAAATAGCCGCCTATTGAATTTCGTGAATCGCTACCGCGATAAGGCGTCGCAAATTCCGATCGACTATAAAGTGCGATTACTTAAGTACGACAAAGGCATCAATGCGCAGTAAACTAAATTCGGAAGTTAAGACAAATTACAACTGCGCGATGGTTATTGCGTATTTAGCTGCACACGCAAACAAGACCACTAGGACTATTGGCTTGGCTTTAAGTAATACCGAAGGAACACGCGCAGAGCACAACAAATAAGCTGCCGTAATGATCATTACCACCCCTGACACTAAAGCCGCCAAGCCCCAAAACTCGGTTAAATGTTGCAAGCCATACCATAGCGCATTCCACAGGCCCGCCGCGAGTAGCACCCACCCCACTATAGCACTTAACCAATTCGGCAGCTTGCTCTGCAATAAAGCCGTAACCAGACCTGCGATCATGCAAGCCGTGACAATTGTTCCCATTGGAAGCATATCAAACCCTCATTAGTAATTCGCCTCGATATTAAGTGACTCCCTATTCTTAGGCAAGCATCAAGCTTGTCGCTGGGCCTTGTCTGAGCGAGAATAGCGCCATGCAAACATCAAAAATAATTCATACGGTTAGTTGTCATGCTGAAGGTGAAGTGGGCGACGTTATTGTCGGCGGCGTTCAAACTCCGCCCGGCGACACCATTTGGGAACAATCTCGATGGATTGCCGAAAATCAAAGCCTGCGTAATTTTATGCTGAACGAACCGCGTGGCGGGGTATTTCGACATATTAATTTACTGGTGCCACCTAAACACCCTGACGCTGATATGGGTTGGATTATCATGGAACCGGAAGATACGCCCCCTATGTCGGGTTCTAACTCAATTTGCGTAGCCACTGTCATGTTAGAGACGGGTATTGTGCCCATGGTGGAGCCCATAACGGAACTGACGTTAGAAGCCCCCGGCGGGCTCGTAAAGATATCAGCACACTGCGAAGGTGGCAAAGTACGGTCAGTTAAAACCTATAATCATGCTTCTTTTGTTACCGCACTGGACCAAACGCTTGAGGTAGAAGGCATTGGCTCGATACAAGTCGATATTGCATACGGTGGAGACAGCTTCGTTATTGTTGATGCACAAAGCCTGGACTTCACTTTAACAATGGACGAAGGTCGGTCTATCGCAGAAGTGGGTACTTGGATAACCCAAGCGGCCAATCAGCAGCTGGGCTTTAGCCACCCAAGCAATACTGATTGGAATCACATCTCGTTTTGCCAACTGACTCTACCGATCACCGAAGAAGGTGGCGTTAAGTCGGGTAAGAATGCAGTCGTAGTTCAACCGGGAAAGATAGACCGGTCCCCTACTGGGACAGGCTGCTCCGCGCGCTTGGCGTTATTGCACGCCAAAGGCGAAATAAAAGTGGGTGAGCCGTTTATTGGGCGTTCAATTATCGATTCGCGCTTTGATTGCAAAATTGAAGCTCTCACCACGGTTGGCGACCTGCCTGCAGTATTACCTTCCTTGCAAGGTCGTGCGTGGATTACAGGCACGCATCAACATATGCTCTGCCCTACCGACCCTTGGCCTGAGGGTTACAAGATTTCAGATACTTGGCCAGAGAAACTGATCGTATAGACCAAGCATTACAACTCCGATAAAATTGACTATGAACATCTGCGAAATTCACGTTTACCAAAAAGATCTGCACATCGTCGATGGCCCTTACACCATGTCGACCATGACATTAGATTCCATCGATACCACTATTGTCAAAATAGTATCAGATAGTAATTTGATTGGCTGGGGAGAAGTGGCGCCACTTGGCCCAAATTATCAGCCGCAACACGCTTTAGGGGCAAGAGCCGCTATTGCACAAATGTCACCGTGGTTAATTGGTCGTTCTTGTTTAGACTACTTACCGCTACGACGCCATATGGACAGTTTGTTAAATGGGCACAACTACGCTAAAGCCGCAATCGAAATCGCGGTGATGGATTTAGTCGGTAAGCACCATGGCGCTCGAGTATGCGACTTATTAGGTGGCGCGGTGCGTGAGCGCCTACCCGCCTACTACGCTGTGGGCATCGGTAACCCTGTGCAAACGGCACAAACAGCAGTGGAGAAAATAAATACAGGTTATAAACGTCTACAATTTAAAATTGGGGGTCGTGACGTAGCCACTGACATAGCGGTTATCAAAGAGGTATGGAAAACCATCGGTGACCAAGCGCAAATTGTGGTTGATGCAAACCGAGGCTTAACGGCCAGTCAGGCGATGCGCTTTAGCTTAAGTTGCCGCGACATTCCTCTAACCATGGAGCAACCCTGCAATACCATGGAAGAAGTCAAATCGATTCGACCACAAATATGTCACCCATTAGCCATCGACGAAAACTTAGAAAGCATCAGCGACGTTTTACGCGCGATATCAATGGATGTTTGCGATGCCTTTGGCCTGAAAATAAGTCGCCTCGGCGGCCTCAGCGCCATGGCAACCGTACGCGATATTTGTGAAGCCCGCTCAATTCCACATAGCATGGAAGACAGCTGGGGAGGCGATATTACCTCAGCTGCTATTTTGCATATGGCCGCAACAGTTAAGCCAGAAATGCTAGAAGGTGTTTGGACATCAGGAAACTATATCGAGGAACACTACGACCCCATCAATGGCATTAAAGTAAATAACGGTTTTTTTGATCTACCCGCTGGGCCTGGGTTGGGCATTACGCCAGATGAAAGCCGAATTGGCACACTAGTCGCTTCTTATAGCTAATGGATAATATAGTAAGCGTGCAGTTTCAAGAGATAGTGAGGGTAAAGGGGAAAAACGAGTCTATCGATAACACCCCAGAATATTATCTATCAATATAGTTACCCCTTCGCTTCAGCGCGCTTTTGATATTTACGTTTTTTGCGCCATAGTCGCAATTTAATCAACGGCACCATCGCTTTAGAAGTGAGTATTTTGGCGATGCTATAACGCAGCCATTGGTGTTGACCTGTCCACAAAAACATCGACACTAAGCGCTCCATCAGTTTTTCCTTGGCTGATGCTTCTGGTGTTTGTCTGTCATACGTAGGCACGGCGATGCCTTTGGCTTGCCACCGAGCTAAGCGCAATGGCGCAGTTAAGCCTTTACGTTGAGTGCGCATTTTATGGGTTTTATAAGCTGGGTCTTCACTCACGTCTTGTAGCGTTAAAGCCCCTCTTTGCAGGGCCTTTTCTACAATTTGTTGGCCGCGTTCACTGCGCACCAAGGTTCGAGATTGTGAGTTAAACTTATATTTCCCGTCCTCGTTACGCGTCCACGCATCGCCCACGGCGATATCGGCAAATAGGTTAGAGCCGTCATAACAAACTTGGCAGCGTTTAGGCAAATAAATACCAATGAGATAATTGTAGGCGCCATCTTTATAGTTGGAGTAATGTACCGCTTGGGGTGGCTTATCCTTAAAAATTGCGCGCATTTGACCAGGCCACTCACCACCGCGAAATTCAAAATCGGTGATGCTTGATACAGGAATATTCTTGGTTTTAAGTAATTCAGGCACCACCATCGGCTCGAGCGCACCGCCGCAGTAGGTACCAAAGATAGCGACGATGCGTTCTTGTAGAACTGGGTCGATACTCAAGGCTTCGCGCAGACCGTGATTATGACAAGGCAAACCCACTACCGCGTATTTCCCCGGCGTATCGCGTATTTCTTGCAACAAGGTGTTGAGCGGAATAATGGTGTAGCGTGAACCCTGACTAGCAATGATCTCTTGTTTGCTTCGCGCGATAAATGGTTCACCCATCCACGGTTTGTCGGCGCGCATTCGGGTGACCACGCAGCCATCTATTTCTCCGTTTTCAAGCATATCAACCGCTAATGCAGAAATAATACCCCCCCCAGTGGCACGAACTCTTAGCGCGTCATCATTAGCATGTCCGATATAAATATTGGCTGTGTATCCGTCGAAGCTACCGTCGTCATCTTTAGAAAATGTTTGCTGGCTCAGTTTGTTGAAATTGACTTTACCACCCGGGCACACTTCACCGCATTTGCCACACGCAGTGCAGGCATCTAGGTCTAAAACGGGGTAATAGTTTTCGTCTAGGGAAATGGCTTTTTCGGGGCAAACCCCTACGCATGTCCCGCTGCGTGCGCACAGTGATTGGTCGGTAAAACCGATCGAGAGCTTTGCCTTAAGATCAGGGCTAATATTGGTTTGCACAGGCTAACTGACCTTGGCTATATCGAGCAAGCCATATAAAACAAACGACACGGTAGCAAGAGTGAAAAGCAACAGCATAAGAGCGCTAAGCAGGCGCTTATTTAAAACTGATTGAAGCCAAACCAGTGTCACACCAAATATGGGCGCCATTGCAAAGTAATAACGACCTTGAGGTTGAAAGTCTACCGTCCAAGACTTGTAGATGGTGATGAGGATTAAACCGATAAATAAAGCTAGATTAAGTGCTAATACGCTACGCTGAAATCCGTTACCGCGCACCATAACCTGCCAGATGAGGCTCAGCACCAATAGAGCAAGTATTAGCTTGACGAACAAATAATGTAGCTGTGTCGCAGGTAATTCAACGTAGCCATAATTGCCAAAAGCAGATTTAAAAACCGCATTTACCCAGCCGTAGCTAAGCATGGTTGGAATTGAGATATCTCGCTTATCGAGGCTTAAAGACCAGTTTTGGTCTTCTATCGGCGTACTGGGTTTATAGGCCGTATCGGCAGTTTGTTCTCGACAGTCAATGACCTTGTCACGGCGGGTAAAATCGTTGACAACGTTTTGACTGAAATGCCAAGTAGAGTAGCCAATTAAGCCAAGCAGGATAATTACACCTAATGATTTAGCCGGCTGTATAAGGTTTTGCCAGTGTTTACGAGATGGCAATGCAAGCAAGGCAGCGCTGGCAAAAAGAAATAAGGTAAAGAAATAAAAATTCTTCTTCGTTAAAAACAAGAACGTCGCTAAAAATCCTAGCCCAATTAAAGGCAGGATGACTTTATCTACTTTGCCGCTCAGTAATTTTCTGAAACTGCTATTTTCACTAATCACTTGGTTACCAATAACAAATGCCGCCAGTAAAGCAGAAGCATCTGAATTGAAATAGCTAAACAAATACCACAATTGCGGGGAAAGCAACATGGGGGTTAGCAGCAAGCGCGCTTGCGGGTTACGCACCGCTAACAGCAGTAGCAAGGCGAACAAGAGTACGTTGAAAAAACGCAACTTGACGTATGTTTTAACGGGTATGAAGTCGACTAATTGTAAATAACGTCCAGCGACATAGTACGTTAACTCATCGGCGTTAAGTCGCGAAGTGCCGTATACCGTATACGATGGCAAGGTGTCTTTGGTGCAGACTTGCGGCAAGCTTAGGTTGTTTTCAAAATACTGCGCCGCCGCGATATGCGCGTGCTCATCCGGGTGAGCGTGCGGTCGGCTGATAATTGCCATAATGGTGATTAACACCAACACTAAGCCCATTGCGTAGGGCACAAAGCTAAAACTGGTTGGAATCAACGGATAAGTTCGCAACAACAATAGACCAATCGCGACCATAACCGCTAACCTAAACAGATGCGTTAGCCAGCTGTCTGGTTCAGGCTCTAAATTCAAGTCATAGGTAAAATTTGAATCATGGTCGGTGGCGTAATACACCAAGCCTTCCTGATCGAACTCTAGCAACGCGACTTGATTACGCGCCTTTAAATTCTTGAGCTCTTCTTTGTGTATGCGTATCGTTTTATATCCCGCTTGATAGATGTTGATCGCCTTGATACGGAATAGTCCGCGGATGTTGGTCGGGTCGATACGCAAGTGGTCGATATCGCGTAAGTCGGTGAGTACGGTCGAGTAGGTGTTTCGAGGGCGCGTAAGTTTGATCAAACTCGACTTATTATCGTCGTAAGTTTCGTCCTTATCATGCGCCCAATAAATGCGAAAGTTAGTGCTGTGCCCGACATCGATGTCGATCGTCACAAACGCACGGGTGGTCATATACCAATACAAACCCAATGAAACCGTGCAAATCAGCGCGAATAGTAAAACTTGTGCGCGCGAAAAATCCGACAAGCGTGGCAGCATGCTTACTTACGCATCCGAATAACTTTTGCAGGGGTGCCCACCGCGATGGCATATTCTGGGATATCTTCTGTCACTACCGAACCAGCGCCGATGATTGCACCTGCGCCGATGTTGGTGCCATCATTGACGATCACATGTGCGCCAAGCCAAACATCGTCGCCAAAGGTGACACCGCCTTTAGAAACCATTTCCTGTTCGGTGATGGGCGTGTCAGTATCTTCAAAGCCGTGGCTTAAGCCGCCAATGTAGCAACGTCCACCAAATAGGCAATGCTCACCAATGGTTATTTGACTAGAAGTGCCAATGTGGCAATCAGGGCCAATATTACTGCCTGTCCCGATACTGATTGAACCCCCACGAGTGCGCAGTCGCACGTTTTGCCCAACCAACGATTTATCGTGAATGCGTATTTCGTCGTCACCTTCACCGCGCGCGGAAATTTGCACGTAATCATCAATCACACAAGCGGAACCAATAACAACTCGGGCTGGGTTGCGTAAACCAATGTGATGCCCAAAAATAGTCTTTTTACCAACCGACTTGAATAAACTAGGGAACAAGACTTTGCGCAGCGCTAAGCCTAATGCGCCTTGAATAGGAGAAATAAACGTGGTGCAAAACTCGTACATAATCAGCGAAAGCACCCTGCGATTACCGACTTGCAAGTCTTGGTATTTCTTGAAAAAACCGCGATCATCATCTTCCATGATTTTGGAAAATCGGTGGTGTTCGTTGCGGCTCATTGCGGTCTATCGGCTCTGGAAGAGAGGCCAATTATAATAGAATCAGTCTTTGCTGTGGCTAGCAGTTTCAGGCGTGGCGCGCAGTCGCGCGAGATGCACTAAACCGCCAATAATAGCATTGACAATGGTTTTGAACCGCATCAACAACGCCGTGGCTAAAGCGAGTTCGGGGCTATAGCCAAATAAGATGAATATCGTTGTGTAGGCGGCTTCCATCACGCCTAAGCCACCGATCGAGACTGGCAGATTCATGATCAACATAATCGCTGGCACCGCGAGCAGCATATCAGTGAAGCGTACACCAGAGTCAAAGGCTTGCGCGCTAACCCATACGTTAATGACCGCCAACATATAAAACAGGCTAGAAATGCTTACTACGAAGAACAAGGTTTTCTTATCGTTTTTGTATTCAAAAACTGCTTGGTGAACCAACGATAGCTTTGAGAATATGTTGCCGATGGACGAATGAATCGGACTAAGTAAGTTAGAGACAAAATTAAACACTCTGACATCTAACACCAACCAAAGCAAAAACAACACCAAGCCAATAACAAATAACAAGCTATTGGTAATGAGTGGGATAGGGTCAGGGTGGGCGATTAATACAATGCCAGAAACAGCCGCTAACACCACCATACCGATAAAACGCTCCATGAAAACCGAAGCAAAAGCTTCGTAATTTTCGCCAGTGTGCCGTCCTAAGTCCCATATTCGGGCCACATCACCACCCATACTGGTGGGCATAAACATGTTGAAAAAACGACCGATATAGTAAAAGCCTAGAAGACGCCAAAGCCCAACCGCAATCTGCTTAGACTTAAGTAATATTTGCCAGCGCCAAGAACTGGTGACGTTTAACATCACGCTGATGATTAACGACAAAGCAAAGTAAATTGGGTTGACGTTTTTTAGCGTTTCTTTAAATCTACCTAAACCTTCAGTGGTATCTAGGCCTGTTTTATGAATAACGTACGCAATTAATCCAAAGCTTATGGCAACCTTCAAAATGAAAAACAGCTTCTTCATTACAACAATGTGCAGTTAGCTCAAATAAGGCTTTAAGAAGGTAGCGGTAAGTTTTGCTTTGCGCTTTTCGTCTTCTGCAACCGGCGCCATTTGCGCTGCAACTTCTTTGCGCACTTCCCATAGTTTCTTGATTTGGTTTGCTAAGGAATCCGCGGTTAGATCAGCAAACGGAACCTGCCAATCAACCATGCCAACGGTGCGTAAAAAACCGGTGCTTTTAGGGTAAGAAGTTAAGCCTATCATCGGTACGTTAGTCGCTGCGCTGAAAATTAACGGATGGGTACGCAAGCCGTTGTGCAATTCAAGCCGCTTAATAATGCCGGTAATGACTTCGAAGTTGTATTTAAGGCCTTCATTGCCAAAGATTTTAACGCGTGCTTTATTGCGCATTTTGGCGATGGTTTGCTCAGTCACAGGCTTGTCCATAATTTGCGTCACGATAAAAATAATATCAACGTCTAACTCGTCGATGACCTTATCTGCCGCTCCGGCAATATCGCTGCAAAAATCTTCTTGGCTATAGGTGCCGTCCATGCTCCAGTTATCAATGTAAGCATTTACGTTAAAACCGATGGTGCCCTTGGGGTTGGTAAATAAGCCCTCTTCCTTAATGATTTTGTCCATCACTTCATCTGAAGGGACTTCGGTGTTCATCGCGCAATCGGCGTGAATGGTCAGCTTAGGATAAGTAACGCCAATATTATCGAAAATCTCTTTAGTGGCTTCATCACGCGTCACAATCTCAACGGTCGCATCCAATACCTTCTGCAACGCCTTCTTACCATACGGAAAGTCAATTGGGCCAACAGACACATTGTAAAGGAAAATTGGCACGCCTTTCTTTTTAGCGAAAGGGGCGAACAGTGCGATGGAAGACAGGTTGTTGAATAGCGGGTTATAAAACTTACGATCAAACAAAATGTTATCGCAAATTAAAATTAAATCGGTATCAGTCATGGCTTTATACATCGGCCAGCCTAGATTTCGGATGCTAAAATTCCAAGGCATCATCGGCACCGCTTTTACATTCAGGTGTCCATATTCCTGTTCGATATATTTTGCGTTAGTGGTGGGTACATAAAATTCGAGGTCATCGTAAATGTCAGTGATGTCCCGCAACATATTGCCCAAGATAGCCATATCACCCGCATTGCGGCCCGAATTGTTGCCTAATATCGTTACTCTTTTCATTGCCAATTGTTTGCCTTAAGGGTTAGCTAATTAAACCTTGTTCTTTGTACCATTTGGCCGTTTCAGCCAAGCCTGATTCATTATCATGAATGAATTCGTAGTCTAACAAGTTCCGTACTTTGGAATTATCGAATTGACGATCTTTTGTGTAAAACCCAACACGGCGCCGATAAATCGGGGGTTGAATGCCTAAGGGAGTGCAGATGGCTTTGGAAATATCGGCCGCTAGGAAAAATGGCCAAATAGGCAAGCGAATGGTGCGCGGTGTTTTACCGATTGCACGACCAATAGACTTGCCCATTTCTATGATTGAAATAGGCTCATCAGCAGCTGCGATAAACACTTCAGACGCCGCTTTGTCGGAGGTCGCAGCAAGCATGAATACGTTCACCAAATCCTCGACATGCACTAAGTGATACATACCTTTGCCACCACCTAACATTAGGGTAAAGCCGCGATCAGCCATCTTGAAGAACTTGAGTAAGCGCCCGTCGCCCGGCCCATAAATCGGCGTGGGCCGCACAATACTATAAGGGAATTGATGCTCAGCAGCATATTCAGCCAGCCATTGCTCGCCTTCTAGCTTGGTGCGTTGGTATCCATCTCCCGGTGCAAAGCGGTATTCTTCGTCAGCGCGGTCGATTTCAATATGACCATGCACGCCGACGGTAGATACATGCAAAAAGCGCTTAAACCCTTCGCGGCCAGTAAGATGTTTGGCTAAAATTTGCGTGCTGTAAACGTGGACTTTTCGGTAGTCTTCGTCGGTGGCTTTTTCTTCATTAAAAGCCGCAGCGACATGGAAAACATAGCTTACGCCTTCAGCAGCTTCAATCAGTACTTTTTCGTCAAAAACTTCGCCGCGTATCCAGGTTATATCGAGATCATTTAAGCCACTTATATTGGACGATTCACGCGCCACGCAGCGCAAATTAGCCCCTGCACCAGCGAGTTGTCGACACAGCGTTTGGCCCGTGAAGCCAGTTGCACCGGTCACTAAGATGGTTTCGCCTTTAAATTTTTGAAGCACGTCTTGCACGCGGATTGTTCCCGTATCTAAAAAACACGCGGATTCTACACTAATCAGTGCAGACGCCCCAGCCTTAAAAGCACCTTAAGAACGTATTAACGAGCCTAATAAACATCAATTCGCCACCTAAGGCGAGCCAGTTATTAGTTACAATCTTGCGGTGCATTATTTATACAAACTATGGCAAGGCAGCGGGCCGTTACATAAAACCTTCTGGCTATACTCAACGGCATCATACTGCGTGATTGTGTTTGGCGGCTATTATTGCGTAAGCCGTTTGATCCATGAAAGCACTTATCACTGGAGCATTGTGGCTTACTTGTCGTTTTGCCTATTATTTTTCTTGTTTTTGTTCGTAGGTCTAGTGAGGTCTGCAGGCCGACATATCCAACGGGGTGGCAATGTGCAGTTGGCCTCTATCTATCAAGCGCTAGGACTGTTGGGAGGTTTAGGGATATTCTACCTTGGTTTAGACGCGATACAATTGGGCACCGATGATTACACACCGCTAAAGCGACCATTTGACGCGAGTGAACGGGCAAGCTACCAATATCAGCTCAGCGAAAACCAACAAACATTACACTTGAGTGGTCTGCTTAATCTAGGTGCCACCAAAGCGTTTAAAGCTCTGCTCAAGCAGCATACCGACATTTCAACGCTTAGTTTAGCCAGCGAAGGAGGGCATATTTATGCAGCCAGAGGGGTCGCTAAAGTTGTAGCCGACAATAAGCTGAATACACATGTACCAAGCCATTGCGCGTCGGCCTGTGTGGTGGTGTTTGCTGCAGGCGTTAAACGTACGCTCGGCCCAAATGCTAAATTGGGGTTTCATCAATACGCTTTTGATACGCATAAAAGCCTGCCGTTTAATTTACAAGATGAGCAACAAAAAGAACTTGATTTCTATTTGGCTAGAGGTGTATCACCAAACTTTGTAGATAAAGTATTTTCGGTTCCCGCCTCTCAACTGTGGCAACCTGAGCACGATGAATTGTTACAATCTGGCTTAGTACATGAAATCATACCCACCTCAAATTAATTTTAACGTCGATTGATCTACCCAGACTTCAGCGGTTTAGTTTTTGACCATACTCAACACCCTTCAATTGAATACCCGGAAGGTGATGTGTGGTTATTTGGCTATGGTTCACTGATGTGGCGACCCGAATTCGACTATTTAGAATCGGTGTCAGCGCGTCTATATGGCTATCATCGCGCATTTTGTTTATGGTCTATCGAATATCGCGGCGACGTGACTCAGCCGGGTTTGGTGCTGGGCTTAGACACAGGAGGGTCTTGTGCAGGCCGCGCATTTAAGATTTGTGCTTCAAAAATTGAGCAAATCATTCCCCTGTTGAATCGCCGCGAAATGATAACTGGCGCGTATCGCTCCATCACAAAGCCATTGTACTTAGACAATGGTAACTGCGTGAAGGGCGTATCATTAGTGGCAAGGCATGGCCACCCTCAATATGTTACACCGCCGCTCACTGCAGACCAAACAGTCGAGATAGTTTTAAAGGCCAATGGCAAAATGGGGCCTAATATTGATTACGTTCGCAATACCATTACCCACCTACGAGACTTAGGCATTCGAGATGCAGGGATGGAGCGCCTAGCTACAATTTTGCCAACAGAAGATAATGGATAGCCTAAGTCAAATAGCGCTCGGTAGTTCAGTCGCCTATCTTGTAGGGGGGAGACAAGCACCACGGTTATCACTATTAGCAGGGGCTGTCGTTGGCACCCTACCCGACTTGGATATCATCGTACAATACGCCGATCCATTGACCAGCACGATCGCGCATCGTACTTGGTCACATTCATGGTTAGCACAAACCGCTGTATCACCATTGCTCGCTTATGCAGCGAGTATTTACCTCCCAACGCTAAGTTTCAAACGGTGGTGGTTGCTTATTTGGCTGTGCTTAATTACCCACAGTTTACTTGACTGTTTTACCATTTACGGCACAGGTGTCTTTTGGCCATTTTCTAGTCAAACAATCATGTGGGGTTCGATATTTATCATCGACCCAGCCTACACTTTGCCCTTGCTAATAGGCGTGATAGTGGCTTGGCGGAATCAAACGAATCGCTCTGCTACTCTATGGGTGATGGGCGGCTTGCTAGCAAGCTCGATGTACTTAGCTTGGGGGCTGTTCGCTCAACAGATGATCAGTGAACGCATGCGCGCGCAACTTGACAAACAAGCAATTTTATCCACTCGCTTTTTTGTCACTCCTACCCCATTTAATTCGTTACTGTGGCGTGTCGTTGCGATCGACGAGCAGCACTACTACGAAGGGGTCGCTTCTGTGTTTGACGCCGACCCCTCAATTTCTCTCGATCCTTTCCCTAGGGCACTGCAATCGGTAGATGGATTGGAAAAACTTGAAAAGTTTACTGAATATCAACGATTCACTCATGGCTTTTATGCGCTGGAGAACCAACAAGGTGCATTGGTTGTGAAGGATTTGCGCATGGGAATCACTCCATTTTTAATGTTTCAGTTTGAATTTGCACAGGCAATAAGTGGGCGCGCTATTGCTGTGCCTCCGTCTGTTGCATCGCCCAAGCTCGTTCCGCTATCCGAACTGAAAAAGGCATTTGCTTATATATTGAAACGAGTGTTTAACCAAGCAGAACAAATGCCCGCACTTCAATTGCCTCCTACGAACAATGCTTCTTGATCTTGCGTTACAGGTGAACTCTTTATGGCTATGAAGAGGTTAAGGCTAATACGCATTTTCTCGGCAGCAAGCTTTTTGTTACTGAGTCTACCGGCCTTTGCGAATAACAACGCGGATGCTTCATTGGCGAGACATTGGAACGAAACCTTATTAGAGGCCATTCGATCCGATACCGCTAGGCCAACGGTGCATGCCAGAAATTTGTTTCATCTATCTGCTGCTATGTGGGACGCGTGGGCTGCTTACGAAGAAACAGCGAGCCAGGTTTTTCATCAGGAAAAGGTAACAATCGAGCCAGCGATGAATGTTGATCGCCTCAGAGCGATTACGCTTAGTCAAGCAGCCCACACTTTACTTAGTTCACGTTTTGTTAGTTCGCCGAATGCCTTAAAAATTCAAGCAGAAATTGATACCGCCTTAGTTATGGCGCGCAAACACTATATCGCCGACAATGCTGATGCGCAGACAGCACTAGATTTGGGTGATCGTATCGCGCGAACCATCATAAAACATGGGCTATCGGATGGCTCAAATGAGGCCTTTGATTATCAATCACTCAGCTATCAACCACTAAACGAAGCGTTAAGACCTGATCAGCGAGGTAACCCTTTATTGGTCGATGCAGACCGTTGGCAGCCGCTTGAATTAGTAGGTTTTGTGGGCCAATCTGGCATCCCTTCGTCTGGGTACCCACCTTTTGTTGGGCCAGAATGGGGAAGTGTGCAACCCTTTTCTTTATTGCCAGAAGATCGTATTTTAAAACGCCGCAATGGGGTTCGCTATTCGGTCTATTTTGACGCAGGGCCGCCGCCAAGTTTAACAGGCACTGAAAACGAAAGAGTGCAGTACCAGCAAGGGTTCAAAGAAGTGCTGCTCTATAGTGCGCAGCTCGACGCCAATAACGATAAACAGATCAATATTAGTCCCGCAGTGCGGGGCAATAACCCCTTAGGCACTAATGAGGGGGAGGGTTACACTATAAACCCCGTTACGGGGCGACCTTACGCACCTACACTCGCAAATGCGGCAGATTTTTATCGCGTGCTGGCCGAATTTTGGGCGGATGGCCCAGATTCGGAAACCCCACCGGGGCATTGGTTTGTGATGTTTAATTTGGTCTCTGACCAAGCTTCGATTGTGGCGCGTTTGGGAGGTCAATACAAAGCCAAGACACGCTTACAATGGGACTTGCAAGGCTATTTAGCACTGGGCGGAGCCATGCATGATGCAGCGATTGCTGCCTGGAGCCATAAGGGTTGGTATGATTTTATTCGTCCCATTTCAGCAATTCGCTATTTGTGTAAATTGGGCCAAAGTACAGACTCTTCATTGCCGAATTATCACCCGCTTGGTATGCCATTACAGACGGGGTTAGTAGAACTGACCACTAACAGCTCACTTGAATCGGGCAATCGTCACCATCATTTAGCAGAGCAAGGCGTCAAGGAAAATGAGCTGGTGGTTAAAACATGGCGTGGTGCAAGCTACGTAGAAAACCGCAGGCAAGATGTGGCGGGAGTCGGGTGGATCGCCTGTGGAGATTGGTGGCCCTACCAGCGGCCCAACTTTGTTACTCCGCCGTTTGCAGGTTACGTATCTGGCCACAGTACATTTAGCCGTGCAGCGGCTGAAATTTTAACTTTGCTGACAGAATCGGCTTATTTTCCGGGTGGCTTGGGCATATTTACCATCAGGCAAAATAAGTTTCTAGTGTTTGAGCGCGGCCCTTCGCAAGACGTAAAACTGCAATGGGCAACCTATCAAGATGCTGCAGATGATTCCGCCATTTCAAGAATTTATGGAGGCATTCATCCACGGATAGATGATATTCCAGGGCGACTGATTGGGTATAAAGTAGGACATCGCGCCTACAAAAAAGCGCTAAGCTATTTTCCGAAGTAAGCTTAGAAAAATAACAGTGGCAGTAAGCCAATTAGACAACCGATAATAATGCCGATGGTCTCAGCGGCTACAGTTTGAGTGCGTGACAAGTCGCCATCCACAACAGGGGGTAATTTTAAATGGACAAGTTTTTCAACCCAGCGCCCAGATAAAATACCGATTGCATCAGAAAAAGTATTGCCAAGCCCAGCCGCAAGTAGCGTATTAGAAACTCCCATAGAGCGAAAAAAGCTGTCAATTTGCTCCCCAAACATAATCATCAAAAAATTATCGATGAAACCAAACACAATGAACGCAGTGGCAATCGAAATAACTCGATTGAAAGTGGTTCTATGTTGGGGAGACATAATAGTTTACCAGTGGAGCTTAACTAACCTGGCTCAAGCGCGGTTCACGTAGCGCACATAAATTCTCTAGCACCTGAATACTTGAGCGCGCAGCTTCTTTGCCTTTGTTTAGAAAATGAGCGAAGAAAAAATCGTGATGTTCAGATGCTTGTGAGAAAAGATGCGGCGTTAATACCACGGACATAATCGGTATTTCAGCATCAAGTTGTACACGCATCATCGCATCTAACACCGTGGAAGCGACGAAATCGTGGCGATAAATATCACCATCGACAATCAATCCAGCTGCGACAATTAACTGATAACGCTGCGTAGCTGCGAGTAACTTGCACTGTAGCGGAATTTCTAAACTGCCCGGCACTTGGATGACATCAATAAGTGAGTGGTCAATACCAGCTTCTTGCATTTCGGCATTAAAGCCGAGCCGTGCTTGCTCAACGATGTCGTGATGCCACAAGGCTTCTACGTAGGCAATACGTTTGGCGGGTTCTAATAATGGATTCGATTGGTTCATTTTTTTAAATAGTAAGTGAAACACAATCGGGACACGCGGCCGTTCTTTTGCAACAGCTTCAGACACACAGCCATTACAAACAGAAACAAACCATCTCTTTCGTCCGGACTATACCGTCGGCTTCGGATTCACACCGAATCTGCTGACCTTTCTTCATGAAGAAAGCGCTCGCGGGCTGAGACTTAATGATTAATAAGCCATTACCGCCGGTGGGGAATTACACCCCGCCCCGAGATGAATGTGGCTATCGCCACGCGGTTATTATACTCAAAACCTCTTAGGGTTAAAGCACGAGAGCTACGATAATCTAAAGCATAATTTGCCACGCTACCAAGTGTTGTTTAAGAAATTTGGTTTTGCGTTGCAATCGGAGTCATAATACGCAGGTTAATAACCCTTGTTCATCCATCAGTTTATGAGAATCGAAGAAGACAATAAACTCGATTACAACAGCGTACTCATTCGTCCCAAACGCAGCACCTTGGGTAGCCGAAAAGAAGTGGACCTATATCGTGAGTTTAGCTTTAGAAACGTTAACCTTGACCCAGATAGTACGCACTATAACGGAGTCCCTTTAATGGCCGCGAACATGGATGGAGTGGGCACCTTCGAGATGGCGGATGCACTCAGTGAGCATGGACTATTTACTTGTTTAGTAAAAAATTACCCCGCAGACGCACTCATTACCTATTTTGATAAAAAGAATACGCAGCGCAGAGAAAACGTGGCCTACTCAATGGGCATCGCTAAAGCTGATATGGAGAAATTTAGACAAGTTTATGAAGCTAACAGTACCCAACTAAAATATGTCTGTGTCGACGTGGCGAATGGTTATTCTGAACGATTTTCTGATTTCATCAAACAACTTAGAGAGACTTGCCTAGATATCGTCATTATCGCAGGTAATGTAGTCACGGGAGAGATGACTGAAGAACTTATTCTAAGTGGGGCAGACATCGTCAAAGTTGGTATCGGGCCAGGTAGCGTATGCACCACACGGATTCAGACCGGCGTAGGTTTTCCGCAGCTTTCTGCCGTTATCGAATGCGCCGACGCAGCCCATGGCTTAGGCGGCCATGTGATAGCCGACGGCGGTTGTACCTGTCCGGGCGATGTTGCTAAAGCATTTGCGGCAGGAGCCGACTTTGTGATGTTAGGGGGTATGCTCGCAGGCCATGACGAAGGCGGCGGAGAAGTCATCGCTAAATATTACAAGACAGGCGAAGTACAAAAAACCAAAGACGGCTGGCAAGATAGCGTTGAAGAGCGTAAATTTGTACAGTTTTATGGCATGAGTTCACAAGCCGCCAATGATAAGCACTTTGGAGGCTTAAAGGAATATCGCTCGTCTGAAGGGCGTGAAGTATTAGTGCCGTATCGCGGTGAAGTTGATGTGACGGTAATGGATATACTAGGTGGGATACGCAGCACGTGCACCTATGCAGGCGCTAAGAAGCTGAAATGGCTAAGTAAATGTACGACTTTTGTTAAAACAGCTCAGCAATTTAATGCCATCTTTGCAGGTTCCGATAAGAGTTAGACAAAAATCAAAAGCCACGAATGTATCCATAAATTAATGATCATTAACAATAATGAAGCCAAGTTGCAGTAACAAATTGTTATGAATATGTGATTCATTGATTTTCTAAGCCCGTCATAATGACTCGTACTAAACTATATAAAAAAGCACCACCAAAGGCCTATGAAGAATAAAGTTTTAGTTATAGAGGATGACCCAGACATTTCGAATTTGTTACAAATGCACCTTCGCGATGCCGATTTTGAGGTTAAGCATACCAATGCAGGCGATAAGGGTGTATTGTTTTATAAGGCATGGAAACCTGATCTAATTATCCTGGACATCATGTTGCCGGGCATGGATGGTTTAAGTGTTTGTCGCGAGATTCGCAAGCAAAGCGAATCGGTTTCAATCCTAATACTAACGGCTAAATCAACAGAATTAGACCGTGTATTGGGTTTGGAGATGGGCGCAGACGACTATTTGACTAAACCATTTAGCCTAGCCGAATTAATGGCTAGAGTGAAAGCGCTTTTTCGCAGAACTAAAGCGCTATCCCAATTTAACGAAGACACCGCCCCGCCCTCCATACTAGACCGAGGGCGTCTGCAAGTCGACTCGGAAAAACACATTGCATCTATTGATAACAAAGTGGTTGAGTTGACCGCGCGTGAGTTCAACCTGCTATGGTTTTTAGCTCAATACCCAGGTCGAGTCTACACCCGCGCACAACTGCTAGATGCTGTTTGGGGTTACGACCATGATGGCTATGAGCATACTGTCAACACACACATTAATCGGTTACGAATTAAGATAGAAAAGGACGCGGCTAAGCCGGAATTTGTGCAAACAGTTTGGGGTGTAGGTTATAAGTTCGCTGAATGAAGTTTAGATACTCCCTATTTGCCAAGCTGTCTCTTGGCTTATTAATTTTACTGCTTTCTATCGGCATGATATACGCCGTATTAAGCTCGATTGTGGCGAAGAATTACGTTGAGCAATTGAATCAAGACTTACACCGTTCATTAGCGGACAATTTGGTTGCGGATAAAAATCTAGTTTCGGAAGGCGAGATTAATCAGCTTGCTCTACAAGAAACATTTCGTCAGTACATGGTGGTTAATCCGAGTATAGAAATATATCTCTTAGATTTGCAGGGCAAGCTAATTGCCTACTCGGCTGATCCGGGCGTAGTAAAACGCGATAGAGTATCGTTGCGACCCATATTTTCTTTTTTAGATGGTACAGAACAATACCCAATGGGTGACGATCCGCGTAGCCACGATAAGCGCAAGCCATTTTCGGTGACTACTGTGCCGAGCCCAGATAAAGCTGAGGGTTATTTGTACGTGGTGTTACGCGGGGAGCAATACGAGAAGATAGAGCAATTAGCGCAAGAGAGCTATTTCCTGCGATTTAGTGGTTGGGCTGTTTTTATAAGCTTAGCGCTAGGCTTGCTCGCTGGGCTGCTGGTGTTTTACTTCCTAACTAGACGACTGCGCAACTTTAGTAAGCAAATAGAGGCCTTTGAGCGCAGTGGAGCCACCCATGAAACACGCTCTTCTATGAATGAAAAAGGCGATGAAATCGACCAAATAAACCATACGTTTACAAACATGGCGGAGCGCATCCGAGCGCAGATCGGTCAGCTTGAGGCAAAAGATACCGAACGTAGACAGTTAGTGGCACAAATATCGCATGATTTACGCACACCACTTGCTTCTATGCTGGGCTATATTGAATCGCTAGAGTTGAAGAAAGCAAGCCTTACAGAAGCTGAAAAAGAGTCATTTTTAGCCGTAGCTCACAAACAGGGTCGGCGTTTAAGTCGAATGATTGAAGCCTTGTTTGAACTATCCAGCTTGGAAGCGCAGGAAACTGAACCAACCATTGAAACATTTGCACCCGCCGAATGGCTTTATGATGTCGCGCAAAAACATAAGCTTAGGGTTGAAAAACATGGTTTACGTATAGAGGTAGATGTTCAAGAGCAAGGCTTACTCGCATTAGCAGATTTATCGCTGTTAGAACGAGTAATGGATAATCTAATAGATAATGCCATTAGCCACGCGAAAGCAACGGGAACCTTAAGTTTAAGTTTAACTACAGAAGGCGATAAAGTCGCTATTAGCGTGACGGATCAGGGGCAAGGGATTTCAGAAAACGAGCTAAAGAATTTGTTTGAACCTTTCGTTACTACTGATGGCCCTACCAAACATGATGCTCAACAGCGTCATGCTGGCTTAGGTTTGGCCATAGCTAAACGCATCATGCACATACTGGATGGTGACATTGTGGCTAAAAGTGAACCAGATTATGGTACGGTGTTTACCTTGTGCATACCGAAGTTTCATTAACTCTAAGGTTTTGGCGGGTTTTAGAGTGAAAAAATGCGTCTGTTATAATTTTGTTACAACTACGTGAAGTACATGTCACAAAAACTAACTATAGTGTTGCCTGAAAGATCAATTTTAGTGGAGAGAACATGAATCAATTTATAGAAAACATCAAATACAAACCTTTGTTGGTTGCGTGGACGGGGATTGCCATAGCGTGCTTGTTAACGGTTGGACAAACCAATGCGAAAGCAGAAGGTAAGGCCGCCGAGGCCATTTTTGCGGGTGGTTGTTTTTGGTGCATCGAAGCAAGCATGGAGAAAATCGAAGGCGTTACAGAAGCTATTTCCGGCTATACCGGCGGGACGATTGAGCAGCCGACGTATAAGCAAGTAGGCGGCGGTAAGACTAATCATACCGAAGCCGTTAAGGTGATCTATAACCCTGAACAAGTCAGCTATGATGAGCTACTGGATGCATTTTGGAAGCAGTTTGACCCAACTGATGCGGGAGGTTCGTTCGTAGATCGTGGTCGCCAGTATCGCCCAGGCATTTTTTACGCGTCTGAAGAGCAGCGTCAATTAGCCATTGCTTCGCGCGATGCATTAGATGCAACGGGTCGCTTTGATAAACCGATCGCTACGGAAATCACCGAACTTACAAAGTTTTGGGATGCTGAAAAATACCATCAGGATTATTACAAAACTAATCCAGTTCGATATAACTACTATCGGTTTGGTTCGGGCCGCGATCAATGGTTAGAAAAAACCTGGGGTGAAGAGCTACACACCAAGTCGAAGAAAAAAACAATTGAAGACAAAGAAACGGTTGCAAACACTGAAACCGATGAGATGAAGGTCGCTACTGCCTCAATGACTGAAGAACAACTTAAACAAAAGTACCAAAAGCCATCAGATGACGAGCTTAAAGAGAAACTAACGCCTATTCAATATCGTGTAACGCAACATGAAGGTACGGAACGTCCGTACAAAAATGATTACCACGACAATAAAGAGGCCGGTATTTACGTTGATATCGTGTCGGGCGAGCCACTTTTCTCATCGGTCGATAAATTCGATTCCGGAACTGGTTGGCCAAGTTTTGATCGGCCTATTGATGATCAATTTGTGGTGAAGAAGACAGACTACAAACTGATTTTACCCCGCACAGAAGTACGTAGTAAATATGGTGACTCCCATCTTGGACATGTATTTAAAGACGGCCCTTCAACAACAGGCTTGCGCTATTGCATCAATTCTGCATCGCTTCGCTTTATTCCTGATGAAGAATTAGAAAAGGAAGGTTACGGTCAGTACATGGCACAATTTTCAAAATAGCCATTGAGTTAACGATTTACACATTAGGGCTTAGCGAGATGAACATAAAGAGATGCTTTGCAACAAAGGGCTTAACCTTATTATCTGCAATGGTTTTATTAAGTGGGTACACCTCAGTTAATGCAGAATCTCAGACCTTTAAAAGCGGTAAAAATATTGCATCAGTGGTGGAGCTATATACCTCTGAAGGTTGCAGTAGTTGCCCTCCAGCTGATGAATATCTTAGCCGTTTAGAGGCTAATTTAGGCGAAGAAGCTGAGTTGATTCCTTTGGCCTTTCACGTCGACTACTGGAATTACTTAGGTTGGGAAGATCCTTTTTCTAAAGCAGAATATACCAAGCGGCAACGTCGTTTAGGTGCACTGAATAAACAGCGTACCATCTACACGCCAGAATTTATCGTAGATGGCAAAGAGTCGCGTCACCGCACCATTGGTGAAAATGTTCGTCTATCGAATGAGAGTGAAGCCAAAGCCGATATTCAGTTGCAGTTAGACCAATCGGTCACGCCAAGACAAGCGAAGATCACTGTAGACAATATAGCCAAGCGTAGTGGCAGTGTGCTTTATGTGGCACTGTATGAAAGTGACATTACACGGCGGATTGAAAATGGAGAAAATCGTGGAAGAACGCTGCACCATGACTATGTAGTACGTGATTTACAAGGCCCAAAGCGCGTTAAAAATGGCGACACCTTATCTTTTAATTTACCGATAAAAGAAGACTGGGTTACTGACAATATGGGCGTAGTCGTGATGGTTAAATCAAGCCACACTGGCGAAACCTTACAAGCCCTGCGCGCTGCCTTATAAACTTCACCTGTAACGAGGATATGGGTAAACCTGTAGTGTGCTGCCTGTACCAGCATAGATAGTAAAGGCCATCAGTAAGAATTAGCTATTTGGTAATAAGGTAAGCGTATTCGCGCGGCCAGTTAACCCAAATAGTCTGCCCTGTCTCAAGATGAATTTCATCTAATTCCTTTTGCTGTTTCTGGATTTTAAGCTCTACCCCTTCGTCCGTTTCTACCAACAAACTCACTACTGTCCCAATAAATTCTTCACTAATGAGTTTGCACTTAAACGTATTGGATTCTGCTGCTGTTGGTTCACTACTAGCGATATTTAAACGGTCCGCGCTGATAACAATTTCAGCGTGATCGCCCACTTTCAAATTTTTTGATTTTTGCGCCGCAATCTCCACAGAACCAAGTTCCGTTTCAATAAGCACGGTAGTATCGCCAACTTCAGAAATCTCGCCAGATAAAATATTATTTGAGCCAACGAACTCAGCGACAAACCGTGAAGCCGGTTCACGGAAAACTTGCTGCGGGGTGCCGATTTGTTCGATTACGCCTTTACTCATGATGATAACTCTGTCCGCCATCGCGAAAGCTTCCGACTGGCTATGCGTCACGTAAACAAAAGTAATACCGAGTTCTTTCTGTAAACGCGACAACACGCCTTGCATGCGTACAACTAGGTTTGCATCAAGTGCGCTAAGTGGCTCGTCTAGCAATAATACCGGGGGTTCGGTGACTAATGCTCTCGCGAGCGCGACGCGTTGGCGTTGGCCTCCGGATAGCATATCCACTGGCCGCTCTGCGAATTCGGCGATCTCCATGCGTTCTAGCCATTTCATCGCGCGCTGCCTGCGTTCAGCAGCTTCTATGCCGCGCATCTTTAGCCCAAATTCCACATTCTCAATGACGTTTAAAAACGGAAATAAAGCTAGGGATTGCCACACCAGCGGCGTATCACGTTCAGAAGGCTTTAGCTCGTTAATACGATTACCGTCTAGACGAATTTCTCCTTCACTGGGTGTTTCAAGACCCGCCAGCATTCTTAACGTGGTAGTTTTTCCGCAACCACTGGAGCCCATAATCGCCAAAAATTCGCCTTTCTCGATATGAAAACTCATTTGCTCAACCGCAACAGACTCTCCGAAGCGCTTAATGATACTGTCGAAAATAATTTGCGGTTCAGACATAAGGTGTTTTCTTGGGTGTTCGGAGAATAAGAATAGTTTGCGCGATAATGATTAAGGTCATCGAAGTCAAAAACACAAATGTACCAATTGCGTTAATTTGCGGGTCAGTCGTACCTTGCAAAATTTCTAGAATGAGTACAGGAATAGTTTTATTTAGCCCCGATACAAACCAAGCGACTGCAAACTCATCAAAGGAGACCGCCATAGTTAAGCAGACGGATGAAATCAGCGCGGGTTTTACAAACGGAATGATCACCGCTCGCATCGTACTCCATTCGCTGGCACCTAGATTCCACGCAGCTGATTCGAGATCTGGGTCCATTTGCTGCAAACGCAAGCGGATGATCGCCATAGCAAACGGAGCGCAAAGGACGGTGTGCGCAATAACGATCGTCCACAATCTGCCAGAAATACCTATCTTAGAAAACCAAGCTAGCATCGCTAACGCTAAGATGATAAGCGGAATCGTCGGCGGCAACAAAGCCAGTGCGAGATAGCTGTTCTTACCTTTAAACTGATAACGAAAATCGGTGTAGGCAGTGCAAAAACCAATAAACGTGGCAATCACACTAGTGCAAGTAGCGACGACTAAACTTTTCTTGGCGGCCTTCCAAACGTCGGGATCTGCGAATATATTTTCGTACCATTGCCAAGTAAATGACCCTAGTGGGATTGAAGGAAACCGATCAGAGTTAAATGAAAAAATAATGCTGGTGATGATCGGTGCAAACACAAATAAGAATATTAACCCTAAGTAAGCCAGTAGAGCGAAACGAACAGTGCGATCAATATTCATTTCGACTCTAGCGCTTCTTACTGTAGGCCAATTTGATGGCGGTAAAGGCCACAACCATTAGCGTTAACATCATCATCACTGCAATCACTGCCGCCCTAGGCCACTGTTGACCAGACTTGGTAGTATCTATAATAAGTATAGTTAAAGTGGGCGGTTTGGAGCCGCCCAAATAATAAGGTGCGACGAAATCACCAAATGACATAATAAAGCAAAAAACTGCGCCAATAATTAAGCCCACTTTGGCCGAGGGTAATATCACTTTTAAAATGACTTTCAGCCTGCTCGCACCTAAGTTTTGCGCCGCTTCAATTAGATTACGATCTACATTGGCCATCGAAATAGTTTGTAGAATGATCACTAAAGGCAGAGTGAGCGTCATATAGCCAATTAGAGTGCCGAATTGGGTGTTCAGCATTTTGTAGGGACCAAGCCCAATATTGGCTAGCAAGGCATTAATCACTCCCGATTCAGCCAGTATGACAAACCATGAAAAGGTGCGTACTAAGTAGCTGGTGAAAAATGGAATAATTAACAAAAAGATGATCCAGCGCCGCGTGCTTTCAGAGACTTTAAACGCTAAGCCGTAAGAAGCTGGAAAGGCCAGACACGAAGCCACAACGGTGGCTAGCGTCGCCATTGCAAAGGTATAGAAATAAGCATCCCAGAAATAATCTTTACTGAACATTTTGATCCAGTTTTTCATTTCGAATGCTTCGACCATGCGGTAGTTCTTTACCAAGAAAAAACTCATTGCCACCATAAACAATAGTGGCCCCACAAAAAATAACACCTGCCAGATGATCATAGGCAAGCGCCATGTCATGGCATAGAGATCAAATCTTGATTGCTTCACCTTAGGTGCGGACATTGAATCTACAGATGCTAGATGTTGGTCTATTCGGCGCAACCGATTTATACAAAATAATAGATGGCCGTAGCCATCTATTGCAAGTGTTGTTGCGGCTTATTCGAGCCGCACGACATAAGCCTGACAAATTAGGCGTTTTTGTACTCAGACCAAAAATCATTCCATGTTTCTAAGTCTTGTTGCTTAGGTAGGCCGCGGTAGTGAATTTTACCCTCGTTGATTAACGCGACAGGGTCGTTCACCGCGCCAGTTACTTGGCCAGTACGTTGCGCTTCTTTAGGGTCAACTTCGTTGAGCATTTTACGGCCAGAATTCGTCACCGCGAAACCGGGATAACCCAGCATTTGCGCCGTCTTCACCTGCCCTGGCGCTGAAATCGTATATTCAAGATACTTCTTTACGATGTCTTTTTTGGTGGAAGTAGACACAATGCTATAAGACTCTGTCCACTGAATGCCGCCTTCTTTGGGTACTACAGAGCTTACCGGTGCGCCATCGCGCTCTAGAATGCCGGTTACCCAATCACCAATTCCGACCATGGCAAGCATTTCGCCATTCTTAAGCCCAGCGAAGGTGCCGCCAAAATCAAAATAACCGCCAACCTGAGACTTAAGCGATAAAGTCTTATCTTGAACTGCTTGCCATGCATCTGAGGAAATATCGAATGGCCCTGGATTGTTATTGCCATTTAATAAGCTGATTTGCCCAAGAGAAGGTAGGTGCCAATCAAAGTGACCCACTTTACCTTTTAGCTTAGGGTCCCAAAAAACGTCGTAGGACATCGCTTCTTCCTTTGAGATTTCGTTTTTATTATAAGACACACCTAAATGTCCGTAACGACTGATTAAAGAATACAATTTGCCCTCTTTCCAATGACCAGAGAAATTTCTGAAGTCGTCATGCATCAAATCATCCATTGGATAATCCGCTGGATTAAGCTCGTCCACTAATTCTGAATCAATTAATAACTGCGCGTACTCTGCATCGGTATGAATCAGATCAAATGTGCCCGGGGGGTTTTGCGCTAGCGCGGCTAACATGTTGTCACCACCCGCATAATATTTAGGCACGAACTTCACATTATTCGCAGCTTCAAACTCTGCCACCATGTCAGGTTCTGCTGTGCCGTACCAACCAAGCATATTGATTTCAGTGGGTTCTGCATAAGCTTTGTTAGAGGTGATAATCATCGGCATGGCTAAAGCGCCAGTCGCTAAAGTCGATGATTTTAAAAACTTTCTTCTGCTGATGTTGCTAGTGAATTTTGACTGACTCATAGTTTTATTTCTCTACTGATGATGAATGGGTTGCGCCATTTACTGCGCGCAAACTGCTGCTGGCCTCTATCGTGTTATGCTATGCTTTACCCAATTTCAGGGAAGCAATCTTCTGCTTTGAATGACGCAAAACTATCCAGCGTTTGCCGATTACATTGCTCTTGAATAGCTGAACCACGTATCACGCAGGATGACATTTTATAGTTGGCGTACATCTTAGCGCTGGCTTCGTTATCTTCGATGCATACAGCTGCAATTCCAGCCACTATACCGCCTTGTCGCTCAACTAATTCAATACCTGAAGTCATGGTTCCGCCGGTCTCAATCCACTGGTCAACAAGTAACACGCGCGTACCTTTGGCAAAAGCAGGCTTACGCATTTCCATCGATTCAGTTTGACCAGAGTAATTAGTCATCGGCACAACATCGAATTCTACGGGAATCTTACCGCCTTTGCGAATGGTCAAAAAACCTTTGCGCAATTTGGTTGCCATGCCCGCACCTAGCACGAACCCAGCCGCGTCAAACCCTGCCACTACATCAATTTCACTCGCGTCAAAGGGCTTTAGCAAATCATCCATCATTGCGTGGAATGAATCGGCGTTGATATAAGCTGAAGATGGATCAAGCCAAGCGTATTTTTCACCGCGAGAACGCGGAGCCATCAAGTCTAAGTACCATCTATCGCTACGATCATTTGTTTCGCTATTGCTCATCGTTATTTATGTTCTCTAATAGGTTGTCTAGGAGGGCAGCGTCCAAATTATAAAAATCGCCCGGTTGGCTAATGCCAGTCGCCACAAGAATGGCGTCTAAATGTTGTGCATAGCTAGCAACATTCTCCGGAGTAATTCCAGAGGCAAGCCCTAAGCTACACTCGTCGATGTGATTTCGAAAGAGTGTCACTTTGTCTACACCCGCTTCAACGCCCGTTGCAGTACCAGAAGTCGTGACGACATCCATCCACTTAGCGGCAATTGTGGCAGAAACAGGCCAATCGGTTTCTTTTACTTCGCGCTGCTTTTTAAAGACCGTGCCACCAAAATAAATGCCTGACCAACCGCATTGTTTTTTAACAGCTAAGGATTCAGCCGCTTCTGGCTGATCGTTTACATCACAGCTCTCGTCAATTCTAGCATCATCGGCCCAATAGCCATCGATTCGACAGCCTTCATCTTCCAGTTCGGCGAGTATTGGAAAAGCAATGTTACCAGGTACCGCTAAAAAATTCAGGCCAAGCCAAATGTTCGGATAAGCTACGCGCACCGCTTTAACAATCGGTAGAAAAGGTTCGACCCCAAAGTCATGATTAATCAGAAAAACCCCCGCAACGCCTTTGTTGATAGCCAGTTCAACATTTCTCAAAGCTTGTTCGGTGTCGAGAACATGAATCACCGGAAATACAGCAGGGCCATCGACCTTGAAGGTTTTTTTGAAATCAAGTCGATGCATATTCGAGTAAAAGTGGGCGATTAAATTACGACAGTTAAGTTAGTCAGTATAGCGTCTAAGGTCTGTAGACACTTCACATTGGCAACGACAGGAAACGACATACAAGTGCCGACATGCCCTGATAATTTTGCACTAATTTATCATACCGTATAGCGATTAACTTGAGTTCTTCAATCTAGCCCATACCGCTTCAACCAAATAACAACATTTGCGTAAGCGCCCATCCAGGCCATTACCATCAATAATCAGATTATTTTTACTGGGAATTCACTCCACCCTAAAACCTAGCGCGGAGTGGACAAACCCGCCGTCAACCCCGTTGGACTAATCGCGTTTTAGTACTGGTGAACCCACTAAAACAACGAAGCACTCAATTCGTCAATCGCCTGTAGCATTTCAGGGTCGTCTGTCAATGCTTGGGTAATTGCTCCTTGGCATGCAGTAACAGGGTCTATTCCGGTTTCTATTAGCTTCGCAGCATGCACTAGTAGGCGCGTACTCGCCCCTTCATCCAAACCATTACCTTTAAGGTTTCTGGTCATTCGCGCAAACTTCACTAATTGTTTAGCCGTATTGGAATCCACCCGAGATTCCTTTTCAACAATTCCTTGCTCTAGCTCTGCGTCAGGATAATCAAACTCAATACCAATGAATCGTTGCCGCGTACTTTGCTTAAGGTCTTTAAGTACGCTTTGATATCCTGGGTTATACGAAATTGCTAAGCAAAACTCGTCGGACGCTTGCAGCAATTCACCCGTTTTCTCGATCGGTAGTACTCGCCTGTCATCCGCCAAGGGGTGAATCACAACGGTGGTATCTTTACGCGCCTCAACCACTTCATCTAAGTAGCAAATGCCGCCAGCCCGCACTGCTCGGGCTAATGGCCCATCCGTCCACTTAGTTTCACCACCAATGATGAGGTAGCGCCCAACTAAATCTGAGGAGGTTAGATCATCATGGCAAGACACCGTTATTAGCGGGCGTTTTAATCGCCAAGCCATATGCTCCATAAAGCGGCTCTTGCCACAACCTGTAGGCCCTTTGAGTAGAACAGGAATGCCATTTTTATAAGCGGCTTCGAACAGCTCAATTTCGTCACCCTGCGCCGAGTAAAATGGCTCGTCGGCAATCATATAAGCATCAACACCGCTTTGTTTGGTTGTCATCACTACTGAATTTATCAAGAACAAGTAAGCGTGAATAATAGGTTTTAGTGCTGTCAAAAGCCACCTGAAACTGATGTCTAAATTAACTTAGCACCATAACCATTCGTGAAATACTCAGTACTTTGAAAAACCTACGATTAAGTATTAAAGACCGAAATGAGGCAATGGCACCCTATTGCATAGCCCATCGAAATCAGAAAGTTCCGGCAGCGGCTACAGCTCATAGCATTGAGAGAACAGACTAAATCTTCCAAAATAGCTTGATTAATTACTTTCACCCCGCACCTTAAGCATTCACTAGAAGAAGATTGACTCTAAGCATGAGTAACGTTATTGAACTAACCCAAGAAAACTTCTCTGAAGTTATTGATGGAAACAAAATCGTCATCGTTGATTTTTGGGCACCTTGGTGTGGCCCATGTAAGTCATTTGCGCCCACTTTTGAAGCTGCCGCGGAAAAAAATGACGGCATCGTATTTGCCAAGGTGAATACAGAAGACCAGCAAGAGTTAGGAGCGATGTTTCAAATTCGTTCTATTCCAACTCTTATGGTCTTTAAAGAGCAAATCGTTGTGTTCTCTCAACCAGGGGCCATGCCTGCTTCTGGCCTTGATGAGTTAGTCGCAAACGCAGCTGGACTAGATATGGACATGGTACGCGAACAAATCGCAGCAAAAGACGCTGAGAACGTTAAGGAAAGTGCATAGTTAATCCGAGCTACGGTCAGAAGATAGTTGGCTAACTTCCTTCCGCCCCTAGGTGGAATATAAGTAAATATGAACTAGGCTAAGCGAAGAATATAACGCCTAGCCAAATCACCAAAAATAGCATCATTGCCATAAACACAGCCGCTGAGCCCATGTCCTTAGCGGCGCCGCTCAAAGGGTGGACTTCGTCACTCACTCTGTCTACCACTGCTTCAATTCCAGAGTTAAGCAATTCTGTCACTAACACTAAAAAAGCAGGTATTAATAGCAATAGCACCTGCTCAGTGGAATCTCCAATCCAACAAGCTGCAGCAACTACAAATGGCAATAACCAGCATTCTTCTCTAAATGCGGCTTCGTGCGTGTAGGCATACTTAAGCCCTTGCCATGAATAACCCGCCGCGTCGATAATTCGCGGTAAGCCCTTTTTGCCCGGTTTTGGCATAATATTATTATCTAGTTATTGTAAGCGCTAAGATAGCAAATCCACGCGGCATCTGCATCTCCCATCTTGCTCTCTTGATATAGACCATTGCCTTCACCTGTTTGCTTATCTGTACCCTCCCAGTAGACTTTAACTTGCTCAAAACCTGCTTCTATTAATAGCTCTTGCAATTCAGGAAGTGTCCACAGACGCCAAGCATAGCTAAAAGCCTTATCTATCCTTGAGCCATCTTTAAACTCAAAATGAATATAGCACTGCATTGCACCACTAATTGGGTTGTAACTCGCCTGTTCCCAAATATACGTATATGAAAGCCCTCCGTATTCACATTCAGTTTCTTCGATGATCTCCTTATAAGATTCATATCCGCCGTAGGCATCAATAAATAACACGCCATCTTCACTAAGAGAATGCCGTACGCTGTTAAAGTAGCCCCTTAAAGAATCTCGCGTATCAAATAACTGATAACTGAAATTCATCGCTAAAATAATTTGCGCTGGCTCCAACTCCACCACCTTAACGTCGTCGCACTGCAAATGCAGGCTTGAAGCTTGGTCTTGGGCTAAACTGCTTAAATGGTTCTTGCGCGACCAAGCTAATACGGCTGGATCGTTATCTACCCCTATGGCCATATTTGTAGGACGCCGCTTTACCCATTCAATACTGGTCTGTGCGGTGCCGCAGAAGTCTTCACGCAACAACTCCGCTTGGTAACCGCGAATGCGCTTAAAAGTAGCGTCTACCATATCAATTTCAGCTTCGACACATTGCACCGCCGCTTCATAAAGATGATGCTTGTCTACGGTATCTGCAATTGATTTCGCTATCATGCAGACAGGCTATGTTTACAGCAGACCACTGTTAGCTATGAATATGGCTCCACGCACGGTAAGCCCGCATGTGTCCGATGGGTTCATGTACACGAATAACGTCTACACCTTGCGCACACAAAGCCATACTCACGCCTAAGGTTTCGAGATCTCTGTCGCCATAATTAATTTTGGCGAACCCGTTCATAAATGACTTACGTGAATGGCCTACCAATAGTCGATGCCCTAATTGACGCAGCGCAGCGCAACTTCTAAGTAACTGCTGGTTTTGCAAATTGGTTTTACCAAAACCAATACCTGGGTCAAACAACATGTCATTACTATTCATTCCCGCGGCGTTCCATTGCCGTTGCTTCTGCGTTAGCCAATCACTTAGCTGGTCTACACTATCTTTGGTAGGGTCTAAGTGATCGCTGGGAATAACTGGCACGCTGGTACTGTGCATCGCCACAGCCTGAATGTTGTTGTCCATCACTAGTTGTTGCAATTTCGCGTTGTTAAGCCCGGTTACATCATTAAGCCAGTTCATCCCGTAAGCGAGCGCTTTTTGTGCCACTTCAACATGTCGCGTATCAATAGAAATAAGAGGCTTAAAATAGTGTGGGTCTATCAACTCTTTGATCATAGCTAAAGCAGGTTGCAGCCTCTGCCACTCTTCATTCGGTGTCAGCGCTTGTGCATTTGGCCGAGTTGACTCCGCCCCAATATCGAACAGCTGGACACCTTCTTCGATCCAATCACAGAGCTTTTGTTGTAGCGCATCTTGGTCGTCAGAAACGCCTCCGTCAGAAAATGAATCCGGCGTTACATTGACGATACCCATCCATAACGGAATGGGGGTAAGTTCTAAGCTATGTTGGTAAATGGTTTTTCCCTCAACCAACAAACTAGGATTTAAATGCAACAAAGGTGTTATCACAAAAGGGCGCTGCAAGCAGGCCAAATGCGGAATGTTTAGGCCTTCCGTACTCACTGAAACACCCTCCCAGACCAGAATATCAATATCAATCGGCCTCGGTGACCATTGTGACGCATTCAAATCACGCCCGCATTGCGCTTCAATTTGCTTAACCAAACGCAGTAGTTGCTCGGGGGAATGCTCGCACTGCCCTTGTATCGCTAAATTTAAAAAGGGCTTATTCCATTTTGGGTCTGCATCGGGCTTTAACCAAGCTGGAGATTCAACGATTGGCGAAACCTGCGTGACCACAAACTTCTGCTGCTTTAGCAATTCTATCGCTTTAGCTAAGTTCTTTTTACGATCGCCCTGATTAGAACCTAATCCTAAATAAATCACGACTGTAGCTTTTCGCGTGCACTACTTTGGATGTCCGTTTTCGAACACTGGGTAGCACCAACGCACTTATCAGCCAAGCCTGCTGCAATTTGATCATGTTTATCTAGCTTTAATCGCTCAATATTCACGTCTAGTTACGCTGCGAATAGGCGTGCACCTCATCCACCATTGCTTTTACATTTTCAGGGTCAATGCCTGGATGAATGCCATGGCCCAAATTAAAAATATGGCCATCACCTGCCCCGAAATCATCTAATACCTTCCTGACTTCTTTTCGCACCGTATCTGGGCCTGCGTATAACACTGTTGGGTCCATATTGCCTTGCAAAGCCACACCGGCACCCAGTCTTGATCTCGCATTTGCGAGTGGTGTCGTCCAATCTAAACTCAGGGCATCACAACCTGTTGCAGCAATGGATTCTAGCCACTGACCACCGCCTTTAGTAAACAGCACGATTGGAGTTGATTGCGTAATAGGGTCGCTTTTTAAAGCCTGCACAATTTGCCGCATGTAAGACAAAGAAAACTCTTGATAACACGTAGTGGACAACAGCCCTCCCCAAGTATCAAAAACCATAAGGGCCTGCGCACCCGCCACAACCTGCGCTTTTAAATAACTAATGACCGCTTCAGTTACTTTACCTAACAATTTATTCGCCGCAGTCGGCTCTTTAAAGATCATACCTTTGGCATATTTGAAGTCTTTACTGCTACCGCCTTCAACCATGTAAGTCATCAATGTCCACGGGCTGCCCGTAAAACCTATGAGCGGCACCTTATCATTTAATTCATGCCGAATGAGCTTGACTGCATCAAACACATAAGCCAGCTCACTATCTACGTCGAGTTTAGCTAAGGCATCTATCTGCTTAGTCGAACGGATAGGGTCAGAAAATACAGGGCCTACACCTTCATTGAGAGACAAGCCCAAGCCCATAGCATCGGGAATAGTCAGAATATCTGAGAATAAAATAGCCGCGTCTAACTCAAAACGTTCAAGCGGTTGCAAGGTGACCTCACAGGCCAATTCTGGGGTTTTGCACAGTGTTAGAAAGTCTCCGGCTTTTTCTCTGGTTGCGCGATACTCAGGTAAATACCGACCTGCTTGGCGCATCATCCATACGGGTGTGCAGTCTACTGGCTCGCAAGCTAACGCTTTTAAAAAGCGGTCATTTTTTACTGTCATTTTAACAAACCGATAAAAGTTAGCGCGGGAGTTGACTATCGCCCATTAAATAAACATCTACCGAGCGCGCAGCCTGCCGCCCTTCACGGATTGCCCACACAACCAAAGACTGCCCTCTACGAGTGTCTCCAGTCGCAAATACGCCTTCGACTGACGAATGATAGGCCAGTTCTCCTTCTGTGCTGGCTTCGACATTGCCGCGACCATCAAAGTTCACGTCCAATTCTTTTAACATACCCGCTTGTACCGGGTGTACAAACCCCATCGCCAAGGTCACTAAATCAGCCTTAATTTCAAACTCGGACCCCGCTATTTCAGACATTTGCCAAGCGCCTTTATCGTCTTGCTTCCAATCTACCTTGACGCAATCGACGTGCGTTAATTGTCCTTTTTCATTACCGACGAAACGCTTGGTTAAGATGCCCCACATACGCTCGCAGCCTTCTTCTTGTGATGAAGAAGTGCGCATCTTATTCGGCCAATCAGGCCAGACTAGCCCTTTATCTTCTTGCTCTGGAGGCTGTGGCATTATTTCAATTTGCGTGATGCTTGCTGCGCCGTGACGTCCCGACGTACCTATGCAATCCGACCCAGTATCACCACCACCAATCACTAACACGTGCTTATCTTTAGCAGAAATGACCTGCTCGGCCGCGTTATCATCTCCCTGCACCCAAGCAGTGTTACGACGTAAGAAGTCCATGGCGAAATGAACGCCATTTAAATCACGGCCTTCAATAGGTAGGTCACGCGGTTTTTCTGAACCACTCGCCAATACGATTGCGTCAAACTTGCGCCATAGCTTCCACACGGGCAGATCGACGCCCACATGGGTGTTGGTATGAAAATGTACGCCTTCGCGGCGCATCTGACTCATCCGCCGATCTATTACCGCTTTATCTAATTTGAAATCAGGGATGCCGTAGCGTAATAAGCCACCAATTCTCGCTTGTTTTTCATAGACATCAACTTGATGTCCAGCGCGCGCTAACTGCTGCGCACAAGCCAAGCCCGCTGGGCCTGACCCAATAATCGCAACACGCTTTCCGCTACGGTGTTTTGCAATGCGCGGCTCAACCCAATTATTTTCCCACCCTTTTTCAATAATGGCTTGTTCAATCGTCTTAATTGTTACAGGCTCATTAGTGATATTCAGTGTGCACGACTCCTGACAGGGCGCAGGACAAATGCGACCCGTGAATTCAGGAAAATTGTTAGTTGAATGTAACTGATCTAATGCCTCTCGCCATTGACCGTTGTAGACTAAATCATTCCAATCAGGGATTTGGTTATCTACTGGGCAACCCGTATGGCAATAAGGTATACCGCAATCCATACAGCGTGCACCCTGCGCTGAGACTTCTTCATCTGAAAAGTTGATTACAAACTCTTTAAAGTGTTTTAGCCGCTCGTCAACAGGGGCGTAACCACGCTCGTTTCGCGGTATTTCGATAAATCCGGTTGGCTTTCCCATTACACACCCTCCTTAACTGGAGCATCTGAGAGCGAAGCTTGCGCCCGTTCTAACAATGCACGTTTATAATCTATCGGCATCACCTTGATGAACTGCTGTTTTGACTCTTGCCAGTTATCCAAAATGCGGCTAGCAACTGGGCTATTGGTATAATTTTTATGACGCAAAATAAGGTGCTTCAAGCGGTTTTCATCAAACCGCGTTAGCTCCTCAGCCACTTGCTGATCACTCGCCTCTTGGAACTGCATATCAGCAAGTGATTCAAGCTCTACCATTTCCGTGTTACATCGAGACTTAAACAAACCAGATTGGTCGAAAACATAAGCCATACCACCAGACATACCGGCAGCAAAGTTTCGACCCGTTTCGCCCAAACAAACCATAATGCCACCTGTCATGTATTCACAGCCATGGTCACCAACGCCTTCTACTACAGCCGTTGCTCCTGAGTTGCGTACACAAAAACGTTCACCGGCTACGCCGTTGAAGTAAGCTTCTCCAGCAATCGCACCGTATAGCACGGTATTACCTACGATAATATTTTCTTCGGGTTTGGTAATGGCGCACTGGGCATTAGGGTAAATAATGATGCGGCCACCAGACAAGCCTTTGCCAACATAATCGTTACCTTCACCCTCAAGTTCGATAGTTACGCCTCGCGCAAGCCAAGCCGCAAGTGACTGGCCCGCTCTACCCTGCGCCTTGATGTGAATAGTATCGTCAGCCAAGCCTTTGTGGCCGTATCGCTTAGCCACTTCGCCAGAAATCATCGCTCCGATAGTACGATTGTAATTATGCACTTGAGTTTGTATTTGCACGGGCGTGCCATTTTCAAGTGCATCTTGTGCTTGCTTAATTAATGTATGATCTAACGCTTTGTCTAAACCGTGATCTTGGTCGATTTCGCGGCGAATACCGATAGAATCGTCAACCTTTGGCTTAGTAAGCAAACGAGTAAAGTCCAAACCTTGTGCTTTCCAGTGGTTGATCGCTTTGCGAGAATCAAGGCATTGAAATTGCCCGGTCATTTCGTCCATTGTGCGAAACCCAAGTTTCGCCATCAGCTCACGCACTTCTTCGGCCACGAAGAAAAAGTAATTAACCACATGTTCTGGTTGCCCTGTAAAACGTTTACGTAATTCGGGATCTTGCGTCGCCACGCCAACAGGGCAAGTATTTAGATGACACTTACGCATCATAATGCAGCCTTCTGCAATCAGCGGCGCAGTTGCAAAACCAAATTCATCAGCGCCTAACAAAGCGCCAATCACCACATCTCTTCCGGTTCGAATGCCACCGTCTACTTGCACTGCAATTCGATTGCGTAGATTATTCATGACCAAGGTTTGATGCGTCTCAGATAGGCCGATCTCCCATGGCGAACCTGCGTGTTTAATTGACGTTAATGGGCTTGCGCCTGTCCCTCCGTCATAGCCCGCGATGGTGACATGGTCAGCATGTGCCTTAGACACGCCAGCCGCCACAGTGCCCACACCAACCTCTGAAACCAACTTAACGGAGATGCGCGCCTGTGGATTGACGTTTTTTAAATCGTGAATTAGTTGCGCTAAGTCTTCTATCGAATAAATATCGTGATGCGGAGGCGGTGAAATCAAACCTACTCCTGGAGTTGAATGACGCACATTAGCGATGCGTTGGTCGACTTTATGGCCAGGCAATTGTCCACCTTCGCCAGGCTTTGCACCTTGCGCCATCTTGATTTGAATATCGTCGGCGTTGACTAAATATTCTGTTGTCACACCAAATCTTCCAGAGGCAACTTGCTTGATCGCTGAGCGCTCCGGATTGGGTGAGCCATCTTTAAGCGGATTAAAACGCGCTGCTTCCTCACCGCCTTCACCCGTATTCGAGCGCCCTCCAATCTGATTCATTGCAACCGCCAGCGTTGAATGCGCTTCGTAAGAAATGGAACCAAAAGACATAGCTCCCGTTGAAAAACGCTTTACGATTTCTTGCGCCGATTCAACTTCGTCCAATGAAACCGGCTTTGGTGCATAGTTGAACTTAAACAAGCCACGCAAATTAAGCATACGCGCCTGTTGCTCATTCATCTGCTTGGAAAACGCCTTAAAGCTACTCCAGTCATTACCGCGCACTGCGTGCTGCAACGCTGAAACTGATTCAGGCGTCCAAGCATGTTGCTCGCCACGTAAACGCATAGCGTAATCGCCACCGACGTCGAGATGCTTGCTGTAAATTGGGTTGTGGCTATAGGCATTTTGATGCCATTGGAAGGTTTCTTGTGCAATTTCTTCTAGGCCAGCGCCCTCTACGGTGGTCGCGGTGCCAGTGAAATACTTAGCGACAAACTCAGTTGACAAACCAATTGCATCAAATATTTGCGCTCCGCAATAGGACTGATAGGTAGAAATACCCATCTTTGACATCACTTTCTTTAATCCTTTACCTAATGCTTTGATGTAACGATCACGTGCGTCTTCAAAGCTGAGTTCTTTGGTTAAGTTACCCAGTTCCGACTGAATGGTGTCTAGTGCTAGATAGGGGTTAATCGCTTCTGCTCCATAACCTGCCAGCGTCGCAAAATGATGCACTTCGATCGCTGCCCCGGTTTCAACCACCAAACCAGTTTGTGTGCGCAAACCCTTTCGAATTAAATGATGATGTACCGCTGCCGTTGCGAGTAAAGAAGGAATCGCGATGTGATCACTGTCAAGCCAACGATCAGACAAAATAAGAATATTATTACCTTTGAGCACCAGCGACTCAGCCTTTCTACAAATGGCGCCTAAGGCAGGCTTCATCCCTGCTGAGCCTTTGTCTGCAGGATAGCAAATATCTATTGTGCGAGTTAAAAAAGCATCCGTTCGGTCTTCAATCTTACGAATTGCTTCTAGTTCACTATTAGTTAGTATCGGCTGACGTACTTCCAAGCGCATCGACTTTCCACCCGAATCGCGATCAAGCAAATTAGGACGCGGCCCGATTAGCGATACTAAAGACATCACAACATCTTCACGTATCGGATCGATAGGCGGGTTGGTGACTTGCGCGAAGTTTTGCTTAAAGTAAGTGGACAGGTGCTTTGACTTGGAAGACAACACAGAAGGTGGCACGTCTGTTCCCATTGAACCGGTGGCTTCCATCCCAGTTTCCAGCATAGGCCGTAGCAAAAATTTGACGTCCTCTTGCGTGTAACCAAATGCTTGTTGCGTATTCAACAGCGTTTTTTTGCCCGGTGCCATGGCACCCACCACGCTTGGCAATTGGTGAACATTCATTTGTGCTTGATCTAACCAATCTTGAAACGGTTGAGACTGAGCCAAATCCGACTTAAGTTCACTGTCATCGACAATCCGACCTTGCTCCAAGTCGATTAAAAACATTTTGCCCGGTTGTAAGCGCCATTTCTTTACGATTTTTTCTTCAGGTATATCCAATACGCCAACTTCAGAGGCCATCACGCACAAGTCGTCATCTGTAATGATGTATCGTGCTGGACGTAAGCCATTTCGGTCTAAGGTTGCACCAATTTGACGCCCGTCAGTAAACGCCACAGCGGCTGGTCCATCCCATGGTTCCATTAACGCAGCATGGTATTCATAAAAGGCGCGCAGATCTTTATCCATCAACGGATTATTCGACCATGCTTCCGGAATCAACATCATCATCGCATGGGTAAGAGAATAACCCGACAAGGTTAATAGCTCTAGGGTATTGTCAAAACACGCTGAATCAGATTGACTATCGTCAATCAACGGCCACACTTTTTCTAGATCATCACCGAATAGATCGCTTGCCATAGAGTGACGACGTGCCGCCATCCAGTTCTTATTACCACGAACCGTATTAATTTCACCATTATGCGCGATCATCCTGTAAGGATGCGATAACTGCCACGTCGGAAATGTATTGGTAGAAAATCGCTGATGCACCAACGCCATCGCAGACACCACACTTGAGTCGAGTAAATCAACGTAGTATTCACCCACCTGATCGGCCATTAATAAGCCTTTATAATTGACAGTGCGAGATGAAAATGAGGTGAAATAGACTTGATTGCTCCCGGACCAGTTGGCTGTACGTAACTGGTTTTCAATCAGCTTGCGAACCACAAATATTTTTCTCTCAAACGCATCTTGATCAATACAATGATCTGCGCGACCTACAAATAATTGTTTGATGCTGGGCTCAGTTGGTTTTACCGACTCACCAAGCCCTTCGTTCTCAACCGGCACTTCACGCCAACCCAATAGTGTTTGGCCTTCATCAATGACCACTTTTTCAATGAGCTCCTGCGCCAAGGCTTGCTCTTCGGCATCTTTAGGCAAGAATACAAAACCAACCGCATACTCACCTAATTTAGGCAGTGCAAAATCTGTATTAGATCGAAAGAACGTATCAGGAAGCTGAATTAAGATTCCAGCACCATCACCTGCTTTTGGGTCAGCGCCTACCGCTCCGCGGTGCTCAATGCGCTTTAGGATATCTAAGCCCATGCTAACAATATCATGAGTTTGGTTTCCCTTAATGTTAGCAACAAAGCCAACACCACAAGCGTCGTGTTCGTTAGCGGGATCGTATAGACCTTGTTTAGATGGAAGACCGTACTGGCTCATGGATAACCTCATTATTCTTTTAAGTGACGTGAAGCTGGGCTTTATAAATACTGTTCAGCTTAACATTCAGCCGTGATGCCCAACGCACCGTTCACCCTATTTAACTGCGATAAAAAAGGCCGTCCTGAGACGGCCTTTAAAATTTGTTTTTCGGACCGCCTACTGGCTAGGCACTAATTTAGGATTCCAGAACAATTGCCCTTTATCCTTAATTTCTCTATTAATTTCTTTTCGGGTCCAATCGCGAATCTGATCGCTGTAACCCTCTTTCATCACTCTTAAGCGAAAGGCACCCGCCTTTTTAAACTGCTTTTTAGATATTCTACGCTTAATATCGATTGGTGTTTTCCCAAGGAATACCCAATCGGTACCCGCACCTTTGGCAGGACGTTGAATTTGGTAAGTCACATAAGCACCGAGTGGGTCAGATTGCACCACCACAGGCACGCTTTTTGTACCTCCACAAGCTACCAGAAAACTACCAAGGAACAGCAGTATTAAAACTTTCGTATATTTAACCATGTTAGACAGTTGCACCTTTTAAATTAATTGAGCTTTTCTAGGTTCATTTCAATCGACTGCGCGTTTTTAATCGCCGCATCACGCGTCTTATATCTGAGTGAAACCCAAAATGATGTTGTTTTATCAGCGTAACCGTCTTTTTGGACGCGAATGTTAACAAACTTTCGTTCATCTCCTTCTTTCCAGCGACTAATAAAAGGTGTCACACCTAATAGCGTGCCTTCATTAATGTCCACTACTTCAGCCCCACTAGGGTTGGACTCTATCAACGCTGCGCCGTGATGGGCACAACTCGCGAGCCCTAAAACGCTAGCTAATAACAAGATTTTCTTTAGTTGGGAAACACCCATATATCGTTCTCTTTCGAATGCACAATTTGCGAGCCCTAAGATAACCAATTTAGCCTGAATATTCAATTAATATCACTGCTTTACGCCTTTATAGAACAAAAGCATTTAAAGTTTGCATCAATAGTTTTTTATCTACTTCATTGGTTACATGAGTCTTTCCTAGCTGCTCAAACAGCACAAAATTAAGTTGCCCGTGTTCTGTTTTTTTGTCTACAGCCATTAAACTGTGTAATTGCTCAGCGGTGACATCGCCTACACCCGTTACCGGTAATTGAGCTGCATCCAGTATCTGTTTAACCCTAGCCACATCATCGGTTGATATTGACCCTAACCTTTTTGATAGATCTGCTGCCATCAGCATACCTAAGCCCACCGCTTCACCATGTAACCATTGCCCATAACCTTTAGCATTTTCGATAGCGTGACCAAAAGTATGGCCTAAGTTCAGCAAGGCTCGCACACCCTGTTCTTTCTCATCGGCAGCAACAACGTGTGCTTTAGCTTGGCAGGATCGCTCTATGATATAAGTTAAAGCCTTCTTATCTCTGAGCATGATAGCGTCGATGTTAGATTCTATCCATTGTAAAAACTCAATATCACCTAGCAAGCCATATTTAATCACTTCAGCCAACCCTGCTGAGAATTGACGCTGATCAAGCGTTGCTAAAGTATTAATATCAATAATGACTGCTTTGGGTTGATAAAAAGCCCCAATCATATTTTTGCCGAGCACGTGATTTACCCCTGTTTTCCCACCCACAGAGGAGTCAACTTGCGATAACAAAGTGGTGGGGGCTTGGATAAAGTCGACCCCTCTAAGGTAACAAGCTGCGCTAAATCCAACCAGATCTCCCGTTACTCCACCACCCAGCGCAATAACGGTCGTTTTTCTGTCACACGATGCTTCAAGCATCGACGAGATCACTTTTTCAACCGTTGCTAAACTTTTAGTGGGCTCACCGTCTGGTAACACTAATGTCGTGATATCAGCAGATTCAGCAAGCGTTGCACATAGCTTGTCCAAATAGAGTGGAGCGACGACTTCATTCGAAATAATAAAAACACGATGCCCGCGAATGTGGGGAACGAATAGATGGCTGTGATCTAGCAGGTCTGAACCAATATGAATAGGGTAGCTACGTGCGCCGAGGTCGATATTAAGAGTGTTCATTTAAACTGTGTTGAATTCGCTTTGCCATTTGAAACGCCGTCCCTTTACCAACAGGCACAACATAATTAGCTGCAGCAGTATACATGGGCTCCCTTTCAATGAGTAAACCACGCAGTTTCTCCTTCGGGTTTTCGGTTTGCAATAGCGGGCGGTTGTGGCAATTTCGTAATCTAGACCACAGCGTTCCGAGCGATGCTCGCAGATAGACGACGTCTCCCGACTCTGATAAGAGCTTTCTATTCTCAGACTGAGTCACCATGCCGCCGCCTGTCGCCACCACCCCACTGTACTGCGTTGCCAATTCGGCTAACAGCTTTGTTTCGCGTTTTCTAAAGCCTTCTTCGCCTTCGATATCGAAAATATGGCCAACCGTAACACCGTTGCGCTTTTCGAGCTCCTGATCGGTATCGATAAAGGACTCACCTAAAAGTTTAGCTAACTTTCGGCCTATGGTAGTTTTACCCACTCCCATCATGCCGATTAAATAAATATTAGCCATCTGCTTGATCTAATAACATGTAAATAAATGAGTGCCATAGTAATAGATATAAGTACGCCCGTAATTAAAAAATTGCGCTGTTGCTTAACTTTAAAATTCGGGCTTAATCAATCTAGGCGTGAGAAAAATCAATAACTCGGTTCTGTTATCTCTTTTCGTCTTCTTTTTGAACAAATTCCCTAGGATAGGTATGTCACCTAAAATTGGAGTTTTAGTAACAGATTCACCTTGAGACTGCTGGTAAATGCCACCGATCACAATGGTTTCACCGTTCTTCAAAAGTGTTTGCGTGACAATACGCTTTGTATTTAATGTGGTATCTCCAGAAAAGGTATCATTAGTGATATTCACATCTAGAATAATTTCTTCATCTGGCGTCACCTGTGGAGTCACGGTTAAACCTAACACCGCTTTTTTAATCACGGGCTCTCCACCTGATGTGCCAAACACACGTTCTTGCCCTTGTTCTATACGCGCCTCGTGTTTTTCAGTGGTGGTTATCTTCGGGTTAGCAATAACCTTGCCCTTACCCTCTGCTTGTAAAGCTGAAAGCTCTAAGTCGAGCAAATGCAAATAGCCCGCACCCACTTTGGCAATTTGAAACGCATATCTGGCGGCCGTTTCACTACCAAGTGAATCGGCGCCTAAATTCACGCTGAGTGAATCGGGGTACAGCACTTCATTGTCGGTTCTCAGTCCGCTATTACCTTCGATGGAACCACTGCCAAAAACCGTTCCTAAACCATTATTATTACCAGACCCTAGGAAACGTGCATTCTCTGTCACGCGCGTAAAGCCAATGCGTGCCCCTAAACTCCTGCTAAAGTCATCCGTTGCTTCCACGATACGAGTCTCAATTTGTATCTGACGAACAGGTACATCCAGTTTAGCCACCAGTTTTCGGACTTCCTTAATCTTGGTAACGGTATCTTGAATTAAAATCGTATTTGTTCTTGCATCAACCGAAACGGACCCACGTCCAGAAATCAGTGAATTATCAACGTTAACAACACTATTTCGAGTAATGGTCGTAGGTTCAGCGCCTTGCTCAAAGGTACCGGTTGCTGGATTAAAAAAGTTTGAATCGGTCCCTGTTCTAAACTCTGTTTGCTGGTCATCAGAAGTGGATACGGACTCGGTTGACTTCAATAAGGTAGCAATATCCTCAGCTTTAGCATAGTTCACTCGAATTAATTCAGTGACTAGTGGCTCTAATTCCGTCACCCTTTTTTTTGATTGAAACAACGCTAGCTCTTGTTTCGCTAATTCATCAGTGGGCGCAATACGAATCACATTACCTTTTTGTCTCATACTCAGATTCTTGGTCTGTAATATGAGATCTAAAGCTTGATCCCAAGGCACCTCATTTAAACGTAGCGATAAATCTCCATCGACCGAGTCCGAAGTAATTAGATTGAGCCCCGTAAAGTCTGCGATCACTTGCAACGCTGCGCGTACTGGAATGCGCTGGAAGCTCAAGGACAACTTATCTCCGTTATAGCCCGCCTGCTGCTGAGTTATAGCCTTCAGTTCTAATTCACTGATCGCGCTCACTTCGATAACGAATTGGTGGTCATTTTGAGTCACCGTCTTACGGTACTCTCCAGTCGGTGTTACCACCATTCTTACGTCTTGACCATTTTGAAATAGATCGACAGTACTTACCGGTGTTGCAAAATCGACCACATCTAATCGCTTTTCCAGTGCCTCGTTAACCGTACTGCGCTTAAAGTCGGCAATCAATTCGCCCGTTTCTTCCTTAAAATCCACAACTACGTTTGGCGAACCTAACGAAACGATTATCTTACCGCTGCCCGAAGGCGTTCGGCGAAAATCAACGTCTGTAATCGAAGGTGAGGACGTACTACGTTGTTCACTACTTGCGTCAACAAGCTTCTGGACTAACCGCTTATTCTGCGAAAGTGTATGCGTCGAACTATCCACCACCAAACGCAAACCAGTAGCCTGCTTATCCAGCTTAAACGCAACGGATTTCGACAAGTTTAATATCAATCTCAGCTTATCTTGACCCTCTAACAGCAAGACACTTTCGATGACACTTCTATCAACCTTAATAAGTTTTTGCTGCGTTTTATTTTCCACCCCAAACAGGTCAACAACTATTCGGTTCGGGTCGGCCATAACAAAATGTTGAACCTCTACATCTTTGTCACTTAACGTTAGATCTATCGCCGAATTTCCATCTGTGAGATGCTTTGCCTGCACCAGCGTCAAATCACTAGCTGTTGCAGCTCCAACCAATGCAGTGCTTAACACAACACCAAACAGTATCTTCATGACACTGCATGTTGCACTTGTACTTTTCACTACGACACCGCCTGATCGCGCAGGGTTATTTGCCTCGACATGAAACTGCATTTGAATTCAATGAGTTGCTCTAAAATATTGTAATGACAAGTTATAGTCTATCTATTTCGGCAAGGCAACTGCCACTATCCTTTTTTCCAACTCGCCACCTTCTGCTTGGACTGTTTCTTCTACCTTTATGCTCCCTTCAACAACTTCTAGTATTTCACCTAAATTGGTCCCAAGGTAGTTGCCTTTGCTAACGCGGTGGACAGTACCGTCTGGCGCCATAATAATGGCCCATCGCGTTCCATCTAGAGTAAGTGTTCCTGCCATTTCTAACGAGTCTAATGGGAAAAACTCCAGCGCCTCACGGTCACGGCTTAGTTCTGCTATCAACGGAGCAACCTTCTTCTTGAGCGCCTCTTTCTGTTCTGGTAGTACGTTAATGATAGAAAATGGATTGCCTTCAAAGGCCGCGGCATACTGATAAGACTCAGCAGGCTCTACCACAGGCAAGGGCTCAACTTTGGGTACGACTGAGCTTTTAGTTTTATTTACAAACTCTTCTAAGTCTTTAGTTCCTTTCACTTTGTCGCATCCAGCGACAAACAGGCATAGGAGAGAGAAAACAAGAAATCGCTTACTTTTATCGTTACGCATCATCATATTATTCTATCGCCTTGTCACTAGAAGCTGCCTCAACTTCAGCTTCATTGTAGTGGTAGGTAAATAAGTTGGCTTTAAAGGTAAGCGGTATATCTTCGATCGCAACATTATCATCTTCGCTGAACGTCGTTCGCTGCATTTCTAGGTCTCCAATCGTTACTACTCGTTGGAAGTTCGCGATGTCACTCACAAAACTTGCTAATTGGTGATAGGTCCCCGACGCCTCAATTTGTATAGGCAACTCTACGTAAAAGCCTTTTTCTGATGCATCAGAAGGTTTGAACCGCTTAAATTCTAGCCCTCTTTCTTTACCAGCTTGAGATATATCCGTGAGCAAAGCCGGCACCTCATTGCGGTTAGGTAGTTGGCGCAGCAATGCTTTAAATCGGTCTTCAATTTCTACCATCTGTAGCTCATAAGCGGGTAAATTTACCGCTAATTTTTGCCTCGCCAGAAACTCTTCTTTCAGTTTTATTTCTTGTGCTTGTGCCAACCGCAACCGCTCTAGCTTTGGCTTATAGAACAAACTGTAACCGCCATACAAGAGCATAATGCCGACTAAAATGGACGACAGCACTTTTAACCAATAGGGCCAAGAGGATAACTCGGAAAAATCCATTTCCTGCAAGCTTTCTGTGTAGTCTTGCAAGGCCATTAGTTATGCTGTTCGCTAGCTGAGCTAGAAAGACTTTCCGTAACCGTCAACTCGAATTGACTGAGTTTATTGTTGTCTCTGTCTGTCACATTCACAACGGACAAATCAGACTTTCCAAACCACAAAGAGGAATCTAGCCGATTCATAAGCTCAGAGACTCTTGCATTTGACTGGGCTCGACCGATCAACTTAATCTGATCATTCTGCTTAGACATCACGTCAAGAGTGACGCCCCGAGGTAATTTCCTTACCATATCATCGAACACATGCACAATTTGGACACGATTGTCTTGTAAATTTTGCACAATTTCGATTCGAGACAGTAACTCTTTCTTCTTTTCTTTGAGCGCCTCGCTACTGCGAATCTGTGTATTAATTTTCGCGTTCTGCTTGCTCAAGTACTGATTTCTTGCGTCTTGATCATTAACTAAGCTTGAAACCGCAGACAACATAAGAAACACCGCAGCGACACATATTAACCAATAGAAAATACTTACCCCCAGTAATCGCTTATCTCTCCTTTGCCTTCTTTTCTCCCTCCAGGGCAGTAAATTTACCGTATCCACGTTAGGTCTTTCCACATCGCTAGGCCACATGCATGCGCTAATTGAGGCGCCAGCCTATTTAGCTTTTTAATATCAAGTCGGCCCGCTTTTTTTAAATCCGTCATCGGATTCATGAATCTAACGTCAGTACGCAGTTTCTTAGAGAGAATGCTTTCTATTTCAGGCACCTGCATACATCCACCAGCTAACAACACCTTAGCGATTTGCCCAGTTGCTCCAGAAGACTTGAAAGCATACATGACTCTTTCAATTTCTTTCAAGAATAACTTAACAAAAGGTTTTAGCACCTGCCTCTTATAACCTTTAGGCATACGTTGACTATACAAAGCTTGGTGCGCTTTGTCGTTACTAAGGCCATAGTGTGACGCAAAGCCATCAACTAAACTACTGGCTCCAAACGCCTCATCGCGGTGATAAACCATGTTATCGCCAGAGAAAACATAAAACCGAGTTGTTGACATTCCTACATCGATAATAGCGGTCAGATCGCTTGTTGATCCGCTTACGAAATCCTCTGGGTCCGCCGTAGCCGCTCTGAACAGCGCCTGATTTGAAACATCAATCGCATGAGGCTCCAACCCAGCAAGCTCAAGACACTCCGTAACGCTCTCTACCGTCTGTTTCCGGCAAGTAGTGACAACTAACTCGTCTTCTGCATCACTTGAATGCGCTTCATCGATATAAAAATCTAGGCTTAGCTCTTCCATGGGATAGGGAACAAATTTATCCACCTCAAGTTCTACCCATTGCTCAAGTTCGCGCGCTCGCATGCCTTTTTGCGCCCTAAGACGCTTCACAATGACATCTGAGTAACCAACAGAAGCAACCGCTGATACACACGATAGGTTATTTTGCTTCAACGCTATTTGAATAATATCAGCCACCTGTGAGACGTCAACCACTCTTCCTTCAACGATCAGGCCTCTTGGCACTGGTTCGATATGAAATTTATCTAACTTAAAGTGCTTGTTCATATGCGCAAGCTGAACCAACTTTATCGATGATTCACCTATATCAACACCGAGAACACTCTTTTTGTTGCTCAATCCAAACAATGTACAATCCTTAAGTCAGACCTCTAAAATTTTACGACACACCTCTGGAAGCTGCAATTAGCAATTTACTTTGCGTTGTTTTATCTATAACGTGCCTTACTATCGTATTTATATGGAAAACTTGTAAGCTACCAGCTTTAGCTTTCTATTTCTCGGGTCCTTTACTTACCCGACCAGCGCGCTTTCTATCACTTTCTGATAATAGCTTCTTACGTATTCTCACATTAGCCGGGGTGATTTCAACCAATTCATCGTCCTCGATTAACTCAAGTGCAGATTCTAGAGTAATCTGCATGGGCGGCTCTAAAACAATACTATCGTCTTTACCTGAAGCGCGCACGTTAGTCAGTTGCTTGCCCTTAAGCGGGTTCACCACTAAATCGTTTCGCCTTGAATGAATGCCGATGACTTGGCCTTCATAGACTTCAGCGCCATGACCGAGCATCAACTTGCCTCTTTCTTGCAGATTCCATAAAGCATAAGCCAGCGCTTTACCCGTAACCATCGAAATTAAAGCGCCATTACGTCGCCCCGAAAACTCTCCTTCCACCACCGGCGCGTACTGGCTAAAAACGTGATTAATCAATCCAGTACCCGAAGTAAGCGTCATGAAATCAGTTTGAAAGCCAATTAGGCCTCTAGCTGGCATAAAGTAAACCAGCCTAACGCGCCCTTTACCATCAGGTTGCATGTCTCTAAGTTCACCTTTTCGCGCACCAATGGCCTCCATAACTGCACCTTGATTCACTTCTTCAATATCAATGTCTACATCTTCAAATGGCTCGCAGCGCACACCATCGACTTCGCGATAGATAACTTGTGGTCGTGACACCGCAATTTCAAATCCTTCCCTACGCACGGTCTCCAGCAAAATAGATAGATGCAACTCGCCCCTTCCTGCCACCTCAAACATATCAGGATTAGGCGTGGGAGAAACCCGTAAGGCCACATTATGAATAAGCTCTTTGTCTAAGCGTTCAAGAATTTGCCTTGAGGTCACAAACTTGCCTTCTTTGCCACTAAACGGGGACGTATTTACTTGAAACATCATCGTTACGGTTGGCTGGTCCACCGTTAACGCTGGCAGTGCTTGTGGAGCAGCCGGGTCGCAAAGTGTGTCGGAAATAGATAATTCTTCAATACCTGTGACAGCGATAATATCGCCTGCTTGCGCAGTTTCCACTTCCACGCGCTGCAACCCGTGAAACCCCAAAATTTGTAACACGCGTGCGTTGCGCTTTTTACCTTCGCTATCCACCACTGCAATCGGTGAATTGCGTTTTATCTTACCGTTTCGTACCCGCCCGATACCAATCACCCCAACAAAATTAGAGTAGTCTACCGAAGATATTTGCATTTGAAACGGTGCGTCAATATCAACATCTGGCTCAGGCGCATGATCGACTACCGCCTGAAATAAGATATCCATACTGTCAGTACGTACATCTGCATCAAGCGTTGCATAGCCTTCTATCGCTGAGGCATAAACAACTGGAAAATCTAATTGCTCATCAGTACCGCCCAATCGATCAAATAAATCAAACGTTTGGTCAACGACCCAGTCTGGCCTCGCGCCATCACGGTCAATCTTGTTGACGACAACGATGGGGCGCAAACCATGCTCAAATGCCTTCTGAGTAACAAATCGTGTTTGTGGCATCGGCCCTTCTACTGCGTCAACTAGCAACAGCACACTGTCAACCATCGACAAAACCCGTTCGACTTCTCCGCCAAAGTCGGCGTGACCCGGCGTATCAACAATATTGATCCGATAATCGTTCCACTTAAGCGCAGTATTCTTAGAAAGAATCGTTATACCGCGTTCTTTTTCAAGATCGTTTCCATCCATCACGCGCTCAACGGGGCCAAATCGATCACCTAGTGTGCCGGACTGTTGTAACAAACGGTCTACCAACGTGGTTTTTCCGTGGTCAACATGCGCGATGATGGCAATATTTCTTAGATCTTTCATACGAAACTGTAAGCGCGCACAGCCGAAGGCAGCCGCAAAATAAAATGGGCGCCGATTGTATGCGATTTAACGAATTAAAGTATGTGTATTCTCCAACCATACATAGCTAAATCCGTTACTTCACGCTACGCTGCAAATCAACCACAGTTTTGATGGCTGCCGTGCCCTACTTCAGACTCGCTTATCGCCTTATTCAGAAACGATTTGGGTACCGATTCCGGAATCAGTAAACGTCTCCAATAGCAAGCAATGGTCCACTCTGCCATCCAAAATAATGGCAGAACCGACACCACCGCTAATGGCAGACAGGGCACAATCTACTTTTGGTAGCATGCCGCCTTGTATCGTCCCATCCTCAATGTAACTTGATATGGATTTCGCCGTTAATTCGGCCAGTAAGGCACCATTTTTATCACTAACACCCGGTGTATTAGTTAGTAACAACAGCTTTTCCGCTTGCAAGGTAATGGCAAGCTCACCGGCGACAATGTCTGCATTTATGTTGTAGGTTTGCCCGTCATCTCCAACTCCGACCGGCGCTATCACGGGAATGAAAGATTTAGACTCCAATAATTGCACGATACTGGGGTCAATTCTTTCAACGGCGCCAACGTGCCCGTAATCTATAATTTCCGTTCGCTGCAGAACGGGGTCATTTTTTTCAACTTGCAGCTTTTGAGCTTTTATCAAGCCGCCATCTTTTCCTGTTAAACCAACTGCATGCCCGCCTTGTTGGTTAATCATGTTGACAATTTCCTTGTTTACTAGGCCACCCAAAACCATTTCTACCACATCCATGGTTTCACTATCCGTGACGCGCATACCATCAATAAACGTTGACTCTTTACCAATTTGCTTTAACACCTGATTTATCTGTGGGCCACCGCCATGAACGATAACAGGGTTAATCCCCACCGCTTTTAATAGCACGACATCTCGCGCAAAGCTCTCTTTAAGCCGATCGTCAATCATTGCATTGCCACCATACTTTACAACAAGCGTTTTACCTCGGTAACGCTGGATATACGGCAAGGCTTCCGTCAAGGTATTGGCGGTATCTACGGACAGACTAGCGTCTTTGTTCGGTATAGGGCTCATAAGTTTTACGGGTGGTAAACGCGCTTATTATTCATTTCTATAATAAGCACTTTAGCCCCCTTTTCATTTTCAAACACTTTTACGGGCTGGTTATGCATTAATAATGGGATATTGTGGGCGTATTCCTCATCATGGGGTCTGACATTAAAAACCAGATAATCAAACTTATTTCTCGCGATTAAGGCCGAGGTTTTATACTGCTCCCAATATGGCCAGTAGACATCTGTGTGGGCGGCTCTGCCAAAATAATGCGCAATAATTCTGTTGTTAGTATAGACGCTAGCGTTTTCTGAAATATTGTGCTCTAGCCATTTACCCGCTTCTTTTAAATACGTTTTCTTAGTTGCTAAATCTAAGCTTTTTAAACCTGCAAGCACAATAAGGGCGATTATTACCATGTACCCGATACGGCTATTTTTAGAAGCGCCCCCAAATCGATTATACCTCTGCCATTTCGCCAGCAAAAACGGAACCGGCAGCAACATTAACAAAGCCGCCGCTAACGGATAACGATCACTTAAAAACCATTGCACTAGGACGAATGCAAATAAGACACCGATAGAAATGAATAGTAAAAATCGCCATGGACGAATGAGCACGTGCTGCGGAAATAGACTATCACGAGAAACAGCGGTCACAGACAGACCAAAATACAAATAGTACAGCGCATGCATCAACTCAAAAAATACTATCGTGGCCGCAGACCAAAGCAACACCACCAACGCGTAGGAATGGGAATAACCCACCAACACTTTAGACCGAATCGCGTGGAAGCGTTGACCTATTTGATCAAGCACTTGAATCCACACCGTCTCTAAAAAATGCAATGGTTCTGTAAATATACTCATGTAGGTTAATTCGCCATCAGGCGAGAAATTCCACCAACTAAGCAGCACCACCATTACCGCAGCCAGCAACAATGTAAGCACTAGCGCTAGCAATGGAGCCGCCTTACGGCCCATCGCAATCGCCATTAAGTACACTTGCGACATCACCAAAAAGATCAGCCCTTCAATGCGAAATAGTGCCGATAAGCCAAATAAAATAATACTCAGCGCGTTTAAACGCTTTTTCTTTTCTAAGAAGAAACTGAGATAATAAAAACAGGCGCTGAGAAACAACGCCAAAAATGCGGGGTCTCGGATCAGGTAGGGCCGGAATTTGTTTAAAGTGGGGAAGGCTAAAATAATGAGCAGTGCAAACCATAATTCTGGCTTCCTTCCACCGAGTAAACGTACTAGCGATACAAATGCTAAGGTAATCCAGATAAAAGAGGCCGCATCGATTAAATGCGCAGCAATATTAAGGTCAACAAAGGCAATTTTGCTAACGATGGCCATTGATGCCGCGTAAAACGGCCACTTGTAGGTTTCAACCGCTTCGATCCAGTGGCCCTCAAGCATATTTTGCGCGGATTTTATGTATTCAATGCCATCATTATTAACAACATCGTCTACAATACTGGCCCAAGCTGAGATCAGCAAACTACCTAATATCGCAACGACCACTAATCGCTTATCGACCCTTAATAATTGCGCTATCACAAATCCAAAATTAACCTTTAAAAAACGATAAATTAGTTAATGAATGCCTCGCCATTAGTCAGCATTGTAATGCCTGCTTACAACCACGAAAAATTCGTTGGTGAAGCGATTGACAGCGTATTGAACCAAACTTGGCAACATTTAGAGCTCATCATTATTGACGATGGCTCAACCGATAAAACTGCCGATATTGTAAAGGCTTATGACGATCCACGGGTACACTATTTTTATCAAGATAACCAAGATGCCTACAACGCGCTTAATGCCGGTTTAGAAAAAACTAACGGCGGCTTTATCGGTATTATCAATTCTGACGACGTATTTCATACTTCGCGCATAGAGACCTTACTCGCGCTAATGAGCGAACATAACGCACAAGCTATTTTCTCTGATGTATCACCGATAGACGCTGAAAGCGCTCCCCTGAGTGATCCGGAATTTGGCTGGAATAACTGGCACCACGCTAATCGGCGTTTTTATGCACGTCACGACCGAGATATTTACCAAGGTTTTTTGCACGGGAATTTAATGGTCACCACATCAAACTTACTGATGAGCGCTGCGGCTAAAGACACCATCGGCGGCTTTGCCCCCTATCGTTACCTACACGACTACGACTACCTATTTCGCTTGCTCAATGCGTTCCCAGAGCAAGTTCACTATGCGGAAGAGGCAGTATTATTAAATTATCGAATTCACGGTAACAATACCATTAGCGAAGCGGCTATTACTGGGCGCGAGCAAGATCAAGAAATTATTCGCAATGCTGTGTTGGCGCAATTACCCGCTGCAACCCACGCACGAGCTAATGTCGGTATCGACCGCTTAATCACACTTGAACTCGAACTTATGGAGGTGCGCAAGCAACTCAATCCACAGGTGGAAAACGCGCCTAAAGGCAAGTTAACAGATGACACGCCCACCCGTGATTTAGCGGCGCTAATTGTAAAACGACTGCTTTCGAAAATAGGCCTGCGTCGCTAGGACAGTTTAAGAACCATGCAGAGTTATTACGATTGGCAAAGCCTTATTAAGCAGGCAAACCAGCAGCTAGATCAGTTTGACGTCATTAGTTTTGATGTGTTTGACACGCTGTTTATTCGCAGAGTGCCCGACCCGAACATGATCAAAATTCCAGTGGCACAAATGATTAGCAATGCAGCTAATCAACTCGGGATTCATATTACACCCCGTGAAGTGCGTCAATTACGAAACAAAATCGAACAACAGCATCGCGATCGCAACGGTCAGTCGCACCCCGACTTTGAAGCGCGGTACGACGATTTCATGCAAGAAGTGCTTGAGCATGTTTTTGGTTCTGCTTTGCCATCAACGCTATTTAAACAAGTAGCCCAATTCGAAACCGACATGGAAAGCAGTATGATCGTGGTGCGCCAAGAAGCACTCGAGTGGATCAAACAGCTGCATAACAAAGGCAAACGACTGCTGCTCATTTCTGACATTTATCTAGGCGCAAAATATATTCAAGCTATCGCAACAAACAAAGGCATATTCGATTATTTTGAAGCGATTATTTCTTCGGCTGACACCTTTAAGGCCAAAGCCTCAGGAGCAGCTTGGCCGATGATAGAACAGCAGTATAGTTTACCTAAAGATAAATGGCTACATATCGGAGACAATGCGCACTCTGATTACAATAAGCCGATTGAATTTGGCATTCAAGCGTTGCACTTGCGTGACATCGGCGAGCATCATCGCCTATCTCTAGCTACGCGCTACAACTATTACGCTTCGCAACGCGATTTCTGGAAAGGCCGGAACCAGCTGCAATGGATGTTGCCATTAGAGCATGAAAATAAAGATAAGCCCCCCTTGTATACGGATGGCTTTGGATTCTTTGGATACCTCATTAGCTTTTTTATTCACCGCCTAATGGAGCGCTGCAAAGACGAAGACATTGAACGCGTTTACTTTTGCGCTCGCGAAGGTTGGCTGTTCAAACAAGTATGGGATGCGATGACACCTTGGTTCTTCCCACTAGGTAACGCTCCAAAAGCCAGCTATCTTTACATTAGCCGAATGGGTGTGGCGTCCGCCGCTTGCGCGCATCAGGGGCTTTCCCCGCTGAACGCCCATGTGGCGCGATTCCCAGCAGGAAATCGAGATTTTAAGGATATTTGCCGAATATTTAAATTAGACGCTGAAACTCTAGCTCCGCATTTAGCAAAGTATGATCTAAAAACAGATGACCCAATTGGCTTTAATTCTGCCGACTACGATCAATCAGCCGATGAGAAGTTTGCGCATGTCTTGGATGATGAAGCCTTTCAATCTGCGGTAAAACAACAAACAAATGCAGACAACCAAGCGTTTCAACTTTATTTAGAAAGCGAAGATTTTTTCGAGCAAGACAAAGTCGCCTTGGTAGACATCGGCTGGTTAGGCACCATTCAGCATTATCTTTCTGACGCCATAGAACCGCGCAAAGACAAGCCCCGTATTTTTGGGTTCACCCTCGGCGCCATTCGCGCAACGCCTTATCGCAATGATTTCAATAATAGCTTAGAAGGCTTGGTTTACGACGCTCATCGTTTAAGCTTTTATACGTCGATGACGAACACCATCAAACCTGTTCTAGAAGAAATTTGTCGTGCGCCTCACCCAACTTTAGTGGCATACAAGATTGTAGGCGGCAAGCCAAAACTAGAGTTTCGCGATACCAGCGACGCGGTAGGCCAAGGGGAAATTAAACAAAGCGAGTACTATAAACCCCTGCATGAAGGCATTATCGCCTGTGCAAAACGGTATGCGCCTGCAACGCAAATATACAACTATAATACAGGCGAATTGAAGGCGTGGTTAAACTTTATGTATTTGGCAAAAGTGGCTTTCCCTAAAACTCAAGAAATTCAACGTGTGCGGCATGAAGCCCATCAAGACGATTTCTCAGGTCAACATCAACCGGCTAAAAAGGCTGTTAAACAAGACCAAACTTTATGGACAATGAGTCACAGCAAGCTTAAATTTAACCCATTCACGCGGGTATTGTGGTTCATTGATAATGCCTATCGTTTCCTAAAAGCATGAAACCAACCGATTCAAATTATGATTTTGCTGGCTTGAACAGCCGCAGAGTATTGACCAACTTTTTACGATGGAAAGTCATGCCTTTTGGGTTTCTAGGCAAAGGCCCCGGTGTTGTTTGGCTGCTAAACATTGCGCTTCGTCATGGCTTTGGCAAAGCGATTGCAACAGTGCAAATAAAACACGAAAAACCATTGGCTAACATGCGACGCTGGTTGAACAAGCTAATAAAGTCTAAATAAAAGTGCTCTCACTTAAAAAAGCCGCCATCAGCGGCATGATCGTATTCCTTAGTTGCCTGCTGTATTTTTCTGCAGGTGTTCAATTGATCCCTGACTCCGCTGGCCCTGATATGGACGCGCATTTAGATATCACGCGATTTATCAGCGAACAAGGTCGCCTGCCTGTGCTTCCGAAAGAGGCTGACATGCTGCACATCAGCTCAGGTGGCACTACACGCGCAACGCGCCCCCCTTTTGCATACATTGTGGGAGCGATCACCGCCAAGTTAGCACCTAGCTCGATTCACTTAAGCAACGCTTATGCCCTCGGTTCAGCCCTACTGATGGCGTTGTGCGTACTCGTTACATTTATCACTGTAGTGATGCTCTATCGACGAATCAGTTACGGCTTATTAGCCGCTACTATAATGGCCTTAATGCCGCAATTTAGCTTTATTGCAAGCTATATTAATGATGACAGCAGTGCCATTTTTGCCGGCAGTTTGTTAACGGCAAGCATCGCCTTATTGGTTATCTACAAACTAAATCACGCGATCGTCGCCTTCGTCGCCTTTAGCTGCGGGATCACTATTTTGTCTAAACTAAGTGCTTGGCTGCTATTACCGTTTGTTGGTTTGGCCGCACTGCTACACCTGCGTAATATCGGGCAACACTTTATCGTTTACGCACTATTGTTTTCTGCGGTATTTGTAGCAAGTGGTGCGTGGTGGCCGATCAGCAATATGTTACGTTATGGTTTTGACGACCCCATTATGTTCGGCGTTGCAAATGCCTTGATTGAACAATTCGATAACAACCCGAACAACAATAACATTGGTTTTGCAGCGCAGGGCCAAACTTATTTCTCTTTGCTCATCGGCAATTATATGGGGTTTGTGGACAATACTTATCAGTCTACAGTTGGGTATTTAGACCAACTTCGCCTCCGATTAACACCGATCCAATATAGGTTCTATTTACCCATTTTCGCTATGGGTATCATTGCCTATTTAGTTCGTTTTTTCCCTCGACTTTTCTTTTCATCTAGCTCAGGTGTAGCACAAGACAGCAATAGAAATGCATTGCTATTGGAAACGTTGCTTGTACTCGCCATGCTATTCCAGGTACTGATGTACACACGCTTTAATCTACAACAAGATATTCAGGTTCAAGGCAAATACTTGCTCCCTGCCTTTCCAGCAATCATGCTGTTATTTATTTCTGCATTAGATGCCCTACTGAAGCTTGTTAAACAGGTTTGGAACGGGCTATCAGCCAAGGTATTTAATTTCAACGTCGCAGCTACTGTTAGTTGCTTGACACTTTGTATAGCAGTGGTGGGCGTGCATACGCATGCATTGGCTTTACATGTATTGCCTTTTTACCAGCCTCCAGCCATTCAGCTTAGCATTGAAGCTTTTCAGCCGATTGATTTATCAAACGACAATGTAATCAGAGACTTACGTGGCGCAGAACTCAAGGTCGAAGATCAGCACTGGATTTTTAACTCAAAAAAAGGCGGCGCTTATATCACTTTACATCCCACAATTTGCACGCTGTTTGGCCCATCAACGCTCATACGAATCAGCCTGGATGCCGATCATGCCGACTACCTTAAATTTTTCTTCAATGAAGGACTGGGTCACGTTGAAAAACACTCGGGTAAAACACATTACAAAGCCGGAGAAAGCACGTCAATATTTAGTCTAAAACATAATCACTGCCAAAATTTGCGCATCGACATCATGCGCAACCCAGGTACGGTTATTGTCGAAGAGATTGCCTTTGCCCAGTTCACCCATGTTCCTAAATACCGTTAAGTGTAATGACTGAGATCAACGCCAGCCTCGACACCATAAAGCCAGACCGTTTTAGCTCTTCAGATGAATATGCGGCGCGCTTTTCAGGTGATTGGGGTGCCTACTTAGTCTGGGCACAAAATAGAATTGTAGAACCAATGCTGTCTGCCAGCGGCACACGCGTGTTAGACATTGGCGGCGGTCACGGACAGCTGATCTCTAGTTACCAAAACGCCCAACTGGAAGCCACTATTTTTGGCAGCGACGAACGCTGTTTCGGACAAATTGATCAAGCTGCTCAACCCTGCATCACGGGTGATTTAACCTCGCTCCCGTTAGACGACAAATTATTCGACAGCGTAGTTTCAGTTAGGATGATTCCCCACTTAGACGAGTGGCAACGCGTCATCGACGAAATGTGTCGCGTCTCTAGCGATCGCGTCATAATAGAGTACCCACCCAAGGTAAGCTTTAACGCATTGACCCCGATATTATTTGGGGCTAAGAAGAAATTCGAAAAAAACACCCGCCCGTACACCTTGTTCAGTCATAAAGAAATTAGGCAAGCATTTGAACGCAATGGCTTTTCGGTTGTAAAACAACAATCGCAACTGTTATTACCTTTTGTTATCCATCGCGCTTTAAAGGCCAGCAAACCTCTGCGCTTGATTGAGTCGCTGTGCTGGATGCTGGGCATCACTCGATTGCTTGGCTCACCTACTATCGTATTAGCGCGACGCGATTAGTCGGATGAACATTTTGCTGTTGGCACCACAGCCTTTTTATACTGAGCGAGGAACCCCTATAGCAGTCCTTAATTTAGCCACTGCGCTAAGTGGGCAAGGGCATCATATAGACATACTGACCTTTCCACACGGTCGTGATATACATTTACCCAACACGCGTCTGCTACGCACTGGGCGCTGGCTGCCTTTAGGTAAACATTTTCCAGTTGGATTTTCTTTTAGAAAGATCGGGTTAGATGCCGTGATGCTTTTTCGGGCTTTATATTTAGCTCGGAAAAACAACTATGACGTCATTCATGCAGTGGAAGAGTCAGTATTCATTGCTTTGGCCTGCACCAAAACCTCTCGCAGCAAGGTAATCTACGACATGGACTCATCGATGAGTGACCAATTAATCGAACGCTACCCAAGCTTATCGTTTATACATACCTTACTTGATAAAGCCGAAGGCTTCGCAGTAAAACGAAGTGACCTAGTTCTAACCGTTTGTCAGGCACTAGCCGATAAATGTAAACACTATGCCGGCAACACCGTTATCAAGGTAATCGAGGACGTTGCCGATAACCAGAGCCCCGATAAGCCTAGCGCAGTGAGCGAAGTTGATGATCTATCGACCGTACTTGTTGATTACCCAACCAAATGCCTGTATGTGGGTAACTTGGAGCACTACCAAGGGGTTGGATTAGTGATTGAAGCCTTGGCTGAGGCACAGATGCCAAGTGATGTCGGTTTTATTGTGATTGGCGGTTTACCAGCAGATATTGATAAATACTCAGCGCTAGCAGACTCACTGGGAGTAAAAAATAGAGTTGCTTTTTTAGGGCCACGACCTTTGCAGGACCTTCCTAGCTACCTACAGCAAGCAGATATCTTGGTGTCCCCTCGGTTAAAAGGAATAAACACGCCGATGAAAATTTATACTTATCTAGGGTCTAAAAAGCCGATTGTGGCGACTAATATTGCATCACATACGCAAGTATTGACCGACGAAACCAGCTGCTTAGTCGCGCCTAATCCACCAGAGATGGCCCAAGGTATTACTAAAATTACTAACGATACTGAATATAAAAACCAATTAAGCCAGGCAGCCTTTCAGGCAGCCGAGCAGCGATTTTCCTATCACCACTTTGAACAGCGAATCGGTCAACTGTACCAAGAACTTGACGATGAAGCGTGATATAGAAAACGCCGCGAAACGAAAATATGATGTAGCCATCGCGGGCGGGGGTATTTACGGCGCCTGTATCACCGACAAAATGGCACAAGCAGGTTACAAAACCATCTTACTGGAAGCCAGTGATTTTGGCACAAAAACCTCTGCCAACAATCTTGGAATCTTGCATGGTGGGCTGCGCTACATCCAGCATTTTAATTTCAGGCGATTGAAACGCTCTGTTGAATCTAGACGCTATTTTTTAAAATTAGCACCGCAACTAGTGCAAATAACGGCTTTCCATGTCGGCATCAAAAAAAGAGGACTAAAAAACCCAACTGTCATGCGATTCGCCTTGTGGCTAAACGACTGGTTAACCAAAAACAAAAACTCGGGCTTAGCAACCAAAGTACACATTCCAAATAGTAAAGTTGTTCCTTCAGACGAGTTAGACCCTAGTTTTCCAGTACTAAAACAACGTGGCGTCGTAGCCGTTGCACGCTGGTTCGAAGCCGTGTTGACTCACCCAGAACGCATGGTGCTAGAAACGGTACTTAATGCCAAACAAAATGGGGCCGCTGTATTTAACTATTGCCGAGTAGAAAAAGTAATGGTTAAAAGTGATACGTTAAAAGGCATACAAATTAAAGACCGCATCAGCGGCCAGCGACTGACCTTGCGTTGCCGCTGGTTTATCGACGCAACTGGGCGACAATCTGATGATTTATATTCTCAAAAAACCGAATACATCGCCAATAAAAAATGGGCGCGGTCAAACAATCTTATCCTTAATCGAAACGTGCACCCAGAAGGGGCAATTGGTGCGCCCATTGTCGACCAACTCAAAGATGATAAGGCAAAAGGGCGCGGTGATGAACGACAACTTTTTTTAGTACCGAAGGGAAACACCACGGTGATTGGTACGTTTTATACCCACCAAGAAAAGGCGCAAAACAACTTAGCGTTAAACAGTAAAGACAAGGAGCGATACATAAAACTAATCAATCAGGCCTTTCCTTTTGCACAGATAAAAGTGCACGAGCCGATGAAATGGCACAGCGGCTGGCTACCATTAAGCGCAACAAGTAAGTCGAACGAAATTCAACTACAAGACCATTCGCAGTTGCACCCCATACTGTTTAAACCCACACACACTACGACAGACGAGCGCGTTCGCCTGAACCCTAGGCGCGGCATTATTGAAGTGCGCGGCGTCAAATTTACCACTGCGCCCGCAGTGGCTGATGATGTGGTTGACTTGCTACAGTCACACTTCATGCTCTCAAATCCACCCGCTGTCACTGAAGTAAGACTAACGAGTAACCATATCCCTAATACAGACCTAGCTAAAAGCCTGTACAGCAAATACGGAATTCGATGGACGAAAGTGAACAAATACCTTTCTGAGAATGCATCACTTGATAAACTAATTGACGAACAGATTAGCGTCGGTGAAATTTGCTATGCGATAGATCATGAATACGCGATGCGGCTAGATGATATTCTCGCAAGGCGCGCCTGCATGGCATACGCGCACCCAACAAGTTCCAAAATAGGCTTGCGCATTGCTAAGATAATGCAGGCTAAGCTAGCCTGGAGTGACGAGCGCATGCGCTTTGAGGTAAAACGCTCCGTCAAAGCGGGTTTGATCTCTAAGTGAACTCAAATAAAAGTATGCGGCCTAACGTAAAGCTCACACCACAACCCTAACTATAATTCTTATGCCACAATTTCACCCCCTAGTTGTCGAGCAACTATTTAGCGACGGAGAGATCGACGAAGCCATTTTAAGTAAAACGATCGGGCAAGCAATGGCCCCCAGTATCGACTTCGCAGACCTTTATTTTCAACACGCTACCTTTGAGGGGTGGTCCTTAGATGAAAATAAAGTGAAGTCTGGCTCATTTGAAATAGAGCAAGGCGTGGGCGTAAGAGCAATTAGTGGTGATAAGACGGGCTTCGCTTACTCAGATGAAATAACGCCTGCTGCCTTAGCTGATGCAGCGCAATCTGCCAGAAGCATCGCGAGCAAAGGCCAACATAGCCAGCCACCGAAAGCGTTTAACTCCACAAACGCTAAAGCGCTGTATCACGACGTTAACCCGATAGTCGGCCTAGAAGATGCTGATAAAGTATTACTACTCCAGTCGGTAAACAAAGCTGCAAGACAATGTGACCCGCGCGTAAAAGAAGTGTCGGTGAGTCTTTCTGGTGGCCGTGAGATCATTTTCATCGCAGCCAGTGATGGCACTTTTCAAAGTGACATCCGCCCTTTAATTCGACTCAATGTTTCGGTAATAGTTGAGGAAAATGGACGACGAGAAACGGGCTCGATGGGCGGTGGTGGCCGGCATAAATATGACTACTTTTATACGGATAATCGCGCCGAAAACTACGCCAAAGAAGCCGTTCGCCAAGCGCTTGTCAACCTTGAATCTACCGCTGCGCCAGCGGGTGAAATGACCGTTGTACTTGGCTCGGGATGGCCAGGTATTTTATTACATGAAGCGATTGGCCATGGCCTTGAAGGTGATTTTAACCGTAAAGGCACGTCGGCTTTTAGTGGTCGTATCGGTGAACGTGTGGCAAGTGAACAGTGTACCATTGTCGACGATGGTACTATCGAAAACCGCCGAGGATCACTCAGTATCGATGACGAAGGCACGCCTACCCAAGATACCGTGCTGATTGAAAACGGCATCCTTAAGAACTACATGCAAGACAAACTCAACGCGCGCTTGATGAACATGCAACCCACAGGCAACGGCCGAAGAGAATCATACAGTCATTTGCCGATGCCGCGCATGACCAATACCTATATGCACGCCGGAAAGTACGACCCTAATGAAATTATCGAATCGGTTAAAAAAGGGGTTTATGCGGTCAACTTTGGAGGCGGGCAAGTGGATATCACTTCTGGCAAGTTCGTATTTAGTGCTTCAGAAGCCTATCTCATAGAAAATGGACAAATTGGCAAACCTATTAAAGGAGCAACGCTCATTGGAAATGGCCCAGACGTACTCACTAAGGTAAGCATGGTAGGCAATGACATGCAATTAGATTCTGGCGTTGGGGTTTGCGGCAAAGAAGGGCAAAGCGTGCCGGTTGGCGTTGGGCAGCCTAGCATGCGCATTGAAGGCCTAACGGTTGGAGGTGACGCATGAGTCATGTCAGCAATATGAAAAGCCACAGCGATGCACCTCTAAACGATGCAGAAGCGAAAATGCTTGAGGCAGCTGAATGGGCTGTCAAAGAAGCAAAAAGCCTAGGATGTAGCGATGCAGAGGTTGGCTTAAACCAAGTTAGCGGCAATGAATATAGTGTCCGTAACGGTGAGCCTGAAACCATTGAGCGTAACCAAGATAAAGGCTTAGATATCCGTGTTTATATTGGGCATCAAATCGGCAATGCGTCGACCAGTGACTTAACGCCAAAAGCAATCAGCGAAACGGTACGTGCTGCCCATTCAATCGCTAAGGTAACCGAGGGCGACCCTTGTTTAAAATTAGCCGATGCTGCGTTGTACCCAAAAGTTTTTGCCGACTTAAACTTGCACCACCCGCAGAACTGGCTCGCCGAAGAAACCGCGCAATACGGTCTCGAACAAGCAACGCGTTGCGAAGCTGCGGCACTCGAGTTTGACGATAAAATCAGCAATACCGAAGGAGCTAGTTTTAGCGCACATTCAGGTGTTAGCTTAATGCACAATAGCAACGGTTTTGTGGGCTTTGCGCGCGGCACGCGTTACGGACTAAGCTGCTCAGTCATCGCTGGCACCGCTCAGGGTATGCAAAGAGACTACTGGTATGATTCAGCGCGGGACCTATCAGATCTGCAAGAGGCACAGCATATTGGCGCCAAAGCAGCCGAAAGAACCATTAGTCGGCTTGATGCGAAGAAATTAAGTACCCGCAAAGCCCCTGTCATATTCGATGCGACGGTTGCATCCAGTCTGATGTCGCATCTCAATTCTGCCATTAATGGCAATGCGGTCTATAAAAAGGCGACATTTTTGGCAGACCAATTAGATAAGCAAGTATTTGCTGAACACATTAGTGTTTATCAACGACCTCATTTAGAAAAAGCGATGGGTAGCTCTGTATATGATGCCGAAGGCGTTGCTACCACCGACCATACTTTTATTGACCGCGGAGTGCTTAGTAGCTACGTGTTAAGCAGCTATTCTGCCTGTAAATTAGGCATGAAAACCACCGGTAATGCTGGCGGAGTACGTAATTTACATTTGCACTCTGACGAGGCAATCAGTCGCGAGGAGTTACTCAAGCAAATGGGGACGGGACTGCTGGTGACCGAAATGATGGGCCATGGCATTAATACCGTTACCGGAGATTATTCGCGCGGCGCGGCGGGTTATTGGGTAGAAAATGGTGAGCTTCAATACCCAGTACACGAAATCACATTATCTAGTCATTTAGGCCAGATGTTCCAACAAATTGTTGCACTTGGTAGTGACGTAGACACCCGAGGAAATATTAGATCAGGCTCTGTATTGATTGAAGAAATGACAATCGGCGGAAGCTGATTGTCACACTCATTCAAACGCCATTAAAAAAGCCCGCAGCTGCAGGCTTTCAATTAGGCATACTCTTTTGCGTAGTGAAGAAGCTTTTAATTAACCAAAATCAAACGCGTTCAGATAACCAAACAGTGCGGCACTACCGCCAGTATGTAAAAATACGACATTGTCGTCTTTATCGAAGTAACCATTACGCACTTGGTCAATCAAGCCTGCCAAACCCTTACCTGAATAGACTGGGTCCATTAAGATACCTTCTTCTTGGGCCATCATTGTTACCGCTTCGATCATGCTATCGGTAGGTACGCCATAGCCGCCACCTACATAATCACAATTAGCCACCACTTTTTCACGCGCAACCACCCCGGAAATGCCCATCATATCGGCTGTTTTACAAGCCAATTTATATACATTCTCTTCTTGAAGCTGCTTCGGAGCGCGCACACCAATTCCCAACAATGGAATACCGCTGTTAGTCGCTTCTAAGCCTACGATTAAACCTGCTTGTGTACCAGCACTACCCGTAGCGGTAACGAAATGGTCAAGACGTAAACGCATGTCATTGGCTTGCGTTAAGGTCTCGATTGCACAATTAACATAGCCTAAAGCACCAATCGGGTCAGACCCGCCACCAACCACAATATAAGGGTTGCGCCCTGCTGAACGCAGCTCGTCTGCTTTTTCTGCCATCGCAGCGTTCATATCGGTGTCTTTAGCGTAATGCGATACTGTTGCACCAAACAGTTTATCTAAAAATACGTTGCCCGATTCTGTGTAATCACGTTCTGTACTTTCGGTACGATTCTCCAACAAAATCTCGCAATCCATCCCTAATTTACAAGCCGCCGCTACGGTTTGGCGAGCGTGGTTAGACTGTGTAGCGCCTTGAGTAATAATAATATCGGCATTGTGCTTAATCGCATCCGCCATCAAAAATTCCAGCTTGCGGGTTTTATTACCACCAGAACCCAGCCCAGTGCAGTCATCACGCTTGATGTATAAATTAGGCCCACCCAACGCTTTAGACAAATTTGGCAAATACTCCAATGGAGTCGGTAAGTGTGCGAGTTGAACGCGTGGAAATCTTGATAAAAGCATAGGTTTAGTCCAGTTAAAGTAATTAAATAAGCTCTCTTAAGCGTGACGAACGGCGTCAAGCTCTTCAGAAATAATCATTGAAATAGCGTCACAGTTTTGTTCGGTTAAAGACAAAGGAATGCGCATATCAAATGTTGTGTACAGAATTTGATTAGTTTGCGGTAAATCTTGCGGGGTTAAATACTCCCAATGTTGATATAAGCTGGTATAGCCTAGTGGTGTGTCCCGACCAAACCATTTAATGGCCGCACCACGCGCGCAACAAGCATCCACAAATTGCTCAATACGCTCACCATCTAAGCCTGCGATATCAAATTGGATGGAGCTTGCGACAAATGCCTCCTCGATTTCACGCGCAGGCACCATCACATCGGTGAGCTGATTGAGGCGGTCTTCTAACCAACGATAGTTTCGATTCCAAGTCACCCCGCGTTCATACATTTGCCTTAATTGCGGCCGTAACAAACAGGCCACTAAATTTGACATACGCATGCTGAAATTAGGAATGTGGCCCTTAAACTTGTCGAAAACAGCTTGCGATGGCGCGCTTTCATGTTGTCCATACAACATATAACTTCCGGTATAGAGAATCGCCTTGGCGGCTAACTCTTCGTCATCGGTGACTAAAATACCGCCCTCACCCGAATTGATGTGCTTAAAGGTCTGTGTGCTAAAACAGCCGACATCACCAAAACGACCGGTAAACTGGTCTTTCCACTTCGCTCCCATCGTATGCGCGCAGTCTTCAATTAAAGCTAAGCCGTGCTTTTTGCAGATGGCGCAGATGGCTTCCATATCAGCAATATGACCACGCATATGCGTGAGTAATAACACCTTCGCACCACTGCTGATCGCTTTAGCTTCTAGGTCTTGTAAATCAATGCGATAGTCCTCACCAATTTCAACCAACACTGCCTCACCACCTGCATGATGAATCGCACCGGGTACGGGCGCCAAATTAAAGGCATTTACCAGTACTTTGTCTCCATGCTCAACACCCACAATCTTCAAACCAATGAATATCGCACAGCCACCAGAATTAACGCCTACCGCATAGCGGCTACCAACGTATTCGGCGTACTCTTTTTCTAGCAATGCTGCATGTGGCTCGGTGCCACTATATTCTCCATACCGATGCAATCGCCCTGTTCTCAGCAATGCTGCGGCTTGTTCGATAGTGTGTTCATCAATCGCGCCTGGATCACTTAGATCGATGTCCAATTTTATTAGTTCATTCATTGATTAGGTCTCTTATTCCAATTAACGCTAACTTAGGTCGCCGCTTAGATCAAACTTCTCGTCAGATTCAATCTGCACTGTGTTAGTTACCTTTTTGGGATATATTTTAGCCATCATTTAAAGTATCTTGCGCTGTGAAACTAATGTTTTATCGGTAAATTTAATTCACCCTTAGCATAGCGTACCGCTTGCCGCGCGAGGATCTCAGTCGTGTCTATTAGCGGTAAAGCAAGGTCGCTCTGGGTTAGCACCAAGGGGACTTCTGTACAACCCGCTAATATTATTTGCGCGCCTACATCACTCAATTGGCGCGCGTAATCGAGCATTTGGCCTTTCACTTCTGCACACAAGCCATCTCGCTTAATGCGGTAAACCGTCTGCATAAACTGCGCTTGCAATCGCGTATCTAGCACCAGCACCTGTATGCCATTTTTAGCAAGTTTGGGCTGATAAAGCTGAGCTTGTAAGCAACCATCTGCAGCAAGCAACCCAATTTTTGTAACTGACGAATGCTCTGTTTGAATGTACGCTAGCGTCTCTTCAATGATACTAATGAAAGGAACTTGGGTAGCCTCAGTGATTGCAGAATCAAAAGCATGAGCGGTATTACAGGGCATCACGATGAAATCAACACCACATTGCTCCAGCATTGTTGCTGATTCAGCAAACTGTGGAGCAGGTGACGGCCCCGTACCTGCAATTGCCTCGTTGCGATTCACCGCTTTAGGGTTATTATCAATAATACAGCGAATATGATCTTGGTCCGATGTCGCTTCGGTATTACGCAAAATACGGGCGCAAAAGTCTAGGGTTGCCTCGGGGCCAAGGCCACCAAGTACGCCTATTGTTTTATCGCCAGTAGATTGCATAACGAACGCGGAAAAAATTTAGCGTGGAGTCTAGCAATGCTAATGCCTAGATGCCAATACGTTCTGTTCAAGTGATTATGCAATTACAGCATAACAACCGGAATTCCTACACGCTAATTGCTTCGATAACAGGGTGCTCGAACTCGCGACGACGATAGAGCGTGATATCTAAACGTTCCTGCCAGCTCTCCCCTCCCAATAAGGCCAATCGACCACTTTTAATATCTTCTTGTATTAAAGAACTCGGCAACCAGCCAATACCTAAACCTGCTAAAACCTGAGCGCGCACCCCTTCTGAAAACGAATCCTCATACACGCGAAGAAAATGTTTAGTGACCTTGTTTCGGTTAATAATACCACTCACGATGCGGCCCATAAAATCATCCGGCCCTGAGGAGACTAAGGGCAACGGTCGATTGCCACGCTTAGTCAATGAATATAAAAGCTTACTATTTCGAACCCCACATACTGCCTGCATCGTTTCTTCACCGATTTTTTTACCTATATACATCTCACCATCCAAAAATAGAGGAACCGCAGGGTGAGTAAAGCAAATCAGAATGTCGCTTTGCTTATTTTCTAATTGTTGGACGCAATGCGGCAAATTTCTTGCATCAACTTTGATATGAATATTCGGATGATCAGCCGTTTTTTGGGCCCACCATTTGGCGAAAAACTCAGCCGCTAAGGCGTGCTGCATTACAAACTTTAAATGGCGCTGTTGTTGGCTATATTCCTGCGCGATGTGATTCTTACCCTGCTCTAAACTTTCAACCATGGCACTGGCAAGCTTAAAAAATTGGTTGCCTGCTGGCGTTAATGTGACTGGGAAAGTGTCTCGACTAAACAGTGGCACACCCATCCAGTCTTCTAATTGCTTGATATGACGGCTCATCACTGGTTGGGTAATCGCCCGTGCGTTCGCCGCTTTTGAAAAGCTGCCTAATTCAGCAACGGCTATGAAATCAGATAACCAGCGAAGATGCATATAAATTAAGTGGTTGATGGAGCGTTAAAATTTAAAGCGCGTGATCGATGCCTTACATCGCCATTTTGGCCCTGCAAGTGCACCTCGCGCTGACTATGGCCAGACTGACCTTTTTTCCCATCAAGCACTATAAACCTGTGTGTTTGTGCCAACAGCCACGGGAAAAAATAACGGCTCTACCCATCTTAGCAACTAATAGACTTAAGATCATTTCGATCAAAGGCTACCCAAATTCTGTGGGGCCGATGAATGAGGCTTGCTTGTCTGGTCTTTGTCTCACTAATAAAGCGTTATTGACTCGCTCAATGCTACCTTGTTTGAAGCTCGGATACATGTAAATCGTGCTGCTTGCTTAGCGACTTCTAAAACGTTTCATCAAATATGACACATCAAACGGGGTTTTCGCATGTAATATAAGCATATCCTGCCGATACGCTGTCACCAATTTCCCGTATGCACGCGTGAAAAACTCTGTATGTTCCTGCACTTTAAGCGCATCGTTCCATTTATTTTTACGTACAGAACTGGTGCGCGCAATAAAATAGTTTTGCACTTTACCAACCACCTGGTTATCGCCTAACTGCATCCCAAGTGGCAACACCGGACTAACAGACGACTGCATACTCCGTCCGTGAAAATCATGTACGGTATACAAAGGCAGATCGATACAGCGACCACCTAGAATATCAATTTCAGAATAGGTGTTCATTTCGCGCAACAGCAAGCCTAGATTTTGTCTGCGCGAAAAGACAAAATCGTCATCTAATAATAGGAAGTAAGTGGTCGTAAGCTGCTCTAGTGCTTTGTTCCTGCCAACAGAAATGCCTACGTCATAGGGCAGGATTAGGTTCTCTACTCCCTCGAACTCGATGGGGTGCTGACTATCATTAACCACCATTATTTTTGCGCTAGGGTAGCGCCGTTTTATGCTTTTTATCAGCTGGATAACCGACTTATTGCGCTCAAAGGTCTTTATAACCAGCGTTAATTCACTTATATCGGCCGTATCAAGCGGGGAGAAATAATCTAAAAACCGATTTCCTATCAGCAATGCACCAATCAGCGCATCATATAAAGGTTTAGCAATAAAGCGTAGTTTTCCAAACACGGCTTGCGTATAGAAAAATTGTTTTTGCTTTACAGAAAGCGCCCTCATTTCCTTGTATGTGATGGCATTAAATAAATACCGAAATACACGTAACAGGCGTGCAAAGGGGGTGGCATGCTTGAGGTAAGCAAACCCTTTGCGCCTGTTAGTACATACTGCAAACTACACAGATTAGTCCGCTTGTTGCTGTCGTAAGAATGTAGGGATTTCAAGCTCAGAAAAATCTGGAGAACCTGAGCCGCCTGCCATACGCGCGCCCCCGTCAAAGTTATTACGTGAAGGTGCGGGTGGAACAAACTCTGGCTGACCACGACGTGCTACTTCACCAACAGGCGCTTGATTTAGCGCTGGCGCAGCGGTGTTACGAACGGGCACTGGCTCAACGACTGCGGTTTCTTCAGCCTTAGCCATTGCCGCTTCTTTCCCCAACCCGGTTGCAACCATGGTTACGCGCAAGTCACCTTGTGCCTGTGGATCTACCGCAGAACCGATCACCACAACCGCATCATCACCGGCAAATTCTTGCATCAAGTCACCAATTTTAGAGAACTCGCCAATCGTTAAGTCTGGACCAGCGGTAATGTTCACCAATAAACCACCTGCACCATTAAGGTCAGTATCTTCAAGCAGCGGGCTAGAGATCGCTTTACGCGCGGCTTCTTCAGCTCGATTTGCTCCAGATGCCGTCGCTGAGCCCATCATTGCCATACCCATTTCAGACATCACAGTACGCACATCAGCAAAGTCGACGTTAATCATGCCAGGGCGCGTTATCAACTCAGAAATACCTTGTACAGCATTCAATAACACCTGATTTGCTTCTGCAAATGCATCAATCATTGACGCTTCGCTGCCCATATGCTCAAGCACTTTTTGGTTCGGAATAGTAATTAGTGAATCTACACAACCTTTAAGCTCTTCCAAGCCTTGCTCTGCTAGCAACATACGCTTCTTCCCTTCAAAGCTAAAAGGTTTAGTGACAACGGCAACCGTAAGAATACCTTTTTCTCGGGCAAGCTCTGCGACAACAGGCGCTGCTCCCGTACCGGTTCCGCCGCCCATACCAGCGGTAATGAACAGCATGTCAGCGCCTTCAATGGCTTCTGCTATGCGATCTCGATCTTCCATCGCCGCTTGCTTTCCAATTTCAGGATCGGCCCCTGCGCCAAGGCCTTTAGTCAAGGTTTCCCCTAACTGCAAGGTCGTATCCGCACCAGAGCGTTCTAATACCTGCGCGTCGGTGTTGGCATTTATGAAATCTACCCCTTCAATATTATCTTTCATCATATGATCAACTGCGTTGCCACCGCCGCCGCCCACACCAATTACTTTTATTACAGCTTGTAATCCTACTGTATCTACTAACTCAAACATATTTCACCTCTTTAGTTGCCACTTTAATTAAAAAACTAGAAACTGCCTTTAAACCAACTTTTCATTCGGCTTAAGACATCTGAAAACTTACTGGTACGTAACTGCCTACTTTTCACTGCATGCTGCTCCCTGTGCCCGAATTTCACCAATCCTGTGCCTGTTGCGAAAACAGGGCTTAGCACCACTTCACTTAAGCTACCGTCGTACTTTGGCAGCCCAAGCCGAACCGGCATATGAAACACTTCTTCAGCCAGTTCAACCGCGTGTTCTAACTTTGAACTACCGCCGGTAATAACGATAGAGTTTGCTATTTCCTCAAGACCACTACGGCGCAATTCACCTTGCGCTAATACAAAAATTTCTTCCATTCTTGGCTCAATCACTTCTGCCAAATTGTGCCTAGATAATTTACGTGAAGGTTTTCCGCCGATACTAGGTGCATCAACGCTCTCGGAAGCACCTACCTGATTGGCCAGTGCGCTACCATATTTCTTCTTCAGGTCTTCCGCCGCTTGGGTTGGCGTTTGTAAAGCAATCGCGATGTCATTGGTGACTTGATCGCCCGCGATAGGAATAACCGCCGTGTGCTGAATAGTGCCGCCATGGAATATCGCGATGTCCGTGGTGCCACCGCCGATATCAATCATGCAAACCCCTAGCTGACGCTCGTCGTCAGTTAACACTGATTCGCTGGAAGCCAATTGCTCCAAGATAATGTCATCCACCATCAAGCCACAACGCTTAATACATTTAACGATGTTTTGTGCAGAACTGACCGCGCCAGTAATGATATGCACTTTAGACTCAAGCCGTACCCCCGTCATACCAAGGGGCTGCTTGACCTCATCTTGACCGTCGATAATGTATTCTTGAGGCAACACGTGCAATATTTGTTGGTCTTTAGGAATTGCCATTGCCTGCGCGGCCTCTATCACACGGTCGACATCATCTTGACGCACTTCGGCATCGCGAATAGCGACGACACCATGTGAATTAAAGCTATTTATATGCGCGCCTGCGATCCCTGCAAACACTGAAAATATCTGACACCCCGCCATCAATTCCGCTTCTTCTATCGCGCGCTGAATCGAAGATACCGTCGACTCAATGTCGGCTACTACTCCGCGTCGTAGGCCTTTAGAAGGATGATGACCAACCCCAATAATTTCTAGCTTACCTTCGTCGTTCTCCTCGGCAACAATCGCCAATACCTTAGAGGTACCAATGTCTAATCCGACGATTAAGTTATTGTCTGCTTTCTTTACCATGGGGCGTGCACTATTGTTGTGACTCCGAATTTTGGTCGATCCACTTGATGGAAAAACCGCTTGAATACCGCAGATCAACCCGCTCAATACCACTGGGATGATCAATTAAATTTTGTCGAATACTCTGTAAAAATACGCTCAATTGCGCGGACGAATTGGACTCCAGCAATACCATCTCAAAGGGTTTGCTCTGTATCTGACCTAACACCTCTACAGTCAATGTCCATAGGTGTTGCGCGCTAAGACTTAACGCGACCAGACGCAGACCTTGTTTAGAAAATGCAGGCGCCCACACTTGAAATTGACCGTAAACGAGCTGCATTTGATCGTTTGGCCCAGACAAAACAGGCAACCAAGTATCGTCCGTTAAAGGCAAGTCAACCAGCTTCCCTTCTGTGGTTAGCAATTTTCCATCTGACCATGTTGCTATGGGCCGATGCTCCACGATATCTATCATCAACGTATCCGGCCAACGTCGCCTAACACTCACCGTGTCGACCCATGGAAACTTGGCCATTGCCTGATGAATTGAAGGCATGTCTATTGAGAAATAATTTCCCGCCAGCGCATTTAGAATCTCTTGCCGCACTTCTTTCTGATCAACATGTTGTGGGTTACCAGACAGCGCGACTTCTTTAATTTGAAACTCAGCCGGTTGATACAGTCGATCTATCAATAACCCGACTGTTAGTCCAATAATGGATAAAGCAGTTATCGCAATCAGCAATTTAAACACCATCGGCGACTTGGTATTTTCATGTTTACCTAAACCATTTAAGTGAGTGACTACTGAGCTCATACTGCGTCCCCCACAAAGTTGATCAACACATTCAAGTCAACGTTAAACTGCTTTTTTACTTCAGTACGCCCATACTCTACCAAGCGCTCGACATCTTTTACTTTCGCGCCATGATTGACTATCAAGTCATTTGGCTTATCGATTTTGTAAGCCGCTCCGCCAATCGTTAGCCCTGCTAAACCTGCATTGTGTAACAAACGATTCGGGTTTATTTGCGCAGTTTGCGCGTAAATACCAGTTGGAGGTAGCTTGGTTTTAAATGGCTGGGTGTGAAAACGTTGTAACACGGAGAGGATGCTTTTCTTTGACTTCACTAGATCTAGTTCTAGTTTAGCGCCCAATATCCACAATGAATGCTTGGGCGCCTGAGCAAATTGCTTTGCTCTAAATTCAACTAGACTGCACCATTTAATATCTCCGTCTCGATTGACACATTCTAGTTGAACAACAACGTTCCATTGTTTGTCCGTCTGGGAACCCATCGCAATAGCGCCTCCAAACGTACCTGAAGCACTCTCTAGAAATGCCAAACCTCCCAACCCTTTATCTGCACAAAATTTTAAAAGGCTCACATTGCTAGTGCCTGCCTCTACGTAAAGTGTTCGCTCATCTAAGCGGCGTATAGAAGATAAACCTTTTGATGTATCCAGCGTGACGCCTGATAACCCACCGTCTCTTACTAAGGTGTTACTTCCTGAACCTAGCCATTGCACCGAGATATTTCCCGGCAACTGACACATAAGCTGCACAACGCTAGTTTTATTTGACGGCGGAAAATAGCATTGCGCTGTTCCACCTACATTCCAAGGTGAATGCTTTGCCATTGGCTCATTGTGCATTAATGTCCCATCAATTCCGTACAGAAAACTGTCAATACTCTTTTGATTTACTGCAAACATAAGCTCTCCTTAACAAGAGACTGGGCATAGCGCCCAATGTCTCCCGCGCCTAAACATAGCAGGACATCATCGTCATTAAGCTGGTGGCCGATGACCGCACTGGCTTCGTCAAAATCGTCTACAAATACGATCTGCCCACCGCGAGCGCGTACTGCGTTAGCTAGTGCTCTGCCATCTGCTCCAGCCCTTGGTGTTTCTCCAGCAGCGTAAACTTCCAATAAAAAGACATTCTCTTGCTGCGCTAACACCTTGGCGAAGTCATCAAATAATTCTTGTGTACGCGAATAGCGATGTGGTTGAAACAAGGTAATAATATTTTTGTTCGGCCAGCATGCGTTAGCTGCCTCAAACGTTGCAGCCAACTCTCGCGGATGATGTGCGTAGTCATCAATAACTAAAGCGGTTTTACCATCGCTTAGCTGTACGTCACCCAATAAGCTAAACCGCCGCCCAATACCTTTAAACTCCAATAAAGCATCACGTATGGCTTGATCGTCTACGCCCAATTTAAATGCGACTGCGATAGCCGCCAATGCATTAAGCACATTGTGTTTCCCAGGCATCGCTAGCGAAAACTGACCCGCGTGCTGTCCATTACGCACTACATCAAAGTGACTGATATGACCTTCTTGCCGGTAATTCTTTGCTTGAATATCGACGTCATCATCAAAACCGTAAGACAGAATTCTGCGATTAACTAGGGGTGCAATTTCTCTTACCACCGGGTCATCAAAGCAGAGTACCGCAAGACCATAAAACGGCAACTTGTGCAAAAACTGTACGAAGGTATCTTTTAATTTTGCAAAGCTATTTTCATAGGTTTGCATGTGGTCGGAATCAATATTGGTGACCACTGCTATGGTGGGTGTCAACTGTAAGAATGAAGCATCGCTTTCATCCGCTTCGGCCACCAGAATTTCACCTTGGCCTAAGCGTGCGTTTGAATCAACGCTATTTACGATACCTCCGATAACAAAGGTTGGGTCCAAGTTGGCTTTAATCAGTACACTAGAAACCAGGCTGGTTGAGGTTGTTTTACCGTGAGTACCTGAGATGGCTATCCCTTGGCGAAACCGCATAAGCTCTCCCAGCATTTCTGCACGCGGCACTACCGGGATTTTGTTTTCACGCGCAGCTAATACTTCCGGATTTTGTTGATCGACTGCACTCGAAATCACCACCACATTGGCGTCTTTGCAATTTTCTGCACGATGGCCAATCATGGTAGTGGCACCTAGTCTGTTTAAGCGAGACAACGCAGGTCCATCTCGTAAATCTGACCCCGTTACCTTGTAGCCTTGTTCAAGCAATACTTCGGCGATGCCACTCATGCCGATTCCGCCCATACCAACAAAATGAATGTGCTTTACAAACTCACGCATTGAGCACCTCCATACAGATATCCGCTACAGCAACTGTGGCATCAAGTTTCGCATGAGCACGTGCTTGTTCTGCCATTTTGACTAAAGGCGAGCGGTCCTGCGCAAGTGCAGAAACCGTTGATAACCATTGCCCTGTTTCGAATTCAGCCTGACGTATGCAAATTGCAGAGCCATCTTGGGCCAACTGCTGAGCGTTATGCCATTGATGATCATCGATCGCATGGGGATAGGGCACAAACAACGCTGCGGCTCCTGCTGCGGCCACTTCCGATACTGTCATCGCGCCCGAACGACAAACTACCAAATCAGCCCAGCCAAATGCTGCCGGCATGTCTTGTATAAACTCGGATACGGTCGCTGTTAACTGTCTCTGTGCATACGCTTCACCAACAACAGTCTCGCGGCCCTTGCCCGCCTGATGTCTAATTTCTAGGGCAACAATGGGCTGAAGCTTTGCAAAAAAATCAGGTAAGAGATCATTAAAAACCTGTGCGCCCAAGCTACCGCCAATGACGAGTACCTTAAGTGGCCCTACGTGATCTGTTAAGCGCTGTGCGGGGGCGGCAAGCTGTGCAAACTCAGGCTTTAGCGGATTTCCTGTATGTTGACTATTAGCCATTCCTTTTGCAGTAGCAAAGCCAGACAGGCGCCGTTTCGCTTTAGTCGCCAACAGTCTATTAGTTGTTCCAGCGATCGCATTTTGCTCATGAATAATCAAGGGTTTGTTTAACATCCATCCAACCAAACCGCCCGGACCCGATGCAAACCCACCCATACCTAGCATCGCACTGGCACGACTGCTAATAATCACCCTCATCGCTTGCAATGCTGCACTCATTAGTACGAAGGGCGCCGTTAGTTTTCGCAGCATGCCTGTGCCTCTTAAGCCATTCACCTTGATGGTCTTAAGCTCAAAACCCGCTTGCGGAACCAAATCGGCTTCAATGCCCGTGCGCGTCCCCATCCAAATAATTCGCACACCTCGCTCACGTAGTTCTTTCGCGACACTTAAGGCTGGAATCACGTGCCCGCCTGTACCGCCCGCCATCACCAATAATGTTTTCATCATTTCGGCCTCGCAGGGATCGGTCGCTTGGTAACAGGTACGCGGTTTGCTTTATCAACCGCAAATAACAAACCAATCGCGGCCATACTAATCATCATGCTACTGCCGCCAGAGCTCATTAATGGCAAATTGAGACCTTTAGTCGGCAACAAACCCGTGTTAACCCCTATATGGATAGCGGCATTGAATGTCAGTACGATACCAATGCCGTAGGCGATGTAGGCGTTGAACCGCTGCGTCCGCTGCATCGCCAAAGAAGCGATGGTAAACGCGCGCCACATTAACGCGGCGAACAATAGCATGACGCAAAAAATACCCACACTGCCCAGCTCTTCACCGATAATCGCGATTAGAAAATCGTTTTCAGCATGCGGTAGGTAATTTAACTTTTGCAAGCTATTGCCTAAACCAACACCTAGCCAACCACCGCGACCAACCGCCATTAACGATTGAGTCAATTGAAAGCCTTTATCAAACGGGTCGGCCCAAGGGTCTTGAAACACCATTAAGCGGTCCACGCGATATGGCTCCAGATAGGCTATTAGAGCCATACCAATGGCGATGCATAAAAACACAGCGACGAAATAACCGATACGCACCCCAGCTAAATACATCAAACCTGCTGTCGTCGCTAAAATGACAACGGCACTACCAAAATCAGGTTGCAACAGAATTAAGCCGCAAACGATCAATACTGGAAGGCCCACATTCAACACACCAACTGTAAATAGATGCACATTGGATTGTTTTCGGGCGTAGTAATCTGCAATGTACAAAAGACACAACAACTTCATCAACTCCGCCGGTTGCAAACGCACACCAGCTATTTGTACCCAACGCACACTGCCATTGACCTCTACACCAATACCTGGAATCAACAGCAAACCTAATACGGCAATACCCAGTATTAATAACACTCGGCTTATAGCTTGCAGCCAATCTAGACGTATGAAGCGAATAATAGAGAACATCAGCAATGCACCCGCGCCGATATGTACGGTGTGCTTCACCAAGTGTTGCGTATGCAATTGGAGATCACCGGTGCCGTTGGCCACTCCCGCGGAAAAGACCATCACCAAGCCAAGCAACACAATACAGCTCACCACAAACGACAACCAGAAGTCGTAACTGCCCTGCGTAGATGCACTGGGTAAGCTAATTCTAGCCATCTTGCTTTTCTCCTCCTAAAGCCAAAACCGCTTGCTTGAACGCATCACCCCGAACCATGAAATTTTTAAACATATCTAAACTGGCGCAAGCCGGTGAAAACAACACCACATCGCCGGCTTTAGCTAATTCATTGGCAAGGGTGACCGCGCTATCTAAGCCATCCACCAAACGACAAGTGACTGACTCATTAAGCGCGCCGAATATTAACTGCGCATCTTGTCCAAAAATGATCGCGTGCTGACAGCTATTGTCGATCACCGCTTTGAGTACGTCGAAATTAGCGCCTTTGCTTTGGCCACCTAAAATTAAAACCTTGTTTTCGGCAAAGCCGCTGATAGCCGCCATGGTGGCGCCGACATTCGTACCCTTTGAGTCGTTAATCCAGGTAATGCCGTTCGCTTGAGCAACAAGTTCACACCGATGTGGCAAACCAGGAAATTCACAAGCGGCATTCACTACATCTTGCGTGATTGCAACGCCCGCTTGGTCAACAATGGCCATTGCTGCCAATATGTTGGCCCAGTTTTGTCTACCTTTGAGTTTAAATTGTGAAGCGTCAGCTAAAGGCTGATCACCTTTAACGAATCGCACCGATTCGCCTATTTCAACGATGCCAAAGTCGCTTGAATTCACCGGCGTGCTCAAACCGAAACTCACCGTAGTTGGAGCAACAATTCGCGGTGCCGTCTCATCGTCACGGTTAACTATTTCGTAATTCGCTCCTTTGTATACCGAGTTTTTTGAACTCACATAGTCAGCGTAACTGGGGTAACGGTCTAAATGGTCTTCGGACACATTCAGCACTACCGCAACTTCAGCGTTGAGCCCATCCGTAGTATCAAGCTGAAAGCTTGATAGTTCTAGCACGTAAAAATCTGGCGCAGGTTGACTCAGTAAATCTAGCGCAGGCGTGCCGATATTGCCGCCTAATAAAGACGACTTACCGCTCTCGTTAATCATGATGTCAACTAAGGTTGCCACCGTACTTTTGCCATTTGATCCCGTGATAGCCAAAACTGGCGCGGCGGCATAGTGCATAAACAGCTGTATGTCGCCTAATACGCTAGCTTGCTTACCAACCTTTTCAGCCAATCCCAACTCGTCTACCCCAACACCGGGACTCACCACAACTAAATCTGCGGTTTCAAGCGTATGCTGATCTAAACCGCCCGTCACTAGCCTTGCTTGCGGGAATAAGTTTTGCAACTCTTGTTTGTTCGGCGCAAACTCGCGCGTGTCCATCGCGATTAACTCAGCAGTCGAATCAGCAAAAAAACGCATCACCGACTGACCCGTTAAACCAAAACCAATCACGGCAATTTTTTCAAATCGAGAGGCACTTGCTAATTTAAGGGCCGCTGACATCGCTATCGCACCTTCAAGGTCGCTAGACCAATCAAAACCAGAATAAAGGTGATAATCCAAAAGCGCACGATCACCCGTGGCTCTGGCCAACCTTTTAGCTCAAAGTGATGGTGTATCGGCGCCATTTTAAACACGCGTCGACCGAGTAACTTAAAAGACGCGACTTGTACGATCACCGACAGTGTTTCAACCACAAACAAACCACCCATAATCACCAAGACCAATTCTTGACGAACAATGACCGCCACAATGCCAATTGCTGCACCTAGGGATAACGCGCCGATATCGCCCATGAACACTTGAGCAGGATAAGTGTTGAACCATAAAAACCCTAAACCTGCACCGACCAAGGCTGTACAGAAAATAAGCATTTCACCCGTTCCCGCGATATAAGGCACATTCAAATAGTCTGAGTAAATGGTATTTCCAGACGCATAGCTAAACACGCCTAAGCCGCCTGCAACCATCACCACAGGTAATATAGCTAACCCATCCAGCCCATCCGTTAAATTAACTGCATTACTCGTGCCCACCACGACAAACCATGCCACTGGGATAAATAGCCACCCGAGTGATATGACCACGTCTTTAAATAAGGGGACGATAAACTCTAACTCGGCGGGGCTACTTGCTGTTGAATACAAAAAGTACGCCGCTATCAAGGCGCTCACTGCTTGCGATAAAAACTTCGCCTTTGCACCCATGCCCTTCGGGTTTTTATCGATCAGCTTACGATAATCGTCAAACCAACCTATCAGCCCAAAAAAGATCGTTACGAATAACGTCACCCAAATAAAGCGGTTACCTAAATCACCCCATAATAAAGTTGAAAACACAACCGAAAACAAGATAAGCAAACCGCCCATGGTAGGCGTGCCCTTTTTTGACAGATGACTCTGTGGCCCGTCGTCGCGCACTGTTTGCCCAATTTGATACTGAGCCAATTTACGAATCATCAACGGCCCAAATACCAACGACAGACTCAATGCCGTCAACACGCTCATGATTGAACGAAAAGTGATGTACTGAAAAACCCCGAACACACTATAGTGCGCCGACAATTGATCAAATAACCATGTCAGCATGCTTACACCTTCTCTAATTTAGCGACAACCCGCTCCATCTGTGCTGCACGCGACCCTTTAACCAACACAGTGGCATTTGACGTGGCTTTATTGATTACTTGCGCAACCAGTAGATCAACATCTTTATATACACCACTTTCTCCGTCATACAGCTTGGTATATTGTCTGGCTAAGTCGATATTTTCCTGTCTGTCACAGAATGTATAAACGTGATCAACATTGGCCTGTTTGGCTAATTCTCCCACTGCAAAATGGCGCTGTTTAGCATCGTCACCCAACTCACCCATTGTGCCTAGCACCAATATTTTCAGCCCCGGAAAACTCTTCAATACGCAAATGGCAGCCTCCATCGAACCAGGATTGGCATTGTAAGTATCATCTACCAAACGAAAACTTCCGATAGCAGCTTTGGTTTGCAGTCGCCCATTCACTGCGCTAACCTGCTTTAGCCCTTGTGCTATCTGTGACCAATCAAGCCCTGCTTGCAACGCTATCAGAGAAGCAGCCGCGCTATTGAGGTGATTATGCTCTCCAAGCAAGGGGCAGCTAAGGCGCTGCTGCACACCTTGAAATTCGACTGTAAAACAATCACCCTCGCTATGTATTAAGCGACAATCTGCTTGGGGATGTTTACCAAAAGTAAGGCATTGTCTTTGGCCGACTAAACTAAACCAATAGTCAAAATACGCATCATCGCGGTTCAGCACTACGACACCGTCTTCACGCACGCTATCAATAATTTCCCCCTTGGCCTTAGCAACGCCCTCTACCGATTTAAGGCCTTCTAAGTGCGCCGCAGCGGCATTGGTAATGACCGCGATAGTGGGTTTCACGATTTCACCTAAATACTTTAATTCGCCGGGGTGGTTCATCCCCATCTCGATGACTGCGGACTGATGGTGCTCACGTAACCTTAATAAAGTCAGCGGCACCCCCCAATGGTTATTAAAACTGCCTTTAGGTGCAATACCGGGGATGGTTTGCTGGAACAATACGTTAAGAATACGCGACACCGTGGTCTTGCCATTGCTGCCGGTCACACCCACCACAGGCACAGTAAATCGAGCACGCCACTGGCGAGCTAAATCACCCAGTGCCTTGGTGGTTTCCTTAACTACAATTTGAGGCACCTTGCTAGTTTCTTCTACCTGCTCTACCACCACTGCTGCGGCACCTTGTTGAATTGCAGCCTCCACGTATTGATGACCATCTTGCGTTAAACCACGTATCGCAAAAAATAAGCTATTTGCTCGTACTTCTCTCGAATCAATTTCAACGGAGTTGAAAGTCACACTTTCATCGCCAATGAGCCTACCATTCATTGCCGAACTCGCCTCGACACTGTTAATCATCGCATTCATGCGGCTAACTCTTCCCAATTTTCAAGCGCTGACAAAGCAATATCCCTGTCGTTGATCTCAAGCGTTTTATCTGCGTAAACCTGCTCTGCTTCATGCCCTTTTCCTGCGATGAGCACCCAATCTTTGCCACTGGCCCGCAACACTGCGCTGCGAATCGCATCTTCACGGTTATGCAATACCGTCACTGGATAGCGCAGACCCTGCATGATATCTACAACAATCGCGCTTGGTCGCTCGCCACGCGGGTTATCATCAGTAAGGACTATATGGTCAGCGTGTTTTTCAGCGATCTCACCCATTAGCGGGCGCTTTACTGCGTCTCTATCACCGCCACAACCAAACACGACACTTAGCTTTCCTTCGCAATAGGTTCTTACCGTCAACAAAGCCTGCTCAAGCGCGTCTGGGGTATGGGCAAAGTCTACAATGACCGTAGGTTTGCTGATATCCGCATCTATTTTTTCTAAGCGGCCTGGAGGAGCCTTTAAGTTGGGTACAGTATTTACTACAGCAGAAGCTTGGTAACCTAACGCAACAATACCCGCGATGGCGGCGATCAAATTAGTAGCGTTAAATTCGCCAATTAAATCGGTAGCTAATTCGTATTGTTCACCCTTTATTTTCGCCTTAAAGTTCAGCCTTTCTTGATGACTGCTAACTTCAAGCAAAGTAACATCTGCATTCTGCCATCCGTAAGCCATCGTGCTTACGGTTATCTGTTGCAGTAATCGTACTCCAAATTCATCATCTATATTGATGACACTGTTTTTCAACGATGGAAATTTAAACAACTTCGCCTTAGCCTGCTCATACGCCTGCATAGATCCGTGGTAATCAAGATGATCTTGACTTAAGTTAGTAAATATCGCCACGTCAAACTCAACCGATGCAACGCGGTGCTGATCTAATCCATGCGAAGATACCTCCATGCAAATAGTGGTATTGCCTGCATCAACTAATTCACGTAGTTGTTTTTGTACGCTGATCGCGTCTGGCGTAGTTAAACCCGTGTAATTAAGGCAATCTACTTTGCCATAACCAATAGTTCCAACTACTGCCGCTTGCTCACCGAGCAAACTCAATGCCTGCGCGATATAAAAACAAACGGAAGTCTTACCGTTTGTTCCAGTCACACCGATCACCTTTATTTGTTTAGAGGGATGCTGATAAAACCGAGAAGCAATTTCGCTTAACTTGGCGTTTAGGTTATCAATCAACACCACAGGAACTTGGCATTCTATAACGCTGTAGTCGTTGGCTTCTGCCAATACAGCACAAGCGCCACTGGCTATCGCCTTATCAATAAAGTTTCGCCCGTCAGCCAGTGCACCGGGCACCGCGACGAAGCAACTGCCGTGCTGCACTTCGCGACTATCAAGCGTTAATGAGCTCACTTCAACATCGCGATCGATCACTGCAATTCCATCTAGCAAGGCACTAAGTGATTTAGGTATCGAGCTCATTAGGCCGCCTCCTTTTGATCGACATCGCTCTTTTGCGCCATATCTGTCGCGTCACCGCGAATAAAATCAGGCTGATCTGGTGGCACATTATATAAACGCAGCGCATCCAGCATTAAGCGTGAAAACACTGGCGCCGCGACTTGACCACCATAGTGATATTTGCCTCGCGGGTCATCCATCATCACGACCATGACAAATTGCGGGTCAGATACTGGGGCCAAACCTACAAACCAAGAAACATAGCGTTCTTTATCGTAGCCGTTATCTAATAACTTATACGTTGTCCCTGTTTTTCCACCCACTCGATAACGCGGTACCGCAGCTCGCCTAGCCGTTCCGTCCACACTCACCACTTCTTCTAACATCGGCAAAACACTGTCTATGGTGCTTTCGCTAAATACTCGCGTAGTTTTTTTGGGGCCAACTAAGTTGTTCTTAATCAAATTTAACGACAGCAACTCTCCGTCGTTAGCGAACACAGTATAGGCGCGCGCCAATTGCAATGCGGTGGCATTTAAACCATAGCCGTAAGACTGCGTTGCGCGGTCTATCAACTTATCGCGCTTTGGTAAAATACCGCTTACTTCAGCTGGAACCGCATCGACTTTATGCCCAAACCCTGCCTTCGAAAGAGTTTGATGAAACAACTTCGCATCAAACTCTAAAGACAGCTTAGTGACACCAATATTACTGGATTTAACAACAATATCATGAAGGCTTAACACTCCATTTTCATGGGTATCTGTAATGGTGCTCCCGCCAATTTTAAAACGCCCGTTACCGGTATCAATGGTGGAATTAGGGTTGTAGCGTCCGCTCTCCAAGGCCATCGCTACAGTAAATGGTTTAATCGTTGACCCGGGTTCTTGCACATCCGTCACCGCTCGATTGCGAAATAAGCTAGGTTTTAACGTGCGGCGATCATTTGGGTTAAACTGAGGCGAGTCGACCATTGCTAAAATCTCACCACTAGGGATGTGAATGACGATCGCATTGGCCGCTTCGGCTTGGTGCTTACGGCGCTCTTCTTCTAAATACGCACTCGCTAGATACTGCAAACGACTATCTAGGGTAAGCGTGAGTGGCTCACCATCCTTTACTGCTTCTACCTGTTCAACGTACTCAACGAATCGACCCCGACTATCACGATGCAACGTTTTTGACCCTGCGGTACCGCGCAATCGTTGATCATACATTTTCTCGATGCCTTCTTGACCATAGCCATCCACATCGGTAAAGCCGACTACATGGCCCGATGCAGGGCCAGATGGGTAAAACCGCTTATATTCACGACGTTTATTTAATCCAGTGATATCTAACTGGATCACTGCTTCAGCATCAGCTGGTGATATTTGCCGTTTGACGTATAAAAAATCGTTTGCGTAGCCAGTTTGTTTACGCTTATTGCATTCGGCCTTTAATTTTTTCTGATTAATGTTAGTGAGCACATTGATTTCACTCCACCTGACTTGTTGCTCACAAAACGCCGCCGGTTCAGCCCATAGCGTATCAACCGGGGTACTTACCGCTAACAAACGTTTGTTACGGTCATAAATCGGACCACGCAAAGGCTGAATATTCAAACTTCGCACGTGACGCGCTTGCGCCTGAGACACTAATTTTTCGTGCCCTTGAGTATTAATTAACAACAGCTTAGCCATTAGAAAGCTAAACCCAATAAAACCCAAACCCAGCAACATATTCTTACGCAGCAAAGTTCGATTTATTTGCTCTTGATCTTGGCGGCTCATGGCTTACGTGCCTCAGCCAATTCCAACGTTTGTAACTGTTCCCCTTGCGGCGGATTCAAACCGCTATCACCGCGCACTTCTTTTTCTACCTTATGCTCTAAGCGCCATGTGGAGTACTCCGCCATCAGTTGGCGCCATTCAATACTCAAGTTATCACGCTGCGCTTGCAATTTTTCTGACTGGTAAAAACCCACTCGATTGAGTTGACGCACAGCCACTATGGCCATAGCACTGACTAATAAAGCTAGAATCAGCCCCATTGTTAGCCATTTTTGTGCCGCCTTATTCATTAGGCTCTCAACCGTTCTGCGGTGCGCATAATCGCACTACGTGAACGCCGATTTAAGCTTACTTCTCCTTTTGACGCTCTCACCGGCTTACCGACCAGCTTCAATTTAGGTTGAATTAAATTCGCTTGTACCGGCAAGTCAATTGGATAAGGGTCGCCTTTGGCCTGATGACGAAAATAGCTTTTAACCATTCTATCTTCCAGCGAATGAAAACTAATAACCACCATGCGACCTGAAACCTGCAAAGCATCGAATGCCTCTGGCAATACGTTTTCTAGCTCGGTTAGCTCTTCGTTAATTGCAATACGTATCGCTTGGAAAGAGCGCGTAGCCGGATGTTTGTCTTTTTCTTTAAATGGCACTGCATCATCAATAATGCGTGCTAATTGCAAAGTTGTTTCAATCTTATCTTCCAGCAACACCGCTTTTATGGCTGTCGTAATACGTTTAGCAAAACGTTCTTCTCCGTAGCGCTTCAACACGCGAATCAACTCTTCTTCTTCCACCACTTCGAGCCACTGCGCTGCGGTCAACCCTTGCGTGGTATCCATACGCATATCTAGCGGCCCATCTTTTTGAAAACTAAATCCGCGCTGAGCTTGATCTAATTGCGGTGAAGATACGCCAAGATCAAACACAATACCGTCGACCTGCCCATACAGGTTGAGCCGCTCTAGCTCTTGACGAAGTTGCGAGAAAGCGGCGTGAATGATAATGACGCGCTCATCATCACCTAACAGCTGTTGCGCGACTGCAATCGCCTCTGGATCGCGATCTAACACTACTAACTTACCTTTTTCCCCTAACAATGAAAGAATCAATAAACCATGCCCCCCGCGCCCGAAGGTGCCATCTACATACACACCGTCAGCTTTGGGTGATAGCGCATCAACAGCCTCGTGCAACAAAACGGTTTGATGCGCCGATTCCGTCATCATAGTTGCAGGCTTTCTAGCTCTACCGAGGTCTCATCAGGATTTGGCGCATGCCCAACCCACGCTTGCATTTTTTTCTCCCAATTTGACTGGCTCCAGATTTCAAACTTTTGCCCCTGCCCGACGAGATAAACACCTTTATCCACTTCGGCGAACTCCCGAAGCGTCGGTGGTAACAATACTCGGCCAGTTTTATCTAACTGTACATCGGTGGCATAGCCAATGAAAAATCGCTTCAACTCTTGATGTTGTGGCTTAAAGCTCGGCAACGCATTTACTTTTTGTTCGGCCAACTCCCATTCATCCAATGGATACAGCGCCAAGCAAGGCTCATAAGTATGACTCACCGTCACCACCAAATTACCTTCGGTGCGGCTTGCAATCGCTTCACGCAGGCGCGTTGGCAAGGCGATTCGACCTTTGCCATCAACTTTTATATAATTTGCACCGCGAAACATTATTTTTTACCCAAAAAACCCAATTGTTTGCACTTTTCACCACCAATGGCAAATAATAGATTTCCAACAGCAATAAGTCAAGGTTTTTCAATAAGATACGTGCGTTTATCTATCTTAGACCGCACAAAAATAAAGCGTTTTAAATCAGTAGACTAAAGAATTAAGCTAAACTGATTTATAAAGAAAAGGAAGTAAAGTTGGTCGATAAGCCGGGTTCTGTCGTTGGACGATCATTCATCTGGGGCATTTGTCACCAAATACCTCATGCAACCTACCCGAAACCAACGCGGGTCGCGCCTGAATGAGCAACAATAGCTGCTCACATGGTTTCCTATTTGGTCTTGCTCCGAGTGGGGTTTACCCTGCCACACTTGTTACCAAGTGCGCGGTGCGCTCTTACCGCACCTTTTCACCCTTACCCTAAACAGGCGGTTCGTTTTCTGTGGCACTGGCCATCGGCTTACGCCGCCCAGACGTTATCTGGCACTCTACCCTTTGGAGCCCGGACTTTCCTCCCTAGAGCACCTATGGCACTATAGCGCGATCGTCTGACCAACTCTAGCGCCGACGATACGTTAAATTCTTACCCAATACAATACCATTAAGCAATGAAACTAGGCATATATCAACACTACAAAGGCAACAACTACGAAGTAATTGGCATTGCCAAGCATAGCGAAACAGAAGAAGAACTGGTTGTTTATCGAACACTGTATGGCAATTTTGACCTATGGGTTAGACCACTAACAATGTTTACTGAGAATGTCTTGAACAAAGGAAACACAGTACCAAGGTTTAAGTTCATTAATTAAGCAGTTATTACAATTTAGCATGGCATTTCGTGTGACCTAGCGCCTCTACTATTTGTATATTGAGGTTACTTTTATTACTATGAAGCATGGTTTCATACAAACCAGCACTTCATTCACCTTACCTAAGCTACGCTTTTATTGCGCTGTGTTGCATTTTATCGTGGAAATGGATGGCTGCCTCCCAGCCCCCAATAGCCCCTCTTAACCGAGACGTCATTAATACCCAGCTGCACAAGCCCACTACCGAGAGCGACCATATTCGCACTGATTTATCTGTCCCGCTATCTAGGCAAGATAACCCAACCCCAATTATCAAGCCACAGACCAAGCATCAGGCTATTGCGACAGCCACCTCTATTCGCCCTAGCGATAAACCAACCGCAAAAGCTAATACCCAAGACACTAATACAACCATACCGAGCCCACGCGATGAGCCCTTAGCCACGCTAAACGCCTTGCTTAAACGCGGCAAATATCGCAATGCGGTTAATCACTTTGCAGCACAATACGCTACCCTTGACGCTGATTTAGTATTTGAGTACCACACCAGCATACTTAACTTTGCAGCCAATTTAAGTGCTCGGCGTAATTACGATGACGCAGTGCAATTGCTCAGCATTTTGAATGTTACCTTTCCCGGCGAAATATCTACATTATTACAATTAGCCGACATACAGCACTCAGCTAAAAACTTTTCTCAAGAAATCGAAGCGCTACTCGCAGCGGCTAGTTCAGCGTATAAGCCTACAGATATACAGATTATTGAAGAGCGAATACGTAACGCGGCAGCCCTGCATACCAGTAACCATGTTGAGCGATACAAGTATTATCAAACCATTCTTACTCAACAACCGAATCTTGCCGCTGTCGAATTAGCCTACGCGAAAACCTTACTAGATTTATGGGACACCACCGCGGCCCGACACGTGATTACAAAATATGAATGGGATTGGCGGTATCGCAAGGAAATGAAAACCTTAAAAGATGCTTTACACACCATCGAAGCTAAAGCAAACATGCAGGCCGACAACATGGTTAGCATCCCACTTCAGTCCACTAACATTGGACACGTGGTTGGTATCAACATTAACGGTCAACCAAGTAAGCTGCTAATTGACCATGGCGTCACCATAAGCAGTCTGTATGCAAGCGCATTGACTAAATCCAATTTAGACACCAGCAAAGCCAACAAACGACAGATTAATACTGTTAACGGCATCACTCACCCTTACATACTAACCATTCCAGAAGCCTATATTGGCCCAATTGAGCTAAGCAACTTGCAAGTAAGACTACTGCAATCAGAACAACCAAATGACATTGACGGCGTACTAGGTAAAGACTTTTTGCAAAACTACACCTTCGCCATCAATACCGAGCACAATGAACTAAGACTCATTGAATAAGGAATTACCTTATATAAGTAAGCACGTCCTCTAGGTTTCGTGGCTCCAAAAACCATTCATCCGCACCTTAAAGAGCGGTGCTCTGCCTTCGACCGCACAAAGTGGCAACGCACATCTGTTCATTCACAGCATTAACTATTTGCTTTATCCATAGCGATAGCGGCAATTAGCGCATCCATTTCTAATGGTGTACCGATAGTAATACGCAAAAAATCGCTAAGCCGAGCCTGGTTAAAATGGCGCACCAAAATACCCTGCTGCTTAAGCGATAAATAGGCGGCTTTTGCTTCAGCAAAATTGGGCCTCACAAATAAAAAATTTGTACTAGACGGCAGCACGGTGGCGCCCAGCGCTTGCAACTGTGTTGTAGCCCACGTTCTAGTTTTAACAATGGACTCAACCCCTTTTGTAAATGCCTCGACATCTTCAAACGCGGCAACTGCGGCAGCGAGGGCAAGTTTATCTAGCGGATAAGAATTAAATGAGTTTTTAATTCGCTCTAAGCCTTCGATTAGTTCAGCATTTGCCAACGCAAACCCGATGCGCATACCCGCCAATGACCGAGATTTAGACAAAGTCTGGGTCACGATCAAATTTGGATATGTTGAAATCAACGGAACACAGCTTTCGCCGCCAAAATCTATATACGCTTCATCGACCACGACGACTGAATCCGTATTGCGTTGTAAAAAAGCTTCTATTTGCGCAAGAGGCTGCACTACTGAAGTAGGGGCATTCGGATTAGCAAAAATAACGCCGCCATTACTATTTTCAAATTGGCTTAAATCAATTTGGAATGCCTCATCAAGCGGCACTAACTGAGTTTTTAGCCCATACAACTTGGCATAAACCGGATAAAAGCTATAAGAGATATCTGGCATCCACAGGGCTTGATCTGGCGCAAACAGACCAGCAAAGATATGCGCTAGCACCTCGTCAGAGCCGTTTCCCACAAAAACGTTGTCAGCGCTGCACTGGCACGTGTTAGCGATAACTTTTTTTAGTTCGACACAGTTTGGGTCTGGATATAACTGTAAACCGCTGTCCACGGCGTCATGTATTGCCTGCCTTACTTTTGCCGATGGCGGGTAAGGATTTTCATTAGTGTTGAGCTTAATATAGTTTCTATCTTGCGGCTGCTCACCAGGCACATAGGGGCTGAGCTGCTGCGTTCGCGCGTTCCAATATCGATTCATTATTAATTATCTTGTTTTTCGTCTACCGTCTTAGACTTCTTGTTTGTTTAGCTTAATGGCTGCTTCATAACACCGATTCTTACCAACCCCGCTAAGCTGTGACGCTAAGCGACTTGCTTGCTTAATACTCACTTCTTGCAACAGGATGCTTAGCATCGCATTTAAATCGACTTCCTCAGGCTCATGCTCTAATCCTTCTATCAACACTACAAACTCGCCTTTTTGTTGCTCTAAGGAATTAGACAGCACTGCAATAACCTGCTCTATTGGGTCACGAATGACGGTTTCAAACTTTTTGGTTAACTCTCGCGCCACCACAACCTGCCGATTAGCTCCAAACACTTCAGACATTGTAGTTAAGCTTTGAATAATTCGGTGCTTAGCTTCGTAAAAAACCATCGTTCGCTTTTCATGTCGAAGCAATTCTAATGCTGATTTGCGTTGACCAGCCTTCGCTGGCAAAAAACCCTCAAACGTAAACCGATCTGTCGGCAAACCCGCTACAGACAAAGCCGCAATCGCTGCACAAGGGCCTGGAATAGTTTGCGCCTGCAAACCCATTTTTTGCGCCTGATTGACTAATTTATACCCAGGGTCACTGACCAGCGGCGTTCCAGCATCGCTAATCAGCGCAATGGACTCACCAGCACGTAGTGCGTCAATCATAACAGGAATAAGCTTCACTTCATTATGCTCATGAAATGCAGTAACTGGCGTACGGATAGCATAGTGATCTAGCAAGGTACGTGAGTGCCGTGTATCCTCGACAAGAAGTCGATCTACCAGTTTCATTGTCTCTACCGCCCGATAGGTAATGTCACTTAAATTACCAATCGGCGTAGCAACAATATAAAGACTCCCTGCTTTGCTGTTCATCGTCGGCTACCGTATACTTGCGCTTCTCATTTAGCCTAGATTGTGGCAAGGTTCCTTATGGCTCGCAAGCGCTTGTTTAAATTATTAATACTCGGTTTATTATGGCTGGGCCTAGCGGCCTGCCAAAGCTCGCAAACATCTCTACCCGATGTAGAGGTTGTTGAGCCAACTCAAACCAATAACTCTACCGACACTGATTCTAAAGAGCCAACCGACAGCGCCACCTTAGAACAAATCGAAGCGGCGACCGCAAGCGGAATCGAGGACGATGCCTTAATCCAGCAATCTGCACTAGAACAAGTAGACCCTTGGGAACTCGTCGAGCGCGCAAAAACGCAAGACGACCCAATTCTTCGCAATGAATTGTTATTAGCTGCAAGCAAAGGCTTTTTAAGTCAAAACCATATTTCAACAGCGGAATCTATACTTTCGCAAATTGACTTGGAACAGCTTAATCCTGAGCAAGCCATTGAATACCAATTAACCAAGGCACATTTCAAGTTTTTGTCTGGCGACTCAATCGCGGCGCAGCAATTACTCGATGCACTAAGAGCTGAAGACATTCCTGCGCATTTAAACGACGAAGCCTTAGAGCTAAAAGCCACTATTTTTACCTCTCAGGGGCAAGCAGAACAAGCCATTGAAACCCGCCTACAACTGAGTGACTTACTCGGCGGGGAAACCGCTAACGACAACTTAATGAAGCTCTATGCTTTAATGTTACAACTTAGCAAACCGCAATTGTATCAGCTAAGCCGCACTATCAATCACACCGATTTGTCTGGTTGGGTTGACTTAATTGAACAAATGCGTGACGGCGATATGAACGAAACAGCTTGGTTCAGTTGGCGCCAGCGCAACCCTGCTCACCCTGCGACAGCGGAGTTATTTGATGCTCAGCTAAACTTAATTCAGACAGGCAATGCAAACTCTATTGCCTTATTACTTCCCTTAACCTCGCGATTAGGCCGGGCAACTGAAGCGTTCAAGCAAGGCTTTCAAGATGCCGAACGTGACGCCACTGGACAAAATTCATCGCGTATCTATGACATTGGGGATGAGTTTGCACTTAGCCCATTGTACTATCAATCGGCCGTAAACGACGGCGCCGATTTTGTAGTTGGCCCCCTCGGACGTCAGGCTGTACAAGCATTACACGCTGAACCGACCCTACCTGTCTCGACTTTATTTATTGGCTCGTTACCAGAAGACAGCCCTCACCAAAACGCCTGGGGTGTGGGGCTTTCACCAGAGCAAGACGCACAAGCGATTGCCGAACGCGCCATCCAAAATGGCTTTCGCAGTGCGGCCGTGTTGCGTAAAAACAATGCTTGGGGAGAACGCGTAGCCGCTGCTTTTACAAAGGCTTTTTCGCAAAAAGGCGGCAAGGTTAAGTCTGAATCTAGATTCTTAACCCACGACGAAGACGTGAGTCTTTCTGTAAAAAACCTACTCACCATCAACGACAGCGAAGTGCGTCACGCGCGACTGCAACAATTACTCGGCCGAAACTTGAAAGCCAGTGTGCGCAGACGCGACGATATTGACGTTATTTTCTTGGCAGCTTCTGCTGCAGACGCACGTAAATTGGTTCCTTTGCTTAAATTTTATCGCGCTCACGACCTACCGCTTTACGCAACCTCAAGTGTGTTTTCAGGCAAATTCAGTAAGATCAGTGATGCTGACTTAAATGGCCTTAACTTTACCGATCTACCTTGGCTGCTGGACAGCTTAAACCCCAGGATTACTAGCGACGACGCGGCAAGCGACGAAACAAAGTCAAGCGCACCCTCTCTAGTGGCCCAAAGCCGCGGCAATTTAAAATATGGTGGGTCTAGTCTCGACAGACTATATGCTCTTGGTTATGCGGCGTACGAAGTGATTCCAACTATTGCGCGGCTGCAAGCCGACCCTTGGCAACAGTTTGTTGGCAAAACCATGACGCTGCGCTTAGATGCGCACCGCAACCTAAAACATCGCTCTGCATGGGGTACGTTCACACAAGATGGTATCCGTGTTCAAGCAAGCGCTCAATAAATTGCTTAACACAGCGAGTTCCACCTCAACAAAAAGCACCACAACGCGGACGGTAGGCCAACACACCGAGCTACTCGCTAGAGACTATTTACTCAAACAAGGGCTAACTTTGGTCGAGCAAAATTATCACTGCCAATATGGCGAACTCGACCTAATCATGAAAGACCAGCAATGTTGGGCCTTCATTGAAGTACGCTATCGCAACAGCAACCAATTTGGTGGCGGTGCTGCAAGCGTCGACCAGCGTAAACAACAAAAGCTCATCAACACAGCCGAACATTTCATGCAGCACCGAAACGATGTGTTCGATTCTTGTAGATTTGACGTAATTGCGCTCAGCGGGCCCATAAAACAGGTTAAAATTGAGTGGATTAAAGATGCTTTTAGCTAAAGCCACTCACTGAGAAACATTTAGCTGCCGTAATAGCAAATATCGCTAACCAACCTATGTAGAAACAGCTTAATGATAAGTCCTCAAACTCGCATCGAACAACATTTTAAGCGCAGTCTGGCCGCACTGGAAGCTTCACTTGATTCTCTACAAGACGATATCGCTAAGGCTGCCACAATGCTAACGGATTGCATCAATCAAGACGGTAAGATATTGATATGCGGCAACGGTGGTTCAGCCGCTGATTCTTTGCATTTTTCTAGCGAATTATTAAACAAAATGAATATGGAGCGCCGCCCTTTACCCGCGGTAAGTTTAAGCGCCGACGTTTCCACGCTCACCTCTATCGCCAACGATTACCGCTATGCTGAAGTATTTAGTAAGCAAGTTGAAGCCTTAGGTCGTTCAAATGATGTGCTGATCGCCTTTAGCACCTCTGGCCAATCCGCCAACATTATAGAGGCGATGAAAGCCGCTCACGCTCGCAGTATGTCGTGCCTATTACTTACCGGCAAAGATGGTGGCACAATGGCATCCATCAAAACAAGCTCAGACATAGAATTGCGCGTACCAAACAATGAAACCGCTCGTATACAAGAAGTGCATGGCTTGATCATTCACTGTTTATGCGATCTAATTGATCATCAACTATTTGGAGAACCATGATGAAACCAACGCTAAATGTTATGTCTATTGCCCGTACCTCTGTTTTAGCGGGCACCTTCGCCTTGCTGACAGCATGCATTCCCGCCGCGATTGGCGTGATCACTGTCACTGCTATTGACCTCATCAAAGAGCGGCGTACCATGGGCACGATTATTGATGATAACTTGGCTGAAGTGAGCATCAAACGTGAAGTCCTTAAGGATAAAGATCTCGGTTTAGGGGTGCATGTAAGTGTCACTGCACTCAACGGCGTCGTACTTCTCTCGGGCGAGGTAGCCAGTGAAGCACAAAAGTCCAAAATTGAAGACATTGCTAATAGCTACCAAGGCGTTGCTCAAGTAGTTAATCAACTCGAACTGGCAGGAAAAAGCAGTTTAACTAGCCGCGCAAACGACTCATTGATCACCGCTAAAGTGAAAACTGAACTAGTGCGAAACAAGCAAGTGGACTCGACCAACATTAAAGTCATCACTGAGCGTGGAGTCGTTCACCTACTTGGCATTGTGACTCCAGTTGAAGGCGAAACTGCCGTTGAATTAGCTAAAAAGGTCAGTGGCGTTTCGCGCATTATTAAAGTCTTCATGCCGCCCGTTTAAGTCACAAAATTCTTAACCAACCTCATCATGTAGCGCAGTGCAAAGCCAACACGCTAACAAAATACTGGCTACCAAGAATGCGATTGAGCACTGGCTAAACAACAGCAAGCGACCTCTGGTATTCACCAATGGCTGCTTCGACTTACTCCATCGCGGTCACGTGACCTATTTGGAAGAAGCTGCGTCGCTAGGTGCGACGATGATCGTTGCACTCAATAGTGACCAATCTGTTCGGTCACTCGGCAAAAGCCCAGATCGACCACTTAACAAGCTTGATGATCGCATGGCCGTCATGGCCTCTTTAGCCTGCGTTGATGCTGTGTGCAGTTTTAACGAACCAACGCCTTTAGCACTCATTGAACTTATTAAACCCGACCACTTAGTTAAGGGGGGCGACTGGCCAGTAGAAAAAATAGTGGGCTTTGATGAAGTCAATCACTCAGGTGGACAAGTTCACTCCATTGAATTTAAATATCCAAATTCAACCACCGCCTTGGTGGAGAAAATCCGTAACAGTTAAGTAATTGCCCCTAAAGGCCCAGCGCTACACAATAGTAAGGTTCGTGCTGCATACAGGACAAACTGACAAAGAAAGTAGATGTTCCGTCTCATTAGCCCCTGCTATGCACCATAGTTTTATTTCACCATTTCGAACTTAGCTAGACTAGTAACCTGTAAAGCAGCTTGTATGAAGTAGTGGCTTATTCTATAGTGGCCGCCAAATTAATTTAACGAGACCACATCATGGCTGACTATCCTGCGCTGACGCAAATGGGAATAAGCAACCCAAGTCAAATATCGCGATATTCGCTACAACATATCAATAATGTCGACATACTACGTATCGTCTACAAACGGCAAAAAGGGTCGTTATTGCCCGTAAGCAAGAAATTCAAATTCGGTCGCGCCGAGAAAATGGTCGTGACTGATGGCGGTCGTAATCAAACTGAAACAGTGCATGAGATTTCACCTTTTTTAAATAAAGTGATTGGCGAGCTGTCTCTTGTGGTTAAAGGCAAGCACTCTCGCAATGAGCAAAAAGAAGTTATTAATGACGAAATACGCCACCTTGAAGAAGAAATGAATGCGCGGATCGCCTATCTGAAAAACCTGATAGCTGACTTAGACTAGCATCACTGTACTTAGTGAGCTTTGGTAGTTTCTGCCGTAAACGTTAAAACTTAACAACCGCTACCACAACCGCGGCTAAGGCCAATACACCCCAACCCAGCCATTCAGACCAACGGCGAATATTGCTCTCAAGGTTTTCACCGCCGAAATGGACGATGCCTGCAACGAAGAAAAACTGCATACTGCGGCCTATGAGCGAGCCCACCACAAACGGCAGCCATGCTAAACCGAGCGCACCCGCAGTAATAGTTACTAGCTTATAGGGAATGGGTGACACGCCTGCCAACAACACCAGCCACACGCCGTATTGCGAAAACCAGTCTTTCAGTTGCTCAAATTTATCGGCTGCGTGATAAAACTCGATAATACTCTGACCAACCGAGTCAAACAAAAAGACGCCAATCAGATAACCAGCGATACCGCCGAGCACAGATGTGATTGTAGTATAGGCGGCAAGCCACCAACGGCGCTCGGGCCGAGCCACCATCATTGGCGCCATCATTAATACTACTGGTACAGGGAAGAAAGACGATTCAGCGAAACTAACAATGCCTAAATAGCGCTCAGCTAATCGATGTTTTGACCATTGCAACACGATGTCGTAAAGCGAGGTAAATATTTTCATTGTATTAAATGTGAAGATTATCCATGACTCACTAAGGGAACGAACTTGGCATTTGAAATGACTTGTTCATTAAACCCTGAGTGACTGCGTTCGATCAATTTAAGGTGCTGTCTTTCTGTTGAACCCACCGGAATGATCAGTTTGCCGCCAATCGCCAATTGCTGCTTCAAGGCTTCAGGTACCGTCGGCGGCGCCGCCGCAACAATGATGCCGTCAAAGGGCGCTTTGTTAGGCCAGCCCTCGTAACCATCGCCTACTTTATAAGAGATATTTGTATATCCTAAATTTTGCAAGCGTTGCTGTGCGTCCGCTGATAACTCAGCGATGCGCTCTATCGTGAACACCCAAGTAGTGAGTTGCGACAAAATAGAGGTTTGATAACCACAGCCAGTACCAATGTCCAATATTCGTTTCACGCCGCCATTACTCGCACCGATGAGTTGCGTCATCAAGGCCACCATATACGGCTGCGAAATAGTTTGGTTGTGCCCGATGGGCAGCGGTGTGTCTTCGTAAGCGCGGTGCGCTAAGGCTTCGTCCAGGAACAAATGGCGAGGCGTTTGTTCAAGCACAGCAAGCACTGCTTCATCACTAATTCCACTGGTGCGCAGGCGCTCAACTAGTCGCTGACGCGTGCGCATTGACGTCATCCCCACGCCTGCTCTTGAAGTCGCATTCATATTAGTTATCTAACCACTGCGCTAATTGACTAACTTGGGCATGGCGCGTCATATCAATTTGTAGCGGCGTTATTGATGCATAGCCTGCGCGAATCGCACCAAAATCTGTACCATCTCCTCCATCATCAGACTTACCTGCGGGGCCTATCCAGTAAACGGCTCTGTCATGCGGGTCTTTTGCTTCGATCATCGGTTCTGATGGGTGCCTTCGGCCTAGTCGAGTGGCGAGTACGCCTTTGATTTGTTCATAAGGTAAGTCCGGCACATTAATATTCAAAATGGTATCAGCAGCGATTGGTTTTTGCTGCATTCTTGTCAGAATGTTAGCCACAATTTTTCCTGCTGCGGCATAGTTTTGTTCTTTTCGCCCTGCCAAAGAAACCGCAATAGTCGGCAAGCCTAAGTGGCGACCCTCAATGGCGGCAGCCACCGTACCGGAATATAAGGTATCGTCGCCTAAGTTAGCCCCTGCATTAATTCCCGATACCACCATGTCGGGCACGACATCAAGTAAGCCGGTCAAAGCCATATGAACGCAATCGGCTGGCGTACCATTAACTGCATATCGGTTCTCGGCAACTTGAGTAGGTCGCAACGGGTGCGTTAAGGTCAACGAGTTACTTGCACCACTATGGTTTTGCTCTGGCGCAACCACAGTAATCGCCCCTAAATTCTCTAAGGCATCGTATAAAGCCGTCAATCCAGGCGCAAGGTAGCCATCGTCATTGCTTAACAAAATATTCATCGCCGCTCTTATACCCGTAGCTTTACGAAAAGTCACGCAATCAGTGACAACAAAACACAGGCTATTGCCAATCACTCGTTTCTAAACTTCACCTCTGCGCGATTTCCTATAGCGGTTCCAATCACTTTGGTGATCGGCCAAGGTATAATCACTGTTTAGCGAACATTTTTATCGTAGCAGAGTCATAACAGCATGAAATTTCATTATCTAAGATTTATAGCTAAAGCTAGCCTGTTGTTGGTTCTACTACCTATCGGCGCCGTGTCTGCCGAAGTCATTGATATCAACAACGAAGAGTTAAAACAATTAATAGCCAAAGGAACCACCTTAATTGACATCCGCACACCAGACGAATGGCAATCATTGGGTGTCGTTGAAGACAGTCACCCAATTACCTTCTTTAACGCAAACGGTGGTCATGATGCAGCGAACTGGTTGAAGCAAGTCAGTGCTTTAGCTTCGCAAGACCAAGCTATCGGTTTAATTTGCTTGCAGGGCACTCGCAGCAAAGTGGTTGCTAATTGGTTAAGCGAACAAGTTGGTTACGCTAAAGTATATAATGTCAGCCGAGGGATCGGCCATTGGATAAAGGAAGACAATAAAACCGTTGCTTTGCCGTAAGCCCAAGCTGAGTCAATTTCGCTACTCGCTTAAGGCAAATAAAATTATTGATGCAACACCTTGAAATTCTCGAGGTAAAAACCAAATTTCAACACAATAAGCCTAAATCACACTTGTACCGTGAAAGAACCAGCCATAGAACAACACGAACTCAGCTCCGAAAGCGCCAATAACCCTGTTTTGCAGCGTTTTATTGAAACCCGTGACGCCTTGCGTCAACTTATTATCGGCCAGCCTAGCTTGGTTGATCGACTGCTTATCACCTTAATTTCTGACGGTCACTTACTAGTTGAAGGCGCACCTGGCCTCGCTAAAACCCGTGCCATTCGCCTGTTAGCTGATTTCATAGAGGGTGATTTTCAGCGGATTCAATTCACCCCAGACCTGCTGCCTGCTGATTTAACTGGCACCGAGATTTACCAAGCAGAAAAAGCCGACTTCAAATTTAAAGCAGGCCCGCTATTCCATAATATTATTTTAGCTGATGAAGTAAACCGCGCTTCAGCTAAAGTGCAGTCTGCGCTGTTAGAAGCCATGGCCGAGCGGCAAATTACTATCGGTCAGACTACCCATGAACTGCCTCCTTTGTTTATGGTCATGGCAACGCAAAACCCCATTGAACAAGAAGGCACCTTCCCATTACCAGAAGCGCAATTAGACCGCTTTCTACTGCACGTATTGGTTGACTACCCCAACGCGACTGACGAACTGGCGATACTCAGGCTAACTCAAAAAGAAGCCAGTGAAACTGGCGCTACGCAAAGCGAACAACTGCTCAGTGCTGAATTAATAGCGCAAGCAAAACAAATGGCATTGAGCACGCATATGAGCGAAGCCGTGGAACAATACATTGTGCACCTTGTGCATGCTACACGACAACCTGCGTTATACAATGAAGGCTTAAGCGATTGGATCGAATACGGTGCTAGCCCGCGTGGCACTTTAGCCCTAAACCGCACCGCGCGTGCGCGGGCTTGGTTAGCTGGCAATGATTTTGTTTCGCCAGACGATGTGCAAGCCATTGCGCACGATGCGCTACGCCATCGGCTTATATTGTCATACGAAGCCCAAGCACAAGGGATTGATGCCAATCAATTTATCGACGAGCTGCTCAATAGCGTGCCCGTCGCTTAAGTTCATCTTTCATCATGGCGACCAGCACCAGCGCTCTAGCTGCAGATAAATCTCACACTCAACGAGGACTTGTCGCCACCGTTAGTGAGCTCGCTGCTCTTGGGCAACAAGTCGCAAAACAAAACCTTGGCGCTAGAAAATTATCGCGGACGTTTTTATCCGGGCAGTATGCGTCGCATTTTCGTGGTCGAGGTATGGATTACTTGGAAACGCGCCCCTACACCGAAGGCGACGATATTAGAAATATTGACTGGCGAGTTACTGCACGTAGCGGCAAAACGCATAGCAAAGTATTTATTGAAGAGCGCGACCGCCCTATTTTAATTGTCGGTGATTTCTCACCCTCACTTTACTTTGGCACCCGCAACGCGTTTAAATCAGTCGTCGCAGCGCGCATCGGCGCTTGTTTGGCATTCTCAGGCATAAAAAGAGGTGACCGCATCGGCTGCTTGTTACAAACGCCCGAAGGCTCAACTGACGTTCGCGCCAGAGGTGGCCGCAACCACACCATGCAAGTGTTGCAGGCCTTAGCAAATGCAACTGCCGCAGTGCCTTCTCAAACAGTACAAGCACCTGCACCAAACACCTCCTTGAGTAAACTGCTAGAACAAGCCTGCCGTAGCGCCCCTACTGGCAGCACTATTATATTACTAAGTGATTTTTACCAAGACATCGAGCACTTTAACAAGCCTTTATTTCGACTTGCACAACATACTGACATCGTTGCTTTCCACCTATTTGACCCACTAGAAAAAATGCTACCGCTGGGGCGTAACGTTCCACTTAGTGATGGCACGCGGCGGCTCAAAGTCTTTACCCAAAAAAGTGATCAGCAACAGCAAGTGGTTCGATTTGAAAATCACTGCAATGAACTAAAAACCCTGTTCGAGAAGATGGGCCAAGCGCTGGTACATGTCAGCACAGAACACGATATAGCTAAGCTCTTAGCTGGCCATTAAACATGGACGAGCAAACTACAGCACTACTAGCCCAGCTAAAGGACATTCATATACCGGTAGACCCGCATTGGTGGCCACCTGCACCGGGGTGGTGGCTTTTGGCGGTATTGTTGTTCGGCTTCGTATTTTACCTTTTCAGCTTGGTTGCAAGCATACGGTGCCGCGCAAAAATGAAACAGCGAGCAATGGCTGAACTTGACCACATTGCTCAGCAAGCGGAGTCGCAACCCGCCAGCTGGGGACATCATCAACTAGCCCTATTGATGAAACGGGTGGCACGAGAAGCCTTTCCTGATAACCATATTGCAGCGTTTGACCAAAGGCAATGGAAAGAGTTTTTGTCGTCAACACCGGTTAAGTCTGATCGATTCGATTCAGATTTAATCACTCAATCACAACAAGCCGCATACCAAGCCAACCCCAAACAACTTAGTCATTCGACTATTGAAGCCTGCCGCGCTTGGATTCAAATTCATTATCCCGCTAGGCAGACAGTAAGAGCCGTATGATTGAATTTGCTTGGCACTGGGCTATATTCTGCTTGCCATTACCGCTGTTAGTGTATTTTGTGTTGCCTGCCGCCAAACAAGTATTTAGTGCGATCAAAGTCCCGTTTTTTGACCAACTGAATAATGACGTCCAAAACCAACAGCGTAATAATCGCCGCAAAATTGTTAAGTTGGTGTTGTATGCATTGGCGTGGAGCGCACTGGTACTTGCTGTTGCTAGACCGCAATGGGTCGGTGAACCGATTGCCCAACCCCTTGAAGGACGTGACCTGATGCTAGCGGTCGATTTATCTAGCAGCATGCAGCAAAAAGACATGATCATTAACGGACAGCGCCGCGATCGATTAGAAATGGTAAAGTGGGTAGCGGGGGATTTTATTGATAGACGAATTGGTGACCGTTTGGGGCTTATTTTGTTTGGCAGCAACGCCTATTTACAAACCCCACTGACTTTAGACCGGCGTACGGTAAAGACTCAGTTAATTGAATCAGTTATTGGCTTAGCAGGCGACAAAACCGCCATTGGAGACGCGATTGGCTTGGCGGTAAAGCGACTGCGCGACCGTGAAGACGGCGGCAAGATCCTTATTTTGCTCACAGACGGTGATAATACTGCTGGAGAGTTTGCACCTGAACAATCTGCCGAGCTAGCCAAGCAGATAGACTTAAAGATTTACACCATTGGCGTTGGCACCGATTACGTTGGCGCGTTCGGCACACGTCGATCTGGCATCGACGAAGCGACCTTGCAAAAAATATCAACACAAACGGGGGGACAATATTTTAGAGCGACTGACGCGAAGTCCTTAGCGCAGATATACCAATATATCGACAAACTTGAACCCGTCGCTGAAGAAGTAGAAAGCTTACGCCCCGTTAAGGAATTATATTATTGGCCGGGCAGCTTAGCGATGTTACTTGCTTTGTTGATTATGCTCATCCCAAGTATTAGCGCGATGCTAACTAAGCTAAACCAAACAACCGCGCACGGATGACAGACTTTTTAACGCACTTTCACCTGATACGGCCATGGTTTTTATTATTATTGCCCGTGGTTGCCGCGATACTTTGGCTTAGGTATCAACAGCAACGCAGCAGTGTTGAATTAAGCGCGCATTGCGACCCACACTTACTCGAAGCGATTGTCGACCACGCAGACGGAAAAGCAACAGCCACAAGCCACAACACCGCGTTAGTGACATCCATTGCGCTGTTTTGTTTATTCGGCATTTTCGCTATTGGCTTAGCAGGGCCAAGCTGGGAAAAAAAGCCTATCCCGCTGGTAGAGCCCCAAAACGCCCGCGTAGTGGTATTAGGCCTAGCGCAAAGCATGAATAACACCGACTTAGCTCCATCTCGGTTTGCCCGCGCTAAATTTAAAACCGCAGACTTAATACAATCTGCCCCAGCTATACTACAAGCACTGGTTATCTACTCTGGCGATGCATTTGTAGTATCACCACTGAGTGACGACCATAATACGATTTTAAATCTGCTCAAAGCCGTTGAGATGGATACTTTGCCCACCGCAGGCAACCGCACTGATCGCGGCCTTGAAACTGCAGCACAGCTATTAGATCAGCCTTCCTTAGGATATAAAGAAATTGTGTTGATTACCGATACGGCATCCCCGCTTTCTTTACAAACTGCACAACAGCTGGCCGCAAAAAATATTCATGTATCGGTCATTTCTGTCAATGTTGAAGACAGCGCTAACTCGAGCTTGCTACAAGCCATCGCCAAAACGGGGGCCGGTATCTATTCGCACCTTGTAGCAGGAAAGACTGACGTCAACGCTTTAAACACATTTTTGCAGAGAAGAGCTGCGCTTAATTTTAGCAAGCAACAATCGGCTGCAACACAATTTGGTGCTGAGGAATACCAAGATCAAGGCGCGTGGTTATTAGCCCTTATATTGGCATTTGCTAGTTTACTGTTTCGCAAAGGCTGGTTGCTCAGCATGGGTCTCGTCTGTGTAATATTGACGCCGCAAACTAGCTACGCGCTTAATTGGCAAGACTTATGGCAACGACAAGATCAACAAGCCGCTAAGCAATTCAAGCAAGGGCAATTCGATTCTGCATTGGCGGCTCAGAGTGATCAATCAAAACCTTGGCAAGGAGCCGCAGCCTACCGAAAGCAAGATTACCAAGTTGCCGCTGAATTGTTAGAGGGTTTAGAGGATGCCACTTCAGCCTACAATTTAGGCAATACCTATGCGCAACAAGGGCAGTATGAACAAGCCATTGCAGCGTATGATACCTCTTTAAGTCTCGACCCTGCTTCAAGTGACGCTAAGCACAACAAAGACATTATCGAGAAACTACTTGAACAACAGTCTCAGCAAGACCAACAATCTGAGCAACAAGATGAAAGCGGTGAAGAAAGCCAGCAAGGTGACCAAGCTGAGCAACAGTCTGACGATTCGCAGTCAGGCGAACAAGATAATTCGCAAGACAGCAATGCTGAGTCAGAGCAACAAGAAACTGATGCAAATAATGCAGAGAAGTCTGAGCAGCAAGATGAAGATGCTGAGACTGACGAGCAAGCAGGCGAAGAGAATGAAACTCAGTCCGCTGAGCAATCTGAAGCACAAGACCAACAACAAGTTGAAAGCATCGCGCAGGCTTTACAGTCTGAAGAACAACAAGCCTTGGAACAGTGGCTAAGGAAACTACCCGACAATCCGGGTGCTTTATTAAAACGCAAATTCAAAGTTCAACACCAGCAAAGACAACAACAAGCAACCCAATGAAGTCTTTTATCTCTTGCATTAAACATCTATTCTTAAGCGCTCTAATAGTGGCAGCCCATCCAGTTTGGGCACTCACCGCGAGTGTCAACAAAAACCAATTTAACCTTGGCGAAACCATTCAATTAGCCCTAAACGGAACCAGTCAAACCCCGTTTGAAAACTTTGACTTAACCCCGCTGAGTCAAGACTTCAACATCATTCACCGCAGCAAGGAACGACGCGTTTCAATCGTTAATGGTCAATCTAGCGAAGAAGTAAAGCTCAACCTGTTGCTACAGGCGAAACAACACGGCCGTTTGATCATTCCAAGTTTGACTGTCGGCAATGAGAAAACCTCGGCTATTCAGATTCAAGTAAACAAAGCATCAGCGCAGCAACAGAATGAACAACCCGTCCATCTTACAGCGCAATGGGTAAATGCAGGCCCAGCTTATGTGCAGTCGCAATTAACCCTTAAGGTAAAGATTCGCCACAACAATACCTTACAACAAGGGCAATTAGTCTCGCCGCAAATTGAAAATGCCATGGTCAATACGCTTGGCACGGACATCACTTCGCAAGAAAATATAAACGGCCGAACTTGGCAAGTGGTAGAACGGCATTTTGCCGTTACCCCGCTTAAAAGTGGCTCGTTAAGTGTTGCTCCTATTCAGTTTCAAGGACAAGTCGCTCGCCAGCGTAACAACAACTCAATAACCGGTTATTTCGAGCCCTTTTTTGGTCAAGCTGTTAATTTACAAACCCCACCATTACATCGAGAAATACTACCGCCTATTGATACCTACACAGGCAGCACTTGGCTCCCAGCTAAGGCTTTAACATTAAGTGCTGAACCATTGTCACAAAGCCAATTTAAAGTGGGTGACCCAATAAATCTAAAGATAGATATTGATGCAGTCGGATTGCTAGCCGAGCAGTTGCCCGGCATTCAAATGGATGCCTTACCAGACAGCATTGGCGTTTATCCAGATGATCCCGTGCTTAGCAATCAATCAAATAAAACGGACGTTCTTGGTAAATTGAGTTTGACCATCGTGTTAATTCCATCGGTTGAGGGCGACATTACCCTGCCTGAACTCGGAGTCACTTGGTGGAATATCGCCGCCAACAGACAAGAAACCGCCACATTAAAACTGCCTAGTTTTACTGTTACCAAGGCGACTGGAAACCCTGCTGCTAGCGAACCACAGATTGATGGTACGGCAATTGCGCCCACAAATAGCCTACCCCTAGATACACAAACCACATCAATTACATCACTCAATCAACCTAGCGACCTTCAAAGCCAAACGCACTCTGCTTGGAAATGGATTGCCATTAGCTCGCTACTAGGCTGGCTACTTAGCACTATTTTCTTGCTAAGAAGACACTCTACAACAGCCCTTAAACACGCTAGCGACACACTCGACAAAACGGCAGAACGCCAACAATACTTATTCAATCAGGTGAAGCAACACGCTCAGTCTAATGACGCGATGGCGACGTATGAAGCTTTGCAAGCTTTAGACCGGCATATGTCTAGCCACGCTAAACAGCCTAATTCATCGTTGCAATCACAACTAACTAGTTTGGGTTTACATGAAGCGAATGAACAAATAGACAAGTTAAAGCAGTACCTATTTTCCACAGACAAATCAACTTGGGATACTAAATCTAGCTGGCCAGCGCTTGGCTCAGGCTTACAAACACTACTGAAGTCAGCCAACCAAGGCGCACAACTTAACGAGCTCAAACCGCTATACCCTAGTTAACTCCATGTCATCACCGTGGCAATGCTCACCAAGCATCGCATAATAGATACAAATAATCATATAATGTAATCGAATAGTTTACAATTTGTAAACCAATTCACGGTTAGCGGATTCTATTGTTCTACCAATTACTCAAAATGGTCTATACCTTGATTGGACCGCTTTGCAGTTACAACAAAAACAGGCGCTTTGGAGACAACACTTTGATGCCCCTTTTGACCGCATAATCGTATAATCCACCGCACCACAAATCGCGCCGTAGGCGCTACTTTAGTTATCCATGTTGCATAAAAATAAATCGCAAAGACCGCGCCGCAAGAACAAGGGCCGAGCACTTAACCCCGAAGCGCTAACGCAAATCGAGGCGCTTCTCGCAGGAAAAGAGCTGAAAGCCGATTTACTAATTGAGTATTTGCACTTAATTCAAGACAAATATAAGCAACTTGCATTAGACCACTTATTAGCATTGGCACACCTTCTGCGCATCGCACCAGTCAAAGTGCATGAGGTCGCGAGTTTTTACCATCACTTTGACGTCGCCCAAGACGGCGAACAGGCAGCTGACATTACAGTACGCGTTTGTGATTCTATCTCGTGTGAACTCGCCGGCGCAGAAGCACTTATCGACAGTTTAAAGGCGAGCTATACCGAGCCTAATATCCGAATCCAACGCGTACCGTGTGTAGGTCGCTGTGCGGGCGCTCCGGTAGCGGTGGTGGGTCAATACCCAATCGAAAATGCCACAATAGATGTTATCCAAAACGCGGTAAGCACGCAAAAGATAACCGCCGATAGCCTGCCGTCAACGATGAAAGCTTACATGGACGAAGGCGGTTACAGCACCATTCAGTCGCTTTTAGCAGGCGAACAAACCGTTGAAGAAGTGATTGAAGCATTGAAAGGCGCTAACTTACGCGGTTTAGGCGGTGCCGGTTTTCCGTTAGCTACCAAGTGGAATATTTTACGCAGCCAAGCCAGTCCACGTTGGATGGCCATAAATATCGACGAAGGCGAGCCTGGCACATTTAAAGACCGCGTATATCTTGAACAACAGCCACATGCCCTACTAGAAGGTATTTTAATCGCGGGCTGGGCTATTGAGTCACAAAACTGTATTTTATACGTCCGCGACGAATACCCGGCAGTCATCGAAGCCTTAGAAAATGCCATTAAAGAACTACAAGACTGGGCTACTTTTGATCTCCCTACATTTGATATTCGCCGTGGTGCGGGCGCCTATATTTGCGGTGAAGAGTCCGCGATGATTGAATCTATTGAAGGCAAGCGTGCCTACCCACGCCAACGCCCTCCTTACATCGCTGAAGTCGGTGTCTATGGCTTACCAACCTTAGAACACAACTGCGAGACCTTGTTTTGGGTACCTACCTTGTTGCGTAAAGGGTCTGGCTATTTTGCAGATCACGGTCGCCGTGACCGAGTCGGCTTACGTTCGTTTTCAATCAGTGGTCGCGTCAACAAACCCGGCGTGCATTTTGCCCCTGCGGGCATTTCTATGCGCGAGTTAATTGACGAATATTGTGGCGGCATGCTTGATGGGCATGAACTTTATGGATATATGCCCGGTGGTGCATCAGGGGGGATTTTGCCCGCCTTACTAGCCGACGAACCCATGGATTTCGACACCTTACAAAAACATGGCTGCTTTATTGGTTCGGCTGCTGTCGTGGTATTTTCCCAACACGATAAAGCGCGCGATATTGCGCGCAATGCGATGCAGTTTTTCTCACATGAATCTTGCGGGCAATGCACGCCTTGCCGAGTTGGCACGCAAAAAGCAGCGCAGCTTATGCAAGCACCTAAATGGGATGTCGATTTACTTGAATCGCTCTGCACCACCATGGAAGACGCTTCAATTTGTGGCTTAGGCCAAGCCGCCCCTAACCCCTTGCGATCCGTAGTTCGCTTCTTTCCAAAGGAGATCAGCTAATGACTAATCAAGCTAAAGTTAATTTCACCTTAGATGGTAACCCTTGTGTTGCTGAAGCCGGCGAGTCTATTTTAAGTGTGGCTAAGCGCAACGGCGTGGCCATCCCAAATTTGTGCTTTCACCCCAAACAAGATGCTGAAGCGAACTGTCGTAGCTGTGTTGTGGAAATTGAAGGGGAACGCGTGCTCGCACCATCTTGTCGCCGCACCCCCACTGAAGGCATGGTGGTACACAGTCAAAATGAGCGTTCACGTAATGCGCAAAAAGGCGTTATCAGTCTACTGCAATCAAATGTGGACGCAAGCTCACTTTCTGAAGAAAATGATTTGTCAAAATGGGCTAAGCACCTTGAATTAGATAAAAGTGCTAATCCTTTCACCGACAATGTGATGCGCCATGAGGATACCTCTCATCCTGCTTTTAAGTTTGATGCCAGCGCGTGTATTGTATGTACTCGATGTGTACGCGCTTGCTCAGACGTTCAAGTTAATGAAGTGATTGGCTTAACGTCTAGAGGTGGTGAAACACGTATTGAGTTTGACTTAGACTCAGCAATCGGTGACAGCACATGCGTCGGTTGTGGCGAGTGCGTTCAGGCCTGCCCAACAGGCGCTTTAATCAACAAGACTGATATCAAACTAGCCGAAATACCGGTTAAGGTGGAAACGCAAAAAACAGATTCTGTCTGCCCGTACTGCGGTGTTGGCTGTCAGCTAACCTACCATACCCAAAACAACAAAATCGTCAAGGTTGAAGGTCGCGATGGCCCCGCTAACTTCAGCCGTTTGTGCGTTAAAGGCCGCTATGGCTTTGACTATATTCATCATCCAGAGCGCTTAACCCAACCTATGTTACGGATTGAGGGCGTGCCTAAAGGCATGAATGAATTTTTCGACCCTGCCGATCCAAGCAAGATGTTTCGTCCGGTTTCTTGGGACGAAGCACTTAAAGCAGCGGGTGGTGGCTTAAAGAATATACTAGAACAACACGGAGACGAGTCACTCGCTGGCTTTGGCTCGGCTAAAGGCAGTAACGAGGAAGCATATTTGTTCCAGAAAATCGTGCGCACCGGTTTTCGCAATAATAATATAGACCACTGCACGCGCCTTTGCCATGCTTCAAGCGTGGCGGCCTTGCTAGAAGGCATCGGTTCTGGAGCGGTATCAAACCCTGTTGAAGACGTAAAGCATGCTGATCTTATCCTCATCATCGGCTCCAACACCACGGGCAACCACCCCGTTGCGGCAACGTTTGTGAAGAATGCACAAAAGTCGGGGGCTAAATTGGTCGTTCTCGATCCGCGCAAGATCGACATTTCGCGTCACGCAGACCACTTCTTACAGTTCAAACCGGATTCTGACGTTGCTTTGCTTAACGCGATGTTGCATACCGTTATCGAAGAAGACCTGCTAGACCACGACTTCATCGCTAACCGCACCAATAATTTTGAAGAGATCAAAGCCAATGTCGCGCAGTACAGCCCTGAGGCCATGCAAGATATTTGCGGTATTGATGCACAAACTATTCGCCAAGTTGCAAGAGACTACGCGACCGCGAACAACTCCATTATCTTCTGGGGCATGGGTGTATCTCAACATATTCATGGCACAGACAATGTTCGCTGCCTAATAAGCCTATGTATGCTCACTGGGCAGATTGGCCGTCGCGGTACCGGCTTACACCCGTTACGTGGTCAGAACAACGTACAAGGTGCCTCTGATGCTGGGCTTATTCCAATGATGTACCCCGATTACCAACGCGTTGATAATCCCGAGCATAACACCAAATATGAACAGGTTTGGGATACGGCGCTAAGCACTAAGCCTGGCTTAACCGTTGTTGAAATTATGCACGCGATCGATGCTGGAACGATCAAAGGTATGTATATGATGGGAGAAAACCCCGCCATGTCTGACCCTAATCTAAACCATGCTCGCAATGCTTTAGCAACGCTAGAGCATTTAGTGGTACAAGATATCTTCTTAACTGAAACGGCAGCGTTTGCCGATGTTATTCTGCCCGCCACGGCCTGGCCAGAAAAAGACGGCAGCGTGACCAACACTGACCGACGCGTCCAACGTGGCCGCAAGGCCGTTGATGCGCCAGGTGAAGCGATGCCCGATGCGTGGATTATTCAAGAAATGGCAAAGCAATTAGACTTAGGCTGGCCTGAACAAAGCATCGGTGAAGTATTCGAAGAAATGCGTAGTGTAATGCCAAGTTTAAGCGGGATCAGTTGGGACCGATTAACCGAGCACGACGCCGTGACTTATCCCTGCAAAGACGAGAATGACCCCGGACAGCAAGTAGTCTTTGTTGACGACTTTCCGACCGCAGACGGTAAGGCCAAATTGGTACCCGCCAAATTCATTACCGCTGACGAACTTCCCGACGCAGAATACCCCTTCGTATTGATGACAGGCCGTAAGCTAGAGCATTGGCACACTGGCTCGATGACACGCCGCGCTGACGTTTTAGATCAAATTGAACCTACGCCAGCAATTGACATGAATCCGGCTGACATCTCAAAGCTTGGTTTTACCAACGGAGATATCGTGACCGTACAGTCTAGACGCGGAGAATTACAGGTAGAGCTCAACGCTAGCCTGCAAGTTCAGCCAGGGGAAGTGTTCATGCCATTTTGCTTTAACGAGGCAGCGGTTAACTTGCTGACCAACGAAGCAATTGACCCATTTGGGAAAATCCCTGAGTTCAAATACTGCGCCGTCAGTATTCAATAACTTAGTCCAATATAAGACCAAGAAGCGGCTGGTTCACTGGCGGTTATGCCGGCGTTCAGGCTACGCTTTTACGTCTTTAAATGAGGCTCAAAATCGGCTAGAATCTCCCCGATTTTAACCCCTCAACCTAAACTAAAAACTTCCTTCAATATGAGCAAAATAACTAAACTACTTAGTGTATCTGCAGCTGCCTTGTTAATCGCTGGCTGTGGTAGCAGCGACAACGATACAGCGACTGGTGCTGGAACAACTACAACGGCTTCAACCTCTTCTAGCGCTTTTGAATCGGCATCTAATTTTCCTTCAGGCAGCTGTGTTTTATGGAAACCCACTTCAGAGATTGACCACGGTCTAGTGGTATTGATCCCAGCTGCGTTTAAGGCACCTAGTGTTCCTGTACAAGTACTTCGTCCAAATGGTGAAGTGTTCGCTACAGGCCGTGAGCACACACAAGCGCGTGGTCACAATATATGCAATGGTACCCGTTTGCATTATGTCTTCGGTAAAGGACCAGGCAGCGCCTACCCGATGAATTCAGTACTTGCTTATGGTTCAAACCGTTACAAGATCCCGAACCCTGCTGGGCGATATGAATAAGCAATAAGCATTTAGACGAGCTAAATCTCGAATTTAGCGCCGATAGAAACCCTCGCTTAATGCGGGGGTTTTTATTGCACTCAAGATTCGCTGCTATTGCGCGCTCATTTTTACTAACACGGTAGGGCCACTTTGCAGATTAACCCGCTGCCCCTGTAGTGCAATCGCTGTGATCTCCCCATCCGTGGGCGCTCGAATTACACTCAAGGCTAAGTCATGCTCAGCTTGCGCTTTAGCATGACGAGCAGACGCCAAACGAGACTGGGCCTCTAGCCATTGTACTTCTGATTCTTGCAACTGCACGGTTGACAACGAACCCTCTTCATACAGCGCTTGCTGTCTAGCGTAATCGTCTTGTAATAGCTGGACTTGGGATGTTCTCAACTTCACTAAAGAAACAGCGGCTTCAAATGCAGAATCGAATACGGCTTGATTTAAGCGTAAAATCACATCGCCTTTATTGACTCGATCACCCTGCGCCACTAATACTTCTTTCACTTCTCCACTCACCCCAACGGTCAATTGCAGTAAACCGCCTTGCTCAATCTGGTCGCTCAACACTTGGGAAAATGTCGGCGCTGATAACATCAAACTTAGACTACACGCAATAAATAACTTTTTCATTAAAACTCCTCTCTCAATGGTCGATTAAGCGCTAAGTCTATTTGTTCCCATACCAAGGCGCGTTCAAACTTAATTTTTGCTTGTTCATATAAGGCCGCTGCCATTTGAGTTTGCGCTTTACCAATTTCAGTACGTACTTCAAGCTCATAAAGCAGTCGTGATTTATCTAAAGCACGCTCTCGATACTCAATTTCAACATCACTATGCTGCTCCCTTTGCTGTAAAGACTCCAAGCGCTGTACCCAAGATAGAACCTCACGACGTATCTGGTATTGAAGCTCTAAAATTTGCGCTTTAAGCTCAGCTATTTTGTCGTTTACCACGATTTCACGCTCAGAGGCAGACTGCTTGGGTAACAACGGCCACTCCAAGCGTAGCGCCGCCCGCGCCTGATCTTTCGATGTGTAATTGCGCTCGAACTCAGCGGCGTACAAGTCTAAATTGAGTGTCGGCTTAGAAGCATTCGATACACTCTGACCAAGCGACTGCTCACTTTGCATTTGCTTGTTTAATTGCGCAAGTTTAGGATGAGAATCACTCACCATCGCCACCAGCTGATCAAACGCAGGGAAAGGCCGTTTAAGTGGTAGAAGAGACGGCTCGATTAATTGATTCGGCTTGGCATCCGGCCACCCCATAGCTAGGCCGAGTTCTAATCTTGACCGTCTTTGTCGCTGCCGGGCTTTATTGCGAATCACCAGTTTGCGCAAGTAATCGCTGTGTTTTTCTAGCACTTCCAATTCTGAAACACTGTCATAGCGCTGTTTTTTATCGTCAGCACGGGAGTAAGCTAAATAGGAGAGTGTCATCGTCTCATCCTTTACCGTATAGGCGTAATCAGCGAGTAGCACATCAAAAAAACGTCGCATCACCTCAATTCGTTGCAAACGCGCATTCGTTGCTATGGCCATTTCAGCCGCTTCAGTGCCTTGCTGCGCAGCCAATTTCTCGGGCTGTGACTGACCGAAGTCCCAGAGTAACTTACTAAGGTGTAACTCTGCTCGGCTATCCCCTGCAAAGGAATTTGACTGCCCATTAGCACGGCTAGCGCTGCGACCTTCTAATGCTAGTTGGGCCTGCCAGTTTTTGCGTTGTGCCACTAACGCCTGTTGATCTTCTGCACGCGACAGCAAGGTTTGCGTACGTAAATAACTTGGAGACAATGCCTTGCTCATCCGCAAAGCAGTCGATAGATCTAGCTGTTCTGGGAAGACCTCATCTAAAGCAAACGAAGCTGACACCAAAACACCATTTGCCAGCAATGCAAAGCCCAAGAGCCATCTACTTATCACCATCGCTACTCTAGTAGTTAAGATTAGCCTTGTTGGGCCCGGCGATATTGACTAAATCGTTGGCTGGCATAATGCCCTTCCACCACAAACTTCCCTAATAGTAGAAAGTCTTGAACGTTTTTAGTTGTACCCGTAAATTTAGTCAACAAAGCCCCACTAGGTGCAAAAAAAGCGAACACTGGCGTAGCGCGAACGCGCAGTAACTTCAAAGCAAAATCGGCTTCGGTGGTTTCGTTCCCATCAAAGTCCACTAACGTATTACTACTTTCCGCATTTAACGTTAATGATCGAAAGTTCGCCTTATAGTAATCCTGAACCTTAACTCGGTTCAGTACGGTTTGTTTCATGCGAACGCACCAAGGGCATTCGTCTGTTTCAAACATGATTAGCAACCCAGTTTTCCCTTCCTCGTCCGTTAATTGTAGCTCTTCTTGCATATCACCAAACGTATCCTCAAAGAAATGTAAGCCTGGATCACGTAAGGTTTCTGCAAAAAGTGAGTTACTTAAACCAAGACTAAAAATCCCAGCCACTAGTAGAGTTAAAATTTTCATCGCTAAATCGTTATCTTTTCTAAAGGATACGCCACCATTATAGCTAAAGCTAGCCACCCAAAAGGGTAAGGCGAACATAAGCCTACCTTAACTAGCAGGCTTTGTAACTGGTTCAACACGCCTATCATAGTCGCTTTTATTGTTCAGGTAATCAATCCGCAAGTTGTCGATTACCAAACATGGCGGCGATATATGCCCCGATCAGCACCACCAACCAAGATAAATATATCCATATCAAGAACACCGGCAAAATAGCAATCGTGCCATATATTCGCTGATAAGAATTGAAATTGATGATGTACAAACCAAACCCCATTTTCGCAAGCTCGAATAACACTGTCGCTACAATGCCACCCACTAAGGCATGACGAAATTGCACATCACAATAAGGCACTACGGAATAAAAGAACACGAATGCGAGCAACTGTAAAATAAAAGGCAAACTACTCAGTAAATGCGACTTAATACCAACCAGCACAGCCTGATCGTTGATCACCGACAACGATAGCAGATAGGAAGAAACCGACAAGCTAATCGCAATCAGTATCGGGCCTAAGGTCAACATAGCCCAATATACCAGCAGCCTTTGCACAAAAGGCCTGCCCGCTTTAACTTGCCATATATCGTTAAAGGTATCTTCAATGGTCGCCAACAAAAACAAGGTGCTGATAATTAAAAAGATCAAACCCCAAACCGTCAAGCTCCCTGCGTTAGCACTGAACTCATGTAAGTAGACTTGCACTTGATTGCCCAATTGCGGCACAAAATTTCGGTACAAAAAGGCCTCGATCGCACTAGACCATTGCTCAAACACCGGAAACAAAGACAAGGTCGAAAAGGCAACGGTTAACAACGGCACTAACGCCAACAAGGTTGAAAACGCCAAGGCAGAAGCTACGCGAAAGTAACGCCCTGCGCTAAGGCGTTGTGGCATCGTTTTTAATAAGGGGTAAAGCCGTATCGAATAATCAACGAGTTTATTGCTTACTTTAGTTAGCATCTCTAAAAGCTATTTAACTTGCCAGTCATGGCTAGGCCACTTAACATTGTACGCTTTGAATTAAATGTTATTTTCATGACTACAATATACCATAACCCTAGTTGTTCTAAGTCGCGCGCGACCATGGCGGAACTCGAGCAACGTGATCTTGAAGTAGAAGTCGTTAAGTACTTAGATACGCCGCCAAACGCTGAAAAAATCTTAGAATTAATTGCACTTTTAGGCGTGCCTGCTACTGATATTGTGCGCACAGGGGAAGCCATCTACAAAGAGCTAGGTCTTAAAAACAAAACACTTAGCAATGAACAATGGGCACAGTTAATTGCTGACAACCCTAAATTACTTGAACGCCCGATTGTCGTTCACAATGGCAAAGCAGCCATTGGCCGACCAATCGAACGCATTATCGACATTCTATAGCGCTATAACTTATGGCAAATATATTAGTGTTGTATTACAGCCGAAATGGCTCCGTTGCGCAACTGGCTCGGCTTTTAGCGCGAGGCGTAGAATCGGTAAGTGGCTGTAACGCTGTGTTACGCACCGTGCCGCCCGTGTCAACAGTATGCGAAGCCACGGAGGAAACCATTCCAGACGAAGGCGACTTGTACGTAAGCATGGATGATATTAATAATTGCGACGGCTTGCTAATGGGCAGCCCAACTCGTTTTGGCAATATGGCCGCGCCACTCAAATATTTCCTCGACCAAACAGCGCCGATTTGGATGGCCGGAAACCTAGTTGACAAGCCAGCAGGTGTATTTACTTCCACGTCCAGCATGCACGGCGGCCAAGAGAGCACCCTACTTTCAATGATGCTACCGCTAATGCACCACGGCATGGTCATCGTTGGCATTCCGTTTGCGGGTAGCACTTTGTCGGCTACCACAAGTGGAGGCACGCCCTACGGCGCCAGTCATGTTGCAGGCAGTGATAGTAAAAATAGTTTTTCAGACGACGAGAAATCTTCGTGTATGTTATTGGGCGAACGCGTTGCCCAATGCGCTCTAAAATTGAAGTAAAGACCGTTCCCGACCTCGCCGCAAGCTATTGGGTGAGGTGGCAAACTTGGCTTTAAACGCACGACTAAACGCTTGTGGTGAGTTAAACCCACAACGGCTGGCAACTTCCGTAATACTTAGTTTTGTTTCTGCAATAAGCCGACGAGCGGCCTTTAAACGCAGCTGCAAATAATATTGTCCCGGACTCATACCAATATGTTTTTGAAAACTTCTGTTAAGCGAACGAATCGACATAGAGGCATGTTTGGCAATTTGGTCTAGGGGCAGCGGGCTTTCTGCACTACTCTGCATCAACTCAACAGCGGCATATAGCTTCGGCGCCGCGTCTTTAGCTAAACTATGACGTTGCTGGCTACGCTCAGCCGGCTGCGAAACATCATATAAAAACAAGTTTCGCACGTCGAAGAAAAGGTTCTCACCGCACACTCCCCTTACCAACTCCAGCATCAAATCTAGCGTAGCTACTGCACCGCCAGCACTTACTCTTTGACGGTCAACAACATAGCGTTGGTCGCTAGGATTGAGCTGTGGGAATCGCTCTGCGAATAGCGCTAGTTCTTGCCAATGAATGGTTGCAGTGTAGCGCTCTAATAAACCTGCATGCGCCATTAGCCAACTGCCACAATCCAAACCGCCGACCACTTTGACGTTGCGAGACAATCGGCGTATCAAAGAACTAGTTTGTGGGTTTGCAAAATCTTGATAGTTATAGCTGGCGATGACAAACAGCCAGTCAAATTGTTGCCTTTCGTCGCCCGCATTATCAGCATTCAAGGAAAGATTACTAGAGGAGTTCACTGGCCTTCCATCAGGGGTGATTACCGTCCTTATGAACAGCTTCTTACCCAATATCATGTTAACGGCTCGCAGCGGCTCAACGGCGTTAGCAAAGCACATCATTGAAAAACCATCCACCACCAAAAAGCCAACTTCAATCGGCTTTTGAACACTGGCTAATTCAATCAGTTGGGAAGAATGAGAGAACTTCAATTTGGCATGATATGTAAATAATTAGGCCATTATCGTTAAACACTACGCACTAGTCGAGCTTAATATTCATTTAGTTATCATCAAGTCAAATTCATCATCATGCCCATGCAACCCAGCCAAGACATTTTCATCACCTGCGCCGTTACTGGAAGCGGTGGAACGCAAGACCGGTCACCTCATGTGCCGCGCAGCCCGGAACAAATTGCCAACTCAGCCATTGACGCGGCGCGCGCTGGTGCAGCCGTAGTGCATTGTCATGTTCGTGACCCTGAAACGGGTGCACCACGGCGCGATGTTGCACTATATCGCGAAGTAACAGAGCGCATTCGTGACAGCGAGGTTGATGTCGTTTTAAACCTAACCGCGGGCATGGGCGGCGATGTCGTGTTTGGCTCCGCAGAACAGCCTCTACCGTTAAAAGAAGGAGGTACGGACATGGTCGGCGCAACAGAACGTATGGAGCATGTACGCAACTGTCTGCCCGAAATCTGCACTTTAGATTGCGGTACGATGAATTTTGCCGAGGCCGATTATGTAATGACCAATACGCCAGGTGTGTTACGCGCAATGGGGCAAATGATGACAGATTTAGGCGTACGCCCTGAAATTGAGGCGTTCGACACCGGTCACTTATGGTTTGCCAAACAGCTAGTCAAAGAAGGCATCATTGAAGACCCCGTCATGATTCAGCTTTGCATGGGCGTGCCGTGGGGTGCCCCTGACGATTTAAATACCTTTATGGCCATGGTTAATAATATCCCTGAAAGCTGGACGTTCTCTGCATTCGCTCTGGGCCGCCATGAAATGCCCATGGCCGCAGCGGCGATGTTAGCAGGCGGGAATGTTCGAGTCGGTTTAGAAGATAACTTGTATTTAGAAAAAGGCGTATTGGCCACTAATGCACAGTTGGTAGAAAAAGCCGCCACGATTGTTACTAACATGGGAGCCAACATTATGAGCCCTCAAGACGTTCGCGATAAGCTGCAATTAACCAAGCGTGCACCGCAAAGCTAACTGGAACCAAACATGAGTATCAATATAACAAAGGCAGCTGTAGTTGGCGGCGGGGTGATCGGAGCAGGTTGGATTGCTCGATTATTGGAAAACAGCATCGACGTCCACGTTTTTGATCCTGACCCCGAGGCACAACGTAAGATAACGGCGGTGCTAAGCAATGCTGAAGCGGCCTACGAAAAACTTACTGCGGCGCCGCGGCGCCCTAAAGGTAAGCTAACGCTGGAAAATTCCCTCAGCTCAGCGGTTAGTCATTGCCAGCTCATTATTGAATCAGTCCCTGAAAATTTAGCGATTAAACAAACTGTTTACGCACAGATAGAAGAAAGTGCGCCGGATGACGCTATCATCACTTCGTCAACCTCAGGCATTATGCCTAGTGACCTACAAGCGAAGATGCGCGCTCCAGAGCGCTTGATTGTGGCCCACCCTTTTAACCCAGTATATTTGTTACCAATGGTGGAATTGGTGGGTGGCGACAAGACCTCTGCCGCAACCATCGATAAAACCGAAGAAGTTTGCGAATACATGGGGATGCGCCCCTTACGTGTCAAAAAGGAAATTGATGCTTTTATCGCTGATCGCTTACTCGAATCGGTTTGGCGAGAATCGTTGTGGTTAGTACGCGATGGCGTCGCCACTACCGAAGACATCGACGACGCCATCCGATTTGGTTTTGGACTACGCTGGGCGCAAATGGGTTTGTTTGAAACCTATCGTATTGCAGGCGGTGAAGCCGGCATGAAGCACTTTCTCGGGCAGTTTGGACCAACGTTAAGTTGGCCGTGGACACGCTTAATGAATGTGCCAGAACTAACAGATGATCTAGTAGAACTGATCAGCAGCCAATCCGATGAGCAATCAGGTAAGTATGGTATTCGCGAACTAGAACAGATTCGTGATACCAATTTGGTCTCTATCATGCAGGCACTTAAAGACAACGAATGGGGCGCAGGCTTAACACTCGACCGCTATGAAAAAGCGCTATTCGCGCAGGCAGATAGCACGATAAACAACGCAGGGCTTGACGTTTCGCAAGCTATTGAAACGGTTAATCGGCGCGTACCTGCGGATTGGACAGACTATAACGGCCACATGAATGAAAGCCGTTATTTGCAATGCTTTAGCGATGCATCTGATTATCTGATGCGACTCATCGGCGTAAGCGCGGAGTATATTAAAACCACGGGCTCTTACTTCACTGTTGAGACGCATATTCAAAATATTGATGAAACGACTGCGGGCGAGCAAATCAATGTGCAAACTCAAGTGATTGAAGTTGCCGGTAAAAAATTGCATGTCATTCATTCTTTGTACCACGCTGATGGCCGCTTGCTCGCGACAGGCGAACACATGCTACTTCACGTTAGCCTAGAAACACGTCGTGCCACCGAACCGGCTGATCACGTTTTAGCTAAAGCGACTGAAATAGCAAACGCTCATAAAGCCCTCGATTTGCCCAATGGCACAGGTCGCTTTGTGGGCCAAGCCCGTTCATAACAAGAGATTGAAAACATGCAATTTGGATTAAGCGAAGAACAAAATATGATTGTGGACACTGTCCGCAGCTTTGTTGAAAATGAACTGTATCCTCACGAAGAGACCATTGAGCGAACGGGAGTGGTGCCGACTGAACTCGGACAAGAGATCAAACAAAAAGTGATCGATCTTGGCTTTTATGCTGCTAACTTACCTGAATCAGTAGGTGGCGGGGGTCTAGGTCATTTAGATTTCACCCTGCTAGAACGCGAGCTAGGGCGAGCGAGCATGGGTCTGGCGGTTTATTTTGGCCGTCCCTCCGGCATTCTATTGGCTTGTAACGATGAGCAAAAGGAGCAGTATTTGTTACCTGCAGTTCGCGGCGATAAGTTTGATGCCATTGCCATGACTGAACCGGGCGCAGGCTCGGATGTGCGCGGCATGCGATGCAACGCTAAACGCGATGGCGGCGACTGGATTATTAACGGCACCAAGCACTTTATTAGCCATGCAGATATCGCTGATTTTGTAATTTGCTGGATAGCTACGGGTGAAGAGGAAACACCCCGCGGCACTAAAAAGAAGATTACTTGCTTCTTGGTTGATCGCGGTACCCCAGGTTTTGAAATACGCCCCGGTTACGAATCAGTCAGCCATCGGGGCTATCATAACTGCATTCTTAACTTTGATAATTGCCGCATCCCCGACGGGCAAATATTGGGCGAAGTGCATCGCGGCTTTGAGGTCGCCAATGATTGGCTCTATGCCACCCGGTTAACTGTTGCGGCTTCCGCTGTAGGGCGCGCACGGCGCGCGTTCGACTTAGCCTTGAATCATGCAGCGGAACGCGAACAATTTGGGCAAAAAATTGGCCGCTTCCAAGGGGTCTCTTTCAAACTGGCCGATATGATAACCGAAATTGATGCGGCTGATTGGCTAACACTTTCATCTGCTTGGCGCTTAGACGAAGGCTTACCAGCCAATCGCGAAATCGCTTCAGCCAAAGTGTATGCCACTGAAATGTTAGCGAAGGTAACCGACGAAGCAATTCAAGTATTTGGCGGCATGGGCTTAATGAGTGACTTACCTTTAGCACGGTTTTGGAAAGACTCTAGAGTAGAGCGCATTTGGGATGGCACCTCGGAGATACAGCGCCATATTATTTCGCGCGAATTATTACGCCCATTAGGCTGTTAACAAGCGTTCAATGTCTTGTGTTACAGACAGCGGAAAATTAGGCCGCTTAATCAGACCTCGCTCTGTCGCCATTTTCGGCGGTCATTGGGCTGCTGAGGTCATCCGCCAGTGCCAAAAGATCGGTTTTACTGGCGATATTTGGCCCGTGCACCCCAAGCACTCCACCATCGAAGGCTTACGAGCCTACAAAAATGTAGCCGAATTACCCGCTGCACCGGACGCTTGTTTTATCGGAGTTAACCGTGAAATTACGGTACCGATTATTAGCCAGCTTAGTGAGCGAGGCGCGGGCGGGGCGGTATGCTTCTCATCCGGTTACAGCGAAACATTAGATGGCGACAATACGCACGGCCAAGTGCTGCAAAATGCACTGATAGAAGCCGCCGGAGATATGCCCATTTTGGGGCCAAATTGTTACGGCTTTATCAATTATTTTGACGGCGCTTTGCTTTGGCCTGATCAACACGGCGGACGCGTTCTTAAAGACGGTGCTAAGGGCGTTGCGATTATCGCGCAATCTTCCAATATGGCCATCAATATGACCATGCAGCGGCGCGACTTACCCATTGGTTATTTGATGACGGTTGGCAACCAAGCCAAAATCGGCTTGTCAGCACTTGGCCTCACCTTATTAGATGACCCGCAGGTTAGCTGCTTAGGACTTCATGTTGAAGGGTTTGATTCAATCTCAGGCATGGAGGCATTAGCGCAAAAAGCTTACGATCTAGGCAAACCCATCGTAGTTCTTAAAGTGGGTAAAAGTGAGCAAGCCCAAGCAGGCACTTTTTCACATACTGCCTCTTTAGCGGGCACTCATAGCGCTTCTCAAGCGTTTATTGCAAGGCTCGGCATGGCAGAAGTGAACAGCGTACCCGCTTTTTTAGATACCTTAAAATTTATAAATTGGTTTGGACCATTATCAGGCAATCAGCTTTCGGTCATGGTATGTTCCGGCGGTGAAGCCAGTTTAATGGCCGACATGGCAGTTGATAAAGATATTGAATTTAGCGCGCTAAGCCAAGCCGCCAAAACCGAAACTGAAGCCGCACTGGGCCCTATGGTGACGGTGGCGAATCCCTTAGATTTTCATACCTACATTTGGGAAAATGCTGAACAAACCACCGCGGCATTTAGCGGTATGTTAAGTGGCGGTTTTGATTTAAACATATTAATACAAGACTTCCCGCAGCAGCCGTTAAGCGACCGCGGCTGGCAGATTACGGCTGAATCACTCATTGCCGCGAAGAATAATATCGAAACGCGACAGAATAAAGCGCTAAACGTGGTCATGGTGTCCTCTCTCATTGAAAGTATGCCCAACCCAGATTTACGCAAACAGTACGCCAAACAAGGTTTACTCTGCTTTGGCGGCTTTGACGAAATACTGATCGCTGCAGGTGCGGCCGCAAAAGTAGGGGCTTATTGGCAAAAGTGGGATGAAGATAACACCCCGGCTCCATTGATTACGCCTGCTGTGGTTAGCGATGCCCCGAGCGCAATGGGTGAATTTGAGGCAAAGCAACAACTAAGTCATTTAGGGTTAAACACACCGAAAGCAATTAAAGTGACCAGCGTAGACAGCGCACTAAGCGAACAACCTAAGATAGGGTTTCCTGTTGTGGTCAAGGCTTTGGGCATCGCCCATAAAACCGAGCAAAATGCCGTTAGGTTAAATATTCGCTCTAGTGTAGAACTCGAACAGGCGGCAACAGAGTTATTTAAGATAAGTGATGCTATCATGTTAGAAAGCATGATAACTGATGCGCTTGGAGAGCTCATTATTGGCGTCACCAATGACCCTCAATATGGCTTGTTGTTAACCATTGGCTTAGGCGGCACCTTGGTTGAATTACTCAAAGAAAATACCAACCTATTACTACCGACCACCCGCAGTGAAATCGAATCAGCGCTAGATTCACTCAAAATAGCGCCGCTATTTAATTCTTTCCGCGGTCAAAAAGCTTGGAACAAACACAAGGTTGTCGACGCTGTTTTGGCGGTACAATCATTTGCCTTACAGCACCAACAAAATTTGTTGGAGCTGGACATAAACCCGTTATTGGTCAGCGATACGTCAGCCATTGCCGTTGATGCGCTCGCCGTTTTTAATTCACCGCCCACCATAGAGACTTTATAAAATGTCCGACACCATACAAGTTCGCCGCAAAGGCGCTATTTTACAAGTAACCTTAGATCGGCCCAAAGCCAATGCAATTGACCTAACTACCAGCCGTGAAATGGGCGATGTATTTGCCGAATTTCGTGATGACCCAGAATTGCGCGTAGCCATTGTCAACACCGCGGGCGATAAATTCTTCTGTGCAGGCTGGGACTTAAAAGCAGCCGCAGATGGTGATGCTGTTGATGGTGACTACGGTGTAGGCGGCTTTGCGGGCTTGCAAGAATTACGCGGCCTTAATAAACCCGTTATCTGCGCCGTACATGGGATGGCAGTAGGCGGCGGTTTTGAACTTGCGCTGTCGGCTGATTTGATTTACGCCAGCGCCACTTCAAGTTTTGCCTTACCCGAAATATACGCAGGCACCTTAGCCGATGCGGCCACCATCAAACTACCCAAGCGCATTCCGTACCACGTAGCCATGGACTTACTCTACACAGGTCGCTGGATGGACGTAGAAGAAGCGCATAAATGGGGCTTAGTTAATGAAGTGCTGGAGGACGGCGACGCTTTAATGAAACGCGTATGGGAAGTGGCAGAGTTATTAGCCTCTGGCCCACCGCTAGTTTTTGCCGCCATAAAAGAAACCGCACGCGAAGCGGAAGGAGAAAAGTTTCAAGCTACGATGAATTCCGTCACCAAACAACAACTCGCCACCGTTGATACGCTGTATGGCAGCGAAGATGGTTTGGAGGGTTTTAAAGCGTTTGCGGAAAAACGTGCACCTATTTGGAAAGGTAAATAGAGCCTGAAGCAGATGGTATTTATCTAATCAGTTACCAAAAACATCCACATACATCACCGACCATTTCATTCAGGGTTTGACAACAGCCCGACAATCAACAAGACGGCGTAATCCTGTTTATTGCAGTCTTGTACTTCTGGCAGCGTTCCGCCTGGTGAGATTGGAAAAGCGACTCTGGGCATACTAGTTGGTAAGCACGTTCCAGCAACAGTCTCTGGAATATATCTAGCCGAGCGACACGGCAAATGAGTCACGTCAAACAATTTTGCGTCGTCATCCAGTTCCCAGCGCTGAGACCCATCTGTTTCCTTTGGATAGATGGTCAACATGGTTGTTACCTCGCGGTCACCCGTCACTAAATACTTTCCAGGTCCAATAGGAAATTCGGGTGATTCCATCAAAATACCGTTTTCATCTACCCACCAATCGTTGTCGTCTAATTGCCACTGGGTCGGTGTATAACCGCCCATTGACTTAATCAGTTGGTAGTCTTTTAACCACACGCCTCGCGGCCCTGGGTCTTTACGCCAAATACCCCATGTTTCTGCCCCTATTCCCGAATTTGCATTTGGGTCCCCAATTGCCGCAATGAATTGGATTGGGATCGGCTGAAATTCCGTTTTCTCGCTATCAGCGAATGCACTAGGTATAACCCAAGTCAAGAACGCTACAGAAATTAATAATTTCGAAAAATTAGTAAGCATTTACTCAGAATAACCAGCCTTCAAGACAATGTCAAACTGAGGCAATAAAGCGCAACGAAGCGATACCTTTATCGATGCAATCTACACCTTTACATTCTATCTAGAACAATGAATAGGCTTAGTTAATAACTATACTTTGAGGATTTGAAGTTAGCAATTTATTCGTCAACTCTGGCACGCATGTAATCGGTTCTCCTATCCGATTCTATGGTTAAACAAGCCATGCTCAAGCAAAGGCCGAACATTTTGTAGAAATTCGATCAACTTGCTCTTTTTACAAACTGCTTTAAAGCAAAATGCGAGAAGCTACGGGGTTAAGTTTAGTTGTTGCGCTCAGCCATTGATAGGTGGCCCTATCTAACGCCTGAGCGCAAACTGGCAATCAAATTACCTTATTCAGATTCAAACCATTTGTAAGCAATGCCTGCCAACACGGCACCGACAATAGGTGCTAGCCAGAATAGCCAAAGCTGAGACAAGGCCCAATCTCCTTGGAAAATGGCAACTCCTGTGCTTCGCGCAGGATTAACCGAAGTATTGGTAACAGGGATACTGATAAGGTGAATTAGTGTCAATCCTAAACCAATAGCAATAGGCGCAAAACCTGCTGGCGCGCGACTATCTGTTGCGCCTAATATGATGATTAGAAACATAAAAGTCATAACAACTTCCGCTATTAAGGCTGCTGTTAAGCTGTAACCGCCAGGAGAATGCGCACCATAACCGTTAGAGGCAAAACCAGCGCTTGCATCAAACCCAGTTTGGCCGCTAGCAATTAAATACAAAACCGCAGCGCCTGCTATCCCGCCTAGTACTTGAGCCACGATATAAGGGGCCAATTCAGCGCTTGAAAACCTTCCGCTACTCCATAAACCAAAAGAAACCGCAGGATTAAGATGACAGCCTGATATATGGCCAATCGCGTAGGCCATGGTTAGTACCGTTAGGCCGAAAGCTAACGAAACGCCTAGCAAGCCAATACCTACATCTGGAAATGCCGCGGCTAAAACCGCGCTACCACAACCGCCGAGCACCAACCAAAAAGTGCCAATAAACTCAGCGCCTAATTTCTTACTTAAAGTCATATATCAATCCTGCAATTCAATTTATTTAGATGGATACTTACAGAAATACGTGATCTAACACACTGTAAGTAATACTAAACCGGTATTTTAGAGCATGTATTGTACAAATATCCAATTATTTTGAACTATCGCCGCTCATAGGTATTTTTTAGCAAACAGTCGGATGTTTTTAATCGAAATTCGTTAATAACCACACCATGATATTCTGTCCCCTTATCGATTTACTGCTAACAAATAGGTTGCAGTGCAACGTATTATTTCTAATTCGCACCAGTTGTCTTCATCTCTAAGTGAGCCAAAGTGGGAGTTGATAGCGAAATTCCTTTGCTTAACGCTAGTTCTAGAATTAACTCTCTTAATTGTTGTCGAGTACTTAGAATCTGCTTCACTTCCTTAATATAATAAAAAAACCCCCATTTAACCGCAAAGTCACCGGTGTCTAGCGCTCTGATTTCTGGTTCGTATGATGTTCGAATAGGCAAATTTCTCTCAATCGCCAACGAATAGGCTTCTTGAAATAATTCATGTACATCCTTAGCGGAAACGGCGTAATCTATATTAAAGCACAAGCACTCTCGCAAGCCTTTAGCCGAAGCGAACTTAGACAAATTGTGCAAGTTATAATCACGCAACTTCGTGTTTCTTACCATAAAACGATGGTTATTCGCTAAGTTCAAAATCTCGGTGTGGAACATTTTGGTTTTAAACACCGCCCCTATCAAAGGAGATTCATCGTCACCCAGTTGCAACACGTCGCCTTCTTCCACCATACGACTATTAAGAATGACCAAGCCACTAATGATGTCAGGTGCCCAGCTAGCTTGGGTCAACGCTAAAAACACACCCATCACACCCAACAACCCACCCGCTTCTAATAAGGAATCAAACCCCAAGATACGGACACAGACGATTAAACCCATCACAAACATGACTAGACTCACAAGTAAGCTCAGCGCGCGGCTGCTGTAGGTGTCAGCGTAGTGAGTTTTTTCGCCCACCGTTTTTGGTTCACCAAAGCTGCGGGTAATTAGGTAACTGATGATTTGGTACCCTAACACCAGTAGGTAAACTGTGACTAGCACATACAAAATATTCAGCAGCCAACCATTGTCTGAAAAAACACTGGGCCAAAAATATTTAAACCCTAACAAAGCAATGATCAGGACGTTGATCACCCGCATCAATAAGGCGCGTCGCTTGAGAGAAGGTTCGTCTAAGTCTCCGATGTATAGCGCCCTAGTAACTGGCGTGGCGGAGATAATCAAAATGAACGCAACGATGATGAGAGCAACTTCTAACATTGAGTTTTAACTAGCTTTGCGTACTGACCATAGATCACGACTACCTACACCACGGCCTCATCGCCTTTCTCGGTGAGCCATATTTTGCGGTCAGGGGCGCGTTTTTTAGACAATAGAATATCCATCATAGCGTATGTGGTATCGCCAGGCCGCGCGTTCAACTCAACCAAGCGGCGGGTTTCAGGTGCCATAGTCGTTTCACGCAGCTGGGACGGGTTCATCTCACCTAAACCCTTAAAGCGCTGCACGTTGACTTTGCCCCTAAGTTTATCAACTTCAATTTGTTTGAGAGTTTGCTCGCGCTCTTCGTCATCTAAAGCGTAAAACACGTTCTTGCCGACGTCGATACGAAATAATGGCGGCATCGCCACACAAACCCGACCAGCAGAAACCAACGCAGGGAAGTGTCGATAAAAAAGTGCGCATAGCAAAGTGGCAATGTGCGCGCCATCGGAGTCGGCGTCGGCTAAGATGCATACTCTGCCGTATCGAAGCGCCGATAAGTCTTCAGAACCCGGGTCTACTCCCAGCGCAACAGCGATGTCGTGCACTTCTTGTGAGGCCAATACCTCAGAAGAATCCACTTCCCACGTATTTAATATCTTGCCACGAAGCGGCATAATTGCCTGCGTAGTACGATCTCTGGCTTGTTTGGCAGAACCACCCGCTGAATCGCCTTCCACCAAAAATAATTCCGTTTCTTCCAAATCTTGGCTAGTGCAATCTGCCAGCTTTCCGGGCAGCGCTGGGCCAGTGGTAATTTTTTTACGCTGAACTTTCTTCGCTTTCTTAAGTCGCTTTTGCGCATTGTCGATCGCAATCTGTGCAATACGTTCGGCTTGGTCTATATGTTGGTTTAACCACAAGCTGATTGCGTCTTTAAGCCCGGTTTGCACGAACACGGCCACATCACGCCCAGACAGTTTGTCCTTGGTTTGACCACTAAATTGAGGCTCTTTAATTCTGATCGATAGCACATAAACGCACTGGTTCCAGATGTCATCCGCTGATAGCTTAATGTTACGCGGCAACAATTCACGAAACTCACAAAACTCTCGCACAGCGTCTGTAGCCGCGGCGCGCAAACCATTGACATGCGTGCCACCTTGTGAGGTCGGAATTAAGTTAACATAGCTTTCAGTGGCGAAATCTGCCGCTTCGCTGGCCCAACATAAAGCCCAATCAATCTCGCCATCAGGTGTTTGCTCTGAACCTTCAAGCGGCTGCTCCGGAATACACTCACCGGTCATTTGCTGGGTGAGCAAATAATTGCCTAAGCCTTTTTCAAACAACCACGCTTCGTTATTGTCATCATTGACTTCATCTACAAAATCAATTTCGAGCCCTGCGCACAATACCGCCTTAGCACGTAATACTTTCTTTAACCTAATAACATTAATTTTTGTGGTGTCAAAAAAAGAGACCTCTGGCTTGAAGCCAATCCGTGTTCCCGTGTTTCGCTTGCCACACTCGCCTATCACGGTTAGGTCGCTGGCCTTTTCACCACTTTCAAAGGCAATGTGGTGCTCTTTACCGTCACGTTTGACCCAAACATCTAAGCGTGTAGACAAGGCATTCACAACGGACACGCCCACACCGTGTAACCCCCCTGAGTAGTTATAATTTTTATCTGAAAACTTACCCCCGGCATGGAGTTTGGTTAAAATCACTTCTACGCCACTTTGGCCTTGAGAATGCGTGTCTACCGGCATGCCGCGGCCATTATCAGACACCATCACTGAACCATCAGCTTGCAACACCACTTCAATTTTTGAAGCGTGTCCCTCCAAGGCTTCGTCTACACTATTGTCGACGACTTCTTGCACTAAGTGGTTAGGGCGGTCGGTCTCGGTATACATGCCCGGGCGCTTGCGCACTGGGTCTAAGCCTAATAAAACTTCTATCGAAGAAGCATCGTACTTTTCAGCCATTAAGGATTTTATTTGCAATGATAAACAACTATTGGATAGTAACGGATAGAGTTAAACTACGCACCTCTTAGAACTACTGTTGCCCACAAATCATGGCGAAAAGCAGCAAAAAACCTAATGACGACCAAAGCGAACTAGATTTCGAAGCCGCATTGACACAATTGCAAGCTATCGTTGAGCGTATGGAAGCCAATGAGCAATCTTTGGAGGCCTCTATCAAGGACTACGAATTAGGTTCTAGGCTCGCTATGCAATGTCAAAAACGTTTAGATGAAGCCCAACTCAAGGTAGAGAAATTAACTAAAACGGCTAGCGGCATTAAGTCTGAGCCACTTCAATTGGACAAAGGCGGCCTGTAAGTTTGTCTTCGAGTTTTTCAAGTCAATGGGCAGCCTACAAGCAACAGGCTGAGCTTGCCCTAAAAAACACATTACCCGATGGCAACAGCGTTCTTGAACAAGCAATGCGCTACAGCTGCTTACAAGGTGGCAAGCGCTTCCGTGCTATGCTGGTGTACGCTGGCGGGGATGTATTTAATGCATCTAGCAGCGCGTTAGACCCGGCCGCTGCCGCATTGGAAATGATCCATGCGTACTCTTTAGTCCACGATGACTTGCCCGCCATGGACGATGATAATTTACGCCGCGGGCAACCTTGTTGTCATATCAAATACGGTGAGGCGACCGCTATTTTAGCGGGTGATGCACTACAAAGCCTCGCCTTTGAAGTGTTAACAACGAGCCAAAACATTGGCTCTGATAGACAATTAGCAATGGTACACTTACTTGCCAAAGGCGGTGGGTTTGCCGGTATGGCGGGTGGCCAGTCGTTAGACATGCAAGCAACCGGGACCGAGCTATCTGTACAGCAGTTGCAAACCGTCCATGAAAACAAAACCGGCGCCTTAATACGCGCCGCTATTGGTTTAGGCGCATTAGCCGCCTTTGATTCCACTGCGCAATCGCGACAACGACTCGATGAATATGGGCAAGCCATTGGGCTGGCGTTTCAGGTGACCGACGACATTCTTGACGAAACACAAAGTAGCGAACAACTTGGTAAACAAAGTGGTGCGGATGCCTTAATGGATAAAAACACCTACCCTTCGCTGATTGGCTTAGAAAAAGCACAGCAGTTCGCAAAACAATTACACCAACAAGCGCTGCAAAGCCTAGATAAGCTGGAAGATAAAGACCATAATACAGACTTCTTGCGCCAGCTCGCAAATTTTACCATTAGCCGTGAATATTGAATCTTCCCCAGTCTCCCTATTAAGCGAAATAAATGACCCGGCTGATTTGCGTGCGCTCGACCAAGGGCAGCTTCCACAATTGGCAAAAGAGCTTCGACGGTTTTTAATTGAATCTACTGCAAAAACGGGTGGGCACCTTGCGCCTGGCTTAGGCACGGTCGAACTGACACTGGCTCTGCATTACTGCTTAAACACCCCTTATGACCGCTTAGTCTGGGATATCGGTCACCAAGCCTACCCCCATAAAGTGCTGACTGGTCGACGTGACCGATTCGATAGTATCCGTCAATTAGATGGCTTGTCAGGCTTTTTAAAGCGTAGCGAAAGTGAATACGATTCCTTTGGCGCTGGACATTCAAGCACTTCTATTTCAGCCGCTTTAGGCATGGCTGTTGCCTCAGCGCAGAAGGAAGAACAACGCGAAGTCGTTGCTATTATTGGCGACGGTGCGCTCACCGCTGGCATGGCTTTTGAAGCACTCAATAACGCGGGTGATTTGGATGCCAACTTATTGGTGATATTAAACGACAATGAAATGTCGATTTCTCCCAATGTCGGTGCCTTATCAAACTACTTATCTCGTATTTTATCGGGCCGCGCTTATACCAGCGTACGCGAAGGCAGCAAAACGGTGCTTAGTACCTTACCGCCACCGCTTAAGGATTACGCCAAACGCTGGGAAGAACACATGAAAGGCATGGTAATGCCGGGCACACTATTCGAAGAATTGGGGTTTAATTATATTGGCCCAGTGGATGGTCACGACGTGGATACGCTAATTCAAGTGATAGAAAATATGAAGAAGCTAAGCGGCCCACGCTTTTTACATATTATCACCCAAAAAGGTAAAGGGTTTGAACCCGCAGAGGGTAATCCGTGCGACTTTCACGGCGTGTCGCCTTTTAACCCAGATACAGGAAAGGTTAACAGCACATCCAAGCAACGCACCTACACCCATGTATTTAGTGATTGGATTTGCGACCAAGCCGCACAAGATGACAAATTGATTGGCATTACCCCAGCGATGCGAGAAGGCTCTGGCTTAGTTAAGTTTTCACAACAATATGCCGACCGTTACTACGATGTTGGTATCGCAGAGCAACATGCGCTGACATTTGCCGCGGGCCTTGCCTGCGAAGGCCTTAAACCCGTAGTTGCCATCTACTCAACCTTTTTACAGCGCGCCTACGATCAGTTAATTCATGACATCGCGATTCAAGATCTCGACGTTACCTTTGCCATAGATCGTGCCGGTTTAGTTGGTGCTGACGGCGCCACGCATGCAGGTGCATTTGACTACAGCTTCTTGCGCTGCATTCCGAATATGGTGGTCATGGCGCCTAAAGATGAAGCTGAGTGTCGTGATATGCTACATACTGCCTACCAGCATAACGGCCCGGCGACAGTGCGTTATCCGCGCGGCGGCGGATCAGGCAGTGAAGAAAGCACTGAAATGACGTTGCTGCCAATCGGCGAAAGTGAATTGTTGCGCGAATCGACTTCTAAGGCCACTAACAAACGCATTGCACTGTTAGCGTGGGGTAGCATGGTTGCCACCGCACAGGCTGTCGCCGACGACATAAACGCCACTCTCATTAATATGCGTTTTGTTAAACCCTTAGATCAAACAATGATCAAGCAAATCAGTGAAACTCATTCGCACATCGTGACACTTGAAGAACAGGCCATTATGGGTGGTGCGGGATCAGCGGTAAATGAAACTCTATTAGCGCAAGGCATCGTGATACCAACTCTCAACTTAGGCCTACCTGATGAATTTATCGAGCAAGGCAGTCAGGCTCAATTGCATGCCAATATTGGACTAGACCAAAAGGGAATCACTGAATCGATTTCGCAATTTATTTAGGCCTGTTATTGAAACATTCAATTTGGTCGCCATAAGCTCCCCATGTCACAAACAAGCTCACATTTAGAGGACGTTCAGGCCTCTGCTGACAAACGCAATATCGCTATTGATAAAGTAGGGATCAAAGACTTGCGCCACCCTATAAAAGTGATGCAGCGCGATGGCGAAAGCCAGCATTCTATCGCAAATGTAAGCATGTATGTCCAGCTACCGCATCATCAAAAAGGCACTCATATGTCGCGGTTTATCGAGCTGCTTAACACACAGCAAGCGGCCCTGAATACTGAACGTTTCGGCGTGTTGCTACAACAGATGGCCAACAAACTTGAGGCCGACAAAGGGCATATTGAAATGTCCTATCCGTTCTTTGTCAACAAGACTGCACCTGCTTCAGGTGCGAGCGGACTCATTGATTATCAAGTGACGCTGCTTGGTGAAGTGCAGGGCAACCAGACACGCATCCAAACACGTGTGGTTGTCGCTGCAACTAGCTTATGTCCGTGCTCTAAGAAAATATCTGATTATGGCGCGCATAACCAACGCTCACACATTACCATCACCACTGAAAGTGAAGCTGATTTATGGGTAGAAGATCTCATTGATATCGCCGAAAAACAAGCCAGCGCCGAGGTTTATAGCATCTTAAAACGTAGCGACGAAAAAGTGGTGACAGAACAAGCCTACGATAACCCAAAGTTTGTTGAGGACTTAGTTCGAGATGTTGCCTCTAGTTTAGATGCTCTAAGCCACATCACAGACTTTACCGTAGAGGCTGAAAACTTTGAATCCATACACAATCATTCCGCCTACGCCTTGGTGACTAAGGCATCCGTTTAAAACGGCTTTCTATCCGGCATTTAATTGTTGTCTAAACAACTCAAAAAACTCACGCACGCGTTTCTCCGCTAACCCTTGCACTATCGGTAAGGCTTTTCCGAGCATCCCAGAGGCTTCGATGTTTGCTTGGTAATACAGTTCTGTATGGCCTTCATCCTCCCTATTAACGAGTAGTTGCACATCGGAAATGGCCGTCGCTTTTCCAAATAGACCCGCGCTTAGTGCTGATGCCAACTGATACGACTCAGGGGCTTCCGCATCGTTAACCTGCAAGCCCACCTTGAAGTCTTTTTGGTAATCCGCTATTTTCGCGCTAATCACTGCTTTGAATTCGTTTCCTTGTTTTTCTACTTTCGAACATCCGCGAATGCAGTGCGACAGCACTTCAGGGTCATTCAGTCGTTCCCACACTATAGCGCGAGGATGAGGTAGTTTTATCGAGTCAGTAACGGTAATCGATTTATTTGCCATGGAATGATTGCGACCAGTTTGATCCAAAGCGATAATAGCATCTGGCATTTGCTCTGGTCAGCTTTTGCTGATTACAACCGCAATAACCTAAAAGTCACGGGTCATTAATCTTACTTTGAACAAATCATCTGCATGCATAAACAAATAAGCGTAGACACCCTCGTAATCGGTAGTGGGCCTGCTGGTGAAGGTGCGGCGATGCAACTGGCAAAATCCGGGCAGCAAGTAGCGATTGCTGAACGCCACCATAGCGTTGGCGGGGGCTGTACTCATTGGGGAACCATCCCAAGTAAGGCCTTACGACACAGCGTGCAATCTATTTTAGAATATCGATCAGACTCTTTATTTTCCAACATTGCTTGCCATCTAAATATCGATTACTTGAGTCTGCTAAGCGATGCCAAAGAGGTGATTGCAGCCCAAGTAGCAACTCGATCAAGCCACTACGCTAGAAATAACATTGATGTACTGATCGGTGACGCGCGTTTTGTTGATAAAAATACAGCGGTTGTCAGTCAGGGTGACAATAGCGAACAGCAGGTAAAGTTCAAAACAGCGGTTATCGCCACCGGTTCACGCCCCTATCACCCTCCCGATATTGACTTTACTCACGCCCGGATATGCGATGCCGACAGCATATTAGCACTTGGCGAAGTACCGAACAGCATTACCATCTACGGCGCGGGTGTTATTGGTTGTGAATATGCGTCTATATTTATCAATCTTGGCTTACGGGTGAATTTGGTAAACACACGCGATAGCCTATTGTCTTTCCTTGACAGTGAAATCACCGACGCGCTCAGCTATCATCTACGCGATCAAGGAGTGATTATTCATCATAACGAGGAAATCGATAAAATCGAGACCACTCAAGACAAAGTATCCTTAAGTTGCCTATCTGGCAAAGTAGTGCGTAGCGATATTTTATTGTGGGCCAATGGTCGTTCTGGAAACGCAAATACGCTTGGGCTTGATGAACTAAACATAGAGGTAAACCACCGCGAACAAATTGTTGTAAACCCACAGTTTCGCACTGCAGCAAAACACATTTATGCCATTGGCGATGTCGCCGGGCCACCCGGCCTCGCCAGTGCCAGCTACGACCAAGGACGCTTTGTTGGCACGATTATTGCAAAAGCGAAAGGCGGTCTTAAAAAGATTGGCTCCGTGCCAACGGGCATCTACACCAGTCCAGAGATCAGTTCAATTGGCTTAACGGAAAAGCAGCTTACCGAGCAAAAACAGCCCTACGAAATCGCCCATACTGCTTTTAAGTCGATAGCACGGGCACAAATTACCAAACGCAACGTAGGTATGCTTAAGATTTTGTTCGACCCTAGCTCCTTAGCCATTTTGGGTGTACACTGTTTTGGCGACAACGCTGCTGAAATCATTCATATCGGGCAGGCAATCATGCAGCAAAAAGGCAAAGCAAATACCTTGCGCTATTTTGTAGAAACAACCTTTAATTACCCAACAATGGCTGAGGCTTATCGAGTAGCGGCACTAAATGGTTTAAACAAAGTGAATCAACGTACATAGTCATGAATTCAAATAACCAAATCGACGTAAGCGTAAGTCCGCAATTTTTAGCGACTCAGTCTAACCCCGATGAACAGCGATTTGTATTTGCCTACACTGTCGTCATTTCAAACAGTGGAGATCAAGCAGCCAGTTTAGTCTCCCGCCATTGGGTTATCACTAACGCCGACGGTGACGAAGAACATGTGCGTGGGCCCGGTGTGGTTGGCGAATTTCCGTATCTAAAACCCGGAGAAAGCTTTCAATATACCAGCGGGTCAGTCATTAAAACACCTGTTGGCTCAATGGGTGGTAGTTATCAAATGAAAGGCGATGATGGCACTGAGTTCGACGCCGAAATTGCTCCATTTACCTTAAGCTCGGTCGCACTTAATTAAGCCGGCAGCAGTCTTAAATATTAATGTCACCCATTGAGTACACCGATGACGAAGAAGTGACTCTAGCCAGTGGCATTCACGCTTTTGAATCGCGAGAGTTTTCTCGTGCTATGCAATTCTTAAATCCATTTGCTGAAAATGGAGACCAAGAAGCACAGTACCGCGTAGCGATCATGTTACAAAATGGCCTCGGTGTGGTAAAGAACGGTGAGAAAAGCTACGAAATGATGCGCCTTTCCGCCGAACAGGGAAATGCAATGGCGCAACACGGCTTAGGATTCATGCACCTTGAAGGTGATTGCACGCAACAAGACGGACAGCAGGCCAAACGTTGGTTCACTGCCGCAGCCGAGCAAGGGCTTGCTGGCTCACAAACTACGCTGGCGATGATGTACGAACAAGGCAATCTCATTCAACAAGATATCGCTAAAGCTCAACATTGGTACAAAGAAGCTGGGTTTGTAGATGAATCTCAACAATTGGAACCAATTGATTGACCTTATCTGTTCAAACGCACTCCCATTTATCTAATTATTTGACCGTTTATTTTGTGCTAGACTTGCGCCGTTCATGAACAGTCATGAAAAATGTAATTTAAAATAATCCTATTCATAATCTAAATTGAGGAAATCAATATGGAAGCTTTAATCATTCAACTACTTAGTGGCGCTGTTGGTGGCAACATCATCGGTAAACTATTCAGTAACTTAAGCCTTGGCACATTAGGTAACTCTATCGCTGGTATATTAGGTGGTGGTATTGGCGGAAGTCTATTGAGCATGGTCGGCGCTGGTGGCGTTGAAGGCATCTTGGGCCAAGTTTTAAGCGGCGGCGCAGGCGGCGGAGTATTAATGGTGGTGGTAGGCCTAGTCAAAAAAATGATGGCAAAGTAAGTTAACTACCCTACAGGCAAAAAACCCGAGGCTTCTCGGGTTTTTTTATGTCTGCATTTTATGAATCTAGCATAGGTTATTCCGTGCTTACGTCAATTTTAATTGTCGCAATTTGTCCTATCAAAGTACAATGTCTCGATGAAAACATTCGACCCCAAACAATTGCGCATTGAACCAAGTAGCAGTTTCAAGATTGATACCGCTCCGACTAAGTCACTTACCAACGAAACCGATAAACAGCTTGAAAAAGAATTAGAAAAACTCGTTAAACGTTTCGCCAAATTGCAACGTGTATTGTATGCCGCTGATTCCCACTCTTTGCTTCTCGTGTTTCAGGCGATGGATGCAGCTGGAAAAGACAGCACCATTCGCGCGGTAACCCAAGGCGTTAACCCCGCCGGTTTTCAAGTCTCATCGTTTAAGCAGCCATCTAACAATGAACTTGAACACGATTTCTTATGGCGTAGCGCAACAAAACTACCAGAAAGAGGCCGAATTGGTATCTTTAACCGTAGTTACTATGAAGAAACCTTAGTGGTACGGGTACACCCAAACTATCTAAAAGGCCAACGCCTGCCCAAGCAAGCGCCGCTCGAAGAATTATGGCATCAACGCTACGAATCCATTGTTGAACACGAGCGCCATCTAGAACGTAACGGCACCAAAGTAGTTAAATTTTGGCTAAACGTCTCCAAGGAAGAACAGAAGCAGCGGTTCTTAGCACGGCTACAAAACCCTAAAAAGTATTGGAAATTTTCTGATTCTGACCTTAAAGAAAGAGCCTTATGGCCAGATTATATGCAGGCCTATGAAGCGATGCTCAATGCGACCTCAACTTCCTTCGCACCGTGGTATGCGATACCCGCTGACAACAAGTTATGGATGCGTGTACAGGTAGCTAACATTATCGTGCAGACCCTCGAAGATATGCATCTCGAATATCCTGAAGCACGCAACTTGGAACAATTTGCTGACTACGAACGTCAATTATTAAACGAAACCTAAACAAACCGCTTTTAAGCTAACCACAGTGTCGACCTCAACCGAGGAAACAATATACCAACTGCAAAAGTTAGTAGGCGTTGAAAATGTAGCTACTAGCCACAAACAGTTAGCGCCATTTTTGCGAGAACAACGTGGCTTTTGGCGTAGTGAATGCCTTGCGGCTGTGTCACCTGCCACCGCTGAAGAAGTGAGGCAGTGTGTCAAGTTATGTGCAGAACGTCGAGTTTCAATTGTGCCCCAAGGCGGCAATACTGGATTATGTGGCGGCGCAGTTAGTCGGGAAAATCAAGTTATCCTATCAACGCAGCGCTTAAAAAAAGTGCGCAATGTCGACGTTAATAATAATTCAATCACCGTTGAAGCAGGTTGTGTATTACAAGACATACAAGCGCAAGCTAAACGCGCAAACCGTTTATTCCCACTTAGTTTAGGCGCCGAAGGCAGTTGCCAAATCGGCGGCAATTTGTCTACCAATGCAGGAGGCATCAATGTCTTGCGCTACGGTAACGCACGAGATTTATGTTTGGGCATTGAAGCGGTACTTGCCAGTGGCGAACTAATTTCAGACTTAACTGGCTTACGCAAAGACAACACGGGCTACGACCTTAAAAATTTACTGATCGGTGCAGAAGGCACGCTAGGCATCATTACCGCCGCCACTTTAAAGCTATTTCCTAGGCCCAAGAGTAACAGTACCGTCTTAGTTGCTTTTGATGACCTACACCATGTCAATACTTTTTATACCGAACTTCGTGAATCAAGTGGTGACCAAATTAGCACTTTCGAGTTGATACCTAGCATTGCGATAGAACTGACACAGCGTCACTTCTCCGAGTACCGACATTCCTTTGATCAAACCCATTCGTGGTATGTCCTCGCAGAACTTCAAAGCCAAACGGAGCAACACGCCATAACGGACATCTTGCAGCAAACCCTAGCTAGCGCTGCAGAAAAGGCCATAATCGCAAACGCAGTCGTCGCACAAAATGTGGCGCAAAGCAAAGAGCTTTTCCGGCTACGCGAATTACTGGTCGAAGCGCAACGCCTAGAAGGAGCCAGTATTAAGCATGATATCTCTATACCCATTTCCTCAATCGCCGCGTTCATCGCCAAAGCCAATGAGTTGGTCGAGCAAATCATTCCCGGAGCACGACCTTATCCATTTGGTCATTTTGGAGACGGCAACATTCACTACAATGTGTCTCAACCAGTTGGTGCTGACCAACAGCAATTCCTACAACTTAAAACCACCCTTTCAGATGCTGTCTATGACTTAGTCCATCAATTTTCTGGGTCGTTTAGCGCAGAACACGGCATTGGCTTACTCAAACTAACAGCAATGCACCGATATAAAAGCAGTGCATCATTACAGACAATGCACAGCATTAAGCAGGCGCTGGACCCTAACAATCTATTTAACCCCGGCAAGGTGTTACCTTAGCTCTAGGCTAAGATCACCTAGACGTAAACCGACAATATGTACCATAAATTTTGGCTATGGTTTCACACCCAACGGCGGACATTGGCTTGATAGTTACGATATTCTGCACCAAATTTAGCTTCCAGATAATGCTCCTCGCGTGCAACCACAACGTATCGAATGACAACAAAGGATAAGATTAACGAAACCAATAACCATACACTTCCAATCCAAAAAGCCAAGGCTAAATGTATCGCTGAAAATGAAATATAAATCGGGTTTCTACTAAACCTAAATATTCCAGTATCAACGATTGCTGTTGTCGGTCTATTTCCTGGAATGGGTGTTGCCGCCGCCTTAAAATCGCGTTTAGCTAAAGCGAAAACCGTAATTCCAACAACAAAAAACACAATACTGATTGGTCTCATTGCAAGGCCAAACGACATATGAACAGGCCAAAGATAATCTAAGCAAACACCAAGAATTGCTGTCAATAGATGTATCGCTGGGGGCCTAAAAAGCCCAGTATTGGCTGCGTCATTGGTTGGCATCTATCACACAATCAAGGAGAGAGCCGTTCTACCTTCCATTCATCGCCTGCAAGGAAAAATGAAAACCGGTCATGCAAGCGATTAACGCGCCCCTGCCAAAACTCAATGCGGTGCGGTACTACATTAAACCCTCCCCAATAGGCAGGTAAATCCACGTCTTTTCCATCAAAGCGTTGTTCGGCCTCACGTTCGCGTTGTTCTAATTGTGCGCGACTATCAATCACGCTCGTTTGCGCGGAAGCCCATGCACCAATTTGGCTTCCTCGCGGACGAGAATGAAAATAGGTCTGCGAATCTTCACGGCTAGTTTTTTCTGCGCTGCCATATACAATCACCTGCCGATGCAAACTTATCCATGGAAATAACAAACTAACTTGGTCATTTTCTGCTAATTCACGGCCTTTTCGGCTTTCATAATTAGTGTAGAACGTAAATCCGGATTCGCTATATGCCTTAAGTAGCACAGTCCGTTGTGACGGCTTTGCCTCTGAGGTTGCAGACGCCACCACCATTGCATTAGGCTCAAATATGCCGGTGTCCACAATTTGCTCAAACCAAGTAGTAAACAAACTAAGCGGGGACTTTGGCAAGGTAGACAGACGCAAGCCAGTAGTCGAATAAGAACGACGTAATTTTTCTATATCAACAGTTTGTGTCACAGTAATGTATCAAAACAAAAACCAGATTTTAACGCTTTAGCGCGCAACAGTCGCCCTAGTTTCGCTATAATCGCGCGGCTAGCCCTAGCCTCGAATTAACTCAACAACACGTTTAAATATTCCTTTGATTCAACTGCGCACTATTTTGTTATTGTCTGCATGCCTATCCGTACTGACTGCGTGCTCGGGCCTGCCTGACAAAAAGCCGGTGATTGCCGCCGAAGTTGAACCTAGTAAGCCTAGTCTGCCCACACAAAGCACTCCCAGTAAAAATGTTATTCAGACTCAGCAAACGCCTAAAGTCAGAAAAATTACGGTTCCGCCAATAATACTGCGCGCACCTGTCACCCATACGACTGCGACGGTTAAGCTCGAGCCAATTCGAAATCGAGTTGATCTATGGAAAAGAATGCGCGACGGATTTCGATTGCCAGAATTGGATACCAAGTGGGTTCGATATTATGAACGCCAATATACTGCTAAGCCCGAACATATAGAACGCATCTTTACTCGTGCACAATGGTTTTTACCTAGCATACTTGAAGCAGTGGAAAAACATGGCTACCCAACTGAAGTCGCTCTACTTCCCGCCATTGAAAGTGCTTTCAAGCCCGATGCCAAGTCTTACTCTGGAGCATCTGGCCTATGGCAGTTTATCGGAAGTACTGGCCGTTTGTACGGCATGCATGAAAACTGGTGGTACGACGCGAGACGCGACCCCGATCTATCTACCGCAGCAGCGTTGCAATTTTTAGGCGAGTTGAATAAGCGCTTCAACGGTGATTGGTTTTTATCTTTCGCCGGCTATAACGCGGGTGGCAGCAATATTGAAAAGGCCATTAAACGTAACAAACAACAAGGTAAATCTACTCATTTTTCGGCGTTGAAACTACGTAAAGAAACGACTCACTATGTCCCAAAGCTGATCGCTATTCGTAATATCATTCTTAACCCCAAACGCTATGGAGTGAAGCTGCCTACCATGCCAAACTCGGCATCTATTGCAAGCTTTGACGCCGGCACTCAGACTGACCTTAGCTTATTCTCGGCAAAAATTGGGGTTGATAGCGATACGATCTTTTTCTTAAACAGCGCTTATAAACATGGCGTCACTCCACCCGATGGCCCTCATCGAATTCAAGTCCCTACCGGCAAACTAGCACTTGCGAATAATAAAGACAAACAGACGGGAGTGTCCGATAAAGTGCAATGGGCGCATCACAAGGTAAGGCCGGGTGACATTCTTGGCCGTATCAGCCAGAGATACAATGTGTCTGTTGCTGCGATCATGCGGGCGAATAAAATGACAAACAGCACTTTATACCCCGGCAAGGTTCTGTTAATTCCTACCATAAATGGCCAGACTACGAGCAACACTACTAGTGTGACGCGTGCGGTACAAGCCAAACCAAGTACAACCAAGAAATTGAGATTAACTCACCAAGTGCGCAAAGGGGATACGCTTTGGTACATAGCTAAACGATACGGAGTGAGGGTCGCGCAAATATCGCGGTGGAATAACATATTGCAATCACACACATTGCGATTAGGACAAAGACTACTTATCTACCCACACTCTTCATAGGGTTTAACATCCGCGCCATCAACAAGGCATCTTCTCGCTGAGCGTGATCCTTTGGGTAGTATGCTTTACGTGTTCCAACCAACGTAAAATTGCAGTTTTGATAAACGCGAATAGCAGCAACATTCGAGCTTCGTACCTCTAGGTAAACGCGCTCTATCGACGCATCCTCTAATTGCTTTAGCCAGTGTTTCACTACCATCTGGCCTACGCCACGATTTTGGAGGTCTGCGAAAATAACGATGTTCAATAATTCCACTTCGCGGCTCGTTTGCAGCGCAACCAGGTAACCACTTAGCACCTGCTTATACTCTATAGCTAAACAATCATGGTTCGCCGCAAAGCTCGACGCTAGCGCATTGACCGACCAAGGCCATGCGCTGGCCGCCGATTCGTTTTGTAACATCAAACTAAGCTCTGACTGTTTCATCGAGCGCAAGTGAATCACTGCGATAAAGCAATAGCTTGTTTTAAAGCCTCCCAAACTTCTCGTTTTTCGATTGGCGAAGCGAGTAAGTGTTGCAAGCTAGGTAATACCAATGCGGGCAATATCGAAGCACCAAGTTGTTGAGGCACTACTTTTAAAGTGGGCAATTCTTGTTTATGCGGCAACAACACAGCGCCGACTGATTCACCAAACACCAACACCAAATCAGCGTTCAAGTCTGCCATTGAGGCCATGAGCTCAGTTGGTTTAAGCACTCTTTCATCGGTGTTTTCGATCAGCCCAACCGCGCTAATAATATTGCTTAATAAAGTGTGTTGAGATTCGACTGCTAATACATCAGAGTCAGCCACATACACCACTAGCCAATTCATATTCGCCAGAACAGAACTTTGATTGCCTGAAAGTTGCCGCAGCTGCACAGTTATCTCTTCAGAAAAGCCAGCGTCTCGAATTACCGACTCATGCTGTTCCTCCGGTTTTTCAAGCTCCAAACCGAATGATTCGACTACCTCAACTGACCGCGTCACCGTTTCAACCTCAGCCGTACTATTCGCAACTGAATCCATGATTGGCTCTACTATCGGCTCTGACCTTACCTTAGCAGCAGGCGTAGATGAAAACCTATCAACATCACGCAAGCGCCACTGCGTGACGCCCATTTGTGACAGGATTTCATCGGTATCCATACAACTATCTGCTCAAAAGCGCGGTTTAAATAGCGTTGGTCAGTTGCGGGTGCGCTTTTTCATCCATGGTATATAGCTTGTTAAGCGCATTAATGTAAGCTTTCGCTGATGCTTGCACGATATCTAAGTCCGTACCGTGGCCATTTACGACTCTGCCTTCTTTTTCAAGGCGCACGCCTACCTCGCCTTGGGCATCCGTCCCTGTGGTAATAGAGTTCACCGTATATAACAACAAGCGGCTATCGGTACCTACTAAACTCTTTATAGCCTGGAATGTCGCATCTACCACCCCGTTTCCATTGGCATTAGTCGAATTAACTTCACCATCAATTTCCATTTCAAGCGATGCTTCAGAAGACGAATCAGATTGTGTATTCGCAGATAAACTCAGTAATTTAAACTTCTGACTAACTTTGTCAGCGGCTACAGTGGTCACCAACGACATCAAATCATCATCATAGATATCATGTTTGTTGTCAGCCAAGTCCTTAAATGCCATAAATGCGGCATTTAACTCTTCGTCACTTTCAAACTTAACCCCTAATTCGTTTAGGCGGTCATTAAACGCATTACGACCAGAATGCTTACCAAGCACCATGCGGTTGGCAGTCCAACCTACATCTTGCGCTCGCATAATTTCATAAGTCTCGCGGTTTTTTAAAATGCCGTCCTGATGAATACCCGCTTCATGCGCAAACGCATTAATACCCACAATCGCCTTATTCGGTTGCACCGGAAAACCCGTCACACTAGATACCAAGCGACTAGCAGGCACTAACTGCGTGGCATCAATATTGGTTTCGCAAGGAAAGTAATCTGGCCGCGTTCGCACCGCCATCACAATCTCTTCGAGTGACGCGTTACCTGCACGCTCACCCAAGCCATTGATCGTACACTCTATTTGACGTGCGCCATGCATCACGGCTGCAAGTGAATTTGATACCGCTAAACCCAAGTCATTGTGACAATGCACCGAAAACACAGCTTGGTCAGAATTGGGTACGCGGTTCATTAAATCACCAATCAGCGCCCCATAAACTTCTGGTACAGCATAACCAACGGTGTCAGGAATATTTACCGTTGTCGCTCCCGCTGCAATGACTGCTTCAAGAACACGACATAAGAAATCAGGGTCTGATCTACCTGCGTCTTCTGGCGAGAACTCTACATTGTCCGTGTAAGTTTTAGCTTGCTTAACCGCTGCCACCGCCCGCTCTATCACTTGGTCCGGTTCCATACGCAACTTAGCCTTCATATGAATCGGTGAAGTAGCAATAAATGTATGGATACGACCAGAGTTTGCAGGTCTTAGCGCCTCTCCCGCACGTTCAATATCACCTGGGTGAGCACGTGCTAAACCGCAGATTGTGCTATTTTTGATTTCTTTAGCAATCGTATTCACCGCTTCGAAATCACCCTGACTTGCAGCGGGAAACCCGGCCTCAATCACATCCACACGCATCTTCTCAAGCAAACGCGCGATCTGCATTTTTTCTTCTAACGTCATCGACGCACCGGGGCTTTGCTCACCGTCGCGCATCGTTGTATCAAATATAATTAATTGGTCACTCATGGCTTACGCCCTAAATTTTAGTTCAACAGAGGTGTTGGTTTATACAAACCAACGGGTACTAAATAACTTGTGTGGGGGTTTTATATCTGCGCCAAGCGCAGCAGAGTCAGAGAAGATAACAGCAGCCCGTTTGCAACACGGGCGTGTGCAAAGCTATTAACAAGTGTGTTTGTCTGGGCATTCATTACGGGCAAGTCTAACCACAGTCAAATTGAAAGGCAACTGCTTTTATTTCATCTCAGCTCATTCAGCTAAACTAAATGTCTAATTTGGTGCAGTAGATTTACTCTTTGAAAACACAGGTCAGCAGCAAAGGCCCTATTTTTTATACTAGGCTATAAAGTATACTTGCAACTATCCATAATCGTAGAAACTGGGGCCACGGAATAATGCTAACTTCATTGCTATCTAAAGTAACGCGTTACAGAAATGTAGGGTTTCTATTACTTTTATTTTCATCAACATCTTATACCCAAACTATTAACCGCCTTAGTGACGGATTTCCTGAAAGCGAAGGGCAAACGATAACCATCGCGCTATTTGAACCATTCTTTCAGATGGAAAGAATACTAGCCGGTGGAACTGCAGAGATCAGAGCGGATTGGACTGACAGCGCGAGTAAGAATTTTAGAGAAATTTTATTTAAAGCTGCAGACAAACAAAGTATCAACTTTGTCGATGCCAATATCACCAGCGATATAGCTAACGGGCGGGCGAGACAAGTTGAAAAATTGAATCAAGTCGTTGGGCTGAGTATTATTGATAACTCAATATTAAAACTGCCAAGCAAAGGTGATGGTAAAAACTGGACCATTGGCGAAGGCGCTAAATTAATCGGCGAGCACACTCACGCAGATTATGGCCTCTACGTATATAAAAAACGCGGATATACTACAGGCGGAAGGGTCGCTGTTTCGATACTGACAGCTGCGGTACTCGGGGTTGCGGCGCCCACACACTACCAATTTGGTTTTGCCAGCTTGGTAGACCTAAATACAGGAGAAATAGTTTACTTTAACCAAGTCGTTACAAGTCCTGGAGATTTACGTAAAGTTGAAAAATCAGGCCCAGCAGTAAAAGCCCTTCTAACGGGCTTTCCAGAGCTGAAGTTCCCAGAAGAAATTAAACCAGCGAAAAACCCTGATAGAGAAGGCTAACTGTGATCAGCGCCACACTTAAACGCACTGGTAAATGGGTTCTAGTGACGACCTGCTTGCTGGTAAGCGGCTGTCAGACTGTTCCAGTTGACGATATTGAGCTCGGTGCGAAGCCAATTCCTAGTAGCGACCTAGCGGGTTTGTTACTTGCATCGGAGCGATACGAGAAATCGCTACTAAATGCACCAAACCTAATTAAAGACGACGCGATCAATTCATATATAAGTGAACTAGTCTGTGAACTAGCCGGCGAACATTGTCCGAACATTAGAGTTTATTTACATGAGGTCCCTTACTTCAATGCGTTTATGTTACCAAACGGTGCAATGGTGGTATGGAGCGGCTTATTGTTAAGGGCAAGCACTGAGGACGAACTGGCATTTGTCCTCGCTCACGAAATTGGACATTATGTAAAGCAACACTCATTAAAGCAATATCGACGATCTAAAGGTTTGTCGAATATGTTATCTATCGTTAACATTGCGGCCCCTTACGTTGGTTTATTTTCTCAACTCGCGAGTTTAGGTGTTTTAAGCAAATACTCTAGAACACATGAAACCGAGTCTGATGCTTTTGCCGTTACGACATTAAAATCCACTAACAGAAATGCGCAAGGTGGAGCAGCACTTTTTGAATTACTTTTATCGGAAGAAGAATCACTAAAAAAAAACAAAAAAAAGAGTTTATTTCTAGCCACCCATCCTACGACAAAAAACCGAATCGCCGCGATCTCAGCAGCAGCTCATTCGGAAAACCTAATAACACCAACGGCAAATTCATATAAAAGTGTAATTAGACAATTTTATCCAAAGTGGCTAGAAAATGAATTACGCAAACGAAGCTTTTTATCAACAGAGACTTTATTAAAAATTTTACTAAGCAAAGAACAGGTTCCCGATGAGGAGTTAGACTTCGCATTTGGCAATCTTTATCGAAAAAGAGGCTATGATGGTGACCTCCAACTCGCCATCAATCATTACGAAAATTATGTACGCGGTAACGAAAACCCTAATTCTAGTGCATTTCGGCATATAGCAGAGATTCAAGAAAAGCTTAATGAGCCGTTGAAAGCAATCGAGTCATACGAAATTTACTTAATGGCTGAACCCAATGCGTATGATGCTGACTTAGTGAAATCAAAATTAAACTTGTTACGAAATCAATAGATTTATCGAAATGAAAAAACTCATCTTATTTATCGCCATGGCATTCCTTCAAGCTTGTGTAAGTCACACTGCCGTAAAAGAAGGCGTGAATACAATTAACGGCCTTCAACTTGAGACTTTTGGGGCTTGGTCGCAAAAGCAAGGTGATGGTGTCACAACATGGACACGTGACGGCTACGCGTTGAACGAAATTTCAGTGACTCTATTAAAAGATAAAGATCCAATTCTACGTGGACTGAAGAAAACTGAAGAGGGGTTCTTAGTTAGGGCTGATCACGGTGTCGACACTATCATGGAGATGCTTACGGATGCGATATCAATCAGTGGAGGACTCAATGCCCGGCTCATCGACCCAGTTACGCTCTCAATTGGCGGTAACGATGCTGCCAAGTTTTCTATCATATATGACACTAGCTATGGCCTCACTTATCAAAGCCTGAATTTGATCGTGAAAAGTAATAATGGCTTTCATCTAGTCCGATGTTCAGCACCTAAAGAGCACTACTACAAGACATTACAAACAGAGTTTGATCAAATCATTGACTCGGTCATGGTATTATAAAAAACCTACTTCTCAAACTGATTATTTAGACAGAACAAGAGGGCCAGGGGTCATACTCGAATACTTCCGAAAGATTACAATGGCTTGCTAAGGTACCCTGCGTTAGACGAGAGCATCTATTAAGTTACGTAAATACAACATTATACGGTCAGATAGAAGCATTTGCTGCCGCTAAATCTTCAGCACTAATTAAAAACAAAGCCATTGCTTCATCATCGGTACTTAGCCAAGTAAATGGATGGTTTGGGTATTGTTCTTCTAAATCTAGCGCGGCGGTGCCGACCTCGACAATCAGTACACCTTCTTTGTTTAGATATTCCGGTGCTTGCTTAAGTAATCGGCTCACTATATCTAAACCTAGGTCGCCACCGCGAAACGCCATGTCCGGTTCGCGTAAATATTCCGTGGGTAAAATTTCCATTCTGTCGTTAGAGATATAGGGTGGGTTTGAACATATTAAGTCGTATTTACCTTGTACATCACCGAATAAATCACCCTCAAACACTTTTACTCGGTCTTGTAAGCCATGACGCGTCACGTTCTCATTGGCCACCGCCACCGCCTCGGCGGATAATTCTGTTGCATCAACCTGTGCATCGTCAAAGGCATAAGCTAATGCCACGGCAATGCAACCGCTGCCGGTGCATAAGTCTAAAGCACGTTTAATTTTACTCGCATCTATCCATGGAGCAAATTGCTCGGGTATCCATTCACCAAAGTACGAGCGCGGCACAATGGCGCGTTCGTCGACATAAAAACGATGCCCAGCAAACCACGCTTCTTTAATCAAATACGCTAAGGGCTGCTTGGTGTCTATCCGTTGTTCTAATAGCTGTGTAATCGTGGCTAGCTGCTTTTTACTTGGAACCACCGCCCAGTCAAACTGCTCTTGACCAATATCTTGATCAGTCGCATACAACACCAACCAAGCTGCCTCCTCCCACGCGCTGGTGGTACTATGTCCAAAGAATAAACCTGCCTTCTCGAGCAAAGCTTCAATCTCGTCGACTAAATTTTCAATGTTAGTATTAGCTGTTAAGTTCACTATATTCATTCGATCATAGAGGGATGATAGACTTTGATGCCGCTGAAATTATTTGAGGTAAATACCCAACCACGGGCGACAATGTGTTTGTTTAGATATTGTTTAGGTTTGCCTTGAAAATAGCTTTTCCAATACTTGCGTGGAATAAGTACTTTAAAATGCTCGCCTAAGTGTAGCGCAATATTTTTATTTGATTTACTGGTTTTAACAACTAAACCACTCACTCTGCGATAACCCTTAGCGTGCTTTCGGGCAATTTCTTCAGCTGTTTTTGGTGCAAAATAGGCATCATTCCAAATACCTAACTTTTTTCTGCGCGCAATCGCTTCAGCTTTTAAGTAATCATTTAGATATGTTTGGTTGTCACTGACGGCAACGGCAAACGCTAGACCATGTTTTAATAATTGCGTCTGGGCGTTTTCACCTTCATCTGAATATACATGGGCTAATACTCTGCCGTGTTTATCTTGTTTCTCCCTATCGAACTCTAGTTGTACTTTTCCCTTGCCTAGTATTACTTTAAGCTTATTTTTAGCTTGTTTAGCAAACGGTTCTTGCCTGCGATTTGCGTAGCCCATTTCAGGCGTATTAACGCCTACCAATCGCACCTTAGTATCTTCATCAACGACAATAGTGTCTCCATCTACTACGTAGTTGAGTTGATGAATGCTGCGACCAGGGGGCGTTGTCTGTTCAGCGCAAGCAGTTAAGATAAATGCAATAAAAAAGGCACCGAATAACGGTGCCTTCTTCATCATGCTTAAGTAGCAGCGCATTTTATGCAGCTTGGTGAGCTGCCCGTAAAAATGCCCTAGCTTTTGCGTCCGTAACGCGCTTGAAACTTACCTACGCGGCCCGCTGTATCAACAATTTTTTGTTGGCCAGTATAAAATGGGTGGCACTCAGAGCAAACTTCAACACTGATATCGTTACCAGCTGTAGAGCGTGTTTCAAAAGAGTTACCGCAGGTGCAGCTAACTTTGATGCTATTGTAATCTGGATGTGTTTCAGCTTTCATCGATTTTCCTCGTGACCGCGCCATTTGTGCGCGAATTAAGTTTAATGCTTGCCCGAAATTCTCGGCGATTTTCGGGGGCGGTGAATATATGCAATATGGGCGTTAGTTGCAACAATTAAAGACCTTGCGCCCAGAATAGTGGTGTCGGTGTTTTAACGATTCATCGATTGGAAGAATTCGGCATTGTTCTTAGTGGCTTTTAACTTATCCAACAAGAATTCAATCGCTTGAACATCATCCATTGGGTGTAATAATTTACGCAATAACCACACCTTTTGTAATTCGTCAGGTTCCATCAACAACTCTTCACGACGCGTGCCAGACTTGTTGATAATGATTGACGGATAAGTACGCTTTTCTGCGATACGGCGGTCTAAATGCACTTCCATATTACCCGTGCCTTTAAATTCTTCGTAGATTACTTCATCCATCTTTGAACCGGTATCTACGAGCGCAGTGGCTAAAATTGTCAAACTGCCACCTTCCTCTAAATTTCGTGCAGCGCCAAAAAAGCGCTTAGGCCGTTGCAAAGCATTAGCGTCAACACCACCTGTCAACACCTTACCTGATGAAGGTGCAACTGTATTGTAAGCACGCGCTAAACGTGTAATCGAGTCTAATAAAATGATGACATCTTTTTTGTGCTCGACTAAACGCTTGGCTTTTTCTAGCGCCATTTCAGACACTTGTACATGGCGTGCGGCTGGTTCATCGAAAGTAGAGGAAATCACTTCGCCGCGAACCATCCGCGACATTTCTGTCACCTCTTCTGGTCGCTCGTCGATCAACAAAACAATCAGATGGGCATCAGGGTTATTCGTGGTGATTGATTGCGCAATTTGTTGCAACATCACCGTCTTACCTGTTTTTGGCGCGGAAACAATTAACCCACGTTGGCCTTTACCAATGGGTGAAATCAAATCGATTACACGGCCAGTAATATCTTCAGAAGACCCTGTTTCACGCTCTAAGCGCAAACGCTTATCGGGATGCAATGGCGTAGCATTTTCAAACAAGATTTTATTCTTTGCTTGATCTGGATCCTGGCCGTTAATGGTCTGCACTTTAAGTAATGCGAAATAACGCTCAGATTCCTTAGGTGGGCGAATCAGTCCAGCGACTGTATCTCCTGTACGTAAACCAAAACGTCTAATCTGACTAGGCGATACATAAATATCATCTGGTCCAGCCACATAAGAACTGACCGCTGAACGTAGGAAGCCAAAGCCGTCTTGTAGAATTTCTACTACGCCTTCACCGTGAATATCGACGCCTTTTTTAGACTCTGATTTTAAGATAGCAAAGATTTGCTCCTGCTTACGTTGTCGACCAACGTTATCTAGCCCGAGGGATTGCGCGAGTTCAACGACTTCAGCCGGTGATTTGAGTTTTAATTCAGATAAATTGAGTGATGAAGACATAAAAATAAGTAAGGGATTGCTCCTAGGGAAGGAACTTATTATTGAATAGCTGTTGTTGATTTAGCTTGGTGTGTGCGGATCCACAACCCCGTGGCGCACAAAATGAACGTGAGAATCGATACTACGTGTTCAAGGCTGAATAATACCGACACGATGTAAGCATGTCCAGCATTATATCTGTGTTAATTAAACTTGTGAAGGCTGATTAAGCTGAGTTTTCGACTCCGCTTAATCAGTTATACACATGGGCTTAGTTTAGCGCTGCAATCGCTGCGTCATAATTTGGCTCATCACCAATTTCAGTGACTAACTCTGTATAAGATACTTGATTGCTTTCATCAACCACCACGACAGCACGAGCAGTGAGCCCAGCGAGCGGGCCATCGGTAATCATTACACCATAATCATTAGCAAATGCATTACTGCGCATCATTGATAACGTCTTTACAGCGTCGGTATTTTCTGCAGAACAAAATCGGCTTTGCGCAAAGGGCAAATCAGCCGACACGATCAACACCACCGTATCATCGCGCTGCGCTGCGCTTTCGTTGAACTTACGGGTAGAAATAGCACAAGTTGGAGTATCAATACTTGGAATGATATTCAGCAATTTTTTCTTACCTGCAAAGCTATCTAAATTCACGTCGGCCAAATCGTGGCCTGTTAAGGTGAATTGAGGTGCTGCTGTGCCCACTTTTGGTAGGTCACCGTTTGTATTAGTTGCATCGCCGTGCAATGTGATTTTAGCCATGTTATTACTCTCTCATTAAGTGGTTATGTGCGCGCTAAGCAAACTGATGCAAACGCGTATTGATTATTCTATGCGAACCCAAAGGCACAAGCCATTGTACTTTTCGAAGAATTTAATCGATTTATTAGATCACTTCGCGCTTGGCGGTTAAATAAGCTTCTGTCGACATCTCCCATATCCGGCTAGTCGTGCGCTGAAATGGCATCGCTAGTTTGTTGCCTTGGTATAAAGCGTCAGGCGCCGCTTGCGCGGAAAACAACAGTTTGACTTGATAATCATATGCGGTGTCGATCAAGTTGATGAGACGTCTTGCAGCCGGATCATCGTCATCATATAAGATAGGAATATTTGCGACGATCAGCGTATCGTACTGATTTGCAATTTGTATGTAATCCATTTGCGAGCGATGAGTACGACAAAGCTCGTCAAAGTCGAACCACGCTAACCCATCGGCAACACTCACCGCTTGAATTGGTCTCCCGGCAATTGTTAGCGATTGCGGGGTTAATTCAGTCGCACCCGTCAACTGATGGTAACTTCGTTGTAAACCAGTGTTTGCCGCCGCATCTAAAGGTGAATGATAGACTTCGTCAAGCACCCATTGTCGCGTACGGAAATCTTTATCTCCTGAAACTTCTATCACATGGCTATGCTGGTTTAGTAGTTGTATAGCGCCTAAGAAAGAGTCTCGTTGAATGCCGTCTAAATATAAGTTATCGGGGGCAGTATTTGATGTTGTCACCAACACCACGCCTTGTGCGTACAGATGCTTGAGCAGGCCATGCAAAATCATCGCATCTGCAATATCCGTGACCATAAATTCGTCTAAGCAAAGCAGCTTATTTTTGTTTGAAACTTGTTTTGCGATTAGTTCAAGCGGGTTAGTCTGGTCTGCGAGTTGCCCATTTTGCCCATTTTGCTCATGCACCCAAAGCATAAATCGATGAAAGTGGATGCGCCATTTTTGCGTAACGGGCAGGGCATCAAAAAATATATTCATCAAATGTGTTTTGCCGCGCCCTACCCCGCCCCAGATATACAGGCCTTTAATAGTGTCATCCGCATTCTCACCGCCAAACAGCTTGGCTTTCAACATGACCATCATGCTTTGAGGTTGCGCTTTATCTTGATAGGCTGCTAACTGCGCATATAAATGATCTAGTGAATCGATCAATATTTTTTGCGCAGGGTCGATGTCCAATTGACCCGTTGCTACCAAGTTATCAACTAACTGCTTGAAACCGTTCATGGCATCAGTTGCTGAAACGACTCTAGAAATAAATAACTTTCATGGAAGGTAGGTGGTTTAGTCGAATCTGGCCGTGCGATACCAAATAAGTATTTAATACCATAGTCATTGGCGGCATCTAATACCGAGACACTATCATCGATAAATACTGCGCGATTACGATCAAATAAGTGTCGCTCGTTGACCGCTTCCCAGGCACCGACTTCTTCTTTGGCCATCCCTAGTTCATGTGAGCTTATGGTGTCATCAAAATAGGGGCGCAAATTAACCCTATCCAGTTTCAATCCGAGTGTGTCACTGTGCGCATTGGTAAATAGTACGATGCGTTTGCCCGACTGTTTCAACATCTGCAAAAATGGCGTTACTGCCGGCCTTGGCGCAATAAGGTGCGCTGTTTCTTGTTTTAAGTCAATAATCGACAAACCCAATTGCTGGCTCCAATAATCAATGCTGTACCATTTTAACTGGCCCCGAATTGACATCATCTGCTCATACAAAATACGCTTTGAATCATCGAGTGATAAACCTTCCTTTTCGGCGTAACGCATTGGCACATGCTCAAGCCAGAAATGGTTGTCAAAGCGCAAATCTAACAAGGTGCCATCCATGTCTAGAAACACCGTATCTACTTGACCCCAATCTAACATGGTCGTGCGCCTACGCTAACTATCTGTATTGTTTGCAGCGTGATAACTGGCTGCTGCCTGCACAACACGCGTGGCGGGAACGGCAAGTTGGGTAATCAGGTATTCTGCAAATTCTTCACTATAATTTTGCGCCTCGATGGCAGCCGTCATACAACGTAGCCAAGCTTCCTTGTGCTGTTCTGCAATATCAAACTTAGCGTGAAACCCCGGGATACTAATTGACCCATACAGCTTATTATACTCTCGTGGCCCACCTAACCACGCGTTCAAAAACGTGGCTAGTTTATCTCTCGACGTGGTTAAATCTTGGTTATGCATTGCTCGCACTTCAACAACAGCTGGGTTATCGTCTGTGTCCATCTCATCGTAAAACGCGTCCACTAAGGCACGCACACCGGCACGACCACCCGCTGCTTGAAAAGACTGGTCTGCATTGCCAAACTGGCGGTTAGTTAGTTCGCTCATCGGTTTGTGTACATAAAGGATGTTAAAGCTTAATCATCCGTGATAAAAAAGGCCAGTAACAATTTCTCGAGTTTATATGTTCATGCAACAATCGCAATCTTCCTCATGGTGGTACACCCCTGCGTTTGTCATTTTGGCGGGTTGCATTATCTCATTACTCGGCTTTGGCATTCGTTCAAGTTTAGGTCTATTTTTAGACCCGATGACACAGGTTCACGGCTGGTCACGAGAAACTTATTCTCTTGCCATGGCGATACAAAACTTGCTATGGGGGCTTGGGCTTCCGTTAGCGGGACTGTTAGTCGACAAGAACGGCCCGAGAGCCGTGCTGATTTTTGGTTCACTTGCCTACTGTTTGGGTTTGATAGGGATGTCGTATGCCTCCAGCAGCTTCGCCTTGCATATGACAGGTGGCGTCTTAGCAGGGACAGGCATTGCCTTTACCGCATTTACATTAATGTTGGCAACAATGGTAAAAGTGGTTGGGCCAGAGCGCCGTTCTTTTGTATTAGGTCTGGGTACTGCTTCGGGTTCTCTTGGGCAAGTACTGTTCTCGCCAATTAGCCAAGGACTTATATCAAGCTATGGCTGGCATAGCGCTTTAATTATTCTAGCGAGCATTGTGCTCAGTATTTTACCGCTGGCATTCATCCTGCCGAATGGCGCGAGTAGCCGCTCCGAACAATTACAGCAAAAACAAACTGCATCAGAAGCTTTATACGAAGCCTTGCATCATCGCGGCTACGTTTTGTTAACCATCGGTTTTTTTGTTTGCGGCTTTCATGTAGCTTTTATTACCGTGCACTTTCCTGCCTATGTGAGAGATTTAGGTTTAGACCCGAAAGTAGGCGCCTATTCGATCGCACTAATCGGCCTGATGAATATAATTGGTTCCGTATTATCAGGGATAGCTGGGCAACGCTACAGCAAGAAAATGGGGCTGGCCACCATCTATTTTGCCCGAGCGGTCACTATTTTAGCGCTTATTTTACTGCCCAAAACAGAGCTTACAATTTACCTATTTGCCGCAGTCATGGGAATATTGTGGCTATCCACAGTGCCGCTCACTACCGGAATTGTTGCGCAAGTATTCGGCGTTCGCTACATGGCTACGTTGTTTGGTGTGGTTTTTTTCAGCCATCAACTAGGCAGCTTTAGTGGCATTTGGTTAGGCGGCTGGTTATACGATCGCAATGGAAACTACGACCTAATGTGGTGGGCAGGCATTTTACTTGGCATACTGGCCGCGCTCATTCACATGCCAATTAACGAGAAGCCGCTACCTCGCTTGAGTAAAGCCAGTTAAAATTAGCGTACTTCATTAGCTGCCATATTCATGTCTGAGTTTAATCACGCGCAAGCCGAAAAAATTGGCATCTTACTCACCAATTTAGGCACTCCAAATTCGCCAACCAAGAAAGATGTACGTACCTACCTAAAAGAGTTTTTATCTGACAAGCGTGTCATTAAAATGTCGACTCTGCTTTGGTGGCCTATATTAAACCTTATCGTACTCAACACTAGGCCTAAAAAATCTGCCAAGGCTTATACCAAAGTGTGGACCGACGCAGGCTCTCCATTGTATTCAATCTCTAAGCAACAGCGAGATGCGCTACAAACATGGTTTAGACAAACAAATCCAGATGTGGAGGTAGTACTTGCCATGCGTTATGGCTCGCCTTCGATTAAGCAAGGCTTGGGAAAACTGGCCGAACTGGGTGCACGACGTATTTTGGTACTGCCCTTGTACCCGCAATATTCAGCAACCACCACCGCGTCTACTTTTGATGCAGTTGCCAAAGCATTAGCGCAGTGTAATTGGTTACCCGAACTTCGTTTCGTGAACCATTATCACGACCACCCTGCCTATATTGAAGCACTGGCTAATAGCGTGCGTACCCATTGGAGTAAAAGCGGTCGAGCAGAGAAGTTGTTGATGTCTTTTCACGGCATTCCTGAGGAATATTTTACTAACGGCGACCCATACTACTGCGAATGCCAAAAAACCGGCCGCTTATTAGCCCAGGCACTAGATTTAAAACCTGACCAATGGGTACTAAGCTTTCAGTCACGCCTCGGACCAAAGCAATGGTTGTCACCTTATACAGACAAAACACTCAAGCAGCTTGGCAGCGTTGGCACGCAGTCGCTTGATATTATTTGCCCAGGTTTTAGCGCCGATTGCCTAGAGACCCTAGAAGAAATGGCGATGGAGAATAGAGATATCTTCTTACAGGCCGGCGGGAAAGAATATCGCTATATCGACTGCCTCAACGCCAGCCCTGATCATATAGAGGCCATCGCGCAACTCGCGCTGCAACATACCCAAGGCTGGAGTAACCTACCTTCCGAAGAGACACTCTCAGCCCGTCAAGAACTGGCTTCCAAGCACCAAACTACCGGATAGAAAATCATTTCTGCTACCCCCCGTCATTGTTAGCACTGAACATTACTAAGCTATCTGATATGAATCAATATGTGTACAAATTAGCCCTGATATTACTGGCCTTGTATTGCAACATCGCTGTAAACGCCCATTCAATTTCACCAAATACGGTTATCACGCAGGTCGCACCGAATAGTATTAACGCACTCCAGCGTACCTCACTATACTTTCAAGTAGCCACTGAGCAGCAAGTTGTAAGCGCACGCTGTTATTTTAAAACCAATCTAGATACACAATTTGTTTTCGTAAATGCACGCCAAACTGGGGTGAACTATTTTGAGTGTACTCTACCGGCTACTAACGAAAATGCTTCGCAACTGAACTATCAACTACTCATCGTTGACGTTGCTAGGTACGTGATTAAATCATCAATCCATAATCAAAAAATCGGCTCAGCCACAGCTACGGAAATCCAAAGTAAACAAACAATTGAGGTACACGATGAGTTATGGGGCAGCTATTGGCCTTGGATAAAAGACGATAATGCGCAATTAAGCACCGTGAACGCAAATGAACGGTATGGATTAACGGCGGGTTTATACCAGCAAGAGCAAATCCCTCCGTGGTTCGGTGCGCGTGCTGGCTATTTTGGCGGGTTTCAAGCGACAAAATCGGGTGCAGCACCCTACGCGGTAAAGGGGTTTGCATCTAGCCTAAAAGCGGGTCATGCTAATTTAGATTTTCGATTCTTACGAGATGAAAAAAGTGGCGGGTTCGTTAGCCAAGCAACTCCCGCACTTAACGGCAACCAATGGGATGGATACTTTCAAACTATTGGCTTAAATAACCGGTTCAACCTTGGCGCAACAATCAATCAAAGCGGCGGCAATGTAAATATCCAAACCTCGAAACCCGGTGTAGCCAATCGGTTTGTCGGCACCGTAAACAACCGAGGTGAAATGCTTGTCTTCGATCAATTTGACGGTGAAGATTGGACCACATTTCGCGGCCCCGCCACGCCCTCGTCCGTTAGGCTTTATGATTTCACTCGACCGCCTAGCGCAATAGATCCAAACCCACCTTTAAATTCGCTTATTCTTGGCCGCACAGCCATACCCCAAGCGCCCTCAATGGTTAACGCAAGTGATGCGACCGATCTAAACACCATCACCATAACTTGGTCAGCAAGTGAATTTGCAAGCCGTTATTTAGTCTCTCGGTGTTTAACCGATACCACTGACTCATGTGGAATTATCTCGGAAACGAGCAGCCTGACTTATCAAGATAGGCCGCCCACTAACGATGCGTATTATTATCGATTACAAGCTTGCAGTAACACGGGTTGCAGTGGATATAGCGTTGCCGATGTAGGCAAACGCGCCACGGTCAATCTTGGCGGGGTGTTATTGATATTGCTCGAATAAATTTACAAACGCGTCTGCGACTGAGGCCAGTGCGGTATTCGTCGCGTCAATGGCTCCTTTTCTTCCCGATTCACTCCGGCAATTTCACACCGATTCAGTGTACGGTATAAGGTCCATATGGCGAGAACAGAAAAGAACACTCCACCTACCGCTTGACCTAGCAAAACCCCTTTTGGGCCCATTACCTCAGCACCTAAATAAACAAAGGGAATGGTCCCTAAAGTCGTTCGGCCGAAGTTAAACCAAGCTGAATATTTTGGGTAATTAAGGTTATTAAATGCGGCATTACTTAAAAAACCGATTCCATTTGAGACAAAGAATATAGCCATAAAGGTACAGAAAAAACGCACCAAGTCAGCTGCTTCGTCGCTGGCTTTAAATGCCCAGATAACGAAGTCTTGAGCAAAAAATAGCACCACAGACATGGCCACAACAACCGCGACTATAAAAATGATTGAATCCCAAATGGTTTCGCGTACACGCTTAAAATTAAGCGCACCGAAATTTTGGCCAATAATGGGCCCGATTGCACCCGATAGAGCAAACACCGTTGCAAAAGCCACCGGTGTTAAGCGGCCCACGATGGCCATCCCAGCAACCGCGCCGCTCCCAAACGCCGCTATGGCGTATATCACATAGGCATTACCGATCGGTGTAGCGACATTGGTTAAAATGGCGGGCAGTGCGAACTTAGCGATACGCCCACTATTTTGCTTGTAACGTGCAAAATCAAACGGCACATAAAAACCATGCATTTTAACTAATTGATAGGCCCCGACTGTAAACGCGACCACCCGCGCAACTACGCTCGCCCAAGCTGCACCTTTAATCCCCATATCAAAGCCAAAAATCAATATGGGGTCTAAAATCGCGTTGGTTAACCCCGCTAATAAGGTGATCGTCATCGCTCTTTTTGCATCACCTATTGCACGCAAACCCGCAGAGCAAGACATCGCCATCACGATAAGCGGCATCGACGGAATGATGATTTGCAGATAGTCCACACTGTAACCATGGCTATCACCTTGCGCGCCTAGTAGGCGTAATACATCGGGTATCCACGTCCACAGCATCAACACCACGATAATACTTAACACTAAAGCGGAAACAAATGTATCGACTCCTATTTGCCGCGCGGTTAAATCTTCACCTCGACCTAGCTCGCGTGACACTAATGCGCCTAAGCAAATCCCCATGCCGATACCAATAGACGTGGTGAAGAAAATAATGGTGCTAGCGAAACCTATCGCGGCGGCCAACTGCGGTTCACCCAACAAGCTGATGAAATACATATCGACTAAATCGATGATGAAAATAGCCATTAAGCCTACTGAGCCAGCCATTGTCGTCGCGACGATATGCCGCATTGTTGACCCTTCTAAATATTTTGCATTAGCAGTGTTTGACATATTTTAAGCGCCGAAAAATTGCAACATCTCGGTGTATGATTGCAATGAAGCCTGCAAATCACACGGTACGAATGTAAGCTCGGTTTTAGGTTTTCTCTGTGCCAGTTTACCGACATCTAGCACGGCTACACACCCCATTTTGGGGTAACCACCAATGCTTTGTCTATCGCGCATCAGAATAATGGGTTGACCATCAGGTGGAATTTGAATGGCGCCGTAGGCAATTCCTTCAGAAATCAAATCTGCGCCGTCATAGTTAATAGGCTCAGAGTTGATACAAACCCCTTGCCGGTTTATCCGCGGGGAGACCTTAAATATTTGCTGATAAAAGGCGTCACGTTGTTCAGCACTGAACGCTTCGTGCTGATAACTTGGAACGACCCCCAATTTGAGTGGCTCGGCATAGTTCGGAATAAACTCGGTTGGCGTTCGTTTAATTGCACACTTAACTTCGGAAGAGTATGTCAGACAATCATTGATTTTCAACCCCTCCCCATTATGATGTAAGCCTCCTAATTTATCGCGCTTAACCGCCGTTACACTGCCAAATTGAGGTTTAATCTTAAAGCCGCCTGCGACAGACAAATAGCTGTAAAAACCTACCTGCGAAGCGCCTAAGGTTAATCGGTCACCTTTGCTAACAGCTACACTCTTCCACGTTTCTATCGCTTTATCATTAAGCTTAGGTGCCTGATCCGCTCCAGTCAGCGCAATTGTGGTGGCTTGGGTGAACTCACAACTAAAATGTCCGTGCGCAATTTCAATTTGCGGGTCGTTCGGGGTATTTCCTAACAAGTGATTCGCCCATAAATAGGCGTGAATGTCCATCGGACCGCCCACGGTCACACCTAAATGTTGGTAGTGCTTGCGTCCCAAGTCGACGGGAATGGATTGCACTCCTTGTTGCAACACGCGCAAACTCATTGCTGCGCTTCCTTTAGATAATGGTACTCCTCTAATGTAATGGCAGAAAATTGCACACGGTCTCCGACTTCAAAAGGACACAATGTAGCAGATGAAAAATCTATCAAATTCATTGGACTGCGACCAATAATATTCCACCCTCCGGGAGAATCCATTGGATACACGGTTGTTTGTTGGTTTGCAATAGCAACCGAACCTGCGTTGACATTCGGCCGAGGCGTTGATTTCCTTGGTTTTGTTATTGCCTGGTCTACATTTCCCAAAAAAGCGAACGCTGGGCAAAACCCAATAGCAAAAACTGTATATTTTTTTTGCGTATGGATAAGAGCGATTTCATCAAGCGGTAGCTTGCATTGTTGCTCCATTTCTTGTGCATCTAACGCCAAACTTCTGTCGTAACACACTGGAATCTGTATAAGCTTAGAATGTGTTGTTAGCTCTAAGTCATCATGTTTTGTTTTTATCCCTTTATAAATTGCCTTTTCCAATTGTTCATAATTGAGTACCTGTATATCGTATTGAACCAATAGAGTTGTATACGATGGGATGAGATCAACAAGCTGACTAGCAAGTTCGGCGCGTAATAACCTAACTAGTTGTTGGATACGCTGGCTAGTTTTAACTGATATTTCAGGGTGAAACCTTACGATTAGCGTATCTTCCGTAAGGCGCTCTACAGTAATCTCTAAACCTGTTTGCACAGCGCTTACCTTATGATCAGACTTAAGCGGCACTAAATATTAATATTTATTAAACCAATTCGGGCAACGGCTTTAGCGTAAGCCCCGCTTCTGAGAGCGCTGCGTGCAGGGCTTTAGCAACGCCCACACTATGGGTATTATCGCCATGTACACAAATACTATGTATGGTGGTTGGCAGCAATTTACCTGACTGTGTCACAATGCCACCTTGCTGCAAGCAATTTAGCGTCTGATTTACGCAATCTTCAACTTCATGCAAAATGGCGCCGGGCTGCGATCTTGAAACTAACATCCCATCATCTCGATAAGCTCGGTCAGCAAAAATCTCGTTACCGGTCTTTATGCCTATTGCTTCGCCTTGAACCGCTAATTGTGAACAAGCGGGAGCCAGCAAAATTAGATCCTCTCGGTAACCTTTTACGGCTTCAGCGATAACACCGGCCATTTGTTCATCCTCACAGGCCATATTATTCATCGCGCCATGAGGCTTCACGTGGGTCAGCTGCCCGCCCATTGCATTGGCCACCCCGTCAATCGCGGCAATTTGATACCACAGTACGGCTTTTAGCTCTGCGTCGCTTAGTGTCATTTGGCGTCTTCCAAACCCCTGTAAATCAGGAAAAGAAGGGTGCGCGCCAATGCTCACCTCGTTAGCAATCGCTAACTCTATGGCTTGCTGTAACACCAGCGGGTCGCCGCCATGAAAGCCGCAGGCAATGTTGGCTGAACCGATGACTGGAATAAGGGCGGCATCATCACCCATTTGATAACTACCGAAACTTTCGCCAACATCAGCGTTGAGATTAACAGCCGTACAGATTTGGTTTTGTGTGTGCACTATAGCCTTAAAAAGAGGACATTACGTGACGGCAGTGTAGCGCAAGTTTTACTCAGTTTATAGACTAATTAATTAACCTTACTTCAAGAAGTAACCATAAACGTCTAGACAAAAAAAGGGGGCGCCCATTGGACGCCCCAAACTATCATCAAGGAGGAGAGATGAAGACTTTCTAAGCAGCTCGCTTAATATGCACTTCAGCAACGATAGGTGCTGGAGTTAGTTTAGTTAGCTTGCTTACTGGAGCAAAATCGCCGCGTTGGTGAACAACATCGTAGATTTCGCCGCGTGAGATACCCATGTCTTTTAACAAAGTATCTGATAATGCACTTAATTGAAGCATCGCTTGGCGACGGTTACGCCAAACTTTAAATTGTTGTAAATAACGCGCTGCCGGAGCAACTTTACTTTTTGCTGAATTGATGTGAGTTACGCTAGTCATTTCGTTCACCTAGTTCGCTAAGGTCATTAAAAATGTTAATATTGCAATGGCACCTACATAAGCCATTCCGACTCGGACTACAGTTTCGTTAATCATCATATTTATCTCGTTATTTACCAGCCCTGTGCTGATGGTGAGAATATAATCCCGCACTCCTTAAAAAACTAACGACGAATATTCATGCTTTACCTCATGTTTTATTCATGTATTATTTTTTAATATTGAATTCAATAACTTAGCAGCAATTATTAAGCCATCTCTAGGCAAAAACAGGTGAATTTTTAACAAAATATCTTGTTTTTTAGCTAATTTACCGACCGATCATCTGCTTTTTATGCCGCTGAGTTAGCCGCTAGTCTTGCATTTCATGCCATTTACGTCAGCGTTTAGCTTTATTCGGAGGCGAATATAAAGACCTCACATTATTGTCAGCTCATTCAAACAAGCCATTCACAATTCCAGCTAAAACTTACCGTTATATCGTCACGACAACTGACTACCTGCTAACTCATGCCTGTCATCTCGAATCCACTCACTCCATGACCCTGGGTATATTCGTGCTCGCCCAAAACCTGCATATTCCATTGATAAAACATTATGGCACGCAAAAACGCCTGACCCACAATAATGTACCGACGTTCGCAATGTTGGCTCATCTGCGATGGCCAAAAAATTGTCGCGAATCGCCGCCTTTGACTTGAATTTACCTTGCTCTAAATTATCTGGCACGGGCAGATTTAACGCTCCTGGTATGCGCCCGGCAATCGTATCAATGGGTTCCGCGTCACCTAAATAACGCTCTACGGTACGAGCGTCAATCAGCATAAACTTTTTGCTTAGCCTGTTTTCTTCGACCTCATTGACGTCTACCCATCGCTCGCGTTGTGGCTGTAGTTCATAAGTGGTCGAATTGGGTTTGATCACTGGCGACTCGGAGTCGAGTGATCCTCCAACTGCAACCCATGCATTGAGCCCCCCGTTTAACACCGCAACTTGCTCGTGTCCACAAACCTTAAGCAGCCACCATAACCTAGCGGCAAATGGGCCACCTGCATCATCGTAAGCCACCACTTGTGTTGTTGGCCTAATGCCCCAAGCGTTCACAGTTTTCGCAAACTCTACGAAATCGGGCAAGGGGTGGCGCCCCGATGTCGCAGTGATAGAGCTGGACAAATCGTTATCTAAATGTGCATATACCGAACCAGGCAGGTGTTGTTGCTGATATTGAGATTTACCCTGCGAAGTATCCGCCAAAGAAAACCGACAATCGATAATAACCCAACTATCGTCTCGGTACGTTTTAAGCTCAGCGGCACTGATTAAAGTTGTATAAGTCATACCGATAAGGATAATTTATTTTGCTATGACAGAGAAGTAATAATCTCCTCACAATATTAATAAGCATTGGCCTATAATTAGTGTGCTTGGTCAACTTCAACCTACTCATTGTAAACTATATCTCGAATCACGCGTGACTACCTCAGAGCTGTTAGCACGGGTCAAATACATGTTGATCCCCACCTTCGATCAAATCGGAGAGCTCAGGGATTTCGAGACCACAAAAATAGATATCCTTGCTGGAATCACCGTTGCACTGGTGTTGGTTCCGCAATCAATGGCCTACGCGCAGCTAGCTGGTTTACCGGCTTATTACGGACTTTACGCTTCATTTTTACCGCCTATTGTTGCGGCCATTTTTGGCTCTTCTAGACAGCTAGAAACCGGTCCGGTTGCGGTGGTGTCGTTGATGACCGCCGCTGCGCTTGAGCCACTGGCGGCATCAGGCAGTGCTGGATTTTTGGCTTACGCCACCATGCTCGCCATCTTCATTGGCGTGTTCCAAATGATGCTAGGGTTTTTCCGCCTCGGCGTGTTGGTTGATTTCCTATCTCATCCTGTCGTAGTTGGGTTTACCAATGCGGGGGCCATTATTATCGGCACCTCGCAGCTAGGGAAACTGTTCGGGGTTAGCGTAGAAAAAGCCGACAAACACTACGAAACCGTATTTCGCACGCTGCAAGAAATTGTCAGCAGTACCCACTGGCCAACCCTGATGATGGCGGTGCTCGCAGTCGGCTTGATGGTTGCGATTAAAAAATATAGGCCAAGCTATCCAAACGTATTGATTGCCGTGGTGGTGACCACGCTAATTGCAAAATTCACAGACTATGCGGGTAGCGGCGGTGCCATCGTAGGCAGTATCCCAAGTGGCTTGCCTATGCCCTCCATTCCATCCATAGATACCGATGTAGTTATTCAGCTCGCCACTTCTGCTATCGTGATCGCTTTAATCGGGTTTATGGAAGCCATTTCTGTCGCCAAAGCGATTGCGGCGCGCACGCGGCAACGCATTGATGCAAACCAAGAATTAGTGGGGCAAGGTCTTGCAAATATTGTATCGGGCTTGTTCAGTGGTTATGCGGTATCGGGCTCATTTTCTCGCTCTGCTATCAACAACGAAGCCGGCGCACGTACTGGGTTCTCATCGATTGTAACGGGCGGCGTGGTTGGGATAACGCTACTCTTTCTAACGCCACTGCTTTATCACCTTCCTCAAGCCACCTTGGCTGCTATCATTATTATGGCGGTCATTGGCCTAGTGAAGATCGAGCCAATCAAACATGCATGGAAGGCAGAAAAGCATGACGGCGCAGTCGCCATTGTCACCTTCGTGCTCACACTGATAATGGCACCGCACTTAGATAAAGGCATCATTATCGGCGTGGTATTAGCAATGGCCTTGTTTATCTATCGCACCATGCGACCGCGCTTTGCGTTAATTAGCCGCCATAAAGACGGCACTTTTCGCGACTTAGAAGTGCATCCAGAGCTTGATGAATGCAAACATATTACGGCGATTCGCTTTGATATGTCGCTCTACTATGCCAACGCCGGTTACTTTGAGACCCGCGTCTTGCAAGTCGCCGCTGACCACCCAGACGCGAAGTACATTATCTTGGACGCCGAAGGCATCAATATGCTCGATTCAACTGGTGAGATGGTGTTAAACCAATTGCGCGAGCGCTTACAAACCGCGGGGGTAACCTTTCTTATCGCGCGCATGAAACGCCAGTTTATGACTAGCATGCGCAAAACGGGGGCCATTCAAGCAATGGGGGACGACCATTTTTTCTCTCGTTTAGCCTTTGCCTTAACCTATGCTTGGACTAACCTTGAATGTAGCAAATGCAACAACACCGACAACTGCCCGATGCGCGCGACTGTAGCGCTTAAGTTGCACGAAGAGAGAGTGGCTGCGCTAAGTGGCGCAACAAAAAAAGCATAACTGATTTTTTAACATGAAAACGCTCCTACTCGTTGCGCACGGCAGCAGGCGCCAAGAATCAAATGAAGAAATTCGTCAATTATGTGAAGCACTGTACGAGCTTAATACACAATACGATCGCATCGAGCACGCTTTTCTAGAACTCGCCTCACCGTCAATTCCTGATGGATTAACTAACGCAATTAAACATGGTGCCAAACAAATCATCGTGATGCCCTATTTTTTAGCTGCCGGCACACATGTGGTAAATGATATACCTGACATTATAGATTCGGTTAGCTCACAACACCCCGAAGTTAGCATCTCGCTAGCACCCTACATTGGTCTCGCGAAAGAAATGGCGAAATTAATTTTAGCGCAAGCAGCTAAAGCTTAGCCTGTCTAATCCATAAGGAAAAGCATTTCAAGTCCATTTAAGGTTGTTAAGCCTCAGCGGTAATTCAGTCTCGCTTAATCAGTGTTTGCTAATATTTTACGTTAGTTATCCCGCACTTAAATTGCTATGAACGCGAAGTATCTCAGCCCTTTGTTATTCCTTTTCTCAGTTTTTATATCGGGTTGTGCAACCACATCCACCTCCACTGTCTCGCATGGCCCGAGTATTGCTGAAGCTAGAGAAGCAAGCGACACAAACGTCGATATACGCTGGGGCGGCGAAGTCATTAAAATTAACAACCACAGCGATTACACCCTCGTTGAATTGATCTCTAGACCATTAAATAAATCTGGAAAACCCAACCAATCTGATTCAAGCGAAGGTCGCTTTCTTGTGCGACTCAATGAATTCTTAGACCCTGAAAATATCAAACCAGGCCGCCGCATTACGGTTTGGGGCAATTTGCGAGAGTGGCAGACCAACAAGATCGGCGAATACGATTACCTATACCCTGTGGTTGCGGCTAACCAACATAAAATTTGGCCGAAGAAGCGCAAAAACACCGCGCATTCACATTACTATGACCCTTTTTGGGATGGCCCAGTATTTGGGGGCTCTTGGTGGCATCGTGACCACTTGTACTTCAACTACAACTAAGCAATCTCTCTATGAAAACCAAGGCTCTAACAAAAATAGCTCTGCTTACTTGCCTGTTTGTCACGTTTGTAGGGTGTCAAACAGCTAAAGATGCAGACAGCAACTCCCGTGCCGTACAAGATACGCCAAACACCCTCAGTCAAACAACCAGCCTTGGCGAGCAATTCACTTGGGGCGGGAAGATTCTTAGTGTGAACCCCTTAGAAGATAGCACTGAGTTAACCATATTAAGCTATCCACTCAACAAGCAGCACTACCCTAAGCTAAGAGGCGCCTCTACGGGCCGATTCATCACAATACATCACGGTTATCTTGAGCCTCTTGATTATGCACCAGGGCGATTAATCACTGTAAACGGTGCCTTAGTAGAATTACGCGAAGGCTCGGTCGCAGAGGCGAGTTATCAATTTCCTGTGCTCACAAGTGAAGAACTCAAATTGCTGGCACCGAAAAAGAAATTACCTTTTTCTGTCGGCTTTAGTTTCGGATTTTAATCACCTGACTTAACCGAGACTAAGATCTGCTAGAGACAATTTTATGCGCCTAAAGCGCAGCACAACCTCTTTCAATTAGTTCAAGAAATCTCTCTACCTGTTGGCCCTGAGTACGCTCTCTCTACTTTTGCGATACGGGTTTCATATTTTGAATACCATTTCTTGATACCCATTTTTTGAGCCGCCATATGCTCGGCGACTGCCTTCCAGCGAAGTAGGCTTTCTTCGTCTTTCCAATAGGACACCGTTATTCCGAAGCCTTCGCTGTCGCGTGTAGATTCAGCACCGAGGCACCCCGGTTGCTCAAGCGCCATCTTGAACATCTTCTCGCCCATCGCATCGTAACCGTTAAGATCGTTACTATGCTGATTGGTGAAGATAACCGCGTAATAAGGTGGTTCTGGCGTTTTTGTAAATCGAGTATCGCTTGCAGGGAGCATAAGTTAATCACCTCAATATAATGAATAAAAAACCAATAATGGCTAAGGCGTTTTCAGCGTATTGACTAAAGTATCAATGAACGATTCGCATTGCGCAAGCTGCTCTAACGCAACATATTCATCGGGCTTATGCGCTTGCTCAATACTACCGGGCCCACAAATCACAGTGGGAATGCCTGCTTCGTGAAATAGCCCGCCTTCTGTTCCATAGCTCACTTTGCCGGGTTCGCTAAAATCGCCTAATACTTGACTAACTAGCTGAATCACCTCAGCTGACTGATCTGTATCCATGCCAGGGAAGCGGGCAATAGTTTGCCAATCAAACCCCGCCTCTACATCGACCGCTTTCATTGGCGGCTCTAGACTACGGCTATAAGCTTCTACTTCAGCAAATAAAGGCACGGCAGATTGCTGCGGGATATTACGGATTTCAAAATCGAAACTACAGGATTCGGGGATAATATTAATCGCCGTTCCTCCATTAATTAGACCGGTGTTTAATGTGGTATAGGGTGGGTCAAATAGCGTATCAAACGGCCCTTCGTTTTTAATCCGCTGCGCAATCGTGTCGATATGGCTAATCGTTTTCGCCGCTGCCGTCACCGCGTTCACACCATGCTGTACCAAAGAAGAATGACTTGCTTTGCCTTTAACGTGGCAGCGTTTAACCAGTATCCCTTTATGCGCACGCACTACCCCCATGCTGGTAGGTTCACCTATAATGCAAGCCTTCGGTAACACGGCGCGTTGCTGCAATTGTTCAATCATTTTAACCGCCCCAAAGCAACCTACCTCTTCATCGTAAGAAAAGGCAAAATGCATTGGAATGGGCAAATCAGCATCTAAAATCATTTGTGTTTTAGTCAAACAAGTAGCGATAAAACCTTTCATATCGCAACTGCCTCTGCCGTAAAGTAAGCCGTCTTTTATTTCTGCATTAAATGGGTCAGTAGACCAGTTTTGGCCTGTTACAGGCACAACGTCAGTATGACCAGATAACACAATGCCGGGGGCTTTATCTTCGCCTAGCGTAGCAAACAAATTGGCTTTGGTTTTTTGTTCATTCCAACTCTGCTCGCAGTGCACCCCAAACCCTTCTAAATAGGCACGCAAATAGTCTATGATTTCTAAATTGGAATAACGACTGGTGGTATCAAAACCGATTAGGTCTTCCAATAAAGAAACTGTAGATTCGCTAGGTTGTGCAGATGAATTCATTTTATATGCTCGTATAGGTATGGTTTGGGCGCTTATTCGACAACGGCAATCACTTCAATTTCAATCACCATCTGATCATAAATCAAATTAGGCACTGGCACACCTGTGGTCGCAGGGCCTTTGCCCGCCACATAGCAGTTAGAGCGGATCTGCAAGTTCTCATGGAGATCATGCGCTGAAGCCTTACCTTCATAGAAGGCAGTCACCTTAACGATATCCTGTAAACCCGCACCAAACTCTGCCAAAACATTGGCAATGTTCTGCATCGCGGTGCGGGTTTGCACCACCATGTTATCGGGGTCAAGCACATTTCCCGCTGTATCGAGCGACACCTGCCCACCTACGTGAATAAGTTGCCCGCTTTTATTTGCATGTTTATACGGTAACGGGCTAGTCCAGTCCCAATGCCCTACTGGCCACGAAACTGTTCTTGTGTTTCGATCTACGCCGTAATTTGCAGTCGCGAATATTTGTGTCATTTGCCCATGGTGAACAAATTCTTTCAAGGGTATTCCCGTCACGGCAGGCCCAGGAGTTTGGAAGTGATCGGCGCGTATAGTCGCAGGCACCGACCAAGATGCCTCGTCTGTTCCTTGGGTAAAGAAGGCATTAATCTTTAACACATCATCCATGTCAGAACCTGCCAGAGCCAAGGCCTTATTTAAGTTATCCATCATCAAACGAGTTTGTTCTGTGATGTCATTAGGTGCCTGAACTTCACCCGTCGAATCAACCGCCGACATATCTGAGGTAAAAACCAACTCGCCACACCGCACTACGTGCGAAAAAGCGGAGTGCAATTGAGGTAAGCCTTTATCATGGAAGCATGTTTTATCCAATCTTGCGCCTGATACGGCGCGCATCGCCACCCCTTCAATTTCGATCAACATCTCGGGGTAACACAGCGAGGGCATGCACACCATATTAATAACTGGTTTGCTATCAGCACCAATTTTGTCTGCTATCAACCGTTGGATGTGTAACTTAGCCTCAATATCTCCGACGTAATAAACCACCAACTTGACCAAATCCAGCGCATCGCTTTGCAAGTCGCCCAAGAGAGCATTTAGATAATCCATCGAGTGGTTACACTGCGGGGTTAGCTCACCGGGGTGTTGCACCTTACCTTGTGGGTCTAAATCAACCTGTCCGCCGGTAAAGATGAATTCTCCTGCACGTACGGCATGCTGATGGCTGAGCTGAACCGGCCAGTTCCAGTGGCCTTCTGGGAAACTAAAAGAAGGGGGCATGTGCGAATCGCCTGGTGTCATTAAAGGTAAGCCATAGATTGTAGATTTATCTAGCGTAAAAATACAATAACCCCTAGCGACATCACTTACCCATTATTTGGCCTTAATTAGTGAATACTGGCTCTTCGTTGTTAATGGCGAATTTCTTCGTAGGCTCACTCTTTTCTAGATACCGTTCAAGCTTTGCAACCGATTCAGGTGAGAATGACAAGCCCAGTTTACTACGACGAAACAAGATATCTTCAGCCTTAAAGGCCCACTCGTGTTGTACTAAGTAATCGACCTCTACTTGATAAAGATCATCGCCAAAGCATTTGCCCATGTCGTTAAGTGATGCAATACCTTGTAGAAGTGCTTGCGTTAAGGAACCATAGCTTCTGACGTATCGGGTCATTAGTTTATTGGGTATAAAAGGCCAACGCCGACTATATTCGGTCGTCAGCTCGTGGGCGTTGCCAACGTCAAAGTCACCCCCTGGCAGACGTGAATGTCGGGTCCATCGCTTACCCTTCTTACCCAAAAATTGCTCTATATTTTCGAGTATCAATTCCGACAGCTTGCGATACGTTGTGATCTTGCCGCCAAAAATATTGACCAACATAGCACCCTCAATATTTTTGGTTTCTACCACGTAATCTCGGGTTGCCTGCTGCGCCTCCGAAGCGCCATCATCATATAAAGGGCGCACTCCAGAGTAGCTCCAAATGATGTCGCCCGCAGTAATTTGTTTCGAAAAATACTGATTAGCCGATTCGCACAAATAATGTTGTTCTTCTTCAGAAATGATCACTTCGCCAGTCAACTCTCCGTGATCTTGGTCAGTGGTACCAATCAAGGTAAAGTGGTCTTGGTAGGGTATGGCGAAGATAATTCGCTCATCCGCATTTTGAAAAATGTAAGTGCGGTCATGGTCAAACAGTTTTCTGACCACAATATGACTGCCTCGCACTAAACGCACATGATTGGCAGCTTTAAAGTTAAATGTTTGGTGCAGCACTTTGTCCACCCAAGGGCCTGCCGCGTTCACCACCAACCTAGCGCCTACATAACGTACTTCACCGGTTCGTTGATTATGCGTAGTAACGCGCCAATAGCCTTTTTCTGGCCTCACATCCGTTACGTGGGTATGAACGTTTATTTCTGCGCCCTTTTGTTGCGCGTCCATCGCATTTATCACCACCATACGCGCGTCATCTACCCAACAGTCGGAGTATTCCAACGCAGATTTATATTCTGGTTTTAACGCCGCCCCTGCGTCATCTTTTTTAAGGTTTAATCGGCGAGTACTCGGTAGCCATTTGCGCCGCCCTAAGTGGTCGTATATAAATAACCCAACGCGAAGCAACCATAGTGGGCGCATGCCCTTGAGGTGTGGCAACACAAAGCGCATTGGCCAAGTGATATGCGGCGCCATGCGCAATAAGACTTCACGCTCTTTAAGAGCTTCGCGCACTAATCTAAATTCATAGTGTTCTAAATACCGCAAACCACCATGAATAAGTTTAGAAGACGCAGATGAAGTGCCGGACGCCAAGTCTCCCGCTTCACACAAGCATACGCTATACCCTCTTCCCGCTGCATCACGCGCAACCCCTACTCCGTTGATGCCCCCGCCAATAACAAACACGTCCACCAACGCATCATTTACTACCTTGCCCATAATACAGAGCCTATAAGTTATGCGTCATTCCTTTTGCCTGCAAGATGCGCTGCGCTAACTCAACAAAGCCGCCACCTGCGAGCTGCTGCGTGATGTACTTAGGCGGATAAACTAACAGATCAATGGAAGACAAAACGTTCGCCACCCCTACAGATAGGTCAAAATGGGCAAACATAGATTCATCATTCGGTGAATCGCCGACAAACATCGCTACCTCTTGCAATTGGTTTTGTTCAAGACCAAGGCATTCTCTTAACGCCAACAAACTAGTAGATAACTTACTGTGCTTACCAAACCAACAGTTTACATGGATGGAGCTAATACGTGCGACCGCCCCTGCTTCTTCAGCTAATCTGAGAATTTGTTGCACTTGCTCATCCGTCAGCGGGGTCACGTCTTCCGATATATCGACGGCTAAGTCGACCAAGCGATAGGGCTGGTCGCTGGCCGCAACCGCATGCGGCAAATACGAAACAATTTTCTCTTGTAAAGTCTGCAGTAACTGATTGTTGTGTTGGCGTGTGGCCGCATCCTGCATAAAACGCTGTTCTAAAGTATTGCGCTCGCGGTCATGAAAAAAGTAGAACGCACCGTTTTCACCTACCACTGCTTTTACCGGCCACATTCTGGCGATATGATCACACCACCCCGCGCATCGACCGGTGACCGGAATCACGTTCACACCTGAACGGCTTAAGGCAGTAATGGCTTGATAAGCCTCCGAGGTTAGCTGTCCTTCAGTCGTGACCGTATCGTCTATATCGGTCAGTACTACGTTAACGCCGCGTAATATGTCCTCCGACAGACTGGACAATGGTTTCATTTGCATTTCGTTACTTAATAAGTCTTTAGTTGGTTTGCTCGCCTATAGCCCTCAGATGACAGACTGCAAACGAAGGTTAATAGCGCTCCTTAAATGTAGGTTCATTTGAACATATATATTTGTTCATTAAAACATTTTAATTCAAATAATCTGTGTTTGATTGCTATATTAGCGCCAATAATCAAAAGAAAGATTGACTAAGTTCGCCTTTTTCTATACCTTGCGCTCTTATGAACATTAATTCAATATTCATATGAACCTATCAGGGCGCCAAGCTGAAATCGCTGAATTGTTGCGCGAAGAATCACTATTGTCGGTTGAACGCTTAGCGGAAAAGTTTGAAGTCACCACCCAAACCATCCGACGCGATGTCAATGCCTTGTGTGACCATGGGCTGGCGCGAAGGCGTCATGGTGGCATTGAATTGCAGTCGACAGAAGGTAATTTGGCCTACGGTTCGCGCCAAGTGTTGAACAGCCGAGAAAAACACCTAATCTCTAAAACCGTTGCAGAGCACGTACCTAACGGGTGCTCTCTGTCCATGGGAATCGGCACCACACCTGAAGCCGTTGCCAGCCAATTGTTAAACCACCAACAGCTACGCATATTCACCAATAATTTACACGTCGCTTACATTTCCAGCCAAAATGAAAACTGTGAAGTCACTATTTCTGGTGGAAGAGTACGGAACCAAGATTTAGACGTATTAAGCAATTCTGTCGGTGAATTCTTCGAATCTTACCGTACCGATATCGGAATATTTGGCGTAGCCGGGGTTGACCTTGATGGCAGCCTACTGGATTTTTACGACGAAGAAGTGAACGTCCGCAACCACATGCGCGCCAATTGTCGTGAGAGCTATTTAGTCGTCGACCACCAAAAATTTGGCCGCTCGGCCCATGTTCGCGGCGGCTGGATTCAAGATGTAAGCAAAGTATTTTGCGACCAGATGCCGCCAACAGAAATTTGCGACATCTTAAAAGAGTCTGGCACCGAACTCATCATTTGCAACACAGGAAGCAACGCGTGAGCGGAATCGAAATCAACAATCTTTGCCGTTTTTGGGGCGAAGTTAAAGCGGTGAACGATGTCTCTTTTACCGTTCCGGATAAATCTTTTACGGTATTACTCGGGCCATCGGGTTGCGGCAAATCAACCTTATTACGCATGATCTGCGGGCTGGAGAGCATTACATCCGGGACCGTACACATAGAGGGCCGCGATGTCACAGAGGTTGAAGCCTCTGAGCGTGGCGTTTCCATGGTATTTCAGTCGTATGCTTTATTTCCGCACTTAACGGTAAAGGAGAACATTCAATTTGGCCTAAAAGTACGCAAAGTACCTACAGCCGAGCGCGAAGAGCGGGTTAGACATGCCGCTGATGTCGTGGGGTTAAGCGAATTACTCGACCGGCGCCCCGCGAATTTATCGGGCGGACAACGACAGCGCGTGGCCCTAGCCAGATCCATTGTGTCAGAACATTCAGTCTGTTTGATGGATGAGCCGCTGTCTAACCTAGATGCTAAATTACGCGCAGAGATGCGCGACCAAATCCGTAGTCTGCAACAACGCTTAGGCTTAACGGTGGTATACGTGACCCACGACCAAGTTGAAGCCATGTCTATGGCAGACCAAATCGTATTGCTAGAGCTCGGCGAAGTGAAGCAAATCAGCGCACCTGCGCAGTTATACACTCGCCCAACGAGTATATTTGCCGCACAGTTCATCGGTGTGCCCCCCATGAATATTTTGGATTGCCAAAGCATCAGCACCGACCTACTGCCAGCATCAATTCAAACCCTGCTGACGCAAGGCAACGACCCCGCCTTTGTCGGCATTCGTCCTGAGCATATTTCTATCGAAGAAAAAGGGTTACCTACAGACGTTTTCGCCGTTGATTATTTCGGCGGTGAAACGGTAGTTCGCGCTAAGCACCAAGAAATCCCTATTTTCTTAAAGCTAGCAGGACAACCTCAAATTCAACTGGGTCAGCAGCTAAACATAAGCTGGAGCCCGGAAGATACGCATTTGTTTGACAACCAACAGCAACGCATTTAACCCTATTGAAGTTGCCTTATGCACAAACAACCGCGCCCTATTATTAACCATCAACAATCTGAGGAGATTTTCAAACCATGAACGTGATAAAAAAACTGTCCGTCGCTTTTGCTGCGACCTTAACCTTGCTCGGCTCGTCGATGAGCGCCTCCGCTGCAACGGAGTTAACCATGTACTATCCTGTCGCTGTGGGTGGTTCGCTTACTAAAATTGTCGACGGCATGGTCGCTGACTTTATGAGCGAAAACCCAGACATCAAGGTGAATGCCATCTATGCTGGCAACTATAACGATGCCCGCATCAAAGCCTTGGCGGCACTAGAAAGTGGCAAGCCTGCCCAATTGTCAGTGATGTTCTCGATCGACTTATATGAGCTAATGGAACTCGATGCTATTATCCCATTTGACGATGTCGTTAAAACCGACGAAGAAAAAGCGTGGCTTAGCTCTTTCTACCCAAGCCTAATGGAAAATGGTCAAACGGCAGGTAAGACGTGGGGCATTCCATTCCAACGCTCTACCATCGTTATGTATTACAACAAAGATGCATTTCGCGCGGCTGGATTAGATCCTGAAGCACCCCCAGCCACATGGGACGACATAGTCGCCGCTGGTAAAAAATTAACCAAAGACGATCAATGGGGTTTAATGATCCCTTCTACTGGCTATCCATATTGGATGTTCAGCGCGTTAGCGATGCAAAACAACGAAGTGTTAATGAGCGGCGCGGGCGACGAAACCTACTTCAACAAGCCAGGTGTGGTAGAAGCACTTAATTTCTGGAAAGGCTTAGGTAGCGAACATAAAATCATGCCTGAAGGCACTATTGAGTGGGGCACGCTGCGCAAGAATTTTCTTGAAGGTCGCACTGCGATGATGTGGCATTCTACTGGCAACCTAACTGCCGTAAAAACCAAAGCGGACTTTGACTTTGGTGTTGCGATGCTACCCGCAGGCGAACGCCGCGGCACACCAACGGGTGGCGGTAATTTCTACATCTTCAAAAATACCTCTGATGAAGAACGGGCAGCGTCTATGAAGTTGATCAAGTTCATGACTTCAGCACAACGCTCGGCTGAGTGGTCAGTCGCTACCGGCTATATGGGTATCAGCCCTGCTTCCTATGAGACAGATACACTAAAGTCTTATGTATCAGAGTTCCCACCCGCAGCTGTTGCACGTGACCAACTTGAATTTGCAACGGCTGAGCTATCTACTTTCCAAGCTGGCCGTGTTCGCAAGTCACTAGATGACGCGATTCAAGCCGCTTTGATAGGTAGCAAATCAGCTGAAGATGCGCTCAATGAAGCGCAATCTGCTGCTGATCGCGTATTAAAGGCTTATCGTTAAACGTTTTACTCCAGTAAGACTCTGTATGAAACGCGTAGATGTACACGCTAGATGGGGCGCTTGCGCCCTATCTCATACAGTTTTAGCTGCGCAGAATTTATCTGTTTAAGGCCATGAGTCAAAGATCGCAAAATATCCAAGGTTGGCTGCTGTTTACCCCCGCCGCCATTTTGTTGGTGGCCTTTACCCACTACCCCACAATTGCGACATTCTTTAATAGTCTTTACACCAATAAATCAATCATCCGCCCATCGCGCTTTGCGGGGCTAGAAAACTACGCCAGCATGGCGGATGACCCCGTGTTTTGGAAGGTACTCATTAATAATGCGTGGCTTGCACTAGGCACCATTCCCACTTCTATTGGCTTAGCCATCTTAATGGCGCTGATTGTCAATCGCGCGATTCCAGGCCGTACGTTTTTACGAATGGCCTATTTCACACCCACTGTGCTACCGATGATTGCAGTGGCCAACATTTGGTTATTTTTCTACGCGCCTGAAATTGGTTTGCTAGATCAATTCCTCGCATTTTTTGGTGTCGACAGTCACAACTGGCTAGGCGACACCACCACCGTGTTGTCTGCCATTATTGTGATGACCATATGGAAGGAAGCCGGCTTTTTTATGATTTTCTATCTGGCAGGCTTACAAACAATTTCCCCAGAATTAGAGGAAGCGGCCAAGCTAGAAGGCTCGTCACGCTGGAACTACTTTTGGCGAATTCAGTTCCCGCTACTGCTGCCGACGACATTATTTGTGTTGATCAACGCCTTTTTAAATTCGTTTAAATTAGTCGACCACCTATTCGTACTCACCAAAGGTGGCCCCGACAATGCCAGTAATTTATTGTTGTACTACATTTACGAAACGGCGTTTTCATTCCTAGATGTATCTTACGCTTCCGCGCTCACTATTTTGCTACTGGTCATGCTGGGCGCCACCGCCTTGGTACAGTTTTTCGTTTTAGACAAACGCGTTCATTACCGATAAACCGCGCATGAAGAAACGATCATTATTTACCGCCAACCTAGAAATACTCGGCGCTTATCTACTGGCGCTGTTTTGGATATTGCCATTGCTATACGCTTTTTGGGCTGCCTTTCATGGTACTGAATATGCGATTCATTTCGACCTATTCGCTCCACTCACCTTAGATAACTTTCGCGAAGCCTTAGATCAAGCCCCCTTCCTACGCTATGGCATAAACACCTTTATGCTAGTGAGCTTCTTGCTGCCCTTGCAACTGATTGTCTCAACATTGGCGGCCTACGCTTTTGCGCGTTATCAATTCGCCGGTTCAAATATTGCCTTTATGTTGGTGCTGGTGCAATTGATGATCACCCCTGAAATACTCATTGTACAAAACTACAGCACCTTGGCCAGCTTAGGGATGGTCGACACCATTGCAGGTATTGGTTTGCCTTATATCGCGAGTGCTTTTTGTATTTTTTTATTACGCCAAACGTTTAAATCTATCCCCAAAGAATTAGAAAATGCAGCACAGCTAGAAGGTTGTGGCACCTTGGGCATGCTCTGGCATGTGTATGTTCCGCTAGCTAAACCCACCTACCTTGCATTTGGTTTGGTATCGGTCAGCCATCACTGGAATAATTTTCTCTGGCCCTTAATCATTACCAACTCAGTAGAAACACGGCCACTGACTGTAGGCCTAGGTATTTTTGGTGCGCCAGAATCAGGGGTTGATTGGTCGGTCATTTCTGCCGCCACCTTGCTTTCCGTTGCGCCGCTATTAATTGCGTTCTTGTTATTTCAAAAGCAATTTGTGCAGTCGTTTATGCAAGCGGGCATTAAGTGACATCTATCCTTAGCTGGAATATCCAGAACGGACTAGGCTGTGACGGCAAACTATCACTCACGCGCATCGCTGAGATAATCAACTCCATGGGCGCGGCTGATGTTCTGTGCTTACAGGAAGTTTCAGTCAACATGTTACTGCCAGACGGCAGCCACGATGACCAAGTTAACTCACTGAATAAGCTATTCCCAGATTACGAGGGTTTCTTTAGCGCCGCCATTGATCGACTCAGCCCACACAGCAATGAACGCGAGCAATACGGCAATTTAATCTTGTCAAAACTGCCGGTAAATTCTGTTTTTCACCACCCTTTGCCGCAGCCTGCACATGCCGGAGTGAAGCAAATGCCTCGGATATTAACGCAAGTGAATGTCTCTACTTCAACGCAGAGCCTACGCATTATGTCAACGCATCTTGCCTACCACTCTAAGCCGCAGCGCTTAGCGCAGTCACAACGCATTTTGGACATCCACGATGAGGTGTTAGCCTTATCGGCAGCGCCGCCATTACTAACCGAAGATGGACCCTATTCGCAACTAGAACGCCAAACTTCCTGCGTTATTTGTGGTGACTTTAATTTCCTCTCAAGCTCCGAGGAATACAAATTGTTTACGCAAAACAGTAACAACAATCTACGCTTACTAGACGCATGGCAACAACAGCATCCCAATGACCCACAGCCGCCCACTTGTGGCATTTACGACGCAGAGCAATGGGAAGAAGGCCCACATTGTCGCGATTTTATGTTTATCTCACCTGATCTAGGCGAGCAAATCGCTGATGTCTGCGTAAACACGCAGACCAATGCTTCCGATCATCAACCTTTGAAGATTGAATTCAGCATTTAGGTTTTAACTTATTGCTGAAAATTACTCGGAGAATACAAAAAATTTGAAGAGTTCTGTCAATTAAGTATTGTGTCCCCCGAACCGTGTCCCCCGAACCGAAACTGCTTTGGTCAGTTCCTTGGAAGCACCTTTTGCAATCTGTCTAGCTTGGCTTATTTTTTCAGAAATACCCGTGACAAGCACAATCATCGGCGGATTAGTCATTTTAGCAGCGGTATTTGGCTCACAGGCTTTCGCGGCAAACAGCTAATAAGGTATTGGCCGCAAGCCTTCCAAAATCATTGGCTGCTTTTGGGCTGGCACCCGTAACAAGGCGGCGATCAACATAACAAGAATTATCTGCCTTAGTGTTGATGATGCTCACCCCTAGCGCATTTAGTTTCTCACCAAACTTCCACGGCATATGGCCAGGCATATATCCTATCAATGGAGTTTGCTTGTCGACGGCATCTGGGAATGCAGCGATTTTGTATCCATCATAAATAAAATCACTGCCATTGTCTGTAGCCAACAGTGCCGCAGGGCCGTGGCATATCGCTAAGGTGTGCAAGTCCTGTTCATGCGCCCAATGCAATAGCTTTCCTAAATCGGGATTGTTTGGCAAACCAAGCATAGCACCATGCCCACCCGGCAAATATATGGCCGCATAAGGACTATTGCCGGTCATAGAATTGGCAACAAAATCTGAAAGATTACCTGGGGATTCAAATGCTTCTTCTAAATCACGGTATAACTTTTTTACCTCTGCATCTTCATCAGGCATTGCCCACATTTCAATTTTTACAGCGGCGCCAGTGGGAGTGACAATGTCGATCACAAACCCAGCGTTCGATAAATGCAGCATGGGTAAGCCCATTTCCACAGGATGATTTCCGGTAGAAAATTTCTTACCGTTGGCCATCACCATGTTACGTTCCTCTGTGCATACCATTAGCACTCGATTTCGTTCGCCGTTGTATGGATTGGAATAGGCACCGCCGTCATAATCAGTTGTTGACGAAGTGGCTAGTTTCAGTGCCAAAGGCGAAGGAGCGAACGCCCATCTTCCATTAGTGTTGGAGCAGCTCCGAACAATTTGCGCAGAATATTCATACTATTTCATGTTCCCTGTTTTCTTAGGATTGTGGTGTAAAACTAACCTAGTCGATCTGTGTCACGATTGTTTCTCGTGACTTACGTACTTTTTTCATTGGCAATAGCCAATCAGCAGAAGGATCCCGATAGCCTAATGGCATCAGAACCACCGAACGCAAACCTCGCGCTTTCATTTCCAATATTTTGTCAACTTCGGCAGGGTCAAAACCCTCCATCGGAGTACTGTCAACTTCTTGTTCAGCTGCCGCAACCAAGGCAACACCCAAAGCAATGTATGCCTGACGTGCAGCATGTGCATAGTTGACTCCTGCTTCACGCGGCACATAGTTTGATTTCAGATTATCGTAATATTCAATCGCCATTGGCAACTCACCGCGCATCTCTGTCACCAACTGTGTGACAGCGTCGATTCGTTCTTCTGTATAGTTATCCCAAGCAGCAAAAACTAATAAGTGAGAACCATCGGTAATCTGAGCTTGGTCACCAGCAGCGACTCTTACTTCACCGCGTATTTTTGAATTCGTTATGACAAAAAGCTCGAAGGGTTGTGTTCCGCTTGAGGTAGGCGCTAATCTAATCGCCTCAACAATTGCATTTACTTTGTCGTCTGGCACCTTCTTTGTTGGGTCCATTTTCTTCGTGGCATATCGCCAGCTTAGTTGTTCTATCAGGGATTTATCAGTCATAGTGTTTACGTCTTAATTGTTGGCACTCAAATAGTGCGGTATACTTTTGATACTGAGAATATAATGATAACCGACGACCTCTACAAGAAGGCACAAAAATGTACCTCGGTCACATAGAAGGAACCACCATGCTAGATTCTGAACAATGCCCCGATTGCAAACGTATTAACGAGGTTCTCTCGCGCGTTGGTGACCGCTGGAGTGTGCTCGTTGTCATTTCGCTTTCGCAGTATGGGACGCTAAGATTTAATGAGTTGAAACGAAACTTAGGAATTTCACAACGAATGCTTAGCCTGACATTGCGCGAACTAGAGCGTGACGGTCTTGTTAACCGTACCTACTACCCAACAATCCCACCTAAGGTGGAATACAATCTGACTCCAATGGGAGATTCATTTCAAGAACCTGTTCGTGGCTTAGGGACTTGGGCTTTAGAAAATCTCGCTAGCATCGACGCAGCTCGTGAAAAATATGATGCAACAGCAGAAAAAAAATCAAGGGATCAGCCAACTTGATTGGGGTTGGTGATTAGTTGACAAACTAGACGACTGGTCGTATTTTCACTATCATGGCTAAAACTCAGAAATCTAGCACCACTAAAGAAGCCTTGCTGCAGGAAGGTATGCGGCAGCTAGCTCACAATGGTTATCATGGTACTGGCATTAAAAAAGTGCTTGACGCTGTCAACGTGCCAAAGGGCTCTTTCTACCATTACTTTGAGTCAAAAGAGGCTTATGTGGCTCACATTATTGGAGAGTACAACCAGCAATCTCTACAGTTTTTTAATAGCGTGATGCAACAGCCACACATCACTGCTATCGAAAAAATAGAGACGATATACCAACAACTGCTTAAGCAATATGCCGACGCAAACTTCCAGCAAGGCTGTTTAATTGGCAGCCTGGCAGCTGAAATAGGCAATAGCTTCGAGTTGTGCCAGCAAGCAATGCAATTATGTGTGAGCAACTTAGAGGAGCGAATGGCTAAACTACTGACACAAGCGCAACAGGAAGGCAGCATTAGAACGGATTTAAAACCAGAGGTGATAGCGGAGGTCTTATGGAGCGTTTGGGAGGGCGTTTTACTTAGGATGCAGATAGATGGTGATGCCGAGACGGCAAAGCGAGTGCTTAATGTTTTGCTTAATCAGCTGCTTTTACCGGGAGGGAAGTAACGTAAGTTTATTTTTTCTCTAATTCATAGACGACCGGTCTATTTATGTATAATACTCTCTGAGTCAACGCAACTTACTTGATACAGAAACGACATGAAAAAGCTGAACTTATACGACCAACTTAACGCGGCCACACTCTTGTTCGTATCACCTGAGTGGCGCAAAGTAAAAGCAGCCCGTAAATCAGCTACACCGTTTGAAACGCCTGACGTGGCCATTCCAACTGAAACACGGACGATAGCAGGTCGTAAAATCCGCCTTGCTGAAGGCGGACCAGCAGATGCACCACTTGTCGTATTGCTTAGCCCCTTTCCAGAAAGCATTCTCAGCTTCGCAGGCTCTTGGAAAGCACTGACAGAAAAATGCCGTGTTATAGCCATCGACCTTCCGGGGTTTGGTGCTTCTGAAGGAGATCGTCATGATATGTCACCCAACGCTCAGGGTGATCATTTGGCAGCCATTTTTGACGAGCTTGATCTGCATGATATCCATCTTGTTGGACCTGACGTAGGAATGGGCGCAGCACTTGCCTATGTGCTCAACCATGAACATCGCGTGAAAAGTTTAGCGATTGGTCATGGACCAGGTGCCCCCGGCCCGTTCAAACTGGCATTTATGATAAACATGTTGGCCAAATTTGGTTTCATGCGTTTTACAACGGGCTTATTGGGTGCTGGGCCACTTATCGCTTTTTCGTCAAAACTTGGGGCCATACGCCACCGACCAAACGCTAAGCAAATTGACGATTTTAAACAGGCTTACTCGGGTCGTACTGCTGAGGTGGTTCACTGGTTTAAGAACCTTCGTTCCAAAGCCACCAGTCTGGCTGATCGAGTGAGTGAGATCACTACACCTACCTTAGTTTTCTGGGGCGAGCTTGACGCGTTGTTTAACGTCAGTAATGCTGAACACCTCCATGCAGCCTTACCCCAGAGCAAGCTACAAATACTACCTGAATCTGGCCATCACGCTTGGGCTGATCAACCAGAATTATTCGCCGACATGATCATTGACTGGGTAGAAACTGCTCACATCTAAATTTTGTTTTTAAGATGCCTCGCCTACTAATGAGACAGCCATCATCTTAAAACATACGATAACCTCACTACTTATTAAATTAGTGCAAACAACATACAATAAAAGCGGTTATCAACAATGAAATCAGCGCGAATGACAGGCATGGTTCTTGTAGTTGTATCGGCCATCGTGTTCAGTACTGCAGGAATATTTACCAAAGGAGTTTCGGCTGATGCTTGGTCGGTCATTTTTTGGCGAGGCTTATTCGCTGCCGGATTTACGCTAGTCTATATCGTATTAAAAGGGACCTTAAAACAAGAAATATTACAGATGGGTAAATCAGGATTAATAGCCGCGATTGTTAGCTCATTAGGAACGGCTGCTTTTATTCCAGCATTTAAGCTGACTAGCATCGCAAATGTTTCTTTAATTTATGCTGCAGCCCCATTCATTGCCGCCTTTTTGGCCTGGTTGTGGATGCATGAAAAGCCATCACTATTGGTGATTATTTCAAGCTTGGCTTCATTTATAGGTGTAACACTTATCATCGATGGCTCTATAGGGGAGTTCAACATTAAAGGTGATTTTCTCGCATTGTGGATGACATTAATGATGGCGATTGTCATGGTGATTTATCGGCGCTATCCGCAAACTCCTGGAGCTGGGCCAATGACTCTTTCTTCATTGCTCTTACTCCCTTGCGCTTGGTATTTCGGAGAGCCTTTGCTAGCACCCGCTGATGAAATTCCGATTATGGCTTTATTCGGTCTAATCTTTGCGATTGCTTCAGTCACTTTAGTATTAGGTGCGCGCTATCTACCTTCTTCAGAAACCGCTTTGGTCAGTTCCTTGGAAGCACCTTTTGCAATCTGTCTAGCTTGGCTTATTTTTTCAGAAATACCCGTGACAAGCACAATCATCGGCGGATTAGTCATTTTAGCAGCGGTATTTGGCTCACAGGCTTTCGCGGCAAAAACATAGATCAACTATAAACCAAATCATCGAAAGTAAGGTTTTAGACATTACAAAATCAGCTAGTTTTTATCAGCATTAATGCATCATCGCATTCAAGCTAATTAGCCAATTCAAGCATTGCATGTAGTAATACATTACAGCCAGCTTCGAGATCTTCTGGCTTTGCATTTTCCTTTTCATTGTGGCTTAAACCCGCTTCACAAGGTACAAATATCATCGCAGTTGGTACTTTTTTTGACACCTGAATTGCATCGTGACCTGCACCAGATATCATTCTTTGGCTTGCGTAGCCTAGATCCTGTACAGCATTATCAATAGCATCTATGCATTTGCTATCAAAGTGAATCGGCGGACTGTACCAAATTTCTACAACTTCAGTTTTCACATTGGTTTTCGCCGCTGTATTTTCACAGAACTGCTTAAATTCAGCGATCATCTTTGACAATGCTGCATCATCAGGGTTTCTAAACTCTACGGTTAAAAATACTTCCCCAGGTATCGTGTTTCTTGAGTTTGGTAAAACTCTCATTTCACCTACTGTACCCACTCCATATGGAGCTTGCGATAAGGCAATTTCTTGAACTAACTGAACTAAAGAAGACGCTACTACCAGTGCGTCTTTTCGTCCTTCCATGGGAGTAGAGCCTGCGTGGGAGTCCTGCCCTTTTATAGTAATATCAAACCAGCGTTGTCCCTGCCCGCCAACAACAATACCTATCTGATGCTTATCTCGCTCCAGTATCGGCCCCTGCTCAATATGAGCCTCTAACAAGGCAGCCATTGGGTGGTCACCACAATTTTCTTTGCCCATGTAGTTAATTCTAATTAACTCTTGTTCAAGACTTAGCCCTTCGGCATCTGTGCGCTTATAGGCATAACTCTTTTCAAAAAGCCCGGCGAACACCCCCGATGCAACCATTGCAGGGGCAAACCGTGAACCTTCTTCGTTAGTCCAGTTAACAACTTCCAATGGCGCATTAGTTTCAATGTTATTTTCATTTAAAGTTCGAATAACCTCAAGGGCTGAAAGAACCCCAAAAATACCATCAAATTTTCCACCGTGAGGCTGTGTATCAAGATGACTGCCCGAGCAAACAGGAGGTAAAGTATTATCTTTGCCATTTCTTCTAGCAAAAATATTGCCCATATCATCTATGGTGATTTCACAGTTTTCGCGTTCACACCATTTGATAAATAGGTCTCTACCTTGCTTATCTTCATCAGTTAACGCTAAACGTCTAGAACCACCAGCTTCTCCGGGGCCAATTTCTGCCATAGCCATGATACTTTCCCAGAGGCGTTGGCGATTAATTCTTAGTTCGGTGTGTTTTAGCATTTTTATTTCAGATTAAGACTTAAAGATGATCACGTCTTAGCGCTTGGCACATACAATGAACACCGCCGCCGCCCAAGGTAAACATTGACATATCAGGCGCGAAAACTTCGTAGCCCAACTTACGCATTTTTTCATTTAACTTTACGCTTCCAGCCATAGACAGCACTTTCTTGTTACCAAGTGCAACTAAGTTCACCCCTAAGTCTTTTGCTTCATCGAAACCGACGTCGACAAATTCAAAACCCTTCTTACGCAACCAATCAATTACCCAGCCTTCCTGCGCATCGAGACAAGTCACCAGTAGTTTTTCGTCCAGAGGTACAACAAGCCCATCCATATGAACAAATAATGCAGGAATGGGGGCAACTTCTACATCCCATCCCTCTTTTTTAACGAACTCAGCTACTTGTTCAGCCCCTTCTTGTTCCGAGCGTTCGCCACAGTAGCCTATCAAGACAGTGCCCGGTTCTAAAATAACGAAATCTCCACCTTCAAAATGACCCGCAGTCGCATAATTCCAGATCGGTATATTATTGTCTTGATAGAATTTTATTGTAGTGACGTAATCTGCTCGACGGCATTTGAGTTGCATATGGCAAATCAAGGCGCCCCATGGTGTCATGGCGCTAGAATCTCTGGCAAAGAAATTGCGATGTAAAACTGGGTCAGAGTCAATGTAGTGACACTTGACCCCCGCATCTTCATACACTTTAACCATTTCCGCAAACTGACGCTGTGAAAGGTCAAAATCAAATGAGGCCCCTGTTTTATGAGCATTTCTTAATGTACGACCGATCAGCGGCCCAGCTTCCACCCACTTAAAATATTCTGGCTTACCTAATAACACGTCGTGTAACACGCTGTAGTCATTATTGATGCCCCAAGGTCTAGACTTAACCTCTACAAAATCACTTAACTCATGGTCAGTTGCTTTATTCATTTTAAATATCTACCCTAATTTAGTGTTTAGATGTTGTGAATGTGATCTTAATGTTGACAGAGGCATATAGATTTATAAATACTTATATTTTTAATTACACATAAATTTTATCAATCTATAAACTCAAAATTGTTCTATATCAATTAGTTATCAACCATAAGATGATAAAAAATTAGAAAAGTTTATTTGGCTTTAATGGATAGAACGAAATGTTATATAAAACTTGACGCTGACAGCTATCTAACTACCAGCCTAAAAATATAGCATCGGATGTAGTAAAGCCTAATTGGTTTACTTCTTGATGCTACTGATTGGTAACCACCTAATGGTCTAGTTTATTTGAGGCTCTTATAGTTCCTTAATTAGCGATTCAATGTACGCATGGCGCGTTGCATTATCCTCTTTAAGGCGTCTCAACTCATCGGTAATAATCTCAATTTGAGAGCGCTTGTCTCGCTTGCTGTTAACAATCTCATCTAGCTCTGATAAAGCTTTTTTAGCTTGGGGTGATGCTTTACTTCGTATTTGAGCATTTCTCGAATCACCTTCGGTTAACAGTAATTCTTCGGCTCTTGCAAATCGAAATCGTTTGCTCGACGGTAGCAATGAACCTTTCTTGCGTTTGTAGACTACACGCAGAATATCGAATTTATTAATAGTTTCGTATGAGTAACGGTCAATTTCATTGGGGTTTTCAATTCCCATTGCATTGAGTGTAGGATATTTGGACACCTTTATACCTCCTAAATGTAGCTTAATCAGATTTCTGGTTTAAATCTAATTCAATGGGTTCACCTATGCCATAGCCATCACGTTCGGGGAACGTAGTTATTATTGTCTAATCGTCTTTCTAGCGTAATGACCTTGAATAATTCGGTCTATAACCATTGCGCAAAACAAAATAGCTAATCCTGCTAGCATACCCTGGCCTTTGGCTGCATATTGTAACGCTTCAAGTACATTCTTACCTAACCCGCCTGCACCGATTAAGGACGCGATTACTACCATTGACAAACACATAAGTATCGTTTGATTAATGCCAGTCATAATAGACGGCATAGCTAACGGAATTTCCACATCTTTCAGCAAGGTAAGTCTGGTGCATCCAAATGCTCTTGCTGCTTCTTTAGTATGCTCCGGCACGCTTTTCATTCCTAATGCGGTAAGTCTGATCACCGGTGGCATACCAAAAATAATGGTTGAAAGAACACCCGGAGGCTTACCTGTACCAAAAAATGCAATGATTGGAATCAAATAAACGAACGCAGGCATCGTTTGCATAAAATCGAGTATAGGTAATGCTGCGTTATAAGCACGCTGACTTTTACCAAACCAAATGCCCAATGGTATGCCAAATAAGATGCACAAGAATGCAGCTGCGCCTAAGAGAGCCACCGTCTGCATGCTAGTTTCCCACAAGCCAAAGAGAGCTAAATAAGCTAAAGAAGCGGCTGTAAAAATGGCAACTCGAGGGCCCGCCAACCGCCATGCTAGTACCAAAATAACAGTCATCACAACAGGCCACGGCGTATCAACAAATACTGTTTCAAGACCATCTAAAATAGTTCTAATAGATCGAACTACGCTTTCGAATGCACCCGCACCATGCTTTGACATCCAAGAAAAACCACCGTCTAGCCAGTTGGAAACCGGAGTGAAAAATTGTTTTTCAACAGGTACTGTTTTTATCCATTCTGCAGGCTTAGTAAACGTGAACCTATATAATGTTAGCGGTACAATCGCCAACCAGAGCAATGCACCATAGCCCACCCATAACCAACTAAAACCAGAGGGTGTGGAGGCAGGCTGAGCCCGCCAGCTTAGATATTGTTTTTCATAATTCAAATTAGAATAAAATCCTTGAATCACTTTGATGACAACCATCAAAATGACCCCAGTAACTAAGATCCCAGTTGCTTCAGATGACAGCAATGCGGCCTCTTCAGTCACTCTAGCCGCGGCGCGCTTAAGATTACCTGCGGTCTCGATCAAGCCTTGAGCGCCTTCTTCACCCGCTTGTAGTGCGACTTGTCCTTTTTCATAAAGCTCTTTCCAGCGAATATTCAACCGATCTGCCCTAGCAAGCTTAGCCGCACCTAAATCACCCCATAGCCCTCGACCAATCTGAACCAAAGCAAGTAATTCGAGTATAAGAAATGTCCAAAATTGCCCCCATAGACCACGCGCCGCAGCCCAAAAAGGGCCTGCGATAGCTGCCATCGGATTCCAAGTCCACGGGAACTTCGTGGCTGATTGAATCTTGCCAAATTCTTTACTGTAGTATTCTGGGTTTTCGACTACAAAGTCACCGATAGAGCTGCTCAGGCTATTTTGGCTCGCATGAGTATTTTTATCATTCATTAGCTATCTCCCCCTTTAATTCCTTTAAGTAGTGTTGTCTTATTAACCACCCCAACATCTCGTCCATCTTCACTCTGAATAACAATGGGTTGAGTAGTGGTGGTAGAAACATCAATCAAACCACTTAAATCTGTGTTAACGGATACCCTAGGTGCTGCTGCTAAATCATCGCCATGTTGCAGTTCATACTCTTCGATTTTATCCATTATAGTATGGGCAAAAATTAATTTGAGTGTCGAAATCCCCTCAACAAAATCTGTCACATATTCGTCAATTGGATTTGTAACGATCTCTTCTGGAGTACCAATTTGAACAATCACACCATCTTTCATAATAGCGATTCGATTGCCTATGCGAATTGCTTCATCTAAATCATGGGTGATAAATACGGTAGTTTTATCAAGATCTGCTGAAAGTGCCATAAACTGCTCCTGCAATTGTCGGCGAATAAGGGGGTCTAATGCTGAAAAAGGCTCGTCCATCAACAGAACTTCGGGGTCTGAGGCTAGTGCCCTTGCTAGGCCGACTCGTTGTTGCATTCCACCAGATAGCTCACTGGGGAATCGATCCTCATAACCGTCGAGATTCACTAGGTTAAGACAGCGTTGAGACTCTTCCCAACGCTTGTTTTTGGGATACCCTTGCACTTGCAATGGGAAAGCTACATTATCTCTTACTGTCCGGTGTGGGAACAACGCCATATGCTGAAAGACCATTCCAATATGGGCCGCTCGTAGTTCTCTTAGATCGGTTTCGTTAAGCGCCATTACGTCCTTACCCAGAACGTTAATATTTCCTGCGGTCGGTTCGAGTAGCCGATTTAGGTGTCGTACCATCGTTGATTTGCCTGACCCAGATAAGCCCATCACACAAAATATCTCTCCACGAGATACTTCGAATGAACATTCGGCAACACCTACGACACAGCCAAATCGTTCGAGCACTTGGGGCTTAGTAAGACCTTCTTGCTTGATTGCATGCATGGCTTCTTGGCTACGGTCGCCAAATATTTTCCACACATCGTCAAGCTTTATGACCGTTTCACTCATAGGGTTTTACGCTTTATGTTAATAGTTTGACTCGAACCCACAATTCTTAAATAGGGTACAAATAATTCTAATATGAATATGTGCAAAAGCATTATAGATAAAAACAAGTACTAACCAACCTTGGTGGGGATATCACACTACTCTAAGTGACTTGCCACCAAGGCTGGAAAATAACCGTTTAAAGCACAAATATAATTACTTAGTTAAGGTGCCTTACTTGAGCCAGTTTTCTACCGTCGTTGCGTTATTTGCAACCCAGTTCCTGGCAAACTCCGCAGGATCTTGTTTTTCCACAACCAATGCAAAAGTCATTTTAGAAACCGTGTCAGTATCAAGCTTAATATTGGCCAAGACTGAAGCTGCTTCTGGAAGCTCAGTTTCTAAAGCTGTTGCGTAGTGGATATGCAAGTAAGCTAAATCCCACGCTACCGGCGCATCTGATTTTTCTAACCATTCGGCATCATCTGTCGGCTGAATAACAGTCCACTTAGCTGAATCGTAGGTAGGTTCCTCTAAAATCACCAATTCATGCAATGCAAACATATGGTGCGGCGTATAACAAAAGAACACAATATTTTCATCTTTTGCCACAGCGTTGTCGACCTCCGCCAATGCTAAGGTTTCATCCATTTCCTTTAGCGTCATGGTTTCTGAATAGCCATAGCTCTTTCCGCGAATTTTTTCAACATTAGTTGATGCCCAACCGGGTGCTCCTATCCATATTTCACCTAAGCCATCCCCATCGGTATCAAAATTTGCTGCCATATCTGGATCAGTAAGTTCGGATAATTTCTTTATACCTGTTCTTTCAGCCGTCCCCTTGGTTACGCACATACCTTGAAACGCAGAAACACCATTAGTGTTCATCGTGACACTGCCTTTTTCTTTAACGTAGGTATTATTTAAATTTGATTGGTTCGGCAACCAAACTTCTGGATGCACATGCATACTTCCCGAATCCATTGCTTCAAAAATAATGGGATTAGTACCATTTTGCAATTCCACTTCCAATCCTAGGTTGTCTTCCAATACAACTTTAATTACCTCAGCAGTCACGGCAACGGACGGCCAATTTGGCACACCAATCACTAAATCTGCTGCTTGTGCGGCGGCGCTAAATGTCATTGCACTTGCTACGAGCGGTGCGGCGAGTCTCTTACTAAAAGTATTCATAACGTTCCTCGAAAATATTTATATTTAACAAAATTAAAAATGATATTTTAGATTATAGAAAGTCGATTAATCGTACTGTAAATAATCTTGTACCCATTTTTTAGCATCTACAAAATCAGAAATTACCAATTAATGGCAGCCTAACATAGTAGCCAACGTCTGAGTTTTTGCAATCTATTTTTATCATTACAGAAACTAAAAGATTAAACAATAGCTATTTAATAAAGCTTACATTAATAAAATTAATGTAAGCTTCTGACTAAATACTAACCTGCGTAAATAATTAAATGGTACGAAATTTAAGGAATGCCGATTTGAACCGGCTAAGACTCTTTATGAAAGTGAAGGAATTTAGTGGGTTTGCTACTGCTGCTAATCAACTCGGCATGAGCGCATCCAACGTAAGTATACAAATGAGTGAACTTGAAGACACGTTAGGGGCAGTATTGTGCATACGTGGTAAATCTGGGTTCTCTCTTACCTCGGAAGGAGAAAGAATTTACGAAGCAGCTCAAACCTTGATGATCGCACACGATGATTTTGAGAGCGCTGTGGGAAATGCTAAAGGCAAGCTAACTGGAAACTTAAGAATAGGCGTAATTGACAATGCGGTATTTGACCCTAATTTAGACATTCCAAATGTCATATCAGAATTCAAAAAAATAGCACCAGAAGTTGATATCTCATTTTTCACGTTGTCCCCGTCTGAGTTAGAGCGTAGGCTTCTTGACCAGCGCCTACATATTGCAATTGGTGTGTTTTATGAGCATAAAGCCGGATTGACCTATCATCATATTTGTAATGAAAAGCTGACGTTATATTGTGGGCATTCGCACCCACTTTATAGTGCAAAAGACCTTTCGTTAGAAGATATTGAAGAATATATATACATTGAACGTACATATAGCGAAACGTTAGCAGGGGCTAATATACCTTTTAAGCCTACCATAGGCGCTTATACATCAAGTTTAGAAGCTACTTTATTACTTATTCTGTCGGGTGAATTTATTGGCTTCCTTCCAACATATTATGCAAGTCAATCAAACTTTAAAGGCAAAATTAAAGCCATATTGCCAGATATTCTCCATATCAATTCAAAAGTCTCAGCGCTAGTTCACACTCACCCTATTAATAGGGCCATGACTGATACTTCTCTGGATATCCTGTTTCAGAAGAAAATGACGACCAATGAAAGCCTCGGCTGACGAGCAGTTTATTGCAGAAATTATAGAAATTAACAGAGTCAGACACGATTGATTCCCTTTGGTCTGTTGAAGTAGTTACTGAGATAGATCACGAGAAATCATTATTCACATAATAATTTGTGTAATTAAGGAGTTCAAGTCCGATATTGCACAAATTATAAATAGCCACTCCAATGCTCTAGGCTTCTCTCTCAGACCATTAGGCCTTTTGTAAAAAAATGCTAGATGATCTTGATGCTTTGATAACGACACTTCGTTACCCAAATAAAATGGTACTCTATCTTATATGTATTTCGTATACGAACCATGACGGTATTTCTTCTACATATAATGAAGCCAGCTGCTAGCATAAGGTTACCCGTCTAAAGACAGAGGCTTAACCTTACTTTTCGGACAAAATTAATAATTAACCCATGAGACACCTGCCACCTTTTGCCGCTATACGAGCGTTCGAATCAGCCGCTCGCCACCTTAGCTTAAAGCTAGCCGCAGAAGAGCTTTGTGTGACTCCATCTGCGATAAGCCATCAGATTCGTACACTAGAAGACTATTTGGGTACCACGCTTTTTGTTAGAAAAAATAATCGATTAGGGTTGACTCTCACAGGTAGCAACTACGTTGGAAAACTAACCAGTTTGCTCGATTCAATTGAAACGAGCACCAAAGAAGCGTGTAGAGTTAAACAGGGAAAACTTAGGGTTTTAACCACACCGGGTTTTGCAGCTAGATGGTTGGCGCCGCGCTTAAACAGTTTACCGTTTAATCGGGATATTAGCCTTAGCATTTTAGATGGTGCACCCAATATGGATTTTTCCAGTAATGATGCTGATGTGGTCATTAGTTGGTTTTGCACTCCATCACCCGGCATCACTGTTGAGCAGCTGTTCTCTTCGGTTCGCTATCCTGTAGTTAGTCCAGAATTTAAAGCCAGTAATAAGATAAATAAGCCTAGCGACTTATTGCAGTTAACCTTATTTCAGGATGATGTCGCTGACGATTGGGTAGAAGGATGGGTAGATGGCTGGATTGATTGGTTTAAGGCGGCGAATGTTGACGTGCAAGAACTACCTCAAGGGCCAAAGTTTACTTCGTGTGAGTTGGGTAGTACCGCGGCTGAATTCAGTCAAGGCGTTACGTTGGCTTACGATGCGATTATTCAGAGCACTCTAGATAGTGGCCGATTGGTAAGGTTATTTGATGTAACCACACACTCTGAGGTCATCTATTCTGTAGCGTATAAAACTGATCGCGGTGAAGAGAAGCGAATAAGAGCTTTTCTAGATTGGCTATCGTCTGAAGCACGGGCGCAAAAACTAGTAGAGCCTATTGCTCTTGCGGCCCATGCTTAAGATCACAGCCCTTCTGAAGGTGAACTATTACTCGTCAACGGCAATACCGCATATATAAGCTTTTACGGGTTTATCACTGGTATTAAATACCCAATGCTCGGTATCATTCTCTTCTAGTAGGGCACCAGTATTATCGGAGTAAACGGTTTCATTTCCGCCTGGACGAACTTCTAGAAAACTACCATCAACCACCTTTACAATTCCTGGTCTAGTTGCGTGATCATGTTTTGCGATCTGCCCACCGGGTTGGATGATAACTTCTCTCAGTTGTAGCTTGTAACCGGATAAGTTAATTTGTGCTGACAATGACGCACTGCTTACCTCACCCCAAGTTTTAACTTCTATCCCTTTGTGTTCTGTGGGTATAGGTAATTCTGCTGAGACAGAGTGCGCGAGCAACCCGAAAATGACGTTAGTGACTACTAATTTTAAGATAGTTAGAGTTTTAACTTTTAGTTTCTTCATGTTGGTTATCGATAGTTGTTTAGTGAATGCACACTATAAAAATGCTCCACTAATTCAGCAAATGATAAGAATTCACCTAGCGTTGAATTTAATTCAAGCTACTGTTCAACAGGAACACATTAACGAAGAACTTTTCAAGAAGTTAGCGACTTGATTTACTCGAAAAACAACAGCTTTTATTCCAATTCCGCTGCATCCTCGTCGATTAGGCATCGACTAGAAGTCCAAGCATAACCATTTTCATACAAATTACGCATTCACGTAGGCTATACAGCTTATTAACGGCTACTTGCAATAACATGGAAGCGTGGTCATGAGCCTATAGTCAGACTCAATTAATCTGGAATAACTAGGCGCAGGAAACGAGCCATGCAGAAAGAATGCTTTATGTAGAATCAAATATCACGCTGGCTGACTTTTTGGATTTAAAGCGCGCCAGCATACGTGTCTTAAATAAAACCGAGCAATCAAGTCTGGCCCTTTATAGTTTACTTTCCATTAAATCGCTGTTCATTTCGTTTGCGATTCACACTTACCTGAAGCATATAAGCTACTAAGTTATGAGTAGACTGGAAGTTGCTGCTTGTCTCACATAATTATAAGAACTGTCACTTTAAACCAAGTGGTCAATAGCGATAATGCCGAGTCCATTATGATGTAGTTATTCGACTATGCGTTATCGGTGATGCAATCGGGTCGCCGCGCTGTAAGCGGAGAATAATAATGGAGTTTTGATTCAGTGAAGTGTTTTGCGTACAGGCATCTATATTAGGCGGTGATTTTAGTTAAAGCTAAACAGCCTATTCATTTGATCAAAATAATACCTAACTAATTATCAGATTAAATTATCTTCTATGAAACAGCTACTAAAGCAAAAAGAATATGCAGATATTGCAGCGAATCTAACATTTCCTGTTAAGCCTTTTATTGCAGGCGAATTCCAGAGTTCATTATCAGGAAAGAAATTTAAAACGATTAATCCTGCAACAGGAGTGGTTTTAACAGAAATATCTGCTTGTAATGCAGCTGATGTCGACAAAGCAGTTATTTCATCAAGAGCTGCATTTGATAGTGGAGTATGGTCACAGAAACCGCCTAGTGAACGCAAAGCCATACTCTTAAAATTAGCTCAGCTTATCGAAGTTAATGCAAAAGAATTGGCTGCTTTAGAAAGCCTAGAAAGTGGCAAGCCCATTAGCGAGTGTGTGTTAACCGATCTACCCGAAACTGTTAGCACCATACAATGGCATGCAGAAGCGATTGATAAAATATACGACCAAATATCCCCTGCTAACCCCGACGGAATTGGATTAATTGTTCGAGAACCATTGGGAGTAGTAGGCTGTGTATTGCCCTGGAACTTTCCGTTGATGATGCTCGCGTGGAAGATTGCCCCCGCACTCGCCGGAGGTAACAGTATTATTGTCAAACCCGCGGAACAAACATCGATGACAGCACTTCGAGTTGGGGAATTGGCATTGGAAGCTGGGATACCTGCAGGGGTATTAAACATCCTAACCGGCATGGGCCCTGATGTGGGTGAACCGATGGGGCGTCATGAAGGAATAGGAGCCATTTCTTTTACTGGGTCGACTGAAATTGGTCGCAAATTCTTAGAGTTTTCTGCACAAAGCAACCTAAAGAAAATAATACTGGAGTGCGGCGGTAAAAACCCCGCTATTGTTCTTTCAGATGCGGACAACCTAGAAAGCATTGCTGAACATGTTGTTTACTCAGCACTATGGAACATGGGCCAAAACTGTACAGCAAATTCGCGATTGATCGTGCACAGATCAATGAAAGATGCATTATTAGAGAAGATATTAGAAAATCTTAAAGAGTGGCATACAGGTGACCCTTTAGACCCCTCAAACCAGTTAGCCGCTATTATCTCACCAGAGCAGTACGACAACATACTAAGCCACATTGAGCTAGCAAAAAAACAAGGCGCCACCTTAGTTACGGGAGGCCATTCAATTGAACTTGATGGTGGTCTATTTATAGAACCCACATTGTTTATCGATGTTACTCCCGAAATGGCCATTGCCCAAGAAGAAATATTTGGCCCCGTATTTGCGATGATCATAGTTGATAACGATGACGAAGCAATCAAGCTTGCGAATGACACCTGCTATGGCCTTCAAGCTTCGCTATTCACCTCTAGTATCGCCAAGGCTTTGCAATATGGCCGCGAAATACAAGCGGGTACCGTGACTGTAAACTGTTATGGCGAAGGTGATATTACAACACCGTTTGGTGGACACAAACTATCCGGATTTGGTGGCAGAGACAACTCCTTGATGGCACACGATCAGTACACTGAAACTAAAACGCTTTGGATAGACACCACCGCAAAAGTCTAAACCGATTGTACAACTGGGTGATTATTTAAATAAGAAAAGCGATTTGCAGAAATCATGGAGTCAGCCAAGATTCGATCTGCTAGCAATATTTGATCAAGGGGAAACTTCAGATTGCCCCTTTGAATTTAAAGCATCCTAGCATACGGGCCAATAAAGTAACTCAATCGTATCTGACCCTTTTGTTATATTTTAGTAGCGCAGAATAATTTTTATGTAAAGTAATGGCTCCGCAAATTTACACTCATCATTTCTAATTAGCGCACTAATTAAGTAACATGTCCCCCGAACTCCCACATTTGAGCGGAAATGGGCGTTAGTGAGTAGCAGAAAAGACTGCTTTTGTTGAATCTAGCCCGTTTCCCAACAAAAGTACCAAACGCACCATAGAATGCCATCAATCTCCCTGTTCCCAAAACGAAGGGTTTCAGAATTCCTTTTGGTTCCAACCTATTGAAAAATAATAAATTGTCATCATAATTCAGATAACCGAGTTAAAGGAATTATAAAATGACAGACAGATACTTATTGTTGGGCGATGTTAATGATGACAATGCTATCCAAGCAGCATTTAGTATTATTGAACAACTATCTAAGGATGCCCATCAATATATTCTCTGTATTAGCTCCAATCACGATTTAGAAGATAATACCGTTTTGGGTCGAATTCTTGGCGATGCTTTTATAAAACAACTAAAAAAAGGTAGGGCCGCTAACTTAGTTGGCGGTAACAAGTTGTTCTCTAAAACAACCTCCAGTTTAAAAGCTTTCTCTCTAAATAATGCTGCTGTAATTGCAATGTTTGCAGATCAAAAAATGCTTGATTTACTCGATGCCAAGAATCCAAAATCAATTTTAGTGTTACCTTGGAAGCAAGAAAAGACTGACAACTGGCGACACACATGGAATCCGGAAATACTCGAGGTTAGCCAAGATACTAATGCTGACCTTGTCGTTAATAGGGTCGAACAGCAGCCGAAAGATTTAATAACAGACCCTATTGTACTTAAAGCACTTAAAGCATTAACAGGACGTGTTCACACAAAGACATTCACAACCTTCCATCATAATGAGGATGCAATTTTCGCCAAAAAATGCTTTGGTGTTCTACGGAAAAAGAAACATACATTTGACCCTACTTTAGTTCGTAACTGGGTCGTAAAAGAAGGCTATACACCTAAATTAGCAGATAAGGTAATGGGTATCGCTCATAGAGTTAACAGGTTAAAAAATAATCCGACGATACCCAGAGAAGAAGTAACCCGATTATATGAGTATTTTAAAAGCTGATATTGCCATTGACGGCTAACCCAGAGTGAACCACCTGGTTTTTCATTTGTCTGATCGGTATCTATAAAGTATGTTATAGATATTGATTAGCGGCACTTGTCAGCTATTTCAACAATCAAGAATAGCCTAACCAAAGCTACAAACTTTTATATTGCACTTAACCCCTTCGATCCGCTTAAATAGCCCTCTCCCAATTTAAGTAAAGTACCCATGCACCAGCGTCAGTTAGGCCCCTTTAATATCTCAGCCATTGGCTTAGGTTGTATGAATATCTGCATGGGCTACGGCAAGCCCTTAGAAGCTAAAGCGGCTGGCACTTTGTTAAATACCGCGCTGGATAACGGCTATACCTTTTTAGACACCGCTTCCATGTATGGCAACAGCGAGCGATTAATGGGTAAATACATAGCCCACCGTCGGCATGAATACACCTTGGCCAGTAAATGCGGCATATTTAAAAACGATGAAGGCATTACCGAAACCAACGGTCGGCCTGAGATATTACGCAAAACCTGTGAAGACAGCCTAGCGCGCTTAAAGACGGATGTGATTGACCTTTACTATCTGCACCGAATTGACCCAAACGTTCCGATTGAGGAAAGCGTGGGTGAAATGTCTCGAATGGTGGAAGAAGGTAAGGTTCGAACTCTAGGGTTATCGGAAGTCAGCACCGAAAGCCTACGAAAAGCGCACGCCACTCACCCTATCACCGCCCTGCAATCGGAATACTCACTGTGGTCACGCACACCTGAACGGCAGATATTGGCGGCCTGCAAAGAATTGGGAGTTACTTTTGTGCCTTTTTCACCGCTTGCGCGCCAATTCCTGACAGGCAAAGCGATGGATGTTAATGCACTGGACGAAAACGACATCCGAGCCAGCATTGCGCGGCCTCGTTTTGAACCTGCCGCGTTTGCTGCTAACGCCGAATTACTGAAACCTTATGCAGTCATTGCTCAGCGTGAAGAATGCACCATGGCACAATTAGCACTGGCATGGTTGCTCGCAAAAGACGAATCTTACATTCCGATACCGGGAACCAAGAACCTCGATTATTTGCTTGAAAACGCAGGTGCCAGTGAAATAATGCTAAGTGCGGATACCGTGCAAGAGCTGGATAATTTAATCAACGAAGAGACCGTTAGCGGTAACCGCTACACGGATGCACTCATGGCTAGCACGGATTCAGAACGTGATTAAGTGAGAGACCGTTACCCGTTTAATTACGTTAAGTTTGGCATAGCTTGGTCTGCTGGAATTTGATTACTGGCCTTAGCTCGGTCATTTTTGCGCTAACGAACAAAATACCACTATAAAACGTTCTTGACCTTGTATTAACTACAGGGTTTAGTATGCACGATCTATTCAATTGGAAAGCATCGTGGCAAGCATTACTTCAAACCCTATTGGCTCCGGCTTCTGGTCCAATGCGTTAACTTGGCGCAAAAGCGCGATAAATACGTTCTGGTGTTTACTAGGGTGCTCCATAGGAGATTTCGGCACCATCGCGTTTTTTCAAATTAACCAAATTGCTTGGCCCACGTTAGCGATCATGAGCTTAGCGATCGTTAACGGCTTACTCACCAGTATCGCGCTTGAAACAATCATTCTACTAAAAAATGGCATGGACTTAGCCAATTCGTTCAAAACTGCCATTGGCATGAGCATGGTGTCGATGATCAGTATGGAAGTGGCGATGAACTTAACCGACTGGTGGTTAACGGGTGGTGCGCTGCTTACTTGGTGGGCCATTCCCCTGATGCTATTAGCAGGTTTTTTAGTCCCGTGGCCTTATAATTACTGGCGCCTGCAAAAATGGGGCAAGTCATGTTGTAAAACAGAAGGTTAATATGAAGAAGTATCTCGTTGTTCAAACAGTCGCAATCTATTTATTGGTCGTTGGTTATGCTGCTCATGCAGAACGGATAACCGACGAGAAAATATTACAGACTGGACAGAGTCTATTTATGGAAAACTGCGCAGTCTGCCATGGAGACAAAGCCCAAGGTGTGGTGGAGGATTGGCAGACACCCGACGCAGATGGAAAATACCCCGCACCACCTTTAAATGGTTCCGCCCATACCTGGCATCACTCTCTCAAAGGCTTAATGAATACGGTCTCTAATGGAACGCAAAGTATTGGTGGCAATATGCCAGCGTGGAAAGACAAGCTCACCCAAGATGAAAGACTGGCGATTATTGTTTGGTTAACTTCACTTTGGCCAGATGAAATCTACGCATTCTGGGAGAAGAAAAACCAACAATGACCCCGACCCAATGACCATAACCCGCGGAAAGCTGGCCAAACAAATCGGCTGCCATACCGAGACTATTCGCTATTACGAAAAGGTAGGGTTGTTATCTGAACCAAACAGGTCTCCCGCAGGCTATCGTATGTATAACGATGAGCACGTCAAACAACTGAAATTCATACTGCGTTCTAAAGCGCTCGGATTTTCCGCTGAACGAATAAGAAGCCTAGTCGAGTTATCTAACGCTGCTGATAGCCATACACGCGCAGAAGTTAAATCTGTCACCGCTGACCATATAGAGGAAATCTCGCTAAAGATTAAGGATTTACAAAAGCTAAAAACGCAGCTGAGTCAACTGTCCGCACATTGTGATGGTTCGTCTAAAAGCGCAGAAAGTTGCCCAATTTTAATTTCGTTATTGGACGATTAAAAACTATTGCGCAGCCTAAAAGCGTGGAAAATAAAGGCCGTACATTGCCATAGTCAACAACACACCCGCACCGCCTAGCAAGCCTAGCTTCCATGAATTGCTCTTACGTCCAGCCAATGCGATTACCATGCAAATGACTCCAGGAATGATACCCACAAGCGGCACGAACGATAAGGCAGCCAAAAGAAAGGTTAAGCGTCCGTGACTTTGTGTGGTTTCAGTCGTCATTAACCAGAGTTTAACAAATTAAATGGAACCAAGAACTTAACCCTGCTGAACTTGTTTCGCTCTGCACGCGTTACCTGAACACTCTAGTTCAAACCTAACGGGCACTATTATTTCACCTATCGGAACTGGTGGGAAAAAACGCCACTTCTTCGATACGTGTAACGCCGCTTTATCAAGCACCCTATGAGCGCTAGATACGTGCAGCTTAGAGGCTTTAACTGCGCCTTTCACGTCTAATTCAATCGCGACGATGGCTGTCCCTGATTGACGTTGCAAAATTGCATAGTGCGGGTATTTGGGTCGCGTCATTTTTTTAACGCGAAGATTCGCGTTTGCAAAGTCGATCGGTTTATCGGGCTTAGTGGCCTGAGCAGCGCTGCTCGCAAGGGCTGCATCTACTAGGCTATCTCGATCTACACGTTTTACATGGTCGACATCATTAAGTGCAGCAACGTGTTCGGGCGCTGGCTGCGTTAGCTGTTCTGTTGGTTTAGGCTCAATCGTTGGCTTTGGTTTAGCTAACTTTGCGACTGCTTTTTTCGGCAAATCTGGGTTTTTTACTACCACACTAGTTTCAACCTTTTTCTTACTAACTACTGGCTTTGCCGCTTTGACCGCTTCCTGTTTTAACACGGGCTTTTCTATCGTTTTTGCGATCACGCTAGTGGGCGAGATTGTTTCTTTGGTCTTGGGTTGGGCAGGTTTTATTATTTTTGATGGCTTTGCTTTTGCTGTTTTAGACGCTGGTTCATTGCGTTTCACCAACACTTTGTTAGCAGTTTGAGATCGACTCACTGCGGCAATCACCTTTATGGGTGTATCCGAACTAACTGTTGTAGGTGCCGGCTTTGTATTAGGGTTTGCTGCCAAAGATTGCGACCGCGGCAATTCTATGTTCTCTGATTTGATCGGTAGTTTCACCAACTTAGCTGACAGCGTTTTCGAAGCTTGACTCACCACTTGTATCGGCGTGTTCCACCACAAAAACCCAATAAGGATAGCGATATGCACCGTGATGGACCCGAACAACGATCCACTGATGCTAAGTCGCGAGTTTAGGCTCATCGTTGCAGTACGATTAACTCGCCTTCAGCGTATTGAATACGCTCGGTTTGCACTTGAAAGTAGCGGTCAATGTTTTCACTCGATAGAACATCTGAAACCGCTCCCTGCTCTATTAGCTCGCCTTCGTTAAACAACGTCGCCGAATGAGCATAAGTTAACACGTGGTTTAAATCATGCAACACCACGACAATGGTCGTTCCCGCATCTGCAATAGCCCGTAAGGTTTGCAATATCTTACTTTGGTATTTTATGTCTAAGCCATTCAGGGGCTCATCGGCTAACAGGCACCGAGGCTTTGCGACCATTGCTCGGGCTAATAATACCCGCGCTTTCTCGCCTCCTGATAGCGTATTGAAATTTTGGTTTTGCAACGCACCTAAATCAAATTGTTGTATGGCTGAAGCAAGCATTTCGGCTTGCTTATCTCGGTTTAAATGAGGCGCAGCGAGCAAACCAACCTGAATGACTTGTTCGATATTCAGCTCCCAATGGCACTGATTTTGTTGCGGTAAATAAGCAATATTCGCGGCTCGTTGCAAAGAAGAATAAGTGCTTAGGTTTTGCTGGTCGAACTGAACTTGGCCCGAAGTGAGTGGTTGCAGCCCGCATAAGGCTTTCAGAAACGTCGACTTGCCTGCCCCATTTGGACCTACTATGGCGTGCAAGCCAGTGCTAGGAAACTGTGCCGTGACATTGCTCAATAGCCGGCGGCTGCCGACTTTAACTTCAATATTAGCTACGGATAGCGTCACCTGACGATCCTACGGTGCTTGTTGAGTGACCATAAGAAAAATGGCCCACCAAGCAAGGCGGTTAATACACCTATTTTTAGCTCGGTTTGCGTCGGTAACAGCCTGACAGCAATGTCTGCCACTAACAATAATATCGCACCCGACAATAAGCTGGGCACCAAAATGGCGTCAGCGCGATGGTTAACCCAAGGGCGCACAATGTGGGGGGCAATCAAACCGACAAACCCAATCGCCCCTGTCACTGCAACACTAGAGCCAACACACAGGCCCACAGCGGCTACTATTTTTAAGCGCATCGATTTAAGATTTACGCCTAGCGTTTGCGCAACTTCTTCGCCTAACGAAAGCGCGTATAAAGCCCTTGCGGTAGAGAACAACATAAACCAAGCAATCGCCACAAACACAATGATCAACACCACATGGTTAAAGCCGCGACCTTCTAAGGAGCCGAGCAACCAAAATACAATTTCAAGGGCCGCAAACGGACTCGGCGAAAGGTTAAGCACTAACGACGTGGCGGCACCTGCAAAGCTTGTAATAACGACCCCCGCCAAAATAAACACCAAGGTATCTTCACTGCGCCTCACTAAGGCAAACAATAACACTACCCCAATAATTGCGCCGAACATCCCTGCCAGTGGCAAATAAAAACTCCCAGCCCCTGCCAAGCCCAAATAAAGCACGATTACTGCGCCTAATGATGCGGTAGCGGTCGTGCCGATAATGCCTGGGTCAACCAACGGATTGCGTAACCACCCCTGCAACGCGGCCCCAGACAAACCTAAGCTTCCACCCACAATAACAGCCAACAAGGCACGCGGCAGGCGGACTTGCCAAATGATAACGCGCATCACCTCTGGATCAGCAACGGCGTCAATACCGTGCTGAAAACGACCAACAAATAGTGAAGCGGCAAAAGCAACCAGCAACACACCAAACAGCGATAGGTTTAATGCAAGCGCTTGCCCAAGCAAACGATGATATTGTGCAGAAAACACCGCGTGATTAGCTGTCATTTTCTATCGAGCCTGACAAGCTGGCTAGTATTTCTTTTCTTCTGTCTTGTAAAATTTCAAAGGCCAACACCAAATGAGAAGATGGACAAGACCAATACGCCGCAGGAATAACCACATGCGCTGGCACTGCTTTAATAGCAGGGTGAGATAACCATTCATGCGCGCGGTCGTAGTGTTCACTACCTTGCGCGGTAATGATGACATCGGGTTTTAAGGCAATAATTTGCTCAAGTGACACCGTATGCCACGCGCCTAAACCAGCCGTTAAATTAGTATAACCCGCTAAAGTGATCAGTTCATGAGTAAGCGTACCTTCGCCTTCTGAATAGCCATTAGGGCTTAAGTAAATAGCCCCTAGTCGATCTGTTTGTTCTTCCTCAGCATCCGCTCTTTGTAATGCTAATTGCATGCTTGCAATATGCTCTTCGGCCCGTTGCTGTTTGCCAATTTGTGCGCCTAAACCACGCATCGCTTCATATAATTGCTCTAATGACTGCGCGCCAGTAAGCGAATAGGTTTCGATATTGAATCGTTTAAGCATATCCAAAACCAACGCCGAAGAGTAAGCGCTGGCTAAAACCAATGAAGGGCGCGCGGCGATTATTTGCTCAATTCTGCCGCTGTTAATGGGTATGTCGCCTAGCTTGTCGACTATCGGGGAATAGTGGCGATCCTTGACAAAATAAGAAAGAGACTGAATTTGATCTCGGTCCGCAAGATCGTGAAGTAATAGGTCAGAGCACAGGTTAATGGATATGATCCCTGCGCTCTGAACAGAGGTGGAGAAGCACAGCAGTACCCCAAAACAGGCACCCCGCGCGCTCCACCTACTTCGCATTAGAACTTAGCGCTCACACCAAATAACCATTTACGGCCAGGTGTAGAAAAACCGAATACGTTTTCATATTCTTCGTCTAAGGCGTTTTCTACTCGTGCATTTAGCGTCACGCGGTCATTCACTAAATAACTTAGATTAGCGTCTAGCAAGGTGTAGCTACCCAAGGTAACGTCAACGCCACTAGCGAAGTCGGTATCTAAGCGGCTACTTGAATGTGACAAATCAACACGGGTAGTTAATCTGTTTTGCAAACTTCTGTTGGTTAAGCTTAGGCTTGCAACATTTTCAGGACGACGAATTTCTGGCTTGCCTTCTCCATTTTCCGAATCCGTATTAGTAAACGCTGCGGTCAATTGTGTGTTCTCGCTTAGGTTAGCGCTCACTGCTAATTCGATACCACTTCTCTCGCTGTCCTCATTCAAGTTTTCAACGGTAGAAGTGAAGTCAGGATTGAATACGGTGTTGATCTCATTTTCTAAATTCGCTTGGAAATAAGTGATATCCATCACCACTGAATCATTGGCAAAGCGGTGCTCATAACCAATATCAAAACCCAAAGACTCCTCTGGTTGTAGCTCAGGGTTACCAATGAAGCTGCTAGGGAAAAAACCGAAAGTTTCAACGAAAGACGGATTAGTGACACCTGAGCCTACGCTGCCGTGCACTTTGCCACCTGCGGCAGTTAAGTAAGCACCGGTTAACCGAAACGTGGTGCTGTCATCAAAGGCATCATTGGAATCGTGTCTAACTGATGCTGAACCAAATAATCCACCCTCAGAGGCAAAGCGATACTCGACTGCGGCGGAGTAATCCGTGGTATCGAGAGACTGATTGCTTAAATCTGTTGCTGTGGCGCCGATTTGCTCATATTCATTTTTCTCCGCTTCAATTAAGGCAGAAACACCGCTTTTTTGATCGGCCGACCAATCGCCCTGCCAGCTTAACTTAGTCTTTTTACCGTTAGTGGTACTTTTACCAAACGATGCTGAATCAAACTGATTTTCGCTGTCGCTCATGGCAAGATTGAAGGTGCTATCAAAACTAGCGTGGTATTTTTTCAATTTAATGTGCGCGAACAGGTCTTTGTCATCTTGCTCATCCGTCAGGTCAATCGTTTGACCATACGTTGGCGAGCCGAAATTAAAATCTGTACCGTCAACATCTAAACTAGATTCAGAAACACGTAACGATGCGTCTAAATGCGTTGTGCTATTGAGTTTCTTACCATAAGAAAATGCAGCTGTCGTGTTGTCATAGCCATCATCTTCAGTGCCTGAACTTGCCACAGAAAACCCATCACTTTTATTCAGTTCTATCGCAAACTTATGGTGGCTACCATTGCCGCTGCCTTGTGTGTGCAGCGTGAGCTGTTGCGTGCTATCACTACCGACTTCTAGTCCAATCGTGGTGCCCGTTGCACCCTTTCCGTTGTAGGTATATATATTGATCACGCCCGCCAGCGCATCACTACCTGTTAGGGCGCTTTGCGGCCCGCGGATCACCTCAATTCGCTCAATGTCGTTGACAACCAAACCAGAAAAGAAGGCGCCCGTACCTGTTGCATTATTAACTTCAATGCCATCAATGCGCACCAATACGTGGTTGGCTTCAGCGCCGCGTAGTCGAATGCCCGTTAAGCTACCTTTATTGGAGGCACGCGTTACATTGACACCAGGAGTCAGACGCAATACGTCCGCAATATGCGTCGCGTTGCTGTTACGGATTGTCGCTTCATCAATAACCGTCACTGCGCTGCCGATTCTCTCTGCGCTGATAGGGATTAGATTAGCACTGATAACCAGCTCATCAAGCGTGTTGTCTTGTGCAACACCTGTTGACGAATGCGCCAAAAACAGAGCGATTGCGCTCGAAGATAGTACCTTTAAATTAGACATGTTCAAAAACCAGTAGCCCACTGCAACACGCACCGTATTGCAAATGAATAAATAATTACTGCTATGAGGTTTAAGAATGATCAGCACGCAGGTTGGCTGCGTGTTTAACACACCAACACCCCGTTGGCAGCACCACCAATTGAAATAGGTCTCCTGGCTTACGTGTCGTCGCTTTGTTTGACCTTCCCAGAATTAATCCAGTGGTGATTCAAAAAAACTCTTCGCTTACAGTTGCGGGGGCAGCCAAGGTTTTGTACCTTGTTCCCTTGATTTCAATTGAGGCGCGAGTTTAGGGATTTTAAACTCATGGGTCAAGCACAGGGTCGCATCTAGATTGCTGACTGTCCGATGCAATTTGACAATGCCACACGCTTGTTAGCAACTCTTTTGCAGTACACTTGTCATAAGTACATCAAGATTGATTACTCAAATTAATGCAAGCGACCACCAAAACTATTTCATCTGTCATTGGCTTCATATTATTAAGCGCCACAGCATTAATTTACGCTGCGTCTCCATGGAACGCTGCGGCGCCTAACGCCAGCTTAAGCGTTGACCACTCTTCGTGGGACAAGTTACTGAAACAGCAGATCAGCACCGACGCATCGGGGTTAAATTTATTTGACTACGCAGGGTTTGATGAAAGCCAGTCGAAGCAACTTAACCAATATATTGCAGCGCTTGAAGACACGCCTGTAAACCAGCTAACTAAAGCGCAACAAATAGCCTATTGGATTAATTTATATAACGCGGTCACAGTTCAAACTATTGTTAATCATTACCCTGTAAAGAGCATAAAAAACATTAAATTTGGCTTGTTCAGCTTCGGCCCATGGGATGAAGAGCTGGTTGAGGTTGGTGATGCAGAGCTTAGTCTCAATGATATTGAGCACAAAATCCTGCGACCCATTTTTAAAGACAATCGCATCCATTATGCCGTGAACTGCGCCTCAATTGGCTGCCCTAATTTACAAACAGATGCGTTCACCGCTACAAACGCGGAAGCACTGCTTCAACAAGCAGCCAAGCAGTTTGTTAACCATCCTAGAGGGGTTGAAGTTAAAGACGACGAACTTATTTTATCGAGCATTTACGATTGGTACGCAGAAGATTTTGGCCAGAACGAAGAGGAAGTCATAGAGCATCTAAAGCAATACGCCCATACTGATCTGCAGCTGCAATTGGCAGAGCTTGAGGAGATAGACGACTACCAATATAACTGGAACTTGAATCAGCCTTAAGCCCACTTCACATGTTAAACGGTCAATCCACTGCGGTCATTATTCCGGCGTTAAACGAGGCGCAATCCATTGCCAAAGTGATTGCCGATTTACCCGCGATATTTGACCAAATAATTGTGGTTGATAACGGCTCTACCGATACAACTGCGGACAAAGCCAAAGCAGCGGGCGCGCAAGTGGTTTATGAGCCTCAGCAGGGCTATGGCGCAGCTTGCTTGGCAGGGATAGCGCAAACTAACGCCGACGTTATTGCATTCGTAGACGGAGATTACAGCGATTATCCGGCTGATTTAACTCCATTAGTAGAAGTAGTATCGTCTCAATTAGCGCAACTGGCGGTTGGGGTACGCACACCCGAGCAATGTCAAAAACGCGCGATGCCATGGCACCAACGTGCTGGTAATTGGTTGATGTGTTGCTTAATTGAGCTGTTACATGGCAAGCAATTTTCAGACCTCGGCCCCATGCGCTGCATCAATGCAAGCACCTTAGCCTCGCTAAATATGCAAGATAAAGATTATGGTTGGACCGCTGAAATGCAAATTAAAGCCTATCAACAGCAAGTAACCGTTAAAGAGTTTCCCGTACGTTATAGAGCGCGCATTGGCACTTCGAAAATTTCGGGCACCGTCAAAGGCACTATCATGGCAGCCTATAAAATTAGTTATTGGACGATTAAGCTACTTTTTAATCGACCAACTAAGGCTTAGCGAGTCCAAAGGCTGGTTTCGGGATAAAACTGCGACCAAGCAAACCAGAATGCTTGATGCCCACCAAGGTCAGCGCCTTGCTGGTCAACCGCGCGTACTCCACCACCATCTAAAATAAGGTTCACATTTTCATAGGTCACTTCTTCACCTTTGGTAAGCGCAGCTAAGGCTGTAGACACTTGAAACGCAATTGGAGTACCCGAAGCGGTTATCACGCCTACAACCTCTTCGTGAGCAGCTAGCCTTGGATCAACCTCACCGATGGGGAATATGGGCCCGTTTGCGTCACGACCGTTACGAAAGTCAGGGTCGCGGCCTAGCGCTAAATGTTCTGCCAACACAGTGGTATTAGGATGCGCAGCCTTCCAGCGTTTCCATTCGGTTGTCACCACGCCCAGTTGTTTCAAAACCACCCCTTTTTCAGCTAGCTTTCCGGTAACAGCCTGCCCTTTGAAGGTATCGACAATGGAATAAGTATTCAAATCAAACATGACTTTGTTTGATCGAATGAGCAAGCCCGAAGTTCTCAACACCGGGGGCGCAACTCCTTCTGGCACGTCATCGGTAAAATATGCTTGAGCCGAGCCGCATAAAGTACAGTAAGGAATGCCTAACTTCCTACCACCTAACACATCATTTACCATTTCACGCACTTCCATTATTTGTCGTGGATATGCACGCGCTTCACCGTTCACCACCACCCCAAATACGATGTCGTCATCGTCTATCCAGTCGGCTTGGTTTGCACTGATCACTTCTGGGTTATCCGCAGCGGGTATGCAATTGCAGGGTGAATCTGTTGTGTCATACGCGCGGTCGTCTATGCGAACGCCTCCCCAAGAAACGTGCCGCCAATCGATCTTTCCTTCGGTGAATAATTTACCCCACTCAGGCACAACAAGCGTGTATATGCCTCGTTTAATCCGCAGATAATCAGGTGGGGCAGGCGTGTCCCAAGCAATCAAGTGATTGGTCACATCACCCCAGGCATTGCGCCTATCAAATTCAACCCCGAGCAGATCATTCGCTGCATTCAAGAGGTCTGTCATTAATCTAGGGCCAGTGGCTATTCTCAATAAATCACTAATAATCCAAGCTAACCTTGAGTCTCCTGATTGACTAATCAGAGACAAAGCATCACGTTGTTTTGGCCCCCAAACACCCGATGCCAAGTTTTCTCCAAATGCAAGGTCAATTGCTCGCCTTAACTCTTCGCTTAAGACGCCAGACGGGGCCAGTGGAGCCATACCAAATCTCGACACTGACACTTTGGATTGGTCTGCAACTTGGTCTGTTGAAGTACCTGAAATAGAGTCAGCTACCGCACCAGACGTGATGCAAAGCATAGAGAAGATCGTGATTTTTAGAAACTTCATTAGTCTTTAGTGATATTAAGCTACCTACTAGGACGTCAAACTGTTCAATGAGTTCTCCGTTGGCACGCAATGACACTCTAGGCTTAAGCAACAAGCTGCTTTCTGCTAACCTTGCATATCGTTCACTTTAAGCTCAAAAAATGCCTATTCAAATCGAAGATATTGAAGCTGCAGCAGCCAGAATTGCCAAGTACATTGTAGCAACGCCGCTGTTAGAGTCCGATTTACTGAACCAACGACTGGGGGGTCGTGTGCTTTTTAAGGCCGAATGTCTGCAGCGTACAGGGGCGTTCAAGATTCGCGGCGCTATCAATAAACTGTTGTCGTTAAGTGAAACGCAACGCGCAAAAGGTGTGGTCGCGTACTCATCAGGAAATCACGCGCAAGGAGTGGCTTTGGCAGCTAAATTACTTAACACCAATGCCAAAATCGTCATTCCGCAAGACGCACCAAAACTGAAAATAAGCAATACCAAAGCGTATGGTGCCGATGTGCTACTTTATAACCGCTATACCGAAAATAGAGAACAGATTGCAGCAGATATCGCCGCACAGGAAGGTCGTGTCATCATTCCACCCTACAATGACATCGACATCATCACCGGCCAAGCAACGGTTGGACATGAAATTACCCAACAGCTTAAAGCCATAGATACCATCGCTGACTATGTTCTCTGTCCCTGCGGCGGTGGCGGGTTAATCGCGGGCGTTTCCACCGCGATAAAACAGCGTTCCCCACAAACTAAGATTTACTCGGTCGAGCCTGAACATTTTGACGACACTGCACGGTCTTTGGAATTGGGAAAAATCACAGAAAATGAAGGCGACTATCGATCGATTTGCGATTCCATCGTCACGCCTTGCCCAGGTTCGATTACATTTCCCATAAACCAAACGCACTTAAGCGGCGGACTTACGGTAACCGATGCAGCCGTGATAGATGCAATGAAAGTAGCCTATACCGAACTTAAAGTGACGGTAGAACCCGGAGCCTGCGTTGGCTTGGCCGCCTTATTGAGTGGCACATTTGATGCTACTGGAAAAACAATTGTCGTGGTGCTATCAGGGGGTAATGTCGATATTACAGACTTTCACCGCTTTATTCATGAATCGGAAATTTAAGTCGAATCAATTAGACCAAATTTTAGTGTTGTTTTCCGCGTTTATAGATGAGGTAACTCAATACACCACCCGCAGCAATGATTGTTATTTCGCCAGCTTGCGCCCAGCCGGCCATTTGATAAGCGCGTAGGCCTGATTCCATCCAATTGATACCGGTCACATAAGTCAGCAACAATGCCAAGCTAAAAGACCATGCCCATGCAGAGGGTTTAACCACCGCAAAGGCTAATATCCAAACGCCATACCACGCATTAAATATGGGCGATAACAGCAAAAACGCTACGAACAAGAAATCCCCTCGAGGTAACGCATCCAAATTGCGATCTGTCCACCAATTTAAGAAGTACGCACACCAAACTAATGAGAATAATACGAGAGAAAGCCATCGCGCATTTTGATCTGAAAACGCACTTAAGAACCCACTGAATAGCGTTGGGTTAAATAACCAGCTACGCGCGAAGCCACCTAGGACATCCGCTCCGCTACCTAGCCAAATAAAGGGTAAATACCAAGCGGCTAAAGCGGCCAAAAACAGTAATGCTGATTTTCGTGGAATGAGCAACAGCAAGAAGGGCGCCAAAATAATAGCAAACACTTTTGCTGCACACGCGCTGGCTAACAGTATGGCTGACCAGTTCGGTTTTTCGATACGCGCACAGTAATACGCAGCAAGTAATAAGAACACGCCAACCACGTCAGGATGCGCCGTAAATGCAAATTCTTTAAGCACTAACGGGCACCAAGCATACAACAACACCTTATTTGGCGAGGCATAGCGCAATAACAACAACACGATGCCGATATCAAACAAGGCCATGATAGCCTGCAAAATAGTCACATTGGCTGTCGAAATAAAACTCGCCCCCAAAAATAAGATTTGCAACACGGGGCCATAAATTGTCGCAATATCTGGGTTGTTAACCCAATTCAATAATTCAGCGCACGCAGGAGAAAGGGAATTGCTCGCAAACAAGGACAAAGGAGCCATCCCATAAGGAGAGCCATACTCAAGGAAAACACACCCATCCAACATAAATCGGTATTGATCATCTTCCATGATTGGCAAGCCTAATAAGGCAAGCAGTCGGTAAGTAACGGCCCAAAACAACACAAAACTGATGCTCAAGGTGATTTTCAGTTTATTCAACAATAAGTAATAGCCAAACAAACCTACTGTCATTGAACTCATTAATGCAAGAAAGGAAAAGAGTGGCACCCCACCTACCTGCTTTGACCAAAACACCAGACACGTAAACCCACTTGCCATAGCCAAAGCATACAAGTGGTGGCTTAATTTATAGAATACTGGCAGAAACATTGAGTACAATATTTTCAGGTAAAATTATGAACTATGGCGTATGGTCATAGTCATACTCTACAGATTTTTATTAACATTTTTAGAGTTTCAGTTATGGTCAAATTTATCAGTGCACTTATTTTAACGCTGTCATTAGTGAGTGGTCACTCATTCGCCTCTGGTGGCACAGGGGGAAACGGCTCTGCAACAAAGCACTATCAAGAGAAGTATGATCTCGGTAAGCGAGTGATGGAAACCAAGGTGTTATGCGATGCGTGCCCTTTTGCAGATACTCAATTGGATGATGAAAGCGCCCTATTAGTTTCCAAGCAACTGAAAAAACACGGCGATCTCTCCGCAGTATTATCAAAAAAAGAACGTAAAGCAGCGAAATACTATCTGAAGAAGCGGTTCTAACGTTAGCCTTTAACCTGGTGTTTTCACGCCTCCTAGTTGACGTTGACCGCTATCGTTATACCAAACAATAGAGTTGCGCCCTCACCGATATACCTTGTCCAGCTTCATTATAGTTAACATGATTAAATTTATTCTTAACCTATTTATAAGTACCAGTATCCTATTAGGCAGCGGCACGCTATTTGCCTCTGGTGGTGATTTCTTTGGCGCTGATCGAGGCGTATCTGAAAACACCTATTTTCAAGATAAATATGATTTGGGAAAACGCGTACTAGAAACAAAAGTACTCTGCAATGGCTGTCCATTAGCAGGTACTGCACTTAACGGGGAAGGTGTACAACTGATCGCGGCTCAGCTTAAAAAAGACGGTGCTTTAGCGCAAGTATTAAGCAAAAGCGAACGCAAAGCAGCTAAATATTATATAAAGAAGCGTTTTTATTAAGCCGACTTAAGCTAATTAATTTCGCAAATTAATCTCTGCGTATATTTGAACGGCTGTCGCTATCGGCTTAAATAACCACGCCATTAGCCTTTCGATTCCGCGTAACACCTGTGATAGAAGTCTGTAGGTGTTCTATGGGGCCCACTTCTTCATGACCAAACATAACACCTAACCCTAACAATCTAACCGGACGCTGCCCTCGCGTGTAGGCTTTCTCACACAGCATTTTATAGCTTTCTATGTTTGGTTCGCTCCCCGGCATCTGCACTGTCGTGGTCACAAAATCACTAAAGCGCATTTTTACTACGAGGGTTTTAATTGGTAAAGGCTTAGCCTCTTTGCCCAATCGGACGAGCATTCCCTGATGACGCGTTTGATTGCGCTCTAGCCGAACTAGCATATTTTCATAGAGTAGTTCGATTTCATGCAGGCACGCGTTCAGGTCTGGCAAATCTTTGGTGTAGGTATCTTCAATACTCAGTGACTTACTCACACTATTAATGGTGACGGGTCGCTCATCGATACCTCGGCATCGATCATATAATTCGCCGCCCCATTTGCCAAATTGAGCACTTAACTGCTCTTTACTAAGTGCTTGTAAGTCAGCGCAGGTATATAGGCCTAGCTTATGCATTTTCTTTGTAGTGACTTTACCGACCCCATGTATTTTCTTAACCTCCAATGGTGTCATAAAGCCTAATACTTGGTCTGGAGGAACCACTGTTTGGCCATTTGGTTTTTGCCAATCGCTGGCGATTTTCGCGACTAATTTATTCGGAGCCACACCTGCTGACGCTGTTAATTGGGTCTGTTCAAAAATTCGATTTCGAATTTCTAGCGCAATCAAACTAGCACTGCCCTTACACCGATCAGAGCCAGATACATCGAGATAAGCTTCATCGAGTGATAGCGGTTGTACTAGTTTTGTATACTCATGAAAAATTGCACGAATTTGGTTGGACACCGACTTATACAAAGGCATGTTAACCGGAACGCGAATCAATGAAGGGCACTGCCTAAAGGCTCTAGACATGGGCATCGCAGAATGCACACCAAAAGCACGCGCTTCATAGGAACAAGCCGCCACCACACCCCTTCCATTAGGGGAGCCACCTACAGCCACCGGCTTACCCTTTAGGCGTGGATTTTCTCGCGCTTCAACCGCCGCGTAAAAGCAATCCATATCAATATGGATAATTTTTCGTTGTGACTGATTCGCAGAAATCTCAGCACTGGTTGCACTGGGGTCCGTCACGGTGAAGTATTATTGATAGGATACATTACCATCTATTTTATCGATCTTGGGCGTTTTAGACAGTATAATCGCAACCCGTTTAACGCACTGGGATTACGCCCCAGCCAGCCGACAATGAATCAAGTTACTGTTTGCGCACTATATAAATTTGTTGCCTTGCCTGACTATGCGCAATTGCGAACTCCGCTTAAAGAGGCAATGGATCGCCTTGAAGTACGCGGCACCATACTCCTTGCCGAAGAAGGCATCAACGGCACTATCACCGGCAGTAACGCTGGCGTGACAGACCTTATAGATTGGCTGAAAAACGATACTAGACTAGTCGATTTAGAAGTAAAAACATCGCTGGCCCCTGCCATGCCATTCAAACGCGGTAAGGTGAAACTTAAAAAAGAGATCGTCACCATGGGCGTGGAAGGCATTGATCCACGTCATAGTGTCGGCACTTATGTCGATCCAACGGCGTGGAACGAGTTAATTAGTGATCCAGAGGTAACGTTAATCGATTGTCGCAATGACTATGAAATCGAGGTAGGCACATTCAAGGGAGCTATCAACCCCAATACGACTAACTTTCGCGAGTTACCTAGCTACTTAGACGGCACACTTAGCTCGGACAAACATAAAAAAGTAGCGATGTTTTGCACAGGGGGAATACGTTGTGAAAAATCCACAGCGTACTTAAAGCAACAAGGGTTTGAAGAGGTGTATCACCTGAAGGGTGGCATCTTAAAATATATTGAAAACGTGCCAGAAGAGGACACGTTATGGCATGGTGAATGTTTTGTGTTCGACGAAAGAGTGACGGTCAATCACCAACTCGAAAAAGGCAGCTACGACCAGTGCCATGCTTGTCGCATGCCCATCACAGAAGAAGATAAATTGCACGATCAATATACGTTAGGAGTCAGTTGCCATCATTGCCATGAAAATAGTAGCGATGCTCAAAAAGCAGCATTCGCGGAGCGTCAGAAACAAATAGCACTTGCCAAGCAACGCGGCCAAACACACATGGGCCAAGATGCCATTCAGGCCTTAGCACAAAATAAAGCGCGCAAAAGGAAGCAGATAGCGGAAAATAACGCTAAACAAAGTAGAACAACCTGACCATGTTAAACCCTTTTCATTTAGCTGTTCAAGTTCGTGATCTCGACGAAGCCCGAATCTTTTATGGGACGACCATGGGCTTTGAAGAAGGCCGCTCTAGCACACAATGGATTGATTATAATTTTTATGGTCATCAATTCGTCGTGCATCATAACGCCCTTTTGGGCAAAGACGGCCGTATCGCCAATAATAAAAACCCCGTTGACGGACAAGGCGTTCCTGTTCCACACTTCGGTGTCGTTTTGAGGCAAGAGCAATGGCAAGCCTTAGCTGGCCGCCTTAAGGCTGCTGGTACCGAATTTATCATCGAACCCTACACAAGGTTTAAAGGTGAAGTCGGTGAACAAGGCACTTTTTTCTTTTCCGACCCTTCGGGCAATATGCTGGAGTTCAAAACGTTTGCAGACCCCAGTCAGTTATTCGCTAAGTAGCTCATCGTATGCACTATCAAAACCGTGTTTTAGCTGTTAACGACGATTTACCCATTCGCACTGATCAACCGGTGCATAGCGGCAAAGTGCGCTCTGTTTATTGGCTAAGCAAGCAGGATAGCCAGCGTTTGATACGCGAACGCGAGTACGAGGTTACTAAGGATTGCGATCTGGCGGTGATGGTCATTAGTGACCGACTATCCGCATTCGATTGCATTTGGCATGCAGAAGACGGGCTAAATGGCGTTCCCGGAAAAGGCGCGGCACTAAATGCCATTTCTAACCACTGGTTTGCCTTGTTCAAACAACAGGGCCTCGCGGATAGCCATATACTCGACATACCGCACCCCTTTGTGTGGGTCGTGCAACGCGCAAAGCCGATTAGAATTGAAGCCATTGCTCGTCAGTATCTGACCGGTTCAATGTGGCGAGGATACGAGCAAGGCGAGCGCATCTTTTGCGGCATTGAATTACCCGATGGTTTGAACCGCGATCAAAAACTGCCTGTGCTATTAATCACCCCGTCTACCAAAGGCGTGTTGAGCGGCATTCCTGGCGTGGCGGAAGAGGACGACGTCAATATTTCACGACAAAACATAGAACAAAACTTTAAGGCTTTCAATTTCGAACGTGAGTCTGATATCAGCACTTATGAGGCTTTACTGAAGTCTGGTTTTGCGGTTATCGAAAAAGCACTCGATAAAGTTGGCCAGCTGTTCGTCGACACAAAGTTTGAATTTGGTTATGTGAAAGATGCACATAACCAATCTAAACTCATTTATATGGATGAAATTGGCACGCCAGATTCTTCTAGACTATGGGATGCACAGGCCTACCAACAAGGCCGTATCGTTGAGAATTCTAAAGAAGGGTTTCGACAATTCTTACTAAAGTATGTGCCCGAAGCGGATGTATTGCTCAACAAAGGGCGCATGGTAGAACGTATGCAACTGGCTAGTGACATCACTTTGCCTGCCGAATCGCTACTAAAAGTATCAGAAACGTACTTAAACATCGCGGAAACAATTACTGGCAAGCGTCCCAGAATAGCCGACAATGCGCGTCAAGAGATCATTGATGCGCTAAATGGCTACGGCTTGATCAAGTAAAGTGATCAACGATTTATCAATCTAATCAGCCCAGCAACAATGCGAGCAATTGCTTGAGAAAATTCGATAGAGTGCGTACCATTAAACCCTAATTTAAATAGCGTATTGCCTTATGTTTAGCGGAAGTATGGTTGCCTTGGTAACCCCGATGCAAGATAACGGAAATGTTGACTATCCAGCACTGGAAAAACTGGTGGAGTTTCACGTGCAAAATGAAACTGACGCAATCGTGTCGGTGGGCACTAGTGGAGAATCAGCAACCCTAAGCCATGATGAACATATGGAGGTGATTAAACACACCTTGTTATTTGCCAATGGACGCGTTCCCATTATTGCAGGCACTGGCTCTAACAATACAACTGAAGCGATTGAATTAACGGAACGAGCCAAAAACTCCGGCGCAGCCGCCGCGTTGATTGTGGTTCCGTACTACAACAAACCAGAACAGCACGGTTTATACGCCCACTTTAAGGCGCTCGCTGAAGCCGTAGATATTCCGCAAATTTTATATAATGTACCAGGTCGCACATCGCGTAATATGGACAATGATACCGTCATTCGTCTCTCGCAAATTTCCAATATTGTCGGCATTAAAGACGCAACCGCTGACATGCAGGCAGGCGAAGAGTTGATTGCTAGCACACCCGATGACTTCTTTGTGGTCTCAGGTGACGATGGCACTACCTTAGAGTTAATGAGGCGCGGTGCTAAAGGCTGTATTTCGGTTACCGCAAACGTGGCCCCGCAAGCCATGCACGATATGTGCCATGCGGCACTTGGTGGTGATTTTGATGAAGCCGCAGCCATCAATGCTCGACTACAAGCACTGCATGATGACTTATTCATCGAAGCCAATCCAATCCCAGCTAAGTATGCAGTCTCACGCTTGGGTCTCATGGGCACGGCAATTAGGTTACCGTTAACGCCGTTAAGTGAGCAGTATCACGATAAAATAGACCAAGCAATGTTAGGCGCTGGGCTCGAATTAGCCTAATTAGACTGGGCCATTAACTAGTCTGTAAAAACAAAGACACACTATTAGCAGCAATCACAAACGCGGTTGCTGCTTTTTTGCTTGAGGCATCTGCACAATGCACCCAAAAGCCTCTATAACTGACATCGAATCATCATTCTAGATCATGATATCACTGAAAGGTGCAACCGCCCTCTCTGACTTTCGCAAGCAAAAACTGTTGTCTGCGTTTGCACAAAACCAGCTTAACATCTCTGATTTATCCGCCCATTACCTTTATTTTGTTGACGCCTCTAGCGAGCTGACCCAAGAGGAAACCAGCAAACTCGTCGAGTTATTACGCGACAACACGCAACTAAAACACAGCGTTGAAGATACGCTTGCATTTGCTTTAACGCATACATTCTTGTCAGTACCGCGCATTGGCACCATAACGCCATGGTCAACCAAAGCCACCGATATCGTAAACCGATGTGGCCTTGAAAAAATAAAACGCATAGAGCGCGGCATAAAGTGGGAATTGCGCAGCGACGATGATCAACAAGAGCAGATCAATCAACTAGCCAGTATCTTAACTGACCCAATGACCGAGGAGTTATTGGAAAAAGCTAGCGAAGCAAACAACATCTTCGGCTCTGCTAAGCCTAGGCCTTTTCAATCTATCGATATTTTAAGCGGCGGCTTACCGGCTTTACAAAAAGCCAATAGCGAGTTTGGTTTTGCACTTTCAGAACCCGAACAAAATTACTTAGTTAAGCAATTTACTGAGATTGGGCGTAACCCAACTGACGCCGAATTGATGATGTTTGCGCAGGTTAATTCCGAGCATTGCCGACACAAAATATTTAACGCCGATTGGACTATCGACGGTGAAGCACAACGCTTATCGCCCTTTAAGATGATCAAGCACACCCACCTACAAAATGGTGCCGATACCTTAGTGGCTTATCATGACAATGCCGCTGTGATTAAAGGTGCGACAGCAAATCGCTTCTTCCCTGATCCAAAAACCAATCGATATGCCTACCAACAGGAAGGCGTGCATATCAGTATTAAAGTGGAAACCCATAACCACCCGACGGCTATTTCTCCTTTCCCTGGTGCAGCCACAGGCTCAGGTGGGGAAATTCGCGACGAAGGCGCAACAGGTCGCGGCGGCAAGCCTAAAGTTGGTTTAACCGGCTTTAGCGTTTCTCATCTGCGCTTGCCCGATTTACCGCGTCCTTGGGAAACGCCTTTTGCTTCACCAAAGCGCATCGCAAGTCCATTGCAAATTATGTTGGAAGGGCCAGTAGGCGGAGCTTCATTTAACAATGAATTTGGCCGACCAAACATCTGCGGTTATTTTCGCACCTTTGAGCATAGTTGCGAAAACGATCAGCAAAGCTCTGTAACCCGACGCGGCTATCATAAGCCAATCATGCTAGCGGGTGGTCTAGGGAATATCCGCGAACAGCACATCGATAAAATTTCTTTCGATGTCGGCGCGGTTCTTATTGTTTTGGGTGGCCCCGCCATGCTAATCGGTTTGGGGGGCGGCGCCGCGTCATCAGTAGCCAGCGGTAGCAGCAGCGAACAATTAGATTTCGCTTCGGTACAACGCGGTAATCCTGAAATGCAACGCCGCTGCCAAGAAGTCATTGATGCCTGCTGGGCAGCGGGTGAAGACAACCCAATTTTATGGATCCACGACGTGGGGGCTGGCGGTTTATCCAATGCTTTGCCAGAGTTAGTTGAAGACTCAGGCCGATCTGGCCATTTTGATTTACGCAAAATCTTGAATGACGACATAGCCATGTCGCCTATGCAGATTTGGTGCAATGAATCGCAAGAACGTTACGTGCTCGCCATCGCGCCGGAAGCACTAGCCGACTTCGAAGCGACCTGCAAACGTGAACGCGCTTTATATGCAGTAGTCGGCCATGCGACCAATGATGGCAAGCTCGTGCTAGAGGATGAACATTTCGGCGCAAACGACAAGGCCCAAGCTAAACCGATCGATCTACCGATGGAAGTACTATTTGGCTTGCCTCCTAAAATGGAGCGATCAGTCACTCGCACTACACCCGCACATCAGCCACTTAATATCGAGAGTAGACCGCTCGAAGAGGTTGCACTTGATGTGCTACGCTTTCCTAGCGTTGCCGATAAAACGTTTTTGATTTCTATCGGAGATCGTAGCATTACCGGATTGATTGCTCGGGAACAAATGGTTGGCCCATGGCAAGTTCCCGTTGCCGACGTCGCTGTTAGCCTAAGTGGGTTTGAGTCATTCGCTGGTGAAGCCATGTCGATTGGCGAACGCACACCACTAGCGCTACTTAATGCGCCTGCTAGTGGGCGCATGGCCATTGGTGAAGCCTTAACTAATATCGCAGCTGCATCTATCGGCAAAATTAGCGATATCAAGTTATCCGCCAACTGGATGGTGCCAGCCGGCGAGCCCGGAGAAGATGCCAATTTATACGATACCGTACACGCCATCGCGATGGAGCTGTGCCCCCAATTAGGCCTCTCTATTCCGGTCGGCAAAGATTCGATGTCGATGCAAACGGTTTGGGGTCAACACGGCGAGCACAAAGTCGTCTCGCCGCTGTCGCTAATCGTTTCCGCCTTTGCACCAGTCATAGATGCGCGTAACACATTAACACCACAATTAGACACGTCTGAAGGTGATAAGCCACTTTGGTTGATTGACTTAGGCGCTGGAAGAAACCGGCTTGGCGGTAGTGTCTATGCGCAGGTGCATCAACAAATGGGAGACACGCCGCCCGATGTTGATAACGCTGAACAATTAAAAGGGTTTTACAATTTTATCCAAGCCGCGAACCAACAAGGCTTATTACTTGCCTATCATGATCGTAGTGATGGTGGCTTAATAACGACACTGGCAGAGATGGCGTTTACGGCGCGCTGCGGTTTAAACATTACCTTGCCGTGCGAAGCACACGACGCGCAATCGGCGCTGTTCAACGAAGAATTAGGCGCCGTTATTCAGATCGATCAAACTCACTCGCAAGCGCTCACCACACTCGCATCCAAACACGGTATCGCCGAGTTAGTCCAGCCAATCGGCGAGGTGGCATCAAGCAAGCAAATCACTATTTCATGTAACGACAGCGAGGTATTCTCAGCTTCACGCGTCGACCTACAGCGCGCATGGTCAGAAACCACATGGAAGATGCAATCATTGCGCGACAACCCGCACTGCGCTGACCAAGAATATGATCGCATTTTAGATAAGGCCGATAGCGGCTTATTTTCTACATTAAGTTTCGATTCCAACGAGCGCATACAAGCCACCATGCTCAATCGTGGTAGCCAGCCCCAAATGGCCATCTTGCGCGAGCAAGGGGTCAACGGCCATATTGAAATGGCGGCGGCATTTGATCGAGCGGGGTTTGAGTCAATAGATATCACTATCAGCGATCTGGCAGAAGGTCGTCGACGCCTTGAGGACTACCAAGGCTTTGTGGCTTGCGGCGGTTTCTCATTTGGCGATGTATTGGGTGCTGGCGAAGGTTGGGCTAAGTCAATCTTATTTAACTCATCGCTTCGCGATCAATTTGCAGCGTATTTTCAGCGACAAGACCGATTTGCGCTCGGGGTGTGTAATGGTTGTCAGATGCTTTCAACCCTTAGCGACATTATCCCTGGTAGTGAGCATTGGCCTCGATTTGTGCGTAATCAATCGGAACAGTTTGAGGGAAGATATGTAATGGCTAAAGTCATGCCTAGCCCATCACTATTTTTTAAAGATATGGCTGGTTCAGTCATTCCCGTAGCGGTCGCACACGGCGAAGGCAGGGCGCAGTTTACCAAGCATAGCGATCAGCAAGCGTTAGTAAGTGAGAACCTTCAGTGTTTGCAATTCGTGGACTACCAAGGCAAGCCAACGCTATTGTACCCCGCGAATCCAAATGGGTCTCCTGATGGCTTAACTGGCGTTACCAATACCAGTGGTTTGGTTACATTGATGATGCCTCATCCAGAGAGAACCACACGAACCGTCAATCACTCATGGGCGCCCGATCATTGGGGAGAGCTTAGCCCATGGATGAGAATGTTTTATAATGCTCGAAAATGGGTTTCTTAATTAATTGTTATCATGGCTAAAAGATTTACCGCAACTTCTTATCTAATACGCGTAGTAAGTGCGCTTGCACTCGTCCTCGCAACTTTCAACCCGATAAGCCCTTATTCATTCTACGAATGGGCTATTGCCCCTGCGCTCACCGACTTTAATCACCTAACTGTGGCACACGGTTTGATCGGAATGATACTGCTAATCGGCTGGGTGGTGTTTTTGCGTGCCACTTCTCGGTCGCTGGGGTTTTTTGGTATTCTGCTTGCCGCAGCGTTTTTTACTATGCTGATCTGGTTTTTTGTGGATAAAGGCTGGGTTTCTTTGGAAGGTAACCAGTCTTTAACTTGGGTGATTTTGATCGCAATCAGTGCAGTCTTAGCAACAGGCCTTTCTTGGTCGCATATTCGTCGTAGAATTACTGGCCAATTAGATGTTGATGAAACGAGTGAAAATTGAACAACTGTGAAACTATTGCTAAAAACCAGAATACGAGTGATCTCTAAAAGTTCTAAATTTAACTAACCAACCTGATATCAGAAAATAGAGTCATTGACTTCGAAGTGTCTGAACAATACCAGAGATAAGTATTTCACTGAGTTTTGATGGTACTGCATTTCCGATTTGTTTTATCCTTGAACCCCACGATCCTGCAAATCGATATGAGTCTGGGAAGGATTGAATTCTTGCCATTTCTCGGATTGTAAAATACCGCAGAGTTCCTTTATCATCTCGGAACATATTTTCCCCACCAGGATTACCGTTAGCACCTGCTTTAATCGCCTTTGCTGGAGCATCTAGAGTACTTCCAGTATGACCTTTGTACTCCTTTGCTCCACTCTTAAACTCATGATCCAATACGAAGTTTTTCCCTTGATTTACACGAGGATCAATTAAGTCGTAAATAGCGTCCCTCGTCGTTTGCCAAGGTTTTAATGCAGGGCCCGCTTCTTTTTTCTTCAGAATTTCTTCTCGTTGCTTGCTGGACAAATTAAACCGAGGTGCAATTCCGTATTTTTCCCAGTATTCACCCTTATTATCCTGCTGATTCAACAGCTCCCAATACGAGTGTGTTTTTTCAGGAAAATGCCATCGATGGTGTTCATCAGACCGGAAACCAACAATAAAAACTCTTTCTCGTTTTTGAGGAACTCCATAATCCGCAGCATTTAAAACGCGAATAATTACGTTATAGCTCAAATCATCTGCTATTCCATTGGTTTTATAATCCTCTAATCTTCGATGGTGATCTAATTCTGACTCATTAACTGCCTTCGATAATTCAGGATAACTTAGCTGTAAAATAATATACTCAAGAAAGTTCGTAAACCTTTCTTGAGTAAGGCCTTTGACATTCTCAAAGATGAAAGATCTTGGCTGTAGTGTTCGTATACTATGAATCGCTTCGGGAAACATATTTCGGATATCCATTGAACCCTGAAGTTTTCCACCCGATGAAAAGGGCTGACAGGGAGGGCTTCCACAAATCACATCTGGACTAACTAAAGATGAAAAATTAAAATCTCGTATATCAGCATTCAAAATTCTCACATAAGGAAAACAACCGAGGTTTAAGTTTAGTGTTTCAATTGCGTCTGTATCTATGTCTATAGCTAACTCAGTGTTCAAACCCGCAAGCTCAGCGCCGAGCATTGAACCACCGCAGCCAGCAAACAACTCTAATCCAGTAACATCGATTTCCATGCCATAATTACCTTTCAGCTCTTTTAAACAAAGTTAATGACTCTCGTTCCCATAGCAATCCGTTAATGTTCATATTTTTCCCTATAGCAGATAAGAATTGTATTTTGAAGAAATTTGAACCTTTCTTTTCAGGTTCAACAGTGATCTGGAAATCAGTTTTTTGCACTAAAGCATGACGCAGTGGTTCTGATCTATTATCGTCTACAATACTAGATTTCGATGGTTTGTCCCCTTTGTGTTGCATAGTTAGAGTCGTATGAGTGGTAATAATGTTAAGTGACCTAGATCTCAATGCACTATATAGTTGTGGCCAAAAAATCGGATAGTTCTCGATTTCTGGAAACTGTAAAAAAACGTTATGAAGCCCATCAATAACTACAGTTGTATATGGTTCACCCACTCTCTCGGCACCTCTTAATTCCCACTCAATTCTATTGAATAAGTCATTGGGTTTTAAATATCCAGGATAGAGGTGCATCACTTCAAGTCGACTTTGACTTATTCCTTGGATGTCAAACTCAGCTTTGTAGGTACGGTTAATTATTCTCAATACTGTACTATAATAATCTCTAGGATATAAAAATGAAATAATTAGTACTTTTTCCTCACTTCTTACCCGCTTGTTACTCTTGGTCATGGCGTAAGGCATAAACGCTATACGCATAGCAAGTCCTGCTTTACCACCGGAGCCATTTCCATTAATAAATATATTTGATCCTCTTGGAATCTCAACACCTGGGTCCAAGCGAACATATTTACACTTATATTTCTCTTGATATTTACCCACAGCTTCTTCTTTTGGAACGCAGTGAACTTCCATAAAGACAGGGTTTAAATACTCGGAATTTGGCAACCGAAGTTTCCAAATCGCTCTTTGATCTAATTGATGATTAATTTGTGGAGAAAACCTAACACCTTTATCCCCTGATATTTGCAATCCGTGTGTACCAAATGCACACTGTTGATGTCTCGCTTTAAAGAGAGTAATTCGCCGATCAGGCTTAGCATCGTAGGCCTCAATTTCTGTAAAGGACAATCTCATAGCCATATCAACCATGTAATCCAAAGATGAACCTGCTTCCCATTCATCCGCTATAGTTAGAATCACTACAGCTTGCAGTTTTTGTAACTTATCTACTAGGCTGTGAAGCTTTCGAAGCTGCTCCGATTTATCTTCTTGTTTCGCTAAAAACAAATCGTGCAATCCGTCTAATACTAAGAATACACGGCAAGCTTTAGGAACCTCAGGAGCTTTATCTTCTTTTTCTTCTAATCCTCTCAAATATTCAGCAAAAGCATCAATTTTTTTTTCTATTCTTTCAATCGCTCCTATCTCTCCATCTCGAAGAAGAACGTCTATCTCTTCAAATAGTATTTCATTATTTCCTGCAAAAAAAGGCAGTCTTTGCATCTCGTCAGAAAATAGACCAGCGGAACGCTTCTGTAAATCAGTTGGTTGCTCTTCAGCAGACAAGTAAACTGACTGTATACCGAAGGGAGCAGTAGCCGCACAAAGCGTCAAACATAAAGAGGTTTTTCCAGTACCTGGCCCTCCATGAATGGCAATGACAAGGCCTCTTTTTGAGGAAAGCTTTATACCTCCACGAAAGATAATATCAGCTCCTCGAATGGGAATAGGAATACCCCACAATTCGTTTATTATCTGATCAACTTCTGGCATACGAGAAATAGAGCCGTTTTTTTGAAACGGCCTTGATCCATTCGAGGGCTTAATGTCACCACTCTCGAGAAATCTAATTACTTTATTGTAATCTCGGAAGCTAAATACTAATACATTTTTATAGGCTAGAAATTGTAACAATACTCCCCCTCCACCTGAGAGAGAGCTAAGAGTGTCTTTCCCTTGAGAGTCAAAACGCGGAGTTGTACTAGTTAAAATACTAGAATAGTGCTTTTGTATATCACTCTCCGTAAATTGTTTGTATGTAGTCTTCCCAATTAGTCCACTAGGAACTGATTCATATCTAAAAAAGAGTAATGTCCTAATAGAATATAAAACGTAGGCAGAAAAAGCTGGCGAAGATGGAGAAGAAAGGATTTCATCTACAATATATAACGGACTTGGGACCCAGATATTCTTGCTGTTAGGTTGAAAGTTATCAGAGAATGTATCCTTAATTATTCTTTTAATTATTTTAGAGATTCTTGTAGGCTTATCAGAGACCTTTCCACTTTTTTGTATCAATGGATAGTTTCCATTCCTTCCATCTGTAGAGCTTAAGTGCCGCATTTCTCCCTTCTTAACTGTTTGCGGCAACCAAATATAGAAAGCGTTTAGCTGTGAATGATCAATTTTTTCAACTGCATCTGCAAAAGCAATTACACTTCTTTCTTCCAAGTTTTCATTTAAATATGAATAACAGCTCGCCATTGCGCTCATTGTCGAAGAAATCAGCTCCTCCAAAATTTGCGCATGAGGATAACTATAAGCAGACATAACTTATATTCTAATGGTTTTTGTGCGTAGCGGAACCAGTTATTTTCCAACCACGTGGGACCTCCGCCCAACCTTCAAATATTTTCTCATATTCTTGCTGTTTAGAATTCGGCACCAATTCTTGTAACAATTCTAAATACTTATCGACTTCCCTTTGAGTGATCGACTGCGAGCTTATCATTTCTCTAATTTCTACACACAATTGAGAATAGTTTTCTGTCAAGCAAAGAGCTTTTAACCAATGATATGGGTATTTCTTTCTTTTCTCTCGAAAAGGTTCTATATGATGATTCTTCAAACTTAGCTTTAAAGAGTTAATACAGTTTAAAATTGCCGCCATCCTTTCAGGAGAATCACAAAGCATAATATCAACGCTAAGTTTCACGTAGTAGTTACGCAGTCTTTCCCTATCAAATCTATCCAAAATATGAGCGTCAAACAATATACGGCTTGATATCGCTAAAAGATCAATCAGTTTATTAGATCCTTTATGTTTCTCTGTTATTTCGACTAGTATCGATGCAAAATTTGAAGTATTTGAGGCCGATAAACTAGAAATTATTATATCATGAGGCATGCCTTTTCGAGGGTCATAATCTTTTCTTAGTTCGGATAAAAATAATTCCTCTACCAAATCAGAATCCATGCAATTAGTTACCATATTAGAACCTTTGGCAAGGCGAAAATGAATCTGTGCTAACTATTTCGTCATCCACGTTTGGTCGGAAAACCAATTCGTCCAACCCTTTTAAACTGTCCTTCTTTTTACACGAGCTTGCAATCTCAGTCTTCCCTCCTGGCACCCAGTTTTCGTATAGATTTGAACCGGCATCAATACAAGTGGGAATGCGTACTTCACCTGGTTTAATTTCTATTAGTACGTTTTTACAATTTGTTAAGTCTTGCGACTTCAATCCGAGTCTGCAATTAAGTGATCTTTTTTCCGTCATATAACCATCGAATTTGTCAGTATAAAAGCACCATTGAAGAGGGCTCGCATTGCAAAAATTTTCCCATGAACTAGATAGAGTTTGATCGACATCGTTTAAGAAGCCCTCAGTCATTTGATATCCTAATTTATCTTGGTAAGCGGGATCAGCGTCAACTGAAAGAGGAGAAGTTTGGAGCCCTTTTTTTGCGATTGCAATAAACTTATCAATACTGATTGCTAAATATATAGACTTATCTGCACCGCAAACAAACACCTTCCCTTTAAATTTATTCAAGTGAAAAAAAGCAGATAGTTTGCTTTTAATTACATCTATATGATTTTCTGTAACTGATTCTAGAAAGCAGGAAATTGCGTCAATAGCACGATCATACTCTATAACATCAGGACCCATTACTATCGATGTTTTCGTTTGAAAAGAATTGTCTTCAGAAATTTTTTTCCAAACTTTAGGATATTCAGCTTTGAATACTTTTACACTTTCCATAGTTTCCCACTACCTACCCATCATACCAAACTTGTACTGACACTAACTCCCCATTGGCGGTTTGGTATCTGATTCACTGTCTGTAGAGCCTTTTTTCTCATCATTTCTCAATTATATACTAAATCAGCGATCGCTACTTTTTAGCTATTCTGCTCAAAATGTAGGGTGTTTATAGCTAATTTCAGTTTTAATTTGCACAGCCCTTATACCTATGTATTGAAAGTTCAGCTTAGTAGATTATTAGAATTAGACTTCTAAAAGCTCGAATTCAAATAATCTTTTTAAAGCCTAGCTAATCCTGTTGCTCCCTAAAATGTGCTTTAGACACATTTCAGCTAGACAGGGAAGCCCCAACCCCTTTCATTTGATTGACCATGCTCACTAATCCGTTTGAACGGGTTGGTGATAAATGCTGGGAAAGCCCAATTTTTTCGATGAAATACAAATCAGCAGTTGCGATAGCACTTGGAGACTGCCCTGACAACACGCGCACTAACAGCGCAATAATGCCCTTGGTAATGATGGCATCACTGTCAGCGGAAAATTGAATAACGTCACCTTCGCCTTCAGCGTGCAACCAAACTTGGCTTTGGCAACCGGGAATAAGATGACCTTCAGTTTTATATTGTTCGTCGATTAAAGGCAGCTTTTTGCCTAAATCGATCATGTATTCGTACTTATCCATCCATTGATCGAAAAAGTTAAACTCTTCGATAATTTCATCTTGAATTTGGTTAATTGTCGACATGGGCTTAACTCAGCATATTGGCTGCACGACGCGTAGCAGCTAAGAAAGCATCAACATCAGCTTGACTGTTGTAAAACGCGAATGAGGCGCGGATGGTGCCAGGAATATTATAAAAATCCATCAATGGCTGACAGCAATGATGCCCAGTACGAACGGCAATACCTTGTTGGTCTAGCAAGGTGCCTACGTCAAACGGATGCGCGCCATCTAATAAGAATGAGATTACGCTAGCCTTGTTGTCGGCAGTACCGATAAGCCGTATACCCGCGATGTCTTGCAAGCCCTCAGTCGCAGACCTTAATAATGCGCTCTCGTGGGCGACAATTTCATTGATATCAAATTGATTTAAGTAATCAATGGCTGCGCTTAAACCCAAGCCCCCCACAATGTTGGGTGTGCCGGGTTCGTATTTATGCGGTAACTCATTGTATGTGGTTTTTTCAAAGGTGACTTTTTGGATCATATTGCCGCCGCCTTGATACGGCGGCATTGCATTCAATAAGTGTTCTTTACCGTACAACACCCCAACGCCGGTTGGGCCAAATAATTTATGCCCGGACATTGAGTAAAAATCAACATCAAGTGCTTGCACGTCCACTGAGAAATGCGGCGCTCCTTGCGCACCGTCAATTAACACCTTGGCATCTACGTTATGGGCTTTAGTGATCAGTTCTGCTATTGGGTTAACCGTACCAAGTGAATTAGAGACATGGCTAATCGCCAGTAATTTAGTTTTCTCACTGAGCAAATTTTCAAATGACTCAAGATTTAGCGAACCATCCTGATGGATTTCTATGACTTTTAGGCTTGCACCCGTGTACTCGCACAGCATTTGCCAAGGCACAATATTAGAGTGGTGCTCCATGGTAGAGATAAGTATTTCGTCACCCGCCTTTATATTTTGATTGCCATAAGCGGTCGCCACTAAGTTGATACTGTCCGTCGTTCCCTTAGTGAACAAACACTCGTGGGTATGGGTTGCATTGATAAACTGACGGATGTTCTCGCGGGCATGCTCGTAGGAAGTCGTGGCCTGCTGGCTAAGCGTATGTACACCACGATGCACATTAGCGTTTTGATCTCGATAATAGTCTTTTATCACCTCAATCACTGAAGTAGGCTTTTGCGTGGTTGCACCATTGTCCAAATACACCAAAGGATTACCGTTCACTTCGCGACTTAAAATTGGAAAGTCTCGGCGTATTGCTTCTACATCAACTGTTCGTGTCATTTTTCTTTAAAACTCTATTTAAGTGGCAAAGCCACATTGACGCCATGCTTCATACACCACAATAGAAACAGTATTAGATAAATTCAAGCTGCGGTTATTCTCTTTCATCGGCAACGTCAGCTTGCCTGCCTGTTCGTCACTCTCACGTATCGCGTCTACTAACCCTTTGCCTTCTGAGCCAAATACCAGCGCATCATTCTTTTCATACTGAAACTCGCTATATAATTGAGTATGGTGTGTAGAGAGCGTGACCCAACGTTTGAACGGGGCTGCTTTCATTAAAGCTTGCCAACTCGACCAAACAGACACCTGCGCTAAGTCGCCATAATCTAAACCCGCCCGGCGCAGCGACTTTTCATCTAGCTCAAAACCCAATGGTTCAACCAAGTGCAATTGACAACCTGTATTCGCCGCCAAGCGAATCAAATTACCTGTATTCGGCGGAATTTCTGGTTCAACCAGTACGATATGAAACATCTTAGGCTAGTGGCAAATTAAAACGGCTTAACCACCACCATAATAAGAATACCCAACAACAACAGCACTGGCAATTCATTCATTACCCGATAAAACTTGTGGCCCCGTGTGTTAGCGTCATTCTTAAAGGTGTTGTAAGTCACTATGCACCAACCATGATAGGCCACTAAGCCAAGTACAAAGCCTAACTTCCACATTAACCAAGCACCGCTAAAACCATAGCCTAGCCATAGCCAGACGCCTAGCCCAATCGCAATAATCGCGCTGGGGGTCATAATACCGTAGAGCAATTTACGCTCCATGACTTTAAAGCGTTCTTTGCTAATAGTGTCTTCAGACATCGCGTGATAAACGAACAATCTAGGTAGATACATCACCCCAGCCATCCACGAGATAACTGCAAACAGATGAAAAACTTTGATCCAAAGTATCGTCATAATTACTACAAGAACGGCAACGTACTAGTGATTGCAACCTGGCCCATGAACGTGACCATGCGCTAACTCATCTTGCGTGGCTTCACGCACATCAGTAATTTCTACAGAAAAATGCAAGGTCTTGCCTGCTAACTCATGATTGCCGTCAATTATAATTTCGTCACCGTCGATACTATCAACCATTACCACGATAGGGTTTCCGGCAGGGTCCGCGCCATGAAACTGCATGCCAACTTCAATGGCAGTGCCTTCAGGAAACATATCACGCGGCACCACTTGCTTGCGCTCTGGGTCAACCACGCCATAACCATCTTCAGGGGCGACCGTTACTTCAAGTTTATCTCCAGCTTGCTTACCTTCAAGTTCACGCTCTAAGCCAGGGATAATATTTTTTGCACCGTGCAGATAAACCAACGGCTCATCTTTTGATTCATCGATCACCGTGCCTTGATCGTCCTTCAGGACGTAATTCATACTTGCTACAACATTATTACTTATTTGCATTTAATTCGTGGATTACAATTTAAGTTGAAGGTGGTGAGTTTACTTCACTCATCACGCTTTCACACCCCCGCTTATGGCTTGGGCAATACCTCAACGAGCATTTCGTCCAAGTAGCGATAACCTTCTGCCGTTGGACAAACCACACCTTCTTTAGTGTCTAACCACGCCCGTTTAACAAATGGCTTAATTTCATCCAATAAAAGTGAACGGTCTAAGCCTGTAGAATGCTCAAAACCATGTAGACTAAAACCTTCCTTCAAGCGTAACCCGTTCATTAAAAACTCAAATATTCGATCTGAAGCTATCACCTTGTTGTCTCCACCGATAAACGACCCTTCGTCCATCGCTTCGATATAGGCTTGCGGATGTCGTTTGTTCCAGTAGCGTTGTATATGCAGTTCCTTGCCTCTTAACTCCGAAATTTTTGCATGGCCTCCTGCACCAATGGCTAAATAATCTCCGAACCGCCAGTAGTTCAGGTTGTGCTGACAATGTTGATTATTCTTTGCAAACGCCGACACTTCGTAGCGATCAAAACCCGCTTCCTGCAAAGCAGGCATTAGAGCCAAGTGCAGCTCCCAGCATGCTTCCGTATCAGGTAACGTAGGGCTGGACACGGCAAATTGCGTATTTGGCTCAATGGTTAGTTGATACAAAGAAATATGTTCAACGCCTGAATCGATCGCTTGTGTTAAGTCATGCAACGCCATTTGGGTGTTTTGTTGCGGCAGGCCATACATTAAATCAACATTTATCCGCTTAAACCCTACCTGCTGCGCCAAACGGATAGCTCGCATTGCGGTATCGGCGCTATGGATGCGACCCAATTCTTTAAGGCATCTATCGTCAAAACTCTGCACCCCAATCGACAAACGATTAACGCCCGCGGCTAGATAGCCTGAAAAATGATTTTCGTCAATCGCACCCGGGTTTGATTCTAGCGTGATTTCACAGCGTTTAGTTAATTCAGCTTCTGCACGAACCGTGTCGAGCAAGCGTTGAATGTGGCGAGGATGAATTAAGCTCGGCGTTCCCCCACCAATAAACACGGTGTCGATGGGCCGGCCTGCGTACGCGGCTTTAAGCTGTCTAAATTGCGCAATCAGTGCATCGGTATAAGCGGCCTCCGGTATCGTTCGCTTCGCCTTGTGAGAGTTAAAGTCACAATACGGACACTTTTCTATACACCACGGAAAGTGAATATACAGCCCTAATGGAATTGAAGTGATATTAGGAACCCAATGTGAGGCTGTTTTGAATGAGTTAGCTAACGCCGACGACGGTGCTTCGACGCTCCATCAACACGATATCGCGCCAAACCCCATGCAATTGACCCAACCGCTCTTGCTTACCGACTTGGCGAAACCCAATTTTCTTATGTAGCGCAATACTCGCTTCATTTTCTGGAAAAATACGGGCTTGCAGTGTCCATATTCCCACGTCTTCTGAGCCAAGCACTAATCCACCTAACAATTGTCCACCGATACCTTGACCCTGCGCAATCGGATCAACATACACCGAAATTTCTGCAACGCCTGCGTACACGCAACGATTGGTTACCGCACTTAAGCTAGCCCAACCGACCACTTCATTGGCTTCATTGAGCGCGACTAATCGCGGAGTAGACATCACGCCTGCGTTCCATGTCTGCCAATCTTTGGTTTTAGTTTCAAAGGTTGCAAACCCAGTATCGATTCCGGCTTGGTATATCTGCATAACGCGGTGGAAATCTTTTTGCTGAAGGTCTCTGATAAAAGCCATTGTGATGTTCGCTAAAAAAACTTCGAGGTGATCGGGTAGCGCCTGTCCCGTCCGAAAGCCCGCGGCGTTATGCGTGTGCCCAGTGCCGACTGGCGCCGCTTATATTCGTTACGAACCACCATTTTCACTACACGGTTAACCAACTGCGCGTCAAACCCTTGCGCAATGATGTCTTCAACAGACTCATCCAACTCTACAAACCGTTTCAATACCGAATCCAAAGTCGAATAGTCCGGCAGTGAGTCTTCATCCTTTTGGTCTGGACGCAATTCTGCCGATGGTGGGCGCGTAATCACTCTTTGTGGGATTACTTGTGAAATGGTATTACGGTATTTAGACAGTTCAAAAACACGCGTCTTTGGCACATCTTTGATCGCCGCAAAACCGCCCGCCATATCACCATACAGCGTAGCGTAACCCACCGCCATTTCGCTCTTGTTACCTGTGGTCAGCACCATCGAGCCTTTCTTATTAGATATTGCCATTAAAATGAGCATTCGTGCCCGTGCCTGCACATTCTCTTCGGTGGTATCTTCCGGCAAGCCCTCGAATACGGGCGCTAATTGCTGCATCCCAGATTCAACTAGCGGAGCAATAGAAATTACATGATATTTAACCCCCAATGCCGTCGCTTCTTCTTCGGCATCAATCATACTTATCTCGCTAGTATAGCGATACGGCATCATCACCGCTTCAACACGGTCAGCACCCAAGGCATCGACGGCAATTGCCAGCGTTAACCCCGAGTCAATACCGCCAGATAAGCCTAAAATAACTCCTTTAAAGCCATTTTTATTGACATAGTCTTTCACACCAGTGACTAAGGCTGAATATATTCTTTGATTTAAATTGCCTCGCGGCGCAACTGCTCCATATTGCGGAGTGCATTTAGGCCTAAGCTGTATACGGGCCGTTGCAATGCAACTTTCAAAAATAGGTAAGCGCGTAGTGATTTTACCGCCGGCATCAACAATGTGCGAGCCGCCATCGAATACCAACTCGTCCTGCCCGCCGACCTGATTGACATAAACAATGGGCACCTTATTTTCTATCGCCCTTTTGCGCACAATGCCTTCTTCTCGTTCAACGGCCTTGTTATAGTGAAATGGGGAAGCGTTGATGTTGATAATTAATTCAGCGCCGAGTTCAACAGATTCTTTAACCGGGGGCGTTTCCCAGATATCTTCACAGTTTACCAAGCCACATTTAACGCCTTTGATGTCCATCACTAACGGCGTATTACCTGGCGTGAAATAACGCTTTTCATCAAATACGGTGTAGTTTGGCAAAAACCGCTTGTAGTAGGTGGCCAACAACTTACCTTGTTGAATAACACTCATCGCGTTATACAATTTGCCCTCTGCACGCTGTGGATGACCGACTACCATCGCGCAGGAATGCGCTGCGCTATCACTCACTAACTGTTCTAATTGCTGACCACACTGTTCGATAAAATCATCGCGTAGCAACAAATCTTCAGGCGGATAGCCGCACACAACTAACTCAGGGAATACCACAATGTCGGTGTCACTCGGGGCTTGCTTAAGTGCATCAACAATTAACAAACGATTGGCTTCAAGCGCGCCAACAGTGGGGTTTAATTGAGCAATCGTAAGCTTAATGGTGTCGATCATAAATAGCCTAAACAGTCAGTAAATCAAGATGGTGGATTTGTTAAAATACGCGCTTATTATAACTATGTAAGGATAACAATGTCCGAAACCAAGTGGTATCCACACGTAACGGTAGCCGCAGTCATAGAACGAGACAATAAGTTTCTAGTCGTTGAAGAAGCCAGTTTGGGGACTCAGGTTTTTAATCAGCCAGCCGGGCATGTTGAGCGCGGCGAAACACTTGAAGTCGCTATTCAACGAGAAGTACTAGAAGAAACAGGTTTTACATTTAAGCCAACTGCCTTGGTCGGGTTTTATCATTTTAAAGCGGCTAACGGAATCACTTATCTGCGATTTAATTTCAAAGGCGAGTTAGGCGATGCTGTGCACGAAGGGCCAATCGATTCAGCAATTACTGCCATCCATTGGCTAACGGCAAGTGAACTAAAAACAAAGAACCTCCGCAGTGAAATAGTCATGCCATGCATTCATGACTATCAGGAAGGCCGTTCATTGGCGCTAGAACACTTACAAAGCTTTACCTTATGAGCACGCGCAGTATAACGATTATCAAACCCGATGATTGGCATTTGCATGTGCGCGATGGTGATATGTTAGATGCCGTGATCGGACATACCGCAAGCCAATTTGGTCGCGCCATGATAATGCCAAACTTAAGCCCCCCGGTTACCACAGTACAAAGTGCTTTGGCCTATCGAGATCGTATCGTAAATGCAGCTAATCGAGCAGAAGCCCATACTGCCGGATTCAAGCCCTTAATGAGTTTGTATCTCACCGATCACACATCAACCGACACCATCCAACAAGCGGCTGAGCACCCCGACATTGTTGGCGCGAAATTATACCCCTCTGGCGCCACTACTAATTCAAGTTCTGGTGTCACGCGCATTAGCGGCATCATGCAGGTGCTAGAAAAAATGGCTGAAACAGGTTTGGTGCTGCAAATTCATGGAGAAGTCACTGACCCACATGTGGATATTTTTGACCGCGAAGCCACCTTCATTGAACAAGTTTTACAGCCGATTCACTTAGAACTCCCCGAGCTTAAAATTGTGCTCGAACACATTACGACTAAGCAAGGCATTGAGTTCGTAGAGTCCGCAGGCGCTAATGTGGCAGGCACCCTAACCGCGCACCATTTACTTTTTAATCGCAACGAACTATTTAGAGGTGGATTAAAGCCACATTATTATTGCCTGCCCGTGTTAAAGCGCGAACAACACCGTCAAGCTTTAATTGAGGCTGCAACATCAGGAAGTAGCCAGTTCTTTTTAGGTACAGATAGCGCCCCCCATACGCAAAATGCTAAAGAAGCGGCTTGCGGTTGCGCTGGATGTTATACCGCGCACACCGCAATGGCGCTGTATGCGCGGGCCTTCGAGAGAATGGAAGCACTTCACCATCTAGAACAATTTGCTAGTTTGGCGGGGCCTGCATTTTACGGGCTAGCGGCAAACACCAAGCAAATAACCTTACGTAAACAAGATTGGAGCGTGCCCGACCATTACACCACTAAGCAAGGTGAATGCATTATTCCTTTGTTAAACGGCGAGACCCTAGATTGGCAAATCGCTAACGATTGAACGCGCAATAAAAAGGCTGAACAATCGATGTCGTTCAGCCTCGTTAGTGGTTATGCTACTTGGGCTAATTCGGGTAACGATTATTGGTTAAGTCGCCTGCAAAAGCTGAATCGAATATTTCAACATCGGTTGACGAGCGCAATACGTTTCTAAATAAGATATAAGCGCCATTTCCATCGCGTTGGCTTAACTGCTGAACTACCTGATTGCGCTGTTGCTCGGTCGCAGTTGCTGGGTCTCCTAAGGTCACATCTTTAAGTCTGAATACCGCATAATTTCCATTATTTAACTCTAGGCCATCGACTAGCACACCACCGTCTTCAGGCGCACTGCTGCTATAAGCCAACGTACTAATTTCACGCTCAACCGGGTCGGTGATCGCCTCCTTAGTAGCAGGTAGGACTTTAACCATCTCTACAAGCTCTTCACTAAAATCACTGCCTTGTTTAAGGCTAGCCATAACCGCTTCACCTTTAGTTTGGGCCGCTTCACTAGCGCGATTAGTCGTCAACTGGTCAATAATTTGTTGCTTTACTTCAGACAATTCTTTTAAATGCGCTTCTTCATAATCGTTCTTATGAACAGCCACTAACACCCCGTCTGAGACTTCAACGGCTTCACTGTTTAAATCTTCATCGATTACTGTTGAATCAAAGGCTGTCGCCCTTAAGTTAGCGTTGTTAAACGGCGCAGCACCGTTCGATGCAGTAACCCAATCAGATGTTTTAATGGTTATTCCTAGAGCTTCTGAAGCCTCGACTAAATCATCAGGTTGCTCAAAAACTAAGGTTCTAAATGTTTCCGCTACTTCCGCAAACTGGCTGTTAGCCACTCGCTTTTTCTCAGCTTGACGCACCACGTCTACGACCTCTTCTAAGGCTTGTTGTCTTTCTTCGGTTAAGTCAGTGAGTTTAATAATATGATAGCCAAACTCAGTTTCAACTGGTCCACGAATTTCGTCCTTAGACATCGAAAACACTGCTTCCTCAAAAGGTTCAACCATCTGGTCTTTGGCGACAATGCCTAAATCACCTCCTTTTTTCGCTGATCCCGGATCTTCCGAGTGCATTTCAGCCAGTTCCGCAAAATCAGCTCCCGCCATGGCTTGATCGAATACTGATTGCGCCGCCTCTAAAACTTCCGCTTTTTTCTCATCGGATGCACTTCTAGGCACTGAAAGTAATATATGGCTCGCTTTGCGAACTTCAGGCTGTGTATAACGACCTTTTGAGCTTTCATAAGCTTGTGCTATTTCTTCTTCGGTGAGTTCGACATTTTCTTGCAGATCGATGACATTGAGCTCTAGATAATCTAATTTCACTCTCTCCACTTGCTGATAGGCATCAGGATTTGCTTCATATTCCTGATTGATGTCAGCATCGCTGATTTCAATATCAGCCTCAAGTGGCTTTGCATCAATTACCAGATAATCAACATCACGCTGCTGCATATTTAAGCTTAATAGGTGGTTGACTTCAGCGTCGTTAGCAAAACTAGTGGCCACCACGCCATCGCGTAGCTGTCCACCCGCTCCAGCGGTGCGCTCTTGTTGCTCATATCCTTCTGTCGTATAACCCGAAGCGCTTAATATTCGACGATAGGTATCTTGGTTAAACTTACCATCTTCTTGGAATGAAGGGGTTTGTACAATTCTGCGTTGCAAGGCATCATCATTTAACGTTAAGCCGTTACTCTTCAGATATTCTCGTTCAGCCTGATTAACCACCAACTCTTCAACAATACTGCGGCGCGCTTCTGGCGTGTCTAACATAGAGGTGTCGAAACTTGCACCAAATTGGCTACGAAAATACTGGCGCCGTTGCTCTGCGGCTTGTTGAAACGACTGCAGAGAAATCTTTTCACCGCCCACATTCGCGACATTAACTTGGCTGACACCTTCAAAATAGGCATTGATACCAAACAACACGAAGGGAACTGAAATGATAATTACAACAACCCACGCCAGCCAGCCTGAGATTTTTTTACGTATTGAAATAAGCATGATTAATCTATCCTAGATGGAAGCCTTATTGTTTTACCCCAAAAATAAAGAAAGGTATCGATGAACAGCCTTTCTGGTTCGCCCCAATTTTAACGATCTTGAGGCTTAATTTAAACCACCGTTATGCGTTTATAGCACTAAGGTTTTAAGTTTGAACAGTATAAACAAAAAAGCGAGGTATTAACCTCGCTTTAAATGCTATAAATGGCGGAGCGGACGGGACTCGAACCCGCGACCACCGGCGTGACAGGCCGGTATTCTAACCAACTGAACTACCGCTCCGTATTTATAAAAAATGGTGGGTGCTGAGGGGATCGAACCCCCGACCCTCGCCTTGTAAGGGCGATGCTCTCCCAGCTGAGCTAAGCACCCAGATCGACGCTAATCCAGTTGGTCTAGCCCCGAAAGGCGCGCTAGTTTACAGCGTCTTTTAGTGCTTTTCCAGCCTTAAATTTAGGTAATTTTGCAGCTTTAATTTGGATGGTTTCACCGGTACGTGGGTTACGACCTGCTCGCGCTGCGCGCTCTGATACAGAGAATGTTCCGAAGCCAATTAAGGACAAAGAATCGCCACTAGATAGTGCACCTGAGATTGAAGAAAATACAGCATCTACAGCACGACCAGCATCCGCTTTAGTAAGGTCAGCTGATGTAGCAACGGCTTCGATTAATTCTGATTTATTCATAGTTGTTTCCTTTAATATAAGTTTATAAATTAAGTTTATTATCAGGCAGAAGTGCTCTGAATAATTTGCTGTGACGCGCTCCGCCCTTTCGGGTTCTCTTCAGAAACAGCAGTCGCACTCTTGATGTTCACTGAGCACTCGACGTGGCCCGTATTCTACTTAGCCACGCCGGCGATGTTAAGACATCTTTACGCAAATATTTAGATATGTCGCAAAAAAATGCCTTTTTCTGCACCTAAATTAGTGTTTAGTGGCCACTTCACTAGAAGACTTCACTTTCTTCGCCGTTTTGTCTTTTTTAACGACGGACGTTGGCAACGGTTTTAGCGCTTGTGATAAGGCCATGTCCATCACCTCATCTATCCATCTTACTGGGATAATGTTCAGCCCAGTTTTCACATTCTCAGGAATTTCTTGAAGATCTTTTTCATTTTCTTCAGGAATGATGACCGTTTTTACCCCGGCTCGTAATGCCGCAAGTAGCTTTTCCTTGAGACCACCAATAGCGGTTACTTCACCGCGCAAAGTAATCTCACCGGTCATTGCCACATCTGACTTAATTGAGATACCAGTCAATGCCGATGTTAAAGCCGTGCACATTGCCGCACCAGCACTCGGGCCATCTTTGGGGGTTGCACCATCTGGCACGTGGATATGTACATCGTGATCTTGATAAAACGCCGGGTCAATACCCCATTGCTCTGCACGTGAACGCACCACCGTCATCGCTGCCTGAATCGACTCTTGCATCACTTCACCCAGCTTTCCAGTAAACTGCTGTTTACCCTTGCCAGAGACCACCGCAGTTTCGATTGTAAGAAGCTCACCGCCAACACTGGTCCACGCCAAGCCGTTGACACGGCCTACTTGGGCATCGTCATCGATCTCTGAATCGCGAAATTTACGAACACCTAAGTAGTCTTTAATATTCTTTTCGGTGATTTTGATGCTCTTCTTTTTAGTCAGCAACAAACTTTTCACCACCTTACGAAATATTTTAGAAATCTCTCTTTCTAAATTACGCACGCCCGCTTCACGCGTATAGCCACGAATCGCTTCGAGCAAGCCTTTATCACTCAGGTTAACCTCACCTTCCTTAAGCCCGTTATCTTTAAGTTTGCGGTCGATTAGATATCGCTTGGCGATATTAAACTTTTCGTCCTCGGTATAACCCGACAAATTAATCACTTCCATTCTGTCCAATAATGGGCCAGGGATGTTCATAGTATTAGCCGTAGCGATAAACATCACTTCTGACAAATCCGTATCTACTTCAAGATAGTGGTCGCTGAATGTGTTGTTTTGCTCTGGATCTAATACCTCAAGTAGTGCTGAGGAAGGGTCGCCTCGAAAATCCATCGCCATCTTGTCTACTTCGTCCAACATAATAACCGGGTTTTTGACACCCGCCTTAGTTAAATGATGAATGATTTTTCCTGGCATCGCACCGATATAGGTACGTCTATGGCCTCTAATCTCCGCTTCGTCACGAACGCCGCCTAAAGACATACGCTGAAACTTACGGTTCGTGGCACGGGCAATCGACTTGCCTAAGGAAGTCTTACCTACACCTGGTGGGCCTACCAAACATAATATAGGGCCTTTTATTTTCTTAAGGCGTTTTTGTACCGCCAAATACTCAAGAATACGTTCTTTAACTTTCTCTAAGCCATAGTGGTCTGCTTCTAACACCCTCTCAGCGGCGCCGAGATCTTTAAGCATACGCGTACGTTTTTTCCACGGAATATCTAGTAATACATCCAAGTAATTGCGCAATACGGTGGCCTCAGCAGACATGGGCGACATCATCTTTAGCTTGCCCACCTCTTTCATCGCTTTTTCTTCTACGTCAGTTGGCATGCCGGCCTTAGAAATTTTTTGCGTTAGCTCATCGATTTCTGACCCGCCTTCTTCCATATCGCCTAACTCCTTTTGAATGGCTTTCATCTGCTCATTCAAATAATACTCGCGCTGGCTTTTTTCCATTTGTTTTTTGACGCGACCACGAATACGCTTTTCAACCTTTAACAAGTCGATTTCGTTTTCCATCAAATTTAAGATGTACTCTAATCTATCTGTTGTATCCACAAACGAAAGGATCGTTTGCTTGTCTTGGTTCTTTACATTAAGGTGCGCCGCAATCGTATCTGCCATGCGACTACCGTCTTCAATCGACGCAACCGAGGTAAGGACTTCAGACGGTATTTTAGAATTCAGCTTAACGTATTTTTCAAAAGTTTCGTTGACTGCGCGAATCATCACCTGCGCTTCGCGCTCGTCCATTGTTGATTCTTCTTGTAAAACGACTTGTGCGCTCAAGAAATCTTCTTCAATATACCGCAATACTTGGGCACGACTCGCGCCTTCCACTAATACTTTTACCGTGCCATCTGGCAATTTAAGCATTTGTAATATATTTGCGATAGCGCCAAAATCGTAGATTAGACTAGGGTCTGGATCATCATCGCTCGCATCGTGCTGCGCGACCAGAAAGATTTGCTTCCCTTTATCCATGGCTTGCTCTAAAGCTTTTATCGATTTTTCACGACCGACGAACAACGGAATAACCATATGCGGGAAAACCACTACATCGCGTAATGGAAGAACAGGTAAGGTAGTCGCTTTGGGTTTAGTTTCTGTAGTCAATTTTGTATCCTGATAGGCAGCCAGACAATATGTCGCCGATAGATATTGGCTTTATGGCTAGGTTTACTGTGTAGATAAGGGTAATCTTACTGTGTAGATAAGGGTAATCCTAACAGCTTCAAGAGATAGGAGGCACAAATCTGCATAGATTTCCCCGCGTAAGCCCATGGCACCATGCTACATATAGAACAAAAACTAAGATCGCCAGCAACAGATGACATTAGTCTAAGGAAGCTACCCCTTAGCGTAACCCAGCGATTGCAACGTAGTTTCGATACCCTCAAACACGCTGGCGTCATCAACCGTCGCTGGCATAGTCCATTCAGCGTTATCCGCAATTTTCTTCATCGTACCGCGTAGCACTTTACCTGAGCGCGTTTTTGGCAAACCATCGACCACCGCAGCTAACTTAAAGGCCGCCACCGGCCCAATTTTTTCGCGCACCATCTGAATCACTTCAGCGACAACATCTTCATGCGCTCGGTCACAGGCGCTGCTTAGTACCACCATGCCCAGAGGCAATTGCCCCTTTAAAGCGTCATCAACGCCAATAACAGCGCACTCTGCCACATCGGGGTGGGCAGCCAGCACTTCCTCCATACCGCCCGTTGACAGACGATGACCTGCTACATTGATAACGTCATCGGTTCTTGCCATCACGAACACATAACCATTTTCGTCAATATAACCCGAATCGCCACTTTCATAATAGCCCGGGAAACGACTTAAGTAGCTGTCAAAATAACGTTGTTTAGCATTCCATAGAGTTAAAAATGTACCCGGAGGCAATGGCAGTTTGACTACCAACGACCCGATTTCACCCGCGCTAATTGATTCTCCATTGTCGTTGAGTACATCCATTTCATAGCCCGGAACAGGCCGTGTCGGAGAGCCTTCTACCACGGGTAGCTGTTCGATACCTAAGCAATTAGAGCAAATTGACCAACCCGTTTCGGTTTGCCACCAGTGATCAATCACCGGTACACCCAATTTTTCCGACGCCCATTGTAAGGTAGACGGGTCTAGACGTTCGCCAGCTAGGAACAAAGAGTCTAAGCTAGAAATGTCATATTTAGAAATATACTCACCTGCCGGGTCTTCTTTTTTAATCGCTCGAAATGCAGTCGGTGCCGTAAATAACACCTTCACTTTATAATCTTCAATAATACGCCAAAAGGTACCTGGGTCGGGCGTGCCAACGGGCTTACCTTCAAACACGATGGTGGTATTGCCGCCGAACAAAGGTGCGTACACTATATAAGAGTGGCCCACCACCCAACCTACGTCCGAAGCGGCCCAATAGACATCACCAGGTTCGACGTTGTAGATATTTTTCATTGTCCAGTGCAGCGACACAACTGAACCACCAATATCCTTCACCACCCCTTTTGGTTGGCCGGTTGTTCCGGAAGTATAAAGAATGTATAGCGGGTCGGTCGCGTCCATCGGCACACAATCTACCGCCTGCGCACTATCCTCTGCTTTGCGCCAGTCTATATCTCTACCTTCTTGCATTTGAGCTTGCGCCTGCGCCCGTTGCAATACAATTACGCTAGCAGGTTTGTGCTTGCTCAGTTCAATAGCCCCGTTGACCAACGGCATATATTCGATTACCCGGCTTGGTTCGATACCGCAAGACGCAGTGACAATGGCTTTTGCGCCTGCATCATCGATGCGCACCGCTAACTCTGATGAAGCAAAACCCCCAAAAACAACCGAATGAATTGCGCCAATTCGCGCACAAGCCAGCATGGCGATCACCGCCTCAGGCACCATTGGCATATAAACGATGACACGGTCACCCTTTTCAACGCCTTGATCGCGCAATACGCCCGCGAATTTGGAGACCCGCGACAATAAGCCGCTATAGCTGATCTTGTCTTTAGCCCCAGTTATCGGGCTATCATAAATGATCGCGGTTTGGTCACCCCGCCCTGATTCAACATGCCGATCAATCGCGTTATAACAAGCGTTAATCTGCCCTCCTTCAAACCAACGATAGTAAGGAGGGGTGCTATCATCAAGCACCTTATCCCATTTTTTATACCACGACACCTGCTCAGCGGCTTGCGCCCAAAAACCTTCTGGGTCCGCTTGGGCAGCTTGATAAATCTGGTCGAATTCACCTGCCATTTGTAATCTCAGTTCTAATTGTCTGACCTTTATGCTACCCGAAATAAGCGCGCAGTTAAATCAGACTTTACTATTACTTCCTTTAACGCTACTTACGCCAGCTAATGAGTAATAGAGATATTGATGCTTGACTGATTACGTCAGTTTAATGATAAACAGAGTTATCTGCAGAAATACCGTTATGGTTAAGAAAAAACCGCTGGCTTGATTCAACTTCTTTAAGCCTAACTAACTGTATGGTGAAGCGATCATCAGGTTGGGAGAACACCTAAGCTTAGTGTTGGGAATGATTCACATAGGTAGGCTGAACACGTGAAACCATCTTCAATCGCTACGCTAATCGTCAAGGGAAAACAAATATCCACAGAACAAAGCACAAAAGCTTTAGAGACAACAGCAGGATATGGCTATAAAATAGATGAAGAATGCATATTACAGATAGACGCGTTTCATCGAGAAAAGAGCTTTAAATAGCTTATCTCTCTCTTAAACCCTAACTAAAAATAGAAATTTTGTATGAAGACGGTAAGAATAGAATGAATAGCGAAATACAGCTACTTTTCAAATTGCTATCTGTTGGAAAGCAGAACAATTCAGAGACCGTCAATTTAGATAATATTAGATGGGATCATTTTTTTGCGATTTCCGTTAACCACGCAATCGCTCCATTTATATATAAAAGCTTATTAGACCACCAACTAAATGATAGATTACCATCTGAGTACGAGGAGGCGTTTGAAGCATTCTATTCTTTAAATAAAGTGCGTAACAATAATCTCAAAATGGCACTTGATGAAACCATTACCATACTCAACTCTATAGGCATAGTCCCAATATTGCTGAAAGGCTCGCATGCTTTATATGGCTTAATTCCAGACTCCGATCAAAGAATGCTAAGTGACATAGACCTTCTAGTGCCAAGCACAAGAATTATAGAGGCTCAAAAGACATTACTTGATCACGGTTACTACCCACCTAGCAATTACGACTCTAATCCGTTAGACGAGTGCTCTGGAAAACACCAATTAACTCCTCTATTCCATCACGCATCAGCTGGGTGTGTTGAACTGCATCGTCACGCAAACTTCACTCCACTTCATCCTAGGCTCATAGAGCATTTGTTCAAGCCCGAAAATCTACAGCTGAACACTGAAAATTTAAACTACTATTCTTGCCCAGAAAATACACTTTTCCTATACAGTTTAATTCACCACTATTGCGATAAAGTAGTGCGCACTGGCACCATTAGTCTAAGATATTTACGTGAACATAGTGCGATAATAGCTTGTAGCAAAAATAACATGCTATTAGATGAAGTGGAAAAGATAATACTAAGCAACGATAAATCCTTCATGCCAGCATATCAATTAGTAAACTCTATTGCCTTTAATGGTCTACAAGCGCCAATAGATGAGCAACATCGATCATTAAGGCAACAACAACGCAAGCAATACCAACAAGCAATTGGGATACTCAACAAAGAAAAATACCATCTTTTAGTGCAACAACTAAAAGTGGTTTATAGCTATATCAAACATCTTAGAAGGAACATAAAAGATCCAGAATGGCGGAAAGAGCGATTCACCAATCTCGAGTGGTACAAGCAACGGATTTCTATGTTTAAATCTGCGCTTTCAAACCATCATATACTTCATTAAGTATTGATGTGCAAACAGCATCATTTAATTTAGGGGGCTGTCCTAGATAACTAACCTATTTCTGTTTTAACCCATTGTTTCAATTGTACTAATTGATCTTTTGGGTCACTGTTGTTAAATCGCCATTCACACTCTTTCAAAAAGAAGTGAAAATGCTTATTTGGAACACCATTAAACTTGCGTAAATGACGCTTCGCTTGGTTCCAAAAATTCTCTATCCCATTGATGTGATTTTGTTTATCTGCAAACAACACACTATGATTTATACGATAGTGCTTAAACTCACTCACATCAAGCGCATTATAACCACGCCAGCAATCAGTATATACGATGCTGTCAGGCTTTACCTTTTGCCTAATTATCGGCATCAAAGTTTGTGTCTTGGCATCAGGTATCATTGCTGCATATACCTTGCCATTGCGTTTAAGTAAGCCAAATACAGGCACTTTACCTGCAGCTCCACGCCCTCGTTTACCTTTGCGTCTGCCACCAAAATAACTTTCATCTACTTCAATTTCACCAGCGAGCAAGCCAATGTTGTCTGTTTGCTCAAATATTAACTGCCGTAGACGATGAAAATAATAACTTGCTGTAGACTTATTTACGCCGATTAATGAGGCTGCGGTTCTTGCAGTTGTACCCGCTACAAATAGCTCAATTAGTCTGTTTTGTTTATACTTGCTTAATCGACTCTTTCGCATCTAACCATACTAGATAATTTTACTTATCTAGGACAGCCCCAAATTTAGTTCTTTCTCTGAAAGCTCATCGATTAAATTAATAGCGTCGGTCAAATTAGAATACGTTAATTTATAGCATTTTGAATCTCTTAGGCAGTTATATAATCCTAATAAATCTTCCGGTTGATAGGGAAATCTTAAAAAGCTATTGGTTTCAATTATCAATTGGAACGCATAAGCCGTATCTAATTGCTCTAGCATAGATTTTTCACAATCTTTGTGATATTTTGGATATATAAAATAGGCTATTTCTGGTTGGTCATGGCACGTGGCATTCTGAGGGACTTTCAAAAACTTTATTTTCTGGCCTTCTCTATGGTAGATTTTTTGATTTCGAATTTCTGGATATAAGTGTTCTAGAATCGGCCAAGATCCTGATTTTATATTGATGGGAACAGGCATGGGCTGCACTGTTTGATTCTGCAAAATAGGGATTACGTCGTCATTTATATAATGATAACCATGTTTGACCAATGTAGCTATCAGAGTTGACTTCCCACTTCCACTGCTCGCAGGAAATATAATTGCCTGATTATTGACACTCACACCACCGGCGTGGGCTAATATAAGCCAATTTAATTTGGACCAACATAATTCGCGAAGTAAAATGCGTACGTATCGAGGAGTGTCTTCTTTCGAATCTACTTCATAATGAACAAGGCCATCTTCATTACATAAAAAAACTTTATCATTTAAGAAAGCAATAAAGATTTGGTAATGGACTTCTAAGTTATTTGTTGCATCACACATCGGCCCAAAAAAGTCACTTATAATTCCCTTCAGAGCAACGCAATTTATTTTTAAGCCGAATGTAATTCCTGAGAATGATAGACAAAGTCCTTGAGTAAGAAAATCATTCTCATTGATTATCACATATTTTCGATCATCTTCGCACTGGCTAATGGAAATATTAGCCTTCCCGTCATACATATTAGCTTTCCAATCACGCCATGTTGATATCACATTGATGATATCAGTTCGTATCTGATTGTACGGGAGACTGAATGTTTTCGCTAACTCCTTAGCAATGGTTCCTATACTATGTCCGTCTAGAACATAAAGCTGCCAAATAATATAACTTGTTTTATTTAAGTAATAGAGTTGATAGCCATCAGCTAAATACGCTATCGCTGCTTGTTCCCCAACTTCAATGGTTTCGTAGCTAAGTAGTAAATCCCTATGTGAATTAGCCTCAAATTCTTCATGCATACGCGGGTATAGAAACAAAACAGCTCTGTTATTTTCGACCTTATCCCTAAAGGCCTTTGTGCCTCAGTATGTCATAGCTAGGCTCAATAAATCTTCGCGAATATGGCGAACCTATATATAAAACTACTTTCCGGAACTTTAAAGTAGCCTAACCTTTCTTATCTATCTAATCTAATTGAGCAGGAACTCAAAAAATAATGACAATTATCAAGATCCTGGATGCGCGTGAGGCTTGCCTTGTGGGTGAACATGAGCTTCAGCTACCATTGAAATAACAAGGGGTGATGCATACGCGGAGGTTTTCCCCATTTTAATGAGCGCTTCTCTTCTTTTTTGATTGATTTTAGTTTCTTCAGACTCTTTCGTTACTTTCTTCACAATTTAATACCTGTATAAATATTATTTAGATTCATTTACTTACCATATTGCATTCGTAAGTATGAACAGCCTATTTTCTAATATTATGAGTCTATTTGTCAAGTATAGACTCCGATTCCCAGCTAGAGATTAATAAAAATCTATACTAGAGTCGTAACACACTGCTTCAAACGAAATAGAACCTATATGGCTATTTATATCGTGCAATTGCGACTAATTGAGATGAACTAAGTGGTAGTCAAATTATTCATTGTTACAATAAGCAGAATTGCGGTAATCGTGTATTTACAAATTGGCAAAGTTGATACTGTTATTTATAACGCGAAGTGCCGGACGAATTTACGGGCATTTGCATTATTAATAAATGACCTGAGCGCCGGACAAGCAAGAGACAATTCGGTTAACGCCAACGACCCGAATTTAGACATCAGTATCGGGCTTAAGCACCGCATCGTCATCCCTAAAATTTTATATTTTCGTATTGGTTCAGCCAACTTCGGCCAAGTTGATAAAGTCACGATCGACTTAAATAACAGTTCCGGGTTTAATTCAGGCACAAACGCCTATTTCGGGGTTAATCCACTTGGCTCCGGTCTAGATGTAGCTGCCACCAATAACGGAGCGCTTCAAGTAGACTTACGAGGAAACGCGGGTACAGTCACACTGAGTTACCAAGTTAGCAGCAGTACTGGATTAGTCAACGGTAGCGCCACACCGATCAGCTATAGTGAAATAAGCACGATTAGCGACAACACAGACCTACCAGCACCCATATTAATAAACGCCGCGAGTAATAGCGCATCAGTCGCGGGGAATTTATTTTCTGGCAGAGTGGTGAACCGACAAGCTGTTTGGACCTATTCATATAAGAATAATACCACCCCAACGGCTGGCACATACACAGGAACGGTTATCTACACGGCATCAACGCCTTGACATATAGGCCTTACCCCACAAAGTGGGAGATAGCCTTAGCGCAGAACGCTATAAACTAGTTTGCTTATATTTATCTACGACCATACGCACATCATCTTGTAACCTTTCTAAGCGTTCTTGGTACTCAGATTCTGTTTGGGTCGTTTTGTTGGCTTGAACTAATTCGTAACTGATATTCAAAGCCGCCATAATTGCTGCTCGCTCTGGCCCAATAATTTTCCCTTTCGTCCCTACATCTTTCAGCTTACCTTCTAAGTAGCGCGCAGCTTCAATCAAATCTTCACGCTCATCTTCACCGCAGGCAATTTGGTACTCTTTTTCTAGAATACGAACGGACAAGCCTTTTTCGACTCTCTTCATAACGGTATGGAAGTCAGTTTAAGTTTCGATTGATTTTAAACGCTCAACGATTTGCTCTACACGCCCTCTGGCAATTCGGTTTTTTTCACGAAGCTGCTCAATTTCCTTCTCAGCAACTCGGTGATCGCTTTTAACGCTATTATTTTCTGTGTGTAGGTCCGAGCATAGCTTAGACAATTCTGCTACCTGAAGCTCTAGACGTTCAATGGCTTTTTCCATTTTGTTATCCGACGTGATGTTAACGCAACTATAAAATACCGGTTACATCGCGTCAACACTACTTAGCAATATGTAAGATTAACGGGCCTAACATTTTTTCGACCAATCTACTCTTCAGATCGATTACTAAGCTAATTGCTTCTCGCGAATTTCGTCCAAGGTTTTACAATCAATACATTGTGTCGCTGTTGGACGCGCTTCCATTCGCTTAATACCAATCTCAATCCCACAAGTTTCGCAGAAACCATACTCGTCTTCTAGCGTCTTGATGGTCTTATCAATTCTCTTAACTAGCTTACGGTCACGATCACGGTTCCTAAGCTCTAAGGCCATGTCTGTCTCTTGACTGGCGCGGTCAGTAGGGTCCGGGTGGTTACTAGATTCATCTTGCATGTAATGAACCGTTTGCTTTGTTTCGTCCATGAGTTCATCACGCCAAGCCTTCAGGATATTTCCAAAATGCTTAACCTGTGTAGGATTCATGTATTCTTCGTTCTTTTTCGCCTTATAAGGCTTGATACCATGAATTAATGCTTCGTTTGTCATGTCTTCTAACTCACTATTAACAATGAAAACCGAGTAATTTCCTAGCTAGTACGATATCAATTAAATTCATACAGCGCTATCTCCCCGATGTTTTAACTAAGTATTGACCAACAACATTTGTCGACTACTTGTCCCCTCCTGCCACATCAACTTTAAGTTAAATTGATGAAACCAAAATTTCAGGCGCGCTCTTATACCATCGCGATAATTTCAATGCAAGAAATACCTGTCACCAACGCTGACTGTATGGCCTCGGGCGTTATACGAGCTTTATTTTAGCAATACGCCGTTTACCTACTTGAAATACTGCCGTTAACGGTTGGCTAAAAGTTAACCGAGTGTCTTCAATTTTTTCACCATCAATCTTTACCGCGCCCTGTTTTATCATGCGTAACCCGTCAGACGTTGAACTAACTAACGCGGCCAGTTTTAATACATTGGCAATGGCTAGACCTTGACCTAAAGACAGTTCGACCTCTTCAATATCATCTGGAATGGCTCCTTTCTGAAAACGCGCAATAAAGGCCGCTTGAGCCTGCTGGGCAGCAGCGACGTCATGAAAACGAGCGACAATCTCTTGAGCCAACATAAACTTTATGTCTCGCGGGTTTTTACCTGACTCAATATCAACTTTATGTTGCGCAATCGTCTCCTCACTTACAAAACTTAGCAATTCAAAATAACGCCACATCAATTCGTCGGATACCGACATCAATTTACCAAACATCTCGTCAGGCGAATCGGTAATGCCTATATAGTTGTCTAATGACTTAGACATTTTCTGTACGCCGTCCAAGCCCTCAAGCAAGGGCACTGTCAACACAATCTGAGGAGCTTGCTTGTAATGCTTTTGTAGCTCTCGTCCTACCAGTAAATTGAATTTTTGGTCCGTGCCGCCAAGTTCTACATCCGCTTTTAGCGCCACTGAATCGTAGCCTTGCACTAGCGGGTATAAAAATTCATGAATCGCAATAGGCTGCCCGCCAGCATAGCGCTTGCTAAAATCGTCACGCTCTAACATACGGGCAACCGTATGTTGCGCCGCTAGCTTAATCAGGCCCGCAGAACCTAATTCTGTCATCCATGTCGAGTTAAACGCGATTTCAGTTTTCTCTGGATCGAGTATTTTGAATATTTGCGCCTGATAGGTACCAGCATTGTCTGCTATTTGCTCATCCGTTAATGGTTTACGCGTTACGTTTTTCCCTGTTGGGTCACCTATCATGCCGGTAAAATCGCCAATCAGAAAAATTACTTGATGTCCTAATTCCTGGAAATGGCGCATTTTATTGATGAGCACAGTATGGCCTAAATGCAAATCTGGCGCCGTTGGGTCAAATCCTGCCTTAATTCTTAAAGGTCTGCCAGTTTCAAGCTTTTTAATCAGCTCTTCTTCGACTAACACTTCTTCAACTCCGCGCTTAATTAAACGCAGTTGTTGCTCTAAATCTTTCATTTAATCGTAAAATTTGGTTGGTTCGTCATATCAAACTGGTATTTATACCTGTTTATTGACGATGTTCTTTGACATTTTTCGCTAAATTATTGATAATCAGCGCGCAATTAGAGCAGCACACTAACTCCCGACAAAATCACTGTATGCGTCCCACATCTGGATTCAATCATAGCGCTAGCTTAAATGCGCACCATCACCGCTACACAAAAAGTCTCTTTCGTAAAACCACTTCTATCTCTTTTAGCGTTGCGCTAACTGCGCTATTAATTTGGGCGTTCGCGCCACTGACGAGCGATGCGAATTATAAGGCAGTTTCTTCGACTAGCGCCAGTTTAAATCAAGCTAAAATAGAAGCGAAGACCAGAGCGGTCGTGGTGCTCGAACAGCCATTGGTTAAAGCCGCCCGATCATTTAAGGCATTAGAAGCTATTGGCCCTCAACTAACAAGCCCCGCTACTGAGATTAAACTTGCGAAGATACAACCGCAGCTAACTGAGCCTTCTAAATCGGCTGAACCACCTGCCAAAGTGGTTACTGAAACTCCAATACCACTTATAATTGAACCAGAAATAGCACCGGTTGGCTCAGTCAAATCGTTCATCGTCAAACGTGGTGATACGCTGAGTAAACTATTTCAAGAAGCGGGTATTCCTTTAGTATTAGCAATTGAGCTTAATCGTACTGCTGCAGCAAAAAAAATTCGGTCATTAAAACCGGGGCGAGAATTAAAACTCTATTTTGACGCTGACGGCCAGTGGGAAACACTAGAGTACGCCTTAGACAAGTTAACTACTCTGGTTATCGCACTCGATAGTGATGAGTTTCAGGTTAGCGAACACGAAAAGGAAGTTAGCTATGAGACGGTTGCTACATCGGGCGTAATCAACTCTAGTCTTGGATCAGCCGCTGCAGAGGCAGGATTGTCTTACAGTATGGTGTCTAAATTAGTGGATATATTCAAATGGGAAATCGACTTTGCTCGAGACATCCAAGCAGGCGATCAATTCAAGCTGATTTATCAGAAAGCCTACTTAGAAAACGAATTTATTGACGATGGCGAAATTATGGCAGCGGAGTTTTGGAACCGCGGCAAACCCATCCAAGCGGTTAGATTCCAAAATAACGAAGGCAAAGTTGCTTACTACAAGCCAGACGGAGAAAGTCTAAAACGCGGTTTTCTACGCACTCCGGTAAAACTTGCGAAAATCACCTCTGGGTTTAGCAAGCGCCGCCTACACCCAATCAAACGAACATGGACGGCCCATAAAGGCGTTGACTATGGCGCAAGATCTGGTACTCCAATATTAGCAACAGGCGATGGCGTTGTGCAGTACGCAGGAAAAAAAGGCGGCTATGGAAATACCGTCGTGTTACGCCATGGTGGTGAAACGACCACACTCTACGCGCACATGAGAAAATTTGGCAAGGGCATCCGCACGGGTAAGCGGGTAACCCAAGGCCAAACGATAGGGTATGTGGGGCAAACAGGTTGGGCAACTGGGCCGCATTTACATTACGAATTTCGGATAAACGGTCGCCATAAAAACCCTTTGAAGGTTGAATTCCCTCGTACTGACCCAGTGGCATCGAGCGATATGACAAAGTTCAAATTAAGCTCCGCAGCCCATCTTAATGCGCTTACTAAATCCGTTCAAATCAAAACCGCCGCTCGCTAGCCTCCACACGCTGCCCCTCGCTTTACTAACGAAGGTCGCTATACCCGACATCACTATGTCATCTTCAACTTCACCCACACAGTTTATCGGGTTAATGTCTGGCACCAGTTTGGATGGTATAGATGGGGTAAGAGTCACCTTTCCTAGCAGCGGCATCGAAATTCTGCAGCACGAATTTGTACCTTATTCAACGCGTTTACATGCACAGTTTTCTACGCTGTTATCACCGAGCAAAGATGAAATTCACACAAGCCAAGTACTCGCCATTGAACACAGCCAGCTAGCGCATCAAGTTGTTGGCTCGCTTACTAAGGGCGTAGATAACTCTTCAATTGCAGCGATCGGCAACCATGGGCAAACCATACGCCATAGGCCAGATGATGCTTATCCATACTCAATACAACTGGGTGACGGCGCACTGTTATCGCAGCTAAGTGGCTTAACCACTGTGATGGGTTTTCGCAGCCGTGATATCGCCGCGGGCGGCCAAGGCGCCCCGTTGGTACCCGCGTTCCACCAAGCTATTTTTTACGACTCTGTAGAACGTCGTGCGATTGTCAATATCGGCGGTATTGCTAATATCAGCATCTTAGATAAGGCTGAAGAGGGTCAACCGCTTGGTTTCGACACAGGCCCAGGAAATGCAGTCATGGATGAGTGGTCGCGCCGCCACCTAAATAGTCATTTCGATGAAGGGGGGCAATGGGCAGCATCTGGCGATGTAAGTCAGGAATTATTAACTACGTTACTGCAAGATTCGTATTTTCACAAGCCTGCCCCAAAAAGCACTGGACGGGATCACTTTCATTTACAATGGCTAGAGCAACACGCGGTTGTGAACACCTTATCTCCGCAAGACGTGCAAGCTACCTTATGTGAACTAACCGCAGTGTCTATCGTAAATGGTATCAGACAATCAGCTA
>CBDEGO010000005.1:0-387877 GCA_965237995.1 Candidatus Poriferihabitaceae bacterium
CCGCAAGAACGTGATCAATGCCTTTCACATTCAAGAATGTTTCTTGTTGACCTGCAAACGAGGCCTCGGGCAAATCTTCCGCAGTGGCAGAAGAACGCACCGCCACCTCGCCTGCATCGTTGGGGTTAAGTTGGTCATAGGCTGCTTTTATCTGTACATCTAATTCTGGCGGAAGAGGTGCATTCAATACTAAACCTCTAATTTCGCTCCCTGTTTTAGCCAGTGCGGTGACGTCTTCCACGTCCAGCGCATCCAGCATCGCATTGATACGACTATCTAGGTTTTCGAATTGTAAAAATGAGCGATAAGCTTCTGCTGTGGTCGCAAATCCATTAGGTACTTTTATACCCATTGATGATAAATTAGAGATCATCTCGCCAAGGGATGCATTCTTGCCTCCAACTAGCGGAACATCATTCATACCCAAATCTGAAAACCAACGAATTAAGTCACTCACTTTTTACTCCAAATAGAAAATTAATGTCTAGTAGTACGGCCACACGACCGGTGTATATTATATCTGACGGCACCGGTATCACCGCAGGAACAATGAGTAATACGTTGCTTTCGCAGTTTCCCGCTATTAATTTCGAACGACACACCATTCCATTTGTGGACGCGGATGATAAGGTTAAAAACTGTATAAAACAAATTAATCATTCTTATCAAGTCCATGGCATTCGCCCCTTGGTGTTTGTGTCTTTTACAGACGTGCATTTTAAAGAGGAATTAGAACAAGCTAATGCCGTCGTACTTGATCTACTCGAACCATTTATCTCACCGATGGAAGCCCTATTGAAAGCCGATTCATCTCATCAAACAGGCCTGTCTCACGGCATTACTGAGGGAGGTGGATATATGCATCGTATTGAGGCGATAAACTATTCAATGAAATACGATGACGGTGTGCGCATGGAAGGTTATAAAGACGCCGACTTGGTGCTGGTCGGCGTTTCACGCGCTGGCAAAACCCCAACGAGTTTATATATGGCGTTGCATTATGGGCTTAAAACCGCTAATTACCCTATCGCAGATGATGACTTTGAAAAGGGCGCTTTACCTGAAGCCTTGTTAAACTCAAAACAAAAGATTTTTGGCTTAATAATCGACCCAATACAACTGCATAAAATACGCGAAGCGCGCAGACCCAACAGTCAGTACTCCAAATTAAGCCAATGCCAGAACGAAGTTCGCCAAGCACAGGGTTTCTTTAAAAAATACCGTATTCCATTTGCCGACTCCACAGCGATGTCGATCGAAGAGCTCGCCAGCTTGGTCGTGCATCGCATGCAACTAGCCGTTTCTTACACCTAACCGTAATTTAAGATGTCATCTAACCCTTCTGTTGGCTTTATCAGCTTAGGTTGCCCCAAAGCACTGGTAGATTCTGAACAAATTATCAGCCAGCTCAAGTCTGAAGGCTACGCCATAAACAACCAGTATGACAGTTCAGATATTGTCATTGTAAATACCTGCGGATTCATTGACGACGCGATTGATGAATCTATGCAGACCATTCAAGAGGCGCTCAATGAGAACGGCAAAGTCATTGTTACCGGTTGCTTAGGCGCCAAGGGCAGCCTAGTCGAAGATCATTTCCCAGATCTATTAGCCATAACTGGCCCTCACTCCAAAGATGCGGTAATGAACGCGGTCCATCAAGCCCTACCGCCTAAGCACGACCCATTTGTCGATTTGTTGCCGCCCGGCGGCATCAAACTAACACCCCGACATTATGCTTATTTAAAGATCTCCGAAGGCTGCAATCACCGCTGTAGCTTTTGCATCATCCCCAGCTTACGCGGTGATTTAGTCAGTCGCCCAGTCAATCAGATATTAGACGAAGCGCAATCTTTAGTTGAAGCGGGGGTTAAAGAACTCCTTGTCGTTTCTCAAGACACTAGCGCCTATGGCATCGATGTGAAATTTAAACCCGAGATACACCGCGGCAACCTAGTGCGTTCACATATTACTGATTTAGCCGCTGCCCTAGGCGAGCTCGATGCGTGGGTGCGAATGCACTACATCTATCCTTATCCACATGTTGATAAGCTGATTCCATTGATGGCCGAAAACAGAATTTTACCGTACTTGGATATTCCCTTTCAGCATGCCAGCCCGCGCGTGTTGAAAGACATGCGCCGCCCTGCCCACGCAGAAAAAGTACTGCATCGCATCAAACAATGGCGCATTGATTGCCCAGACATCACCTTAAGGAGCACATTTATTGTCGGCTTTCCAGGCGAAACCGAACAAGACTTCGACACTTTGTTAGAATTCATCGACGAAGCCCAACTAGATAGAGTGGGCTGCTTTGCCTATTCAGCCGTCGAAGGCGCCAAAGCCAATAATCTATCGGGTGCAATTGACGAAGAAACCAAGCAAGAGCGCCTAGCTCAATTCATGCAGCGCCAAGCGGTTATTTCGACAAACAAACTCAAAGCCAAAATCGGCAAAACGTTAGAAGTATTAGTCGATCAAGTAGGCGAGGACGGGGCCATCGGCAGAAGCAAAGCTGACGCCCCTGAGATTGACGGCCAAGTACACATTTTTGGAGACACCCATCAAGTACAGCCTGGTGATTTCGTTAATGCGTTAATTGAAGATGCCGACGAGCACGACTTGCAAGGCAAGTTTGTCTAGTTCTTCGGGATTAGATAGTGTCACGTATTGCGGCAATCAAACTTGTAGTAAAGCTGATTGCCGCACGATTTAAAGATGTAAGAGAAATAACTATTTAAGTACTTCGAAATGATCTTCTCTTAACAGTGCGTTGCCCTCGTCATTCACCACCCAGTGTTCGTTGGTAATTACGCCACCTGCATTGTTCATTGTCCAATCGGATTCAATTCGAGCAGAACGCTTATCCAGCACCGTTAACTTAGGCTGGATGTATTGAACATCTTTAAAACCTTTCTCGACTAAGTCTTGCCAAAATGCCTGTATTGCCGCTTTACCATTAAACGTGCCGAAAGGCTTGGCTACCATAATCGCGTCATCTTCATATAATGCAGCCGCTCCGCTTGCAGAACCTGAATTAAATGCAGCGCGCCAAGATGTGCTTGCTTTCAACACTGCTTGCCTAACGGTCTCTCGCTTGGCGATATCATCTAATGCTTCAGCGACTTTTCCTGGCTGAGAGAACACCACTGCATGGCTTGAATCTATAGAATAGGTATTTTCTATTGTTTGCGTTGATTGCATTGCGCGCTGAATATCGATGGGTATGGCTTTATCGTTAGTACACTCGACGTAATATTTAGGAATACTGCCATAACCTTGCTCGGTTAACGAAAGCTTTGCAGCTAACGGCTGCGTCGGCTCTAATACAAGGTTGGGTTTTACGCCATTGAACGTGTCGGCAGGCACATCTGCCGCAACGGCTCCGTGCATTGCAGAATCTGCGATGCCTACTGCTGTACCATCTTCAGAAAATACTAGGTTATTAAGAACCTCAGACGTCGTTACGCCTTGCGTTGCATCCATAAACGAGGTGTTATCTGGAAGAAGAAAAGCGCATAGGTAAACAATTGCCTTCACTTTGTCCGGGCGAGCTTGCGCGACTTGGCTGGCGACAACACCACCAAAACTGTGCCCGACTAAAATGGATTTAGACTCTTTTTGATCCAATATTTCGGTGATCGTATTCACATAAGAGTCTAATGAAATATCTTTAGCTGGCGTTTTATCGGCGCCGTGGCCTGGCAAGTCAGGCGCATCATACGTATACCCCCCCTTGTTTAGTTCAGCGCCAACGTAGCCCCACTGCCAACCCCCTAGCCAAGCTGAATGGATAAGCGTAAAATTATCTGAATCAGCGCGTTTATTATCATCTGCCTGAGCAGTGAGGGAAAAACAATTTACTAGCAGTACGGCTGCAATCAATACTGGTTTTTTGAAACTCATCATGGTGTCCTCGGTTTAAATTATTAAAAAGCGGGGTTAAAAAATATAACTATTTCCCACGCAGATAATTTAATACACCTTCATTGTTTGATAAACTATGTTTATATAGATGGACAATCCATAAATACAGAACAATCATGAATTTACTGACTCCTCAAATTAATTCATTTCTAGCCATCATTAATGCAGGCTCAATCACTGGGGCCGCAGAAATGTTGGGGGTCGCTAAATCAGGCGTTAGCGAACACTTACGCCAACTGGAAGATAGGCTTGACGTACAATTGATTGTTCGAACCACCCGGCGGCAACGTCTTACCCCTATCGGCGTTCAATTCCTAGAGCGGTGCAGAGAATTACGTCATCTTTCCGATGTCGCACTCGAAGAGATCAGTAACCACTTAGCCGAGCCTATGGGTATATTTAGGGTGACCGCACCGCATGCCCTCATTGGCTCAATCGTTGCTCCTGCCATTGCTAAATTGGTAAAGCAATACCCTAAAGTGATTCCTGAACTCGTTATTTCTGATGAACGTTTGGATCTAGTCGATGACCGAATTGACCTTTCAATTACGGTTACGGTAGGCACGTTGGCCGACAGCGAATATATGGCTCAACGGATCGGATCATTTGATGACGTACTATGCGTGTCCAAAAGTTTCATTGAAGAACATAAACTCAACCAACGAGACTTAGGAGACATACCAAAAATAAGCACATGGCCATACATCGCCCATAAATGGGAAGGCCATTCAATTACTCATATCTGTCAATCAGCTAACACAGAGCAGAGCCATGCAGTGAGTTTCAAACCCGCATTAATCGCTAACAATCTTGAGGCCACCAAAGCGCTGACAAGTGAAGGCGCGGGCATAGCCATGCTCCCCGAATATTATATTCGCAGTGAGCTGGAGCAAGGTGATTTAGTGCGCGTATTGTCCGCCTTTGAACCAAGAAAGGTGAATGTCCATGCTATCCATCCTTTTGGAAAAAGGGCGCCGCTCAGCGTTAAGACAATAACCAAATTGATAAAGCAAACTATTGTTAATCGATGAAGCATCTCCGAAACGCCGTAAATTCAGCTAATGGCATGTTCCACTCTTAAAACACCCCTATATATCGCACAATCGCAAGCCGAATACATTGCAATGGATAAAACTGAAAACGCATGGACCCTTGCAATAGCAACGCCTATAAATATCCAAATCTAAACGTCTACCTCTAAAACGTTAATTCGCCAACCAATCAATAGAGTGAATCGCCCCATCAAGATTGAGCTCACTCTGAACAGGCTGCGCCTGAGCAATGACCTCGCCTCGTCTCACCACATAAAGCCGATTCGCTCGCAGTCGAATTGCCTCGATCGGGTCTTGCGCCTGCAAAACAACAAAGTCTGCATTGCACCCAACATCAAGCCCATAGCCACTCAAGCCCAACACTTCCGCCGCATTAGAAGTGACCGCAGCAAAGCACTGCTTCATTTGCTCCACGCCCGTTAATTGCCCCACATGCAGGCCCATATGCGCCACCTCAAGCATGTCATGGCTACCCATGCTATACCATGGGTCCATAATACAATCATGCCCAAATGCTACGTTAATCTCTTGCTCCATCATCTCTTTCACGCGCGTCATGCCTCGGTGCTTGGGGTAATGATCGCTACGCGCTTGTAGCGTAATATTGATAAGCGGATTGGCGACCACATGCAATTTAGACTCGCGTATCAACGGCAATAACTTACTCACGTAGTAATTATCCATTGAGTGCATCGACGTCAGGTGCGAACCCGTTACTCTGCCTTGTAAGCCTAGCCGTTTAGTTTCGTACGCTAAAGACTCAACATGACGAGATTGCGGATCGTCAGACTCATCACAATGCATGTCCACCATTAAGTCATGCTTTGCAGCAAGCTCACAGAGCAACTTAACTGACTCAGCACCTTGCGCCATAGTTCGCTCGAAGTGCGGAATGCCGCCCACCACATCTAGGCCCATATCAATCGCTCTGTTTAAGTTATCAACTGCATTAGCGTAGCGGAGATAACCATTTTGTGGAAAGCCAACTAACTGTATGTCTATCCAGGGTTTCATTTCTTCCCGAATTTCTAGCAGAGGCCTCTACTGCAAGTAAGCTATCGTCACATATATCAACATGACTGCGGATTGCCAAGGTGCCGCGAGCAATGGCCCAATGGCACATAGCTTTCTGGCTCGTTTTTGAATATGTTCTTTAGTTAGATGAGGCTTCAATTCCGTCCATAATTGAATGCCCTCAAGCAAAGTGCCACTCATATTCAAGCGCGGCTCACCCAGACTCAACGTTGAGTCCATATGAAAATGGCTATCAATAAAGGGCTGTGTGACTAAGTAACCTTGCGCATCAATTTGTCTTTGCGCTTGCGCAGTAATACCGCTTTCAACCGCTGCAATTTTTTTGTTTTTTACTGCAATATCAAGCCCAGTTCTTCCATCTGGCAGGGTTGCGTTGTTTATGACTAAATCGTACATGAATGAGCGTAATTTGAGATTATTGACACTGGCTACTTAGCACATGGTATGCATTTCACTTTATCATATTATGTGAAAACCGCGCAGGCATCACAATGTCACTTCGCCCACAATCAGCATCTGCGTCTGACCACCAATCAACACCTTTTCAGGATTTTGTTTATCTAAACGGATAGAAACCCGACCATGGCGATGAATGTTAGTACCTTGTCTTATCAACAAGTCTTTGGTGAGCCGCCCTTCTTGCTGCATCCAACAAGCCAACGCCGAATTGAGTGATCCCGTAATCGGATCTTCACTCATACCACTAGAGGGCGCAAGCACGGACTTCATAGTCAAATTCAGAATCGGACGGATGAGCACCTAACAACCCAATCGCTTTAAATTCAGGCCACCTCACCAGCGAAGAATCCGCTGCCAGCACCGCTTCCATGCTATCTAATTCTATCACTTGCCACACTGGGCCGTTATCTAGAACCGCTGTTCTTATGAGTTGCTCAGGGTTTAATTGCAGCTGATTAACAATAGCCTGACAATCAGATTCTAGCATCACACTCGACTTAGTGGACGGCGCAACGAATGCAGGCATCTGTCCTGAAATATCGATCTCTACAATGCCCACGCCGCACTCTTGTCTGATCACACCCGTCGTTTGAGGCTCACCGCCAACATGTAACCATGCAGCGCAGCTACCTAAAGTGGGATGTCCAGCGAATAACATTTCACGCGTTGGCGTAAAAATCCTAACCTTATAATCTGCCTCAGAAGAACTAGGTGGAAAAAGAAACGTGGTTTCTGCTAGGTTAGTCCAAGCTGCAAAATCAACCATTTGTTGGTCGGTTAGGCCTTGCCCATCAACAACTACCGCTAAACCATCGCCTTTGGTTGGCGTTGATGTAAATACATCACATTGAATAAAACGTCGCTTTTGCATGGGTACACCTTCGTTGTTGAGGCGTTATAGTAAATCTAGGGCGTAGCCACGTCTAGGTGTAAACTATTCTATTTACTCTCAATTGCCTAACAACCATGGATTTTTTCAATAGCTTTTCAAGTGTGCTAGTGTTTCTAGTACTGCTAGCCTGTTATGTATGGTTTAAAGAACGGCAAGGCGGTGACCAAAAATGTGAGTATTGCAAACTCGGAGACATGGTAGAAGTATCCGCAAAGCCTATTCAATCAGTAGATAGCGGCATACATCAAGACGCGGCACTGAGCAAAATACTTACCGAAGTGAAGTTCCAGTGTTCGCACTGCGAAGAGTTTTGGGTCACGACGATTACGCGTTAATGTCCCGTCAGTTACCTCTCCTAGAGCGGTAATTGACTCGGTTCTTCTTAAGTAATCAACAATATACTGCGTCTCCGTCTAAACGAATTACCTTCAAATTTAAAGAGTATAAACCTGTCTCGGCATGAGGTTGGGCAACGCTATAAAGCACAGAGCCACATTATCACGGACGTACAACTTTAACTGGTAGCGGCGGCTGCAAATGCAGCTAAGGCACCTGTCACTTTTTCAATCACTGGGTCGCAACCACTAATTTGGTGCCTAGACTGCATGTAATCTGCGCTGTTATACGATAGCGTCACGTCACCCTGTTCGTTTTCTGCGATTAGCGCTTTCATTGGCAAATCAATTGCCGACGATTGTGCGCATTGCATTAACTTGGTACCCACTGTCGGATTGCCAAAAATAATCAACACTGTCGGCCTTAACTGTTCACCCACACTTTGTGCTGCTTTAGCATGATCAATACGAGCAAACACATTCATACCCTTTCCGCCCAATATAGCTTCTAACTTATCAGCAGTAGCCTCGACACTATGCTCACTTATTACTGAAACCAAACCCTGAATTGAAGTTGTCATTTTATTATCTCAAGTTTAATGATGCGCTCTTTAGTAAAGCGTATGTAATTATGGCCTAAGGTGTTCTTGTATTGAGCTCTTTCAGTTTGCCGTTGGTAATACCGTATATCCACCCATGCACCGATAAATCGTTGCCATTTTCCCATGCTCTTTTGACAATAGTGGTGTTACAAATATTTTCCACCTGTTCTGTTACATTAAGCTCGCACAATAAATTGACGGTCTCGCTCTCATTCAGTCCTTCAAATTTCTCGGCGTTAAATCGGTAAATATCCTTTATATGCCGTAACCAATTGTCTACTAGACCATGTTCTTCTTCTTCTAGTGATGCCTTAATGCCGCCACAGCCGTAGTGCCCGCATAAAATAATATGTTTAACTTTAAGCACTTCAACTGCAAACTGAATAACAGACAAGCAGTTCAAATCAGTGTGTACAACCAAGTTCGCCACATTTCTGTGAACAAACATTTCACCCGGCTCGCGGTTAGTGATCATGTTCGCGGGAACGCGGCTATCGGAACAACCAATCCAAAGGTATTCAGGGGTTTGCTGCCCTGATAAGCGCGTAAAAAACTCTGGGTCTTTTTCCTTAATTGAATCAGCCCAAACTAAATTACTCTCAAACAAATGCTGTAATCTTTTCAACTTAGAGGTTTCCTCCTATATTTTGGCGGTAATTAATGATGGTATCCCCATCAATACAGACTATCTAATTTAAGGTAGTCACTAAAATTTATCTACTACCAAATAATAAACGATCTGTCTATTTTCAGTTAAGCTATGTTACCTATTGATTTCGAATTGGTATTAAAGATAACAGCATGGCATCACCCCAACACCTATCCTTAGGCATTCTCGGCACAGGACACTTAGCGACCTATACTGTGACAGGGTTACGGCGTTCTGGTGATCAACGCCCTATATTAGTCAGCTCCAGGAATGCCGATCGAGCCCGCATTTTAGCAAGCCAATTCGACTGCAAGATAGCACAAGACAACCAAACAGTCATTGACCAATCAGACATCATCCTACTTGCTGTTCGCCCCTGGCAACTGGATGATTTACTCACAGAGTTACAGTTTAGCGAGGACAACATCGTGGTTTCCGCTATCGCGGGGCTGAACTTAGCCCAGCTTCGCGGCAAAGCACACTTCCCCCAGCGGTTAGGTTTAATTCTGCCGGTAGTCGCTGCTGAAAATGCAAAGGGCTATGTACCTATCTATCCTGCCTACCCCGAGTTAGTTGAATTGGCTAGTTCACTCGGCGAATGTATCTCCTTTGAACAAGAAGAACAGTTTGAAGAAGCCGCCGCCATGGCGTGCTTGCACGGTTGGTTATATCGGTTTTTTGATGAGCAAACCAATTGGTTAATTGAACGTGGAATTGCAGCCGATAAAGCTCGGGAATTAGTGCTACACAACACAGTTGGCGCTGCACACTATGCGCTTGGCCGTCCAGACCAAGGCCTTCAAGAGTTAACACTTGAAATTGCCCGTGACGGTACCTACACGAAAATGGGCCTTGATCAACTAGAAGCAAACAGCGCCTTTTCGCGATGGAGCGAAGCCTTAGATTTGGTAAAAAGCAAACTCGATAGTAGTGACGACTAAGGAATGAACCGCTTAAAAACAAATACCGACAAGAGTCGTATCTCAAACCTAAGTAAGCGACTATACAAAGCATCAAAAGGTGTACGCATCTTACGCCACATCAGTTGGGACCCCGCCACACGTGAACAATTTTTCAAGGCAGGTGGCACCGTTAATCCAGTTGTCAACTACCCACCTTTTGACCCAAGCGCTGTTCTTCAACAGATAGAAAGCATTGAAACCGAGCTAGATAGCTCCGCGTTAGATCAATGGTTAGGTCGTCAAGCTAAAGTCATTGCAACCAGTGCAAAAATGCTGAGTAGTTGCGGTCAGCCTGAATTTCACCGGCACTCAAAAGCGCTATACGGTGCGCCCAAAGACCCGCTGACCGATGGCATGTCGACTTCATTAGCCTTAGCGCAACAGTTCGATGCACTGATTGAATCCTTTGCAAGCGTCGACTTAGGTGCCCCAGAAGATGCTTGTCACATTGCGCAAACCGTTGCAGAGGAAATGCGCCTAGCCGTTACCAAGGCGTTTGGTGAACATGCCCCCGCCATCGTCATCGAACAAGACTTATCCGCCAACGCCTTGGCCGGGCCTCGGCGAATTCGCATTCGTGATGGCGCTTGTTTCACCGATAGAGACATTGTGCAACTGATAAACCATGAAGCGCATATTCACGTTGGCACCTCACTTAATGGTCTAGCTCAAGCACATTTACCACTATTAGCCGCCAGCCATCCTGGCACTACGCGTACTCAAGAAGGCCTAGCGGTATTCGCCGAATTCATAACTGGCACGATGGACATCGATAGGATGCGGCGCTTGTCAGACCGAGTGCTTGGCATTCAAATGGCAATAGATGGCGCTGATTTTGTTGAGGTATATCAGTATTTTCTAACTCGAGTTAGCGACAAACAACAAGCCTTTGAAAATACCCGACGCGTGTTTCGTGGTGGAGTAATTAGTGGCGGCGCGCCCTTTACCAAAGACAATGTCTACTTAGACGGTCTAGTTCGGGTGCACAACTTCTTTCGGGCTATCGTTGCCACTAAAAGGGTAGACTGTTTACCGTTGCTTTTTTGTGGAAAACTAAATCTCGAAGACATCCCCGTGCTATGCCAATTAGCCAATGAAGGACTGTGCCAAATGCCAAAGTATTTACCTCCATGGGCGCAGGACAAGCGTTTTTTGTTGAGTTACTTAGCCTACTCAACTTTCTTAAATGGAGTCGATATGAGTAAAGTAAAAACCCATTACAACGCAATGCTGCGCGACGCCCCTCAGGTAAGTTACCAAGACTCAGGAAAGAACTAGCGTTTATGTGAACATGCTAAGACTTGATCGGTTAATTCAAATATTCAGCTTAACTACCTTTAAGTAGTGACCCCATAAAGCCCCTACCCCACATCAAGCCAAGTAAAAGTCACCTACTCTATGGCGTATCCACCCAAGCCTCACCCTGCACTTCGACCACTTCTAAATTTGACCCTTTTCCTTGCCGGTCAATCACCAAATAGCTTGCTGCCTTACCTAGAACCAACTGATAATGATGCCAAGTGTTCTTAGCCAAATTAACCCCTTGTCGCCCATTGGTAATAAACAACTGCAAGTCACTCACATTCACCGTATCTGACGTTGGCGCACATAACACATAATAAGGTTGGTTCCCTAGTGGAATGAATGCCTGCGAGCCTATCGGATGACGCTCCATTTCTATAATCTGATGCGGCAATGAAATGGGCTGCGTGTGAAAAATACTAATGATTGGTCTACCTCCTTCATCACTCGTATCTACAGTCGATAAAGCATGATAGCGCTTAGTCAATCCTTCGTTAATGTCCATGACTTGAAGCCCCTCGTTTAGCGCAAAATCATTGACATCTAAGTCAATGACTTCACCAAACTGGGAAAAAGCTTCTGCAGTAAGCGTTTGAGGAGTTAAAATTGGTTTGCTCATACTAGTGTAAAGAGTGTCGCATCGCCGTCAATATTAGGCCGCACGCATGTAGTCTGCTAATATAGACATTAGTTCGTCGCGGCGCGTATCAGAAATAAACGCCGCTTTAAAACTATTGCGACATAGCAAAGCCAAGTGGTCGCGACTTAACGGTAAATTCTCAGCCACCGCATTGAAATTTTCATTCATATAGCCGCCAAAATAAGCCGGGTCATCTGAATTAACAGTGACGCACAAACCCGCGTCCAGCATGGTTGGTAGCGGGTGGTTTTTCATGTCATCGACTACACATAGCTTGGTATTTGAAAGCGGACACACAGTTAACGCAGTTTGCTTTTTCACCAAGTGACTAATCAATTCTGGGTCTTGCATTGCCGCATTACCGTGGTCAATGCGATCAACCTTTAATAAATTGATAGCCTGCCAAACATAATCGGATGGGCCTTCTTCGCCAGCATGCGCTACCAGCTTTAGGCCCAGCGTTTTAGCCTTAGCGAATACATTGACAAATTTAGAGGGTGGATTACCTATTTCAGTTGAGTCTAAACCCACACCAATCATTTTATCTAAATGAGGCTCGGCTTGTTCTAAGGTGACTAACGCCGATTGTTCATCGAGGTGCCGCAAGAAACACATAATAATCCCAAAGCTAATGCCGTAGTCTTGCTCTGCTTTTTCCAAAGCAGCGTGAATGCCATCGATAACCACTTTGAATGGCACGCCGCGCTCTAAGTGCCCTTGTGGGTCAAAAAAGATTTCTACGTGTTTTACATTTTGCGCGTGCACCTGTTCAATATAAGCTGCGGTTAAATCAAAATAGTCCTGCTCCGTGCGCAAGATATTCATCCCTTGATAATAAATATTTAAGAAATCTTGCAGATTCGAGAAATTATAAGCCTCTCGAAGGGCTTCAACTGAAGCGTAAGGCAAGTGAATGCCATTACGCTCAGCAAGCTGAAACATCAACTCAGGCTCAAACGTACCTTCAATGTGTAAATGAAGCTCTGCCTTTGGTAAGCCCGAGATAAACTGTTCCATGAAGTATTAAATTCGCCGCTAATTTAACGAAGGTATGTCTGCGAAAATAAGTCAGCAAAATGCAAAGAACCGGAATGTACTGATGCACATGAGGGCTCAAGCATCTTGCTGACGCCGCAAACGCGAAAAAAATCGCTAGACGCAGTTCGAACTAGTTTGGTAGTTTGCCTTCAACGCCTTCTACATACCAATCCATGCTAAGCAAAGCGCCATCGTCCATAACTGAACCTTCAGCCACGATCATCTCACCTGCTTGGTTTTTAACTGGCCCATCAAAAGAATGCATGGTGCCAGCGATTAAGGCTTCACGCACCTTATCGGCTTCAGCGCGCACATCTGCTGGAACCGCATCACCATAAGGCGCCATCACTACCATGCCTGACGCTAAACCACCCCAGCGATCACCCGTTTCCCAAGTGTCATCCATCGCGGCTTTGGCGCGTTCTACATAGTAGCCTTCCCAGTCGTCAATAATAGCGGTTAAGTGGGCTTTTGGCGCAAACGCACTCATATCAGAACCTTGACCAAAACCGTGTACACCGCGTGCTTCTGCCACTTGCAATGAAGCCGGTGAATCTGTGTGAGTTACAATCATATCCGCTCCTTGGTCGATCAAGGCTTTAGCGGCATCGCCTTCTTTACCAGGGTCATACCAAGAGTTAGTCCAAATCACTTTAACCGTTGCTTCTGGACTATGCTTACGTAAGGCCAAAGTAAATGCACCAATACCACGCACCACTTCTGGAATAGGGAACGGCGCTACATAACCGACTATTCCTGATTTTGTCATCATACCAGCGATAGTGCCTAACACTGTGCGGCCCTCATAAAAACGGCCTGAGTAAGTCGACATATTGTCAGCGCTTTTATAACCAGTTGCGTGCTCAAATTTTACGTTTGGAAACTGCTTCGCTACCTTCAACGTTGGATTCATATACCCAAACGAGGTAGTGAAAATAATCTCGTTGCCTGACGTTGCCAGTTCACGAATCACTCGCTCTGCATCTGCACCCTCTGGAACACTTTCGACATACGATGTTTTAACGCCAAGCTCACGCTCGATCGCCAAACGACCTTTATCGTGCTGGTAAGACCAGCCATGATCAGAGATAGGGCCTACGTAAACAAAGCCGACTTTCGACCCGTCTGCGATACCAGAAGCGCCATCGCTACTTGCAGCCATCGTATTGGTTGCCAACACGCCAGCAAACAAGGCGCTTATTATCTTAAGTGTGTGTTTTTGGGTTTTCATTAACGTTCCTCTGAGCTTGATTTTTTTTAAAGTTTAATAGTGATTTCTCACTTTGACAGGGTTTACAAACCGATTTAAAAGTCGATGCAGGCTGTGACAGTCAAGCCTCTTATTTCGACCAGTTTACAAAATTGCTAATAACAAATTCTAGCAGAATCTATGCACTAGGATGAAAGGGTTTAGTCAAACTAGCCGGTGCATTCAGTTTTATTTTGGCTTGGTCACGAGAAATAATCACCAGTACTACAATCGTTGCTAAATAAGGCAACATCGACATAATTTGAGACGGAATATCTACACCCATCGCCTGTGCATGTAGCTGGATGATATTAATACCACCGAACAAATAGGCACCCAACAACACTCGGCTGGTTCGCCATGATGCAAAAACAACCAATGCTAAGGCGATCCAACCACGCCCCGCCGTCATGTTTTCCGCCCACAGCGGCGAGTAGGCCAAAGACAAATAAGCGCCGCCTAAACCAGCCATTGCACCGCCAAATAAAATAGCGAGGAAGCGTATTCTAATTACTTTGTAACCCATGGCGTGCGCTGCATCATGCGAATCACCCACTGCACGCAGCACCAAACCTGGATGAGATCGATTCATAAACCAAATCACGCCAAATGCAACAATAAACGATAAATAAATAAGCGCATCCTGATTGAACAAAAGAGGCCCAAAAAATGGAATGTCTGATAGAAAAGGAACGGCTAACTTGGGCAAACCACCATACGCCACGCCGACTAGGTTTTGGCCTATTAACGCACTTAAACCAATGCCGAAGATAGTAAGCGCTAACCCAGTCGGAACTTGGCTTGCTTGCAGTACCAATACTAGAAACGCGAATAAAGACGCCATAAACATGCCCGCAGCCATGCCGCCAAGCACCCCTATGAACGCATTGCCGCTAACATGCCACGCCGCAAAGCCACATACTGCACCCATGAGCATCATACCTTCAACGCCTAAATTGAGCACCCCAGATTTTTCAGTGATTAACTCACCAATTGCAGCAAACAATAGCGGCGTGGCGGCAGTGACCAACGTTAACAATATAGGTAAGATTAAATCAGCCATTGTTATTGCCTCACCGCTTTAGATAACTGGAGACGGTAGTGAATGAATACGTCACAAGCCAAAATAAAAAACAACAACATGCCTTGAAACACACCGGTTACCGCAAGCGGTAAATTTAATCTGATTTGGGCAGTTTCACCGCCAAGGTAAGAAAGCGCCAACAGCAAACCAGCAAACAGCACACCGAGCGGATGCAAACGACCAACATACGCCACAATGATCGCCGCAAAACCGTACCCAGGCGAGATGTGCGGTAATACTTGGCCAATAGGGCCAGTAATTTCAATCACTCCAGCTAAGCCCGCAGCACCGCCGCCTAACAATAAAGTTAGCCAAATTACTTTATTCTGATTAAACCCAGCGTGCACGCCCGCAGCGGGTGCATCACCCATTACTTTGATTTGATATCCAATAAGACTCTTTGACAACAAGGCCCAGCCCATGAATACCGCGGCAATCGCAATTATCGCGCCTGCATGTAGTCGCGTGCCATCAAATAAAATAGGCAACATGGCCGAGTCAGAGAAAATACGGGACTCTGGAAAATTAAACCCATCGGGGTCTTTAAATGGCCCATGTACCAATAAGCTCAAAATCAAACTCGCAACATAGGTCAGCATTAAACTCGTTAAAATCTCGTTGGCATTAAACTTTGTTCGCAAGAAAGCGACGATGGATGCCCAACACAAACCGCCTAATACGCCAGCCAATAGAATAAGCGGTAAAATATAAAAGCCTGACTTTTCATAAAACCAAAGAGCTGCGGCACCGCCAAACACGGCGCCCATCAACAGTTGCCCTTCTGCACCGATGTTCCAAACACCTGATCGAAACCCCAATGACAATGCCACACCAATCAGTATGAGCGGCGTCGCTTTTACCCATAACTCACCTAAGCCATAGCGTGTGGAGATTGGATCAACAAAAAATGCTTTTAGCGCTGCCGTTGGTGATACGCCCATCATACTAAACAGTAGTATGCCTGCAAGCAAAGTAAGCACAAGCGCCATAACAGGAGACAGATAGACCATCGCTTTTGATGGGCTTGGCCTTTTAATTAGTGCAATCATTACTTATTTTTACTGAGGTGCAGACTCGATTTGCGCGCCCGCCATCAGCAAGCCCATTTGTTCATAACTGACATTTTGAGTCGGATAAAACGCGGATAGGCTGCCGGCACAAATCGCGCCGATGCGGTCTGATATTTCAATGAGTTCATCTAAGTCTTGAGAAATCACCAGCACCGCAGCCCCTTTTTGCGCGAGATCTTTTAACTGTTCGCGAATACGCTGAGCGGCGCCCGCGTCAACACCCCAAGTAGGCTGAGACACAATTAATACTTCGGGGTTTTGCAGCATTTCTCGACCAACAATGTATTTCTGCAAATTTCCACCCGATAAGCTACTGGCCTGTGCTAATAGTCCGGTAGTTTTAACTTCGTTGTCAGAAATAATTTGCTTAGTACGCTCACCGCATAAGCTATAGTTTATCCAACCTTTATTGGCTAACCCCAAACGCTCAAATGCCGTTAATATCGTGTTATCAAGCAAGCTCATGCTTGGCACCGCCCCATGACCTAAGCGCTTTTCAGGCACGCTTGCCATACCAAGTAAGCGGCGTTGATTTGGGCCTAAGTCTCCTACTTGCGCGTTATCGATCAGCACCGCATCCGCAACGCTTTTCTGTTCACCATTTAGAGCCTGCAACAATTCATCTTGGCCGTTTCCAGCCACACCGGCAATCCCCATAATCTCACCGCCTTTCACCTCGAAAGAAATACTTTTAAGACTAATCCCTAATTCATCAGCCGCGGCCAATGACAAGCTATTCGCTGCCAGACGCACATCACCCAACGCACTAGTGGTGCGCTTGCTTGGCGCTCTAAGTTCTTCACCCATCATCAGCGCGGCCATGGTTTTAGGGCTTTCATCTGCAACGTCCACGCAAGCAACCCGGCACCCATTACGCAATACGGTGGCAGTATTGCAAAGCGACTTAATTTCGTCCAGTTTATGTGAGATATACAAAATTGATAAACCTTCATCAGACAAACGGTTCAATGTCTCAAATAACTTAGCAACTTCTTGTGGAGTCAGCACGGAAGTGGGTTCATCCATCACCAGTAATTTGGGCTTCTGCAGTAAGCAGCGAATAATCTCAATACGTTGGCGCTCACCTACCGACAAGCTATACACATGGCGATGCGGGTCTAAGGGTAATCCGTATGTCTCAGAGATAGACTCTATGTCTGTGGCAAGTTGTTCTAAGCCGCTTTTTTGCCCTATACCCAAAGCGATATTTTCAACCACGGTTAGCGAATCAAACAAAGAAAAATGCTGAAAAACCATGGCCACACCCAGCTCTCTTGCTTTAGCAGGGTTTACGATATCAACCGGTTGACCTTCAAATAATATTTGCCCTGAATCTGGTTTCAACACCCCGTAAATCATTTTAACGAGGGTGGATTTACCTGCTCCATTTTCACCAAGCAATGCGTGAATTTCTCCACTTTTAATGGCCAAATCAATGTCATCATTTGCCAAACACCCCGGATACATCTTGCGCATTGCGCGCAATTCTATCAAGTTAGGCTGTTGGGCTTGAGTCATTTGGGTTTGGTATTTTTACAAGGTTTATTATTCAACCGTGGTGCATATATAAAAGGCGATCAATGATGGTAAACACCCGTTTACTACGGCAAGCTCTAATTAAATCTTGCTTCATGAAATATTGTTTTTTTAAAAGCATGTAATAAAAAACCAACATACACCGCTGGCTTATTTAGTACTATTCTAAACGAAACGCCTTCCTTAACCTAGAAAAGCGCCATAAAATTAGCCAACGAACATATCACTTATCCGTTTGCCACATCCAGAATAAAATTTAGCCACCCCGTTGCGTACTGGTCAGCACTATTAATTTAAGATGAAATTGAGTCTAATCGCACTTGCTTCTTGCACGTTCATTATCTAAACACTCGATTACACTAAACACCCCCACATAATAATGCGAACTTGGATTAAAAACCCGCTAGCCATTTATACGGCCAACGAACACGACGCGAAAAATGGCATCGTCATTGAAGGTGACACCATCATCGAGCTAGTCGCTTCAGGCTGTACACCCTCGCACCCTATTGACGCTCACTTCGATGCATCTGGCCATGTCGTTATCCCTGGCTTAATTAACAGCCATCATCATTTTTATCAAACGCTGACTCGAGCAATGCCCGCGGCATTAGATAAAAAACTGTTTCCGTGGTTACAGAGCTTGTATCCAATTTGGGCGGGGCTCGACGAGGAGATGATTCACATCTCAACACAATTTGCAGCAGCGGAATTATTACTTTCAGGGTGCACCACTGCCAGCGATCATCACTATATTTTTCCGCAAGCAGCGCCGCAAGCCTTAGACTGCCAAGTGGCAGCCATCAAACAAATAGGCATTCGCGCAATGCTAACTCGCGGATCAATGAGTTTAGGCAAAGATCAGGGCGGCTTACCACCTAACAACACGGTGCAGGATGAGCAGACCATTTTAGATGATTGCGAGAGGGTTATCTCTAGCTATCACGATGCTAAAGCGGGCAGTACTTTGCAAATTGCCTTAGCGCCCTGTTCGCCCTTTAGTGTCAGCGAAGCACTAATGCAAGAAACCGCACTATTAGCTAGGCGCCATCAAGTACGCTTACACACGCATCTGGCCGAAACAGATGACGAGACCATATTTTGCTTGAAACAATTTGGCGACCGTCCGGTAGACTATCTTGAACGAGTCAGCTGGCTAGAGTCAGATGTTTGGCTGGCCCATGGCATCCACTTTAATGAGGATGAAATCAAGCGGCTTGGCCAAGCACGAGTAGGAATTGCACACTGCCCTAGCTCGAATATGCTGCTCAGTTCAGGTCTATGCCAAACACTCGCGCTGGAGGCCGCCGGCTGCCCAATTGGCCTAGGTGTCGACGGCTCTGCATCCAACGATGGATCTAACTTGATACAAGAAGTTCGACAAGCTTTTTTACTACAGCGGCTAAACTACCAAGCCGACCAAATATCGCATAACAAAGTATTGCATTGGGCCACCAAAGGTTCGGCGCAATGCCTAGGTCGAGACGACATCGGCGAACTCGCTGTCGGAAAAATGGCAGACTTGGCACTTTTTGCTCTCGATGAACCGCGATTTAGCGGGGCGGGCGACCCGCTTGCAGCCATTGTTCTTTGCGGCACTCACCAAGCAGACCAAGTGATAGTCGGCGGTGAATGGCGCGTACGTGACCGAAAGTTAGTCGACATTGATCTAGAGCAATTGCTTGCTAAACACACTCAAGCGGCTAAGCGCTTGGCCTGTAAGGCCTGAGCCCACTATTCCTGCCCATCATTCAGCAATATCTGTGGTAATCTCTAGTAGGCCCTTAATTCCTATTTATCATTCTATGTTGACCATATTTTCAAACTTAGGCTGTTCGCCAATCAAACACCCTGCGCATCTTGCAATTAAGTTAGTAAAGTTAGCGTTATTCAGCCTGTTGATCATAACGATTAGCCGCCAGAGTTTAGCAAGCGAAGAGTTTATTGACGAACCGGAAGTCGGTTATATCGTTGGTGGCACACCATCACAAAATAACGCGTGGCCCTTTCTCGTCGCCTTAGTTTCAGCCAACGCTGCGAACAATTATCTTGGACAATTTTGTGGTGGTAGCTTAATTGCAGCAACCTGGGTTATTACAGCGGCGCATTGTGTAAATAACACCGAAACGGTAAACGGGATAACGACAACTACACCAGTCGGTACTAATAAGCTAAACATTGTCACCGGTGTGACCAATTTGTTTAACGACACACCAACAGAAAGCATCACAATAAAGAGAATTATCACTCATCCAAACTATCAACCCCTTGCTAACAATTACGACTTAGCATTAATTGAATTAACTAGCCCCTCATCCTTGACACCTATAAAAATATACCAAGGCCCGATTGGCAACGAGAGTAGTGTTTCGCCGCTATCCACTACGATAGGTTGGGGTCAAGCAGATCGACCTGATCGGTCAGCTTTCTTCCCTACAGGTTTACGACAGATCACCATGCCCATAGTTTCTGAGGCAGCGTGCGCCGCTTATTTAAACGGCATCAACACAATCACCCAACAAATGATTTGCGCGGGTTATGGTAGCTCACAACCCCTAACCGGTGGTTGCGTTGGAGACAGCGGTGGCCCAATGGTGAATTTGCGATCTAGCAATCAATATCAATTACTCGGTGTCGTCAGCTGGGGCCCTAACTGTCAAGTATCTGGTGGGTATACCGTGTACGCTAGAATTTCTGCGATGCTTGATTTCATATTTCAACATATTCCAGACCTGAAAATACCAATCATAACTCCAATTTATTTGCTTCTACTAGATGACTAGCACAGCGTCATTGTCACCCAAGCAAATCCATATGGTGCATATGGCTGGTCGGTGCTTGGTGGCCAGTGTTTTTCTGATTGCGGGCGTCAACAAATTAACCGGCTTCACCGGCACTCAGGACTACATGGAGTCCGTTGGGATATCTGGCCTTATATTACCCCTTGTTATTTTCTTTGAAATCATAGGCAGTCTGATGATTATCGTCAACTGGAATGCGCGCATCGCTGCCTGTATTTTAGCGGCGTTTTCTTTAGCAACCGCCTTTATTTTTCATAGCGATTTAGGTAACCAAATGCAGCAATTCGTATTCTTTAAAAACATCGCCATCGTCGGCGGACTGTTATTGATCATCGCCTCACCTTCAACGCAGTAAGACTACCTTTAATTGACCGTTACACACATCAGACTATGATCTGGACTGACGCTATTATTGACCTACACGCCCAAGGAAAGCCTTATTGTTTAGTGACTGTTTTACATACCAAAGGCTCGAGCCCCAGAGATTCTGGCACCAAAATGGTCGTCAGTCATGACCAAAGCTACGACACCATTGGCGGCGGTTCATTGGAGCATATCGCAACCAATATTAGCCGCGTGTTGCTGCGCAATGGTGACAATGTTCAGCACATACAAACCTTTAATCTTGGCAAAGATTTAAAACAATGTTGCGGCGGTGTAGTCACTCTGCTGTTTGAGTGTTTCGAACGCAAAATGGCTCACTTAGTATTGTTTGGTGCAGGACACATTGCCAAAGAGCTAGTGCCTTTACTGTCCTCTCTCGATTATCAAATACACTGGTATGACTCACGAGACGATATATTCCCAGACACTATTCCTGCTAACGTGCACACCATGCGGTTGGACAAACTAGATTTAGACGTTGATGCTTGCCCCGCTAATGCTGAATATTTGATCATGACCCATGATCACGCTATCGATCAAGCGCTTTGCGAAGCCATTCTAACTCGGGGAGATTTTCTTTTTTGTGGCTTAATCGGTTCAAAAGCAAAAAAAGTTAAATTCAACAAGCGTCTGAGCAAAAAAGGCTTTTCAAGTAAAGAAATAAGCGGAATTACCTGCCCTATCGGCTTACCGATGGTGAAAGGGAAAAAACCCGTTGAAATAGCCATTTCTGTCGCAGCGCACTTAATCTCAATGCAGAATATGCGTACAGATTTAAATCCATTACCGAAAAATAAATCCGTTGAAATAGACCTGCAAACAGACGTTGAGACGCCCTCCTTACAGGCCAGTCAATCGGATATAGCAATCTAACTTAAGCACCCTATGAACAAACAAACCGAAATTGAAATTCAAGCAGCCGCATTCCGCTGCTTGGTTACTCATTTACAAAAACGTTCTGACGTTCAGAACATTGACATCATGAATTTGGCGGGGTTTTGTAGAAACTGCTTAAGCAAATGGGTGAAAACGGCCAGTGATAAGCAAGGTGGGGACTTATCTTACGACGACGCCCTGCATATGGTCTACGGAATGGCTTACCAAGATTGGAAACAGCAACATCAGCACCCCGCAACAGAAGAACAAGTTGCCGCTTTCAAAACAGGCAAACACCAGCATGCTGATACGGATCAACTATAAAGTGTCGTTCAATCGGTGGCCTGATTACAAAAAACTAAACAGTGATTAAGATAAACTAAGTCAAACTCGGCTTTTTTACTTGGCTATTTGAATTCTTCAACTACAATCGGTAGCAGCCATATTTACTTTTTTACAAGGCATGCCTTTTATGTCAATTGCAGCAGACACTAACCCCCTTCCTACACGCCCAGCCTCACAGGTGATGCAATTAAGCCGCATGGGCTGCTTTCATCAAACACGTTTAAGCTTTATGCGCGTGTTGCTACGTCGCCTGAAAAATGAACAATGGCAGTTTTCTCGTCCAGTTTGGCGCATCGATGGTAACGGGGTAGGCGTCGCGACTTATCAAGCAACCGGCCCCAACTGTGTATATACATTAGTGGCGTTTGCACATGACCTCCCTGCCGATCAGCGCTCAGACCGCGTTATCGCGCAGGCTTGGGACTCAACGTTCGCCTTATATGATGGCGTACCAACTGAAGCTGATATCCAGCGCCTTTCTGAAAACGTGCCACTTCAAGAAGCAGGCCGTATTAGTGATTCTGAGTTTGTGTTGGCCCGCGCTAATCGTTCAGTTCGCTTATTCGAATACGTGATTGATTGCTTAAGTAAAGGGCAACAACCTGAACAATCGCGCATCGACCAAACAGGTTACTTAATGCGAACCTCTGCGGTATATGGTTCTAGTAAGTTCGGCGCAGCAGACCGACAAGTGTGGGCGGATCGACCTGAGTTCATTGGTTCATTTCAACCAGAATTGTTAGCCGTATGGCTGATTAGGGCGTATGTGCTCGACCTAGTAGAACACATGGCGCAGGCACGCTCACCGAGTACGGTAGTCACGCTAGAGCCGACCATCCGCCGAAGTTTTGGCGTAGGCAATTCTACGGGCTTAGGCATGGCGCCATTTCTACTGTTCCATCCTTCGTTAATTCACGCATGGATCAATGCACGTGAAACTGCCTTAGCGCAGATTCGCAACATCAGCCATGCAAGCCTTGGGCATATCGAAGCTTTTCTAAATCGTGTTGCCCGCGCACATATTAACGCACAACATTGGACAGTTGATCACGTCGGCCAAGCCGAAAAAATAAAGGGTCTACATACGGATTTTGTAGCGCTGAATCAGTATTTAGGCGCTACAGACCTTAAAAAACCTTATAGCTGGAATGCCTTGTATCTGTGGGCTGAGCAACACTTAAGCTTAGAAGGTCAAGAACAAGTGGTGTCTCTATTGCTCGAACCCTACGGTGAGTTGATCGACTCACTTTCACAAACGATGTGTTCGGACGAAAAAAGCTACTTCAAGATAGATGGCAAACAAACCATTCAACAAATGATTGCCCTATTAGAAAAAGAATACCAATGGACCTTAGACATTGATTATGAAGATAAAAAAGCCTGTGCTCGCGTTTGGTATGTTTCCGAAGAAAAGCTCGAACCGCGCTTAGGTGAGCGCCATGAAGAGCCCATAGAGCCTTACGAACAACCGCTATGCCCAGGTCGTGACATCAAGCGTGCTTATATTGATTTGCAAAACTGGCCAGCAGAACAACCTATTGCCGCCTTTTTATTGCAACACCCAGAGCACAGACACGTCATTCGACGCGTTCAATTGACCACACAGCTTGAATACGCAGAAGTGCGTAATAATACGATTGATGCTGAAGTACTGCCCATCGATTTACTGCGCTGCAAATTATCTTTCTTCGGCGCAACTAAGTTTGATCCGCGATCGGACCGATGGGTGCGCATCACAATGTACCAAGGCACACCTTTTCCTCATGAACTCTCATCCATGGATCCGGACGAGTGCGCCTATCCACCGCTAACATCTTAATGAGTTGGTCTATTGGTGAGGTTAAAGCACTCACAATTAAAGCTGCAAAAGGAGCCGGGTTTAGCTGGGGCTTGGCAGAAGAAGTGGGCGCTTCGATAGAATGGTTGCAAGCAAACAACGCACCGGGGGTGAGAGGTTTAAGCGACTATTTAATTTGGCGAGAAACTAATCAAAATCAGTTAACTGACATTAACCAATTTTTTACCGACCCAAATAATTCGCAAGCGGTCTACTGCCCGATCTTGCTGGGTTGCGCCATGCTAGACTTCGGCTTCGACTACATTGCACACGTTAACGCTGGCATAGCGCGTGTTCGTCAGCCGATTTTATTGCTACCATTTATTGGACAGTCTTCAAGCCAAGCCGTTCAGGTCACTTGGGAAGACTGCAAAGTCCACCTTGATGCAACCACCCTGCAACACGCAGACCAGCAGAATAAGTTGTTGGCTGAGCAAGCAATATGCCATTTCTCGTCTGGTCAACCACCTCAAACAACCTCACTGCTGACGCGCGTGCCCGATAGCGATCAAACTTACATACAAACGCTAAAAGACTATGCAGGAAAGACTTATGCTCCGGCTACCGAAGCTTCTAGATTAGCGGGTGCGGGCGCTGGATTAACCGATAACGACTAAGTCGATCTTGGGAGTGTATCGACATCATATTCCCTTCTTACCCTAATGCCGGATTTAACTAAGAACGCCAAAATATTCCTGCTATTAGTCATTCCCCCTATGTTATGGGCGGGCAATTTCATTGTCGGCAGCAAAGCAGCACCGTTGATTGGACCTTTTAGCCTCAGCTTTTTCCGCTGGAGCATTGCCGCTTTAATCGTTGTCGCTATTACGCATAAAAGTTTGTGGGCACTGCGCCAGCAAATTCGTGCGCAATGGCTCAAACTATTTATCCTTGGCCTGCTCAGCGTTACCCTCTTTCCTTCATTGCTGTATTGGGGGCTGAATTATACTAGCCCAAATAATGCAGGTATCATACAAGCAAGTATGCCGTTGGGCATTTTGTTACTGAGCTTTGCCTACCGTATAGAAACACCTACGCCTTGGCAATTTATCGGGCTGTGCTTATCTATTTTGGGAGTGCTATGGGTAGTAACGCGCGGTGACGTACTGAGTGTGCTGCATTTTCAATATAACCCAGGCGATATCTTCATCGTCGGCTCGGTTGTTTGCTGGGCATTTTATTCTGTATTGCTGAAAAAGTGGCGCACTGGCGATTTCCCTAGTACCACGCTGTTAGCTTGTCAGATTTGTTTCGGTTGGCTAGCGTGCTTACCTTTGTTTTTAATCGAACAAGCCCATCACGCACCTATCGTCTGGACTACTGCTACGTTCTGGATAATTGCTTATGTTGGAATATTCCCGTCCCTTATTTCGTTGTATTTCTGGCAACAGGGCGTTGCCTTAGGGGGCGCCAATATAGCCAGTTTGTTTATTCCTTTACTCAGCGTATTTACGGTGATCCTGTCACTAATTTTCCTCAAACAAGCACCGCAAACATATCAACTCATCGGAATGGCTCTGATCATTACGGGCTTAGCCATTGCATTTTATAGCGCCACTCGCAAAGCCGAAACAAAGCCAAGCTCTGGCGGTTAATACGGAGCTAACAAAGTTTGATACTCAAGTTATAGCCCGCGTACTTACGAATGTTGATAACACCAACATCAAAAATAAGATACTGCCCTTTTATGCCTTGCAACGCTCCAGTGAACGCGGGGGATTTATCTAAGTTTAGACTGGTCACTTTCTCTGGATAGATATCCACAGGATAGTTAAATGTTTGTAGCTCGCCTTCATGTAAAAACTCCCAACCTAATTCGTTTTGAGCATCGTCCAACTCACTACGAATTAGCCCCAAAGTCTCATCACGTCTGGCTTGCAAATCAATCGATTCGGAAACCCCTTTAAGCATTTTGCGCCAGTCGGTACGGTCATTTAAATGTTTCTTAAACAACACTTCTAATTGACCAATTTTGTAGCGGCTCGGTGCACGCAATACCGTCAACGCTTCTGTCGCCCCTTGATCCATCCAACGTGTTGGAATTTGCGTTCCCCGTGTTATCCCGACTTTTAACCCCGACGAATTTGCAAAATACAAATAGTGGTCTTGCATGCAATTTTTAACTCCCCACTCTGAGTCCCGGCAAGTTCCCAGGTGAAAATGGCAGGTTTCAGGCCGCACAATACATTGATCGGTTTCGGGTAGGCTGCGCATACACGGAAAACAATAGCCCTGCTGGAAACTTTTTTTGGTTTTACGTCCACAGTTTATACAATGAATCTCACCACTAAAAGTCACTTGCAGCGTTTGACCAATGAGCGAGTTCATTGCCACTAGTTCCTCACCTATAGGCAAGGTGTACTGCACCACAGAGTCGTGTTGAGTACGCATCTTGCGTACATTTCCGCTATAGCTGGTCATGGCCGTAGCTCTACCTGCCACCGAAGAGCGAGCCCAGAATTCCGCGCACGACTCTGCGGCCCAATTGGCTACCGACAGAACGAACAACACTTTTAAGCATTGCCTCTCCGGCTGTTTGACGCTTATAGCCGCCCGTACTTTTCTTCTTTGCTTTTTCTGTTTCTTTTTGTAATTCTAGCTCTTCCATTTTCTTCATTTTAACTTCAGCCCGCACCTTCAATAACTCCTGCGCAGATTCTCGGTTAATTTCCTCATCATAACGACCGCGCATTGGTGAGCGTGACATTACGGTTTGACGCTCGGCCTCATCCAGCGGCCCAATACGTGATTCAGGAGGTCGAATAAGCGTACGTTCTACTACACTGGGCGCGCCCTTTTCGTTTAATACCGACACTAACGCTTCACCCACGCCAACGTCTGTAATGGCTGCCAGTGTGTCTAATTCAGGGTTCTCTCTAAAATTCTCCGCCACCATTTTTACCGCCTTTTTCTCTTTTGGGGTAAAGGCACGCAAAGCATGTTGAATTTTCATGCCTAATTGCCCAAGCACATCTTCTGGAATGTCTAATGGGCTTTGGCTTACAAAATAAACGCCGACCCCTTTAGAACGAATAAGACGCACCACTTGCTCGATTTTGTCTAATAAGGCTTTAGGCGCATCATCAAACAATAAATGCGCTTCGTCAAAAAACAGTACGAACTTAGGTTTATCAGAATCGCCAACTTCAGGCAGATTTTCAAACAACTCTGAAAGCAACCACAGTAAAAATGTCGAATATAGCTTTGGCCCTTTTGACAAGATGGTGGTGACATCCATAATGTTGATTACGCCGTTTCCAGAGAAATCAATATTCATTAAATCGTTGAAGTCTAAAGCAGGCTCGCCGAGTAATTTTTCGCCGTCTTGCTCTTCCAACACCAGCAATGATCGCTGAATAGCCCCGATACTAGCCGACGTGAAATTACCGTATTCGCCAATCAACTCCTTACGGTTTTGAGACATCCAATTGAGTAGCGCCTGTAAGTCTTCCAGATCAAGCAATGCCAAGCCTTCGTCATCCGCAAGCTTAAAGGCCGCATATAACACCCCCTCTTGGGTTTCGTTTAGCTCCATTAAATTTGAAATCAATAATGGGCCTAATTCGGTAATAGTGGTACGAGCGGCATGGCCTTTTTCGCCATACATGTCCCAAAACACCACAGGATTACCACGCAGTGTAAACCCATCAATACCGATTGCTTCGATACGCTCATCCACTTTTGGATGTGGCTTACCTTCTATGGCGAGTCCTGAAACATCTCCTTTGACGTCGGCCATAAAAACAGGCACACCGATACGCGAAAAGCCCTCGGCAAGTATTTGCATCGTAACGGTCTTTCCTGTCCCCGTTGCCCCTGCAATCATCCCGTGGCGATTAGCCATACTTGCGTTTAGGAAAACTTGCCTACCATCGGCCCCGCCGATCAGAATTTGCGTTTGCTCAGTCATAATAACTTCTTTTTGTTTTATCCTCGTTGCCCGCGTTGCGATCAACCTATTAACAAGCGATTGTAACAGAGGCAGAACTTGAGGCCGCGACTGCTTAAGCAAAATGTTAAGCGTTCAATTGCTGTAATGCTTTTTGGTGTAGCTGTGGATTGGCGGTAGCCAAAATTTGATCCCCCGTTTGCAAGCTGATTGCATTGCCTTGCCAATCAGTTATCACGCCACCTGCGCCAGTAACCACAGGCGCCACCGCCATGAAATCATAAGGCTGCAAGGAGGCCTCTACTACTATTTCAGTATACCCCGACGCTAATAGTCCATACCCCATGCAATCTCCGCCAAAGACCCCGAATTTACATTCATTGACTAAAGCGTGATAGCGCTTTGTAGTGGCAACATCAAACATTTTGGTTGTCGTGGTAAATGCCGAGGAAGCTGATAATTCAGTGACCGCATTGCACGACACTGAAACGCCGTTAAAAGTGGTTTGTCGCCCTTCAACACCTACCCAGCGGTCATCTAACGCAGCATGATCGATTAAACCTAACACCGGCCGACCATGGTGCAGTAACGCTACCAATGTGCCGAAAGTGGGCTTACCCGTTGAGAAACTGGTGGTGCCATCAATCGGGTCAATCACCCATGTCCATTCAGAGTCGGATTGATGCTGTCCAGTTTCTTCGCCATAAAACCCATGCTCAGGGTAACGTTGAAGAATTAACGCCCGCATACTGGCTTCCGTTTCTTGGTCAGCGATGGTAACCGGAGAGCGATCATCTTTGCTGTGAATCTGCAATGGCTGGCGAAAATACTTTAGCGTAACTGACCTAGCTACATCTGCCAATTCATTGGCGAAATTAACGAATTGTTGATCAATCATAGAACGGGCAAGTTATCAATAATAGCCGCTGATTTTATCAAGCTATCGTGCAAGTTTATAAGCAAATAAGGGCAAATTTCCCATCACCTACTTTAATCGGCATACACAACTCACAAATGGCTGCTTGCGTCGGATTGCTCTCCAACGGACAATTGTCTTGTGAATCTATAACGCCGTCTGCATCGTCATCCGTGTCGCAGGCATCACCCAACAAATCACCGTCGGGAATATTCAGATCAGTATTCACCTGCGACGCATTAGCGACCAACGGGCAATTGTCAAGCGCATCTACGACCAAGTCGCCATCTAAATCTGATTCGTCATTCAAAATACTACCTTGCGCACTACTCATTTGAGGGAACAAAGACACATTAAGTGGTTGAGAAAGCGTCACAACAAAATGTTCATCTTGTTCAAGCTCATAATCGCCTGACACACCAATATTAAGCACCGATGTCGATTGCCCTACTGCAAAAGTATGTGACCCCGTTGGAAACACACCACCAAAGTCACTAGCTTGCGCGCCATTTGTCAACGCTGGGCTAACCGTGTACCTCACCGAAGCTACTTGCGCAGTCGAACCCGTCCTTTGCAGTGTAAAAGAATAATCCGTCACCCCCGTATCACCTTCAGGTTTATTAGCGCTTTGTGCTTCAATCGAAACATGCTTATCAACCAATAGAAAACTATCAAGCCAAGCAGCATCCTGCCCTTCCTTTGCAAATGCATCCTTGGCGTACACCCACTTAAGCGTATGTTGTCCGATGGGTAAAACATGGCCCACTTTCACCCAGTCTTGTTCCCCACTAATTTTAGTGATCTCTACGTTGTCAACGTAGAACGTAAAGTAATCAAAGTTCAATTCGGAACTCACTTTCCAATAGAAAGTGATCAAGCTAGATTCTGTAACCATCACTGTCGTTTGTAAATAACTTACTTCGTTGTCAGCGACAATACCGCTTCGCGCTGCATCGTTATCCTCAAAATAGTCTGCCGTTTGCCGATAAAATGACGTATCACCGCCTCGCTGCCAATCTAGTTCAGCGACATTAACATCTGTATCTGTTGCGGCAGCGATATCTATATCTTGCGTGGCGGCGGTTACTTGCACCTCAACCGCGTTAGAGCAATTATTGCTAACAATGCTTTCTCCCATTGCTGCTGACATACATATTCCGTACCAGATACTGTCGCTCATGTTCGGAGCGACAGCTTCTGCAGAAGTTAATATGACTTGTCTCGGCGCTATAACCGAATAAGCGGTGTGCCCGGAGACGATAGTATCGCTACTTTCAATCTGGTCATCTGTTGACATCACCAAAGAATAACTAGAGTCTAAAGCCGTCGCTGCACCGATGTTAACGATCTGCCCAGACAATGCTAAAATCTGCCCACCGTATACATCCTTATCACTGATATTTAAACTTGTAACAAGGTCAGGCTCAAGCACGCTGGAAGTTACCGATACTTGGTACAAACCCCCATTGCCATATTCACCAAAACCAGTTGTCCAATCGGCATTAAGGCTTTGCGCGGTAACTGTCACCGTATATTGACCCGGAGCCAACAAACCTGAAAACTCTAAGGCATTCGTTGTTGGGCTTAGTGTAGGAGACGCAGTAAAAGGTAAACCCGTACTTGGACCATTTAGGGTTGCTGTCAGTGATAAGTTAGTCCCAAGGTTTTCAGCCTCTAAGCCCAATAACGGTGCAACGTTGACGGTCACGTTGTCAGCGACGGGCAAGGTAAAGCTAAACACATCGGTATCAGCTGCGCTGTTACCCTGCGCGGTGATAAATGATTGCGCAGTAGATGAAGTGGATAACGGATAGGCATCAAGAGGGGTATCTCCTACTGCATCGTTGCCCGTGCCCAGCACACTGCCGATAATGCTTATGTCATCTTCATAGTTATTGGCCCCTGTATATTCCCCCTTACTCCATTGCACATAAGCCTGATTAAACGGCGCGCCCATTATTGGCCCCCAGCTGCCATGCCCAGAATAATAATTTGGGTTGGCACTACCTCCATCATGATACAACCCCAGTTGATGCCCTGTTTCATGGGAAATAGTGCCGCCAAGCGAACCTGCGCTGAGATTCCATGCCCACCCAATGCCGCGGTAGTTACTACCAAAACTATCTAAATACGCGACTCCACCCGCGCTTGGAGGGAACCAAGCATCACTAGGGGTGACGATGATCATTGATCGGTCTTCTGCTGACGCTGCCGCATAAACTTGCTGGTCGGTGGTGACATTAACATCAAACTGCGCGTAATCTTCTACCACTTCATGCCAAGCAAACCACATTAAATGCCGTTCAGACAAGTCAAACTCGCTAGAACTACCGGACACATTAAAGGGCGCATAGGAAATAGCAGCATCTGCGGTATAGTCTACATTCCAGCTGGTGTTATCTAAAACCCCGCCCCAATAATTGATGTAAAGCACTTTGTTCGCAGTCGGCCTTCCTTGCAGCGTTCGCAAAACTGCCTCCTCTGGGGTTTGTGCTAACGCTATAGCGGAGGGCGCTCGGCTAGCTGCACTGGCCTGTGAATCGGTAGGCATATGAATACAAAAATGCTGGTGCGGATTCATTTCGACAAAATCACCACGGCCATCGGCATCGAATTGACTCTGAAATACCCGAGGGTGGCCGAATTGTTCAAAGTCGTGCATTGTCATCGACTTAAGCTGGCTGGCACGAAAATTAAACTCAATACTCCCTTTGCCTACGCCCAATGAGAACAATGTCTTAGTTTGATTTGCATCTACATCAATAAACTGGTCTCGAACTAGCAACCCTTTTACCTGACGTCCATTGCCCAGATCAAAATAGGCGGATTGCCCTTTTTTTATTGATTTTAAAGTTTGAATATCGACATCAATGATGGGCTGCAAATCGGCTTGGTGTAATGGGCTAACTCTTTGCGAGGAAGGAGCGATTTCAAAAATGGTTGTTGCAGGTTCTGTTTGCGAAGCAGCCAATAATGGGCTGCAAAATAGCACTAGTACAGCACTAGCCAATCCAGCAAGATGCATCATCGTTATACAAAACTTTGTCATAGGTAATTATAAAAGCGTTGATGTTAAGATAGCGCAACACGGCGCGAATTCCATCTCATGTCCATGCGTGATTAGGGACGTGCAATCACCATTTATATAACTATTGTACAGTGAAAAAGCTATTGGCTGGGTTTTAACTACACAGTTGGCGACATTCTCTAGCCTGCTAACGGAAAGCCTATTGACCTTAGGGGCCAAGCTAAGCAAAATAAATTCCAATATTCAGATTATTCTGTAAGAATCCCCATACATTCCGACTGCTACTTAATTAAGTTTGTAGTCGGTAAATTGTTAACTTCACCGAATTATTTCTATGACACGCGAATCAATGCCTTTTGATGTGGTGATTGTGGGTGCAGGGCCAGCTGGCCTTAGCGCTGCTATACGCCTTGCGCAATTGAACCAAGAACAAAGCCGAGAGCAATCTATTTGCGTGGTTGAAAAAGCCGCTGAAGTTGGCGCGCACACTCTTGCTGGAGCCGTGATTGAACCACGCGCGCTGAGCGAATTACTTCCTGAGTGGAAAGAAATGGGTGCGCCGCTAAAATCTGACGTCAAGAAAGATTCGCTGGTCTATCTCACCAAAAGCAAAGCCATTAAGTTACCTACACCTCCGCAAATGCATAACGAGGGCAATTATGTCGCGAGCTTAGGATTATTAACACGCTGGCTGGGCGAACAGGCTGAAAACTTAGGTGTCGATATTTTCCCGGGGTTTGCTGCCACTGAAGTGCTATATGATGAAAACGGACGCTGCATGGGTATCGCAACAGGCGCTAGCGGCATCAATAAGGATGGCACTGAATCTGGCAATTATGACCCAGGCATGGAATTACATGCCAAAATCACCTTATTTGCCGAAGGCTGTCGCGGTTCTTTAAGTCGCCAACTAATAGACAAGTTTAATTTACGCGACGGCAAACAACCGCAATCGTATGCGCTGGGCATTAAAGAAATCTGGGAAGTACCCGATGAACAACACAATGAAGGCGACGTATTCCACAGTATCGGGTGGCCGTTAAATAGCAACATCTATGGCGGCGGTTTTGCCTATCACATGGACAAAAACCAAATTGCTGTAGGCTTTGCAGTGGGTTTAGATTACAGCAACCCATATTTAAGTCCGTTTGAAGAGTTTCAACGATTTAAAACTCATCCTGCCGTTAGAAAACAACTTGAAGGTGGTAAACGCGTTTCTTACGGCGCACGCGCCATTTCAGAAGGTGGCTTTCAGTCTATTCCACATTTACACGTGGGCGGCGGATTACTCATTGGCGATGCGGCTGGCTTTCTAAACACCCCAAAGATTAAAGGCACCCACACTGCCATGAAAAGCGGCATGGTGGCAGCAGAAACTGCTTTCAAGTTTCTGAATAGTGAAAGCGAAGCAGACCTTGAAGGCTATGCAAAAGCCATTGAAGATTCATGGTTACATAATGAGCTTAAATCGGTCCGTAACATTCGCCCCGGTTTTAACAAAGGCTTTTTATTCGGCATGGCTAACGCAGCTTTAGTGGCCTACATCACTAAGGGCAAAGAGCCGTGGACTATGAGCTACCATGAAGATCACACCACGTTAAAGCCAGCGAAAGACTGCGCCCCTATCGAGTATCCAAAACCCGATGGTAAGTTAACGTTTGATCGGTTGTCTTCCGTGTATTTATCGAATACCAATCATGAAGAGAATCAACCAGCGCACTTAACGCTAAAAGATCCCGCAGTCGCAATTGATACTAACTTGGCGCTTTACAACTCGCCAGAGTCTCGATACTGCCCAGCAGGCGTTTACGAAATCGTGCAGGAAGACGATAAAGAGGTGTTGCAAATAAACGCCCAAAACTGCGTACATTGTAAAACCTGTGATATTAAAGACCCAACGCAAAATATAGTGTGGGTTCCACCAGAAGGTGGCGGCGGACCTCTGTACTCTAATATGTAGAGTATGAGATCCGAGTGATTCAAAGGCTTTTTTTAGCTAATGCAGAATCAAAAACCTAACTAGGTCTCTGGCATATAGAGTAGCACCAAAGTTTTGCTGATGACGCCCTCTCGAAAGAGAGCCAGCGGTACAACAGCGACCTTTTTTATCAAATAGATGTGTTTACCTATAACATCTACCAGCTAGCTTATCGTGTATTAAATACGTAATATACTCACTTGTTGTTACTAAACATCTATTAGCCCTACCATTTGGTGGGGCTTTTTTTGGTTCTGACTACTCTAAGTTTAGGAGTATATAAACTCGGCGCATCCCATGCGATATGAACCCTGTTCTATATGGATTCACTTGAGCGAGGTACTGGTTTCGACCCATCCAGTGAGAATAGGAATAGATTTGTTAAAGATATTCTGGTCCATTTCGTTTTGGCAAATCATCATCTATATTTAACCACGAAAGCTTTTCTTCATAGGCAACGTGTAGTTGAGGTTCAAACGTCTCAGGGCGCTCTAATGCTGCTGCATAAAAGTGCATTATTCCAGATAAGTTCTCTGACCGAAAAGAGATCGGTGTACCGCAGTGTTCACAAAAGGTTCTTTCCACGCCTGGGGACGAATTGAAAACCTTAGTTGGCTCTCCTGTCCATCTCCATTGTGCATCTGGAACGCCTATGTATGTCGTTATCGGCGCAGAACATTGACGTCGACAGCTCTCGCAATGACAATTAACACTAGAGACAATAGGTGTATCGATTTCGAACCTAACTGCTTTACAAAAGCACCTGCCATGATATGTTTCGCGCATTGGTTACCTCGTGTCATCAACTTAGTACAATCTGTTTAAGGTCTCTTTTTTAGATAATCTCAACACGCACCAAGCGAATATAATATTGAATTTGATAAACTTACCCCCATTATGGTGCCGAGAAGAGGACTTGAACCTCCACTGGGTTACCCCAACTAGCTCCTGAAGCTAGCGCGTCTACCAATTTCGCCATCTTGGCAAAGGAGCGACCAGAATGAACGCTCTAACTCTAATTTAACACTTCGCAAGCGTCAATATTTAAGCGCATAATAGGGACATGTTCACGCAGCGAATTCACATAACGGAGGCAGTTTTTGCCTAAACCAACTAAACAAAAAAAATCAAATTATCGTAGTGCAGACAGCAGCGGTGTGCCCGTTCCTTCGCGCTCACTCATTATCAAAGCCTTAACTGAGCATGGCGCCCCAATGAAGTTAGACCAACTACTTGAGGCATTTTCAATTACCAAAAAAGAGAGGCTTGGTTTTGAAGGCCGAATAGAGCGCATGACTGCGCGCGGCATGTTATTGCTCGATCGCAAAAAGCGCCTCTCTTTGCCCACAAAAATGGACATGATCTTAGGTAGGGTTTTAGGCCACGCTCAAGGGTTTGGTTTTGTGATTCCTGATGACGGCGGGGACGACTTGTATTTGCACCCTCGTCAAATGCAAAAGGTGTTACACAACGATAAAGTGTTGGCGGTAGTGCGACGGATTGACAGCAGAGGCCGCAAAGAAGGCGCTATTGTCGAAGCCATTGTCGACCCTGAAAAAGAAATTATCGGCCGCTATTACCAAGAAGCAGGCGTGCATTTTGTCGACCCAGACGATCAGCACTATGCACAACAAATATCAATTCCTCAAGGGCAAACCCTAGACGCAAAAAACGGCGAAGTGGTGGTGGTTAAAATCACCAAACACCCAATAGAGCATCGGCGCGTGGTAGGCAAAATAACCGAACTAGTCGGGAATCAGTTTGCGCCGGGAATGGAAACTGATATTGCTATTCGTAAACATGAGTTACCGCATACGTTCAATAAAGAGATTGAGCAAGAGCTAAACCAGATGGGCGCCAGCTTGCAGAAAGTTAAGCTCGACAAAGCGCGCACCGACTTACGACAACTACCATTGGTTACCATTGATGGTGCAGATGCGCGTGATTTTGACGACGCGGTGTTTGCTGAGAAAACGGCAAACGGGTGGCGCCTTATTGTCGCAATCGCAGACGTAAGCCATTACATCAAACCGGGCATGGCGCTAGATAGCGAAGCTTACGCACGCGGTAACTCGGTGTACTTTCCCAATCGAGTTATACCCATGTTACCGGAAGAATTATCTAACGGTATCTGTTCGCTCAAACCCGACGAAGATCGCAACTGCATGGTTTGTGATATTAATTATTCGGCTGATGGCAACGTTCAGTCGTATCAGTTTTATCCTGCGGTGATGTTTTCACATGGCAGACTGACTTACGACGAAATGTCTAAAATCGTAGTTGATAAGGACGTCGAGTCGCGTAAGAAGCGAAGTGAGCTATGCAAGCCCTTAGATGATTTATACGCTTTTTATCAAACACTAATGGCCCAACGCCAACAGCGCGGCACCATCGATTTTGATTTCCCAGAGCCATTATTCCTGTTCAATGCGGACCAAAAAATTGAATCTGTGGTAGAGCGCGATCGCAATCCGGCGCACCGTATTATTGAAGAGTGCATGCTGGCCGCCAACGTATGCGCCGCCAAGTTTATCGACAAGCATTGCAAGGCTGGTATTTATCGTAATCACGAAGGCCCTGATGAAGAAAGTCTGACCGATTTGCGTTCATTCTTGAGTGGTTTTGGTTTACGTTTAGACGGTGGAAATGAACCTGGCGCTGAACATTACGCACAGGTATTGCAAGCGATTGAAGAGAAGGCTGAATTAGCTCCGTTGATTCAAGTGGTATTGCTGCGTAGTCTGAAACAAGCGGTTTATGGCTCAGATAGCGCTGGCCACTTTGCGCTAAATTATCCGCAATATACACACTTCACCTCTCCGATACGCCGGTACCCAGACCTAATCGTGCACCGTCTCATTCGTAATGCACTGAATCAAGGTGGGACAGAATCAGTCGGACCAAAAGGCAAAAGCTTAAGTCAATTGGGTGAACACTGTTCGCGCACTGAACGACGCGCCGACGAAGCCACGCGTGATGTGTCTGATTGGCTAAAAGCTGAGTTTATGCAGGCTTATATCGGCGAGGAATTTAGCGGAAAAATTAGTGGTGTTAAAGAGTTTGGGCTATTTGTTCAATTAGACAAAGTGTTTGTGGATGGCTTGATTCACGTAACCCAATTGGGCAGTGATTATTTTCATTTTGACCCCAACCGCTTTCAAATGACGGGCGAGCGTACTGGAAAGTGTTTTCGTTTAGGCGATACCTTGGCGGTAAAAGTGGTGAGTGCTGATCCGCAATCTGGCAAAATTGATTTTGCTTTGGCGTTGGAAGAAGCACAAGAGAGCAACAATTGGCGAGATAGGCGCAAAAAAAAGCCAAAAGGTAAAGCCAAGAAAGGCAAAAAACATTCTGCTGATTCGAGTAAGGGAGCGAGTATATGGCCTAGCAAGAAACCTTCTTCAGAGCCGTCGACACCTAAGCCAAAGAAGAAGAAAAAGTCAGGCCCTAAAGCCAATAAGAACAAGAACGCGGCATCAACCACCAAAAATAAACCGAAGAATCGTGCGAGAAAGAAGTGACAAAGTAAAGACGAATAAAGAGTCTGCTCGACAACCGCATAGCGGTCGAGGGAAACCTAAAAGCCGCGCTCATAGTAAAGCTGGAGCAAACCTGATTTTTGGTTTGCACTCAGCGCTCTCAAGGATAGAGCGCGCACCCAATACCATTCTCAGTGCGCTGATAGATGGCACTAATAGTAACGCTCGCCTAGACGAGGTACTACAAGCTTTATTAGCAGCACGTATTAATGTCGAACGAGCAACGCGTAAGGAGTTAGATGCCGTATCTGGCAACGGCAACCACCAAGGAGTCGTACTGACAATAGCACCGATGCAAATGCCGCACGAAAAAGATCTACCGAATGAGCTAAAAAAACTAACGTCGCCGTTTATTTTAGTCCTCGACCAAATTACCGACCCACACAATTTGGGCGCCTGTATTCGTACCGCAGATGGCGCGGGAGTCGATATGGTCATTGCGCCAAAAGACGGCGCCTGCCCAATGACTGAAACGGTGCATCGCGTCGCTAGTGGTGCGACGGATTCAATGCCAGTTTATTATGTGACTAATTTAGCGCGGACACTTCGGCTCATTAAAGAGTTAGGCATATGGGTGGTTGGCTTGGCAGATGCCAGTTCGTCGCCAATCGGCGCATCAAACTTCCCCGCTTCTGTGGCGTTCGTAATGGGCGCTGAAGGCGCTGGGCTAAGGAGATTAACACAGGAGCAATGCGATGAATTGGTCAGCATTCCTATGCATGGCAGCGTCTCAAGCCTTAACGTATCCGTTGCAACTGGCGTCGTGCTCTACAGCCACAAAGCTGCAATGATGCGGTGATGCGGTTTCTCTATTTCAACTTAACATCAGTAAGCGTACTGACATCGGGTTTGTTAGTTGCCCTATTTAGCCAAGTCGCATTTTCTTCTGGCAGTGAATATCACGCCGACGGACGTAACAGCGGTAACGCGATCTACTACAAAAATAAACAACTTATGGGTAAGCGTGTGCTGGAGGCAAAGGTTTTATGCCAGTCGTGCGCCTTAGCCGGTGTGCTTTTGAATGACATATCTGCGGCGCAATTTAAGAGCATATTGAACTCTAACGCAGAGCTAAAACAAGCGTTGAGCAGGAAAGAGCGTGAATCAGTTTACTTTTATCTTAACAATCAATAAGGCTTTAGCCTTCAGTTTCACCTTGCCAAAGTAGTTCGTAACCTACTTCGTAAGCGTCATCACAAAACTCAATTAACTCGCCAAACTTTTCTTTAAAAGCCTTATCAGCATGAGATTTTTCGTGCTGCTCGAATGATCGCCAGTAGGTTACGATGGCGATATCACCTTGCTTACGCGTTGTGTCGTCAGTGAATGATCCTTCCTCAGAAATGAATCCAGCATTCTTGAATACCTGCCCTGCGAGAAACCCACCTTGTTCATCGCCATAGGCATTTTTAACCACATTACACATCTCACCTAGTGTTAATTCTACATCTTCGATGGTCACGCCCTCTTTCAGGTCTACTACGTTGAACAGCATGACGGCATCGAAGGGAATGTTAATCGCATTGAACATAAGTGTATAATTATTTAATTAAATATAGGTGATTGTATAACGAATAGCATTAATGAGCCAGATCACAAAAAACCTGACGGCTAAACAAGGCGCACTCGACGCTAACTATTCTCTAGGCATCAATCTAATTTACTAACTAGGCGTCACCTTTTATACTTGATCACTTATGCGGAATACGCCGCATTAATCAAAACCAACACGGAGAACAAAAATGGCAGTTTACAGAATTACGCGCTTCGCTGCGCACGATATGGATAAGGTAGTTGAAGTAGGAGAAGGCCTACGCGAGATGCTAGCAGAGGCAGGCGCCGATTTTATCGATATCGTTTCTTATGGAAATGGTAAAGGTGTTGTCATTGCTAAGTATCCAGATCAAGCGACGATGGACGCCGCAAGTGAAATAGCAACAAAAGCATTTGGTATCTTGATTGAAGCCGGAGCCGTTGACGGCGATGCTATCCACCCGCATACCGGCGAATTGATTAGCTCCTTCTAACGAAAGCTAATTATACTGGCACGGAAAAGTCGGACCAGCAATCTCAATGTTGCGCGAAAACCGCTGAGGTGCGTGTTCTCTATAGCTATTGCCTTTTTCGGCCCTATTAGCGACTAGGTTTCTCGAACACGCCATATTCCCAATATTTTGAACCCAATTTGTTTAGGCTAAGCCAACCATTTTTAGTTAATTGTTTAGCCATATATTTGTTCAAGAACCCATGTCCAACAAATAAAACTTGTTGTTGGTCTTTTGCCAGATTTTCTAGAATATTGGCAGCTATTGATGCTCTAGTTTTTGCGTCATGAAAAGATTCGCTATTTTTAGAATAACCCAATATCCAAAGAACTCTAAAAATAATCACCCAAGCGCTCGGTGTAAGTTTCAACCCGATCGGTATTTCACTGTAGGGCAGTTCCATTTCTCGAAATTTCTTGCTAATAAGATGCGGTTTTAAATCGAGTTTTTTAGCTGAATCTACTGATCTGACCAAGTTACTGCAAACGATGTAGTTGCAGTAACTTGCTAACTCAGCAACATTAGCGCGTGGAGTGCTTTGATTCGAGATTAGGGCTTTATCATACGCCTCGATCCAGCCCTTAAACTCCTTAACAGTACAGCGACTTAGTGTTGGCTTTTTAGGCTCTCCATGCCTCAATAGTACTATTCGCATTGCTTTAAGAATCCTTTCAGCATTAATTCACTAGAGAAACCAAGTCGCCACTATATTGGTTTGTTCAGTCCGTCATTGAAACAGGTTGATTGATTTTCAAATAACCATACATTGCGGCGTACATTTTTAATGCTAAGACTTCATGATCGCCAATTTACAGACTGTATCGCATAATTCAGGGAATGTAATGCCAGCCGCTTTAGCCGATTGCGGCAATAAACTTAGAGAAGTCAAACCAGGAACGGTATTCGCTTCTAGCACCCAAATTCCTCCCGATTCATCCATACGAAAATCAATTCGACTATACGCATTAAGCTTCAAGGCTTGGTGAGTTTGTAAACCTAATTTTTGTATAAACTCGGTTTGTTTAGGGCTTATCTGAGCAGGAAATATTTCTTTAGCGCCGCCTACTTGATACTTACTTTCGTAATCAAATATTTCTGTGTTGACAATGATTTCACCTACCGCCAGCGGCTTATCCTCTAAAATACCTACGGTAAATTCACGGCCTGAGATAAATCTTTCAAGCATAATTTCATTACCAAACTCGGCGGCTTTTGCCACCGCAGCCACAAGATCATCTGGCTTAGAAACTAAAGAAAGGCCAACCGTAGAGCCTTGGGCATTAGGCTTGACTATTACAGGATACCCTAGTGGACTTGTTTTGGGTACATCTGTCGGGGAGCACATTATCCACTCAGGTGTAGGAATGCCTGCTACCTGTAAAATGCGTTTGGATATATCTTTATCCATTGCTAGCATACTGCCCACGCGGCCTGTGCCTGTAAACGGAATACCAGACATCTCCAACAAAGCTTGCAATGAACCATCTTCCCCCGAGCCTCCATGCAGCGCGATAAAGACAGCGTCAATATCGTTTAACTCAAGGGCGTTTCGAACAATAAGTAATGGGTCAGTCTTAATTTGAACTAACGAACTTGACGTGGGGTGGGAAGATTGAACTTGAAAGCCTTGTAATTGCTTTTGTTCGTCCATCTCTAATACTCCCATTGCCGTGTCAATTGCTACAATTTCATGGCCACAGGATCGTAGCCCATCAATAACCTGTAGCCCACTAGCAATAGAGACATCTCGCTCTTCACTTTCACCACCAAATACGATCGCAATTTTCATGACACTCTATATATTATGAATCGCTTAAATAAGTATGTTTTTGCCTGTTGCCAAAGTCAAGTTTAACGGGCGCTAATTACTCTTTGCTGCCAGTCAACTATGTTAGTTTTACAACACTCCAACTGAACAATTCTGCTAAAAATTTGGCCTTAGTGCTATCTTTATAGTTGAAAAATCGCCTTTCAGAAATGCAGCAAGATGGTCTTCAACTTGCTCAAACGTTATGTTCGTTACCCACTCATTTTTGCAATATTTGACCAATTCAATAGCTTCAAAAAACTGTGTTTTGGAATACACAAAAGACCCAATAATCGTTTTTTGAAATCTAGTGATTTCTGACATGTCTATTGTGGCTTCTGGCGTCTCGAATCCCATGAAAACACACTTTCCTCCCTTTTTTGTGATTTCTATCGCCTGTTCTCTAGATTCAACGGAACCAACCGTGTCAAAAACAATGTCGTAAGAACCACTCAATTTTGAATTTGCCTGAGTTGCGCCTAATGCAATAGCCGCACTCCTTCTATTTTTTGATAATTCTGCCACATGGACATCCTTGCACTTAAACTGATGAGCGCAAGCAATCAGGCCCATTCCCAAGCTCCCACAGCCTATTATAGCTATAGAATCTTGCTCAATAGCATTAGACCGTTGCCATGCATTAATAGAGTTAGCAAAAGGTTCAATAAATATCGACTGCTCCCAAGTTATGCTATCAGGGATTTCAAATAGATTCTCTTTGAGCGTCACTACCTGTTGGGAGAAACCACCATTAGATTGAACTCCAACTAGAGACCAACTACTGCAAAGCTGTGTTTCTTCAGCCAAACAGAAACCACATTCACCACAACCTGAGAGAGGGTATACAGCTACACGTTCACCAGTGGGAGTTGTTCCAGTAAACCCATGACCCATCGCACTAGGTAAGGGCCTAATACCTGGGTTGTTAAATCCAAGATATTCACTTCCACCAATGCTTACAGCTTCGACATATACCAGAGCTTCATTTCCATTGGGCTTTGGCTTTTCGACTTCTTTGAGATTTAAAAGCCGTGTGCCTTCGAGCAGTAATGATTTCAATATTTGAGCTTTGTTGAATAACTCAAATGAGTATGTTTTTGACGGTTGCCAAAGTCAAGCTCAACGGGGTTTTCCTGCCATTTTAAAATGCTTAAATAAAAGCATAAAATAACTCAAGCTGACGACCTTGTAGTAGATAAAACAAGGCCCGCGCCTATAAATACACCACCAGTTATTTTGTTAAAGAACTTAGCGCGGCCATTTTTCATTAGCCAATTAGAGGACTTCGCACCTAAGTAAGCGTAGATTAGCAACCAAGAAAGCTCCATCACCGCAAACGTGAGAGAAAATATTAGATATTGGTCTAATAAAGGTTGACTAGCTATTATGAATTGAGGGAATAGAGCGGTAAAGAAAACTATTGCTTTAGGATTACTGGCGCCAACTATAAAGCCACTTTTAAAGAGAGCTAAATGTGTCTCCTTATTGTGTTCCCTATCAATATGACCCAGTTCATAACTCTCAGTTTTTGATGTGAAAGCCTTTACTCCTAAGTAAATGAGATATGCAGCTCCCAGCCACTTAATAACGTTAAATATCATAACTGAAGATGCTATTAGAACTCCAAGCCCCGTAAAAGATAGCGTCATAATTCCTATGATGGCTGTCAAACTTCCTAGAGCAGTATAGATAGAAGCCTTAAATCCTTCAGTCACAGATTTTGTTAGACAAAGAAGCACGCTTGGCCCCGGTGATGCTGTCAGCACCAGAACAGCTAGAGCATAGTAGAACCAAGATTCAAAAGTCATCTTCTATTGTGTCGTTGCAATAGCTGTTTTAGTATGTTTTTGACGATTGCCAAAGTTAAGCTCAGTAGGCGCTTAGTTGCCCTTTTCGGCCATATGATAACCGTCTACTAGAACGATATTTCTTAGAAACCACAATACATCTTTCCAAACTTTGCTATTTATTAATTACAGGTCACAGTCCCATAGTTCTATCCGTTTTTCCTGCTCTTCACGCTTCACCCAATCTACATTAATTGGATTTCCCTCGGCATCCCTTGTAATCGGATCTGGCATTCTCATTTCTAATTTTAGTTGAGTGTAAGCATCCATGTTCGTTGCTTTAAAATCTTTGTTTTCGTACATCCACGATAACTGGTAGGCAAACACCCAGATCACACGATCATTGATTAACCCTCGAAACCAAGTCGCAGGTGATGGCCCTTTGCCCCATGTAGCAAATCCCTTTCTAATTGATTTTACACCCAACCCATCAAAACTTATCGTACTACCTGTAGGTAACAACGTTGTCTGAATGCCGTAATTGGAATAGTGACTTTCGCACTGGTCAATTATTCCACCGTTTCGCTCATTAAAGCATAAGTAGTTATCGTCATCGTCCGAGTTCTTAAAATTGGGGTAGTCCTGTATTTTGTTAGCCACTTCACGAAAATAAAAAAGAACGTCATCCGTTGAACTAATTGAAACTTTCGGAATGCAGCTATTAACTTCAGTTAGCGTGGGCGAGCAGCCACTTAGTATGAAGGTGAATAATAGTATTCCAAGTAGCTTTAATTCCATCCTAATTATCAAGCTCGACTGTCTCTAACGAGTATGTTTTTGACGGCTGCAAAGTCAAGCTCAACGGGCGCTTATCGCCCATTACGGTCATACAACAATGCGTTAAATTGACTCAGCCATCTCCATCAATGTGGAAAATGTAAAGCCAACTTCTGGGCGATTATCGACTACCACCGTCGCTCCCCAGTTGTCACTATTGGAGAGATTTTGTCTATCAATCCATGCTTTGTCTAAACCAACTCTAGTGGCAGGTACATGATCGTGGTGTAAGCTCTGGGCAGTGTGGAGAATTTGGTTACTCTCAATCCCAAAATCACTTTTTAAGGCATTGAGCATGTAATTAAAGTTGGTAATATTTGGCTTGTAACTACCCACGTCCTGAGCAGTGTATATTGCGTCAAAATCTACACCAAGTTTCCTGTTCGAAGCGGCAAAACCTTCTCTGTGTACATTCGAGAGAATAACCAACTTAAAATGCCTTTTTAGCTTGCGGAGTGCGTCGGCTGAATCAGGAAATGCTGGCCAATGTGGAACAGATAGTCCGAAGTTCCTATCAAGTTCAGCATTGCTTGTTATTTCAAATTCTTTGGCAATGTCATGGTGTACCTGAGTAAGCAGATCAGAGTAAACCATATCTGGTGTATTGATTTCCTGTGCTGTTTCAATTCTTGCAAACGCTCGAAGCGTTTGCTCGCGAGTCATATCTTCTCGCTTATTTTCCAATATAAGTGGTTGTAAGGCGTCCCAAATGCCACTCTCCCAGTCAATCATTGTTCCGTAACAATCGAATGTTAGCACTTTGTAATCAGTTATTTTATTAGTCATAGGTTTTTACACAGATAGTTTAGATAACGACTAAAGACTACAAGAGCTAGTTACTCGGGTTTATGCTAAAAGGATTGAGTTGTTTGCTAAAAAGGCTGAAGAACCTACTGAGAATTAATTCTGCTTGGTGGTTTACCAAAATAATCAGAAAACCGTCGGCTAAACGCTGAAAGACTACTATAGCCTACCTGTTCCGCGACGACCTGAATGGGGTAGTCTGTATGACTCAAAAGCGCACGAGCCTTTTCCATTCTCTGCACAATTAGATATTCACCCGCTGTTTTTCCTGTTTGATTTTTAAACTCAACTTTGAAATGACTAACACTCAGATTGCTAATCGAAGACAATTCTTCTAACGAGCATTCATTGCCCAAATTGCTTTCTATATGTGCAAGCACTCTGGTTATTCTGTTATCAATTTTTGGTGAGAAGTCTTGAGTTAACAATAATTGCTTAAACAGTAGCACCATACTTGCTTCAAGTTCAGCGTTCATTTGATATTGAATCTGCGCTTCTATGAAACTACAGTAAGATTGCATGGCTACAGATACCGAAGCGAACGGTGAATCTAACACGTTAGCATTGTTCGGCAGTTCAGAGAGATCGGCTACGAGAAAGCGAGATTCTTCTTGAGCCTGAAAGCTATGCTCGATTCCTTTTTGAATAATGACTGTTTGGCCGCTACCAACTGCTCCTTGAACGCCATTCACATTTATTTCGATTACACCATGCAGAGGTAAAACAATTTGGTGAAAATCATGTTTGTGGGAACATACAGTGGGGGTATAGACACGTATGGATATGCTATCTAACATAACCCGTTATTCTATTTGGTGAATGATCGAATTGAGTATACAACGACCTGTTATATTTTTCTTTTAATCTATTGAGCCAACAGTTATTTATTGAAAACGGTTGTTTATGAGAATCATTTCTCTCTGAGATTATTTAACCGTTGAATGCAGTTTCAAACTATTTAAAATCACTCTCGAAATAGCTTATCGTCCACTTGATAACTAAACGGGTTTTGATAATTCCTTAACGTGCAATATTTTCCGTTTCCTGTGTTGCCCCCTTTTTGAACGAGTTAATCTTATCGGAGGATTAAGAATTAACCGTCAGTGAGGATAGGTGAACCGCTAGCGGTTACTTTAATAGCGTCAATTGGTTTTCAACTGCAATAAGCCAAACCCCATTCCCACAAATAAGCCACCTGTTATACGATGAAACCATTTCATTCCCGTGTTGCTTGAAAAAGCTTTTTTCGTATGCTTTGCCAGATATCCGTAGCTAAGTAATGAGGAAAAGGAAATCATCATAAATATGATCGTCATAATGAAAAACTGAGAAACCAAAGAGCTATTCACATCTAAAAATTGTGGAAAGATCGCGATAAAAAATAGTATTGGCTTTGGATTTGTTACTGCAAGAAGTAACCCTTCGGAGAAATAGGAAAGCGGTTCCTTGCATTCTACGGTATCTAACTGCAGCGTGGGGTTGCTCAATGTCTTTGATAATTTTAGCTGTTTATAGCCAAGAAATATTAAATACCCTGCCCCGATAAACTTAACTAATAAAAATAGCGTGGATGAAGCCAATATAAGAGTACCTAACCCAATAATTGAGATAAATGAGAGGAAAAAAAGACCCAAGATGTTTCCCAAAGAAGAAAGCGCGACCGCTAACATATTTGCACTTATACCATTTGCAATGGCTAAGAATATTGCAGGTCCAGGGCTAACAATATAAAAAAACGAAACTATCGTATATAAAACTACTGTTTCTATAGTCATGAACAAATATTCCTCCTGTTAAGAGTAAGTGAGCCGGAGCACTTAAAATGTGAGGTGTTTGATAATAGCTCTGTATTTTAACCCTTCATTTATTAAAGAGCCGAATTAAGTATGCCAGAGACAGCCAACTCATTCTAACTTGTCTAAGGATTCCCCTTTTCGGACTGTCAATAATACCTAAATAACTATCTTGAATTTTAAAAAATTTCGCCCAAAAGGTCACTCAAAGAAAGCATCTGAGCTAACTTTAAACGAGTGGATTGAGTAAGAGTTCTTAACTTTAGAAAGAGTAATTGTTATTAGAGCATCATCTGCTTGAAAGTGGCCGAGCGTTGAAAAGGTTATAATATCATAGGAGCTATTTGACGTACCCAGTCTAAATTCCCCCTTTTCCAATTTTGGTTCTTCTATAGATTTTAGCTTGCCAAGCTTCGAGAAAATTTTAAGAGCTTTCCTACCTTTTTCTGTTTGAAGACTCTCTAACGCTGTAGGTGTTAGCAATGATTGAAATTGCTCTAAATCCCAAGTGACGACTGTTTCAATATTCTCCTCTACGTAATGCTTAGCAACTTCTATTTTTTTGGAGCCACTCATGTTATACCAAGCTATCGCTCCTGCATTAAACACTAATATGGCTAGAACAAATGCCCCTACTATTTTCAGTAATTTTTTGAACATAGGTTGAGTTCAGTCAGTAGTATTTGGCATATTCCCCAAATTATCCTATTGGTGTTTGGTACTTTTATTGTGATAGCCCCTAGATAGCAAAAAGCTCGGCGAAAGCCGAGCTTTTACTACACAATGGATGCGCTTATTTATATTTTTTAATCTCACCACTTTTAATCCGCGCAAAGTAAGAGTCCATTTCTCTCTTTACAATGGGTGCTAAGAAATATAAGCCAAGAATATTTGGAACACAGATCAAGAAGACGAGTGCGTCAGATATATCTAAGATCGGGCCAAGTTGAACAATACAACCCAAGGCAACAAAAACACAGAACAAAAATTTATAAATAGTTTGTCCCATCTCGCCTTCACCAAATAGATAAGTCCACCCTTTCAAACCATAGTATGACCAAGAAATCATGGTAGAAAATGCGAATAAAACAGCCGCAAATGCCAACGGCACAGGGAACCAAGAAAACTCTCGCTCAAATGCCGCAGAAGTCATCGCGACACCCTTAGCAGCGCCGGCAAAATTCGGGTCGGCTACTTGGGCAGTACCAATGACCAATGCAGTAATCGTACATATGATAATCGTATCGATAAACGGTTCTAGAAGAGAAACCACTCCTTCTGTTACTGGCTCGTCGGTTTTAACCGCTGCGTGTGCAATTGAAGCCGAGCCAATACCTGCTTCGTTAGAAAATACTGCACGTTGAAAACCTATGATCATCGCACCTAACGCACCACCTGCAACACCTTCACCGGTGAATGCACCCGTGAAAATATTAGAGATTGCCTGCGGTAATGACCCAATGTTCATCAAGATGACGATGATGGCAAAAAAGCAGTAAAAAATGGCCATGAATGGAACTACTTTTTCGGTAACCCGTGCGATAGATTTAATTCCACCGACAATAACCGCAAAAACAACACCCGCCATGATTAGGCCAACAAGCCAGCCTAGCCCATCGAGTGAACCTCCGGAAACGTAGTTAAGCTGTACATAGGCTTGGTTAGATTGGAACATGTTGCCTATGCCTAAAGCGCCGATGAAAATGCCGACAGCGTAGAAGGTGCCCATAAACTTACCAAAACCTTCCATACCACGCTCTGCAAAGCCTTTACGTAAATAATACATTGGGCCGCCTGATACATGGCCATCGTCGTATTCACTTCGGTATTTGACACCTAAGGTACACTCTACAAACTTAGTTGACATGCCTAAGAAACCCGCCACAATCAACCAAAACGTAGCACCGGCACCACCAACCGTAACAGCGACGGCCACACCGCCGATATTACCGATACCGACTGTACCCGATACCGCTGTAGCCAATGCCTGAAAGTGTGATACTTCCCCATGGCTATTGGGGTTAGTGTAATCTCCACGCACCAATTCAATGGCGTGTTTGAAGCCTTTGATATTAATAAACCCCATATATATGGTGAAAAATACTGCCCCCACCACTAGCCATAGCACTACAACAGGAAGTTGTGCGCCGAAAACTGGGATTTTGAAGAACACTATTTTGCCAATTAATGTTGCAATCGGCGCTGTAGCACTGTTGATGGTCTCGTCAATGCCCGCGTAGGCACTGGAGAAGCTAACAAAAAATAAAGTGAAAAAACTAGCTATTCTACTCATGTGATTATCCTCATTTGATTTGCAATCGAATCTAATTATTAATTTCTAAGGAACGACAGTTACTGGAACGGTTGATGTTTGAATCAACGCAGCAGTCACAGTGCCAAATATCATCGACCTGACTGATGATTCCCCTTTGCGCCCGATATAAATCTGTGATGCACCTTGATCTGAAGCAATCGAAACCACTGTCTCAGCAATCTTGCCGTGCTGTACTATGGTATCAACCTTAATTCCGGCGTCTTGTAACTCCTTTTTCAAAGGAGTTAATACAGAGGAATTAGCCCGCTCTATTTCAGAATCTCGTCTTCCATGGCGCTCTTCAAGTTCTTCGGGCGTATGAAAGCTATACGGCGACCATTCAATGACATAGGTCAGGACGATATCAGCTTTAGATAACGTAGCGTGCTCTACTGCTGCATCCAATGCCCTTCTACTGCCATCACTTCCATCAAGTGCGACTAATATTTTTTCTTTCATAAACAATCCTCCAAAAGTATGTAAGTTAAGTGTTCACTGGTAGTCCGGACCACCGATTTTTTAATGTAAACGGCTAGTCAGGTCATAGACCAGTATAGTACCAAATCACACAGAACGCTAGGCTAGAACGCGATGAGGCGTGTTCGGTTGTTGTAACGATCAAAGTATCACCTTCACCAAGGTGATTTATACAAGATTAGAACTGGCAGATCTGCGTTTCTACCGCTGCATTTTTCTCTGTTACAACCTGTCACATTTCATGTGATTCGGTTTTTCTAGTTGCACCTCCAAGCTTTGGCCAACAACACTTGCGCGAATGTATCCAATTTTCGGCGTAGTCGGGGTCATTTGCGGAAGAGCACGAAAAGCCACTTTTAAAGGTTTAGCGACCGTCCACGTGCAGCTCATTTCAGCTATTGCTGCTACCTCATATTTGAAGAGATATTGGTTTCTAGGTGCTAAGCACTGGAAATAAGGCCGTTAATCCATCACTTAACATGCCTATTGAAATCGCCATTAAAAGTAAACCCATAATACGAGAAACAACACTCATACCATTTTCACCAATTTTGTTCGCAATAGGTTTGGCAAACGAGAATAAAATACCTGTGAGGGCGCATATAGCTACAGATGCGATCGACATTTCAATCTTTGCTGCCACACCAGCATGGTGTTGTGCAGAAACAAGTACCGCAGCCATTGTGCCCGGGCCTGCAACTAATGGGATAGCGAGCGGCACTACCGCAATAGATTCATTAGTTTTTTCTTCTTCTTTGACGGATTTGTGATCATGTTTGTCAAACAGCATATTGAGACCAATTATCAATACAATAATCCCGCCTGCAACTCGAATTTCAGTAACATTTATACCAAAAACATGTAGGATTTCGCTGCCTACCCAAATAACCACTAATAGCGTTATTGCTGCAGCAATAGCACATTTAATCGCAATTGCTTTTGCTTCTGGCAGTGTTTTACCCGATGTCATGCCCGCAAAGATACCAACACCACCAATCGGATTCATCATTGAAAAAAGTGTAGCGAGGAAAGCTAAAATTTCAATGGTAGTCATATTTTTCCTATTAATTTCTTGAAGTCTGCTTTGAGTACAGACTGTGTGAAAACGCAAATCGATACATACTCATTCATAGAGGCACATATTAGTTTTACTGCTTTGGTTTTTCCACTACAAACTGATATTTATTAAGGACGAGTCTCATTGTTACGCTTCATTTAATATCCGTATATCCAAAGTTATGTGAGCGACCGTTCAATGTATGTTTTTGAAATTACCGAATTCAAGCTAGACGGGTGCGCATTGCCCTTTTGGGGACTTCGTTTATGAGCGTAAAGGCAAATGAAGCGAATCAATAACTACTCTAGCCAAATGCCGACTTGCTTAATTTCGCCATTTATATTTTGCAAGTAGAGCTTTTCTAAAAATTCGTCTTCGACAGCGGTGCTTTTTTGCTTCCACACAACAAGCACATTATCACGCTTCCTGATCACACCCAAAAACACCGGGCTCTCAGAAAGAGAGGTTAAGTATTTATTTTCTTTCCATTGCTTCTCTACGTTTGCTCTCGCCTCTTCGGTAGCATTTTGCTTGGTCATGTGCTTTGAAAACAGAGCCCAATCCATTGTGTTTGAGCCGTTAACTATATCTGCCAGTATCGGCTCTGCGATTCTTTGAATGTCCGCATCTGACATTTTGGCTAAACCGTTTTGCCCAAGAGCATTACTCGAATACAAGCAAATAAACAAAACACTCAAGATTATATTTTTCATTTCTCTACCATGCTAAAACGTTGAAAAGAGTATCCTATCGGCAGATTGAAAAGTCAAACTTAGCATCAAGTTACGCAAGTTTTACTGCACTTTAAAACAAGTTCAACGGGCGCTTAATTGCCTCTTTTTACCACTCTGATTAGGCTAGCTAAGCAGCAGTTGCTGGAGGACATCCAATTAATCATTTGACTCATCCCAAGTATTCACTAAGCTCAGTGCCCAACGCTGATACCTCACAAACAAGAAATTTATGGTGCCGAGTTTCTGTTGGATGATCTACAGCGCTTCCCATCGTGTAAACCTCATAGACTCAGTCCAGTAATGGTATTATTATTTTCACTAACTCAGAACTATAGGCTGATAGATAATCGGTTACCATGACACTTGCCCCAAATCATTCACCTTTAAGCAACACCCAGTTTGATGTTGTAATAGTTGGTGCTGGTGTGGTGGGTTGTGCAGTTGCTAGGAAGTTTGCTATTGAAGGCGCGAAGGTACTAATTGCTGAAAAAGCGGTAGATATTTTAGATGGTGCAAGTAAAGCTAACAGCGCTATATTGCACACAGGATTTGACTCTCCTCCGCCCGGCACGCAAGAGCATCAGTGCATCGCGGAAGGTTATCAAGAATATTTAGATATTAGATCAAAGTTCAATTTGCCCTTGCTGGAATGCGGAGCCATAATATTAGCTTGGAATCGAGAACAAGAAGCTAAATTAGAAGGCATTTGCAGCCATGCTCATCATAATGGAGTCACTAGTGCAAAGTTAATCTCAAGAAAAGAGATTCGTGCTCTTGAACCAGAATTAAGCGCCGAAGCACTGGCTGCGGTATATATTCCTGAGGAGTCAGTTATTGACCCATGGAGTACCCCTCATGCGTATTTAATGCAAGCAATACAACATGGGGCCAACTTATTGCGCCAATGTGAACTGCACAATGGTGAATTTGAGGGCAGCCAGTGGGTTTTGCAAACTAGCAAAGGCAAACTGCACACGCGGCATGTTATCAATTGCGCTGGACTGTATGGTGATCGCGTAGATGAAGCGCTAATTGGACAATCTCAATTCTCGATCAAGCCCCGAAAAGGCCAATTTGTAGTGTTTGATAAATCAGCTAGGCAGCTTACCCAATCCATTTTGCTACCTGTTCCCACCGAGTTCACCAAAGGCGTTGTGGTATGCCCAACGATATTTGGTAATCTGTTAGTGGGGCCTACAGCCGAGGAACAACTAAGTCGCACCGACTCCAGTGTAGATTCAGACGCATTAACAGCACTTATCAAGCAAGGCGAATTTATTTTACCAAACTTGAATGCTCATTCGGTTACTGCAACGTATGCGGGTATTCGTCCAGCCACGCAATTTAAAGACTACCAAATAAAATGGGACCATTCCCAAAACTACTGTTGCGTAGGGGGCATCCGATCTACGGGGCTTAGCGCTGCTTTGGGTATTGCTCGATTTGTGTTTGAAGAGTATGAGAATCGAGGGTATTCACATCAAGCACCTGTCCAATTAAAGTGGCCTCAAATAACGGCTATTGCTGACCCTGGTCCACGTGATTGGCAACACAAAGAAAATGAAGGTATTGTTTGTCATTGTGAAATGGTGACACGTCGGGAAATTAAACAAGCACTAACAGGCCCGCTGGCCGCCAACAGTTTAGCGGGCTTAAAACGCAAGACCCGCGTGACGATGGGTCGTTGTCAGGGCTTTTATTGTTCGGCTAAATTAAGCGAACTAACCGCAGGTTTGTTAATTTCGTCTATTGGTTTAGACAAGAAATGATTACCCCAAACTGTGACGTAGCTATTATCGGTGCAGGCCCGAGTGGTTTGTCGGCTGCAAATCGTTTGAGAGAGCTGGGTATAAAGGACGTTGTGCTCATAGAGCGTGAAGCAATGGCTGGAGGTGTTCCAAGGCATTGTGGCCATTCACCCTTTGGAATGCGTGAATTTAAGCGCGTCCTATCTGGCAAGCAGTATGCTGATAAATTAACCAATCTCGCACTTAAATTAGGCGTGCAACTTTTACTTAACACCACCGTTGTTAAGATAAATGAAAATGGGGTTTTAGAGCTGTCATCGTTTAGTGGGGTACAAAGTTTGAAGGCAAACAAAGTCCTTATTTGTACTGGTTGTCGCGAGATGCCAAGATCTACCCGACTGGTTTCGGGCGATAGGCCCATGGGCGTACTGACTACCGGCGCCTTACAATCGATTATCTACAGTAAGCAAGCCTTGCCCTTTAAGCGGCCTGTCATTATTGGCTCTGAAACGGTCTCGTTTTCTGCAATACTTAGCTGTCGCCATGCTGGCATGCGCCCTGTCGCGATGATTGAAGCAAATCCGCGTATCACCGCGATGCAAATTGCAAAATGGTTACCCAAAACACTTGGAATTGAGTTATTGACGAATACTAGTTTGCAAGCAATCCACGGTCGTGAACGTGTTGAGTCAGTTACGTTAAAAAATGCTTCTGGTAATCTTCAAACTATACAGTGCGATGGAGTCATTTTTAGTGGTAAATTTGTCGCTGAAGCAAGCTTAGCGAAGATGGGTCATTTAGAGATAGACCGCTTAAGTGGTGGCCCCGTTATTGATCAATACTACCGTTGCTCTAATCCCAACTATTTTGCCTGCGGCAATATGGTCCATCCAGTCGATACTGCGGGATGGTGCTGGGCCGAAGGAAAACATGTGGCTGATTTAATGGCTGCGAACATAAACGGCATTTTGCCAGCGGCTAACAAACGCATTGCCATACGAACTGATAACACATCAATTAAATATTTCACTCCGCAGCAAATATCACTTCCAGATTTGGTTAGTGCCTCACTCAACGAGCAAATACAAATTAGGGTCGCCCACGCAGCATCTGGTCAGCTATCATTACAAGATGCCTCTCAGAGTCTCGTTAGCATACGTGCCAACTTTAAGCCGGAGAAGAGAGTGCTGTTGTCGTTACCATTAGATGAAATATCGACTGATTCGCAATCGCTATCTTTACAACTACAGCAAGCCTAAACACACAATATGAGCATTCTAGCCATTGACCAAGGGACTACGAGTACGCGCGCGCTCAAGTTAGATTCAAATGGTAACGCAGAACTGATATGTGTTGTGAAACACCAGCAGCAATTTCCGCAACAAGGTTGGGTCGAGCATGACGGTGAAGAGCTAATGACCAATATAAAGACCTGTCTTGACTCAGGAGGTGTTGAGATCACGGCAGTTGGCATCGATAACCAAGGGGAAAGTTGTTTGGCTTGGCATGCTGATACCAAGAAGCCGTTATGCCCAGTGATCGTCTGGCAAGATAATCGTACTCATGGCTTTATAGAACGCCTTAAGAAAGAAGGTGCAGAACAGGAAGTAATGCAGCGATGCGGGCTACCGTTAGATAGTTATTTTTCCGGGAGCAAGCTAGGCTGGATACTAGCGCATATCGACGACGCTTACCCTTTGTTAAAACAAGGCAAATTGCGTATGGGTACGACTGATGCATTTTTCTTAGATAACTTGACCGGGAAATTCGTCACTGATATTTCCACGGCCTCTAGAACATCTTTGATGAACCTTCAAACGGGAGAGTGGGACCCAGTTTTATGCGATCTATTTAAAGTCCCAATGGATGTTTTACCTGAAATCGTTCCCACGGTGGGCAATTTGGGCACTGTAGAAATTAATGGTAAACCTATCCCCATCACCGCTAGTGTTGTAGATCAACAAGCTTCACTTTATGGGCATAACTGTAAAAATCAAGGCGATGCTAAAATCACCTTTGGTACGGGCGCCTTTGCGCTAACCTTAACGGGAAATCGCCCATTACGATCGCCTAAACAAGGCTTATTACCCACTGTCGCTTGGCAAAATGAAGGTGAGGCAGCGCTCTACGCATTAGATGGAGGTGTCTATAACGCGGGTTCAGCCATCGATTGGGGCGTAAACTTGGTCTATTTGACCACTATAGCGACCTTAACCATTTTGATAAGCCACCTGCAATCGAACGGCAATTGGTTTTTGTCCCTGCTCTATCTGGTTTAGCGTGTCCGCATTGGGATCGAAAAGCTGCTGGAGTTTGGGCTGGCATGTCATTAGATACCGATAAAACCGACTTGATGCAATCGCTATTGGAAGGCGTTGCGATGCGGGCGACTGAAGTCATTGCTGCGATGGATGCACTATCGCCGGTAGGCAATTCTATCTCTGTTGATGGCGGCGTGACCACTAACCCCTACTTTTGCCAATTTTTAGCAAATGCCTTGCAACTGGCCGTATCAGTAAAGTCTGATGCAGAGCTTACTGCAATTGGCACTGCGTTACTTGCTGCGGGAGCAGACTCAACCATTTCTCTGACTGGAAAGCTTGAGCAGGTCTATCACCCACAATCTATTGGCTGCGACTACTTAGAACAGTTCACCAAAGCAATGAACTGCGCAAAAGACTGGCGAATGTAATATTGGGTGACTTATCCAATTCAGATAGTTTTCTGAAGCGTTAATCTACGGTTAGATAACTCGATGTCGCTTTGAAAACGGGCAATAAATTACCTAATGATTTGTAATCAATATCTATGCAGATGCGATCACTTCAGCAATAAGCTGTATCTCAGATTCGCTCAAATAAGGATGCATAGGTAAGCTGAAAATACGCTTTGACGCCGCTTCGCTGATTGGAAAATCGCCTGTTTTATGGCCTAGAAATTGATAAGCTGTAGATAGATGGATCGGGATCGGGTAAAAAACAGCAACGGGTATGCCCTGCTTTTGTAGCGCAGCGCGTATACCTTCTCGGTTATTAGATTGCACCGAATATTGAGCCCATACACTGGTTTGTCCTTTAGGTACGGTTGGGGTCTGCACCAAACCTGCCAAGTGTTTGCTATAGCTATCCGCCACACGGTTTCGTTCAATAATTTCTTGCGGATAGAGCTTGAGCTTTTCTAGTAATACCGCGGCTTGAATGGTATCCATTCGCGCATTTAGCCCAATACGCACATTGTCATACTTGTCGCCACTCGTTGCTTGGCCGTGAACGCGTAGCGACACAAGCTCCTCGTATAAATTAGTATCATTCGTGAAGACAGCCCCACCATCGCCATAACATCCCAAGGGCTTGGCGGGATAAAAACTGGTTGCGCCAACATCTGCTAATCCGCCTGCCTTTTTGCCATGATAGTCTGCTGCAAACCCTTGCGCAGCATCCTCAATAACAAACAAACCATGCTGCTTGGCGAGCGCATTAATAGCATTATAATCGGCGGCTAAGCCAAACAGATCAACTGGCATGATACCTTGTGGCGTTAATTTGCCTTCAGCTTTAGTAGCGAGAATTTTGCGCTCTAAATCAACAGGGTCGATATTGTAGGTTTCTGGATCAATATCGACAAAAACTGGCGTAGCACCTGCTAACGTAATCGATTCTGCTGATGCAAAAAAGGTAAACGGTGTAGTAAAAATGGCGTCACTCGCTGTTAATTGCTTCGCCATCAAAGGCAATTGCAGAGCATCTGTTCCGCTTCCGCAACACAATGTATGTTTAACGCCGATAAATTCCGCTAGCTGGGCCTCTAACTCTCGGATCTCAGGCCCCATTATATATTGTCCATGTTCTAAAACAGCCAGAACAGCCTTATTTATGCTCTCACTATTTTGCTGATATTGTGTTTTTAGATCGATAAAAGGAACAGACACGATTTGAATTATGTTAGCTATGAAGGTACGATTATAATTGAACTAGCACGGCAATTATTAAGGCTCTTTAAGAATAATGCAGCATTGCATTAGTTCGATTAAAAATATGCCGTATTGAGTAAAAGAGTTTGCATCAAACAACATAACCAAAATAATTATGAGCGATAAAAACAAACAAGCCGCAAATGTAACTATGTCAGAAGGTGGGCTCTATTCACTTGCAACAAAAGGTGCAAAAGACGTTATCGATATCGCTACACCTAGAGTCATCGCTGCCCTAGATTCATTACCTGAGGTCGGTGACCGATTCACCATTGCAGATATGGGCTGTGCTGATGCAGGCACGTCGCTACAGATGGTACGCAGCGTGTTGGAGCAAGTAAAAAAACGTAGTCCAAACACGCAGAGCACCGTTATTTATGCTGATCAACCAGCTAATGATTTCAATGCCTTAGTCAGCATTGTTCATGGCAGAACACAATTTGAAAGCTGGATGGGTGAAGTTGAAAATGCTTACCCTTTAGTTTCTGGCTCTTCGTTTTACTTGCAAGCCGTTCCAGACAACAGCTTAGATATGGCCTTTTCCGCTACGGCGATGCATTGGCTTTCTGCAAAACCATGCAACATCAGTAACCATGTGCATATGGTTGGGGCGAGTGGCGAAGAATATCAAGCATTTGCAAAGCAAGGTGAGGCTGATTGGGCACGTATATTAGGCCATCGGGCTAGAGAACTAAAATCTGGCGGAAAAATGGTATTAGTAAACTTTTGCCGCGACGAGCAAGGACATTACTTAGGCCATACAGGTGGGGTGAATATGTTTGATACATTTAACAACATTTGGCTTCAGTTCCAAGCCGATGGGCGCATAACTGCTGACGAATACCAAGCAATGACACTACCTCAATATTACAACACCGTTGAAGAATTCTCTGCCCCGCTTGTTAACTCTGAAAGTAAGGTATTCAGAGCTGGCTTAAGATTAGAGTCAATTAAAACGGCTACGGTGCGCTGCCCATTCGCAGTCGAATTTGAGCAGCACAAAGACAGTAAAAAATTTGCGGATGGCTTGATTCCAACCGTTAGAAGCTGGAACCAAAGTATATTTAAAGCGGGGTTATCTAACGATCGCAGCGAAGAAGAAAAATCACAACTAATCGAAGACTATTACGGTACCTATCACCAAATGGTGCTGGACGACCCAACTGGACATGGCATGGATTACGTACACGCCTACACAACCATTGCGAAAGCTTAACGCCGCTCTAGTTAGTGCATACATAACCTAGTAGAACGCTGCATTTACTGCTGGTCAACCCAAGCGGTAGCTAGCCCACGACAACTAAAATAGCTTGATTTGCATTGACGAAAAAATTGACCGAAATTGCACAAACATTAGGCTTCTCTAGCTGCCTTCAGTACAGCGACTAGCTTACGGTCACGCTCTTCAGCCATTTCGGTAAAATGCCGACCTGCTGCAATCTCGTTACAACCGTCAACCATTTTATCGCGTAATTCTTTGGTTAGCTCAGGTGCCTCTAGTCGCGTCCACGGTAGTTTTAGTGCTGGGCCAAACTGATCTAAATTTGTTGCCATACCCCCCTCTCCACAAGCCACATGAAACGCCATGCATTGGCCTAATAACATCATTCTAGGCGCAGGCCCATTTATTAACGCTGTATCTATTTGCTCTGGCGTGGCTTCATCGTTTGCGACCATGTGCAATGCTTCGCGCCATAAGGCTTCCTGCAAGCGAGTTGCAATAAAACCTGGAATTTCCTTATTCATAATCAACGGTGCTTTACCCGCTAGCTTATAAAAATCATAAGCCCACTGCGCTGCTTCTTGCGATGATTGTTCGCCACCTACAATCTCTACTAATGGCAGTAAATAGGGAGGATTAAACGGGTGCCCAACTACGGTGCGCTCTGCGCTAGGGCAATTTTTCTGGATATCGGTCATTGTTAATCCAGATGTACTGGATGAAATTACAACGCCTTCTGGAACATATTGGTCTAACTGTTTGTACAAAGCTTGTTTAAGCTCTAGCCGCTCAGGTGCGCTTTCTTGCACAAACTGCGCTTCCTTCACCGCTTCTTGAAGGTTATGACTAATGGTCAGTCGATCTAAACAAGCGCCTTGCGCTAAACCCAATTCAGACAGACTTATCCAAGCTGTGTCTAAAATGTCATTGAACGCGGGTACTTCATCGGGCGAATGTAGATAACTCACTACATCATAGCCTTGTGCTAAAAAGTGCGCGGCCCACCCTGCCCCAATTGGGCCTGCACCAATACTGGTAACCCGCGTTACGTCTTTAGGGTTTGGTCGCGCCATTATTATTTACCCTTAAAAACAGGTTCACGCTTTTCGACAAAAGCGCGTACGCCCTCTTCCGCATCTTCTGATTTGAGCATCGCTCGATACGTTGGTAAGTCATCGGTACGCATTTTATGAAATGCATTTTCTAACGGTTCGCATTCAATGCTGCGCAATACTTCTTTAACGGTTTGCATTGCAAGAGGAGCAGCCCAAGCTAAGTTTGCTGCCCACTCTCTGGCCGTTTTCATTAACTCTTCTTTAGGTACTACTTTATTGATCAAACCGTAATGAGCCGCTTCATCGGCTTTCATTCGCCGGCCTAACAGCAACATTTCCATGGCAATATTATGTGGTATGCGCCGCGGTAATCGCTGTAAGGCACCTGCATCAGGCACTATTCCAAGAGGCATTTCAGGTAAGCCAAATTCAACATGTTCTGCAGCGATAAGTAAATCACAGCCCAACGCAAGCTCAAAACCACCGCCAATGACTAAACCATTCAGTGCCGCAATGACGGGTTTATTTAGGTTCCAATTTTCAGTTAAACCTGCAAAACCGCCGTCACTATCATCATCTTCCCACCAATTGTCTAGTTTAGCTTCTCCGTCATTGAGCGACTTCAAATCCCAACCTGCAGAAAATATTCGATCACCTTCGGCGGTAACGATGCCGACTCTCAGCTCTGGATCATCACGCAATAATGCAAAGGCTTCGCCTAGTTCAGCGCTCATCTTAAGGTCAATCGCATTGACCTTGGGCTTATTTAATTTAACTTCAAGAATGTGCCCATCGCGGACTACTTCGACATACTCAGACATAGGGGTAATCTCTTATCAAATAGCATAAAAAGGGCCAGCGTATGCTGACCCAGTTACATACGATACCTTTATGTAAAGGCAGGCATGACCTCATTGCAAAAAAGCGCCAGCGAACGCTTTTGTTCTGCATGTCCCAAACCCATACTGGCGTAGTAGATGAATTCGTCAACGCCCAAAGCCTCGTAAAGTTTGAGTTTCTCAATGACCGCATCTGGAGAACCAAACATTAAGTTCTGTTCTAGCAATTCGGGCTTATAGTCTGGAAAAGCACTTAACTCTTCTAAATCAAATGTTTTAGGAAAGCCGTTGGTCACATCACCTAAGTTTTGAAACAAGTTCGCAAATTGGCCTAAAATAGTGCGCAACGCATTCATTGATGCATCACCATCTTTAGCATTATCGTATACTGCGGTGTGGCGCATCATGGCGAATGTAGGCCGTTTAGCTTCAGGGAATTTAGCCATCGAGTTGTCAAGATGTTGCTTATACAATTCTGCTTCAGACATCGGTCGAGTTAATGGCCAAGACATAATGTTATAGCCATGTTCAACCGACATATCAAAACTGACCGGCGCACGTGCCGCTATCCAAATCGGCATATCTTGTTGCAATGGTTTGGGTACTGAAGTTGCTGTAGGGAACTTCCAATATTCACCATCGTGCTGATAATCACCTTTCCATAAGGCCTTTAACGCCGGTAGCATTTCGGCCATATATTTCCAACCTTCCGATTGCTTGAGGCCATTGGCCATTCTGTCAAATTCACGTTGGTAAGCACCTGAGCCAATTCCAAACTCTAGGCGTCCGCCGCTATACAAATCAGCCATCGCTGCTTCACCCGCTAAACGTATCGGATGCCAATACGGTGCTACGGCAACCGCTGTCCCTAAGCGGATGTTGTCAGTATGGGCTGCATACCAAGTCAAGATTTGAAATGGGTTTGGTGCAATGGTCATTTCTAGTGCATGGTGTTCAGCGGCCCATATAATATTAAAACCACTTTGATCCGCCATTTGCACCATTTCCAAATTATGGCGCTGCTCTTCTTGCATATCTCGCGCATCAGAAGTGCGCTCCATGTTAATTGCTAATTGAAATTTCATCATTATTTCCTCGTATAGAAATGGGCTTTATAAGCCACCCATGCAAATGTATTTAAGCTCAAGGAAGTCGTCCGCACCATGATGTGAACCTTCTCGGCCCAGACCCGACTCTTTAACTCCGCCAAATGGGGCCACTTCTGTTGAGATAATGCCTTCGTTTACACCGACCATGCCGTACTCTAATGCCTCCGAAACACGCCATACACGTCCGAGGTCACGCGCGTAAAAGTAAGATGCCAAACCAAATTCGGTATCATTCGCTATCGCAATCGCCTCTTCTTCTGTTTGAAATCTAAATAACGGCGATAAAGGCCCAAACGTCTCCTCTTTTGCTACTTTTGAATCTAGCGATACATCCCCTAAAACAGTCGGGTTATAAAAATGATCGCCCATGTCTGAACGCCCACCACCGCTTAATACTTTGGCCCCTTTAGATATAGCATCCTCGACGTGTGATTCGACCTTGTCCACACCAGCTAATGAAATGAGTGGACCAATTTGCACATTGTCATCTGCGCCGTCGCCCATATTTAAGGCTTCAACCGCAGCGGTTAGTTTTTGCGAAAACTCATCGTATACGCCATCTTGAATCAAGAAACGATTTACGCAAACACAGGTTTGCCCTGCGTTTCGATATTTTGAGGCCATTGCGCCTTTCACAGCCGCATCAATATCAGCATCATCAAATACAATAAATGGGGCATTGCCGCCCAATTCTAAACTCATTTTCTTGACCGTTTCGGAGCCCTGTTTCATCAACAGCTTACCGACCCGCGTGGAACCAGTAAATGAAACTTTGCGAATATCGGCGCTGCTTGTTAACTCCCCGCCCACACCCACTGCGTCTTCACTGGTAATAATATTCATAACACCCGCTGGAATACCCGCTTGTTGCGATAGCTTATCTAGGTAAATTGCCGTAAGTGGAGTCTCCGCAGCAGGTTTTAATACGACGGTACAACCGACGGCAATGGCCGGGGCCACTTTACGCGTAATCATGGCTAGCGGGAAATTCCATGGTGTAATCGCCGCCACGACCCCAATGGGCTGTTTAATCACAACTAAACGCCTGTCATCGGCTGCTGAGGGAATAGTTTCGCCATAAATTCGCTTAGCTTCTTCCGCAAACCATTGCACAAAGCTTGCACCGTAGACCACTTCGCCCATCGATTCTGCTAGTGGTTTACCGCACTCAGCGGTAATCAGTGCAGCCAGTTCCTCCTTGTTATCCAAAATCAGGTTATACCAACGCATAAGCGCCTCACTGCGCGCTTTAGCGGGTATCGCTGACCACGCTTTGAATGTTTCTTTCGCCAAGACGATAGCGGCTTTGGTGCCGTCTACGCCCATCTCTGGCACTGAATCTAAGACTTTGCCGTTAGCTGGATTGGTAACCTTAAATGTATTATTTGATTGAGTCATTTTTTCTAACCATTAGTATGTTTGTGTTTTGCTGATTGGCAAAACGAAAAATTCTATCGACCATTTAGCGGGCTAAAGTGTTAAATATTGTGCAACTATATTTAGCACAATGAATAAATACTTCACTAACTAAGTGAGTCGCTTTATAAAAATAGACAACCCAAGCCATGGTTTCTTTAACATTACGGCTGCGGTTAACGTGATGTAATCAATGAGCGTATTGAAAACTGACTTTGGATGAAAATCAGGAATAAACTGCGAAGGAAAAATTGAACATGAGTGTATGCCTTGCTTACTCAAGCCAGTGCAAGAATGCAGGCTACCAAAGGCTTTATAGCGCCCCGTTAAATAGCTCGTTTGCCAAGTGTTTGATAAAGACTTACTCATCGCTAAAATATACTCCAAGACAGTCAATTTAGACAAGCTCTGCGGTATATAAATGCAGTAGTGCATCAACTGCCACTACGCTATCTTTGTAGACAAACAAAGGGTTGATTTCAAGCTCGGATAGGCGTTGTTGATGGTTTATCATATAGTTTGCGATTTTTTCGATACTAACCGCTAGTTTAGGCAAATTCACCGCCGCCTCTCCTCGATATCCAGCAAGTATCGACGAAGATTTCAACTGACCAAGAGCGGCTAATATCTCTTCATAAGAGGCGGGTAAGATCAAAGTGATTGCATCTTGCAATAGTTCAATAAACACACCGCCTGTCGCGATGGTGAGTACCATTCCAAAGGATTCATCCGTTCTGATACTGACCATTAACTCAACAATGGGCCTAGCTTGCATTTCCTCTACTAAGAATAACTCAGTATTAATATTTGGACTATTAGCGCTAAGCCGATTACTCATTAATTCCATCGTTTTAACGAGTTGATCCGTCCCAATATTTAATGCCACAGCCCCAATTTCTGTTTTATGGGCAATGTGCGTAGAATTTAATTTAACCGCGAAAGTCCCATTCAACTTACCGCAACCTGATAAAGCGCTTCCTTTGGAAAGCAGTTTGGCATTTGGTACAGTAATACCAGCCTTTTGTACGTGTTGTTTTGCAGTCCATTCGTCGGTTTGTTCCACCTTATGTGTAACATCGACTTCAACTAAATCGTCAGAGACATTATCTAGCAACCACGTTCTTTGCAGCCCATAATGCGTTGCCGCTTGGATTGCGTCTAACGCTTCGTGAATGCCTTGTAATGGTGTAACGCCATTGTCTATGAGGTAACGCCGAGTGGATTTATCAATATTCTCTGGTAACGTACTACAGACCGCAGCAGGTAGTTTGGCTTTAGTCGATGCGTTAATAAAACACCCTGCATCATTTAGATAGAAGCCTTTACTCTCATCAATATCGGGTAAAGGATAATCTTGAACAATGACCGCACTGTCATAGTCATCTTGCATTGCTGCATCAAATACTGGCTGCAGTTGGTCAGGAAACCCCCAAATAGGGGTGGTGTAATCTAAAGGATTTGAAACCTCTGCGATACGAGGTAACCTTTCGATGAGCTTTGCCGTTACTTCGTCACTAGGTTGCGGGAAGTCCAAGCCAATTTTTTCAGCGTAATCAGCCAGCATGGTGGCACCGCCGCCCGAGCAAGTAAAACCAAGCACTTTATTGCCCTTAGGAATTCCGGAAACACAAATAAATTTTAAGGTTTCCAGCAATTGCGCCGGATTAGACACACTGATGATGCCGAGGCGTGAGAACAAGGCTTCATACATCTCTGTTGAGCCCGATAAGGAGCCCGTATGGCTAACGGTCAGTTGCGAACCGATTTGTGAAGAACCCGTTTTTAAAACCACAATCGGCTTATTCAAAGATAAGGCTTTTCTAGCAACACGACTAAATGCTGCAACGTCTTTTAAGCCTTCAATATGCAAACCTATCGCTCGGACTTCTTCTTTATCGCACAATAAATCGACGTAGTCTTCTAAGCGCAAACCAGATTGGTTACCAGCAGACACCATGTAGGCCAGCGGAACCGATCTTTGGTTCATCAAAATATCGGAGGACAACATGCCACTTTGAGTGATAATCGCCGCCCCGTAACCAGGGCAAAATCCACTGTGCGCGAATGGCCATAAAGCCACTTTGTCGATAAAGTTAATGACGCCATAGCAATTTGGCCCGACTAAAGCCATGTCTTGCGCAGCCTCTATTAACGCCAAATCACCTTCACCGCCTTCAGATCCATCTGCAGAGAATCCAGCGGTGTAGCACACCACACCGCCAGCACCACTTTGCGCCAACTGGGAAACCACTTCAAGCGCTGGTTGCGCGGGAATAGCTAAGAACGTTGCATCTGGGGCTTCGGGTAAAGCGTTGATATCCAGATAACATTCAATATCAGCAATACTTTTTCGCTTAGGGTTAACCGGCCAAATTTCACCTTCGTACCCAATGCGCTTTAACTCGCCAATGACAGTAACAGCGTCTCGCCCGCCAAAAACGGCGACATGACGCGGATTTAACAGTCGCTCAAAATTCGCACGTTGTTGCGGTGTCATGCACCTAACGGTCTCAATATTGAACGGGTTATGATATGTCGCTGAATTTCAGATGTACCATCCCATATTCGTTCTAAACGCGAATCACGCCATAAGCGTTGCACTGGCAGTTCTTCCATCAAGCCCATCCCACCATAAATTTGCACGGTATCATCGGCTACACGGTTAAGCATTTCGGAACAATAGACCTTCACCATCGCCGCATCGCTGTCTTGCATCGTTCCGGCATCGGCTTTTTCAACGGCGTTCATGACTAATAAATCGGCGGTTTTTATACCAATGGCCATATCCGCCAACTTGAATCCCGTTGCTTGAAATTGGCCAATGGGTTTGTTGAACTGCTTGCGATTGGCAGCCCAATCGACTGCTAACTCATACAAACGCTCGGCTTTACCTACACAAGTTGCGCCAACCCAGATACGTCCCATGCCAAGCCATTGACCAGATAACTCCAGCCCCCGCCCTTCCTCACCAAGGATTTGGCCCGGGCCAAGGCGAACATTATCGAAACTTAACTGAAAGGTGTGATAACCGCGATAACTTACGCACATAGTGCCCTCGGAGATTTCAAAACCTTTAACGCCGACATCAACTAAAAATGCCGTAACTCGCTTGCGCGGACCACGAGGGGTTTCGTCTTCCCCTGTTGCAGCAAATACAATGGCAAAATCCGGCATGACTGGGCCTGAGATAAAGTGCTTAGATCCATTCAATATCCAGTCATCACCATCGCGTCGCGCATTTGATTTCATCGACATAATATCTGAACCCGCTTCTGGCTCAGTTAACGCAAACAGTTCGCGTTTTTCTGCTTTTACACACGGTGTTAAATAGCGCTCAATCTGGTCACCCTCACAGGCCATCAACAACTCTGTGGGGCGTCCGACCCAAGAATGTAAAGCATGGCTCGTTCGACCATACTCTCGTTCTATGACTGCCATACTGGTATAGCCTAGCCCGCCGCCGCCCACAGATTCAGGCAAGTTAGCAGAGTACAAACCGGCTTCAATTGAACGCTGCTCAATTTGTTTACCCAGTTCTATTGGAACGTGGCCTAAGCGGTCGACTTCTTCTTCGTGCGGAATAAGCTCTGCGTCGATAAACGCGCGAGCACTTTGTTGTAACAGTTCATTTTCGTGGCTGAGTTGGATATCCATGGTTTCGCGCGTTTTAAGCTTTCTTCAAGCCGTAACGTTCTCGCACTTCTGCGGGGGTCACGGCGCGGGCGCCTAGGCGTTCGATAATCTCTACCGCGCGAGTGACTAAATCCCCGTTTGAAGCCAACACGCCTCTATCTAGATAGATATTATCTTCCAGCCCCACTCGCACATTCCCACCCATGACGACGGCGGCAGCAACCATCGGCATTTGCATACGCGAAATCCCAAAACTAGCCCAAGCCGCATCAGCAGGAAGCTCGTCTTTCATTGCCTTCATCGTATCGATCGTTTGATCAGCCCCCCAAGGAATACCTAAGCACAATTGAAACATGGGTGGATCAGCAATTAACCCCTCCGCAACCATTTGCTTTGCAAATCGAATATGCCCTAATTCGAAGACTTCCATTTCTGGCTTAACCCCCCAGCCCTTCACTAACTCAGCCATTTTGCGTAAGGTAGGCGGTGTTGAAATGTAGATTTCATCGCCATTACCAAAATTCATGGTGCCGCAGTCAATGCTACATATTTCTGGGCGACACTGTTCTACATGAATTAATCGCTCTTCTGGGCCAATCATATCGGTTCCGGGGCCCGGCATAGAGGGGTTAGCCGCACTAGCAACCCAATCACCGCCCATCCCAGCAGTTAAATTTATCACCACGTCAGTGTCCGAATCACGAATTCGCTCAACGGTTTCTTTAAACAAAGCGGGGTCACGTGAGCCTTTACCGGTTTCCGGATCACGCACGTGGACGTGCGCAACCGCCGCGCCGGCCTTGGCAGATTCGATCGCTGCATCCGCAATTTGTTCTGGAGTGACTGGCACACCCGGGTGCTTTGCTAGGGTATCACCAGCGCCCGTAACGGCGCAGGTTACAATGACTTCGTAGTTCATAATGATTCTATTGGGGTGGTTTTATTAGCGACATTTTGCTCAACTCTGAATTCCTTTTTGTCGTTTTATCGTCTAAAGTATCGTTTATTCGCCGTTTGATTATTCAACAGCTATCTAAAAATCACTCATGTCTGAAGCCCCCAAACAAACCAAACTATTGCGGTATGCCTTCGTGCTCATACCGCGTTTTAATATGATGACGGTCACCACAATGATTGAACCGCTTAGAATCGCAAACTACCTATCGAGTTCTCCCCGTTATCAATGGGAGTTTTTATCATTCGACGATCAGCGTGTGTCCTCTAGCAATCAGTTAAGTATTGATTGCCAATTGATTAACTCGCAGCACAATGAAAAGTATGACATGGTTTTCATTCTAGGCAGCTGGGGGTGTGAACACTATCAACAAGTCGAGTTGTTTAACTGGTTACATCGACTGCACTATAACGGTGACAAGCTGTGCGCCGTTGAAATGGCGGCCTATACGTTTGCAAGGGCAAGAATTCTATCTAAAAAATTAGCTACTATGCACTGGTCGATGATGGCTGGATTTGCAGAGATGTTTCCAAATGTCAATTTGAGCGAGCGTTTGTACACCATAGATCGAAATTTAATCACCTGCGCTGGTGGAACGGCAGGCATAGACTTAATGTTGCATTTAATTATCCAGCAGCATGGCGAGAACTTAGGTGCGGAAATCGCCGATCAAATGATCCACCACCCTGCTCGTACTGCTGATATGGCACAAAGACGAACGCATGGAGGTACTCGAAGTCATATCCACCCTTACGTAAATGAAGCGATCAAACTGATTGAAGAAAATATGGTAGAACCCATGTCAATTCCAGACATTGCCGCTAAAATTGGTTTGTCACAACGGCAGCTAGAACGTTATTTTAAAACCTATTTAGGCTGCTCGATCGTTCAACTTAGCCAGTTAATACGATTGCAGTACGCTAGAGTATTACTGACTAGTACCAACATGCCGATTCGTGAAGTGTCAGCAGCGAGTGGGTTTAATTCAATGTCGCACTTTAGCAACGTATTTTTCAAACGCTTTGGCAAAAAACCGAGTTCTTATCGACACGCTTGGATGGAAAATGAGACAACGCCCTCTTGGCCTGGGACCGTGTTCTCGTTACTTGAAAGCGTTAACTTTAAACGTCAATATTGATTTTTCGCTACCAATAAAAATCCGCCCAACCCAGTTACTTTTCTATTAGATACGTTATTTTCTCTTTGGGTGTTGTTACGTCCTTTTCACCTGTTAAACGAACAATCTTAAATCAGAAACTTGCCCCTGACTAAGTTTATTCGTACCATCGCGCTAAATTTTATAAGCCTGTTAACCCTTACCTCATGATAAAACCCATTAAGCGCCTACTGGTCGCTAATCGTAGCGAAATTGCCATTCGTGTTTTCCGCAGCGCCCGTGAACTAGGTATCACACCAATCGCAATATATAGTTATGAAGACCGGTACGCGCTACATCGCTTTCACGCAGATGAGGCTTATCAGATTGGTGAAGCCGGTGAACCGATTAAAAATTACCTGAATATCGAGAATATTATCGCGCTGGCAAAGGCGCAAAACATTGATGCGATTCACCCGGGGTATGGCTTTTTATCTGAGAACCCTGAGTTTGCAAAGCGCTGCCGAGAAAACGACATTATTTTTGTCGGGCCTAAAACTAAAACCTTAAATGACTTAGGCGATAAAACCTCTGCCCGCGCAATGGCAGACAACGCAGACGTGCCGATCTTGGGCGGTGCGAACCGCGCCATTACGGACTTGGCGGATGGCCTTGCTACCGCAAACACCGTGGGCTACCCCATCATGCTAAAAGCTGCGCATGGCGGTGGTGGGCGTGGCATGCGTAAAGTCATGACGGAAGATGATTTTGAAAGCGCTTTTACAGCGGCTCAGCGTGAATCGTTCTCAGCGTTTGGTAGTAACGATATTTTTATTGAAAAGCTGATCACTAAAGCGCGGCATATCGAAGTACAGATACTGGCCGACAAACACGGTAATTTGGTGCACCTGCACGAGCGTGATTGTTCGGTACAACGTCGTTACCAAAAGGTCGTGGAGATTGCCCCTGCGCCAAATTTGGCGCAAGACATCCGCACTCGTATTTGCAAAGCCGCCTGTAAGATTGCCACGAGTGCAGAGTATGAAAATGCGGGCACGGTCGAATTTCTACTCGATGATGAGACACAAAAATTTTACTTCATTGAAGTCAATCCGCGTATTCAGGTTGAACACACTGTGACAGAAGAAGTCACCGGAATTGACATCATTCGCGCTCAAATACTCGTCGCACAAGGGCATCATTTAGACGGAGAGCTAATCGCAATTCCATCGCAAGCATCCATCACGGTTAATGGCTTTGCGCTACAGTGCCGTATCACTACTGAAGACCCAACTAATAGCTTCATGCCTGACTACGGGCGACTGACTCAATATCGCTCAGCCAGTGGTATTGGCATTCGCTTAGATGCTGGAAGTGCTTTTTCAGGCGCGATTGTGACCGCTTTCTTCGATTCCATGCTAGTCAAAATTAGTGCCCGCGCTCGCACGTTCGACGCAGCTATCACACGAATGACGCGCGCACTTAATGAATTTCGGGTTCGAGGCGTAAAAACCAATATTCCATTTTTATTGCGCTTGCTTGAACACGACACGTTTCGGCAAGGTTTGTGTAGCACCACCTTTATTGACACCACGCCGGACTTATTAAAATTCAAGATGGAAGTCAGCCGTACTTCTCGAATCTTACATTACATCGCCGATACTATCGTCAATGGCAATGAATTGGTTGAAGGTCGCCCGGTCGCAACGCGCCGCGCACCTGTTCCTCTGCCTTTGAAAACGCCGGTCGTTGCAGAAGTGCCAAGTGGTAGCCGAACGATTTTCAAAGAGCAAGGCGTTGAAGGATTGCAGAAGTGGGTTCTGGATAAAGAAAACTTGCTCATTACCGATACGACATTTCGAGATGCGCATCAATCGTTGTTCGCGACGCGTATGCGCACGGTAGACATGCTAAATATCGCGCAGAGCTACGCGCATATGTCTCCTGAGTTGTTTTCGATAGAAATGTGGGGTGGCGCGACCTTTGATACTTCGATGCGCTTTCTAAAGGAAGACCCGTGGCAACGCCTGCGGGAAATGCGAGCGTGCGTGCCAAACATTTTATTCCAAATGTTACTACGCTCCTCCAGCGTTGTAGGCTACGTCAACTACCCCGATAACGTTGTGCGCGAATTTATTCGTGAATCGGTTGATGCCGGCATGGATGTATTTCGTATATTTGATGCCCTCAACTGGGTGCCTAACATGCGCGTGGCAATGGACAGCACAATCGAATTTGGCGGTATATGCGAAGCCGTTGTTTGTTATAGCGGTGATATTCTTGATGCATCTCGCACTAAATACACACTAGACTATTATATTAAAATGGCGCGCGAACTAGAACAAGCCGGTGCGCATATTTTGTGTGTTAAAGACATGGCTGGCTTACTTAAGCCAGATGCCGCGACTATTTTGTTCGCTGCACTTAAAGACGAAGTGTCTATTCCAGTGCACTTTCACACACATGACACCTCCGGCATGCAAGCTGCATCAATTCTCAATGCGGCAAAGGTAGGCTTAGACATTGCTGACGCTGCAATGGCGCCATTATCGGGAGGAACATCGCAGCCTAATTTAAACACGATTGCTGCTGCACTTAAGTTTGATAAGCGCAATACGGGGTTAGATACCGACAAGATTGACTTACTAGCCGATTACTGGCGTTCAGTACGAGAGTATTACACGGCCTTTGAAAGCGAAACCTTACCGGCCACTGCTGATTTATATAAACACGAAATGCCAGGAGGCCAATACACTAACCTGTACGAACAAGCGCGTTCGCTTGGTTTAGCTGACCGATGGTTAGCCGTTTGCGAGACCTACGCATCTGTCAACCAACTGTTTGGAGACATTGTCAAGGTCACACCGACGTCTAAAGTTGTTGGCGACATGGCTTTATTTATGGTGGCCAACGAATTAACGGCGGAGGATATTCTAAATAAAGAAAAAGAATTGGCCTTCCCGCTCTCAACCCAAGATTTAATGAGCGGCCGAATGGGGCAGCCCTATGGCGGTTTCCCTAAAGACGTGCAAAAGCGAATTCTTAAAGGCGAAAAGCCGTTGGCGACACGCGCTGGTGAAAACATGCAGGACGTTGATTTTGATGCCGTACGGAGTGGCTTGAGTAAGTTAGGGGTCAATAACCCAACGATGCGCGATGCATTAACGCACACCTTGTACCCTAAAGTATATGAAAGCTTACACACTCATCTGGAAGAGTTTGATGACACTAGCCACTTACCGACCCCCGTATTTTTCTATGGTCTAGAACATGGCGAAGAAATCACCATCGACGAAGAGTTAGGCAAGGCGTTGATAATCAAGTTTCAGGTTGTCGGCGAACCTCATGAAGACGGTCGTCGCACTGCATTCTTTGAAGTAAATGGACAACCGAGCGAAGTCGTGGTTGTGGACAGAAGTTTGGTATCAAGTGTTCAAGCGCATAAGAAAGCCGACGCAAATAATAATAAGCACGTTGGCACATCGATGCCGGGCATGGTGGTGAACGTGGCAGTGCAAGCTGGAGACAAAGTTACCAAAGGGCAAAGTGTATTAACGCTAGAAGCGATGAAGATGGAAACGACTTTAACCTTTGAGACCGCTGGCACAGTCGGAGAAGTACTTGTGCACGTGGGTTCTTATGTAGAAGCAGGCGATTTGTTAGTGACCTTGGAGTAGAGTTCTTCTCCTTTAGATAGGTTACAAATCATTAAACCAAAAGAAAAGTACGCCAATTTAAAAAACTAAGTAAAACCTCCCTTATCGTAATATGCATATTTTGTTCCAATGGGTTGCAAACATCACGACCTAATTTCGAAATGTTAGGAGGCTATTCAAAAATCTGAATAGCCTCTCATGGATACTAGTAAGGTGCTATTTTTATCCAGTTTTCATCGGCCTGCGATATATGCTTCGGAACATCAGCGCGCCACTTCTTCTGTGCGCCTTCATGTACTTTGATATAGAGTTTGTTGTCCTCTATTTGCCATACCTGAGGGTCGCCAGGTCTCTTGTAATTTTGTGATGCCGCCCAAGCACAATAGCCATCATACTGAGGTGCATACCCGACTGGGTCCGCTTTGAACTTATCGCGATTTCCTTCTGATGAGAAGTACCAAACTGCTCCGTTCCAAAAATGATGAAACTTTGCACGGCCTTGTACCGGCTTACCATCAGTGAAGTAGGACACTGTGTCGTACCCACCGATTGCAGTGGACAACTGATTGGTAGCGTTTGCGCTAAACATCATGAGCCCTGCGGTTAAAGAAATGATTGAAACTATTAGCTTTTTTAGCATTGTAAATTTTCCTAAAATAATTGGTTAGTGGAGAGTAAAACTCTAACCAGTGCCTATTAAGTGGATATAAAGGTTTCTTAAAGAATGTGTAAAGATTTCTATGCTGGGACGGCAATAGTCGGGATTTGATCTGGAATTGAGAACCAGACTGTGAATACGCCGTGATCGCTAGTTGCCCCAACAGAACCACCATGGGCTTCCACCAGTTTCTTGACGATGGCTAATCCGATTCCAGCGCCACCGCTGTTTCTAGAACGGGATTTTTCGCCCCGATAGAACCTTTCAAAGATCAAGAGTAAATCCGCCGACATGATCGTCTCGGATTGATTGGCCATATTCAGGCGTAATTCGTCATTTTTCCGTTCGCTCCAAATTCGTATTTCACCCGCTATTGGAGAGTACTGACAGGCATTGTGTATAAAATTACTTATGATGATTTGCATTTTCTCTATATCAGCAGAAACGAGCTGTGCCTCTTGTGGCACATTGATATCAATATTCAACTTTTTCTTTTTGATATTTTCAGCGTGCCTGTCTATGACAGTTGAAATGATGTCTTGAACATTGAGCGACTGAATTTTGAGATTAAATTCCGCAGCATCCGCACGCGATAGCTTAAGCAAGCTTTCCACTAAATCCCCGAGTCTTAATGCTTCTTCTTCAAGTACGCGTAGGTTGCGGTCACTCGGCACGATTACCTGATCTCGTATACCTTCCACGTAACCGCGGATGTTAGTAACCGGTGTACGCAATTCATGAGCCACATCCGCGACCATATTTTCACGCAGATTCTCTACCTGTTTTATTTGATGTGCCATCAGATTAAACGCCTTAGCTAGGTCTCCCAATTCATCATTGGATAGCGTGCGTGCTCTAACGTCTCTGTCGCCGGCGCTCATTCTATGTATCGCTCTGGAGACCTCCTTTAAAGGGCGCAGAACACGATTGCTTAATAAGTAACTTACTATCACTGCTAACAAGATAGCTACCGTGCTAGCCCACGCCAAATACCGATGCATGGAATCCAAAAACATACGGTGAATTTCTTTTGGTGCGATCTGATATTGATTCATCAGTTCAGTGAAGTAATCGGCCGCCAGATATTCAATAGACAACCAAATGACACCGATAACCAACCCAATCGCTGGAAAGCTTAACGCCATGACTTTCCATATCAAACGTTGACGCATCATTTATGTATCCAGACGGTAACCAACTCCGCGTACAGTGGTTATGAAGTGCCTTTGATTCGACGACACGGATTCGATTTTTTGTCGAATGCTAGCGATATGCACATCGACAACTCGATCAATGACAGCTTGACGTCCAGTGTACAACTGGTCTAAAAGCTCTGGACGAGTGAATACCCGCCCAGGGCGCTTCATTAGGGTTTTCAATAAGACGAATTCGGAGGTGGTGAGATTTATCTCTTCGTCTGCGAGGCTCACAGTACGGTTGGTGGAATCTAGACATAGTTCTCCATTGCGAAGAATCTCATTAGGCGAATCGTTGTTGGCCTCTGAACGACGCAGTATTGCATGAACTCTAGCCACGACTTCCCGTGGGCTAAACGGCTTAACAACGTAGTCATCTGCCCCTAAGTTAAGACCTAGAATTCGGTCAGCTTCCTCCTGTCTCGCCGAAAGGATTAGTATTGGCACATCTGATGTAGTGCGCAGTTCTTCGCATACGTCCCATCCATGTAGTACACCGGGCATCATGAGGTCCAGAACGACAAAACATGGGCGCCGTTTTCGGGCGATTCTCAGCGCATCTACTCCATTGGCAGCACGCAAGGTCTCGAACCCTTCCTTAGTGAAGTAACGCATAAGAAGATCAGAGGTGTTATCGTCATCTTCAGCGATTAAAATAGATTTATTCATTCAATGCATTAGATGCAGAACCTTTAAAGAGGTTCCCCTATAGAGACCACATTGAATGAATCCGATGATTAGGACAGGTCGAAGTCCACAGTCCACGCTAAAGTAGCGCTTGCAGCAATGAAAGGTAATGAAACAGTAAGCAATCTTACTAGCTGTTGTGACGTTGCTACTAATTTTATTGTGAAGGGGAAAAGCAATTGTTTGATAGCCCATCTGATGCCTTTGTTTCGGGCATTGATTTAATTCCTGATCGAGAATCAGAATTTAAGTTATCGACTTGCGCAATTTATCAATCGCAGTAAACATGCTATAACAAGGCTTCGTTTAACTTAACAGGCCTTCATAATGGACATATATCCAGATATTGAAATACATAACGGGCAATGCGTTAACTTAAAGCATGGCAGTATTAAGGAACCTAAGCGCTTCGATATTTCGCCGCTGCAAGCCGCGCAACAATTTGAACAAGCTGGTGCTCAATGGCTTCACATTGTTGACCTAGACCGCGTTTTTAATAATGAAAGTGATAACAGCGCAGTCATTAAAGAAATCATTCAAAAAAGTAATATTCCAGTGCAAGTCGGCGGTGGCATTAATTCCTCGACTGTCATTGACGGTTGGATTAATTCAGGTGCGCAGCGGGTAGTAATGGGCACCGCAGCGGTACTTGACCAACGCTTAGTTGAAGAAGCCTGCACTAATCATCCTGAAGGCATCGTGATTAGTATCGACGCACGTAATGGCAAAGCGGTGTCTAACGGTTGGGAATTTGAATCCGCATTTTCTGCATTTGACCTTGCTAAGCGATTCGAACGTTCAGGTGCAGCCGGTATTATCTATACCGACATTGACCTCTACGATGAATTACCAGAAAGCAACATGGTTAATACCACGCAATTGGCAAATGAGCTAGGTTGCCCGGTTATTTCTAGTGGCACGGTTCGCTCTATCGATGATGTTTCTACTCTCAGTCAACTCCCTAATATTTCAGGCGCTATTATTGGGTGGGCTTTATTCAACGAGAAACTGAGTTTAGAAGAGGCTTTGGCCGTTGCTCATCAGAAAACCACGACCGCTGAGTTCATTTAACGACTAGACTGTTATAACTATGATTAACAAAATTGCTGTAATCGGTACGGGGAATATGGGCGCACCGATGGCGATTAATTTAGCTAAAAAGGGCTTTGAAGTTTCAGTGTTCGATGTAGTTGAGAGCAAAATGCGTGCGATCGAACACCACGGCATTAAGGTTTGCGAAAATCACCAACAAGCCATCGAATCTGCGGATGCAGTCTGGACGATGCTTCCTACTGGAGTGGAAGTCGCTGATGTATACACCAACCACTTGGTGAAGTATTGCAAAACAGAGTGCCTTTTAGTTGATTCTTCGACTATCGATATCAGTGATGCTAAATCCGTCCACGCTTTAGCAAAACAACATGGGTTTACCCTGTTAGACGCACCAGTGTCTGGCGGCACCGTCGGCGCGCAAAACGGTGCATTGTCCTTTATGGTCGGCGGTGATCAGTCCGCGATTGATCAACTGCAACCCGCGTTTGATGCCATGGGTAAAATCGTTATTCCCTGTGGTGAAGGTGGAATGGGACAGGCTGCAAAAATGTGTAACAACCTCATGTTAGGCATACAGATGATTTCAGTCGCCGAAGGCTTTCGCTTAGCGCAAGAAGTTGGCTTAAGCGAACAAACTCTGTTTAACGTAGCAAGTTCCTCTTCTGGAGACTGCTTCGCGCTACGTACCTTCTGCCCTATTCCCGGTCTCGTTGAAACGGCGCCCTCAACCAATGAGTTCAAGCCCGGTTTTTCGTCAGAGCTCATGTTAAAAGATATGAACCTTGCTTTAAATGCAGCCAAAGCAGCGGGAATTAAGCTGCCCTTAGGAATTGGCGCAGCCAAACAGTACCAAACCCTAGTCGAATCAGGTGAAGCAGGCGCTGACTTTTCCTCGGTCATAAAGTTAATAGATAAGCCTGCGTAAGTTCGTGCTGCACCGCCTGCGGGTGCATAGACAGTATTAATTCTTCGTACTAAACCTCATCCAGCGCATTTCTATCCCTTGAAAGAACTTTTAGAGAACAGATTATATGTTACTAAACAAATAGTTATGGAGTAATCTTACTAAAATAGTTAAATACTCGACCATCGATGGCTAATAAGCCTAAACCGATCAAACACATTCCCACCACTTCCTGCGCGCTTAAGTTTTCACCAAGAATAATTGTCCCTAGCAGTATTGCACTTACCGGCACCAATAAAGTGACTAAGGAAATATTGGTTGCCCCACCTACCGCCAATATTCTAAAAAATAATAAATAAGCAAAGGCAGTAGAAAAAATAGCCAAAGCCAATACAGACCAGATCGTCGCGCTACTGAGTGATCCAAAATCAGGTGGCGTATCAATAGCACTGACTATAAGCAGCATTATCACAGAAGATGCTGCAAGTTGGCCAAAGGAGGTCCGCACTGGCCCAATATCCATTTTTTTAAACTGCCTTCCGAACACGCTGGCAAAACCATAAGAGATTGCAGCTCCAACACAGGCCAGCATATGTAATCGAGAATTTGCTTGATCAAAGCCAGAGAACAAGCCCAGCATCGTTGCCACACCTAAAAAGCCTAAGATAATGCCTAGCACACTGCGCACATTTATTTTTTCGTCCGCAGTAAATACGTGCGCTAAGATGATGGTGAAGATCGGCGTAGTCGCATTCAGTATTGAAGCAAGTGAACTGGCTATTTCAGTTTGACCCCAGAATAATAATGTGAACGGTATGACATTGTTAATCAACCCCATCAGAAAAAACGCACCCCATACTTTACTGCCCGACGGCAAGCTGCGCTTGGTAAACACGAGATAAAAAAACAAGATCACTGCCGCGATAGCGACTCGGAAAAACACCAACAAAGTGGGCGACATTTCAGCAATCGCGATTTTTGAGAAGAAGAAAGACCCACCCCAAAGAATAGAAAGGCCAAGAAGCATCAGCCATTCAGTTAAGCCCATTTTAGGTGTTGTGTTCATTTTTTATCTATTGGTAAAACTGGCATTAACTCATTTTCCGTAAGCAGGAGCAATCTGTTTCTGGCACAGCTAATGAAACTAAGTTATTTAGATTATTTATCGTAATGATAAAAATTAGGTTTTACTCTAAACTTATATTATTGTTAATAACATACCAAATAGGCTAAACCTATGGCAAAGCTCGCTGTTATCGATGCGGCGTCCTCGCATACTCAACATTCTAATTCTAAGTATCGCTCTATAACTACTGTCCCTATCAATGGTGCACTCGGAGCAGAAATAGAAGGAGTAGATTTATCAATTGCAACAGACGTCGAAATGTTTAAAGAAATCCATGATGCCTTGATACGTCATCAAGTGATTGTATTTCGTGACCAAAAATTAGGCCCGCAGCAATTGGTTAAACTGGGGAAAAATTTTGGAAAATTGCATGTTAATGCGTTTGTGAAAGGGGTCGAAGGATATCCTGAGATCATGCCAGTCAAATCTGAGGAAAACAAAGAAAAACGCTTTACTGGACTATGGCATAGCGATATCAGTTGGGGTACCCACCCTTCAATGGGGTCTTTATTGTATGCGGTCGAGGTTCCTCGTTTTGGTGGTGACACTTTGTTCGCTAATATGTACCTAGCATTTTCTTCATTATCCGAGGGTATGCAAAAAATGTTGGAAAATTTGAATGCCGAACATCGTGTCGACCGACATCATACCGCCAAACCGGAGTACGCTGATATTCCCGACGACGGCGTAATGCACCCTGTTGTTACGACTCATCCGGTTACAGGCAAAAAAATACTATTCGTTAACGAATATTTTACGACACGATTTGAGTCAATGAGTGAAGAAGAGTCTTCTCCCTTACTATCTTATTTGCATCAGCACTCGGCGCGCCCTGACTTCACCTGTCGTATCCACTGGGAGCCCGGAACATTAATTTTTTGGGATAATCGATGTACACAACATTATGCAACTAACGATTACCCTGGACAAAAGCGCTTAATGCACCGCGTGACGATTGATGGTGATAGACCAGAGTAATCGTGAGTACATTATTGTAGCTAACTCATGACCCGCCAACCTAAATCAGCGCCCACGGCTGATATGCCCGATTCATTGTGGAGTGCGACAGCGACCACACTCGACATTGATTCGCTTGAAGTTGATATATCCTGTGATATTTTAATTATCGGTGCGGGGTTTACAGGGCTGTCTGCAGCTTTGCATTTGGCAGAAATGGGGCAGAACGTTGTCGTCGTTGACGCAATCGAGCCTGGATATGGCGCTTCAGGGCGTAATGGAGGACAAGTGATTCCAGGTCTAAAACTCTATCCAGATGAAGTGAGAAAAAGGTTGGGTGATGAAAAAGGGAATACAGTCATTACCGCAACCAATCAGTCTGCCGACCTCGTGTTTGACCTAATCAAAAAATACAATATAGATTGCCACCCAAATCGAAATGGATTCATTCAACCTGCGTTTTCAAAAGCCAGCAGTATAGAAATTCACCGACGAATAGAATTATTAGCTAGTTACGGCGCACCAATTGAGTTGCTAGATAAAGAAACAACAGCAGAATACTTGGGCACCAACGATTACCATATATCCATGCTGGATAAGCGCGGTGGTAGTATTCAACCACTGAGTTACGCGAGAGGCTTAGCAAAAGCAGCGATTGAACAAGGAGCGAAAATATACTCTGGCGCATTAGTCAAAAACATTGACCAGATGAATGACCGCTGGCAAGTGTCCACAGAGCGCGCAACACTTAGCGCCGAACGAGTTTTAATTTGTACTAATGGTTATTCTGATCTTGCTGGAAACGGTAACCTTTGGCCAAGTCTAAGCCAAAGCATCATTCCGTTGTACAGCTTTCAGGTTGCCACTCAGCCACTAGACACTAAACTTCGACAGTCTATTATGCCGTATGGGCACGTCGCATCAGATACCAAACGTCTTTTGAACTATTTTCGACTAGATCATTGTGGTCGGTTGATACTGGGGGGTCGTGGCGGTACCAGAGATGCGAATTCGGTCCAGGATTACGCGCATATTGTCAAACGAATACAGACTTTATTTCCGCAAATTAAACAGCCTCAAATTGAATATTATTGGAGCGGTAAAGTTGCGTTAACCACAGACGGATTACCTCACATTCACGAGATTGCGAGAAGAGTTTATTGCGGAATAGGGTTTAATGGCCGAGGTGTTGGTATGGCGACTTTGATGGGCCGCTGGCTTGCCGATTTAGCCACTGGCGCCGAAACCAATTTAGGTATGCTTCCCGTAACTCAGTTAAAACCCATTAAATTCCACCGATTCAGAAAGCCGGTTATTTCATTAGCCAGTTTCTGGAAATCTATTCGAGATCAAGTTGAGGTATGAATATGTTTTTGGAGTCTACGGCGCAACGCAAAAATGACTATCACATCCAAAAATTCACTATTACATACCGTCAATAAGAGCGATAGTGTTAGATGGATAAGAATCTAAAGTTATCAATTCTAGCAATACCCTGTGTAGGCAAGCGCAGACACTAAATCTTAACTCCCTACAGCGTATTCACTCATCTACACTTAAAAAGGTGTTGCTCTATCAGTGACCGCAATAAACTAGATACCTAAGTTGCTTGTACAATTGGAGCGCTAGGCTTCAACGATAACCATAGGATGAGTAATGCCACAAACCCTAATAAAGGCAGCACTAGAAGATTTAGCTGTTGCCACCCAAACTGGCTATAAAGCAAGCCGGCAGAAAAGGCAGTGATGGTGGTGAAACTGTGTACGATAGTATCGTTGAAGCCTTGAACGCGCCCTTTTTCAGCCGGCAACCAAGCGTCTTGCAATAAGGTGGTTGAGCCGATAAAAAGGAAGTTCCAACCTAAGCCTAACAGTACCAAAGCAGCCCAGTAAAACAACATAGTATGTTGTAAATTATTAATTAATACGGTTGTTGCCAGACAGGTAACCCCTACAAACATGATGGGTAATCGACCAAAGCGTGAAATTAAATGCCCAGTGAAAAATGAAGGCGCGAACATAGCAGCAACATGCCACTGAATAATAATTGCTGTTTGACCAAACGAAAAACCGTGATCATGCATCGCCAGTGGTGTTGAAGTCATAATCAAGTTCATTACACCATAGGCGGTTAATGCACCAATAACAGATACAAAACACACCGGCTGTTCAAGTATTTCCAATAATGGTCTACTTTTTCCATTTTGCTCCTCAGCCGTTGGAGATGGAATAGACATCTTTTTAACGGAAAATAGCAGCATGATCCCGATGAATATAAATACAAAGTAGGATGCAGAAAACGGAAAATCTGGAATCTTCATTCGGGTCAATGAAGCCAAGTTAGGGCCTATGAATGCCGCCGCCAAACCGCCTACTAGCACCCAAGACACGGCTTTAGACGATATTTCTTTAGGCGCTACATCTATTGCAGTAAAGCGCAAAAATTGAAAAACGCCTAGTGCGGCGCCCGCAAAGGCTAAGCCGACACAAAATAACCAATAAGACTGGACCAGTACCGAGTAGCCCATCAGCCCACCGGCTATCATGATTGATAGACTAGCCAAGCTAAATCCAAACTTTCGGCCTTTTCTCTGCATCAAGATTGAGGCCGGATACATCACCAACATCGTCGCCAGAAACTGTACTCCCATAGGCACGGTTGCCAATGCTGGATTACTCGCTAAGCTTTGCCCCACTAAGGCTGCGCTGGCGATAATTAGTGAGGCAACGGTAGTTGCTAACGCCTGTGACAGCGATAACAGTAGCAGCGTTTTACGCATTTTATCCCTTGGGTTTAGACTGAGGTCGGATAAAGGTTAGCTGATTATTGTCAGATTGCGAGGCGTTGAAGGTATATTCAGCGATGTTAAAGTCTTTTATATCTTCACTTTTCTCCACTTTATTCTTAATCAACCAATTTGCCATTAAGCCTCTCGCCTTCTTAGCGTATATAGCGATTACTTTAGCTTCGCCATTTTTTTCTTCTTTGAAACTAACTGAAATGACACGACCATTGAGTGATTTGGGCTGCAAGGACTTATAATATTCATTTGACGCGAGATTGATTAGCGTTTTCTCAGTTTGCTGCGCTAAATCTTCATTGATTACCTTAGTAATACGGTCACTCCAAAACGCATATAAATGCTGGCCACGCGAGTTGCTTAACTTCGTTTTCATTTCTAAGCGATACGGCTGAATTAAATCTAGTGGCCGTAAGGCGCCATATAGCCCCGACAAAATACGGATATGCGCTTGCGCGAAATCTAAATCTTGTTCGCTGTATGAATCTGCTTCGATAGTGCTATAAACATCTCCTTTAAACGCAAATAAAGCTTGCTTAGCATTGTCTAAAGTAAACGGAGTTTTGAATGATTGAACACGATCGAAGTTCAATTTAGCTAAATTATCGCTAATACCCATGAGTGACTTAATCTGATCAGGGGTGTAGGGCTTAAGCTCGTCAATGAGCAATTGAGACTGCTTTAACTGCCTTGAATGACTGTATTGCTTGGTATGGGTTGGCGACTCGAAGTTCTGCCCTTTTGAAGGCGACAAAGTAATGATCATAGTAATACCAAAAAGCGACTGCGCACGGCTGAATATGCGTTTAATGGTATCATCGCGATGATTGATTAGCTATCAAGTTGATAAGCCTTCTGCTAGTGCTAGTTTCTCGGTTTTTTTAACTTAGAGTGAACTTTCATTTAGCTGGTGGAACTTTAATGTCGATACTATTGAGACTCCTGGCGAAGTATCAGCACGCAATATCAATCAACACCTTAGAGGGTGTTCTGCCTGAAAGCTAAATTCTTGTGAAAAACCACAAAAACAAAATCTGGGCTTGTTAAAACTAATGCGATGAAGCCCACTCTTATTTAATATGAATATCAGCCTAATTTTAAACGCTAAGGTTGTGTTAACAACTATTCTCACTACCACGGTATTGCTTCACATATTGTTAGCGGTGTATTCACCCTACCCAGATGGTTATGTGTATGATTTCTATTCTGAAGCCGCAGTTTTGCTCTACCACAACGGCGTGCTTCCCACTAGAGGTGATTGCTGGACCTGCTACCACCCTCCACTTCTCGCATGGCTTGGTAGCTTTATTTTTACAACCCTTGAAGCCATAGAAGCCAACCTCTTCATCAATATCACTTCATTTGCCAGCGTCTTGAACGCTATTTCGTTAGTGCTAATCTATTATTCCTATAAGGTGTATTTACAATACAGAATAGACCAAGGAATTTGGTTTGACCTAGCAATATTAGCGCTGATCTGTTTTCTTCCAGTAACAGTAATTTCTGCCCATGCTATTGAATCAGATGTTATTACATCAACCTTAATTGTTTCAGCATTATATTATTTTGGCCAATATCAACAAAAAGAAAAGCTAATACCACTGATAACCGCTAGTGCATTGTTAGGGCTTGCGGCTTTGGCAAAATATGTCGGAGCACTTGTAGCAGCGATTCTAGGAGTTGTTTTGCTATGTAGGTGGATAATGATGAGAAATAAAACTAGATTCATGCACGGAGTGATATTTGCGCTAGTAGTTGGTGTAATTGGTCTAACACCATATATAAAAAACTATCAAACGTTCAATACACCTTTCCCGGGGAATACTGAATATGGTTTTGGTGATAATTCTGGCGTTGGCGACCATCGATCCTTATATAATTTCACTAACTTTAGCTTACACAGAATTGTAAACACATTTACCGATAAGAACCCGCAGGAACTCGGTGTGTACGATGTGTACTCACACGAATATATTTCTTCACACTATGGGCAGCTTTGGAGCGACCATAGTATTTTTACTGTGAAAGGGCGTCATGGATTGCCGTATCGAATGAATCATCATAGCAAAGACATTCCGCTTTGGTTGATTTGGGCGGTATTGCTAGGTGGGTTACCTATTACCATTTTAGCCGTACTGGGAGCAATGAAGTTGGTCACTGATCGTAACCTTACATTACTTAACCTTATTGCTGCGGTTACTCTTTTTGTATATATCCGATGGACTTTCACAAATCACGAGTGGATGCTAAAGACGAAGTACTTTTTATTTCTAACGCCACTATTTGTGCTCGCTATATCAAATATTTTTACTGACAGAAAGCATTTAAAATACAAGATGGCGGTGTTGTTACCCGCAGTGGGGGTTTCTACGATATACGGATTTTTCTTTGCGCTTAGTTGATAGTAGATCTAATACACGACCTCGCGGCAAGTAGCGGGATATTATACTGAATCTGTTACTTCATCGTTCATGGTAGTTTATACGTGACGAGCTGCGAGGCATTCAACTGGTAGAGGTTAAACCGCAATACTCTATATGAGAGAGAATTAGGTAGCTGCAAGTAAAGCGTGTATTTCAGCTTCCTGTGTATTCCATGCTGTCACGAACCGTGGCGGTGCAGTTTCATCTAATTCTCCTTGGGTTACTTTAAACCCTGCCGTATTAAGCTTATTGATCAACTCCTTTGGTAGATGGGCGAATACTTCATTTGATTGGGTAGGATAAGCTAACTCTACTCCATCTATAGCGGTTAAACCGGTGCTTAAAACTTGTGCCATTGCGTTGGCATGGCGTGCATTACGCAACCAAATATCGTCTTTTACGTAAGCTTGTAACTGCGCAGAAATGTAGCGCATTTTAGAAATCAATTGCCCAGCTCGTTTATGCAAAAATGGAAAGGTTGTCACCTGTTCAGGGTTAAAGAAGATAACTGCCTCTGCGATCATACATCCGTTTTTCGTTCCACCAAATGACAGTACATCAACCCCTGCTTTCCAAGTCATTTCTGCGGGGCTCGCGTTTAGGGAAACTAGCCCGTTCGCAAAACGCGCTCCATCCATATGCAAACTCAATCCTAATTCTTTTGCGGTGTCACCAATCGCAGCTAACTCGTCTAATTGATAGACCGCCCCAACTTCGCATGATTGCGCCAGACTAACCGCCGAAGGCTGCGCCGCATGTACATTTCCTTTGCCTCGATATACTTCTCGAACACTTTGCGGCGTGAGCTTGCCATCATCGCTAGCGATTGGTACCAACTTCGCGCCGCCGGTAAAAAACTCTGGGGCCGCGCATTCGTCGGTATTGATATGTGACATCTCATGGCAAAACACTTTACCGAAGCAAGGTACCAATGCAGTCAACGCCAAGGCATTGCTGGCGGTTCCTGACAGCACAGGGAAAACCGCAACCTCCCTTTCGAAAATATCAGAGAATGTACGATTTAAATCTGTTGACAGTTGATCCTCACCATAAGATGAGGCTACGCCATTGTTAGCGGCAATGATGGCCTCCATCACCTCAGAGCAAACGCTTGAAGTGTTATCAGACGCAAAGCTATTGTAAACAGGTGAAGGCGACATATGAAGTGATTGGTTAAGGGTTAGTTAGTGCTTTAAACAATGATTAATTCACGAGCAACATTGCTAATGCGCTCGCCGCCATTATCGGTGACGATAAACGGTTCAGAAACGGCTGCCCCATAATTTTCAAGCCACATACCAGATTGAAAATGAAAACACATGCCTGCTTGCAATGGTGTTTTATCTCCCGGGCGCAGGCTGGCTGTGCGTTCGCCCCAGTCTGGCGGATAGTTAAGCCCAATTGAATAACCGACTCGGCTTTGTTTACTATAACCGTATTTTTTCAATACGGCTTGCCAAACTGCTTCGACTTCTTCACAAGTGACTCCAGGTTTTGCCGCTTCCAGCGCTCGGTCACCGCCTTCAACGATCACATCGGTTAACTTCACTATTTCGTCACTGGGCAGGCCGATGTGCATGGTGCGCGTTAACGGTGCATGATAATGCCGGCGTGCGGCGCCAATTTCCATCGCAACCAAGCCTTGTTCAGGTAATGGCTTATCTGTCCAAGTCAGATGCGGCGTGCTAGTACCTTCGCCCACCTGAATTAACGGGCATAAACTGGTGTAGTCACCAAACTTATTATCAAACCCGGTAATTTGCTGATGATATACATCGGCGATCACTTCAAATTCTCGAACGCCAGGGCGTAGCTTTGCAATCGCCTTGTGCATCATGTCTGTTACGATACGCCCTGCTTCGCGCATATACACCAATTCAGCGTCAGACTTAATTAACCGCGCCCAATTAACGATTTCTTGGCTATCGCTTATCTTGGCATTGGGTAAGCCAGTAACAATATGTTGGTGTGCTCTGGCGGTATAGTAATGTGCGTCTAACTCAACGCCAATACTGGCTGCGCCCCAAGCTCGCTTGTTAATTAAATCGCATAGCTCATCAAACGGATGGCCTACTGGATGCTGTACTAAAGACTCAGAATATCCAATAATATTTGCTGTTGGCAAATCTGTTGTAATAGTCGCTGACTTAGCATCTTGCGCGCGCCCAAACCAAATAGGCGCCTCTTCATTTAAGTGCACCAACACGGCTTGCGGCGTATAAAATGACCAGCCGTCAAACCCTGTCAACCAACCCATATTAGCAGGGTCTTGGCAAATCAATAAATCAAAGCCTGCTGCCTGCATTCGGTTTTTAACCGTTGCTAAACGCTGGGTATATTCAGTCGTATCAAAAGGCTTGGTGTAATTCATTTTGCTATTTTACAAACGTAATAACCGGCCATAAGCCTGCACTTTTTCTGCGCAGCCTGATTCGCGTAAAGAGTGCCAAAACAAGGCTTGCACCGCCGTTACCACCGGTTTGCCAAGGGTTTGTTCAATGCGTTCTACTACATCTACAGCGCGAATAGCCGTACAAGATATAAATAGAGCGTCTGCATCCTCGCGGTCGGCCTCTAATGCCGCTTGATAAATGCTTTCAGCCGTCACTTTTGCCATCTGTTCGTTGTCAACAATTCTAAAGCTAGTAAAACCGCAAATTGTTTTTTCATTAGCTTCTAGATAGGTAGATAAATCCGAATTGATGTCATCCATATAGGGCGTCAATACCGCAATTTTATGTGCACCAAATTGATTTAGCGCTTCAATAGACGCAGTCAATGGTGTGGTCACTGGCACGCCATCCCTAGAAGCATGAATCAGCGAACGCACTTTGTCATATCCCAGCACCGCGGTTCCGGATGTACAGCCATATGCCACCACATCTAATCGCCCTTCAGGCACTAATAGTGCAGCCACTTTGCTAATTTCTGGCGCCATCGCTTGCAAAGTTTCAACTGTGCAGTCTTGCGTGTTTTGTAAGCGACTGGTGTAGATCGCGACGCTGTCGCTCGGTCGCATATTGATGAAATCACGTTCGATGACATAATCGTTTGATAAAGCGACGATACCAATGCGGTATTTGCCCGGGCCTTCGTCATATTGAGTGGCGTGACTGACGGAGGTAAATCTCTCAACTTCGTTCGCCATATTAACCACTATGCCTGCCTCAAACTTGCACGGCAATGACCGCAAGAAAATCGCCCATTGCAATCTTTCCCGGAAAATGTCGACCAGTCACAATACCATCTATTTTTGCATGATAGTCAGTGGGCATTATGCCCGTACGCTTAATATCGTGTACTCGCCCTACTAGCTCACCTGCTTTAACGGTATCACCCATTTCTACTACCAACTCTAAAACGCCTTCAGATTCACTAAAAATGAAGCAATCTTGATCTGGCATATCTAAAACAAGCGTGTCATCAAGCGTTAGCTTTCCTTGGGTGATTCCAGCGTGAATGAGAATATTCCTGATGCCTTTTTTAGCAATAGCAACGGTTGCTGCCGACGCCGTACCGCCACCGGATAGCTCTGTACTGATAAAAGTCTTTCCCATATTTTCAGCGGCGGTGTCGTACATATTCGGTGCGTCAATTTCTAATAGCATCATAGAATGTGGTGCGTTAAAAGCATCACGCGCAGCCACGCACCGTGCTTGTTGCTCTTTGTCTTCCAATTCGTGAGCGCAGCAAAATGGCAAAAAATCTAGGGTTTTACCACCAGAATGAAAATCCAACACATAATCTGCCATCGGCAACAAAGTACATTGGAAATAATCGGCAATCTTTTCAGTAAGTGTGCCACCTGGGTTGCCCGGAAAACTGCGATTCATATTGCCACCGTCTATCGGTGACGTTCTTTTACCCGCTTCAAAAGCAGAATAATTCATGCCCGGCACGATAATAATGCGCCCAGAAATATCGTCTGCGTTTACTGTGGCAGCTAAATCAAATAAGGCAATTGGCCCTTCGTATTCATCACCGTGATTTGCACCTGTAAACAATATGGTTGGTCCTTCACCACTTTTTGCAACCGTAATCGGAATCATAATTGAACCCCAAGCAGAGTCATCATGCGAGTGCGGCAGCTTTAAAAAGCCGTGTTGCACACCGTCTTGTTCAAAATCGACAGTGGCAGAAATTGGGTTTAAGGTAGACATATTTTTAAACGAATAGATTGAAATAAAGTGTGCGTTACGCGCCTCGCACTAATGGGAATTTATCACAAGTAATTGGCTGACCAACGACTTGGCTGGGATCTCGATAGGTTTCTAACGATGGCTCGCCGTTAAATACCACATCATCACCCAACCAGTTTATAGAAAATGCAGCGCGGCGTCGGTCTAATTGATTACCCGGCGCGCTATGCAATGTATACGATTTCCACACTAGCATATCACCAGTGCGCATTGCGCTAGATAGCATGTTGGCCGACACTTCTGCGTCGTCACTAGGCGGCAGCGGTAATTGTTTACGTGCGTGGCGGTAGTCTTTAGTTGGGTCGGCAAAGTCAACTCCCCGATACAAAATGCCGTCGTGATGCGACCCTTGGATGAAGCGTAAGGCCGACTCTAGCGGAATATCGTCTAGCGCAACCCAGCTATTGATTACTTTATCGCCATCGATTGGATAATAAGAATGGTCTTGATGCCATGGGGTTGCGGCGCTTGCGCTGTGCGCTTCTTTAATCAATAAAAAATCATAAAACAGGGTGAGGGTTTTGGTGTCCAGCAACTTATGGGCTATGTCTGCCAGCGGCGATTCAAAAATGTAATCTCGAAAAGCCGCCACCTCTCGCCAAGCGCCAGAACTAAATGAAAAAGTGCCTTCACCTTTGTTCTTCGGCGCCACGATGTCAACGTTGGTGCTGGCACCGTTCAGTGCCAGTTGGATGCCCTCTTCAATTCGCTTTAGCCAATAATGACCAATGGCATTGCGCACGCATACCACGCCATCTTGCTTCAGCGCTGATACTGCCTGAGTAGGCAAAACGCTATTTTGATCAAGCTCAAAGCTTTGTATTTGATGAAGCTCTTTACTCACCATCATGCACTAGGTCAGAGCTAGTTAACGACGTGTACTCCGCGCGGAAATTGAGTTAGACACTCCACGCCGACATCAGTAACCGCGACCGTTTCGCTTATCTCCATGCCCCAATCGTCTAACCACATGCCAAGCATGACATGCAGTGTCATATTTTGCTCAATAACCGTTTGCTCGCCTTCGCGCAAGCTAACAGTATGCTCGCCCCAATCAGGAGAGTAAGCCACGCCAATGCTATAACCAATACGGCTGTCTTTAACTAAGCCATATTTATCTAGCACTGTTTGCCAAGCGCGGTGTGCATCGCCCGCTAAGATGCCGGGCTGGATGGTGTCTAATACGGCGTCTAGGCCTTCTTGCACCGCGTCTGCTGTGTCAAATACCTTTTTTGAACCTAGGCCCAGCTGAATGGTGCGAGCTAAACCCGCGTTATATCGCTTACGGGCGCCACCTAGTTCTAACGCCACGGTTTGTCCATCTACAAATTTTTCGTCAGCCCACATTGGGTGTGCAGTTGTTGCCGCTTCTCCTGCCAAAATTAGCGGTGATAGTGCGGTTAAATCACCACCAAATTCAGCATTACCACCGACTTGCGCCGCAACAATTTTCGACATCAAATCACACTGACGAACATCAGGTGCAATGTTTTCGTAAGCAACTGTCATTGCCCCTTCTGCCAGCTTTGCAGCTTGACGCATTACGTCAATTTCTGCGTTACTTTTTACAACACGACACCAGTTTACAAGTAAGTCAGCATCAACCCATTGCGCATTAGCTACGCCGCGTTGCAAACTATCTAGCGCTTTAGGTGAAAAGAAGTAACTGTCACTCTCATAGCCGATTCGTTTTCCCTGTAGCGATAAGTCACTCAGATTCTCAGCGACTACATCCATTGGGTGCACACCGGCGCGTTGCACATAGTCCTCAGCATAAGGCTTAACCGATTCAGCACCTAAATATGTGGTTAGCGCAACGGCGCCTGCGTCCATCTTTCGGCCCATCCAAATAGGGGCTGCGTCATGTAATACGAGCATTATTTGCGGCACATAAAAAGACCAAGCATCAAAACCGGTTAGCCAATTCATATTTGATGGGTCACCAATCACCAAGGCATCGAGGTTGCGCTCGGCCATGGCAGCGCGCACTAAGTTTAAACGACGTTGATATTCAATTTGCGTAAAAGGAGCTGGCATTTTGTTGTTATGTCTAAAGGTTTATGGATATATAGAGACGTAAATTTAAGCCTTAGTCATCTCATCATGTTGGTGAGAAAAAATAGATGTATAGCCGTCTGACCAATCAGGTGGTAAAGGCATTTGTAAGTCTTCATGATGCGCAAAACGCGGTTGTTCGCCGCGAACCAATTCACCGTAATGAGAGCTAGGGTATGGTGCCGTTGTATAAGGAATCGCATCAGCAGCGCTATAAGTGACTACTATCATCGGGCGCCCACGGTCGCTTTGATTTCGATCTGACCCATGAATAGTATTGCTGTGATGTACGGACACTGTTCCCGCGCCGCCTGTTAGTTTAATCGCTCTGTCAATGCCCGCCGCCGCTAGCTTGTCGCTTGATATACTGCCCGTCCATTCGCCATTTTTATCATAATGTTCATATATTGGGCCTTGATGGCTGGCTGGAATAACTTGTAATGGCCCTTGCTCTGAACCAACATCCTCCAAAGCCAACAGAAACTGGCAAGTGTTTAGATTTGTATGGGGGTAAAAAGCAATGTCTTGATGCCACTTAACCGCAGCACCGCCTTCTGCCCATTTGAAATTAACGAACACATCGCGAAAGCGCACATTAGGCCCAAGAATATCAGCGGCGATATCAGCCATCACTGAGTCAGCGCATAAAGCCCAAAGGCCTTTATCAGCATCATCCGCGTAAGCGACTCTGCGTAATCGGGGGCTCTCTGAACAATGGCCTTGTTCTAAATCAAATTGATTATTTGATGTTGTAACCCCTCTACTTAACTCAACCAATTGATTAACGTTAGATCGTAACTCACGTAATTGCTGCATATTGAACAATTCAGGCAAAACCAAAAAGCCCTGGTCAAAATACTGAGTCCGCTGAGCCTGATCTAAGTAACTCGCATGGCAAGCTAGAATGGCATCTGGTTTCATAAAAGCATTTCGTAGTATTAATAAGCTTCGCTTGATAAGCACGGAGGCCTACCGACAACTTATTTTAGCCCTATTTCAATTATTTACACAAGACAAGAGTCTCGCCCAATATGAAGTGATGCTGAGCTAATAATAGCTCGATTCATGATGGCAAACGTAACCGCTACGATTTCATTAAGCGCTCCTTGGTACGATACTAAAGACTGTATGCTTCTTCCTGCACAAGTTGCCCGACCAACATCAAACCAACTCCAGCGCCCGTAACAAGTGCGATTTTATTTTTAAATCGCTGTCTTGCTATATCTACTAGAGGCCTAATTAAAGGTCTAGTTGGGGTAGACAGAGAATTAGCAAATTATCCTACGGAAGGACTTATCGAACGGCGGAAAGTTGCCCATTTCGGTCATATTAGTAATCTATGATAGAGCTATTTTTGGGCTTCGATAGAAGCCAATAATTCTTGCACACAGCTATCAATTGTTTTACCAGACGTGTCGATGACAATACGCTCAATGCACCAAGGATCATATTCGCGAGCCTTTACTTTTTCCCAGTTCGGTAGCTTCAAACCAACTACTTCTGACTTTCTATTTTCCACACGTATTTTATGTTCTGGCCGATCAGTGCAAATAACTTCAATGTTGATAAATTCTGCTTTTTGATCTAGAGCTACTTTTTCCCATTCTCTTCGTGTTAATTCAATAGGGTTGCACGAATCAGCAATTACGCTGTTACCGAGTTTTAAATTGTCCGATGCAATGCGATAGGACAACCGATAACCCACACCAGTTACATCAATACTACACAAATCCCTAAGTCCTTGCTCAACGGTGTCAATTCTCAAAAATATAGCTCCTATGGATTTTGATAATTCTTGGGCAAGTGTCGATTTTCCAGAGGCAGGCAGCCCTGAAAATATATATAGTATTGGTGTTTTCATCGGGTTTAGAAGATATCCTACTACTAGAATAAATACTCAACGAATAGGCGTTTATTGCCCTTTTGAGACAGTTCAATTACTCTGGAGTAACTATGCGACGCCCCCAATATCGATACCATATTAAAAATATGATTGGGAACCAGCCCAACAATGCCAAAGGTAAAGTGCTTAGTGAAAATAAGGCCATAAAGGACATACCCCAAGCTAATTGACCTGCATTTGAAACGGTTTCTTTCACAAAAGCAAAGTCACCTTTGCAGTATACCCGCCTAACAAAATACGGCTCTTCCAAATAACAACCTGCAAGTGTTTCCTCACCGTCGTAGGTAGAGTTTATTCCAATAATTTGATAAAGGGTGCAACTTCCAAGTAGCCCGATAACATAGATCATCGATATCCATTTCAGAACGTTTATAAGTACACTCATTTAGACGAAATCCGTATCTATTCGTGGTAAATCATATATGAGTTTAATTGAGTATCGCGAGTAACTTGAATGACCGCTTCGAGTATCCTACTGCCAGATTGAAAAGTCAACGAATGGGCACTATTTGCCCTAAGCGGTCATTGCCGGCTAACGGCTAGATGTATTCCTAGAGCAATTGTTTTTAGCTAATCGGTCTCAACTTTGCCTTTTTAATCAGTTGGATAAGCCCAGCATGGGTGTTTGAATATGTCCCGAAAGTTACTTTTAGCTAATTAACGTATTTAGAAATAATTCCTTCCGCCGCCGTTTCATAATTTAGCCTTCAACATTGCTACTTGGTTAATTCCTAATACATTAAACTCAATCGCTTCTATACACTCTGCTATGGCTGTAACTAGAATCTGATATTGATCTAGTTGCACAAGCACTTAACAAAATCATTACAAGCGGGGAATCTTAAATAGATCATCCCACCATCGTATAACTAGCAAGCCATTAAAATTACCCTATAATGTAACCAATTCATTTTATGATATTGTATGCACGCTATTCCCATTGAACTCATCGCACTAATAGGTTTTGCCTATGTGTGCAGTTTGTTCTACATCGCCTATCAAGGAGATAAAAACCGCAATCGGATATTTTTAAAAAATAAAGCGGTTGTTTATAGCTTGTCGCTGGCGGTTTACTGCTCTTCATGGACCTTTTTTGGCGCGGTCGGCACAGCCACCCGTGTCGGTTGGGATTTCTTTGCAATCTACCTCGGCCCCATCATCTTATTCTTATTCGGTCATCGCTTACTAAGCAGAATAATCATTATCAGCAAGCAGCAAAACATCACTTCGGTTTCAGATTTTATTTCGTCAAGATTTGGTAAAAGCCGCCACGTTGCGATTGTGGTGACTAGTATTGCTGCTATCGGCTCATTACCCTATATCTCGCTTCAGTTACAAGCGATCTCGATGTCGTTTCATGCACTAACGAACCCTTCTATTGAGCTAAATCTATCAACCGCCAGCACCTTATCTGACACCGCATTTTATGGTGCTATTTTGCTGGCTATTTTCTCCATCTTGTTCGGCACGCGCCACCTGAGCGCCACAGAGCATCACCGCGGCATGATTCACGCCATCGCGTTTGAATCCATTGTAAAACTAGTGGCCATTTTATTTGTCGCTTTTTTCGCAGGTAGTTTACTGTTGACAAACATGGATCTGTCGCAAATCAGTCAAATTCCCTTTGCTCTTACCTCTCGACCAGAAAACGCGTCGAACATTGATTTCATGGTGAAGCTGGTGCTCAGCATGGGCGCTATTATTCTACTACCTCGTCAGTTTCAAGTGACGGTGGTGGAAACCGATAGTGAACAATCGATGACGACTGCACGTTGGTTATTGCCTTTGTATCTGCTGATCATTAGCTTAGTGGCCGTACCTATCTCTATGGCTGGGGTTAGTTTATTAGCACCTAGCGCTCACCCAGATTTATTCGTACTTAACTTGCCATTGCAAGCACAAAGCTATGCCTTATCAACCTTCGCATTTATAGGTGGTTTGTCTGCCGCAACCGGCATGGTTATTGTAGGGTCTATCAGCCTAAGTACCATGATATGCAACGACATAGTGATGCCGATGCTGATTCGTATTAAACACTTAGAGCTGCTAACCCACCCTAAACTGACACAAATAATTTTACGTATTCGGCGAGCAACGATCATGATCTTGATGATTGCTTCTTACGGGTTTTATCGACTCTCAAGCAACAACCAAGATTTGGCTAATATGGGCCTGCTGTCGTTTGCGGCCATCATTCAACTTGCACCCGCAATGGTGGCTGCGTTATTTTGGCAACGTGCTAACCAGCGCGGTGTAGTGATCGGCTTAGTGATTGGCTTTACCATTTGGGTATATTGCTTATTGATGCCTAACTTTGTAGGTGAGCAAACGCTCAATCAACTATTTGGTGCAAACTCGTGGATACACCCTCAACATTTATTCAACTTAGGCAATCTGTCTCCTTTATCTCATGGCGTCATCTGGAGTTTAGCATTTAACTCAGTGGCCTTGATACTCGCTTCGCTAAAGTTCAAACCTAGCTTTCTTGATAAGATTCAAGCCAGTTTATTTATGCGCCAAACGCCACAAGCACTTGGCCTTATCCATCGTGATGTCACTCACCAATTAGCTACGATTGCCTCAGCTAAAGAGTTGACCGACAGTATTCTAGGCACCCCAAAAGCATTGGCCTTGTTTGAAACAATCGAGCAAAAACGAGGACACGCACTTAACGATACCATGCGGCTCGACCGTGACATTATTGAAGATATAGAAAAGTCGATAGCCAGCGTGATTGGCGCATCGTCTGCCAGCCACGTGATCACAACCCAACTGCTGGGCGAAAACGTAAGCGCCGAAGACTTATTCTTGATGATGGATGAAACCAGCCAAGCGCTGCAGTTCAATCAAGAGATTTTAAGTGCTAGTTTTGAAAATATTCGCCAAGGTATCAGTGTCGTTGATAAAGACTTAAAACTGGTTGCATGGAATAGCCGCTTTAAGAACTTATTTAATTGCCCTAAAAGCTTATTGCAAGTCGGCACACCTATTGAGCAGCTATTCGAACATATTGACGCCAATTTAGGCACCGATACGCTGGACATGCACCGCTTAATTGACGAACAATTACAGTGCTATCAAACCGGTGCAAGCCACACATCTGAAGCGTGGTATTCAGACGACACATGCATTCAAGTAGAAGGCAATGCCATTCCCAGCGGGGGCTATGTTACAAGTTATACGGACATCACCGAACAAAAACGTGTTGAGCAGGCGCTACGTGAAAGCGAGCAAAAAATTCGACTTTATACCAACAACCTTCCATTAATGCTGAGCTTTGTTTCTAACAACGGTGAGGTCGCGTTCTCTAACAAGGCTTACGACGCTTTTTTAAGTACCAATGCAGGGGTTGAATCAGCGCAAAGTATTTCCGACTTATTTGACTCAACATCACGGAGCTTAATTGACGATAATGCAAGCAAAGCACTGCTGGGCAAAGCCGTTCAGTTTAGCGCTACCTTGCAAAGTAAACAAAGTAACGAGGACGAGCATTATCAAATTAACTTCATCCCTCACGCAACGGTGCGTGGCGCCGTAGAAGGGTATTTTTCGATCTATCAAAACATTACCCATAATGTGCTCGCTGAAAATCTGCTCAAGCAAACTAACGAAGACTTAGAAGAACGCGTGCAAGAACGTACGCAAGACTTAGAAGAGCTTAACCAGCGCCTATTAGTTGAAAACACCACCAGTCGAGAATTATCTGAACAGCTTAAACGCGTTACCAAGAGTAAGACTCGTTTCTTAGCCGCAGCAAGCCATGACTTATTGCAGCCTATTAATGCTGCGCGCTTATTCACCCACAGCATGATTGATAACCCACAAGGGCAAGACCCCAAGCAACAAGCCATGCTGAATAAGATCGATAGCTCGCTAGTTAGTGCGGACCAATTACTGCGCGCCTTGCTCGATATTTCTAAGTTAGACACCGGCACGCTCACACCCGAAATCACTCGGTTTAATATCGGCGAATTATTAGCCGAACTAAACAATGAGCTAACGCCCGTTGCGCAGAACAAAGGCATACAGTTGCGCTTTGTAAAAACCACAGTGACGGTGCAATCTGACCGTGCATTGCTTCGCTCAGTGCTGCAAAACCTAATTTCTAACGCCATTCGCTATACCAGAAAAGGGGCTGTATTGGTTGGGGGAAGACGAAAAGGCGCGGAGTTTCAATTACAAGTCATAGACACTGGCATCGGTATTAAGCCGCAAGACCTTGATGATATTTTCAATGAATTTCACCGGCTTAACCCCAGCGCCACCGATCTCAAAGAGCAAGGATTAGGCCTAGGTTTAGCGATTACTAAACGCGTTAGCCAAATTCTTAACCACGAAATCACCGTTGATTCCAAATTTGGCAAAGGTAGTGTTTTTAGCGTCTCGGTCCCTTGTGTCTCCGGTGTGGTGATTGATTTACCTGTTAAAAATGCTTGGGTTCCGACCAACAAACTTCAAGGCTTACGGGTTCTGTACCTAGAAAATTCCCCGCAAGTTCTGCAAGCCACCAGCGCCTTATTGAGTAGCTGGAATTGCCAAACAGTTTGTTGCGCTAGCTATGACGAAGCGCTTGAGGCCTACAACAATGACACAATTGATATTGTGATGGCCGATTACAGATTAGATGAAGAACGCAGCGGCTTGGAGTTTTTAATCGAATTAGATGGCGAAGGCAGTCAAATTTCCGGCATTCTGGTGACCGCTGAACAAGATACCGCCATTAAAAGTGCCGCCCATAATGCTGGGTTCTTCTTTCTGCCAAAGCCGGTTGACCCCGCTGCACTCAAAAACATATTAATTCGTTTAGGCAATGTGCCCAATAAACGCGCTAACTCTCAGGAAGCGACCCACCCTCGACCATTCCTCATTAACTAAGCCTTTCAAGCATCATCAGGGTTAAGCTCACTCAATGTACGCGCCATTAACACGGCTTGCGTACGCGTTCGTACGTCTAGTTTTTTGTATATCGAGGTAATATGCGCTTTTACCGTGGCTTCGGTAATATGCATTTCGTAAGCAATTTGCTTGTTCATCTGCCCTTCGCATAAATAATAGAATACTTTCAGTTGCGCGGGCGTCAGACTCGATACTTTAGCAATATTGTCCAGCTCGACTTGTTCTGAGTCACTGATATCATTATGCACACCCTCTGGCACGTAAACATTTCCACTAATCACGGCTTCTATGGTTTCACGAATCGCCTGCAAGCTAGCCGACTTAAAAATATAAGCCGAGGCGCCTGCCTGAATGCACGCCCGCACTGTGGCACTATCTTCGGTAGCAGAAACCACGATAACGGGTAACTGAGGGTACATCCCTTTAATCATCATCAAACCCGTTAAGCCTTCTGTGTCAGGCATTTTTAGGTCTAACAACAATAGCTCGGCAGAATCACTTTCGAGCAAACTTTTGGTTTGTTGCAGCGACTCGATCTCCACAATATTGGCTTGATCAAACAGCGGCGCAATGGTTTCGCGTAGCGCCTGCCGAAATAGAGGGTGGTCGTCCGCAATGATAATGTTGCTTGTCATAGAGTCTGTATAATGGTCTACCATGGTTTTATTCGCATAGGATACGGCATGAATACCTCATGCACCAAACAGGATCCATCTTAATCGAGTTTAATCACCGTGCATTTTAGACTTTCGTCGCATTTCGATTACAATAAGGCATACTTAAAATGTATCGCTCACTAACGCTTGAGGCGCAGCTAAGGCTTCACCTTGTCGCGCGGAATCATTCTAAATAATTGGAACCCACCATGTCTGATAAATACCCTGTCCCTGAAGAATTTGCTAATAACGCACATATTGATGCTGAAACCTATGCCAAAATGTATGCTCAATCGGTGGATGATCCAGCTGGGTTTTGGGCAGAACAAGCTGAAAAATATGTAACGTGGTCTAAGCCTTGGGATCAAGTTATGGACTGGAGTTACGACGAAAAGGACCTGCATATTGAATGGTATAAAGGCGCACAACTAAACGTCTCTTATAACTGCTTAGACAGACACTTAGCCAAACGCGGCGACCAAACTGCCATCATATGGGAAAGCGATGATCCAAGTGTTGATCGCAAAATAAGCTACAAACAACTTCACGAAGAGGTCTGCCGATTTTCCAACGTACTCCTAAGCCGAGGCGTACAGAAAGGCGACCGCATTTCTATCTATATGCCGATGGTACCTGAGGCTGCGGTGGCGATGTTGGCGTGTACCCGCATTGGGGCGGTGCATTCTATCGTATTTGGTGGGTTTTCTCCCGAAGCCCTAGCTAACCGCATCCAAGATTCTGATTGCCAAGTATTAATTACCGCGGACCAATCCATTCGTGGCGGCAAAGCTGTTCCATTGAAAACTAATGCAGATATTGCTTTGCAGTCTTGCCCTGACGTGCATACCTGTGTGGTGGTTAAGCATGGTGGAGATGAAATTGAATGGACCGCAGAGCGTGATATTTGGTATCAAGACGCCGTCGCCGCTGCTTCTGCCGATTGCCCTGCCGCACCGATGGATGCGGAAGACCCGTTATTTATTCTCTATACCTCAGGGTCAACTGGCAAGCCCAAGGGCGTATTGCACACAACGGGCGGATATTTAGTGCAAGCGGCGATGACACACAAATTAGTTTTTGACTACAAAGACGGTGAAATTTATTGGTGCACCGCCGATGTAGGCTGGGTTACCGGGCATACTTATATCGTTTATGGCCCCTTAGCTAATGGCGCAACGACATTAATGTTTGAGGGCATTCCTACTTACCCCGACATTTCACGATTCTGGCAAATTTGCGATAAGCACCAAGTGGCCAGTTTTTACACTGCACCAACGGCCATTAGATCTTTAATGGCCGCAGGTGATGAACCTGTTAAGAAAACCTCTCGTTCCTCACTGCGCTTACTCGGCACAGTGGGTGAGCCGATCAACCCAGAAGCATGGGAGTGGTACCACAAAGTAGTCGGAGAGAGTCGATGCCCCATTGTTGACACTTGGTGGCAAACCGAAACCGGGGCGCACATGATGACGCCTTTACCCGGCGCAACACCCCTAAAACCCGGCTCGGCTTGCGTTCCTTTTTTCGGCGTACAACCTTGTTTGCTGGATGACCAAGGCAATGAACTTGAAGGCAACCCCGCCGAAGGCAATCTGGCGATCAAACACCCGTGGCCAAGCCAAATGCGCAGTGTGTACGGTGACCATCAGCGCTTTTACGAAACCTATTTCGCGATGTTTAAGGGCTATTATTTTACCGGTGATGGCGCTAAACGAGATGAAGACGGTTATTACTGGATCACTGGCCGTGTTGACGATGTGTTGAATATTTCTGGCCACCGCTTAGGCACGGCTGAAATTGAATCTGCTTTGGTGTTGCACAACGATGTGGCTGAAGCCGCTGTGGTGGGTTATCCACATGAACTAACGGGCCAAGGTATCTATGCTTATGTCACACCGATGGCGGGCATTGAACCCACTGACGCGTTAATTTCAGAACTCGTTTCGCAAGTTCGCCATGAGATCGGCCCCATTGCCAAGGTAAACATTATTCAATGGGCGCCTGGCTTACCAAAAACACGCTCCGGCAAAATAATGCGGCGTATTTTGCGCAAGATCGCGGCTAATGAAGTCGATGCCTTGGGCGATACTTCCACCTTAGCCGACCCAAGCGTGGTCGAAGAATTAATCTCAAACAGAAAAAACACATAACTCTGGCTAAAGGCCGCTTTCAGATACTTAAATGGCTGATTACGCATTTTTATACTCGTCAAAGTTGGGTATACTATCTAGCCATAGAGATTTAATTGCTAACAATGAAAATGAGTAAAAACAGCGCAAAGTCGACCGAAACAAGCATTATCGCCAAAGATACTTCCATCAAGGGTGATTTAGAATTCGTTGGAAATCTGGTGGTAGAAGGAAAACTTGAAAGTCAGATTCGTGGCGCAGAATTAACTGTGCAGGAGACAGGGCAAATTAACGGTACACTGCATGTCAGATCGTTAAATTGCCATGGCAAGATTGATGGCGACATCAATGCAGACCAAGTCACCGTATATAGCACTTCTGTAATCACCGGCGCGATAAATGCTTCTTCACTAGAAGTCGCACCCGGTGCCACAATTAATGGCAACATTAATATGAAGTCTAAAAACCAATCTGCTGACGTACAAAACCTAAGCGACCAAGCACTTAAAAAGAATATTCTTAAGGGTTAATACCCTTTTCACCTAAGTCTTTCCTTATTTTTGCTTAGCTGCTTGAGTAGCTAAGCAACCGCCCCTATATTGCCTGAATGAGCAAAGCCAAGCCGCGCGTCAACTTTATCCACCAGATCATCCAAAATGATTTGGACACCGACAAGCACGACAATATTGTTACGCGATTCCCTCCTGAACCTAATGGCTACTTGCACATTGGTCATGCTAAATCTATTTGTTTAAATTTTGGTGTCGCGGAGTCATTCGACGGACAGTGCAACTTACGCTTCGACGATACCAATCCTGAAAAAGAGGATGACGAATTTGTTCAATCAATCCAGAAAGACGTGCAATGGCTAGGGTACGAGTGGGGAGATAAAATACGTTATTCTTCTGATTACTTTCAGCAACTCTATGATTATGCCCACGAGTTAATAAGCAAAGGCCTTGCCTATGTTGACAGCCAAGACGCAGACACTATGCGGGCAAATCGCGGCACGCTCATCGAACCTGGTATCGATAGCCCCTACCGCACACGCAGTATTGAAGACAATAGACAGCTGTTTACAGAGATGCGTGATGGAGCGCATGAAAATGGCAGCCATGTATTGCGCGCCAAGATCGACATGGCATCACCGAATATTAATTTGCGTGACCCCGCTATTTATCGGATTCGACATGTTACACATCAGCGCAGCGGCAGCGATTGGTGCATCTATCCGATGTATGACTATACCCACTGCATTTCAGATGCGCTAGAAGGTATTACGCATTCGCTCTGCACCTTAGAATTCGAGGACCATCGCCCGCTGTATGATTGGGTGTTAGACAACATTACGATACCTGTTCACCCACGGCAGATTGAATTTTCTCGCCTTAATCTTAATTACACCGTAATGAGCAAGCGTTTACTTACACAGCTTGTTGATCAACATAAAGTGTCAGGCTGGGATGACCCGCGTATGCCCACCATATCGGGCCTTAAACGACGCGGTTATACCCCAGCTTCTATTCGAGAGTTTGCGCAGCGCATTGGCGTAACCAAGAAAACTAATATTGTTGAATTTTCTTCGCTAGAAAGCTGCATCCGCGACGAATTAGACCCAAGTGCCTGTCGCGTCATGGCGGTAATCAAGCCACTTAAAGTCACGATTACTAACTACCCCGATGATTCACTAGAGATGCTAAGTGCGCGTAATCATCCCAAAGATGAAACGATGGGGTCGCGAGATATTCCGTTTGGTAAAGAGCTTTATATCGAGCAAGATGACTTTATGCCTGAGCCGAGTCAGCAGTTTTTTAGGTTAGCCCCTGGCCGTGAAGTTCGTCTGCGCTATGCCTACTATCTAACATGTAACGAAGTGATTTGCGATGCTGAAGGCAACCCTGCTGAGCTACTGTGCACCTATGACCCTGAGACCAAAGGCGGTCGCGCTCCCGATGGGCGTAAAGTGAAAGCAACTTTGCATTGGGTTAGCGCACAACAGGCTATCGACGCAGAGGTAAGGCTATATGACCGCCTATTTCTGCTGCCTAACCCACTTGCCGACAAGGATAAAGATTTTACTGAATCGATCAACCCTGAGTCTCTAATCACCTTATCGTCCTGCAAGTTAGAACCTAGCTTAAAAAACGCAGGTGAAGACCAGCGCTTTCAATTTGAGAGACTCGGTTACTTTACTATCGACACCAACGACCATCAACCTACTAAGCCTGTGTTTAATCGCATTGTAACTTTACGCGATACATGGGCAAAACTTAACGCTTAACTGCTATGGAATTTATCTCTGATTACGGTTTATTTTTATTAAAAGCAATTACGGTGGTGTTGGCTGTTCTCGCCACCGTTGCGGGCGCAATCGGCCTATCCATGCGCAATAAATTATCCGCTGGCCGCGATGAACAGCTGGAGATAACTAGCATGAATGAGACCTACGAGGCCATGCATGGCGCATTGGAAGGTGCCGTGCTTAGCCCAGCCGAAATGAAGGCGCAAGCGAAGTCAAAAAAGAAGAAAGACAAAGCCGACGCGAAGGCCGACAAGAAGAAGGCTAAGCAAAAAGCTAAGAATGAAGCGCCAAGCCATGATGAATCTGAGTTTAAAAAACGCTTATACGTGTTGGACTTTGACGGCGATATTAAAGCTAGTGCAGTTGATGAACTGCGCCAAGAAATTACTGCCACGCTAACCTTAGCTCGAAAAGAAGATGAGGTTTTAGTGCGCATTGAAAGTGGCGGTGGTGAAGTGCATTCTTATGGCTTAGCGGCTTCGCAACTACAACGCTTGCGAGACCATAACATTCCACTTACCGTTAGTGTCGATAAAGTGGCAGCCAGCGGAGGATATTTAATGGCTTGCGTTGCTGATAAGATCATCGCCGCCCCATTTTCCATATTAGGCTCAATTGGTGTGGTTGCGCAAATCCCGAACATTCACCGTATTCTCAAGAAAAACGACGTCGATATAGAACAACTGACCGCAGGCGAATATAAGCGCACACTTACTTTGTTAGGAGAAAATACCGATAAGGCACGCGCCAAAATGCAGGAAGAGCTTGAAGAAGTGCACGATCAATTCAAAGATTTTGTCACTAGCAGGCGCCCTCAACTAGATGTCAGTAAAGTCGCCACCGGAGAGCACTGGCTTGGAACACGCGCTTTAGAGCTGAAGCTAGTCGACGAACTGATCACCAGTGATGACTACATCATGGCACAAAAAGAATCTGCCAATATCATGGAACTAAGAATTAAGAAGCGTAAGAGCCTGATAGAAAAACTCACTTCTGGATCTGCTAAATTATTTAGCCGTGCGCAAAGACAGGCAATTGACGATCAATACCCGAAGCTAATGTAAGTCTAGAGGTCGAAGCTTCGCCAATAAGTAAAGCGGCTTTAGTAAAAAAACAAACTAGATCGAAAATGAAGATCCACAGCCACAAGTAGTCGCTGCATTCGGATTATTAACCACAAACCGGCTACCAAGAAGATCATCTTTAAAGTCCACTTCGGCGTCCTCTAGGTATTGCATGCTCAGCGGGTCAACCAACACTTCAACTTGATACTGATCAAGTACAATGTCGTCAGGCAGCGTTTCTTCATCTAATTGAAAGCCGTATTGAAACCCCGAACAGCCCCCGCCTTGAATGTACACGCGAAACTTCAAATCATCCTGTTGTTTATTTGCGATTAAGCTTTGTATACGGGTGATTGCGCTTTCGCTAACGGTTAGGCCTTCCATATTCATTTAGAGCAAGATTTGTAAAAAATACAAATCTATTATTGTGTCATTTATCTTAAAAATCAACCTCCATCAGCTATAGCAAAGCAAAACTATTTTTGAAGGAAGCGAATTTAATTCCTCAATTTCGCCGAAATTGACGTAGCAGTGTCTAAAGAAAGGTCCAGCAAAAAGGCTACGGTAAATGTTTTCCAAACGGATGGCTGGCATCAGATAGAACGAAGTTATATTGGTCATTAGCAATGCAAACAGTACGTCTCTTACAATCTAAGACTTATAATCTTGAATCTGATACGCCTTCTCAAGTCATATGACCTGTGCATAGCCGTTACTAAAATTGAAACATCACCGATGTTTTATCATTAGTAAGCGATTTATTATAAAATACAGCATTAAAGGAAACCAATTCTCTATAGTCGGAGTCGAACGCTATAGGCTACTCCGAACACTAAGCATTATTACAGCACATTAAAATCATATGAGTTATCAACACATCAAACTACCGTCTTCTGGCACTAAAATAACCGTAAAAAATAATGCACTCAATGTGCCTGACGACCCTATTATCGGCTTTGTTGAGGGAGATGGCATCGGATCAGATATTACCTCTGCTAGCTTACGTGTGTTAGATGCTGCAGTAAAAAAAGCCTACCAAGGGAAGAAGCAAATCAAGTGGTGCGAGCTATACATGGGAGAAAAGGCCGCTGGTATTTATAACGGCGACTACTTCCCTGCAGAAACCTTAGAAGCAATCAGCGATCTATATGTAGCCATCAAAGGGCCGTTAACGACACCGATTGGTGGTGGGTTCAGGTCTCTGAACGTGTCACTTAGACAGGAAATGGACTTATACGCCTGCGTTCGACCAGTAAAATATTTTGACGGCGTACCTTCTCCGTTGAAGCAACCCGAAGACGTTGACGTCGTCATATTCCGCGAAAACACGGAAGACGTTTATGCTGGTATAGAGTATGAAAGCGGCACACCTGAAAACAAAAAACTAGCTAAATTCCTTCGTGAAGAAATGGGAGCTGAATTTTTCGAAGATGCGGGCCTAGGTATTAAGCCAATCAGTGCATTTGGCGCTAAAAGATTGATGCGCAAAGCCATCGAGTATGCGATTGAAAATAAACGACCAAGCGTTACCATCGTGCACAAAGGCAACATCATGAAGTTTACCGAAGGGGCATTTCGTAATTGGGCCTATGAAGTTGCCAAAGAAGAATTTGGAGACAAAACGATCACCGAAGACGAGTTATGGGACGACTACGACGGTGAAGTCCCCGCTGGAAAGATTGTTATCAAAGACCGTATTGCCGACATCATGTTCCAACTACTCCAGTTACGGCCTGCGGAGTTTGATGTATTAGCGACCTCAAACTTAAATGGCGATTATTTATCCGACGCAGTAGCGGCTGAAGTCGGAGGCATAGGCATAGCACCCGGCGCCAACATGGCGGACCACGTTGGTGTCTTCGAGGCGACACATGGCACCGCACCTAAATATGCGAACCAAAACAAAGTAAACCCATCTTCATTATTACTGTCAGGAGTTATGATGCTAGAACACCTTGGATGGCGTGAAGCAGCAGACCTAATCCATGACGTTTACCCAAAAGTTATCGCCGACAAAACAGTTACATATGACTTTGCTCGCCTGATGGACGATGCAACCACCGTTTCGACTAGCGAATTTGCTGATAAATTGATTGAGAAAATAGAAGCTTGAATGCTTCATTAAAACACAGATCAAGAAACTTGTATTTATGTGCGTTTAGCCACTTTTTTTCAACTCACCCTAAGTCATAATGCCATTAGCTTAAGGACAAGCGCAGATTAGAAATAATCTGAAGTATTTGGAAACAAATACACAGGGTTGCAAGGGGCACACTATATGCTTCTCTCGAGAAATCGTGAGAAGCATATATTTACTACTTCATTTCGCTATAAGTTTTAAGCGAATAGCCGATAAAAAAGGCCTAAACATAAAGAGCGTAAAATAAAAACATTTATTTTCATTTTATGTGACATATGTCACATACTTTTGCAATAAAGCACTGCATACTTTACTCATGCTCAAGTGATTGACAATGAGTTAGCAATAATTCATCGATAATTTTCGAGATACGGCGAAACGGAGCACATGGGGCCCTAGATTCACTGCTCTGAACCTCGGACCCCAATTACTATTTATAGGACGAGTAGCTAATTCGGTATTTTTGAAGGACGCGTTTTTTACCTTTGCTAGCCACTGCTCTGGCCGGCAAAGAATAAGGACATTCGGATGGAGGAAATCTGGAACAAAAAGCGTGAGAAAAAATGGAATGTACCGAATTAGATTTTTAGCCCCAAGGAACTGGGGCGACTGGCACGGATTTACCATCAGGCTGCACCATTACCTCAGTAGACCGATAGCTTGAGTGATAGCTTGTTGAATACTTTGTCGCCTTATCGAAGCTCTATCGCCATCAAACAAATACTGCTGCACAACCGTTGCTGCGCCTTGCCGCGCCCAAGCAATGCAGACCGTTCCTACTGGCTTTTCAACACTGCCCCCGCTCGGACCAGCTACGCCGGTGATAGAAATAGCAAAGTGTGCCTCGCTATTGCGTAAGCCACCGTCCGCCATCTCTATCGCTGCTTGAGCACTCACCGCTCCGTAGCGATTCAGCGTATCGCTGTTTACCCCTACTTGCTCGCTTTTGGCTTTATTGCTATAGGTGATAAAACCACGATCAAACCAATGTGAGCTGCCACTTAAAGACGTAAAAATGCCTGCCAACAGCCCACCCGTACAAGACTCAACAGTAACTAGCTTAAGCTCTTGTTGTAGCAACATAATCGAAAGTGCTTTAACTTGAGATTCAAGCTGGTCGATAACTGCTAACTCATTGACCAATGACATGACTAGTCACTCGGAAAAGAATGGTTCAGATGCTTACGCAACTCCGGCAAACTAGAGCCACTCACAATCGTATCTACTTCGCGCTGCGTTAACTCTGTCTGCTTATCACCATAGTGCACTAATAGCAATTCTGCTCGCTTCGGCGACAGCACTCTTTCTTTGAAAAAATCGATTAAGTCTTTTTTTGATACATCGTTGATTGCTTTGATTAGTTGATCACGCGTGTTAAACGAAAATTCTTTTCTATCAATTTCCCGCCAAGCACGACTTGCAGCTGCCTTGAGCGTTTTATCGCGCTGGGATAGCTGTGAAACCACACCTGCCTTGATAGTCTGTAATTCCGCCTCCGTAAGAGACGCTAGTTCAGCATCATACTGTTGAAAAAATTGATCAATCAAATCCAATACAGCTTTAGCACTATGACTACTACTTTGTATCGAAAGCGCGATCCCAGGGACTTCTAATAAGTTAAAAGCAAATGCCTGCACCAGATAACCCACTTCGTTTTCTGTGCGCAAGTTTTGATAAAAACCTGGTCCCATTGCCGCACTTAGCAACTGGGTGATCGCTTGTTGCTTAATAGTTTTACTGCTGCCCTGAAAATATAAAATGGTGGCGCTATCTGGGTGAGATAGTGGCTTTTCAATAAAAATAGACTCACCGTCTTGTAAAGTTCGCACGGTAGCTCTTGGCAGCTCGATATTGCCAATCGCATCACCCAATTTTCGCTCGATACGATTTGCAAGCTGTATACTTTGCTCCTTGGTTACGTTGCCCATGGACAACCCCTTCACTTGAACATCCATAAACAAATCTTCAGCATGCTGCTGTAGCGCATCTAACTCAATTGACTCAAGCGCTCCGAGCTTCTCTTCGGTTGACCAACTTGACGATAAGATGACATCGTAAACTCCTCCTATCAATACGTCAGAAGGTCTCCCTTTGCTAACATTCTCTAATTCCTGACGCAAACGCTGTTTAAGCTGTTGAAATTTCTGCTCTGAAAGCTGGTCGAGTTCAAATGCATTTAACAGACGTTGCAACAACACGGGCTGCTTATCACTGTACCCACTAATACGGACACTAAAGCCGCGGCTATGCGGGTACATATTATATTCCAAGCCCGCTAAATAGGCCGGGTAGGTGTAAGCACTTAAAGCTTCGTTAACGGCATTGACATATAACTGCGTCAGCATCGCAGCGCTAGGGTTAACGTTGGCTGCAGGGGATTGCACGCTAAAATAAAATTCAGCCTTGGGCTGATGATAATCTAATAAAGTTTGGTGCCAAACCTGAAGCTTGCCCTCCGTGTGCAACAAACTCGGCTTAGCATCAGCTAACTGCGCTGGCAATAATGTCGTTTCTTGTGGTATGAATGGGTTAATTGATGGTAACGCCGCCCATTGCTGTTGTTCGGTATTTTGCCAAGCTTGCAAGCGCTTTTCATCGATCGGTGTGGCGGCATATTCAACATCGTACCAAGGCGTGAGCTGGCTTGAAGATAAATTTGGATCAACAATAGACAATAATAAATTGTCCGGTCGCATCGCTGATAAAAACTGAGAAATAGCCGTCTCGTCATAGTGTTTGAAAGAATAAGGAGAAACCAACACTTGTGTTGGGGCTATCCGTTGCATTTGTGAGGCTACGCTTTGTGCCAATTGCTGTGGGGTACTTTGTTCTAAAAACTTAAAATCGAGCTCTGCTAACTGCTTTTGCTCTTGAAAATACACTTCTTTTAAACCTTGTTCTTTAATCAAGGCCAGTTGAGCGAACAACATCGAGCCAATTTCATCGATATGCTTTAAACCTTGCGGGCTTAATTGAATACTGATGTCAAATATACCCTGTATTTCATCCATATAGCCGCGGCCAGCGCTCAAACCACTTGCCCATACTCTTTTCTGTAACTCTGCCAGTAGCGAGCCCTCGCCCTCGTGGCCGATTAAATTAGATAAATAAGCGAGCGGACGGCTATCCCGGTATGGCCATGATGATTCCACGGGAAAGCTAAATGTCACCCTACGCGCCTCTTTCAGCGGCTTCATTGTGATCTGCTTCGGCAGACTCTTAGGCAAAAACAATGGGGCGACGTATGATTGCCTAGCGGCTTGCGCTTTAGGCACTGCGGAAAACTTCTCACGCACCCAAGCCTCAAGCTGACCCAGAGATTCTTTGCCCACCACAACAAGGCGCATTTTCCCCGCGTGGTAATGCTGTTTATAAAATGCAATTAAGTCCTCCCTGACCCGATCACCCTTTCGGTCTGCCAAACTCTCCAAGCTACCCACTGAAAATCCCGTCGCTGGGTGCGCTGGGTTATAGGCTTGTGTGCGGGCTGTCCACAACCGTCTCCCTTCATCTTTAACGCGGGCTTTATATTCCGAGTCAACAACCGATCGTTCCCGCTGCACATATTTTTGATTGAACAAGGGTGCAGTAAAAAACTGCGCGAATCGGTCTAAAGCTGGCTCTAGAAAGGCCGGATCAATACTGAAATAATAATTGGTATTAGTTAGCACGGTGTAGGCATTGTTCTGACCACCATGTTGGCGAATAAATTTTTGATATTCACCGGCTTCAGGGAATTTCTGCGTCCCTAAAAAAAGCATGTGCTCCAAGTAATGAGCCAGCCCCTCTCTATCATCAGGATCATCTCCACTACCGACGTACACATCCATTGCCGCCGCCGCTTCGTCAGCCAGATGGTCTGACACCAACATCACTTTCAGACCATTTTTAAGGGTAATAACTTGATATTCGCGATGGTCCGCAGGGCTTTTAATGACTGCAGTGGTCAAATCTATAGAATCCGCAAACACGGTTGCGACCATTGATACGAATAAAAGAGTCCCAAAAAGCACCGAGGCTTTAAGCGTTGCCAACAAACTTCTAACCATAGTAAACCAAATAACTTAAAGTGATAATTTGGCAAGGATACCTGCTTTTAAATTGACGCTGGGTTAATTAAGTTTAATTGTTACGCACACTTTATTTAACCAGCGTTCAGACACCACCCAAATTCGATAAGCTGGCTTTTTACGAATCTAGCAAATTCAGTAATTCATTTCCTATTTGCTCCGCTCGCCAGCCATGTAGCACAGCCACGTCTTTGTTGCCACGCACGACATCTTCTATCATCGCTCTATTGGCAATTAGTGCAGGCGAAACTTGCATTTTCTCCGCCTTATTGCGTAGTGCCTCCATCAGCGTTTTGACCCATCGACGTTGCTCGCTGCTTAACGGTTCCGTAATGGATACTGATACCGGCGCTGATCTGGCGCTCGCGATCAATGTTAAGATTTGCGCGCCGTAGCGCTTACCTTGTTTTTCGGTCAAGCTTTCGACCTGCCTTAATGACGCCTGATCTTGAGGTGCCAAACGAGCTAAATCGACAATCACTTGTTTACCCATAACCCATTCTCGTGGCAAATCTCGTTGTTGCGCAACCGTTTCGCGCCATGCACTCAGCTTTCTAACAATGGCTTGGCTTTGCGCATCCATTGATTGCGCACTTTTAATCCTGCTCCAAGCTTGCTCAATCGCATCTTCCGTCTCATAACGACCCACTAAAGCTTGGCACTCTTGTTGGTGCCACGAAGTGCGCCCAGCATCCTCAAGTTTTGCCATCAAATAACAGCGAATTTGGTCTAAATACAAAACGTCTAATTGGGCATACTTTATTTGCTCTTTGGTTAACGGTCGTTGCAACCAATTAGTACGCGTTTGCTCTTTACTCAATTCAATGCCAAGCACTTCCATGGTCATAGCGGCATAGGATATCTGATCAGCCGCCCCCAAAAAACCTGCCGCAATTTGTGTATCGAACAAAGGGCTGGGCACATAACCTAGCTCATGTTTTAACACCTCTAAATCTTGCGAAGCGGAATGCATAATTTTCATACAATCTGCGCTTTGCATTACCGCATCCAATGCAGATAGGTCGGTTATCGCGACGGGGTCTATGCATGCATTACCGAACTCACTCGCTACTTGGATAAGGGCAAGCTGGGCATAATAGGTGCGTTCACGCATAAATTCAGTATCAACAGCAATCCATGTCGCTTCACTTATTTGCTGGCTAAATTGCGTTAATTTCTGATCAGAATCGATATAATCGAAGGACTTATTCATGCCACTAAGTTTAATTGGAACGGAGACAATAGTTTGATCAATTTACTAAGCTCTTTCTTTTTGGTTTTTATTTCCAAATTGAAAGTCCAAGACCTCCCTGCGCACCTACACGCCTTAAAAGTGGCAGCAGGCGCTGTATTTATTACCGAAACACTGGCGTTGCTGCGTCAAGAGCCCGTGTTTGTTGCTACTTTTCTTGCAGCAGTAAAATTAGCCTTACTCGCGGCAATCGTATTTTTCTTATTAAAAGTACACCTCAAACCTGAGCGCTGGCAGCAGACAATGATTGCACTTTTTGGAGCGCAGTTTGTTCTAAATTTATTGACCATCCCGTTCATAAATGACTTACTGGAATTCATGCGCCAATACCAACAAGTGGCGACAGAAAATCCAGCGCAGCTTAGCATTTCACCAGGGCTGATTGTCGTCGTCATCGCACAACTCTGGTATTTGGTCCTCATGATGCGTATTTTTCGCGAATCGATGGAAATTTCTACCGTGCGCGCGATCCTCAACACCTTTTTGGTTATCTATTTAACCACCATCGCTCTGGGCGCGTTAATCGGCGCATTTGGCTCTACAACTGGCGTACCTACGAGCTATATAGAGTGATCAATATACTCGGCATTGCCGGTACCTTTATGGCCGGAATCGCCAGTCTAGCGAAAGAATCTGGGTACGCGGTGACAGGATGTGACGCCAATATTTACCCACCGATGAGCACCTTACTTGATTCCTTAAATATTGAAGTGAGTCGCGGCTACTCAGTCAAGCACCTCGGCGATGATCAACAACAAATCGTGATTGGCAATGCGCTGTCTCGCGGCAACGAGATGGTGGAAGCCATCTTATCACGTCAACTGAACTATACCTCTGGCCCACAATGGCTAGCCGAAAACATACTAAGCGGTCGTACTACCTATGCTGTCGCGGGCACTCACGGCAAAACCTCAACCTCTAGCATACTCACGTGGTTACTCGAGTCGGCTGGTCAACAGCCTGGTTTTTTAATCGGGGGTAAACCCGGAAATTTTGATTGCTCAGCGCGTTTAGGTCGCAGCGAAGCATTTGTTGTAGAGGCCGATGAATACGATACGGCATTTTTTGATAAGCGCTCAAAGTTTGTACACTACCGACCTCAAGTCGCCATTTTAAATAACTTGGAATTTGACCATGCGGATATATTTGAAGACATTGAGGCGATAAAAACCCAATTTCACCACCTCATTCGCACTATCCCCAGCAATGGTTTGCTAATCGTTAATGCTGACGACCCGAACTTAAGTGCGACTTTAAACCAAGGTGTTTGGACAGCCATTGCGCCATTTTCTATCACAAATCCAGATGCAGCTTGGTATGCCAAAAGCCTGAATACAGACGCTTCTGATTTTGTGGTAAGGCACAATGGCGAGCTATTTTGTCAAGTCAGCTGGCCCTGCTTTGGCGAGCACAACATGAGTAATGCACTCGCCGCTATCGCCGCAGCCCACCACGCAGGCGCTTCTAAAGAGCAAATTAGTGCAGCACTCGTTGATTTCAAAATGCCTGCCAAGCGCTTGCAAGCTCACTTGACCAGCAAAGGCTTTACCTTATACGAAGACTTTGCGCACCATCCCACCGCGATTGAAAAGACCTTAGCCACACTCAAAAAACGTCATCCTCAACAACGCTTAGTCGCTATTTTAGAACCGCGCTCAAACACCATGCGTACCACGGTACATGCCAACACTCTCCCTAGCGCGGTAGCGCAGGCAGATCAGGTGTATTACTACCAAGCAGAGGGTTTGGCATGGTCACTGGAAAATAAGCATCAAGACGTACTGTCGTTTAGCTCTATTAAACAAGGGTTAGCTCAATTACAATCTAACCTACAAATTACAGACGTAGTGGTGGTAATGAGTAATGGTGACTTTGGCGGGTTAGTTTCACAACTCACTAATATGGATTGAACTTAAATCCGCTTAATGACCCTAAACGCACAGAAGCCATGCACTTAGAGATTCACCAAGAATTCACGTGCAAGCCATAGAATATTCACTAATTAAATAAAAACAGACACGACATGACTTTAAAGACACCACTCCTATTTAGCCTAGCTGCTAGCCTATTAATCAGCTTTTCTAGCGTATTTGCGCAAGATGACACCTATCAAGAAGGGCGCCACTACGATGCGATGGAGGTTATTCAACCTATCTCTACGGGTGACAAAATAGAAGTACTCGAGTTATTTTGGTATCGCTGTCCACACTGTAACGCTTTAGAAGTGCCATTACAGAAATGGCTGAAAAACGGCAAACCAGAAAATGCAGAATACGTTGCTTTCCCAGCCATCATTAGCGAACGTTGGGAGCCGGCTGCTCGCACCTATTACACCCTAGAAGCACTCGGCTTGGTTGAAAAACTGCATGGTAAGTTATTTTACGCTATTCACAGTGAGCGACGCCAAGTGACCTCTGCTAAGCAATTAGCTGAATGGGTCGAAGAACAAGGGGCTGCCACTGCTGATGAAGTGCTAGATGCCTATGATTCTTTTGCGGTAAACACTAAAGTCAACTATGCCGCCGCCATGACCGGTAAGTATGGTATCAGCGGCGTTCCTGCCATTGTAGTGGATGGAAAGTACCGCACCAGTGTTTCTCAAGCAGGCGATCATGACGCTTTGTTTCAAGTGATAAACTTTTTAGTTGCTAAAGCTGCTGCCGAACGCTAAACAACCCTAAATAGAATTAAAAGCTGACGAGTCATCTCGTCAGCTTTTTTTTGAATCTCGTTATGGCCTTATTAACAATTAAAGATTTGTCTATTGCATTCGGTATTCATCGTTTACTAGATGAAGCCAATCTGACAATCAATTCCGGCGAGCGCATCGGATTACTCGGTCGCAATGGCGAGGGCAAGTCGACTTTACTAAAAATCATCAATGGCGATATTCCACATGACGGCGGAGAGCTACAAGGGCTCTCTGAAGTCACTATCGCTAAGCTTGACCAGGCGCCAAACTTGCAATCGAATCAAACCGTGTTTGAAGTCGTTGCCGATGGCCTAGGAAACATTGGCCAATCTATCGCGCAATACCGAAGTTTGTCACAAGACACCAGTGGCGATGAACAAACAATGGAAACGCTCGGCGAGTTGCAAAGCCATATTGACAGCAATAATGGTTGGCAACATTTCAATAATGTAGAAAAGGTGATATCTCGCCTTGGCTTAGACAGCGATATTATCGTGTCTACTTTATCTGGTGGTTGGCAGCGTCGCGTGTCATTAGCGCGAGCCCTTGCCATTCAGCCTGATATCTTATTACTAGACGAGCCGACTAACCACTTAGATATTGAATCTATTGCTTGGCTAGAAAACCATCTATTGCAGTTTAACGGCGCTATCTTATTCGTCACGCATGATCGCGCCTTTCTCGACCGCATAGCAACGCGTATCATCGACTTGGACCGAGGCCAGCTTGTCTCGTGGGCGGGCGGATATCAAGATTTCTTGCGCCGTAAAGCAGCTTGGCTTGAAGAAGAAAGTCGCCAGAACGCAGAATTCGACAAAAAACTCGCGCAGGAAGAGAAATGGATCCGACAAGGCATTAAAGCAAGGCGCACCCGTAACGAAGGCCGAGTTCGCGCTTTGCAAGCATTACGTGCAGAGCGTATGAAACGTCGCAACCAGCAAGGCCAAATTAATATTAAAGTTGAAACTGGCGAACGCTCAGGTAAACGCGTTATCGAGGCAAAAAAATTGAACTTAAGCTTCGCCACAAAAACTGGCGCTAGAAAACAAATTGTTCGAGACTTTTCTACCACCATTTTGCGCGGTGATCGCATCGGTTTAATCGGCCCTAACGGCGTCGGGAAGACGAGCTTGATCAAGCTATTACTTGATCAAATACCAGCAGATTCAGGAGAGCTGAAACTAGGTACCACCTTAAGTATCGCTTACTTTGATCAGCTACGGGCAGCGATTGACCCTAAAAAGACGATTGCTGAATTCATCGGTGAAGGTCGAGATGAAATTACTATTGGTGGCCGGAGTCGGCACGTCATTTCCTACCTCAATGATTTTCTGTTCACACCTGCACGTGCACGCTCACCCATTTCTAGTTTATCGGGCGGCGAAAGAGCTAGAGTATTACTAGCTTATCTATTTTCAAAACCAGTCAATTTTTTGGTGATGGACGAGCCCACCAATGATCTAGATATTGAAAGCTTAGAACTTTTGGAAGAGCTATTGATGGATTTTAAAGGCACCGTACTTATTGTCAGCCATGATCGCACTTTTATGGATAATGTCATTACCAGCACTTTTGCATTTGAAGGAGATGGGCAAATCAACGATTACGTAGGGGGTTATTCGGACGCGATTGAACAAATAAAACAACGCACCAAACAAGATGGAAATAAGCCCGAGAATAAGGAAGCCACTGAAAAACCAGCTCCTACAAAGCCTGCTAGCACCCCATCCAAAACTAAAAAACTCAGCTACAAGGAACAGCAAGAGTTAACCGCTTTACCCGATAAAATTGACCAAACTGAGCAGAAAATAGAGAGCTTAAGCTTGCTCATCGCCGATGGATCATTATTTAAGGATAACCCAGCAAAAGCGGTTGAAGTTAACGAACAGCTATCAATGCTTAGCGATCAATTGGAACAATACGTAGATCGCTGGGCAGAACTAGAACATTAACTATGTACACCTTGCCACAATGAAAATCTTTTTCCGCCTCATTCGGTGGCCTTTAGGCCAGCTCATTCTTCTAGGTAGTTGGCTAACGCAACCTCGTCGCCCAAAACACACCAATGAAGAACAAGCTTCTCTCGACCAAGCAACAAAAAATATGCAGTTGTACCAATTTAGAACTTGCCCATTTTGCGTAAAAACACGACGCCATATCCGCCGCTTAGGTTTGAATATCGAAACAAGGGATGCGCGCAACAACCCAAAATGGAAACAAGAATTGACGACGCAAGGCGGCAAGCACCAAGTTCCTTGCTTGCGTATGCGTGATAAAGATGGCGCAGTAAGCTGGATGTACGAGTCTTCCGCAATAAACAACTACCTGAGTACGCAGTTTGGCTAGTTTGCAGCAGTCAGTATAACTGTGCTTGGCCTACCCAAATACTAGACCAAATACTAAATGAGACAAACAAAAAACCCGCTGCGAAACAGCGGGTTTTTAACTGTCTATAAATGAACCATTACTTATTGGTTACTTTCTTCCAAACAGCTGGCATCAACACGGCCGCAATCGCAATTTTCACCGCATCACCGAGTAAAAACGGCGTCATCCCCCATTGAAGTAAAGGTTTGTCCCAACCAACTACGCTACCTAACCAGAGCAAACCGAACGCGTAAATAATGAAGTTGCCAATAACCATGCCAGAGATCATGGTACTCCAACGGCGGTCCCAGCCTTTTCGCGCTAATAAACCACACACAATGGCCGCCACTAAAAAGCCAAATAAATAGCCTCCAGTGGGCCCTGTCATATAGACCAAGCCAATGCCTTTTTCAGGCGTGCCTGCAAATACTGGCAAGTTCATCGCGCCTTGTGCAAGATAAAATGCAACGGTAGTACCCGCAAGCTTCGGACCGTAAGTAAAGCCGATCAATAGCACTACTAATGTTTGTAAAGTAACGGGTACAGGATAAAAAGGAATCTGCACCTTTGCCGAGACTGTTAGCAAAATAGAACCGACTACCGCTAATACAATATTTCTAACTAGCTGGCTAGATTGTACTGGCCATAGTTCACTGCTTAACACATCAAAATTTGGAGTTGTTGTCCTCATGAGATTAGTTTCTTAATAGTAAAATGATTACAGCGAAATAGAGTTAATCTAATCGCCACTTAAGGAGGCAGTAATTATAATTTATCATGCTCAAATGAGTTTGCTTTTTTATTAGCGTAATTTCTAGCTTAAAAACAGCGTGGCTTCTCGTTAGCCTTAGCCCCTATTTACCTTTTTTATCTGCCACTGTTTCGCGTTGCCACTCACTTTCAATCTGAAAATATAAAAAGGAGGCTGTCCACGCGATTAATACTAACCCTGTCAACGACTCGATTGCCACCACAAAACGAATATCACCGAATGGGGCAATGTCTCCAAATCCTAAGGTGGTATACGTGGTAAAGGAGAAATAGATGCAATCTAAAAGAGTACCGCCAAAATTACCTTCCAGCCGGCCCCAGTTATCTAATTTTATTAAACTGAAGTAAGTGAGCGCAAAGATCCACACTTCGATCACGTGTGCTGTCAATGCACCCAACACGCCAATCACTATTTTAAAACGATGTGCGATGTTAAGTCTCGGTATCCAGTTTGATAGTTGATGCAGCGCGCCGTAATGAAGCATCACTACTACCATTACTATCAACAAATTTACTAGGTATACCATCAGTTAGAAGAAGTTCTATCATGCAGAATAAGTGCCGCACCTTTTTCGCCCACCATCATACTCGGTGCATTCGTATTGGCAGACGGAATCGTCGGAAATATCGAGGCATCTACCACTCGTAAATTGTTGACCCCGTGAACCTTCAAACAGGAATCGACCACAGCAGACTCGGCATTTGGCCCCATCTTACAACTGCCAGATGGATGATAGATTGTCCCTGCTCTCGCTCTAACATCAGCCAAAAACTGTTCGTCAGATTGCACTTGATCACCTGGGGATATTTCAGATTTAATGACATTTGCCAAAGGTGCACTAGCCGCTATTTGGCGCAATATCTTATTCCCGGTTATCGCATCTGCTTGGTCTTTTTCAGTTGCTAGATAATTTGGACTGATGGCCGGCTTATCAAACGGGTCAGCCGACTTAATATTCGTACTGCCTCGGCTTGTTGGTCGACAAGCATTAAATGTAATAGAAAAAGCTGAAAAAGGATCTGTGTTCAGCACCTTACGCGCTTCTCCGTTGAGCGCATAAGTCAGCGGATTAAAATAAAGCTGAAAGTCTGGCCAAGGTATTTCAGGATTAGATTTTACCATTGCACCCGCTTGATTCACGCTCATTGACAACAAACCCTTGCGCGTTAAAGCATAACGAAGGCCCACTTTAAACTTTCCATAAAGAGAATGTAAATCATCATTTAGGGTGGGCACCGTGCTTTTGTAATAATGCGTATGACTAAGGTGATCTAGTAAATTTTGCCCGACTGCTGGCAGATCATGAATGACATTAATGCCATACTGCCTAAGATGCTTAGCGCAACCTATACCCGACAATTGCAACAATTGAGGCGAATTAATAGCACCACCAGATAAAACCACTTCCTTGTTGGCTAATACTGTGTGCTTACAGCCCTTTTTAATATACTCAACGCCTGTTGCCGTGGGTATACCTTCGCGAGTTTCAAATAATACTCTACTAACATGAGCACTGGTTTCAAGATTTAAGTTCTTTCTAGCCTTCGCTGGTTTCAAAAAGGCATTCGAAGCCGAGCCTCGATAACCATTTTTTGAAGTCAGTTGATACTTTCCAAAGCCCTCCTTTTGCTCGCCGTTAAAATCCGGTGTCGTTGGATAACCCGCTGCCTTACCCGCCTCTATAAATATGTCCGTTAGAGAATGTGCATCATCCCCAATATCCGTAATATGCAACTCTCCGCCTTGGTTGTGATGCTCGTTATGTTCAAATTGATGATCTTCCGACTTCTTATAATACGGTAACACATCATCCCAACCCCATCCTTCGTTACCTTGGTCACGCCAAGTATCAAAGTCGCAAGGCAAGCCGCGCATATAGACCATTGCGTTAATCGAGCTTGACCCTCCTACTACTTTCCCTCGGGGCCAAAAACAACTGCGATTATTCAAGCTTGATACTGGCTCAGTGTCGTACATCCAATTAACCGCAGGGTTATTAAACGTTAGCGCATAACCTAATGGCATTTGCACGATAAACTTGTTGTCCGACTGACCTGCTTCTAACAGCAAAACCGAGTTGTTGCCATCAGCTGATAATCGATTCGCTAATACGCACCCGGCAGAACCTGCTCCAACAATAATGTAGTCAACGCTCATAGACCACAGTCTCTTGCATATCTAAGTGCAACAAATCTCCGTCATAGGGGTGCTGCTTAATAACATCTTCGTTTAATTCGACTCCCAACCCCGGTTCAGTCGGCGCTATAACATAACCATTTTCCCATTGAATCGGTTTGAGTAAAATATCGGAATGAAAACCCTGCCATTGTTCAATACTTTCTAGAATTAAAAAATTTGGACTACAAGTGCTAAGCTGCACATTTGCGGCGCCAACCACAGGGCCGCAATACAAATGCGGTGCAATTTGTATATGTTGCGTTTCAGCCATGGAGGCTATTTTCTTGGCTTCTAAAATGCCACCAACGCGGCCTAAATTCATTTGAAATATCGCAGCAGAACCTGCCTTTAATAAACGCGCAAAATCATATTTAGTGGCCAGTCGTTCGCCGGTGGCAATTGGAATACGGCAATTTCTAGCGACTTTCGCCATTTCTTCGGGGCTATCCGGCGGAATAGGCTCTTCAAACCAGAGCGGCTCATAAGGCTCCAACCGCCTCGCTAAACGGATTGCTCCAGCCGCAGTCATTTGCCCATGTGTGCCAAATAGTAAATCTGCATCGCTACCTACTGCTTCACGAATTAATTTACAAAAAAGCTCACTGCGATCCATTGCTTTTAATGATAACTGCCTTCCATCGTAGTCTGTATAAGGGCCGGTTGGGTCAAACTTAACCGCGGTAAAACCTTGGGCTACATATTCTAGCGCGCGCTCGGCAGCCAGCACAGGGTCAGCATACACATCTGTTTTATCACCGGCCTTTGGGTAGATATAGGTATAAGAGCGCAGCCGCTCATGCACCTTTCCGCCTAATAGGTTGTAGATGGGCTGGTTGGCCTCTTTACCAATGACGTCCCAGCAAGCCATTTCCAACGCACTTAAAATGCCCATCAAGGATAAGTCAGGGTTTTGCGTAAAACCGCTCGAATAAACGCGACGCCATAAGGCTTCGATTTGATGCGGATCGCGGCCATACAAGCACCGCTCAAATACATCCTCAATCATCTTAACCACCACCTTTGGGTGGAACGGCAGGCAATACGCTTCGCCAACCCCAGACACTCCCGTATCGGTAGTGATTTTGACAAATACAAAATAACGTCCACCAAAATGCGGAGGCGGATTACCTACCACAAAGGTTTCGAGCTCAAGAACTTTCATTTCAACCTCTCAAATTGAAAAGTAATTGTAGACCCAAACAAACACCCTACGCCAGTTTAAGCGACAAATATCAACGCTATTGACCCAACAATGGCAGATGCTTAACGCGCTGATAAGTGAGGGCTAAAGCGATTGCTTGATTTAATTGTAGCGTAGGCAGTGGCTCACTAAGCGGCAACACAATCGCCCGATTTCCTTCGTAGTTCAATTGTTCCCCGAACAACTCCCTGAATGTATCAACCAAACTTGTTGTACAGATAAAAAACAGACAAATATCGTTTGGCTTTTTTGAAGCTGTACCAATACGAATAGTACTGCCAATTGGGGAGAGGAAGCTGGGTTGCCCCCATTTTAAGGCTTCCTCTAAATTATCAATTTTTTCGTTTTTGGCTGCATTCAACACGAGTTCTCGTAACGCTAAGGCAACCGGCTTAACATGCTTTGGAAAAGCGGCATAGGCTTGTTCTACACTTGCATTCATATCCACGTAGCCCTATGTGTGTACTGCATCAAATAACAATTTGGATGCGATAAAACCAATCAACAAACTCGCCGTACGATCAATCCAAGACTTGCAACGCAAATAAGCGCGACGAGGTGCACTTGACGACAAAACTAAAGTAACGACGGCATACCATGAAGTCTCCATCGAAAATATGACGACTGCCAAAATAATCAACAAACCCAAGTCAATATATGAAGGCAACAAAGCAGCAAACACACTGGCGTAATATAGTGCGGTTTTGGGGTTACTTAATTGCGTAGCCAAACCAAGCCTAAAAGCGCGTAGAAAACTGCCTTTGTTACCGGTGACTGCTTCCGTATCAGCTAAAGGCACACTCGCTCCTCGCCAAATTTGAACCGCCAAATAGAGCAGATACAATCCGCCAACTATCTTAATCGCCACGTACAAAGCCGGCACTGCGGTCAATAAAGAATGCAAGCCTAGCAACGCCATCAGCGCGAACACTAAGCCCCCTATTCCCATGCCTAATGAGGCAGCAAGCCCTTCATTTCTAGATTTTGCCACTGCAGTTCGCGCCACCATCAAGAAACTCGGCCCAGGGCTCATCGTTCCGACAGCGAGTACCGCCAATATAGGTAAAAAGACTAAAAACTCCTTAAGCATTTGCTTTTTCCACGCGTTTAGAAAGGTTTGATCCTACCCGAAGTAGTTGCAATAAGAAAACTAGAAGTGTTCAAGCGAACGTCAACCAAGGACTAAAATTAAGTTAAGTCTTGCGGGTTTTCATCAATCTCCTTGGGGGCCGCATCTGGCTTATCGGGGTCTGTTGCGAATAGCGCGAACTTTTTGCTAATCGGTTTCAGCTTACGTTGATAAGAACCTACCGCGTTGTTATACGACTGATTGGCTTTGCCTAAGCTCACCCCGATATCATTCAAATGTCGGGAAAACACGTCTACTCGCGCCTCAAAGTCTTGGGCCATTTTACGCACTTGTTTAGTTTGCTCATCCAACACACTTTGCTTCCAACCAAATGCGATAACACGCAGCAGGGCAATCAAACTTGTTGGCGTTGCTAGCATTACTTTCTTGCCCATCGCATACTCCAGTAAATCAGCTTGTTGCTCAAGGGCGGCTGACAGAAACTGGTCTCCAGGAATGAATAAAACCACAAAATCAGGGCTTTGCTCAAACTGCGCCCAATACTGTTTTTGCGCCAACTCCTTAATGCGGTCTTTAACTTGCTGCGCGTGCTGCACCATGGCTAATCTTTTTTCTTCTGCTGAAGTTGCGTTAAAAGCTGAAAGGTAAGCATCTAAGGGCGTTTTAACATCCACGACTACTTGTCTAGCATTGGGCATGTTGACCACCATGTCTGGCCTTAAGCGTCCCTCTTCGGTGGTGATGTTCAACTGCTCGTTGAAATCAACGTGTTCCACCATTCCAGATAATTCAACCAATCGCTTTAGCGTAATTTCTCCCCACTGCCCTCTTATTTCAGGGCGACGCAAGGCGTTGGCTAAATTACGCGTTTCGGTGTGCAACAAAGTGTTGGCGCTTGATAGTATTTTAATTTGTCCGGTTAATTCCCCTTGCGTGTGTTGCTGACTCTTATCTAGAGAATTAAGCTGCTGATGCGTATCGCTAATGGCTTGCTTAAGTGGCTTCACTAGACCTTCGATAGACTGCTCCCGCATTTTTAAGCCTTCATCAGCCTTAGTATAAAATTGCCCGAGCACCTCACCGGCCAGTTGAACAAAGCTCTGGTTATTTTCCCGTAATGCGTTTGCAGATAAGGCGCTAAAGCTATTTTCCATACTAGCGATACGCTCTTCGGAGGATTTAATTTCATACTCAAGCATGGCTTCGAGCGTGGCCATCTTTCTCGTTGTGCTTAATCGAGCAATTAACCAACCCAATACAAACGCCAAGAGAGCAATACCTAATAAAAGGTAAAGCAAACTAGAATCTTGGCTAATCTGTTGCCATAGTAATAGCAGAGACGGGTTAAGATTATCCAAAGTAGCGCAATATTAGTGAAGCGCTAGCCATTGGGCGATTTCGCTAGGATGATCGACTGCGCCATCGGCCTGCCATCGGTCTGCGTCGGCTTTATCCATTAGATAACCATATCGCGCAGCCAAAGAAATCATTCCCGCACTATTCGCCGCTTGCATATCCGTCAAAGCATCTCCAACGTATAAGGTCGTTTCAGGCAGCATTCCAGCCACTTTGCAGGCATGATACATTGGCTTTGCAGAGGGTTTAGCCTCGGAGGTGGTATCACGACAGACCACGCAAGCCGCCCGATCATACAAATTTAATGACTTCAACAGTGGTTCAGTCAACGCAGTGCTTTTATTAGTAACCACGCCCCACAGCATGTTCTGGTTTTCTAGGCGCAGCAACAAACTATCCATTCCATCGAATAAAGCGGTGTATTCCGTCATATTCTCGCCGTAGTATTCAACCAAGCGTTTTTGCAAAACTAACGACTTTGGATCTTCTTGTTCCAAGCCAAAACCAATTTTTATCAGTCCTGCGGCGCCTGTAGAAATATAGGGCCTGCCCTGCTGGATCGAGACTGGGCTCTTGCCTTCGTCTGCCAACACGCGATTGAGCGCGCCTACTAAATCTCCTGCTGTATCTAATAAGGTCCCGTCAAGATCAAGCAATAAAGCCTTCGCTTTCGGTTTGGAGTTAACCTTAGCCTCGCCCTTATTGAGGGGTTTCATCTCGCGTAAAATGCGCAATGTAATTCACATCTAAGCCGGGTGCCAGTTTATATGTTTTGAAAATAGGGTTGTAGTGCATACCGATTAGATTTTGTAGCGTCAAACCACTTTGTTCAGCCCAAGCGCTCATTTCACTTGGTTTTATAAATTTCTCATATTGATGCGTACCTTTAGGCAATAAATTGAGTACATATTCAGCGCCCACTACCGCCATTGCCCAAGACTTGGGGTTGCGATTTAACGTTGAAAAGTACACCCGCCCGCCGGGTTTAACTATTTTGGCACAAGCACTAATAATACTCGCGGGGTCAGGTACGTGCTCCAGCATTTCCATACAAGTCACTACATCGTATTCTGCTGGCTGTTGTGCTGCCATTTCTTCGGCACTAATCAATTGGTAATCAATACTTTGTTCTGTTTCCAGCGCGTGCAGCTTCGCGACGCCTAATGCCTTTTCACCTAAATCAATACCGCTTACGTCGGCCCCGCTGTGGGCCATCGCTTCACTTAGAATGCCGCCGCCACAACCTACGTCAATCACCTTTAAACCATTTAGAGCACCATGTCCTTTTATGTAATCTAGCCGCAGCGGATTAATTTGGTGAAGTGGCTTAAACTCACTGTCTTTATCCCACCAACGCGAGGCTAGTTCTGCAAATTTAGCGATTTCATTTGGGTCTACATTGGCTTGTGCTGCGCTCATGTTGATACTCTAGTTTAGTTTGTTGAGATTATAGCGCAGGCGTCGTGAACTTATACGACCTTGCTAGCGTTGTCGCGGCGCTCTACGCAACTTATCCTGCCTTGATTTTAGCGCCTAATCGTTGCGAGTCGAGCATCACTGATTCAATATCCAAGGTTTGAAACTGCCTCTCTTGTAACAAGCACTGACCTTGCACCCAAACATCCGTAACTTGGTCGCGTCCCGCGGAGTAAACCAGTTGATGTATCGGATTAAAAACAGGCCATGTTGCTGGCTGAGCCAAGTCTAGCGCTATCATATCCGCCAGCTTTCCAACTTCAAGTGAGCCCACTAGCTCGTCTATCCCTAAAGCTTTAGCGCCGTTAAGTGTGGCCATCTGTAACGCCTCTGTCGCCGACACCGAACTCGCATTTGCGCTTTGCGATTTTGCGACTAACGCAGCCGTGCGCATCTCACCAAACATGTCTAAGTCATTATTACTTGAGGCTCCGTCAGTGCCAATACACACATTGACTTCGTTGGCTAACAGCTCAGTCACGGGTGCGGTACCGCTCGCTAACTTCATATTGGACTCAGGGCAATGCACTGCATGAACTCCGCTCTCACTGAGCAAAGTCATTTCATGAGATTCTAATTGGGTTAAATGCACGGCTGCTAAACGTGGTGTCAGCAAGCCTAAAGCGTGCAAACGTGCTAAAGGCCGCATGCCAAATTTTTTGATAGATTCCGATACTTCAAACGCCGTTTCTTGAATATGCATATGAATCGGCACGTCCAATTCATCGGCTAAGGTTTGTATTCTAGTTAAGGGTGCGTCAGAAATGGTGTAGGGCGCGTGCGGCGCAAATGCAGCACTGACTCGCTCATAGTGACGGACTGCGTCATGCACCAACAGCCCCTTTTCAATGTATTCATCACTGCTTTGTGCCCAGGCCGTAGGAAAGTCCAGCGCGATCATACCGACCGTTGCGCGAATACCGGCTTGATCTGCTACCTTCGCCACCACATCGGGGGAAAAATACATTTCGTTAAAGCATGTCGTGCCGCCGCGCAGCATTTCCGCTATGGCTAATTCTGTCCCAATGCGTACAAAATCGGCGTTGGCCCACTTTGCCTCGGCTGGCCAAATATAGTCTGTTAACCACTGCATCAACGGCATATCGTCAGCATAACCACGCAATAACGTCATGGAAGCATGGGTATGCGCGTTGACTAACCCGGGCATCAATACATGGTTTGGTCGGTCAACGACCACCGGGGCGCTATAGCGCTGCTTACATTGCGATCTAGGCAGGGTCGCGATAATTTTACCGTCCGAGACCACGATCGAGTGTGACTCTAATACTTCATTTTGAGGCACTACTGGAACAATCCAGCGTGCGTGGACAATCAAATCGGCTTGTTGCATTAAGCTATTTACCCGTGGTGCATATTAAATTGAGGAAAATTGCTCATTTCCACTGAAGAGGCCTCATTGCATTTCTACTAAAAAAGGTAATGATATGAGCAACTTATATAATGGTTATATCAGAATATGATCGCCATTGCATCAGATTGAAGCGAAGGAAAATTTGTCACTCATAGAAAAATACCGAACATGGCCGATAAACAACTCACTGCACTTAGTTTAGCCGCCGAAATACTAAGAATTAACTTGGAATAGTCTATCGAGTAATTGCATTGCACTATACAAATAAAATACCCGCTTAGCAGTGGGTATTTTATTTGTTTATTTAATCTTAAATCGGTTGCGGACACCTAAACCGATCAGGAACAGAAGAAAGGCAGAAAAAAAGATATGAACAGCAGGCCAAAGTGCGTGCTTCCACCCGTGAACAGGCTGACTAAATAGACAGTCTTTGACCTCTTTTGTATGTTCTCTATCTAGTCGCATAATGGGCAGTGCTTTTGAAAGGGTATAGACCGCTACAGTGGTTACGTAAAGCGATCGGTCAGATTTGCAGGCTTCGCCATTCGGTTTGATGACGGCAATGTTAACTGCAAATAGTAAAACTAAAACGGCTATGAGCGCTACGAATGGTCTGCCGATACTCGCGCCAAAATTAGATAGTAGCCAGTAGACTTTTATAAACCCCTTTTAACTCAAGGGTTTTTTCGTCATAGTATTTTGCATGTGTTTCGTATCCAAAAAACTTCACCTCATTAGCGTGGTCATTTGATTCTATCGACATCTTTTTAAGCTTTCGGTACTTCTCAACATCAGCACCTTTTTTCGTGAAAGAAATTATCACGCTTGCAAGATGCGGGGCTTGCTTAAATGTAGAATAATTAAATTCAGGCACGTTATTCATATACTGCGTACGCCCCATTTCGATCGCTTTTTCAAATACTGCGTTGGTGAAATCGGCATCGCCTGTGAACGTGGCCTCACGGAAATCGGCATAACCTGTGGACGCGGCCTTAAGGAAATCCGCACCGCCTGTGAACGTGGTCTCACGGAAATCGGCACTAGTTGTGAACTTATATCCTCTAAAGCTTATCGTTTTTGGTATTTTCGCTTTCCTAAATGAGATAATGCCTTTTTGCTGATCGTTCGCTTTTAGCCATTCACTGAACCGCTCAGCCCACTTGTTCCAGATATCTTTCCCTTCCTTAGCGCGCGATAGGTGCTCTTCTAAAATGGCTTTATGCTCATGTTCATTACTATTCCAGTACTCCGTTGTGTAGCGATCAAACTCACTCATTATCATTTTGCATGTTATTGAAAGTATAATTATGCCTTGCCACCAATTAAGTGCAAGCAATGCTCTGAGTAATAAAATAAACGAGCAAATTCTTGTAAAAGTCCCATAATGGGACTATAATGCAAAGCATGCGAATAATCGCCTTATCGACTTTAAAATCATTTTGGGAGGCTAACCCCAAGCACCTTGATGCCAAAATACAAACATTGGTGTGGTATCAGATTGCATTAAAAGCAGATTGGTCTAGTCCAGCAGAAGTAAAGGCCGATTTTAGAAACGCAAGCATCCTAAAAGATGGTCGAGTTGTATTTAACATTGCTGGTAACAAATACCGCTTAGTTGTTTGGATTAATTATGCTTATCGAGTGATTTATATCCGTTTCTTAGGCACTCATTCTGAATACGACAAAATAGATACCCAAACAATTTAATAGAGGTTAAATATGAATATTAAGCCGATCAAAACTGATAAAGATTACCGTATGGCGCTTAAAGAAATTGATGGTTTGATGATGGCGGAATTAGATACAGATGATGGCGACAAGTTAGATGTTATGGTGACGTTAATCGAAGCTTACGAGGCTTCAAACTTTCCACTAAGTCTGCCAGATCCAATTTCTGCAATTAAGTTTGAAATGGAGAGAAAAAGCCTGACTGTTAAAGATTTAGAGCCGATGATAGGTCGTAGTAATCGAGTCTATGAAGTGCTTAATGGCAAGCGGTCGTTGACACTCAAAATGATATGGAGGTTACATGATTGTTTGGGCATCCCTGCGGAGTCTTTAATCAAACAGCCTCAAACACATGCTTAATGCACGACGATAACTGAAATCCCTAACCCGCTTACTAATTAACGACTAAATACATTATGACACTCGATCAATTAATTATTGCTTGTCTACTGGCGCTCATCTTCATCCCTTGGTTATTAACTATGATCGTCATAGTCAAAGGCAAAACAGCGGCCATAATTGAAACCTTTGGTAAGCCGAAAAAAAACGCACTCATGCCCGGGCTAAGAATAAAGGCACCTTGGCCAATACAAGTGGTCGTTGCGGTAATCAATTTACAGCAACAGGAAGTAAGTTCTGATGTATCTGTCAAAACCAAAGATAATGCTTTTATGACGCTGCCAGTAAAGGTGCAATATCGTGCTAGCGATGATTCTAGCGGCTCTGTGAAGGCTCACTATGAGCTTGAAAACCCCGAACAACAAATTACTTCCTATATCCTTAATAACGTTCGCCATTCTGTCGCTAGTATGGATATGATTGAGTTATACGCAAATCGTGACAAAATGGAGAATGATGTAGAAACTACACTCACAGAGCAATTTGCTCGGTATGGATACAACATAGTGAACGTGCTAGTCGATGAACCGCAGCCTAGCGCCGAAGTACAGATTTCTTTTGATAAGGTTATTTCTTCTAAACGCCTAAAGGAAGCCGCTAAAAATGAGGCTGACGCCCATAGAATCAGACTGGTAGAAACCGCAAAAGCCGAGGCCGAATCAAAGAAGCTTCAAGGTGAAGGCATTGCCCAAATGAGAGAGGCGATAGCTAAAGGAATGGAACAATCTATAGCAACGATGACGAGTTCGGGGCTATCGTCCGAGCAAGCAATAGCCTTCTTAAATGATACCAACAGATTGGACACTATAACGACCGCTGCCGCACACGGTAACATGGTTCTGGTTGACACTAAGGGTGATAGTAATATTGCTGAAACAATTGCGGCTTTACATCTTTCTCGTAAAGGCATTGGTCAATCTGATGTAGATTAGACGGGTAACGGTTAATAATTGTTACCTGGTTTTCCGACCAAACTTTCACACCAGTTTTTTGGCTGTTTTCCTCCTAGATTGATAGAACGGAGAATAGCGTACGCTAAAGATTAGCCACTTTCGTGGCTCGCCGTTTCACTGCCACCGAATTAATTTCCCCAGGCTCCTGCCATAGCGCGGACAGGAAGTAGTACGGACTTTACAATTAGAGCTGACCAGATTGGGAATATAGAAACTGATTGAAGAAACTTAGGCTCTGTATTTATATCAGTGTGTCTTTGTTCAAATATGGTTGAAACTTGTAAAAATTAACCGTTTAAGAGGTCATATCGCACTCCCTGCAAACCATGCGATAAGTTTTATTGCTAACCATCATCCAAAAGCTTTATCGCTAAATTGGCATCGCCTCTTGCCAAACTGCTTCGCTAATAGTACAACCTGTGTCCACATTATTAATCGTAAAAATCTGTGATAGACCAACTAAGCAGTTTAATTCAAATTATCTTTGTCGACCTCGTTTTAGCAGGCGATAATGCAATCGTTATCGGATTAGTCGCGGCTAAATTTAGCAAAGACTATCGCCGAAAGGTGATTCTGTATGGTGTTGGAGTTGCCGTGTTATTGCGGATTATATTCGCCTTGCTGACCGTACAACTACTCGCCATCAAAGGTTTGTTGCTAGTGGGCGGGCTGTTACTTTTGTGGGTATGCTGGGGCTTATGGAAAGAATTGCGCACACCTGAAGAGGGTTATTCCGCTTTGGACGAAAATGGTGAACCAGCCGGCGAATCACAAAACCCACCTTTACTCAATGCCATTGGACAAATCGTTTTAGCTGATTTATCTATGTCATTGGATAATGTACTTGCTGTTGCTGGTATCGCTGACGGTAATAACACTATGTTGGTGCTGGGTTTAGCGATTGCGGTTGTAATGATGACTTTTGCCGCTACAGCGATTGCTTCAATATTGCAAAAACATAAGTGGATCGGCTTTGTTGGGCTAGCGATTATTCTTTATGTCTCTATAGATATGATCCGTAAAGGTACGATAGAGCTTGGTTTGATTGGCTAAGCGTCCACAAATGTATCTAACTAGGTAAGCTAGTAGCCTCGGCTTAAATCAACTTGGTGAGTCAATGGCTCACCCGCTTGGCATCGCTTAATATTGTCAATCACATGGCGCGAGCTTGATGCGGGCGTCGTCATGCTAGCAATATGTGGAGTTACGTACACCTTAGGATGGTTCCACATTCGGCTATCACTAGGTAAAGGCTCGGCCTTAAATACATCTAGCGCGGCCCCACTTAGTTGCCCTGAATCTAGCGCTGCCAACAAGGCCTCCTCGTCAACTTGACCACCACGCCCAGCATTAATGAAATAGGCCCCCTTAGGCAAGGCCGCTAAACTTTGCTGGTTTACGATATCTCGCGTTGCGTCAGTTAAAGGCAACAGACATACCAAAATATCCGTGTTACTTAAAAATGTCTGCAGCTGATCCTCTCCAAAATAGGACTTAATCTTAGGCAAGCACTTTTCAGTTCGACTCCAGCCATGCACCGCAAAACCCAATGCGCTAAGCGCTTGTGCAGCACTGCCGCCTAATTCACCCAGCCCCAATATACCGACTCGTCTGTTTGCGGCAGATACTTGTATCTTTTCACTCCATACGCCCTCTTGTTGATTGCGCTCGTAAACATCCATAAACCGGTGATAACGTAAGACATGAAATAACACAAACTCGACCATCCCTGCCGTGAGTTGCTCTTCAACCATTCGAACGACAGGGATATTTGGCGGTACGCAGCCTTCTGGCTTCAAGTGATCTAAACCTGCGCCAATCGAAAAGATAACCTTTAACTTCGACATCTTCGCCAGCACGCCTGGTTCTGGCTGCCATACCAAGGCATAGTCAACATCGTCCAAACGACCGTTGGGGTTCCACGGCAGCAGTGTGAGGTCAAAATCAGCAAACGCGTCTTCCCAGATCGAAAAACGATCGAAATCAGATTTAATCATCAATACCTGCGACATGTTTCTCAATACCTCTGGGTTATTTACGCTCTAGCTCTTGATAGAGCATTTTCGATACTTCACAGCACCTTTATTTTCGCCTAGACTGGATGCCATGCAAAGCATCGCTACTTTCACCTATTTTACCTAAAAACTGATCTTGTCAGCGTCGAATCACTACAATACGGTCAAAGCGGCGCACGAATACTAATCTGGTTTCTAAACATCTAACCAAATCAGCCAATTGATACAAATGTGGATTGACAGTCTCTGATCGGAAACAACGAGGGCTTTCATGATCGACACCACCAGCTCTTAATCTATTTTCAAGCCAATATGTCCTGAGCACAATTAGCGAGGCCAAACAACGTAGTACGAACTTTCAATACTCTAGTTCTACAGATAAGTGGTAATATTCGTGCGAACTACTACTCATAAATAGAAAAATATGCGTTTTTCAAAACGCCCCCTTATTTGGTTAGCGCTGCTAGCCTTTATTACTTCCCCAATAAGCTTAGCAGAAGACTACGGCATCGGAATTCTCACCGGCACCAATACTGGTACCTATGTGCAATTCGGGCAAAATATCGCGGCAGTAGCTAAACTTGAAGGCCTGAATGTAGAGGTTGTAACCACCGAAGGGTCAGTCGAAAACATTCAGCGCTTGATTGACAATGAAAATGCAGGCATGGCTATCGTGCAATCAGATGTGCTTGGTTATATGCGCAACTCTAAAGACCCAGAGATAAATGGTATCGCAGATAAAATTCGCTTAATTTACCCTTTTTATAACGAAGAAGTACATGTTCTTGCCAATCGTTCAATCCAAACCTTTGAACAACTAAACGGAAAACGCGTAGCGGTAGGTTCGTTAGGCAGTGGCACCCGACTAACCGCAAATAATCTATTTCGATTAGCGGATATTAACCCCAGCGAAAAGCTAAGCGAAAGCACAGCAAAGGCATTAACTATGCTGATTACCAAGCAAATTCACGCGATGATTTACGTCGCCGGCAAGCCAGTAAAGCTATTTGAAATGCTAGATACTGAAAATTGGTCAGCAGAACTTAAAACTCTGATTAAAGACTTGCATTTTTTGCCGTTAAACAACGAAGCATTTAATAATAACTATATCTCTTCTTCAATTTCTCCAGAGGATTACCACTTTATCAAAAGCCCCGTTGATACCGTCGCAATAAAATCTATGCTGGTGAGTTTTGACTATTCTAGTCGCCAAAATATCTACCAAAATATTCGCTGCGATCAATTAGTTCAGATCGACAAAGCCATTCGTAATAACATCGACACGCTACGTGAAAACGGTCATACGAAGTGGAAAGAGGTAGATCTAGACCTTCAAGTCGCTGACTGGAAGAAAAACCGTTGCTCGGCTAATGAGGCAATCGTCAGCATCAAACCCGTTAAGGTCTCAGAACAACTAAGTGCTGAAATGCAATGTGCATTCTTTAATAACTGCGAATAATATCTCAAATAGTATGGCCGTCTAATTGGAATTTTAGATGCCGCCAAGCCCGATATAGGATACAAGAAGGGGAATTAATCCTAGTGCCCGAATTGCACTTTTAGATGATACAAACCTTGCTGGTCCCGCGCAAAAGCTTGCTCTATGGCTGGATGCCCAACAGGGATATCAGATTCATCAACCACTAAGTTTTGCTCTGAAACATACGCCTCATAAGGAGATTCGTCGTTCTCAGCGAATAGATGATAAAACGGCTGATCTTTTTCTGGACGCACTTCTTCAGGGATCGACTGATACCAATCCTCTGTATTGCTGAAGGTCGGGTCTACATCGTAAATAACACCACGAAAATCATAGTGGCGATGCTTAACCACTTGCCCTATATTAAATTTTGCAGTTCTTAACATTTGAATATTGTCTGTAACTTACACTCTAAAATAACATCTGCTTTCAAAACTTCAAGCACCATTTATCATTCAACTGCATTCATTTTTTATGCAACCGCAACAACACCACTGACCAATCAAATGGCAACTCCTCTGTTTAAAAAGCAACAAGTCGCATTGCAGCAAGCACTACAGCAAGCAGCGCGACTCGACCCTGATATCGAGCAAGTAATTAAAAGTCATGGATATCCAGAGCCACGACACCGAGAAAATAGTCTGTCGACGCTGCTACAAATCATTGTATCTCAACAACTTTCCACTCAATCTGCCGCGGCTATCTGGAGTAGAGTGATCGCCTTGATACAAGATGAAATAACCGCCGATAAGCTTTTATCCTACTCGGATCAAGCGCTGAGAGACTGTGGACTATCCTGGAGAAAAGTTGAATACGCGAAAGCACTCGCCCTACAAATACAAAGCCAAGAAATAAACTTAGAGCAACTTGCCACACAAGAGCTTGAAGACATTGTCGCCACGCTCACCAAAATCAAAGGGTTTGGTCGATGGTCTGCGGAAATTTATGCCATGTTCTCTTTACAGCACCCAGATATTTATCCTGCGGGTGACCTCGCCTTACAAATCGCCATCCAACGCCTAAAAAAATTAGATGAACGCCCCAGCGAACAACAAACCCGTGACATTGCTAAGCAATGGTCTCCTCACCAAAGTGCAGTGTCTTTATTGATGTGGCACTACTACGGTAGCGCCACTCTAGACTGAACAATCGCCTCAGAAACATCGGGCTTACTTTTCGTTGATAATCGGCACCGTCAATTCTTGCCCGACACGCAAGGTACCCACTTGCGGGTTAAATCGCAATAACAGCCATAGGGGCACATCATGCTTGTTGGCAATCGCACCCAAGCTTTGTCCTTGTTTAACCCGAATTGTTTTTTCACCTTCTAGTATAAAGCGATCTTTAAATTCCTCAGATAGCACTTGATGATATTCACTGCGGCGACTTTCGAATTGAATAATTCGTTGAGAGCTTACTCTTGGAAAAATTATTTTTTCACCCAAACCAATCACCGAAGAGGTTGATAAACCGTTCAACCGACGCATGCCACTGGTGTTGCGGATGCCCAGCCAATCGCTGTAGTGACCCAAAGTTTCATTTGGCAACACCTTAATACTCTGCCTGCCATTGCTGGTCCTCACCTTAATCTCGCCTAAGTTATCTATACGATTGGCCCACTGTAACTGCGAGGCCGAAGTAGACGAAGCCGCAAGCAGACTAGACCCACTGGGTATCTTAAGCATCTGCCCAACTTTGATCAGGCCTTTCTTGTTTAGCTTATTTTCTCGACGAAGTTTAGAGCAAGCCAAGTCAAACCGAGCCGCAATTTGGCACAAGGTATCACCGCGTCGTACTTTGTAGCGCGTCGCCTTCGCTGTTGCGACAAAGTTCGATGACGAAGCCGCTAACTGCACACCCGGAATACGTAATTTTTGCCCAACCAAAATTTTTCCTTTACGCCCTAATTTATTTAGCCTGATCAGTTCTTTGCAAGAGGCTCCAAATCGTTGGGCAATTTTACAGGCGCTGTCACCACGTTTAACGCGATATAAACCTGATGCTGTGCTAACTGCAGCAGCCACCTGGGTACTTGCGGTTGCTACTCTAACTGGAATATCTAAGCGCTGCCCTACTCTAATTTTCCCCTTGCGCCCTAAATTATTAGCGCTGATTAAGTCCTTACATTTAACTTTAAAAGCCGAGGCAATTGCGCAAGCCGTATCGCCGCGACGCACACGATAAATTGATTTATTCACGGGTTGCGCTTCAGGTTTTAATGCTCGCAAACCAGCAATCTGCTTTTTCCATCCAGCTTGATCGACTGGCAAACGCAAGCGATAGCCTGCAGGGATTAAACGCCAGTTATTCCAAACAAACCGTGTCAACGCAGGGTTCAATGCCTTCAACTGCGCACTGGACAAGTTAAATTGACGCTTGATACGCGTAATAGACACGTCATCTTGCAAAATAAACGTTTGATAGTTAACCGGGGTTAAGGTCTTAATTTTCGGAAAGTACGTGTCTGCATGAATAGCTAAATGTCGAGCAGCCAAAAAGCTTGCATAAAAATTCTTGACCGCCACTTGGAAGTTTGCCGACTTATAATTATTCAGCACCTTATAAAAATCAGGGCCAATTTGCTTGATTGCGCGGCGCATTCCATTCACCCCATAGTTATATGACGTCACCATAAACGGGTTGAGCTCCGCGCTAGCGATATTGGGTTTAAGCTCTCTCGCTGCGCTACCCAAGCTCTTTTTCGCTTTTTTAAAGTAGCGCATTGCTGCGCGGGTTGCCGCTTCTGGATCGAGCCTTTCGTCTAAGGTTGCGTTTAATTCCATCCCCAACGACCGAGCGGTATTTGGCATGATTTGCCACATCCCTGCAGCACCAACTTTCGAGTATGCATCGGGGCGATAAGATGACTCAACAAAAGGCAAATACACCAATTCTTGTGGCATGCCCGCCTCTTGAATTATTCGGCTTGTCATTGGCGAATACCGAGCAAACCTGGCTAACGCCGGCTCATATTGATCTTTAACGCCTAGCTGACAACGCAGATTGTCAGCAGATGAGCGTACATTTTTACTATTCAAGCGCTCAAATTGCCGCGCCAAATGCGATTGAATTTTTCCTTGTGGAGCACGGTCTAATCTAAGGTTTTCGGCTAATGCAAGCAGATTAGCTTTCAGGCGCTTACGTTTGTTTTTAGCCACCCTTTTAGTGCAGCTTGAAGCACCATCAATTACTTCAAAAACGCGCCACGGAGAGTTAGCGTCATGCAGTATCGCTTGGTTTTTATCCCAACGGCTGAACACCTCAACCCAAAAATCGACTCTACGTTTGATCTGTGGCGGGCATGGAAACTCAGCAGAGCAATTTAATTGATGATGTCGAACTAAAGTTTGCGCGTGAAGCGGCCCATTAAACAAATAGGGCAGCACGACAATGAGACCTGCGAGCGCAAGCAACCACCGCCTCGGCGCGCACGCCCGAAACTGCGAAATAGTTTTCAATAGAAGAAACTGCATATTAATCAAGTAAACTATTTTAGGCAGACTAAGTTATTTAAGCGAAACCCTATGCTAAACCGTTTTCGTTTTACTGTAAAATTAAATCCTATTTAATCACTTTCCATTCAGCTTAATGGGCGCACTTGTCGACGTAACTACACCGGAACAGCAACAAACTTTAATTGACGGCCTGACTGCACTGCTTAGTGACAAAAAAGGGATCGATGAAGCAGTAGCTAAACAACTGCGTAAAGCCGCAGACAGCATGACAGCGGCGCAAACAATTGAAGGTTCTGAACTTGATGCAAGCTTATCGGAAACAGCAGAAAAATTACTAACTGAAGTTCGCGAAAAAACCCATAAACAAATTGAACGCCGCGAGCAAGACTATGAAAAAGTCGTCACCTTATTAGACGAGGCGGACAAGTCGATTAAAGGCAACGAGTTAAGCAAGGCCGAGGAGTCGGTACATAAACTATTGTCCATACTCGGCACGATACCGGGCTTGTCTGATCAACGCAGACTGAAAATAGATAAGCGCCTCAATCGTATTCAACCTCAAATGCGTAAGCTTGAATCGTGGCGCCATTGGGGCACTAGCCAAGCTCGGCAAGACTTAATCGACCAAGTCAAATTACTGGTTGGTTCACGCCTACACCCACAAGAGCTAGCCAAAACAATAGAAGACGCACGCAACCAATGGCGCGACTGGGACAAAGGAGGAGACCACTCAAAGCAAGCGCTGTGGACCGAGTTCGATAACGCCTGTAAAGAAGCCTTTATTCCCTGCAAAGCGTACTTTGACGAGCGTAAAAAAGCCCGTAAAGGTGCACTCGAACAGCGCCGCGCAATCATCGAGACCATCAACAAGCGCTACGAAGATACAGATTGGAAGTCACCCGATTACAAAGATATCGATAAATGGTTACGCGCGCAACGCCGAGATTTCTTTAAAACCGAAAACGTTGATTTTAAACATCGAAAGAAAATCATCTCGGCATTGGACGAAGCAGTCGGTCAGTTTGAAACACACCTTTCGCGCGAGCGTACGCGGTGCTTTAAGACACGGCAAAAACTAGTCGAAGACGTTCAGGCATTAGAACAACTTGAAGACAATAAAGCCGCCATGGATCAGCTTGAAACACTGAAAAAAGGCTGGGTGGTGACCGTCATAGAAAAGCGTGGCATGGAAGATAAACTCTGGAAGCAATATCAAAAAGTCTGTGACGCTATTTACGCAAAACGTAAGGAAGCACGTAAAGAGCAAGACAGTCAATTCAATCAAAACCTGAAAGACAAAAATGCGCTGATAGAACAAATGAGCCAGGTGGTAACGCTTGATCCTCTAGTAATGTTGAATGAACGCTCTCAGTTTAATCAACTAGTCGATCAATATAAAGAAATCGGCTATGTCCCTAGAAAGCACGAAAAGCCGGTGCAAAACCGCTTTAACCAAATGCGTAAGCAGTTTGACAAGGCTTTGCTTGCTGGGGAAAGCGCTAAGCAAAACGAGGCTTTAAATCAGTTAGTTGCACAATCTATATTGTGTAGCCAACTAGAAGCGGCCATTCAATCAGGGAAGAGCGTTGATTCAATAACGAAAAAATGGCCAGAAAGTGACGTACTAAGCCAAATGCAACAACGTTATGAAATGGCTCTGCAAGCAAGCGCGGGCAGCGGCTTTGATGATAAGGAACTAAATGCAAGCCATGAAGCCAAACTAGAACTTTGCTTAAAGCTAGAAGTACACTACGACCTTGATTCACCTGCTGAATTTCAACAGCAAAGAATGGCTTATCAAATACAGCGGCTTTCAGCTTCAATGAAAAAAAACACCGCGGCGCAAGACCAACCAGAGCAGTTAATTATCCAGATGTTGTGTTTAGGCGCTGTTCCAGCCGAACATAGCGCCGCAATACAAACTAGAATGCAAACCTGCTTCGACAAACACCTACAATCAACACAGCAATGAGTTTAATTAAGCAAGACGACTTTATCGCCAGTGTCGCTGACGCCTTACAATATATTTCGTATTATCACAGCCAAGACTTCATTGAGGCCATGCATCAAGCTTGGCAAATTGAGCAATCACCATCGGCTAAAGACGCAATAGCTCAGATTCTAATCAACTCGAAAATGGCCGCGGTGGGTAAACGCCCGATTTGCCAAGATACGGGTATCGTGGTGGCATTTATTAAAGTCGGGATGGATGTTCGCTTTGACACGGCACTGAGCTTGCAAGAACTGGTTGATGAGGGTGTCCGCCAGGCTTATAGCAATCCTGACAACCCTTTACGCCACTCCGTTGTGTCACCGCCGTTTGGCAAACGGATTAATACGGGCGATAACGCACCTGCCGTGGTTTATACAGAATTAGTGCAAGGTGACGGCGTCGACATAAAAATTGCAGCAAAAGGCGGGGGTTCAGAAAACAAAAGTAAATTCACCGTCATTAATCCGAGCGATAGCATTGTGGATTGGGTAACAGAAACCGTGCCTAAAATGGGCGCGGGCTGGTGTCCGCCGGGCGTATTAGGTATTGGCATTGGCGGGTCGACTGAAAAGGCGATGGTACTCGCTAAGGAATCTTTACTCGATCCTATCGACATCACTGAGCTCATTGCACGAGGCCCTGATAACCCAGAGGAAGAACTGCGTCTTGACATTATGGACGCTGTTAATCAATTAGGGATTGGGGCGCAAGGGCTAGGCGGTCTCACAACGGTTCTGGACGTCAAAATAAATGCCTACCCGACGCACGCGGCATCTTTACCCATCGCGATGATTCCAAATTGCGCAGCGACGCGCCATATACATTTTCACTTAGATGGCTCAGGGCCCGCGATTCTCACCCCACCGGACTTAAACAATTGGCCTGACGTCAACCAGTCTAGTGACGACGTGGGCACGCCTGTGAATATTAATACGATTACCCAAGCCGAAGTAGAGCGTTGGCAACCTGGCCAACCTTTGTTGTTATCTGGGTCAATATTGACTGGCCGCGATGCGGCGCATAAACGCATTGCACAGTTGTTAGATAATGGCGAACCTCTCCCAGTCGAATTCAAAAACCGTTTTATCTATTACGTAGGCCCAGTCGACCCAATTGAAGGCGAAGCCGTCGGCCCCGCTGGCCCGACGACCGCCACGCGTATGGATAAATTCACCGAAATGATGCTGGGCGATCAAGTCGGCGTTATGGGAATGATTGGCAAAGCAGAACGCGGAGATGCGGCAATTGACGTGATCAAAAACCATAAATCTGTGTATTTAATCGCTGTCGGTGGTGCAGCCTATTTGGTGTCCAAAGCAATAAAAAATGCCAAGGTGCTCGCATTTGAAGACATGGGTATGGAAGCAATCTACGAATTTGAAGTAGAAAATATGCCCGTCACTGTCGCGGTCGATTCAACTGGTGATGCCGTACACAAAAGTGGCCCTAAAAACTGGAAAGGAAAAGCACAACCTATTCGTGTGCAATTACACTAGCGCAGCGCATTGAGTGAAGTTAGCTCTTTCGCGCACCCGCGCTATTGGTCAAGCTGGTTTGTCGTAGGCTTATTACGATTATTGGCCTTATTGCCATTTTGTGTAATCTACGCAATCAGCGCCGTACTCGGCGAGTTGTTATTCGCACTTGTCGCCTCGCGCCGTAAGATCACCCTCACCAACCTACGTTTATGCTTCCCTGAAAAATCTGAAGCAGAGCGTAAATCTATTGCGCGCAGACACTTTCGCTTATTGGTGTGCAGCATTCTAGCGATGGGGTTATTCTGGTGGGGGTCGGCAAAGCGCTTAAAACGCTTGGTTCGACTAGAAGGCTTAGAGCATTTACATAACGCGAAAGAACAAAATGAAAACGTAATTTTGCTCGCACCGCATTTCGTGGCTTTGGATGCAGGCGGTATCGCCCTGTCTATAGAACACCCAATGACTAGCATGTATCAAACCAATCGCAACCCCTTGTTTAATCGCCTTTCCATACAGCAACGGGGAAGGTTCAACATTACTATGTTCGACCGTAAAGCACCACTTACAAGCTTAATTCGACAAATTCGCAGTGGCAAACCATTCTATTATTTACCCGATCAAAATGCAGGGGCAAAACATGGTATTTTCGCGCCATTTTTTGGTATCGAAGCTTCAACCTTCCCCGCATTAGGTAAAATCGCAAGCGCGGGCAAAGCGGTGGTTATTCCATGCAGTAATCGTATTTTACCGTGGGGTAAAGGCATCGAAACGAAACTCTACGCGCCGTTAGAGCATTTCCCGCAAGGTGACCCACTGGCTGATACCACCGCAATGAACAAGGTGGTTGAACAACTGGCAGAAGAGCATATCGACGATTACCTGTGGTCACACAAACGCTTTAAACGCCGCCCTGAAGGAGAAGAGAGTCTTTACTGATGATGACCTTCGATACTTGGAGCCTTTTTGCTTTAGCGATATTAGCCGCTTCGATCTCACCGGGACCTAATGTGTTGATTGTCAACACCGTTAGGTACGGCTTTCGCGGTGCATTTTTCACCATCTTAGGCAACTTAACTGCGCTTTTCTTTGTCGCTTCGTTAGCAGCTTTAGGGGTCGGCACACTGATTAAAACCATGCCTATCGCCTATATCATGATGAAATGGGTTGGCGGTGCTTACTTAATTTGGATGGGTTATAAATTGATTGCCTCTTCTTTCATGCTAACAAGTTCACAAGCTAAACCCATCGAACATCACCAGACCAATCCACGCTCTAGCGCAGTCTATTCTCAAGCGATCGCAGTTTCATTGAGCAACCCTAAATCCATACTATTTTTATCGGCCGTCTTTCCTCAGTTCCTATCCACCGATCAAGCCATTATTCCCCAATTTGCGGTGATGTTCGCTAGCATCATTTTTGTTGTTGCACTGGTGCATGGAATATACGCGTGGTCCAGTTTATGGCTAAAAGACAAGCCATTGGGGCAATCGACCAGAAAGTGGTTAGCTAGACTAACAGGCGGCGCTTTTATTGGTTTAGGTAGTGCCGTTGCCTTTAACGAATAATCGATACACTTCTATGATTCCATTCGATGTACTCACCAGTTTTTTCGCAGTGTCAGTCGTGCTTGCTTTGTCTCCGGGGCCAGATAATATTTTTGTCCTAACGCAGTCACTACTACACGGGCGCTTTGCTGGCTTGATAGTTACCGTGGGTTTGGCCAGCGGCATTTTAATTCATACCGCCGCAGTTAGCTTAGGCGTGGCGGCCTTGCTCGTCGCCTCACCTGCGTTGTTTAATGCTTTAAAGTTTATCGGTGCAGCCTACTTATTGTATTTAGCATGGGGGGCATGGAACGCGACTGCGATTGATAAGACGACTGGGGACGCTCCAAAATTAAGTACGATAAAGCTATACTTTAGAGGCTTTATCATGAATGTCACTAATCCAAAAGTGACGATATTCTTCCTCGCGTTTTTACCGCAATTCACCGATGCCGCACGTGGCTCTGTGCCCATGCAAATCGTGTTATTGGGCGCTACTTTTATAGTGGCCACCTTATTGATTTTTGGTGCAATTGCATTATTAGCAGGGTTGCTCGGTCCCAAATTACAAAACTCTGACCGATTTCAAAAAGTTCTAAATCGCAGCGCAGCTGTCATTTTTACTGGGCTTGCATTAAAGCTTCTAACCGCGCAACTATAGGCCAAAAAAAACCCGCTAAGAAGCGGGCTTTATCATTTCAGCCGGCTTGCTTTATAACGCAGCTTCCAACGCTGGGATTACGTCAAATAAATCTGCAACTAAACCATAACTAGCAACCTGAAAAATTGGTGCATCTTCGTCGGTATTTACCGCAACGATTACCTTACTTTCTTTCATGCCCGCTAGGTGCTGAATCGCTCCAGAGATACCAAACGCGATATACACATCCGGTGCAACAACCTTACCTGTTTGGCCAACTTGCAGCTCGTTTGGCGCATACCCGGCGTCAACCGCTGCGCGGGATGCACCAATCGCAGCTCCTAGTTTTTCGGCTAATGGATCAAGAATTTTGAAGTTCTCTTCGCTGCCCATCCCACGGCCGCCAGAAACGACAATCTTCGCGCTCACTAAATCTGGGCGATCAGATTGACCAATTTCTTCAGAAACAAATTGTGTACCGCCAAACGCAGTTTCAGCAGCAACACTTTCGACACTGGCAGAACCCGCCCCTTCTAGCGCTTCAAAAGAAGTGCTGCGCACAGTAATAAGTTTTGTAGCATCGCTACTTTGCACTGTGGCAACGGCATTACCCGCGTAGATTGGACGCTCAAAGGTATCAGCGCTTACTATTGCAGAGATATCTGAAATCTGCTGGACATCAAGTTTGGCAGCTACACGCGGCATCCAGTTTTTGCCCGATGCAGTGGCAACCGCTAAAACATGGCTATAATCATCTGCTAGGCGACAAACCAAGGCAGACATATTTTCCGCAATGGCATTGGCTAAGCTAGCATCATCTGCATGCAGTACCTTACTTACGCCTGCCGCTGCGGCCACTTCTTGCGCTACCGCGGCGCAATCACTACCCGCAACTAATACGTGGACATCTGCATCACCTAATTGGCTGGCTGCGCTAATAGCGCTCAAAGTCATGCCATTTAATTCGCTGTTATTATGTTCAGCAACAACTAGTACGCTCATGATATTACCTTCTCAACGTTACGTAATTTTTCGATTAACTCTTCAACGCTACCCACGATAATGCCTGGTTCACGCTCAGCAGGTTCTTCTACTTTAACCACCTTTAAGCGAGGAGAAAAATCAACACCCATGCTCTCTGCTTCAATCACCTCAAGGGGCTTTTTCTTCGCCTTCATGATGTTGGGCAGGTTCGGATAACGTGGCTCATTTAAGCGTAAATCGGTTGTAATAATCGCGGGTAACGATAGATTTAAAGTTTCGATACCATCGTCAGTCTCGCGGCTTAGCGCAACACTACCATCAGAGAATGCAGCCTTAGAAGCAAATGTACCTTGAGGCCAATCTAGCATAGCGGCCAGCATCTGGCCGGTTTGGTTCGAATCGTCGTCAATGGCTTGTTTGCCTAAAATGACGACACCCGGGCCCATATCATCAACCGCTTTTTTCAGTAGCTTGGCTACGCCTAAGGGCTCAACAGCTGCATCAGTTTTAATGAGTACGGCTTCGTCTGCGCCCATTGCAAGAGCCGTGCGAAGAGTTTCCTGTGACTTTTCAGTGCCGATAGAAATGGCAACCACTTCAGTGGCAACCCCCGCTTCGCGCATACGCAACGCTTCTTCTATAGCTACTTCGTCAAACGGATTCATCGCCATTTTGACATTTTCGGTTTCTACACCGGATTGGTCAGACTTAACGCGAATCTTCACGTTGTAGTCAATGACCCGTTTTACTGGTACCAAGACTTTCATGTGCGCTTTACAGTTGAGATTAAAAAAGTGGCGGGATATTAGCATACGCGGGTTCACGCTTTAAGCCATAGAAAGGGTTTAACCGCGTCTTGCTTATGTGTTGTAGCGACACGCTTTACATACAGTGTCTTTTTCACTCTCAAACAATTAGAAAGTGACCGCTTTTATTTGCCTGTCATACCAATATACTACCACTAATAGCGTGATTCACTTAAAAGCATCAGCTATAATTATTGTTAATATAAATTTCACTATAGGTATCTACATATGTCAGTAGCAAGAGTTACAGAGATTATCGCCTCTTCAGATAAAGGTTTCGATGACGCCATTAAAAACGGCATCAGTCGCGCCACCAAAACATTAAAAAATGTTCGTAGCGCATGGGTTAAAGATCAAAACGTTAACGTTGTTGACGGCAAAATCGAGTCTTATCGCGTGTCAATGCACGTCACATTTGTTTTAGAAGACTAACACCCCGCAAGACTTTGCTGCTTGTTTACGCAAGCAGCATATCACTTCCCAAATAGTAAAATTAAAAATACCCGCCCGCGGGTAGAGACCCGTCATCACAATAGTTAGTTAACAAATCAATGAGCAATCTAAATCAACACCTTGAACAACTCGGCATTACCCATAGTACCGAGTTGGTTTACAACCCCAGTTACGAACAGCTGTTTGAAGAAGAAATGGACGCCACCTTAGCCGGTTACGAAAAAGGCAAACTAACTAACATGGGCGCCGTGTCAGTTGACACTGGCATCTTTACTGGTCGTTCGCCTAAAGATAAATACATCGTGCGTGACGATACTTCACGTGACAACGTATGGTGGTCTGATCAAGGCAAAAATGACAACCAACCCATGTCTCAAGAAACTTGGGAAGACTTAAAAGGCAAAGTCACTCATGGTCTATCAAACAAGCGTTTGTTCGTCGTTGACGCGTATTGCGGCGCAAACCCAGCCACTCAGTTAAAAGTACGCTTCGTCATGGAAGTGGCCTGGCAAGCGCATTTTGTCAAGAACATGTTTATTCGCCCAACGGATGAACAGCTTACGGATTTCACCCCCGACTTCACCATTTTGAATGGTTCTAAAACAGTAAATCAAGATTGGCAACAGCAAGGGCTAAATTCTGAAAATTTTGTTGCTTTTAACTTAAGCGAAGGTATGCAGCTAATTGGTGGCACTTGGTACGGCGGCGAAATGAAAAAGGGCATGTTCTCGATGATGAACTACCTACTTCCACTGAAGGGCATTGCCTCAATGCATTGTTCGGCTAACAAAGGCGCAGATGGCGATACCGCCATCTTCTTCGGATTGTCTGGTACAGGAAAAACAACTTTATCCACAGACTCTACCCGCCAACTAGTCGGTGACGACGAGCATGGTTGGGATGATGATGGCATCTTTAATTTTGAAGGGGGTTGTTACGCAAAGACCGTCAATTTAAGTGAAGAAGCCGAACCAGATATTTTCGGTGCAATTCGCCGCGATGCGCTACTTGAAAATGTGGCGGTTGCCGCAGATGGCACCGTCGATTTCAACGACACGTCGGCCACAGAAAACACTCGCGTTTCCTATCCGATATATCATATCAATAATATCGTCAAACCGATTTCCCGTGCAGGGCACGCCAGCAAGGTTATTTTCTTGTCTGCCGACGCATTTGGCGTACTACCACCCGTTGCTAAGCTAACGCCAGAGCAAATGCAGTATCACTTCCTGTCTGGCTTCACCGCCAAACTAGCTGGCACAGAACGCGGTGTCACAGAGCCAACGCCTACTTTTTCTGCTTGCTTTGGGGCTGCTTTTTTGAGCTTACACCCAACCCGTTATGCGGAGACATTGGTTAAGCGCGTTGAAAACGCAGGCGCTCAAGCCTATCTAGTCAACACCGGCTGGAATGGCACAGGCAAACGTATTTCAATTCAAAACACCCGTGAGATTATTAACGCGATATTGGACGGCTCTATTGAAGAATCAGAAACTATTCAATTGCCGTACTTTGATTTTGCAATCCCCACCGCATTAAGCGGTGTTGAAACTAATATTTTAGACCCACGCAACACCTATGCTGATGCAGCACAGTGGGACACTAAGGCAGTTGACTTAGCCAAGTTATTTATCGCAAATTTTGAGAAATATACTGATACAGATGCTGGAAAAATGCTGGTAGCGGCAGGGCCTCAAGAAGTGGACCCCATGAATAGGACAGTTTGGTGTTAAAGCTAAGGAGTTATTTTCTGTTTTATAATTGTTCAAAAGGGTAGAAGTTTATGCATAGACTCTTCCAATATATGCAACTTAATCAGCTTAGACTCTAATTCATTTTTCAGGGTATTAGACAGTGATTTGCGCTTTCGGTTATCTAGATTCCTCCTTTCTAGAGAAAGCGCCTTTAAGATATAATCTTGCTCAGATGTTATGCTTTCACTAGAAGACTCGGCTATTGCGATTATATTTTGTATTTCCCTTATTTCATCGTCAAGGCAACCCTGCTTCATAATGAAGTTTGTTATAATTCTCTAGATTGTTTAACTTAATGTCGTCATTTTTCATAGCCATGTAGATGTAAATCTAAATACTGTCGAATTGTTTGAAATTACTCTACTGCCAATTAGAGTATTTTCTGATTTCAAAACAATTCGACAGATCCAAGAAATCCAGTTAAGCAGCAATATCTGCAATTAGCTTATTTTCTTCTACTATAGTTTGGTCATAGAGTTCTTGAAAATACTCTCGGAAATATTTAGATATACTTTTAAGAATCTTGGTAAATTCTTCAAGGTGGTCATTTGATCTAAGTAAGGAATAGCTAATTTCAAATATCATTTCTAGATGATCTTCATTTACATCAAATTGTACATGAGCCTTAGAGCCTTTTACGTGTTTAGAAGAAAACTTTTCCTCTGCTTTTTCTACTACGCTAGGTGAATATCGATCAGAATTCCACTCCACAAATAGAGAATATCCAACTGCCCCGAGCGGTTCTCCTCCCGATATTACATTCGCTAAATATTCACCCATGTTTTTTGTTGCCTCGAAGGGAGTAATCGAATTAACATATTCAGGGCTAAGGTTGTGTTTTTTGATATCAGTCAAGAACATTTTATCGTGATTCATTTCCTGTACGGTGTATAATCCCCATTTTCGTGCCATTGGGTAATTAATTTTGGCAATTTGTGAAAGTGCTAATGCATCTGTTGATGTAGTCATTCTAATGCGCTTAACTGTTTCAACTCTATGACGCAAATAATATTGCTCATTGAGTTCATGTTGTTTATTTGTCAAATGATCTGCATAATCTACTATATTGAAATAGATTTGCAATTCAGATTCAAATAATCTTTCGATGTTTTCTTTAAAGTCTTGATATTTCATTAATGGTTTCATATTCATACTTCCTTCCAATAGGGTTAGTGTGATTTGGGTAGCCGGGCTAGGGCCAAACTTTACAGCGAATGGCCCTAGCTCGGCCTATTCAACAATTATTTAATGGTGTCCATCTTTCGCCTCCAAATGGTTAAAGTTAATGAAATTCGCAGTGTAGATAGATATACACTACGACCGAAATCGCTTTGATATACACATGTATATACCAGCGAATATAAATACTGAGGCTATTGTGAGTTCGATTGTTAGTACTTCATCAGCGAATACAATGCCTAAGGCCAGAGCAACTATAGGTATCAAATAGTTGTTCATAGTGAAATATGTTGCTCCTTTAGAAGCAATTAGACCGTACATAATTACAAATGGAATAGCAGTGCTGATCACTCCTAACGCGATAGTCGCGTATAGAGAATTCAAGCTGAACTGCGGAAAATTAGGCTGTTCATAGATAACAGCTGGTACTAATGTAATTGCAGCAATGAATGTGACTGCGGTTGCAATCATCTCCGGCTTAACGTTCTTAACTTTTTTAGCTAGTATTGTTGAAATGGCATACGCAATAGCGGCAAGAACAGCCGATAGTATAGCAATCATGTTTTCAACGTTATTAAAAGATATTTCAGGATAATAAATAATTCCAACACCAATCAATCCCAATACGACACCAAATACTTTAGCTTTATCTATGGCTTCGTCTTTCGCTAAAAAGAAAGCTAGGATAAAGACAAACATTGGTACCGTTCCGATTAATAGACCAGTAAGGCCGCTGTCAATATGTTTTTCGGCAAAGGATACAAGTGAAAAAGGTATAACGTTTCCTACTATGCCTATAATGATGATAACCCTCCAAGACTTGGAATCGCCACTAAAGCTAATTCTCTTAACCAATAAATAGCCGCCTAAGACTACTGTTGCAATAGCAACCCTAAGAAACACTAAAGTAAATATTGGTATGGTATCAATACCATACTTTATAAATAAGAATGATGCACCCCGACACAAAGCAATCAAAAAAATCAACAATATGGGCGTTAGAAATGGACTCAGCAACTGACTATCTCCTCTAGATTATCCCACACCACAAATTCTTCACGATCTGGCACGGTAAATATCTCCCTCTCACATATACTATTTAAGATCAATGAATTTCTCCAAGGTGACATTCCCAAATTTGGTTCTGCTATACCGTTTTTGCTCTTTGTCATTCCTTGTAAATATATTTTATTTCCATTATGTTTATCTGATATCAAAGAAAAGTCATCATTTACATCAAAGCCATCCATATTAATTCCGCTATTAGAGGCAATATTCGACATAATATCCGGGAGTACAGCTTTTTGGCCCAGAGATAATACAACGTAATCTGATTCAATATTCTCCCGCTTTCCATTTGCTAGATGGTGCAATTTCAATTTCCAACGCGAGTCTTCACATGCCAACGCTTTTAGTTCTCTATCTGGTGCGATAATGTACTTACAATGGTGTTGTTCAACATAAATACGCCTATAAAGGTCTTTATATATTTCTCCTAACGTCTCTAATGAAATTCCATCACTAGCTAATTTTTGCGAATTATTTTTACTTTTTCTCGTTGTTTCCTTCAGCGAGCTAAAATACCTCGCATAAGAAGGGGTATACAGTTCGTTAACGAATGGCGAGTCATCAAAAGGCAGTAAGTTTTCTCTTCTTGTTAGCCAAATAATCTTACTTATTTCTTGATCGTCTGATCGAGATAGTAAGTCAATAAATATTTCGGCACTAGTCTGACCACCTCCTACTAAGGCGACGACACCAGAGATATTCTCAGGGGAGGAATGTAAATATTTCCTAGCCATTATAATGCGGTCATCCTTAACACATTCCGCTATAAACTCTTGCCCCGCTTCATATTGTCCTGTTCCAAGTACTATGTGCTCTGAATAGTATTTTCCACTGGTTGTATTTACGCAAAATACATCTTCCATAAAATCAACGGTAATAACATTACACGAATAACAAACGTTCGATAAAGAATTGGATACCCAGTTCATATATCTAGCGAATTCCTTTCTCGGAATAAATTCATAATCCGCATTTAAGAATTTATATAATCGCCCATTTTTATGGAGATAATTCACGAAACTATATTTGCTTTGCGGGTTCGCTAATGTAACAAGGTCTTTAATATGAGAGGTTTGTAGTGTTGCATTCTCAAAAAGGAGACCATTATGCCAATACGAGCCAATATCTTTTTTTTCAAAGAATAAGGAGTCTATATCGCCCAACTCTTCAGATAAAGCAGCTAAGCTCAAATTGAATGGCCCTAACCCTACTCCAATAACTTTATATGTCTTCAACGCATACTCCTTCTATTCCAAATATTATTGTTACTCAAATATAGAAAATATGAAGTCAATATATCCTAGTTATATTCGATTCCATATCTATTTGACAAATTCAGATTTGTTTTTCTGTAATAATCTTTGACCTTCTTTGAAATGGGACTAGGTAAAATATACCTAGACTTTTCTTGCTTTACCAGAAGGCCATTATAGATCCTGTCTACAACCTTCTTTAAGGTATCATTCTTAATTACATGAAAATTACTATGGTATTTACTCAATTGGGTATATCTCTCAGGGTCTTCTTTGAATATTTTTCTACCTAATCTTTGAAAGAGAGGTATCCGAACTTCGTATGAGCACATATATGGTTTGAACTCATATGTGTCATATATATCAGAACTTATTTCTAGAAAAGTACATATTTTTCTCATAACAGCTTTTGGCTGACTTGCCATTTCTTCTAAAGTCCCAAAGTAAATGTTTTCTCTCCCTATAGCCTCTATCCAGCGTGTAATGTGGTCTTCGTAGCATCCCATTTCTAGCTCTAGATTAAATATTTCTTTGAAGAAGTCCTTTTTAATCTTTCTAAGATATAAATCCTTCTTCTCGTCACCATCAAATAGTGCGGTTACAAATTCTTCATATGTTGATTCTGGATATTCTTGATAGACATTCTTAAAGTATCTAAAGCTTGATAGCAATCTATCGGCGGGGTTGCGAATTGTAAATATGACCTTACTACCACTTTCTTTCGCGTACTCTAAGGCACGATTTTGAGAATAGTAGCAAGGCGTAGCATCTAGCAAATACTTTTCTCCTTGACGGTGACGATATAAACTTGCAATTCCACCTTGGGACCCATCTGCTGTTTTTTCTAACGCCTTACTCATTGAGTCGAACGGCGAACCCTGATCTACATAATGGTAAAGCTCCTTAGCAAACGGCACACAAATTTCGCCATGTTCAGATAAGTACTTTGATAGTGATGTAGTCCCGCATTTGTAGAAACCCACTATTAGTAGGTTTGGTGAAGTTAATCCAATCATACTATTTAACCTTATTTATTTAACCCTATTTATTTAACCCTATTTATTTAACCCTATTTATTTAACCCTATTTATTTAACCCTATTTATTTAACCTTCATAAAAGTTATAAAAGTTATATAAGTTATATACCACCTAATATCGTGAATATACACACTTTAGGAATATATTTCCACTCTCTTCTTAAGAAGTGTAATCCCCCCGAAAATTAAGGGTATTTAAAAGTAGAGAATTCTATTCACTTAATTTAGGATTTTCAGATGAAGAAATCACGATATACAGATAGCCAGATCATGGCGATCTTGAAACAAAATGAGTCAGGGGTTAGCGTAACTGATCTATGCAGAGAGCACAGTATGAGCCAAGCTGCGTTTTACCAATGGCGCAGCAAGTACGGCGGCATGGATGCCTCTTTGATGAAAGCAATTAAGGAACTTAAGGCTGAAAATGCTCGACTAAAACGCATGTATGCCGAAGAAAAGCTTAAAGTTGAAATAGCCCGTGAGGCCATTGAAAAAAAATGGTGACGCCGTCTCGACGCAAAGAGATGGCGACAAGAGTAACCGAGCAATACCCAGTTTCAATTCGAGCTGCCTGTATTGTGTTTTCTATTAGCGAGACCTGTTATCGCTATCAGGCTAAATTATCTACTGAGAATGCGCTAATCGGTGATTGGTTGCTGAGATTAACGACCACCTACAAACGCTGGGGCTTTGGTTTGTGCTATTTGTACCTGCGTAACGTCAAAGGCTATGGCTGGAACCATAAGCGGGTATATCGTATTTACCGAGAGCTTGAACTAAACCTAAGAATAAAACCTAGACGCCGTATTAAACGAGATAAGCCAGATGCACTAAGTGTACCTCTACAGGTTAATGATGTTTGGTCGATGGGCTTTATGAGTGATTCGCTTAACGATGGACGAACGCTACGCACCTTCAATGTGATTGATGATTACAATCGAGAATGTTTAACCATCGATGCTGATTTATCGTTGCCTAGCTTAAGAGTGATTCGAGCACTTGAACAGGTAATGGAGTGGCGTGGTAAACCCAATGCTATTCGTTGTGATAATGGCCCTGAATACGTAAGCAACCAAATAGTTGAATGGGCTAATAAGCATCAAATAACGTTGCTTTACATTCAACCGGGCAAACTGAAGTGGACCCCATGAATAGGACAGTTTAGTGGTAAAACTAAGGAGTTATTTTCTGTTTTATAATTGTTCAAAACGAGGAACAGAAAATGAGTAGAAAACGTAGAAATCATTCACCACAATTCAAAGCCAAAGTAGCGCTTGCTGCAATCAAAGGAGATGAAACATTAAGCGCTCTTGCTAGTCGTCATGATATCGCTGCTAATCTTATTGTTAAATGGAAGAAGCAATTGCTTGACAGCTCAACTGATGTCTTTGCTTCAGGCACTGGTTTAGCGCCCGATAGAGAATCAGAGATTAAATCATTGCAAGCTAAGATTGGTGAGATCACTATGGAAAATGATTTTTTGTCCAAAGCGCTCGGTCGTTAAACAGACTGCAGCGCAAAGCCATGATTAATAAAACCAATGAATTATCGTTAGTTCGTCAGTGTAAGCTGTTGGAAATTCATCGATCTAGCGTTTACTACAAGCCTACACCAGCTACTAATGACGACTTGGAGCTAATGCATCTGATAGATCGAATTCACCTCAATCGGTCTTTCTTAGGCAGTAGGCGTATTCGCGATGTATTGCAAGATGTTGGCCACCGAGTTGACCGTAAGCATGTGCAGCGTTCAATGCGTAAGATGGGCATTAAAGCTATCTACCCTAAGCCGAATACCAGTAAGAGAAAGGCTGGCCATAAGGTTTATCCTTATCTGCTAGGCGGATTGAATATTAAACGCCCTAATCAAGTGTGGGCTACGGATATCACCTACATACCAATGCCTAATGGCTTTGCGTATCTCACGGTGGTGATGGATTGGTATTCTCGTAAAGTATTGTCATGGCGCCTTAGCAACAGCATGGACAGTTCATTCTGTGTTGATGCCTTAGAAGAGGCGCTGCATTACTATGGTAAACCTGAAATCTTTAACAGTGACCAGGGCGTACAATTCACTAGCGAAGCCTTTACAAACGTGTTTAAAACAAACAATATTCGCATCAGTATGGACGGCAAGGGTGCTTGGCGTGACAATGTGTTTGTTGAGCGTTTATGGCGCAGTATTAAATATGAGGAAGTTTATCTGCAATCTTACCAGACGATGAGAGAGGCAAAAGAAGGCATTGGTGCTTGGATACAATATTACAATCAAGAGCGAAAACATCAAACCTTGGGCATGGTGCCCGACATGATGTATGATCCATATCATGGCCTGAAACTAGCCGCATAATCAGGTGGAAATAACTCCTAAGCAACCTGTCCTAAAAATGGGGTCCACTTCTTCACCTTAGCTAACGATAGAATGTTAAGCTCTTCGACATGAAGAGCCAAACAACAATTAAAGCGTGCAGAATTCTGTGCGCTTTATTTTTATCTAGCTTTTACCACTCAGCGTTGGCTAGCGAGCTAGAGACACTGCTGAATTTAACTGCTGACAATTGGCTAACACCGAGCTATCGAAACATTAAACCCAATCATGATCAGCAGCTAGATAAGTTCATAAAAGTAACCGTATTACCCTAATCACGAACTCACGCTTTAACCATGCCACAAACACCTATTTCACTATATTTGGCACATGACCCGATGTGTAGCTTTTGCTGGGCGTTTCGACCTATTTGGGAAGCAGTCAAACCACGACTTGCTGAAAACATCACCGTGGTTTCAGTTGTAGGTGGTTTGGCTCCGGATTCCGATGAACCGATGCCAATGGAGATGCAGCAAAAGCTTGCCGGCACATGGAAGTATATCGAGCAATCGATCCCTGCCACTACATTCAACCATGCGTTCTGGACAGACTGCCAACCACGAAGATCAACCTACCCCTCGTGCCGTGCAGCGCTGATCGCCAGAAACAACGCGGAAGAACTGGAAGACAAGATAACGCTGGAGATTCAAAAGGCCTACTACCTTAACGCGCAGAACCCTTCTGACGCTGACACGTTAATCAACGCTGCAGTTAACATCGGATTAGATAAAGAAGAATTCACAAAAGCGTTAACCAGCGAAGATATTGACACACAACTTAGGCAAGAGCTAATGAAGGCGAGGAGATTAGGTTTAAATAGCTTCCCCGGCATTCTAGTGACCAATGGCGACACGGGTTCACATGTCGCCATTGAGTATAACGATGCAGACTTAATGCTTAACCAAATTAATAGTGCAATTGACCAGATAAGCTAAGCGCGTTGTTTACTCTCTATTTTAATGGGGTAAAATCTGACGATCAGCTAACCTTACAACCACTATGAAATTCTCGAAATTTGGTAGTCGCTTGAGCAGCGACAGCGGCATCCTGCAATTAATGGATGACTTAGGCAACGCCGTCAACACCGCTCCAGGAGAAGAACTCTATATGCTTGGCGGTGGTAACCCTAGCCATATCCCTGAGGTACAAAGCATTTTGCAAGAAGAGCTGCGCGCCGTGGTTGAGAACAAAGCAAGCTTCAATAATCTAGTGGGCGATTACGACGGTCCGCAAGGTAACGAGACATTTATCAAAGGTCTGACTGAAATGTTTCGCGGCGAATACGGCTGGGATATAGACGAATCACATATTGCCATCACCAACGGCAGCCAATCTAGCTTTGGCCTCATTTTTAATCTACTAGCAGGAGAATTCCCAGACGGTAGCTATAAAACGATCATGTTGCCATTAGTGCCTGAATACATCGGCTACGGTGATGTCGGTTTGTCAGACGCGCCTTTGTTTTCCGCAGTTAGGCCACTCATCGATATCGGCGAGGATGGCTTTTACAAATACCGTGTTGATTTCGACAACGTAGATTTAGACGATTCCGTTGGGGCCGTGTGCGTATCACGCCCCACCAACCCAACTGGTAATGTCATCACCGATGAAGAAGTCCACAAGCTCGCTAAATTGACCAAAGCAGCGGGCATCCCGATGGTTATCGATGGCGCCTATGGTCTGCCATTTCCCAATATCGTATTCAATGAAGCCACACCCTATTGGGACGAGAACGTTATTTTATGCCTAAGTTTATCTAAGTTAGGTTTACCCGGCGTACGCACCGGCATCGTCATTGCCAACCCAGCACTCATTCAAAAGCTAACGGGGGCCAACGCTATTTTTAGCCTAGCACCTGGCAGTCTAGGTCCACAAATGATGACGCGCTTAGTGCAAAACCGAAAACTACTAGACATCAGTAATAATCAGATACGACCCTACTATCAAAAACAAGTGCAAGTTGCAGTAAAGGCTGTGCAAGAGAGCATGCAAGATTTACCTGTGTATATCCATCAGCCGGAAGGCGCAATTTTCTTATGGCTTTGGTTTAAAGGCCTGCCCATTGATAGTGACGAACTCTATCGAAGATTAAAGGAGCAGAATGTATTGATTATTGCTGGACAGCACTTTTTCCCGGGCATTGATGACAGGGATTGGGCGCATCAATATGAGTGCATCCGCGTTAGTTATGTGGCTGATGAGGAGACCTTAAAAAAGGGAATTCGGAAGATTAGTGAAGTGGTTAGGGCTACGTTTGAAAACATTCAGGTTTGATTTTTCCGATCAAATTACCTGATCTGATGTTTTCTTCCTCAGACGGCATCTGAATTTTTTAGTAGTAACTTGAACTTATCTATCGATAGCGATGAACTCGATTGCAGATTAAATGAACAGAGTATGTTGATATTGCGGGCTAGTACATTTCCTCTAGAATTGAGACAAAAACTAGGAACATCATACGAGTTATGTAGTTGATGGGGAGGCATTGACGACGGAGATTCCGAAAGTTGGTCAAGTCGAGGAACTAAATAATTTCTAGTTGACGCTACCAAATTTTCTCTCTTGTAGTGAATTCGGTTACAACCGAAGAATAAGTTACGTCAACACTAGCAATTTGCCAATAATTGTCTGAACGATCTGCATTTCTATCTCTACACACACCCGCATAGTGAATAGGTGTAGCTAGATTAATAAATGATTTACCCTTTTCCGTCAAAAACACTCTATCGCTGTTTGAATATACCAGCTTATTTTCAATCAGAATTCTAATCGCCTCATTAAATTCTGAAGGTTGAATAGTAAAAGTTCGAGTTCGGCCACTTACCAAATACCTTGTATGTTGGTTTCTTCTCTCTGTTGCCGTGTGAAGTAAACCTTTCAATCTAGTTGGATTACTCGCGAAATTGATTAAATTCAACAAATCAAAAACCAATGGTGTTTCCAAGCTTGTAACTCGAAACTTGGATTTATGTAAATCTGGGATTTTTTTCGTAACATACAAAGCAGCAGTTACACCAGTTCTTATATATGTCTGAAGTGCCCTTTCTGATTGACCTCCTGTAACTGAAAACCCTTTTGGTTTTCTAAGCTCAAGTAGTTTTGCTAAAACATCCATACCTGCTCGAATACTTCCATCGCAAACGGGTAAAATTAATTCGTCGCATAGTTCTTTAGAAAAAGGATTTATTTTTTTAAAGTCCGACGATCCAGTTGTATTTAGTATTCGTTTTTCGATAACCTTATGTAATGAGACTAAAGGAAGCTCCTCATGATTTGTCACAAAAGAGTCGATTCGAGTTAACTGCTTACTCGTAAACTTCTCAAGGGTTTCAGGTCTAACAATAAGCCACTTCTTTATTCCTCCAGGCTCAATCGTGCTGTTGATAAACTCAAAAATATCCATGAGTCTATTCGCATCATCTATAGTATCGATATTGTCTAAAATAAATACTAAAGTTCTTGAAAATTTTCCTTTGTTTGCAGGATTAAATACGTAGTTTTTAAGCTCGAGAACCTGAGCTGCAAGCCCTTGCTCGCTATCCACAATTTCACAACACAGTCGGTCAAAAACATTACCTTGCTCTGATTCTTCGTACAGTTCAAACAAAGATTCTTTAATTTTTTCAAGAATTTGGTACCTCCAGTTTTCACCTTTAGCATTATTAGCGTGACATATGTAAAACTTGTACTGCGCATTTAGTTGCTTATCTTTGGTTGCATGATCCAGCAAGGTAAAGAGAAACGTTGTTTTTCCAATTCCTGGATTTCCCTGCACGAGCATCATAGTACCTGCAGCAGAGGTATGTTGTAATTTGAGCTTCAAATTGCTAGCAAACTCTTTGAGTTCATCTGAGGAGTAATACCGAAGGTCAAATTCTTTTGTTCGCCCCTCAGTTAACAGCGAATGACAATTCCCTAAATCAGGGTAACTTATCCACCCAAGTAGCTTAAACCATTCTGTAACACCCACCTCTTCGTCGAACAAACCACTCATAAGTCACATCCTATAATTATTTCACCAAATCCATCGCATCGCTCTTACCGCATGCGGACCATATATGCAAATCACGCCACTTAGTAAACATATTGTACATACCGTCCGCACAAGTAGTGTTGACGAGTCATATACTACGTATTTAATTGATGCCAAGCTTCTAGCAAGCTTGAGCTTATTAAGGTTCATTCCTACATTATTGACTGGCTTTTTAGAATCAGATTCTTTATCTTCTGTGTCAGCAAGTTCATCATTCAAAGCATAATCGTAAAATTTTTTCTTGTAATCATTTATTTTCGGAACTTCTTTAAGCTCCTCTAAAAAAGTAAAATTCAGCCCACTTTTCCTCCAAATGGGCAAATTTATTCGTTCACCTGTAACTTGACCGAACTCCTCATAGATACTCAATGCATTACTTGTTGCTAGACTTAATATTTTCAACTCATAATCTAGAAACTTCGGATAAGACCGTTGCAATGACGGCACAAAGAGTTGGTAAATTAAATTAGCTATAACTACCAGCAAAGCACCAAACATTGCTACTCTAAGCGATGAAAATAACGTATCAGGGAAGAAAGATAGGTAGGTCAGCGGCGAAAGCACCGCAATAATAGTAGTGGACCTTCCAAAAACACTATCAAGAAGTGATTTCAGGTCGCTCCATAGTGGAATCCATTGCATTTAAATTATATCCCTCTTTCATTAAAGTCTTAGCAACTCGCTTATTATGCATAATTTCAGTGTTTGCTATTATAAGTTTTCCTGTATTCTGCGTGATTCCAGTATCACTAATTCAAAGAGTTTCTCAGAAAAATTTACATCGATATTCATTTGTTCAGATTGCGATCTTAGTACCTGTAATTTCTCTCTCTCCCTTTGAGAGTCAAGCACGTTAGCATTAGTAATTCGTTTCAGCTCTGCGATTCGCTCGGATACTTTCGCTCGTTTTGATAAGCAATCTAAAATGTCAGAATCAATTTTGTCTATCTGTATTCTTAATTGACTTAGCCTAGTTGTAGTTTCAGTCATGATCTATTTCTGCTGGTTTCAAAACCATGATAAAGGCACTAAAATTAATAGTCAAACTAAAAAGAAAATGAGTTTAGTTTAAGCCCAACGAAGAATATGAGGAAAAATATAAGCAAGTAGTCTGGGACAACCCACTAGCATTAGCAACAAAGCTTCCAATTAGTGGCTATACACCAACATTTCCTCTCTTCATCACCAAGTTTAAATAAGAATTATGACTGTCTTATCTCAACGTTGAGAGTCATACAACGAGCTTCTCTTCGATTTCATTTACCACCGATGCTATTTGCTCAGCTATGTCTGAAGCACCCACCAAGTCACCATAATACGGTTCAGCAAGACCCCCAATGACAAAAACACTGTTAATACAATTGCCCTGTGCGCTTATCAGTTGGCACCTGGAAGAAATAGTTAACCCTGTCTTATTTTTGCTTACACAAGCACCTCTTACCTCAGTCAACTTTGACACCAATGAGTTGAGCAGCCTTCGAGGTCCAGAGCAATTAATCACTCCATCGAATTTATCAATGGAGGAGTCTCCTAATTGAACTAGACTCTTTTCTCCGATTAGTTGCAGTGATTGAACTCTTTTGCCAGCCAACCGATAGCGCTTAGCGCTAAGTTGATGCTCCATAAAGGCGAACAAATCAGGCGCCATTCGATATCGGTGGATAAACCAAAACTTGCGTAGTTTGCTATCTAGCCTCTCTTGCACTTTGCTTGAAAGCTTTGGCCACAGCTTCAGAAATTCACCCTTAAAGTCATTAAAGCCTACTTGCCATTCGTCGTATTGCGCAATTCCAGAGCGCATTTTCTTGATGAGTTGTAAGGCTTGCTGATTCGCAGATGAGCTTTTGTTAAATGATAAATCAAATGCATCTTTTTCACCTAAAGGCGCGTCAGCCAGTGGAAATTTTGCCTGTTTTGAAAAGAAGGTAATTTTTCCCGTAAAACCTTCGTCTTCCAGTACAGCGGCAGCGTCGCAGGCACTTAATCCCGTACCAATAATAGCTAGTTCTTTATGTTTTGCTAAGCGTCTAATTGCTTCTACATCCCAAGGGTCATTAACGATTAAATCGCTTTCTCCTTCGTGGAAAGATTTTGACTGCCCGTTTCCTAGGCAAAGGAATATCTTATTAAAACCCTGCGGCAATTTAGTCACCCACTCTCGCTTATGGGTAAACTCACCAGCATAACTTGCAATGGTTCTCCCCAGCAATTCTTGAATAAAATCCCCATAGACGTAGCGTGGTAAATACGTACGCTCTAAGAGATTTAGATCTAATAATTCTGGATTTTTCTGTTGTAGCCAAGCTGAAAACTCATGCTCTTCTTCCACGCCAATATTCATTCGAGTCGGAGGCACATTGAGTCTCAAATTGTCATCTCGGACGCCATAAGCCAAACCCAAGCCAAGGTATTCTCTCGGTTCATAAATAACGATCGAGCTTGGTGGGTTAGCTAATCGCATTAGATGAATGGCACACACGGCCCCCGCAAAACCGCCCCCAATAATGGCTATCTTCTCATTAGTCATGCACCTACCTGCTTAGTCATTATCCTGAGAAAATGAGTTGTGGTAACCATTGTATTATTCAGACAGTTAGCTAGGAGATTATCGTTTCCGTTAAACTACAGACATTATAAAGAAGCCTAAGCTTGCATCATGACTTATCTTAGTTACGACACCAAATATCCCGCAATTCCAGACCTTAAAGCCAAGGCAAAAAAGCGTATTCCTAATTTTGCTTTCGATTATGTAGATGGCGGAATCGACCAAGAAGATGGCAAGCGGCGTAACCGAGAAGCTTGGCATACCCTAAACCTAGTGCCGCGTTATTTGAAAGACGTAACACAAGCAGATTTAAGCACCACACTCTTTGGTAAAGACTATTCTATGCCGTTCGGCATTCCCCCTATTGGCTTAGGAAACATGATGTGGCCAGGCGCCGAATTGGCCTTGGCAAGCGCTGCGCAAAAGGTAAACATACCTTATATTTTAAGCACGTTCAGTACTACCAAACTTGAAGACATCGCAAAGGCCGCGCCTGACGTCTGTTGGTTTCAGCTATACGTGCCTAAAAAGATAGACGTGATGAAAGACATCTTGGCTAAGGTAAAAAACGCAGGCTATAACGCCTTGGTAATCACCCTAGATATCCCTGTCGGAGCCAAGCGAAATCGTGAATTGAAAAACGGCTTAAAGCTGCCTTTTAGCTTTACCCCAAAAATTGTTTGGCAATGCGCTACTCACCCAACTTGGGCACTGCGTATGCTTGCTGAAGGCCAACCAGATTTCGTTAATGTGATGCAATACAATGAAGGACTTAACGAAGGATTAGGCAAGTTCATTACTCAGTTTAATATGTGCGGTGTAACGCGTGAGCGCGTAGAAATGATTCGCGACTTATGGGACGGGCCGTTAATACTTAAAGGCGTACAGCACGAACCAGACATGGTTGCCGCAAAAGAAATCGGCATTGATGGCGTGATTATCTCAAACCACGGCGGACGCCAATTAGACGCTGCACCCAGTACGGTCGAAAGCCTAAAAGCGTTAGTCGGTCATGCCAGTGACGACATGACCATCATGGTAGACAGTGGCATTCGCACTGGCACCGATGTGGTACGTGCAAAAGCGTTGGGCGCACAGATGTCTTTTTCTGGACGAAGCTTCTTTTGGGGAATGGGCGCGTTAGGCACTGCGGGTGCAGAGCAAGTGATCGGTATTTACCAAGATGAAATAGACCGCACCTTGAAACAAATTGGGTGCGGATCGATTAACGATATGGATTCAACTTGGTTAGGATAGTGATTCTAGCTACTTCGACAGCGCCTTAATGACTTTCTGCGCTTTCGCTATTTGATCAATACTCAATTCAGAATAATGCGCGTGGCTTAGCTGCCTGAATACATCACTAACTGTTTCTAATTCTTCTAAGGATTGACGCGCTATTTCGACGCTTCCCTTCGCTTCAGCTAAGCCTCGACGTGCTACGCCTAAGTTCGCCATGGTCATCGCCCATGCCATTGGATAGGCTTCACGCGTCCACTCTTGCAGCGTATTTTCGTAAGCTTCAATGGCTTCTGTCATGATGTTTGCAGAATTATCTTCACGCTCTGCCAGTTTGTGTAATGCCGCACCAAGGTTGTTTTGGGTCATCGCCCATTCTTGAGAGAAACACTCTCTAGTGCGTTCTGTCAGCGCACTTTTGTAGGCGGCTACCGATTGCTCTAGGGTTCTCGGGCCTTTGCGTTGTTCGCCCAACAACCTTAGCGCAGTACCGAGATTATCTGCGGTGGTTGCCCATTGCTGAGGAACGGTTTCCCGCGTCCAAACCAGCATGATTTCTTTATAAGCATCGACTGCTCGCTTAATCAATTTAGAGTTTTTGTTTCTTTGACCTGTGGCTTGCAACATCGCTGCTAGATTATTCGTTGTGCTAGCCCAATCATTTGGCACAGCGTCACGTGTACGCTCTTCAAGTGCTTGCTCAAACGCCGTAACAGATTGGCTTAGCATCTCTAAATCATTTTGGCGGTGTGCTAAAGCACCTAATGAATTACCAAGGCTATTTTGCGTTTCTGCCCATTGTAATGGATGCGTCATGCGGTCACGCTTCGACAGTGAAGCTTCAAAAGCTTCTATCGAGTATTCCAAGTTCTTAGTGCCACCTTGGCGCTGGCCTAATATCGCCCTAACGCTGCCTAGCAGTTGCAGCGAGGCAGAATATTCTTGAGTTTTGTTCTCTCCTTGAACCAGAGGCATCACATCGTCTTCAATCAAATAGATGGTTTGTTGCAAAGCATTGTTATCACTGAATTCGCGCCCTAACTCCAACAACATCTGAGCGCTTTGCATATAATAATGCCACTGTGACTGACCACCCGAACCCACTTCATTAGCGGCTTGCATATAACAATCGGCTGCTTGCTGGTATTCAAGTTGCGTCGACGCCAATAAAGCTCGTTGCATTATTTTTGTTAAGTCTTTATTACCCTCAACCGCGTCTTCACCCTTTTGCGTAATACTGCGCAACTGTATTAAGCGCCCGTAGGCTTGGCTCAATAACCCCGGTATTTGCGGTAAAGATGCACCTGTTGCTGATACGTAAGTCATTAAATGCTCGATATCGGCGTTATCCGCATCTAAGTTCTTGACGCTTAATTCAAGCTCCCGTTGTATATACGCTTGTTGCTTCATGGGTTTGTTTGGCTCTAAACTATTTTTACTTGGAACGATGTTAAAAAGAAGCGAGAAGTGCGCTGCCTCAAAAATAACAAAAGCGCCTGCGAGTTTGCCGCAGGCGCTTCAATTATAAAACTACTTGCAAGTTAGCGGATAAAGTACCCGCTTTATTGCGCGCTAGTGTTAGTCAACAATATGATAAACAGGCGCTTTTTCCATCTCCCATTCGCCAGACTCACGGTCACGACGAGAAAGAGTGAGTGAATGCCAGTTTTCGTCATCCAACTGCATATGGTCACCACGGTAGTAATAGCCCGGCCATCTAGTTTCTTTACGGTATAAAGTATGCTGAACCACACATTCAGAGGCAATCGCGCGGTGTTTAAGCTCCCATGCACGTTGTAACTGGTGTAAGTCTTCTGCACCGATGTGCTCAAGATCTTCGTGTAATGTCGCTAATAACTCTAAACCGCGAAGCAACAATGGCTCGTTAGTCATGTAGTTTACGCTGATACCGCCTGCGTACTCGTCCATGATCTTCTCAAGACGTTGCAGGCCTTGGATAGGCAATAAATAACTAGGCGAAACCGTTCCGCCCGTGATTTCGTTACGACCAACGGTGTAGTTCTCCATAGGCTGGAAGATTTCTTTCTTGAAGTCTTCCATTTGCTTATCAGAGATTTTGATCTGCTCTTTACCCATGTCACGAACATACTTAACCGCCGCTTTGGCAGCCAAACGACCTTCCGTAAATGAACCTGATGAGAATGCGTGAGCGGTGCCGCCCAATGCATCACCCGCACCAAATAAGCCGTCAACCGTCATCATACGGTTGTAACCCCATTGGTACTCATCAGGAGAAATATCTTCTGGACCAGAAGCCCACGCACCCGAGCAAGTCGCATGCGAACCCATCACATAAGGCTCAGATGTGGTTAATTCAGGATTGATGTACTTAGGGTCGATATCTTGTGACGCCCAAACGACCGCCTGGCCGACTGTCATGCCTAAGAAGTTTTCCCAACCCACTGTTTCTTTATGTGGGTCTTGGAACGCCTCTTTGGTTACCATGTGAATCGGGCCACGGCCTGCTTTCACTTCTTCAATAAAAGCGTGGTTACGCAAACACGTTGGCGTTGGTTGGTGATCGATGTAATCACCTACCATGCCTTTAGTTTGCTCGTACCATTTTGACTCGTACTCTTCACCATAGGCGTTTTGAGTATACGTTTTCAAGTGTAGGAAGTACGCGCCAACTGGGCCGTAACCATCTTTAAAGCGGCACAATACAATGCGGTTTTCCATTTGCGTCATTTTCGCACCCGCCATGATAGGCAATGCGTAAGCAGAAGCAGAACTCCAAGGCGCGTACCAAGTACGGCCCATGCCTTCGCCCGTTGAGCGTGGCTTAAAGATGTGCGATGCACCACCGGCACCAACAATAGTCGCCTTGGCGCGAAATACGTGATAATCACCCGTACGAACGTTAAAACCAACAGCACCGCCGCAACGGTTGTCTTTGCCTTCGTCCATCAAAAGGTGCGTCACCATGATGCGGTTGTAAATTTTATCCGCCGACTTACGTGCTGCTTCCGCAACGATTGGCTTGTAGCTCTCACCGTGTATCATGATCTGCCACTTGCCTTCACGCAAATAACGACCTTCATCATTCTTCATGAACGGGAGGCCCCATTCGTCGAACTTATGTACGGTTGAGTCAACGTGGCGAGCCATGTCAAATGCCAAATCTTCACGCACCATGCCCATCAAGTCGTTACGTGCATAACGTACGTGATCTTCTGGTGAGTTCTCATCCCACTGCATGCCCATGTAGCAGTTGATCGCATAAAGACCTTGAGCAACCGCACCACTTCGATCGATGTTGGCTTTTTCAGCCACCACGATCTTCATGTCACGACCCCAATATCTCGCTTCGTAAGCAGCACCTGTGCCGCCCATTCCGCCGCCTACTACGAGGATATCGCAATCTTCGTATACTGTATTGATTTTACCCATTAGTAATAAACTCCTTGTTTGAATTTATCTTTAGCAATCGTACGAAGGCCAGCTTCTACGTTGATAACCGCTGGCTCATAGCATAAGTGTTCAGAGTCCACCATTTCTTGATCTGGCATTGGAAGATCACCAACCGGTTCAATCTTCTCACCCCAAGGTTGCGTAGTAATTGGCGAAACGAAATCTTTAACACGGCCATCACGGAACTTGATCTTCCAAGAGATGGTGCCTTTTTCTTCTTCGCGGCGAACTCGTACGCTATGCCCTAGTGGAGCAAAGTCGGCGTAACCACGCACGTCAATCGCATTTTGTGGGCAAGCTTTTACGCAGGAATAACACTCCCAGCAAAAGTTTGGTTCGATGTTTACAGCACGACGATATGTTTCGTCTATGTGCATAATATCTGAAGGGCAGATATCTACACAGTGTCCACAGCCGTCGCAGCGTGTCATGTATACAAAAGTTGGCATTTTATTATTTACTCAAAATTAGTTAATGAATAATCAGCGTAGTGCGCCAATTGATCAGTTTATCGTGACGTTTAGTAATTCTTAGGTGCGGCACGCTTGATACCTAAACCAAATTGCTCTGGTGCATCAGCTGGAGGTGGTAAGTTGTTCATGGTGCCATCAGCAACTGACAACTTCTTTTCAAAAGCAGCCGCTGGTTTAAAGAACATATGCGCGAACTTCGACCATGGCACGCCACCAAACAACACCGTAGCAGATAGGATAAATAGGCCAAATAGCACCACACCGCCAAAAATGGACCACAGCAAGGCGAATGTGCTCATTGCCATTAGTGACAAGACGAATAAGTCGGCTTTCATTATTCTAAAAGGTGAATTGCCTTCTGCGGCGACATCAACGCGGATACAAAACCAAAACCAGTAACAACCAACGGCCAAGGCCAATGCGCCCAAATGCCATAAGAACGGCCAAAGCGCTGAAGCGGTGTTACAGAACACCATCACTGCCGTGGCTACGGCAAACACAATGAAGCCATACATAGTAAGAAGATGAGCAAGACGCCGCTTTGGATTGCAAAACTCAGAGGAAGTCAGCACTTCATTTGAAAGTACTTTAACAGCAATAGCCGCTTTTTCGCCGCCACTCACTTGTCGTGCACCATTTTTCTTAGCGCGTTCCATATTCTCAAAAAAGTATTTACCACTCTTCTTGTGAATAACATCAAATATAGTGCCACCGATCACTAACAGAACCATAATAACCACATAGGTTTTCATGGCGCCTGCTGATAGGGCAAGTTCGGAAAAAGGATTGGTAGTCAACATTAATTCTATGCTCCTAATTGTTGGATAATGAGCGCTTTATACGTAACGCTTCGGTTAAATAAAGTTTTCCGCCAAATTACTTAGCGTCCCGCATTGTCGGCGAAGTGCTAGGCCAATTCAAACGGGTAATTTCATTGGGGCCGATAAAATTTATTTATGTTGGCTTCGGCAAAGCGCCTATCGCCACTCCCTTATCTGGTGTAATTGAAGTAGAGACTTGAAGCCCAAGTAAAGACCACGACTCTATCACTCATTCAGTAGAAACAGCAACGAGCCGACCATCAAACTGCTGTGTTGCGCAGACGGCTGGAATGCCTCTGCTTGATAACTTTGGTCTTCAACAAGCCCGTTTGTATGCGGGCGCGTGTTGAAAAAGTTGATCGGGACCGTATCGCAATCCAGACACTCAAGCACTTCGAAGTGCAAATGAGGTTCTGAGCTATCCCCCGTATTGCCGCTTAATGCAATGACTTCCCCTTGGGCAACTTGGCTACCGACAACAGGCATCACCCCATCTTTGGTTAAGTGATAATAGCCAGACACCTTATTGTCATCGTGTTTAACGATAAGATAATTTTCTTTCCCCGGCTCTCCGTTCCCATCGACAAAGCTTTCTTGTAGCTCAACCACCACCCCAGCCTGAGTGGCAGTGATTGCCGTGCCGATTGGCATATCAAAATCATATGCATAAGCTTGATCAAACCCAATTTCATGCGATCCGTCAGTACAGTTTCCTTGCCCAACCACATAACTCTTCCCGACCGCATAGGGCAACGCATAACCTGAGGTAGCTTGATCGGGGTAACCGCTAATGCACTGAGCATAGCTATTCAACGCTATTGCAAAATACATCAATGAGATTGCGATACAACGAACGTACAATATTTGTATAAACATAATCAATAAGCGACGCTTAACTAGCCAGACTCAGATAGTTCACCAACTCACTCCAAGGTTAGGTAGTGTTCAATGCCGTCTATCTTATCATCAAGGCGATGATTAACATAAATGACTGCTGTTGCGGAGCCAGCACAGATTTTTTCTATTAACGCAAGAACGAGTTGCCGATTCATGTCATCTAAGCCCAGACAAGGTTCATCTAGAATTAGCAATGGCGGATGCTTAACCATCGCTCGTGCTATTAATAGTAAACGTTGGTCTCCGTAAGACAGCTTATTAAATGGTTGGTCGGCCCGGTCGCTTAAGCCCAGCAAACTGAGCCATTGGTCAGCAATGGCACGCTGCACATCAGAGCTTTTCGTATACATACCGATGCTATCGTAAAAACCAGAGACAATTACGTTTCTAAGACTTGCGCTAACCCGATACTCCCACTGCAAAGCAGTAGACACGTAACCGATGTACTGCTTAATTTGCCATATGCTCTCACCCTTTCCGCGCTGATAACCAAATACAAAAATATCGTTCACATAACATTGCGGGTGATCACCCGTTATAAGCGAAAGTAAGGCGGTTTTACCACTGCCATTAGGGCCACTTAGTTGCCAGTGTTGATTGCGCTCTATGGTCCAATTGATGTCTTTAAAGATTTCCGCTTCTGCATATTTAACGCCGACGTTGGTCAACTTAACCAATGGTTGGCTAGGGTCTAATTCCGGCAAATTTGCCGACGGGTCAGCAGCAGGAATTTGCAAGTCCGTTGTTTTTAAATGCAGTAGTTGATACAGATCAGCATAGGCTTTTTCATCGCTGCGCTTCACGGTATGCTGAAGTTGCCCGTTCTCGACGTAAGCTATATCAGTAATAAAATCTGGGCATTCGTCAAAGCGATTTAACACCAACACCATCGGAACGTTACCCACTAAGGTGTTAAGGTGGGCTTGTAAGATCGCCAACGTATTAAAGTCTAATCCATCAAATGGTTCATCCAACACCAGCAAGTCAGGCTTGCAGGCCAAGGCGCGAATCAACAAAACCTTGCGTGATTCACCTGTGGAGAGTTTTCTAAAAGCGCGATCTAATAGCGGCGTTAAACCAAATTTCTCGACTAGCTGTTCTGCTAGGAGTGCGTCCTCGCAAACCGCAGATAACATCTCACTAACGGGCGTACCTTCGGAAATAACATCTACAATGTCTGCATCATCTTTTCGCAGCTCCGCAGCGATCAACTCAGCTTGCGCTTCAAACGACACCACACCCACCTTAGCCGGCAAGTTTTCAACTTGGCCGCTGACCACTTTCCCCGCGCCTGATAGTACCGCCGCTAAGGCCGACTTTCCCGCACCATTGGCACCGGTAACCATCCAATTTTGTTCAGGTTTGATCTCCCAATAAATTGAATGCAATGTAAAGCGCTCATCAAAATTGACCGTTAAATCAGCGAGCTTAATCGTAGCTTGTGTTTTTGACATATCGCTAAGTAATAACGCGCTAAAGGTTCAAATACAAAAAAGGCCAAGCACGCGTCTTGGCCTTTAATCGAAATAGCGCCTTCAATATTTGAAGGTGAGTGAGCGGCTTAAACGATTTTCTTCATGTCCGCCATATAACCGCGCAATTCACGGCCAATGACCTCAACAGGGTGGTTATATAGTGCCGCGTTAATCTCAATCAAGCGTGCGTTATCGACCCCGTTATCGTCTAGGTCTAAACCACGACCGATCACGTCAGTTTTAATGCCTTTCATAAAATCAGCCAGTAACGGAACACAGGCATGATTGTATAAATAACAACCGTATTCCGCCGTATCTGAAATGGTTGCATTCATTTCATATAGCTTCTTGCGCGCAATGGTATTGGCAATCAGTGGCGTTTCGTGTAACGACTCATAGTACGCCGAATCAGCAATGATGCCTGCTTCGGTCATCGTTTCAAAGGCAAGCTCAACACCAGCCTTAACCATTGCTACCATCAAGATACCGTTATCAAAATATTCTTGTTCAGAAATCTCCATGTCACCCGCAGCAGTTTTTTCATATGCAGTTTCAGCAGTCTCTGCTCTCCAACCCAATAAGTTTTTATCATCATTAGCCCAATCTTCCATCATGGTACGCGAGAATGTACCGTTCATGATGTCATCTTGATGCTTGTGATATAGCGGGCGCATGATGTCTTTCATTTCTTCAGCCAAATCAAACGCTTTGATCTTTGCAGGGTTTGACAAGCGATCGAGCATATTGGTCACCCCACCATACTTAAGCGCTTCAGTGACGGTCTCCCAACCGTATTGAATTAGCTTTGACGCGTATCCAGCTTCAACGCCTTCTTCGATCATCTTATCAAAACACAGTAACGAACCTGTTTGCAGCATACCGCATAGGATAGTTTGCTCACCCATTAAATCAGACTTCACTTCAGCGATGAAAGAAGACATTAGTACACCGGCCTTGTGTCCACCTGTACCAACAGCGTAAGCCTTAGCCAGCGCTAAGCCTTCACCTTTAGGGTCATTGTCTTCGTGTACCGCAATTAAGGTTGGCACGCCAAAACCGCGCACGTATTCTGCACGCACTTCAGACCCTGGGCACTTCGGCGCAACCATAATAACGGTTAGGTCATCACGCACTTTCATGCCTTCTTCAACAATGTTAAACCCATGAGAATAAGACAAACAGGCGCCTTGTTTCATTAACGGCATCACTGAGTTTACGACAGCGGTGTGTTGCTTATCTGGTGTGAGATTCAACACAATATCCGCTGTTGGGATTAGCTCTTGGTAGGTACCTACCGTGAAACCATTGTCGGTCGCATTCTTCCAAGACTGGCGCTTTTCCGCAATGGCGGCATCGCGCAACGTGTAAGAAACATCCAAGCCGCTATCACGCAAATTCAAACCTTGATTTAAGCCTTGCGCGCCGCAACCGATGACGACCATTTTCTTGCCCTTGAGCGCTTCTACGCCGTCCGAGAATTCCTCAAGGTGCATAAACCGACATTTGGCTAATTGCTCTAATTGCTGACGCAATGGTAAGGAATTGAAGTAGTTATTTGACATGGCTTGCTTCCAATTTGTTGAGAGTAATTTGATAGGTTAGCGACTCTATATCATGCCAATTGTTTCGTAAATTGATATATATGCAACATGCATCCCACATATTGCAACATTTGCGTTACTATCAAAGCATGAATGAACGACATTTGAGCAATTTCTTAGCCCTTGCCGAGCACTTGCACTTTGGCCGAGCGAGTGACGCTTGCAACATGAGCGTGTCAGCACTATCACGCCATATCCGCCAACTAGAAGACGAAGTTGGCGCGCTGTTGTTCTATCGAGATAATCGTTCTGTCACTATCACCAAAGAAGGCCAGCGATTTGTAAAATACGCTCGTGAAGCAATCAAACAATGGCAATCAATACGTGGTGAGCTCAGTTCGCAAACGGGCGACCTGCAAGGTGAAATAAGCGTGTATTGCTCGGTTACCGCCAGCTACACCATCTTATATGGCTTACTTAATCGTTTTCGCGAGGACCACCCTAGCATCGAAATAAAACTACATACTGGCGACCCAGAAGAGGCCATTGCTCGCGTGATAAATGCAGATGAAGACATCAGTATCGCCGCCCACCCAAATACCTTACCTCGTGGTATCGCGTTTAAAGCGATTACCACCTCTCCACTATTATTCATTGCACCCAAAGAATCAAACGACCTCGCTTTAAAAAACCTGCCGCCTAAATCAACGCAGGCGTGGGCAAGTGTCCCAATGATTTTAGCTGAAGGTGGCATCGGGCGAGACAGAGTCGATGCATGGTTTAAACAACTTGGTATTGCACCAAACATTTACGCGCAGGCTGCGGGCAATGAAGCCATTGTTAGCATGGTGAGTTTAGGGCTTGGTATTGGCGTGGTACCAAAAATAGTGTTAGACCATAGCCCCATGGTTGATCGTATTCAAACACTTGACGTACTGCCACGCTTAGCGCCGTACCGAATAGGTTTATTCATCCAAAAAAAGAATTTGAAAAACCCGTTGCTAAAACCATTTTGGGAGTTAGACTAGCCGACCCGCTTAGCGAAATCATCCGTTAATTTGCGCTAAGTTTAGGTAATCCTCAATACTCAATTTTTCTGGTCTATCCGCTGGGTTGATGCCCACTGATTCTATTTGTTCCGCACTCAGGTACTCTTTGATCGCGTTACGCAGGGTCTTTCTACGTTGGCCAAATGCAGCGCCCACTATCCGAGCCAAGCGGCCTTGTATTTCTGGTGCGATAACGCGTTGAGTGGGTGTAAGCCGTACCACGCTGGAAGTCACTTTAGGTTGCGGGAAAAAAGCGCCCGGCGGCACGTTGAACAAACGCTCACTATTCAAGTGTAAGCCCGCCATTACACTGAGGCGGCCATAAGTTTTGTCACCAGGTGGGGCAACAATTCTATCGACTACTTCCTTTTGCAGCATAAACACCATTTCACTAATGTGTTGCAAAGAAGCAAGCAAGTGGAAAATAAGCGGTGTTGAGATGTTATAGGGCAAGTTGCCGATAATCGCTAATTTTTGCTGCCCCGCCAGTTGCGAAAAGTCCACCTTTAACGCATCACGCTCGATAATACTTAAACCTTGCTCAGCGTATTGCATTTGTAGACTTGCCGACAAATCTCTATCCATTTCAATGGCCGTTAACTTGCCGTATTCTCTTAACAAATGAGCGGTAATCGCGCCTTGACCAGGCCCAATCTCAACGAGATGGTCACCTTTTCGTGGTTGAATACTTGACGCAATACGTTGCTGATAAGCCACATCTTGCAAAAAGTTCTGACCAAAACGCTTGCGCGGCTTATGCTTCATGCAACTCTTGCTTCACCTAAACCCCTGCTTAGTCGCCGTACTCGCCTTGGCCATTTCGATGGCCTTTTCTATGGCACAGATTAAACTGCTGACTTTGGCTTTTCCGGTGCCCGCAATATCTAATGCCGTACCGTGATCAACTGAAGTTCGTATGATAGGCAGGCCAAAAGTAATATTGACGATCTCGCCAAAACCCATCGACTTAATCACGGGCAAACCTTGGTCGTGATACATAGCCAGTACCGCGTCTGCATTCGCTAGTTTTTCAGGTGTGAAGGCGGTATCCGCAGGTAATGGACCCATTAAGTTCATCCCACCTGATCGTAAGGTATCGAGAGTCGGCTCAATAATCTCAATTTCCTCCATGCCTAAATGCCCACCTTCCCCTGCGTGCGGATTCAGACCACAAACTAATATTCGAGGTTTAGCAATGCCAAATTTTTGTTGTAAGTCCGCATTCAATACATGCAATACGGACGTGATACGCGCTGGCGTAATAGCGTTACTTACTTTCGACAATGGTAAATGGGTGGTAAGCAATGCAACGCGCAGGTGCTTGTTGGTTAACACCATCACTGGCTGAGGCGCCTTGGTCACTTCAGCAATCAATTCTGTATGCCCCGAAAAAGCGATGCCCGCATCATTAATAACTCCTTTGTGCACTGGCCCTGTCACCATGGCATCGTAACCGCGCTCAAGACAAAGCTCTGCAGCCGACACGATTGAACGATAAACGTATTCACCATTGCCGGTATTTAATTCACCGCACTTAACAGGCACCGCTAGGGAAGAAGATTTGCGTACACAAAGTGACCCTTTGGTATGTATTTGGGATTCATCGTCATGTAGCAGTACTTCACGCCCGAGAAGTTCGGCTCGGCTTTGAATCAAAGCCGGGTCAGCCAGCAAGCTTAGGTGACAAGGTAGATCGTAATCAGCTAACATGATTGCGAGGTCAGGGCCAATACCTGCTGGCTCGCCCGGGGTGAGCACCAATCTTGGCACTAAGGAACTAGTCATTAGTTAAACAACACGCACTGCAATGATTTGAAACTAGCCCAAACCTGGTTCTTCAGGTTCATGCAAATAATCTTCAAATGTGGGTTGCCAGCGATATTTATTGAAGTCAATTCGCCCAGAATCAGAAAATAACACGCCTTCCGCCAATAATGCTTCTCGCTGCCGTGGGTCTGGCGCACCATCAGCGCGCGCACTGAGTTTTCCCTGAGAGTTGATTACTCGATGCCATGGAACACTTGACCCATCTGGCACCGCTGCCATCGCATACCCTGCTTGCCTAGCGGTGCACTTTCCGGACATTTGGGCAATTTGTCCGTAGGTGGCAACCTTACCAGCTGGTATACGCTCGACCACCGACTGCACGCGTTTGTATAAAGAATCAGTCGACATTTAAAACTGACCACGTCATCAATCTAATCATACTGCTAGGCACCACATGGTTCTAAATCTTTAGGTAATTTAATCTCGCGCTGCAACTCTGTAGAAACGCCATCATAAATAAGTTCTATTGACTGCCCTGACTCACTATTATTCTTTAATAAGGCTGATAGATACGGCTGCTTACCCTCTATATGCCAGTGATAAGTTTTGTCCCAGAACAAATTGCACCCGTAAACTTCACTCATATACTTATCACTTTGCGTTTCAAGAAAAGATTGCGTTGGCACGTTAGTAATTGCAATTGTATTTTGTACATTAAGCACCTCAGCTTTCACTCCTTCAACCGCTTTAGCCAATTTACCTTGGACAGTAATTAAGTGACCCGCTAACGATTTATTTACTTTTCCTGTTAATGTAACTGTTCTGTTTCGTAAATCTTCCGATAACAAACTAAAGCGCGGACCACAGCCAGAAGAAACCAAACAGTCCTCATCATTGAGGACCATTAGCACCCCTACGCGCTCCACCAGTTCAGATGAGCTGCTACCAGCAGATTGAGAAGAGATAACGTCTTTAACAGAATCAACCGTATGACACCCGCTTAAGAGTAGTGACACCAGGGTAAACCATGTGAGCTTTTTCATCAGTAAATACTAGAATTCTAGTTTTAGTTTTGATCGCAAAATTATCGCAGATAATGATGTACTTTGTCTGCTATTCTCGCGCGCTCATCCTGAACCCTAGCGCAATCTAATCGCTTGAAAACTTCAATCCTAACGGAAGCCAAAGGAATTTTAGCTTTGGCCACGCCGATCATTTTAGCTTCGTTGGTGCAAGTGCTCATGCACTTAACCGATATGCTGATGCTTGGGCGTTATGACTCCGTTCAATTTGCGGCGGCGGGCCTTGCTGGGGCGATGTGGTATACCGCGCTGTTAATTATCATCGGTTCACTACAAGGGGTCGCGGCCATTATCGCCAACCAAATTGGTGAGGGCCGTGAAGATAAAGTAGCTAACACGTTTCAACAAGGGGTTTGGCTGGCCATTGGCGTCGCCTTACTGACGACCTTGGTCATTCCATTATGCGGACGACTATTGTTAATCAGCGATGTTCAAGCACAGATCACCTATCACGCATTGCAATATTTAGACATTATGGCGCTAACATTGCCGGCGGCGAGTGCGTATATGGTTATGCGCTACTTCAGCGAAGGCATCGAGTTTGTATATCCGATGATGGTGATTCAAATCGTCATTTTGCCGCTTAATTTTATCGGTAACTACGCGCTTATCTACGGTAACTGGGGCTTTCCGGAATTGGGTTTGCGCGGAGCTGGTTGGTCAACGGTAATCGGCTTTTACCTCAGTGCAATCGCTCTATTTCTAGTGGTACGCTACTCCAAACGCGCCTTACGCTATAAGCCCTTTGCAGCGTTCTCTAAACCCAAGTGGGCGCCCATCAAAATGCAACTAGCATTAGGTGCTCCCATTGCGGCTTCATTATTTTTAGAACATAGTCTATTTTTAGCCTCATTCGTCATGATGGGGTATATCGGCACCATTGAGGCCGCCGCCCATAATATCGCAATGAGTTACACTGAGCTTACTTTCATGGTGCCGATGGGCATTGCTAGCGCGCTGACCGTTAAAGTCGGCAATGCCAGAGGTAGAAAAGAATTAGGCCTAGCCAAGTTAAGAGGCTGGACAGGCATTGGATTAGCGGCCGTGTTTATGTTGTTCTCAGCGCTTGTCATTTTGCTGTTTCGCAATCAAATCGTCACGCTTTACACGCCGGACAACGACATCATTCTATTAGCGGCAGGTTTTTTAATTCTGGCTGCTATTTTTCAGGTATCAGACGGAACACAAGTCGCCGCCGCTGGCGCACTACGAGGCATGGAAGACACCCGTATTACTATGTACGTGTGCCTAATCGCTTATTGGCTGATTGGCTTGCCAGTATCGGCACTACTCGGCTTTACCTTTGGATATGAAGGAGAGGGTATTTGGTCGGGGTTAATCGTCGGGCTAACCGTCGCATCGCTATTGATGATATGGCGATTCAAATGGATAGTTTGGTTTGAGTCTAAACAAGCCGATTTCAACTTAAACAAGTAGGCGGCTTGGCGGCAACACCTTTACTTCTAGTTATTCGCTCCTGTAAATCAACGGGAGCAGAAGCAGAAGTTATAGAATATAACGCGACAAATCTTGGTCTTGCACCAATTCCAATAAATGGTCATTCACATAAGTTGCGTCAACGGTCACACTCTCACCTGAACGGTCAGAAGCTTCGTAGGAAATTGTCTCAAGCAGGCGTTCCATCACCGTATGCAAACGCCGTGCACCGATATTTTCAGTGCTGTCGTTCACCTGCCAAGCCACCTCTGCGATTCGCTTTACGCCATCATCGCTAAAGTCTAACTCAACGCCTTCCGTTTGCATCAACGCGGCATATTGCTCAGTTAAACTGGCATCGGGCTCGGTTAGAATGCGGATAAAATCTTCTACTTCTAATGCGCGCAACTCAACCCGAATTGGCAGCCTACCTTGCAACTCCGGAATGAGGTCAGAAGGTTTAGCCAACTGAAATGCACCCGAGGCAATAAATAATATATGATCCGTCTTAACACTGCCGTGTTTGGTTGAAATTGTTGAACCTTCAACGATCGGCAACAAGTCACGTTGCACCCCTTCGCGCGAGACCTGCCCACCACTTTGGCTTTGCCCTTCTCGCCCAACTATTTTATCAATTTCATCAAGAAACACGATGCCGTGCTGCTCAACGCGGTCAATGGCTTCTGCCTTAATATCATCTTGGTTAACTAGCTTACCGGCCTCTTCTTCGGTCAGGGCTTTAAGCGCATCTTTCACCAACATCTTGCGTGGCTTCTTTTTATCTTTACCAAAACTCTGGAACATTTCTTGCAGCTGATTCGACATTTCTTCCATGCCGGGAGCGCCCATAATCTCGACTTGGGGCGCAGCTAGCTGCACGTCAACTTCAATTTCTTTTTCGTCTAAATCGCCTTCGCGTAGCTTCTTGCGAAACAGCTGCCTAGCCGCACTGTTTTTATCATCGCTGTCCGCATCCCTTGCCGGGGGGACGAATACATCTAATACGCGCTCTTCAGCTGCGTCTTCCGCTCGCGCATTGAACTTAGCCATCGCTTGTTCACGCGTTTGTTTAATCGCCATTTCAACCAAATCACGAATGATTGAGTCTACCTCACGGCCCACATACCCCACTTCGGTGAATTTAGTCGCTTCCACTTTGATAAATGGAGCATTGGCTAACTTCGCTAAGCGGCGCGCAATTTCTGTTTTACCGACGCCGGTCGGCCCGATCATTAAAATATTTTTCGGAGTGATTTCGCCGCGCAACTGCTCGTCAACCTGGCTACGACGCCAGCGATTACGTAACGCAATCGCGACCGCACGCTTGGCATCGCTTTGCGCAACGATATAGTTATCTAACTCGTTTACTATTTCACGTGGGGTCATCTCACTCATACGGTGTACCTCTTAAACCTCTAGCTCTTCGATGGTTAAATTGTGGTTAGTGTAGACGCAAATATCTCCTGCAATTTTCAAGCTTTTTTCTACGATATCACGAGCGCTCATGTCAGTATTTTCGGTTAGCGCCAGTGCAGCAGACTTAGCAAAAGAGCCGCCAGAACCAATTGCCATTACGTCATTTTCAGGCTCAATCACATCACCATTGCCTGATAAAACAAGTGAAGCGGACTCATCAGCAACCATCAACAACGCTTCTAGTTGGCGCATACTGCGCTCAGTGCGCCAATCTTTTGCAAGTTCAACGGCTGCGCGAACCAAATGCCCTTGATGCCGTTCTAACTTGCCTTCAAAACGTTCAAACAAAGTAAATGCATCGGCGGTGCTCCCTGCAAAACCCGCGATCACTTTATCGTGATATAGACGGCGTACTTTCCGTGCGTTGCCCTTCATGACCGTGTCACCCATAGAAACCTGACCGTCGCCACCTATCACGACTTTGTTGCCGCGTCTGACAGATAATATAGTGGTGCCCTTAAATTGCGCCATAGCCATTAAAACGATTACCTAAATTGGGGAAAATAAATACGCCGAAACGTAAACGTTACCACAAGATAAGGACTAAGCCAGATTAATCAAGCCCAGCCTCATCTGCTAACTAATCAACTAACTTAAGTGAGGGCTTACTCGACCCCTTCTTCTTTTTTGGGGGTTTTGACTTGGTTACAGATTGCAGCGTGCGTGCGCCCTCTGTCTTCTTCGGCGCTGTGTTTAGTTTGGCTTTGCTCTTTTTTAGTACACTAGCGTTCTGCGTTTCAGAGCTAGTCGGGTTAAACGATACCGACTGAAGTGAGGTTGCGTCTGTTTCTGGGAACAAACAACCTTGGCCATTTTCCTTGGCGTATATCGCGCGCACTGCTTCGATAGGAATATTAATGTCTTGAGCACTACCATTAAATCGAGCGCTAAATAAAACCCACTCGTTACCCATCTCTAAGTGATGAACCGCGCTGTGATCGAGGTTCATCACAATGGTGCCATCGGTCACTAAACTCATAGGAACCACGACACCCTCAACGGTTGCATCAACCAACATATAAGGTGTGAAACCCTGATCAGAGCACCATTCATGAATGGCGCGGACCATGTAGGGCGTAGTGCTTGTCATATCAACCTTAGAACTCTTCGTTAAGCTCCATTTCTTGCTGACTTAAGCTCATTTGAAACTGCTCTCGTGCAAATAGGCGACTAGCGTAATCTTTAATGGGTTGCGCTTTTTCTGGCAGCTCAATCCCTAGAGATTTAAGCCGCCATAAAAGTGGGGCAATGATTACGTCCACCAAAGTATAGTCTTCGCCAGTAAAGTACGGCTGATGGTTAAATAGCGGCGACAAAGAAGTTAAGCCATCGCGAATACTTTGACGTTGCTCTTTAGTGAGCTCTTTACCATCTTCTGATGCCGCGTCAACATGATCAATCCAATCACGCTTCATTCTTGCAATAGTTAGACGCGCTTTACCGCGCCCAATTGGGTCAGCCGGTAAAAGAGGCGGGTGCGGGAAACGTTCGTCCAAATACTCTACCACTGGGTAAAATTCGTACAACACCATTTCACGGTCAATTAACACCGGTGTTTCTGCGTACGGGTTTAACTCCGCCACAACTTGCTCACGTTCAGCAGAATTGACATAGCGCATATCGCAATCTACGTCTTTATCGCGTAATAATATTCTCAGGCAATGTGATGAAATGCTATTCACGTCGGAATGCAATGTCATCGCTGATTTTTTTGCGACATCAATACTCATAATTATAGACCTTTATAAAACGTAAGTGGGCGGGTGCCCAAAAGCTAGACAGCTAGCTAAATTTACACCGCGATTAATGAACGTCGCGCCAGTATTCTTTCTTTAACGCATAGGCTAATACGAAAAATAACGCCAAGAAAATCAAGGTGTAAGTTCCGTATTTTTTGCGCACTAACTTTGCCGGTTCGCCCACATAACTTAAAAAATTAGTTATATCGTGTGCGGCCTGTGCGTATTCTTTATTGTCCATAGAGCCGGCAGAAGCTAGCTCTAGTTTGTGATCTTCGTTCATCACCTGTACGCCCTGCAACCCAGACAACACGTGCGGCATGGCAACGTTCGGAAAATACTGATTGTTCCAGCCGCTGGGTGTACTGCTATCTTGGTAGAAACCAATTAGATAACTATATATCCAGTCGTCACCACGCAAACGCGAGGTTAAGCTTAAGTCAGGCGGCGCAACACCAAACCATTCAGCTGCTTTATCAGCTGGCATGGTGTTCGTCATCGGGTTGCCAATTTTATCGGTGCCGATCAGCAAATGCTGCTTCGCCAATTTTTCAGGAATCCCTATATCTTTAGCCAAACGACTGACCCGCATGTACTTCGCTTCATGACAACCTTGGCAATAGTTAACAAATAACTTAGCACCACGCTGTAAAGAAGCCTTGTCGGTTAAGTCAACATTAGCCCAATGTAAAGGAATACTCGACCCACCTGCTGCGCTAGCCAATGCAGGTAGCGCAAGTAGAACTAAACCTACGAAAGCTTTTTTCATCCTTCTATCCTCTCTGGAACCGCTTTAACTGGGTCCGCTTTAATGAACAAAGGCTTTACACCCAATACAAAACCAATAATCAGGGTGAGCACAGAGTATATGATAATCGAATTGGTAAGAGATTCTTCACCAGTAAAAGCCGCTAGTGTTGCGGTCCACCAATAAAACAAGGTGCCCAACACCATAATGACCGAAATGCCAAAAAGAATCATCGTAGATAAGGAACGCTCACCTTCCGCACGGGTATATGCTGGCATCAAAAAGAAAAACAAGAAATAGATCAACGTAAAGAACTGAGCCATCAAAGTCAAAGAACCGGTTGCTGGCTTCACACCTAAATACCCTAAGACCACAAATGCGATTACAAATACCGCCACGGCTAGCCGAGTCAAACCCCCTTTATAGCGGATTGACTTAATTGGACTGCGATCTAACCACGGTAAGGTAAACATCACGATAATTGCCGCGAACATCGCCAACACGCCCCAGACTTGTGTACCAGCAAAGCTAGGTACTGCACGCAGGATTGCATAAAAAGGCGTAAAGTACCAAACAGGTGCAATATGCTCGGGTGTCTTTAGTGGGTTGGCAGGCTCAAAGTTTGGCGCTTCTAAGAAATAACCGCCCATCTCTGGCGCAAAAAACACCACGATAAAGAATAAGAACATAAACCCAACCACGCCCATAATATCCTTTACGGTGTAGTAAGGGTGAAAAGGAATACCATCTGCTGGGGCGTTTTCATCCCACTTGTTGCCTTTAGGGCCTTTCTTTATTTCAATGCCTTCGGGGTTGTTTGAACCCACTTTATGTAAGGCAACGATATGCACGAATACCAAACCGACCAATACAAAAGGCAATAGATAATGCAAAGCATAGAAGCGATTGAGCGTAGCATCGCCGACCACATAGTCGCCGCGTATCCACAATGACAAGCCTTCACCGATGATTGGAATTGCATTAAACAAGTTTACGATCACTTGCGCACCCCAAAATGACATTTGGCCCCAAGGCAATAAGTAACCCATAAAGGCGGTTGCCATCATCGCAACATAAATGATCATACCAAATATCCACACAAGCTCACGTGGGTTTTTATACGACCCGTAAATCAAGCCGCGGAACATGTGTAGGTAGATCACCACGAAGAACGCCGAGGCACCTGTAGAGTGCATATAGCGGATAAACCAGCCGCCCGGCACGTCGCGCATAATGTATTCAACCGATGCAAAGGCAAGCTCCGTATCAGGCTTGTAGTTCATCGCCAGCAAAATACCGGTGACAATTTGCAACACCAATACCACTAGCGCTAGTGAGCCAAAAAAATACCAGAAGTTAAAGTTTTTCGGCGCGTAATACTCGCTAATGTGTTCTTTCCAGACTTTAGTCGCTGGAAAACGATCGTCGATCCAATCCATAAAAGCCATTATGCCGCCCCTCCATCGTCACCAATTAGCAAGAGCGTCTCGGTAAGATATTGATACGGCGGCACCACTAAGTTAGTGGGCGCAGGCACACCCTTATAAACCCGACCAGCCAAGTCAAAACGGGAGCCATGACAAGCGCAGAAGTAACCACCTTGCCAATCAGCCCCTAAATCAGTAGGCGCTAGTTCTGGACGATATTTTGGAGAACAACCTAAGTGCGTACAAATACCCACCAGCACTGAAATCTCAGGGTTTTCATCGCGTGAGCGATTAACATTCTTCGCATAGTTGGGCTGTTGATCTAACTTAGAATCAGGGTCAGCCAATTTGCTATCTAGCTTAGGTAAATCATCAACAACTGACTTTGGACGCTTAACAATCCATACTGGTTTACCGCGCCATTCGATTGTCAGTTGTTGCCCTTCTTCTAACAAACTGATATCTACTTCAATCGGTGCACCCGCTGCGCGAGCGCGCTCGCTCGGCATCAAGCTCATACCAAATGGTACAACCATTGCAGCTGAGCCAATCGCACCAGCTCCTGCCGTCGCGACAGTCAACATTCTCCTGCGACTATGGTTAACTTCATTACTCATCGTAATACCTCAAAAAACTATAATTTGGTCGTTAGGGGCTCTTATTTCATCAAACCGCCATTCATCGCGGGAGCCAGCCTCAAAAAAATAAGGCGCGCGATTATAACAAACCTAAACGAATTTAAGTGCAACAAATCAGCGACTCAAGTCAAATAATATACGTTAATTATTCGATGCTTATTTAGCTTTCGTTCAGCTTATCCTACTCGACTAACAAATAGGCCATCCGAATTACGTTACAATAACGCTTATCGCCCACAATTTGCCTGCATTATCAACAAACAGTATCTACTTCTTTTGGCTTTAGCGGGGATCGCTATCGCAGCAGTGAGCGGTCTGGATTTACGCAAAGCACCTAAAAAGTCGAACGAACATACAACTCCGACACAAAGTATTCTCGCACTTAGTACTGAAGGCGCACCCAAATCGGCACTTAACTTTGAAACAACGGATACACTTAAACTTCAGGCAGACAGTGCGACTCTAGCGATCAATGACACTGACAACGCCCCGCTCTATTCGACTAACCACAAACGCCCTATTTCAAGCAAGCAAAGCGCGGACATCGCAGTAACCCCACCAATCAATGAATCACCGCAACCACCCAAGCAGCAACCAACTGCAACAGAAAATGCATCAGATGGCAGCATTCGCGTTACCGGATCAGTCGTCGACGAATACGGCAAAGGCATAGCGAAACAGCTTGTCAGGCTGCGTAGTAAAAGCAACAACAACCTAAAGTTGCAAGCGGTTACCGATGAGCGAGGTCATTTTTTGATCGAAGGCGCCAGACCCGGTAACGATTACCTTGTTCGACTAATTGTAAAAGGCGCCTACAGGCCCAAACAGTTGCGACACCCGCCGCTATCAGTGTATGACAACATGCCGGCCTTACGGTTAGACGTCGAATCAACGGGAACAGGCGCGCTAGGGCTGTATATAACAAAAACCGATGGCTACCCACTTAGCAAGCATCAATTCGATTTGTTCCATTTACGTACGCTTGTTGATACCCAGTTAACTGATGATGCTGGATTTATTCTGTTCGAAAACGTACCGGCGACAGGTGGCCGGACAGAATTAACACTGCGCAATCGAATATCACCTATCATCAAAATTTCTGATCTAGCACTAACGCGCGATGAACGTAACGAATCGATTAGAGCCAATGTTAACCACGGCGAGGCGCGCTTATTAGTAAACGTGAAGAGCACTTCGGGCAAGACTTTAACAGACATCAACGCGAGGTTACGTTGGGTTGACCAAAGCAACAGAATAAAGGCCGAAACCTTAAGAGTGATTGATAATAGCGAAAATGGTCGCAACGAGGTGCCACTTGCGCAACAACAACCAAGCAACCCAGAGCGCACTGTCATCCAATTTATCAATCTAAGTCTGGGCACTTACCGTTTAGAACTAGATTCACTCGTCCATGCTACTTACGGCGAACCCATTATTGTTGATGAGCTTCAACAAACTGTAGAGATCACGTTACAATCTATCGGTGCGACCTACTAAGCCGTTAGGCTTACCCAACCAGTATTGTCTAGTTAATAAACCGTGTGCTTTCTAACGAATAGACCTCACTACCATCTGGCAATGTGATAGATACAAAAAAGAAACGCTCGGTGATTGGCGGGCGCTTAAAGTTGGCAGCCAGCGCATTGGTCTCTTCTAGCCAGCGGTCTAAGTCTTCCTGACCGCGCCGCATCTTAATCATATGGCTTTTGTCGGGAATGGATATGTGCGCACAATTACCTGACTGCGTATGTTCGCTCAGCAACGCTTGTAATTTAAGCATGGCATTTTTAATGTACAGCCTAGCAAAGGTATGCGTGGTATCAAACGACTTACAAGCCATTGTATTTACCTCAGCCTGCGCCACAGAGAACACTAACAATAAACTCATACTAAAGGCGAGATTCTTTGCGACAGACATTTTTATTTTTTGGGTTTAACCTGCGAAGCCTACTATACTTCTTAATAACAACACTAATAGCACTGCTTATTTATAACGGAAATAGGTAGTCTTCCTATGGTGCAATCTTAAGTTAACACGTCGTTAATTTGTATCTAGTTTTTTATGGAAAGAAGGTGCTATATTTGCCTACCCAAATTTAATCATTCACTTAAGGAGGTACACCATTATGATAATTCGAAAATATTCTGCTGCACTATTGGCGGTATTTTTTTCCTTCGCTACTTCTGTAGTCGTAGCTCAATCTTATACTAGCAATCCAATACAAATCGGGAATAATTTCCCGGGAACCAATATAGCTTCTTATGTGTCTGCTCCATTAACTGGTTCGACCGACATTTTCGCTGTATCTCTAGGGTCTAACTTCCTTTCCGTAAGCGCTATCGACCAACAAACTGGGCGTAGGTTTCACTGTACTAATTCAGCTCAACATGCAAATTTTGCACATAATGCGGACATCATTAAACAACTAAAAGAACACTCGTACGTGCGAGTTTTTAGAGCTAGCGCGACATCTAATGCGTGCAATAAAATGTTTTATGGCTTTAGTGTTAGCTACTAGCCAATAGCCAATAAGTTATTACCTTATCATCGGAAAGCCCTAACTAAATGTACGGCTTAGTTAGGGCTACCATTTCTTGACGGCTTGCAAAGGCACTACCTTGTTACTAAAAACACATCTAGTTGTTTAATTTAATACAGGCCTAAGCAAATTTGTAAAATATGACTAAACTACAAGCGTAGCTATATGAATAAATACGGAATTCTTTTCATATCTTTATTGCTGATCACCTTAATAAGCAGTACAACTTGGTTATATTTAAGTGTAAATAAATTAACTGGCCTAATATCTACAGCTATAGAGGGCTCAACAAGCGTGAACCAACCTACAATTGACGTAGAGGCAAGTGTTCGAAAAATCCTCGATGAAAAGTTTGAAGCCCTTGAAAGCCTCTACCTTGCATCATCAACCCCAATTCCATCTAATGAAGACAGCGTTCATTCTGAGGCGAGCTGTGAAGAGGTTTCGGCTGCTTTTTTCCAACAAGTAGTTAGTGCACTAGCAGATTTTAAACCCATAGCCAGATTGGACGATTTGGCGTCAGAACAGCAGGAGCAAACGCTAACACAAGAAACCACATACGAGTCTGAAGCTGGGTATCTTGACGCTAGTCAAATGCTAGAAAATGCAATAGCAGTTGGAAAGTGGCAAGACGGTGACAGCGAAAAGCTATCTAGATATACAGATAAAATGACTGGTGAACATCTAGCCAAGTGGCTGGATGCGTATGGCAAGGCATTTACAGATGGAAAAATAGGTTTTTTAAGCTTCTAATCTAAGCTTTAAACTGGAAAAAGCATAAACCAAAGAGCTATACCGCCATCAGCGCCCTTAATAATGTGTAGCAAAGACTCGTTCTGAGGTCAGATCAAAAACCACTTGATTACAAAATCAAGCGGTTTCCAATTTTTACTTATTAGGTGCTGCATGAGCTTTAAAGAAATATACAAGGCGCGTCAACAGCTATTTGCCGATGAACCCCAAAGGGCAAATGCCACGGTTTATGCACGTAGCGAATTAGTTGAAGCATTTAGATCGGCGGTACAAGTGCGTGATTTCGAGGTAGTGGTCGACCAACCACGGGGGATGGGTAGCACCAACTTAGGGCCACGGCCCAGTGAGTATGTTTTAGCTGCGTTAGCCGCCTGCCATGAAGTTACATATCGTTTATACGCTGATGCACTGGACATTCCATTAGAATCTGTTTCAGTCTCTGTCGCAGGACATTCAGACGCAAGAGGTTTTTTTGGGCCTGACGATAGCATTAGGGCAGGGTTTTCGTCGATTACTGGCGATATACAAATAGAATCGAGCGCTAGCGACGAGCAGCTTGAGCAATTACGGCTCGCTGTCAATCAACACTGCTCCGTGTTGGATGATTTAAGCAAACCGGTGGAGGTTAAACTCGATTTGGTGCGTACAACCACAAAAACAGATTAATCATTGTAAGAATAGCTAGCAGGGTTAATCAGTTACGCCTGAAGCACGACCACCACGCGTATAACAGTTATATACCTTGCTTTTCACAATGCACTTTATTTCGGGGAATGAATGATGCAGGCACGACTAGTTAGCTCTGCCGCCAGACTTAATCCTGTGGTTTACCAAAACGGTCGATCAGATATTCTACAATATCGTCTGATTCTGGCATCCAAATTGATTCGCCATCTACATCAACAATTCTAAGCACTGGAACTGTTCCTCTACCTGTAGCGGCCTCTAATTCATCGTATATGTCGTCGTCTTCCCATATATTGCGCCGCTCAAGCTCAATGCCAAGTTTGTTTATTACTGCATCAACACGGCCACAAAACGCGCAATAATCGCGATGGTAAAATATAAGCTGTTCCTTGTTCATCAAATAAAGTAAGTGATATCGTACTATCGAAGACTACTGCAAACTAGCCATATCCAATTTAACATTTGGGTTAGCTAACAATCGACTGGCGGTAAACCCCTCAGCCACCTCAAGTGCATACATGAATGGACCTTTAGCTCTGTAGTACTGTGGCTTACCTTGCGTGTTCGCTTCCGGACGCATATACATTGAATCTACCAAGCTTCCAGACCGATTAAAAAACAAAATAGCTAACGGAACGTAGACATTACGCATATGAAACAACGTATGTATCATGCCATCAAAAGGAAAGAGCATAGCCGTGTCGGTCGTGTTGTCAGGGCAAACCCATTGATACCCAGCGTGTCGCTCATGCTTTTCGTCAGCGATGAGTGTTGTCAAGGTAAGCTCAGCGTCACCGCCTAATTTCAGCACAAGCTCTTTTTTATGCATACTCGCCCATTCTTCCGGTTGCGGTTTACAACCTGCATACGGGTCTAGTTGCGCCTTCAAACTTAGCGAAAATATAGCAATAGTTAGACCAATAAATAGTCTGAATTCAGTTCGTCTACGAAAAATCATTTATTTTCTAATGATATAAAATACGCACCGAGTATAGACAAAGCCCGCGATAGTTTCATCATAAGGAAAGACATTTAAACGTCTTACGTTTGACAGCGCTTACAGTAATACGTAGCACGCTGGCCTTGGACAATTTTTGCAATTTTTACAGTTTGGCAGTTAACGCACGTTTCTGCTTCCCGACCGTACACCATCAGCTCTTGCTTAAAATAACCGGGCTTTCCATCACTGTCAGTAAAATCGCGCAAACTGGTGCCTCCAGCCTCAATGGCCTTCTTGAGCGTCGTTTTTATCGCAGTAGCTAACTTTTGGTAACGGGCGCAAGACACCTTAGCCGCCGGTTTTTCTGGCGAAATACCGGCTATAAACAAAGATTCACTTGCGTAAATATTACCTACGCCCACCACCACCGCTTGATTCATAATGAATATCTTAATCGCAACATTACGGTTACGAGACTGACGGAACAAATACGCTCCATCAAACTCATCACACAATGGCTCAGGCCCTAAGTTTTTTAATAAACGATGCGTTGCACCTTGATCTACCCACAGTAAGCAACCGAAGCGCCTTGGGTCGTTGTATCGAACGATATGACCATTACTCATCGTAAAGTCAAAGTGGTCATGTTTTTTAATCTCGGCTTCACTGGAGTGCTCGTTTTTAATCACACGCATTGAGCCAGACATACCCAAATGAATGATCAAAGTTCCACTCGCTAACTCGATTAGCACATATTTTGCCCGCCGAGAAACCGATACGACTGACTGATTGGCTGCAAGGCTTTCTAGATTGGCTGGTACTGGCCATCGCAATCGTCGATCTCTTACCACCAAAGATTCAATTTGAAACCCTACCATACTGGGCGCTATGCCTTTACAGGTAGTCTCTACTTCTGGTAATTCAGGCATTGGAAATCAGCAACAATAAAAAACAGGAAATGGGCAAAAACGAGAACAGAAAAGCAATGCACCTATTTTAATTTTAAAATAAAATTGCCCGCTATTTCGTCACTTGCCAAATTATGACATACACAATCACCAACGCGCAAAATCAATCCAGTTATACCGCTAACGAAGGCGAAAGTATTCTCGCCGCTGCTCTACGCAATGGTCATATGTATTCTTATGGCTGCCAAGCAGGTGTCTGTGGTGCCTGCAAAGCAAGTATTGTTAGTGGTGATATCGACTACGGGTCTGCTGACCCGAGCACCTTAACTGAGGACGAAAAAGCACAAGGTAAATGTCTACTCTGCCAAGGCGTTCCCTTAAGCGACGTGGTGATAGATGTTAAAGAAATTGAAGTAGCCAATAGCATAGAAATTAAAACTATGCCCACTCGGGTATCGGAAAAAGTGCTACTCGCACCCGATGTAGTTCAATTATTCCTAGCGTTGCCGAAAACCCAGACGTTCAATTTCTTAGCGGGGCAATACCTGCAAATTCAACTAAAGGATGGTAAGCATCGCAGCTTTTCTATCGGGAATAATGCCAGCTCAGTCAGTGAAAACGGCATAGAACTGCACATTCGCATCGTACCCGATGGACATTATTCTCCTTACGTATTAGACCACTTAAAAGTCAAAGATATTTTGCGCATACAAGGGCCTTTTGGCACTTACTTTCTTCGAACTGACGAGCAACGACCTATCATCATGGTAGCCGGTGGCACCGGTTTTGCACCTATAAAGGGCCTCATAGAAGAAGCCATCGAAACGAATCACAATCAGCCCATTCATTTATTTTGGGGTGTACGGGCGAAAAAAGACCTGTACCTAGACGCACTTGCCAAACAATGGGCTAAGCAATACGACTTTATTCAGTACACGCCCGTGCTATCGGAACCACTAGAAGAAGATAACTGGGAAGGTGACACCGGCTTTGTTCACGAGGTGGTCGCAAACACCTATGACGACGTAAGCGCCTATAGCATTTATGCCAGTGGGCCGCCCATTATGACTGATTCGGTATTAGACGCCTTGAAGTCGAAAAACCTAAATACCGATTACTATCATTCGGATGCGTTTGACTACGCTGCCGTCACCGAATAAACCTTAGAGGCCCAAGACTAGAACCCGATTATGTTTACATCAATCTACAGCTTGAAGATCTAACCGGCTTTTTTTCGCAGTGAGTTCGATCAACTAACGAACCTAGCTTTTATTGCTTATATCGAGAGCTTAAGCTTTCTCAACAGGCTCGGCCTCGATCACTTCAACTGCGTCCACTTTACTTGGTGTTGCCGCGTTTACCGCTACTAATTTATGATCATCTAGTCCTGGTGTCACAACGGATTCTAGTTTCGCGGCATCTGCGTCAGCAGAAGCGTCAGGTAAGCTCACCACCTCATTCGTCATGCCTAATGAAGTCGTTGCCTGCAACCCTTTTTTATAATAACTAAAGGCTGCATTTTGGTCACCATTCTCTTCATGGTAAGCACCTAATTCATAAAAAGCTTCGTCGCCTGCGCCTAATTCGATCGCTCTTTGATAGTATTTTTGGGCTTTCTCGACTTGATTATTCGCCATATTTAAACGCGCCAAACTTAATTGCACGTTGGCATCATCTTCATGTTCTGCCAACCAAGTTGTGGCTAAATTAATTTGACCGCGTAAATCACGAGAGGAACGGGTTCGCCCAAATAAACCAGCCAATTCGCTCGTCCAGTTTTTACCAATCGCTTTGCGAACGACCGCTTCAGCCTTCGATAACTCACCTTCCTTGATTAATTTCTTTGCGTACATGGCTGCCATGCTTGCATCCGTTTTACGCTTACGGGGCAAGGCTTTGTATTCTTGCTCTGTGGTCTGTCCAGTGCCATCAAGTGCATCAGACATCTGTGATTCACGCGATAACACATCCAACTGACAAACTTGGGCGTGATCCAAAGCCTTACTCTTTTCTAGCTTGGGTAACAAACCAGAAAGCGACTTCCAATCCTGAGTATTTTTATATACATCGGACATTAAACGTAATACTGACTTATTAGCGGGCGCTAATTCGTGCATCGATTCCAATAAGGTCTTCGCATTGCCGTAATCACCCGCTTGCGCCAACATTCTAGCACGCGTTAAGTCAACTGCCATACGGTTTGCTGAGTCACTCTTTTCCGCTAGATCAAGATACTTATCTCGCTTGTCGTAATCTTGCTGTTGCTGCGCCGCATAAGCTGCGCCAAGATAATTAAGCAATGGGGTTTTACAGTGATCTAGCCGCTTAGTGAGATCTTTTTCACCTGCATTCCAATCCCCCTCAATCAAACGCGCATAACCGCGTAACGTATCGTTTTGAGCATTCTTGCTTTGACGTTGCTTATTCCATTGCGCCGCCTTTTTGGGCGCACGAAAGATACTAAACAGATAACTAGCAAGTAGGTAAAGTACAGCGAATGCAGCAATAGACCCTAAAATAAACAGCGCTAGCGGCATTTCAATTAAGTAAGGCTCACGCGCAATGGTAATTAAACCTGGGTCATTTAAAGAAGCATGGCCAAACCAGATGCCAAATGCTAATACGGCGATAACAATCAGTAATATTTTCATTTTTTATTCTCCTGCAACAACTGCATCAAAGGCGGCTTTGACACCCGATATATCTGGAATGCTTGTATTAAGCTTTAATGAAGTTAGGGCTTTCACTTCTTCCGACCATTTGGTCACTGGCTCAGCACTTTGGTCAAAATACTCTACCGATGCCGCTAGTGCTGCGTTTAACTCAGCTTGATAAAGGCTTTCATTTTTGCTCAATAACGCTAATTGCGCAGCCTTTATATTAAGGCGCACCGATTCATTCATCATGAACTTAGCGTTTGAATCTAACTTCGCTGATGGCGTTTTATCAATATTTTGAATCTTAACTAAGTCGCTTAAATCTGCAAATAATTTTTTTCCAACCGCTTTAAACGAAGAAGTTTGCGCAGCTTCCTCTCCCGCTTGCGAAGAATCAATCGAGGTTGATTTCGGCTGTTGCGCGCGTAAAGCTGCATCTTGGATAAAGGGCAATTCAACCACTTTTGCGCTAAGTGCTGCCAGCTGGGCATAAGGCGTATTTATATCTAGCACAGGCACTTGTTTTAATGCAGTTACTGCGGTGTTCAATTGTTCAACCACAGCAGTGTATTTTGCGTCATCAAGTTGCTTGCCCAACAAACTCAAACCTTCTGCGGCCTGAGTCGTATTGCCTGTCCATGCCAAATTTCGCTCAACCGCACTCAACACCGACGCCAGTTCTTGCTGCTGCCATTTAGTAGCCGTTTCGCCAAACTGAATACTAAGCGCATTAATTGATTCTTCTGATTCAGTTTGTAACTGCATTGCGTGCTGCTCCAAAGCCTTTGATTGTTCAGCCAGCGGCGCAGTTTCTTGCTCCATCGTTGCAGTTTGCTGCTGCAACAGTTTCACCGACTCACTGTGCTGTGCTAAGCCCGCTGTTACTTCACTAAACTGCTGAGTGACCCCTTGCTCTACCTCGTCAATGCGTACTCCTACACTTGAAAGTGCTTCGGTCGTTGTTTGTTGTTCAGTCGCTAACGAAGCTATCTGAGAGTCGATAGTATTTACTTTTGCACCATTTGATTGCTGATTCAACGTGCTCTGATAATAAGCATAACCCCCTGCAGCCAACCCACCTAAGCTAAACAATAAGGCAAGCCATGCTATTCCATTGCCACTCTTTGGGGCATGTTCAGAAGACACAGAGCGCTCAGGCACAACAGTTTTAGCTTGTTTATTAGCCAGCTTTTTTGAACCGCCAGCATCAGAGTTTTTAGCAGTTGCAGAAGCTCTACTATCGGCATTGATACTTGATTCGGGGTTGGATTTAGCAGCCGCCTTTGATTTTACAGCCTCAGACTTAGCGCCCGATTCACTGCTTTTAACCTTTTCAGGCAGGGTTTCTAACTCTGTCTTAGCGACCTCTTTAGTCTTATCAACCGCAGTTGAGACTTTACTCTGCACCTTTTTTCTCGATGTTTTTTTCTTTGTAGCCACGCCCTTTTTCGGCGTACCTTTATTACTTGATTGTGCCACGATTTTTTCTCACTCTATATAATTTAGCTACCTAGATAGCGTTGCTGTCGTAAAGATATCTAGGTTCAACCTGTTAATTTTACACGGTTAAAGGCGACCTTTTATCTAAATATTTAGTTATTTGGTCGGATTAGTTCTTAAATCAAGTTTAATCTATCTTACTTTAATTTACCTTTTGCACAAAAATGCCTCTAAAAACTAGCAATGCGACCTAAATCGCTTTTACATGCATCACCGCATACTTTTGCCAAAGAATCACCAACTGTAGTTGGTTTGTTACTGATGTCAAGCTTCAGCGTAATTTAACCAAGTGGTCGCTATGTACTTCACCCCAGATTGCAATAGTGAATTTCGATGAACATGCGTCCAATAAGGTGGAAACAAAATCAACCTACCCTGTTCTGGCTGAATCGACAAGTTTTGAAAATTAAATTCAGTTGCTCCGCCAGGCCCGGGCACATCATTTAAATACCAAAGCGCAACCAGCACCCGTTGACTAAGCGGCCCAGCTCCCTCATCTACATGCCAGTGGTAGTATTCTCCCTTGTTCGTCCTCTGCACATTGTAACCACTATCTTTTAGGCGAGTTGCCGAGAAAAATGGATGCTGTTTGGCCATCTCTGCCAACGCGCTATATAAAGACTGATGCAAGCATTGATCAATTTCTTGCCATTGTGGTCGGCCACTAATATAAATATCCGTCGACCGTTTAATGGTGTCTATGACCTGTTGCTCTGCGCCTACTCTTCCTTGAACTTGTTGATCTTCGTATTGCTCGAACAGTTCAACCATACGCTGACAAATGCGCGCTTCTATTGCTTTATCTATCACATAAATAAAACTACCCGGCGCTGCTTCTTGCAAACGATATGGCGAGCTAGAAACAGGATGACTTGACATAGCAGACAATGCAATTTAGTTCAACAAAGACATTTCTAATTATATCTGTAAAGCTTTTGCCCAACAGCGCTTAGTCTAGTAAAATTGATTGTTGCAATCACCCCAATAAAAATTCCATGCAACGACAAAGCAAGTTTAGTTACGATGAAATAATCGCCTGCGGCAAGGGGGAACTGTTCGGTGAAGGCAACGCCAGATTGCCATTGCCAAATATGTTAATGATGGACAGGATAACCCATGTCTCCGACCAAGGAGGCGAATTTAACAAAGGTGAAATTATTGCTGAATTAGACATCCATCCAGACCTTTGGTTTTTTGCCTGCCATTTTGAAAGCGACCCCGTTATGCCGGGTGCATTAGGCCTAGATGCATTATGGCAACTGATCGGGTTCTACCTCGGATGGATAGGTGGCCCAGGCAGAGGTCGTGCGCTGGGCGTGGGCGAAGTTAAATTCACAGGGCAAATACTGCCGACTTCAAAAAAAGTAACTTATCACTTAAACCTTAAGCGCGTTATTTCTCGCCGTTTGTTTATGGGCATTGCTGATGGCACTGTCGCCGTTGACGGAGAAACCGTATACAGTTGTCATGACTTACGGGTAGGTTTGTTTGAAGACACCGACCAAGCAGGCTAAACCATGAAACGAGTCGTAGTTACAGGTTTAGGCATCGTATCGAGCATTGGCAACAATAAAGAAGAAGTACGAACCGCACTAAAAAATGGGCAATCTGGCATTGTCACTGCTCCAGATTATCAAGAGTTAGGTATGCGCTCCCATGTGCACGGGGCTATCAAGATGGACCCCAGTGAGCAGATTGATCGTAAAATATACCGCTTTATGGGCGACGCCGCCGCATTCACCTATATTGCAATGCAAGAAGCAATTGAAGATGCTGGCCTGAAAGAAGCCCAAGTTGAGTCTGAACGAACCGGATTGATACTTGGCACAGGTGGTGCCTCACCTGAAAATTTAGTGAAAGCCGCCGACATTCTGCGTGACAAAGGCATACGACGCGTTGGGCCTTACATGGTGACTAAAACGATGTCGAGTACTGTGCCTGCTTGCATCAGTACGCCTTTTAAAATTAAAGGTGTTTCGTACTCTATCTCTTCCGCTTGTTCGACAAGTGCGCACTGCATCGGTCATGGCGCCGAGCTAATTCAACTTGGCAAGCAAGATGTTGTTTTTGCAGGTGGCGGCGAAGAAGTTCATTGGACTATGTCCGTCTTATTTGACGGCATGGGTGCATTATCTAGCAAATATAATGACAGACCGACTGTCGCCTCGCGTCCTTACGACGTAGACCGAGACGGCTTTGTTATCTCTGGCGGCGGCAGCGTGTTGGTATTGGAGAGTTTAGAACATGCGCAAGCGCGCGGTGCTAAGATTTATGGGGAATTAACTGGTTATGGCGCCACTTCTGATGGCTACGACATGGTGCAACCCTCTGGAGAAGGCGCCGCACGATGCATGCGCATGGCAATGCAAGATATTGACCAGCCGATCGACTACCTCAATGCGCATGGTACTAGCACGCCAGTGGGTGACACCAAAGAACTACAAGCCGTTAAAGAAGTGTTTACTGACTACGCTCCAATTATCACCTCAACTAAATCAGTCAGTGGTCACGCACTTGGGGCAGCAGGGTCGAATGAGGCAATTTACTCCTTATTAATGATGGAATCTGATTTTATCGCAGGCTCGGCTAACATTGAAAATATTGACCCTGAAGCAGCAGATTTTAATATCGCAAAAGACCGGATTGATAACATCCAACTCAACACCGTTATGTCAAATAGTTTTGGTTTTGGCGGTACTAATTGCTCGCTAGTTTTTCAACGCTATACAGATTAAATTGTTTCAGCTTTGGGTAGCTGACAATCAAATCATTTGAGGTTAGAATACAGCTATTATCCTAATCAACAGATACCCATTAATTTAGATATGAAAACTAAATCGGTTTCAAGCATCATCAAGGCAACAGCCGCCGTTATGTTATTTGCCAGCTTCAGCAATCAAGTGATCGCTGCAGGCTACCAAAAAATAACGCGTTTAGGTGGCCAAGCTACTTCAATTTGTCGACCTGCAATTAACACTGGCGCAGAACTGCAATCTTTTGCACTTAATCAAGCACAAGATGTTCGCGATATTCTCAACTCAGCGGGTTGGTCCGGTAATAGCGCAGACTTACTTAGTGCCTTAGAAAATGGCCAATTTACCGAGAAATCATATCCGGTTGGTTCAAAATTTGAATGGATGGGCCAACGCCAGTCTGGAAAGGTCATAGCCAAATCAAATAAAATTTGGGCCGGCAAGCAAGCATTTGAGGCGTTTGAAGTGAATCTAGTTTCAAATTGCCAAGTCCATAAAATCGTTATTCCTAAAGCGTGTTGTAACATATCGTTGGTTGCCAGCTCGGCGCTTAGCCATCCAAAACCATCTGTCAGATCAACCGTTAATGGCAACATGGTTACCGTCAATGTACAAAGTAATGGCAACAAAACCATTACTGAATTAATTCATCCAAACGGCACCAAAGAAATATTGGACACCACTGGCGGTAGCTGGACAGGCGAGTTAATCCCCGGTACCTATCGTGTGTCATCTAAAACAGTCAGTGACTGCGGCGCATCTGCCCCGGTAGTTGACGTCTTTACCGTTGCCGCTATCCCAGTGGTTGTTGCACCCACAGCGTCAGTACCTACTGGCTTATTCTTTGCCCCATTTATTGGTCGCCAAGTACGCGCGATTGATCCTCCACTGATTGGTGGACAAGTGGGTTACCTTAAGCCGATCAGTAAAAATGTTGACTTCCTAGTACAAGGCGGCGCATCTTATAACATCAAACATGACGAGTTATCCTTATTCGTTGATGTAGGCTTAGAGCGCAGAATTGGCAGCAACGGTGGATTTATTGGTGGCGGCGTCGGACTGTGGGATTTCCAAACCAATGACTATTTAATCAACGGCGAAAATAAGTACACCAGAGAAGATACCAGCTACTTTATCCATGGCGGCGCTAATACTAAATGGAGCTATAATGGAAACGCTGTTCAGTGGTTTGCAGAAGGGCGCGTATTCAGCGACTTCACTGACGACCTAGCCCATCATAACGTATTCAAACTAGGTCTGAGATATCACAAATAGGACACTGTTCTCACTTAACAAAAAAGCGGCTTTTTAGCCGCTTTTTTATCGCCTATCCGTTTTGTATTTTTGCTGCGCTAACTCTAATCAACATAATAAGCTCTCGCAGGCGATACGGATCACCGCTAAGCCTTCATTCACTTCTTCTTCGCTAATAATAAGTGGTGGAGCAATCCTAACAACATCTGGACCAGCCACCAACAATAATAAACCGTGTTGCTGCGCCTTAGTAATAACATCACGCGCGCGCCCTGAATGCTGGCCTTTAAGTTGGCACCCTAGCAGTAAGCCTTTTCCTCTTATCTCCTCAAACACCTCTAGGTCATCGTTTAGCTGCTTTAAGCCTTCGACAAACTGCTGATGACGCTGTCTTACGTGATGCCTCATTTCATCCGTGTCTACTATTTCAATGACCTTACCAGCGACGGCACAAGCCAACGGATTACCGCCAAATGTCGTACCATGCACACCGACACTAAAAGACTGCGCTATTTGGGCTTTCGCTAACATCGCGCCGATAGGAAACCCACCGCCTAGACCTTTTGCCGTAGTTAAAATATCTGGCTCAACACCTAACCCTTGATAGCGGTATAAATCTCCTGTTCGCATCACACCGGTTTGGATTTCATCGAAAATTAATAAAGCCTCATTTTCATCGCACAATTGACGTAAGCCTTCAGCAAACGATTGGTCAGCGGGCCGTACACCGCCTTCGCCTAAAATAGGCTCAATAATTACCGCGCAGGTGTTTTTACTGATAGCCTTACTCACTGCCACCAAATCATTGTAGGGCAAATGCGTTATGCCACCAGGTTTTGGCCCAAAACCGTCGCTATACTTAGCTTGCCCACCGACACATACAGTAAAAAAAGTACGCCCATGAAAGGAATTATTGAAAGCAATTATCTCATTCTTGTCTTCATTATAGTGCTCTATCGCATATCGACGCGCAAGCTTAAGTGCCGCTTCGTTCGCCTCAGCACCACTATTAGAAAATATCACTTTATCAGCAAACGTAGCATCGACCAATTGCTTCGCTAATTGCATAGCAGGCGGCGTAGTCAGCAGGTTACTGACGTGCCAATACTTGTTTGCTTGTTCATTCAACACCTTAACTAACTCCGGATGCGCATGCCCTAAGGCACTGACCGCAATACCTCCGGCGAAATCGATATAGGCCTTGCCCTCACTGTCCCATAGACGGGCACCCACCCCTTTTTCCGGCAACATTTCTAGTGGTGCATAATTGGGGAACAGATACTCGTGATACTGATTTTTAACTGAACTAGACATCTTAAAATCGCTTTTATTACTCAATTACTAAAGGTTCGGGTTAAACTATAAACTGTTTAGGCGTTTATGTTAATTTTGACAGCTTACGCGACATAGTTTACCTACAACCATGGACGCATTATTACGTGAATACTACCAAATATCCGAGCTTTGTAAACTACCTCAGTCTCCCGCACTGAGTCTATCTGCTAATGGAAGAAAACAAAAACCAAAGACTCAGCGATAGATTCGCCGGCATAGAGGAGTGGACCATCCCAATTTTGCTACTTTGCATCTTGGTAGTCGGTGTTATTCGCATTGCCCCTTGGATAAAGAATAAGCTGTTCGAAGCGCCAGAGCAAAGTATTTCTGCCACTAACTCTAGCACATCGGAAACTGACCATTCAGACGACCAAATTCAAGTTAACCTTGATCTCGCTCCAGTCATTTTAGTTGACGACAAAGATCTGCCCGAGATTCGCAGTGAAGATTTAACCAACGCGCTGACTAGCATCAATGACTCGATAACCATTGATGTACAAACGGATGCAGCACATAGCATTTTGACTACTGAGCTGGCTATGGACCAAGAAAATGCCGTTATCGCAGATAACACTGCTCCAGAACCCATTATCCAAACCGCCGAAGATCAGCTTGCCGCTAATGACCGGATTACAAACGAAGCGTCCAGCACCGAATTAACTGAAGATAGCAAGAGCACGGACAGTTTAGAAACAAGCCCAGATTCTAGTTCGCCCAAACTACAAACAAGTGAAACCAATGAAGAAATGGAAGACGCCTTGTTTGAAGAAACAGCCGCAGAAGCACAAACAACACCTAGCTCAGCAAAAGACAAAGAGCCCTCTCAGAACCAAAATGTAACCGACGCTGCAAGTGAACCTTCCCTGCCTATAGAACGCGATACCGCTGTTACATCGACTAATAAGCCCGAACCTGTTGTTGAAGAAATACAATTAGCCCAAACCGATGAAACTAGCGTTTTAGTTGAAGAAGAATTAGTCGCTAAGACTGCCAAGATACCCAAACCCACAAAAGCAACCGAACTCGCCCAAAAGATTGATAACGCTACGCAAATCGACGCACTCATCACGCAATGGTCCTCTGCTTGGGCTAACCAGAATGTAGACGCGTATATTGCTAGCTATGCAGATGGCCATAAAGGTCGTGACCATGACACGGCCGCACAGTGGCAGGCTTGGCGTAGGGATAGAATAACTGCCCCGACCTCGATAGAAGTAGCCATTACCAAGCGTATTATTAGTTTTGATACACAGCTACCCACCGTTGCTTCAGCTAAGTTTATACAGACATACACAACTCAAGATTACGCTGACAAAGTAGTCAAGCGATTAAGTTTTATCAAGCAAGAGGATGGCTGGAAAATAACAAAGGAGCGCACGATCTCAGCGCTATAAAAACAGGCACAGCTTGTGACAATGTCACTAAGGTTTGCGACATACCAAGTATGTCACCACTAAACTCGCAGAAAGCAATAAAACAGCACCCGCCTGATGTAAAGCAGCAATCGGAATTGGCACATGAAGCAATAAGGTTAACAGCCCCAGTAGATATTGCCCAATTAGCGCCACCACAAGCCACTTTAATGCCAGCCGCAGCCTCGGCTCAATCGCAAGCCTTAAGCCTCTGAGCACTAACACAACAATTAAAATAGCTGTTAGTGTAGCTAATAGGCGATGGTTAAATTGCACACTCGCCACGTTCTCAAACCAATTAATCCACCACGGAGATAAAGCAAAGTATCCATCTGGTATCAGCTCGCCATTCATTAGCGGAAACGTATTAAAGGCGAACCCAGCTTTAATACCCGCAACAAAGCCTCCAGCAACAATCGTGCAAAAAACCAAGGCTGTGGCACCAATACCTAGTAGTTTTATGGAAGGCAAAATCGCATAGCGGTGATGAAACCTCTGCATCAACAAGCCAAGTGCCATCCAAAATAACGCCGCATACAGTACTAACGCCAAGCTCAAATGTGCAACTAAACGGTATTGGCTTACATGTGGATTGTCAACCAAACCACTTTTGACCATATACCAGCCCAGTAGACCTTGCGCACCACCTAACACAAACAAGCCCAACAACTTAAACTGTAACGAACGGCCTAAAGGATATTTTAAGAAAAAATACACCATTGGAAGAAAAAACAATAATCCAATTGTGCGTCCGAGCAAGCGATGTAGATACTCAAACCAAAATATGGACTTGTAGTCATCTAACTGCATCGTATAGTTAATTTTTAAAAACTCTGGGCTACTTCGATACAAATCAAAAGACGCCATCCATTGCTCATGATTTAAGGGGAGTAGAATGCCCATGATAGGCTTCCACTCAACCATCGACAAACCTGACCCAGTAAGTCTAGTCACCCCGCCAAGCACAATCATGCCAAACACCACCGCACAAACCAACAACAACCATATTGCAACCGTCCTGTTCTGAGCTTGCGTCATTCTTTATCCGAGCTAAAAAATTTGTGCCTATATTTAAGGCAAACAATCGTATTGATAAGTTTTAATCTTACGCGAATCAATACGTGCCAGAGTCATTTTTCCGCCCCAAAGACAGCCACTATCAAGGGCAACATGATTGCCATCAAACCAATGACCCGCAGCAGACCAATGACCAAACACAATGCGCCAATCCTCCCGCGGCTGCACCGCCAATCGATACCATGGGTATAATTGACTAGGTTGCTCTCCGGGAACACCATTGTATTGAAAGTTTAAGCCACCTTGCTTTGTACAAAATCGCATTCGGGTAAAGGCATTAATAATAAACCGATAACGCGGCCAACCTTGTAAGTCAGTTTTCCACTTAACTGGGCGGCGGCCATACATTTTGCGTAACAAAGCCTGGTAATCGTCGCTACGCAATATGGCTTCTACTTCCCTAGCATATGTTCTGGCCTGTTGTAGCGTCCAATAAGGGTAAACACCTGCGTGTACTAATACAGCGTGTGACTTTTTATCGGTTCGCATGAGAGGTTGTTTACGCAGCCAATCCATTAGCTCGTCACAGTCAGGCGCTTGCAGAATAGGGTCAAGCGTAGTGGTATTGAGAATCTTTTTGACACCTGTGTGCAAAGCCAATAGGTGCAAGTCATGATTTCCTAGAACGACCTTAGCACTTTTACCCAACTGCTTAACAAAGCGCAAGGTTTCGAGTGATTGTGGCCCCCGATTGACTAGATCACCAACAAACCATAACTCGTCTTTACCAAAGTCAAAAGGTGAGCTTTTAAGTAGCTGCTTTAGTGGCTGTAGGCAACCTTGTATGTCACCAACAGCATAAATAGCCACTTGAATATCTATCAGTAGCGACGCCGACTTTAGTTATCAAACAACTCTTCTTCAAACTCGTCTTCTTCGGTCTCGGGGAGTTGGCCATCGTGAATGGCCTTAATACGTGCTTGAGAATAACTTTCTCGTACAAAGGCATAAGGGTCAATTTGCAAGTCAAGTGTTTCTTCAAACCCCAGTAATTTAGTGCGCGTATCTAACAGGCGCAGTATGGTTGCTCCTGCTGCGGCATCTGCATCTAAACTTCCGGTCACATCTGTAAAGGCATAACGCGCAATCGTACCGCCAAAATCTCGGAGGTTACTTGGCCCTAAGAACGGTAGCACAATGTAAGGTCCGGGGCCGGCGCCCCAAACAGCAAACGTTTGACCAAAGTCTTCTTTATATTTTGGAATTTCTAGCGGCGTCGCCACGTCAAATATGCCTAATACACCAACGGTAGAATTGACTAAAAAACGACCTAACGACTGCACCGTTTCTTTGGGCTTTCCTTGTAGCAACGCGTTGACCGTAGTGGTCGGTTCGAGCAGATTGGAGAAAAAATTTGACACACCCGTTCTGACCGGGCGAGGAATCACTTTTTTATAACCCTTGGCAACTGGTTTCACAATGGCCCTATCTAATGCATCGTTAAACCCATATACGGCCCGATTTACGGTCTCGAAAGGATCAATATTGGCTACCGACTCTTCTACAGCTACAGCTTGTTGAGATTCAGCAGAGTCACCATATTGCCCACCGGTTGAGGCACAACCAGAAAGTAAGGTAGTGATTAAAAGGAACGAAATGAGTAGTCCGCGCATAGGTCGATTACGATTAAATTGGTGTTGAAAATAACATTTGCATCATGCATCTAAGCTTAACTAGTTAAGACTAATGTTGGGGTTAATGGTTCCAATTCAATAGTGCAAAAGATGAAGAGATACGCCCCCAACTGTAACACTAAAACAATTCGTCTGTTTCTGCTTCACTGACGGCATTAGCCCCACCTGACGCCACACTAGACGTAACGGGTTGGGAACCGGCTTTAAAAAACTCCCAGTAGCCGTTTTCACTGCCTCTCGGTGCTAATGCGGCCGTATCTTTGTCAATAAAAGCGGAAGTTATATTGGCGGGCCGCACGATGGGCCGTTCTGGGTAAGCTTTCAACACATTCTCCATATGGTCTACCCAAATAGGTAGAGCCGCACCCGCACCCGACTCCCTCCTGCCCAAGTATTTGGGTTGGTCATAACCCACCCATACCGAGGTAATCACTTGGGGGCTAAACCCAGAAAACCACGCATCATTATAGTCATTGGTGGTGCCCGTCTTCCCTGCCAAGTCGCCCCGCTTTAGCGCCAATGCGCGTTTACCCGTCCCCTCAGTAATAACTCGTTGCATCATACTGCGGATTAAAAAATTAGACTCGACAGACATTGCTCGACCATCTCGATCGGCCTCATTTAATACTCCGAAAGGCCTATTTTCTGGCTCCAATACCGAACAAATATCACATTTAGATTCAAACTTAGCCACATAATTTCCGTCCCTATCCGAAATACGCTCAATTAAATAAGGTCGCTTTTGCAACCCTCCGTTTGCCAAGGTACCGTATGCACTAGCCACTTGCAATGGGGTAACCGAGGCGCTGCCTAATGCTAAGGACAAATTATCTGGCAACTCTTCTTTATTAAAGCCAAACCCTTCTAAAAACCGCTGCACGCGACCAATGCCTATTGCACGCAATAAGCGTACAGAAACCAAATTCAGCGATAAGCTCAGCGCTTTACTTAATCGTGTTGGCCCAAAAAACTTTTTAGAGTAGTTCTCCGGCCGCCAAATACCTTCTGCACCGTTTTCAACAATAATAGGCGCGCCGCTCACCAAACTGGCTGGAGTCAATCCTTCCTCAAGAGCAGCTGCATATATAAACGGCTTAATATTAGAACCCAGCTGACGTTGCGCCTGAACAGCGCGATTAAACTTGGATAGGTAAAAATCAAAACCACCCACCATTGACAAAATCGCACCCGTATGTGGGTTTAAAGTCACCAATGCGCCCGACACTTCTGGTAACTGACTTAGCTTTGCAGCTTCTGGCTGCGCCTCATCATAGATAACATAAACTACATCGCCCACCGACAAAACGCTCCTCGCAGAGCTTGGCTCTGCACCAACACTGTTGGTCGAGATAAATTTCTTGGCCCACTTGATCCCTTCCCAGGCTAAAGTCACTTTAGTATTGTCAGCCAACCGCACTATGGCTGACTTCTGCCCTACCTCTACCACCAATGCAGAGCGAGAAGACTGACTTGACGGAAAACTCCTTAGTAATTGAGTGGCTTTAGACAGTTCATCAGCTTCTAGCTCGACCTTGTCAAGATCAAAATTAATAATGGGCCCACGATAGCCATGGCGCAAATCATAATTAAGCAATCCTTGGCGCAAAGACTCCTGCGCAGATTGCTGATAATTTGAATTCACGGTAAGGTGCACATTATACCCATTGGAATAAGTTTGCTCTTCTCCAAAATGCTCAACCATATACTGACGCGCTAACTCCGTGATGTATGGGGCTTGCATGTCCAACTTAGCCACGTGCAAGCTAGCAGTGATAGGCGCTTTGCTACTTACCTCATACGCTAGGTCATCAATTTTACCTAGTCCATGCATTCTCTCTAACACATAATTCCGGCGAATACGCGCACGCTCTGGATTACGAATTGGGTTGTAAGCGGATGGCGCCTTGGGCAGCCCTGCTAACATCGACAACTCAGGCAAATTTAGATCGATCAAGTCACGCCCGTAATAAGTGTGTGCCGCTGCTGCGAAACCATATGAGCGGTGGCCTAAAAATATCTTGTTGATATAAAGTTCGAGAATCTGTTGTTTAGAAAGGGTTTTCTCCAATCGAAATGCCAGCAAAACTTCCTTAATTTTACGTTGATACGTTTTATCATTGCTCAGGAAGAAATTACGCGCAACCTGCATCGTAATCGTACTTGCCCCTTGTCCTTTTACGCCAGACTTTAGATTACTGACGACGGCACGCATTATCGCTCGATAATCTACGCCGCTGTGGTTATAAAAATTATCGTCCTCTGCAGCAATAATCGCATCATGTAATACCGAGGGCGTATCTTGGATAAGCACTGGTATTCTTCGCTCTACACCAAACTCACCAATCAGCTTATCGTCTGAAGTAAAAACTCTGAGAGGGACGTTTAAATCAATCTCATTGGCATGGGCTATATCAGGCAAATCATCCATTTGTTCAAACACATACCAACAAACCAAAAAACCAATTAACAGGCCTGACATAATCATAAAACCGAACAAGCGACCAAGAATGCCCCCAAAGGCACTGCCTATGGCCATGAATAATAGTTTTATGAATTTAAACATACGGTTATTTTAGTTTATTAGCTTGTTTGAATATAGCTAAGGCCAAGTGTTTTTCCCGCTATCAAGCGAATAATTATTTTAAATCGATCGCCCTAGATAGCTAATAGCGCGTCTAGTAAATATAATAAACGGCTTTATGCTAACCACATTAATTTTGTGACTTTTCAAGACATCATTTTAAACCTGCAACAATATTGGGCCAATCAAGGCTGTATTATTATGCAACCCTACGACATAGAAGTCGGCGCAGGTACGTTTCATCGCGCGACTTTTTTAGATGCGGTTGGCCCAGAACCTATGCAGGCGGCTTACGTGCAGGCCTCGCGCAGACCCACTGATGGGCGTTATGGCGAAAACCCTAATCGTCTACAGCACTACTACCAATTTCAAACTGTCCTAAAACCGTCACCTGATAATATTCAAGACCTGTATCTTGATTCACTTCGAGCCTTAGATTTGGACCCACTTGTTGACGATATTCGCTTTGTCGAAGACAACTGGGAGTCACCTACATTAGGGGCGTGGGGCTTGGGCTGGGAAATTTGGTTAAACGGAATGGAAGTCAGTCAATTCACCTATTTTCAACAAGTAGGGGGGCTGGAATGTAGGCCAGTCACAGGAGAATTAACTTATGGCCTTGAGCGACTCGCTATGTATATACAGGGCGTAGAAAGCATCTATGATCTAGAGTGGACTAAGGGCTATAGCTACGGTGATTTATTTCACCAGAATGAAGTTGAACAATCTAAATATAATTTTGAACTGGCTCTAGTCCCTGAGTTATTTCATCAGTTTGATGCCGCTGAAACTGCTTGCCAATTAGCGCTAGAACATAAAGTGCCCTTACCAGCATACGAGCAAGTGCTTAAAGCATCCCACTTATTTAATCTGTTAGATGCGCGTAAAGCGATTAGCGTAACAGAACGCGCAAGGTTTATTGGTCGGGTGCGCGCTTTGTCTAAAGGCGTTGCTGAAGCTTACCTTGAAAGCCGCGAAGCCTTAGGCTTTCCGCGCGGCAAGAGGGCTGCGTCATGAGTACCGTAGCACGCGACACGTTACTGATAGAGTTATGTACCGAAGAGCTGCCCCCTAAATCATTAAGTCAGCTCAGCGCCTCTTTCACGCGCTCGATTGTCGACAGCTTGTTAGCAAGCAGCCTTATCGAAAAAGATGCAACATACCAATCTTTTGCCAGCCCAAGGCGGCTAGCTGTGCGTATTGAACAAGTGGCCTCACAGCAGCAAGACCGCGTTCAACAACGTAAAGGGCCTGCTCTGCAAGCAGCTTTTGATGAAAACGGAGAACCTACTAAAGCCGCAAGCGGCTTCGCGCGTTCATGCGGGGTAGAAGTCAATGACTTAGCTAAAACAGAAACTGAACAGGGTACTTGGCTGACATTTGAGCAATCGATTACCGGAGAAGGAGTTGAAGCCTTAGCACAGGCTGCACTAGACACCGCCATTAAAGATTTACCCATTCCTAAACGTATGCGCTGGGGTAGCTCAGTTGAAGAATTCGTCCGCCCAGTGCACCAGTTAGTCGCATTGCATGGGACCTCAGTTTTAGATTTAGCCGCATTTGGCTTAAAGGCCGGTCGCAAAACCTTAGGTCATCGTTTTCATTGCCCTACAAGTATCGAAATCACGCATGCAGACGACTACGAAAATGTGTTACACGATCGGGGAAAAGTGGTTGCGAACTTCGATAAGAGACAACAACTCATTGTCGCTGAGGCGAACAAGCTTGCACAAGCAATAAACGCAAAAGTGCAGTTAGACGATGAGTTATTAAATGAAGTCACGGGCTTGGTTGAATGGCCAGTGACTATCATCGGTCAGTTTGATGCTGAGTTCCTGTCGGTACCAACGCAGGCGCTTATCGCTTCGATGAAAGACCATCAAAAGTATTTTCACTTACTTGATGCCAACAAAGCGTTACTGCCTTATTTCATCACAGTGAGCAATATTGAAAGCGTCTCCCAAGAGCGCGTTATAAAAGGCAACGAACGTGTACTGCGTGCGCGCTTATCCGATAGCATGTTTTTTTGGCAGCAAGATAAAACGCAGCCACTTGCTTCGCGTAAAGCACAGCTATCCAACGTGCTCTTTCATGTGAAACTTGGCAGCGTGGCTGAAAAAGTAGACAGAATGAAGACGGTAGCCAGCTTTATCGCTGAACATATCGATGCGAACGTTGATTTAGTCAGGCGGGCCACAAACCTATGCAAGAATGACTTGGTCACCGATATGGTGGGTGAATTCCCTAGCTTGCAGGGCACGATGGGGCGCTACTATGCAGACAATGACGGTGAAGATGTACTCGTCGCGCAATCGATAGAACAACACTACTGGCCTAAATTCGCCGGAGATAAACTACCCGAATCGCCTGAAGCAACCGCATTGGCACTTGCAGATCGCGTTGACACGCTGGTGGGCATTTTTGCCACCGGTGAAAAACCAAGCGGCGTGAAAGACCCTTATGCATTAAGAAGGGCCGCACTAGGCGTCATCCGCATGATGATTGGCAATCACGTCGCGCTTTCTCTTCCTGACTTACTGCAATGTTCTATCACCTCATATGAATCGAGCGAAAGCTCGACAGTAAGCCCAGACGCACAGACTAAACAAGAGGTGTTGCAATTTATTCTTGACCGCTTACGCGCGTTCTATACCGTTAGTGAGTTTAGCGCTAACGAATTTAATGCTGTCGCCGCCTGCAACCCTGAGCGATTAATTGACTTCGATCATCGTTTACGGGCGATACACACTTTCTATACTGAGAACAAAATAGATGCAGAGTCGCTAGCCGCAGCTAACAAACGTATTGCAAATATCTTACGTAAGATTGATTATTCACTGCCAAGCTTTCAACAAACTCTGACCACAGAACCTGCTGAACAAAATTTGGCTAAGCAGCTTTCGAGTATTGCAACACAGACCGAGTCCGATTTTGCCAAGCAACACTATAGCGCAGGCTTATCAAAGCTCGCTAGTCTGCGCGTTGCAGTCGATCAATTTTTCGATGAAACGATGGTGATGGACGAAGATAGTACTTTGCGCAATAACCGTCTGGCTCTGCTGCAACAATTACGTCATCTTTTTATGCAGGTGGCAGATATTTCATATCTAGTCGTTGAAAAATAATTTAATGCGTGAGCGACAAAGCACCGACTGGACTGAAATGATGCAAGCCGTTCAGGCTTTCCATGACAAACACGCATTTGACCAAAATGGCGGTGAAGACATGGTGTATCGCTTGGCGTTAATGACCGAAGAATTGGGCGAAATAGCCGAGGCCGTCACTAAAGGTAAGGGAAACGAGGCCTTGGCCGAAGAATGCGCCGATCTACTTATCTTACTGTTAGGCAATGCGATCTCTGCCGACTTTGATTTACAAACCGCTTTTTGGAAAAAGATGGAGCGATTAAGCCAAAGAGATAGCCGCATGATAAAGGGGCGAATTCGCGTCTCTGAATTTAAAAGCTAAGCGATGCCTACTGATAAAGCATCGTGGATTATCCTAGATCGCGACGGGGTCATTAATCACGACTCAGACGCGTATATTAAATCACCCGATGAATGGCATCTGATAGAAGGCAGTGGCCGTGCTATTGCGAAACTTAATCAGTCCGGATTTCGAATCGCCGTAATCACCAATCAATCTGGAGTTGCGCGAAACTACTATTCCGTAGAGACGCTTAATCGTATTAACGAAAAAATGCACCTTGAAGTAGAAGCGGACGGAGGAAAAATCAGCCATATCTATTATTGTCCGCACGGCCCTAACGACCAGTGTGTTTGTCGTAAGCCTAGCGCAGGGCTATTCCTACAATTTGCCAAAGAACAACAAATAAATTTAAAGGGTGTTTACGCGGTAGGCGATTCTATACGAGATTTACAAGCCGCCGTTGATGTAGGCTGCACACCTGCACTAGTAAAGACAGGTAAAGGTCCGCGTAGCCTTGAGGCCATCAGCCAATTAGAAGACGGACATTGGCTAAAGCAGGTTCCGGTTTATGACGACTTGCTCGATTTTGCTAACATTGCCTCCGCCAATAACTAGACACATGAACATAAAGCAGTTTTTAGGGAATGTGGTGTTTGCCGCTGGGCAAGCGATTAGCACCGTATTATTTGTACCGTTTGTGTTGATCGTTACCCCATTTTTATCTTCGGTCAAAAAAGCCCACTTTATCGGCTATTGGAGCCGTTTTATGACATGGTGGTTAAAGTTTTGCTGCAATATTACCTATAGAGTAAGTGGTGCAAAGCACATACCAAATGAGCCGTCTATTATAATAAGCAATCATCAATCTGCTTGGGAAACCATCGTATTCCAGTGCGTATTCCCCACCCATTCTCAGTTGCTAAAACGTGAACTGCTTTGGATTCCTTTTTTTGGATGGGGGCTTGCCGCCAATCAGCCCATCGCCATTAACCGATCTAAAAAAACCCAGGCCATGCAGCAGTTAATCAACCAAGGTAAACAGCGCTTAGCCGATGGTAGATGGATTGTCATTTTTCCAGAAGGCACTAGAATGCCTGTCGATCAATCTGGACAATACCAAGCCGGTGCTGCGTTTATTGCCTCTAAAGCGAACGCAGCTATTGTACCCGTCGCCCACAATGCGGGGCATTTTTGGCCCAAGAAAAACGCATTCAATAAAAAAGCTGGCGTTGTTGATATTGTAATCGGAGAGCCTATCCAACCCGCAGGCATCAAGCCACGAGAATTGAATCGTATCGCCGAAGAATGGATAAAAGAAACCAGTGCAAAACTAACACCAGAATTTCACTAAGTTTCTCAGTTGAAATTCAACGTTAGCCGATGTGCGATAACTTAAGCAATTTCTTTAAATCTTTAAGCACCAATTTAGAGTCTAACGATTGAGGAAATTCCATCATTACGTTTCCTAGCGGATCAATTAAGAACACCGAATAAGGGCGGCTTTTCGCTCCAGCTACTACTTCAAGAATCTGGGAACCCATCCCGTCGGGCAAACCCAGCAATACGGTTAAGTCTGGATGCGATTCCCACATTCTATCCATCGTTGAATGTTGGGTTGCATCAGTTAGTACCGCCACGCGCTGCACACGATCTATATTTTTACTTAATAACAGCCTTGTTTGCCGTGTGTTATACAGCATCTTACTGCAGTCTTCTTCACAAGTACTGCTGATGATATGTACCAACGTCCACTTTTTTTCGATTTGTTTATTACCAAACGATTGGCCTTGAGTAGTAAGCTGATTAAACGCAGTTAAAGTGTGAATCGGCTGCAACAGCTCGCCGTTATTCGCCATGCTATCGGGGCGATACCCCTCTGGTAGCGTTTTATAGACCACAAAAGACGCGATCAATGGCACTAAAAATAAGGCCACAATAGCCACAAACTTCTTTCTATTTGCACTGCGGGACATAGTTATCTCTTCTTTCTTAACCAAATAAATCCAAATATTACCAAGGTAACCGCCAAGCCAAACCATTGCACGGCATAACCAAAATGTTTTTGCGACGACATATTGGTCGCTTTCCAAGTTTGAGTAAATGCATAGTCGTTGGATTCATCCAAAACCAGCACAAAACTGCTTAGCTCGCGCTCAATGTGTGCGCTAAAACTATCTAGATCAAGATATAAACTCGACTTAGGCCAGCTAGCCTCTGGCAAAATAGCGTCTCCAATTGTAACCCCTTTTCCTGGTTGATAGATCACGCCACTTAACTGAACTGAATCAGGCACTTTAGTTTGTGACCAATCACCCAGCGCTGATAGAGACAACCAACCTCGATTCACCATCAAAGTCTGGCCATTTTCAAGCACTAACGGTGTAAATACCTCTACCCCGTCGCGGTTGCCATGCCTACGATTAGCTAAGGTAAAACTAGTTTGAGGTAGTAATTGCCCCGTCACACTGACTTTCTTATAACGCAACTGACCATCTAACGCGTTTAAGTCATCTATTTTCAGTGCCGTATTATTCAATGCAGCGGTGCCTTCGATTGCTTGCTTCTCAAGCCCTCGCTGTAACTGCCAAATGCCTAAACCAATTAACAGCGCTAGGCTTAGCAGATATACTATGATTACAATCGCCTTCTTCACAAATTTGATTACACCATGCTACTTATTAAGGTCATTATCATTATTCTACTCATATTTATTGTGGTGAGCCTGTTTACAGCACTGTATCGCCTGAACAATGAAAAAGGAAACTCCTCCAAAGTAGTTAAAGCCTTAGGAATACGCGTTGGGCTGTCGATATTACTGTTTATATTGATACTATTAGCAGCCCAGTTCGGCCTTATCGTACCTCATGGATTCGGTGGCTAAACTTAAATAATTAAGCGAATAGCAGGTACAAAAAAAGCGCCGCGCAATTGCGGCGCTTTTTTAATGTTTTGATAGCCTATAAAATATAAACAAACACAAATAAGCCTAACCAAACTACGTCTACGAAGTGCCAATACCAAGCAGCCCCTTCAAAGGCAAAATGGTTCTCGGGTGTAAAGTGACCTTTCATTGAACGGAATAAAACCACGGTTAACATGATTGCCCCAAAGCAAACGTGGAAACCGTGAAAGCCGGTCAACATAAAAAAGGTTGAGCCGTAAATACCAGAACCTAATGTTAGGCCTGTGTGGTAGGCCTCTTGATATTCTAATGCTTGTAAGCCAACGAATAAAAAACCTAATATCACAGTCAGCGCTAACCCAATAATGAGAGATTTACGATTACCGGCCTTTAGCGCATGATGCGCCCACGTGCATGTTACACCTGATGTTAATAAGATAAGCGTATTAATCATGGGTAACCCCTTCCAAGACATTGCCTGATAGGCACCGCCCACATCACCCGGCCCATTGGTTGGCCATACATTGGTGAAACCCTCCCATAATAAACGGTTGGTTTCAACCTCATCACCCGCACCTGCTAGCCACGGCACGGATAAGATTCGCGCGTAGAACAACGCACCAAAAAACGCGGCAAAGAACATGACTTCAGAAAAAATAAACCAACTCATTCCTAAACGAAATGATTTGTCTTCCCATGCTTTATATTGATGATTTTCACTTTCACGAATCACTTCTCCGAACCAACCAAAGAACATGTAGATCAGAATCGCCAACCCAACGATCATGATGTACTTGCCATTCGTGCTTTCGTTCAAAAATTGTATAAAGCCCCAGAGCAGAGTAGACAAACCAATCGAACCGATGATCGGCCAGTTTGTACCATGTGGGACGTAATATTGATTATCTGAAGAATTGGCCATTGTTTGCCTCTTAAAAAATATAATTAACCGTTATTGTGATCGCCTTTAGTAAACAAAGTGTATGACAAAGTGACGGTATCAACATCTTCCGGCACATCCGGATCAATGATGAAGGTCACTGGCATCGCTCTTTGCTCTAAGGCTTCAAATTTTTGCTCTGTAAAACAGAAACACTCTGTTTTATTAAAATGTGCCGCTGCCTTTGAAGGCGCCACACTGGGCACTGACTGACTGATCAACACCTTATCTACTTTGTTACGGGCAGTATAGCTAGTGGTGTAGGATTGCCCCGGGTGAACAACCATACTTAGCGTGTCTGGCTTGAATTCCCAAGGGCCTTCTTGATTGACCGTAGAAGTGAACTCTACCCGAATGGTTCTTTCCTTCTGCGCTTCTAATGTTGAAGCAACCGATTCACTAATCGTGCCCGTTTTACCATTGATACCGGTAATGTCACAAAAGACATCATAAATCGGCACCATCAAATAACCGAAGCCAAACATGACAATGGGAATGACGAATAGCCTACCAATGTTGCGACGCGACTTAGATATCATTTCACTTGCGTATGCACTAAATAGAAAAATGACGCCACGATCACCACCACCAGCAACCCTAAAATGATCGCTGTGCGGTTGATATTTTTCTTGGTGTTATCGTCTGTCATTTTTTATGATGGTAGGCGCTGGCTTATGAGGAAAAGCCAGCTTGCTACTTACAAATTATTTTACGTCAGGCTGCACAGTGAAAGAATGATAGGGCGGAGGTGACGTTAATGTCCACTCTAGGCCTTCTGCCCCTTCCCATACTTGATCAGTTGCTTTTTTACCGCCGCGAATACATTTGATGACTAAAATCGCGAACAAGATTTGACTTAGGCCAAAACCGAAAGCACCGATAGTAGAAACCATATTAAAGTCCGCAAACTGTACCGCATAGTCAGGAATACGACGAGGCATACCCGCTAAGCCCACATAATGTTGCGGCCAGAAAAGAACGTTTACGAAAATGGTAGATAACCAGAAATGTACCTTGCCTAACTTTTCATCATACATATTACCTGTCCACTTTGGAATCCAGTAATACACCGCGGCAATAATGGAAAATATTGCGCCTGGCACCAACACATAGTGGAAGTGAGCAACAACAAAGTAAGTATCGTGATATTGAAAATCGATAGGGGTCATCGCTAACATCAGGCCAGAAAAACCACCGATGGTAAACATAATGACAAAGCCGATCGCAAATAACATAGGCGTTTCAAATGTCATTGAACCTTGCCACATAGTGGAAACCCAGTTAAATACTTTTACGCCTGTTGGAACCGCAATTAACATCGTTGCCATCATGAAGAATAGCTCACCCACCACCGGCATACCGACTGTAAACATGTGGTGCGCCCATACGATGAACGACAAGAAAGCAATCGATGCCGTTGCATAAACCATTGAGCTATAACCAAACAGTGGCTTGCGTGCAAAAGTCGGGATGATTTGCGAAACGATACCAAACGCCGGCAAGATGAGGATATACACCTCTGGATGACCAAAGAACCAGAAGATATGCTGGAACATAACCGGGTCACCACCACCTGCTGCGCTAAAAAAGCTCGTCAGAAAGTATTTGTCAGTCAATAACATCGTCACCGCGCCTGCCAATACCGGCATAGTCGCGATCAACAAATAGGCGGTAATGAACCAAGTCCAAACAAACAAAGGCATCTTCATGTAAGTCATGCCAGGGGCACGTAAATTCATGATAGTCGCAACGATATTAATCGCACCCATAATTGAAGAAATACCCAACAGGTGAACTGAAAAAATCAGCATTGGGAATGACTTACCGCCTTGCAAAACTAATGGAGGGTACATGGTCCAACCCGCAGCAGGGCCACCGCCTTCAACCAGCAATGTGCCTAGCAACATCGCACCAGCGAAAGGCAAGATCCAGAAGCTGAAGTTATTCATGCGAGGCAAGGCCATATCCGGCGCACCAATCATGATCGGTAACATCCAGTTGGCCAAACCAACAAATGCCGGCATCACCACACCGAAGATCATAATCAGCGCGTGCATCGTGGTCATTTGGTTGAAAAAATTCGGGTCTACAAATTGTAAGCCCGGCTGAAATAATTCAGCTCGAATAACCAACGCCATTGCGCCGCCAACGAAAAACATAAGCAGCGAAAACAGTAAATATAATGTACCGATATCTTTATGGTTAGTGGTTCTGACCCAACGCATTAAACCCTTGTCTGGGCCGTGGTGGTCATGATCGTGATCATCTACTACATGTGCATTCATGATAATTCCTCGAAAATTGTTTTGCCGCCGACTTAACGCTTAGCTTGAATAGTGGTTGGTTGAACAACATGTTGTTCACCGCCTTCTGGGTTATTACCCCACGCATTACGCTCGTAAGTAATCACCGCAGCCAAATCAGCATCGCTTAACTGGGCACCGAATGCTTGCATTGCCGTTCCTGCTTTACCGTTCATAACGACATCTATATGTCCGTCAACGGTATCCCCAACTGTCAATGGGCTACCGATTAGCGCTGGGAATACACCCGGAATACCTGCTCCCGTTGCTTGATGGCAAGCTGCGCATGAGGTGTTGTAAACCGCCTCACCTTTAGCCATTAAGTCTTCTTTAGACCACTGTTTAGTGGCCGCTGATGCTTCTGCTTGTGCAGCTGACTTTTGCTCGGCAACCCATATATCATAGTCTTCTTGCGTTTTAGCGACCACGACCACAGGCATAAAACCGTGGTCCTTGCCACACAATTCAGCGCACTGACCGCGATAAGTCCCTGGTTCGTTAATGGTCGCCCACATATCGTTTATAAACCCAGGGATCGCATCTTTTTTAATCGCGAGATCTGGTGTCCACCAAGCATGGTTTACATCACTAGACGTCAACAAAAAACGTACTTTTTTACCTACTGGTAACACTAAAGGGTTGTCAACTTCCAACAAATAGTTATCAACGGTAGCTGGATTAATCCCTGAGTCCTTCGCAGCTGCATCACGGCTAGATTGCGCTAGATTACTAAAAAAGCGAATACCTTCTTCTGGATACTCATACTCCCATTTCCATTGGTGACCCGTTACTTTGACAGTCATGTCTGAGTTACTAGAGTCTTCAATCTTGATCAGCATTTTTCCAGCTGGAATCGCTAACGCCACCAAAATGATGACAGGGATGATGGTCCAAATGATTTCAACGGTGGTGCTTTCATGAAACGTAGCGGCTTTATAACCCTTCGACTTTCGATGATAAATCATCGACCAAATCATCGCCCCAAAAACCACGACACCAATGGCAACGCACACCCAAAGTACAATCATATGCAGGTCGAAAATGTCGCTACTGACATCTGTCGCCCCTCGGCGCATATTCATGTCCCAAGCTGCTTGCGCAAATTGTGTACTGACTAAGCCGAAAAAGGCCGTTGCCGCTCTGAACAGTTTATTCATTTAAGAACACCTCAAAATATTATTAATTTTTCTTTATCGCTTAACCGAACTGTCGAGTTGCTGCATCTCGTTGTTACACCAACCAAACCGTTTATTACGGTTAAATATTTATACTCGATTGCGTTGATTATTCTGGTTTCGCTAATAGCGCGGATAGTATCGAATTCTATGGCTAACTGCAATTAGTCGAGCGTCTTAATCAGCAGCTAAAATCGTTATTTTATTGGTACCAATGAACACGAGGGTAACTCGCCTTAAACAAATCACTTGTACCTATTTATCCAGCCGATTCTTCTTCTAACTTTGATAGCTTTTTGACTATTTTCGCGTACTTCTTGCCCAATTTCGTCAGCTTGCCCAGTTCGGTCATTGACAGGGGTTGAGAATCTGCTGCAATTTTACGCTGAAGCTTTTTCATCTTTCGAATAACCTCGTTTAAATCCGCATTTAGCACAGCAAATCGAGAACGGCTCATCACTAGCCTAATATCAAGAATTTAACGACCAAATAAACCGTGAGCAAGAAAATACCCGTTACGATAAGACCAGCTATAAAAAAATGCCAGAACTTGCCGCTTTGAAAATCACGCTCTCGATTGGCATTACTTTGTACACCTAACAAGCCCGCAAAAGCGCTTTTCAGTACAGATAAAGGCCCTACCTCACTCATCGTCAATATTCGCATTTGTTATTAAAATTACTACCGGCCGCCCCGAATAGCGCAAGCCACCTCAGTGTAAACTAAGCTTATTTTACACTGCTTAGAGACACAAGTTATTATATCTGTCGCATTTAAACACCTAGCTATATTTACGATTGCTAATAGCCAGACGCAATTCACGCGCTAACGAAGAGCGCTCTTGATTCGTCAGAAACTCACCCAATACAACCCATTGACCATGGGAACCAATCAATAAACGAGAATCGCACCACGGATGAACAGATAGCTGCAACTTTATTTGCACCCATACCAACTTAAACAACCAACGATTATTCTCTGCTGGAGCTCTATGGGTTATCGATAAATGTTCCGAATCGATGGTAATTATTTCACGCAACGCCGCTCTTTTTTGCATTTGCCTCATAGACCAAAGTAGCAACCCCGTATAAAAGATCACGAACGGAATAATGAGCCACAGCCCCATGAACACAAACCGTAAACTAAGCAATGCCACCGACAAACTGACTAAAGCAGCTGTTAAATAGTAGGTGCGCGAGTTTAGAGAATTATTTGGTTTTAAAACGTATTGGTTCTCCACAAAATCTTAAGCGCGTATCTACTTAGTATCACTTTCTATGTTAGATCTCGAAAGAGGGTAATTTTTTATCTAACAAATGGTGCTGCAATTGTACATAGTGCGGCAAGCCATTTTTGTATGGCGGGTAATTCTCACCTTCAATCAATGGTGCCAAGTATGTTCGGCACGCCTGTGTAATCCCAAAACCATCTTCGGTGATAAATGATTTAGGCATCATTTTTTCTACATTGGCCACGTCTTCAAGCGAAGCTGAACCAATTTTCCATTCATAAGGGTTGTCAGAAATTCGATCTACCGTTGGCATAACCGAGTTTTTACCTGAAATAGCTAATTGTACTGCCGCTTCACCCAAGGCGTAGGCTTGGTCAACATCCGACTTAGAGGCAATATGACGCGCCGCGCGCTGCATATAGTCTGCAACGCCCCAATGGTATTTATACCCTAGTTCTTCACGGATCATATTCGCGACGACTGGCGCCACCCCTCCCAATTGAGCGTGTCCAAATGCATCGGTTAAACCTTGGTCTGCCAGAAACTTCCCTTCTTGGTTTTGCACGCCTTCAGATACCACCACCGAGACATACCCATACTGCTCTACTTTTTCTTGCACCTTTGCCATAAATGCGGCGCGGTCGAAAGCCACTTCTGGGAATAAAATAAGCACTGGGATATCCAGATCGGTTGAGGCCATGCCACCCGCTGCCGCAATCCAACCCGCATGGCGACCCATCACTTCAAGCACAAACACCTTAGTAGAAGTTTTAGCCATCGATGCGACATCCAAGCTCGCTTCTAAGGTAGAAATGGCGATGTACTTTGCTACTGAGCCAAAGCCTGGGCAGTTGTCAGTGATAGGTAAATCATTATCAACGGTTTTTGGAACATGAATCGCCTTTATCGGAAAACCCATCGTCTCAGACAACTGCGAAACCTTAAGACAAGTATCAGCCGAATCACCGCCTCCGTTGTAAAAAAAATAACCGATATTGTGCGCCTTAAAAACCTCTATCAATCGATCATATTCTCGCTTATTTTCTTGCACGCTTTTAAGCTTGTAACGACAGGAACCAAACGCACCCGATGGCGTATGCTTTAGAGCCGCAACTTCTTCATCAGAATACGCGCTGGTATCGATCAACTCTTCAGTCAATGCACCGATAATTCCGTTCTTTCCCGCATAGACCGTACCCATTTTATCGCTATGGGCGCGTGCTGTTTCAATGACGCCTGCGGCAGAAGTATTGATGACTGCGGTAACTCCTCCAGATTGTGCGTAAAACGCGTTTTGTTTGTCGCTCATAACCTAAGTCTGTTTACTTATTCTTGGTTCAATTTAATTGAACATTAATATCGGTACCCTCTGCTCCCTGCTGCTGATCTTCACGATCAGCACGGGCCTGTAACACTGCCTCAGCGCAATCTTCTATCGTATTAAAAGAGGCTTGAGCTGTATTAAATTGCTTTTGTGGAGAATAAAAAAAGCGCGCTTCAAATTTTTCTTCGCCCGTTCGCATTAACGCAAAATTACAGTCTCCCGCTGTCCAAAATAGCAAAGGGCAAGTTGCTACTTCGTCGCTACTTTGATCAAGCTGTATATCACTATCAGCGAGCTGAATATCCACCGGTTCGCCGACATGCCTATCGACAATGGCCTGCACTGCTGCGACCTGTTCCTCGGAAAAATCAGAAATTTGCATAGTCTGGTCTCATCACCCTACGAAACCACGTATTTTACTATTTTACCATTGGTAGTTTCTATTAGAGTTACTTGTACCAGCACTAATAAAATTACTTAGCTGACTCGGCGCAACACCTCTTGTGGGGCAAGCTGCTTTAAGCAGTTTACATGACCAAGCGGGCAGCTCCGCTTAAAGCACGGTTGGCAAGATAAATCTAATTTTACTATTTGACTGTTATCGGATAATGGCGGCGTAAAGTCGGGAGACGAAGACCCATATACCGCGACTAACGGCACGTTTAAACCCGCAGCGATATGCATTAAGCCTGAATCATTAGATACCACCGCATCTGAACTCGCGATGATGTCTATCACTTGCCCTAAACTCGTTTTGCCCGCTAGATTCACAACGGGCTGCTTGCATTGGGCGGCGATCTCATCTACTATTTTTTTATCGCCAGCTGAACCTAATAACACCACCTGCCACCCTTGCTTTATTTTCTCAGAGGCGACGCTGGCATAATGGGCCGCTGGCCACTGCTTTGCGTCGCCAAATTCAGCACCAGGACAAAGAGATAATATTTTTTCACCGTGCAAATAAAACTCTTTTTTAACTTGCTGTCGATCTTCCTGATTAGACTGCAAAGCAGGCTTAGGCACAATGGTCGGTACAGATGCCTGTGAATTAGCTAGCGCCAAAAATCTCTGCACATTCATCGGCAAAAGGGTTTTGTCGAGCGGGCGGATATCATTCAGTAAGCCGTAACGTTGTTCACCTAGATATCCCGTGCGAATGTTTATTCTCGCCATCGCAGGAACTAGCGCAGATTTAAACGACCTTTGCAGCACGATTGCCTGATCAAACTGACTGGCCTTAATGCGTTGCGCGACCGCCCAACGTGCCTTCAAACCCAGCTTTTTGTGCCCTACCGCCAGCGAAAAACGCTCGTCTACTTCTGGCATTCTATCTAACAATGGGCCCGACCAGTTCGGCGCCATAACACCAAGATGCAAATCAGGGTTATCGCGCTTAAGCTGGATAAATAATGACTGGGCCATCACCATATCACCTACCCAAGCAGGCCCGACAACCAAGATACGATTTAAAAGCGCTGACTGATTACTCAATATACAATTAGGCCAATGCCTATCGTTTAGTCAATGTGTATGTACGACTTCAGCTTATCGTATTTGCCATTACTGAAAGCGATTACGAAACGAAAGTAAGCCAATCAAGATGCTTGTCGCTTCTACCGTACACCACGTCAAAATACAGGCTTTGCAATTGCTCAGTGACTGGGCCTCGCGCGCCGTTACCGATCACGCGTCCGTCTAAAGACTGAATCGGTGTGACTTCCGCTGCGGTGCCGGTGAAGAAGGCCTCATCCGCCAGATACACCTGATCGCGCGTCATGCGCCTTTCTTTTACAACGTAACCTAACTCTTGTGCCAAAGTCATAACGGTTTGTCGCGTAATGCCATCTAAAGCGGAAGTAATGTCAGGAGTAATAATTTCTTTATCTTTGACCAAGAATATATTCTCACCAGAACCTTCCATCACAAAACCACTTGCGTCTAACAACAGCGCTTCTTCTGCGCCACTTGCAATTGCCTCTTGCAAGGCCAAGATTGAATTAATGTAATTCCCGCAAGCTTTTGCTTGGCACATAGTCGCGTTAATATGGTGACGCGTATAAGAAGATGTTCGAACTTTAATACCGTTGTTCATCCCATCTTCACCCAAATAAGCACCCCATTCCCAAGCACTAATGGCCACGTGTGTCTGCAACATATCTGCTCGGATGCCCATCCCTTCAGAGCCATAGTAACCAAGTGGACGAATGTAGGCGCTGTTTAGGTTATTTTCTTTAACCACCTGTTGATGCGCATTGTTTAACGTATCCGCATCATATGGTATCTTCATATTCAATATTTTGGCCGAATTGAAGAAGCGCTTAGTATGGTCTTGCAATCTAAAAATGGCAGGCCCTCTATCCGTCTCATAGGCACGCACTCCTTCAAAAATACCCAGACCATAATGCAAAGTGTGAGTCAGAAGGTGTGTTTTAGCTTCTCTCCATGGGATTAACTCGCCATCACTCCAAATCACTCCATCGCGATCACTAAAAGACATCATATTTTTAACTGTAGGTTTAAAAGTAACAAAAAATTTTCGCGCTATCGCACTATTTTGACTAATTGGCCCTGCTCTGGCTCGCCGTTGGGATAATCTCCATTTAACAATCGGAGTTGCTCCACTGCGTAATCATCAAGAGAGGCGCGTCGTGCAAGTTTGGCATAAGTATCTCCGCGTTTTACTCGCACTACGTCGATTTTTTTACTTTTAGCGAGGTCTCTATCCGCCCTAGACAAAGTTTTAAAAGATCGTACCGTATCAAAAAAAGTCTTATTGGGGGTAGATTGCTCTCCCACTGTCATCAACACAAACATTTTATCCGAGCGTTTAATTGCGGCTACACGGCCATTTTTTTTACCCCAAGGAGACTCTAACGGTGTCACTCCAGCAAAAGCTGTTTTATGCACGCGCTGTTCTTGCTGTATGTCCGGAAAGCTCTTTCTTAAAAAAGCTTGAGGTGTAGATTGATTGTTGTCTTCCAATAAAAACTGCATCATCTGTTTTTTGTCCGGAGAGATAGCCAGCAATTTTTCAGGCATATTTCGTAGTTGCCACCCTTTTGGAAATGCAAGCTTCAGGTCTAACTCTTTATGATAAAACTTATTGCCATGTACTATTCCTTGGGCTTCACTACTGCCAAAAACCATTCCATCAGCGAGTTCTAAAAACTTTGCCGGGTCTGGAGAAACCGCATCAGGGTTTTGGAATTTTTTCGCTGCTCGAACCACTTCTTGTAGACGCGAGTCATTATCAGGATGCGATGAAAATACGCCGTGATACCCCTGTACTTGCTTACCGCTATCTTTCGCTTTTTGTTTATTAAATTCTTCTTGGTCTTTCAACACCCCGATCACTTCAAGCATTGATTCCGGATCGTAATTAACCTTCGCCAAATATTCAGCGCCTAATCGATCAGCCTCTAACTCATGACTGCGACCATAACCACTCACTAATGCAGAGCTGATAAAGTTTGTCGTTTTTGCCGCTTCTGCACTACCCGTTGCGACCGCCGCGATCACGCCCAACAAGCCACCCACTTGAGCGGCACTTTGTTGTCTTACACCATGTCTTGCCGTTACATGGCCAATTTCGTGCCCTAACACCCCCGCCAATTCTTCTTCACTATTGAGATAAGCTAAAATTCCTCGCGTTATATAAATATAACCGCCTGGTAGTGCAAACGCATTGACTTCCGGAGAATCCAATAAAGTAAATTTGAAATCCAGGTGCGCTCTATGGCTTTGCTTAGCTAATTTTTGCCCCAGCTCGCTGACTAACGCAGCTAACTGCGGGTTATCATAAACCCCATATTGTTTTAAGATTTGTGCATGATTCTCTTTACCGACTTGAACTTCTTGCTCTTCCGACATCAAAACGAAATCTCGCTTACCTGTCACTGGATTAGTCGCACAAGCTGATATGAGCAGGCAAAAGCCTAGTATCGAACCGAGTCTGCAACTAAGTGTTAGCCAAGGTCTTTTGAATTCAGTCATACTTTTGGTGTTATTAAATTATCTACTTAAGGGTATGCTGACGAGCTCTAGGCGTCAAGATCAGACCACCGTAATTTGTACTAATTTTAGCTGCTAAAGATAGCTTAATCTTCATGAGGGAGAAGGAAACAGACCAAATCTCAGTGAAAGCGACGCCTGTCATATCTTACAGCCTTTTATCCACTGGCATAGACCTACTAAATGCATTTATTGCTATAATATCGCCTTTACTAATTACATCAAAATGCAATGATTGAGGAATTCAAGAAGTTTATATTAAGGGGCAACGTGTTGGACATGGCTGTAGGTATCGTAATCGGTGCGGCATTTGGCACGATCGTTACCTCTTTCGTCGCAGACGTCATCATGCCACCAGTCGGCTTGTTAATGGGAGGTGTCGATTTTAGCAACGTTTTTCAAGTCCTAAAGGAAGGCACATCTGCTGGCCCCTATGCTTCACTAGAGGCGGCGAAAGAAGCAGGAGCAGTAACTATTAACTGGGGTTTATTTATCAATACCGTTATTAGTTTCTTGATTGTTGCTTTTGCCATCTTCATGGTTGTTAAAGCAGCTAACAAGGCACAGGGTGAAGAGGAAGAAGAAGCCGCTGAGGATCCCGGCCCTGACTCTAAAGAAGTGTTGCTGAGTGAAATTCGTGATTTACTAAAAAAATAAGTCAGCTACATTTCCTTTGCACCGCGCGATAATCTTTGGGTTATCGCGTTTTTTTTTGCGCAGGCAACTCTTTCTCACGCCTTTTATTTTCGCGACGCTGTTCCCACTCGCTAACCACTTCCATTCTCCATAATAATTGCACCGTAAAATACCCCGCTGCCGCCATGGCAATTCCAACGATGATGCATCCTAGCCACAAGGCTGATAAGTTTTGTGTTAACCAAGAAACACTTAGCTGCTGAATGGGCACTTCTGGTTGACCCAGCAATGCAGCCCCTAACAAGTAGGGGGGGCCGTAAAGAATTAACCAAGTAAATGGGTTAGATATCCAAATCAATAACACCGAGATAGGCAGATTTGCTCTAACGACTACAGCGAGTACCGCCGCAACCAATATTTCAAACGGCATCGGTAAGTACGCACTAAACAAACCCACCGCCACTGCTTTTGCAACGCTGTGGCGTGTGACATGCCAAATTTTCGGACTTTGAATCAACCCTTGAATAGAGCGCAGCTGCTTGATTTCTCTCAGGTCATTAGAGTTGACAAGTTTTTGCCGAAGCTGCCTACGCATTACATAATTTCATTATAATTGAACTTGCATTATCTCCTATCACTCGAATAGGGACCATGGTAAAACACTATTTCGTACCCTTCATCTATAGCGATATACTAAAATATAAATGATGAACACCAAGCTTCGACGATTACTTTGCACCTTATTCATTGTTGCTTTGATGCCACATTCCGTCATCGCCAACGATATTCAACTCGCTCAAAATCTGAGTTCAGAGGGCCTGTTTTTAGAAACTAACAGCAAACCACTTGTACTGTTTGTAACGGCGAGTGACTGCCACTATTGCGAACAATTACGCGAAAATATATTTCAGTTTCTACCTAGTGACGAGCGCTTTACCTTGCGAGAAGTCGTGATGGACAGTAGCCAAGCAGTCATTGATTTCGACGGCCAAAAAACAACACACCGACAACTTTCTAAGAAACTGACTGTAAATTTCTCCCCGACGGTGCTGTTTCTCGGAAATAATGGCGAAACGCTAAGTGCCCCGCTAGTTGGCGTGTTAACTTTAGATTACTATCGGCATTACTTCGAGCAAAGCCTTGAGGAAGCAAATCACAGCCTCATTAAAATCCAGAGCTAACCTAAAGCTCTCGCCCCTAAAACTAACTCTTATTTCTTAACCACTTTCTGACGTTAGTGGTTTGCCGACGACTTACTTCAATCGAGTCTTCAATAGTACGAAAAAACACATACCACTTACCTTGGTCGTTGTCTTTCTCTAGACGATTAATATGCGATTTGGCCACCAAGGAGTTACGATGCACGCGGATAAATTGATCCGCTAGCTCTTCCTCAAGAGCATTCAACACTTCGCTGATAACATACTCACGCTTAGTCGTACGCAAGCGCACATACTTATTATCCGCACGAAAGTAAACGATCTTGTCGATCGGCACGAGTTTTATCTTACCGCGTTCGGTCAGTGCAATATGTTGCCGTGCTTCTTCAGCTGGTAGCTTTCCTTTTAGCTCAGAGGTAAAAGGACGCAGTTTCTTCAAAGCCTGTTTGAGACGCTCGCGACGAATCGGTTTTAATAAGTAATCAATTGCGTTGGCATCGAATGCATCCAAAGCAAATTCATTATAAGCGGTTGTAAAAATAACCGCGGGTGGTTTTTCATAGGCTGTTAAATGCTGCGCGACTTCCATTCCGGAAATGCCGGGCATGCGAATATCTAAAAAAACCAATTCAGGCTCATAGTCGTTACATTTAGCTAACGCCTCTTTACCGTTATCTGCTTCAATCACATTCAATGATTCGTCGACATCGCCCAAGATATGTTTCAGTCTTGAACGGGCTAGCCCTTCGTCATCTACAATTAAACACTTCATTTTTTAACACTCTAATAGGTAGGGCGAGCTTAGCTTAATTTCGCTCTAAGGTCAGCCCTAATGGGTTATTCGGGTCAATTCCTTGCATAAAAGGCGCTTTCCTCTCTTTGTCTGTTAATTGATACACCAAACCTAACCAATTATTAACCACCGCTTTGCCGGTGTCACTCCATGTATTGTCAAGTAAAGGCAAAACTTGCTCTTCTGGAAAATTATCCATCGAGCGTGAATCTATACCACTAGACTCTACTGACTGCCTAAACTCATCTAACATAGTAACGGCTGCAGCAGAGAATGTATGCTCTGGAAAGGGAGGGTAGTCTGCAATGACGCCCTGAACAAAGCGCGTAACCTCTCGCTTATATTCTTTGAACAAGCTAACTACATCATATTCAGGGTGTCCTTGAAAAAAGATAAAACGAAAGCCGTCCTCACTGGTCGCCAAATGAAAATCAGCTTGTTCACTCAACGCGAGCACGCGCAAATTTTTGCTCCTTAACTGATCAGCGTTGACTTCATACACATGTGAATGCGGGGCATCAAAGCGGGTGTTAATGTTCGCGGTAAGCGGATGCGATTCTCTAGTAATACGATGAGAATAAACGCCCCAACGCTTTTGTGGAAGTTTATATCGCTCGATGCCGTAGAACTGTTTTACCAAGGCGTGGCTCGCCAAGCAAGAACACAACACTGAGCTGACGTGTGACTTAGCCCAATCCACCACTTCTAACATTTCATCCCAAAAAGGTTCTTGCGTCATATCAACTTGCACTGGATTAGCACCGGTTAATATCAACGCGTCTAAGCCTGAGGACTTTATTTTCTCAAAGGGTTCGTAATACGTTTGTATGTGCTTGGCAGCCGCTTCACCACGCGGTATGCCAGTTGCACTGAATAAATGAATCTTGAATTGGGCTATTCTGTTACAGCTGCCTACCATGCGCATAAATTGGCGCTCGGTAGCTTGCAGTGCAGCGTCCGGCATTAAGTTCATTATGCCAACATGTAGCTCACGAATATCTTGCTGAGCAGCTCGACTTTGATCGAGCACTTCTAAGCCTTCAAGCCGCAAGCGCTCAAAAGTCGGTAACTGACTGTGTGCGATAAGTGACATTAGGCCAACGCGTTTGCGATGAACTCAATCACATCTGATTCTGTTCGCAGATTAAGCACACCATTGGCGTCAGCGGTATAGCCATATTTATCTGCTATTCGCTGATAAAGCGGCTTACGATGGCTTATCAATTTGGGAAACACCCATTGCACATAATCATCAGGCACGATGCCCTCTATCTCGTTCAAGCCATTTAATTGCATAAATTCAGCAATATGCTGATCTAAAAACGACGAGTCATAATATAGTGGTTTAGGATCGGCTTTCGCTCTTGCAAGCATTTCGTGTTCCATTTTAGCGTCAGCCTTTAGATAAATGATTACCGACCGTTGCGCTAAGTCATCCCAAGCTTCGTCGTCCGTCAGCTCACAGACACTACCGCCGGTATCATTGACAAAATGGGGATAGCCATAGATATCTGTGGCCTTGTCAATAAACTCCCCAACGTCTTGCATCGCGCGGCGTTCGGCATCTCGGTGCAAAGCTTGGCGACGCTTGAATTCGTTTAAGCTCATGCCACCCAAAGCCGCGTCACCGATTTTCCCTAAAAAGCTTGATATAGGTTTTAAGTTATCGACCGTAATATTATTGCTAAAATAAATTGAGTCACTACGAATCAAATCTTTTAAAAACGGCACCTGCATCGCTTGGCGCTTTATATTATCTAAAATCGGCTCTTCGAGGTATTTAGTGCCAATACGATAGTCCCCTGAGTAATGGAACCATTGGTCACTGGAAAGCAAAGAGGTCATCGTCGTTTTTCCCACGCCAGACATACCCATCAACGTGACCACCTTATTGGGATTATTTAAAAATTGCTTGCGACTTAGCTTCATGAAATATGACGACTTAACACCAGGTGATTAAGAGTATCAAAATACTAATAGGATGACGGCACCTAATGCCATCAAATAAAACGCAAATGGTGCCATACTGTAGCGCTTTATAAAGCCTAAAAACCAATGAATACAAGCAAATGCCACCAGACCAGAGAACACCATTGCAAAAGCCAACAATGACCAGTTAATTGTAATAGATGACTGCCACAATTCAAACGATTTCAAGCCCCCAGCCAACACAATAACAGGGATAGACATAAGAAATGAAAAGCGCGCAGCATCTGGCCGACCCAACCCCATCAGTCGCCCTGCTAATAGTGTCATTCCAGAGCGCGATACCCCTGGAATCAACGCCACGGCTTGCGCGCAACCAATAACCACGACGTCTCGCCAATTGATGTGAGCGGTAGATCGAGTTCCATCGACTTGTTTGTCCACTCGCCAAAGAAAAAACCCAAATAAAATTGAAGCCACCGCCACAACTACCGCACTACGCAAATTTAATTCTATCCAATCGTTTAGAAACAGCCCTGCCACGCCAACTGGAATAGTTGCAAACAACACCGACCACCCTAGTCGGCTATGTGGTGTCGCTTTACCTCCAAATAACTGACCGCTTGTATCGCGAATAATCTCTAGGACATCTTTTCGAAAGTAAATCACCACCGCGACTAAGGAGCCAAGATGCACGGCCACATCGAATGCCAGACCTTGGTCTTGCCAACCCAATAATTTGGGCATCAACACCAAATGCCCAGAGCTTGAGATAGGTAAAAATTCGGTAAAGCCTTGCACAAAGGCAAGAACGGCGGCCTGAATTATGTCCATAGTCTAGCGGCATGGTTAAGCTGTGAAAAACCCGTTAGTGGCTGATCAAAGTTCTTAGTGAATGCCATCACCTTGAAGAGTTCACCCATTTCGTGTGGCATGGTTAGTTTTTTTATTTCTTGGCTACGCTCTAATCGACGCTGTACTGACTCACTTTCATCTACGAGTTCTAACAAACCCAAAGCCATTAAAAAATGCCCCTGCGGTGCGTAACCCGCAAGCTCTAGGCCTGCATTCAACCCCGCATCTGCAATAGCAGTAAAATTAACGTGCGCGGTTACATCCTGAAGTCCGGGCGATAATAACGGATTATCATGAGTTTTGTGTTGATAGTGACACATGATTGTCCCAGTATCTCGGTCTGCGTGATAATAAGTAGATTGATTGAATCCATAATCTACAACCAACAGTAAACCGGCTGCCAGCACTTCACCGAGTTTGGCTATCCAAGCCTCTCCTTGCTGACCCAGTTCTGATCGATAGTGCGACAAGCGATCAGTATTCTCTAACATCTCGTTGAAGCGCAAAGCGAGCTTTTGATCCGCTGGCCTTGAAAGCAAGGTTAAATCCTGCTCTACCCCTTTCACACTAACTCCCCATTCTACTACTTCTCCTAGTTGCTCACGTTCAAGCAATTTCACCGGCATTGCGTCGAGTACTTCGTTAGCAATGATGCAGCCTTTAAAACCCTGATTTGGCAGTGCGTCTAACCAAGTAATTCGATCGACTAACTTTGGAATCTTCAATTCGGCTAGCGCACGTTGACGAGCTCGCAGCTCACCACTGAGTTCCATAACAAAGTATTGCCTAGGCAAACTATCCAAAACCGCTAACTGTTGCAATACCGTCACCATTAATGCGCCGCTACCTGCACCAAACTCAAGCACGTTAGGCGTGTCTTCAGATAGCACCTGAGCAAATTGTGTTGCTATGCACTTACCAAACCCTTCACCTAGTTCTGGTGCCGTTATAAAGTCGCCATCTTCACCAAATTTTTGCAAACCATTGCTGTAATAGCCTAGCTCTGGCGTGTATAGCACCGCGTCCATGTAGCTATCAAATGATAACCACCCACCAACATTTTCAATCAATGCATGCAAGTGTTGCTGCATTTGATCTTGGTGAGTTTGTAATTGATGCTTGGCTTGTGCCGATGGCATGGATAGAGTTACTCTTACGCAAAGTTAAAACTTACGATAATGCAGAAATGAATGAACAAGAACAAGGCCCAAACTCAAACAAACGTGACATCAGACTCTGAACCAAAGGTCGCGCTGATCACGGGCGCATCGCATCGCATCGGCGCGAGCATCGCTCGTACTTTGCATGCTGCTGGGATGCACATAATCATACATTATCATTCTTCACAAGGTGCTGCTAATGCACTGGCTAATGAGCTGCTGTCTTCACGGCCACATTCAGCCACCAGCATCAAGCAAGACTTAACTCACATCGATGGCTGTCAAGCCGTAATACAACATGCCATTGATAGCTTCGGCAAATTAGATGTATTGGTCAACAACGCTTCAAATTTTTTCCCAACTCCATTAAGTACTGCTGATCAGCAACAATGGGACCAATTAATGAATAGTAATCTGAAAGCCCCCTTCTTTTTGAGTCAAGCGGCGGCGCCCCACTTAACTAAGACCCAAGGCAATATCATTAACATCGTAGATATTTATGCCGATCGACCGATTAAAGACCACCCGATCTATTGCGCAAGCAAAGCAGGCTTAGCTTCCCTGACGAAATCATTTGCGCAAAGCTTAGGGCCAAACGTCCGTGTCAACGGTATTTCCCCAGGAGCTATTTTATGGCCAGAGCAAAATCAAAACACGGCCGACCAACAAGAATTACTCAAACGTACTCCGCTGGGAGAGCTAGGCAGCCCACAGGACATTGCTAACACCATCCTATTTATCATCGAGCAAGGCCACTATATTAACGGGCAAATCATCAATATCGACGGAGGTAGAACCGTCAATCCATAGCGCTGTTGGCGTGCTGGAATTAGTATTTGTTTAGGCGCCAAGTATATGCGTAGCTGTGTAATAATCAGTCAGTAGAGATAGGAAAATCTAAAGGCCATGACCCAGTCAGTCCAATCTTAGTGTGTCAAACGCCTTAGTGACATCCTGTTTACGTTACTTATAAAAAACGCCGTTATCGCACCAATGAGTTCAGAAACCACTGACCTAAAGGGCATAGAAAAGAGCAGAATTGACGCGCTGAAGCGCTATCACATTCTAGGCACTGAACCGGAGGAATCGTTCGACCATATCGCCAATGTCGCTTCCACGATATGCGAAGCACCTATTGCTCTAATCAGCTTTCTCGATGCCGACAGGCAGTGGTTCAAGTCTTGTGTTGGGATAGAAATGAATGAAATGTCCAGAGGTATAAGCTTTTGTAGCCGCTCCATTGAATTTGACGAAGGCTTAATGGAAGTGAGCGACACCAAACTGGATCCTCGTTTTACAGACAATGACTTAGTGACTGGGCCGCCACATGTCCGATTTTATGCAGCAGCCCCAATCGCCACAGCAGAAGGCTTTAAGGTTGGATCGCTATGCGTGATGGATTACCGCCCACGTACTCTTAGCGTTACTCAAAAGAAGGGCTTAACCGAGCTGGCGAAAACTTTAGTTAGTCTGCTAGAACGCAATGTAGTACAGCGAGAAAATAATGACCGCGTTAAGAAGTCAGTTCGCGCAAATGCCCATGAGATAAATAACGCTTTAACGATCGCTCTGGCGCGTATCGATTCCGATACGGATGTCAAAGAGGTACTGCAACAATCTGTCAAATCGACTATCGCGTCGATTAGCCATAGTTTAAACCAGCTAAACCAACAGCTAAATCAATCCCCTAGTGCTAACGAAAACCAACTATTGGTGGAGAAAGAATATGCTGCTATCGATCACCATAACCGCAAACCAACATCTAAAGAACTCGAACAAAATGAATCAAGCAGACATGCCACCGCGCAAGAGCTGAATACTAAACTGAGCGCACTGGCCGATGATCTGAAAAATAACATTTCACCCACCCAGTCGCCCCAAGACCCGTTTTTGCCAACGCTCCTCATTGCAGAAGATGACATAGAGCTTGGTAACATTCTCAAAACCTTTTTGTCTCAAGATTTTAAAGTGCTAGTCAGCACTGACGGAGAAAGCGCGCGTAAAAATATTGACCAACACCAGCCCGACATCGTGTTGCTAGATTGGATGCTGCCTAAAGTCAAAGGCATTGAGTTATGCCAATACGTCAAAAATAGTGCTGCTTTAAAGTTTACTAAAGTTATCCTTCTCACAGCGTTGCAAGACGATGAATCTAAGTTGGCAGCCTTAAATAGTGGAGCGGACGACTTCTTGAGTAAGCCAATTACTAGCCTAGAGATTAGAACGCGCCTAAACAATTTAAAAACAACGATCAAATTAGAAAATGAACTCAAGGCACAAAATCAACAGTTAACCGACGCACTTGCAAATCTCAAAGAAGCGGAGTCTCAGCTTATTCATAGCGCTAAATTGAGCGCAATTGGCAGCTTAGTCGCTGGCTTGCTGCATGAAGTGAATAATCCACTAAACTACGTGATAGCCGCAGTCCAATTATTAGGTAAAGAAGAAGACATCATTGAAAACGCAGAACTCAATGAGTTAACCACAGATATTCGAGATGGGGTCGATAGAATTAAACTGATTGTTAAAGATCTTCACGCGTTTGCCTATCCCAGCGAATTAAAAAAGGGTGAGTCATTTGTGTTAGCGAGCGCAATCAATAGCGCCTTGCGTTTTACGTCAACAACGCTGGAAAAGGTGCGTATTGACAACAAGATTGACCAAAGTCTGCTTGTGAAAGGCTCTAAAAGTCATATCGTGCAAGTACTCATTAATTTATTGTCCAACGCCGGCGCCGCGTTGAATGGCAGCGACAATGATCGTATAGAATTATCAGCTCGGATATCTGAAAGCAAAGATAAAAATGACGATAAAGCCCAACAAAAAGTAATCGTAGAGATAAGAGATAATGGCCACGGTATTGCACAGGCCGAATTAGCGCGTATTTTTGAGCCCTTCTACACCAATAAGGAAGTTGGAAAAGGTTTAGGGATGGGATTAAGCATTAGTAATACCATCATTGAAAACCATGGCGGAGTGTTACAAATCACTAGCGAAGAAGGTGCTTACACTAGCTGCACATTCGATCTAAACCTTGTAGGATAATTACCTGATTAGCGCGCTACCAACGTTTTCAGTGTAAGGCTTGAATGCCAACTACCAACTCTTCCAATGCATACGGCTTTTGTAAGTAAGCAATATTGTCCCGACGCTCTACAAACTCTAAATCAATCACTTGGTTATACCCACTCGTCATCAATATTTTTAGCTCTGGATACTCGCTAGCAACTGCGGAAGTTAGCTCAAACCCGTTCATCCCGGGCATCACAATATCGGTAATTAGTACGTCAATTTGCTGTTGCTTTAACACTTTAAGCGCATCCTCCGCATTTGAAACACCTAGCGCTTCATAGCCATTACGTTTTAAATACTCGCATACCAGCGATTGAAGCTCACGCTCGTCATCAACCACTAAGACTTTGCTCTTGGTTGCCTGTGTAAAACGTGGCAACTCATTATCACTCGCTACAGGCGGCTCAATAGCTGGGAAATAAAGCCTTACGCACGTCCCCTCACCGACCTTAGATTCAACCGATATTGTTCCTGCGCTGCGCTGCATAAAACCAAACACCTGACTCAGGCCCAGCCCGGTTCCGCGTTCGTCTTTGGTTGTAAAAAATGGATCAAATATTTTGGACTGAATATTTTCAGCAATCCCTTCACCTTCGTCTTTAACCATACAACTAACATAGTTCCCAGATGGAACACCTAAGGTTTTTGCTTGTAAGGTTTCGATAACTTGATGCTCAACACTCAGGGTCAAACGACCACCTCGCGGCATTGCAAACGTCGAGTTAAGGACAAGATTAACGACTGCGTTCTCGAAATCACTTAAATCTAAATTGGCATAGCAAGGAGTTTCCGATTCCTTAACACTTAATTGAACGTCATTGTCCAGCATGCTACCAAGCAACGCTCGCATGTCTAATAACTTTGCGTTCAAATCAACGGGCTCCTGTTCAGTTACTCTATATTTTGAGAACGATAATAGTTTGCCCGTTAAGCTCTTTCCTCGTTGTGCAGCACTAATGATCTGCGATAAATATTCTTGAATTTGCTCCGGCGTTTCTCCCTTGCCGTTTGAAATTAATTCGGCATAGCCCAGTATAACGCTCAGCATATTGCTGTAATCATGGGTAATACCCGCCGTAAGCATCGCCAACGCGTTCATTTTCATACTGCGACGCACCTGCTCTTCCTGCAACTTTATTTGCGTCAAGTCTCGCGTAGTCCATAACCACCCATAAAACTGATCGTTAGAGCCTAACATCGCAGTACTACGAACCTCAAAAACACGGCCATCTTTCAGTTCAACTTCATCTATTTGAGTCAAATCTAGCTTGGTTCCTTTACGTCGTACATTTCGCATAATTAGCCGCGGATTAACGACCTTCCTCAACAAGTCTTTTAACGCGACCGGACCTGAATTTAATGCAATTATCTCAGACGAGATATTCCATAATTCTATAAACTTCCGGTTGTATGTAAGCACAACATGCTCACTATTGATGGTGATAATCCCTTCCGTAGGATTTTCATGTTGGGCAGCTAAAAAGCTTGTTTTGTATTCAAGCTCCGCTTCAGATTCTTTGTGCTTGCTTATGTCTTGTAACATAACCAATACTTTCGGTTGTTCCTCCACTCCCATGCCCGCAAGCGCCTCTACGCTAAGCTGCGCCCAAACTGTTGATCCATCCGTATGAATATAGCGCTTTAAACGTTTGTAAGATTGTGTGCTACCCGACAGAATCTTCTTAGCGTTCAATGTAGCTCGCTCCAATTCTTCTGGGTGAGTCATGCTATTCCATGTTAATTGCCCTAACTCACTTCGTTCGCGACCTAACGTCTCTAGATATTCATTATTAGCCTCCAACACAATACCCGTCAATGGGTCGACTAAGGCCATACCAATTGGAACGACGTTAAACATTTTTTTGAAATTTTCTTGCGCTACCGCACTTTGCGCCTGCGCTTCTTTTAGCTCGGTGGTATCGCTAACAATCCCACCTGTTCCTGAAATCGCTCCATCTATATCAAAAACAGGACGCTGCGCTGAATCACGCACGTGGCTTTGTTCTGCCACATCTCGAGAAACACCTAGAATGTGGGTACATTGGCCGCTGACATCATAAATCGCGCTAAGCTTGGTCTCAACATACACTACTCGGGTCACTAACTGGATTTCTTCGGTATAGGATATTGGCTTTTTAGATTCGATTAACTGCTTAAAATGGTCGATCACAATGGCCGCTTCTGCTGCGGTATGAATTTCGTGGGGTTGCTTGCCCACAATATCTACTTTATCAAGGCCACGGGCTTCTAGATAAGCCCGATTCACCGATTCGATGATATAAACGCCATTAGCATCTACCGACATGATAACCATCATGTCGTCAGTGCTATCGTAGATCAGCTCAGCAAACGCTACTTTATCTTGCATCACTATTGATTAAACGAACGAATACTCATCAACTTTTTCTACCCCAATTTTACAAAACCAGTTCTCGCGCTAACCCATTTATCCACTGTTAAGAGGTGTCTATTACCATTCATTAAATAGCTGATGTTAGGTTGAAAGATTGCTCGTATCGGCTAGGCGCGTTATCATTAAGACTCTACTATTCCAACTTTTCTTAGTATCGGAAGATTTACCCATCAATGATTGATGGGCATGTGGCTAACAGTTTAGCGAATACGCTCTGTTAGAGCAAACCCTAGTAGGAATATGAATGACTGAACACTTTATGTAAATGCAAGTAGTCACCACCGAACACGACTTCACCAGCGAGCGCAATTTACGTATCGGCATTTTGTCTGATACGCATGGTGAACTGAACAGCCAAATTGCCGAATTAATGACGCTGTGCGACATTGCCTTACATGCTGGCGATATAATGGGGTTCACGCCGTTAAGCCAGCTTAAACCGAAGCTAGGGCACGTCTTTAGCGTAAAGGGCAACAATGATTTCACCGCCACTTGGGCGGCGGAGCATCACCAGATATTAGAGCAAATACCCGACCAAACTACGCTGCATCTGGCAGGAGGCGAATTAGTCATAGAACATTCGCATCGCGTCTATGACGAAAACTGGAAGAACATACACGCAGCGCTACGCCGAGATCACGCCCATGCGAAATTAGTCGTTTACGGACACACCCATATACGCACAGTAGACCAGACTGCATTACCGTGGTTACTGAACCCTGGAGCCGCTGGCCGTGTACGCACACACGACGGCCCTTCTTGTATTGTTTTGACTGTCAAAAATGAAGACTGGACCATAGAAGAACACGTGTTTGCGCATGCAGCACAAACGACACTAGTTGCCTAACCATTAACCCGCTGATGCGTACTTTCAACAGCTTACAAAGCGAGTACATCCGGCATGTATGAGAGCTATTTTGGCTTAAACTCAAAGCCATTTACCATTGTACCGGACACGCGGTTTTTATATCTGAGCAGCAGCCACCGGGAAGCCATTGCGCACTTAGTATACGCACTTAACGAGAAAAATGGGTTTGTCCAACTCACAGGCGAAGTCGGGGTTGGCAAGACCATGGCTTGTCGTTATTTACTCGCCAACGTGCCTCATGATGTAAACGTAGCACTGGTATTGAACCCCCAACTAGATGAGCAAGGTTTACTTAAAACCATTTGCGATGAGCTACAAATCTCGTATACAAAACAAGACGCACCCGGTGAGCTCACTAGTAAGATAAACCAACGATTGCTGCACACCCATTCGCAAGATAGGCATACGATCTTAATCGTTGATGAAGCGCAAAATTTACCTAAAAAAACCTTAGAGCAAGTACGCCTATTAACCAATTTGGAAACAGACCAGCAAAAATTGCTGCGCATTATCTTGATTGGTCAACCTGAATTAGCTGAACTACTTAGCCATCAGGACATGCGCCAAGTTGCACAACGAATAACGAGTCGATATCACCTCGGTACGCTAAGTAAACTCGAATCGGATGAATATATCAAACATCGCTTAGGTGTAGCTGGCTGTAAAAACCCCTTATTTACAAACCGGGCACTTAAAAAAATATATAGGCTGACCAAAGGCACCCCGAGATTAATTAATTTACTGTGCGATCGCGCACTCATAGGGGCATATAGCCTAGGAGTAGCACAGGTGGATACCAAAATCGTCAAAGCCGCGGCTAAAGAAGCATTGCCTATCACTCGGAAAATAACCAAGGAGAAGCATCGGCCATTACTCAAAAAGACCCTGTTCGCCTTCATCCTCATCGCCTTGCTCCTGTTATCAGTCTATAGCTTAATAGAGACTTGGTGGCCGCGGCTTAAGCCATTTTTGGCTCCACCTCAAGTGCAATCGACCATCCCCTCCGCACCGGATAACAAGATACCTTCAGTCGTTACCGTTAATGAAATAGAGGAAAATGGCATTCCTCTAAACCCGGTCAAGCACGATCAGATAGAAGAAATAAAGCGGCAAGCGGATGTCGACCTTCGCTTAGGTATTCCTGCGAGGATACCCAAGCCTTAAACGCAAACTATAAGCGAATCAAATACCCTACAACGCTAAAACTAGTTTGGGTTAAATATTACCTGAAAAGGTATCGCAAGAATCGACTTGCCCAGAGCGAAAACCTTCCATAAACCAATACGCTCGCTGCTGACCTGTTCCATGGGTAAAGCTATCCGGCACTACATAGCCCTGTGTTTTGCGCTGTATTGCATCGTCACCAATCGCGGCAGCTGCGCGTAAAGCCTCTTCGATATCACCCTGTTCAAGAGTTTGGGTTTGCTTATGGGTGTTGTGGGCCCATACGCCAGACAAACAATCAGCTTGCAGTTCAAACCGTACCGATAGTTCATTAGCGCGCGTTTTGCTTGACTGCGCTTTCATTTGATTCACACGACTAGACAGCCCAAGTAAAGTTTGTACGTGATGCGCCACTTCATGCGCCACAACGTAAGCTTGGGCAAAATCACCGCGCGCCCCAAATTTTTGACTCAATTCATTATAAAAGACGGTATCAATATAGACTTTTTGATCCCCGGGGCAATAGAACGGACCCATGGCTGCTTGCGCGTGACCACATGAGGAAGTGGTAGAACCAGAGAATAAAACCAATGTTGGCTCACGGTATTGTTGCCCAATATTACTGAATATTTGACCCCATACATCTTCTGTTTGGTCTAAAACTTGCGATACAAATTCACCCGCCTTAACGTCTTGCTGAGAAATCGGACCAGACGACTGTTGCTGACCTCCACCACCTAAACCCAGAAAGGACAGGGGGTTAAAGCCAAATAATAAAGCTGCTCCGATTAAAATAATGGTCCCCAAACCGCCTCCTGCAAAGCCCTTACGTACTGTACGCTGGCCACGACGGTCTTCTATATTACTGCTACGTGCACTTGTTCTTTTCATGGTCTATCTCAAAATAATAAGGTCATGGGCTTGCTCATTGGCATTAAATCGCAAGCGTTTCTGGTAGAGATTGTATCATTGACCTACAAGTGGGTGCACCCTAGGCTAAAATTGCGCAAAATTTAACTGCTACTTCTCCAGCAACCTAGGCATTAGCTCTACAAAGTTGCAGGGCCGCGTTCGATAATCCATTTGCGGCATGATAATTTCGTCCCAAGCTAGCGCACAGGCCCCAGATGAACCGGGCAAAGAAAATATAAAGGTACCGTTTGCCACTCCCGCTACCGCGCGCGACTGAATAGTAGATGTGCCGATTTGCTTTAGCGACAGCGCCCTAAACACTTCACCCACTCCGTCCAACGTTTTATCAAATAGCACACTAACCGCTTCTGGTGTGCCGTCTCTACCGGTTACGCCTGTACCGCCGGTTACGAGTATGACTTGGCAGGCGGCGTCCGCGACCCAAGCAGAGACCACCGCACGAATTTGATAAACGTCATCCCTAACTAGATTTCGATCATGAAGCTGATGACCCGCGTCGATCACCCGCTTTTGCAATAAATCTCCCGATTTGTCTTCCTCTAAAGAACGGCTATCCGATACCGTTAAAACAGCCATATTAACGGGAATTAATTCACGATTTAACGATGCCATTGCGATTAGTCACTTAAATTCGATACGAGCAGGCATTATACTAGCGTGATGAGCATCAATGTACTCGTTTTCGCCAGCTTGAGTGAACAGCTTGGCCTTTCAAAAGCTACCGTAGAAGCCGCAGAGGGCCTGACTGCCCAAGACGTCTGGCAGCAGATCACCACGCAAGCGATGACAGCGAATACCTTAATCGCCATTAATCAAGCATACGCACAAGCTACCGACCTCGTTAACGATCATGACGAAGTAGCCTTTTTCCCTCCTGTAACAGGTGGCTAAGTGCATCGCATAAAGCTACTAGATGCCACATTTGACCCATGGCAATTATTAAGTGAGACAGAGCAACAGTGGATTGCTGAGGGCAAGTTAGATAGCAACGCTATGGGTGCCACCGCGACGTTTGTTGGACGCATGCGTGACTTCAATGAAGGCGCTACTGTTAGCGCAATGCAACTGGAGCACTACCCCGGCATGACCGAAAAGCAGTTACTTGAATTAGCACAGTCGCACACAACCAATCACGCTATCGACCAACTACTTATCGCCCACCGCATCGGCGTTATAAAGCCCAGCGAAGCCATCGTCTTAGTTGCGGTATGGTCAGCCCATCGTAAAGCAGCCTTCGACGCTAGTCGCGCGATAATGGAAGCGTTGAAGCACACTGCCCCATTTTGGAAAAAAGAAGTCACCCCAGACGGTACGCGCTGGGTGGATAAAAATACCGCTGGTTAGCTTAGTTTGTCAATGCAGACGCGTGATCGCCGCTTTGCGAAATACCAATCAGATATAGAATCGTTTCAGTTTGACGAATCGGTGAGTGCAGTGTTTGCTGACATGATTCGCCGCTCGGTACCGGGTTATAGTACCGTCATCGCGATGACCGGTGTACTGGCTGGCGAGTATGCAAAGCCAGGCACCCATATTTATGATTTGGGCTGTTCTCTAGGCACCAGTCTCTTTGCTTGTAGTCAGTATGCACCACAAGATTGCACCTTGATTGGCGTCGACAATGCGCAACCTATGTTAGACCGTTGCGAGAAAATTCTCTCATCCACAACCCATGCCAAAGAATTACGCCTTGAGAACATTCAAGATTCCGTGATTGAAAATGCCAGCTTAGTTATCATGAACTACACGCTACAGTTTATTCCGCCACAGCAGCGTGCACGTTTATTAAGCAACGTGTACCATGGTTTAAACTCCGGAGGCGCGCTTCTACTGTCCGAAAAGATGTGCTTCGAGAATGCTATCGATGAACAGCATATTACCGATTTGTACTACGCTTTTAAACGCGAAAATGGCTATAGCGAGCTAGAGATTAGCCAAAAACGCACCGCGCTCGAAAATGTGCTCATTCCTGATACCGAAAACCAACATATCGAGCGCTTGCAAGACGTGGGTTTTACGCAAATAAACTCTTGGTTTCAGTGCTTAAATTTTAAATCTATTTTAGCCGTAAAGCATTGACCCCTGAACTCAACAAGCAATTAAAACGGTCGTTGCGTATTGACCAAATAGCAGAGCAGCTGACACTCGAACAATGCACTTGGGGGGCAACGCTCTCTACTCAATTAGATATTTATCTAGATCAATTAAACAACGGCAACCTTGAACGATGGTTTAATGCGGTTAAGCAGTTGCCTGATATCAAAGCGAGCAGATCGTTTATAGATCAAAGTACAATCAGCATTCAATCGGACCTCGCTTCAAGCGAGCAGATTATTGCGCTAGAAACACAACTAAAACAACTCATGCCGTGGCGCAAAGGGCCGTATGATCTTTTTGGTATTGACCTTAATACCGAGTGGCGTTCAGATTTAAAGTGGGCACGACTGGAAGACAAAATTGCACCTCTTAAAGGCAAAACCGTATTAGACGTGGGTTGTGCTAATGGGTATTTTAGCTTACGCATGGCAGGGGCCGGAGCTAAATTGGTGCTTGGCATCGACCCTAGTTGGCTATTTATGGTGCAGTTCATGGTATTGCGGCGCTATCAATCTAAATCGCTACCCGTGTACTTACTTCCATTTGCAATGGAGCAAGTGCCTCCTCGCTTGCAGTTTTTCGATAGCGTATTTTCGATGGGTGTGCTTTACCATCGCCGCTCTCCACTAGATCATCTTATCGAGTGCTTAGACGCGTTAAGACCAGGCGGTCAGCTAGTGTTAGAAACACTTGTTATACCGTCAGACTATGGCGAGGTACTCGTTCCGAGCGACCGCTATGCGCGTATGCGTAATGTTTGGTTCTTACCCAACTCGACTATTTTATGTGCGTGGCTAGAGCGAATCGGCTATGAAGCTCCCGAGGTCATCATGGAAACCAATACCAGCTTACAAGAGCAAAGAGCAACCGACTGGATGCAGTTTGAATCATTAGACCGCTGCCTTGATCCAACTGACAACACCAAAAGTATTGAAGGTTATCCCGCGCCGCGACGCGCAATCATTATCGCTAGCAAGCCAGCCTAAACCCCGCTATCATACAATTGTTGATTGCAGACCAAACAACGATATGCATAATCCCCAAGTTATTTATTAAAATGGCTATGGCCCACGGTTCTCATAGCTCCTCTAAACACTAACTAGTTAATACAATAATGAAAAAGTGGATGTGTATTATTTGCGGTCTAATCTATGACGAAGCCGAAGGTTGGCCTGACGATGGAATAGCGCCCGGCACAGCGTGGGCCGATGTACCCGATGATTGGGTATGCCCTGATTGTTTCGCCGAGAAAGAAGATTTCAAAATGGTGGAAATCGAATAACTTATCGAGTTAACAACTGTTTTTGTTCTGTTGATTAACCTGCTAGGCATCAATAGCCGCTTCAAGCAAACCGCCGAGCCAGCTCACTAATATGGGCTGGCCCAACTTCACAGCAACCACCAATTAGGCTGGCTCCGCTGTCTATCCAACCCTGCGCAAAACCCGCATAGGCATCGGGCGTTAAGTCTATACGTTTGTTCAATGCCTCAACGGTGGCTCCTTGCTTAAACTCGTCGGTGATCATTTTAAACCCATTAGCGTAGGCACCCACAGGTAGCGACTGTTTACCGAGTGTTGTAATCGCTTTAGTCACGGCCTCTGGCACAGAACAATTCACCAACAAGGCAGCAACGTCGAGTTCGGCAATCAGCGGTAATATATCGGTAACGGCTTCGCCCGAGCGTAACTGACTCCCCTCTTTGTCATCCACACTAATCGATAGCCAAACTGGCTTGTTGGTGGTGTTCGCCCCTAACACGGCGCCGCGTGCTTGGTTTACCGAGGACATCGTCTCGCAAATAAAGAAGTCAACAAACGGCGCATGGATCGCAGCCATTTCCGCAAATAGGCTGGCTGCCTCGTCTTCAGAAGGCGCCAAATCTGGGCGATAAGAACGGCCAGTAGGGCCTAAACTACCCGCCACCATGCCGCTACCATGAGCATCTCTGCTACGGGCAGCAATCTCACAAGCCAAACGATTTAGCCGCGTAAACTCGTGCTCCATATCATAAGGCGCTAACCTATCGCGGTGTAGCACGTAAGAGTTGGTTGTCGCAATTTGCGCACCAGCATTAAAATAATCTGTATGCACTTGTTCAACTAACTCAGGTGCTTCTATCATTACCTGTGCGCCCCATAAGCCAGAAATTTCGCCGTCATAACGGGTAATCAATTCTTGGCCTAAGCCGCCGTCTAATATAGTAATTGTCATATCGCTGAAAACTTGATGGGTAATTTGACGCGCTTTACTTAATCGCGACGCCTTCTAGATCGTCGTGACTCACCGCCTCCACCCGTGGCACCCGCTTGCACACTCATTTCACCTCGAAGCTGCGCTTGCGCACCCACTGAGACTTCGCCAAGCACTTGAGTTATTTCTTCTAAAGAAGGGGGTGCAGATTTTACGTGTTCATCCATTACTTTACGCATTGCTGCAACGTGACCCGGTGTCGTACCGCAGCAGCCGCCAATAATATTGGCACCAGCATTGATAGCAAACTTTACATAATCTGACATCACTTGCGGCGTACCGTTGTACACAATCGCGCCATCCACATATTCCGGCACACCACAGTTCGCTTTAGCAATGATAATAGGGTCAACCCCTTGCTGCTTAGCGGCGGCTCTCATATTCAAAATTGCTGCGACGACTTCACTAGCACCCACACCGCAATTGGTCCCGATGGCGTAAGGGTTAGGTTGCATCGCAGCACCATATTCAACTACATCCGCTGCGGTTAAACCCATCATCGTGCGCCCGTTGGTATCAATGCTTAAGGTGGTCACGATAGGCATATCAGCCACCGCCGCGCCTTGCAACGCTGCTTGCATTTCTTCCTTAGAAGAAATGGTTTCTACCCACAACACATCAACACCTCCTTTTTTAAGCGCCATCGCTTGTTCAGCAAAAGCGTCGGCTGCTTCATCAATAGTGAGCGGCCCTGACGGCTCCAAAATTTCACCGGTCGGCCCCATTGACCCGGCAATTAACACTTCTCGACCACAAACCGATATACACTCCTTCAATAGTTGGGTGCCTGCAATATTTAACTCTTCTACACGGTCTTGGGCTTTATGCAGCTTGAGCCGATAACGCGTACCGCCAAAGGTATTGGTTAATACAATATCAGAGCCAGCATCAATAAAACTCTGATAATGCGCTTTGATTTTCTCTGGATGATCAATATTCCATAACTCAGGTGCATCACCGGTCATTAGGCCCATTTCAAACAGGTTTGATCCAGTGGCACCATCGGCAAGCAAGACGCCTTTTTTTTCTAATAAGGCGTTTAATCTGTTTTCCATCATTTGTTAGAGATTCATATTTTTAATACGCGAACTGTATGCGTTCACCAACATAGATTCAACCGACAGACTTGCTTAATTGAACTTAAACTTAGGTGTAAACTACCGCGTAATTTGCTCATTATAAAACCTATGCCACAACTGTCTGAATCAGAGCTCCTTAATTTATCTTCTTCATTAGTAGATTGGACTGTTGTAAATAACAAACTCACTAAGACATTTGTATTTAAAAACTTTAACGAAGCTTTTAGTTTTATGACGCAAGTGGCAATGTATGCGGAGAAACACGATCATCATCCTGAGTGGTCCAATATCTATCGCACCGTGAATGTGCAATTAATTACTCATGATGCAAATGGCATCACTGAAAAGGATACCCAATTAGCACAGTTCATGGATTCAATAAGTTAAAGCACCCAAGACAGACAGTTACCCCAATGAAGTCTACCCAACATTCATCCGCCTCTACTTCTCCAGCCGGCACTAGCTATCGCATTGACGGCGAAGGCTCCGCCGCGTTGTTTTTCGCCCATGGTGTTGGCTTAGATAAAGACATTTGGCAACCGCAGATTGATGCTTTCGCGGGCCGCTACCAAACCGTCAGCTATGATTTGCTCGGCCACGGAAACAGCCCGATCCCAGATGTAGATGCAACGATGGACGACTATGTCGCTCAGCTAGAAGAGTTACGCGCGCATCTAAATATAGACAAGATAGCGATCATTGGGCATTCAACCGGAGCGCTTATCTGCCTAGGCTACGGTTTAGCTCACCCAGAGAAGGTGACACACCTAGTGCCACTAAATGCGATTTATTGCCGCCCTAAACAAGCACAACAAGCGGCTCTTCAACGGGTAGTGGATGCTCGAGAAAATGGCCCTTTAAAGCAACTAGAAACCACCCTCATTCGCTGGTTCGGCGAAGAGCCGCTCACTGCTGAGTTACAAGCAAAGAAAAGCAACTTACGTCATTGCTTGCAACGCGCGAACCTGTCAGGTTACGCCACCACCTATCGCCTATTCGTTGAGTCAGATCGACTATACGAAGGGCATTTAAATAAAATCACTGCCCCCACTTTATTTTTAACGGGAGAACTTGACCCTAATTCAACACCGGAAATGAGCATTGCCATGGCGAATGAGGTCGACGGCGCAAGCTGTGCGATCATCCAAGGGTCTCGTCATATGACGCCGTATATTGACGACATTGAAACCAACGCCATTATTAAAGAATTTCTACAGCGTAATGACTGAACTAGACCGAACCCTACTACGTAAAACACTCGGTCAATTCTTAACGGGTGTCACCATTGTGACAACAATGACCAAAGACAACGAACCGCTTGGGTTTACCGCCAACTCGTTTACTTCGGTTTCCTTAGAGCCGCCATTAGTATTAGTGTGTGTGGCGAAAAATGCCAATTGCTGCGAAGTGTTTAGCGAAGCGAAGCAGTATGCCGTGAATATCCTCGCAGAATCACAACAGCAACTCTCCAATACATTTGCAAGCCCAATAGAAGATCGCTTTGAAAACACCCAATGGACCACCAAATCTACCGGCAGCCCTGTATTTAACGATACGGTGGGTTGGCTAGATTGCACCATGCACCAAGTCATCGACGGCGGTGATCATCTCATTTTAATAGGCGAAGTCATCGCGTTTGACCAGTCGCCGCAATTACCGCTGGGTTATTTTCAAGGCAATTATTTTTCAGTTGGTATGGCCCCCAAAGCGTTGGCTGCAATCGGCGATAAACAAGCCCATACGAGTATTGGCATCGTTATTGATCAAAATCGCAGTTTGTACTTAGTTAAGAGTACAGGCGGTAAACTCGACTTTCCGCACGCCACTGCTAATTCAGATGATGATGCGCACGAACAGCTAGATCACTATTTGGAAAAGCTGGGCTTAAACCTAGACGAAAAAATATTATTTTCTGTCGTAGAAGAAGCTAAGGGTTCGCTTGCTATCTACTATCGCTGCCATGGTCTTGGCAATCCTAAATTGAACGATGGCCAATTCTATGACTTTGACAACATACCATGGAGCGAACTAAGCTCAAAAGCCATGTCGGTGATGGTTAAAAGATATATCCAAGAACGTAATCATGATGTTTTCGGGGTATATTTTGGCAATGAGATAAGTGGGCGCGTTGCAAAGACTAGCGTCAAGGCAAATTAAAACATTACCTTTTGAACTGATTATCTAAAGAAGGGCAGACCTATGAAGCATTATCAACAATACATAAACGGCGCATTTGAAGACGGTGAAAATCATTTCGAGACCGCCAACCCTGCCACAAACAAAGCGTGGGCTACGGCACCCGCCGCCAGTGAAGACGATGTAAACCGTGCAGTCGCTGCGGCAAAAGCAGCACTGCATAACCCCGATTGGGCAGGGCTAACCGCCACCACTAGAGGAAAATTGTTATATCGTCTCGCTGACTTAGTTGGTGAACGTGCGCAAGACCTAGCCACGTTAGAAACCACTGACAGCGGCAAACTGTTAGCCGAAACCCGTATGCAAACAGGGTATGTAAGCGATTACTATCGTTTTTATGCTGGACTTGCTGACAAAAACAACGGCCATGTTTTGCCTATCGACAAGCCCGATATGCACGTATTTACCACACGCGTACCCATCGGTGTGGTTGCGGCCATTGTGCCGTGGAATGCGCAAATGTTTCTAACGGCCACCAAATTGGGCCCGGCATTAGCCGCCGGCAACACCGTAGTGCTAAAAGCATCGGAGATGGCCCCTATTCCCATGTTGGAATTCGCCAACATTGTGCACGAAGCAGGGTTTCCACCGGGCGTCGTCAATATTATTACGGGTTATGGCGACCCTTGTGGCTCAACGCTAACAAAACACCAAGACGTAGCGCATGTTGCTTTTACTGGCGGGCCTGATACAGCGCGCCATATCATCCGTAATACCGCTGAAAACTTTGCACCCGTTTCGTTAGAACTTGGCGGAAAATCTCCGTTAATCGTGTTTGAAGATGCCAATATTCAAAGTGCGGTTAACGGCATGATTGCAGGCAATTACGGGGCATCTGGCCAAAGCTGTGTAGCGGGTTCGCGGGTATTTTTACATGCTAGTATTTTTGATGAAGTCATCGCGGAACTTGAAAACCGCGTAAAGGACATTATTGTCGGTGACCCACTAGAAGCTGACACCCATATGGGCCCATTAGCAACGGCAGAGCAACATGAACGTTGTAAAGACGTAGTCAACAAATCGGTAGCAGAAGGCGCGCGCCTAGTTTACGGAGGAAAGGTGCCTGAGAATAAGTCAGCGGGTTACTACTTTGAACCAACATTACTGGCCTGCCCAAGCCAAGAGATTACCTCCGTGCGGACCGAGTTGTTTGGGCCTGTTATGAGCGCCATTAAATTTGACACTGAAGAAGAAGTCATCACCATGGCCAACGACAGCCATTTGGGTTTAGGCGCTGGCGTATTCACTAACGATTTAGCTCGCGCTCATCGCGTAACCCAACAAATTCACTCAGGTATTATTTGGGTAAACACCTATCGCGCCATCTCACCGATTGCCCCATTTGGCGGCTTCAAAGACAGCGGCAGCGGTCGCGAAGCCGGCGTAGATTCAATTAATGACTACACGCGCACTAAAACAACGTGGATCAATACATCTAAAGAACCCATGGCTAATCCGTTTGTGATGCGTTAACGCGTTGTCAGATTAAGTTCATTCTGTCACCCAAGGTATACACATTTTTATCGGAATATGTAAAGATATATAAATGAAGAAAGTGTTCTAGGTTGATGGAATTGATCAGATTGATAAGAGATAATTTTATGCAATTAAGTACTCCAAAGGAATCTACAATAGAAAAAGCAAAAACTTATCAGCCACAATTTTGCACTGACAATTGTTTAGGCTTATGAGGTATAGCAAATCTATCAAAGCGCCTTCGACTGGGACGCTTCACTGCGTTACGTGCCCCTTAACTCAACGTTATGCCCATCAAAAAATTAATGAAATCATCTGAAAAAGGTAGGAATAATTCATACATGAGAACAGTTGCATTAAATTACTTACAAACTGCACTTAACAATCCTCAAGCAAACTTTAGGGATGGTCAATGGAATAGTATTGAACATCTTTTAGATTGTAGAAGAATGCTTGTTGTCCAGCGTACTGGCTGGGGGAAAAGTATGGTTTATTTTTTGTCAACAAAGCTTATTAGAGAGTCTGGTTCAGGGCCAACCTTATTAATTTCTCCACTATTATCCTTAATGCGAAATCAGCTTGAGGCGGCTAGTCGAATTGGTATTAAAGCTAGAACGATAAACAGTACCAATACCGATGAATGGAATCAAATTCAGAATGAACTGGCTACTGATAGTGTAGATGTATTACTGATTTCCCCTGAACGCCTTGCAAATGATTCCTTCCGGCAGGATGTTCTTTCTGCTATTGCAGAAAGAATTGGGCTTTTTGTGATTGATGAGGCTCACTGTATCTCAGACTGGGGACATGATTTTAGGCCAGATTATAGACGTATCGTTCGTGTGCTTCAGGCCATTCCTCTCAATGTTCCAGTTTTAGCAACAACGGCAACAGCTAATAATAGGGTTGTAAATGATGTTATGTTGCAGCTGGGTAATGACATTGAATTGATCAGAGGATCTTTGGTTAGAGAAAGCCTTAAGCTTCAGAATATAAACATGCCTAGCCCCGCAGTAAGAATGGCTTGGCTGGCACAGACTATTCCGAACCTTCCAGGTAGTGGAATAATTTATACCCTGACTCAGCGCGATGCGGAGCGACTTACCGAATGGCTCCAGGTTAACGAAATTAATGCAACAGCCTATCACGCTGGAATTCCAAACCGTGAGGATGGCATTTCAGTCAAAGAGGAATTAGAACAACAACTACTTAATAATGAAATAAAGGTTCTAGTTGCTACCGTTGCTTTGGGAATGGGCTTTGATAAGCCTGACTTGGAATTTGTAATTCATTTTCAAAGACCTGCTTCTGTGGTTCATTACTATCAACAGGTTGGTCGCGCTGGTCGTGCCGTTGAAGAAGCATACGGAATTCTTCTTTGTGGTGAAGAGGATGATCATATTGCAGACTTCTTCATCCGTAGTGCCTTCCCCCCTCAACAGCACATCACTGATATTCTTGAAGTACTTGATAACGCCGATGATGGTTTATCTGTACCATCAATGCAGCGTACTATAAATATTAGAAAGTCACAAATTGATAAAACAATCAAATACCTGACCGTAGAATCTCCCTCTCCAATTGCAAAAGTTGGTTCCAAATGGCATGTGACAGCCTCAGCAGCTAACTACGAAATCGATCAAACGTATGTGAATGAAATCACCCAGATTCGGAGACAAGAACAGAGGCAGATGCAAGAATATATGGAATATCAGGGGTGCTTGATGGCATTCCTTCAAAATGCGTTGGATGATCCAAGCTCACAAAACTGCGGTAAATGTAAAAACTGTAATCCTGATCTCCTTCTGTCTGAGCAATACGACGACAAATTAGCAAATCAAGCAGCACTTTTTCTTCGAAGGAATTATCAACCAATCGAACCTCGTAAGCAATGGCCTGTAAAGGGTATATTCAAATATCATCAATTTGAAAAAAGGAATATCCCTACAGAATTGCAAGCATCTGAAGGTCGCGCCCTAAGTTTGTGGCGTGATGCGGGGTGGGGGCAACTTGTTGCTTCAGGTAAATATCAAACTAACTGTTTTTCAGATGAGCTTGTAACGGCGTGTGTTGAAATGATTGCAGGATGGAATCCCACCCCTACGCCTGAATGGGTAACCTGCATCCCGTCACTTAACCATCCTGGGTTAGTTCCTGATTTTGCACAACGATTGGCGATAGCTCTTAACCTGCCATTCATTTCTTGCGTGGAAAAAGTAAGACAAAATAGTCAACAGAAAACTATGGAAAATAGCTTTCGGCAAGCACAAAATTTAGATGGTGTTTTCAGAATTAGTCCTGATCATAAAGAGTATAGTCCATGCCTGTTACTTGATGACATGGTTGATTCGCGGTGGACTTTTACTGTTGTATCTGCTTTGTTACGTCAAGTAGGCTGCACGGCAGTTTACCCTTTAGCACTAGCACTTAATTCACCTAGGATGGATTGATAGATGAGTAACTTTTTAACTAATGACACGAAAGCGATAACTTTGCTCTGCGGAGTATTAGGGAAAGATCGCACTGTAAAGCCACTCACACAAGCAGAATATAACGCTTTAGTCCGTTGGTTACTCAGTGAGAAAATGCGGCCAGAAAATCTACTTCAGCATGAAAAATTAGATCTGGCGGCAGCAGGCTCTGGAATTGAGAGGGAACGCTTGAAGTCACTACTTGGTAGAGGCGTACAACTTGGATTTGTTGTGGAGGAGTGGCAGAGAAATGGCATTTGGATCATAAGCCGGAGTGATAGTGATTATCCCGCACGCTATAAGAAACATCTGAAAGACAAAGCACCTCCGCTCCTTTTCGGCGTGGGTGACCGATCTCTATTGAGAGGTGGCGGCGTTGCAATTGTTGGCTCACGAAATGTAGATAGCGATGGTGAGGCTTTTACCCGTAAAACAGCTGAGACATGTGCCTACAACAATATACCAGTTATTTCTGGAGGGGCTCGTGGAGTCGATCAAATTGCTATGACTGCCGCGCTGGATTCTGGTGGTATTACAATAGGCGTTCTTGCTGAGAACCTCCTCAAGAAAAGTCTTGAACGCAATGCGCGGAAAGCAATATCAGATAATCAACTACTTTTAATATCTCCTTATCACCCTAATGCCTACTTTACGGTCGGAACTGCAATGGGGCGAAATAAATTAATTTATGCCATGGCTGATTATGGCTTAGTGGTTAGTGCTGAACATAAAAAAGGTGGCACATGGACTGGGGTAACAGAGGAACTGAAACGAGAAAATGCCCTACCTATTTTTATACGGTCTGGTAAAAATATTCCCACAGGTAATAAAAAACTGTTGGAGTTAGGTGCTATTGAATGGCAAGAAGTAATAAGTCGAGATAATCTTAGCCAACAGCTCTCTGATTCGGCTAAAAGTGTAAAGAGCAACAAACAAAAGAAATTAAGCCTCTTTGATCTTAAAGAACAGAACATCTCACAGATCGGTAAATCAAAAGCAGATGACAAACATGAGGCTGTTTCTACTGAAACAACAATAGAAAATAGTCACATGGTAACGCCAGAATATACCATTTACGAAGCCGTATTACCGATCATTATTAATCATCTAGAATCGCCAATTGCGGTCGATGAATTAACAAAAACCTTGGATGTGTCTAAAACACAGTTAAACAGCTGGATAAAAAAAGCAGTGAATGAAGGAAGAATCAAAAAACTATTACGCCCAGTCCGATATGAAAAAACCACTCCAGATAAAATTAACAACATGAGTAGAATTTCTAGCCAGGACATAACAAACGCATGCACTCGGACTAAATAAAGCTGCGCCGCTTCGCTCTGCAGCTTTATTTTGCCGGTGATGCTGGCGTTATACAACCTAAAAGACTGTATGAGAATTTGGGATCTTAATCCGGGTTATTTAAATAGACAAAGCCTTCTTGGTGAGCATCGAGAGCTACACGGATTAGTCTCTATAACAAAATACAACAAAAAGGGATATTCCAAACACCCTGAAACTCTAAGATGGATTGGACTAGGTTGGGCCTTAAAACAACGTCACAAATTACTTGTTGCTGAGATGAATTTACGCGGCTACACAGACAAGTCCCCAGTTTTATTAAGATCGAAACCTGGTGTCTGGCCTAAAGTTTATATCGATGAACCTGGTGAACAAATTAATATCCTAAAAGAGAAATACAAACACCTTGAGTCTGGACGCATATCCTTACCAAAAAATGCTCAAGAGCTTTGGGCGCACCATAAGTATTCCGTAATGGCGCGTAGCATTACCGAATATAAAAACCTTGGTAAGTGGGTAACTACGAAATCTGGGGCAACTGAGCTACACAAGATAGCTATTGAGGTCACTGATATTTTAAGACAGCCCCCTGAAGAGCGACTAATCGAAAATACGTTATTACATATGTGGGGTTATGTATCTAAATACTCTTCAATTTCTAGCGAGAAACTGAATTCCTTATCTAACAAAGCACTGTTAAAGAATGTACAACAGCTTTCAATATCAAATAATGTTACATATTTAATTAATTCAACTTCATTAAGTGAGCTAAATGCATGGAGTATTTAAAAATGTATAACCAAAGCATCAAACGAGCTTGCGTAAATGCAAGTCGCTTATTCGAATGTTATGCGTAAATGAGAACATATGAAAAAATGGTTAACTGACAATAAAATATATATCGAACTAGTTTCCTCAATATTAATTGGCGCAGCAGCGTTAATGGTTGCCTATGCTTCCTATACTGTTAGTGAACAACAGCTACTATTAACCGAAATTTCTCTACAACCTCATTTTCATATTGAGATAACATACAAATTTGATTCAAAGAAAGGAAAGTACGTAGATAATGAACTGTATGTGATCAATTCTGGCGCTCCTGTTAATAATACAACCGTTGCAGTTAAAACCTTTATCATTGTTGATCATGAGTTTAAAAAACAAAGATTGAAAACATACATCCCTATAATTGGTTATTTTACAGCTAGTTTTGATCATCATGTATCTTCTGGAAAACTAGCAACTTTTTCAGGTCATTTAAATAACGAGAACTTTTATAGGCTTTATAATGAATTCATGAGTGAAGAAATTAAGGTCAAATACGGTTTTGTAAATATCGATATAGAGCATGTTGTTGAAGTTACCTATTTAGATAAAAAAGGCGTTTCGGACAGCGCTTATTTTATTGATCGAAAATTGGTAGAAAAGAAAGATATATTAGAAAAACTAGATCAACATCAGAGCAATTTCACAGAAATAGGAGGTCTTACCGCAGATCAACTAATGGAAGAAGTTGCTGAGTTTAACGGCACGTAATGATGTTATGTAGGACAAAGCCCTTGATAACGAACTGTTAGGCCTACGAGAGACTTATGAGCGTCATACCTGAAGGGGATTTACATACGATTGTCCAGTCGCTGACTTATTCCCATATTGGGCAAGCCATTGACTCTATGAGGCGGTCATATGACTTGGCAATGATGGTAAAAACTGGTTGGGACAAAATGTCCGCACATCAGTTTGCTATGTCTAGCATTATGCATGGTTTTTGTTTTCTAGAGTCACTAGTTAATGATCTAGGTTACAAATTACTCTTTGACAAAGATTCTGATGACTATATACCAGAAGAAAATAGAGATTTCCTATTAAAAAAATTAGCTTCTAATTGGAGCATGACCAGGAGCTTAGAGAAAATCACTTTCCTAATAGAACACCTTAAACTAGATACAATGAGCGAAAATCAAAGGCAGAAAATTGTTGAAATAAACAACCTTAGAAATATCTTAATGCATGGTAAATCCTATAGTACAACAATGCTTTTAGAATCTAATGGTGAGAATAGTTGGGAAGTACATGACCAAGAGGACTCCATAGATTGGTCAAAGAAATTTGCAGCTAATAAGTTCAACTCACCCGTCAATCTTGATTATTCTGATGCTAAAAAAAGTCTAGAGACAATATTAGACGTATGTAAGAAATTTTATTCAAAACATTCTATAGGGCTTAGCGTCTCTACATCATATCCAAATGGTAGCTATAAGGCATTTTACGGAGAAGAAATAAATTTTGATGAATTACTTCAGTTGCCAACTAAATAGGCCTAACAAGGCCATAAAAGTTCGCCTGCGGCTGGACCTCCGCACTGCGTGCTCCGGCCCTTTATGGCAACGTTATACGACAAATTTTTTCTGATGCAAAATACAGATAAAATTACGATTACTTGGTTAAAAGATCATGTGCCAGTAAAGCTATGGATGACAGCCTTTGGGTTCATTGCGGCGACTTTCTTGGCTGGTATTTCTTTTTCTAAATGGGAGAATATTGAAATATGGCTCGAAAACCTAACTTCAAATGAAATAAGCAATAACATAATAGATGATTTGCAAGAACAATTGAAGGATAAGGAAAATCAGCTTCTTGCTTTAGACATTCGTCTAAAAAAGTTAAAGCCTTTCCGATTTACTGAAGAAGATGTTGAAAAATTAGCTGAATCTAATGCGACCGAAATGCAACAATTAATTGATGAAAACAAAAAATTGAGAACTGAAATTGACACTCTTAAAACAAGACTTCACAGTTCTACCAAAATTTTAGAAGAGAGAGTCTCTGATATCGAAAAAGAATCAGTTTCAGAATTTGCTGATAAGCTTGTAGGCGCTTGGAGCGGCTCTCATAGTGCCGGTGCTTTAACTACGATAACGGAATATTATTACTACATGACATTCACCCCTGATTATAGAATTAGTGCTAGTTGGATAGATGACGGTTTCGTAGATTGCGCGTTTACAGAAAATAAGCAAGTTCTATCGGTTACTTGCCCCGATGAAAAAAGCTACAAAATTACTGTTCTGATGAAATCCAATTCTAAAATTACTGTTCTATATCAAAACCTAGCTCGGGTACTTTCAAGGGACTCATGATCATAAGTGATATAGAAAGAAAATCCATACAAGTGTATTAAGTCATTCACTTCGTTCATTGGGACGCTCCACTGCGTTACGCGCCCCTTATAAACGTTAGGCCTAGAAATATAGAGCGTCTAGTTTGAAATCTAAAGTAACGCTACCAGCAGTACTTTTTTTACTAACTGGCGCTGTTAGCCTATTTGTAGAAAATACGTACTATCAGTATGTAGATGAAAATGGTTTTCTTCAAGAAAGTATGTTTCTACCCATTGGCGTATTTTCTTTAATTATTGGAACAATATTAACGTTTATTATTATCGCCAATACTTTTATTAAAATGCTCCGCCAAGCATATAAATAACAATAAATCACACATCCCAATGGATTGCAGGTGACGCAGCTGAACCCGACGTTATGGGCCCAGTTTTATGCCATCGATGTTACTTGAACTGAAAAGAATAGGTTGCTTCAATGATGAAGGCTGATTAGCATCTAAGGCATGAATAATCGACTGCCTATTTTCCTACTGGTCACCTATTTAATACTGATGGCCGTACTCGCGATTAATCCCTATGAGCGCGGCACTTGGCTTGCTGAAAACTTGCCAGTTATGATTGTCGTAGCGATATTGGTGTTGACCTACCAGCGCTTCCGGTTTTCAAATACGGCTTATGTATTAATGTGGGGATTTCTGTGTATTCACACTATTGGAGGCCATTATTCCTTCGCGCGAGTACCGTTTGATTGGGGCAATCAGTTGCTTGCGATGACAGGGATCGATTCCCTTTTTCCAGATGGTCGTAACAATTTCGACCGCATGGGCCATTTTTTAGTCGGCGTGTTCGGCTATCCAGCAGCCGAACTTGCGTATCGCAAAAAATGGATTACCAGCATTACGGTTGCCGTCGTGTTTGGTATTTTCGCGCTTGGCTTTTGGGGGGCGTTATACGAAGTCATTGAGATGATTTATGCAGTAGTCGCGGGCGGTGAACATGCAGCAGACTTCTTAGGCTCGCAAGGTGATATCTGGGATGCCCAGAAAGACATGGCTTTAGACATTCTAGGGGCCATCTGCTCTACCGCTTTATTCGCACTTATTTGGTCTAATCGAGCGCCATCCTATCTTGACTCGCGCTACTAAATTGTAAGAGGTTATTAGAGTCAACGATGTGGCGTTTTAATTACAATGGCCCAAGCTAAAAGGAAGCCTGATACCAGAATACTGACGAATACGGGGCAAACTGGGTTGTTTCAACACTCAAACGCCGTTAGTTATTGACGCAGAACGGCGCCACTGCGAGGGGCTAACTGACATTACCCGTTTGAACTGCTGATTAAAATTTGACTTGGTATTAAACCCTGTCCGGTACATTATTTCCGTTATCGTTAAATCGCTATCTTGCAACTGTATACAGACATCTTCAATTCGACGGTTATTGATGAAGGTAGATACATTAAGGTGTGTCACGCGATTTACCGCATCCGATACTTGCCTAGCAGGAACCCCAAGTTTTCTAGCCACTTTGTTTAATGTTAAGTCTGGGTCATGATGTAATTTAGTTTCATCTAATAATTGGGTGAAATTTTCTACCGTCCGCACGGCTTGCTCGCTTTCAAGTGCAGTGCGCTCGTTGGGTTTATTGCGTAGATTGGCTAAAGGCCGAATAAGCAGAAACGACAATGACCCAAGCAAACCAAAGACGCTGACCAATCCGACGATGCTAGGAATATTAATACCTTGATTGCGCCAGTTGTCTGCAGCAATGGTTACATCTGTCAGCCCCGACATCAAAAGAAACAGCACCACCATCCATAACCACAAAAGCAGGCTTTTGCTTAAGTTTAACGCTACCCAACTTAGTTCATCTTGCCCTCTTAGCCCTTGCTTGGTTAATAAGCCAGCATAGAAAATTGCCACAACACCCAACGAGAGATCAATAAGATATCGCGCAAAACAGATACTTAGCAACACGACTATTAATGGTAACAAGTGCAACAAATAAGACGTCTTGGATTTATCCGCAAGCCATCGAGGTGATTGAAAACTGAGATAAGCTAATGGTGGGATAAGCGCTGCGATAAGGGGTTGTATTAGCCTTGCTTGGTCCCAGCCATAACCAAACCGACACCCGATTAGTAAAAACTGGAAGGCGGCAAACCCAAGGAATACGGGTAAAAATTGGCTGAAACACTTGTCAGTGGAAAGGCCTTTCACTTTTATAAGCAAAAGTAGTAAAGCCATTGCGGGAACAAAAGTCACAGGAATTAGCAACATATCGATTTCACTCACGTCTTAAAGATTACCGACTTTGTCTTAGTTTTAACCACAATAAGACCTAAATCGCGATTCAGGTCTTAACAAATACCAAGCTAAACTCAACCACTATCGACTGAACACCTAATTTGAATAGATGATTTACCTAAGAAACTCAGTGACATCTAATATCCATTGTCGAACAATCTGATTTTCTGGTGTGCTATCAACTCGGCTTTCAGGCATCACTAAATAATGATTCCGGTCAATTTTATAGCTTTCTTTTAGTGGCCTGACTAAATGCTTGATCGAAAGTTGTTCGTGCACAAGGTGCAACCAACCAACAGCGACGCCAACACCCCCGATTGCGGACTGAACCAGCAGGTTATAGTTATCCAATGTATATCCAGATTCTTGTAAAGCGCTTGAACAGCCTAGTTCTCTACCGAGCACTGTCCAATTTATAGGCTTCCAACGCAATCCGGCCCAATGGGTATCGCGTAGATGTAACAGAGATTGATTTTGCAAGTCGTCTGGATGCGTGAAATCTGGGTTCTGCTTGAGATATTCCGGACTGCATACTGGAAAAATCTCCTCTGAAAACAATAAATCAGCATGTAGCCCCGGTTAAGGTTCGTAACCAAGCACAATGGCCATATCCACTGAATCTAGCAAGTTATAAGGGCTTTGCTCAGTAGTCAGTATATTTAATTCAAGCTCTGGGAAATCGGTATGAAAAGAAGAAAGCTGCGTCGTCATAAACTGATTGGCAAAAGCAAGACGCATGGCAACCGATACCCGATTCGCCGAATCTTTGGTTTTAAGTTGTATTGCTGTTTCGGTAATAAACGACAACCCCATCGCCACGGCTTTATAAAACCGCTCTCCGTCATCAGTCAAGGATAACGTGCGACCATGACGATGGAATAGCGCTAAACCAAAATGGTTCTCTAGCACTCGGATTTGTTTGCTGATAGCCGCTTGTGTAACAAATAATTCGTTTGCAGCGCGCGAAAAACTCAAGAGGCGTGCTGATGCCTCAAACGGTTTTAGTGTGTTCAAAGGTGGTAGTATGCGATTTGATGGCACTAAGGTTTATTCTCCGATGAGTAGAGTTAATAAATCAGGATTTTTCATTATAACCAATAGTTATACTTGCATGAATCATTTATAGCTGGAGATTTAGTTGCTATACAAATAATATACTCGTCAGATAACTAGTTAATCGCAGTATTTAAAAACAGTAATAATGAGCACCGTGGAGATTTAGCATGACCAAACTCAAAGGTATTTTTGCAGCCATGTGTACGCCGTTCGATGACACCGGCGAACATATTGAAGAAGGAAAATATACTCAGCACATAGATGAAATGATTGAAGCGGGTCTGCATGGCCTAGTCTTATGTTCGGGCACAGGTGAATACGCCTATTTGCGTGACGAAGAAAAACAACGGCTGATCGAGTTAGGGGCGAAGCATGTTAATGGACGTGTTCCCACTATTGCTCAAACGACGGCACTCAGTACTGCTGACTGTATTGAAAAGTCGCGTATGGCCGAAGATGCGGGGGCGTCTGCGGTCATGGTGTTGCCGCCTTTTCTCGAAGCACCTGGAGAAAAGGGAATCATTTATCATTATGAAGCACTTGCAAAAGCAATCAGCATTCCCGTTGTTATGTACAATGTTCCCGAACAGTCTTGCGTAACCATTACTCCCGAGTTATATCGCAAGCTGCTTGCGATTGAAAACCTAGATTATATTAAAGATAGCTCTGCTGATTTTACAGCGGTTCAAAAATTAATTGGCGTTGGCGGTGGCGTGTTGAATGGAATTGATGCGTTGGCGCCATACTCTCTGATGGCAGGGTGTGTTGGCATGATATGGGGGGCTGCCAATTATATGCCTCACGAGTGTGCCAAATTATACGATCTTATCGAGTCTGGAGATTACACCGAAGCGCTTGAACTATGGCGCACAATGACGGCTTTATCATTGTGGTTTGGCGGCAACAATTACGATGTCGATTACTTAACAGGCATTAAAGCAGCCGCTCGACTTGCCGGTCGTGATCTAGGGCCCTGCCGCAGACCACTCCCACCTGTGCCCGCACCCGCGCGCCAGGCCATTCGGATGGGCATGTCAAAACTGCCATTTAATTCTGCCGGAAATAATCGTTTGGTGTGGAGAGATTGGCAGGAAGAACGAGATTGGTTGGTTCAGTCTTACCTTAAGAAATAATTATATTGAATATGACTGCGGAGAAAAACATGACCAAACAATCCAAAAGCCAAAATAAATTCTCGACCAATTGTGTTATCGCCGGTCGAAGTGTGCCAGCGGTGAGCGGTGAAACATTTGAAACCATCAATCCGGCTAATGGCGAGGTTATCGCCAACATCGCAAAAGGAGATGCTGCTGACGTAGATGCCGCTGTTGCTGCTGCAAGAAATGCATTTGATCAGGGGCCTTGGCCAAGGCTATCTCCCTCGGAGCGTAAAGTGATTATGCAACGATTTGCCACATTGGTAGAGGCGAATATCGATGAACTTGCGCAAATGGAGTCCCTTGAAGCAGGCAAACCCATTACTGACTGCATGGAAATTGATTTGCCTGAAACGGTCAGCACCTTGCGGTGGCATGCTGAAGCGGCAGACAAGATATACGACCAGATATCGCCCACCGGTCGCGGTGTGGTGTCGATGATTGTTAAAGAACCGCTAGGCGTAGTAGGGGTAATTTTACCCTGGAATTTCCCAATCATGATGGCAGCTTGGAAACTCGGCCCATTATTGGCATCCGGCAATACGGCGGTATTAAAACCTGCAGAACAAACGTCACTTTCAACCATTCGTTTAGCAGAACTGGCGACTGAGGCAGGTGTGCCAGATGGCGTGATCAATGTTGTACCTGGGTACGGAGAAACTGCGGGGCAGGCAATTGGGTTACACCCACATATCGATTGCGTGGGGTTTACTGGGTCCACTGAAACAGGTCGGTTATTTTTAAAGTATTCAGCGGACTCAAACCTGAAACGCATATTGCTTGAATGCGGCGGCAAAAATCCGATGATTGTCATGGAGGATGTGGATGATCTGGATACTGTTGCTGACCATGCAGCAAATTCAATATTCTGGAATATGGGTGAAAATTGCTCTTCTAACTCCCGATTATTGGTGCATTCATCCATAAAAGATGAACTAACCGAAAAGATCGTGGAACGCGCGCACGATTGGGTCATTGGTGACCCTATGGATAATGCAACCCGAGTTGGCCCAATGATCGAGGAATCCCATCTCAACAAGGTTCTCAAGCATATTGATGATGCAAAAACGCAAGGGGCAAATCTACTGCGAGGCGGAAACCGAGTGCGAGCAGATAGTGGCGGATACTATATCGAGCCGACCATTTTTGATGGTGTTACCCCTGAAATGCGCTTGTTTCACGAGGAAGTTTTTGGCCCCGTATTGGCGATCTCTACTTTCGAAACACCTGAAGAAGCCATTGAAATGGCCAATAACTCTGAATATGGGCTGGCCGCTTCGGTGTTTACTGCCAGCAATAAAACCGCCCATAACGCAGCTCGAGCGATTCAGGCAGGTACCGTTGCAGTGAATTGTTATGCAGAGGGCGATATTACAACGCCGTTCGGTGGTTACAAACAATCAGGTTTTGGCGGTCGAGATAAATCTCTGGCAGCACATGATCAATACTGTGAACTTAAAACAATATGGATTGATTTATCCTGACTGAGCACTTTTACAGCTAAACACATTTAAGATTAGTCTAAATTGAAACTTGATGCGCTTCCTTTTAATGACAACAATAATGGATGGCTTGAAATACTGCCCACATTACCACCAGCCAAAATCATTTCTGGTGATCAACTGTTTGACTATGCTGTTGTTGGTGCCGGATTTACCGGGCTCGCTGCTGCCCGTCGATTAGGGGAACTTAAGCCAGATGCGTCCATTGCGCTAATCGACGCAGGGCGTATAGGAAACAACGCATCCGGTCGCTGCTCTGGATTTGCCATCGACCAGGCTTATAATATTCGCGCAAAAAGTTTTGCTGACGAAATCGAAAATGAAAAGAAACAACTGCGCTTAAACAGAGCGGGACAGGCAGCATTACGAACCGTTATTGACGAATTTTCCATTGATTGCGATTGGACTGATTGTGGAAAAATACACGGGGCAAGCAGCGACGCAGGAAGGCATTTCTTGCGAAAACTATCAAGTAATCTAGATATGCTGGGTAGTGATTACACGTTTTATGATGCTGCAAAAATGAAGTCCATCACCGGGTTGGATTTTTATATAGAAGGCTTGCATACGCCCGGAACGCAGCAGATGCAACCTGCTGCACTGGTTCGGGGGCTAAGTGAAACACTACCTGACAACGTATCTGTTTTTGAAAATAGCCCAGTCACGGAGGTTGATTACGGCGCTCCTCACCAACTTATTACGAAGCAAGGCAAGGTGACCGCTACAACACTAGTTCTCGCAAACAACGGATGGGGGACTGAGTTTGGCTTTTATCAACATCATATTATTCCAGTTCCAACCTATGCCAGTATGACTCGGGAATTGACCCCTGAAGAATTGCGCGCTCTAGGGGGTGATAAATCATGGGGCCTTGTACCCGCACACCCATTTGGCTCGACTATTCGCCGACTAAAAGAGAATCGTATTTTAGTTCGCAGTATCTATGCCTACTCAGCTAAGCATAACCCCACTGAGAAACAGCGATTATGGGCGCGAAAAATACATCGAAAATCGTTTCTCAAGCGATTTCCAATGCTCGAAGACGTGGAATTTGAGTACAGCTGGGGAGGGAGTTTATGCTTGTCGGAAAATGGCAATCCAATTTTTGGCGAATTAAGACAAGATGTATATGGGAGTCTGTGCCACAACGGTGTTGGTGTTGCCCGCGGTACGATCTGTGGAAAACTAATCGCTGAACAAGTAGCTGGCTATGATTCAGAATTACTTGATTTTATGAAAAATGCAAACCGCCCAAGTAAAACATTACCTAAATGGATGTTGCGCATTGGTGCGCCTATCAATCTGGCGAATCGCCGCCGGCAAGCGGGTTTAGAATTATGAGCCAAACACAAGTAAAGCCTCGTCGTGGTCGTAGCGCACGCCGCGCCGCCCGACTTGAGAAATCGTTTGATTCACTGCCCTCATTGGAAAGGGGGTTGCCCTATCTAGATTTGATGACGCCCGCACAACTGGAGAAAATGCATGATGAAACCATGCGTATTCTTGAGATTAAAGGGATTGAGTTTCGTGATGACGAATCGGCGGAGATGTGGCGTACTGCAGGGGCTACGGTAAACGGGCATCATGTGAAAATTGACCGTGACTTATTGATGTCACTGATCAGCTCGGTGCCCAGTAGTTATACCATGCATGGCCGTGACCCAGAGAAAGCCGTCAAAGTGGGGGATGGTTATACCTGCTTTGTGCCTGCGTATGGGGCTCCGAATGTAATTGATTTGGATGGCATACGACGCAGTGCAACGATGCAGGACTTTGATAATTTCGCCAAACTCGCCTACATGGCACCTGCCATGCATATGACAGGTGGGGTACTAGTAGAACCGATGGACATTGCCATTCCAAAGCGGCATCTTCACATGATGTACAGCTTGCTTAAACATTCTGACAAACCTTTTATGGGGATGGTACTGGGTCGGGATAAGGCATTAGACAGCATGGAAATGGTGAAAATTGCCTTTGGTGAAGAATATATTAAGAATCATACCGTCATGACCTCCTTGGCTAATGGTAATTCACCGTTAGTATGGGATAGCACGATGCTTGATGCCGTTAAAGTATATGCAAGTCACAACCAGGCTATGCTGTTTTCTCCTTTTGCACTATGCGGTGCCAGCACACCGGCAAGCGTTGTCGGCACAATGGCACAAATTAGCGCAGAAGCATTGGCTGGTGTAGCTTATTCGCAGCTTTGTAAAAAAGGCGCGCCAGCGATCTATGGTCAGTGGCTAGCTACTGTGTCAATGCAAAGCGGTGCACCGATGGCAGGTACCCCTGAAATTTGCCATATTAATATGTTGATGGGCCAACTTGCGCGCTTTTACAAACTGCCAATGCGTTGTAGTGGTATGTGCTCAAGTGCCAAAGTTTTTGACGCCCAAGCTGGTTTCGAAGCCGGACGCAATATGTATGGTGTCATGATGTCTGGCGCCAACTTTGTGCTCTCGACAGCGGGATATATGGAAGGTGCGCTATCGCAGTCGTATGCCAAGTACGCTATTGATATAGAGCAAATGGAATTATTTTATCGACTGGGCAAGGGCCCAGATTTTGGCGATTTTGATAGCGCAATCGACGCCATTCATGAAGTAGAGATTGGCGGCCACTATCTTGGGAGTACACACACTCTGGAAAATTTTGAATCCGCCTTCTCGATGCCTTCAATGATGGATCATAATAGCTATGAACAATGGCTTGTGGATGGTGAAAAGGATGCCAACCAACGCGGGATTGAAAAAATAAAGGCCCTGCTCGAAGAATATGAGGAACCCTCACTCGACGTCACCGTAGATAATGCTTTGCAGGAATTTATTGCGAAAAGAGAAAGCGAAATTGGCGATCGTATACTTTAAATTCTAATGCCTTTCAATGTAACCTCTTGAGAGCTTTCTAGGCCAAGAGTCACTGTCTTGATAGTCGATTATTATTGAGTGATGTAAGGCTATCAGATTGGGTATTTAGCCCAATCAAAGCAAAAATGCTTCTAACTGCGAGTACAGTATCACAATATTTACTATACTTAGGCACTCGGTGCCCCGCACTACGACAAAACTAATTTTAACTTCAATATCCTCTATGTTCGAAAACTTTTCTCCTGCTCCAGTAGACCCCATTCTTAAATTAATAGGCTTATACAAAGACGATCCGCGCGACGGCAAGATTGATCTGGGAGTGGGTGTATTTCGTGATGAAAGTGGCAACACACCGATAATGCAAGCAGTGCGCGACGCAGAAGATCGACTGCATAATAGTCAAACGACTAAAGCCTATGTTGGCCCTGCGGGAGACGAGTTATTTAACACCCAAATGACAAAGCTCGTGTTTGGCGAGAACGCCGATACCAATCGTATTCGCACCATTCAAACACCTGGTGGTTGCGGCGCTTTGAGAATGTTATCCGATATGCTTTACAAAGTTGGTAGTGACCGCACCGTTTGGGTGAGTGACCCAACTTGGGGTAATCACTACCCGATCATGCAAGGCAGCGGCTTTGCAGTGAAGGCCTATCCCTATCTTGATCGAGACACCAAGAAAGCGAATGCTGATGCGATGTTAGAAAAGTTGGCAACACTTGGCCCCAAGGATATCGTTATTTTGCACGGCTGCTGTCATAACCCAACGGGGGCGGAGCTAAAACCGGAACATTGGGACGAGATTGCAGCCTTGGCCGTCAAGACCGGTTTCTTCCCTTATGTTGACTTGGCCTATCAAGGCTTTGGCGACTCGCTCGAGGCCGACGCTTACGGTGCTAAAAAATTAGCGCAAACGGTAGAGTCAATGGTGTTGGCTGCATCGTGTTCAAAAAACTTTGGGCTGTATCGCGACCGAGTAGGCGCTGCAATGATGATGGGGCCAACGCCTGCATTATCAGAGGTGGCTCGCGGACAGATTTTAAGTAGTGCGCGCTGCTCTTACTCAATGCCACCCGATCATGGGGCGGCGATCGTGTCTCAAATTCTGACGGATGATGCTTTAAAAGCCTCTTGGAATTCGGAACTCACCGCCATGCGCGGGCGTTTACTTTCTTTGCGCGATAAGTTGGCAACATCACTGCGTAATAAATCAGATTCCGATAAATGGGATTTTATCGCCGAACACCGCGGTATGTTTTCGTTGCTAATGCTGGAACAAAACCAAACTGATACGCTGATCAACGACCACGCGGTCTATGCAGTTGCTGGTGGGCGCATTAACGTGGCGGGCCTGAAAGATGATGACGAAATCGACCGTTTGTCGGATGCTTTGTTAACGGTTACGCACGCATAATTTGAAGGCGCGTAGGTAATCGATGTTGAAGGAAACAGGCGCTGAATTATTTTTAAGTGAACTAGAGTTCGCTTTGCAAAACAACATCGCCTTAACCGGCGATGCAGTCACTGAGAAATATGATTCAGACTGGACATCTACGTCTAAGTTAAAACCAGTAGCGGTGGTACAGCCGACTTCTACAGAGGAAGTCGCAGGCGTCCTTAGAGTAGCAACCGCGTGTCATCAACATATTGTTGTGCAAGGTGGTTTAACTGGCTTAGTTGGAGGAGCGACACCGCAAGAAAAAGAAGTGAGTTTGTCACTGGAGAAAATGAATCGTATTGAGTCCGTAGACGCTGACGCGATGACCATCACTGTAGAAGCGGGCGTCACTTTAGAAGAAGTCCAAAATGCGGCCAGCGAAGTAGACTTGTTATTTCCACTTGACTTAGGCGCACGTGGTTCTTGCATGATGGGGGGGAATATCGCCACCAATGCAGGGGGTAATCAGGTCATTCGTTATGGTCCAACTAGGAATTTGGTTTTAGGTCTAGAAGCGGTGTTACCCGATGGCACGGTTGTGAGCAGCATGAACACCTTGCTAAAGAACAACGCGGGGTTCGACCTCAAGCATTTATTTATTGGCAGTGAAGGGCAACTAGGCGTCATTACTCGTGCGGTGCTACGCTTATACCCGCAACCCAAAAGCCGTATTACCATGCTTTGCGGCATGCAATCGTTTGAACACACCACTACTTTACTAAACGGCCTACGCAGCCAATTTTCTGACACGCTCAATTCGTTCGAAGCGATGTGGAGTTCTTATTATCAAATGGCGCTTAAGCATGTACACCAATTACATAATCCATTAGATAGCACTCATCAATTCTATGCCTTAGTGGAGATTTGCGGTAATGATCCACAACACGACCAAAACCAAGCAGAAGCTTTTTTAGAGCAGCTATTTGAAGCCGGCATTGTCGAAAATGCAGTGATCGCGCAAAGCGAAAAACAGGCGGATGATTTGTGGCAAATTCGAGATGGAATTGCACAGGTGATCGAGGCAATGAATTACCCTGCTAGTTTCGATATTGGGTTGTCGCTGCGTGAAATGGAAACATTTATCAATGCCGTGTTAGCGCGCTTAGAAGCCGATTTTGAAGGTATTGAAGTAATCACTTTTGGCCACTTAGGAGATGGCAATATTCATATCACCGCTGGCACAGGGGATAAAGCTGATAATGAGCAAATTTATGACACGGTCTATGAAATGTGCCGTGGATACCGTTCTACCATTTCAGGTGAGCATGGTATCGGTGTGCTAAAAAAAGCCTATCTCGATGCGTCGCGTTCTGATGAAGAGATACAACTGATGAAACAGCTTAAAGCTTTGTTTGACCCGATCTCTATACTCAATTCTGGGAGAGTGGTTTAACCCGTTTTGGGAAAGGGCCGATGCGAACACAAGTAACGGCCCGTATCACAACGCCTCGTTCAAAAGCTCGTTAATAGTCGCTTAAATTTTCAGGGGCATGTAGTAGCGTTCCTTCATATTTTGTCAACTCATCATGCATTTCGAGCCACAGTAGCTTGTCTTGGTAGTTGACGTGGAACGTCGGCTCGAATTTTACTGGATCATCTAACGACGCTGCATAAAGGTGCATGTCGCCCGCATAGTGATCCGCTTCAAATAGGAATGCCCCATCTTAAGGAAGACGCCTTATCAGCCCAAACGACCAAAGAATGTCATTCTCGCTGACTCCGACAGGGAAATATCCGGCGCGGTGTTGTAGGCTAACACCACCAACATGCGTGTTTGTTCTCCCACTGTCGGCGTGACACGATGCATTGAATTACGACCACGAAACAACACCAAGGTGCCGGCGTCCATTGTGAGTGTTTCACACGAAGTTGTGCCATTTAATACGTTGGCAGACACGGCATAATTCATCTCATTTTTATCTGCATCACGCACATCTTTAACATACTCAAAAACCCCACCGGCTTGAGGCGTTTGAATCATCAGAGTGATGGCAAAAGAAGAGTTGTCGTAATGCCACCCTAGCTCTTGGCCTTCGCTGGCATAGTGTAAATTGATTGAAGAAAGTGGGTCAGCATATTCATACAATTGTTGTTCGCCCAGCACCTCGCATAAAAATGCTCGAAAGCTTTCTGCTTCGTACAGTTGATGCAGGTAAGACATCGGAGGTATCTGGTCTGTGGTGATACAACCTTTCGACGAGTTGACCTCAATATTTCGCGGATGATCACTAGTGAATGCTGGGTCGGCTGGCTTTAAATAGATATTGTGGCTATTGGCAGTGAAGTACGCTAAGTGTTGCTGCTCTATCCCCTCTTGTTTGATTGACTTGATCGCTTCGGGCCTAAGAAAGTCAGCTAACACTAACGCGCCGCGTTGATCTAACGTGTTTTTACACTGACGACGAAAATCAGCGTCATAGATGGGGTTTTGTTCTAAATTGATAACAGTAGATAGCATGAGAATCTAGCGAGTTCTTTTAAACAACTGTTTTGATTATATGCTTAATGGTTTGGGTAGACGATAGGAAACCAATCTTCTCTCAGCCGTTCCCCAGTCGTCTGATTTATATTTGGATAATTTGGAGAAGTGCGACTACCTCGATCAAAGTAATGCGTATTATCACCAACCAGCCGAAAAGAGAGGGTCGTATTTTTGGAAGACAACGTATTAGCGTGCGCGCCGTGGATGATTCGAAAATCAAAGGCGATCGCATCACCTGGCTGCATAGCCCATTGTTTGATGGCAAAATCACTACACTCAATATCAGGGATATCCATAAAAGCAGTATCGTCGGAATAAAAGCTTTCGTTGCTCGACCAACTTGTTGGTCTAATTTCCTTGGGAAGCCGATGACTACCCGCTGCAAGACGTAGTGATACCAATTCCTCTCGTGGATTTAGTGGAATCCAAAAACTAACCGTTTGTGGCCCTTTAACACAGTAAAAAGGCATGTCTTGATGCCATGGGGTGGGAACGCCAGATCTGGCTTCTTTATGCAATAAGTGGTCGTGAAAGAACTGCGCAGAAGACGATTGCATTAGCTGCGCGGCAACCTCTCCCAATGGTGAGTGATAGACAAAGTCGGTATATTCTGGAATGCGCTGCCAGTTGCAAAAATCTTCAATAAATTGACCACTGTGAGGTTGTGCCTGATGCGTTAAGGCCCTCTGGCTAGGATGGTCGATATTAGTTTGTGCACCTATGCTCAACCTTGCTATCCAGTCGTCAAATACCCCTGCTAACTTAACCACTCCATCTGTTTGGTACGTCTGAATATCCTCTTCACTGATGCCCTTAAGAGCGTTTTTAGTCATTGTAAAAAAGTTTGGGTAGAATCGGCTAAAAGTTTATACAAAAAATACTATGGCAATACGAGAAATTTTACAAATCGGTCATCCAGTTTTAGCTAATCGTGCGAATGAAGTTGAGTTGGAGCGAATTCACTCGCCTGAAGTGCAGTCTTGGATAGACGATATGATCGACACGATGCGCGACGCCAATGGCGCAGGTATTGCTGCCAATCAAATTGGAATCCCCTACCGGCTCTTCGTCATTGAGGTAGGCAACAATCCGCGCTATCCCTACAAGCCGGCCATACCACTCACTATTGCGATCAATCCAAGCATCGAATACTTAACGGACGAAACCTTCGAGTCGAATGAAGGCTGTCTGTCTGTTCCGCAAATGAGAGCCAATGTTGATCGCCATGTTGAAATTACAGTCACCTATTACGACCGCGAAGGCGACTATCATTGCCATACAGTACGAGGTTATTCAGCTTGCACATGGCAACATGAATACGATCACTTAGATGGCATTTTATTTCCTAACCGAGTCACTGATATGGACTCGTTTTGCTCATGGAGTGTGTTCAAAAAGTATCGGCAAACTAAATTTGCTATGCAGGTTGAACAGTTAGTTGAAAAATGGGGCGCTTGATTGGCAACCTAACTTAAAGCTCTAAACCCAATTTACGACCTTCATAAAAGGCGTAAGGTGCTTGTCTTGGTGCAACACAATCCCCTATTGTTTCTAGCTTAATCGTTGAATCCGCTAGTTCATGTTCTAAGTCATTGAACGCTAAATTGGTTAGCGCATAAACCAAGTCATCCGCTGCAACGCGTTCTGTTTTTCCAGTTAGCATCGATCGTACCGTAGCGCCGTCACCATGCCATTCATCGATTATCGATTCGACTTTAAACTGACCACCTGCCTTAGCAATGGCTTGTCGTATGGGTAAATCAGAGGTCGTACGCGCGAGTTCCTTCCCTACGAAAGTATCAGGGGTGATTAATGTTACTTGGTGACCTTTTTCCGCTAAATGCCATGCAGTGCCAAGACCGCGCCAATTTCCTCCTTCGTCCAGCACGATGACTTTTTGCCCCAACTGGCATTCGCGCCGAAAGACCTGTTCCGGCGACCAAACACGTCCTTGCTCTAATCCAGGCAATTTAAGGTATTCTGGTTTCCAACGCTGTGGGACTAATTCATTGGGTACAGAGCCGGTTGCAAGGACAATGAGCTCTGGTTCAATAGCCGGGATATCTTCCGAACCAATGGGCCGATTGTAGTGAATCGACACGTTAAGCCGATCAAGTTCTGTTGCGTACCATTGGATTAAATCGAGAATTTGACCGCGCCGCGGCGCCTTGGCAGCAAGTGCAAATTGACCCCCTAATTCCCCAGTCGCTTCGCAAAGCGTTACCTTATGCCCTCGACTAGCCGCGACTCGAGCACACTCTAATCCAGCAGGCCCGGCACCTACAACCAACATATTTTTTACATTCTTTGCAGGTGAAAATCGGTCGCCACCCCACTCAAATTCGCGACCGGCAGATGGATTAACTAAGCAAGAAACCCAATAATCACGTGAACGCCTACCCCAACGTTGCACGAGATACAGCCGCGTATTTGTTCAGGTGCGCCGGCTTTGGCTTTGTTGGCTAAGTGTGGGTCAGCGATTTGGCCGCGGACGATAGAAACTAAGTCAGCTTGATTATTGCGAATTAATGTATTCGCATTATCTGGAGTGCGAATATGGCTTTCGGAAGTCACCAATGCATGTTTAATTTTGGCACGCATAGCGGTTGCTAAGTCAACCGTTAGCTTTTCCTCATGCACAAAGGTAGGCATCACGCGTTCGTAATCTAAATAACTGCCTGTGCCGCAAGAGACATAATCTATGAGTTGCAGTTGGTCGTAGTTAGACACGATTTGTAATATGTCTTCTTGCTCCAGAACAAATGGCGTGATCGGAGAATACGACACCGAAAGCCCTATAATGAAGTCAGGGCCACAGCTGGCGCGAATACGTTTTAAAATCACCTCGCTTATACGTTGCCGGTTGTCTAAGTCACCTCCCCATTGGTCGGTTCGTTTGTTCGACCACGGTGACCAAAACTGATCAATCAACGAGTGATACTGCGCCCACACTTCTACTCCATCAAAGCCTGCCTTTTGGCAACGAATTGCGGCGTTAACATAGCCATCGGTGAGTTCGTTGATCTCACATTCTGATACCGCATGACTGCCGTCAGAATCATGATAGGATGGCATGCCAGAAGGTGACCAGTTCGCCTCATAGGATAAATCCGCATCACCATGTTGGCCAACGTGATAAAGCTGTTGCACAATCACGGTTCCATGTTGCTTTACTCGATCGACCAAGGTTTTAAAGTAAGGGATAACAGCATCGTCATCGTGACGGAAATTGCCTCGAGTTAATACACCGGTGCGGTGTACCGGCATTGGCTCGACAACAATCATCGCGGCACCGCCAATTGCGCGCTCTTCGTAGTATGCGCAGTGACGTTCTACTGGGTAGCCATTTTCTGACATATTGGCGGTGTGGGCACCGAAGACGATTCTATTCTTAAGGGTCTGTTTACCGAGTGCAATGGGCTCAAATAGCGGGTCGAACATGGGGGTTACTTACCTTTGTGTGTTAAATATTTGATGTTGCGAGTCAAAACAAAAAGCTTGGAAACAATATTGAATCTAAATTAATTAATGGCGTTATGCCAAACAAAATTTATGGCGGGTGTCGATCGTGAACTAGACCTAAATATCGTCGGTTACAACATTCCTCAAGCAACCTACATCGCGATATCCCCTACTTTATAAAAACGACGATTAACGCCTACAAACCTAATTTAAGCTTTATCTGTTTTGTTTCTAACTTGGCTTGGCGTCGTGCTAAATTGGCGGTTAAATGCTTTACTCAGTGTTCTAGCGGAAGAAAACCCCACTTGATCTGCAATTTGGTCGATTGAGGAATGCGTGTTTTTAATCAGGCTATACGCTTTGGTCATCTTCCAATCTTGAATGTAAGACATCGCACTAACACCAATCGTGTTCTGAAAATGGCGGTTTAAAGTAGTGCGTGACATTCCTACCTGACTACCCAAAGAGTCCAATGACCAATTAATACGGGCTTCCTGATGAATGAGCTTCAAAGCCTGCATCAATCTTGGGTCACCTAAGGCAGCAAAGAAACCTGTTTTTTCTTCACCACGTCTTATATGTTCTTCAAGGAGTTGAATGAACAGTACCTCAGCTAAACGATCAATAATCGGATTGTTATTGCTGTTCAAGCGTTTGATTTCACTGTCTAGGAGTTGGGTGGTGGCCCAAGCTGATTCGTTGATGCGTGGTTGAGTAAAATGTAAAAATTGCGGTAAGGCATGCACCAACGGATGAGACATTCCTTGATCAAATTGCACCATACCGCACATCAGACGGTTTGTTATTTCACCTTCTTGAAACATTGCCGCCCCTAACTCGCATGCTTGTGCTGCACTCGATCCTGCAACTAAGGCGCGCCCAGGTTGATCCGCTATCCAATGCGCAGAGCCATTAGGTAGCATGACAATTTCCATGTCTTTGAAGGCCACCGACTTGTCTTGAGCGACCCCTACATAACAGCAACCTGCCAATGCAATATGAAAACGAGGGAAATCTATGGGTTCAAAAGAAACACCCCATGGGGCCGCCATATCGGAATGAAAAAACATTGTGCCCTTAAAGCGCAGCGTGTCGAGGATGTCTCTTAAAACATCAAACTGGCCATTGGTTTTGGTTCGGTTAGTCATGTCTATGATTCTGTTGGATACCTATGAAATTGGCGTATAGCCATAAAATGAATTTACCAATAAACCAATTTATTTCTTCAACAGTAAACCAATAGAGGTTAAAAAATGATTAACAAACTTAAAAATGCTGCTCCTTTGTCTTGCACATTTATAGCATTACTATTTCAAATGTCAACAACCGCTCAAGCCGAAGAATATTTTAGTATGAACGACGGTCAATTGGAGCGACCTACTGGCTATAGAGAATGGGTTTATGTCGGTACACCCGTTACCCCAAATGACATGAACAATGGAAAAGCTGCCTTTCCAGAACATCATAACGTGTACATTGACCCGGATAGCTGGAGCCATTGGAAGAATACGGGTGAGTTTCGCGATGGCACAATTCTAGTTAAAGAGCTGGTCTCGGTGGGTTCAAAAGCAGCGGTCAGTGGCGCAGGTTATTTTCAAGGTGAGTTCATTGGTCTAGAAGCAACGATAAAGAGCAGCGAACATTTCGAGAGTGAACCAGGTAACTGGGCTTATTTCAGCTTTTCTACACCTGATCACAAAAAACTAACTACTACGGCTACTGCATTTCCTACTGCTTCCTGCAACGCGTGCCACGCTGGCGCAGCGGCAGATGATTTTGTGTTTACTCAATATTACCCTGTACTACGCGCTGGAAAAGCAAATGCAAGTGAAGCCGTGGGTGGAGTCGCTTCAGATCTATAATATTTGTTGGCGAGTTGGTTGATAAAATCCATTACGCGCTATCTCAGGCTGCCCGATAAGCAAGCCTGAGGTAAGTACGCTGTCAAGTTCACAAACGAAGAGCAAAAGACAGCACTATGCTTCAAAATAAAAAAACCTCAACGCCGCAATTTCGCTAAGCGTTGAGGTTCTTTTTACACGACTCGAGGGGGTCGTCTATTTCATGTTGTAACTTGGTTTATGCACTTTCGTATAAACGAGTTAAAACAAATTCACGATGGCCTAATGCTTCTGAACAAGTAAAACGTCCATTGGCAGTGCGCACCATCATCTCTAGAAGCGCGTCACCCGCATCATCAAGGGTGAGGTCTTTACGCAAAATACCCGTAACATCCACGTCTACGTGCTCACCCATGGTACGTAAGGTACGCGGGTTAGCGCACAGCTTAATAACCGGCAGGATTGGGTTACCAATGATGTTGCCCTGTCCAGTAGGGAAAAAGTGAACGGCAAACCCTGAAGCGGCGCATAAAGTCACCATCTCAGCCGCCGCTGAAGATGAATCCATAAACCAAAGGCCTGGGCCTGTTGGCATTTCAGCCTTATCCAATACGCCATCTACAACACACTTTTTACCAATCTTAGTGATGTTGCCTAAGGCTTTTTCTTCGATAGTCGTTAGACCGCCTTCGATATTACCTTTAGTGGGTTGAGAGTCAGATAAGTCATCTGTTTTATGGCGTTCAATCATGTCTTGATAGCGATTGAACATAAACATGAAATCTTCACGTACCTTGTCGTTAGCGCAACGCTCTGCAACTAAGTGTTCACCGCCTGTTATTTCAGAAGTTTCACCAAAGCAGAGTGTAGAACCCATACCATATAGCTTATCGAACGCGTTACCGACTGAAGGGTTTGAACCACAGCCAGACGTCGTATCAGACTCACCACATTTGGTAGAAACCCATAATTCACCAACGCCCGCTTCTTCTTTTTGAATTTCGGTGGCATAGTGAACATACTCTTTAGCCACTTTTGATGCGCGCATGATGGTTTCAATATCACCGTGTTGCTCGATTCCAAAGCCAGTTACCGGTTTGCCGCTAGCGGCAATGCCATCGACAATTTTCTTTGTCCAACCTTCTTCAATTCCGATTACAACGACTGCGGCTACATTTGGATTGCAGCCAGTACCGATCAGTGTACGAAAGTGTAGTTCAAGGTCAGCACCGAATTGCAAACGGCCGTATGGGTGCGGCAAAGCCATGGTGCCTTTTATGTTGTTAGCGACAGCTTCACAAGCTGCATTAGCTAAGTCATCTACAGGTAGGATAATGACGTGATTTCGAACGCCCATGCGCCCGTTTTCACGTCGGTAGCCTACGAAAGATGCGTTTTGTATATCTAAGCTCATAATTTTAGTCTAGGTTGTGTTATTTGTTATGTGATCAGGATGAACGAAGTTCAGAATAATTGATTACCAACGCTTGGTCTTAACGTTGTGCACGTGAGTGTGTTCTCCCGCTTTGATACTGCTTACAACGCGTCCAATATCAACACCATACTTAATGATTGTGTCACCTTCATCTAGAGCTTTAATCGCTAACTTGTGGCCGATAGGAATGTCGCTAATAGCAGTGAAATTGATTTCTTTATCTTGATCCATAACCCAGCCTGTTAGCTCGTTACCTGCTTTAACACCTTCCACTACCACAACACCGACACTATCGCCTTCATCGTGTACTACAAAATCGATCATTTTGGTTACCTTGGTTTTAATTGAGCGCCTATTTTGTTTCAATATCATGATGCTGTCAATAAGAACTATATAATATGTATAAGTTATATAAGACTTATCAACATTTCACATAACTAATTGCAGACTAAAAACCTGATCGCTATGAACACACAACTCGACCACCTTGTTATAGGCGCCGCCACTCTTGAACAGGGCATTGCTTACGTAAAACAAACCCTAGGCGTTGATATACCTTACGGCGGGCAGCACAACACCTTAGGTACCCATAACCATTTAATGCAATTGGGCCCAGCGTTGTTTCTTGAAGTGATCGCCATAAACCCCGATGGTGAACCAATCAACCGACCAAGATGGTACGGCTTAGATGACCCGCACGTTGCCAAGCAACTACAAACAAAACCCAGCTTATTAACGTGGGTAGTCAACACCGATAATCTAAGTCACTACTTGCGATCAGCCAACCAATCATTCGGACGTCGCACCCCCATTAGCAGAGATCACTTAAACTGGTTATTTGGTTTACCTGAAGATGGTCGACTACTTGCTGGCGGTATGCTTCCCTATGTGATGCAGTGGCAAACCAACGAGCATCCTGCGTCAAAAATGACTGACTGTGGTTGCAGGCTTGAACATTTAGAAATATTTCACCCGCAAGCTGCTTGGCTTGAAACCGCTCTCAGATCAATTCAAGCTGAAAGATTAGTCAAAGTTATCGCTCTCAATCACAACAAGGCGCCGTATTTAACCGCGACCCTAAGCTCACCAAACGGCATGGTTAAGCTATCTACTAATGAAGCTGGTTGATCAATACTGAAGCGTTCGATCAACTTGATTGCTGAGTTCTTCACCCGCTTTAAATTTTCGCAAGTTATTAAATAAAATGTCTAAACTACGCGCTGCATGATGCACTGGGTCATTTGACGAAGAATGTGGTGTGATAATTAAATTTGGCGTCTGCCAAAGTGGAGAAGACTTTGGCAATGGCTCTTGGTCGTACACATCCACCACTGCGCTGAACTTATTGCTCCTTAAACCTTGCATCAGTGCATCGTAATCGATTAAACGCGAGCGACTGTAAGCAATTAAGCCTGCGCCATCTTTTAACAAGCTAAGCGTTTCACTATTAAATATTCGATCTGTTTCAGGGGTATGCGGAGCAGTAACAAGTACAAAATCAGCTTTTGGCAATAAGGCAGCTAAATCTGTTGGTGCGTACATTTCGTCGACTCCATCGCATGCCTGCGCTGAACGCCGAATACCCGTTACTTTCAAGCCAAACTGTTGGGCAGCTCGTGCCACATCGCCACCAATATGCCCGACACCAAAGATTAATAAGGTTTTACCTTCGATAGAGCTAGAGTTAACGCCTTGCCAAAGCTTGTTTTGTTGATTCATCATTATCTTCGGTAAACCGTTGTTTAGCGCGAGTAAGGCCATAATGATGTATTCAACCGCACGCTTTCCGTGCACACCGCGGCTATTGGTTAACGTTATGTTTGTGGGCAACCACTCTAATGGAAGTAAATGGCTTATGCCCGCACCGTGCAATTGAATCCATTTAAGTTGCGGTGCTTTTGCTGTTAGGTCGTCACGGGGAAAGTCCCAGGCAAATAATGCCGTTGCATCTTTTATATGCTGATTAAAGTTTTCACCGTCATAGCCAATTGTGAATTTGATGCTTTTGGCGATATCCGGATACCGCTTAAGGGCTGACGTTAATCGAGTCGAAGTAATCTCGAAAACTTCTCCTATTGAAGTCGAATTTTCAATGTGTAGGTGCACAGTACTAAATTAACTATGTCACTAGCCTTTATTCAAAGCTATATATCCTTGCAGGGTTATCAACAATTAATGTGGCTACCTGTGTTTCTGACAAGCCACGTTGACCTAATCTCGGCACCACATTAGTAATCAGGTGGTCGTAGCCTAAGCCACCATAGGCGTGCAAACGATGCTTGGTCGCGACATCATGCGACAGTAAGACTTGCTTCTCGAAGCCGTTTTCGAAATGCCATAATATGACGTCCATACGCTCGGCATCAGATGGCATATCTACATCTGGGTTGGGTGGATAGTATGAGCTTTCGTTGCCAAATAAATCATATTCCAAATAGCATCCACTTTGCGCTAATTCTGTTAGCCAATCACGCTCTAAGCAAGTGCGATCAATATGGCAGATAATGGTGCGGGATAAATCACCGCCAGCTTGCGCAATGACCTCGACAATTTCTAGAGGCGACTTTGGGTCACGCCCTGGATGAATCATCAGCGGCGCCCCTGTTATTTTTTGTGCTGCGCTGGCAGCACGTACACTCTTCTTTTCATTTTTCCACCAAGGGTATGCGCAGCCCACTTCACCGATCAAACCTGCGCGAATACCGGTAGCACCTACGCCCTGTTCAATATCTTTTACGATTTCTTCAGTGATCGATTCCTCACTTTTATCATCCATATCTGCTGGGTGAGTCGAACCAATATAGTAACCCGCGCCCATGACGATATTCATACCAGTCAACCTCGCTATGCGCGCCAGAGCATTTGGGTCTCTGCCTAAGCCGACATTGGTCGGGTCAACTATGCTGGCGCCGCCTGCCGCCACGAATCGTTTCAATTCAGACACAGCTAACTCTTCGTCTTTAAGTTCGACATTGTCTAAATTGGAGGTCCAGTTGTAGCCCACCCAACCACGATTTTCCAAGCTGATTTTTTGGTGAGCTAATCCCTTTTGGCTAATCTCCTCTGGTTCGGTATACATAAACGTGCCATCTATCAACACGTGGTCATGCGCCAAAGTAACGCCAAGCTCAGCGGCATCAATTAAACCCAATACCGTTTGAACTTTACCTTTTTTGTTATCACTCATCGTTATCGCCTTGTTAAATCGCTATTCTGGTAAAACTGCAATGGCGCTGATTTCAACCAACAAGTCCTCGAAGGCAAAATCTACACCGCCTACCACGGTTGCACTTGGCCCTGGGGCCGAGAATACTTCTGCGCGAGCGTCAATGGCCGATTGCCGATAGCGAATGTCGCTTAAAAAGATATTCAGCGAAACGACGTCATCCATCGCCCCGCCTGCTGCTGCAACAAAATCTTGGATATTGCGAAGACACTGACGGCACTGCTCTAGCGCATCACCCTTGCCAACCAATTCTCCATTGTCGTAAGCAATTTGTCCGGAAATGTAAACTTGATTACCTACCACCGTGCATTGACAGCCAACACGGGCATCAGCGGGTTCTGCGATATTAGGAAGTGTAATAATTTTTCTTGTCATCATTTTTACTCGGTTGGGCCAATTACGTGGTCTAACACATAATTAGAAAATTCATAAACGGTTTGTTCTTCAGAAGGCGAATAGCGGCACGGCCTTGCATATCGACTAACAATACCACGGTGCACCACTTCGCATATATCTTTGTCTTCCTTGATAAACAAACCCATTGAAGGGTAATATTTATCTTCTGCCTCTGCTTCAAAATTTGGCATGCCCACGGTTGATTTAGGAAAACAACACCACGTGATAATTCTGGTCCAGTCAGGGCCTTCAGGAAAATATTGATGGAAAGTAATTCTGTCGGGCGGTAAATTCATTAACAGATGCGGATAAAACACCATAAAGTGCGTACGCACCTGATCATAATCAGATAAACCATCAATAAACGGGAGCGTCTTGTTACGCGGCACATATAATCCATTTTCATTGTCACTACTATTAATCGCGTAAACACCGGGCTGACCTTCTGCTTGGAATTTTGTTCTAACTGCACCGGGGTAATACGTGTCTAACGACTCGCGATGCACCGTGCGCACATGGTAACCCTCACGAGAATTTTCTACCCATATCTTCCAGTTGGCGTTAAAGCGGTTTTCCCACTTCTTGGTGACGACCATGTCTTCCATTTTGTAATCCTTAAATCGCTCTGGCAGTGCACCTAAGCTTTCTAATAACGGCTTAGCATCGTCATCAAAATTAATGAATACAAAACCCGCCCATAGTTCAGTTCTGAAACTAGGCAAAGTATGGTCTTTTACATCAAAGCATTTTGCATCTTGCATTGATGGTGCGCCAATGAGCTGCCCTTCTAAGGAGTAAGACCAAGCGTGGTAAGGGCAAACTAACACGCGGCAATTACCTGTGCCCACCGCCAGCTCGGATGCTCGATGCCTACAAACAGCCGATAAGGTTCTGATTTCGCCATCCAGCCCTCGAATCACGATGATTGGCTCCCCTGCAATGTCTAACCGTACAAAATCTCCCGGGTTAGGAATTTCTTCAACACGCGTTGCCAACAGCCATCGCTTCATAAAAATTGTATCCATCTCGCGGTCGTACCACTGCTGAGAGGTGTACACCTGGGCAGGTAACGGACTGGCTTCGTCGATAGGTAGACGAGTTCGAGTATAGTTTTCGGGGTTAAAAATAGATTCGTTCATTAATGCAGTATCACGCTAGCTTTTAAGCAGCAGAATAGCGGTTTCAAAACCAGAGCACAAACGGATATAATGATCTTATCGTGTTCAAAAATTAAACAGATAAACCCATTAACATGAAGCAATTTGGCGTTCCATTAAACGCGCTGCGTGCATTTGAAGCAGCGGCTCGGTTGAAGAGCTTTAGTAAAGCCGCCGCGGAATTACATGTTACCCATTCAACCATCAGCCACCATATAAAAAATCTAGAGGGCTCACTCGGGCGAAAACTGTTTATCCGTGAAAGCCGGCAAGTGAAGCTCACCAAACAAGCAGAGAACTTGAGCCGTATTTTAGAGCGATCATTCAGGCAAATTTCCGCCGAGCTATCTTCTTTAGATATCAGTAAAGCTAACTCCGCGGTAAAAGTAGCTGTCACCCCATCATTTGCAAACAAATGGCTGGTACCGAACTTAAAACTATTTCGCGATCGTTTTCCTCATATTGAAGTGGAGATATACCCTTCTTTAGACTTCGTTGATTTTTCTCAAGAACAATTCAATTTAGGTATCCGCACCGGTTTAGGCCACTGGTCAGGACTAGAGGCTGAACTCCTTATACCTGTGCACATGACTCCCTTATGCGCACCTAGTTTGCTTGCCGAAACCAACACAGATAACGTTATTAACCTGTTACAACAACATACACTGATTCATGCAGATGTGAGCCAAGGAGTTGACATCATCTCAGAGTGGCATGAATGGGCTATGGCGGCAAACATTCCGCAACTCGACACCAGCACAGGCCTTTCTTTTAATGACCCCGGTATTGCGTTGCAAGCCGCCATTGATGGCTTAGGTATTGCGATGGGCTATTTAGAGCTCGCACAAAGTGACATCGCTGCAGGTCGATTAGTACAGCCATTCGCAATAGAAGTTAAGCATCCATGGTCATACTACCTAGTGCTGCCGGTAAACTCAGACGAGGATACTAATACTCGACTATTTTGTGATTGGTTAAAACAGCTCTAATCATTTTGAACTGCACCTACAATGTTAATCAAAGTAGAATATCAGGATCAGACTTGGGGCGTTATGCATTTAACGCAATGTGAGTTTAGAGCTAGCACCTACAACAGATGCGCAAACCGCAACACATCAGTTAGCGGCCCACGAACAGATTGATATTATTCTTTCTGACGTGGTATTACCGAATGGTATCAGCGGCCCTGAGTTCATTGCCCTTGCGCGACAAAGCACACCGAATCTAAAAGTGGTATTTATGTCGGGCTACCCCCGCGATTCTTTAACAGATAGCGAGTTTTACAATTCAGATGATCGGCTGTTACAAAAACCTTATACCAAATCAGAGTTGAGTAAGGTGCTGCGCTCCGCGCTCAACGCCGACTGCGCATGATCCATTGGCTAATGCCCTTAGGGTGGGCTGCTCAGCGTTAAGATTGCACCCAAGGTGAAGTAGTAACTTGCCCATTCAAGTGTAAGTTTCCGCAAATGATACGCCACAAGACATGATAGTCTATTTTTTGTCCTTTTTCTGACAAACACAAATCGAGCGTTTGCACCGAGGGCATACAGGGTGCCAGCTCACAGGGCATAATGTCTTATAATTTGCGAGGATAAAAAATTGCATGTATAGCGTATTGGAACAGTGTTCCGCGTTTAACCAATAGTGATGGATACAGCCACATGATACTACTCATGAATGGGCTTAAAGTCGACTGCCAACGCTTAGTAACGAATAGAATTTACTAACACTGCCATCGATGTGACACTGTTGGATGGCGGAATCTATACATGCAGCACCGTAAACATAAGATTAAAACTTAAATAATACGCCAAACCAAATCGTGATGAAGAGTTATTACGTTAAGTCACTTTGCACTATAATCAGCGCGCTTTTTTCTAGTTCGCTTCATGTTTATTACAAAACCTAATTATTCTTGTTGGTATATCGGCTTAGCACTTTTCGTTGCTTTGTATATTATCAAGCTGTTTTTCACTCCTGAAATTCACGTATCAGGCGATGAATTCGAAAAATGGTATGAAGGACGAAGAGTGGTCAATGGGTTAGCGCTATCACGACTAGACCATCACACCGCGCGGTTCGGCATTATGTGGCCAACCTACGCCTTTCAGACCATTTTCGGCACCAGCCCCGCCGTCTACCATCTATTAATGAGCGCTGTTTATGCGGGTATAGGCACCCTCGGCTTTTTAATCGTTAAAGCCATCAGCCAGCATACCTTATTAGCGATAGTCAGTGCTTTGTTAGTGACTTCAGTGCCTCTATATTTTTCATTGGGGTCGCAGCTAATGCCCGCCCCTTTTGCAACGCTATACTTGTTTTTAACGCTATTTTTTCTAACAAAATTCAAGCAAGACGGCGCTAGTATCAGTTTAATTGCTCTAACAGCACTGGCTTTTATGTTGGCTTACGGCTCTAAGGTGACTAGCTTATACGTGTTGCCAGCCATTTTGGTATATCTCCTTGCTACAAACGGCAAACTGTCCACTATCAAGTTTTTAGGTATTCTGGCTATTTTCTATTTTATCGAGCAATTCATGAATTGGCGGTTATTGGGAGAGTTCAGCCTTTTTTCTAGATTAAACATGATGGCAACGCATATCGGAGCTTTAGAAGGATTCGTATACCAGCCCAAGGACATTTTTGGTAGATGGGGGCTGTTAAAACCCTCTCTTCTGGCATTGATGCTATTTTGTATGGCTATGTCCTTTATCATATTGATAAAAAAACACGCTCATTCAATGCCGTTTTTATTGGCTTTGGTGCTGCTTAGTTATTCATTTTTTATCACTTTTTCTATCGTGTCACTTTCTCCTCTTAAGTTCGCCGAACCTCTTATTTTGCGCTATTTCTTACCGCTAGTAATGTTGGCTTATTTAAGCTTACCTATTTTGCTTTACACCTTATTCAACAACTCCGTAATGGCTGCTTTGGCCGCGAGCACTGTTCTTATAATAGTCAATTTCCCCGGCATGTGGGCGTATAAAAACGATAATGTTTTTAATGTGAACAGCTACGCTAATCATGTTGATGAGCATTACCAGAGTGGCACATGGCTAATCTTTTCACACGGTAAAGCAGCACGATTACATCGCACCGTTTATCTATCTGACCAGTCGCTGTTCAAAGACAATACTAAAATACCGGAAATCGGCCGCACGTTTAGTGACTATTTCAAGAAAGGAGGCTTACACATTCCAGCTGTGCAAAACTTGGTGAAAAAACCCACTAAAAATCAATATATTCTATTATCTAAAGCGATGAAAGAACCCCAAGTCGTCCCTTTCATTCCACCAGAGCTTCGATAAGCTAATAGCGGTTAGGGGCTCTCTCAACCCACTCTAACTATACAGTTTTGGCACACCCAATTCGGCGTGGATTGTGTCGGCCATTTGGTGCGAAATATTCAAGCCCTTAGCTAGTTTATCTAGATATTGCGCTTCGGCTTGGCTATCTAAGTCGATCGCTAACAATGACATCAAATAAGCCTGCTGCTCCATCCCACTTGGTACGCTACTAACCACGCGATCAACATCAACCGGTGCATCTAATTCTGCACGAATAAAGTCAGAATCTTCCGCCGATAACTCGTCTAAGTGTTTGGTAATGTTTGCTTGCTCTTGGGTGTCAATATTACCATCTGATTTTGCAGCGCTAAGCATTGCTCGCAGCATAACTCGTGCTTGATCTTCTACTTCACGAGTAGGTTGCTGAGTGAAGCTACCACCAAGCGCATCATTAAGCATACCACCCAAACTGCCACCTGATTGCGTCCCTCCGCCAAGAGAGTCCAACATACCACCCAGGCCGCCACCTTGTTTTGAACTGCCGCCTAACAAATCTCCAATATCAGGGATACTGGAACCCGTTTGACCAGCGCTCGCACCCCCTTGTCCGGCCATCCCGCCTGTTAGGCCACCCAATAAGCCGCCTAATCCACCGCCACCACCTTTAGCGCCGTTCAACATCTTACCGACCCCTTTAGCCACCATGACACCCATGGCGATTTTTCCTAATGTACCGACTAAACTCATTTCAAACCTCAATTAGTAAATATTCAACTCAGCATAATACCACTTGAAACAAATAAATAGATTAAAGAAGATTCAAAAAAGCACAAACAAACTTAGCATAGTCTGACTAGGGTAATTAACGTGATTCAGCTCGCAAAAAGAACGTATAGCAAGCAGCGGTATTAACTGCTCGCGAAGGATCAGACTGCGCGAGGTCGATGCAGTCTTTCCTAGCGTAGACATGATCAACAGTCCCCAGCCCATGAGGCCACCTAAAGTGGCTCATTTCATGAAAATGCCAGCCCGTGGTATTTCGCACCTTGTCTTCAAACACCCTGCAAAAATTGATATTACGGTGGTCTTCTATCCAGCCATACCTTTCCGCCGGTTGCTTGCCCGCCATACATTTAACCTTGTATTGCAGACCATCAAAGCTTGCACGCATTCTTGTCAAGCCTATCAACACCTTGCGCGCGCGAGATACATTCGCACTGGCGTCTAAATATTGTGTATAGGCCCCGTAACTATCTAGGTTACCCGCAAGTAGTTTCACAGTTAGCCGCTGGATATGTGTCTGTAACTGCTTTTTCGCCGCCGGTGCATTTTCACCCATCAAGCGTTCTACTGATTCAGAAGTCAGTAGAATGCGCTTTGGCGGTTGTTCTTCGGTTGAAGTGCAGGTAGAAAGGCCGCAGATAAAAACTAGACAAGCAATAAATCGCAAGCCAATCTTCCTAAATACGAGCATCAGTGACAATTTACCCCTTTGCTGGTTAACATTTCGACCACCGCTGGCAAACCAACTGTGCGTTCTGCCTGTAAGCCTGCTTTACGCGCGCCCTCTACGTTCACTTGGTTATCATCAAGAAATAAAATAGCGTGTTCGGCTACGCCCATTTGTTGCGCAATGTAGGTAAACGCTGCTGGGTCTGGCTTGGCCATGCCAATTTGATAGGAAGCAAACAGATGACTAAAACAGTGCGCCGCCTCTAGCTGAGGGCAATACTTAGGCCAATGCGCAGCGGTGATATTGGAAAAAATTGCTAATTGCACCTGTTCCTTTAGCATAAGCATCAAATCAAGCGCCCCATCAAAAAAATCTTTAGGCCATGCGGTGAATTCCTTAATAAATGTGTCTTGATCAACGTTAAGTTGCATTTGGGCTATTAAGCCTTTGGCAAAGGCTTCAATCTCTATTTCACCTCTTTCAAAGGCTTGCGCAATAGGTGAAAACAACCAACGGCGCCAGTTATCTTCAAACGATTCGGCATCACTCATCCATTCGTTTTTAATCGGTTGCCCTTCTAAGTTGACTAGCACTCCGCCCAAATCAAAGACAACGGCCTTAAACTCCATTTGAGTGGTGGCTAGGTAGATCAAACACTAGGGCTTCAAGGTCTTCGTTAGCATCGACCTTAAATACCGTTTCGTTGCTGAGTTCAAGCGCATCTCCAGCAAGTAAATCTTCGTTCATAATACGCGCCGAGCCAGAAACTAAATGAACGTAGGCAGACCGCCCCGCAATGGGTATGGTTTGGCTTTCCCCTGCAGGTAATTGCAAACGTGACAATTGCACGTCTTGAAGAATATGCAAGCCTTCGCTTTCTTCGTTATTTGAAACTAACAAGGTCAAGCCGCTCTTAGACTCGAACAGCTGCTGTTGATAACGCGGCGGCAAATTAAACTGATCAGGTTGAATCCAAATTTGTAATAGCTTAAGGGGGAGTTCCTTAGATGGATTAAATTCACTATGCCGCACACCAGAACCCGCGCTCATCACTTGAATTTCCCCCGCATTGATTTGCTCGACATTACCCATACTGTCTTTATGCGCCACTGCTCCCTGCGTCACATACGTAATAATTTCCATATTTTCATGCGCATGCATTCCAAACCCTGCTTCCGGAGCGATAATGTCATCATTAATCACTCTTAGTACTGAAAAGCCCATATTATCTGGGTCGTAATAATCTGCGAACGAAAAACTGAAACGGCTCTGCAACCAGCCTAAGTCGGATCGGCCCCGTTGATCGGCCTTTTTAATCTTATACATTGTCTATTGCTCAAGTGGCAGCGAGACACTCACCGTCGTTCCAAGGCCCACTTCACTACTTAGTTGCATTTTTCCGCTGTGCGCTTCCACAATGTTTTTGCATAAGTACAAGCCTAAACCTAAGCCACCCGTATTCTGCGCCCGCGAAGGGTCAGCGCGATAAAATGCCTCGGTTAGTCGGTTTAAGTGGTCTTCAGCAATGCCTTCTCCAAAATCGGTTACAATGATCTTTAACTCATTAGAGAGGTAATGAAGCACTATTTTAACTAGCCCGTTTTCAGGCCGATTATATCTTTGCGCGTTATCGAGCAAATTACGCAACATACGGCGAATTTGATTAGTATCGACCTGCACTTTTCTCGACTGACCCGTCACCGACATTTCAATCTCTAAGCCGATTAAATCTTCTTCTATGATCAAATCAATCAGCGCCTCAATATCCGTTGGCGTGCGGTGCAACAAGGCATGGTCTTGATGAGCGCGCTCTGACTCCAACACCTCATCGATCAAACGTTCGATAGATTGTTGGTCTCGTATCAGATCTTCTTGTAATGTCGAAGGCTCAAGCAAGGCAAGGGTAACGCGTGAACGGGCTAAAGGTGATTTGAGTTCATGGCTGAGGGCTAACAGCATGTCACGCTTTGCTTTTAACATACCAGCCAATTCGGTCGACATGAGATTAACTCGCGTGGCTAATTGCCCCAGCTCATCGGTGCGCGAGATTTGAATTTGATGCCCTACTTGACCTTCGCCGATTAGACGAACGCCGTCTTGGATTTTCCTGACCGGAGAAAACAGCCAGCGCGTTGCAAGATAAAACCCGTACAGCCCCAAGCCTACCAATAAACAAGCAATGATAGGAAACCATGCAAGCCGTCCCGCACGCATTTTAAAGCCGAAAAATAACTCGGCGCTCTGCTGGCGTTTGATGATAAAGAACGTGCCATCATCATGAAATACGCGGCGACCACCATAGCGACTGCCGTGCTGATGGTCGTCAGCGTGTTCAGGTTTTCGCCTTTCATGCCGTCGCATGCGTTTTGGTCTTTTCAGATTTCCGTCACTTGCCCAGTTTGTATTTTCACTGAAGATACGAATTACAATAGGGCGTGATTCAGTAATCGCTTGCGCTTTTTCAATGCTAGGCGGTGAGCCAATCTCCTCTGCTAATTGAGCAATATAGTGGCGAAAGTGAGGCTGGATTTGATTCACAAAATTTCGCTCAAAGCCAAATTCTGTCAACGCGCCGATAGCACTGGCGAGCAACAAGCCACCGCAAATAAATAAAGCGATCAGTTTTAAAGATAAATTGGCCCGCAAAGCGGTAATGGGGTTTCGCATCAACTTACAACTCTGCCTCTAGCACCCACTGATACCCTTTACCGCGCAAGGTAACGATGGGCTCTAGGGGTTTAAGCTTTTGCCGCAAACGGCTAACCAACACGTCTACAGACCGTGAGAATAATTCTGCCTCCACGCCATTGACTGAATTCATAATCTCATCGCGGTTGATTACTTTGCCGCCCGACTCACAAAATTGCTGCAGCAAGATAAATTCATGCCCAGTAAGCGCAAGCAATTTCCCATCTAAGCTTGCTGACTTCGCCTGCATATCAACTTCTAGTTGCTGAAATTTTATTTTAGAATGCACCGCCGGTTTGCGTTGGCCTCGCTTTAGTATGCGAGAAATGCGCGCGACCAATTCACGCGGATCAAACGGTTTAGGTAAATAATCATCCGCCCCTAGTTCAATCCCGACAATTCGGTCAGTCACTTCGCCTCGCGCGGTTAACATTACGATTGGAATATCGCTAAAAGTACGCACCTCTTTGCACACTTCAAAACCATCTTTTCCGGGTAGCATTATATCGAGCACCAACAAATCAAAGGGTGTTTGCTTTAACAACTGCAAGCCTGTGTCTGGATGGTCTGCATGGCTTAACGCTAGATTGTAACGCTCAAAATAGGTTTTAAGTGGCGCTGCCAAACCCTCGTCGTCATCAATCATTAAAATTTGATTCATGGGTCTATTTTACGAATATGGGTGGCGATTAGATAGAGCCGAGTAGGGCTATCAGCATAGAGATGAGGGTAACTGATAGAACTAATACTAAAAAACCCACCTCTAAAGTTAGAGGTGGGCTACGTGCTTTTATTAGCAGCGATTACTGCTTAACTTTGCTCGGTTTGCTCATCATGATCTCCGTCATGGTGACGCCCCTTGCCCCAAAAACCCATTCTATGCCCGCCACGCTTTTCCATGAATTTCATCATCTTAGCCTGTTGCTTGGTATCTAATGAATCATAAAAATTGGCGAATGCAGCAATCAGTTCAGGTGCATGTTGGTTGACCGTATCTGCTTTTTCCTGCATTAAGCCGAGCGCTTGCCCCTGATCAAATTGTGCGCCGAACAACTCCATAAAAGCTTGCTTAGACTCAGCGCGGTTTTCGTGCAATGCCTGCATCTTACCTTGCATGCTTTGTTGTAGTTCTTGCAGCAATACTTGCTGGCCATCATTTAGGTTTAATTTCTTAGTAACGCGTTTTACCATCTTGTCGCCGCGCTTCGCCATATGGTCAGCGCCGTGACAATACTCACCGCCTTTATTCGCCGCCACCCCACCTACGATACCTAAGGCAACTGCCGCACCAAGAATATATTTTGTAACTTTTTTCATTTGCTTGTTCACTGTTTGTTTAATGGAGCGTGCATTGTATGCAAGGCTTTGTTACAAAGCTTTTCAGCAAGGTAACGCTTTGTAACAAAGTGTAACAACCGTATTAAACAGTATGTGGTAGCCTGTTTTTCAAATCAGCCTTGTTGTCCATCTTTCGCGGTTGTGTTTTTCGCTTGTCAGCACCGTGAGACCATGTGTTTGTAATACGGGTATCAGTAGTGGAGACGGTACAGTTTGCTCTAAACTCAATGGGGGTATATTTAGCTAAAAAGTGTGTTGTATTGCCACTGCCACTTGCTGGCTAGATTAGTGCTTTATTTGCAATATCTTACGTCACCACTTATATCGTTTCGGAATACGCGCTACGGCTTACCAACAAATATACAAAAACTAATGCTACCTTTTTATAGCATACCCTCCAAAATTCATTTTTGTAATCTGATCTTCAACAAATCTACCCCAGATAGAACATAAGCTTTCCAATTGACTGACGAGCTTTCACTTACATGATGCCACTGCTTCAAAGGTTCTTCAAAAACCGAAATTCCTTGCTTTTGCGCGCGTAAAAATACCTCGCAATCAAACAACCAGCGAGATACAAACGGATTTCCAAATAACTGGGCTACATACTTTCTTACGAAGATCTTGGCCCCCGCTTGAGTGTCATATATTTCTAAACCCAGAATACTCGAGATAAGCGTTGCACCAACCCTACCAATATAGTGGCGTGTTGCAGACCGAGTGATACTCTTTCCGCTTAATGCCACTCGGGAACCTTGCACGATAGGGGCCTGCAGTCCGTCGGCCACTTCTTTCAGGCGGATTATTTCTTTAACTGATACCGAGTTATCTGCATCCATGACAGCAAAATAGTGGGCGTTACTATGTTTTAACCCATCTAACATCCCTGTTCTAACAGCCTCACCTTTTCCTTTATTTTGATTATGGTTGATAACCAAAGCATTGATACCCGATTTCAGCAGCTTTTGCACGATGCTTGCTAACACGTGGTCTGTTTTATCTGTAGACCCATCATTAACAAAAACAATAGTTTGAATTTCGTTTGAACACGAATCAAACTGCTCCAGTTTGATTCTATTTGCCTCATTAAAACATGGAACTATAATACAAAGGCTCGGTTTCACAGTGCTACTTTATCCATTCCGTAAACGCGAGCATAACAAGGGTTTGGCCATGCTTTAGAGTCAATCGTAATGTCTCTGACAAACATTCGCCCCCAGTTTAATTCCGCTCCTTTGGTATGATGCTCGTTGTAATATAACGGCGGAAGCTGAATTTTTTTCTGCCCTTTCGCCAAAGCCTTTGCGATAAGGTCGTGCCTATGAGATTCTTGTTCAGAAATTGACAAATACGCCCAATAGGTATTTTTCATGTCCGCAAAGAGTAGCAAACTCATAGCCAAACTAGGTACTATAAGTAAGCTCAGGCTTATTTTTTGAAGCTTTGTGTAAAACTGATATCCAGTCGGAAACAACGACATCACACCAAATAGATATAATAGCTCCGATGGGAACGATACCCGGCCAAAATACACTACATTTGGCGCGCCGATGGTTGCAAAAGCGGCTAGAAGCCCCGTCCCTATAAATAATAGAGATAACAATACTCTTTGCTTTATCTGGTTTTGGTCAAAAAAAGTAGAAAACACCAAAAATAAAAGATATACAAACAAATACTTACGATCTATGTTATTTGCCACATAAGGCAACAACGAAGTTAACTTATCTAATAATGGTACGGCTTCGCCTACTCTTGATGCCCTGGCATAATTCCCTGGCGCTAAGAGAAGTATAATCATACCAACAGCCCATAGAACTAACCCTAGCCAGAATACCCTAGGTATTTTCTCCTTGTCGATAAAACGTATATAAATTAACACCGCCATCCAAGCGGTAAAAATAGCAACAGACAGATGCTCTAGCCACATCCCCCCAAGTAATGCGCCTAACAGGAAACAAGGCGTTATCTTAGAGTCAATAATGTTTTTTCGAAATATTGCGTATCTGAATACAGGTAGGATGCAGGCAATTGCTATGACACTACTCCAGAAATATTGGATCGTTCCCGTTTTCCAAAGAATGTCTTCGCCTAGCGTGTCCGGGGCGAACCAAAAGAGGAAGTAAAAAAAAGAAAGGAAATACAACGACTGACTAAAGCTTCGAGTGCTAGTCAATTTCAATGCCAGTGCGGTCAAAATTAATGCCATCACAGCATTAAGCATGTTAACAATGAAAATACCTATTTCCCCAGAAGAAAAAAACAGGTAGTTCAAAAACATAGCAGGAACGCGTCCGGAGGTATATTTATAAGAATGATTGACGTTACTAAATAGATGACTAAGGCTGAAAGCATCGCTATGTCGGCAAAGATCGTCCGCAAATAGCGGAACATTTCCCGATAACAAAAACAGATATAAAGAAAATAATAGCAGTACACAACATATCACCGCTTTATCTATATTAGATTTGATATAGCTCAAATTGGGTTCCTCAGTGAAAAACTTTAAGCTTAGTGCAGTTATTAAATCAACCCTTCGGTGATTTTCACACAGTTATTTTGAATCGTAACTAGATCGTATGCAAGTTATGACTTGCTTTTGGGTAATAAGCTAATAGGCGGAAAGATAAGGTTCGGTACAAACATAACCCCATTACTCACTCAGTCTCATAAAAATCCAAAGTTCAACTAACCGCCCGAACTTCACCAGTGGTATATCCTTGCGTATTTTTAAGTTCAGTGTTGAAGTATGGAGACAATACCTGAGCTTGTTCTTCTGTCAACGCATCTAGTTTAGCCAATAAGCCTCCCAAAGCCACATCACTCGCACGGGTCGCCCCGTCGTCAATTTTAAGTGCGAAACCCATTCCCATTTTGGGTATAACACCGCCGAACACAGCTTCTGCGCCGGTCTTCACGATCACTTCCCCCTTTGTTGCTTGGATAACGGCGGTGCAGCAGCGTTCTTTACCAGCAATCATTTCTGGGTGCGCGCCGATTGCCGCTAACACTGCTTTCATCGCTGCTGCAGTGTTAGGCTCTTGACTTTCGGGCGCAGCAAAATAGGCCCAGCATTTTGCGAAGGCGTCAAGCGGCATTTGCGGCGCGGGCATGCCGCAACCGTCTCTATCCCACTTCATGTCTTGCATATTAATACCTGAAAGCACACTGATTCGCTTAAGCCATGCTTGTTGAACTGGATGCTCATAACTTGAGTAACCTTTTGTTGGCGACCCTAGCAATTTAGCTAACGTGAGCATGCCAGTATGCTTGCCTGAACAGTTATTATGTACTCGGCTTGCATCGCCACCCGCGCGCACTAAATCTAATTTAGTTGCTTCATTGATTGGCATTGCCGGGCCACACTCTAGGTCTTCAGGTTGCAAATCTAATCGACCCAGCCACTGCTCTACTGCGTTCACGTGCATTGCTTCACCATTATGCGACGCACAAGCCAAAGCGACTTCTTTCGGACTAAGCTTAAATGCGTCGACTCCGCCTTGCTCAATCAAAGGTAGCACTTGCAGCAATTTTAACGAAGACCTTGGGAATATAAGTTGACTGATATCACCTACGCTGTAAACAGTTTCGCCCTGCGCGTTAACCGCCAACATCGCGCCGCGGTGTTGTGATTCAACGACACCGCCGCGTAATACTTCGACTAAAATTGGATTTTGCGCGCTCAGCATTGCCTAACCAGCGACGATGAAGCTATGCAACAATGCGCAAAAAGTAACATGTATGTCTAACCATGAGTATTTTTAGTGAGTTTTTGACGATATATATTCTAGCGCAGTAATGGCGCTAAGCTAGCTTGGATTAATTAAAATTCATTGGGCGCTTGACCTCTTCAGGATTATCGGCATATATGGCTCAATGGTTTAACACTTTCATCTTACTATTATGGCACTGCAAGATCTTCATTTTGACAATCGATTTTTAGCCGACTTGCCTGTAGACCCTATTACAGAGAACCATCGGCGACAAGTGAACGGCGCCTGCGCTTCTAGAGTGCAACCCGCTGCAGTTAGCGCACCAACTACCGTTGCTTATGCCAAAGAAGTGGGTGATTTACTAGGCCTTACAGAAGCCGACCTTGAAAGTGACACTTTTACCCAAGCCTTTGCCGGCAATGAATTACTTAACAATATGGACCCTTACGCCTGCTGTTACGGCGGACACCAGTTTGGCAACTGGGCCGGGCAATTGGGTGATGGTCGCGCAATTAACTTAGGTGAAGTCATTAACAAAGCGGGTGAAAAATGGGCATTGCAGTTAAAAGGAGCAGGGCCAACACCCTATTCGCGCACTGCCGATGGTTTGGCAGTGTTGCGCTCGTCGGTGCGAGAATTTATTTGTTCTGAGGCAATGCACCACTTAGGTGTGCCAACAACACGCGCCTTAAGTCTGATTCTAACAGGCGAAAAAGTGATACGTGATATGCTGTACGATGGCAATCCAGCCTACGAATTAGGCGCTGTGGTCTGCCGAGTCGCTCCTTCATTCACGCGCTTTGGCAGCTTCCAAATACATAGCAGTCGCGGCGACATAGAGGTTTTAAAACAACTGGTTGATTACACCATCAACAATGACTTTCCGCATTTAGGCACGCCTAGCAAACAAACCTATATCACTTGGTTTAGTGAGATAGTTGAACGCACTGCATTAATGATTGTTGAGTGGATGCGCGTAGGGTTTGTTCACGGCGTGATGAACACGGATAATATGTCGATTTTAGGCCTAACCATCGATTACGGTCCCTACGGCTGGCTAGAGCCATTCGACCCCAACTGGACACCAAACACCACGGATGCGCAGAATAAGCGGTACCGTTTTGGTCAACAAGCGCAGATCGCGCACTGGAATTTAGTCCAATTGGCACAAGCCCTAATTCCATTAATCGAAGAGGTTGAGCCTTTGCAAGAAATCATTAACGGCTATCCACAAATTTACCAAACTGCTTGGCAAAACATGATGAGCAGTAAACTCGGTTTAGAGTCATTCAAACAAGATGAAGATGTGGCTTTATTTAACGACTTACACGAAACCTTGCAAATTATCGAAACGGATATGACGTTGTTCTTTCGCTTGCTCGCACATTATCATTTTGACAAGCCAAGCGCTGTAGCAGCTAGTGACGCCGAATTAGTAGACGTTGTGGCCGATGCCTATTACGAAGAGCGATCGGCACACACTGACAAAGCCATGGCGACTTGGTTGCGCCGTTATAGTGCGCGCTTAGAGGAAAACACGGCTAATAATGCTGAACGGGCAAACCAAATGAACTTAGTAAACCCCTTATATGTTTTACGCAATTATCTATCGCAGCTTGCGATAGACGACGCTGATAAAGGAGATTTTGCGCTAGTGAACGAACTGCTTGATGTCTTGCGCAACCCCTACACAGAGCAAACAGGCAAAGAACGCTTCGCCAAAAAGCGACCTGAATGGGCACGTCATCGGGCTGGGTGCTCTATGCTGTCTTGTAGTTCTTAAACTCAATAGCGACTTAATGAAATTAACCCACCTTACAACCCCGCAACAAGCTAAGCAGTGGTGTGATCAACAGCGTGCTAACGCGCAATCCATTGGTTTTGTGCCGACCATGGGTGCCTTACACGAAGGCCATCTAGCGTTAATTCGTGCGGCAACTGAGCAGCACGACTTGGTAATCGTGAGTATCTTCGTCAACCCACTACAGTTTAATAACTCTGAGGATTTATCAAAGTATCCAAGAGACTTAGACAAAGACCTTGCGATGCTTAAACAAGAAGAAGTTGCCATGGTATTTACTGGTGAAGTAAGCGATTTTTACCAAGGCGTTAACTCACTAGACCAACTCGAACTCAAACATCCTGGTATTTACGCTGAAGGAATGGAAGGCGAGCACCGACCTGGACACTTTGAAGGCGTAAGAGAAATTGTACATCGTCTGTTCTCCTTCGTCGGCCCTTGCAAGGGTTATTTTGGAGAGAAAGATTTTCAGCAAGTGCAAATTATTAAGCAACTTGCTGGCGAAATGATTGACATTGAGGTCGTCACTTGTCCGACCTCAAGAGAACCGAGCGGGCTTGCTCGATCTTCACGAAATGCGAGATTAAGCGAGACAGGAAAACAACAAGCTGGTGTTATACACCAAGCATTAAGTGCTGCACGGGCCGCTTGGCAATTGCAAGAACGCTTGGCTCCAGCTCTGCGACAAGCCATGCTACAAGTATTGATTGATCACGATGCGCAATGGGAATACGCTGAAGTGATTGACCCAGATAATTGGACCGCGACCACACCAAACACCGCATTAAGACATGCGCGAGGCCTAATCGCACTTGAAATTGAAGGCATTCGATTAATCGACAATTTATTGGTTGGCAAAGAGTAAACTTCACCTTTTACATTTTCGCACTTTAAACAGGAACACCGCTTTGAAAAAACTCAGCCTCGTCATCGTCGCACTCGTAGTTGGCGTATTTTTAGTGATGCCGTATGTCACGGGTATCGTCGCAGAAAAGGGAACCAGCCAGCTAGTCAACAATATGAACCACCACTTTGCCGCATACGGGCAAACGCAAATTGTGGATTATCAACGTAGCTATAACAACACGCAGGCCAGTTATAAGTTCAGATTGAATGATTCCATTCCAGTCGACATAAATTACACCTGCTCAGGTAAACACGGCGTTACCAGTTACCAATACAACTGCAAGCTGCAAGACATGCCTAAATATCAAGATTGGGTAGCTAACAATTTAGATGGCAAAGACCCGATTACCATTTCAGGCTCAGTATCTGCACTTGGGCAAATTAATCAACATATAGACCTTGAATCATTCGTCTTGCGCTCTGGTGAAGGTGATATTCACATCGGCAAAGGGCGGCTCACTATCGAAGGTGACCAAAAGCTTAGCGAAGTAAAGCTCGTAGGGCTCTTCGATAGTATGGCGCTTAAAAGTGAAGACGCGAGCTTTGGCTTTGAAAGGTTAGGGATTAAGGGCGAAATGATTGGCAACGACGGTAGCTTACCGCAAGGTAACATCGACGTCAGTGCTAACAATTTAACCCTCGACAGTAAGGACAGCACGCTTTCTTTATCTGATATAAAACTAGATTCATGGAGCAAAATTGACGCCGAGCACCTATCCAGCAGCACAAAGTTAGTCGTTGCCGAAGTGATCGCCCCTAAACAAAATCTTTCAGTCGAAGATTTATCTTGGCAGTTAGACTTTTCTGGCTTACCGGCAGTTGCTGTTAATAATTTGACTCAGAAAATCACAGCAACCAGCGCTAGCTCAAATAGCACCTCAGCCCAATCTGCCACCAATTCAGCCTTAAACTTTAGTCATCTCTCTAGCAACCTAGATCAAATTTTAGTACCCGGACTAACGGTCAGCACTGCAGCGCAAGCCATCGTAGGCAATGAGACTAACTCCGCAAAACTTAGCATCGAATTGCTAGAACAGCTCAAGCCTAAAGATGCCCTGGTTATCATGTTTGACCAGGTCAGCTTGCTTAAAAAACTTGCGATAGCCATAAACTTGCAATTATCAGACAGCTTAATTGAAAAATCCTTCCTTGGGCAAGATGTTTCGAGAAACGCGCTGTTTTCGCATAAAGACGGCTTACATAAGCTGTCCATCAATACGAATGGCACCAGCGCAGAACTTAACGGCGAAACAATGAACTTGGCGGATTTTGTTAATAAACTGATACGTGGTTCATATTGATACCGTAAAAACCGCACTGCAAACTCAGTGCGGTTAGTAGGGGCAGAATAAGTAGATATAAAACTGTTCTTGTAAGACTAAAGAGAAGGCACTATTAGCCTTTGACTACGAAATAGAGGTTTAAACCATCTATTTCAATAGCTTACAGGTCGATAAATTAGTATTCGCAATAAATTTGCACCCACTATCAGTTTTCAGAACGATGTATTATGCCCAATAATGTGATACATTTATGTCTCATATTATGAAAATTTCATTTAACCTCTTTAGGCACAGTCTCGTAACTGTAGCTATTCATTAAATGGTAGGCCTAATTGCCATTAACGCAATAAACGCAAAACATGACCCGACATATTTTTATTACTATCTTTATTATCGCGGTTATATATGCCGCCTTACTTTGGGTCAACAGCGACCAACTTTCAGCGCAAAATGTGACTTGGGATGACTTTTTGCAATATACCGGAAGTACTGCTACTCACTAGACAAACTGATGGAAACCTTATTTCAACTTATCTCTGATGAAACCCTAGAGTATCTTCATGGTTTTATTGACGACTGGGGTTTTGTCGTTGCCGCTGCTATCTTTATAGTGGAACTTTTCTTGCTTGCTAGTCGTAAATTAGTAGATAAAAACATGCTCGGAGATGTATTTGCTAATTTTGTAACCTTGGCGTTATTTATCACTATCACAGGATTGGTAATCGCCACCACCTATGTAACTGGCTTCTACTGGGTATATATTAACTTCAGCATTGTCCAATTGCCCACCAACATATGGACAATAGTGGCATGCATTATTCTCGCTGATCTAGCCTACTATTGGGAGCATCGATTTATTCACCGCGTAGGCTTTGGTTGGGCCACACATGCAGTACATCATAGTTCACCCTACTTTAATATCTCAGTTGCATATCGCTTCGGCCCTTTAGATGGATTAATGCCTTTTTTCTTTCATATACCATTAGCATTGTTAGGGTTTAACCCAATTGTCATATTTTTTTCTGAGATGCTTGTCCAGCTTTATCAAACACTGTTACACACTGAAGTTGTGCGAAAGCTCCCTAAACCCGTTGAAGCGGTAATGAACACACCGTCGCACCACCGCGTGCACCACGGGTCGAATCGAGAATATATCGACAAAAACTATGGCGGGATTTTTATTATTTGGGACAAGCTATTTCATACCTTTGAAGTAGAGAACGAAAAAGTTGTATACGGCGTAACGACACCAATAGAAACAGTTAACCCTATCAAAGTGTTCTTTTTCGGTTATGTTAAATTACTCAAAAAAATGGCCTCAGCTAATACGGTGACTGAAGGGCTAGGCTACTTTTTTAAACCACCCGGATGGAAACCAAAAAGCCAACGCTAAACTATTGACTTACGCCATCGAAAAACACTTGTATTGCGTGATCAGCGGCTTGCTCTACTGACATACCATCGTTATTCATACAAAACCACCCTGAATAAATTAAGCTATCAAACACGCAAACGAGCCAACTGTCTGCTAATTTAGAACTGATACTCCCTTCTGCCTTGCCTTGTTGTATGGTTAACTTAAGCTGATCTAGCTGGCTATTATATGCTGCGGCGAGGCGCTCATCGCAATCCACCTCATTCCATAGCGTCAACAAGAAATGAAATCGGTCTGCCAATGGCATGATCAAATGGAACATTTTTTCGAGCGCTGCTCTACCCTGAAGCCTACCTAACTTAATAGGTTTACAAGCTTCATCAGTCTCATCTAAACATAACTCGGCCAGCGCGATGACCAAAGATTGGCGAGTTTCAAAATGACGATACAATGTTGCCCGACCAACTCCAGCTTGTATCGCTATGTCAGAAAGACTAGCTTGTGGGTTAACTAAAAGGGTCTGGATTCCTGCTTCTAAAAGCGCGTTTCTAGATCGTACAGCGCGGGCATCGATAGCTTGCATATTGATCGATTCAGCGAAAATAACAAGCTAAAAAGCAAATACTATACATCAATGTATCCTATCAGCATTGACATCCAACGCACTATGGCTGCCAGCAATTAGCCGGGACTGAACTTCCTGCAATCGAAAAATCATCACAGCTCAAAACATAGGGGTGATATTCCCCACTAAGATAGGCCAGCATGGCAACAACTGACACCAATCCTATGAGTTTAAGTTTTAGCGGTGTCGATTGAAGTTGCTCAACGCCCGGAACCATTGCGCCAACCATAAAGTAAACGATGTACGGCAGAGAAATAGCTGCAACCCCTATACTAAGTAACCCCCGTAAATGCACAATAAACTCGGAATTGTTGTCATGGGAGAGAATTTCAACCAATAGCCAAAATGACGGCAACAACAATACTCCCAGATCTAACCATGAGTTAAGATTGCTGGTGTTGAGAGCATTTGGAACAAGCAATCGGCCTAAGAATAAAGCGATCGAAGCTGCCAAGATGGCAAATAAGTGACCGTACAATACGGTTTGATAGACCGCCAAGTTGAAAGCGATTGGCCACACAGCAATCGACAACACGATGGCTGCAACTAGAAATCCCTTGCGCTCTCCTGTCTTCAAGTTTTCACGCTGTAAGTAAGAATTCTCGCGTTAGTTTAAAGAAGAACTATACTGAGCTAGCTGCTCTAGTTTGGATAAGGCTTTTCCGCTATCTAAAGTAGCGCGCGCCAGCTCTACTCCTTCAGCAAGCGTGGCAGATTCATCTCCTGCGTATAAAGTCGCACCTGCATTGAGCGCGACCATATCATAGGCTGGGCCTTTCTCACCCGATAGTGCACTGTTAATTAACGCCAAGCTTTGGGTTGAATCTTCAATGATGAGAGAGTCCATTGATTGCCGCTTAATGCCATAGTCTTCAGGTTTTAGCATGGTGGTCGCAATAAACTGACCGTGTTTAAATTCGGCCATTGCGGTTTCATCTGCAATACTTATTTCGTCCATACCATCATTGGAATGCACCACTAATGCATGCTGGCTGCCCATGCGGCCGAGCACTTCGGCCATTGGCTCCACCCACTCACGCGCAAATACACCTGTTAGTTGATGGGTCGCGTTCGCTGGGTTTGTAAGTGGCCCTAGTAAATTAAAAATAGTGCGCACTGCGATTTCCTTACGTGTAGCGATGGCATGCCGCATCGCGCTATGATGGCTTGGAGCAAACATAAAGCCGACTCCGCACTCATTGATGCAATCGGCGACTTGCTCTGGCTTAATACCGATATTAACGCCTGCTGTTTCTAATACATCGGCACTACCTGAATTACCTGATGCCGCTCGATTGCCGTGTTTCGCAACAGTTCCTCCCGCTGCAGCGGTCACAAACGCGCAAGCTGTTGACACATTAAATAGCTTAGCGCCATCTCCGCCCGTACCAACCGTGTCTATTATCTTAGTTGCCGCGATATCTACCTTAGATGCTAAGCTCTTCATGATGGTTGCCGCACCGACAATTTCGTCCACACTCTCGCCCTTAATCGCTAAGGCGATCAAGAAACCGCTTATCTGCGAAGGGGTTGCTTCACCGCCCATGATGGCTGTCATTACATCTTGCATCTCATTTTGATTAAGCGACGTGCCTTGCATTAAGATTTTGATGGCAGTTTGGATATTCATCATTATTTAGATATTTATAGTTAATCGTTATTTTACGGTTAATGAAGTTATGCTGGAATTTATATTTATAACAAATATATTATAAACTCGTTATAAAGTCGTGATGCGTCCTATTGGGTGTTGTTATCTAATAGCCTTGTACATCACTCTTAAACAGGATCGAAAATGCCTTCTCTCAACAAAAACCAAGGATTATCTAACTCTCAATCATCACTAGAAATGAAAAATTTACCTCACTCTCACACGGCGTGGAATGGAAAGATTATGCGGTTTAAGCGCAAAGTCTTGCTAATGGCAATGTGCCTATGTTCAATGTTAATGATGGGTAACGCCCATGCCACTAACATCGTCAATCAATCCGGCAATGTGGTAGTCGGTTATTGGCATAACTGGTGTGGTGCTCGCGGTTACCAAGGAGGCACGGCTTCCTGCATCAAGCTAGATCAGGTCAATTCCCAGTACAATGTGGTAAACATCTCTTTTATGCGGGTGTTTGATCCGGCGGAAGGTCGCATTCCCACCTTTAAGCTAGACCCAGCGTTTAATGAACAAGCATTTATCAATCAGATAGCACAGCTTAACCAGCAGGGCAGGTCAGTATTGATCGCTCTTGGCGGCGCGGATGCCCATATCGAAATGCAAAAAGGTGACGAACAGGCTTTTGCTAATGAGATTATTCGCCTTACGGATTTATACGGTTTTGACGGTTTGGACATCGATTTGGAACAAGCTGCGATCACCGCAGCAGATAACCAGACTGTTATTCCTGCCGCCTTGAAAATAGTGAAGAACTATTACCGCACTCAGAATGAAAATTTCCTGATCACAATGGCACCTGAGTTCCCGTATTTAAGATCATCAGGCGCCTATGTTTCCTATTTAGAAGGATTAGAGGGTTATTATGATTGGATCAATCCACAGTTTTACAATCAAGGCGGCGACGGCCTATTCATCAATGGCTTGGGCTGGATTGCACAGAATAATGACAATCTAAAAAGCGAGTTTATTTATTATATATCCGATTCATTGATCAACGGAACTCGGGGCTATTATAAGATTTCGAATGACAAGCTTGTGTTCGGAATTCCGGCCAACATTGACGCTGCAGCCACTGGTTATATTCAAGACCCCGAGGATCTCTACTCAGCCTTTAAGCAACTAAGCGATCAAGGGCAGCCACTGCGCGGCGTGATGACTTGGTCCGTCAACTGGGACACCGGTGTGAACGCCAATGGTCGATCTTACAACGAGGAATTTATCAAAGCTTACGGGCCGTTCGTTCATGGTCAAACAACGCAACCACCATCAGGCAAGCCAGTAATTATGGGTGCCGATAATGCCCGCATATTACTAGGCTCAGCCTTTAATCCATTGGCCGGTGTTACCGCGGTTGATACCGAGGACGGCGTTTTAACCAGTGCACTCCAGGTAGAAGGCGCTGTCTATACGAATCAAATCGGAAGTTATGTGCTCACTTATAGAGTTGAAGACAGCGACAAAAATGTTGTAACTCAACCAAGAACAATCGAAGTCTACAATCTCAAGCCAGTGATCAGCGGCGCATACGATATTACGATCACGCTTGGGGACAGTTTTGATCAATTCGCAGGTGTTACCGCTACAGACCCGGAAGACGGCGATTTGACGGATAAATTGACTGTATTGGGGTCGGTGGACACGAACCGTGTCGGATCCTATACCCTTACTTATCAAGTCACCGATACCGCAAATCAAACAACTCGCAGTGAACGCACGGTAACGGTAACAGATGGTGACGTCTGTGCGGCGGATGCATGGGACCAAAACGTCATATATGTGGGCGATGATAAGGTCAGCTATAATGGAATTACTTGGGTTGCAGGCTGGTGGACCACTGGCGATACGCCCGGCACGACGGGTCGATACGGTGTGTGGAGAGAATCAACGAACAGTGACTGTGGAAACCCTGAACCTGAAGCCAATGGAAGGCCAATAATTCAGGGTGCCAACGATATTACAATCGACATTGACTCCGTCTTTTCCCCATCAGCAGGGGTTACCGCAACCGATCCCGAAGATGGCGATCTTACAGGTCAGATTTCTGTTTCCGGTCTGGTATATACGGATATAGCAGGGGTTTACACTCTCACCTATGAAGTCACCGATAGCGCGAACCAATTAACCAGCGTCGATCGTAAGGTAACTGTACATGATAATAGCGGCGGCGGTGTCTCCTGCACTGCAGAGACTTGGAACGAGAACACCATCTATTATGGCAGTGATTTAGTAAGTCATAATGGCCGTGTATGGGCCGCTGGTTGGTGGACAAAAGGTGATGAACCCGGCACGACTGGTCAATGGGGTGTGTGGAGAGAACTCGCAAGCAGTAATTGCGGCTCTTAAAATTTAAACCTTTCTTGAACTGAAAACCAGAACAAGAGAGTACACCAACAAGCCTCTCGGTTTTGCCGGGGGGCTTTTTTATTGGTGCTGGGCACTTTTATACAGGCAATTGAGACTACTTATGCTTGCTTGTGCTCCAATTTAGAAGTGATTACACTGCCTCAAACCTTAGCCCTTTTAGATACATGAGTTCTCCCTACAAAGGCCGATGCTTGTGCGGCCAAATTCAATACGAAGTAGACGTATTTCCAGAAGATATCGCCCATTGTCATTGCAGTATGTGTCGTAAATTTCACGGTGCAGCGTTTGCCGCGTTAGCGAGCGTAAACGCAACAGATTTTCGCTGGATACAAGGTGAGGCCAGCTTGCAAAATTATTTGGCCGACAACGGTACGGTCCGTCAGTTTTGCCGCAACTGCGGCTCAAGCATGACTTTTGCATCAAAAAATAGCGATGGCTCGATCATAGAAATTGCGCTCGGCACCCTAGAAACACCGCTAGTTAACCCCAGACCCAATGCTCATATTTTCACCAGCACTAAAGTCTCTTGGTATGATCCGCAAGATGACTTACCCCAATTTAAAGAAGGTAGAGACTCCCAAAGGATAAAGTAGTTAAAGGAACCTAAGTAGGTGCGCTTACTTTATACGCAGTATGGTTTTCTACTCTTTTTATATGTTCGAGCACTGCCATTTTTTCATCTAAGCAAAACTGCGCTATCGGCTCATGAAAACGCGTATCACCGATCCAGTGCGCAGAGTGGGTTAAGACTGGATTAAATCCTCTAGCGACTTTATGTTCACCCTGCGCGCCAGGTTCAAAGAGACTTAAGCCTTGCTCAATGCAATGCTCAATTCCTTGATAATAGCAAAGCTCAAAGTGCAGGCCATCTATACGCTGCGAACAGCCCCAATGCCGACCATATAACACTTCATCTCCTTGGTACATTAAGGCTGCGGCAACCGCTTCACCGTCTATATAACCTAACACCAGCACTAGACGTGCGCCGAGCGCACTTGCTGCTGCTTCAAAAAAACCTTGATTGAAGATCGGTTGCCCCCATTTCCTTTCGTAAGTGAGTTCATAGAAATGGCAAAAATCTTGCCAATCACTGGCGCTAGCCGTCAACCCATTTAACCGCCGTATAGTTACACCAGACTCGTTCACTTTGCGTCTTTCTTGGCGAATGTTCTTGCGCTTTTTTGCGCTCAAACAACCTAGAAAATCATCGAAATCAGTATAGTTATGGTTATGCCAGTGATATTGGCAGTCATGCCGCACGAGCAAGCCATTGGCTTCTAGAAATGTGTGCTCTTCAGTGGTGGGAAATAAAAAATGGATTGAGCTGGCTTTAAGTTGCCTCGCAACTGCCGTGCAGGCTTGCAGCAACATCTCGCGAACTTCTTCCTTACGTTCGGCCACTACAAGAAATTTTTGTCCAAAAACAGGAGAAAATGGAATACCTGCCACCAATTTCGGAAAATAGTTCAAGCCATAGCGCTGATAAGCATCGGCCCATGCGTGGTCAAACACAAACTCGCCCCACGAATTATGCTTTTCAAATAAAGGAACGGCGCCGAGCAAAACCCCTTCTTCCATTGCGCAGATATAGCGCGGGATCCACCCTGTATGCTCACCGATGCACTGATGCACTTCCATCGCTAGCAACACTTCATGACGCAATAACGGGTGGTTATCGGTAAGTAGCGCGTTCCATTGCGAGCCATCTATTCGATCAATAGAAGAATACGAGCTAAGTTCTATGGACATGAAAAAACAATCAGCGAGATAAAAGCGACAGATAGCCAATTAGACCACGTCGCTATTAAATATATCGCTAATTCGAAAATAAATGTGCTTTATCTAAAGCGCGCGTCCTCGCCGCCGATGCAATCAATAATCGTCCTAAGAGTAGCTAGATCACTACTTCCAGTTTTCGGCTAAATCTTCCCAATCTGGGTTCGTTTTCGAGATAACGTTATTAACACGCGCTCTCGGGCTAGCTCTAAGCTCACTGCGTTTGTATACAGCGTCGGGAAATGAATCACCCAATTGAAACCAAACCAACTTGGCGCACTTGTTGCGTTTGCAATACCCTTCTATCTTGCCGGATTTATACAAGCGCATCCGCTCCTCGATATCGTCAGTGACACCCACGTATAACGCCGTGTTAGATTCGTTCGTTAATATATAAACATAACCTTGCTTCTCCATTATTCCGTCCATTTTAGCCAAAAAATGTGCTTGCGAAACTCTTCCACCACTTAACAAGCGAAAGACATATTCGCAAAAACACGATGAAATTTCAAGCAAACCGCATAATTTATTGCAATTCGTGAGCATAAGGTGTGGCTAAACTAACTTTTATTGAGGTTTTAAATATTGATAGGTATGTTAAGAAATGTCAAAAATCATCAAGAATATGATTGACCCATTCGTCTTCTAGGAGGTTCAATTCAGAAACGCACCACTGACTTACTTTAATGCCTAATCTGCGCATTTCTTTGTCAGAACCAACCAGCAAAGGGTGCCAACTCGGAAGAGGCTGCTTTTGGTGCCGGAGTCGATAAGCGCAACTAACGGGTAACCAATCAAAATGTTCAGGGTTATCACGATCTATAACTGAACAGTTTGCCTTTTTTTGCACCCGATCTGGGTACACCATGCAGCGACAAGTGTCTGTATTTAGGTATTCGCAGCTAACAGACGTAAACACAATTTCTTCTGATTCGTCGTCTTGCAGCTTTTGTAAACAACAGCGACCGCATCCATCGCATAGCGCCTCCCACTGTTGTTGATCAAGCTCTTCTAGTGGTTTTTCCCAAAATAGCTCATCCATTAATACTAAGCACTGCCTTGGTCTTCTGATGACGCTTCGAAGTCGATCGCGGCTTTAATCAACTTTTGAGTGTAATTTGCCGTAGGAGATTCAAATACCACCTGCGCGGTACCCTGTTCTACAATTTTTCCTTGTTTTAACACGACGATATCATCACTTAACGCGCGCACGACAGAAAGGTCATGACTGATAAACAAATAAGCCAGATTGTGTTTGCGTTGCAAGCCTGCCAGTAAATCTACTATTTGTGCCTGCACAGTAGTATCTAATGCAGAAGTGGGTTCGTCTAGCACCAGCAAGCTAGGCTGCATGATCATTGCCCTTGCAATAGCGATTCGCTGACGTTGTCCACCCGAAAACTCATGTGGATAACGATGCCTTGCTTCAGGATCAATGCCAACTTCTTGCAACAAATCAACCACGCGACTGGCCCGCTCTTGTGGTGTACCAATATGATGCGCGTCTAAACCTTCTACCACAATCTGTTCAATAGTCAAACGTGGACTTAACGAACCATAGGGGTCTTGAAACACCATTTGCATACGTGGCCGTAATAGCTGCATTTGTTTGTTATCGTAAGCGTCGATTCGCTCGCCATGAAAATGAATTTCGCCTTCACTCTTAATGAGTCGAATTAAGGCCAAGGCAAGTGTGGTCTTACCCGAACCACTTTCACCAACAATACCTAGAGTTCGCCCTGACGAGAGTGACAAACTTACATCATCAAGGGCTTTGATGTGATCAACCGTTCGTTTGAACAAGCCTTTCTTGATAGGAAACCAGACTTTTAAGTGCTCACAACGAATAGCCTCACTCAGCTCAGAAGAAGCTTCGTTTGTGATTTGCGCAGGTCGTGGCTTAGGAGCAGCTTCTAACAACATCTTGGTATAAGGGTGTTGTGGATGCTTAAAAAGTGCCGCACTTTCGCCCGTTTCGACAACGTCACCCTGCTGCATCACCACGACACGATCTGCTACTTTCTCGACCATGGCTAGGTCGTGGGTAATTAGCAATATTGCCATGCCCATTTCTTTTTGCAATTGCGTCAATAAAGCAAGAATCTCAGCCTGTACAGTCACATCTAGTGCGGTAGTGGGCTCATCTGCAATTAAGACATCTGGCGTGTTAGCAAGCGCCATCGCGATCATTACGCGCTGACGCTGTCCGCCAGACAACTGATGCGGGTAACTCGCCAAGCGATCTTCAGGCCGGTAGATGCGCACCTTGCGAAGCAGAGATAACACTTCATCACGCACCTGGGAACCAGACAAACCTCGATGCAAGGTAAGCACTTCACCGATTTGCTTTTCAACAGTATGTAACGGGTTCAGCGCCGTCATCGGCTCTTGAAAGATCATGCCGATTTGGTCACCCCGAATTTTTCGCAGCGCTGATTGCTCAGCCTGCATCAAATCAATGCCCCGATAAACAATACTGCCACTTGGGTGACTTGCTTTTGGGTAAGGCAATAATTGTATAATAGACAACGCCGTCACCGACTTACCTGAGCCACTTTCCCCAACTAAGGCGAGTGTTTCGCCTTTTTCTAAATCAAACGATACCTTGTTAACTGCGTGCACCGCATCGACTCCTGTACCAAAATCAACGGATAAGTCTTTAACTTGCAGTAAAGGCATCTCTGAATTAACGTCCATGCCTTAGCTAAAGGTCTTACGCGGGTCAAACGCATCGCGCACCGCTTCGCCGATGAAAATGAGTGTCGACAACATAAATGCGATAATCGCAAAGCCACTGATACCTATCCAAGGAGCTTGAATATTATTTTTACCTTGATTCAGCATTTCGCCTAACGAAGCCGAACCTGCGGGTAAGCCAAAGCCTAAAAAATCTAAGCCCGTTAAAGTAGTCACAGAACCCGCTAGAATAAATGGCATAAACGTTAATGTGGCTACCATCGCATTCGGCAATACGTGTTTCACCATGATGTTGACATCACTTACACCTAAAGATCGCGCTGCTCGAACATATTCAAAATTTCTCGCGCGTAAGAACTCAGCTCTGACAACAGCGACTAGACTTGTCCAAGAAAATAAAAGCATCAAAGCAAGCAAACTAAAAAAACTAGGCTGTATCACCGCAGCCATAATAATCAACAAATATAATACAGGTAGCCCCTCCCAAATTTCGATAAAGCGTTGAAACAATAAATCTAACCAGCCACCAAAATAACCTTGTATCGCGCCAGCAGCGATACCTATTATTGAGCTAAAAAAAGTCAATATCAGTCCAAACAACACGGATATACGAAAGCCATATAACAAACGGGCTAGTACGTCTCTTGCGTGATCATCCGTCCCCAACCAATGCTGCTTAGACGGCGGCGATGGTGCTGGTGTAGTTAACTCGTAATCAATCGTATCGAAGGAATAAGGAATGAGAGGCCAGAGCATCCAACCTTTTTCATTAATTAGATCTTGGATATACGGGTCTTTGAAATCTGCTTCGGCGTCGAACTCCCCTCCGAATTGTGTCTCTGAGTAAGTCTTCAGTATAGGAAAATAAAACTGACTATCGTATTGCACTAGCAATGGTTTATCGTTGGCTATCATCTCTGAAACCAATGTAATGGCAAAGAAAGCCATAAATATCCATAGCGACCAATAGCCTCTGCGATTCGCTTTAAAAGCCTGTATACGCCTCTTATCTAATGGCGTTAATCTTATGCCAAACATAGACGAGATAGAGTTGGAGTGACTAGGCCAAATAGTGCTACTTTCATACGGTTATCGAGATGCGAAGTCAATTCTTGGGTCAACTACGGTATACATCACATCGCGCACTATTTGCAGCACCATACCAACCAAAGTGAAAATAAACAGCAAGGCAAACATAACAGGGTAATCTCTATTTAACGCCGCTTCGTAGCCCAACAAGCCTAAGCCATCCAGTGAAAATATAACTTCAATTAGCAATGCACCCGTGAATAATATAGAGATAAGCATTGCAGGAAAGCCCGCGATGACTATCAGCATCGCATTTCTAAATACATGCCCATATAGCACTTGATCTTCACCTAAGCCTTTTGCTCTAGCCGTTTGTACATAAGGTAGTTGTATCTGATCGAGAAAGGAGTTTTTTGTCAACATGGTTAACCCGGCGAAACTCCCAATAACCATAGACAGTACAGGTAGGGTGATATGCCAGAAATAATCAATCACCTGTCGCCACCAAGGAAAGTTTTCCCAACCGTCTGATGTCAACCCACGCAACGGAAAGACATCAAAGTAGCGCCCCCCTGCAAATAAAATGATCAACAATATTGCAAATAAAAAGCTGGGAATTGCGGCGCCTGCAATGATTAAACCACTGGTCCAACCGTCGAATGTAGAATCGTCACGGACGGCTTTGCGAATACCCAAAGGAATGGAAATCAGGTAAACAATTAACGTTGTCCATAAACCTAGGGAAATTGACACCGGCATTTTATCTAAAATTAACTCTGTTACCCGCTTGTTGCTAAAGTAACTCTCACCAAAATCTAAGCGAATATATTCACCCATCATTTTAAAAAAGCGCTGGTGCGCAGGCATATCAAAACCGTATTGCTTTTCTAATTCTGCAATAATTTCTGGTCGCAGCCCTTGCGCCCCGCGATACTTACTAACACTGCCACCACTTTGAGAGCCACTGCCTGGGTTCCCATCAACACCTTGTATATCTGAACCAGTACCAGAAAAACGACTGGTGGCATCTACCCCTTGTCCTTGCCATTCTGCAATCGCCTGTTCTACCGGCCCACCCGGAGCAAACTGGATGATGGCAAAGTTAATCACCATAATGCCGAACATAGTGGGTATCACTAATAGTAAGCGGCGTAATATATAAGCGAGCATATAAATAAGATGATTTACTAACCAGGCTGAACGCTACTTACTTATCGATCTAAAGCTGCATCTTTTTCAGCGTCTATCCACCAAGTGCCTGGAAAACCAACGCTATAAATCGGCCGCTGCTCTGGCTGACCAAAACGATTCCAATACGCTATCCAGGCCTCGTCATTGTAATAAGCGGGCACCACATAATGATTCCAAAGCAATACTCTATCCAAAGCACGGGTCGTGGTTTGTAGGGTTTCTAAATCTTTTGCCTCTATTATTTGCTCAATTAATGCGTCTACCACCGGATTTTTGATTCCTCCAGAGTTTCCCCCGCGAAGGTCTGCCGACTCTGACCCAAAAAAGCTACGCAATTCATTACCAGGAGGCGGGAAAAAATTAAGGGCGCCGATCCAAAGATCAAAATCAGAATCATGTATTCGCACACGCCACTGAGAACTATCAACAAGTCGAATCGAAGCATCAATACCCACCTTTTTCAAAGATTCAACATAGGGCAACGCTAAACGTTGTGACTCAGGATACGCCGTCATGAGCTCGAGCTGAAGCTGTTCGCCTGTTTGCTGGGAAATCAGCTTACCGTCTTTTAACACCCATCCAGCTTCTTTAAATAGAGTTAATGCACGGCGTTTACTTTTTCTATCTCGACCTGATCCATCAGTAACTGGAGGAATAAACTCTTGGTCTAAGGTTCCGAGCGGCAATTGATCCGCGAAGGGTTTTAAAATAGCCGCCTCCGCTTCGCTAGGGGCGCCAGTCGCGCCGTAGTCGGAGTTAGGGAAATTACTTTGGATGCGTTTGTACTGACCATATAACAAGGTACGTTGAATGGCTTCAAAATCATACAAACTCATAATAGCTTCTCGTACCTTTATGTCTTTAAATTTATCCTTTTTGAGATTAAAGAAGTAACCGCCCATACCGCGAGGTTTGCGACTTGGTACTTCTGTTTTAATTATTGCACCTGAGGTAATTTGACCGAATTCATATTCGGTCATCCAACGCTTCGCGCTCGACTCACTGCGAAAATCAATTTCTCCGGCGCGAAAAGCTTCAAACTCAACGGTTAGGTCGCGATAATACTCATAGCGTATTTCATCAAAGTTGTTCAATCCCCGTTTAATTGGCAAATCTTTCGCCCAATAATCTTCTACTCTCTCATAGGTAATAGAACGCCCAGGATCCAGATTGGTTATTTTATAAGGGCCGCTCGATAAAGGGACATCAAGTGTGGATGCTGTAATGTCTTTATCTTTCCAATAATGCTGCGGCAACGGATATAAACCCGCAGCAGCCGTAATGGGCTTCATACTGTTAGTGGTGGCAAAGTTAACTTTGAACTGTCTGTCTGATAGCGCCTCTGCGCTAAGAATATCCTCGTAAGCAGACTTTATGAATACTCGCCCATGCTCTTTAATGGTCTCTAGAGTAAACACAAAATCACCTGCTACGATAGGCATACCATCATGATATTTAGCGTCTTCACGTAAATTAAATATGGCCCAACTTTTATCTTCGGGATATTCTACCGACTCCGCAATTAGACCGTATAGGCCGTCAATTTCATTGGCGGAGCTTGTCATTAAGCCATCATAGACCAGCCCAATGCTGCTAGGCCAATCACCTTTTAGTACATAAAAATTCAAGGTATCGAAAGAGCCAAATGCAGCCAGCACAACCTTTCCGCCCTTAGGTGCTTCGGGGTTAGCATAAGGAAAATGATCTATACCTTCTGCGTAGAGTGGTTCACCAAATTCAGCTATTGCTGTCTTTTTAACGACGCCTTCATCGGCAATCACTGGAAATGACACCAACAAGCAAAGGCCAATAAAAACACTTACGGACGACATTAGTGAGCTCTTTAAAATAGAGTGACTCACGTTCTTACAATTCATTTTATCTTTGCTAATCATTTTCAATAAATAGGGCGTTTAATAGGCAAATTTAATCGTCTATACAGTACCATAAGCCCAAAGTCTGTAGATGAATGTTTAGTAATATTCTATCTAACAAACCAACATAAACAGAGGTTAAATTGGATGATATCCTTCTTAAACTTGATATAGACCTCATCTAGCATTGGCACAACAACACTTTTCTAAACCTTTGTTAATGTGGTTTGACCAACATGGCCGTACCCATTTACCTTGGCAGCAAGATAAATCACCGTATCGTGTCTGGGTTGCTGAAATTATGCTGCAGCAAACGCAAGTCAGCGCGGTTATTCCGTATTACGAACGATTCATGGCACGCTTCGATAGCATTGCTTCTCTTGCCGCAGCAGACCAAGACACCGTGTTACACCATTGGTCAGGTTTGGGCTATTACGCGCGCGCGCGTAACTTGCATAAAGCCGCGCAGATTATCTGTGTAGACCATGCAGGGCAATTTCCAAATACCATTCAAGAAGTGAATCAATTACCTGGAATTGGGCGCTCTACTGCAGGTGCTATCTTGGCTTGCAGCATGAATCAACGTCACCCAATTTTAGATGGTAATGTAAAACGCGTCCTCACACGCTATCATGCAATTGAAGGCTACCCTAGCATTAAGACCATAGAGAATCAGTTGTGGGGTTTAGCAGAACAGCACACCCCTCAATCGCGCGTAGCGGACTACACCCAGGCTATTATGGATTTAGGGGCAACGCTGTGTACACGTAGTAAGCCGCAGTGTGAGCGTTGCCCAATGAAAGACGACTGCAAAGCGCTTCAACAAAATAAAGTCTCTACACTACCGACACCAAAACCGAAGCAAAAAAAGCGCCGCTTAGAAAAAACCACAATGCTGTGTTTAGTGAAAAACAATAAATTATGCGCACTGACTCAACGCAACCAAAAGGGCATTTGGGGCGGTTTGTGGTGCCCTATTGAATTCGCCAATAAAGAAGTTCTCTGTACATGGTGCCAAAATCACTCCATCGAATTAACAGACATGCGTGATTTAGGTGAGGAAATAAATCACAGCTTTACTCACTTTGATTTGCAAATAACACCACTATATTTAAAGATTAGTGAACTACCCCCTTCGATGATTAACGCCACCACGTGGTTTAACTTTTCGAAACCCGCAGAGAACAAGCTAGGCTTAGCTGCACCTGTTAATAAACTAATGGAACGACTCCAGCACACACTATGAACACAGTACATTGCGTTAAATTAGATAAAGAAGGCGAGGCACTCGATCGCGCCCCGTGGCCCGGTGACATTGGTGAACGCATTGTCGGTTCGATTTCCAAAGAAGCGTGGAAACTATGGCTGGGCGAACAAACTATTTTGATCAACGAAAACAACTACAGCCCGATCAATCCTGAGCACAAAGCTATTTTACAAAAAGCAATGCTTAGCTTTTTGTTTAACGAATAACCTAAATTTATATTGCAGTATGAAAATGCAAAATTAGATAATTTGCTGTTTGTTTGTAGCATGCTAAACTGTCAACCCAATTAATAAGAGCGTAAGGAATAAATCATGAAATTAATGTCATCACTATCTTCACTATTTCTTCTGGGTGCCTTTCTCAGCACATCTGCCATTGCACAGGATGACCCCGTAGAGAAAACCATCAAAGCCAGACAGGGCTATTACAAAATGGTCTCGTTTAACGCTGGGCCCTTATTTCAAATGGCTAAAGGAAAAATTGACTACGATGCCGAATTAGCAGCTACGCATGCCAGCAACCTCGCCTTGCTAGGTAATATGAACAACGGTGCAATGTGGCCTGCTGGATCAGATAACACGCAGTACGACACGCGGGCTTTGCCAGAAATTTGGTCTACTTACCCAGACATTGTAGAGAAAGTAATGGCGTTTAAAGAAGCCACTGCCACTATTGGTAAAGAAGCCGGCAATGGCTTAGATGCGCTTCGCTCAGCGGTTGGAAGCTTAGGAAAATCTTGTAAGGGTTGCCACGACAACTTCCGAGAAGAATAACTTTTAATTCATATTTACAGTGCCTAAACAGAGTGACCTGACCGAGCAACTAGTTTGGGATAAGGTCACTCGGCTATGGCACTGGGCCTTGGCCACTAGCGTAATAGCCGGCTGGCTGCTCGGTGAGTTTCGTGATTTTCAAACTGTTGAATGGCATTTTTATGCTGGCTACGCTACGGCTGGCTTATTAGTATGGCGGTGCATTTGGGGGCTAATCGGCCCTCAAGCTATCCGATTCTCGACACTGGCACTTAGCATTAAATCTGCGCCGCGCTACCTCAAGTCAATAACCAAACGAACCCCTAGCGGATTAGCGGGCCATAACCCACTAGGTTCATTATCTATTTTTGCCTTTCTCATCAGTCTAAGCACGCAAGTATTAACTGGCATCTTCTTAGAAGACGATGCCTTTTTCGCTGAAGGGCCAGTAGCGTATATGGTGGGCAGCGATACGCGAAGTATCTTAAATACCGTGCATCACTATAACTCTTCGGTGTTGCTGGTGTTGCTTGGTTTGCACCTTGCTGCGATTGCTTTTTATGCATACTGGAAAAAGGAAAACCTGCTTTTGCCGATGTTTACCGGCAAAAAGTGGGTCGGCAAAAAATAAGTAAGGCGCCAATCGCAAACCTGTTTATTCTCGCTACACTCCAAGCATAAAAAACGGTATGCTTTGCGCAACCATCGCAACACCTATCATGCCAATACACTCAACCTACATTCGCTATTTCGACGAAGTATGCCATTGCGGCTCTATCAGAAAAGCCGCCAGCAAACTTCATGTCGCCCCTTCTGCGATAGGACGTCAAATTTTGAAAATGGAGGATGAGCTTGGCGTTAGCCTATTTACTCGGATTCCAAGTGGTGTTCAATTAACACCCGCTGGGGAAATGCTATCGCAACATATCAGCCGAACATTAGCGGATTACAAAAGCACTATAGAAACGATTGAATCGCATAAACAAGACGCCGAAGAGCGAATTGCCATCGTGGCGCAAGAGTCGGTGATCGCACAATTTTTACCACGTGTGTTTTTAGCATTTCACGATCAACACCCTAAAGTCTCTACCTCGTTTACCACAACCAGTGGTCGCGCTCTGTGCGACTTACTCGACAATCGGGAAGCCGACGTCGCTCTGGCATTTGACCCCGAACCAACAGCTGGAATTGAACAGGTGACAAGTAGACCATTACCCGTTTTAGCGGTGATGGCCCCGAATCACCCATTGGCGAAACACAAGCAACTTGAGTTGCGAGACTGCGCGCAATTTCCGCTTATCTTGCCAGACATGACTTGGCCACTCAGGGACATCCTAGACCAATTGACCGCTGACCTTACCGAACAGCCGCGAGTCATTACTACCTCTAATTCGGTCGCGTTCTTACGCAAAATGATGGCAACTGACCAACACATTGGCTTTCAAACACTGGTTGGCATTGAGGCGCAAATTCAAGAAAACAAACTCATTCAGATACCGCTATTAAAAAGGGGCAAACCCATCACCCAAGACATCGTTTTATGTGTACGCAATAACGAACCTAAATCAACCGCCTTTGTTGCTTTACTGGAATTAATCACATCGGGTTTAGAAACCTACCCAAGCGTTTAGCCATAAGTAGCACGCGTTGCCGGTCGGTGACCACCTGTGCGAGAATTTGATCTCCCGAGAACACATCAACGGTGTTATATTGTCAGCGATAAGTTTGATCACAATCGGCCAACACGTTAATCACATCAAACCAACATGGGCTTTTTGACTACACACGTTTTAGACACGGCACAAGGTACACCAGGGGCAGGTATTCCTGTTAGTTTGTATCGAGTTGACAATGAATATCAGCAGGTAAAAAGCTTAGTCACCAACGCGGATGGGCGCACCGATGAGCCATTACTTAATGAAAGTGAATTCGCCATGGGCACGTGGGAATTAAGATTTCAGGTAGCACAATACTTTCAAAGTAATAATAGCGCTGGAGATGAGGAGGCGGCTTTTTTAGACGAAATCAATATTCGCTTTACCATCTCAAAGGACGACCATTACCATGTGCCGTTATTAGCATCACCTTGGAGTTACAGCACTTACCGCGGCAGTTAACCTATCCGCAACCATGAGTGATACCGGCAATGCACTAATTAATTTCTACCTTAATGACACACTCATTAAGGTAGAAGCTACCGAGCCGACCCTCACCGTCTTAAACTATCTCAGAAATGAGCGCCACCTAACTGGCACAAAAGAAGGCTGCGCTGAGGGAGATTGCGGCGCTTGTACCGTTGTGGTCGGACAGTTAGTTAATGACGAACTGCAGATGCGCACCGTGAATGCCTGCATCCAATTTGTCGCAACACTCGATGGCAAAGCGGTCTACACGGTTGAATATTTGCGGCAAAAAGACGGCTCATTGCACCCTGTTCAACAGGCGATGGTAGATTGCCACGGCTCACAATGTGGGTTTTGTACCCCGGGTATTGTGATGTCACTATGGAATGTGTACACCGAACACAATCGACAAAAAACAACCACAAGCAAGCAACAACTGCGCACCGCACTATCAGGAAACTTATGCCGTTGCACGGGGTATAAACCTATCTTACAAGCAGGTGAGCATATGTTTAAAGCGAACTCCGTTCATTTTAATCACCCAGATCTAGCCGATCGTTTACGCTGCATTCAACGGCCGTTTGCAATGAAGCTTGAAACAAACAGTGGTCATTACTATTCGCCGACGTCACTGGCAGAACTAACTCAACTTAAGTCGGAGCACCCCAAAGCTACTTTGTTAGCCGGCGGCACCGATGTCGGTTTATGGGTAAACAAGCAATTTCGTGCGCTTGGTCATATTATCTATGTGGGTAATGTGATCGAGTTACAACAAATTGAGTCTGACTCACGAGGCATCACTATCGGAGCAGCGGTGTCGCTAGAGATGGCTTTTGAGCAGATCGCGAAACTTTATCCACAAATTAGCGAGCAATGGTTGCGGTTTGCCTCGGTACCGATTCGTAACGCGGGCACATTAGGCGGTAACGTGGCCAATGGCTCACCCATTGGCGACTCGATGCCTTGGTTAATTACCATCGGCGCACAAGTTACCTTAGCGAATCAAAATAGCACTAGAGCGATTCCACTGGAAGATTTGTACGTTGATTACATGAAAAAATCGATGCGCGACGACGAGCTTGTGCTTAATGTATTTGTGCCCGTTCCTCGCGCTGGACAAGTTTTTAGAACCTACAAACTATCTAAGCGCTACGATTCTGATATTTCAGCGGTATGCGCGGCCTTTGCCCTACAACTTGAAGGGGAAAACATTGTAGATGCGCGTATCGCTTTCGGCGGAATGGCGGCGACACCCAAACGCGCCTCGAATACTGAACAAATTTTAATTGGTCGAGATTGGGATGAGGAGACAGCGCAATTAGGTATCAACCAACTTAAGGCGGATTATGCTCCTTTAGGCGATGCCCGCGCATCGGCTAGCAATCGAATGCTAACGGCAGAAAACCTGTTACAACGATTTTATTTAGAAACGAAACCAACTGCGGCGCTGTCGGATGAGCAAGTCAGTGTTTTTGCTATTAATTAATGAACCGTACACCTGACACACACAAACTAACTAACACCTTGCAAAGCAAGGCTGTGGCGCATGAATCGGCGGCGCTACATGTGAGCGGAGAGGCAGATTATATCGACGATTTGCCAGAGCTTGCGGGCACACTGCATTGTGCTTTAGGTTTAAGTCAACAGGCCCACGCCACCATCAAATCAATGGATTTAAGCCCAGTGCTTGAGATGCCCGATGTAGTTGATGTTGTGACGGTAAGTGACATCCCCGGCAACAACGATTGCGGCGCCATCATTAACGATGATCCGATATTCGCGGACGGTGTGGTGCAGTATGTCGGCCAACCACTATTTGCGGTACTCGCGACTAATATACTCGCAGCGCGCAGAGCAGCGGTTAAAGCCGTTATCGAATACGATGCTCTGCCCGCTATTTTGTCTGTGCAAGAGTCAAAGGCGCAGCAAGCGTTTCATATTCCCACCATGCAATGCGTACAAGGGGATGCGGCAACCAAGTTAGCAACCGCTACTCACCGCATGCAGGGCAAGTTAAATGTTGGCGGGCAGGAGCAGTTCTATTTGGAAGGACAAATTTCATACGCCATCCCTAAAGAAAACCGTAGCATCTATCTGTATTGTTCGACTCAGCACCCCACTGAGATGCAGCATACCGTTGCGCATGCACTTGAGCTTAAAAACAACCAAGTCACCGTAGAAATACGCCGCATGGGCGGCGGTTTTGGCGGTAAAGAATCTCAGTCGGTTTTATTTGCTTGTATCGCGTCTATTGGCGCTCAAAAAACCGGTCGACCGGTGAAGTTACGCCTAGACAGAGACGATGATTTTTTGATTACCGGAAAGCGCCACTGCTTTTATTATGAGTATGATGTTGGCTACGACGACGAAGGCCAAATTCAAGCCTCAGATATTGATATGGTTTTGCGCTCGGGGTTTTCTACTGATTTATCACCACCCGTTGCGGCGCGCGCGGTGTGCCATTTTGACAATGCCTATTATTTGAGCGATACCGACATCAAGGCGAGCTGCGGAAAAACCAACACACAATCGAATACCGCGTTCCGCGGCTTCGGTGGCCCGCAAGGCGCCATCGCAATTGAATACATACTAGACAATATCGCCCGTGAACTGGACGTCGACCCGTTGCTTATTCGCAAGCGTAATTTTTACGGTATTGATGACCGCAATATCACGCCCTACGGCCAGACCGTTAAAGATAACGTAGTATTAGAGTTGGTCGAGCAATTAGAACAGAGTAGCGACTACCAACAACGGCGCGAGCAGACTCGGCTCTTTAACCAAACTAGTCCTATCCTCAAAAAAGGGATTTATTTAACACCGCTTAAATTTGGCATCTCGTTTAACGTGGTGCATTTCAATCAGGCAGGTGCCTTGGTTCATGTGTACTTAGATGGCTCCATTTTGGTAAACCACGGCGGAACGGAAATGGGCCAAGGCCTAAATACCAAAGTGGCACAAGTGGTCGCGAATGAGCTGGGCGTTGATTTAGCTACCGTAAAAAGTACGGCCACTCAAACTGATAAAGTCGCCAACACGTCTGCCACTGCTGCCTCTACAGGTGCAGATTTAAACGGCATGGCGGCAAGAAACGCGGCTCGCACCATCAAGAAGCGCTTGGCAAAGCTTGCTGCGCGACAATATGGAGGAAAGCCCAAGCAAGTTAGCTTTAGTGATAACCTTGTCCATGTAAATGGCCATGTTATAGAATTTACCGAGTTGGTAACTAGCGCCTATGAGCAGCGGGTACAGCTGTGGTCTGACGGTTTTTATAAAACGCCCAATCTGAGTTGGGACAAAGACACGATGAAGGGCAGTCCGTTTTATTATTTTGCATACGGCGCTTCTGTTTCTGAAGTCATCGTAGACACGTTAACGGGTGAGTGGAAACTGTTACGCGCAGATTTATTGCATGACGCGGGTAATTCCATCAACCCAGCAATTGATATCGGCCAAGTTGAGGGCGCCTATATTCAAGGAATGGGTTGGTTAACCACCGAAGAGCTATGGTGGAATGACGCCGGTAAATTAATGACTCATGCGCCATCCACCTATAAGATTCCAGCCGTCAATGATTGCCCCGATGATTTTCGTGTCGATTTATTCCAAAATGAAAATGCTGAGAAAACGATTCTACGCTCAAAAGCAGTTGGCGAACCACCTTTGCTATTAGCGTTTTCAGTATTTTTCGCGATACGAGATGCGATAGCCAGCGTCACTGATTATAAAATAAACCCCGAACTGGATGCTCCGGCCACCTGCGAACGCATTCTCTCAGCGATAACCAAGCTTAAGCGCGTCGCAGCGACAAAAGCACAAAATACAAACTAGATATGGAAGCTTATGTCATCGAATGGCTTAATTTACTCGGCAGATGGTTGCATATGATCGTCGGTGTTGCGTGGATTGGCGCCTCTTTTTATTTTGTTTGGCTAGACAACCATTTACTACCACCCAAAAAGCAAGAAGATCATGATTTAGGCGTTGGCGGTGAAGTCTGGTCAGTCCACGGCGGTGGGTTTTATCATGCCCAAAAATACAAACTAGCACCGCCTGAGATGCCCTCCACCTTACATTGGTTCAAGTGGGAGGCCTACTCAACTTGGCTCTCTGGCGTGTTTTTATTGGCGCTAATCTATTGGTATGGCGCAGAGCTTTATACTATTGATGCTTCTGTCATGGTGTTAAGCAAGCCCATAGCCATTATTATCGGAATAAGCTGCTTAGTAGGCGGATGGGTAATTTATGACCTGATATGTAAATCCTCGATCGGCAAAAATGATAAAAACTTAAGCATCGCCATTGCGGTATTTGTCAGCGTTTCTGCCTTTTTACTGTGCCACCTTTTCAGCGGTCGCGCGGCCTATATGCATTTTGGGGCAATGCTAGGCACCATCATGGTCGGCAATGTATTCTTCATCATTATTCCTGGGCAAAAAGCTTTGGTCGCAGCGGCTAGCAGCGGTGGTGAACCTGACCCTATCCACAGCGCCAACGCGAAGCAGCGCTCAGTACACAATACTTTTTTCACCTTACCGGTACTCTTCGTAATGATAAGTAATCATTACGCAATGACCTATGGCCATTCGCTAAATTGGTTAATACTTATTGGCATTTGCGTTATTGGCGGACTTATTAGAATTTATTTTGTTCAGCGTCATTTCGGCCATCATAAACCTATACTATTAGTCGGTGCCTTGGTTGTATTAGCGGCACTTGCGGCACTCGCAGCCCCCAAACCTCATAAAGAAACAGAGACCCTTATCAGCCAAGCTGAACTTTTCGCTAAAACCAAGCTAGCGGTAGAATCACGTTGTAGTAGCTGTCATAGTACATCGCCGACCCAAGCTGGGTTTAGCAGCGCCCCTAAAGGTATTTTGTTAGAAACAGACGAGCAAATTAACAAACAGGCTGCGATTATTCATCAACAAGTTGTATTAACCAAAGCGATGCCCATTGGCAATTTGACCGGTATGACAGAAGAGGAGCGATTAATCATCGACCAATGGTTTTCTACTCTAGGCAAATAACGAAAAATGCATTTTAACGGGCTGACACAAACCAACAAAGAACAATTCGTTACCGTATTTGGCGGCGTATATGAACACTCTGCTTGGATTGCGCAAACATTGTGGGAAGCTGGAATCACCCCACAACATGACAATTTAGAGCAGTTAGCGACTGACTTAGCTGCGATTGTGAATAATGCGACAAGCCAACAAAAGCTTGATTTAATTATCGCTCACCCTGATCTAGCTGGGCGCGCTGCGCAACAAGGCACGCTTACTCAAGAGTCGACTTCTGAACAAGCTGGTGCAGGCATTGATCAATGCACCAAAGAAGAATTTGAGTTGTTTACGCAATTTAATGCAGATTATAAAGCCAAATTTAACTTTCCTTTCATTATGGCAGTTAAGGGCAGTAATCGACATTTGATCCTCGCGGCCTTCAAACAGCGTTTAACCAATGACTACAACTCAGAGTTTGATCGTGCCATCAACGAGATTCACAAAATAGCGCGCTTGCGTCTTGAAGCCATCGCGGAACAAACTGCCCAATAAGTATTATTTTCAAACAGCAAGCAGTGCATTCTCACAACATAAAAACCGCTTATCGCGCCTCTATTCTGCATTACTTGAGTGATCCTGGTTCTGCTGATGATGCTAACGCAATCGAGTATTTTGAAGATGGCATACTCATTATTGATAACGAGGGTTATGTAGCTAACATTGGCGAGGCCAGTGCGTTGTTGCCCTCGCTCCCTGCTGACATGAAAGTTGTCGATTACGCAGGAAAGTTAATTCTACCTGGACTTATCGATACCCATATTCATTATCCACAAACAGATATCATCGCGTCCTACGGTGTAGATTTGCTACATTGGTTAAATACCTATACTTTTCCCACAGAAGAGCAGTTTAAGTCTTACCAACACGCTCAAGAAGTAGCCGAATTTTTTCTAGAAGAACTACTGCGCAATGGCACCACCACAGCCTTGGTGCTGGGCACTGTACACCCTACTTCAGCTGATGCCATTTTTTCAGCATCCAAGCAGCTCAATATGCGTATGATCGCCGGCAAGGTGATGATGGATCGTAATGCCCCTGATTACTTGCTCGACACGCCAGAGTCTAGTTATGAACACAGCGCCGAGCTAATTGATAAATGGCATAAAGTAGATCGCTTGCTTTACGCCATTACTCCGCGCTTCGCCCCGACCTCAAGCGAGCAGCAGTTAGCACTGGCATCACAATTAGCTAAAGAACACGCGGACACTTACATACACACTCATGTAGCAGAGAACCCAAAAGAAATTGCTTGGGCTAGAGAGCTCTTCCCTTGGTCGAGGAGTTATTTGGATGTGTACGATCACTATGATTTATTGCGTGATCGCTCAATGTACGCGCATGGAATTTACTTTGACGAAACCGACCGCAAACGCATGGTAGAAACCGGCGCATCGGTAGCCTCATGCCCGACATCCAACACTTTTCTGGGCAGTGGTTTATTCGATTATCTGCAAGCCTTAGATGACGATATTCGTGTTAGCGTAGCGACGGATGTGGGAGGCGGAACGAGTTTTAGCATGCTGCAAACACTAGCAGAAGCCTATAAGGTGCAGCAATTAAACGGCAGCCAACTTTCTCCTGACCGCTTGTTGTACCTCGCCACACTAGGCAACGCACGGTCATTATATCTCGATGATAAAATTGGGAACTTACAAGTGGGCAAAGAAGCGGATTTTATTGTTATCGATTATGCCGCCACGCCATTAATTGAGCGCCGAACCAACATTGCAAAATCACTACAAGAAAAGCTGTTCGCGATGATCATCATGGGAGATGACCGCGCTATTTACGCCACCCATATTATGGGAGAGTGCGCTTATAGCAAGTGACCGACTTGCACTGTTTAGTCGACGAGAGTTTGCCACACTCAATCAATCAATCAAGATTTGCACCTTTTCTACCCAAAGATATTGGTAGAATCCGCCGTCCAAATTCTGCCTTACAGTGCCCTTACTTCATGTGGTTTAAAAATTTACAAATATACCGTCTGACTAAACCCTTAGAAGTCGAGCCACAAGAATTGAGTGAGCTATTATCCGCCGCCGCATTTGTACCTTGCAGCAGTCAAGAGCCAACCAGTTCGGGCTGGGTACCACCGTTAGGCAACTTAAGCGAAGAGTTTGTACATGCAAGCAATGGCTATATTATGGTGTGCAATAAACGCCAAGATAAATTACTGCCTGCATCCGTTGTTAACGAGGAATTAGCTGAGAAGGTGGCGCATATTGAAGCAACGGATGCCCGCAGCGTCTCACGCAAGGAGCGTCATGCACTCAAAGAAGAGATCATCTTCACGTTACTACCTCAAGCCTTTGCAAAATCCAGCCTACAGTTTGCTTATTTTTCTACGCGCGACCAAACCTTAGTGCTCAACGCGGCGTCGGTAAAAAAAGCGGACGAGTTTATTCAAGATTTACGTAAAGCCATGGGGTCCTTGCCCCTCATCCCGCTTGCAACTAACAATGTGCCGATAGATGCGATGACCAAGTGGGTCAATAACGGCGCTATTAGCCACGGTTTTGAACTAGGCGGCGAGTGTGATCTACGCGATAACGTGGACTTAGCAAGCGTGATTCGTTGCAAGAACCAAGATTTACTTTCGGATGAAATTCAAGGGCATTTAAAAGCGAATATGCATGTCAGCAAACTTGCACTGAGCTGGAACGAAAAAATAGAATGTGTACTGGATGAAAAGCTAGGAATAAAGCGCTTACGCTTTACCGATGTGCTGCAAGAACAAGTCGAACATGCTGATGATATGGCAAGCCAGTTTGATGCTGACTTTGCTCTGATGAGCATAGAGCTATCCGCGTTTAGCAATGCCCTTGTTGATACCTTAGGCGGTGCGAGCGCTACCGAATAAAGTTATCTTCACTCAAGCAAGCGTCTAACTTCACCTTTGCCATCGCGATGAAAACCTTCGCAGTCATTACCGTAATAAGTAAACTGCATCACAGGACCACGAGGTACTGCAATACCCACAAATTTACCTGGGCATGATGATGTTTGGAGCAAAGTAAAGCGTATCGCACTCCCTTCCAAAGCACCTGTAAACGTTCCAGTGCCGCGAATCGTTTGGTCAGTGGTCGTCGTCGTACGATAAGTGCCTTTGACCGTCGTACCGTTCTGATTTAGTGAAAATACAATGTCGTCCAATGGTTTGAGACTGGTTGAATACGTGCCTTTCCAATTGCCCGTTACATTAATTGCACGATCTCCACCACTGCTACTATCACTGCCACCACAAGCACCCAACCCAATGGCAACGACCAAAGTCAAAGCGATTTTTACTAGGTGTTTCAATGCTTTATCCTAAAAAATGCGTTCATTTTACCCGCATAGTATAAATCACCCACCCAACTATGATAAACGTATTAACGTTAAAATAAGTTAATCTATAGTGATCTATTTACTTCTACCCAAAGGCCATAAATTAGTCGTTAAAATCAAAACTGTTTTGACGTAAAGGACGAATCGACAGATAATATTCGGATCAACAACAAGAGAACAATCAATGACTAAAGCGATCATACATGCACTAGAGTTAGGCCCGATGGAGAACTTCGTCTATTTAATTGAAGACCCTAGTTCCCAGCGCTGCGCAGTTGTTGACCCTGCGTGGGATGTGGCATCGATTACCGCACTCGCCGAGAAAAAAGAACTGAATATCACCGATGTGTTACTCACTCACTCCCACGACGACCACATCAATGGCATTAATGGCGTGCTAGATAGTTACGATGCCGAAGTACATTTGCTGCACGCTGAAGCCAAGCACTGGGGTAACACTGACCTGAAAGCCAGCCTGCACTATGGTGGCGATGTATTGTCTTTGGGTAAAACAAATATTGAAATTCTCCATACTCCAGGACACACCCCCGGATCGGCGTGTTACAAGGTCAATGACGAGCTACTAACTGGAGACACCCTATTTGTGTTCGGTTGCGGAAGATGCGATATGCACGGAGGCGACCCAAATGAAATGTTTAACACACTAAACGACATGAGAACAAATTTACCGGCTGATACCGTCATTAGACCCGGTCATAACTATGCGGTAAAAACATCCTGCACCTTGCATGAGCAAACGCAAGGCAATCCATTTATGCATTTTAACGAGGCCGAAGAATTTGTACGCTTTCGAATGCAGGTTCACGGCCAGGTAAGAAGTGGGCCATATGACGCAATTTCAAAACAACAAACACAACAATGGATTAAAACTTAAGTGGCGTATTCAACCAGGAATCACAGTTAAACAGCGACTAACACACGCATCCGCCACTATTTGGTGATATTGTAAGCATAAAAAACCAGCTACTAAGTAAGTAGCTGGTTTTTGCTAGACGTTCGACTACGCCTAAGAGGCCGTATAAATTAACGCTTAGAGAATTGAGGACGCTTACGCGCCTTACGTAAACCGATTTTCTTACGTTCAACTTTACGTGCATCACGTGTTACGAAACCCGCTTGACGTAGTTCACCTTGTAAGGTTTCGTCATAATCGATCAATGCACGGGTAATACCGTGACGAATCGCACCAGCTTGACCAGTGTTGCCGCCGCCGTTAACGTTAACACGCACGTCAAACTTGTTAGTCACTTCTAGTAATTCTAGAGGCTGACGTACGATCATACGAGTCGTCTCTCTACCAAAGAACTCTTCTAAAGAGCGATTGTTGATGGTGATGTTGCCACTACCGCTTTCGATAATAACGCGAGCAGAAGAAGACTTACGTCGTCCTGTGCCTGTATAAGTTTGTTGAGCTGCCATACGCTTTTATATACGCTGTTAGTTTAATGTCAAAGTTTCAGGCTGCTGTGCCTGATGCTGATGTTCTGAGCCTGCGTAGATTTTTAATTTTTTGATCATCGCACGACCTAACTTATTCTTCGGCAGCATACCTTTAACTGCACTTTCGATCGCACGAGTAGGGTGACGATCGATTAAATCACGCAAGTTAACGGTTTTCAAACCACCTGGAAATCCGGTATGGTGGTGGTATAGTTTGTCATCCATTTTATTGCCTGTAACGGCTACTTTTTCAGCGTTTACCACGACGATGTAATCGCCTGTATCAACGTGAGGCGTATACTCTGGCTTATGCTTACCACGTAGGCGATGAGCAATCTCACTCGCTAGGCGGCCAAGCACCATGTTTTCCGCGTCGACTACATACCAATTATGTTCAACGTTTTGCGCGTTAGCTGAAAATGTTTTCATTTGCTTCTAGTTAAATGGAGCCAAGAATTTTGGGCGGCGAATATTACTAAACCTGTATACACTAAACAAGCCTTTTTACAGATTAGTTTAAGGCGAATAGTTTATATCATAGCAATCATTTTGGGGTGCCATTTGCCAGTATCGATGGTGATATGTGTGACTCGTTCATTTTTTTGATACCATGTCATCAAGACCATTTTATTCTGAAGCTGAGTCCTCAATTATGCACCGTCGGCGCGAGCGCTAAATGAACTTAATCAAACCTCTTACCGCGAAGTGTTCGATACGCAAATTGAAACCAGTGGTAGTCCTAATTTTACTCACCTCTTGCATCAATAGCCTTGCAGCCGATGTAGTGCGTCATATCGTGGTCAAAGGCGACACCCTATGGAATATCGCCGAAAAATACATGGATACGCCTTGGTTATGGCCAACAATTTGGGAAAACAACAATAGCATAGAAAACCCCCATCTCATTTATCCTGATGACGTATTATTAATTTCCCCATCATCAATTCGGCTTATTCGTAACACCAAGCTCGAAGTTGAAAAGCGCTCGCCTGAAATTCGAGAAAGTGCACTAGACAATGCGATAACAACCATAGACCCAAGTGCGATTATCCCGTTTCTTAATCAGTCTGTGGTTATTGAAGGCGATACATTGGGGAAGGCAGGCTACGTACTGCAAGGCACGCGTAAGCAAATTATACTCGGCAAAGGAATGGAGATATTTGCATCCGGCGTCGAAGGGGTCGCTGACCAACGTTACCAGTTGTTTCGTGTCGGCAGACCTATTATCGATTACAACACTAAAGCCAGTTATGGCGTAGAAGGTGTTTATCTAGGTAGCGCAACGATGCTTAAAAATGGAGAAGTCTCCAGACTCTACATCACGGAGTCGAACCAAGAGATTCGCCCCGGAGACCGCATCACCGCCATCACTGACTCGACAGCCTTGCCACGTTATTTTCCGCGTAAACCCAATTCACCCGTAGAAAGCTACATTACCATGATCCCTAGAGGTGTCGCTGAAGCAGGGCGGCGTGATATCGCCGTTATTGTCGGTGGACACAATCTCGACCTAGAACCAGGCCATGTGCTGTTGGTTTACGCTGATTCAGGCACAGCCAAAGACCCAGCAACAGGTCAAGTTATAGAACTTCCTCCTATTGAAATCGGCGCTGCGATGGTCTTTCAGGTGTATGATAAGGTGAGCTATGTTATTCTAATGGTTAGCTCCGGGCCAATAAAATTGGGCGACAGGGTTATTTCACCCTAAATCGATCAAGCCTTTCGCTGTAACCATTATATTTAATAGCTCTGACACTTATTCCAGCCCTGCCTATTCATGGATCCAATGGATGAATTAACTCAAAGCGCATGGTTGCGACTGGCAAACACGCCCAAGCTATCTAGCAAACATAAAAGAACTTTAATTGAACACTATGGGTGTGCGTCTGTTTTATACGCTACTCCATATAGGCAAATTCAGCATCAACTTGGTACTGACAGCACGTTCGTAAAGCACCTGAGTTTTCAGTTAGACGACGCCAAACTACAACACCAACTTGGGCTATTGGTTAAACATAATATAAACATTCTGCCCTGTAACCACGCGCACTACCCTAGTCTGCTCGCACAACTTAGCGACGCGCCACCGCTGTTATTCACCCAAGGCGATGTGTCATTACTGAATGGCCCGCAAATTGCCATTGTCGGGTCAAGAAATGCTACACCTGCCGGTCTCAAAACGGCCAGTCAATTTGCCAAACAACTCGCGCAGTCAGGCATCAGTGTAACCAGCGGTCTCGCCCAAGGCATCGATGGTGCTGCCCACCAAGGCGCCGTGGATGAAATCGGTAAAACGATCGCTGTTGTTGCGACGGGCTTAGACCAAATTTACCCGCGCAACCATGTAAATCTTGCTCAACAAGTTCGCGAAAACGGCGCCATAGTTAGTGAGTTCGTACCGGGCACTGCGCCGCGGCGTGAGTTTTTCCCACGGCGTAATCGAATTATAAGCGGCTTATCTTTAGGCGTGCTGGTTGTCGAGGCGGGCGTGCGAAGCGGCAGCTTGATCACCGCTCGACTAGCGGGCGAGCAGGGCCGAGAAATCTATGCCATACCTGGTTCAATTCACGTTCCGACTAGTCGAGGTTGCCATCAACTTATCAGACAAGGTGCCAAACTGGTGGAAACCACTAAGGATATCTTAGAAGAACTCAAAGCCAGCACGGATTTGTTCTCCATGTTACCGTCTAAAACTGAACCGAAACGAACAAATACCGCCATTGAACTCGATTGGGATTTTCAACAGGTGTTGAATCTGGTAGATTTTGAACCTACCGGCCTAGACGAGCTTGCTCGTCGCTCTAAATTTAGCATAGATAGCTTATCTGCCATTTTGCTTGAACTTGAACTGAAGGGCCTAATTGCTACAGCGTCTGGGGGACGATATCAACGGTTGCCTGCCTAATGGCAAGTTTTTTGCGCTAGATAACCGATTTGTAAAGCCATGAAAGAAAACGTATTCGACATTTTGATTTACCTGTTCGAGCACTATATGCTGGAAAATACAGAACAAGAAGCCGATGAAGAAGTTATCATGATGGAGTTGGTGCAAGCAGGGTTCAACCATCTCACCATCGATAAAGCATTTGATTGGCTAGAAAACCTCGCGATATTGTGCGAAGAGCATCAAAGCAATGCCACCCAAGAAGCGGCAACTACCGCGATGCGTCAATACGATACCGATGAACAAGAGCGGATTAGCGTTGAAGCACGTGGTCTGTTATTGTCACTGGAGCAGTGTGGCATTCTTACTCCCTCATCCCGGGAGATGGTGATCGACCGACTAATGGCACTGCAAGAAGAGGATATTGAGCTGAACCATATCAAATGGGTCATACTAATGGTGCTAACCAATTGCACCGATGTTGACATACAATCATTGCAGTGGACTGAATCTCTGGAGCTCGAGAACCCACAAACTATATTCCACTAAAAACGGACGCAAAAACTAATTATGGGTAAAAGCCTAATCATCGTAGAGTCGCCAGCAAAAGCGCGCTCTATGCATAAGTATCTTGGTAGCGAATTTACCGCGCTAGCGTCTTACGGACATGTTCGAGATTTACTCCCCAAAAAGGGTGCTGTTGATCCAGAAGCCGATTTTGAGATGAGTTATTCGCTGGTGGAGCGTAATGAAAAACACGTAAGGGCCATCACAAAAGAAGCCAAAAAAGCTGATGCCATTTACCTCGCGACTGACCCTGATCGCGAAGGAGAAGCGATTGCATGGCACTTGTATGAAATTTTACGAGAAAAGAATTTACTCAAAGACAACAAACCCGTGTATCGGGTTGTCTTTAATGAAATCACAAAAAAAGCCATTAACGAAGCAGTATCAAGCCCAAGAGAGCTATCGATTGACTTAGTCAATGCACAACAAGCCCGACGTGCGCTTGACTATTTAGTGGGCTTTAACTTGTCGCCACTGTTGTGGAAAAAAGTCCGTCAGGGATTATCGGCTGGCCGTGTACAAAGCCCTGCTTTGAAAATGATCGTAGACCGCGAAGCGGAGATTGATGCTTTTGTAGCGCAAGAATATTGGTCTATCGAAGCCGACACCTTAAAAGACAAGCAAGCTATTGAAGGTAAGCTAGTTGAATTTAAAGGGGAGAAAATAAAGCAGTTTAGCATCACCAATGAAGCTGACGCCAAATCAACTGAATCCGCTTTATCTGCGGCAGCTAATGGCAAATTATTGGTTTCAAAGGTGTCTAAGAAGCAGCGCAAACGAAACCCTGCCCCGCCTTTTACAACGTCTACTTTGCAACAAGAAGCAGCAAGAAAACTCGGGTTTAGTGCCCAACGCACTATGCGCACCGCACAAAAACTCTATGAAGGTACTGGCGATGTAGGGTTGATCACCTATATGAGAACCGACGCTGTCACCTTAGCGGGCGAGGCAGTTGAAGAAATACGGTCATTCATTACTGACCAATATGGCGCCGAGCAACTACCTGAAGAGATACGGGTATTCTCGAATAAATCTAAAAATGCACAAGAAGCACACGAAGCCGTTAGACCGACTTCTGTATTACGCTCACCTGCTTCGCTAGCAGACTCGTTAGATACCGATTTACTTCGGCTGTACGAACTTATCTGGAAACGCACCATTGCTTGCCAAATGGTACACGCGACTATCGACACCGTTGCGGTAGACTTAAGCGCTGGAGACGTTGGCATATTTCGCGCCAATGGGTCGACCATCAGAAACGCCGGCTTTTTAGCCGTTTATGAAGAAGGCCAAGATGATACTAAAAAGGACGAAAGCAAAGATAAAGACCGCCGCTTACCGCCGCTAGAAGAAGGTGAGTTTGTCACGCTTAGCGCAATTCGCCCAGAACAACATTTTACCGACCCCCCTCCTCGCTTTTCTGAAGCCTCTCTGGTTAAGGCGCTGGAAGCTTATGGAATTGGCCGACCATCCACATACGCTTCTATCATCAGTGTGTTGGTTAATCGCGAATATGTCACCTTAGATCAAAGGCGATTTTTTCCGACCGATATCGGCAAAGTTGTCGGAAATTTTTTAAGTACGCACTTCACTCGCTACGTCGACTATGAATTTACTGCACAGCTTGAGGACGACTTAGATTCAATTTCAAGAGGTGAAAAGCAGTGGAAGCCATTGCTGAAAGACTTTTGGGGCGATTTCAACAAGCAAGTTATCGACAAAGAAGAGTCTGTCACTCGCGCTGAAGTGATGCAAGCGCGTGTATTAGGTGACGACCCAAAATCGGGTAAACCTGTTTCTGTGCGTATGGGCCGTTTTGGGCCGTTTGTACAAATTGGTACGCGAGATGACGAAGATAAGCCAAAATTTGCCAGCTTGCTACCAGGACAAAAAGTAGAAAGTTTGACCTACGAAGAGGCAATGGAGCTTTTCAAATTGCCCCGAAAACTGGGGGAAACTGAAGACGGCGAAAGCGTTTCTGCAGCAATCGGTCGATTTGGCCCCTACATTCGTTATGGCAATAAATTTGTATCTTTACCTAAAGAGGATAGCCCGTATTCAGTTGAACTTGACCGCGCACTAGAGCTTATTGCTGAAAAGAAAAAGGTGGATGCAGAGCGTATTATTAAAGTGTTTGAAGAAGATGGCATTCAAATTCTTAAGGGCCGTTATGGCCCCTACATTACCGATGGCAGTGTGAATGCGCGCATCCCTAAAGATGTCGAGCCAGAAAGCTTGTCTTTACTCACTTGCAAAGAACTTATTGTAGAAGCCGCAGAACGTAAAGCCAAACGAGGCGGTAAAAAGAAAGCCTCCAAAAAGAAGGTGGCGAAGAAAAAGACGGCTAAGAAAAAGGCCACTAAAAAGAAAACTAGCAAAAAGAAAGTTAGTAAGAAGAAAACGACTAAAAAGAAGACGACTTCGTAGTTTCTGATTCCCTGCCAAAGGGAGGCATTGAACTGCCTCCCTAAAGCATCTAAACTAAGCCGCAATTACAACTATTTGAGGAAAGACCATGGGCTTTTTTGATTTTGCATCTAATATTGGAAATAAACTATTTGGTGACGATGATGACCCAGCAGAGAAAATCGCTGAGCATATTAGTGAAGACAATCCTGGCGTTGAAGGCTTGAGCGTTGAAGTCAATGACGGTGTCGCTTCGGTTAAAGGTGTGGCCAAAGATCAGTCCGCGTTTGAAAAAGCCATTTTAATGGCAGGCAATGCACTCGGCATCAGTGAAGTCAAAGCGGACGAGTTGGTGCTGGACGACAAACCTGCTGTTGTGCCAAGCGATGACCAACAATACACTATTCAAAAAGGTGACACTCTTTGGGCAATCGCTACTGAGCATTTAGGTAATGGCTCACGTTACACTGAGATTGTCGACGCTAATTTAGAAGTCATTAAGAACGCTGACCTTATCTTCCCGGGGCAAAAAATCCGTATCCCCAAATAAGCAGTTTTCTAGTAGAAAACACTATTTCAGCGGAATATCAAATCTGCTGAAATAGTGATTAGACACACTTTTTCCTAAGTAACCTAACTCGATGGAACCTGCTTTTTGGCATTCAAAGTGGGAACAAGACCATATCGGCTTTAACGAAGCCACCCCGCACCGTTATCTTATTTCTTTTTACCCTCAATTAAAGCTTACTGCTGGCGATAGTATTTTTGTGCCGCTGTGTGGCAAAAGCGTTGATTTATGTTGGCTTGCCGACAAAGGGTTAAACGTACTCGGCATTGAACTGAGCGAAATTGCCATCCGTGATTTTTTTGAAGAACATAATCTAACCCCGTCCAAACAACGGCTTGATGCGTTTACCTTATGGAAATCAGGCAATATCGAACTATTACACGGTGATTTTTTTGATTTACAGGCCAAACATGTAATGCATTGCGCAGCCGTTTATGATCGAGCTGCAATCATCGCTCTACCCCAACCAAGTAGGGCTGAGTACGCGGCGCACCTACAACAAATTACCACCGCACAAACTCGTTATTTAACCATCTGCCTTGAATACCCTCAGCATCAAAAATCTGGCCCACCATTTAGCGTCCTCAATGAGGAATTGATTAATCTATTCAAGGACAACCCCATTACCCAACTAGCCAGCGAAGATGTTCTTCATACACACCCTCACTTCGAGAAAAATGGCATGACCAGCCTAATTGAAACGGCCTACATCTGGTAACAGACTAAGCCAGCGTTTTAATAAGCGGAATGGTAATCTTTCTATTTTGCTCCAGACTCAAGGTATCTATTCTTTCTAGCAGGGCAGATAACTGATGCAAGTCTCGAGACTGATGCACCAACATCCAGCGCGCGACTTCTGCAGGTAAATTAAAGCCCATGGTTTTAGCCATCAAGATTAATGCGCGACGCTTATCCTCATCACCCAGTTCTATCAACTGATGAGCAGGAAAACTCTTAATGCGCGATAGTAAGTCGGGCAATTCAATTTTCAAAGAAGCAACGGGCATATTACCAGCCAACACACAACGCCCAGATTCGTTACGCACGCGCTCAAGCGCGGTGAGTAATCGTTCTTGAGCAGGTAAGTCACCTGAGATAGCTTCTAGATGATCAACTAATACTAGTTGTGCGTGTTGTTGCTGATACTCTTTTTGCAAGTCAACGTAAACACTCTTATGCGCTGACGAAGAAAGCGCGCGATATTGAGCCAGCAACAAATGCGTCTTACCCGTACCTACCGAACCATACAAATAGACAAACTGCGCGCTGCCATCACTTTGTGACACTGACTCAAGTGCATCAACTACCTGCTGATTTGCGCCTACAACAAAGTTATCAAAGCTTTTATCAGCTTGCGCCTGAATCGGCAATACCAACTGTTTACCCGACATCAACTGAGCTAATCAAGCACGGCTAAGCTTTAGATTCGTTACTACGAAGAGTTCGAAATCCACCAGAAATATAGCTATATCCACTTAAAAAAGAGGTAATGAACACGGCATATAATAAGGGAAAGATAATAATAGATAAGTCTAGATAATCTGCCTTGGTAACCAATACAACGATGACCACTACAATTTGTAAAAAAGTATTTATTTTACTTACGTATATGGGCGCCACCTTGGCGGGAGACTCCATCGCAATTAAAAACCAATAACCACCAACAATAAGAAAGTCTCTAAAAAGCACCACGACTAAAAACCAAAACGGGATGTCCTGTAAGTAGGTCAACATAACGTAGGTTGACAGCAACAATACCTTATCGGCAATCGGATCTAACAAAGCACCGATGGCACTTTGTAAATTAAAGCGTTTGGCTATCCAGCCATCTAATCCATCCGTCACACCCGCTAGTACAAACGTCACCAAAGCCAACTCGTACTGCCGCCCATCCAGCAATACAATAATCACCGGCACCATCGCAATACGTAGCAAAGTGAGAAGATTAGGAATTTGAGTTAACATCATTAATACATAGAAGTTTATCGGAACTTGTTTCGATTCCACCGCTTTGGCAGAGGCCGTAGTTATAGCGAGGCAATGAGTCAGATTCAAGCCCAATTGCTCAGATAATCGGTGGTGCAACTTAATTACTGGCAGCCTCAATGAACAAATAGGCTATTACCTTGAATAAGTTCTAGCGCAAATGCATTGAAACAATGTGGCTTAATATAGAGCTTAATCTAATTTAGCTGATTAAATCATGTTGGTATTGTCCACTAACATAACTTTTTTCACCTACCAAACAGCCATCGGTTAACTGCAACTTTAATATGACTCAAATAATGAACATCATGCACCGAGGTCGTTGATATATTGCCTAATTTAATTACACCTTGGCCCGTGCACAGCATGAAATCTATAGCCATAGCAAATATCCGTGGTTATCGCTCTGCCAGTGAATAGGCTTTTATGTAAAACTCTATTATCTTTACTCTTGGCAATTAGCAGCCACAGAAGAAGGTGAGGAAAACGCATTGTCTAAAAATCACATGCCGTGAAATTTCTATAATTTATTTGCTTACGCTGCATGAGTCCGCGACTTACTGCTGTCGAAAAATGGGATATTTTCTACCATCGCGGTATAAGTCACATCTTCACCGATAACCTCTAACTGCGTGCCCGCAATATTAGCAGCTGGCGAAACATGTGCAAGCGCTAGCGATTTATTTAAGCGATGAGAAAACGCTGGGCTGTTTAAGGTGCCGACGTCTTGTCCGTCCAAACGCAATATTTCGCCGCCAACTAGACAATCGTCATGGTCAATCGCGATACCTGCTTGAGTGAAGCGCTCCCTGCCTTTTGCGGCCATTGCAGCGGCTTTACCGCGATAATCGCTGCTTTGATTCATGGTGAACCCTAAACCCACTTCCCATGGAGTGTGCTCGTCAGTCATGTCATAACCGAAAAATAGTAATGCAGCCTCAACGCGAACTTTATCGAGCGCAGTGAATGAAGCTGGCATTATGCCTTGGTCCACACCCGCGCCTAACACTTGATCCCAGATATCTCCAATAGCCGCACTAGGTGCTAGAATTTCGTAACCGCGCTCGCCTGAATAACCAGTACGAGATAGACGACAAGCATGTCCGAATAACTCACAGGTTTGGTGGTTAAAATATTTCATGTCCGCCAACTCAATAGACGCGTGCGCGCCCAGTATGTCAAGTGCTTTGGGACCCTGTACAGAAAGGTTGTGTAGATCATCGTCAAATTCAATGTCAACATTTTTGCCTTGCGCCGACTCCTGAATACGTTCCATACTGCCGCCAGAGCCGTGGCAGAATAGCCATTCATCACCGCCGTTGTTAGAGGCAATCGCGTCATCGCAAACGGTACCCGCATCGGTTAACACCGCACCATATACTGACTGCCCTGCAGCGACCTTGCTTAAGTCACGGGAGATGACATGGTTAGCCACAGCCTCTGCATCCGGGCCGCGCAGGTAGACTTTTTTAAGGGGTGACATATCAAACATGCCGGCTGCTTCACGCACTGCATCGTGTTCGTCATTTGGGTTAGTATTGTAGCTCCATGCGGTGCCCATGCCATTCCAGTCTTCTAGTTCAGAGCCTAGCGCACGGTGGCGAGAAGCCAGTGCAGAAGTACGTGTTGATTCAGTCATTTTTTATCCTCGATGTTAATTGTTAATTTTGGGGTTTGTCATTACTTAGTACCACTTATCTTCCGTAACCGCTTTTTTACGGTTTATATAATCAAGCAGGGCCTCGTCGACGGCTTGGTCTAAATGTGGCTTTTCATAACTCGCGAGCATCTGCTTCCATCGCTTGTTTGCTCGTTGTTCAATGGTTTCGCTGCCTTTTTCTTCCCACTGCTCGAACGAATCGTTATTAGCTAAGTCAGAGCGGTAGTTAGCGGTTTCGAAATTATTCATCGTGTGCTCTATACCAAAAAAGTTCTGACCGGGGCCAGCTTGTCGGAATGCTTCTTTGCCTAAATTATTATCGTCTAAGTTCAAGCCTTGCAACGTTCGGTGCATCATACCGCAGCGGTCTAAATCCATCACAAATTTTTCGTAACCCATCACTAAGCCCCCCTCAAGCCACCCTGCAGCGTGTAGCACGTAGCCCGCTCCCGCCAATAAGCCCGCCGTCATGCTGTCGGCAGATTCTTGCATCGCTTGCCCGTCACTAGTTTTAGCCGCAGTGAGATGTCCACCACATCGTAAGGGCAAATTTAAACGACGACATAGTTGGCCTATTGCCAAGGCAGATAAATTGGCTTCTGGGGTACCGAACGTAGGCGCGCCACTTTTTAAATCTAAGGTTGAAAGAAAATTGCCATACACAACGGGAGCGCCAGGCCTGACCAATTGACTTAAAGCAATGCCCACCATAGCTTCTGCATGGGCCTGTGCAATAAGTGCAGGTTGAGTAACAGGCCCCATCGCACCGCCCAAAATAAAAGGGGACAAAACGATGCCTTGATTGGCGCGTGCATAGGCTTTAAGTGAGCCCGTCATGATGTCATCAAACACCAAGGGGGAGTTCACATTAATATTTCCTTGGATGACGCAATGGTCTTCTAAATAGTCCGCACCGAAAGCGATGCGCGCCATTTCAATCGAATCCTCTGCTCGACTCGCCGCTGTCACCGCGCCCATAAAAGGCTTACTTGAATAGCGTAGATGGCTGTACACCATGTCTAAATGGCGCTTGTTGACTGGGATATCGACAGGCTCACAAACTGTGCCTCCAGAATGATGCAACCAAGGTGTCGAGTAGGCTAATTTCACAAAATTTTTGAAATCTTCAAGTGTGGCATAACGTCTGCCTTTATCGAGGTCAGATACAAACGGTGGTCCGTAAGCGGGTGTGAAGATGACGTTATTGCCGCCAATTTCTATCGTGTGCAGTGGATTACGCGAATACATTTTGTATTGACTGGGCGCGGTTTGGCACAACGACTTAGCTAACCCTGGCTCAAAATACACTTTCTCCCCGACTACACGTGCGCCAGCAGCACTGAATAAAGAAAGCGCTTCTTGATCACCGCGAATCTCAACACCGATTTCGTCAAGAATCCAATCAGCCTGATTTTCTAACTTGATAATACTTTCTTCGTCCAGTAAGTTGTAAACAGGCGTTTTTCTAATTATTTTGATCGGTTCGAGCCTGCCTGCCAACCCTTCTTTCGCCACCCTTGCAGCACGACCACCACCCTTGCGCCCGCGACGCGACTTAGGGGTTGCTGCTATTGCTTCGTTAGACAATGACATTAATCGGTGGGGTTGAAGTTATTTAAGGTGATTATTAACAATAGTGGGCTACGCTCAAGCTCATAGTTTTAATCATTGCGTTTAAAATAATTAAACGTAAAATATGATTAATGCGATTTTCTAACTACGACAACCTAAGAGCGTTTAGCGTGGTTGCACGCCACCTTAACCTCACTGCCGCCGCCAATGAACTTAGTTTAAGTAAAGGGGCGGTAAGCCATCAGATTAATCGCCTTGAACAAGCTCTCGGGTTTGCCGTATTTGAAAGAGTGCATCGCGGTGTCAGATTAACCAGCAAAGGGGAGTCATTACTACGCACCTGCAAAAGTTCATTTGCAGAAATAGAATGGGAAATCGATCGGTTAAAGGGCCAGCCCGCAGAGCACATTACAATTGGGCTATCTACTTACTTTGCTTCACGTTGGTTATCACCCAGACTAATGCGTTTTATGGCTAGCCACCCTAACATCGGACTGCGCTTACAGCCTTTAGTGGATTTAATTGATTTACCAGCCGCTAATATTGATATGGCGATTCGTTGGGGTAACGGCCAGTGGGATGATCTGCAAATCGAACTATTGTTTAACTGCCCTGCCATTGTGACGGCTGGTGCAAAAGTAGCACAATACGTCAACGAACACGGCTTACCAGCTGCGTTACAACACTTTCCACTTTTACACGATAGAGACGGAAGCCAAGTATGGAAAGAGTGGCACGTAGCCGCTAATCTTTCATATAGACCTAACTCACAAGACTTGGTGATTCCCGACCCAAACGTGCGAGTACAAGCAGTTATCGATGGCCAAGGAATAGCAGTAAACGATGCGTTAGTCTCTGCTGAAATAGAATCTGGACAACTAGTGCAGATATCTAAGACCCATTTAGCTGACTACGGCTATTTTATCGCTCTTCCCAAGGCTGCGTTAAACAATGTTTCTATAGATGCGTTTCGAACTTGGCTAATTGCAGAAGCAAGCAACACTTAGCTTCATAGTGGTATACAACTTAAGGTTTGTTTCTTATATATCTCCATTGATGCGTATGTAATTTCCTTCGTCAATGTATCCATATTTCTTTCCACAATCTCTGGTAGGTCGGCCAGATATACTATAGAGCTGAATAACTCCATCTATTTTTGACTTTGGTACAGCCCATCCGCCACCAAATTTCAAACGATCATCCCAGATCGTAAGCTCTATCAGGGACTGATTTTCTTTGATGACTTGCGTTACATTTTCAGATTGTAGTTTCGGTGAGGGCTCTTAAATTCTATCTTATTAAAACTTAGTTCCCCGAAATCAATTGCATATTGAGTACCGTAGCCTTGTTCGTACCATCCAATTTGCTTCCATGTGCCCAAGTAATAATTTGGAACTGCCTCTAGCCGTTCGCCTCCAGTAAAGAAAGTACCGTAAATGATTGCACATCCTGTGCAACTCATTAACCAATGCTCTTTTGTAAAAGCTATCATGAGTTGTAAAATATACTAAAAACTATTCTCACGGTGGAGGGTTTAGGGGCCACCCCGGAGAATATCGTACGTTAAGGAATACTCTATACGATTACACCTATTCTATCCAAATATCAGGCCAACTATCATTGGACGAATTAAACGTTAGCCTAGTGGCTGACGATGAATTTTCACCAACGGGCCAAAGGAATAATTCGTAATCAGCCAAATCATGTTCACTCCCACCACTAGAAGCTGCAAAGACCATATATTTCTCGTTCTGGGTCAATCGTGCAAAATACTCATGGCTAAACTCACCGGGTAAATCTAGTAAAGTGGTTTTCGTTTTTGTGGCCGGGTCGAATCGCATTATTTGATTAATTTGTCTCCCGCCTTTCTGGACATAAATTGCATACTCTCCAGATGGCGCCCATTGAACCTGACAAGCATCGCGGTGTACTACTTGAAACCTCCCAAGCTCATCACGAATAATATTGGTAGGCTGACCATTGTTTCTAAATGTGAACGCCAACCGTTCACCTTCACCGACTGTAGGGGTATGCATGTCCTCAGGTGATTTCATAAATGCGTCTTTGCCGCTTTCGTAATACAAGCGCTCTTTGCCTGATTCAACATCAACAGCAATTATTTTCCCTGGGGAACGCTGGAATACAACAAAACTACCATCTGGCGACCAAGCAGGTGCTGTTCCTGACTTAGCCAAGCGTATCTCTTCACCACTTTGAACATCGATCATCCAAACATCCCAAGACTTTTTATCGCGAAGCGATTGCCATTCTTGATGCGCACGCGCAAACACTACCTTTGTTCCATCAGGCGAAATTCGAGCTAAGTTCTCTGTATGAGGGTGTGATGTTAATGGACGAATTTTTAGATCTGGCAAACTCATTATCCAAATGTCGTGGTTACCCGAACGATTTGAACTCCAAACAATATATCCATTGATCTTATTCACCCAAGCCGGAATCACCGCACTCTCTGGACGAAGTATGTCAACTGCTCCTTCTAGCTTAGCAAATTGCACTTGCTTCTCTTTTAGCCCATTAAGTCCGAACCAAGCACCACCGATAGTGACCAACACAAATAGACTGACTAACAAACGTCTATAAATCGCTCTTTTCGGTTTAGTTTGTTGCGAAGCGGTTCCGAGCAGAAATAGAGTTGCTAATGCGGCAACGCCAACGCCATAATCCATCGCTTGCGACTGCACGTGAATGCCTAATAGAGTTAACAAAGCGTTCTGCGGTATCGCACCGAAATACGCCAATAAAGTCATCCCACCCAATTCCCAAGTTCCGAAACTCATTAAGGCAGGAATCGGTAACGAAGCGGTCATTTCCGATGCAATCATTGAACCGAGTATTTTTAATGTTCCTAGGTCGTTCAATTGAGGGAAACTTGTGCCCGTTATTCCCCAAAACAGGCAAAGTAAGCCCGCATATTTTAAAAACCTGACGACAAAAGTAATGCTGATAACCTTAATTAGCACGCCCGCACGCATTGTAGTTTGGACGGCATGAGCAGCGGATAAAACAAATCTAAATAGATGGCTCAACCATCGGTTGCGGTGGCAACTCATGGTTTGAAACCAGCCCATTAATAGTGGCAAGATAAAAATTAATCCCAGCATAAATCCTACAACAATAGACAGCGCGAGCAACGCGAGCAAAAAAGGTGTTTTATTTGGAAAGCCCACCATCAAACCAATGACTATGGCGAAGGGTGCCAAAATTAAAATATCCAACAAGGTCGCAAAGACTAATGCAGATAAGCCCGAACTCACCTTAGTTTTGGCGTAACGCTTTAAAAATCCTACAAACACGAGTTCACCGATGCGCGCAGGCAAAAGGTCTACTGTCATATTCCTAACTGCTGTTATCAGCACCATGCCTTTAAAATTAGGTATGAACTGCTCACCACTGGCCGAAAGTAATACCTGGTATCGCCAAGCGCGGAATAGCAAGCCCAATGTCATTATTAATACGTAAAGCGCAAATAAGGTCGTGGAGCTAGCTTGAAGCACTTCAATAAGACGTGTAGGACTGATGTCATGCCCAACGTTAGTGATGGCATTAAACAAACCCGTTAATACGATTAGTGAACCGCCTAAAGCCACTAATAAGTGGTTAATAATCTTGTTTCGTTCAATTTTTATTACACTCATGGGGCTATTATATAACTATAAAATGATAAAGCATTGGTAGGCTAAATAGCCAGATAGAAGGAGGCCACCATTTATTTTAGCCCACTTTATTTGTTTTGCAAGAATCTACCAAAAGATACAACCAGCTAGAACCAATGCGATTAACATATGCCACTCTAAGTCAGATATGGGGATTGGGATGATCACCGCAGAAATGCCGAGTACGCCCAATGAATTCCATATGTTAGTACCTACAATATTGCCTATGACCATTCCGCCGTGTCCATGACGAGCTGCGCTGACTGAAGTGGCAAATTCAGGTAGACCAGCTAGTGTTATACCAATTAACGCTTCCGACAAACCTAACTGCTACGCTATAGAAGAACCCCTGATACTAATATGTCGCCACCTAAAGCCAGAAGTAAAATACCGGCAAACACCAGTGCGGGGCGATTCATTGAGCTAATTGAGGGCGATTACATTTGTGGTTTTTTCCATCCGCACTCTACAAAGGTGTAGGTAATCTCAATAAGTGTTGGATGTATTTTGTTCATGAGCACTAAAGTGTCGGAGTTATCCGTATTGTCCATTTTGTTATATCTATCAATAATGTGATTTGCGTAAATCCCTAGCTGGCCAAAGATAGCTTTTAACGTAAGCATGGCAGAGTGTATAGGCGTGCCGATCGAATCAAATTGCTCTTTAAATATTCCTTCGTATGATTTTGTGTCACTATTATTTATCGTATCTAAGTAGTTATACCCTTGAAACATCAAAATGCTTCCTTGCTGGCTCGGATGTATAAATATTCCCAAGTTGCTCTTTGATATTTCTGAAGATGGTAGATCAGAACCTAACTTAGAGTGTTTTCTGTATTCAGCTTTAACGAATTTATCAAATTTGTTCTTTCCACCGATATATTTGTAGTAGAACTTTAACATCTGATCTTTGTTTGTCATGCTACAGAATTCCTTGTGTATGTCGCTTCCAGGGTTGCTCATAGCTAAGAGGTACATGATTTGAATATGCTCATAAAGTATTCTTACGATAGGTGAACAAAGGAAAACTTTGCCACTATTAGCTAAAATGCCGATGGTATCAATCTGTGCAAAAGTGGCGGTTGAGATATAACCAATATTCCTCCCCCAATTATCATCAAAATTTGATTTCAAACCTAATTCGATGCTCAGTTTAAACCAGGCTCGCCACCCCTCAATTAACTCCTCTAAATTAGTATCCATAGCTTCTTAGAACTTTGCTCTGTAGGATAAATGATATCAGTTTCAAATGAATAAGTTTTAATGCGATATGTGTACCCGGCGTGTACCGAGAAGGGCATAAGGAAGCACTAAAAAGCAGGGTTAAGCTTAACTATTTGATTTGATAGCAAGTAAATGGTGGGGCGTGGGCGGCTCGAACGCCCGACCACCTGATTAAAAGGCACAATACTAAAATTTATTATTTATATTTATCAACTACTTGCAGCGTCTGCCGATCTCTAAAGTGCCAGTAAGTGATAGTAAAAGTAGGTAACCGCTGGTTGTTTTAGCACAATACAGGCACATAACTATTCTCGAAATCGAGGGAAGAATTTATTGTAAGGTGAAGTTACGACATTTGTTCCTTTGAATTATTTGAACCCAGCTTTAGCTAATCCGTGCAAATAGCATTGCTTTTGTTCGGCGCTTTTCAAGTAGAACAGTTTTTCTTTTGCAAAGGACAGATTAAAATTTGGGTGTAATTTTAGCAATATTGTTGCTTCTTCTTTGCAGGCTTCCATATTATCCAAATAAGCTAATGCAACGACTTTATGAGCATTCGCCCAATATTGGCAATTGGGAATATTGCTCGCATACTCAGCCCACTTTAACGCTTGTTGATAATCACCTTTAAATATTAATGCCAAGGCACCGTACGAATAAAACGCCCATAATTGAGGATCGTTTGGACTTAATGAGATGGCTTTTCAAAGTAATCCATGGCTTCTTCGTAGCGACCTTCATAAGCTAATGAATCACCTAGACCACAATGTGCTGCTGCAAAAGTAGGGTTTAGCTGAATAGCTTTTTCGTTTTCTGTGATTGCCTTTCCATAGTTCTTACGCGCCAACAACACTCTCGCCTTAAGTGCATAAAAACTGGCATTTTGGCTGTCTTGTTGTAGCGCCTTTTCACATGCTGCTAAAGCATCAGATAACAGCGCCTCAGACGGCTCGGTGCCCCAGTAGACCATGCCCAATATAACTGCATAAGCTCACCAGGAATAGGCTTCGCCGAAATCAGGGTCGAGTTGTTGGCTTCGCCGTAAAAGCCGTTGTGCCTCTATATTATCGTCGCCCGTAAATCTAAAAAAATGAGATATGCCCATATGATAGCAATCCCATGCTTTAAGGTTTGCAGGGTGTGAGTGCACCACTTTATTTCTTTCAGAAAACCCAATCGCAGGTTCAAGCCGCGCTGCGATCATTTTAGTTATTTCATCTTGTAAGGCGAATATATCGCTAATTTGTCTATTGTAACTATCCCCCCATAGCTGATGGCCTGTCTTAGCATCCACCAAGTTGACTGTAATACGCACCCGTTGGCCTGCACGTTGCACGCTGCCTTCTACAACATAATTAACATTTAGCTCTTGGCTTAGCGTACGGGTATCTACAGGCCGTCCTTTGTAGCTAAACATGGTATTGCGCGCGGTTACCTTTAACCAACGATGTTTAGCTAGATAGCTCATGATATCTGAGCTAATACCGTCTGAGAGATACTCTTGTTCTGCATCAGCAGATAAGTTTAAAAATGGTAAAACAGCAATGGCAGGTCGGGAAAGTGGCTCTATGTTGTTTCTAGACACCTTGACTTCTTCAGGCAGTGCTTCAGCTACTGCATCCACCTTGGTAGGCTCAGCATCTTTTTGTTCTAACACACTGGCCACAAAGCGAAAGCCTTTGCCATGAACAGTGCGAATAATCCGTTGTTGTTTACCATCGTCCCCAAGTACTTGTCGCACCATCTTAATCCGGCTACTGAGTGCGGCTTCCGAAACGATGCGACCTTCCCAAATGGTTTGATAAATCTCCTCCTTAGATATCATTTTATCGCGGTTTTCTAATAACAGTGTTAGCAGCTCTAACGCACTGCAGGCTAGTCTAATGCTTATGCTGTGGCTAGCAACGGCCGTCTGAGCCATCAATTTACGCTTAGATGGCCTTACCACTTTTTTGATAAAGCCTCTTGCACAATTTCTGCTTTGAGTCTCGTCATTAGTGAGGCATCCATACCGCCGTATTTTGATCGCCACTTGTAGAATGTGGCTGAACTCATTGCGTGCTCACGACATAGTTCTGAGACTGGTGTACCCGTTTCTGATTGATTGAGAATTGTCAGTATTTGGCTATCCGAATATTTAGACTTTTTCATGTAGAACCTCTTACTTAAGATTACAAGAATATTCTACTTTTCACCTCAGTTATTTTTAGGGGGCATTACCCTCTGACTTACGACTTAATTCGTAACATGCTGGGAATGACCCGCAAGAATTACTAGATGATGCTATGTCTCGATATATTGCAGATCGGCAACAATACCACCGCGCAAAGCGCAAGCAGTAAGTGGCGACACGTTACCGCACGATAAAATGGTAAAAAAGTTTGATCAGTGCAGAAGAGCTAGTAGATGGACTTGATGAAATATTCGAGTATATCTTTGATGATAATCGAGGCCGTGCTTTATCATTCATCGATTATTTAAAGGAACGGGCAGAAGGACTGATAGATCAGCCTGATTTAGGAGTTATTTATGAAGGGAAAGATCGGCGTTTGATTATTGGCACACACCTGTATTCTATTTTCTATGAGATTTATGGCGATACCGCACATATTTTGCGAGTCGTCAATGATGCGATTGTAATTTAAAAACCATTTGTTCTGATTCTTACACTGAGCGTTTCTAAATTCCGATTCTATCTAACGTAATACATTACTGCTAAGCGGATAACTTGGGCGAAGTTTTGTACTATTTCAAAGGGATTTATTGCCTCAATTGGTAAAACTAGCACCAATGACCAAATTCATCAATTTAATCTGATAAGGCCTTATTTGGTCGTGACTCAGCGTATTTTTCTTCAACATAAGCGGCAACTAATTTACCTCGACTGGATTCACCTGATATAGCTAAAATAGCAGAAACATGCGTCTTGACGGTGCTCTCTGCGCAATCTAGTTGCTTAGCAATTTCCTTATTTGATAAACCTTCATTGAGTAGTTCCAACACTTCCATTTGACGATCAGTTAGTGTCGAAATACTTTTTAAGAATAGACTTTGTTGTTTTGGCCGAATATTATGAGTTGGTTGGCTGTCGCGAAGATACAACGATGGGATAAAAACTTCGCCTTGCAATATCAAACGGACTGCTTGCAGCATAACCTCTGATGATGAAGTTTTAGGAATGTAACCGTCTGCCCCATTTGCTAGGGCAACACGCACTTGCTCTCGGTCTAGAACGCCCGATACGATCGCGACAGGGGTTTCAGGAGACAATGCTTTTAAGCTTTTAAGCCCCTCAAAATCTTTGGTATCAGGTAATACTAAATCAAGCAGTATTAAATCCAATGAGCCTTTTTCAGTGAGCAGCTGCTTCGCATCTGATAAAGTAGCGGCGTCATATATTAATGCATCGCTAGAAAGATTTGACAACATATCCACAGCCCCAATACGAATTAGTTGATGATCGTCAACGACCAAAATCTCTATAACTCGGCTCACGAACAGCGATGAGGATAAGGTTTCACCATGGATACTATTCTAGTCGTTATTGGACTAACTATGGCCTCTATTTTGGGCCGCTCATTAATTCACATTGATAGTTAACAGAGTTAGTGAGTACTGATAGCCGCAATGATGTGGCCATTGATACGAGACAAGTCGCGTAGAATATGGATATGTAAGCCGCTAGTTTCTATACTGTCAGTGCGTCCATCTCGCATTCTATGCACATGTGAATTTCGGCTAGATGCCTCCAGTGTATTAAATGTGTCACGGCTTTCGTGAACACGCTTAGATAATGTATCGTCGTGATGCATGATTGAGAGCATGGCAACTTTAAGATTAGATTCTACTAAATCGCACATGCTAATTAGCTCAGTTGTGCCTTCATTAGAAAATTTTAAAGTTGCTAAGATTCTCTTACGGTTGTCAGCCGCAATGTTTGCCACAATATCTGAAATATGTTCAAGGTTGGTTGTGGCATTAAATATATAAGGTACGCGTTCGCTCTCCTCGGGAGAAAGTTCCGAACGGCTTAATTCGGTGACATAGCGTTTAATTTGTTCGTGCAATGTAATGACTGTTGTATGACTGCTATCAATAATGTCAAGGCAAGTGAGGTCACTTTCAACAATGCCATGTCGAACTTGCGCAACCATTGATTCGACAATTTCGCCTAAACGAAATAATTCTCTAGAGGCATTGGCTAGCGCTAGATTGGGTATCTCTACAACACTCTGTTCAAGATATTGAGGTACCGCTGGGTCGTGTTGGTCTCGATCACTGGGAATAATATTATCCAGTATGCTGCTGAATAGTTTAGTTAGCCATATAAATACAACGGCTATACCAATATTGAAGGCACTGTGAAAATTGACGATAGTCCGACTTGCATCTGCGTCTAACGATAGCAAATAAATTGTCACAACATCAATAAAAGGGAGGATCAAAACACAGCCTATCAACTTAAATAGTGCATTACCAACGGTTACGCGCAACCCTAATGCACCTGTGTTCATGGTGGCCATGATAGGCGGAAGGCTGCCGCCTAGATTAGCGCCCAGTACCATTATCATCGCCATTTGCAGAGAAACAGCGTTCGCAGAAACCAATGTGGTGACAAATAAAACCATCGCCAAACTAGAATGCGTAACCCAGGTGATGAGAGCACTAATTAGGAGAATTAGCATGGTTTCGTTTTCGAGTGAATCTAGCACTACCACGAGCAATTCCGACTCTCTCAACGGAATGGAAGCCGAACTAACCATGGACAAGGCTAATAGAATTAGCCCAAGGCCAAATAATACTCGCCCTTGTTGTCTGGTAATGTAGGCTCCAACCTTGTTATACATCAAATAACCCACAATAAATAAAATAGGCGACAAACCTATAATATCAATTGATAATAGTTGTGCTGCTAATGTGGTGCCAACGTCAGCCCCCAGCATAATCGCCAGAGCGGGCGCTGTGGTAATTAATCCCTTTGCAGCTAACGAAGATACAATTAAAGCGGTTGCGGTGCTACTTTGAAGCAACGTGGTTACACCTAAGCCAATGCTAAAAGCTGAAACTCGGTTGTTAATGGCTACCCCGATTTTGTTCCGCATTAAGCCGCCATAGGCACGAATAATACCCGTTCGCACCATGGTAATACCCCACAACAGCATCACCACTGCCCCCGCAATTTGAACTACAATCATTGAAGCGGACATGAAAACTAGTGCGAAAGGATATTCGCTAGAAATTGCCGTGTACGGTCAACCTTAGAGTGGTTAAAGAAGTTGTCGGGTGTGTTTTCTTCTACTATTTCTCCTTCATCCATGAAGATAACTCGGTCAGCTACCGATTTAGCAAACCCCATTTCATGAGTAACACAAACCATGGTAATACCCGATTCAGCTAATTCAACCATTACATCTAACACTTCCTTAATCATTTCTGGGTCAAGTGCAGACGTAGGCTCATCGAACAGTAAAACCTCTGGGTTCATGCATAATGTTCGCGCAATGGCTACGCGTTGCTGCTGGCCGCCAGATAATTGACCTGGATACTTCAGGGCTTGATCTTCAATACCCACTCGTGCCAATAACTTAAGAGCGGTTTGCTCCGCCTCGCTTTTGGGTAGACGGAGTGCCCAAATGGGGGCAAGGCAGAGGTTCTCTAAAATGGTCATGTGAGGGAACAGATTAAACTGTTGAAAGACCATGCCCACCTTTCTGCGAATATTTAATATGTTTTTGGGGCCGTCGTCTAAGATTTGTCCATTTATAACAATGTCACCTTCTTGATGTGCCTCGAGACGATTAATGCACCGTATCAATGTCGATTTTCCTGACCCTGATGGGCCGCATATAACAATGCGTTCACCGCGCTTAACTTGGAGGTTAATATCTTTAAGCACATGAAAATCGCCATACCATTTATTTACGTTACTAAATTCAATGACAGCGTTAATTTCGCTATGTTGTTGTGTTGCAGATGTCGTATTCATTTAAACTTGTTTTTATGTATGTGTATACGGTTATTTAAGTTGGGTTAGGTATTCGAGACGGGGCCTTGCGATTCCAATAAGCGACCATAGCGGCTCAATGAATAACAAATTACCCAGTAAATGAAAGCACCAAATACATAAGCTTCCGTTTCGTACCCCAACCACAAGGCATCAAGCGACGAAGATTTAAGCATGCCCAGAAAATCCAACAAGCCGACGATAATAACGAGTGAAGTATCTTTAAACAGCGCAATGCATCTTCCAATCAGTGGGGGAAGAACATGACGCAGGGCTTGGGGCAGCACCACAAACCACGTTGTGTGAAGCGAACTTAAGCCTATTGCTTTAGCGGCTTCGGTTTGCCCTTTAGGCAATGCCTGTAAGCCACCACGCACAACTTCAGCGATATAAGCTGCGGAAAAAAGGATGATCCCTATCTGAATTCGCAACATGTTGTTTATTACCAAATCTGGCGGTAACAATAAGGGCATCATTACGGTCGCCATAAAAAGAATGGTGATTAGAGGAACGCCGCGGATCAACTCAATAAAGGAAACGCAGATAGCCTTTATCATTGGCGTTCCATTGTATCTCCCTAAGGCGAGTAATATGCCTAACGGAATGGAGAAAATAATCCCGACGATAGCCAATAGTAAACTTAACATTAGGCCACCCCATTGCGATTGATCGACGCTGGCTAGGCCACTGCCGCCACCGATTAGCCAAAAACCAAATACTGGAAGTGCTAACCAACAACCGATTAGTAGTTTGCCATTGAGCCGACCAGCCATACTGGCTATGGCCAAGACCAATAGTACTATCCCGCCTATAGCGGGACGCCAAATTTCTGCCGCTGGATAGACGCCAACAAACATGATGCGCGCTTTAGCTCCAACAAAAGCCCAACAGGCACCCGTACCAGGTTGTTTACAATCTTCAGAATTGCCAGACCATACTGCGTTAACAATTCCCCAATTTATTAGGCTTGGTAAAAACTGAAAAAGGATAAATATGGAAGCTACAGTTAGAGCAGTATTAAACGGCCCATTTAGTAAGCGTGATTTAACCCAGTATACAATTCCCGTTTCACCGATAGGTGCGGGACGTGCGGCGCTAGGCGCAAAAACAATCAATTTTTTATCTTGCATCGTATTCACCTCTCAACGATTTGGACAGAAGAGTTAAGCCAATTCATCAACACAGAGATAATCAAGTTAATCGTGAGATAGACGGCCATCCACATCGCAATGATTTCTATTGCTTGGCCATTTTGGCCAATGATTGTTCCACCGATAGACACCATCTCTGGGTAGCCAATGGCGATGGCCAGTGAACTATTTTTAACCAAGCTGGCGTAATCATTAGTGGTGGCAGGAATGGTGACCCGCAATGCTTGCGGCAGCAATATACTACGAGTGGTAACGCCAGCGGGAATTCCTAATGCGTTTGCGGCTTCCAATTGCCCCTTCGCAACAGATTCTAGGCCACTACGGACGTTCTCACCAATGTAAGCAGCGGTATACAGCACCAAACCAAAAAACAACGAGAGAAACTCGGGCTTAAGTGCCACCCCCCCCTTAAAATTAAACCCCTTAAGTTCAGAAAGCTCCCAAGAAATGGGGCTACCTGCTCCGAAGTAAGCAATGGCGACGGGTATGATTACAATGACTATCGTTAAGGTAGCACGTGGCAAAGGTTGCCCAGTACGTGTATGGTACGCTTTGGCCCAAGCATTAAAAAGTAACGCCAGCACGATTGAGATGATGGCGGCAAAGAATACGATACCGATACCCTCTTCAAGCAACGGTTTTGGCATAAAGAAACCGCGCTTCGTCAGAAAAAATCCATTAATTGGGCTAAAAGAGGCTTTAGGCGAAGGCAATGAATTTAAAAACACAAAGTAGATAAATAACAACGTCAGCAAGAGCGGAATATTGCGTATTGTCTCTACGTAGATGGCGGCTAATTTAGCCACAAGCCAATTCGTTGAGATTCGGGCCACACCTATAGTGACGCCAAGAATAGTGGCAAAAATGATCGCTAGGGCGCAAACAAACAAAGTATTCAGGACACCTATAAGGAATGCATATGCGTAGCTATACAGCGGGCTATATTCCAGTAAGGTATCACCAATGGGCAAACCTGCTTCACGTGAAAGAAACCCAAAGCCTGACTCTATTCCCAAGTTTTCTAAGTTGGCCTGGGTGTTGCGTAAAACAGCATAAACTGCATAGAATAAAATACAAAATAGCAGTCCTTGCAGAGTCAACCCCTGCTTAGAGGTGCTACTAGATGATTGGCTAAAATAACCCGAGAGCTTATTTGTTAATTTCAAGATTGATTTTCTTAAACTAAGAGTGAATGAAAACAATGTTTAGCGATCAAGTTATAACTATCGGGCGCTAAGTTCTTGTTTAAAAATTAATAGGCCCCTGACTAGAGGCCTATTATTGGTTGAGGATTTAGCGTATTGGCGGTGCGTATAAAATACCACCGTTGTTCCATCGCGCATTCAAGCCGCGTTCTAATCCCAAGGTTGCGGTTAGGTTACGGTCGTAAATTTCGCCATAATTACCTACCGCTGTGATCGCATTCAATAACCACGCGTTATCTAGGCCCATAAAAGAACCTAGTTCTCCAGATTTACCTAACATACGTTGAATTGAAGGATTGGTAGAAGTGGCTAACATCTCTTGCGCATTTGCTGCTGTCACGCCGAGTTCTTCTGAATTAATTAAGCCAAATACGACCCATGTAACGATATCTTTCCATTGGTTATCACCGTGACTGACAACGGGAGATAGAGGTTCTTTAGAGATGATCTCTGGTAAAAGCTTATGAGCGCTTGGGTCTTCCATCGTCGTACGAAAAGACGCCAATTGACTAGCATCAGATGTAACCGCATCACAGCGGCCAGATTCATAAGCACTGAATACTTCTTTTTTACCCTCAAAAACCACTGCTTCAAAAGCAATGCCATTTGCTCGTGAGTAATCAGCTAAATTAAGCTCAGTTGTGGTTCCCGTAGTAACGCAAACGCTGGCACCATCCATCTCTAGCGCACTATTTACACCTGAATCATTGCGGACCATAAATCCTTGTCCGTCGTAGAAAACAGGAGTGGTAAAATCGGCTCCTTCTTTCGTATCTCGCTTCATTGTCCAGGTGGTTGTACGCGATGTAACGTCTACTTGACCACTGGTGACGGCTAAGATTTTCTGCTTCGAGGCCAGTGGTACGAACCTAACTTTTTCGGCGTCACCTAACACGGCCGCCGCAATAGCGCGACACATATCAACGTCTAAACCAACCCATCTCCCATCAGAATCAGGATTAGAAAAACCTGGCACGCCCTCACTGACGCCACAGGTTAATTCATTGGCTTCTTGAACTTTTTCAAGGGTGCTAGCGTTAACTACACTCGTTATTGTTAGCGACAGAGCAACTATAGCGGCTCCGGCATTTAAAGATTTAATTTGCATGATATATTGTGCCTCCTGTAGGGCTGTGGTTATTTTTTTCGGTAGCTTTAAAACAAACTACAAACGATTTAAACGGGTTATTGCTACAGCCAGTTATTGTGGCTATTGGCATTAACTTAAGCGTAATCCTATGTCACTTTAAGTCTATCAACATCGGCTAAAGGTACCGGAGAATTTCAGCTTTAACAAAGTTTCTAGTACTAAAGGACTACTGCTAAAGAACTAGCACTAAAGAGAGAGAAAGGAGAATATCGGAGAGTTAAAAGTGGGCTTACTTGTGTCGTTGAACCCCTTGCCATATTTGTAACTAAGGTTACAACTGTCAATTTTAATTATGACTTAATGAAGATTTATCATCGCTATTTCGCTCCTATTTTAATTTGCAAAATATTCGCGCTACGTGTTGCGCTATTGTTGATACTTAAAAGGCTGTATTTAAATCAACTCACAATAAAGGGCCGTTATCAATTAGACATATTGCCTTTACTTTATATGCCACTTTTCAGTCCATGAGTAAAATTGGCATAGACAGTATATTTAATTGAGAAGACCTCTAGTACTTGTGACCTATTAACAGACCTGCTCTATCCCGATAAAGTATCCTAAATTTAGTCTTCAAAGAGATAATAGGTATGGTTTGTGCAATAACATTTGTAACAGCTCACAATCGTGAAATGGCCGAAATTGGTGCAATCAATACGGTTACCCAAGCAATCAGTAAGATAGTGAACCCACCTCTGGAAGAGAACTGGCTGCATCAGGACGAAGCACTGCAGCTAATATTTCCATCTAGTTGCTACCAGGATTTAGCTTTTTCCGCTGGCAAAGTAGCAGCACAATATGGTTTAGATTATTGTGTCAGTAGTCAGCGCCCGAAGCCGCTAAAATTACTTTTGGCCGATATGGAGGCCACCATCATCTCGCAGGAAATGATTGATGAATTAGCAAGAAAGGTAGGGTGTAGTGACCTTATACCCGTTATCACCCAACAAGCGATGGAAGGTAAAATTGATTTTGAACAAAGTGTGCGCCAACGCACTCAATTTTTTAAAGACATCAAGATTGAAGTGCTGAATGAATTGCAAAACATAATCTCTTATTCTCCAGGAGCACAGACCTTAGTCAGGACCATGGCTCATTTAGGTGCAGAAACCGTTTTGGTGTCGGGTGGATACGGAATTTTTGCACATAAAGTAGCGAGCGCATGCGGTTTTGATTTATGTTTTAGTAACCATGTCGAGATTAACAATGAGCTATTAACAGGAGAGCTCATTAACCCCATTTTTGACGCACAAACAAAGTGCGACGTGCTAGATGAGCGCTGTTTAAAGCTTGGAATTAGCCGTCAGGAAGCTTGCTCAATTGGTGATGGTGCCAATGACTCTAAAATGCTGGCAGCTAGTGGCTTGGCGGCAAGTTATCATGGCAAACAAGAGGCGGTTGCTTTGGCGGACTTGGCCATTACACATGGTGATTTAACCGCATTACTGTTTGCACAAGGCATTAAAAGAAAGGACTTCGTTAATTAGATGCAATACACTGCATCTTATTTTAAGCAATAATAGTGACGAGACATTGACAAAAATAAAGCAATTGAGTTTAAGTGCTTTGCTAGCGGTAGCACTAGCTTTTGAGAGCATAGCTTATGCAGATTCAAGTGTAGTCGGTGAGACCTTAAGTAAAACTCGGGCTCGCAGTGTACTGACTTGTGGTGTGGGTAGCAGCGATCCGGGGTTTGCACAACACGACGTTAGTGGAGAATGGACGGGGTTTGACGTAGATTTTTGCCGCGCAATCGCCGCGGCAACTTTGGGCGATGCGCAAGCAGTTGAATACGTAACGCTTGATAGCTTGAACCGGCTGCGCGCCCTACAAAATGGTAGTGTGGATGTGTTGTTACGCACTACAACTTGGACTTATTCACGAGATACCACAATGGGCTTAGATTTTGCTGGCACTGTGTTGTTTGATACCCAAGGCATATTGGTGCACAAGAATGCAGGAACAACGATTCCAGCAGACCTTAAGGGCAAAACAATTTGCGCCAATAGAGGCACTACCAGCTTGGGTAACCTTAAAGAGTTTGTAACGAAGGCTAAAATTGACGTCACCATTTTAGCACTAGAATCGCAAGAAGGTCGCTGGCGCGCATTTTTCAATCGGGAGTGTGATGCGATCACAGCAGACAAGTCAGATCTTAGGGCCAAAGTGTCAACACTGGTGAACGGAGTGGATAAATATCAACTCTTAGAGGCCGATATTTCTAATGAACCTTTGGGAGTGGTTGTGCGCGATGATGACCGCCAATGGTTTGATATAGTTAAATGGGTTGTCATGGCGACAATCGCAGCGGAAGAACAGGGAATGACCAGCGAGAATGCGCAAGAATATGCTGAGTTATTTCAACAATCTGCCGCAGATAAACTAGGACTTAAACCAGATTGGGTATTCCAAGTGATTTCTCAGGTAGGTAATTATGAAGAAATTTTTGAACGTAATGTTGGGCAACAGTCGTCTATACGGTTAGAGCGAGGACTTAACAGGTTATATTCTGAGGGGGGGCTGCTCTACGCCATGCCATTCAGATAAAACCAAAATGAATCTATTTGGTCGCCCACGCGGAATTGCATCCAGAGTATTATTAGGTCTGATTTTACTGTCACTAGGCACGCTGGTTGTTTGTATATTGGCGATATATTCATTTCGTGAGGCAGGCCAAAAAATGGATGAAGTAACCGCAAACTTATTACCGTTGGTCAGCGTTTCGGCGGAATTAGGTACAGAGGGAATTAACCTAGGAAACAGAGCGATAGAAATAACAACTGCGAGCTCGCATATTGAATTAGGTACCGTTGGTTTCGAGCTTTCTGATCAAATCGCGCTAATTGATCGAATAAAAACTAAGTTAGTGGCGTTGGGCGCGGCCCCTGAAACGTTAAAACAATTTATTGGCATTGAGACGAATTTAATTACAGATTCAAATCATTTGGTGGACTTAGTAAAACAGCGTATTGATCAGCAGCAGGAGATCAGCTTGTTAGTCGATGGCTTAAATCAAATGGTAAGCCATTTTAACCGTCCACTGACAGAGTTATTACCTAAGCAAAATCGAGTGCTTGAACATGACATGGATGTGCAAAATAACTTGCAGCAATGGAAAAAGTTATCGCTATCAACAGCATTAACCGCTTTAAATTCGTCCTCCACTCTCTATCAAACTGCGCTAAATAAACAACGACAAGAAGTAGCTGAGCTTTGGCATGAACGCAGTTTAACTCAGCAACAATTGATTGCGGTAATGCCAGAATTGGAAGCGAGAATTCAAATCTTAGACTCAAAATGGAACACTCCCGACGAAGTGTTGAATTTAAGAGTTGATCTACTAAAAACTAACTCGGCCATTCAAGGTGCGCTTGATCATCACCGATTACTATCGGATCAATTGGCGGAATTTGTAGGCGACTATGCTTTCCAAATTCAGCAGCATGCAAGCAAGCTAAGCACCCTTATTAAGGATGAGTTGTCTAGCCGTACTAAATTATTGACGCTGGCGTTTACTTTAGCTTTAGTCGTTGCCGCGATGGTATTCATGTATGTCGACCACTATGTGGTCTCTAGGGTTCAAGCTTTAAATCAGAAAATTCGCGGGTACTCTAAAGACTTAACCGAAAGTAACCAATGGCGGAGAAAAGATGAAATTGAAGAGATAGAAAATTCGTTTGCTTATTTCGCGACATCGATAGAAAGGCGAGAAGCAAAATTGCAAGAATTAAGTGACATCGCGCAATTTGAACGCGATAAAGCGGAAAGCGCGAATAGATCTAAAACTCGGTTATTGAATGCAGCCAGCCACGATTTACGCCAACCCTTACATGCAATGACTTTGTTGCTGGCTAGCTTACGACACCAAATTAGTAATGAAAAAGGGGTAAAGTTACACGATGCGCTGGAGTCGTCCATTTATGAACTGAGCCAATCCTTTGACACTATTTTAAATTTATCTGGCATTGATGGCGAAGAAATGGCGCACAATATGGGTCACTTTTGTCTTTCAAATGTGCTCACCAGAATTGAAATCGAATTCAAACTGGCCGCAGATAAAGCGGGTAGTGGTTTGAATGTTACGCCGAGTAACTTTGTAGCATTTAGTAATGCCGAAGCAGTATACCGAATTATAAGTAATTTGCTTTCTAACGCCATTCGGTATGCACCGAACAGCGATATTAACTTATTCGTTACTGAGGACAATAATCACCTTGAAATTCGAGTGTCAGACACCGGCATAGGAATTGACCATCAAAGCAAAGAAAAGGTTTTTGAAGATAGTTATCGATTATCAGATATGGAGGGAGGCACGGGTATGGGTTTAGCCATTGCGCAGGAATTGGCGCAATTAATCGAGTCGAAAGTATATTTAAAAGATAACGTACCTCATGGTGCTATTTTTTATTTTCGCATTCAAAAAGGAAACCAAGCTTTTGTTGATACAAGCAAGGTAGATATCCCTAAATTGGAGGTGCCTAGCTTAATGGGGTTGCCCGTGGTGGTGGTTGATGACGATATCAGCGTGGTACAATCCACTCAGTGGTTATTAGAAAGTTGGGGGTGTCGAGTACGTTGCTATCAGGACGGAGAGCGGGCGGCTAAAGCGTCTAGGTCTTTTGAAAAAAACACCGTATTGCTAACCGACTTACATCTAGGACGCTCCGAGAATGGTTTAAAAATTGCTCAACAAATCAGTGAGAAAATGCAGGTCACGCTTAGCGTGGTAATAATTTCTGCCGATAAAAGTAACGAGACAAGAGCATCCATTAAGAACAGGGGTTATGCGTTTATTCGTAAACCAATTAAGCCTGCGCAATTAGCGACTATTCTACGAGGCTTAACCTAATTGAAGCCAACATTAAGTGCGTGAGTTATAGTTTGCCCACGTTTTGCAATGAGTCTTTTTTAACTCAGAGAATCCTTATTATTTGCCTGTAAGGAACATTGCGATTAAATAAGCCAGCGTATAAATTAGGATGAACTAGACGCAGTGGTTTCACCCAACAAGGCGCCGTCTACCTATAAAGAAGTAGTTAGAATGTCAAAGTATATACGGGCCGCGTTTGGTGAATTTAGAACCATAATAATGGTCTAGCATAAGCACTAGCAGGTACATTTTACTTCCCAGACTATGTTAGATCAGCCCAAAATTGACGTGCCAAAGGTATGTTGTAATTATTATTTGCGTAACAATTTAGTGTCTATGTATCGTTTATTGAGAGCGTTAGGTTTTTTAAGACCACTGACCAAAAATCAGGTGGTCGGTATGTTTTCACTATACTTTTCAAACACCTATTTATTAATCAGGTGGATATGGCGTAATTAATTAGCACAGATTTAGCACACTGCTTGATGAGTAAGCACTATTAGTACTTGGCGATCTTATGTAAAGTATTGTTTTTATGAAGTAAATGGTGGGGCGTGGGCGGCTCGAACGCCCGACCACCTGATTAAAAGTCAGTAAGCAAATGTATTCTCTGATGCTCCCCAATACGTAATAGTACTATAAAACAATAAGATAAATCGACACTGCTACTCGTAACTACCTAGTGAGTCGCGCTATAATGGTGACTCATTGGTGACTTTTTACAGTATGAGTATAACAAAGCGAACAATTGACAGTCTCGCCTACGAAGGAAACAATAACAGCAGACACGTTGTATGGGACGATCGCTTACCAGGCTTTGGTGTGCGCGTGTATCCATCAGGGCGCAAAGCCTTCGTATTGTCTTATAGAGCTGAAGGGAGAAAGCGACAATTAACTATTGGAACATACGGAGCGCTCACTCTAGCGGAAGCTAAAGAGCGAGCTCAAAAGTACCTGGTTACTATTACAGATGGCGATGACCCTTTAGCTAAACGGATCCAGCGTGCAACGGCTGAAACTCTAGATGCCTTGTGCTCTAAGTATATTGAAAACTACGCGAAGCAAAGAAAAAAGACTTGGTATGACGATAAGCTACGTATCGACAACAGAATTCTACCTGCATGGAAAGGCCGAAAAGTTATTAGTATTAAGAGAGCCGATGTTTCTGCATTGCATACACGCATAGGTGCTGACACGCCCTATGAAGCTAATAGAGTATTGGCGCTTATATCAAAACTGTTTGATCTCGCAGAACAATGGGGCTTTGTCCCAGCTGGCACAACTAACCCTTCAGCGGGTATTGAGAAGTTCAAGGAAAAAAAACGTGACAGATGGGTTACCCAAGAAGAAATGCCAAAGCTAATTCAGTCTATTAATGAGACCGAAAGCCACTCAGTAAAGTCAGCGTTGTGGTTATACCTCTTAACTGGGATGCGAAAGACAGAGCTATTAGCTTTAAAATGGGCAGATGTCGATTTACCTAATATGTTACTGAGTGTTCAAGATACTAAATCAGGTTCGCCACTCTACCTACCACTATCAGTGCCGGCGATAAAGATTTTGGTATCTATTCCCCATGTAATTGATAACCCCTATGTTTTTGTAGGCAAGGTAGAAGGGCATCACCTAGTTAACATTGATAAACCGTGGCGCAAAATTAGATCCAACGCAGGTATGGATGATGTACGCCTACATGATTTAAGAAGAACAGTAGGTAGCTGGCTAGCGCAATCAGGAAACAGCCTTCACCTAATAGGTAAAGTGCTAAATCACTCTAATACTTCTACCACGGCGGTATATGCGAGATTTGGTCAAGACCAAGTTAGAACAGCACTAGATAATCATGGTGAGCGAATATTAGAGTTTGCTGAATTTGATAAAGGAAAGAAGCATGCCAGTTAATTTTTTAAGCAAATTCCTCATCAATGGAGAGCTTAAAACAGTAGTTCATGAAGATGGTAGCGCAAGCCTATTTGAACTGGATTATGTTTTAGATAACGGTGGAATAGCTCGTATAGAGCTTCCAGACTACAGGTACTGGTTGAGAAAAGAAGTATGGACCGTACGAGAGGCTTTAGCTTTGTCACTAGGATTAAACGTCAATATGGTCCAACCCTATGTACCAGGCGTAATGCTTTGTGTTCCTGAGGCGGGCCTTGGGGTCTTGTCCAATGAAGTTTGTGAACGCTTCGATGCCCTTCGTTCGTCAATACTTTTGAAAGATGAGGCTAAATTCACATATGAATTAAAAGCTACACCTAAAGGGTTTATGGAGTTTTTTACATCTCACTACCCAGATACAACTCCCTTGAATATGTGGAGTCCAAATATGTTGGCTGAGCGAATAATAGAGATCGGTGAATTGGGATATTTAGTTGCAAGGATAAGGATTGAAAGATTTAATCTGTTTTTTAACTATATGGGGCAATTGATTGATAACCCATATTGCGAGGATGGGCGAGTTAAAGGAGCTTGCAGTCATTTAATAGCTGCATACGATAAATTTTTAAAACAGAACTCCTTAGAGCAAGAAGGTGAGTTTGGGTATTTTAGTACTGAGGACAGAATAAAAGATCTAAAGAAGGCTCTAAAACTTAAACCTAAGAACGTGACGGAAGACACAATGCGGAAATGGAAAAAGTCGTGGGTAGAAAAAGGTATCACAATTAGACCTTTAGTATTTCAAGGTGGCCAAGAGAACCCGTGGTCAAATCTAAGTAATTCTGATTAGTAATACCCCCACTTAGGGGTGTTTTACCCCCTTCCTGCCCCCCATCCTAGTTAGGATACTGGAGCCTCCTAAATCAGATAGAGGTGCCAGAAATGTCAACTAACTACAACACCGCACAATTAGCGGAGTATTTACAAATTTCACGCAGAACACTAGAGCGCTGGAGGTTGTCCGGTGACGGGCCTGCTTATTTGAAGCTAGGCTCCCGCGTTTTATATTCATCAGAACAAGTTGAGCGATGGCTAGCTAACTGCGAAACAGTATCTACGTCACAACAAATAGTTAATGAAGAGCGAGACTCATATGATAGCTATGAGTAAGCAACTAGCGGAAAAACCACCCTTGAATTCCGCAAGTTCAGAAATAAAGGGAGTAATGAATGACGGTGTTACTTTGTCTTTTGGTAAGAATGTTAAGGATAAAATGGAAATGGTCGTTTTGTCTAAAGAGTTCGGTGAATACAAAGGTGTGTTAACTAGCCACAAAGCCTTTAGTGATAAGTTAGCAGCGTCTTATTTTGTTGCTGCCCATATTGATGGTTCGCGTAACAAATATAATTTAGTGACTGAAACATCTAGAGGAATGATCGTCCTAGATGGCGACAAGGCCGTAGTCGATGGTGAGATAATTGAGAACTTAGCACCACAACCTAGAGCAGTGTTTGATGGGATTGTTGAGTTAGGTTTAAGTTGTATGGTTTACACAACTTGGAGTCATGGTGAAGTATTTATAGATGATGATGGTGTAGAGCGCACCAAAGTTAAGTGGCGAGCGGTTATTCTATGGCAAGGTAAGGAATGGCGTAAGGGCGTAGGCTGGATTGTTGATGCATTAAATGACAAAGGCATTGGTGTGGTTGCAGTTAATGAAATGGTTAATGAAGCCACTGCTTGGTTTCTACCTTCCTATCATCCTGACAGAAAAGATAGCGTAGAAAAATATAGCTTTTTGGACGGAGTGGCACTTACTCAAACGCTAAATGGACATCCCAAGCACCCTGAAGCTTTTGAAGGCAATGTACTCAGCAAAGTACTTTGTGATACGAAAGTACTAGGTATTACAAAAGATCAAAGAACAAAGAACAAAGAACAAAGCCCTCGGATGGTTTCCCTGCAATTGGAGGACGAATTTCAAGTGATGAACTACTTGCACTCTTTTCGTTTGTTGGGGATGTAAAGCAAGATGTCTGGAACCCCGTCAGCTGCCCAACAGACAAACATCCTAACGGTGATAGGAATCCGTCTGCGGGCGTGTTTTTTTCTACTGCAACTGGTAAGACAATGTTTAATTGTTTTGCTGGATGTGGAACGCAGCAGATCCTAGATGCAATAGATCTAGATTGGAATTTAATTCCGCAGGCAGATCCGAAAACAGGGTTTCATATTCTTGATAGCATGGGCAGCGGGTATGCCGCATTGCAGTCTTCACAAATCATCGAAGCAGCTACACAAATTAATAGTGGTGATGTTTGTTCTGTAGAGCTAGAAAACCTACACTTAAACAGTACCTCAAAAGCTAAAAATTTAAGGGAGTTAACCTACCAGTATATTTTCATTATTGATTCTGGTCATTACTACAATCGAATAACCGGCTACGCCTGCACTCATCAAGCGTTCAATACTGCATACGCCAGCTTGAACTTAAGAGATAAGTCTGGCCGAGCTATTAAGCCAACAACAGCAATGGAAAGGAGTGATGAATTTGTAGTTGCGGATGGCAGGGGGTGGATGCCTCAACCCGATGAAAAAGAGCTACCCTTGATAAATGAATCAGGTGCGATGTTGGCAAACTTGTGGCGTGGTTTTGCAATTACTTCCAAGGAGGGTAGTGTCCAACCATGGACAGATTTAGCTGAACATTTAATTCCAGACGAACAGGAACGAAGCCACTTTATAGATAGAGTAGCTTTTGATATTCAGTTCCCTCACGAAAAACCAAATTGGCATATTGTCTTTATAGGAGTACATGGTGCGGGGAAGGAGGCAATATTAACCCCGTTGTGTAGAATCTTTGGTGAAGCAGCAACAACAATAGGAAACAACGAAGCTAAGTCTGATTTTGACGACGGGTTCGCTAAAACTAAGGTGGTGGTTTATTCAGAAGTACAGGGCTTAAGCGGGGATGCAATGGAAGAGATGAAACGCAAGGCAACAACTGGTGCTTCAGAGATGTATACGCTAAACCCAAAAGGCGAAAAGAAAATCAGACAGCGTAATTTATGGTCTTTGTATCTCGTCACTAACAACCAAGACGCCATGAAGTTAGAGCAAACTGAAAGAAGGTTCTACGTTCTCGAATGCAAAAGTCCAATGACATCCGATCAGATCAGGGCTTACTTTAACGATTGGTTAAATAAGCAGGGCTCACAGCACTTATTCGATTGGTTGCTTAAGCGTGATTTATCTAAGTTCAATCCTAACCAAATACCAGGGCGAACAGCGGCGTTTTACAAAATGATCAGTGCCACGAGGTCGGACTATCACGTTCTCTTGGAGGAGTGCATGGCAGAAGGTTGCTTTAGCTTTAAGGACGGGTTCGTAGATGAAAAGCAACTACGCACACATTTAAGTGCCAATGGTGCAAGTTCAAAACTAACGACAGTTTCTAACTGGCTTATGCAGCAAGGCTACGCTAAGTATCAAGGTCAAGTACGCAAGAAGGAGAACGGTCAAACTCTAACGCTCCCTCGATCAATATATTATACGCAAGAGCTTTTAGATAAGTCGGTAAGTGAGCTATACGACTATGTGCGTGAATCAAGGAAGGGTGCTCAAAATGACTCAACCTTGTTCAACAAATAGGCAACATTTCACAATGATTGAACACCGTCTAAACCCCACCAACAGTGACGTTGAGAGGATAGATGTTCAAGTGTTCAATATAATATTAAATATAAAAGTAATAGAAAATAAATATTAATAACGCAGTGTATAGCTATGCATGGTTATGTTCTAAGCGGTTAAGTCAACTGAACACTTGAGCATTGAACACTCGAAATAAAGCTATATTAAGATTTAGAGAAATAGAGCTGAGACCTGTTCTATTTGAAAACACTACTTACTACTCCCAAGGTCACGATCGCGGGCAAGCTGAAAGCGAGTCCATAAATTTCTAATATCAACCAAGCTTGATGCTTGAGGAGTACATCAATGAGCAGTATAAATACCGTAAATATACATATACCTGTAGATCCGACAGATACCCACCGTTTGCTAAGATCATTTGATGGGTCACTGGGCCCGATCAAAAAACTAAGCTTCAAACTCAGACTTAATGAAGCAAAGCACGTCTGTAACGAGTTAGAACGTGCAGCTGTAATGGGTGAGCTTGAACCTGCTGAATACTTATTATTACCGGCACTGATGCCAGACAGATACGTGGATTACACAATTGAATTCGTTAATGGACAAATACGAAAAGGCAGCTGTAAGGCAGAAACGATTCAGTTTAAGCTATTAGATGATCTTGGCGAAGCCGCTATTGTACGCTATGGCGATGAGCTAATCCAAGCTGGCCTACCTAACGATGTTATTAATAAGTGGCGAGAGTTTAGAAAGTTAGATAAAAATCTCCAAGACCTCCTTAGCTAGGATATCAATTTAATATCTTATCTGTATATAGGTAAGGTGTGTGAAAAGATTGATACGTTACTGTCATATTCACAGTTGACGCACTAACTAACTACTTACACCTTGCCTATCTAAGATTAATAGGTAGTATCTAGACAACAGCAGGACAATAAACCAGATCAAATTCGTATGACGGAATCACAAAAGAAAAAACTAGAACAACAACTTTGGAATATCGCCAATGAGCTGCGCGGCAAGATGGCCGCTGATGAGTTTCGTGATTACATTCTGGGGTTTATCTTCTATAAGTATCTTTCTGAAAAGCAGAATCTCTTCGCCAATAAACTATTAGAAACCGAAAGCGTTAAAAGCTATAACGACGTTACTGATGAAGATGACATTGAAGCCATTAAAGAAGATTCTCTGCTAAAACTAGGTTACTTCCTGCACCCTAAGGAATTATTCAGCGCCATCACCATAAAGGGCAACGCAGACACTGAAGACGAAAGCAATTTCATCCTTGAAGACTTGCAAAGCATTCTCAATAGTATTGAGCAATCTACCATGGGCACCGATAGCGAGGATGATTTCAACCAGCTATTTGAAGACCTAGACCTTAACAGCACTAAACTAGGCCGTAGTGTTGAGGCACGTAATGCGCTTATCGCTAAAGTGCTTTCTCATCTAGGTAAAATAGACTTTGAACTAGAAGAGGCAGATGCAGACGTTTTGGGCGACGCCTATGAATACTTAATCGCACAATTCGCATCAGGTGCAGGTAAAAAAGCAGGGGAGTTTTATACCCCACAGCAGGTCTCTAAAATCCTAGCGAAAATAGTTACGCTAGATAAAAAGAGAATTAAATCAGCTTACGACCCCACTTGTGGTTCTGGCTCTCTACTATTGCGTATTGCCAAAGAAACCGAGGTAGGCGCATTCTATGGTCAAGAGCTCAACCGCACCACCTACAACCTTGCACGAATGAACATGATATTGCACGACGTGCACTTCAGCCAGTTCGACATCAAGCAAGAAGACACCTTAGAACACCCCCAACATCTTGAAGAACGCTTTGAAGCTGTCGTAGCAAACCCGCCCTTTTCTGCCAAATGGAAAGGCAAGGATAATCCGCTCAATGAAACGGATGACCGCTTTAGCCAGTACGGACGCATAGCACCGAGCACCAAGGCAGACTTCGCCTTTGTGCAACACATGATCTACCAAATGGCCGACAACGGCACCATGGCCATTGTGTTGCCGCATGGCGTGCTGTTTAGAGGGGCAGCCGAAGGCACCATTCGTGAATACATTATTAAAGAGCAAAACTTTCTTGATGCAGTAATCGGCCTGCCTGCTAACTTGTTTTATGGCACCAGTATTCCCGCCTGCATTTTAGTGTTTAAAAAATGCCGAGTGGATGACGACAATATTCTGTTTATAGATGCGTCACAAGAGTTTGAAAAAGTGGGCAATCAAAACGCCTTGACTGAAGAGCATGTTGTAAAAATAATGGAGGCTTATCAGCAGCGTGAAGAGCAAGATAAATATGCCTATGTAGCCTCGCTCGATGAAGTTAAAGAAAACGACTACAACCTCAATATTCCACGTTATGTGGATACCTTTGAGGAAGAGGAGGCGGTGGATATTGAAGCAGTAGCTGATGAGCTAAAAGCTTTGGAAGCGGATATGCAGACAACAGATAAAACGATCGCAGGGTTTTGTAAAGAGCTGGGTATTTCTAGCCCGTTCTAATAAAGGATGCGTATGACGACAATAGAACAACAAGCCTTGCCAACGCTAAGGTTTCCTGAGTTTAATGGAGAATGGAATGAAAGGCGTATTGGCGAATTTACTTTAAAGGTTGGTAGTGGAAGCACGCCTCGTGGAGGATCAAAGGTCTATTCAACAAGTGGCATACCTTTTATAAGAAGTCAGAATGTAATAAGTAATCGACTATTATTAAACGAAGTAACGTATATCAATGCCAAGATACATAATGGAATGAAAGGAAGTACTGTGCAATCAAATGACCTACTATTGAATATCACAGGGGCATCAATCGGTCGAAGTTGCGTTGTTCCGGAAGACTTTCATGAGGGTAACGTCAATCAACATGTTTGCATCATTCGAGTTAATAACAGTCAATCAACTCATTTCACTCAGGCGTTTCTCAGCTCTTATCAGGGGCAAAAGATTATTTTGCGCGCTCAGGTTGGAGGCGGCAGAGAGGGTCTAAATTTTCAGGGAATAAAATCAATAAAATTCTTTTGTCCCAAAAAGCCAGAGCAACAAAAAATCGCCTCATTCCTCTCCGCAGTCGATACCAAAATAGAGCAGTTAGAAAAGAAAAAAGCCTTATTAGAACAATACAAAAAAGGCATGATGCAAAAGCTCTTCAGCCAACAACTTCGCTTCAAAGACGAGCAAGGCAATGATTATCCTGATTGGGAGGAAAAGCGGTTGGGAGAGGTTCTAACTATAGGAAGTGGAAGAGATTACAAACATTTAGCTTCTGGTGGGATACCGGTATATGGAACAGGTGGATATATGACGGGTGTGAATGAATATCTTCACGATGGTGAAAGCGTATGTATTGGGAGAAAAGGGACTATTGATAAACCTATGTATTTAAACCAAAAATTTGGACTGTGGATACTCTTTTTTATACTCACTCGTTCATGTCATCTATTCCAAGGTTTATTTACGCGGTGTTTCAAAAAATAAACTGGAAAAAATACAACGAGGCTTCGGGAGTCCCTAGTTTGTCAAAGACGACCATTGAGAAAATTCCAGTTTTTATGCCATCAGAAAAAGAACAACGAAAAATAGCAAATCTCCTTTCGGCCATAGATCAAAAAATTAACCTCATCACCACTGAACTTGAAAAATCTCATTCATTCAAAAAAGGTTTACTTCAACAGATGTTTATATAGCAATGGCCATTTTGATCAGCTTGCAGAATCATGTGCTGCGGAGTTCAACGCGTTCTTAATGGAAGTGTTAAAGCCCAATAACCGATGGTTGAATTATTACTATTGGAATGAAGAATTTCTTACACGCCTAGGAGGAGGACTACGATATAAGAATATTTACTTAAATGAAAACACGAGGAAAAGAGTTAAACCAACATGGTAGGAAATATTTTGAAAAAAAACTATAACTGGACAAATCAGCAAAACGAAATTGAGTTTTACTTAGGAGGTAAGGCTAACAGGATACAGCCAAATATAAAGAACATAGCTTCAATTCTATCTCTAAAAACTACTAGCTATCCTCAGCGTCAGCACGAATACATTATCGAATATGTCTACCTCGATATACTTAGAAAATTTTTTGAAGAACATGAAGAGCTTATTCGCAAGGAAGCTTTAGAAAAGCAGAGAGTAAACTTTATCATTTCATATATTTCTTACGTCATGCAGCATCTTAAGGAAACAGCGATACCAAAAGAAATAGGTAAAGAATATACCCGGTATACAACAACCTCAGAGCACAGCGAACTCATATCAAAATTAGATATGATTGATGCTGTTAAAAATGATTCTGTAAATCCAAATTTGAGAGAACACGTTAAGCATCTATTTGTATTAAGCCACCTAAACAAAAAGATGCATTTTATTTTCTCAATTGAAGGCTCACCAGATAACGAAGAAATGCGTGAAACTTTAGATGTTATGCAAGATAGCAAATCATCAAACGATTACGCAAGTTTTTATAGGGGGCAGGCAAGCTCCTTTTGGGAGTTGGATTCTAGCCTAACTCGAGAGAAGAATTTTTTAACAAAGGAAAAAGACCTTTACTACGAAATCCTTTCCTTAAAACCAGATGAATTTTCAAACGATGATTCAGTATATGAGCGCTTAATTACAATGCAACATTACGGTATGCCAACAAGGCTGATGGACTTAACACGAAATCCACTAGTTGCCATGTTTTTCGCCTGTAACAATAAAGAGCTTAGCTACCAAGATGGTGCAATCTATATGTTTACTCCAAAGGCTGATGAGTTATTGAATTTTGAAGATGAGCATCTTAAATGCCTCCGCAGCTATTATGCTGGGGAAAGTGATTTTGAAAATGATGATTTGATTAACCAGGTGCGCTATATCCGAGGTATTGCTAAAAACCAGAGAATCAGTAATCAGAGCGGAGATTTTCTATTTGTGGGAAATGTCGAAAACAAGATAACTGAAATAGAAGAAAAGCTCGAACGAATAATTGTTATTGATGCAAAGGCTAAGAAGGTTTTGTTGGAATTACTCGAAAAACTTAATATGCATGGCGGCTCAGTTTATCCAGATTTAACCCATATGAGTAATTACATCAAAGATAAATATATGAATCATTAGTGTATATGAGCACCCAATCAGAACAAACACTCGAAAATAATCTTATCGCTCAGCTAGAAACGTTGGGCTTTGGAAAGGTGCGTATTAATGACGAAGCCGCTTTATTAACTAACCTAAAACCCAACTCGAAAAGCATAATAAAACCAGCTTGTCAGAAGCAGAGTTTAAGCAAGTTTTAAACAAGCTCGCAAAGGGCAACATCTTCGAGAAAGCTAAAATACTGCGCGATAAAATTGACTATATAAAGGACAACGGAGAGACGGGTTATATAGAACTGATCAATCAAGTAAAGTGGTGCAAGAATGAGTACCAGGTAACCAATCAAGTTACCATGAAAGACAAATACACTAACCGTTATGACGTAACGATTTTGATTAACGGCTTGCCCTTGGTGCAGGATAGAGCTCAAGCGCCGTGGCCTAGAAATGAAAGAAGCCTTTAATCAAACCAACCGTTACCACCGCCATTCATTTTCAGCGGGCTACGGTTTGTTTGGCTACATCCAGTTATTCGTAATCAGTAACGGAGTTAATACTAAATACTATGCTAACAACCCAATTAACAAACGGGACTTCAAACAAACGTTTTTCTGGGCCAGTAATGACAACAAAAAAGTAAGCCAGCTAAGCGAGTTTGCTGAATGCTTTCTAGAGAAATGCCAGCTTTCTAAACTGATTACTAAGTACGTGGTATTGAACGAAAGCGAGAAAAATGCTAATGGCACTGCGCCCTTATCAATACTACGCTGTTGAAGCCATCGTCGAGCAGGTTCGCAATACTGAAAAGTATGGCTATATCTGGCATACCACCGGTTCAGGCAAAACACTTACTTCATTTAAAACCGCGCAAATACTAACGCAGTCTCCTGAAGTACATAAGGTGGTTTTCGTAGTTGATAGAAAAGACCTCGACTATCAAACCATTAAAGAATTTAACAGCTTCTCAGAAGGCAGCGTAGATGCCACCAATAACACTCAGAAGCTAGTCGAACAGTTATGTGACGATACTAAGCTGATCGTGACAACCTTACAAAAGCTCAACAATGCGATTCACTCTGATAAGTACTTATCAAGCATGACGGCATTACAAGATGAGCGCATGGTGTTTATATTCGACGAGTGCCACCGCAGCCCAGTTCGGTGATACCCACAACCGAATTAAAGACTTCTTCCATAAGTGCAAATGTTCGGCTTCACTGGCACCCCCATCTTTGCAGACAACGCAGCCAAGAATGCACTAGGCAAACGCACCACGAAAGACTTGTTCGGTGAGCAATTACATACCTATGTAATCACCGATGCGATACGTGATCGTAACGTGCTCAAATTCTCTATTGAATACATCCGCACGGTAAAGCAAAAAGAAGGCGGTGAGGATATCGTAGTAGAGGCTATTGATACCGCTGAAGTATTAGAGGCGCCCGAGCGCTTAGATAAGATTACCGACTACATCATCGCCAATCATAACCGCAAAACGCATGCACGAGAATTCACTGCGCTGTTCTGTGTATCCAGTGTAAAAGCGTTAACCGCTTACTACGCATTGCTAAAGCAGAAAAAGGATGAAGGAGCGCATAACCTTAAAGTAGCAACCATATTCTCTTATCAGGCCAACGAGGAAGACGCTGACGCAGACGGCATGATGGATAGCGATGTCATGCCCGATAATAGCGCGCCAATCAATAAGCACAGCCGAGAAGTGTTAGAAGACTGCATTAGTGACTATAACGAGATGTTCGGCAGTAACTACTCCACCGATAAATTCTATGGGTATTACAAAGATATTGGCAAACGAGTAAAACGCCGCGAGGTAGATATCCTGTTGGTGGTTAACATGTTCTTAACAGGTTTCGACAGCAAACCGCTCAACACAATTTACGTCGATAAAAACCTCAAGTACCATGGCTTGATTCAAGCATTTTCTCGTACTAACAGAACCATGGGGCAAAAGAAATCTCAAGGCAATGTAGTTTGTTTTCGTAACCTTAAACCCGCAACAGATCAAGCGATAGAACTGTTCGCTAATAAAGATGCGATTGAGGATATTGTTCTAGCACCCTATGAGGACTACACCGCACGCTTTGCTAAAGCAGTTGAGAATCTAAAAGCAATTGCGCCGACTGTCGATAGTGTAGATGACTTACTAACCGAAGAAGACGAGGCCAAATTCATCCAAGCATTCCGTGAGCTGATGCGTTTAAAGAACGTCCTAGAGTGTTTTACAGAATTCACATTCGACGACTTGTCAATAAACGAGCAAGACTTCGCAGACTATCGAAGCAAGTATCTAGATCTCTATGACAAAGTCCGCAGCGATAACGAGAAAGAAAAGGTCTCGATTCTTGATGACATCGACTTTGAGCTAGAGCTAATTCGCCGAGACACCATTAACGTTAGCTACATCATTGCCTTATTAGCCAAGCTACAAGATGCATCGCCTGAAGAACGCGAGAAAGCTCACAAAACTATCTTAGGCATACTAGATACTGAAACCCAGTTACGCAGTAAAAAAGAACTGATAGAACGGTTCATAGCAAATCACTTCCCTGATATCCCCAAGGGCGGAGACATCGGCGAAGAGTTTGAAAGCTACTGGAGCGAAGAAAAGAAAAAGGCAGTAGAAGAACTAAGCAATGCGGAAGGGCTAGATTTAGCCGGCCTCCAAAGTGTAATCGGCAGTTACATCTTCACCGAGAAAACACCCATGCGAGACGACGTGATTAATATCATGAATGAGCGACCGAAGCTGAAGGAGCGCGGTTCAATCTCCGAGCGTGTTATTGATAAGATTAAGGCGTTTGTCGAGACATTTATTGATGGGGTGGGTTAATGGATCATCTAATACTTTTATAATCCTCGGATAATGTTCATACTAAACATTTGAGGGTTACTTTTTAGAGATCGTTTTAGCAGGGATTGCATCTTTATAAAGCTGTGAAATAGCAGTTCCTTTTGTTGAGGGCTCCTGGCTTAACCAACCTAATCTATAGCCACTCCCATGAGAGAAAGACTGGTATGACTTTAAGCTGCTGAAATCGGCTGCTTCTATAGAAATATCTTGGTCTTTATTTGACAAAATGATTATAGAATCCCTTAGAGCAGGAGTTACGTTCCAGAATCTACTTGTTGGTGAAAATGACATTGCTACCCCATACAAGGGAGCTCCAACGCAAAGGTAGTTGTCTAATGCTCCCTTAATCTTTTCTCGGCCTCTACCAACATCACCAGTAGTGGCATCTGGTGAGTATCCAGATAATGGGTTTTTATTATTAATTTCAGTAACCATGAGATTCTGTTTAAGACTTCTAAATATCAAACAAGGTAAATGTTTAATATAAAAAACAGTTCCGCTTGTTCTTCTTGACTCCGCAAAGCCTTTTGCTGAATCCAGTGTGGTGTGCATGCAACCGTCGGCGTACTGTGTAATCCATTTACTATGCCATGCGTTTCTTCCAGTAAGCACGTAGTACAATAATCCGTGTGATATATGTTTGACTGGTTCGCGTTCAAGTAATTCGGCGGATACTTGTTTAAGTTCCATATTTAACGCTTTTGAAGGATGAACATTTTAAAAAGCAATAAGCATACTTGCCTTACTCAACTAATTATATAATATTTGGCGGTATTTCTGGTGTGCAGAATCAAAACTAGGTTCAAAGTGTATTTTGTAACTTAACTTCTGGCCTTGTTTCTTAAGGGGCGGGTCTAGTAGTTCTAATTTTGAAGAAGGAACTAGTGTTTGACGGGTACTTGGTTTATTCTGTGCTAGTAAATAGTGAGCAGGGAGACTACTACTCATAAGAAATTACATTACTAAATATGGAGGTAACAGATGACAGGAGAAGAACTGAAAAGTTTGATATCTGAGCTAGAGGAAAAAATCAGTTATTCTTTTCAACACGAAAAGATGCATCGAGAACTGGGAAACACTGGCCAAGTGTCTTTGGCTCAAAAGTACCAACGAGAACTAAAAGAGCAGTTAAATAGATACTCTGAGGCGTTAACCAAAGTGAATGGAAAGCAAAACTGACTTATGAGTGTTCAATTATTGGTATCGCTTATTGTCTTTATAGCCTCTACTTTGAAAAGCATTTTTGACCTATTTATAAATCCTGTACTTTTTAAAAAGAACTTACTGATTAACTCGGCGATAGATGCAGCGAAACGAAAAAAGCGAAGGAGTGATATATCGTCTACTGCGGTATTCGTTCTTATTGCTATAGCTAGTGGAATAACTATTTGGAATAATAAAATGACTGATGACCTTAACTTAACAGATATCAACAATCGATTACTGAAGATATAAAATCACTTATTTCCTCAGGGTCCAAATGGCCCAGTTGACATCTTGAGTGGTGCCCTTCAATCGATTATTAATCTGGAAAAAGATGTTATTACTCTTAATAAAACTTCAGCTACTAAACGCGAGTTAGACAAAGCTATTGAGGTTATTGCAGAGATAAAATCATCTCTTACCGAGGTGCGCTCAGGATTGAATAGTGAGGGTCTCTCTGTTAGTGCAGGGGTCAATGACTAGCATAAAGAATGAAATAATCGGACAAAATAAAGAATACTTCTACAACAGTAATACTCGCTATTATTTTAGGTTTAAAGATTTATTGAGTGAGAATACTGTCCATTATTACTATATGCACTATGCCCCCTTTCCTCCTTAGCAAGAATCCACAGCATCAGGCACGATTGATATGAGAGACAAATTGGAAACGGACGATTGACTCTGGCATACTTGTTTTAGTCATTCGAAAATAGGAAGATAAAATGAAAACTGCACTTGCAGGAGCTCTAGTTGGCGCGATTGTTGGTAGTCTGATGTCTTTTCTCCTCTCTCCATATTTGTTTAGGTATTAGCAAAAGGAACTTGTTTACGCAGAACTAATATCTGGATACGGAAACCCAACAAAAGTTCATCGAAAAGCTAGAGAAACAAATAAGTTGCATTGGTTCATGCTAAGCACTATCTCTTCAAGGCTAAAGCGCTTAAATGATGATAAGGGTGCAGCCGCTGTTCTAAATTTTAAAAATGGGGGCGCTGCAAGTTGGGGTAAGGGCGAGCCAGCTGCCAGAAGAGATGATTTTATTGAGGCATTGAAAGAATTGAAAAAAGCTTTAGAGATGGATTAGCTTCCATATCCTATTAACAATTAAAATAAATGACGCGCTTCTGTTCGAGTAAAACTGTTAACGGTGATAGCTGTCGTAAAAGAGACAAACTAGGGAAGCCAATATCAAAAATGAGGCCTAAACTAGGCGGTGATTCAGTTCAGATAACTACACAGTAACCACCTTTTGATTCAAACTACTAGATCATTTTTCACCATGATCTATAACGTGGTTACCCATATTAATGCGTTCGCCGCCAGACAAGGCGATATTAAAAACGACTGGTTGTGATTCCACATTGTGTTTTACCTTATCTCCATATTGCTCAGGGTCATCGCGCGCAGCTTCCCATTTTAAATGGTTGGCCTGAACCTTAGCTATTGCCATGGCATCTCGATCACCAACCTTCACGTTCATAAGTAACTGCCTAGCCTCAGCTACTTTGGGTTGAGCTGAGAGACGCCTAGCATTTTGATATGTCGCGGCGTGATTGGTTTGTAGCCATCTATCCAGAATAGTGAGCGGCAGGTCGAGCGCGACAGAAACATCAAATAATAAATAACCTTGGCTTATTAAGTCGCAAATTGTATCTGCGCCGAGAATTTCTAAACCTTCAATTACTACCTCTTCAGAAACGTTTGAGTGGTATGCCTTTATGCGGTTAATAGCATCGGCTGGAATATTTATAGGCGGTGGGTTTGCGTGCCGGTTTACGGCGTAGTTTGTTAAGTCCATAGATTAAGCCAAGAGCGTTGGATAGCTAGATAATTCAGTGAGCAGTATACTATTTTATTTGCTGTGACTGGGTCCTTCAATTCTGAGGCAGCTATAGCTCTCGTGAGGAGCATTGATCACGAATGCTTGAAAGGTCAAAAAATAAATTTTTCTAGATATATTGCAATTATAGGCAGCACGATAGCTATCGAAGCAAAAAAGATTACTTCTTGTTGCTTCTCCTTTATTCTTTGTAATTTGTCCCAGAATCCCCCCCAGTTTTGGATGTGCTTATCTATTTTAATTTCCTCTAATAACTCTTGCTTCGCCCATAGCGGATAAAACCAAATCATAGAGGTTATGGTAATAATGGATGTTATGTAAAGTAAGCAAGAATATAGAAATTCACTAAGTGTTATTATCGGTGTGCTGAGTATTGAAAGAAGCTCTATCGCCACTATCCCAAAAGGAATTATCGCAAAAAAAACAACCCACCCCACAAATGACCTATAGCGATTGGGCTCGATATCACTTTTAGCAGGTATACGTCGCCCATCTGGCATAATTATCAAGGTGCTCCCATCAGCGCAAGTAGTGTAACTAGTATGACCTCCAGATGGATCCGTTTCACCAACTAATGTACCCTCCTTATTATATGAGTAAACCCAGTGATCGCCATATTCATCATTCTTAGTGCCCGTTTTACCATGTTCATGGTATTCCCAAGTCCATGAAATTTCATATCCATCTTCGTCTATTTCGAGGATTATATCTCCTTGATCATTGTACTTTATCATTTAACTTCCCACTCTAGTGGCTGTCCAGCCGAAACGGTTCATACACGAAAAGTAGCTTCGTTGATAAGCGCGCTGTTTAATTCTCTTGGCATTTCTTATTTCTGCTTTTATTATTCCTCTTTCGTAGCCTTGTTGTATTCCGCCCAATATATTGAAACTCCCCCCACTTGTGGTTTTCTGAGAAGGCTGCGGGGGGACATAGACACGCTGAGCTTCAATATATGCATTGTCTTTGCAGGTTAGTGAATCAGTGCTTAGCGCCGCTTGTGAGGAGCTGTTCCCTAAATATTTTGGGTTTGACCACTCTATAATTTGTGATGGTTTTGATACACATCCTGTAAGAAAAATAGCTGTTAGTATGAGATTGGTTTTTAGATACTTCATCAATAAAGCCCCCTAAATATAAGTTTGGAAGTAAGACCGAACAGCATAGTAACTCTACTTATAGTCTGTAGAACTATAGTCATCATATTGCAAAATTATAGTGATGACAAGCTATTCCAAAAAAGAACAAGAATTACTAACCCAGTTTGGCAATACGCTCAAAATGCATCGTATAAGCAAAGGTATATCACAAGAGAAGCTTGCGGAGCATTGCGAATTGCATAGGACTTATATCGGATCAGCTGAACGAGGGGAACGCAATGTGTCATTACTCAATATGAGTAAAATAGCGAACGCTTTAGGCTTGAAAGTTGGAGATCTAATTTCAAGTAAATAAAAATAATATTCAGCGTTTACAAGTAGGGGGTCTATATGAGCCCCGAACCCTATATATAAATGCGGGGGGTTGTATTTTGAAAAGTGGCCTACCCCCCTATTCTATAGATCCATCTATCTAAATTTCCAACGGAGCTAAGACAGGCTCGGCTCCGAGTCTGATTGTTCGGGTGACTTATGGGTGACTCAAGAGTTATAGGTAACGGATAGGATAAACTTATTATGCCGTAACCGTTTGATTTAATTAAAAGTAAATGGTGGGGCGTGGGCGGCTCGAACGCCCGACCACCTGATTAAAAGTCAAATGGCTCTACTGGCTAGAACGACTTTAGACTTAGAATAACTATTGTTAGGAAAATCATTTTTTCCGTTTAAATACGGAGACAACTAATGATTTTAACAATAATTTCGACGAAAGGTGGAGTCGGTAAAACCACCTTAACAGCAAATCTTGGAGCTTTTTTAGCCACTCAAGGCAAAAAAGTGCTGATGGTTGATGCTGATATTCAACCTACCCTTTCTAGCTATTACGAAATAAAGACCAAAGCTATTAATGGTCTTACGCACTTAATCACCAAAGTAGATGTTGATAGCGTTATTTCGCAAACAATAATCGATAATCTCGATATTATCTATTCAGATGATCCTGATGGTGAGCTACATAACTTTATTCTCCACGCCGCAGATGGGCGGATGCGATTACGCTTTACGCTCAACCAACTTCGTGAAGCCTACGATTACATTATAATCGACACGCAAGGTGCAGCGGGGCCGTTGCAAGATACCGCATTATTCGCATCTGATGTACTGATTTCTCCAATTTCACCTGATACCGTTAGTGTCAGAGAATTTGCTAGAGGCACTGCTCGCGTTGTTAAAGAAACAAGAGAGCAAGCCCAACGACTAAGCTACCCTATTGGCAAACTATACGGATTATTGTCAAAAGTTGAACGAACCAATGATTCAAGACTATTGTCTGGTGCGTTACGCGACAATATTCCTCCAGCAGTAGCCACATTCCTAAATACCGTTATTCCTGCCAAAGTCGCATACAAATCAGCGGCGACTCATCGTATACCTGTGCATGAATACGACTCTAAACCTGGTACTTCCTCCCCCTCAGCTAAAGAAGTGATGGGTCAACTGGTAATAGAAATCAAGGAAATTGAAAAGGATCTCCAGCTATGAGTGGCAAAGGAAAAAGAAAAGCAACCGAAGAAGATTTATCCAAAATTGTAGGTGCTGACCATTTTGGTAGTGAGGATTCAGGTACTAGCATGATTACTGATCCCGTTCAGCCAACGCCAATGGTGATCTCGTTGGATGACATTGAAACGTATGATAACAATCCACGCCGTATGGACAATTCGGCGTATGATGAAATCAAACAAGGTCTTCTCGAAACTGGTAGCCAGGGTATTACTTTAACTATCACCCGCCGCCCAGGTTCAAAGAAGTTTATACCGGATGCTGGTGGTAATACACGCATACTTATACTTAAGGAACTTTACGCAAAGACTGGTGATGAAAAGTATTATCACCTAACGGTTAAGTTTATCCCCTATACCAAAGAAAGTAAGATCATCATTAGCCACTTGGTTGAGAATGATGTTCGCGGTAGCTATGTTTTCATCGATAAAGCACTAGGTGTGCGTAGTGCATACAACCAACTGTTTGAAGAATCAGGACAGGAATACACACAACGTTCTTTTATCGAGTATTTGAATACTCAGGGGTACTCTACAATCTCTCGTGCCCTACTCATTCCGATGAACTATGCAATTGATCATCTATATGAGTTTATACCCAATGCACTCGATAGTGGTGCTGGTCGCCCTAAAGTAGAACAGCTACGCCAGATCGAAACTAAGTATCTCGATTACTGGATGGCCCATGAGCTTGATAAGAATGACTTTATGGTTCATTGGCATCAAGTTCTACAAAGCAATGATTCTTGGGACAGCTTTAGTGTCGATCTAGTGGAAGGAGATATTCTATCTGTAATCACAGATCGTGTAATGAATACGCTAGTAGATTACCCTGCTCTGATTACTTCTGACACGATTAAGTTAGAAGTTAATCAGTTTCAAAAGAATCCCGATTTAGTTTCTACTTTATCAAAAGAGCCGAACTACGGTTGGCCCGTAGATGATGAGCATCCTGTAACAGTAATCGAAGCAGATAACCCCGTAAAGGAACCTGCTCCAGTTTCTGTTGAAAAGCCGCTTGCACCTAAAATAGAACCTGAAGAAGCAGATCAAAAAAACTCTTCGGAACAGGTTCCTGAAGGGGCTAGTTTATCTGCTACAGCTACCGATTCTGAATTGACTCCTACGAAGCTTATAGCTGACTCAGTGGGTGATTTAGTAACGAATAGAGCGCAGTGCTATGAGAGTGCTTTAGCAATAGCTAAAGAGCATGGCTTTTCAGATTTGATAAAGCGCTTAGACAGCGGTTACGGATATTACTGTGAACTTCCGGATGCACCATTTCATGTGATGGATGAGCTTAAGGCGTATCTATGGTGGCAATTGTTTCTAATTGCATCCCTGCATATTTACGATAACTACAGCTTTTTGCCAGAACATTCAAATTATCGGGTTCTTGTTTCGGATTTGATGGCAAACAGTCCTCCATTGGAAACTGATGATGCAGTACGAGACTTTGTGTCTCAGGTTGAATCATCAATAAACCATCTTGTTGCGTGTCCTCCTGGATTTACTATTCAAACTGAATTATATGAACCTGAATCACTAGAAAATGATGTGTTTAGGCAGTTCGTATTTTTGCAAACTAATCGCCGACTGATCCAAGAAAGATATAAGCACGAAGATATTTGGACAGAGCTTTGAGCGGAGATTTGACAATGCTAAATAATACAAACAAGGCCATAGCATCAGACTTGGTAGAGGCATTACTTGAAGTGATTGCCTCTGACGACTTTGATGGTCAATTAGCAAAATTTCTTGGCGTTAATAATTTGACACCAGAAGTAATTGCTACCCTCAAAGGCTTATCAGTAGATGATCGAGATCGTTTGATTCGTTCCGGTCATAGCATAATGAACATCACCATAAACCGTAGGAACGTCACTTCATTATGTTCGGTCATCGATGATAACAAAGCGCAAAAGAAACTAATAAGCGACCTAGTTCGGGCTGGAGCTTCTCAATCAATGATGTTCGAGTACTTTGGAGTTTCAATGGATGAGATGGCTAAATTACGCCGTGAATTAGCCATCACTGCCCAGGGTGGTCGCCCTGCTGGTCTTTCTGAAAATGAAGAACAGACAGTATATGCGCTATACAAGGTTGAGATTAATCGTTTCAAGCAATCAGTAGAGCCTTATCCACAACCACGTATGTGCCTTAGAATTCATTATGAAACGGGTATATCACTACCAAAGATATATAACTTTATAAAAAGCTTATCTAATGCAAAGCAATCGTAATTTACCGCCTGCTCTGCAAGGCTTATTACAAAAAGCATCAGAACATCGCTCTGGCGGTGATCAGCTTGTGTTTATGGGATCGTTGCAAGACCCCGTTCCCAGGCACCTGATTATTGATCCCGATCTACCGGCTTCAGCGGTGAGGATTTGGGCATATTTTAGAAGCCACATAACATCAATGGACGGTTCGATAAAGTGTCCAACGTATGTGGAAATTATGCGCGATCTCTCTATTGGTTCTCGTGAAACAGTAGCTGTTCATTTAAGTCTTTTAAGAGCTACTAGGTGGCTATCATTAGCGGCTCGTACAAAAGACGAGCGAGGATTTACTAGAGGTAATATCTATGCGTTGCATACACAACCAATCAGTGTCGCTGATGCCATTGTGTTGGACGAAGAATATATGGGTTTGCTAATAAAGCTATCTCAACATCAGAATCCAAAATATCATCGTCTAGCATTATCACTAATTACTAATGCGGAGCAGTTTTTCGATCAGCAAACCACTACCCCATCTTTAGATGCAATAGAGGAAAGTTTGGTTGCCGATCAGGTAACAACGTCTACTCGTGCATCGCCGTTAAGACGGTTCTATCAGCGACCAGTAACTAATCAACAGCCAGCAGAAAACGTAACTCCTCTGAAACAAGGTAGCGGTACGATAATTAGTTCCGCTGGTGTGGCCACAAATTTGGAAAGTGGTGATTTACCGTTTAAACATAAAAACACACCGTCTGTACCGATTAATCAGCTTGGCCACACTGTGGCCACAGAAACTGAAAACCAGAGTACGATAATCGTACCGCCAGAGTACGATAATCGTACTGCCTTTTGTAGTAGTAGTAGTTCTAATATAAATCCTACTACTACAACTAATAACTCTAATCAAAAGAATCACAGTAGTTCGATAAATGAGTTACTTAATCAAATTGATTTCCATGATGATATTTTAAAATTTAACGATAACTTAAAAGCTTTAGCGGCAAAGTCACTAATTAGAATTGGTAGTGACGATCAACAGATGGTTTTGGATTGTGTTGCCGCCCAGGTGAAGATGGCTAAGTTCGGACAAGGCGAACCTGTCAGAGTACCGGTTCGATATATTCAATGGCATGTAGGAAAAATAATTGATGGTGAAAACTCATTATCAGGAATTCACCCTGATGATGTTAGAGCACCGGAGAACACGGATGATCAGAAACAGCAAAAACTTAGAGATCAAGAAGAACAAAGAAAGTTACAAGAAGAAGCGCTTAAACGCGCTCACGACGAAAGGATCGAAAGGCTATTGGAACAAAAAGAAAAAGAAAAGAAAGGTGACAATAATGGAAATTAAATCTACGGCCACAGTGTGGCCGGAAAAACCACTGAGGCAGAATTGTGATTACCCAAGATATTAAAAAACCAATATTTCGCTATCATGGCGGTAAATGGAAGTTAGCTTCATGGATTATTAGTCACATGGCGACCCATGAAACATATGTAGAACCATATTGCGGCGCGGCAAATGTGTTGTTGCATAAAGTTCCTGTAAAGAATGAAGTTATTAATGACCTGAATGAACGGTTGGTATCTTCATTTCAAGTTTTGCGTGATAAGCGCAAGCGCCAGCAGTTAGTCGAAATGTTGAGGTTTACTCCGTATGCTCGACAAGAGTATGAGGACTGCAAAGAGAAAGCACTAGACCCGATAGAAGATGCAAGGCGATTATTTGTTCTGAGTCATCAATCTTACGCAAGTATCGGAGTATCAGGTGATAGACATTCTGGTTGGCGTCGAGGGTTTAGAGACTCAGGTAGAAATACTGCTCAAGAATGGAAGGATATTCCTGAACTAATCAATATATGGGGTAAACGATTAACTCAAGTTTATATTGAGCGCATGGATGCACTTGAATTAATTAAGCAAACTGATTCAGACAATACCTTATTCTATGTTGATCCACCCTATGTTCATGAAACACGCGCAGTAAATGCGAGTGGAAATTATGGACACGAGATGACTGACACAGATCATGCGGCTCTTGCTGCGCGACTTAATGAAATTAAAGGCATGGCAATTATAAGCGGCTATTCCAACCGGTTGTATGAGCAACAACTATACCCTGATTGGAAGATGGTAGAAAAACCAGGTACACGCGAAAAAACCGAATGTATCTGGTTATCACCAAATCTAACTAAACGATATTCCGAAGAATTTGATACTCAGCGCGATATTTTTTCTAATTGTGGCCACAGTGTGGCCAGCCTAACAAAAAAGGTACGGTAAGCGATGGCTAATAATACTAATAACACTCAGTTCCCTGGTCGCTTAGAAGGGCAATACTCGATCACCTTACATAGTTTTGAAGCGGTTTTAGCTTTACGAGGTAGGCGCGGAACATCTGAACAACCAAAAATTTGCGGTTTGTACGAGTTTTCATCGCGTTTTTCGATGATCTACAGTGCCGCAGAATTAGATGATCCTTTTGCAATCTACGCTTTAGTTCAGGTTGAAGACAAAATTAAAGCAACGGAGCGCGAATTTAAACTGATCGATAAACGCTTAACCAAGAATAGAAAAATCAAATCCAGTGAAAAAATGACTTATGCGATTCCTCGCTCAGTTAGTCCGCTGGAATTCAAACTAACACTAGCAAATTACGGTGCAAGTGTTTCTCGAATACTGGTGAAGTATGACAATCTTATTCTTGATCTAAAGAATCAAATCCATCTGAATATGATTCCAGCGCGTGATGGTAAAGAGCAGATATTTAACCTGGGTGCAACAATACGAGGTTTGTTAGATACGGGATCAAGATACAACTATACCTCTTGTCGTAAAGTTGATTTGGAGCAACGAAACCAGGTAGGAAATGCGGCAATTAAAAAGCTTGTTAATACAAAATTTATTGATGCTTCAAAATTTGATAGTGAGGAAGATATTTTTGAATATTTCATCACCTATCCATACACACCAAAGTACGGGCCTGCAACAGTTGTTAGTGATCAAGTATTTTCGGATCGTGCAGATCGAGCAAACGAAGGTGATTCTAAAGTTAAATCAAGATACTCAAGATTTCTACCTCGTAAAGCCGATACAACCGAGGCAGCAGAGGAGAAGATTGTTACGGAGGATAAAACATCTAAGAAGGATAAATCGTCTAAAGGGCCTTTTAAGGGTAGGGGAAAGAAGCCTGCACCAAAAGATAAAACAAGCGGGAAAGCTGATAAGGAGAAAAAATAGTTATGGAACAAATTATGTCACACAGCAAAATTATCGAAGGATTGAAATCGGTTGATGCTGAACTTTCAAGACTGAAAGGATTGATGCCGGAATTGATTAACCAGGCTAATGAGCTTGCCGTGGCGTATCGAACTGGTTTACTTCTTTCAAGGCATATTGTTGGTGGACGAATATATCTACGCTGGAGATTTCGCGCAGAACTAGATGAAAACAGGAAGTATATCGATTTATCAGAAGGTGATGGTAGTTTGTATTTGACGCAGTTTTCTAAATCAGTTCGACAAAGCCTGATTGAAGTAGACCTTAGATGCCAAGCATTAAATCATGCCTATACAGTCACTTTTGCAACTCGTACAAGTTTACGAAGATTACACAAACATTCACAAGGACTGAAAGCCTTACGGAATGGCCACAGTGTGGCCGTAAATTAATTTTTATTAACCAACTATAGGAAAACTCTATGTCACATAGCACAGAAACAGCATACGTTCACACAATTGAAATATCTATTAAATCTGTTAATCGTAACGGTGAGCCAACCGAAATTGATTTAGCTAAAATGCGCGTTAATGTAGATCGTTCACGCCGTTCTGGTGAGGACGAGGAGGGCAATCCCAATTACGACACCTCTAAGAGCTTTTGGGTCGATGTCGAGCTATGGGGGCCTCGTGTTAAGCATTTGAAAGGATGCGTAGCTAAAGGTGCATCAATTATGATGACCGGTATTTACATCAATAATACTTGGACGGACAAGGACAGTGGCGAAGAGCGCAATAAGCTTGTTTTTGTAGCTGATGAAATCGCGATTCTGCCAAGATGTCTGGAGTCAATCGTTCTTAAAGCTAAGAATGAAGGCTAACCATCTAAATTCTGGCCACAGTGTGGCCAGAGGATGATTAAAAAATGGGACAGCTATTACACGAAGTCAATGATTCAGTTTATTTCATCGCGGGTGAAGGTTTTTTTGTTCATCTAAACACAGATGATTACAACGGTTATTATGGCCTAGAAGGTATTGAATGCTTACTGGTCGAAGCGATAAATAAGGGACTGGATACTACGGTACTTGATTCTGCTTTATCAATTTTACGTAGCTATAAATTTCGTATGGATTCTTCTGGTCAATTATTTATTCCAGCAAAAGGAGGTATATTTTGAGCCAACTATTTATATGCGAAAAACCATCACAAGCTAAAGATATAGCGCGTGTTCTTGGTAGAGGAACGGCAAGCCGTAAGGATACTTATTATCAAGCCGGTGAAGCAAAAGTTACCTGGTGCATCGGACATTTGCTGACAATGGCAATGCCAGAGGATTATGACGAATCATTTAAGAAATGGTCGTTGGATAGTCTGCCGATACTTCCGGATCAATGGAAGATGGCGGTGCAAGTTAAAGTAAGCAAACAGTTTAAAGCGATTAAGAAGTTATTGGCTTCCTCGAGTAACGTTGTTATCGCAACAGATGCGGATCGTGAAGGTGAAGTAATAGCACGAGAAATCCTAGATTTTTGTTCGTATCGTGGTTCGCTGCAACGCTTGTGGCTATCGTCATTGGACGATGTTTCTATCACTAAGGCACTTGGTGCGTTGCGTGAAAACAGCAGTACAGAGCCACTGTACTATGCAGGTTTAGGCCGCGCTCGAAGTGATTGGCTTGTTGGCATGAATCTAACACGCGCTTATACCTGTCTTGGGAGAAGTGCTGGTTTTGATGGCGTTTTATCAGTCGGGCGCGTTCAAACACCTACGCTTGCGTTGGTAGTAAGTCGTGACTTACAAATAGAGAACTTTACTCCAATAGAGTTTTATGTGGTGAACGCAGTATTGGATTATTCAGGTGTTTCAATATCTGCCAAATGGGTTCCTAATGAGAATGACTTAGATACCATCTGCGACGATCAGCGCCGCTGTACCAGTCAACAATCGGCGATTCAAGTGGCGCAGAAATTAGATCAATCATCTGCTGTTGTCACCTCTTTCGATAAGAGTAAAAAGTCGGAGTCGGCTCCATTGTTATTTTCATTATCAGCATTACAAAAAGCAGCATCTTCTAAGTGGGGTTACACCGCTGAGCAAACATTAGATACTGCTCAACATTTATATGAGAAGTTTAAAGCAACCAGCTATCCACGAAGTGATTGTCGGTATCTGCCGGTAGAGCAATTAGTTGAAGTTCCTGATGTGCGCGAGGCATTGCTTACAGTTCATCGAGATGATGCCACTATGATCAATCAGATTGAAGGCATGGATATGTCGCTAAAAAGCCGCGCCTGGAACAATTCAAAAATCACCGCGCATCACGGTATCATCCCAACTACCAATGATCGGGTAGACCTTGCTAGTATGAGTGAACCAGAGCGCAATATTTATATTTTGATTGTACGACATTACTTAGCGCAGTTTTATCCAGCGAACATAACCGAGCACACTGAAATTAAGTTTACTGCTAACGAAATAGATTTACTTGCTAAAGCTATTAGTCCAGTTTCTTCTGGTTGGAAAGTAGTGTTGCCCGCTAAAGAAAAAGACGAAAAACCATTTTTACAGTTACCTACAATGCAAAGTGGCGATCAAGCTCAAGTGCTAAGTTCCTCAGTCGAAACCAAAAATTCCAAGCCGCAGCCACGGTTTACTGAGGGGACTCTAATCGACGCGATGGCGAATGTAGCCCGATATGTAGATGACACACAAGCTAAAGCTATTCTCAAAGAACAAGATGGTATCGGTACTGAAACAACTCGCGCTGGAATAATAAAAACACTTAAAGATCGTAAGTATGTTCAAACTAAAGGCAAACAACTAATCTCAACAACAAGAGGTCGAGAGTTGATACAGATGCTACCGAAAGAACTCACTGATCCAGTGATGACTGCACTGATGGAACGATTATTAAGCAAGATCGCTGATGGCGATCTTGCACTAGATAATTACATGGACAGACAAATAAAATATGTAAGTAGTTTGATTGAGTCAGCAAAAGCGAGTGCGGGTCAAATTCAAATTACACCAGATAAAAAGAAAGCGAAAGCTGCACCAATTGAGACTGACCAGAAGTGTCCTGAATGCGAAAAACCACTGTTAAAGCGTAAAGGAAAGAAAGGTTTTTTTCTTGGTTGTTCAGGTTTTCCTGACTGTAGACACATTAGTTTTTTGAATTAAATGTGTTTTGGCCACACTGTGGCCAGTATAAAATTTGTGGTTGAAATTCGTTGTAAGTGGTTGATTCTTGGCCTTGTAATTATTAGAGATTGGCCGTATTATGGCCTTGTTCAACGATTTTCTGTGGACTGCCAGCGCCCCGAAGTTTCTGGCACAGAGCGATGATTACTGGATTTATTCAGTACCGACCAAAGAAAACATCGTCATAGGGTAAAACCTACTTGGTCATTTTTTAAATCTAACCCGCTGGGGATATTCATCCCCATTAAGGGTATGCGTGTTCCTAGTATTTATTAACTTAAAGGAGCATGTATGAAATTTCTATTCAAAGAAGCTAACGTCAAAGAAGATGCCAGAAAGTTTGGGCTTACCTTATTTGGCGCTACCTTACTTGCTGTAGCTTTTAAACCTGGTGATACCTATTCCCCGATTCTCGCTTTTGGACTTATTATCCTAAGCCTGTTATTCTGGTTGTATGGTGTATTAACCAAAACTGAGGAAACCGAAAATGGCAATGAGCAGTGAAGCCTTGATGTTATTGATTGGGCTGTTTGCTTTTATTGTTGTTATGTGCGTAGGCTATATAGCTCATCGTCAAAACAGTAGTAGCAAAAGCGACCAGTAACCTCAAAAACTTTTTTGTAACCCAAACGGGATGTGCTTATCCCGTAGGGGTTGGTATGTCCCTTTTTTTTAAACTTTAAATCGGAGATATACCAATGACAAACTCAACTCAAAACGCAACTAAAATTTACGATGTTCACACGACTGGATTCGGATACCTAAACCGTATTCGTGAGGTCACACCTAGAAGTGGTGATAAGTATTTATCTTGTGATATTACATTGCAAGAAGGCGTTGCAAAAGATGGCGATTTTTCCAAAATCAACAAGATTTACCTTCAAGCTAACGTAGTTGGCAAGAAGGCAATCGAAGTGATGCGCGAGCATTTCACTAATGATAATGGACTAATTGCTTCACCTGATAAGCCCGTAACAGCAGCTGTCCGTCTTGGCGGTCTTGATGTGGATACGTTCGTTTATCAAAAAGGCGAGAAAGCAGGACAGACAGGCGTTCAATTAAAAACGCGCTTGCTCAAGTTAAGCTATCTCGCTATTGATTCAAACCCAATTGATTTGGGTGATGATGACGGTGATGATGAAAGTGGTGGTGAAGTCAATGCAACTGATGATTCTGTTACGGAATCTGATGCGCAAACTGAATCGCAAGCTCCTGAAGAAGCTGAGTCAACTGAAGTGGATGCTGAGGAAACACAACCCGTATCGGTTCGTTTCGCTGAAAGCACATCTGAAGATGAAGTAGCCTATTCTCAGGAAGTAGCACTTGATCGAGATGACCCTGAATTTGACGCTAAACGCGCTCAATTAAAGCAACTGGGTTATCGTTGGAAAAGGAAACCCTTTCTTGGGTATTACCTATCCAACAATCGGAAACAATTGCAGCGTAAGCTGTTAGTGTATTCGCAAATTGATACATCACAGCCTACGGGCTGTGATGTTGATATTTAACTCAATCAGTGACACAACGGTCGCAAGATGTGTGACGCGCCGGGAAAACAATGTGTGACTAACCAGGCATTACTAATGTGACGAGTCCGGGCGCGAAAGTGTGACAGGGCTCTAAACAAAAATGTGACGCCAATTCAAATCAATTTAACCCTATTGGGATGTGCTTATCCCAAAGGGGTCAGTGCATCTTTTTTTAACTAACGAGGTGTGCCAATGGCAAATTTAAACCAAACTACCCTAAAACTATCTGTTTTTTGTTACAACGGATGCAACTCAACTGAAGTCAGCTTGTCTGAAACGACTGATGCTTGGGATGAGTGTGCTGCTTGTGGTGCTATCATGCGCCCTGAATATCGTGATGTTCATGCAAATGCCATCGCGTACTCAATCGGAGAGCCGCTTTAATAATTTCAAACTATTTTATTGCGGCCACACTGTGGCCAAAACTATGACCGATGGTGTCAGTGCAATCATGTACTGGCACTTTTGTGTCCGTCATAATTTTAGCTATTCATGAGATTTCTTCCAGTAGAGGGAGAACCCTAATGAATGTTAAGATCAGCAACTTAATTTTCTGTGGACTGCCAGCGCCCCGAAGTTTCTGGCATAGAGCGATGATTACTGGATTTATTCAGTACCGACCGAAGAAAACATCGTCATAGGGTAAAACCTACTCGGTTTATCGCACGATACGGAGTAGCCACCAAACAAGCTGCGAAATTATCGTGTTGTAACCTATAGAACTCCATTAGGAGCGTCTATATTTTCAAGTCTTACACCGACTGCACTCTTTATGATTGTGGTCGGTGTCTTGGGAAAAAGATAGTCTTCACAAGCTGTTAGCGTAAGTATTATCAATTTGTGAAGGCTATTTTAGCCGTCAATTCACCAGTCAAGGCTGCTGGAAAATAGCCTGCCCTTAGTGCGGTTCTGCCCGTGCCCCCACACGACTAAATAGATCATCGCCCCCATGCTTGGGGGGTAATATCTTTGTTCTATTTTAGTATCGCATACATAAGGAAATAACATTTGTCAATAGATAACCCAATATTGCCCATTTAGAGTTTTTCTATTCAAAAGAAACATTTTTATGTGAATAAATCACCTGGCATCTAAATAGCCCTAATTATTTACATGCATCCTATTTCTCCTCGTAACCTTACCCATAGTATGGGTTCGATCGCTTCGTACCGTTGTTATCTCAGTAACTATCTCCTATGCGGTACGAATGCGATCTTTTTTTTGTTGTTGGTGTCTTTAATCAAGCCAGTATTTGCAGCAGATACTCAAACAGTTGGACGTTACATCGATGTATCTGTAAAAGGCGCAGCATGAACAAGTTTGGCCTCTTAATGAAATTATAAGACCTAACTTTGGTGGCTGCTCCAGTATCGCTTGCGCAATAACCTCAACAATTAATTTAGTTGGTTACAACCTCTATCAAGGTCAAAAGCACGTATCGGTTATTAACACGTTAAATAAACCGATTCCAGCTAATCATCAACGACTTAACAATCTTACAATTGCTGAGGCAGTTCACACGTTGATCGGGCCAGCTTTTCAAATCTTGGTCGATCCTTATGACCGGTTAATTTCATTTGAACTGATCGAGCTACCTCTTGATTTAAACGATTCCGTTGATCCTACGCTTTCGCAAACTCGAACAATAGTTCTTGATACTAGCCCTGATTACGCACTTGACCAAGACGGAGGCCGTCAATGAAACCCTTTAATCTCGTAATTTTCCTTGCAGTATTACTACTTAGCGGATGCGCTACGACAACAGTAACTACCCCTGAAGATGTTTCAGCACTGCAATCAAGCCCGTACACAGCACCTCAATTAGCAGATCAATCTCAGTATCCACCGTATGTAACTTTAACTAAGTTATCTGATGTTCATAGTAATACCAAAAGTTTGGACTTGCGCCCAACACAAACCGGTAACTAACTATGAATACAGCAATTGGTATTTGGAACATGAAAAACGGGTTTAGTTAGCAGAATTCTATTGGTGGCGTATCTGCTTGCTTTTGGACAATATGCTCAAGCACAAAGTATCTCCAATACTGACATTACCTCAACAGTCACCGGTCAGGTCGATATCGTCAATGGATCTGCCCAATTATGGGGAATATCAGATTCTGATTGGAGCAAATACAAAGCATTAATGACAGGGGAAGCAAAACTTCATTACAGTCATTTAGAACCCGCATTTGTATTGGGTATTTACGCCGAGACTGATGCAGAGCGGACGAAATATGCGGAGATGGTTTATAAGCAGCAAGAAAAGAAACGATTGAGTCGTTTGTTTGCTTTTAATCGTTCCTACATGAAGCACACAACAGCGCGTGACGGAGATAAGCCACTTATTAATGCTGGACAAGTAGCCGAGCGAGAGTCTCAACTCCAAATACCAACTCAAGCCGTTGTCCTCAAGCGTGTCGCTAAAGTCAACCAATAATCGTTATGTGGTATTCGTTAAGCGTAATTGTACATTGTGTGATAAGGCGGTCAAACGATTAGTAGATGCGCGTAGACGTTTTGAAATCTATTACAGTGGCGCGTCTCAAGCTGATGAAATTCGGAATTGGGCATCGGTACTCAAAATTCCGCGTGATCGGGTAAAGAGTGGTGAAATTTCCTTGAACTTTGATGAAGGCTATTCGGAGCAGCTTGGTATTACCGAGTTTCCTGTCGTTTATCTCAATACGAAGCTCGAAGAAAAAATTAGCGTGGATAAAGCCGTTAAAGGCCCACAATAAATGCGTTCATTAATTGTCGCCTTAACCTTTGGACTCACTACGATAGTAGTGACTCCAGTTTGGGCTGAAATATCTGTACCAAGTGCTTACGAGTTAGAAGCGAAACAAAACAACATACCGCCCGTTGTATTGTTTGCGTTAGCGCTAGTTGAGTCAGGAAGAACCTTACCAAATAAAGTTTTTCGCCCGTGGCCCTGGACATTAACGATTAATGCGAAACCTTATTTTTTCAGTAATCGTGAAGATGCCGATGCGAAGCTACAGGAAGTATTAGCAGGAGAAAAACCCAACCAACTTGGTGTTGGTTTGATGCAAGTTGAGTGGCGTTTCCATAAGCAGCGCTTTTCAAATTCATCAATGGCACTTGATCCATACCAAAACCTAAAAGTCGGCGCACAAATATTCTCTGAATACTGGAAAGAAACCGGAAACTTGTGGGACGCCATAGGGCGTTACCATTCCAAAACGCCTAAACACGCTACCAGATATAAAAATATGGTGGGTGATCGGCTAGTTCGCCTACTAGCTCAAAACGGATCATGAACACTCAAAAATTGAATCATTGCCTGGCAACTTTTTGCTTTCTTGGCTTAACGAGCATATTGCCTGTTCAAGCTCAATTGTTTGAGCTTGGTAGAGGCATTAATATTACTGAATCAGATCAAATACTAAGGGGAGATGGGCTTACTTGATAGGCTAATTGACCCAGATAAATTAAATCTTGAAGCACCTACCAATCTACGGGTAAATACTCCATCTAAAGCATTTTTTTCAGGATGCGTTAAACAGCCTAGTTCGGCCTGAGTTTCCAGTTCGTTCTTCATTGCGCTATTCCGAAAACAGTACCACCAAGGAAGTCTCTGTCTTTTTGAAAGTTCCACTTTGTATTATTGGAACCAACGATGGATCTATGCGCTGGATTAAACAAAACAAGGATTTGTTAGTTCAATCCGAAACTATTTGTGCGGTAGCAGATGCTGATAATGAAAGTGCATTTTTTGGCAATGCAAAAAGCTGGCTGCACCGATTCCAGTTGTGGTTATTCCATTAGAGGAAATAACAACCAAGCACGGTATTGACCAATATCCGGTTTTGATCACAGGCTCAATTCAGAACCTAAAGCAAACTCAGTAATGACAGCTAAATATCAAAAAGAGGCATTGCTAAGACCTGCCGTTGAAGGGCATATCGGCATTGTTTGCGCTGTTGATGGCAATCGCTGTTCTCTTTGCTCATAGCAATTTGATGATGCCAAGCCCAATCGCATTAGTTTCTGCATTATTCTTCATCGGTTATGCGTTGTGGAGAACAAGGCAATGGCATCGTATAAAACGTTACCAGAAACTGTTATTGAAATTACCGCGCTATGCCCTGAAGCAACGTAACATTCCCGTTTCCAAGAAAGCTCTTTTCTTGGGTAAAGGCTTTTCCTGGTCGCAAAAGCATACACAACGTCTACGCGATTGTTTGCTGCCAGAAAATGAAGATTATCTCAAAGAGGGGAAATGGTATAGCCGAGCGCGAAACATTGAACTACGTTTTGAGAATTCCTTTGTTGAACGGTTGTTATCGAGCGACTCTTTTTTAAATCCAGTTCGACCTAAACCGGCTGTTGGTGGGCGACCAGAAATTCATGGCGTAGGTATGTATGAAGGTGAGCAAAACATCCACTTACCCCTAGAAGAACGTGTCGGACACACCTTAGTATTAGGAACCACACGAGTAGGAAAAACCCGTTTAGCAGAGGTCATCGCAGCTCAGGATATTGCTCGCGGCGAAACGGTCATATTCTTTGATCCAAAAGGTGATGCTGATCTAGTCAAGTCATTGTATACAGCAGCGCGTGAGGCTGGACGGTTGGATAATTTCAATATCTTTCATTTGGCTTATCCAGAAGTATCTGCTCGATATAACCCGCTAGGATCGTATTCACGAATAACGGAACCAGCGACCCGAATCGCCAATGGCTTACCGAGTGAAGGTAATTCATCTGCCTTTAAAGAATTTGGTTGGCGATTTACTAATATCATTACAAGGGGCGCTTCATTTCTTAGGTAAGAAAACCTTCCTATGAATCAATTGCGAAGTATATCGATAACATCGATGTGCTATTAATTGAATACGGAATTGCCTGGTTGAAAGAGGTTGATTCAGACAACTATGAGTCAGGCATTGCTCGTATCAAATATGGTTTAACGGGTAGAAAGATGATCCAAATAAACCTAACGTACCGGCGCTTACTAATCCTGAACGGGGCCGTGATATGGATGCGATATGCACCGCTCGGTATCTCAAGCAGTTCATGCAAGAAAACCGATCAACACGAACCCGTTGCAGCAGGTCTGCTATCTGCGTTTAAGTACGACAAAACCTATTTCGATAAAATCGTTTCTTCACTTGGCCCGTTCCTGGAAAAACTAACCGCTGGAAAAGTCAGTGAGTTATTAAGCCCCGACTATAGCGATTTAACCGACGAGCGCCCCATCTTTGATTGGCGCGATGTTATTCGCACCAACGGAATTGTATATGTTGGTCTAGCTGCATTAACCGATGTCACCGTAGCATCAGCAGTAGGCAATGCCATGTTCTCAGACTTAACTGCCGTTGCCGGTGATTTATATGCTCACGGTACAGGTTCGGATGCGATTGGTGATGCCGGTTACGCCAAAGTATCAATTCATGCCGATGAATTTAACGAATTGATCGGTGATGAGTTTGTACCAATGTTAAATAAAGCCGGTGGAGCAGGTTATCAAGTAACAGCGTATACCCAAACTTGGGCTGATGTTGAGGCGCGGATCGGCAACCGCGCCAAAGCAGAACAGATTGGTGGCAACTTCAACACGCTGGCTATGTTGCGCGTATTGCGATCCGATACGGCTGAAATGTTGACCGATAAATTACCTCAAGTCCAAGTCAATCAAATCACTACATTATCCGCCGCAAGGCATTCAGATACACCGCAAGATGGTACACCTTTCTCATCAACGGTTGAGGATCGTATTACGACATTAGATGTACCTATGATTGATCCATCTGATTTGACTCGCCTTCCAAAAGGCCAGGCATTTATTCTTAAAGAAGGTGGTCAACTATTCAAAGTACGTTTGCCATTATCCATATCAGATGATACGGATTTACCCGATCAGGTGCGTGGCCTAGTCGAGAATATGCGCATAGATACCGAAACTCGAAATTCAGATACTTGGTATCAGGATGAGTGGTGGAAAAGCACTGTTGGTGGAACGATGGATGCAGGAAGTTTTCACGATATGATTTATAACAATCAGGAACCAGATGATTTAACTATCAATCAGGGGGATTATAAACGATCAGAAGGCGCTCAGATCGATCAGGAGGCCATAATCGAGACTTCTAATGGCTGAGCGTACCCAACAGCCTAGACCGGTCAGTAATAAGTTTCTGGCACGCTTGTCGCGTATTCCATTTCAATTATTTATCTGGATAGGGGCTTCTCTGTCCGTGTCTTTACTACTGGAATGGATATTGATGACGTTTGTTTGGTACGAACAAGGCGCTGAACATTCTCGACAGGTATTGATTAAGGAATGGGGGTTTATCAACACTCATTTTACTCGCGCCGCTTTTGGTATCACCTCACCGTCTGAAATAGCAACGTTTATCGCTGAAAGACTTAACTACTGGTTGTTCACCTGGACAGGGCTTGAGTCCATGTTACTGTATCTAGGTAGCTTCGGTAGCTTTATCAGCGAATACATTAATGCTTCAATAAATATTACTCAAATATTTTTCTTACGGCTATCTATCACCATTGCATCGCTACCGCTTTTTTTCCTTTTTGGTTATTGGGGCTTTTTTGAAGGCTTAGTGACACGCGATCTGCGCAGATACGGAGCTGACTATGAGCGTGGCTTAACTTTTTCATGGGCGGCTCACTTATCTGGTACGCCCATCATTTTACCAATCATTTTCTATTTGACCATTCCGATTACCTTAAATCCGGCGATGGTGTTTATTCCATTTGCAGCTTTACTGGCGCTTGTGCTGATGCTCGTTTCATCCAAATTTACTAAATACTTTTGAGGTCTTTTCCATGATAAGTTTTAAATCACTTTGCATTTCTTTATTCACCGGCCTGTTCTCAGTGTCTCTGATAGTTCATGCCGATCAGAGTTCGGTTTATGTACGTGATGCACAAGATAACCAACTGTTCCAGAATAGATCAGAAGGTTTAAGCGTAGTAGCCAAAGAAATTACTGCGCTGAAGCAATTGATTCAAATCGTTCAATCTCTACCCGATGAACGTGGTCGTTATCGTATCGCGTTTGATCGAATGTTGATTGATCTTGATTTGATTCAAAAAGGGGTATTGGAAACAATCAACCTTCCCACAACCGCGCCCATTCAGGGCATACAGGAATATCCAGCTTTAACTGCGGATTACATGGAATAACTCGATGCCAGTTCTAGGTTCAGATGCCATTACTTCCAACGTGTCTACTGCATTTGAAGCAGCTTCAGGCAGCACAACAGAAGCTGTTGTTAGCTTGATTGTTGCGTCAGCGGCAGTGGGTATTTTCCTTTGGGCTGGTAGCTATGTCATTCGGTCTTTTTCGACTGGATTTCAAAGAGGTAACGTTAAACATATTTTTACCGGAATCGTTATGGCGGTGTTGGTCGTGTTTACGATGCTCTACATACTTAACTATATATCTTAATCATTTTTAAACTTAACGGAGAAATTCCAATGAAAAACAATAAAGTTCTAACTTTTATAAATAAAATATTCGGGTCATATTTTAATCGCGCTCGTTTTAATCAGTATGTCCAAATTAGGTTTTGCTGATATTACCGCGCCGACATTACCGGACGGATCAGCCGCGTCCGATAACTTTATTAGCGATATGGGTAAGATCATCAAGGGTGGGTTTCAACTAGGTATTTACGCATTGCTTGCGGCTGGTTGGCTTATTGCAGGATATTTAATTATACAAGGCGCTATTGCGATCTATCAAAAACAAGGTGGTGTTGGTGGCTTCTTCTTGGGCTTATTCATCGCATTTGTAATGGTGTTAGCAATGACTTACTTCTTGGACAAAGGCGAGACAGCGCTTGATGATATTGATGTTTCATCGTCTTATCAGCCAGTATCAATCCTTCCGATTGCATAGGAAGTAACAATATGGCCAAGCCACAACAGCGCCTACCTCTCACAACACGGGTTGGAAGTCAGCCCGTGATGGCGATGGGTTTAAATGGATCAGAATTGATGATTGTTATCGGTATCGGATTCCTATCGATGATTATCTTTACCATCTTCGGCTTTGTTGTGCTTGGCAAATTCCATTATGGGATTCTGTTTGGGTTTATGGCGGCGTTAATAGTGGGTTATGTAGCTAAACTCCTATTTGTCTCCTATAAACGCCAAACTCCCGATGGCTATTTCCAGCAAATTCTTTATCGACTGCAACGCGATACGATTGGCAACAAAATGCTCATAACTCACAAAGGGATATGGGATGCGCTGCGAGTGATTAAACGACCAATAACTTACCTAGAACCGAAAATGTTAACTAATAACGCCACTCCAAACAGGCCGCTATTCCTGGTACGGCTTATACCCGTGAAACACATACGCTTAAAGCAATTAATCGTGGCTTGATGCTCGTCATCATGCTGTTAGCGTTGGCACTTGTCGGCTCTATTGCGCTTTACTGGAATCTCTCTAAGACCGACACCCTATGGATTCCACCGGACACATCCAATGGTGCATTAGTGCAAAAGAATACACCTGATAAAGCCAATATCTACGGCTTTTCAAACTACATTATGCAGTATTTATATCACTGGCCTACGGACGGATCGGAAAATTACAAGAAGAACATTTTTGATCTGTCTTTTTACATTACGCCGAACTTTAAGGCATGGCTAGATAAAGACTATAGCGCCTCATCAAACTTCGCCGGTATT
>CBDEGO010000006.1:0-579665 GCA_965237995.1 Candidatus Poriferihabitaceae bacterium
TAACATATTGCACTTGAGCAAATTTCGCGTTAGACTTGTAACTAGAGTCTGGGTTCAGCTCAACTCTGCGCTCGGTTATCCCCTTTCAACAGACACCCCAAACTGTATGAAAAAGCTGAGCATTTTAAAGCCCCTTGGTTCGCCAAGGGGCTTTACTTTTACTTCAAGTTCCAAGATGCTTTATACAGTGGCGGATATTCTTAAACATTCTAGATAAAAATCGTAGAATATAGAATGAAGCTCGATCAACAACTGTATTTCAAATTAGATTACCATAAATTTAGATTCCCATTGCGCTTGCTAGTGGGTTCGATCTTGGGTGTGGGTGCCACTGCTTTGGTGTTATGGGAGCTGCCCGCCGTGAATGCGTTCTCTGTCGTATTGGGCTCTTATAGCGTAATCACATTAGTTCTATGGTTTAGCCAGCATTTCTTAAAGCGCTTGAGTGCGGTGAATGGTGCAGTGATTGCATGGATGATTGGCGCTGTTATTATTTTAGGCGTCTATTGGCTACTCCCCATAGGCAGGCATATTTCAATTATTTTCGGGCAAGAACTAGCGCATCTGATTAACGCATCAGCTAGTTTGAATAACGGGTATTTGTGGATATTAGCCCTGTTTGTGTTGCCGATATGTATCGGTTATGAGCAATTGATGGCCGTTCGTAATGAACTCCACGAGTCTGAAGCGAAAAGTGCTGTTTCTGATCTTGATTTTCGAATTCGACCGCATTTCCTGTTTAATAGCTTGAACAGCGTTGCCACGCTAATTCACCAAGACCCTAACCGCGCTGAAGAAGGCTTAATGGATTTGGCGGATATGTTCCGATCCATCATGACGGATAAGCGCAATATGGTCCCGCTAAGCTCTGAGCTTTCTCTGGCGGAACAGTATATTGGGCTTGAAAAAATGCGTTTAGGTGATCGACTCAAAGTCGAATGGTTGATGGAAGGGATCGATCAAGAAGCGCAACTGCCCATTTTAACCCTACAACCGCTCTTGGAAAATGCGATTTATCATGGCATCGAGACTAGATTGCGCGGCGGTACCGTCATGATTAAGGGGCGTCAAAATGAAGATTATGTATATATTAGTATTATTAACCCTAAGTCAGAAGTGAATAAGCCCGTTCGTAAGGGGAATCAGATCGCACAGCAAAACCTGATTGACCGATTCGATTATTTATTTGAAGGTGAAGGGTCATTACAAATGGTGCAGACCGACAGTTTTTACACCATGACTATCAAATTTCCGAGAAATCTATCTTGAGTTTCACGCTAGATAAATAGGTCAATTTACGCATTTATGGGGCTATACAACAACAAATTCAGCGGTTAGAATACGCGCCCTTTTTATAAAACCATAACGGAGAGTGTATATGCCTAGCATACGTGTAAGGCAAGACGACTTTTTTGACGTAGTATTGCGTCGCTTCCGCCGATCGTGTGATCGTGCTGGTGTTTTCACAGAGTCGCGCCGTAAAGAATTCTACGAAAAACCAACGTCTATTCGTAAGCGTGAGAAAGCCGTGTCAGAGCGACGCGAATCAAAGCGCGCTTCTAGAGGCCGTATTCGCCGCCGCCACGCCTGTTAAGTTAGGTTTCTGGCAATTCACTATTAAGCTGTCCTAGCTTAAGTAAAGTACCCTCTATACCCATGTCGATGAAAGATCGCATTGCTGCGGATATGAAAACAGCAATGCGTGAAAAAGATACTGTGCGCCTGGAGGCCGTGCGCCTGCTGCGTGCGGCGATTCAGCGTATTGAAGTTGATGAACAAACCGAGTTAGACGATGCTGGCGTGCAATTAATTTTGCAAAAGATGGTCAAGCAAAGTAATGAGTCAATTAAGCAATTCAGCGCTGGCGGTCGTCAAGACTTAGTCGATAAAGAGGCAAGTAGCCTCGCCGTTATCGAGGTGTATCTGCCCGAGCAACTGAGTAAAGCTGAAGTTGAGAAACTGGTTGCCGAAGCGATTGATAAGGTCGGTGCGTGTGAACAGTGTGACATGGGTAAGGTCATGGGTATCTTGAAAAAACAATTACAAGGTCAAGCTGATATGGGCACCGTCAGTCAGCTGGTCAAGAAAATACTTACCAACGGGTAGGGTTTTCCTTTGTAGTTTGTACCTATAGCGTCTCTATCAAGCCAACGGAAGGGCTACTATAGTTAAGGGTGTAGTCATACATCTATTAGATAATGACATCCCATCTGTCTTACTCCATAAATTCTGATTCATGCGCGCTTTCGCAATTTTATTTTTCCTCTTTGTTGGTTTAGGCTCTGTTCAAGCAGCCACTCAGCTTGATTTTGTAGTCAAACAAAATACGCGGGCTGAAACGTTGTCAATGTATGTTCGAGATCACCAGGTGCTGATTTCCGCGCCAAATAAAGCCGTAAACTCAGTTGTTTTTGATGCAAACAAACAATCGATAGTTATTTTGGATCATGGACGAAAAACGTATTCAACACTGGACCAAGCTACGCTTTCCCAGATTGTACAATTGGCAGAGTCGGTCAGTGAAGTAGCAAAGGCGCAAGGTGGTGTCTTGGGCGACTTATTTAGTTCGTTAGGGTTTGATAGCGCCCTTGGTAAAAAAAGCACCGTCACTCTTCACGATAAACAAGAGAAAATTAAAATTGCAGGTTTAGAATGCGCGGTGAAGGAAGTGCACGAAGATGAAAAGCTTGCGACGCGCCTATGTGTGCGTGAATCACTACCCATTACACAACTAGAAAGTCAAACGCTCAACAAATTTATCCAATTTGGTCAAAGCGTCTCTAATCAAGCGGGTAGTTTGTTGCAAAACTTTGGTGTAACCTTCCCTGTCTTACCTTCCACACAATTGAAACAGTTTATTCTTGGATTTGATAGCTTTGGAGACGAGCCCGTTAAAGCGAGGCTAACCAGCATTACACCCGCGAAACTACTCGAAGAAGATTTTGCCATTCCTGCGGATTATCAGGAAAAGTCTCTACCGATCTAACTAAACTTCTACCCTTAAAGCACAGCAGACCGGCACTGCTACGGCGTTCAATTCGCTTTATGGATAGCGCTTTTACTCAGGCCAAGTGCCGCTTCTTTTAACGCTTCGGATAAGGTTGGATGCGCATGAATCGTGCGCCCTAAGTCTTCTGCACTAGCTTGATATTGCATCGCAAATACCGCTTCGGCTAATACTTCTGAAGTATGATTTCCGATCATATGCACACCGAGAATTCTATCGGTGTGTTTATCACTAATCACTCGAATTTGCCCACCTGTCTCCCCCGAGGCCTGAGCGCGACCAGAGGCCGCAAATGGGAAATTAGCGGAGATAAATTCAACGCCCGCCTCTTTTAGTTCGGTTTGCGTTTTACCCACCCAAGAGATTTCAGGGTGAGTATAAATAACAGAGGGAATGCAATCATGATCAAGCGTATGGTGCGCGCTTCCCGCAATGCTTTCAGCGACATGTACGCCTTCTTCAGAGCCTTTGTGTGCAAGCATTAAACCTCTGACTACGTCACCGATCGCCCAGACTCCCGCGACACTTGTTTGGCAATATTGATCAACACTAACTCGGCCACGTTCGTCTAGGTCAACCCCACAATCAGGGGCCAACAAACCGTCGGTATTAGGTTTTCGCCCAACTAAAACAGCGAGCTTTTCTGTTTTAATTTTATAGGTTTCGCCCTTCTGTTCGTATTCAACAGTGACCGACTTACCAGATTTTGTCGCTGATTGAACCATCGCCCCGAGTTCAACATTAAGCCCTTGTTGCTTAAACGCCCGGCTAGCTTCACGAGAAATTTGTGGTTCTAGCATAGGCAAGAACGTATCCATCGCTTCTAGTAGCGTCACTTCGGCGCCTAATTCATTCCAAACACTACCTAGTTCTAACCCAATAACGCCAGCACCCACTATCGTCAGTGATTTGGGTACTTTATTCAAAGCCAATAAATCTTCAGAATCAATAATCGACTCGTGATCAAAAGGCATACTGCTAAGCTCTATTGGGGTGGACCCTGTTGCGATGATGATATTTTCTCCGCTAAGTGTATGTGTTGTTTTATTGGTTTTAGTATCAATAACCGTTACATTTTTGCCCGCTAGTAACCGTCCGCGACCGTAAAAAGGGGTCACCTTATTGGCTTTGAACAGTTGCGCTATGCCGCCGGTTAATTTTTTTACCACATCCTCCTTACGTGCTTGCATGGCCTCAATGTCAATAGTGGCTTTGCCAACCTTTATGCCATGCTCTTTAAGTTTATGTTGCGTGCTCGCATAAAGCGCTGCGCTTTCGAGTAGCGCTTTCGAGGGAATGCAGCCTACATTAAGGCATGTACCACCAAGCACGCCTTCACCATCACGTTGCCATTCATCAATACACGCCGTGTTAAGCCCTAGCTGAGCACAGCGAATTGCCGCAACATATCCAGCAGGACCAGCGCCAATTACAATCACATCAAAATTTGTAGCCATAATTTTTTACTTTAATTCGAGCAGTAAACGCGTTGGGTCTTCAATGCTGTCTTTTATTGACACGAGGAACTGTACTGCTTCTTTACCATCCACAATGCGATGATCATAAGATAAAGCAAGGTACATCATCGGTCGAATAAGCACTTCTCCATTCACGGCTACAGGGCGTTGTTGAATCGCATGCATGCCTAAAATGGCACTTTGCGGCGGATTCAGAATAGGTGTAGATAACATGGAGCCAAAAGTGCCACCGTTTGTGATGGTAAAAGTGCCACCAATTAATTCGTCCATCGAGAGAGAGCCAGTTTGTGCGCGTGAGCCAAAGTCGCGGATGCCCAATTCAATATCTGCAAAGCCTTGGTTTTGTGCGTCTCGAATAATGGGTACGACTAAGCCACGTGGTGACGACACGGCGATACCTATATCACAAAAATTAGACTTAATCACGTCCGTGCCATCAATATGCGCATTGACCATGGGAAAACGTTGTAAGGCGGCGACGGACGCTTTTACAAAAAAGGACATAAACCCAAGTTTGGATTGATGCTGTTCAATGAATGTCTCTTTGTATTTTTTCCGAAGGTCCATAATCGCAGACATGTCCACTTCATTAAACGTGGTTAACATGGCCGTGCTTTGCTGAGCGTTAACCAAGCGTTTTGCAATAGTCTGGCGCAAACGGCTCATCGGCTCGCGTACCTGCTCACGCTCGGCGTTAGCCACATTTGCCGCATTTGCCACATTTGTATTACTGGGTGATGGGGCAGGTGTTTCTGCTGGCGAGGCTGCTGCAGGTGCTGTTGTCTCAGCACTCGGCGGAGTGGCGATATGGTTTAATACATCCTCTTTTAAGATGCGGCCCTTGTCACCCGTACCAGTTATTTGGCTCGACATTAAGTTGTGTTCTTTGAGAAGTGCTTTAACTGCTGGGCCGTAAGCGGCTTGCTCTGTTGCATCAGTAGCCGTGCTTTCGATGCTTGGCGCGGCTTCTACGCTTGCTTCAATAGCTCCAGCTTCAAATAAACATAGCAGATCGTTGTCACTGACCACTGCCCCAATTTCGGCTTTAATTTCAGCGATAGTGCCATCAGCGGGTGCGGGTACTTCCAGTACAATCTTGTCGGTTTCAAGGTCGACCAGATTTTCGTCGCGTTTAATGGGTTCTCCTGGCGCTTTGTGCCACTGTAAAATGGTCGCATCAGCGACTGACTCGGGAAGAGCGGGTACTTTGATCTCGGTAGACATAATATAGTGTTGGGTCGGTTAAGATTCGTCGATTGATAGAGCGCTGAGGATCAGCTTGCGCTGATTCTCGACAAATAAGCCGTAATAACCAACGGCAGGAGCGGGTGATGATTGTCGGCCAGTATATTTAACGCGCGTGCCCTCTGGCATGCAACGATTAAGGTGATGACGTATTTGATACCAAGCACCTTGATTTTGCGGCTCTTCTTGGCACCAGATTATATCTTTCACATGGCTGTATGTTTTCAGCACGTTAATCAATATCTTTTCTGGAAAAGGATGTAACTGTTCAACTCGAATCAAGTGGACGTCCTTGATTTTTTGGTTGCGACGCTCTTCAAGTAAATCGTAATACACCTTACCAGAGCATAAAATCACACGCTTGCAGTTCTTTTTCGTTAGGCGATCAATTTCAGGAATCACGACCTCAAATTGACCCGTGCTTAAGTCTTCCACTGAAGACACCGCGAGCTTATGTCGCAGTAAACTCTTTGGTGTCATCACCACCAGTGGCCGCCTAAACGTACGTAGCATCTGACGACGAATCATATGAAATGCTTGCGCTGGGGTAGTCGGCACGCAGACTTGCATATTGGTGCCGGCCGTGAGCTGTAAAAAGCGTTCGAGTCGGGCAGACGAATGCTCCGCACCTTGACCTTCTTGGCCATGGGGTAGAAACAAGGTCAGCGCACTTGCGCGTTGCCATTTTGAGTAACCACTGGCAATAAATTGGTCAATTACCACTTGTGCGCCATTGGCGAAGTCGCCAAATTGGGCTTCCCATATCACTAAAGTATGGGGGTCCGTGGTGGAGTAGCCATACTCAAAGGCGAGCACGGCTTCTTCTGAAAGTAGCGAATTAATTACCAAGAAGTTATTTTTATCTTTAGGGATCTCTCGTAGAGGAACGAAAGAATCGGCTTCTTTTTGGTTATGCACTACCGCGTGGCGATGAGAAAATGTACCACGACCGCAATCTTGACCTGAGAGCCGCACCGAATGGCCTTCTTTAAGCAACGAGCCGTAAGCCAGTATTTCCGCACAACCCCAGTCTATGGGTACTTTGCCTTGCGCCATCTCAACGCGTTCTTTGTAAACTTGGTCGATGCGCTTATGCACGCCAAATGAGTCGGGGATACTCTTGATTAGTTTATTACTAATCGCAACCAGCGTTTTAGCGGGGACAGTTGTGTCGGTTTTTTCATCCCAGTCTTTCCCAGAAAAACGTGCCCAATCGACCATTTTCTTGTTTGGGATGATAATTTGTCCGGCGGAGACGGTACCAGAATCTAATTGCGCACGATATGTGTCAATCATTTTGCCTGCTTCACCAGCGCTTATGGCGCCTTGCGCTTCTAGCTTCGCGGCATATAAGGCACGGGTGGTGTCTTTGCTGCGAATAGTTTTATACATCATTGGTTGGGTCAACGCCGGCTCATCAGCTTCGTTGTGCCCATGGCGTCGATAACAGATTAAATCAATGATGACGTCATGTTTAAACTCACAGCGATAGGCTAAGGCCAATTCGATAGTCGCAATGACTTCATCTGGGTCATCGCCGTTAACGTGTAAGATGGGGGCTTGCACCATTTTAGCCACTTCTGTGCAATACAAGGTAGAGCGTGCATCTAGTGCATTGGTGGTAAAGCCAATTTGATTATTTACGATAATGTGTATGGTGCCGCCGGTTCCATAACCACGGGTAAGTGACATATTTAGCGTTTCCATCACCACACCTTGGCCAGCAAAGGCGGCATCGCCATGAATGACAACAGGTACAACCTGCTTGCGCTTAGTGTCTTCCCGCCGCTCTTGCCGCGCCCTTACTGAACCTTCCACCACTGGGTTGACAATTTCTAAGTGAGAAGGATTAAAGGCTAAGGCAACGTGTACATGTCCACCACCTGTTTGAATGTCAGAAGAAAACCCCTTGTGGTATTTAACATCTCCTACTTCTTGGCCGGCATCTTCTAGTTCATATTGGCCTTCAAATTCGGCGAATAAATCAGCGGGTGCTTTGCCCAAAATGTTGACTAACACATTAAGGCGGCCGCGATGCGCCATGCCAATCACCATTTCTTTCACACCTCGTTCGCCGCATTGTTGAATCAAGTCAGATAACATGGGAATAAGACTGTCGCCACCTTCCAGCGAAAAGCGCTTTTGGCCAACATACTTACGATGCAGATGCTGCTCCATCACCTCTGCGGCGGTCAGTTTATTTAGGATGAGCTTTCGTGCTTCGTCGTTGCGTGCTGGACGCACGGGGTAGGTTTCAATTTGCTGGCGTAACCATTCGCGCTTATCTACCTCTGTTATGTAGCGATATTCAAATCCGATGGCTCCGCAGTAGATTTTCTCAGCATAATTTATGATGTCGCGCAGTGTTTTACGCCCACCTTCCGCTAGATTGCCTGAGTCGAATACAGAGTCCATGTCTTGCTCAGAAAGCCCGTAGGTTTCGAGTGCGAGCTCAGACGGATTCGCTCGTGTCATCGCATTAAGTGGGTCTATTTGCGCTACGAGGTGACCAATACGTCGATAGTTATCGATTAATTGGGTCACTTGGGTTTGTTTATAAAACGCGCTTTTTACCCACTCTGCCGAGCCCGGTGCAATTTCTAAGGCTTGTTCGCTCGATTCGATCTCAGGCAATTCTGCAAACACAGATTGCCAGTGCGCGTTTACGCTACTTGGGTCTTGTTGATATTGCAGGAAAAGCTGGTCGAGATAATTGGCGTTAGCACCGTTTAGAAACGTTGGGTCGGCGCGTCCGTTAGAACTTTGCTCGCTCATTAGTTAACAACCATAGATATGTGATTAGGTCTGGTTGATTATTAACTATTGGACCAATTCTGACTAGGGTTAATTAAATTAATTCGAGAAATTTGGTTTGTTTTTTATGCAGATTTAGGCATTTTTAGCGAATTTCATCAGTCATTTAAAGACGTTTACAGCCATTTATGAGAGATTAACGAAATCATCTAATTTTATTGACGTATACCATATATAGGGGCATAATCTACGCCCAGATACAACATATAGTTATTTGAGCTTTTAGATTCAACACATAACTAACATTTCCTAAGTGTTTGATATCGTGCAGTTGCTTTAAAAGTGTAAAGATGACTTCAGGGCTATTGAGGCCATCTAAATAATAGCCCTAAGTGAGAGCTAATAACCGAGCAGGCCACAATACAGTTGGCTAGGAATGCTCGAAATGGAGTGTAACCGTATGAGGTGGGTTGTTGGTGTTGCCAATAATCTACGAGTGAGTGAGCGCTTAACAATAATAGCGCCTAAATAAAGTAACGAACGAGCATTTTATTTAAGTGCTGTTCGTTGCTCATAACTAAATTAACAGGAAACAATGGCTAAACAGCAAGCGCAAAAGTTAGTGCATAGTGTCGCACAGACTATCGATTTTCAAAGTGCCTCTTTGGACATCTGGGATAAAAAGTATCGACTTAAGACCAAGGAAGGAAAAAATTTAGACAAAGACATCGAAGGCACGTATATGCGTGTTGCAAAAGCGCTTGCGGATGTAGAGCGTACGCCAAAGAAAAAGAAAGAATGGCTAGAGAAATTTGTTTGGGCATTAAAAAATGGCGCGATACCTGCTGGCCGCATCATTTCTAATGCGGGCGCGCAGCAGCACAAGCCCGCTACGAGCACTATAAATTGTACGGTGTCGGGCACAATACCCGATACCATGGACGGTATTTTGCACTCCGTTCACGAAGCTGGTTTAACGCTTAAAGCCGGTTGCGGTATTGGTTATGAGTTTTCTACCTTACGACCTAAAGGGGCTTTTGTCAGTGGTGCCGGTGCATACACGTCTGGTCCGCTATCATTTATGGATGTCTTTGACGCGATGTGTTTTACCGTGTCATCAGCCGGTGGGCGACGTGGTGCGCAGATGGGTACGTTTGATATTACCCATCCCGACGTAATGGACTTTATGAAGGCTAAGCGTGAAGACGGTCGCTTACGGCAGTTTAATCTATCTTGCTTAATTACCGATGATTTCATGCGCGCGGTGGAGCAAGGTGATAACTGGGATTTGGTTTTTCCGGCTACACAGGATGAACTAAATTCAACTGAGCACCGTATTGTATGGAAAATGTGGACTGACCCAGGGCGTTACATCACTAATGACGAGGGCCAAGTGGCCTGTCGTGTATACAAAACGTTGCCCGCTAAAAATATGTGGAATGTCATTATGGCTTCTACCTACGAATATGCGGAGCCAGGGTTTATCTTGATAGACCACATTAATGAAATGAATAACAATTGGTTCTGCGAGGATATCCGTGCAACTAACCCGTGTGGAGAACAACCGTTGCCTCCTTACGGGTCTTGTTTGTTAGGGTCTATCAATCTGACTAAATTCGTCACTGATCCATTCACAGAACACGCTAAGTTCGACTGGGAAGCTTATAAAGAAGTTACCGCAGTATTTAGCCGTATGCTGGATAATGTGGTTGAGATTAACGGTCTTCCACTTGGACGTCAGCGCGATGAAATTGAAAGTAAACGCCGCCATGGTATGGGCTTTTTGGGTTTAGGGTCAACCATGACGATGCTCACTATGAAGTATGGTAGCGAAGAATCACTTGAATTTACCGAAGAAATTGCCAGAGTAATGGCTCAGGTAGGTTGGGAAGTGGGGGTGCAATTAGCCGAGGAAAAAGGCGCCGCTCCGACCTTGATACAAGACCATGAAATCACGCCGCAGATGATGCATAAGCGCCCGGAGTTGGCAAAAGATGGTTATCAGGTGGGCGATAAAGTAAAAGGCGCCGTGTTAATGGCGCATTACAGCCACTATATGGCTAAGTTCCCTCAAGATCTGCGCGATCAGATTGCGCAGAAGGGTTGCCGTTATACGCATCACACCTCTATCGCCCCAACCGGCACAATTAGTTTATCGTTAGCTAATAATGTCAGTAATGGCATCGAGCCGTCTTTCTCACACGAATACAGCCGTAACGTGATACGCGAAGGCAAAAAATCAAAAGAAAAGGTGAATGTCAGCTCTTATGAATTATTAGCCTATCGTCACCATATAAATGCTGATGCAAAGCCGTTTGATGATGAAGGTAACTCAGGTTTGCCTGATTACTTTATGTCGGCAGATACCATCACACCGCGTGAGCATGTTGATGTACAGGCAGCCGCGCAAAAATGGGTAGATTCCTCTATTAGTAAAACCGCTAATGTGCCTACAGATTTTCCGTTTGAAGACTTCCAAGATATTTATATGTATGCTTGGAAGAAGGGTTTGAAAGGTTGTACTACCTTCCGCTTTAACCCAGAAGTTTTTCAGGGTGTATTGGTACAAGAAAAAGACCTGGAAAAAACAACGTATACCTTCACCTTAGAAAATGGTGAAACGGTTGAAGTAAAAGGAAATGAAGAAATAGAATACGACGGTGAAATGCATACAGCAGCAAACTTGTATGATGCACTAAAAGAAGGCTACTACGGTCGTTTCTAATTTAGCATTAGATTATTTAATACCCTGAAATAATTATTTAAACGCATTTAGCGTACTAAAAAATGGCAGTCAAAATTGAGAAAAAAATCGTTTCTTACCAAGTAAAAGACGAAACTGAAACCGCATTACCTGTTGCAGCGACACAAGCTGAGCAGATGCAATTGGCGGATAATCCTATTCCAGACGGCGGTGCGACTATCGTGCAAATGCACGAAAAAGTGCTGCGCCCAGATATGTTGGTGGGCAGTACCTATAAGATCAAAACTCCGGTTTCAGAACATGCCTTTTACGTCACCATCAATGACATGGTGCTAAACCCAGACACACCTTACGAAAAGCGCCGTCCGTTTGAGATATTCATCAACTCAAAGAATATGGACCACTACCAATGGATCTCAGCGCTTACATTAATTATTTCCGCAGTATTCAGAAAAGGAGGTGACGCCACGTTCTTAGTGAAAGAACTACAAAGTGTGTTCGACCCCAAAGGAGGCTACTTTAAGAGAGGCGGCAAGTTCGTGCCTTCATTAGTGGCAGAGATTGGTGATGCGATCGAAACCCACATGAAGATGATTGGCATGATCAAGGAAGATAAATTAGACGAGCACCAGCAGAAACTGGTAGATGAAAAACGTAAGGAATACGAAACCAAGCAAGCTCAGGCTGCGGGTTCAATCGAAGAAAGTAATTTCCCTGCCGGAGCGGCGCTTTGTATGAAGTGCTCGACTAAGGCTGCAATCATGATGGATGGATGCTTAACTTGCTTAAACTGTGGGGACAGTAAATGCGGGTAGTTTCTCGTACCGCATTTACTTCAAGTGTCTAATGTGGATGAATTAGCAAGGCAGTTTTAATTTTTCGACGCTCATCATCTCAACGGCGTAAAATAGCTGTTCAATCCGAAGGATTATGATGATTTGACAGTACCTTGCGCTTACGCGGGGTTATCTACTCACCAAAGTAGGCTATAGTTGAAACACCTGTGCGGTGTAATAACTAAACTAACTTCCAATCTTATTAGCCCTATCGATAAGAAAAGCTAGAAAATAAATTGAAACATTGTTCGCTACAACTTTGTGGTCAGTTTATAAGTTAGTCATTAGTGTATTATCCAAGGTAGCAGTATTAGCTCGCTTAGTAGCTAAACCAGCGTAATGGGCAGCCTCCTAATCACATTAAGATAGCCATCAATTAACATGCCTCACACGCTATAGAACTAGCTTCTATTTATAGTGTCTATGTTACGGCTATAATCAATACTGCGATCAGTGACTTCGATCTATACTTGGCGATGAGATTCAAAAATAACATAATACAAAAAGCCTTACTCGTTTTACTCTTGAGTTATAGCTACACCTATAGCACTCAGGCACAAGACGAAGAACTATTACCCCCAGAAGAGGCGTTCGCCTTTAATGCGGTGCTCGGTGATAGTGCCATATCAGCAAGTTGGACTATTGCAGACGGCTACTATATGTATGCAAACAAATTGAGTTTCGCTGTCGAAGGGTCGAACGCAGAGCTGGAAACGTTCAGCTGGCCTAAAGGTAAAAATAAAAACGACCCTTTATTTGGTGATGTAGAAGTTTATGAGGGCTCGGTTGCCGTTGAATTGCCTTTGAGTGAGGCGGTGGAGAAAATCACCTTGAATGTGCGTGGTCAAGGTTGCAACGAACCTGTGGGCGTATGTTATCCACCGATTGCGCATTCTATTAATCTGATTGCTGCAAACTCTGCTGTATCAACCGTAAATACGTTAGATAACTCTACGGCTGAAGGGCTAAATTTCAGTGACGAAACCGGTGATAATGAGTTTGATTTCAACTCTTTATCCGAGTTGCGCGATTTATTAGGGGAAGCCGCCGCGCAAGACGAGTTTTTACCTGTTGAGCAAGCCTTTGACTTATTAGTCACACCAGAACAAGGCAATCGAATATTGGGTAATTTTTATATCAGTGATGGTTATTACCTTTACCAAGATAAAATTAAATTTAGTGTAGCTGGGACTCCAGCTAGCGAAGTGCAGTTCCCTGCTGGTAAAACCAAGCAAGATGAATATTTCGGTGAAGTAACGGTTCACCAACAAGACTTTGCTGTGCCTATATTATTGGCAAACGCGACAGCGGGTGAATTAGTCGTTGATGCTGAATATCAGGGCTGCGCGGAGCAAGGTATTTGTTATCCACCTGTAAAAAAATCCTTCACGTTATCTATCCCATCGCTCATTGAGAGTGCGGCAGCTGCAACCGAGGGTGAAGTCAGAACAGAAAGCAAAGCTTCCATACCACAGTCACTTACCACTCAATCACTTTGGTTACTATTAGTCGGTGCCTTTGTCGCGGGCATCGGCTTAACCTTTACGCCTTGTGTATTGCCATTGATTCCAATTTTGTCGAGCGTAATTGCAGGCCAAGGCGAACAAACCTCTAAGGCAAAAGCCGGGTGGCTGGCTGTGGTATATGTGCTTGGTACGGCTGTCACGTATGCGCTAATGGGCGCGTTTGCTGGAGCGACAGGCGACCAGTTGCAAGCTTATTTTCAAAACGTCTGGGCCATTGGCATCATGGCAACGGTTTTTGTGTTAATGGCTTTAGCTATGTTTGGTCTGTATGAAATACAAATGCCGTCATTTATCCAATCAAGGATGCAGGAGAAGTCGCAAGGCCTTAAAGGGGGTTCAACCCCTATGGTGTTTGTTTTGGGGTTATTGTCGGCGCTGATTGTGGGCGCCTGTGTTTCCCCTGTTCTCATTTCGTTTTTGGGCGTTGCCATCGCACAAGGTTCTGCAAGTTTAGGTGCATTGATTATGTTTAGTATGGCGCTTGGCATGGGCATTCCTTTGGTTATTCTGGCGTTGGGCGCAGGCCATTTATTGCCAAAAGCAGGTCTGTGGATGGATAAAGTGAAATACGTTTTCGGCGTGATGCTATTAGCCGTGGCCATCTACTTGTTAGGCGTGCTGCCGCAAGTTCCTGTGTTAGTCCTTTGGGCGGCGTTATTTATTGTGGTAGCAATTTATTTTGGCGCGACGCAAAGCTTACCCGAAACCGCATCAGGTTGGCAGAAGTTCATCAAGGGCATCGGCACGCTATTGCTTGTATGGGGCATATTAGCACTCATTGGAGGCCTTTATGGACAGCGTGATATTTTACAGCCCTTGCCTAAAAGCTTATTTGCTTCTCAGTCCACTGGTTTAGCGTCAGTGGCTAATGTAGACACACATTTATTTAAACGCGTGAATGATGAAGCTGAATTAGAAACCAAGTTAGCCCAAGCTCAATCTGAAGGCAAATTTGTTGTAATTGACTATTACGCTGACTGGTGTGTTGACTGTGTGCGTATGGAAAAAACCACTTTTGTCGATGCAACGGTGCAGGCGCAATTGAAGGATCGGTTCGTGCTGTTGCAAGTTGATTTAACGGACCCCAATAATGCAGACCGTAAAGCGTTGAAAAAGCGTTATGGTGTCTTCGGGCCGCCGGCTATGTTGTTTATCGACCCAAACGGTCAGCAAATTACTGATAAAGCCTTTTACGGATATAAAAGTCCCAGCGAATTTATTGGTCATATCAGTAGTTTATAAGTCTACCTAACGACGTTATATGCAACTTCAAGTTATTTCTCCATTGCGTGATGACGTACGTGCGCTCATAGCGCAACTTGATCAATCTATGGCAGATAGGTATCCCGCTGAAAGTAATCATTTTGATGCAATTGAAGTGTTAGCGCAATCAAATGTGCACTTTCTTGGCCTGTTTGAAGACGAGTTTCTTGTTGCAGTTGGTGCCGTGAAAAAGATGGACGACGATGATATCTATGGTGAGATAAAGCGGGTATTTGTGAGCCCTAATTACCGCGGGCAGGGCTTAGCTAAGACAATAATGGACACATTAGAATCTCATTTAATGCGCAATGACATACCTCTGGCTAGGTTAGAAACAGGCATATTTCAGCCAGAAGCTATTGGTTTATATGAAAAACTCGGCTATTGCCATCGAGGCCCGTATGGTGTGTATCCATCAGACCCAATGAGTGTGTTTATGGAAAAGCAAATAACCCAATGAAGGGTATCAAATTAGTTTTATTTTATATGTTGTTAGGTGCCAGTGGTTTATTAGCTGGCTGGTTTTTCTCGGATAACGCCATTCCTGATAAAACTAAAATGATAACTGTTGACCCAAGCTCGGCTCAGCAATTACCTGATTTGCTGTGGCAAGATCTAGAGGGTAAACCACAGAACTTGCAACAATACCTGGGCAAGGTGGTGGTGGTAAACCATTGGGCACCATGGTGTGAGCCTTGTCGTGAAGAAATCCCCTTATTTGTGGACATTCAAAGTGCTAAAGGTGCGCGAGGCCTACAATTCATAGGTATCGCGCATGACGCGCCGGCCAATGTCATGCGGTTTGTGGACAGTATGCCAATTAATTATCCGCAATTGCTAGCAGGCGACCAACAAGGCATGGATTGGATGAAAAGCTTGGGGAATCCAGGTAGTCTCCCATTTACAACAATCCATGATCGAGATGGACAGCTCATTGGCAGAAAGCTAGGCTTGCTTTCTGCGAAGGAGTTAGACGAGATAATATTGCCCGTTTTATAGCGCATTTATTGAAACATCAGTGGATGTTGAGAAGTGACTCATGCCTACTCATAAAATGTTGGTATACGTATAATAACCGAGGCTTGTTAAAAAACTAAACGATGTTAATAATGAAACCAAACTGCGAAAGTTGTGATATCGACTTGCCGCCTGATAGTAATGTGGCCATGATTTGTTCTTTCGAATGCACGTTTTGTAAGAATTGCATTGACAGTCGCTTTGATGGGGTTTGTCCTAATTGTGGAGGGGTGCAAACGAGGCGACCAACGAGGGTAGGAGAACCATTAGAACGAAACCCAGTTTCGACAGAGCGAGTGTTAAGTCATTATAAAATTGAAATTGTAGATGGGGAAAAGAAAATCACGCGAACGCGGTTATAAGCTATCGTACATCGATAATATCAACTAAGGCTTCGATACCTAGTAGAACCTTTTGCGTAATTATTTGTCGATGTTAGGTAGCGGATATTTAACAAGGTGGCGTATATCAATGTACGCTTAAATAAACAACAAAGCTTAAATAATGATGAAAATTTTATCCAAATTACTGATTGTATTACTGGCTACCACGTGGATGGGTGCTGCAAGTGCTGCTAAATGTACTGCACCGAAACCGGCTGCTGAGATGAGTATTGAAGACTTATCAGCACTGTACGAGTGCTTACGCCCTAAATTAATTAAAGGTTACCAGAAGAAAGGTAAGAAATTAGCCATGGCCTATACCGATTGGAAGGCCGCATCAATTGCTCCACAAGCACCCGGAATGCACAGCGGACAGTATTTGATGACCTACGTGAATGACATTGGTTATGACGAATATGTAAAGTTCGCTACTTCAGGCGCAGAAATGCCAGTGGGAACGATTATCGCTAAAGAAGCGTTTAGCATTAAGTCCAGTGGAAAAACCAGCAAGGGCCCTTATTGTTTATGGAAAAAGTCGGTTTAGATGCCGCACCTGACACCGGTGGTTGGAAATATTCAGGTATTAAGGCGAAAGGTAAAAAATTAAAGGTGAAAGAGAAAGGTTTTTGCCACGCCTGCCATCAAGCGTGGCCTGGTCAAGATTTCTTAGGTTATCCGGTTGAAGCCGTGCGAGCCAGCGCTAGCTAAACTCGAAGGCAGTACAAGCTGCCATTTAAAATATAAGTGCCCGGTCTGGCGTTGGCTAGGTCGGGCATTTTTATGCTTACGAAAGACTTGAACTTGGTTCAATAGAGTCGTATCTGAAAGAACAACAGCTCTTTAACTATTATAGCTGGATCTATACTGCGCTTAGGTATATACGCTTGAAAACTGTTAACTAAAACTCAACTAGAAATCGTCCTAACCTAGGTTTTATTGGTCCAATGGCATTTGCTGCCGCTAGAAGCGTCGGAAAAATCAACCGGCTTTGCCACGTAAGGCCCCTATCATTCTGCGGCCACGTTCTGTCATCGCCATGGCCTTAGCCCCTATTTCATGGCGAGCCGCCGAGTAATCTTCGACAGATCCGTTGCTCAGGCGTTTGGCTAATTCTGCGGCATCGGCAATACCTAAATTCATACCGCGTCCTCCAACCGGCGAGTGACAGTGAGCGGCGTCACCAGCTAGGTGTATATTGCTTCTCGAATAGGTTGCGGCTTGTCTAACCGAAATGGAGAAAGTGCTCTCACGGTGAATCTCGGATACATCAAAAGGAATGGGCAGTGCTTTTAGTGCATCTTCACAACTTGCAACAACGCGGTAGCGAGAACCACCCATCGGCGCAACGACCAGAACCGTTCCGGGGCCGCTTTGCACTAAGGTAATTTTTCCGGGGTGCCGCCAATTGGCAACATCAACATCCGCGATCGACCATATTTGAGGAAGGTCAAACCCGATGTAGGGTATCCCCGCAGACTCTCGCACTGTGCTATGCACACCATCCGCGCCAATAACGCGATCGAAGCGCTCTTTAGTGCCATCTGAGAAGGTTGTAATGAGCTTGTTATCTTCTTCACTCATTCTTTCAAGGCCAAGGCTGTAGTTCACTTTTGATCCCAAGGATTTAAGAACAGTTAACATGATCGCTTCAGTACGATCTTGAGGTAAACCGAATATGGTCGGATAATACGTGCGGTTCGAATTAAGCGGCATCTCTAACGATAGTTTGTCAGCGCGATAAACACATAAGCCTTCCATCGCCACGCCTTCAGCGATTAATCGTGGTGAAACGCCGGCGTGAGACAACAGCTCAAGGCTTCGGGGTGTAATCCCTACTGCACGGCTTAAGGTTGATGCAGCATCTCGCTTATCAATAATCTTGGGTATGATGCCGCGCCGCGCTAGCTCTATTGCAGCGGTTAATCCAGTTGGACCGGCACCTACAATTAAAATTTTATCTTGGCTCACGACAGTTTACCGATTCAATTAAAAAAGCAACGAAGCACAAAGCAAGATTGCGTTCACGACTTTAATGCCAGGGCCAGCATTGCATGTAGTAACACATTTCCACCTGCCTCTAGGTCTGCTGGTTCGGCGCTCTCCGCTTCATTATGGCTTAAGCCGTCTGCACACGGTACAAAAATCATGCCGGTTGGCACTACTTCACACACTTGGCATGCATCATGGCCCGCGCCAGAGACAATCTCTTGATGAGAATAGCCTAGATCGCTGGCTGCATTGGCGACAGCTTCAACGCAGTCTTTGTTAAAACGTACTGCGGGTTTAGTCCAAATTTCGGTTATTTTAATTTCCACCCCGTGTTGTTTGGCGCAAATGGCGCTTAAGTCACGAAATTCCTCGTCCATTATCGCCAATACTTCGTCGTTAGGATTACGCATATCAACGGACAGAAAAACCTCACCAGGAATAGTGTTGCGCGAATTGGGCTTGACTTGCATCTCACCAACGGTACCCACAGCATATGGTGGGTGATTTAAAGCGACCGTTTGTATGGCGGTTATTATTTCAGCAGCGGCAACTAAGGCATCTTTACGGACTGGCATTGGGGTTGGTCCAGCGTGAGCGTCGGTGCCTTTGATGACAAGGTCATACCAACGTTGCCCCTGCGCCCCAATGACCACTCCAATTTGGTTTTTTGTATGCTCGAGTATGGGGCCTTGTTCTATATGCGCTTCAAACAGAGCGGCTAATCGATGCTGGCCACAAGGTTCGTCTCCCATATAGCCAATGCGTTCTAGCTCTTGCTTTATGCTTACACCTTCACTATCGGTTATGGCCCAAGTGTGTTCTTTGTCAAACAGCCCCGCATATACGCCGGAGGCCACCATGGCTGGCGCAAAGCGTGAGCCTTCTTCGTTGGTCCACACAACTATTTCAATCGGTGCATCCGTTTCCACGTCATGGTCATTTAGCGTTCGTACTACTTCCAGAGCGCTCAGTACACCATACACGCCGTCAAACTTGCCGCCATGCGGTTGTGTATCTAAGTGGCTGCCAGCAGCGATAGGGTCAAGGGTGTTATCTCTGCCTACTCGGCGTGCGAATAAATTGCCCATGTCGTCGATACGCATAGTGCAGCCCGCGTCAACGCACCATTTGGTGAAGAGGTCGCGGCCTAGTTTATCGTCATCTGTAAGGGCTAATCGGCTGGAACCACCTTGGGCGCCTGGGCCAATTTCGGCCATGGCCATAATGCTGTCCCAGAGGCGTTGACCATTTATTGCGAGTGATTCAATCATGATTATTTTCAGTATGCGCTAGGCTAAGAATTTTGGCACAAAGCTGCATCCAAGAGAAATAAAGTTTGCATGTCATAAAAAGGAAGCATAAATTCGCAATTTCCTATAGCGACCAAATGGAGTTGGTGGCTGTTCAAACAATCCTGAGGAGAGCATTATGTTACAAAATATTCTAGACCCGAAGCTGTACGAGTCGGTTAAATTACCAGTTGCGCAAGCAAGCACCTTGCCTGCGTGGTGTTATACCGACGAACGCTATTTGGCAGCAGAACTAGAATTATTCCAACGCAGTTGGTGCAGTGCTGGTCGTGTAGGCCGAGTTGCAAATGCAGGCGACTATGCTGCGTTAAATATTGCCGGAGTTCCTATTATCGTCACTAGAAATAGCGATAACGACATTAAGGTATTCGCCAACAGTTGCACCCATCGAGGCACGCGTTTGGTTGAGGGAGAAGGTAGTTGCAAAGCAATCCGCTGTCCATTTCATAGCTGGACGTTTGACTTAGATGGCAAACTGATTGGCGCGCCGAATATGCATGACGTGCCAAATTTTGACCCATCCGCGCACAGTTTAACCCCTGTACGCTTTGGGGTGCGAGACGGCTTTATTTTTGTGAATCTTGATGGCAGTGCCATGGATTTAGATCAATGGCTGGGCGATTTTTCTGATGTCCACACTCCGTGGAATTTGAGTGACCTCACTACTGCCCGCTATACTGAATTTGAAGTCAGTTTTAATTGGAAAATATTTATGGAGACTTTCAACGAGTACTATCATTTACCCACGGTGCACCCAAGCTCGATCGACTATTTATATGAAACCCCAGATCCTGCCGATGTTGTGATGGGCGAGTACACGACCCAATTTGGCGCTCACGAGGGCACAGGCGGATTAATATTAGACGAAGCAGCCACGTTTAGAGGGTTCCCTCCAATTGAAAGCTTACAAGGGCGAGATGTCCGCGGAACACGGTACACTTGGGTATACCCCGGTTTAACATTTGCGGCTTCAAGCGACAGTATGTGGATGTTTGAAGTTACACCGTTGGCACCCAACCGCACTTTGGTGCGAATGAACATGGCCTTTCCTAATTCAACTTTAGCTCGCGATGATTTTGAGCAATATGTACCGCAATATTACGACCGCTTTAAAGTCGCATTGGAAGAAGATTTTATCGTACAAGAAAAACAGCAAGCTGGATACACCTCTCCTTTTGTAAAACAGGGCCGATATTGCGAAGCGCTAGAACCCAGTGTCGCTAATTTTGCCAATTGGTTGGTCAGCAATATTTCACCTACCAATATGACTGGAATATGAAGTTAATTATCATACATGGCGCGCCTAACAGCGGTAAAACTGCCGTCGCGGCAGCGTTGTCAAAGCAATGGGAAACCCCCATTATTCATAACCAAACCTTTGTTGACTTGGCGCTGTCGGTCTGCCCTAAACAAGGCCATGGGGACTTCTTCAATTTTATTGATAGTGTTCGTGCGATCAGCATCGGTAAAGCATGTAAGAACAATTTAGAAGGGTTGATTCTCACGTTAGTACATACTAATGATGAGGCACAAAATGTACGCGATCTATCTAAAATTGTTCGGATGCAGGGCGGTTCAATACAGCCAATCTTTTTAGAAAGTGCCGATGACCGCGAGGGGCCCTCCACATACAACGCGATTTCCTCCCCCAATACATTAGTGGTTAAATCAGATGCATTGTCTACAGATCAGGTGGTCGCGCAAATTACTTCTAAGTTGGATATGCGGTGAAGTATGATAAAGACTGATGCGATACGAAACACTACTGATAAACATCAAAATGACTTTCGATAGGCATCGATAGATTTTATTTTGCCTCCAAGGATGTGAATGACGTCAAGCCCACGTATTTCGAATAGAGCGCCATTGTCTGCTAATTTAGTATAAGACCACTCGACGAAACCATGTTCGCCGCTGACCCAAGCGCGTCCTTGGCGGGACTCAATTTCAGTTTCAGTCGCTGTCATGTCAGTAAATGCGTGTTTCAAGTCCTCTTTACCAGAGTAGGTTTTGCCGGGTTCTGGCCCTAATGACGACTGGTAAACACAACCTTCTGCTAGTAGCGCCATCAGTTCATCCACATCCGCACGGTCCCATGCGCTGAGGAAAGAACGAAGCAACTCTAGGTTATCTTGATCTTGCATTGTATGACCCGACGATATCCTTTGATTTCATCAACTTAGTCAAAAGCAATGGATTGTATGTGGCTCGTAAGGTAGATTACGGATTGTTTTAAAATATGAAGGACTATGCACTATTCATCCGTTGGTCGTAAAGCGCGCTTTTTGCAGTATAGCGTCTTTATTGTTCTTTTTTACTGTTGTCGCGCTTATTCACTAGCTCTGGGTGAGTTAATGGTTTTTAATAACGATGACTCCAGCGGTTATCGAGGGTTTATAGAAATTTTTGATTTAGAATCTATATCTCTTGAATCGGTCAATGGATATATAACTGTGGCCGAGGGTGATAGTCATGCTTTGCTTTCGTCTTTTGTCACGGATGGTGAACGATCATTTGTCGAATTGAGTAGCGATATCATTTTCGACTCTGATTTCGATATTACTCTGGAGATTAACGCAAACGGCATCATTGCTTCTAAAGACTACACGATCGTCAAGGGTAAACACGGGCAAGAACAGCTCAGTGATGCTGCAACGGATTCTGCAAGCGCCGTCAACGGGGCCGTTTATACGGTGCAAAAAAGAGACTACTTAGGTGGGTTAGCGGAACGGTTACCTAAACAACTGGGTAGTTACAAAACTAGATTAAATTTATTGTTATCACTAAATGGCCTATCACCCAATGATAGCCTGAAAGTAGGCCAAAATATAATTCTACCGAGTGTAGCGTCAGCGCAACAGCCAGCGGATACCACTAACGACAGAGTCGCTCTCAGTGCGGCAAATGATATAAACACCCATGTTTCAAATGCGTCTGAATCTAATCCATCTAAGTCTCAATTAGGCGGTGACATGGAGGCGGTAGAATCCAAGATTTCTACTATTTTCGATGAAAAAGCAGCTAACTTAGTCTCAGCTGATCAACTAGCGACGACTGTCAAAACATTGACCAATGACCTCGCGTCTGCCAGTGTTGGTTTTAATACTAATCTGCAGCAAGAGAAAGCGCAGCTAAGTAGCGAAATAGACACAGTGCAAGCTGAACTTACATCGGTTATTGATGAACGAACCGCTAATTTAGTCTCAGCTGACCAACTAGCGACCACGGTAAAAACATTGGCCGATAATCTCGCATCGACCAAAGCGGACTTTAATACCAACCTGCAGAATGAGAAAGCTCAACTAAGCAGCGAGATAGATGCTGTGCAAGCCAAGCTCGCTGCTGCTATCGATGAACGAACCGTTAATTTAGTCTCAGCCGGTGTACTCGCGACCACTGTAAAGGCGTTAGCTGATGACCTCGCCTCGACCAAAGCTGACTTTAATACTGACCTGCAGAGTGAGAAAACGCGCCTAAGCAGCCAGATGGAGGATGAACGAACTTCTAGCATAGTCTCAGCTGATAAACTGGCGACCACTATAAAGGCACTGTCCGATGATCTTGCGTCCACTAAAACTGATTTCAATACTGACCTAAAGAACGAAAAAGCTCAATTGATTAGTGAGATAGAAACGGTGCAAGCTAAACTTGTTACGGCTATCGATGAGCGAACTGCTAATTTAGTCTCAGCCGATCAATTAGAGAAGTTAGCTGATGATCTAGCATCCACCAAAGCGGACTTTGATACCAACTTACTACACGAGAAAACTAGACTAAGTAGCGAGATGGAAGATGAACGAACTTCTAGCTCAGTCTCGGCCGATCAACTAGCGACCACTATAAAAACATTAGCCGATGACTTAGTCTCTACCAAAGCAGATTTTAATACCGATCTACAGAACGAGAAAGCACAGCTAAGCAACGAGATAGAAGCGGTGCAAACTCAATTGGCTACGACTCTCGACGAGAGAATGGCTAATTTAGTCTCAATCGATCAACTAACGGCTACTGAAAAGGCATTAGCCGATGACCTAGCATCCACTAAAGCTGACTTTAATACTGACCTGCAGCAAGGAAAAGCGCAACTAAGCAGTGAAATAGAAGCAGTGCAAACTAAATTTGCTACGGCTATCGATGAGCGAACGGCTAATTTGGTCTCAGCCGATCAACTAGAAACTACTGAAAAGGCGCTGCTTAAGGATCTAGTATCTTCTATGGCTGTAACCGTAGCAGACCTTGATGCCAATCTACAGCGCGAGAGGGCTCAACTAAGAAGTGAGATAGACGCGGTGCAAACCAAGCTGATTACGACTATCGATAAACGTACCGGTAATCTAGTCTTAGCTGATCAACTGGGGACGACTGAAAAGGCCTTGACCAATGATTTAAATTTAAGTATTGAAAAAGCTATTTCAAAATTGGTTGGGGATCGTAAGCCAATAATGGATACAAAATTTAGCGACCTTGAAGCGAGGCTAAATACTTTACATGAAAAGCTTGAGGTTTCTCAGCAAACTAACCTGTCTGAGTTGATAGGTCTGTTAGAAAAGAAAACGAGTGACTTCGTTTCAAAGAATACGCTCGAAACGATCACGCAGAAAGTGCAGGATGAACGCAAAGAGGATATTGATTTTCTTGTTGCTGTTGTTGACCGTAAAATGGAATCAAACAACGTTGTTATTAATACCAACTTGCAGAACGAAAAAACTCAACTTGGCACTGAAATAAAAGCAGTGCAAGCTCAACTTGTTACGGTTATTGACGAGCGAACCGCTAACTTAGCTTCAACCGATCAATTAGCTGCCACTGAAAAGGCATTGACCGATGATATAAAGTCTATTAAAGGTGGCTTTAATACCGACCTACAGAACGAGAAAACTCAACTAAGTAGTGAGATAGAAGCGGTGCAAACTAAATTGGCTACGGCTATCGATGAACGAAATTCTAACTCGGTCTCAGCAGATAAGCTAGCAGCCACTATAAAAATATTGACTGATGACCTGGCCTCCACTAAAGCCGACAACCTAACTCGCTTGACAAATTTAGAAAACAAGCTTTTAAGTGAGAACAGCGATTTGAAAAAGTCTTTGGCTAAGCTTCAAAGTAAACTCGATCTTTATGTCTCTAAATCCAGTGTTGTAACTTCTGACATCGTTATAGCTGATACTTTACCACCTAAAACTACTCAAACAAAATCTGAACAGGGGTATGATTTTCATCCTTCCCTCGAGTGGTTGTTTGATAAGGTTGACAGTCGTGCCAATGTGCATCAAATAATGTCCTCTAATAATATGCCTCGACTATTATCGGAATTAAAAAGAGCACCGACAGGCTCTTACTTATTTAAATCGGCCACTAGTGGGACTTATTTTATGGTCTCAGACGAAAGTACTTTAAAATATTGGTTAAAAAAGGGACATAAACCTCGCAAGTGGAAAGCAATTAGATTGCGCAATAAAATTTGCGATACTCAGCCCAATGAATTTTGCGCTAAGGCTAATTAAGTCATTAATAGGCTGTGTCCTATGTTACCTAAGCCATTGTTTCAATGATGTTAGAAAGGCACGCCTACTTTGTGCCACGCGCGGTGTGGTGAATTCAATTTTTTGAAAAACTAACCGCCGCGAATTAGAGGTATTCTGCTGAGTAGTAGCCACTTACGTTTCGCTCCAAAAAAGGTACTCATCCACACTTTGGCGATGTTTAAATAGATATCGCCTAATTAGATCCCATCGTAAATAATTGAAATCCATTTGTCACTGCTGAAAATGCCAGATCGCCAATCTTCATCTAGGTCTGATAGGGGCGTTTCAGCAACAGCTTGTTCAGCGGATTTACCTTGGTCTTTAAGCGCCTTTAATGCCGCATGTGCGGTAACTAGCATATCGCGATAACTGGTTAAGTCTGCTTTGTTAGCCATGGGGCCATGGCCGGGAATAATTTTCGTGTTGGCGTCACTTAAGGCTAAAATGCTATTTGCAGCATCAATCACCCCTTGCACAGAGCCGCCATTGCTAACGTCGATAAATGGGTAAAAGCCATTGAAAAAGATGTCGCCTGCATGGATAACATTTGAACCTTCAAAATGAACGATGGAGTCGCCATCGGTATGTGCTTCTGGCGCGTGATAGATGCGTACACGCTCTCCATTGATATGAAAAGCCGCGTCACTATCGAAGGTGATATCAGGCAAAGCATCACTGTGTGCAGGCGGCGTTACCATGTTGAAAGTGGCAATAGTGGAACCCTCTGCTAAGCGTTTACGCACATTATGATGCGCGATTATCGTTGACCCTTCCATCCCAAAACCCTGATTACCACCTGTGTGGTCACCATGAAAGTGGGTATTGAACAAATACTTTGGGTGTTCTCCGCCTAGCTTTGCAATGGCGGCTGTTATCTGTTTACTCATGTCAGCGAATTTATCGTCGACCATAAAAGTGCCGTCCGCCCCCGTGAAAACACCAATATTGCCACCCTTTCCGCTCAGCACGAATATAGATTCTGTAACTTGCGTCGTGGTGATTTGAGCATGGCTAGCCGCTGAAAGACCAAACAGAGCCAAACCTATGAATAGTGCATGATTTAACGCCACAATTATTTTAGTCATCAGATTTATCATTGTAAGATTCAAGGAATAGACAACATAAGCTAAATATCTAGCTGGTTCAAGGCATACGGTCATATTCAGGCATAAAGTATGGGCCATCACTAAACACAATCGGAAAGCAAAACTCGTGGGTGGGTCTCTTGTACCGAACCCCAATAAAGCTTTCATTGGTTACCAGCACGATTAACCTAATAGGCTACATCATCAACTATTGCATCCAGTTTAGATATCGCCGTACCAATGGTTTAAGTAATAAACGCTTTAACCGCTAATCATTAGTTTTGGTAAATAAAGTGCGATATCTGGGAAAATCGTGATTATCACAATGGCTACCGCGATCATTAAAAAGAACGGTAATGCCGCTATGGCAATATAGAGAATGTCCTTGCCAGTTAAAGATTGAATAACAAACAAATTGAACCCCACTGGCGGAGTAATTTGCGACATCTCAACAACCAGCACTAAAAATATTCCAAACCAAATTAAGTCGATATTTGCTTGCGATACCATCGGTAAGATGATGGAGGTGGTGAGCAGTACGATTGAAATACCGTCTAGAAAACAACCTAGCACCACGAAAAATAGTGTGAGGTAGAGAATTAATGCGATGGTAGATAAATCTTGCAAAGCTATCCATTCAGCAAGGGCGTTAGGAATGCCAACAAAACCCATCGCCAAAGTTAAAAAGTGCGCACCGACTAAAATCAGGCCCAACATGCATGAGCTTTTTACGGCACCCAAAATACTTTCTTTAAAGCTGGCCAGCGTGAAGCTTCCCGTGATTACCGACAAACTGAGCGCACCAAACACACCGAATGCCGCCGCTTCGGTCGGTGTAGCAATACCTTGGTAAATAGAGCCCAACACCCCGCCAATTAATACGACAATGGGAAGTAGTTTTTTCAGTGCGACCAGTTTTTCTCTTAGGCTGTAACTTTCGTTATTGCTATCTGCAGCGCCTTTGTCTTTGAATACAGACCAACCCATGGTGTAGAGCATAAATAGACCGACCAGTAATGCACCAGGTAATGCACCGGCTAGAAACAAGCGCGCGATAGATATTTCAGCAGCGACTCCATAAACAATGAGAATAATTGAAGGCGGAATAAGTAAGCCCAATGTGCCAGAGCCTGCCAAGGTGCCTATAGACATTTTGTCATCGTAACCGCGCTTTGATAGCTCTGGTAACGTCATGCGGCCAATGGTGGCAGCAGTCGCAGCGGACGAACCTGAAACCGCAGCGAAGATGCCGCAGCTTAAAATGTTCACGTGCAAGAGTTTCCCCGGTAGCTTGGATAAGATTGGAGACAAGCCCTGAAACAAATCTTCTGATAAACGCGTACGAAATAAGATTTCGCCCATCCAGATAAACAATGGCAAGGCCGTTAACGACCAAGCTGTCGTCGCGCTCCAAGAAGAAGTGCCGAGTAAAAGGCCAATGCTAGAATTTTCGATTAGCATTAAACCAATGACAGCCAAACCAGTGAGAGTGAGTGAAATCCACACCCCACTGATCAGCATTAACATCATTGCGACTGCCAGGACGATACTGATGATAGAGATATCCACCGCTTAACTCTCTCTATCCTGTTCGCCTTCGTTTTGCATATAACCAGGAACTTTTCCTTGCAGCATCTGCAAAAAACTGTCTAAAAACGCGAATAACAGACAAACAGAACCAATGGCCATGGGTAGTTGCACCAACCATAGCGGCATCGCTAGATACGTATCAGTTACGTCTTGATAATCGAATGATTCGTAAACAGTAAAAACGGTGTAATAAGCCAAGAACGCAACTATCAACAAACCAACACTGATGTTGACCCATTCAAATAGTCGTCGCGTTTTCCCCGACAAACGCATTAGCAATATAGTCACGCGAATATGGCCGCCTTCATTAAAGGTATAGGCTAAGCCGAAAAAAATAGTGGCGGACAATAACCACCCCGCGAAGTCTTCAGAAGAGGGGATGACCACACCAATAAATCGCGCAATGATTTGCGCCAGTATCAGCACGGTCATCAGGACGAGGCATGACCCTGAACCCCATGCAGAGACGAAATACAAAAAGCTTCTGAACGATTTCATAGATGGAAGTGAGAGTAACAGAGGCCGATATACAACTACAACGGCATCAGCAGCGACCGCTTAGACTCGTCAAATTGGCCGTTACAAAAAAGCGCGCCCGCAGGTGCGCGATAAGACACTCATAAAATTGACCAGGTTTTATTGGCTAAAGCTGGAGATGATCGCCTTACCTGTGTCACCAGATTCTTCTAGCCACTCGTCAACCATCGTCTCACCGATAGCTCGTAACTCAGATTGAAGGGTGTCGGAAGGCGCAGAAACAGTCATGCCCTTCTCACGTAAAATATTGGTGTGTTCAACGCCATTCTTGCGGCCTAGTTCCCAGCCCGTCTTCTCGGCATTAGCTGCCGCTGTCATCACAATAGCTTGTGTGTCGGCATCTAGCTTATCGAATATTTTCTTATTTACGAACACCATATTTTTTGGGATCCAAGCGCTTACGGTAGTGAAGTGCGTGATGTAATCCCAACTTTGGTTGTTCACACCAGTGCTAGGCGAAGTGATCATGGCGTCGATCACGCTGGTAGTGAAAGCTTGCGCTACATCACTAAATGGTACGTTTACAGGAGTAGTGCCCATTAAATCGGCTAGGCGAGAAGTGGTTGGACTGTACGCGCGCATCTTTAAACCTGACAGATCTGCTAAGCTTTCAACTGATTTGTTGGAATATAAGTCTTGCGCTGGCCATGGCACGGTATAAAGTAATTTTAAACCGTCGCTACTAAGCTGTTTTTCAATTTCTGGTTTAGAGGCTTGGTATAGCTTTTCAGCCGCCTCAAAATCAGTGGCTAAAAAAGGAATATTGTCGAGTTTGAAAATTGGGTGATCATTACCTAATCGACCAATAAATACTTCACCAATTTGTACCTGTCGAGATTTAACCGCTCGGTGGATTTCTGGGTGTTTGATTAATGAACCGCCCGAATGTACCTTGATTGATAAAGCTTCACCTGCATTTGCCGAGACTTCTTCAGCAAACTGTCGCGCAACTTGAGTTGGGTGGTTTGCATCTCCGTAAGGAGTTGGCATATCCCATTTTTCAGCCCACGCTGCGCCAGACAGTGAAAGACCGATTATTGCGGCCGTTAATGTTGTGTGTTTCATAGTATTCCTCTTCGTCTTTTTAGGGTTAGTTATGTGGTTTGCTCCATATTTTAGCCTTTATGCTAGTTGCGCATAGAGCTTGTCTGTGATTAACATTTTTCCTGGAGCATGAGTAATCACTTCGGGTAGTTTGGCATTCGTCACCGCTTTTTGAGTCGTCACTCCGCATGCCCAGAATACTGGCACATCGTCGTCTTCCATCGGTACGGGTGACCCATAGTGTGGGGCATTCAAATCTGAGATGCCTATTTCACTAGGGTCACCAATATGAATTGGACTGCCATGGGCTTTAGGAAACTGACTAGTAATACGAACCACCTCATCCACCTTGTCTTGTTTAAATGGCCGCATCGTAACGACCATATTACATGAAAAGTGGTCGGTCGCTTGTGTGGCAATATGGGTGTCAAACATTGAAACATTAGAACCTAATTCAACGTTTCGTACTGCAATTCCTTCTGCTTGTAAGGCTTGTTCAAATGAAAAAGAACACCCCAATACGATCGCTACAGAATTGTCCTTCCAATGGCTAATAACATCACTGGGACTTGACGCTAAATTCCCATCTTGGTACACATGATATTGCGGTACATCGACTCGGATGTCGATATTCTCACCTAACTCCGGTAATGATGGGTCTCCTGGTCGAGATACACCAATAAGTGGGCACGGCTTTGGATTATTTTTACAATATTCGACAAACTCATCGGCCCATTGCTCTGGCAAGATCACTAAATTGCCTTGCACAAGATTGGGCATTAGGCCACTAGTATTGGCTTGAAAGTCACCGCTGCGTATTGTTGCGCGAATGTTGCTGAGTTGGTTCAATTTAGGCTAGTTGATCTAATATTGCTCTGCAAAACGTTTTGCAGAAGCTGAAGTCATTCATCTTAGTGAATTATTTCTATAAATTCAAATAATGATTATTTTTGTATTTCTATAATATTAATTTATTAAATTGAATTTGCATTTAACTATTCATAATTGACTTAGCCAGTTCTATCATTGGTAAAAACTCTGGCTTGTGAGGCGCCATTGGATATGAAGCGGTAAAGCTAAGGTCAGACGGATGCCAATCAGTATTAATTACGTTCACTTTACCCGCTGCGATATCATCAGCGATAACCACACTTGGTAATGCTGACACTCCAACTGCATCTAGTACTAAACGTCGACAAACAGCTAGAGAACTAGACGCGAATATTCTCGCGGGTCGATCTGAAGATTTGGAAAATTCGCGATGTATTTCATTATATGGAATCGTGTTGCGCGCGTAGGTGATAATCGGCCACTGCGCCAAGTTAGTGATTGATATATTCTCAGTTGTCACTCCTAATTCTGGACTGGCCACCCATACTAACGGGACGTTCGCTAAGTGGTGATTAACAACACTCGGTTCTGGCAGTGGCCCTAACAGAAATGCGATATCAATTGAGCTATCTAGCAATAACTTTGTGAGATTAGTCGAAACATCTACGGTTAGCTCCGTAGTCACTGCCGGGGCATCTTGTTGAAAACGCTTTAAAAACGTCGATAACCATGAGTGCGCAATTGTTTCTGAAACCCCTAGGCGCAGTAAACCAGAATACGCCACCGAATTATTTGCCGCGTTGGCAAATTCCTTAGAAAAGTAAACCAATTTCTCTGCATAAGGTATTAGTTCATGCCCCTTAGAGGTTAACAGCACTTTAGCATTACCATCTCGCTCAAATAATTTAACGTCTAATTCTTTTTCTAAGATAGCAATTCGAGAGGAAATTGCTGGCTGTGTAGTGCATTGCTGTTCTGCGGCTTTACTAAAGCTTCTTAGTTTCGCCACCCAGAAAAAGGCTTCTATACGTTTGTAATTCATTGACTCAAGGCGCGATTAGTCACTCTTAAATTTAGTGTTTATCTTCTTTAATCTTTCTAGCATAGCTATGGCTATCTAAAATTTACCGGAGTTACCCCATTGCTCTCGTGGCAAAATTTGCTCTGCAAGACTCCAATGCTCAACAATCTTTCCTTCCGCTAGGCGGTATACATCGAACACCGCTGAGTCAGTACTTGATTGGAACACTTTAGAATAACTAACAGCAAAATTACCCTGCCCTATTACCTTAAACAGCATTTCGTATTCACCCATAACGCCGCTATTCAACGCAGATTGCAGTCCAACTGCACCGGCTACAACTTGAGGGTTGTGCTGAATGCAATCAGCGCTAACAAAATTGGGCACTTTATCGTGTTCGCGCTGAACAAGTACCTGCTTGGTAAATTCTTTTACTAGGGCTTTATTTTCATCAGTCGAAGCGATATCGGTAATTGAAGTTTCACCCGCAACCATATCAGCCCCAGAAATGGATTGTTCTTGGTAGGCGGCAATTACATCCCAATGTTCAATGATACGATCATTATTATCTGTATCGAACATATCCATTGTTACCCATTGCGACTCGCCTTGATTAAGGGATTGGAACACATGGCAAAATACGTATGATCCATCAACGATAGCGCGTACTACACGGATATCACGGCTAGTGTTGTGTTCCAAAAACGGAGTAAAAAACGCCATAAAGCCCTCTTTACCATCACCCACTCCAGTGGAATGTTGTGTATACCGATGGCCTGTGTATTTGCTTAGAGCAGATTCTGGTTGGCCATCCCGAATGCCTTCTAGATATAGCCCAGTGGCTGCTGCGAGTTTGCGATCTGTCGAGTTTATGTTCGTCATGTTTTTACCTTTGTTATTGCAAGAGAATAGTTGGTGGGTAATGCGTGACCACCTCTCATTTCTAGCTAATTTATTTTAGTTAAGAGTGACTGATCACCGACCTTACCATTGTTATTTTCCCATTGATCCATCACAAGGATAGATTCAATTGCGTCTCAGTGCTTTACTATTTATTCTACAATGCAGATTAAGCCGCAGTAGGGAACAGAGCTTTACATAAAGATCTAGGCTTTGCGCGGTAAAGCGTGTCAAACAATAGGTTGATTACCCGTTCATACCGTATCAGCTATAATTAGTCGATGACAAACGCTAAAAAAACCAACAATGTTTCTCCTATTGTAGGGATTGAAGACTTACAAATCGAAAACGCTAATCTGCGCAAAAAGCTGAAGAAATTTACTTCGGTAAAAGCTAGCAAAGCAATTGCCAAGGCGAAGAAGGAACGTGCACTACGGCCTTATCAAGCTGAGATTATTCGCCTACAAAATTATTTAGAGTTGACTAAACGCCGAATGATTATCGTGTGCGAAGGACGCGATGCATCTGGTAAAGGCGGCACCATTCGCCGTATTACCCGCTATATGAATGAAAAACGTTACCGTGTGGTGGCGCTAGGTAAACCGAGCCAAATGCAGCGTACGCAGTGGTTTTTTCAACGCTATGTTGAGCATTTTCCGCGTGGCGGTGAAGTCGTGTTATTTGACCGTAGCTGGTACAACCGAGCAATGGTCGAGCCCGTATTGGGGTTTTGTACACCGGAGGAATATCAAAACTTCATGAAGGGTGTGGTTGGATTTGAAAAGGACTTGGTGCGCACCGGTACGATCATTGTAAAGCTGTACTTTAGTGTGACAAAAAGTGAGCAAGCTAAACGGTTTAAGCGGCGTAAGTCAGACCCTTTACGCGGTTGGAAATTGAGTGAAGTAGATTTACAGGCGCAAGAGCGTTGGGATGATTTCACCACGCAAAAATATGAAATGCTAAAGCGGACTCACCGAGCAGAGTCGCCTTGGACCGTCATACGTTCAAACGATAAGTTTCAAGCTAGACTAAACGCGATGCGGGTCATATTAAATTCGGTACCCTATGAGCGCGGTGATAAGCTGCTCGATTACGTGCCAGACTCAAGCATTGTTATTTCTGGTTCAAGGGAGGTTGAAATGATGGAGGCCGTTCGAATCAAGAAAGGTCGATTTACCAATTAGATTACTTACCACGCTGTTGGCGATGCATTCAGTGTCCTAATATCCTAATGCGTTTTAGAATAATTCACGCTTAACTATTTGCCGAACTCGTTCAGCCGTTAAATCTTGCATAAGGGATTCGAGTTTCACTAAAATCATTCTTTCACTCGGCCCATTTTTATTGGGTTTCTGCCGCTGGGAAGTGTTGACCTTTTAAAATGAACTCAGTATAGTCGCCCACCCTGTTTTCGTTGGTGCTTTGAGCTGGTCTTATCGTACGCTAAAACTAGGTATTCGGGGCATAGCGCAGTCTGGTAGCGCGCCTGCTTTGGGAGCAGGATGTCGGGAGTTCGAATCTCTCTGCCCCGACCATTTTTTTGATAGTTGAATGAGCGGTTTCGGCCAAACTTTCAGCTTTAAGGCGCCCGTAGCTCAACCGGATAGAGCAACGGCCTTTAAGCCTTAAATACTCTACTGCGTGCAGTGGGTGTGTTTAGCAAAATAGGAGCCTTTTCGGGGAAACAAAACCCGTAAAGTGGAGGACACTGTATCGGTGAAACCTGACAGTGGTTGTGTTACATAACTACTCTGGCAATACCGAGGAAACCGCGAGGTGCTGAAGGAGGCTGCTATGTTAGTTATAGCTGCTTGGTAAGCGCTGAATTGTCGGGATCCCTAGAGACTATACGTGTCCCACCTGAGATGGTGAAGATATAGTCCAGACCCCAAACAGGGCTACATTTAATGTGGGCTTTGGCGGTGAAAACCGTAGTGGGTAAGCTAAGCCGTAGGTTACAGGTTCGAGTCCTGTCGGGCGCGCCATTATTGGCAGTGATGGGTGACACGAAACATCCAACGTACATTAATTATGTATATGAATTATATATGGTTGGTGTGATATGGTGAGCGTAGCTCAGTTGGTAGAGCTCCGGATTGTGATTCCGGCGGTCGTGGGTTCAAGCCCCATCGTTCACCCCATATTGTGAACACTAGATTTGCCCCTACCAAGGTGGTCTGGTGAAAATGCTACAAGTTTTATGCGAGAGTGGCGGAATTGGTAGACGCGCTGGTTTTAGGTACCAGTAGGGTAACCTGTGAGAGTTCGAGTCTCTCCTTTCGCACCATTTTTCCTGCTTGGGGTATGACCCCTTTATTACTATCTAATAATCCCACATATAAATTACTTATACGATGCAAGTATCAGTCGAGAAGCAAGAAGGTATTGGCCGTAAATTATCCATTAGTGTGCCAGCGCAAGAATTCGATAAACATATTGATTCTGAACTAAATAAATTCAAAGGCTCGGCTAAGATACCGGGTTTTAGAAAAGGCAAGGTTCCTGCCAAAATGCTAGAGCAGCAATTTGGTGGCCAAGCAGCACGTAATGCCATGGATACCTTAATTAACAAGTACTATCCACAAGCCTTGCAACAAGAAGAGATCACACCAGCGGGTTTAGTGAATATCACACCGACTCAATTAGAGCGAAACAAAGACTTTAACTTCGACGTTGAAATTGAAGTATTTCCTGAAGTGACACTGCCCTCAATGAAAGCAGCTGAAATTACCCAGCCTGAAGTTGAAGTCGCCGATGCGGATATAGAGCGGACTATAGAGTCTATCCGTGAGCGCAACATGACGTACGCCGAAGCGGATAAAGCCGCAGAAGACGGCGACCAAGTCACGGTTGACTTTGCGGGCTCTATCGACGGCGTTCCTTTTGATGGTGGAGAGATGAAGGATGCCCAAATAGTGATGGGAGCGGGTCAATTTTTGCCTGATTTTGAGCAAGGCGTGATGGGCGCTAAAGCAGGTGAAGAAAAGAACGTGCAAGTATCATTCCCTGAAGACTACCAAAGCCAAGAAGTCGCCGGTAAAACAGCCGACTTTGTTATCTCAGTAAAGCAAGTGAGCGTGGGTTCGAAGCCAGAGCTCAATGATGACTTTGCAGTGGGCATGGGTGTGATGGATGGTCTTGACGCCATGCGTAAGGAAATCCGCACAGGGCTAGAGCGCGAGCTTAGTCAAAAGCAACGCACAGAGCTGCGTAACCAAGTAATGGACGCTTTAGCGCAAGCGGATGATTTCCCACTGCCGCAAGCGATGGTGAACGATGAAATCGAACGCGCAATGGAGCAAATTACTAAGCAGCTTGAACAGCAAGGTATGCCGGCAAAAGATTTCGTCAAGCGAGAGAATTTTGAAGAAGAATCTAAAAAGCGCGTGAAACTAGGCTTATTGGTACGTGAAGTGATCGAAAGCGAGAAGATCGAATTGGATAACGATTTAATGAAGGCGCGTATAACGGAAATGGCGGGCAGCTATTCAGAGCCAGAGGCGTACGTTCAACACGTAATGAATGACGAAGCACAACGCAACCAAGTGGGCGGAGTGATTCTTGAAGAACAAGTGGTTGCTAAACTGCTTGAGACTGCTAAGATCAAAAAGGTAACGCAGTCTTATGAGGAATTCATGAACAATGGCTAGATTAGAACGCCCAAATTTGGGTGACTTAACGTCAATGACCGGACGCGAACTTGCCCAAGCCAGTGCGCAAGCACAGGTAGAGGCAGCCGGCGGCTTAGTGCCGATGGTGATCGAAACGACAGGGCGCGGCGAGCGTGCGTTTGATATTTATTCGCGTTTATTGAAAGAGCGCGTAATTTTCATCGTTGGCCAAGTAGAAGATTACATGGCTAACTTGGTGGTCGCGCAATTGTTGTTTTTAGAGTCAGAAAACCCTGAAAAAGATATTTCCGTTTACATCAATAGCCCAGGAGGTTCGGTGACGGCAGGGATGTCTATTTATGACACCATGCAGTTTATTCACTCCGATGTCAGTACAGCGTGCATCGGTCAGGCTGCAAGTATGGGCGCGTTGCTATTAACCGCTGGGGCAAAAGACAAGCGCTTCGCATTGCCACATTCTCGCATTATGATTCATCAGCCATTGGGTGGTTTTCAAGGCCAGGCGACGGATATTGATATCCACGCGAAAGAGATTTTACGTATTCGTGATGAACTAAATCAAATCATGGCTGGCCACTCTGGTCAGCCTATAGAGACGATAGAAAAAGACACGGAGCGTGACAACTTTATGAGCGCGCAAGAAGCCGTAGAGTACGGTTTGATCGATTCAGTATTAGAAAAGAGAAGCGCCAAAAGCTAAATTCTTGCTTTACCGTCTTGGTATTGTCTGCCCGAACTCCTGTTTTATTAGGCTTTTCAGATACATAAAACGGTAAGTTAGTGCTTGAAATCTAGTGGCTTACTGCCACATACTCGCTTTATATGACAATTTGTAACAAATAGCGACCAAATGGCAAAAGACAAAGGGCAAGATAACGAAGACGATAAGCTACTGTATTGCTCATTCTGCGGTAAAAGTCAGAATGAAGTTCGCAAGTTAATCGCAGGCCCCTCCGTTTTTATCTGCGACGAATGTGTTGATTTATGTAACGACATTATTCGTGAAGAGGCCGATACTTCAGACGATGCTGAAGTTAGAGAGGCGCACACTCCTTCACCTCAGGAAATCCATGCTATTTTGGATGATTTTGTTATTGGGCAGTCAGATGCAAAAAAAGTGCTGTCTGTCGCCGTTTATAATCATTACAAGCGCATCCTGAACGAAGACCCCGACGAGGATGTCGAGTTATCTAAAAGTAACATTTTACTTATCGGGCCTACAGGTTCAGGTAAGACCTTGCTGGCCGAAACGTTAGCACGTCAGTTAAACGTGCCATTCACCATGGCTGATGCCACAACGCTTACAGAAGCGGGTTATGTGGGTGAAGACGTAGAAAATATCATCCAAAAGCTGTTGCAAAAGTGTGATTACGATGTAGACCGCGCGCAGATGGGTATTATTTACATCGATGAAATCGATAAAATTTCACGTAAATCAGACAACCCTTCTATCACCCGTGATGTTTCTGGCGAAGGTGTACAACAGGCCTTGCTCAAACTGATCGAAGGCACGGTTGCTTCTATTCCTCCGCAAGGCGGGCGCAAGCACCCGCAACAAGAGTTTCTACAAGTTGACACACGCAATATCTTATTCATTGTGGGCGGCGCATTTGCTGGCCTTGAAAAGGTGGTGCAGCAGCGTACTGAAAAATCAGGCATTGGTTTCGGAGCTGAAATAAACGACAAGACAGCGGAAGACCGCTCAGGCGAATTACTTGGCAGCCTTGAAGTAGAAGACTTAGTTCGCTATGGACTGATCCCTGAATTCGTCGGTCGTTTGCCAGTACATGCCGTCCTTGAAGAGTTAACCGAAGAGTCCTTAGTCCGTATTTTAATTGAGCCAAAAAATGCGCTCGTTAAGCAATATAAAAAACTATTGGAATTTGATGGGGTGGACCTAGAGTTTCGTGATGATGCGCTCAAGACGATAGCCGCTAAAGCAAAAGATCGCAAAACAGGTGCTAGAGGACTACGCTCAATCATCGAACGTGCTTTGCTTGAAACAATGTATGAACTACCGTCACTTGATGGCGTAAAGAAAATCATCATCGACAAATCAGTGGTGAACGAAGGCACACGGCCCCTATTTGTTTACGAAGATAAAAAGCAACGCGCGGAAGCGAGTTAGCCACTACCCATCTAACGCTGTCACACAGCGATAAAATCAAGGGCTTATCACCACTGGTTGGTGAGCAGCCCCATATTTTACTTCTGGGTTCGATGCCCAGTGTGCAGTCTATTACGCATCAACAATATTACGCGCACCCGCAAAATGCGTTTTGGCCCGTTGTATCTCAGCTATTCAATTTTGAATTAAGTGACGAATATGCATTAAATACGGCAGCGCTGCTTGCGCGACAAGTCGCCGTGTGGGATGTACTGGCTGCCTGTGAGAGAAAAGGCAGCTTAGACTCGGCTATTATTGCAGGCTCTGAAGTATTGAACCCAATCAATCAATTACTCGCGCAACACCCGTCAATAAAAATGATTGGCCTCAATGGCGGTGCTGCCTTTTCATTATTCAATAAGTATCAAGTTCCGTTAATGAACGAACACAACTATAAACTTGTAAAGCTGCCATCCACTAGCCCAGCGCATGCTGCGATGAGTCGAGAGCAAAAAACACAAGCCTGGCGTCGAATGCTTGAAATAGAGTGACTTAACCCTATTTCTACTAAATCTTATAACTCTAATAACGACCGTATCAATGACCTCCGCTATCGATATTAGAGATCTGCGTAAATCTTATTCAAATGGCTTTGAAGCACTTAAAGGAATTAATCTAAAAATTGACTCAGGTGATTTTTTTGCCTTACTGGGTCCAAATGGTGCGGGTAAATCAACCACGATTGGTATCTTGTGTTCACTGGTAAATAAAACTAGCGGGCACGTCAATATTTATGACGCTGATATCGACGTCAATTTCCCCTTAGCTAAGTCGTATCTCGGAGTGGTACCGCAAGAAGTGAACTTCAGCGTGTTCGAGCATCCGATGCAAATCGTGATGCAACAGGCAGGGTATTATGGGCTGACAGCAGAGGTAGCCGCAGAACGGGCTGAGAAATACTTACGGCAGTTGGGTCTTTGGGAGAAGCGATTTGATATCTCACGTACGTTATCAGGCGGGCAAAAGCGTCGTTTAATGATTGCGCGCGCGCTGATTCATCACCCTAAAATCCTTATCTTAGATGAGCCAACCGCTGGGGTGGATATAGAAGTAAGGCGTACCATGTGGGCTTTTCTCAAGGAAATTAATGAAGCTGGCACGACCATTGTACTCACGACACATTACTTGGAAGAAGCAGAAAGCCTATGCGGCAATATTGCCATTATTGATCAGGGCGCCGTTGTGCATAACTCTTCAATGCGCGAATTACTTCGCGGTTTGCAAAAAGAGACCTATATTTTAGATGTGGAAAGCGACACGAATGTAAGCGTTCAAACCATAAGCAAAGCCCCACACCAAATGCGGCAGATAGACGAAGGTAAATTGGAGGTTGATATTCCTAAAGGAGAAACACTCAACACGGTGTTTAGTTGGCTCAGTGAGCAAGGGATTCAAGTACATAGCATGCGAAGTAAGTCGAATCGTTTAGAGCAGCTATTTATGGGCTTAGTCAGCGAAGAGGGCCAGAGATGAAAGGCGTCAATTGGATCTCATTTAAAACGTTAAGCCGTAAGGAGATTGTTCGATTCTTGCGTATATGGCAGCAAGCGATAGTACCTCCGGTGATTACCACAACGCTGTACTTTGTTATTTTTGGTGATTTGATTGGCCCAAGAATTGGCGAAATGGAAGGGTTCACCTATATGAACTTCATTGTGCCAGGCTTAATTTTGATGGCGGTGATCACTAATTCTTACGCTAACGTTGCGTCGTCTTTTTTCAGTTCAAAATTCCAGTTATCGATTGAAGAATTATTGGTCTCACCCACCTCAGATTGGGTCATTCTACTTGGCTATGTGGCGGGTGGAGTTGCGCGTGGAATATGCGTAGGTATCGTAGTCACTATTGTCTCGCTGTTTTTTAGCGAGCTACATATATATAGCTTTCCAGTATTAATCAGCGTAACGGTACTGACTTCGATTTTATTCGCTCTCGGAGGCTTTACCAACGGAATGCTGGCCCGAAAATTCGACGATATTTCAATCGTACCCACTTTCGTACTTACTCCACTTACTTACTTAGGCGGCGTGTTTTACTCTATTAAGTTGCTACCCGATTTTTGGCAAACAGTGTCTCACTTAAATCCAATTCTCTATATGATCAACGCCTTTCGCTATGGCTTTTTAGGCATTTCAGATATCCCTCTAGCGGTGTCTTACGCGATTATTATTGGTTTCATTGTATTGCTAGTGGTTGTCAATTTGATAATGATAAAGAGAGGCTATGGCTTACGAAGCTAATCAATCTCGACGTCTGTCGTTATTGTGTTTCAGGCTTACAAAAAATAGATTACTTAAACGACTTATCCCAGTTTAATCGCTGAAATACCAATCACGACCAATATGGCGCCGCCCCAAGCGCCTGCTGCGGGTCGTTCTTTAGTGACTAGCCATAACATGGGTAACATGAGTGTGGTGGAGACCGATGAAAGAATCGCAGTAATGCCTAAATCTCCGTGTTTTAAGGCATAAAGCAACAAGCTCATGCCAATTGACATCGCGAGTAACCCGCTTACAAATGTCACCAATAACGTGTTTAAATTCAATCTATTGGCCGCTTTTTGATTTGGTAGTGGTAATAACCAACAAGCCCATAACATAAGCACCGCTGCGCCAACGCGAATCGTGGTCGCGCCCACAGCAGTGACGCCCATTTCCAGCACTGGCTTTGCGACGAGCGCGCCTAACGCTTGGCCTAATGCGGCCATTAACCCAAATAACACACCCATAATAAGAAGCCCTTGCACTTCTTCCCATTGATGAATTTGTGATTTTCTCTTGCCAAACACAATGGCTAAGTAAGTGCCGAACACGACTAACCCACAGCCAATCAAGCCCATCGCACTGATGCTTTCGCCTAAAAAGAAAATACCTAAGGCAACTTGCATGGGGGCATTGATTGCAAACAAGATGGCGCTACGCCGCGGGCCCACTCTGTTCATACACATAAACAGCATCACATCACCAAACCAAATTCCTATCACGCCAGACAAAGCCAACCTGAGCCAGTGGGAAAGTGGCAGCTGTAAAACTTGACTGCTTAAATCTCCTTGCACTAATAGCCAAAGCACAAGGGTAGCAAGTACCATAGACATACGAATCCGTACGTACGGTTGAGGGCCTAAATGACGGACAGGACCAGCGGAAATGACACCGCTTACAGACCAACAAAACGCCGCGCCAAGCGCAGCTAACTCGGGTGCTGATAACATATAAATCTGCTTAAAATTAACTCAAAAATAAGCCAAGGCTAATTGACTCCTAGCGTACTCTTAATCCATTTTTATACAAGCAAATTCAATGACAGGGAAATGGTTTTTACAAAGAAGGAAGTTCAATGCGCGTCCAGCGAATTGAACATTAAAACAACCGAAGCAAGTGAGGAGGAACTCGCTTCGGTTCAACAGCGGTTAGCGATTTTTCTCTTTGCCTGCCCACTCTTCAAAGCTCACCATTTTGTCGTTGTTGGCATCCATCGACATAAAGTGGCCTTTTATAACATTGAGAATTTCAGCTTCGGTCACCATGCCATCGGCATTTAGGTCGACTTCTTCAGCCGTGATTTCCATCGCGTGCACAGAGCTAACAGCTGTTAATAGCCCAATCGCTAATAACGTAGTATTAATTTTTGATTTAGTCATGATTGTTACTCTCCTATTCTGGTTTATAGATTGAAAATCGAAATTTTCAGTTTGCTACAACATGTCTAATGTTGCTATAGAGTAAGAAATCAATTAAAAAGCTTCGTTCAAGATAAGCAGGCATTTACTAATAAATAAAATATTACTAATACTAATCAATTAGTTATAGGAAGGCAGTTATAACAAAGAAGTATCAGATTAATAACAGCGGTATAACAACCGCAAAGCTTTAGGGTTTTGTGAGAGCGGTGGGAGCTAATCTAGCCGCCAATGTAAGACATTTCGACTTTCTGTGAAGCGCTGCCCAGCGTAGCGCGTTCTTCTGAATATCGATCGGTGCGTTCGCTCCAAATTTTACGTACAGCGAGATCCAACGCTTCAGGTGATGTGGCTTCTCGCATTACCGCTCTTAGGTCGTGGCCGCTGCTAGCGAATAAGCAGGTATAGATCTGCCCGATAGCGGATAAGCGTGCCCTTGAGCATTCATGGCAAAAGGTTTGAGAAACGGAGGAGATCATACCAATTTCTAGCTGACTGTTTTTTTGGTCGGTTAGCTTCCAACGCTTTGCGACTTCACCTGGGTAGTTGGCTCCGATGGGCGCTACGGCATACTGTGTTTGAATCAACTCGAGCATTTCTTGCGCAGTATATACTTCGTTTAATTGCCAGCCGTTGGCGTTACCAACGTCCATATATTCAATAAAACGTAGAATGACTTTGCTGTCTTTAAAGTGACCGACCATTGGCAATATGCTGTGATCATTTACGCCTTTTTGCACCACCATGTTGACTTTCACCGACTCGAACCCCGCTTTGGTAGCTGCGTCAATCCCGCTTAGTACTTTGCCTACCGGGAAATTCATATCGTTTAAGGCTTTAAAGGTGGGGTCGTCAATCGCATCTAAGCTAATGTTTACGCGTTTTAGTCCAGCCTCGCGTAGGGCAATCGCCCTATCAAGTGTGAGCAAAGACGCGTTCGTAGTGAGACTTAAGTCCTTGAGTTTAGGTAATGCGCTTAGCAGAGCCACCAATTTTTCGAGGTTCTTGCGAATAAGGGGTTCTCCGCCAGTTAAGCGGATTTTCTCAACTCCCAAATCAACGAACACCTTGGCAATGCTCTCAATTTCTTCAAAGCTTAACAGCTCATGCTTACTTAGAAATTTATGGTGCTTGTTAAAAATGTGTTTTGGCATGCAATAGTTACAGCGAAAATTGCAGCGGTCGGTAACTGAAATACGTAGGTCGTGCAGTGGGCGCTGAAGACTGTCTAATAACATTGGTTAATTATAGTGGAGAATTTTGCGCTCGGTCATGCGTTTATGCTCACTTACTAAATCTAATTGAAAATGGCTTAAAGTAGCCGCGCTTCAGTCTCGATTTGGTAAACTACCCATGCGTTGCCTGCGATGTTAGTGAGCGAATCCCAATCCCTTTGAACCTAAATACTTTACCGGGGGCTGGACTGCGACAGGGGTGTAGCATGTCCGTGTTTTTAGGAAACTAAATTCAGCGGAAAGCCCGAACTAGAGCCGGTGCTCCCACTTGAACTTCCCGGTTCAAGGTACGGAGGAACCACGGCATAGGTGGGTAACGCACTTTAAAGCCTCTGTTAGATGTAAGCTAAATGAATCGTAATCAATTACGTAAGGACATGCGTAAAAAACGTCGTGCTGTTACTGTTGCTGAGCACGGCTTAGCGGCATATCGATTGCGGGCAAATTTAAAGTCAGTGAATGCATTTCGAAGCGCTAGTACTGTTGGGCTTTATCTACAAAGTGATGGAGAAATAGACCCAGCGCTCGCTATGAAATGGGCGTGGTCGGTAGGTAAAAAGTGTTACCTGCCTATTTTGTCGCACTGGGATGATAAGCCTATGTCTTTTGGTGAAGTCACGCCCGCAACAAAATTCTTGCCTAATAAATTTGGAATTCCAGAACCGCTGTGTACACAAAAAGAACTAATCAAAACGAGTAAAATTGATTGCTTGTTGATGCCTTTAGTCGCTTATGACGACCAAGCGAATCGCTTAGGGATGGGCGGCGGCTATTATGACCGAACCTTAGAATTTACCATGCGACATCCGTTATATAGGCGGCCAAAACTAATAGGCTTGGCGCACCACTTTCAAAAGGTGGAGCAACTTCCATTCGCTAGTTGGGACGTACCCATAGACGGTATTGTGACCGACCACGAGGTGCAGCGCTTCTAAATTACACTAAGTACAATTATGAAAATACTAGCGATAGGCGACATAGTCGCCAAACCTGGCAGACGAATCCTGCAGACTCACCTAGCCACCTTACAACAACAGCACCAAGTTGACTTTACGGTAGTGAACGTTGAGAACGCTGCGGGTGGCTCTGGCCTGACCAAAGGTGTGTTTAAGGAATTATCGGCTCTAGATATCGATGTGATGACATCGGGAAATCATATTTTCCATAAAAAAGAGATACTGGAATTCATAGACGACGAGCCCACCCTGCTGCGACCTCACAACTTCCCAAAGGGCGCTTTAGGCTCTGGCGTTGTGACTGTGAACGCCACTAATGGCGTCAAAGTGACAGTCATTAACTTAATGGGCCAAGTATTTATGACCCCTATTTTGAATTGCCCGTTTGAGGCGATGACCGCACTGCTGCAACAACACTCGCTCGATGACGGTGTTGTATTGTTAGACTTCCACGCTGAAACGACCAGCGAAAAAATAGCGATGGGCTGGTTTGTAGATGGGAAAGCATCGGCTCAGTGGGGTACGCACACGCATGTTCAAACCGCGGATGAAAGAGTGTTGCCAGATGGCACGGCTTACATTACTGATCTAGGTATGACAGGCGCTTATAATTCGGTTATCGGGGTGAATTCAGATATTATTGTCGAATCTTACGTGACTAAACAACGTGGTCGATTCGACCCGGCAACCGGCCCAGCTGCCTTATGTGGTGTGCTGATAGATGTGGACGAATCCACTAGTAAAGCACGGAGTATTTCGCGTATTCGGGTAGAATAGCCCTTCTATTAACTGGCAGCCATTATGAATACAGCAACCCACCGACTAATTAAGCGCTTTCGTACGCTGATTATTCTAGCAATTTCCTTTTTTTCTTTATCTTTGACTCACGCAGACGACACTATGAACTCAACCGTACTATTAAGCACCACATTAGGTGATATCACCATCGAACTAGATGCTGACAAAGCGCCTAATACCGTAGAAAACTTCGTTAATTACGTAAAGAATGGACACTTTGATGGTTTGATCTTTCATCGCGTTATTCCAGGTTTTATGGCCCAAGGGGGCGGTATGGAGTCTGGCATGAAAGAGCGTCCAAACCTTTCGTCCATTGAAAATGAAGCAGACAACGGTTTAACTAATGATCGCGGTACGTTAGCGATGGCGCGTACCAATGACCCTCATTCGGCTACTTCGCAGTTTTTTATTAACCTTGCTAATAATGATTTCCTTAACCATAAATCAAAAGACGCGCGCGGCTGGGGTTATGCGGTATTTGGTAAAGTGACTGACGGTATGGAAGTCGTTGATGATATGGCGAGTAAGCCAACAGGCGGCAAGAATGGTCACCAAGATGTGCCATTAGAAGATATTGTGATTAATTCTGCGACTTTAGTTGAGTAATTTACTGCAGCCTCAGAGCGATTTAAACAAGCCGCGCAGCCTTAGGGCGCGCGGTTTTTTTGTTTGAGGGCTAATCACGCTATGAAAGCTGCACTCCAACAATGCATGATACGTGACCGCCATCCATTGCGACAGCGAATCACCCACGCAAAAAACCTGACGCAGCAGCAAGCTGCTTCGGATGCGGTGGCAACATCTATGCAGCAAGCGCAGCGACGATTGCAAAACCAGCTTTCGGTCAGTTACCCCGAAAATCTACCGATCTCTGCGAGAGCTGACGAGTTAATAGCATTAATTAGCAAGAACCAAGTTGTGGTGGTGGCAGGTGAAACGGGGTCGGGCAAGAGCACACAATTACCTAAACTATGCCTAGCTGCGGGCAGAGGTATTTATGGACAAATCGCGCACACACAACCTAGACGAATTGCAGCGCGTTCCATAGCAGAACGCTTAGCCCAAGAGTTGCAGTGTGATCTCGGTAAGGGAGTGGGTTATCGCGTTCGATTCTCTGAACAGTGTTCCGATGATGATTACATCAAAGTACTCACTGATGGCATGTTGCTGTCAGAATCGGACAGTGATCGTTTTTTGAATCAGTATGACACCATTATTGTCGACGAAGCCCATGAGCGATCACTAAATATAGATTTGCTGCTAGGTTTGCTTAAGCAACTGTTGGTGAAGCGCCCAGATTTAAAATTATTGATCACCTCGGCAACGATTGATACCGAACGATTTTCGCAGCATTTTAATAATGCGCCAATCGTTACGGTATCCGGCAGAACTTACCCCGTTGAACTGATTTATCAACCATCTGAAAATGAAAAGGAGCGATCAGACAAAGAAACCAATCAAGGCATATTACGTGCGATAGAAACGCTGTTTAAAACGCGTGTCGGTAACACATTAGTATTTTTACCCGGTGAGCGTGAAATTCGAGAAGCGATGTACTTTTTAGAAAAGCACCTTAAGCGCGGAATTGAAATATTGCCACTGTACGCGCGGCTACCGGCTAAAGAACAATCTAAATTATTTCGAGCATCGAGCACACCAAGAGTTATTTTATCGACTAATGTTGCGGAAACTTCACTAACGCTGCCCGGCATTGATTACGTGGTTGATACGGGTTACGCGCGCATAAGTCGGTATCATGCAAGTCGCCGAGTAAATGCGCTGCCCATCGAGCGCATTTCACAAGCCGCTGCAAACCAGCGCATGGGTCGTTGTGGGCGCGTCAAAAACGGCCGCTGCATTCGCTTATATAGTGAAGAAGAGTTTACCACTACTCCCGAATATACTGCGCCAGAGATAAAGCGCACTAGCTTGTCGGGCGTCGTACTAACACTGCACTCGCGTGGCTTGGGGGAAGTGGCCCATTTCCCATTTATCGACTCACCAGAACGGCGTCAGATTAATGGAGCCAAGCAAGAACTGCAGTATCTCGGTGCCTTAGATAGTGAAGGGGCATTGACAAACATTGGTAAACAGTTGGCGCGTATGCCAGTCGACCCGCGCATTGGTCGTATTTTATGGGCCGCTGCAAACGAACAAAACTGCCTCAAGCAAATGATCATCTTGGCGGCGGCTCTGGAGATAGCTGATCCCCGATTAGTCCCTTTCGATAAGATGGAAGCCGCGCGTCAGCACCACAAAGAGATGGGCGGTGATGGGTCAGACTTTATCGCTTTGCTGTCATTATGGAACACCATTCAAGAGCAAAAAGCGACACTAAGTCGAAACCAATTTAATAAGTGGTGTGAGCGTAATTATTTGTCTATCCCGCGGCTTCGAGAGTGGAATGATCTGGTTCGTCGCTTGACTACCGATTTAAAGCTGATAAACAAGCGCGAGCCGCAAAATCAAATCCCTAAACAAGACAATTCAAAAACAGGTTTGCCAGAAGACGCCATACACAAAGCCCTGCTTACTGGTTTGATTGATCAGGTCGCGATGAAGGGAGAGAAAAACGAATACCAAGGTACTTTTGCCAAACAGTGCGCCATTTTCCCGGGGTCGCAATGCCATAAAGCTGCACCAAAGTGGATTGTCGCAGCGGAGCTTGTTGAAACGGGCCGCTTGTATGCGCGTATGGTCGCGCCGATAAAAACAAGTTGGATAGAAGAATTGGCCCCCGACTTGTTGCGCAAGGAATATTCAGAGCCCACGTGGTCAGCTAAAGCAGGGCAGGTGATGGCCTTTGAGCGCGCTTATTTGATGAGTTTGCCCATTTATAGTGGGCGGCGCACACCGTATGCAAAAATTAACCCGATTGAAGCGCGGATGTTGTTCATTCGTGATGCGCTGGTTGGTAACGACCTCAGTCAATCACCCGATTTTTTGACGCATAACCAAAGCGTGATTGAATCGGTGATCAAGATGGAACACAAGCTACGGCGCCACGATGTATTAGTGGCGCCCGATGCGCTATATGCATTTTATCATGCATTAATTCCTGCAAAGGTTTACAGCCAAGCCAGTTTACTTAAATGGTGGCATGGTCTGCCCAAGCCAGAGTCAGAAAAGCTGCTGATGGATGAACAGCAAGTGATGAAGCGGGAGTTAGGCATTGAGTTGCAACAGAGCCTACCTGATGCGATAGAAATCCGTGGCAATCGGATTGATCTCGATTATCAATTTAAACCCGGTGAATTTGATGACGGCATTACGGCTAAATTTCCATTGCCTCTACTCAACCAATTATCATCGGCTGACTTTGATCGTTTGGTGCCAGGCTATTTGCCGCAAAAACTTGAGCTGCTTATTCGTAGCTTACCCAAGGCTTTACGCAAACACTGCGCCCCTATCGCACAAACGGTTGCGACGATTAAAAATCGAGTTGAACAAGATAAGCGCGTATTAGAACAAGCGCTGGCGGAGGCACTGACAGAAACCGTCGGTGTGAAAATCAGCGCAAGTGATTTTGATTCTAATGTGGTGGATGACAACCTAAAAATAAAGCTGTCAGTGCTAGATGAAGAAGGCGATGAGCTAGCAACGTCTGCTGACCTAAGCCAATTGCAGCAACAGTTCGGTGCAAAAGCGAGCGAAGAAGTAGCACAGTTAGATCACCCATTAGTACAGAGCGGACTGATAACGTGGAGCTTTGGGGCATTGCCGCAAACAGTGGACATAGTGCACAAGCAAGCTAACAATACGGTGTTTCCCGCACTTGTCGATAATGTAGAAAGTGTAGGCGTGCAATTGTTCGATACGCAGCTAGAAGCGCAGCAATCGCACGTTGATGGCTTGGTGCGATTGTTTTTACTTGCGCATCCCTATGGCCGATCATTGGCGAAAAAGCCGCTGCCTTATTGGTCAAGCATTTCTCTACGATACGTCACCATCGGACAGCCCAAAGAGCTCAGGCAAGCGCTACTTGAGCGCATTTTGTTTGAAGCTTTTGAGCCAAGCGCGTGGGATATGAGGGACAGGAATGAATTTGAAGCTAGAGCGACAGCAGTGGCAAAATCGCTTCCGAATACACTTGAACAGGTCTGCGAGCTACTAGAAAAAGTGTTAGTACAATCTAATACCGTACATAGTGAGTTTGAGACGGTAAAATCTAAATTAGATTCGCGCATTGCAGCCGATATTGAAATGCAATTGGGCTTTCTAGTGTACGAAGATTTTATTAGTGAAGTGCGCTTGGAGAAATTAGCGTGGTACCTGAAATTTTTTAAGGGCGCGTCCGTTCGCTTAGAACGGTGTCAATTTGACCTCAGTGGCGATTTAGCAAAGCTTAATCAGTTGCAACCCTATTGGCAGCGGTATCTCAATCATTGGGAGGGTCACCCGTTTTCAAGCACTTTAGATCATTATCGTTGGCTGGTTGAGGTGTATCGGTTGTCCTTGTTTGCTCAGACGGTGGGTTTGCCAACCAAAGTTTCACCAAAGCGCTTAGAAGATGCCTGGCAACAATTTCTTAGTGAAATAAAATGACTACTATTCTAAACATCACTAACGGTGATTCCTCGGTGCATATTATGAGCGAGGGGGCGATCCCCGGTGTGTACTTGCCGTGGCGCGACGTGCTACATGAAGGGCCCGTTCCAGTCGGACTATCACTCACTGAGCTGTCCAAAGTGCGCGCTAATTTCATTGCAGCACAAGGTTGGGGAGACATTAATGACGTGCAAGCAGGTTTTGATGAACGCGATACGCTACTCAATCAACATCAGCAATTTGACGAAGTTATTCTGTGGTTCGAACATGACCTTTACGATCAATTACAGATACTGCAAATTTTAGATTGGCTTTGCGATCACCGCGATAAAAGTGGAAGTACGCAATACTCGATGATTTGCACGGATAATTATTTGGGTTACCAAACTCCACAGCAAATGCGGCAGTTAGTGCGTTATAAGCAACCCATTACAGACTCACAAATTCAATTGGCCAAGCGTTCTTGGCAGGCGTTCTGTGAACCAACTGCTGTGCATTGGTCAGGGCTGTTAGCTGAAGATTTAACAGCCTTACCATTTTTGAAAAACGCTATCTTAAGACATTGCCAAGAATACCCAGACGTTCTCGATGGCTTGTCGCGAACTTTGCGAATGATTCTTGAGATTGTCAGCGAAAGCGAAATCAGCGCAGCAAAACTTTTCGGTCGGTATCAACAAAAGGAAGACGCTAAGTTCATGGGCGATACGACTTTTTGGCAACGGCTCGATGTTCTGTTGGGTTCTGAGCCGGCTTTTATTGCGTTAGTTGATGAGTCTGGTCTAAAAATGCCAGAAGATAAACACGCGGTAGTACAAATTACCCAAGCAGGCCGAGCCTTGTTGGCAGGCACCATAGACGCACACGGACTGCTGAATCAAGGGACTTGGATGGGCGGCGTGCAATTAACGCTTAATGCCAATTGGTGTTGGGATAATAAGCTCAAAACGTTGACTAACAGAGGTTAGTAACCATGCGACTAGACCCCATTCGTAAGTGGGGTGGTGGTTGAGTAGAACTAGCAGTTACTTGACCTAACGAAATGGTAGCCCCGCATTGCTGTAACCGTATCAGTTCGGCCCTAAGACAACCAACGCACTTGCCTTGCTAAACCCTAGCCGCCTAGCCGAGATGTGTCAGTTGGCGCTTATTCTGCCCCCGCTTTGCGCGTGTGTTTCGCTGGCTAGGCTGCTTTACTAAGCACTGCGGCAAGCCTTTTATACCGCTACGGTCATAGTCTGATTGCAAGGCAGAGGTGACATCTGCTTGGTTAAGTTTAATCACTATGGATAAGTACTCATAGAGTAAGTCGAATAGTCGCTTTAGACCGATTTTATGCGTTTGACCTGTGGTGTGATGTAGCCACTCGCTCAATCGCATAAACTGACTAAAAGGTGAGTCACCTAATAACAGCGGGAGCGTGCTTTTAAACCTCCCGGCATTGCCTACTAAATCCCAATACCGTGCAAAACGTCGTAAGCTTTGCATTTGTTCGAAGTTAATATCTGCAGTGGAGAGAATCTCGTAAGGTGGGTTCGGGTTGAAGCGTAACTGGTGGCTTTTCTCAAGGCGCACCATGGGCATTCCGCGTAACCGTTTCAAGATACCTAGTTGAATTTCGTCGGGTGTAATCGACACTAATTCATTAAAATTTGTTGCACAGCTTTCTATGGTCTCACTGGGTAAGCCGAAGATTAAGTCGGTGTGGATATATGCGGGGCTTTGCTCACATAACCACTTTAAGTTTTCCCGCGTTTTGGTATTGTTCTGCTTGCGGAGAATGAGTGTTTGTACGTCTGGGTTGAAAGTCTGCACACCCACTTCAAATTGCAAACTGCCCTGCGGAAATTGGCTGATCATATTTTTCAAAGCTGAAGGTAATCGATCAGGTATCACTTCAAAGTGTACAAATAAATCAGCGGTCATTCGGTCAAGGAAGAATTGCATAATCGGCACGCTTACCTTACTACTGAGGTTAAACGTTCGATCGACAAATTTGAAGTTGCGTGCTCCGCGATCATAGAGGCCTTTCATCGCGTTCAAAAACCGTTCTAACTCAAACGGTTTGGCAGTTTTGTCTAAAGCAGATAAGCAGAATTCGCATTTAAAAGGGCATCCGCGCGACGCCTCGACGTAGAGGATGCGATTTGCCAAATCATCATCTGTATACAAATGATAGGGCATTTGGATGGCCGAAAGTGGCAGCGGTGCTGGAGGCATTAGGTCAGGCTTCTTGGTCAATACCGCTTTAACAAAGGAATAGAAGCTCGCTTCTGCCGACCCAGAAAAGGCTTTGTCTGCGATCTGGCATATCTCCTGTTGATCTTGTTCGTAGCTGACTTCGGGCCCACCAACAACCAGCGGTATTTCTGGGGCTAACACTTTCAGCAATTTTGCCACTTCAGTTGTTTGGCTAATATTCCAAATGTAAACCCCAAGACCAATAATTTGAGGCTTAAGTGTTAGAATTTGCTCGGCGATGTCTAACGGTCGCTGATCAATGGTGAATTCAAGAAGTTGGGTATTTGGCTCAAATTCTTTTAGGTTGGCTTTTAGATAGCGTAGGCCAAACGACGTGTGGATATAACGCGCATTGAGGGTAGAGAGAACGACTTTAGCCATACTCAATTATTAAGCAACAACATGATGATGGGGCTGATGTCCACGGGGCGCTTCTCGGGCGCTAACCCGGCAAGGAGGGCAGCGTACATCGCCTCTCCTAAGCGTTGGTGCGTGCTACTGGTTGGGTGGAGGTTGTCAAAAAACACAAAGCGATCAAACCGAAGGCCGAACACGCAATCTGGGTGAAAAGAACCTGTGATGAATTGAAAGCATCCAACTGTGGTTTGCGTGTAACCTAAGCTGCTGGCGTTGTCTATCAGTTCTTCAAAGGCAGAATAAAGATCAAATTGAATGATCAGGCTATTTGAGCTGCTCGCGACAGCTGTGAGCATTACTTTGGACTGCTGATTAAAGCGCTGTGTATACGCCTGCGCGCGAGCGGCAACACCGGGGTTTTGTAAATTTTGACTAATAGTTTCAGGAATACGGCCAATATTAGGGGCATTGGCGATGAGAAACTGTTTCGCCCCCGCGTTAATAAGACGTTGGGTATGAGTGCGTAAATCATTGACTACGGCGCTGATTTTTGTGTCAGCACTGATGCTTGAAGAATCTCCTCGAATGCGGCGCAAATCGTTGCCGCCTAGCATGATTACGTACAGTGCATCGGGGTCAGCGCGGTAATTGACTCGATTTAAAAAGACATTAACTTGTGCGTTATAGTCTTCAATCTCGTCCCCCAATATAGCGCCGCCAGCTATGGCAAAATTATCTCCACCCTCTAGTGAAGCTTTGGCATAAGTGCCTAATAGCTCGGTTAATCTATCGACTGCAACAGGTCCATTACTAATGCGGTTTTGATAAAAAGGCGGTGGTAGCGAAACTGTAACGCTGGCTAAATTACCAGTGTCAGATAAACTGTCGCCGAAAATCACCACCTTAGAAAACTGCGAATAACTCGTATGTGAATAAATCAAGCAGAAGCACATGACACAAAGCCGGATAAATTTCGGGGTGTCTTGGGTTAGGCTTTTTATAAGCTCAAGTGGGTCTACAAAAAGTTTAACGACGCACATACGATGTTTAGGAGAGGTTTGCTGGCAAACTTGTTGAATTAGCGCTGAATTCTACCCTAGTCGTGTTGCTTTATTGACACTTAAAGCGTTAAACTAGGGTCAGATGGAGCACTGGCGTGTTTTTGCGTGACAGTGTGAATGAGTTATTAATTTGAACTGAGTGAAATTAAATGCACCAATCTAAATTACAAGATGTCCTAAAGCTATCAACTCTTGCCCTTGCTCTTGCAGTAAGTGGTGGTTGTATTAGTGCGAAAGTGAACACAGGTGACACAGCAGCGGAAGCCGCACCTGCACCTGCAGTTAAAGCCGCTGAGCCAGAAGCTGAAACAGTCGCAGCAACTGAAACTATGGTTGAATCTACTGAAGTCACTAGTTATACAGTCGCTTCAGGTGACAACTTATGGTGCATTTCTAAGCAAGACCAAATTTATGGTACAGCGTACAATTGGCCTTTAATCTATAAGGCAAACGCAAGTCAGATTAAAGATGCTGACTTAATTTACCCTGACCAAGTGTTCGATATTCCACGTGACTCTGGTCAAGCGGCAATCGACTCAGCAGTTAACCATGCTAAAATGCGTGGCGCATGGGCGGTTGGTCCAACTGAGTCTTCAGACACAGCTTATTTAGGTGGCTAAACGCTAAGTTTCATAGCCTACTCTTTGTAGGTAGTAAAAAAGCAGCGCAGCGCGCTGCTTTTTTTGTGGCTGAGAGGTTGCCAGTTACGCAAACAACTCGATCAAATCAGCTCACTAGCTTATTTAAATTTAACTCTAATATCCCTTCCGCTCCAGCAGCCTTTAGTTCTGGAATTAACTCGCGTGTTGAAATTCGTGGAACCACTGTTTCAATGGCCACCCATTTCGTATCATGTAAGTGATTAACCGTAGGCGCTTGTAGTGCAGGTAGTGCTTTAATAATTGCATCGACAGAGGAAGTCGGCACGTTCATTTTGAGCAACACGTTCTGACGCGCCGCCATTGCGCTTTCTAACATCAGCGCGATATTATTGATTTTTTCTCGCTTGAATGGGTCTTCCATCGCCGCTTTATTCGCTACAAACAGGGTGTGAGTGTGCAATAAATCAGCTACGATGCGTAAACCGTGCTCCTTGATGGTTGTCCCCGTTTCGGTGATTTCAACAGCGGCATCAACCAAGCCTTCGACTACTTTGGCCTCAGTGGCTCCCCATGAAAATTGTATGGTCGCCTTGATATTACGCTCTTTCAAATATTCGGTAGTAAAGCCCGTCAGTTCAGTCGCAACGGTTTTACCGCGTAAGTCTTCAACAGATTGAATGGGTGAATCTTGTTTAACAACTAGCACCCAGCGACATGCTTGATTCGAGGCTTTGGAGTAATTCAACCCGCAGATTGAAACCACGTCAGATTTATTTTCTAAGATCCAGTCTTGGCCTGATAATCCGCAGTCTAGTACTCCAGATTCAACATACGGCCCCATCTCTTTTGACTTGATCAACTTACAGCTTAACTCGTCGTCGTTAACGCTTGGGAAGTAGTGTCTTGATTTTGTGCGTATATTCCAACCAGCCTGCTTAAACAAGTCTATGGTGGCAGTTTCTAAGCTGCCTTTAGGAATGCCCAATTTTAGGGTTTGATTGCTCATTGATTGTGCTAGCAAAAGTAAGCGAGCGATTATACCTAAGCAAACTAGAATTTACTTATGCAACCGCAGTTTAGCGTTACGGGGGTAATGTTTAAAAACACGTCAATGTAGGCTTTAAAATATAGCGGTGGTCACCATATATAATTTCAAGCAAAAGACGCTAATGCGCGTATGATTTTGTCGTGTTTTCTCTATTTTCATGCTGGAGATCAAAACGTGACTGAGTTATAGTAACGCGCTTTTTTCTAATTCGCGCCTAGCGCGGTCATTTCACTGGGAATAATTCACTATGACAACAGAATCCAAAGAGCTAGACGGGCTTGACGACACCGAGATGGACGACGATGTGATGGGTGACGATGAAGGCACCATTTCAGCTGATTCGGACGAGGAAGTTACGCTAGAAGGTAACAAGGCATCAGAAGACCCAGATGTAAAGCAACCAAAGGCTTCAGAGCAGTCTGCGATGAAGAAAATGATCTTAAAGGGTAAGTCTCAAGGCTTTTTAACCTACGCTGAGATTAACGATCATTTGCCTGAGGACATGCACGACACTGACCAAATTGAGGCAGTGGTTAAGATGATCAACGACATGGGTATCGAAGTGTTCGATAAAGCCCCTGATGTTGACGAAGTATTACTTAAAGTTGACAACCCAGAAGACGAAGAGGTTGTTGAAGAAGCGGAAGCCGTTTTGAAAACGGCGGTAGAAAGTGAGTTCGGTCGAACCACTGACCCTGTACGCATGTATATGCGAGAGATGGGCACCGTTGAGCTACTAACCCGCGAAGATGAAATTCGGTTAGCTAAACGCATCGAAGCAGGCTTAAAGCAACGTAACGGAGCGTTAACAACTTGTCCAAGAGTGATTGAAGAAGTTGTGCGCATTATTGATTGCATCCGTAACGAAGAAATGAAGTTGACCGATTTCTTAGTTGACTTCATCGACCCTAATGAAGTGCTGCCTGATATTATTTTACCTCCAGCCCCTCGTGAAGAAGGAGAAGAGGTAGAGGAAGATACAGGGCCAGACCCAGTTGAAGCGGCTAAGCGGTTTAGGAAGATCAAAACGCTATTTAACAATTACACCAAAATTGTTGAAGAGTTAAGTGAGCATGATGATAAAGCGGTTAAGCAGCGCGATAAAGTATCGGCTGAACTCATGTTGCTTAAACTTGTACCGGTGCAGGTTGAGAAACTCAATGACCTCATGCGCGACTCAATGGATAAAACTCGCAAGCTAGAGCGTAAAGTAGCTGGCTTGTGTATTTCGAAGTGTGATGTCCCGCGTAAGGTGTTTACCAAAGCATTCCATGGTAATGAAACCAGCGAATCTTGGTTGGTTGACCTAAAAGCGACGGCTCCAGAATGCGCTCCCAAATTAAGCCGCTATAGTGATCATCTTCAGCTGCACACTAAGCAGATGAAAAACATTGAGGTTTCAATGGGTTTGCCGTTGGTCACTTTAAAAGAGATCGCGAGAAAGATGTCTATCGGTGAAGCGAAAGCACGCCGAGCGAAAAAAGAAATGGTCGAGGCGAACTTACGCCTGGTCATTTCTATCGCAAAAAAATATACCAACCGTGGTTTGCAATTCTTAGATTTAATCCAAGAAGGCAACATTGGTTTGATGAAAGCGGTTGATAAGTTTGAATATCGCCGTGGTTATAAATTTTCAACTTATGCGACATGGTGGATTCGCCAGGCAATCACGCGGTCTATTGCTGACCAGGCCAGAACGATCCGTATTCCTGTTCACATGATTGAGACGATCAATAAGCTTAACCGCATGTCGCGTCAAATCATGCAAGAAAAGGGCCGCGAAGCTACACCAGAAGAGCTTTCTGAGTTAATGGAAATGCCTGAAGATAAAATTCGTAAGGTGCTTAAAATTGCCAAAGAGCCCATCTCTATGGAAACCCCGGTGGGTGACGATGATGATTCACATCTAGGTGATTTTATTGAGGATAAAAATATCCAAGCGCCTGATGAGTACGCCACAAACCTGGGTTTAAAGAACGCGACTAAAGATATTCTCGGCACGCTTACTGAGCGTGAAGCAAAGGTGCTTCAAATGCGTTTCGGTATCAACATGAATACCGATCACACATTAGAAGAGGTGGGCAAGCAGTTTGATGTAACTCGCGAGCGTATTCGTCAAATTGAAGCGAAAGCACTTAGAAAATTGCGTCACCCAAGTCGTTCGGAACAGTTGAAAAACTTCCTAGAACAGACTTAGAATCGCACTCTTTTATGCCGCCGGTTATTGCTGGCGCAATAATCGTCTGAAGGAGATTGCTAATAAATCTTATTAGCTAAGGCTCCGGGTTTATTGCGAAGTTGCGACAGCAACAAGGCACAAGCAGTACTTGCCCTACCTACAGGGCAGTTGGCTAATGTCGCCACCCATGGCGATAGAAAATTAATGGGCCTGTAGCTCAGTTGGTTAGAGCAGTGGACTCATAATCCATTGGTCGTAGGTTCAAGTCCTACCGGGCCCACCATTTTTAGACGTAAAAACAAAGAGTTACAGAAAATAAACCACGGACGATTTACCAAAAACTCTCACCAAACTTTCACCAAATGCTTGTTTTAGGTGCGAAAATGGCCGAAAATTCACCAAACCGTCACCAAATGAGAATTTTCACATGGCCGCATACCGAGACTCCTACGATATTAGAGGTGGAAAAATAACACTCTATAGAAGAGTAGGAGGCATTTCAAAAAGCGATGGCATATATCGGGAGTCAGATAATTGGTACGCCGCCATTCGGGTAAGAGGCCATAAAACAGTCAGACGAAGTCTTAAAACAACAAGTCAGGAAGAAGCGGAATCTATTGCAGAAGACCTTTATCAAGAGTTGATCTTCAAGACTAAAAGAGGGTTGTCTTTAAAATCACGTCGGTTTGGGTTAGTTTGCGAAGGATACCTGCGGCAATTTGAGTCAAGCGTAAAGCTTGAGAAAAAACTGCGAGCTAATGAGAGAACCTTCTCTCTACATCAGCTTAAAAGATCAAAGTCAGTAATACGAACTTTCGTCATTCCATTTCTTGGTGACAAGAATATTGAAGATATCAACGATCTTGATATCGAAGAATACATCCAAAAAAGAAGAGTATACTGGATATCTGGGGAAGGGTCGAAGCTCGACACCGTCACATACAAAAGAGGGAGGAAAACAATTACGAGACCTCGTATTAAACCAGAAACGCGAGAACCAAGTTACAACACGATAAATAAGGACCTTATTATCCTTAGAAAGATTTACGACTATGCCAGGATGGCAAAAATTATTGATGGTAGGCAGATGCCCGTTATTAAAAGCCTTCCCAAACCGAAGAATCTCATCGTGAAGAAACCTTCTTTATCGATTTCGCAGTATCGAAGTTTAGTACGAAAGTTACAGTGGAAAATAAGAAAACAAAAAAATGCTCGGCACAAGCGCAGCAACACGCTTTTATACTTCTATATATTAGTTCTTGCAAACAGTGGTTTGAGAGTTGCAGAAGCCAAGAATCTCAAATTCAAAGACATATCATCTTTCAAAGACGAGGACGGTAACGAGCATATTAAGATGTTTGTTCACGGCAAAGGAAAATCCAGAGTAATGGTGCCTCTACAGCGCACAAAAAAATACATTGCTAGTTTGAAAGAATTCCATCGAGAAAACGCGTCACTATTTAGTTGGAAATACAAAGATTCAATGTTTGTTTTCTCCGATGCGCGAGGGAAACCGATTGGCACCTTTAAAACTCAACTTGATAACATGTTGGCAGAATGGGATCTGCTTTATTCAGAGGACGGCCGAAAACGTACTGCAGGGGCATTTCGAAAATTCTATATGACCATGAGGTTAATACGGGGAGGGGTAGATATTTATGATCTCGCTAAAAACGTGGGTTCGTCAGTTGCTGTGGTCGAAAAGTTCTACGCTGAACTTGAGCCTGAGCATATTGCACAAGATTTAACGCGCCTGAAAAGGCATCAGGAGAAAAACCCAATACGAGAAAATCAACAGTGAACTAGTGTTTGCTTTTAGGCGTCAAATTTTACTTGACTTGATTGTACCCAAAGCTCACTGCAAGCGACTAAAGTGCCACTTAAGCTCATCGTAGTAGTATAGTTTTAGCAACGCCTCCTTTTTGGTTGGCGACCGCTACAATCTTTGCCATAGTATTTTTATAATTAACTAAACAAACTTGGTAAGTTTTGTCTGCCATCAATAACGGATAAAATAATTACTTCCTTTTGTCGCTTTCGATAATATACCAAGTAGTTTTTATACTTCTTAACAGGAATACACAATATCGTTTTATCGGCAATGTATATAGGGTTTTTGCCAATGCCCGGCATTTCAGAAATTGTTTGACAGGTTTCTAACACGTGTTCAAACACGCTATCTGCTGCACTCGGCTTATCTAAGGAAATGTAATAGGTAATTTGATCTAGTTGTCCGCGCGCACGATTAGTAAATCTATATCGCATAATTTGTTTTTAACGTTCAGCAGTTGCTTTTTTAATTACCCTTTTTAGCCCAGCGCGAATCTCATCTGGCGTTTCATCACAAATACCAGACTCCTCGCTTAAGCGAAGCTCCTCATTAATCCATAGAATTTGCTCTTCCTTTGTTTTTTGCATTTCTTTGCGAAGAACATGCCGAACAAAGTCAGCATTACTAGAAAAGCCACCAATATTTACTTGATGTTGAACAAAACTCAGTAGTTGTTCAGAAAGAACGGTGTTGATGCGATCTGATGCCATAGTGCTACCCATATATCTTGTTTAATGCTTACACATTAAGTGTACCATGATTGCAGATAGGCGCAAATACGTTCCTAGTAGTTCCTAAGTTTAATTTCCTGTTTATTCCTTACACTGGCATCAAATGCGAAGCACTGTCAGAAGTCTGGCGCCGGCGTTTATCGTAAATCTGCGTTGTCGTAATTTGCGCGTGTCCAAGAAGCTCCTGGACGGCTCGAATGTCTACACCAGCATCAAGCAATAGGGTGGCCGTACTCGCGCGTAAAGAGTGAGGGGAATATCGACAACGCATCACCGTATTACCGTTACCTAGTCTAGTTTCTTGCATTGCTCGTGGCAACAGCTCTAAATAACCTATAATAATTCCATACATGGCTGTTTCAGTCATTCCACGATCGCTGAGCTCACTCGATCGAGGGCCAGAGTGTTTTCTAAACAACGCTCCACTGGTTAATCTTGCTGCTTCGATATATTCCTCTATATACTCAGCCGCCATTGCGTTCAAGCCAATGGTACGCTTGGTTGAACCGCGACCCTTTTCCTGTATCTTGATTTTTGGATCGACCTCGTCCATTAAAAAATCCTTTACCTCAAGCCGGCATCCAGTGCCGATACGCGCACCAGTGAAGAGGTAAAAAGCCAGAATGGCTCGATCACGATACGCAGAGAGTGTATCGTTGTGTGGAAGTCGCATAAGCCTCTGAGCCTGTGACACACTAAGTGACTCTGTTTCGTCGCGTGGGTTGGTCACTGGCCGCTTTATAAAATCCTTGTGTGCTGGATTGGGCACAACGATCGGCAACCGAGCTTCAGCGGCGACCTCGCGCATGAAGGTAAAAAAACCGGAGAGCGAAGAGATTCGATGATTCAAGGTTTTAGGTGCCAGGTTCTGCCCATCGAGCATTTCAGTACGCCACGACCGCACATCAGCGATCGACGCGCGCAATAATTGCCAGGAATTGTCTGGCCATGAAATATTCTGGTAATTGATGAAGTTCATTATTGCAGTTCGGTAACTGCGCTGCGTATTTAGATTTTCACTTCGCGCAAGCCAGGCTTCAAACATCTGGTCAACGTTGCTATAAAAGCTCTGTGTCTTTTTCGCAACGGCCGTGCTGTGATGACCGTTAAGGATCGGCGGCATTTGATCAGATGCCGGCACGAGCTCTGGCGAGTTAATTTTGGGTGTTTTGGACATATGGATAGAAAGTGGGTTTACTTATGATAAAAGCAGTTATCATAAGTAATAATAGCATGAAATAGCCACTGATGAGTTCGGTGTTGAGGATAAGAAAAATGGCTCTTTGCAATGAACAAAGAGCCAGTTAATATTTGCATGGTTGCTAAATGTTATAGCCATCCATGCTCCGCAAAACTATAAGTACAATTTCCACCGACAACAATGTGATCGAGCAAGGGTATATCGATTTGCCTCATATATTCCCGGAGCTTTTCTGTCAGCTCCTTATCTCGCTTACTTGGCTTGGCAGTATGAGCCGGGTGATTATGTGCAACAATGATGCTGGTAGCATTATGTAACAACGCTTGCCTGGCCACTTCTCTAGGAAAAACTATAGCTTCTTTTACGGTTCCCTTGAATAACTCATCAAAAGCGATCAAGTGGTTTCTAGAATCTAAGTACAAACACCCAAAAACCTCACGATCTTGTAATGCAATCTTGCGTTTCAAAAACTCTAGTACAAAAGTAAAGTCTTTAAATACATCACCCTTTTTCATCTGAGTAGATAAAATATCTGCACCGCGAGCCAATATCTCAGCGTCACCTAAACCGTAAGATGCTTTAGTGTCGTTAAGCACATGGTTTGTTGATTGTTGAATGCCCGTGGCCATCAACTGAGAAATATAATCAACTTGTTGGTCGCTGATTAGATCGCTCATCGTCGCAATGGCGTTGACATCTTTAGGATAGAGCCTTAATACATCCAAAGGCGTGTTTACAACAGCAACAGAGGCTTTACGATCGTTTAGTGAACGCTGAGCCCGGTGCAAGTTATATAACGTTACTTCCCTATTGAATTTCTCAGGGTAATGCCATTTCCCTTGATCATCAATTCCGGCGTAACCAATGAGCGCACAATCGTTATTATGTATTGGGAATACAACCTGGTCATTAAACATTCCGCGGCCGCTATAGTGACCTACGCCAAAACGCGTCGCTGTATCCTCACTAATATCAAGTATCTTGACATTCTCATGGCCATGATCGATATTCTTAAGCTCAAACGATAATGGCTCATTGCTAATATTGCTTTGATCTTGAATTGTCTGGCTGGTTTCTTTGTCGGAATGGCCAGACATTTCATCCCCTACGTCGAACCGTTTAATAATGAGCACCAATGCATCATTAATAGAAACGTCTTCAACTGCAGCAACAAAATCAAAAATATTACCCTGCTTATCGCAACAGAATGTACGAAAGCAGTTTTTGGCCGTGTTAATACTTAGCGAGTTGCCTTTCTCCTTCTCGCAAATAAGACACGGGCCACGCAGCTGATCGCCACTTTGCTTGTATCCCTGCAGCGTATCATCACCTAAATAGTCTTGTAAGACCGCAGACATAGATACGCAGCGTTTAGCATGGGTGAATTTACTTTTACTCATTTCAATTCCCCCGGTTAGGTAACGATATGCCGATGCTCTCTAGCGACCGACGCATATTTACTAAGTGACTTATCGGCTTCAAAAAAGCAATCACGCTCAACGGGCAAGCCCGCAGAGCCGCGTAAGCTCGTTATTTCAGATATACGTACATCGCCGAGCTCTGGAAAGCCCGCACCAAGATCGCATAAGCCAAAGGCTACATCGGGATCACTAGGATAGAGCTCTGATAAAAGCCAGGTACACTGAGCATCTGGTGTGAAGAGTTTGACCACCGGTTTATGATCGCGGCCTTCAGGGTGATCGGCCGATTTTTGGCCATTGGAAAGTAAAAGCTCACGCTGAGCTTTGGTGATTAAAACAGTCATTGGATAGTCCTCCGTTTACCGCCTACGACATGCAGACGGACTGCGAAGGACTATGTTTTAAGGAGCTTTATACAGCATTGCACAACTGGACTACCTGTCAAGCTGATCGACATCGTTTTGGCTACCAGCTTGACAACAAAATAGTAGGTGCTTAACTGGATAGATATAATATCTAAGCATAAAAAGCATGTATAAAAGCGTCCTGATATCTATAGCTATAATGGTTTTCTCGGGATGTAATCAGGAAGTCCGAGAGTCACTAGTAGAAGTTGGAGGTGCGGATAATTTTACAAATGTTCATAGCAATAAAGTTACTTCACTAGCTGAGCTAGAAACATATACTGACGCGGTGTATGGCTACAGCGTTTCTTATCCGAAGGATTGGAAAATTTCAAACAGCTACGGAGATGTCTTTATTGAAAAAGATGGAAGTGTATTGCGAATTATTCCTACCGCTGGTTTTGGGCACGAACTTCCTAGACAAAACCCACTCATTGAGTATGTGGAGGTAGGTGGTGTACCGGTTACCATGCAAGTGTGGAATTTGTTAGAAGGCAAGAAATTTATATTTATTAAATTTGATCAATCACCTAATTCGAAGTGGAAAGCAGGAGCTTGGATAGAAATATCATATACACCTCAGTACTCTAACGAAATACAGCAAATAGTGTCGTCAATAGTGTTTAATGACCTGCAGAAAGGGATCAATTACAGCATATGAGAAATATTGTATGTTTAGAGGAAATCACCCATATTGATTTATAATATCTACTAAGGAAATGTTACGGGGGTTGGAACTGAGGAATTTCTAGTGGAGCCGTTCCCTAATTCGCCTCTTCCATTGTAGCCCCAGCACGAGACATTATTATCAGCAACAAACACGCAACTATTTTGTGTTCCCGTAGATATTTGTAATGCGTTGGATATTCCCGATACTTGAACGGGCACACTGGAACTGTTTAGCGTTCCATCTCCCAACCTCCAACTGCCACCGTCGCCCCAGCACCGCGCAGTACCATCCGTCAACGCTGCGCAGGTATGTTGGCGAGAGGTAGATATGAATTCGGCGTTATTAATACCATTTACTAGGACAGGGACAGATGTACTTGCTGTTGATCCATTACCTAGTTGCCCAAAATTATTGCCACCCCAACAATTAATGGTTTTGTCAGTATTAACAACACAAGTCTGATTTGAACCCGAATTACTTATAGACTCAGCATTGGTTATATTTGTTACAGTAACAGGAAACATGGAATTCTGATTCGTACCATTCCCTAATTGTCCATCACTATTGTCACCCCAGCATTTTACTGTTTTATTCTTTAATAATGCACAGCTATGAAATGTGCCTGTACTAATAGAAATAACATTATTTAGACCTACTACATTTACTGGTACAGATGAATCCAATGTTAACCCATTACCGAGTTGACCACGATCATTGTAACCCCAACACTTTACACGGCTATCCATTAACAGTACGCATGTATGAAAATTGCCTGCACTTACAGATTTCGCATTAGAGATACCAAGCACACTGATGGGCACGTTTGAACCTACGGTTGTACCATTTCCTAAAACACCACGTTGATTCCAACCCCAACATTTCAGAGTATTATCTGCTAATACCGCGCAGCTATGTCCCCATCCTGCACTGATGTTTAATACGTTGCTTAGATTAGACACAGGTACTGGAACTAAAGGGTCGACATTAGTACCGTTTCCTAATTGTCCAACATTGTTAAGACCCCAACATTTAACAGTCTTGTCATTTCCAATAACGCAGGTGTGCTGGCTTCCAGATGATATTCGTGTATAAGTAGATTTATCATCCTCACTCAACAAAAGCATCGAAAGTACGGGAATAACTCTTCCTACATTTGCCGTTGTGGTGCTTGGATCTACATTGTGTTGATATGAGGCTGAGGTGTATGGATCAGCTGGATTAGATCGTCCTTTGCGCGCTTCGACGTGTAAGTGTGGTCCAGTTATTGGAAACCCATTATATAGTGTAGACCCAGAAAGCCCTACTTGGTCTTTAGTGTTTACTGGGTCGCCTAGATCGAAGTCAACTTGATTTAAATGTAAAAATATAAAGTGGATATCAGTCCCGTTTATTTTTATCGCTAAATGTCCATTACTAGATGATGACGCGCTTACAACTCCAGATACTGGGGAATAAACAGGCGTGTTGACATTCGCTCTATAATCTATCCCCGCATGTCCGGGGAGCATATAGTTATTCGTGACAACACTGTAATTGTCCCTAAGGAGTGTTTCTCCTAATTGATCTGGGGTCGCGCTAACGACATCAATTCTAGATATTAAAAAAAGTAAAAGCCCCAATGTCAGGACAAATCTACACAATTCAACTTTTGGCTTATTTTTACAATCGTACATTGATCCCTGCTCCTCATTAACAATTTGCCTTTCGGCATTATAGGACATGTTATGGCAACATTCTTTTCCATATAAGCAAAAAATATATGGAACATATAAACCGTACCAACGGTGCACGTGTTGTATTACGCAGTAACGCGCAAGTCACCTTGCAGACTCTCCCCTATTACTCCTACGGCCACTTCCCTGCTGGCCCAAAATAGATCGCACCTCACACCTGTCAACACCCCATCAAACAATCTTCACCTACGCCGTCGACACCCTTCGCTACGCTCAGCGACGACCTTGACCAAATACTTCACCATGCTAATGTATATAGATAATTAACTAAGCAAAATGCAATGGCAAATAAACCCTATAACATTCTTGTAGCTGAAGAAACTAAGGATGGTAAGACATACTGGCACACCATCGGTGCAGCATGGCCAGCAAAAGAAGGTGACGGTTTTGACTGTAAACTCAAGTCACTCCCACTTGGCAACAGCTTCATTATTCGAGCGCCACGAGAAGAAAATAGCGATGCGCCTGAAGCTGAATCTCAAGCAGAATAAACAAGGCGACCCAATCAAAAGCAGAGCTAACCACGCTCTGTTTTTTGTATCCTAAAAGACGCCCCTAAACAACATAGAGGCGTCTCAGGCACGTCAAACCAAAACCAATGAGTGGGTTGGCCCTCCCCGACTTCACGTTGATCAGTTTTGACCAGCAACATATCATTTTATGCCTACGTGTCGAGCCATTAACGCGCAGTGCAAACAAACGGTCTACATAAAAGAGGGATGTTGTTCACTTTTAGCACCACGCAAGCAAGGGTGTATGAGCTTACGTGTCTAGTGGACGTGAAGTACTAGAATACCATTATTGAGGGTAAGGCCCAACCTTGCTCACTTGAGAGGTCGTCCAGTACAGGAGTTCTCAGAGAGTCCATTTGGAGTCCACATTGACAAAATAACGTGATTTGCTAGTCTACAAATAGGCTTACTTGAATTAGTAGACCGAAACCATAAAGAAGGCAGCCCGTCAGGGTTGCTTTTTTATACTAAACGACTTAGCTATGGTCTGTAGGATTTTGTTTTAAAGGCGTCGTTTTCGTGCAGTTTTTTATACCCCTTAGCTTCACTTCTATTTGGATCTGAAGCATCGAAAGTCCAAACAATCATGCAATCATGCAATCATGCAATCATGCAATCATGCAATCATGCAATCATGCAATCATAGTGGTTTATTTCATGGTCATCCGAAAGCAAAAAAATACAATTAAATAAATAACGTTGAGTGCCAGCATCTCCAATGTTAAATCCATAACCCGTATCTTTATCAAACCAAGCTACTTTAGTTTTCACAGTGAAATCTTGAGACCCCTTAACTTCAACGGCTGGCCCAACATGCTCGAAATATGTTTCTATAAAAAAAGGGTAACTGTCGGGAATTTCTTTGTTAACTGGCGCTATTGGCTCTAGAGTGGAGGATTCGTGTGTAAGTATATATTTACGAACACTCTCAGTAATTATAGCGTTATAACGCTCCATGTCAGTCGGGTCATCTCTAAATAAATCGGATATAAAGTTTCCTGCTGTGGCTGTGGATATGCAAACTACTGTCATTGTCAAAAACAGCAAATTGCGCACCAAATTAGTTTCCTCTTTGTTATTCATGAACCAACAACCCGATTTATTTACTGCCGTTACTCTGAGAAGCCCTTGCTTCTCAATTATACAAATTAGTTAAGACGTTGCTTTCATTATGTTAAAAAGATTAATTAAAGGTTCATGATTAAATCATATCTCCATATCGCGAAAATAAATCAACTGATCATTCCGGCCGTTACGCCAGGGTGCATCTAAAAAACCATGTACGTTTAGCGCTTCTCTGGTAGTAAACAAAAATTTCTCCCAGCCTTGGCCATCACGAATTGCTTTATCTTTATTAGCTGCGACCATGTTGTTGACGCGTTCATCTGTAAGCGTCACAAACAAGATTCTAAAATCTGATTCAAGGTTATAAAATTTCTTGTAGAGCTGCTGCGTAGCAGAGCGGTTATACAGGATAAGCTTGCTCCACACGTCAGACTGCAACAGTTTCCCTCGACCACGCTCTATTGGCTCAGTGCTGTTATCTGCTTCCGTAAAAAAAAACATACCAGCGCGCGTTTTCTTATTAACAACACAAGAGAAATAATCGGGTACTAGGGTTTTGACCTCTGGTACCACCACAGTATTGCCTTTAGTGTCTCGCTTCTCGACGTGATACGAAACAGGCCAGCCATAATAATTATTGGGATGTCTGTTAGGGTGTTTTTTAAGTGCGTCTGTGCACTGTTCATCATAAAAGCGATCACGCGGCGCATAAATCCAATCATCGGTAGACCGACACCCTTCATTGATATGCGTTGCGATCTCAGAGTTAAAAAGCGTGTGCTGCACAAAGTTGGGTTTAAGTGTTGTATTGGCAATGCGCTCACTAACACCAGAATATCTTTTAGGGTTACTCTCAATCAGCGCTTTACGCCCTTTGTTATTGAGCGAATAAATAGTCGGTTCTGAGCCGCCACCTTCAATAAAATAATTACCACTTTGTACACGATCAATATACGCATTGGGTTTATCAAAAAGATGTTTAAGCCGGCGTTGTTGTGAGCGCCGCTTCCCTTGCGTATCACAGCCTAACCAAATACAGATTTGATTCGCATCCATCAAACGAAAATCAAGCAATAGAGTGAATAGCTTTAAATCCTTTTTTGTAATTTTTATCCTGGGGCCAGTGGCGCGCGTAAGAGACCCACGCATCTTATCGTGGGCAGCGGCCGAAAGTGTTGTAGACATATCTCACCACTATATCAAGGCCCAATATAGCGTCAAGAGTCGTTAAGTTCATCATCAATAAGACCACCCACCCAGGGTTGGTCTTTAATGCTCGCTTGAGGCTTTGCTTTCATTGATGCATTATCATTTAGCGCATCACTTTCTAATATATTTGCTTCAATAAGTGATTTCTGCCTTTGTTCAATTTGATTTAAAATATCTGCTTTTCTTGAGTATAAATCAGTTCTCTTTTGGCAGAACTTATCTTGATTTTCTACCAACCAATTATCGTCAACGTAAGAAGAATCAACATTAGCTATTTTCACGCGATAAAAGACACCACCTGGTAAACCATACATTGCATATTGCGATGACTGCATTTGTAATTGGGAGCTTAGATCAAATAATTGAGCCTCCATGCTAAATACCTGAGTAGGTAACCACTGTAATTCTGGTACTAACGAAGTTCTCCGCGTCTCTGAATGAGTCTGCGACCAAAACGAACTGTTAATAATACTCTCTGATACGCCCTTAAAGTCTGAAAATGTCGACCCCGTTGAATGGATAGAAACACCCTGCTCTAATAATCCTAATTCTGGTGTCGACACACCACTTGAATTTCCTGTTCCCGACCCTTCTGATACCGTGACTCCAACTGCTTGCCCTCCACCCATTGAATCGCCATCGCTAATGTCTATATACTCTTTCTCGTTATAAGCAACGACAGTGGGTTTGATTAAGCTTTCCATCGAGCGTTCGTGATCTAGCTGACCTCTGGCTACTGCTCGACAAACAACGTCTGCATCTTCAGCGGAAATGCCAAAATACATTTTAAGTTGCGCATTACCTACTGCGCCACGAACTCGCTCTCCAACATGATCCAGTTGAGATAAACTTTGATGTGACAAGATCATTTTAAGCCCAAACTGCCGTAGCTTTTCTACTCCAGCTACAATTGATTCCGTCAAGAATAAGTCGCACTCATCTATGTAACAATAAAAACTCCGTGGGTTTTGGTTGTTTTGGCGCACACGTTTTCGCATTGTATTCGCCATATCATTTAGAAAAATACGCCCTAGAAGAACGGCATCATCATTGGTGTACCCTTCGGTCGTTGGGTTGAGATTTACTAACACTACCTTTCCTTGATTAGCAATACTCTCAAAATCTAATGCGTTGTTCTCCTGACCAAACATACATTGCATTGTGGGTAGAATGAGCAACTTTTCTATGCGGTTTATTGGGGCCATAAACCACGCCATAAAATCTCGCTCTTTAAGTTTAGTGAGATCTTCCCACGCACTATGAACAATAGGATTTGTACTTTTTTGCGACAACACTTCTTGAAGAGGATTCTTGTAACGAATTAAGTGTATTGCTTCATTCAGAGTGAGATGTTGCTCAGCTAAAACATAGAAAATGAGGCGCGCTATTCTTGAATAAAGGGGCATATCTTCAGATTTCTCATCCCCCATCATCGACGTAAATGCCCCCATCATTTTGTCTACAACATCGGTGATTCTTTCCCGCCTTCGATATTCTGGCTCTGAGCTATCTTCCTCCCAATAGAAAATATTGTAGGCAAGCGCATGATGCACATTATTAGGATTGATCAGAATAAAGCGCTCTTCATAGAATAAGCGTTTTTCTATAAGCCATTTAACTAGGTCATTATAAAGATTGCCAGATGGATCAAGAAGAATTAGTCCGTGATTTGCTAATATATCTTCCCTAATCATTTTCTCCAAAAATCTTGACTTCCCTTTGCCTGGTTGGCCGAGTAGTTGCATATGATACTGCCGCAGATCAGGAGGTAAACGAACAGGGCGATTATCATCCCTTTCATACCTCCCTATATGAATTGTACGATCTGGCGGCTTTACTAAATCGCTGGAAGGGTTCTTAATACCCTCTCTCCATAACCTCTCAGCTATTTTCTTTTCTGGAGTATTGTCACTCATCCATTAATCAATACGATTTTTCTCGTTTTCAAAAAAGGCCATGATGTGTCGCCGCTCTACGTCAATAGTCTCTCCATCCCAACCTTCTTTAACCGCGACTTTAACCATTTCTTCCAGTTTCAGTTTACACGCTTTGTCGAGCTTATTAATAGTGTCAAATTTGCTTGTGGCTCGTTGTGTACTACGAAGCGCCCAATCTTCCGAATTGTGCTTATTTATCTCCCTCTTACGATCTAACTCTGTACGGTGCTCTTCTGGGGTTTTTTCTTTGGGTGGGATTAGTTGGTCATTAGCCTGTTTTTCTCGAAGCTTCGCTTCAGCTATATTTGCATTGTAGTCGGATATTTGCTTTTGATCCTCCGCTTCAGTAAGACTATGCTTTCTTTCTAAATTGGCCTTTCTATCTAACGCATCCAATAGATCGATATCACGTTCTATTTGATCTTTTTGTAAAATAGTGTCTATATCATTCGCTCGCTCACATGCTCGTTGATAACCTTCAAAGGCATTAGCATATTCTGTTTGCGCATCCATTAGACCGGTTGCACGCCTTACTCTGCCCTCCTTAATTCTTGATACAAACGAATATTCTCTTGGGTTCGGAGAGGGTGCTAAAGGCTTGTTCTCTTGCTCGGTCAACTTGACTTCATTACTCTGTTGCCCCCCCAATTCCTTACCATATTTAGGCTTTTCTACCATTACTTTTTCCTCATATGATCATGTGAACGGGCTGCTCTTACAAAGTGCTCATACGCTTCTGCTTTCGCACGAAACAATTCCGATAGTTCTTGCACGTACTTTTTCTCTGCTTTAGCGCCCCAGTACGTTTTGTCATTACCCAAACCGCCTTTTTCTATTGCGTCTCTTGCCGCGTGATAGTCGGGTGTTGCTTTAGGATTATCTCGCATTTTTGTACCCACTACCATGCGAGCACTTGCGGGTGCTAATTTAATCTTTAACCAATGAAATAAGACATACAGTAGAAATGGGAACAGACCAATTGAAAAAAGCGCGAGATTAATAACGATTTGAGAAACCTCCTGTAAGTTACTCGCCCCATCATTCCATCCTACTTCACTGCGCATGTAAGACATTAACCATAAGACGCAACACAACGAGATCAAACTTAAAATGATAAATATCCCCGCAAACGGTCCTCCAAAAATGAACATGCCTATCTTATCCATAAAATACCTCATCCTCGATATAGATAGCATCAAAAACGTGTATATGATTATTCCAAGCCAAAATTTTGTCCCAAAAGCTAATTTGTATTGTTTCTTATCCTGGATATTCTCGCGCCACTCATCCGGGTCAATAAGCCGACTATTGTGTACCCAAAAAAACACTCTACCGTAGTCGTTCCAGTTAGCAGACATTAATGAAATGTCATTAAACATTACATGTTTATTTATGTGCTCACCTTTATCTACTCGTAACTTCCGCCTTCCTCCGTTGAGATACTTATTAAAGCCTAGTTGTGTTTTAGTAATTATAGTTTCATAGCTAGAGTAACCTCGATTCTTAATAAAGGACTTGTAAAAATCGAAGCTCTTCTTGTTTAGTAAATCATACTGATACGAGTAGCCACCTGTTAAATACGGTCGTATTCTTTCCTTTACGTAAATTGGATCTAAGAATTTGGATACCCCTTTCGCTATAAACCCATATTTATATTTGCCTTTATTATCTTGGTAAAGAACATGATCAATAATACCGTTATCATGCATTTTCCAAAAAATAACCATAAAGTCTCCTTTCTCAATTCGATCTGTTGTGCGGTATTTTGGTGCGTGATAAAGATCTGGATAGTCGTCACCAATTTTTTGGTATACGTCAAAGTATCCAGATGAAACTTTGGCTAGAAATGGTACATCGTATGAATCAATATACCCGCAAAAGCCAATTTTAGAGCACATTAAGAATAGAAACGCCGACCATATTCTCATGATTAATTCCAATCCGCCATTTGACTATAAGTTGATATTGTGTAATGAATAGTACTATAGATTGGCTGTGACATGGAGCGCCCCTGGTTACTCTTCTTGAAGGACCCCTCTATTGTCCCAACCAATAGAGATACTGATAGCAATGAAAAATGTCCTTTTAAAATTAACTAAGCTGATTATACCAAGTAATTGTGGAGACCCATCTTCCTACCATATTAATAAATCTCATAATGACTTTTGGCATCACATGCAGCAATGCGAAATAAAAGCTAAGCAATACCGATCATTGTCAAAGACAGGAAAAGATAGCTTAATGTACAACAATATCTTGCAGTCCAAAGAGCGAGAATTACGGCATAAAGCTGAAATGGCTGCTATGAAAAAAAGAGTTAATACAGAACTAGCAGCAAAACTTAACACTGACCCAACTCATAGCATCGCACCCCAATAACCGCATCATCGTATGCGCCCAACCTAAAGCACTTCAACGAAGTGCTTTTTCATTTTCCCTTTATCCTAAAGTAAATCTGATTCCGCTTTTAGCGGATGATGATTTACTTATGACTTATTTGGCGTTCCTTTGGGCGGGAGTGGTCGCCGAAAACCCCGACAGTACAAACCACCGGGGTAAATCAGTTATTGGCTAGCTACTAATCCTTTCTAGTAAAGTATAGCCAGTGTACAGCAGTGACCCTAGCAATGTACCCGATACCAGAATAAACAATACAGCTGGTATGACGTAGCCGTTACGGGCTCTCCTTACATTGTTCATGATTTTTTGTTAATAATTATTCTGCGGAATCAAAAACGATATTCTTCGTTTTCTCTGGATTATCCATTTCCCAGTGATTCACCGCAACCAAGTCACCCTCTGCAGGCGATTCCCTCTTTTCAATCTCATCGCGTACAATGGCCTCAAGATATGCGACCGGATTATTTTGCGATAAGACCCACAAGGCAAACCTTCCCTGCTTCGATCGAACCTTCCTAAGTGCTGCATTGTGCAAAGCATAGCGAGCGCTGCGATACTTACTCGATAACTCTCGTAATTCATCGTCTTTTCCTGAGATATTCATATTGTTTGAATTAGTAATTTAGAAGCCATATCTAGTGAGGTTAAATCTATGGTGGTATTCCAGTGCTCATATATTTAGCTTTAGCGGATTACGCTCCCTCATTGACCATCACGCGCAAGTGAGTCAAGGGTTCTGAGCGCTGCTTTTGTGCGCAGCGTAGCAAAGCACCACAAAAGCCAGTGAACGGCCCTTTACGCGCTGAGCATGTTGGTACAATGGGAGAGTGATACGGTAAGCGCCAATTAGGTATCCGTTGCCAGTAATAGAAAAAGGCGACCACCCTGGGCGGGGAATTTCAGCACGCCAAATGTCACCTCGTATTCGATGCCACCTAGCAGGTGGTTGAGAATACGAACAGGATAGTTGTTAATTAATAACGGAGAAATTTTTGATAAAAATATACTTGCCGTTCGGACGTCCGAACACCTGACAATAAAACGTAAAATTTTGCGATTTAAGCCCCCTCTTTTTCTAAATCACATAGAACTATAATTTAGTTCTGAAAAGGCATCACAGGTCAATTTTGAAAGCCTCAGCGCTTCTCAAAATATCAATTCAAATCTAATTAATTAAGAACCAGCTAATCACCATTGGTGAACTTCTTTTTGAACAAGGAAGGCACAACACATCGGATTATGCAGATGTGGTGCCTGGTCTTGTGAAAAATAAAAAAGGTATCCGCTAAAAGCGGATTCATATCAACGCGGGGCGTCGACCCGAACTTGTCCATGAACGAAGTGAATGGGTACAAGTGCGAGCGTCCGACTTCGCTTCTTTCAATCGAAATTGAACACGCATTAGCGTGGTCAATGAGATCAAGGCAAGGTTGGCACCAGTGGACATTTCCACTACGCCAACTGGTTCCCCACCCTAGTGGGGATGCCGCAGCCCTTATCACAGTCTCTGAACTATCCACTACTCAATGCCTATTAAGGTGTTTAGTATGGTAGTTTAGATAAGATAAGGGTGAGAGGGGCGAAGTCGGACGCGTAGCAGGACGACGCCCCGCGAACCAGTGAGTTAGTGTTTATGTGGGATACCAGCAAAAACGCGTTGTCGCATGTTGTTCGTTTCTATAAACGAACTAGCAGGCGAACCAGTAAAAACGGGCTTAGATCATGTGATAAGTCTGTTTTGAATCAGAGTAAAGCTAGAGTTGAGAGATTACGAGTAACTACAGCTTTTGCGAATTCCCCTTATTCTTTGATGAGTGTCGGTTAACCGACACCCTTCAGTTGTACACAGGTTTTCATTTTGATCGAATTGCAGCGGCCAAGGTTTCCTTCGGTACTTCAAGCGAATTTTTTCGAGCATGGTGATTTAGCCATTCACTAAATGACGCCTGCTTGTTGTCTCGTTGGTATATTTTATACAGACTATATTGAAAGTCTGATGTTTCTTTTACTGGTACTTTTGGAACTATCTTGATCTTTTCTAAGTACGCTTTTTTTATGTCGCGTTGTTCAGCTTTTGGCAAATTGTTATACCACTGCATAACAATTTTCTTCTGAGAGTCCTGATATTTAGTACGTAGCGCGGCCACCGATTCTTCCAACTTTCGTTGTTCATGTTCAATGCTAGAGTTCGCGGCACGAGCTTTAATCTCTTTACGGGTATCTTGTTCTTTTGTCGTCCACCCCTCTTTCATGGCTTTCACGATTAGGCCAGCGCCCACAGCTTTGCCTTTGGCGTGATTTTCGATTGCGATATCCATAGCAATCCTAACTTTATTTTCACCATATTGCGCAAGCCAACCTTGAATTGCTTTGTTGGAAACATTGCTAATTCCGATGGTGGCGAGTTCAGACAAAATGGTTGTGATTGGACTATCATCATTCTTGTCTTTTGAAACAGCTTCGTTTTGTTCCTTCGATGTAATAGTGCATTGGATTGCTTCCACTGCCCGTCCATTTTTTATCTTCAAGTATTCAACATGGATATCCGTTTTTAGGTTTGTTTGTTCAAATGCAGGTTTAAGAATTTTGTAGTCAAGATTATTAAATCGGTCATACGTCTTCATATCTTGCACGCCAAGGTAGAGACGTAGATCATCAATATAGATCGTTCTTTTACCAATTCGTTGGTATTGTTTCATTAGCTCATAGATACGCATGGCGTATCCCGTGCTGAGCGAGAAAAATACTTCGATGTTAATGCGTGTGTATTGCTTTAGCGCAATAAGATAAGGAATCATTTTCTTACTGATCTCAACGTCCACCATCCTCTGTGCTGGATCATATTCGACGCTCGCTACCAAGTTCGCCTGTAACAGCTTTCCCGTATTCAAATCACGAATATCAATTTTTCTGCTGCGTAGACGATCTGTGATTTCTTCCATTTCCTCATAAATTGAATGGGTGGATACCCCCGCAATTTTCATTAATTCCTGTATGCGAATACGGAACACGTTTTGTTCAGGCTTCTTCGGATTCACCTCTGAAGCCGCCCAATGGAATATTCTCTGTTCCTGTTTTGTGGCCCGGTAGTATGCTTCTACTAAATAGTTGTGCTTACGTAGCGATTTGATTCGTGGAGTTCGAACAACTTTGACGGATGACTTTTTTGTGGCGTGGCGTTTTGCCATATTGTTTTGTTACTTAAGATCATGGTAACAAAAGAACTCCACAAGTAAAGAGATAGGAGTTGTGCATAACTCGTCTCATACGACTCCAATTTCCGGAGCATTTAAAAGAATGATCTTCCGGAAAGCGGAGTCGAGTCGTTCCGGAAAGTGGTGTTGTATACACCGGAAAACGGAGTCGTATTTTCCGGAAATTGGAGTCGAATCCCCGTCAGGAAGCTTTACTATAAGGAAAAAAGATGGTCGAAATTGTAAACATTAAATAAATACAACAGAGCGTTGTTGTGTATATGTCGGTTAACCGACACTTGCACCTTTTCCTTTAAGCGCTGTAACTATACGCCGTTGCAAACCTTTTACTTGGTTGGCGCTCTCCATCTCGAATATGGCGACTTTCTCTAGTTTAGTGACAGCAGACTCCAGAGAGCGTATGGCCTTCTCAGTTTCGCTGATATCAAGCGAAGCCTTATTGCCTTTCTTAACTTGTTTGGTATCCGCTGTAGTCAATAGTCCGCTACGAGCACGCGCCCACAAGGAGCGTTGTTTCTGTGGGTCGCGTTCTTGAGCTATGATCACTAGATGAGTTTTTGAAACATTAGGGTAATCAACTAACTCTTCTAAGATATCTCCAGGTAGGTCCGTAATCCGAATAATTTCATTGACGGTGGTACGCTTCTTACCAACAATTTGACCTACCTGCGCTTGACTGTAGCCACGTAAAGACATGAGGCTCTTGTACGCCAATGCTTCCTCAAGAGGTGAGAGGCCTTCTCGTTGCACATTTTCTATCAACGATATTTCAGCATTATTAACTTCCTTTTTAAGGATGCCTTCAATTTCCTTATATCCAAGTAGTTTAGTGGCCCGCCACCGCCGCTCTCCGGCGATTATTCTATAACGCCGTGTATCATCTGGATCGATCTCAACGATGATGGGTTGCAGCTGTCCATATCGTTTTATACTTTCTGCGAGGCTAGCAATCTTTGAGTTCTCGAATTTTGTGCGAGGCTGGTGTTTTCCAGGAGATAAATCTTTAACACTAAAGGCGCTGATGCGATTCATTTTAGGGCGTAGTGCAAACGATGCCGCCTGAGCATCTTCTAAATTGATCTTGGGTTCTGCTTTACTCATAGCAATTGCATTAAATATTTAGCCAAATTTTCATACTCTTTTTTACCCGGTGCTACTTTGCGCATAGTAAAAACAGATTGCATAGAACGTGCTGCCCGGTTGTAAAATGTAGAAAGTGGAATCGGCTCGAATACAGGCGCAATAGCGCCATATTTTTCCTTCATTTCCACAAGCGTTAGCTTATCCTCTACTTTGCGTTTATCGTAAACAGTCGGAAGAAACCCAGCGACCTCAAGGCGTGGGTTAACGCTTTGACTAAGTTTGCTAATCGTATCGAGAAGTCCATCGATCCCATCTAGGCTACTTTTTTCGGTTTTGACAGGAATAATGACGTAGTCTGCTGCACCAAGTGCGTTGCGTGTTACTTTTGTAATTCCGGGTGCGGTATCTATCAATATGAAGTCATACTGATGTTTGATGCCTTCAAGCATTTGGTTTAGTCGCGAAAAATCCATGTCCAGCACATCATCTACAGTGCGTAATAAATCGCTTCCAGGGATCAAAGAGGGATTAGCTGCAATCACAGTGTCACCAAGTAAAGTCTTTCCCGAAAAATTATGCGCTAACGTTTTTCCTTTACTAGATAATACAGTGGAGTTATATCCTCGATTCGTTGTTAAATTGCACTGTGGGTCCGAGTCAATCATTAAAACACGACAACCCATTGAGCTTAGGGCGTCTGCTAAATTAGAGGTTGTGGTTGTCTTGGCGACGCCACCCTTTTGATTTGCTAGTGCAATTACATTTGTCATATATCCTTATGATTGTGCAGAATAGAGAATTTTGAACAAATGCTCTATGCAGGTCGCAATAATTCGAAACTGTCTGACGCTTTTTGATTCTGTTTAACGCAAAAACTTGAGCTTTGCTTTTATCCAGGAAAGAATCGAACAAACGAACGTTTCTAATAATATAATTATCATACCATACACAGTGAAATTGAAAGAATGCTGTAGGTGGATTTATAACGAGGAATGAAACGAAATCTCAATGAAAGAGAAAAACAACAATCAAATCGGATTAGCATTATCAGGGGGTGGCTTTAGGGCAGTGGCATTTCATCTTGGTTGTTTACGGGCTTTAAACTCACTCGATATCCTTAAGGACGTCAAAGTTATATCAACTGTGTCGGGTGGGAGCTTAGTTGGATCTATGTACCAAATGGAGAAAGGTACGTTCGAAGAGTTTGATAAACGTGTTCTTAATCTGTTGGAAAAGGGGTTAACCAAACCGTTTATAAAAACATGTTTGCATACCAGTTCAGGAATTGAGGTTGTTGTTTGTTTGGCTTCTTTATTGGTGAACAATATTTCGAGAGCACTGTTCAATTCAGGTGCTCAAAATACTGATATAAGGCTTCGCAGATTTGCGAGTAGAACAACAGTTTTACAAGAAGCATTAGAGACAGAGTTGTTTAGAGGAGAATTACTCTCAAATCTGAAATCAGAGAAACCTTTGTTGATTATCAATGCAACGGAGTTGCAAACAGGTGCTGCATTTTATTTCTCACCTAAAGATTCTGGATCATGGCGGTTTGGGCGAGTTACGGACAAGGATATTCCATTGTCTTTGGCGGTCGTAAGTTCTGCTGCATATCCATTGCTTTTGCCAGCAATCGAACAAGATTTTTTATTTGAAAATGATTCTGGAGGGATAGAAATAAAACGGGTAGTACTATCCGATGGAGGTGTCTACGATAACCTTGGTTTATCTCCACTTTGGCCAGATCGTGACCCAAATATCAGCCTAAATGCATCCGATTTGGATTCAATTATTTGCTGTCGGGCTGGATATGGGTTGCGGTATGGAGATACTAAACCCTTTGTTGCTTCTCGACTTTTTAGCTCCTTTGAAACAATGCACTCTCGTATCCAAAACTCTGGAATAAAAAGACTATTTGATCTTAAAGACAATGGGATCATTAAGAATGTAGTGCTGCCATTTCTTGATCAAAGGGATAACTTGATCGAAGAATTTCCGCCTGACTTTATATCTAGAGAAGAAGTGTCAGCCTATCCCACCAATTTCAAACCGATGTCACAGGAATGGATAAATAAATTAACGAAAAGAGGAGAGCAATTAACTACAGCTATGGTACTCCAGCACGCCCCGCAATTACTTCGCTAGACGGCTTGAAATATTGTTTCCACCGCCTCATATTAGCAAAATCTATAGGAAAAGGATGATTTATGCCTCAGTTGACAGTCTACAATCTTGGAAATGCCGATACATGTAAAATCGACCTTATGGATGGTCGTCAAATGCTGGTAGATTATGCCGCGACTAAAACTGATGAAGAGGAAGACAAGCGTTGTGATTTGCCCGAGTTGTTGAAAGAGGATCTAAATTCAAAAGATAAAACAGCTTACGACGTTGTTGCGTTTACCCACTTGGACGAAGATCATTTGTTGGGTTCTTCAGAATTCTTTTGGTTGGAGCATGCAAAGAAATATCAATCGAATGACCGAGTAAAAATTGATGACTTGTGGGTTCCAGCAGCAATAATTACCGAGGAAGGTCATAAATCTCACGATGCTAGAATTATTCAGGCCGAAGCAAGGTTCAGACTTAAAAATGGGGAGCGAATACGGATATTTTCTAGGCCTGAAAGACTAGAAAATTGGTTAGAGAAACAAGGGCTAACCCTTGAATCTCGACAACACCTCATAACAGACGCTGGAAGACTTGTACCTGGTTTCAGCAAATCTGATTTTGGAGGAGTTGAGTTTTTTATACACTCACCACATGCAAAGCGCATGGATGATGGTGGGATAGAGGATAGAAATGGAGATTGTCTAGTGTTTCAAGCGAGATTTTCTGTAGAGGGATATGATACAGATGTACTTTTTACTGGCGATGCGAAATATGAAACCTGGATTGATGTTGTAGACATTACTAAGTATAAAGGCAACGAAGAACGTTTAAATTGGCATGTTTACAAGTTGCCGCATCATTGTAGCTACACGGCGATTGGTCCCGAAAAAACTACAGTAGAATCCCCAGACAAAACCCCTCCTGTGGAGCAAGTCGAGTGGTTATGTGAAACACAAAGTACTCGAAGGTGCATTGTAATATCACCCAGCAAGCCTACTCCCGAAAAAGGTTCGGATGAAGATGAGGACATACAGCCACCCCATCGAGAAGCAGCAAATTATTATAAAGAGGATGCCGTTATTCCAAAAGATGGTCAGTTTTTAGTTACCATGGAAGAGCCATCGATATCTAAACCTGAACCTATCGTAATAGAAATTGGACCAAAGGGTGCTAAGTACAAGATAGCTGGAGCAATAGGGGTAGCAGCGATTACTATCGGACACTCACCTCGCGCTGGCGCATAGTGTCACACGAATGGCTTGATACCAGTTATCCACAATCTCTAGAAACGTCTGAGATCGAACTCCCTCGGACAAAAGAGATAATTGCTCTTTTGTCGGCTGAAAATTATGGCGGGGCGAAGGTTTTCGAGACTAGGAAAGGGCCAAACGGCTTTGAACTGTTAATAATAGAAATTGAAACACCGCTAGGACAGGCAGAAATAACCAATGACATTCGAACTTATGAGCCACTCGCGATTTTTATTTCTCCTGAAGATATTCTCCCTTCAGTAGCACCACTAAGATTAGATTTCCCAGACGTACCGCATTTAAATTCAGTTCCCAAAGGATACCCCAGGACTTTCTGTTTGTATGAGACTGGTTGGGACGACATTCGGTCATCTTGGTCGGCCTTACGATTTTTGAATCGAATCCGAGAGTGGTTACAGCAAACAGCCTATGGGAAGTTACACAGGGAAGATCAACCACTCGATTCTATTTTGGTTGGAGGATCTGAATTTATTCTAATCGTGCCTGATATAGCACTTGAGGAGGGCTTTGAAAACGAAGTTATCGTAAATCGGTTATCTGATGATAAAAATGATCTAATACTCTATCTCGAAACTGGAGACTTTGAGAATCTGAAAGGTAACGCTACCTTATCAGGAGCAATTGTTTTGCGATCGCCTCCTAAACAAGATGGGAGATTAAGATTCGCTCCCTCCAATTTGAGTGAACTCCTCGAATTAGACGAGGAACTTGGATTCGGCATACGTCAAAATATCTCAAGCTATATAGCACAATGGTGTTCAGGCGGTTCTCCTAAATTGGATCGACCCTTTTTGATTTTGTTGTTGATACCTTTGGAAAGGGAGCATGGTTCTGGTATTGAAGTATTGGCGAAACACGCAATTTGGACGACAAGTACAGCGGGTTTAATTGGAGAAGCAATGGGTTTACTAATCCGCTCTCCAGAGTCAGGAAACAAGTGGGGGCAATGTCTTTTTGACTCACAAGAGCCTAATGGTTTAGGCGAAATTCCAGTATTTATTGGTGACATACGCCAAGACTTTTCGCAATCACTAGCGATGTTATCTTCGAATAAAAAAAACAACGTGAAGAAGATCTTTCTTGTAGGGGCAGGCGCCATCGGGTCGCACATTGCAATGAATTTAGCTAGAGAAGGGTATGGCCAATGGGTTGTAGTTGACTGTGATCAGCTTTTACCTCACAACTTAGCTAGACACGCGCTTACTTCAAAATTTGTAGGAATGAACAAAGCTTACGCACTTGCTTACGCATTGAACGAGCTTTATCGGGATGAAAAATTTTGTAAATCGCTATCATGTAATTTGTTGCATCCTAGTGACTTGGAAGAAGCTTTGATTCGAGAAATATCGTCTTCAGACTTGATCATAGATTGTTCGGCTTCAATTTCAGTTTCTAGGTCATTGGCACAAATGGCGGCAAAAAGCGCTCAAGTAATCTCAGCGTTTTTTAGCCCGTCTGGAAAGGACCTTGTCCTGTTGTCAGAGGGGGCTGAGCAACAGCAATCGTTATTTGAAGTTGAATCAAGTTACTATGAGCATCTGGTTAACACAGACCAGTTCCACGGACATTTAGATCAACCTGAGGGAGCTATTTATCATGGTACAAATTGTAGGGAACCCAGTGTTCAAATGGACGAATCATCTGTATCTCTTCTGGCAGGATTAGCCTCTAGGGAAATACATCAGTTACGAAATGTAAAAAGTTCTGAAATATCCATATGGAGGGCCAACAATACTGCTCTCTCCCTAGAATTAAGGGAAAGTGTTTTGAGTTATATTCAGATAGATAATTTTGCAGGGTGGGAGATTCGAGTTTCCAGTATTGTTCAAAATCACTTGGTAGAAGAAAGATCTTATGCGAACGAATTAGAAACTGGAGGGATACTACTTGGTATCGTGGACAGGCATCACAAAATCATATTAATTTCCTCGAGTCTTGGCCCAACGATGGATAGTACCCATCAAACTACTGGATTTGTTCGGGGGAGCCGTGGATTAAATGAGAAACTTAACTCAGTCGCCAAGATCACAGCAGGTAATATTCAATATGTAGGTGAGTGGCACAGTCACCCACCAGGAGCACCATCGCAGATGAGTAAGGATGATGAAGATTTTATTGCTACACTTGCAGAAACTACTGCGCTTGAGGAGTTGCCCTCAATAATGATGATTGTTGCGGATAACGAAATGAGGATTTCAGCACGAGACAATCGTTCGGACTCAACTTCGGAGGCACTGTTACCGTTGCCTAATTAAATTTGTCGACCAATTGTTAAAATACACCCCTAAGAATTCGAAATAAAATCACAATGGATAATGCAAATACTTTAATCCAAGCAAAGGGATATGCACAAAAAAACTCGGATCAACTGACTAAATCCATCCCTCCTAATCTGGCCCAAAGGGAAGAGCGTATCTTTAAAAAAATAAAATCATCGAAGCTTTCACCGATTAAAAAGTTGCAGGGGCTATACGATTTATGGAAGAAATATATTCATATGCCCTTAATTTCACGCCCTGTAAAAAAGGTTGCTCAGCATGCTGCCATTACAAGGTCAGCATCAGTGAAGTTGAAATATCTTTTATAGAAAAGAATACAAAGCACAAACGTAAAAATAAGTTTTCAAAACCGGCAAATTTTCATGGAACACCTTGTGTGTTTCTAGAAAACAATACCTGTAGCATCTACGATGCCAGACCATTTGTTTGTCGACGGCGCATCGCGCTCACAAAAGATTCTTCTTGGTGTGACCCAAGTCTTAGTTTGGATGTAAAGCTTCCATTGTTGGGGTTTGCAGAAATAAACAAGTGGTTCGATCTAATTCGACAGGAAAGCAACTCATTCGAACCTGTAGATATAAGACAAATATTCTCGAATAGTAATAAAAACCATAAGTGATTGTTTTCATTAAATTACTCCTTCAACAAATTTTTAACAAATATTATGTGTGTTTATAACTAACTGATAAGTATATATAAATAGACAGAGCAATCTCCTCATAATCCATTGGTCGTAGGTTCAAGTCCTACCGGGCCCACCATTTTGAATAGTAAAAACAAGGAGTTACAGAAAATTAATCGCGGACGATTTACACCAAACCGTCACCAAATGAGAATTTTCACATGGCTGCATACCGAGATACCTACGATATTAGAGGTGGAAAAATAACACTCTATAGAAGAGTGGGAGGCATTTCAAAAAGTGATGGGATATTTCGGGAACTGGTCACACTCAACAGGTAAACTCGCTGGACCACGTATACTAGCAATTTCTGATATGCGCACATCGCCAAGTTCAGGAAAGCCCGCACCAAGATCACATAAGCCAAAGGCTACGTCAGGATCATCAGGATAAAGTTCAGATAAAAGTCAAGTACAGTTCGTATCTGGTGTAAAGAGCTTAGCCACAGGTTTATGATCGCGGCCTTCGGGATGATCGGCCGATTGTTGGCCATTAGAAAGTAAAAAACTCACGCTGAGCTTTGGTGATTAAAATTGTCATTGGATAGTTCTCCGTTTACCGCCTACGACATTGCAGACGGATTCGAAGAACTAAGTGTTAAAGAGCTTCAGACAGCATCTCATACCTATGAGACCTGTCAAGAATCGGCAAGGGGGAACTAAAAAGAAAACCGCCTCTGCATAGAGAAGCGATTGGTTGAGCACAAATTGGGGTCTAAGGTGCATCGGAACGGAAAACCACGTTAAGCCCATTCAATATAGGGATAGTGCTTAAAGATCAAAAGGAGTTCGGGGACAAGGCATGAATAAAGAAACCGGCCGCTCCTCTACTAGTGAACTCAACGCCAATATCCAATAAATCTATGCTCTGCTGTGGCACCGTCGTATCCGGATATCGTCCCTGTTTTTAACCCTTGAGCTAAAATACTGGCCACTCCAGTCTTGGTCATTCTAGTTCGGTCAATACCAGAATTATTTCTGTCAGCAAAGATCACACTGAAATAGCGCTTATTTTTAACACGATAGGAATTAACGTATACCGGGTGCCGACCTTGCTTGGCTTGATAATCGTAGACACTTTGATAGTGATCGATTTCAATAAGTGGTTCGATGTGCCAGTTGCTCGATCCATCGGGCCTATACAAGGCAGTATAACTTAGAAAGTTCCCATTTAGCACAACCGATACCGAAGCAGGCTTATAGCCAATTTCTTTCGATCTGCTCTGAAGACCATTAAACTGAGCTAAGTTCATCCCATGGCCAGCTAGATCATTAACGCCATCTTTCACATAAAAAGACATATAGTAGACTTTGCCATTGATGATTGTGCTATCGATCTGGGCTAAAGAATACCCCTTCTTTCTTGCGTCGTCATACGTGGATTGGTGAACGCTAGCGCTAATTTTATGGAAAGCCAACCACTGCGATTTAGCCGGCCTCCACGTCGCATTTATGTATGGTTTTCCCGCGACCGTATAAATATCAGTATACTCAGGCCAAAAGCCAGATGCAGATAACCACGTGTGTAAGTGACCATGGTTCTTTAGCGTAATCCCATATCGTGTGTATTCAGCCCGTTGACTTAACGGCGGCCAAACTAATACTTTTCCATCTGGAATAGGCTTGCCTGCAAAATCAATCCAGTTAGTGTCGATACCTTTAGCGCTCTTCGGGGCATACAACCCTCGTCGGAAGTTGATTCTCTCTGGCGATCCACCTGATTTGATCATGTCGGCAGTTCCCCCACTCTCAACATGAATATGTAAATGAGGACGAGAGCCAGTACCTGCATTCCCCGCTCTTCCGAGAAACTGACCCGCTTGAACCTCGATTTGTTGTTGCGACGGAACCCTAATTTGAGGCCATGCGACTGTCACATCAGGATTTGCGATGCTATTGGGTAAGAGCATGGTCTGGTGCGGACATAATGCGCTCGGCACCGTCGCAGGCCGAAAATGGGCATATTCAGCGCGACTGCCATCCGAGTGTTCAATCCACATTCCATTGCCACCACCATATATTCTGGTATTCATTGGGATGTCCTGCTCACCCTTATCTATATTCTCAACGCCTGTTTCAGGGTGAAGGGCATGAGGATTGGGGTTTTCTGGTGCGTTACGCCAGCACGCAATTATTTTCCCAGAACGCATGGCATAAATTCGCTTGTCATAAATATAGTAGTCACTATTTTTATCCCCCGATTGCATTTCCCAGGTTTGTGTGGATTTGTTATACCGCGCGACATCTAAATCATAACCAAATTGCTGTACTCCACCAGCACTATGAACATCACGGTCCCACAATATTCGCTCTCCTGGCTCTAGGTCCTCGCTTTTGAACGGTAGGTCATACTGCTGCCCATTCGCCATTCCTATCCATCCAAAACAAAATGTTAGCGCAAGTAATCGTTTTAGAACTTCTAAGTTATATCCAGTTTTTTGCATAATAAAGTCTCTTTTCAAAAGATCGCAATTAATAAGGGGCATTTAGTAGCGGAAAAACGTACGCCAAGTAATATGCTCATTATGGTCATAGATACAGATACAGTTTAGATTACAGACTCACTTTTGGAGGCTATTCACACAAAGCCCCTAATAGCAACTCACGGCCTTAATTTGCTATTGTACTATTTGTACCTGCGCTAGTATCGGTGTCAGTCGGAGGCGGAAAGAAATCCACCGTGCAGGCTGCGACACTACAACCATTTGGGCCACCGTTCACATTACAAGTTCCTCCCGTGTTTGCGGATTCAGGTATTCTCTCGACAATCAGGTAATAATTAAACCTCTTATTGTCGATAGAATTCTCATGCAATCCATTGATCTTCAAAAATTTGAAATTTCCATTCCCCAAACGCGATATTTCGACCACACCTATATCTACGTTCGCCTGCTGAGGATGGTTCCGCCGCAACTTACGTGATGCCCTCACTAATTTTAGTAAGGCGCGCACCACATCTGAAATCAGCGGCCCCATCCGGCAGATAAACGGGTGCAAACGCCCGCTCTCGAATGAATGCAGCAGTCCCGGTAGTATTGTAAGTTATCCCGTCCCCATTAAAGGCCATCGCTGGGATAGTGACGCTCTTTGTTTGCGCCAATGCAACACCAGATGAAAAGGCCAAAACGGCCACTATTACTATCCGTAAAACACCCATATTAACCTCCAATTAAAAGTTGTGGTAGATACTTATATATTAACTGCTCTTAAACAATAACAGCTATTTATCTCAATATCTGTGATAAAAGGCACAACTACTAGTTAAAATACCATTACTTTTCCAGTGAATTAGGGTGCTGTGCACATTCGCGCGTAAATGGGCGTTAAGGAATTAATGACCGTCCGCTTTTTGCTGAGACAGTCGCATAGTCTTTAACGTAGGATAATTTACTAATTCCCTGTCTACCCCTGTTACCGAGTAACGCGCAAGCCACTGTAATCCCCCGAAAAATGTTCGACAAAATAAGTAGAAAATTCTTACCATACCAACAGGAGAATTTTTATGCGAACACCAAGATTTACCGATACCCAAATCCTAACAATCCTTAAGCAAAACGAAAGCGGTGTACCCGTTCAGGAGTTATGTCGTAAACATGCGATGAGCTCCGCTAGCTTTTACAAATGGCGCGCCAAGTACGGCGGTATGGATGCGTCACTAATGCGTCGAATGAAAGAACTTGAAGCTGAGAACAAACGGCTCAAGAAAATGTACGCGAAAGAGCGTCTAAAAGCGGAAATCCGCCAAGAGGCACTCGAGGGAAAGTACTAAAACCATCTCTTCGTAAAGAGATGGCGACTAATCTTATAATAGAACGCCAAATCACCATCCGCTTTGCTTGCGTATGCATGGGCATCAGCGAAAGGTGCTTTCGTTACACACCTAAGTTGTCTACTGACAATGCATTGATAGCCGACTGGCTGTTGCGTTTAACTCAAACACATTGAATCGCCCCGCAGTGATCAGAGACATTTATATCTGAGTCATGCAGCTTTGCTTGACTCGGTTTGTTGATGATACATCAATTCATATTCAGCAGGTGGTACATCACCAATAGGTTCTAATATTCTTCGGTTGTTGAACCAATCCACCCATGCCAATGTGGCATGCTCTACTTTCTCTATCGACCTCCAAGGGCCATCCTTATAAATTACCTCAGCCTTGTACAAAGCATTAATGCTTTCAGCCATCGCGTTATCATAGGAATCACCAACACTGCCAACGGAAGCGTTGAAACCAGCTTCAGCTAGTCGATCGGAATAACGAATAGATAGATACTAGCTACCACGATCACTATGATGAATAACGCCCTTAGGTTTGCCTCGTGCCCATAAGGCTTGTTCTAAAGCATCAAGCACTAAGTCAGTCCGCATAGACTTCAACACTCGCCAACCCACGATATAGCGCGAATACACATCAATCACAAAGGCGACGTACACAAAACCGCTCCATGTGGCTACATAAGTGATATAAGCAACCCAAAGTTGATTAGGGCGTGTAGCCTTAAATTGACGATTGACCAAGTCCAATGGCTTCTCATCGTGCACTGAGCTAACGGTTGTTTTACAAGCTCTTCCTCGGCGCACGCTTTGTATCCCTAGCTTGCGCATCAACCTTTCAACTGTAAAACGGGCAACAGGAATAAACTCACGGTTTAATTGCTTCCACACTTTACGGGCGCCATACAAACTATGCTGCTCTTCCCATACACGACTCACCTCAATCTCCATAGCCTCGTTTCTTCTGATGCGGCGTGAGCGTTGATCAGGGTGACGTTCTAAATGTTTACAGCGATAATACATAAACGGTGCAATCGGCAATACATTGCAGATTGACTCGACACCGTACTTACCTCGATGCTTATCAATAAAGGACACCATTACTTCGGTTTGCGGTCGAGCTCCGCCTGGGCGAAAAAAGCCGCTGCTTTACGAAGTATTTCATTGGCACGTTTTAACTCCCGAACTTCTCGTTCTAGTTCCTTTGTCCGCTGCAACTGATCGGTAGTCACTCCAGGCTTTGCGCCTGAGTCGACTTCAATCTTATTGATCCATGTTCTTAAGGTTTCTGCGGTACAACCAATTTTAGCAGCAACTGATTGCGTAGCAGCCCAGCGTGATGAATGTTCATGTTCGCTGGTCAAAACCAAACGAACTGCGCGTTCCCGTACTTCAGCAGGGTAAGTATTTCTTCTGTTCATAGACTAATTCTCTCAAGTTAATTAGCCTCCTACCAGGGCGGGGCGATTTAGTGTTATCTTGCTTTCAGGGAAATAGATCTGGCAGTGTTTGGTAAAACTCGACACTGTTTGAATACGTGTCGTTGATTAGCATTTGATATAAATCCAATTGCTTCGGTTGATTGTTTTTGTTAGGCACACAGCGTTAGTTAATAACTAATAAAGCAAAGTTAGTCTTTTCGCTCCCATTTGCTTGGCTTGTTTTGCGCTTGGTGAAACACGCGCAAAATTTCGATATCATTCCCGTGAATCATATAAGGCAAAGTATAATTAAAATCGGGCAGATGCCATTCAAGAATATCATCGTCCATTGTTGTTACCCCAACCAATGGTTGGTTTACCAAGGTACTGGCAGAATCAAAAATTTGCTTCAGTAATTGGTTAGCAATTTCTGGTGAGGCGTTTTCGGCGTAGTAAGCTTGTATGTCGATTAAATCCAGCTTAGCAGACTCTAGCCATACTAGACGATTCATACAGGTTTGTTAAAAATATCAACTTCTGGCGGCGACAGCTCAGTGTCTGTTCCCAGTGAGTTAATCCAAGAACCCATTGCATCATGCGAGATAAATTCGCCTTTAGCCGCATCTTGTTTGGCCTTTTTTAATGCCTCAACTTTCCAGCTGTTACGTTCAACATATTCCTCTATAGCTTTAGAGATTATATAGGCTTTTGAGCGATCTGTTAGGTCACAGATTTTCTCTAGCTCTGAGCGTACGCTGTCATCTATACGAATTGAAAATGGTGTAGTTGCCATTGATCACATACTCGATTAGTTAAAAAGTAATTACTTGACTACATTGTAGTCACTTCTTAAATGATTGCAAATTTATTGCGACGATAACCGCAGCTTAGATTTGACAATCTACGATTTTCAATACAATTAATAATCTCAAACCTACTCCCCTGTCTAGCTCATTTGAGTTAGTTAGGAATCGTGGGCTTGTGTGCATAACACGGTCAATCATTAATCAGCGCAAACGCTGGTTAGTAACCAGCTCTGCGCTTTCTTACGGAGGTGTTATGTCACTCAATACAAAACCATTCATCAAAGCATTTAACGATATTGCGCGGCAAAAGCATCGCTATACCGTGTTCAGTGATTTTGTTCGCATGTCTGCTATCTCTTTGCATAACAGCGTGAACAAAATTGAATCGCTAGAAAATGAATACATGGACATCGTCAAAGGCTACTCGAAAGAGGAAGCTAGCAGCATGGCTCAACTCTTAGCGAAGTTGATAAAACTGTTAGACGATGAGCCTATAGATGTACTTGGTGGGCTTTATATGGAGCTTGATCTTGGTAACGCGCACACTGGGCAATTCTTCACGCCAAACCATATTTCCCAGCTGATGGCTCAAATGAGCTATGAAGATGAGCTGCGGAATATGAAAAAGCCATTTATCACACTCAGCGAGCCTGCGTGTGGTGCTGGTGGTATGGTATTAGCTTTTGCTAAGGTGATGCTTTCCTTTGGTCATAATCCAGCTAACACGCTCTGGGCGCAGTGTATCGATATTGATCGCACCGCTGCCTTGATGTGTTACGTCCAGCTATCCTTGTGGAATATCCCGGCACAAATTCTTGTCGGTAACACTCTTACAATGGAATTTAATGAGCAGTATTACACTCCTGCTTATTATCTAAACGGCTGGGAAGCTAAGCTGAAATGGCACGAGTTGATGGACTTTGCTCTAGAGAGAGCACTTTTCAGTGAAAGCACCTCGATTATCGAAAAATGGCTACCATCAGAAAGGCCTACTGAATTAAACCTTTTCTGAGTTTTTAAAAAGAATAGCTTCCTAAATTATTAGGAAGCTATTTAATTCGAATAGTAAAATAGATTTTTCTAGTATAAGTTATTAATGAGATTAAGTAACAAACTTACTAAGTTGCTCTTCATCCCAACTTGAAAAAATATCTATCGTTATAGGTTCACTAGCCTCAACAAGTTGATTCCAAGAATCAGGTGCTTTATCTGGATGGCCAGAAAGTTTTCCTCCACGCACCCTTTCTATACCATGTGTTTTTGCTAACCCAAGCGCTAACTTATTCTCCGCGTCATAACAGTCGGACATCCCACCAAATATTGAACCTGTGTAACCGACTTTCAAAACAGGGTTCTTTATTATCCACTTTATTCTTGGCTTTTTAGTGAAATGCTCTTTGAATCGCTTTTTTAGTGAATTGTTAGCAGCTCCAAAACATAAACATAGCGAGTTTTCTTTTGTATGCGCAGGAAGGTACGATATTCCTTAACATTGATATTTAGGGCATCAACTAATGGCACAACTTCCCTATCCTAGAGTATCTTAGTAATACTCTTTTTCTTAAGAACAAAGTATTTCCCGTAACGCTCTCCTTGTTTAGTAAGTGTTTTTTACGAATCGGAACCAATTATTACCAAACCTAATTTTTCCAACGCGTAGTTCACAGCGCCAGAAGGAAGAGACAACTGTTTTCCAATTGCGTGAGGTGTTAACGTTTTTTCATTCAGTGTAGATGCCATACTACAAATATAAGAGCAGCAATGATCAGCCCCTTAAATTATAGTCAGTAACTAGATTAGTAGCTTTTGTAGAGCGTATCTGAAGCCTTGGATTTACGTTGCTGTTGGCGAGATTTATCGGCCTGCCATTTTCTATTAATTTTAACGATATCTGCAAACTGAATGCCCGTTATTAACCTTTGCTCCTTGGCTCGGAGAATTTCTGCATCACTCACAACCCTAGATGCCTCTGAAAGACTACTTTCGATAAGCGTGTACGCTGATTCTACTTGAGCAGTATCGCCAAGATAATCGGCATTTCCATATTTCCGTATAGATTTGAGCGAGCTACGAATTCTTGCAAAGTCCCTACATAATTCAGTGTATGCTTTAACTTTATCAGCTAAAGAATCGGTATGCGGATTGAATAGAGTCTCTGAACTCGCCATCATTCAATTATACTATACGAAATTGAACGATAAAACCGTAATTAATGGATCAAGACTTTCCTGAAAACTTTAAAGACATTGCCGACAGTATGGGCATTGCTTTATATCAAAAGTTTTCATTGAACGAAGCATCCTTGTTTTTTCGTTGCTCTGAAGCTGACGTTAAAAAACTTATTGCAGATAGAAAACTCAACGCGATAAAGATCACTTCAACCCGCTTTCAGTTCTTTGGTTATCAATTACTTGAATACCTTATGGCACAAGTAACTGACTTCAAGACAACAGCATCTAGTAAAAAACCTGAAGTCGATAGAGTTATTCGTGCTAACGAAGTACACAATATAACAGGCTTATCTCGTACAACACTTTGGCGCATGGAGAACAAAGGCGAATTCCCTAGACGTGTTAGTCTTGGTGGAAATGCTGTAGGGTGGAAGTTGAGTGAGGTTCAGAAATGGATTTCTGATAGACAGTAACAACGCTTGTGTATACGTAACGGTATACATTTTAAATAGCGGAAAATAAAAAACCCCTTTAAACGTTGATTTAAAGGGGTTTTCCACTATAATAATGGCGGAGAGCGAGGGATTCGAACCCCCGGTCCTGTTACAGACAACGGTTTTCAAGACCGCCGCATTCGACCACTCTGCCAGCTCTCCGGATTTGCTATTTTTCGCGCCCTTTTAGCTTTTGGGCGTAGAACTTACCCCAATAGGGCTTTGTTCGTCTCGCTTCATTTTTGAAGGAACGCGATTATATATAAGCGAGCGCTAGAATCCAAAAGATATTGTTAGCAACAATGACATTTATCTTGCCGCTAAACCAACGCTCCCAACTGAGTTTTTACCGCTTCAGCTACTTTTTTGTTAATTCTAGGTTGGTCTTTGCGAGATCGCATAGTCACTAAGCGCTGGGTTGCGGTTTCGTCAAGGCCTGTAGCCAATTCACTTAGCCCTTGGTCCATCGCATGAGTGTCATTGCAAATTAATAGTAAGTCACACCCCGCTTTACGTGCCTTGATACAGCGTTGTCCGATACTCAGCTCACCTGCTGCGCCCTGCATAGTGAGATCGTCACTTACTACAAGCCCTTTAAATTTAAGTTTTTTGCGTAGTATGGTTTTCAACCATAGCTCAGAGTATGTAGGGATTTCAGCATCAACTTCAGGGTAACTCACGTGCGCTGTCATAATCGCACCAATTTTGTCCTTCAACGCAGTGAATACTTGTAAATCACAACGTTCTATTTCTTTCATCGACCTTGAGTCGACTGGAAGCTCGGTATGCGAATCCGCGCTCACATGGCCATGGCCTGGAAAGTGTTTACCGGTTGCGCTCATGCCCGCTCGGTTCATTCCTTCTATATATGCGCTGGCTAATTGAATGAGTTGAGTGGGGTCAGAATGAAGCGCGCGATTCCCGATGACCGATTGTTGATGAACACCCACATCCAAAACCGGTGCGAAGCTAAAATCTACACCACATGTAATAAGCTCCTCAGCCATGAGTTGGCCAGTAGCACGAGTTAAATTGTAAACTGACTCCTCTTGGTTAGTGTCACATTGATCAAGCATTTTTCCAAATTCACCCATTGCAGGCAAAATGGTAAAGCCTTCTTTAAACCTTTGCACTCTGCCGCCTTCTTGGTCAACAGCAATGAGTAATTTAGGCGTACGAATTGAATGAATGTGCTCGATCAACTCACTTAACTGACGCCTAGAAGTATAATTTCTAGAAAATAATATCACTCCACCAACGGCGGGATGTTGGAGGCGCTCAACATCTTCCAATTCCAAGGCCTCTCCTTGCACATCTAGCATCACACAGCCAAGCGGCATGGCCTTCACGCTTCCCAAGTTAGCCATGGACAATAACCTCAGTACCCACGCTCACCGTATCGAACAGCTCGATAATGTCGCTATTGCGCATACGGATGCAGCCCTTTGAGCCAGGCTGCCCAAGGATAACGTCATCAGGCGTGCCGTGGAGGTATACATAGCGGCGCATTGTATCAACATCACCTAATCGATTCACACCCACCTGTGTGCCACTTAACCAAATAATTCGGGTTAATATCCAATCCCGGTTCGGGTGTTTTTCTCGAAGCACGTTATCGAAGACTTCGCCTGTTTCTCTGCGTCCGACAAAGACGGTATTCGGCGCTGCGCCTGCGCCTATCATGGCACGGATAATATGTTGACCTCTCGGAGTACACCCACTGCCGTTAACTTCACCGACACCGTTAGCCGCGCTAGATATTAAATAGCGATGTAACTGTTCACCATCTGTATTGAACACCTGCAATGATTGCTCAGGTACATCGATTTTTATATAGCAACCCATCTTTAACGCAACGCACGCTCAATTTCATCGAGTAACCCGTTAGCCGCCTGCTCAATCAGCTCATAGACGTAAGGAAACCCTCCAGCAACACCAAAGTAAGGGTCCGGCACTTCGCTTAATTCGGCGCCGTTCGCATAGTCTAAAAATAAGTGAATTTTATGCGCATCCACCTCACCCGCCAGATAGGTGAGGTCTGCGTAATTTTGCTGATCCATCGCAATGATATAGTCGTAATAGGCCATATCAAAGCCGTTCGCTTGTCGTCCGCGTAGCTGACTAATATCTAGCCCGCGCTCAGCCGCAGCCTCAATAGCGCGCCTGTCTGGTGGCTTACCTATATGCCAATTACTGGTCCCGGCTGAATCTATTTCTAGTTGATTGATCAACCCTCTTTCTTGTGCAAATTGCCGAAACACCCCTTCAGCCGTTGGTGATCGACAGATATTACCCAAACAGACAAACAACACACTTTTAGTCAATTTCTGATTCCGTCTAGACTACCACGCGCTCAACCGAGCGTAAGTTGTCATCCTGCTCTAACACCTGAATAATCGATTCTAAATGCCCCGTGTCTTTAACCTCAAGATCAAGATCGATAGTGACGTAATTCACATCGTTCTCGTCTAGGTTCACATGCAATATATTTGACTTATAGTGCGCCACTATCTTAGTAATAGAGGCCAATACACCAGGGATATGGCGCGCCTGAATGTGCAGTTTACTCTTAAAATGGGTGCTGTATTGGTCTGCCCAATCTAAATGTAGCCACCGATCTATATGTTTACGATAGCGTTTAGTGTTATTACACTCATCACGATGCACGACCATCCCTTTGCCCGCAGCGAAGACGCCCACAATATTATCTCCCGGCAGCGGATGGCAACATGTCGCATAGTTGATCAGCATCTTTTCCGCACCGCGAATCGATAAATTCGACTTTTCACTGGAAGCCAATGGCTCGACATCAATACGCGTCAAAGCAATCAACTGCTGCGCGACAATAAGCGGCAAACGATTACCTACGCCAATATCTACAAGCAGACTGTTCCAGTCTTCTAACTCAAATAATTTCAGCAAATGAATTTTGTCATCGCTGTTTATGTGCTTACCTTTAAAGCCGCAATCTCGCAACGCTTTAGTTAGCAAGCGCCGGCCCATGCTGATGGCTTCTTTATCTTTTTGTTTGTGCAAATAGTGACGTATAGCCGTGCGCGCTTTAGATGTCACTACAAAATTTAACCACGTCGGCAAAGGGTGACCATCTCTTGTCGTAATAATTTTTACTCGGTCACCTGACTCTAACACCGTATTCAGCGGAGCTGCCTCGTCGTTCACCTCTGCACCGACACATCGATTGCCTACCCCAGAATGCACTGCATAGGCGAAATCGACTACAGTTGCCCCTAATGGAAGGTGTTTAATTTCTCCCTTTGGAGTAAACACAAACAACTTATCTGGGTACATCTCGGCGCGTAAGTGCTCCATGAAATGACCAGAATCACCAACTGGCTCTTGCATGTCTAAAAAGCTGTCTAACCACTTCTGCACAATTTGCTGCGGTGGCTTGGAATTTTTGTCGACCGATTTATAAGTCCAATGCGAAGCGACACCGGCCTCGGCCACTCTGTCCATTTCTACTGTGCGGATTTGCACCTCAACCGGCACGCCATGCGGGCCAATTACCACGGTATGTAAAGATTGATAGCCATTTGATTTAACCATTCCGATGTAATCTTTAACCATATGTAACATCGGAATATAAGTCTCGTGCACGATACCCAGTGCTAAATAGCACTCAGATCGGTTTTGCACAATAATGCGTATGCCGTGAATATCAAGTTGCGACTTCATCGAAACCTTGCGGTCACGCATTTTCTGATAAATGCTATACACGCGTTTTTCTCGACCTTTAACTACACTCTTTTCTATGCTTGCGGCCGATAGCTTTTCCGTAAGCGTATCGCAGATTAATTTTTCAATGGGCTTCCGGCCCCGCGTATCTTGCTCTAGTTTGTCGGATATGGCCTTATAGCGCTGCGGATGCAAAGCCTTAAAGCAAAGGTCTTCTAAGTCTGCAGTGAACTCTCGCATCCCTAGTCGGTTTGCAATAGGCGCGTATATCTCTAACGTTTGTTTGGCAATACGTTCGCGTTTGGCTTGCGACAAAGGGCCCAGTGTATGCATATTGTGTAGGCGATCAGCGAGCTTTATCAGCATCACTCGAACATCTTTTGCCATCGCCATTAGCATTTTTCGAAACGAATCTGCTTCGGCCTGTAGTTTGTTGTTGCTGGTGATCTGTGAAATTTTACTGACGCCATCCACCATGTGCGCAACATCTTCACCGAATTTTTCGGCAATTTCTGTACGTGTAACTTCGGTGTCTTCAATCACATCGTGCAAAATGGCCGCGATGAGCGTGTGGCTGTCCATTTGCATGTTCGCAAGAATAAGCGCGACAGCCAGTGGATGGAAAATGTAGGGTTCTCCGCTTTGCCTTTGCTGGTCTATATGCGCCTCAGCGCCGAACAAATAGGCTTCGTAGACGGATTTGACCGTGTCCTTGTCGAGGTAGGTCTCGATTACTTCGAGCAAAGCAGTGATGCGAACAGGCTCGCCCGACACCACCACACTCATCTGCTTACTTGGCAGTGGCTCTTTAATCGTTGTGCGCTCCTAATATTAGGTAAGAATAAATAGGTTCAGTGTAAAACTAACCCATCAACTCTGATTCATCGTCACCTTCTAACATCACAGATTCAACCGGCGCGTCTTCTGCAACGGATGGCGCTTCTTCAGCAGAACCACCTGCAAGGTCTCCTTCAATCATGGCGATGATTTCTTCATCTGTCATTTCATCACTGACTTCCTGAATTTCTTCATCTTCATTAAAGAAGCCCGTGTTATCCGCTTCTAGAATAGTCGCATCAACATGCTGCTCGGCAATCTCACGCAATGCAATAACAGTCGGTTTATCGTTGTCTTCTTCAACCATCGGCTTCGCACCCATGGCTAATTGGCGTGCGCGCTTAGACGCAATTAATACCAATTGAAAACGGTTTTCTACATGTTCAAGACAATCGGTCACGGTTACACGTGCCATAGGAGTTTCCTCTTAAAATAAATTAGTTACTGTAAACCGCAGCCATTGCCCAATGAGCGCAATGTTTTCTTTAAAAATCACGATGCTGCAGTTAATACTTAGATTTTATGCATTGTTTGCGCTAAACACACGCATTAAATGGTGATTAGCTCACATAAGGCCATTTTTATAAATTTCAACGAACTGGCTATGCGGAGTCGATGATCGCCTCCAATGCTGCCAAACTATGTGCAAAGTCATCATTAACAATGATGTGATCGAATTCATCACTATGACTCATTTGATTGCGCGCATCTTGCATTCTTCTTTCGATCACTTGGGCTGAGTCTTGTCCACGCGCTATTAATCGTTTCTTTAGACACGCTAATGACGGCGGCATAATAAAAATACTCACCGCGTCACATTGCGCTCTGACTTGCTGCGCGCCCTGCCAATCAATGTCCAAGATAACATGCTTGCCTTCGTCATTTAAACGCCGCGTTTCACTCTTTGCGGTACCGTATAAATAATCATAAACCTTGGCGTGCTCAAGAAACTGACTTTGCTCTATCATTAGCTCGAACTGGTCTTTTTCGATGAAATAGTAATCAAGCCCATGCTCTTCACCCGGTCTAATTGCACGCGTAGTGTGAGAGACGGACAAGGCCATGTCTTGGCGCTTTGCAATCAATGCGTGGGCCAAACTGGTCTTGCCACAGCCCGATGGAGCTGAAAAAATATAAATGCCTTTGTGTTTGTGCTCTGCCAACGGTGGAATGGTCTCTATGATTTTATTGCGCCTAGTGGCTGCTTTATTCAATATTCAATGCTTGCTCTCTGAGCTGATCAATCAATACTTTCAGTTCAACCGAAGCATTAGTAATATCTTTGTGGATTGACTTTGAACCAAGTGTATTGGCTTCCCTATTAAATTCTTGCAACAGAAAATCTAAGCGCCGCCCAACAGGACCGGTGGATTCTAATATATTCGCGAACTCGGTAATATGACTTTCTAATCGATCTAGCTCTTCAGTGACATCTGCCTTGCTAATTAAAATTGCGATCTCTTGACTTAACCGTAAGGCATCAAAGTCTTGGTCGTGCAACTTCTCAATTCTGTCCCTAAACTTTTCTTGGTGGCTCAATTCATAATCTGCCAAATTCGCTTGCAGCTGGCTAACTATCTGGCGCATGGCCTTTACGCGCGTGGTCAATGCTTTGGCTAAACGCCCACCTTCTGATTGACGGTTGCTTAATAGGTCATCTAGGGCCAAATCTAAACTATCTAGTACCGCTGCTTCTAGCTCTTCAGTTTCTATTGTATGTGGCTGAACCACCCCAGGCCACTGCAACACCTCTGTAACAGAAAGGCGTCGAACGTCTATCGTTTCAGTCACCTCATCAGCTAACCGTTTTAAATCAAGTAACGCGTCTTGATTGATGTCAACCGCGTGTTTAACGTTGTCGCTTTGGTTAATCGTTAAATTAGCATCTATATGACCCCGACTAAGCAACGTAGCCAACTTGTCTTTCAAGGCCATCTCTAGAAATCGAACGGATTCGGGCAGTCGAAAGTGCGGATCAAGGTAGCGGTGGTTCACCGACCTGACCTCCCAGACCAAGGTAAAGTGATCGACTGCGTATTCGTATCGGGCGAAAGCCGTCATGCTGTGCAACATATTAACCTCGAGTAAATCAGTATATCCCTAGCCTTACAATTTTAGGTAAAAAATGTACAATGGCCTCTCATAGTCGATTGTATTACAACGCCGGCTAAATGGCTTTAGCTGATATCATTTACCCGCGCAAGAACAGGCTAGGGATTGAGTCCCAGTACTAGATCTAATAGCTTGATTTTACTTGCCGACATACAATTGTAGGTGCCCAATCTCTATTCAAAACGGTCACTCACTTAACCTAACTAATGGCTGCTCCTAATCTATTTGTGCCAAAGACTAAGCCTAAAAAAACTGAAGTTTATTCAGCCTCATCTAGTAACCAAGCCACGCAAAAAGCAGCTGAAAAATTAGCGACGCAACGCAGTCCACTCGCGAAAAATACCATGCTGGAAAACTACCAGACTGGTGTTTTGATCGGCATGGGTAGCTTTAGCTTGGTGTACCGAGGTATCGATACCGATTCTGGCGCCTCTGTCGTCATAAAGGAATACTACCCTAAGCGTTATTCAGAACGTGCTAAAGATGGGCTCACCGTCTTGCCATTCGAAGGAAGAAAGTTAATCACGTTTAATGAAGGCCTTAAGCAGTTTTTTAGTGAGGCGTTAGCGCTGCGAAAAATAGACCATCCCAACGTGTTAAAAGCCCATAATATGTTTCGAGCAAACAACACTGCCTACATCGTGTCAATCGATGAAGCTGGGCGCGACCTAAAATGGTTTCTAAATACCACCAAACAATCTCTAAAAAACAATCTCATATACAAAATATTCATGCCCATTTTAAGTGCGCTGAATAGGCTACATGACGCTGGTTTAGTACATTTAGACATCAAACCAGCTAATATTCTGCTACGTGCCAATAGCGAACCCCTATTACTTGATTTTGGCGCGGTACAACAAATCGCTTGTGAAAAACGTGCTAGCAACATACAAACGCTAACGCATGGCTTTGCGCCTCCTGAGCAGTACAATAAAAAAAGCGATTTAGGCCCATGGGCCGATATGTATGCGGTCGCAGCAACGCTTTATCATGCCATTACCAATCGACCACCAGCCAAGTCAGAAGATTCTGGCAGGCCAAGTCAATTATCTATCACTAAATACGAAGAGCAGTACACCAAAGAAATGTTAACAGCCATTAACCAAGCGCTAGCGCACGACGACGATAAACGCTTTGAATCTGTCGATGTGTTCGCAAAAGCGTTGCTAACAGAGTCAAAATGGGATTCTTTAGAAACGTACGAACGTGAAGAAATGGGTTACTTTCGTCACGCTGAAGAAGCTCCTGTTCCTCCACAAAGCCCAGCCTCCTAGCTATCCTTCGTTAACCAACTAGAGACTAGTAAGCTTAATCGAGCTTCACTGTTTTAGCGGCCCTATTTATTTTGGAACAGGACCACTCAACAATTTAAACGTCTAAGTTGCTCACGTTGAAGGCGTTCTTTTCGATAAACTCTCTTCGCGGCTCTACTTGGTCTCCCATTAAGATCGTGAATGTTTCATCTGCGCTAACACCATCCTCAATTGTAACCTGCATCAGTCTTCGCGCAGCAGGGTCCATGGTGGTTTCCCATAACTGATCAGGGTTCATTTCACCCAGGCCTTTATAGCGTTGCACGTACAAGCCCTTACGTGCTTGACTCATCAGCCACTCAAGTGCATCTTTAAAACGTGGCACAAGGTGAGTAGTTTCGCCGCGTATAACAGTGAGCTCCTTGCCTCCAAATACGGCAATACGTGCGCCATAAGCGATTAAGGTACGGTATTCCGAACCCGCGAAAAAAGCGCCGCCTAGTTGATACCGATTAGTCAAACCATGTCGGTACCGCTCAATCTCTAGCACCCAGTCTTTAGATTCTGCATCTTGTACTGCCGTAATGGTAAAGCGGCCGATTTCAAGCGGAACCTTAACTAACTTCTCTTGCAACTCCTTGGCGACAAGAGCAAGTGAGGCTTCATTACGGAAGTCTTCGGCCGTGATTGGGTTCATGCGCGTTAAGCCGTCCAAAACAGGAGCGTCATAAAATTGCGATAAGCGTTGCAACATTGCCTGCGTCGCATAAAACTCTAGAGCCAACGAACGCAAGTCAGCGCCTGACAATGCCGTGTCATTGCCATTGATAGAAGTTTCGTCTAGCGCAATATTAAGCAGGTGCTCGCGCAGCGCTGGGTCGTCTTTGAGATAAGTTTCTTTTTTCTTCGCTTTAATCTTATACAGCGGCGGCTGTGCGATATACACATAACCGCGCTCTAATAGAGCCGGCATTTGCCGAAAGAAAAAAGTTAATAACAAGGTTCGGATATGTGAACCGTCAACGTCGGCGTCCGTCATCAAAATAATACGGTGATAACGCAATTTTTCCACATCGAAATCTTCGTTACCAATGCCGGTTCCTAAGGCAGTAATGAGCGTTGTCACTTCATCGGAAGATAACATCTTGTCAAAACGCGCTTTTTCTACATTAAGAATTTTACCCTTTAGCGGTAAGATGGCTTGATACTTACGGTCACGCGCTTGTTTAGCCGACCCGCCCGCAGAATCACCCTCCACTAGATAGATCTCGCACAAGCTAGGGTCCTTTTCTTGGCAATCCGCCAATTTACCGGGTAAGCCGCCTAGATCTAGCGCACTTTTGCGACGCGTCATATCGCGTGCTTTACGCGCGGCTTCGCGCGCTGTGGCTGACTCAACAATACGTTGGACAATCACCTTGGCTTCGCTAGGGTTTTCTAATAAGAAATCGTTTAATCGATCTGCAACCATCGATTCAACAGGTGCTCGCACTTCTGAAGACACTAACTTATCTTTGGTTTGGGATGAAAACTTTGGGTCAGGCACTTTAACCGACACCACTGCAGTGAGCCCTTCACGACAGTCTTCACCGGTAAATGATACTTTGGCTTTCTTATCTAGGCCGGTCTCAGAAATATATTTAGTCAATGTGCGCGTTAATGCGCCACGAAAGCCCGCCAAATGCGCTCCGCCATCACGTTGTGGTATGTTGTTAGTAAAACACAACACATTTTCTTGGTATGAATTATTCCACTGAAAAGCAACTTCCACGGTGACATTGTCTTTTTCAGTTTCCATATGGAAAACGCTTGGGTGAATAGGCGTTTTTTGTTTATTCAAATAGGTGACAAATGATGAAATACCGCCCTCAGCATCAAATATTTTCTCTGCTTGGCTGCGCTCATCATATAACTCGATATGAATTCCGGCATTTAAAAACGATAACTCACGTAAGCGCTTCACTAAAATATCGAAGTGAAACTCAATATTTGTAAAGGTGCTGGCACTTGGTTTGAACGTAATCGCGGTGCCGGTTTTTTCTGTATCGCCGACGACAGCCACATCAGCCTGCGGCTCGCCTAAGCGATAATGCTGCTCATGTATTTTTCCGTCACGATAGATCGTCAACTTTAAATGGTCTGACAAGGCATTCACCACCGATACCCCTACACCGTGCAAACCACCCGAAACCTTGTAAGAGTTTTGATCAAACTTACCACCAGCGTGCAGTACCGTCATAATGACTTCTGCAGCGGACTTTCCTTCATCCTCTAAAGTACCGGTTGGAATACCACGACCGTTATCTTCAACGGTAATAGATTCGTCGGCATGGATGCGAATAAAAATTTTGTCGCAGTGCCCGGCTAGTGCCTCATCGATAGAGTTATCGACCACCTCAAACACCATATGGTGCAGACCTGAACCATCGTCAGTATCACCAATGTACATACCGGGGCGTTTACGTACTGCATCAAGCCCTTTAAGAACTTTTATACTATCCGAACCGTATTCTTCAGCCATTCCAAAACGCGTTGATTTGAGTGGCTAGAATTTTAACATATCTACCCAAATAATTGGTTTTTATAGCGTTGAAATTAGAGCTGATTTACCGCTTATATTGTGCCGATGACAGGCACAAAAAGCCGGCCATTGGCCGGCTAATTTTGCACTGCTTTAATCTAGTTAGCGCTAGTAACGGTAGTGGTCTGGCTTATAAGGGCCGCCAACAGCAACACTAATGTAGTCAGCTTGTTCTTTAGATAACGTTGTTAAGTCAACATCAATTTTTTCCAAATGCAAACGAGCCACTTCTTCGTCTAAATGCTTAGGCAGGATATGCACAGTCTTGTCATATCCCCCTTGCTTACCCCATAATTCAATTTGCGCTAACACTTGGTTAGTGAAACTGTTAGACATCACGAAGCTAGGATGACCCGTTGCGCAGCCTAAGTTCACCAAACGGCCTTCTGCAAGTAGGGTGATTTTATTACCACTTGGTAGCTCAATTTGATCAACCTGCGGTTTTACATTTTCCCATTTGTAGGCCTTCAAGCTAGCCACATCAATTTCATTATCGAAATGACCAATATTGCACACAATCGCTTGATCACGCATTTTTAGCATGTGCTCATGGGTAATTACGTTGAAGTTACCTGTTGTGGTGACGAAGATGTGGCCTTGATGACAAACGTCATCCATCTTGACCACGCGAAACCCTTCCATAGAAGCCTGTAATGCGCAAATTGGGTCAATTTCAGTGACCCATACATTTGCCCCTAAGCCCTTCAAAGATTGCGCAGAACCTTTACCTACGTCTCCGTAGCCCAACACAACGGCAGTTTTACCTGCGATCATTACGTCAGTCGCTCGTTTGATGCCATCAACCAAAGACTCTCGACAACCATATAAGTTATCAAATTTAGACTTAGTGACTGAGTCGTTTACGTTGATTGCAGGAAAAGGCAGTGAGCCTTCTTTTGCAACGATTTGGTATAAACGATGCACGCCCGTTGTGGTTTCTTCAGTAACACCTTGGATATTCGCTAACCGTACACTGTACCATTCTGGGTCAGTTGCAAGCTTTGCCTTAATCGACTTAAACAAGGCGACTTCTTCTTCACTGCCTGGTTTGTCTAATACCGAGATATCAGACTGTGCCTTCGTGCCCAACATAAGCAACATAGTCGCGTCACCGCCGTCATCTAAAATCATGTTGGGTAAGCTGCCGTCTGCCCATGTCATTGCACGGTGGGTATAATCCCAATACTCATCAAGTGTCTCACCCTTGTAGGCGAACACTGGCACGCCTTGATCGGCAATAGCCGCCGCCGCGTGATCTTGGGTTGAATAGATGTTACAAGACACCCAGCGCACTTCTGCTCCCAGCTTGACTAATGTTTCAATTAGCACTGCCGTTTGGATTGTCATATGCAAAGAGCCAATGATCTTAGCCCCAGTTAATGGTTTTGAATCGCCATATTTTTCTTGCAAAGACACAAGACCCGGCATTTCGGTGTAAGCGATCGCGATTTCTTTGTGTCCCCAAGGGGCTAAGCTAATGTCAGCGACGTGATAATCATTGGTTGATTCAACCGTCTTTAAGTTTGCGTTACTCATTTTGTTACCTGTTAAATTGTTCGTTTATATTTGGTGCGTAAGGTGACTAACAGCACTTGGCTGCTTCACGTAAGATGTCTGCCTTGTCGGTACGCTCCCATGTGAATTCACTTTCAGTACGACCAAAATGGCCATAGGCTGCAGAGTGACGGTAGATAGGGCGCAACAAATCAAGCATTTGAACAATGCCCTTTGGACGCAAGTCGAAGTGCTCGGCGATGAGCGCTTCTATTTTTTCATCGGAGATAGTACCTGTACCAAACGTCTCAACCATTACTGAAACAGGGCGCGCGACCCCAATTGCATAGGCCACTTGTAACTGACAACGATCAGCCAAACCGGCTGCGACTATATTCTTAGCGACATAACGGGTTGCATAAGCTGCGGAACGGTCAACCTTAGAAGGGTCTTTACCCGAAAAGGCACCACCCCCATGTGGAGCTGCCCCACCGTAAGTGTCAACGATAATCTTACGCCCTGTTAAACCGCAGTCACCAACCGGTCCACCGATGACAAAACGACCCGTTGGGTTGACTAAATACTCTGTGTCCTTAGTGATCATATCCGCTGGTAATATCGGCTTAATCACTTCTTCAATAATCGCCTCTTTTAAATCAGCGTGGCTAATATCGTCATCATGTTGAGTTGATAGCACTACCGTTTCAATCGCGACGGGCTTCTTATCCACATAGCGTACTGAAACTTGTGACTTGGCATCCGGACGTAACCAAGTTAAGCCGCCTGTTTTGCGTACTTCTGATTGCTTTTTAACTAGGCGATGAGCGTAGTCAATCGGGAACGGCATTAAGGTATCTGTTTCATTACAAGCATAACCAAACATTAAGCCTTGGTCGCCCGCACCTTGGTCTAGATCAAGACCTTCACCTTCGTTAACACCTTGGGCGATATCAACAGACTGCTTATCTAGCGAAACCAATACGGCACAACTTTCCGCGTCAAAACCGATATCTGAACTGTTGTAGCCAATTTCACTGATCGTTTTACGCACCACCGATTGATAATCTACTACCGCATTAGTGGTAATTTCACCCGAAATAACCGCCATGCCTGTATTGACCATGGTTTCACAAGCCACACGCGATTGCGGATCTTGCTCGAACAATGCATCTAACACTGCATCTGATACTTGGTCAGCTACTTTATCTGGATGACCTTCGGACACAGACTCTGACGTAAACAAATAACTATTTGCCATAATTTTAAATCCAATTTAGGAGGGTTAACTCAGCGGCGTATCGCTTGCTGAATATGTGATTGTTTTTTCATATAAAGAAATCTTTATATCATGTGAGAGCTTATCATATTTTTACGTTTTTTTCAGCTTACAAAACCATCGCCCTCATCAGCGACTGGTAACCATTATTTAGTCACGCATTTTTATAGCGTACGACCACACCTTGTATTCAAGAAATACGCCGCTAAATTAGGTGCCTATTGTTACAATACGGCACCATGCAACAAGGCAAAAATACTCAATTCTTACTCAAGGACCGCAACATACGCGGGCAAATTGTGCAACTTAGCCAAGCATGGCAAGACATACAATCTACCCAGCACTACAGCGACCAACTTGCCCAAGTATTAGGCCAAAGTATTGCAGCCGTTGCCGCACTTGCAAGCACAGTAAAACTAGATGGGTCAATGATCATGCAGGTCCAAGGCGATGGACCTATTTCAACCTTAGTTGCACAGGCCACTCACAATGGCAACTTACGTGGCCTAGTTCGTACACGAAGTAAACTAGATGAAAACGCTAATTTTTCACAACTGGTGGGTGAGGCACGTTTTGTTATCACGATTGAAGCACAAGGCGCACAACGCTACCAAGGTATTGTCGAATGCGAAGGCGAGGTGATAGCCGACTCATTCAACGCCTATTTCACTCAGTCTGAACAACTGGCAACGCGACTATGGTTAATGGCTGACCGCAAACAAGCCGCCTGTTTCTTATTACAACAACTACCTAGCGACAACAAGCAGACGCAGATTAATGCTGATTGGGAGCATAGTTGCATTTTAGCTGACACCCTAAGCGATGAAGAACTCGCTACTTTATCGCCGACAGCGTTACTCCATCGACTGTTCCATGAAGAGGATGTTGAGGTCTTTCCCAGCACCGATTTACAATTTGCCTGCCAGTGTTCCACCGCAAAAGTACAAAATGTGATCGTCAACATGGGTGAAACCGATGCAATGGCATTGATTGCTGAGGAAGGCGAGATAAACGCCGATTGCGAATTTTGTGCAAAAACTTACCGTTTCGACAAAATTGACGTAGCGAGTATGTTTAGTGCAACGCAGAGCGCACCAACGGCGACTCAGTAAGGCATGTTCATCTAATCAACTGCCGTCTGAGTCCGCATTTCCCTCTTGCACGTCGACCATTAAAAACGAGATTTTTCGTATTTGTTGTCGATATCACGTTTAGCCAATCGTTAAACTATATAAAAAGAATCCGTCTTTTTATATTTCAACCTCATTTAGGAACAATAACATGCAATACTTATTTATGATTTACAGCAGTGAAGAAGGAAGCCCACAACCAGGTTCTGAGGAATTCAGTGAAGAAATGCAAGGCTACATGACATTTACAGAAGAGATGCAATCTAAAAATATGATGGTTGCTGGTGACGCATTGGAAAGTGTGACCACTGCAACTACCGTTAGGGTGCGTAATGGTAAAACAACGGTTACCGACGGTCCGTTCGCCGAAACCAAAGAAGTGCTAGGAGGCTATTACTTACTTGACTGCAAAGATTTAGACCAAGCGCTCGAATGTGCGGCAAAAATCCCGACGGCTCTTCACGGCAGCATTGAAGTTCGCCCAATTATGGATTTATCTAAGGTAATGCCTGCTTGAGAAAAACTCGGCCAGTTGAATGCTCACGAGCAGATGTAGAAGCTGTCGTTCGTGAGCACCACGGGCATTTACTAGCAAGCCTTATCCACAAACTAGGTCAGTTCGACCTTGCAGAAGATTGCTTGCAAGATGCTGAGATAAAAGCCCTCACCCAGTGGGTAGCAAAAGGATTACCGCACAACCCCGCTGCCTGGTTACATTCCACCGCTAAAAACCGAGCTATCGATCTATTGCGGCGAAATCAAAACTTCAACAGCAAGCGCCACTTGCTTGAGTCTGAAGATCAAACTAGCGACCCGCACCAAGATGTGCATGAAATCGCGGACGAAAGGCTACGACTTATCTTCACATGCTGTCACCCAGCCTTACATCCCGACGCACAAATAGCCCTCACCCTTAAAACGCTGTGCGGCTTGAGTGTCGAACAAATTGCCAGCGCCTACTTAATACGCGAAACCACCTTAGCGCAGCGCATTGTACGAGCTAAGAGAAAAATCAACACTGCTGGCATCACTTACGAAGTGCCTGCAAAAACGAATTGGCCTGAAAGATTAGATTCAGTGCTCGCCGTCATTTATCTAATATTTAACGAAGGTTATAGCGCTAGCACTGCCGATGGCCCTATTGACATCAACCTGTGTAAAGAAGCTATTTACTTGAACAAGGTACTGCTTAGCTTGATACCGCAAGAAGCTAACGCACTTGGGTTGCTGTCTTTGATGCTGTTCCATTATTCACGCTTTGCGGCGCGGCAAAACGCTAAGGGGCGATCCATCAGTTTGCGCGATCAAGATCGAAGTTTATGGAATACGCAGCAAATCGTTGTAGCGGATAAGTTGTTAAAAAACGCTTTGCATAAAGGCAAACCAGGCGTCTACCAAATACAAGCTGCGATAAGTGGTGTTCACGCACACTCAAAGAGCCATGAAACGACCGACTGGCCACAAATTGTTTTGTTGTATAAAAAACTGATGGAGCTAAACCCTTCGCCCATCACCGAGTTGAACGCGATTGTTGCGCTGTCATTCGCCAACAGCCCGCAGGTAGGATTGGAGGCGTTAGCTAAACTGGAAGGCACCACTATTTTTAGCGAATATCAACCTTGGTATGCAGCAAAAGCGGATTTACTAGCAAGAAACGGCGATATTAGCTTAGCCAAAACTAGTTATGCAAAAGCGATAACACTGGCAAAGAACACGGCGGATAAAGCTTACCTAAGTGCACAAATGGCTAAACTAGGCTAGAGCAATTTCCCGACGAGATCACTAACCACTTGTTTCGCGGCATGTGACCAAGTGGAGCGTAAATAATCTGGTCGCACAAAATAAGCGTCTATATCCATAGTGGGTACGGGGTTATCGATGGCAGATAATTCACTGGTATTTCTCCACAACACATTGCCGTTGCCATCTCGCATAGTGGCGCGTAACCTTAGCAGCGGAACAAGTTCTCGGTTAGAAAGACTGGACACGCTCAACCCATATTTGACAACTTCCAAATCAATTTGTTGATTGGACTTCGACACCAATGCGTAATCTGTTTTCTTTTTCCACTGACTAGCAAACTCCGTGCGCACGATCTCAGCCACACTGATATTGTTGGAATCACTTAATTGACGTAAATCAGACAAAGTAGACCGATTCGATTTATCCACTAAATACGCCGCTGCCATACTAACAACCATCGCATAACTACGTTTTAAATCGTAGTAAGTCATTTTCTCGGGCATCGTAACCGTCGGATTTAAGCCAACTTGTCCGATATCTACCTGTTTGGATAAGGAAACATTCCTCGTTCCGCATGCAGTGAGTGTGGCTAATAATATGAACGTAACCAAGCAACGCTGCACCTTCATGGCATTGAGCAAATGCATTATAAAAACTTCGGCGACTACGCTTGAATAAGCACTGCGAGCGGTGGCAACGTCCAAACTGGCGTCGCTGAATGCGGCAATGCCGCTAGCTTGCCCAACCGTATCCATTGTTTATCTGGGCCATGGTAATCCGAGCCCACTGAAGCTGCCAGACCAAAATCATTGGCGTGTGCGGCCATACTCGTTACTTCATGTGGGCCGTGACTACCCGACACCACCTCAATCGCCTCACCGCCTGCTTCTGTAAAGTCTCTTAGCAATCGGCGTAATTTGGTGCGACTTAGCTTATAACGTGCTGGATGGGCAATCACCGCGACTCCGCCTGCGTTGATGATTGTCTCAACGCCTTGTTTCATACTCGGCCATTCTCCGGCGACATAACCCGGCTTGCCGGGCACCATATAGCGTTTGAATACTTGTTTAAAATTTTTGGCATAACCTTGTTCTACTAGAAATTGGGCAAAGTGACTTCGGCTAATTAATTTGGAGCTCGCATACCGCTGAGCACCTTCTAAGGCGCCGTCAATATTAACCTTGGCTAAACGCGCCGATATTTGCTCCGCGCGCCACTGTCTAAAAGCAAGCGCTTCGGTTTCAAGTTGTTTTAGCTCTGTTGTTTGTGGGTCTATTGCTAGCCCTACGATATGTAGAGTATGACTAAACCAAGTCACTGAAAGTTCAATTCCATTAATTAACTGAATGCCTTCTACTTCTGCCTGCGCACGCGCAGCATCTAAGCCTGCTGTACAATCATGATCGGTTAAGGCGATTGTCTTGATGCCTGCCGCCGCAGCTTGGCTAATCAACTCTTTGGGGCTGAGCGAGCCGTCGGATTCGGTGGAGTGCGTATGCAGATCGATCATCTCTAACGAATGCGTTTTAACGCCCTCGGCTACAATCAATGCAGGGATACATCATGCGACAAAAACCAAACGCGAACACTATTTGCCTCACCAACGGGTTGGGATAGTGAGAAACAGGGTAGGGTTTAGCGGTTTAAGTAAGCAGTTCATTCAAGCCAAGGATATCAATCATCTGCTTGGCTTGTATAGGTAAGTCAGTAAGTTTTAATGAGCCGCCTGCTTTTTGTTGACGCTTGCTCCACAGCACAAGCAGCGCTAAGCCGGCGCTGTCTACTCGCTCAAGTTCTTTTAAGTTAAGCGCGAGCGCCGCATCATTACCACTAGGTAACGCTGCGTGAATGGCGCTGGTATATTGATTATCTAAACGGCCCGCAATGGCGTAGCCATCCGAAGTGGTTTGTAGCTGTGCGCTCATTAACTGGCTACTTTCGCTTCGATCGAGGAAATCAAGCCATCTAAGCCTTTAGAGCGAATAATCTGATTGTAAGAAGTACGATAAGTCGTCACTAAAGACACGCCGGCCACGCCGATGTTGTATATACGCCACATTTCAGCTTTGTCTTTGTAGACTGAAAAAGACAACGGGATGGGCTCAGACCCATCACCTAAATCGCCTCTGGCGCTGACCGTGGCGCGATTTTTTTTGTCGCCTTTGTAATCGGTACCCTCGAAAACAATATTTTCCTTACCTGTGTATTTAAACATGGCAGATGAATACGTACGAATCAGCAGCTTTTTAAACGCAGTGGTGAAGTCTTCTTTTTGCGTGTCGGTTGCTTTTTTCCAGTTTTTACCCAGCACCAAGCGTGACATTTTTGAGAAATCCCAGTTTTCATCTAGTACGCTTTCTGCCAAATCATACAACGCTGATTTATCACCATTCAATGATTCACGCTTTGCGCTAAACTCAGCAATCAGCTCATCAATTGAAGCTCGTAAAACATCTTCAGGCAGCTCTTCAGCGTTTGAGCTGACACTCAAAAACAAGCTGACCCCCATCAACAGACCAAGAAAAACACCTGACTTTTTATTCGCTAATCTTTTCATCACTCACCCCCTTTTTCGGCTGTATTAAACATAAACTTTCCAATTAAATTCTCTAACTGGATAGTCGATTGAGTTAATTCAATCTCATCACCCTGGCCCAAGTACTCTTCGTCACCACCAGGCTCTAAACCCACAAACTGCGCGCCTAATAAACCAGACGTTAGCACTGCCGCGGACGTATCGATGGGCAGCGTGTTGTATATACCTTGCACCGATAGCGTCACTTTGGCAGAGAAATCATCTTTATCTAGCTCTATCGCAGTAACACGCCCTATTTTTACACCACCAATAGCGACTGGCGCCTTAACGTTTAAACCACCAATGTTCTCAAAACTGGCCGTCAACTCATAGTTTGCTTTACCTTCGCTCGGCACAGTGCCCACTTTAGTTGCCAACACCACCAGCGCAGCCACGCCCGCCAGTATAAATAAACCCACAAAAAACTCTAAGCTTTTAGATTGCATTACACACCTCCAAACATTAACGCGGTTAAAACATAGTCTAGTGCCAAAATACTTAGCGATGCCGTCACTACAGTACGGGTGGTTGCTAAGCTAACACCATTAGAAGTCGGTGCAGCGGTGTAGCCTTCGAAAAGTGCTATCCACGTTACAACTAACCCAAAAATTAAACTCTTAAGAATGCCATTAAGCACGTCATAGTAGAAATCTACCCCTGACTGCATAATCGACATAAATACACCAGAATCAACACCAAACTGGCCGACCGCGACCAGATAGCTTCCCGCTACGCCAACTGCACTAAACATGGCAGAGAGCAAGGGTAAAGAAATTAAGCCTGCCCAAAAGCGTGGCGCGATCACTCGTTCAAACGGATCAACCGCCATCATTTCCATTGCGGCGAGTTGTTCAGTGGCTTTCATCAAACCAATTTCAGCCGTCAACGCTGAACCAGCGCGCCCTGCAAATAGTAAACCCGCCACAACAGGGCCAAGCTCTCGCACTAAGGTCAATGCCACACCCAAGCCTAAACTTGACTCGGCGGCATAACGAGAAAGTTGATAATACCCTTGTAAACCAAGCACCATCCCCACGAAAAAGCCCGCAATGACGGTAATAGCAACAGACAATACACCCACACTATAGATTTGTTGTACGATCAACTGTGGGCGCTTTAATACGCGCAGCATACCGCGCAAGGACTGCCATAGAAATAACCCAGCCGCCCCTAACTTATTAATGGTAGCGACAACACGCGCACCGATTGACTGCACCCAAGACCCCATCAAGAATCACCCATTAGGTTTTCGGCATAGTCTCCAGCCGGATAACGATAAGGAACTGGGCCATCAGGCAAACCGCCGATAAATTGTTTCACCATCGGCTCTTCACTTTGTCGAATTTCGTCAGCCGTACCCTGCCCCAGCACAGAGCCATCTCCTAGAATATAGGCGTAATCAGCAATACTTAAACCCTCTGCCACATCATGCGTAACGACGATAGAGGTTAAATCGAGCGCATCATTCAATTCTCGAATCAGTTTAACGATCACGCCCATCGAGATAGGGTCTAAACCTACAAAGGGTTCGTCATACATGATTAAACTTGGGTCTAAGGCAATAGCGCGTGCTAAGGCCACTCTGCGCGCCATACCGCCGGACAACTCCGCTGGCATCAGATTATCCGCACCACGTAAACCAACTAACTCAAGCTTCATCAACACCACTAAACGAATCAGCTCTTCGGGAAGATCCGTTTGTTCTCTTAGCGGGTAAGCAATATTTTCATAGGTGGTTAAGTCAGTCAGTAGGGCGCTGTTTTGAAACAACATCCCCATCTTACGGCGCAGACGATAAAGATCACTGCCGTTTGCATCACCCACTGATTCACTATCAAAGTACATTTTCCCGCTCTGCGCCCGGTTACGACCACCAATCAAGCTCAGCATAGTAGATTTTCCACAACCACTCGGGCCCATAATGACCGTAACTTTGCCGCGCGGAATACGAAGTGATAAATCGTTAAATATCAATCGTCCATCAAAGCCAAAATCAATGTTTTCGGCCACCACAATGGGCGAATCGCTACTGTCGGGAGTACTCATAGGTTGATAGCTAGTGGTGGCCTGCGTTCAAAAATAGGCCTTGCGTGCAAATAGCGGTGGATAGTAACTAAAGTTTCTGTCTTATACATTAATATGCGTACGGGTAAAACCAAATTCAAGCGTTATTCCGCTGAATTATCCAAGCAATTATGCTTAGAACCCCCGAGTAGTGTTTAGAGCGGGCAAGCCCCATTACGTTCCATCTAAAATGCTATCTATTGGGTTTCCAGTTTCTGCGCGCAATTTATGCACAACAAAGCTGCCGGGTCTAATTCTAAGCGACCAATACTAATCGCTTCTGCACATTCTTCGCATTCGCCATAGTCATCGTCATCTACCCGCGAGGACGCTTGCGTTAGACGTTGCATTTCACTATCTCTGCGTCGCTGCGCTTCTTTGTTCATCTCTTGAGCTTGCATTGCATCCATGCGCGATAGCCGACCAACTCGAGTTTGGTCCAACACCACCGTTTTTTGGCCAATGTCAGATTGCGCGTTAATGTCGCTGATTTCTTCTAAGCGCTGCTGAATCAATTGTTTGATTTTTTGTTTATCCATTTATTGCAAGCCAATATAACGTTAGATTTTGCCTCATTTAACACTTTGTTGTCATCTGCGGCGGTAACCACTGATGTTCAATTACGGTAAACTCCGCACATGTCCAAACCTGCCCACACGAGCACGATAAGCGAGTATACCCCGCGCGATATTTATCTGCGCTTACTCCGCTATGTTCTTCCGTATAAAGGGGTATTCGCAATTGCGGTAGCGGGCATGTTAGTGGTTGCGGCAGGCGAAACCGCTTTTGTTGCGCTATTAAAACCCATCATGGACGATGGATTTATTAACCGCGATGCGCAGCTTATTAAGTGGCTGCCATTACTGTTGGTGATTGTATTGCTAGTGCGCGGTATTGGCCATTTTATCGATACCTATTGTATGGACTGGGTTGGACGAAAAGTTATTTTTGACTTACGCGGCCAACTATTTAACAAGCAACTGCATTTACCTGAACAGCATTTTGATCACAACCCTAGTGCAGGCATGGTGTCGCAAATTATTTATGATTGTGAACAAGTGTCCACCGCCAGCACCATTGCGCTACGTGTGTTTATTCGAGACAGCGTCAATATCATCTTATTATTGATCTGGATGACCTACCTCAGCTGGAAGGCGACTTTAGGCTTTTTGTTAATTGTACCCGCTGCCTTATTAGTATTGCGCATTGCCAGTAAGCGCTTGCGTAGCAGCAGTTCTGAAATTCAGGCCACTATGAGCAGCATTACCCAAGTGGCTACTGAGGCATTAAGCGGTCATGAGTTGGTTAAGAGCTTTATCGGCTACGACCACCAAAATGCACTATTTCAGCGCGCGAATAATCGCAATCGCCAACATTTCATGAAACGCAGTTTAGTGACCGCCATCAGCGTACCACTAACAATATTTCTCGCGGGTATCGCGCTAGCAGTCATTATTTGGGTAGCGCTCTCTGGTGAAGGCCCAAGTGAAGTGACTGCAGGGACGTTTATTTCGTACATTAGCGCCACGGTCATGTTGATGCAGCCGTTGCGGCGACTAACAAAAATAAATGAAACCATCCAAACGGGGATCGCGGCGGCGCAATCTATATTCAAGACCATCGACCTAAACAATGAAGTCGATGATAGCGCTGCACAATTCACCTCCCCTATTAGCGGCGAGATTGCATTTGATGACGTCTGTTTTTCTTACGATAATCAAAAAACGGCCATTCAGTCGGTATCCTTTCAATTACCCGCGCAATCGAAAATTGCCCTAGTGGGTTTATCGGGCAGTGGTAAATCGACCATCGCCAAGTTATTACTTCGCTTATATCAACCGACGAAGGGAAAGATCACTATTGATAGTCAAGATATCAGCCAGCTAAGCCTGCAAGCACTACGTTCACAGATCTCTTTGGTGCCGCAAACATCGGTTTTATTCAACGACACACTACGCGACAACATTATCTACGGCAGTGAAGACAAAGGCGATGAGCATTTTGAGAAAGTCGCTAAAGCCGCGCTAATTGAAGAGTTTGCAAACCGTCACCCCGAAGGCTATGGGCAGCTCATTGGCGAAAACGGTGCTAAGCTTTCAGGTGGCCAGCAGCAGCGCGTGGCTATCGCCCGAGCGCTATACAAAAATGCACCTATTTTATTATTGGACGAAGCGACTTCAGCGCTAGACTCGCAATCAGAAGAGAAAATACAAACCGCGCTCGATGCACTGTTTTCAAACCGTACCTCTTTAATTATCGCGCACCGGCTTTCAACCATTACTAATGCAGACTTAATCTTAGTCTTTGAACAAGGGCAGTTAGTTGAACAAGGCTCGCACGCACAATTAATTGAAGCTGACGGAGCCTACGCCGATTTAGTGAAAATTCAGCATAAATCCACCAAACCGAAACCGTGAGTTTATTCCATTAGCATGCACTCGTTTCTGCTGGCGCAATGGCAAAAACGCGGGCTATGGGCTTGGCTAGTCAGCCCGCTGAGTTTGTTGGTGTGCATTGTCGCGTTGTTAAAACGCAACGCGTATCGATTGGGTTTATTTCGCAGCCAAACATGCGCTGCGCCAGTTATCGTTGTTGGCAACTTAACCGTTGGCGGTACGGGTAAGACGCCGCTGGTTATTTACTTATGCGAATTACTCAAAGCCAATGGTTATCGCCCGGGAATTATCAGTCGAGGGTATAAGTCCGCGAACCAGCAGCAATCACTGCTAGTGACTCCTGATGCATCTCCCGAGCAAGCGGGCGACGAGGCCGTGCTATTAGCACAACGAACCGACTGCCCCGTCATGATAGGGGCAGATAGAGTTAAATCAGCGCAAGATTTACTTAGCCAAACAGACTGCAATGTCGTTGTCAGCGATGACGGTTTTCAGCACTTGCGTTTACATCGCAACATCGACATCCTAGTACGCGACGCTGCACGCGGCTATGGCAATGGTTGGTGCCTGCCCTCTGGTCCATTGCGAGAGTCATTTAGCGCGCAGAACAACGCTGATTTTGTGATCCATAACGGCGGCTCTAAATCAGGTAAAGCCGGTCATTTTCAAATGCAATTAGACTTGGGTAATCCGTTCCAGCTAAGCAGCGGAAAGGAAAGCCAATACCAAGATTTGAGCTCACAGGACTTTCACGCAGTCGCCGCGATTGGTAACCCAGAGCGATTCTTTAGCGCCTTAGAATATGCAGGCCTAAGTATTAGTCGCCACGCCTTTGCTGACCACCATCATTACGCGGCGGCAGATTTACGATTTGGTGACGACAAACCCATCATTATGACGCAAAAAGATGCGGTAAAATGTACGAGGCTCACGTTGAGTAACTCTGTTTGGGTTGCGCCCGTCGATGCGGCATTAAGTAGCAGCTTCGACGCAGCGCTGTTGTCTAAACTCAAACACACCAACATGAAAACTTCGTAACCCACGTACTTTATGATTCACTACATTATCATCATTCCCGCACGATTCGCCTCCAGTCGATTGCCAGGAAAACCGCTAGAAGATATCGGCGGCAAACCGATGATTCAACATGTTGTTGAAAACGCCCAACAGTCAATGGCGGCTAGCGTGGTTGTCGCCAGTGATGACGAGCGCATCCAACAGTGCGTGCAAGGCTTTGGCGGGGTTTGCGTACTAACCGACTCAGCGCATACCTCAGGCACCGATAGAATTGCGGAAGTGACACGTAAACTACTATTAGACGACCAACAAATTGTAGTGAATGTGCAAGGCGATGAGCCAGATATGCCTATACAACTGGTAGAGCAAATTTCCCAAGGATTCCATGCAGCGCCAGATGCCAAAATCATCACCGCATGCGCACCGCTCGATCAACCTGAACAATTGAATGACCCAAACTGCGTTAAAGTAGTGCGCGACCAAAATCATATGGCGTTGTATTTCAGTCGCGCTGCCATTGCTTACCCTAGAGACGAGAGTACCGCGTTGAATCAGTTAGCGCGCAGGCATATTGGTATCTACGGCTATCGAGCGGGAACCATACGCGAGTTTAGCGAACGTAACGCTTGCGAATTAGAAACAAGGGAAGGCCTCGAGCAGCTTAGAACACTGTGGCACGGCGAGCAAATATATTGCCCAGACGCGTGTGAAGCGCCCGGCCCAGGCATTGATACCCCGGCAGACTTAGCCTTGATCCGGCAACGTTTTAAATAACCACATATGCTGGTTTTTGTAAGCTACGCTTTGCCGGACAAGCAAACTGTCATCGAACTAGAGGTTGAACCAACCTGTACCGTTGATCAAGCGATTGCTCTATCTAACATCACTGATAAGCACCCTGAATTAAAACAGCAGCAGTGGGTAGTCGGTGTGTATGGCAAAAAAGTGACTTCAGAGACACAATTAGCTCAATTTGACCGAGTAGAAATCTACCGGCCTTTGCTCCTAACGCCGATAGAGGCCAGAAAACTCAGGGCGAAACAAACAGCTAAGTCAAAGACGTAGCAAGCAAGTGATACAATCTAAATAAACTAACCCTATATTTCGCAATGCATATTTTAATCACCGGCGGAGCTGGTTTTATTGGTTCTAGTCTTGCCCATCGTTTGTTAGACCGAGGCGATACCGTCCACGCGATTGATAACTTGAACGACTACTACGAGGTCAGCTTAAAGCAAGCGCGACTCGCGCAGTTAACTTCGCGAGAAGGGTTTAGTTTTGATGAAATGGAATTAGCCGATAAAGACGCCATCGAAAAGCTATTCGCGAACAATCAATTCGATGCCGTTATGAACTTAGCGGCTCAAGCGGGTGTACGTTATTCGTTAGAAAATCCATCCGCTTACATCAATGCAAATTTAGTCGGCTTTGGGCATATTTTAGAAGGTTGCCGCCATAGCAAAGTGAAGCACTTGGTTTACGCATCTTCCAGTTCGGTATATGGCGCCAACACCAAACTGCCCTTTAGTGAAGATGACCCAGTAGACCATCCTGTTTCGTTATACGCGGCCAGTAAAAAGGCCAACGAATTAATGGCACACACCTACGCACATCTATACGACATTCCAACGACTGGCTTACGTTTTTTTACCGTATACGGCCCTTGGGGTAGGCCAGACATGGCCTTCTTCAAGTTCACTAAGTTAATCTTAGCGGGAGAACCCATTCCTGTTTATAACCACGGCAAACTAACGCGTGACTTTACCTATATCGATGACATCGTTGAAGGCGTTATTCGTGTAATAGACAAGCCCGCCAGTGCCGACGCCAACTTTGATTCTGACACCCCGACACCCGCAGCAAGTAAAGCGCCATTTAGGGTTTACAATATTGGGAATGGCACGCGTATTCAGTTGATGGACTACATCGAAACGCTGGAAGAATGCTTGGGCGTCAAAGCGCAATACCAAATGATGCCCATGCAAGACGGTGACGTGCACGCCACTAACGCCGATGTGAGCCGCCTACGCAACGAGTTTGGCTTTGAGCCCAATACCACGATAAAAGAAGGCCTTAGCCAATTTGTTAAATGGTATCGTGAGTATTACAATGTATCACCGCACTCGTAACCTTAGTTAACATCAATTATTCCGCCGCACATCGCATTACCCCTTCCTTAGCGATAGCGCGGTATTTAAGTGCGTATAAGTCCAGCAAAGAACTCACCTTAGTCGGCCCGTTATACGAAGGCGAAGCAGCATTCGACGAACCCGTTATTTATGTAGATGGCGGTGCGCATTTTCGCAATGCAGATGAAGGCTTATCCGTTGGCGATGGAGATTCCTTCAGCGGTGAAATGGATGAACCCCTTAATCCCAACAAAGACTACTCTGATCTCGCTTACGTCTTAGCAGGCATACCGCAGCATTTTAAGTCACTAAGCTTACTGGGGTTTTTAGGCGGGAGGCGTGACCACGAATTGCTCAATATTGGAGAAGTCTGCGCCTTTTTAAAACACCAATTAGTTAACGTCAGCGTTCGCTTCGATCATCAATTGCACTGCTTTGGCAAAGGGGAATGGCAAGTTCAGATTGAGCAAACATTTAGTTTAATGTGCTTGCAGCCCGTAAAAGTGCAGTTAATCGGCGACTGTAAGTACCCAATAAAAACACTGACTGAACTCAGCCCGTTAAGCTCATTAGGCCTCAGCAATGAAGGCCACGGGTTAATTCAGCTTAAGTGTGAGGGGCCAGTTTTACTGTATTACTCATAATAAATCAGAAACCTCTAATTTGAATAATGAGGCTCCTGACACTAACAACTTCTTAGAATTCGTATTTAACCCCAGTCATTAAGGTATTAACGTTCGCTTCTTCTGCATCAAATCGATTGTATTCTAAGAATAGGTTTGTTCGCCCAAAATCGACTTCGCTGCCCACACCCCAATACAATTCGGTTGAAGAAGATTCAATGTCGCTTTCTCCATCCTTAGTGACATCAACAACAATGCGAGCCGCACCCACTTTACCGTATACATCAAAACGCTCGCCCATAGGAACTGAGCCAATAGCGCCCAAAGAAACCACACCGATATCTAGGTCATAACCATTATCTGTTGTTGAACCCAACGTTGCTGACGTTAAATCAACACCAAAATTATCGTTAAACATATAGCCTGCGCGCAAGCCTACTTCGTTACCCGCTTCATCAAATTCATCGGCATTTGCATCAGAGCGCGCTAAACCAATGCCCACGTAGAAACCTGAATCTTCGTCCGCAGCGTATAAGTCGTCTGCTTGAACGCTGTTGAATGCAACTATAAATAGGCCAGCCATTAAAAGTATTTTATTAATCATATTAAGTAACCATTTGTTTTTAAAATTGATAAGGCAAAATAATGCCTTGAGCGCCGATTGTTGCGTCAATAACATTAACGATTACTTAACTTGCCTAATTAACGGAGATATTTTTGTTTTAGGTTGGTTGGCATTCAGCTTTCGTACCAGCTTACTGGCACTGAACAGATTGATACTAGACAATACTGCCTCGCTTGCGCCGTTTGTCATTACCGCACCCGTTGCTCTTCGGCATGGCGGGCAAGCAATTCGTACCTGCTGGAAAACGAGTGATGCTGGCCTTTCCAGGTGGAGCTGGCTATGGAAAAGCCAGTGATCGAGATGCTAAACTTGTCCAAAGAGATCTCGCACGCGGCTATATTTCAGCACAAACAGCAAAACAAGAATACGGCATGAGTCAAGCTGAAATAACGGCCGTTCTTGAGGCAACACACAACGGAGAAATCCTATGAGTACACCCAATAGAGTATCGACCCCAAAACAAACCAGCTATGATGTCGTCATTGTGGGTGGCGCGATGTTCGGCTCGTCAGTTGCTTGATTTTTATCTGACAACCCAGACATTGACGGCTCCGTTTTAGTTGTTGAAAAATATGAACAGTTATAGATAACTGTTATCTTTTTAATAGCTGCTATGCAAATGTCAATGTTTGACATAAATAGCTTTTACACATAAGCTTACTGTGTAACACACTAATATGAGGTTTATGACAATGGCGACAACATCATTACATATCTCGCTATCAGAACAACTAAAGCAAGACGTACATGCACAAGTAGAAGAAGGGCGCTACAGTAACCCAACTGACTACGTGCGCCATTTAATTCGGCAAGATATTCTAGGCAAACGCGCAAAACGTGAGTTTGCAGAATTTATCCGAGAGGGTATGACGTCGCCTAGCTGTGGACAAAGTCCTAAAGAAATGATTGCCGAGATTAAACAAACCCTAAAGTAGGGCGCATGATTATAGATTCAAGTGAGCAATCTAAACTTGATGTGCTTACCATCGCGCAATACATCGCAAAAGATAACATGACTGCAACGATTCGTTTTCTTGATAGCGTCGAGGAAACATATGACGCACTGATCGAGCACCCAGAAATGGGGCACGCACCTATATTTGATTTTGTAGAGGGCTTAGAAACAATTTTGGTGCGCGGCTTTAAACATTATCATGTTTTCTATAGAGTGCTTGATGATGTTATTCGTATTGAACGTGTCGCCGACGGTCGGCGTGATTTACCGTCATTATTTGAATACATGAATGATTGATTATACCCGTGGTGCATTTAGGGAAAGCTAATTAAGAAGTTGCTCATTTTTACTCATAGAGTATCATTGTGAATCTACTAAAAAACATAATGATATGAGCAACTTAACTACAACTTATACCAAAATATTGAGCCTTTTGCACGAACTAGAGCCAGATGACTACTATCTCAACCAAATTCGTATTCCTCAATTGACAGATAAGCAACTAATCGCACTAAACCTTGCGGCCGAGTGTCTTGGTATTGATTCAGAACGTTATCTGTTTAAGCGTATTCCTACTGAATTAGTCAGTAAGATTGAACGCACTGTCTACAATCGAAGAAAGCGCAATCTTGCTTTTAAGGTCGAGCAATTCAGGCAAGCTATCGCATCTAAAGTTGTTCTATCCGATACTCACCATATTGTTGATAGTATGCCTTTAGAAATATGCAAATATAGCCGCTCTAGACGCAATAAGTTTAGCCGATCTATACCAGATACTGCGCCTAGCTACGGCTACTGTGCTGCTCAGAAAGCACACTACTTTGGGTATAAATTCCATGCTGTATGCACATCTACAGGAGTATTCCAAGCGTTTGATATTACTAAAGCTTCTGTGCATGATATCCATTATCTGAATGATATTAAATATCAGTTTAACGAGTGCGTTTTAATCGGCGATAAAGGTTATTTGAGCCGAGAATATCAAGCCGATTTATTTCAAACCAGTGCTATTCGATTAGAAACTCCAAGCAGAAGGAACCAAATAAACCCTAAGCCATTTCATCGATCATTGAGGCGAGCACGAAAGCGTATTGAAACTCTATATTCGCAGCTATGCGATCAGTTTATGATTCGGCGTAATTACGCCAAAACATTTCAAGGTTTATCAATTAGAGTATTATCAAAAATTACCGCTCTAACGGTGTTGCAGTGGATTAACAAACTCAATGGCAACAATATCAATAACCTTAAATTCGTACCCGCCTAAATGCACCACGGGTTATTTAAATAGTTTGTCTTAATTCATGACCACGACATAGAATATCCAAAGTTTATTTAAATTCGTTTCAATGAAACAGGCATCCGTTCGACTTGGAGTAGATATTGGCGGCACGTTCACAGACGTCGTACTCGAAGTCGGTGAAACACAATACCCTACTAAGGTGTTGACTACGTATACTGCACCCGAACACGCGATTTTGGACGGTCTCAAGCAGGTTTGTACACTGGCGAATATCGAAGCAGGAGAGATTGAACAAATCATTCATGGTACAACGCTTGCAACCAATTCTCTAATTGAGAGACGTGGCGCTAAAACCGCATTGATCACGACTGAAGGGTTTCGTGACGTGATTGAAATGCGCACTGAATCACGCTTTGAGCAGTACGACCTCAATTTGAGCATTCCCGAGCCATTGCTTGCACGCCAACAAAGATTCACCGTAACAGAACGGATGAGCGCCACAGGCGAAGTTTTGATCCCGTTGCAACGCCCTGAGATTGAAAATGTGGTTGATGCCCTCGTAACAGCAGGTTACCAAAGTGTTGCGGTGGGTCTGATGCACTCTTACTTAAATGATACACATGAGCGACTTATTCGAGATGTCCTTATAGAGAAAATGCCGAATGCTGCAGTGTCTCTCTCATGTGAAGTCTCGCCACAGATGCGTGAATACGAACGCTTCAATACAGTGGTAGCAAATGCTTACATCAAACCCATGATGAAGAGCTATTTGAACCGACTTGAGTCACGCTTAAAATCGCAAGGTGTGCAGTGCCCAATATTTCTCATGCACTCTGGGGGCGGCATCATTTCAATTGAAAGTGCTGCAGAATTCCCTGTACGACTCGTTGAGTCCGGTCCAGCTGGCGGTGCAGTATTTGCTGCGCATATCGCGGCAAAATATGACCTAAACAAAGTCTTGTCATTTGACATGGGCGGAACCACGGCAAAAATTTGCTTAATTAAAGACCAAGCTCCAAAAACCAGCCGTGTTTTTGAAGTCGCGCGAACCTATCGTTTCAAGAAAGGTTCTGGTATGCCGATTTCTATCCCGGTCATAGATATGGTAGAAATCGGTGCAGGCGGTGGGTCGTTGGCGCACGTCGATTCGATGCGTCAAATCAGAGTTGGCCCAGAGTCCGCTGGCTCTGAACCAGGCCCAGCTTGCTATGGCCGAGGCGGTGCACGCCCTGCCGTCACTGACGCCGATTTGGTATTGGGTAAACTAGATCCAAATAATTTTGCAGGCGGGTCGATCAAACTCGAAACCCAACATTCAGAACAAGCATTGCAACAAGTTTTAGGTGGCCCGCTAGACCTAGACGTACAAACCTCAGCCTACGGTTTATGTGAAGTAGTTGACGAAAATATGGCCAACGCGGCGCGCGTTCATGCGGTTGAAAATGGGGAAGACTTAAGCGATTACACTATGATCGCATTTGGCGGAGCCGCGCCACTACATGCTGGTCGATTGTGCGAAAAGCTAGGGGTAGAACGACTATTAGTACCTACGGGGGCCGGCGTTGGTTCTGCAATTGGTTTTTTACGCGCTCCGTTTAGTTTTGAAGCCAACCGTAGCGTTTACGTGCGTTTGTCTGACTTTGAAGCAGAGTCGGTTAAAAAATTACTTGCTGATCTGGAATCAGAAGCCACCAACTTTGTAAGGTCCTGCGATGCCACAGCCGACATTAGCGCAGAATATAAAGCCTATATGCGATATTGCGGCCAAGGCGAAGAGATTCCAGTGATACTGAATGCTGAACTAGCGATAAAGCCGGATGCCAACGCATTTAAGGCCCTTTTTGAGGCGGACTACATCAATTTATTCGGTCGCGCAGTACAGGGGATGGATATCGAAATCACTGTTTGGGCGGTTAATTCCAGCACTTCAGTTGGTACGGTTGAGCCTATAGAGTTGCAGGTGGCCAACGGTCATCATAACAGTAGTGAGTCGAGAGCTATTTTTGACCCCGCTATAGGGCAAATGGTCGGCTCTTCAATTGTTAATCGAAATGCCATTGAACCTGGAGAAAGTGTCAGAGGGCCCGCAGCGATTGTCGAATACGAAACGACGATTATTCTTCCTAGCAGCGGCACGGCGATACGTCAAAGTGACGGCTGTATCGATATCTCAATCGTCTAAGCTTTAAGGGTAATTCTTCATGAAGACTAAAACCACGACCGTTACTAAACAAGTGATGTGGAACCGCCTTATTTCAGTAGTTGAGGAACAAGCGCAAGCACTCATTAGGACGGCATTTTCAACTTCTGTTCGTGAAGCAGGTGATCTTTCAGCGGGTGTCTACGACACCAGCGGGCAAATGCTGGCGCAGGCCGTAACCGGCACACCCGGGCACGTGAATGCGATGGCCGAATCGGTTGGTCACTTTATTCGCCGGATCGGCTACGACAATATGTTCGACGGGGACGTTTATATCACCAACGACCCTTGGGAAGGAACGGGCCATTTACATGATATCACCGTCGTCACCCCATCATTTTACCAAGACAAGCTAGTTGGGTTTTTGGCCTGTACGGCGCACATCGTTGATATAGGCGGTCGCGGATTTGGAGCAGATGCTAACTCAATTTATGAGGAGGGTTTGTATATCCCAATTATGAAATTTGCTGATCGCGGCAAAGTAGACCAAACTTTAATTAACATTGTCCGTATCAACGTGCGTGAACCAGACCAAGCGGTAGGCGATTTTTACGCACTCGCTACGTGCAACGAAGTGGGCCATCGTCGTTTGATCGATATGATGCAGGAATTCGATTTAAGTCATTTGGATGACATAGGCGACTTCATTCTCGAAAACTCTCGCATCGCAACAATTGAACGCATTGCTGAGTTGAGCAACGCACAAGCTACGGGAGAGATGCGTATTGATGGTTACAGTAACCCGGTTGATATTAAAGTGTCGCTTGACATCCAAGATGAGCAAATTCTATGCGACTTTACCGGCACCTCTGGGCTTGATAAAAAAGGTATAAATGTGCCGTTGGTTTATACCAAGGCTTATGCTTGTTACGCCTTGAAATGTGCAATAGCGCCAGAAATACCAAACAATGCTGCCTCGCTTGCGCCGTTTGTCATTACCGCACCAACAAACTCGATCGTTAATGCTTTGCACCCCGCCCCCGTTGCTCTTCGGCATGTTATTGGTCATATGATTCCCGATGCGGTATACAACGCCTTGGACAAACTGATACCCAATACGGTTCCCGCCGAAGGGGCTGGTACCTTATGCAACTTTCAGGTTTCGCTGCGCCCACGAACTGATATCCAAGCACCAGATTCAGCCGTACGCGCTGAAGTGCTTACCTTTAACTCCGGTGGCGGCGGTGCACGTCCTCAGCTAGATGGTATGAATGCGACTGCCTTCCCATCGGGCGTGATGACTATGCCTGTGGAAGCCACTGAACACACCGGCCCCATTATCATTTGGCGAAAAGAACTACGACCTGATAGCGGCGGAGCAGGAAAGCATCGCGGCGGCTTAGGACAATATATGGAAGTAGGGGCGACTATAGACCATGAATTTGACTTTTCAGCCATGTTTGATCGCGTCGAACACCCGGCAAGAGGGCGACATGGCGGTAAAGACGGCGCTAATACCGCGATATCTCGAGACGACGGACAAGCCATGCAAGGTAAAGGCAAGCAATTCGTACCCGCTGGGAAACGGGTGATGCTGGCCTTTCCAGGTGGAGCTGGCTATGGAAAAGCCAGTGATCGAGATGCTAAACTTATCCAAAGAGATCTCGCACGTGGCTATATTTCAGCACAAACAGCAAAGCGAGAATACGGCATGAGCCAAGCTGAAATAACGGCCGTTCTTGAGGCAACACACAACGGAGAAATCCTATGAGTACACCTAATACGGTATCAACCCCAAAACAAACCAGCTATGATGTGGTCATTGTGGGTGGCGCGATGTTCGGCTCGTCAGTTGCTTGGTTTTTATCTGACAACCCAGACTTTGACGGTTCCGTTTTAGTTGTTGAAAAAGACGCCACTTACGAATTTACATCTACCGCGCATACAAATAGCTGCATGCGTCAGCAGTTCTCTCGAGAAATCAACGTACGCATTTCTCAATTTGCTGCACAATTTGTTAAGAACTTCCAAGATTTCATGGGCAATGACCCAAGGGTTCCAGCGTTAGCCTTTCAAAGTTACGGCTATATGTATTTAGCTGACAACGAGCCTTTCGCGCAAACACTAAGGGAAAGCCAAAAAGTACAAGCTGCCTGTGGCGCGGGCACCAAGATAATGACACCAGAGGAAATTAAGCGCGACTATCCGTTCTATAAAGTTGATGACATCGTGGCAGGCAGTCATAATTTGGTAGACGAAGGTTATTTTGATGGCAACAGTTTGTTTGACTGGTGGAAGCGCTCTGCTAAAGAACGCGGAATCGAGTACGTTGAAAATGAAGTCGTCAGCATGGACAAAAATACGGCTGGAACACGCGTTGAATCTATTACCTTAAAGTCAGGTGAAGTGGTCTCATGTGGCACGGTCGTTAACGCGTCTGGCCCTCGTGCGGTACTTACAGCGCGCATGGCAGGCATTGAAATACCAGTGGAGCCACGCAAGCGTTACACCTTTATTTTTGATGCTGAACAATCACTCGACCGCGACCTACCGTTAACTATCGACCCTAGTGGGGTACACATCAGAACCGATGGCACCTATTACCTAGCCGGTTGCCCGCCCGATGACGACCCGGCAGTGGATTACGACGACTTTGTTGAAGACCATAGTATTTGGGAGCAAAAAGCCTGGCCTGCTATCGCGACCCGCATTCCACAGTTTGAAGCAATCAAACTAATCAATTCTTGGGCAGGACATTACGCCTTTAACGTTTTTGATCAAAATGCCATTCTTGGGCACCACACCCAAGTTGAGAATTTTGTCTTTGTAAATGGGTTCTCTGGCCACGGTTTCCAACAATCTCCGGCGATGGGTCGAGGGACGGCCGAGTTAGTGACCTACGGTGAGTTTCGCACATTAGATTTAAGTCCGTTTAGCTATAGCCGCATTGAGCGCGGTGAACGCTATGAGGAAAAGGCCATTATATGAAACTTGCAGCAAACCCTTTCACTCACGCGATCGCAGCAGGAGAAAAACAAGTTGGCTTGTGGGTTAGTCTTGGCACTAACTTCACGGCTGAGGTCGTCGCACCCGCAGATTACGATTGGGTCTTGCTTGATATGGAACATTGCCCTAATGACTTGCAATCTATCATGGCACAATTACAAGTGTTCGCGGCGTATAGAACCACAGCCATCGTGCGGCCCGAATGGAATGACCCTGTTTTAGTTAAACGCCTTTTGGACGTAGGAGCGGAAGGCTTATTGTTCCCGATGATTCAATCGGTGGAAGAAGCGCAACAAGCAGTTGCTTCAACACGATATCCACCACGCGGCATTCGTGGTGTAAGCACCTCAACCCGCGCCGCTGGTTTTAGCCGAAAGGCCGATTACTTATCTCGCGTGGAAGATGAAACAACCGTTATTGTACAAATCGAGACACGCCACGCGCTAGAGCAAGCCGAACACATTGCCGCAGTTGATGGGGTTAGTGCTGTCTTTTTTGGCCCTTCAGATATCGCCGCCGACATAGGTAAACTTGGCCAACCGAATTGCGATGAAGTTTGGGCGCTGATCATGCCCGTTGCTAAAAGGCTGATTTCAAAAGGCGTGCGCGTCGGTACCTTGGTGTTAGACCCGGACTTCGCCGCTAAGCTATTAAAAGAAGGCTTTACCTTCGTCGCTTGCGGCATGGATACCGCGCTGTTAGCACGTGCGGTTGACGGTTTGTTGACCAGCGTTAAAGAACAACTTTAGAGAAATCATATGAAAAAATTAGTGCTTACCGGTGCTGCGGGTAGATTAGGTTCGTATTTACGCGAACCCCTTTGCGCGTTAGCAGACACGTTAGTTTCAACGGATATTATTGATGACATCGGGCAACTTTATGCTGGAGAGTCGTACGTAAAAGCCGATCTCGCTAACTATGACGAAATTCATTCGGTACTAGAAGGTGCTGACATGGTGGTGCACTTTGGCGCGATACCCGATGAAGCGCCGTTTGAACAATTACTAGGGCCGAACTTTGTCGGTGCATATAACATTTGGGAAGCGGCGTATCAGCTCGGTATCAAACGCGTTGTGTACGCCAGTTCCATTCATGCTGTAGGTATGTACGACAAAACAGAATTTATCGGCACCGATGTGGCGCACCGGCCCGACACCTTTTACGGGCTCGCAAAGTGCTTTACAGAAGATTTAGCGCGAATGTATTGGGAAAAGCGCGGCCTAGAATCCGTTTGTATGCGTATCTTATCGTGTGCACAAGTAACCAGTGCTCGCGCATTGGGCACTTGGCTGTCTTATGACGACCTTATTCAACTCGTCACAAAGTCTATAGACACCCCAATTACTGGCTTCACAGTGGTTTATGGCGTATCAAATAATGACCGCGCGCCAGTAGACAACGCCAAAGCTAGTCATCTAGGGTACCGCCCTAAAGACAATGCAGAACAATTTGCGCAAGAGATTCTGGCGCAAGCGCCGCTAGCTGATATTGACGACTTGGGCATGACTAAACACGGTGGGCCATTTGCTTCAGTCGAGCTAGGTAATAGTGGAATGGCCCAAATGAATATCGTAGATGACAAAAAAGCAACTTAACCTTGGGCCTAAACTAATGAATAGCAAAAAAGTAGCAATGATTTTTGGTGGCGGCAGCGGTATTGGTGCGGACTCAGCTAAAGTACTCTCTGAGAAAGGTTATGAAGTTGCTGTGTTGTCTTCATCCGGGAAAGGCGAAGAATTAGGTAAGTCACTTGGAGGCATAGGCTTTACGGGTTCTAACCTAGAAAACAAAGATCTAAAACAGTTCGTCCATGCCACTCTCGATCGTTATGGTCGAATTGACGCAGTAATCAATTGTGCGGGACATGGCCCTAAAGGAGAAATCATGGATATCTCCGACGAAGACTGGCACCTTGGAATGGACTACTATTTCATGAACGTGGTTCGCTCCACACGATTGGTACTGCCAACAATGCAAGCGCAAGGAAGCGGCTCTATTGTCAACATCTCTACCTTCGCTGTGTTTGAACCCGATCCAGATTTCCCGACATCCGCCGTTTTCCGCGCTAGTCTAGCAACTTACGCAAAATTATTTAGTACTCAGTATGCAAGCGCGGGAATACGTATGAATAATATTCTCCCCGGATTTATCGATAGCTTACCTGAAAAACAAGACCGTGTAGCACGTATCCCTGCAGGCCGCTATGCGAAAGTACGCGAATTAACTGAAACGGTGGCGTTCATGGCGTCAGATGCGTCCAGCTATATTACGGGACAAAACCTCCGTGTAGACGGCGGGCTAACCCATAGCGTGTAGTGAATTGTTCAACCCGCTAACGCAGATAATAGCCCCAAGATTAAACTAGCTGGCCCTATTCTTTAATTTTTATCAAATGCCTTCCAACGACTCCATTTTTCATAAAGCTTCTCGTATTGACCATATCGGTGTTTCTCAAATTCTAGTGATCGGGCAACGTGCCCGGGAATTGAAAGCCAAAGGCAAGCCTGTGATTGTATTAGGTGCTGGTGAACCTGATTTTGATACGCCCAATAACGTCAAAGCCGCTGCAATCGCTGCGATTGAAGCTGGAGATACCAAATATACGGCCTTAGACGGCACGCCAGAATTAAAAGCCGCCATAAGTGCTAAGTTCTTAAGGGACAATGAATTAAGTTACGACTCAAATCAAATTACTGTGGCAACAGGGGCAAAGCAGATTTTATTCAACGCCTTTATGGCGACGTTGGAAGAGGGAGATGAAGTCATTATTCCTACTCCCTACTGGACTTCATACGAAGATATCGTCGCGATCTGCGGCGGAAAAGCAGTACTAGTACCTTGCAGCGCAGAGAATGGCTTTCGTCTAACCGCTAAAGACCTAGAAGCCGCTATTACCAACCGCACACGTTGGTTGCTTCTCAATTCGCCTTGCAATCCTAGCGGAGCAGCCTACAGCGCTGATGATTATCGACCACTCGCAGAGGTGCTAATGCGCCATCCGAACGTATGGTTGTTAGCTGACGATATGTATGAACATATTGTTTACGACGACTTCAAATTCTCAACGCCTGCACAAGTCGAACCTGAATTGATTTCGCGCACTTTGACTGTCAATGGCGTTTCTAAAGCCTACGCCATGACGGGTTGGCGTATTGGTTATGCAGGGGGCCCCGCGTCGTTAATCGAGGCTATGTCCGTTATTCAAAGCCAAGCCACGTCTTGTCCTTGTTCGGTAAGCCAAGCTGCGGCTGTTGAAGCTTTAAATGGGCCACAGGATTTTCTAGTCGAACGCAAAGAAAGCTTTCAATCCAGACGAGACTTAGTGGTTAATGCACTCAACGAAATAGACGGGTTAGCGTGTTTGTCGCCTGAAGGCGCGTTTTACACCTTTTCTGGGTGCGCGGGCGTATTAGGTAAGACAACGCCCAGCGGTGAAACTATTGAAACCGACACTGACTTTTGCCGCCATTTGCTAGAAACTGCCTATGTGGCCATGGTGCCGGGCAGTGTTTTCGGTGTGTCTCCGTTTTTCAGAATTTCTTACGCGACCTCTGAAGCTGAACTAAGAGAGGCGCTAGATCGAATCGCGCAATTTGTATCTGATCTAAGCTAAATTCTAATCTGATAGCTTATCGGTGAGCGGTTAAATCCGCTAGATTTTCTTCAACATACTCGTGCATCACCGATAAACCTTCATCAATATGGCTGCGGCCAAACCCGATTCTAAATCGTTGAGACGGTGTTTCCATCAACTCTGACCGATAAATAGAAGAAGGCAATAGCAGCACACCTTTTTCTTGTACCAAGTTTTCGCAAAAATCTTCTACACTGTTACGCCCTAAATATTTAGGGTAGGCGATACAACCCCCATCCGGCGCTTGCCATTCGAACAATGTAGGGTACGCTTCAAAGAACGCGGTTAACTTGGTTAGGTTGTCTGCCAACAACGCTCGGTTTCTTTGCAAAATCTGCTCCGCGTTATCAAGTGCGATGATCGATAATTGCTCACTCGGCGCAGAGTTCGAGATAGAAAGATAATGCTTGTAGCGCTCAAGGCGTTGCAACAAAGCGGTGTCCTGCGAGGCGATCCACCCTAAGCGTAAGCCTGGCAAACCGTAGGCCTTAGACATGACATTTAACGACAAGCCTTTTTCGTAAACATCGGCGATAGGCGGGGTTCGCTTGGTTTCATCTAATTCCAGTAAACGATAGACTTCATCGCTAAACAGGTAGATATCCTGTTGTCGGCACAACGTAATTAAGGAGTTCAGATTGTCTTCTGATAAGGTTGCCCCAGTTGGATTATTCGGTACGTTGATTGAAACCAATTTAGTATTAGGTCGAATCGCATGCGCGATATCGTCTATATCCAATTGCCAATGGTTATCTTCTTGCAAGCCTACGCCCGTTACCTCACAGATATCTAACGGCAAGGTTTCTGCCGCTTGATAATTCGGTACCACGACAATGGCATGGTCTTGCTTATCTAACATAACCCGCATCGCAGTATACAAACCCTCTTCTGCACCCGCGAAGCATAAAATGTTTTCGCTTTTCATCGTTTGATACGTGTTCGCAATGCGTTCACGCAGATCAGGTGCGCCCCAAGTTTCGGTATAGCCTAACCAGAGTTGGTTAAAACTTTCACGCTGCTCGTCATTACCCATTGCAAGCAGTTGATCTAGTGGCATGCTTTCAACGTCAGACGCCGTCATGTGGTATTTGGCGTTAAATTCCCACTTGGAAAAATGTATTTCTAGTTCAAAGTTACGCATAGGATGAATGTAATTGGTAATTGAATAAGCAACCGCACACTTACTCTTGCGCCTCTAGGCTAAACACCTCATCAAATAGCGCTAAAACAGTATCGTAATCAGGGTTAATCGTTGTTCTTGCAACAGCGACTCCATCTGGCGACGGGGTGTGTTGCGCGCCATACCAATGCTGTTTTGCGTCCAAGCAAGCCATAAAAATAGGGTACTCATTCCCGTTGCAAATTAATAAGCCATTGGCGCCACCGTACAAGATATTATCCGGTGCATTGGTTACACTTAAATGTGATTGGTTCAATATTCGTAACTCTGGGTAAGCACTGCTACGCAGTATTTCAGCAGGCTTTAATGGTAGCGTTTCGTCATTACTATAGATTAACAAGGTCTTCTTTGTTGACTTAAATCTCGTTTGAAATACCTTTCGGGTGTAATTCACATCAACAACCGAGTCATCAGCAGTGACCACGACCAAGGTGGGGATAGAAATTGTTTTATCGCCCCATTTCCTCTTCAGCACGCGCGTAGTTTTAAAATACTGTGAGCCCGAGTTAATAGAAATAGAATTGTATTTAACGGGGTTATCCTCAATTAACATGGTGTTGAACAACCAGTCACGAAAATAAGAATACAGCCCAGACCAACGTAAATAATTATTTAAACTACTGTGATAGGCAGGCGAAAACAATAACAAGCCATCAAGGTCTTCATTTTCAAGTGCAAGAATTGTTGCAATGACCCCACCTAAGGAGAACCCTCCCAAGTGCATCGGAGTATCGTCCGTATTCCAAAATTTAAGGTGCGCACGCGCCGCATTGATCCATTGTTTATAACTCACGTCGATCGTTTCTTGCGGGTGCGAACCATGTGCCGGAAACAGAATTGCTCTTACATCAAACCCTCGATCGGCGATATCCTCAGCGAGATCATGCCACACAAACGGTGAATCATTTAAACCATGAAACAGTAAAAACTTACCTCGGTAGGGTACCGCTTTGTTAGCAGCAATCGAAAATGGGGCGTTAAGCGCGATCGCTGCCTGACCGCGATGAGCCAAGCTATTCGCGTCCAAGTGGTCTTTAACTTCGCGTTGATAAGCAGCGAAATCCGCTTGCGCAGCTGGAAAGGTTATCTCTGCTTGGACTGGTAAAACGCCTAAGGCCAATAGGGCACACCCTAGTCTTAGAAATATCATCTTGAACGAATTAATCAAAAAGGATTTATATATCACCATAAGACCTGCAATATTCAAACTAGTTTAATAGGATAAATATTCACTTCTTAACTTCTCACCTTACTCTACCAAGGGTATATGTACGCGAATTAGCCAGTACATTAGACCACATCGCTACCCATAAATTAATTCAGGATGCAATTAGCTGAATTAATTAGGGACCCTAAGTTATTTTGGTATTAAAATCGCGAGCCTATTTAATATTAATACACACTTGTCCACCGTGACATCGCAGCCATGAACGACGTTAGCTCCGAGCAAACAAACCCCATACAGCCAACCATGCTCGAAATTAAAGATGCGCAAGTCATCTTTAGAACCGTATGGGAATCTTTAGTTGAGGAGTTTGGCTATGAACATTTACTCTTTCCGAAAGAGCTGATTCTATTAGGCGGTGCACCTGGCTCGGGCAAAGGCACGCAAACCAACTACATCCTGCAAGCGCGAGGCCTAACCTGCGCTCCGATTGTAGTCAGTAGTTTGCTACAGTCACCTGAAGCACGGGCAAAAATCGATGCCGGCCAATTGGTAGGTGACAAAGATGTGGTGGAGATTGTGTTCCGTGAATTACTTAAACAAGATTATCGTGATGGTGCCTTGTTAGACGGCTTTCCTCGTACCCGTGTCCAAGTCGAGTGCTTGAAAATGTTGGTGGATAAAATTAACCAGCTATACGCAGAGTATTCCAATACCTCGCTTGCAATCAACTTTCGTCGCCCGATCATCCATGCCATGGTTTTATTTGTAACCGAAAAAACCAGTGTGGAGCGCCAACTATATCGTGGTGAAGAGATCATTGCGCACAACGCCAAGGTAAAAGAAACTGGCGTGGGTAAGATACTAGAAATACGCGAAACAGATACTGAAATTGCCAGCGCGACTAAGCGTTACCAGGTGTTTAAAGAACAAACTTGGGATGCGCTTCAGTCGCTTAAAGAGATATATCATTACCACTTCATCAATGCCGAAGGGCCTGTCGATGAAGTTGAAGCCAATGTTAAAAAAGAACTGCGTTACCAAAGCTCGCTTGAACTCGACCCACAAACGCATGAGCGGCTTAGCCCATTACCGATTGCCACAGAGATTACCCTGCACGCCCGACAAGAGTTAGTTAAGCGATTGGATGGCTACGAAATTAACCACTCAGAGTTATTTGCTGACGTGGTGCAGGTAATAAAGACAGAGTTTATTCCGATTATCACTCGACATGCGTTTTCGGGCACTGCACGTATTTCCACAGACAACGAAATATTCCAAAAACAGCATTCGCTTGCCATTTTAATTGACGTGTTTTCAGAGCGTGGCTTTCAAGTGACTATTGATAAGCAAACTCAATTTATCCCCGAGCGCTTTGACTTAAGCACAGGTAGAATTCACAACCAAGAAAAGCCCGTTTTTAGAATTCAAATTAGCTTTGCTGGGTCAACTATTCGCCGCGGTTAACTAGAAAGATCTTCTCTCAAAATGTCCGTATCAGGCGCGTCTAAAGTGCGGCCCAATTCATGTCCGGCGTAGGTTGCGGCGGCGATTAATCCCGGCGCATTGCAGTCCCCGATTCTGGTCACCGTTTGAATGCCCGCGTCACCCCATTGATCTGATTGCGCATTTAAGGCGCTCCAAAGTGCATCATTCGGCAGGCGCGCTGTTACCGGCACCAACGTGCCACAGCTTAATTGTTTGCGCTGCCCCGAGTAAACACATCCAAGCGTAAGCGAATGCTCATCCATATCGACCAGCTGGTGTAGCGGTATGATTTCAACACCTAATTCAATCAGGCGCTTTTGAATACGCGCTTGCTCAAGTGTATTTTCTGACCACGGAGCGACCATTGCAGCTGGAGTAACAAACACCGTTGAATGTCCGGCCGCCGCGACCAGTTCGGCCAAAACACTGGCTAAATAGAATCGGTCATCATCAAAAATAATGACGGGTTGATTCGGCTTAATTAACTTCGTTCCTTCTCTCATTAAGTCATCTGGAGTAACCACATGCTTGGCGAACAGAAAGGGTAATGGCTTGCGATGTACGCGCCCAACGCCGTCTGCTCTCCAGTGCGAACCCGTCGCCAACACGACGTTTGCAATGCCATAGTTCAATACATCCTCATCAGTCAATGTACTGCTCAGATACATTTGCACATTAGCCACTTGCTGAAGCTGATTAACACGCCAATCACGCACCCGTGCCCACGCTGCTAAGCCTGGCAACGCGCTTTCACGGGTAACGCGACCACCCCATTCGTTTCGGCTATCAGCAAGTACCACTTCGCCGCCGCGTTTCGCTAACACGCAGGCCGCTTCTAATCCTGCGGGGCCACCACCGATAATCAGTGTTGGTTTTGGCGGTGTTTTCGATTTTAAGACTTTGTCCGGATGCCAATTTCGGCGCCATTCCTCACCAACCGTTGGGTTTTGCGTGCAACGCATCGGCACGCACATAAAGTCACCACTGACACAGATATTGCAACCAATGCACTCACGAATTTCATCGATGCGACCCTCTTCAATTTTCTTTGGCAAGAATGGGTCTGCTATTGAAGGTCGCGCAGCGCCAATTAAATCAAGTACGCCTTTATTCACCACTCGGGCCATGGTGTCTGGTGACGTATAACGCCCCACACCGACCACAGGTTTGGTAGTGACGGACTTAACAAAAGCGGTATACTTTTCCTGAAAACCTTCTGCAGAAAACCGAGATGACTGACTGTCATTTGACCAATCTGACAGGTTAACGTCCCATAAATCGGGGTCTTCGGCCAACGCTTCGATAATATCGCGCGCCTCAACATCATAGCGCATCCCTTCTGCACCCAATAGCTCATCAACCGCAAGGCGCACCGCCACCGCGCACGTGTCGCCCACTGCTTCTTTCGTATCAGTAATTACTTCTCGAAAAAGGCGCAATCGGTTTTCAAATGAACCCCCGTATTCGTCAGTGCGATGATTGTGACGGCTAAGCAAGAAATGCTGTAGCAACGTCATATCATGCCCAGCGTAGACATAAATAATGTCAAAGCCAGCTTGCTTGCCCCTAATTGCGGCATCAACGTGCCATTGCCTAAACTGCTTGATGTCTGCCTTATCCATGGCCCTTGCTTGTACTGGATCATCAGAATCAACCGCCGCAGGCGACGGTGCGAGCGGTAGCACCCGACTATATCGATTGCTGGTGTGCAAGCCATTATGCACCAATTGCACTGCCGCCAAGCTGCCGTGCTCATGCACGGCATTAGTCATTCTTTGCAGTGTGGGTATGTCTTGAGCGTCCCACAAACGTGACTCGTTGGCGGGCGTAATATCTGAACTGGGGTGAATCTCAGTTTCTTGTGTAGAAACCACACCCCATCCACCTTCTGCTTTAACTCCGCGATGCGCGGCTTCGGTTTTCGGGTATCGATAACCCATACCAGTACAGTGCGGAACTTGGTAAAATCGATTGCGGCTGGTAACCGGCCCGATTTTAACAGGCTCAAATAAAATGTCGTAGCGAGGGTCACGCATGATCAGTTGTATCTGTTAGTCGCCCTTGTCGACGGCCTCAATATCACTAGTTTGCCTAAACCCTCTAGGCAAAAACTTACCTCGCTGGGCGCGCGAACCAATATAACCCTCGAAGTCAGTAGGCTTTAAAGTGAGGTGACGTTTACCCGCATGCACTCGGATTTTCTGCCCTTCTTGAAAAGCGCAAACCGCCATCACAAACTCCTCCCCTGACGCTAAAGCGGCTTTGGGAATGTTCATCAGTTTCACCCCTTTGCCACGCGATAACCTTGGTAGTTCAAACGCGGTGAAAATTAACAATCTGCCGGTATTACTGATTACCGCAACCCAATCATCTTCAATCTCTTGAATGGCCGTTGGAATGCCTACCTTTGCGCCTTCGGTCACTTTCAAACTAACTTTACCCGCTTTGTTGCGCGAAGTTAATTCACTCAACTGAGCAATAAAGCCATAACCTGCCGTCGAATAAAGTAAGTAATTCTGTTGCTCACTCGCAAACATCATGCCTCTAAATGTTGCGCCCGGTGGCGGATTAAGGCCACTCGATACGGGCTCGCCCAAACTTCTCGCTGACGGCAAGCCGTGTGGTGGAATGCTATACGCTCGACCAGTCGAATCAAGCACAACCAAATGGTCGTTAGTTTTTCCTTTGGCTGCTTGCAAGAATTGATCACCTGATTTAAAAGCCAGCTTTTCAGGCTCTATATCGTGACCTTTTGCAGCCCGAATCCAGCCTTTGTCTGAAAGCACCACGGTAATCGCTTCTGAAGGCGCTAGCTGGGTTTCATCCAGCGCTTTGGCCCCTTCGCGTTCAACAATGGGCGAACGACGATCATCACCAAACTCGTCAGCGTCCGCAATCAACTCTTCTTTAACCAACGCTTTTAAATTTTCGTTGGAACCTAAAATAGTCTCAAGTTCGGCCTGTTCCAGTTGTAAGGCTTGTTGCTCCTCGCGAATCTTGATCTCTTCCAGTTTCGCGATTTGGCGCAAGCGTAGTTCGAGAATGGCTTCGGCTTGTAGCGCTGAAATATCGAAAGCTTCAATTAAGGCCTGCTTAGGATAGTCAGCCGCACGAATAATGCGAATCACTTCGTCAATGTTTAAGAACGCCACCATCAAGCCTTCAAGCACATGTAAGCGTTCGTTAACTTTATCTAAGCGATAAGTAAGGCGCTTACGTACTGTACTGAGCCTAAAATCTAACCATTCAGTCAACAGCTCTTTTAAATCGAATACACGCGGCGCACCACTTAAGTCGATCATGTTAAGGTTAATGCGATAACTCTTTTCTAAATCGGTTGTCGCAAACAGGTGATTCATGAGCATGTCGGCATCAATTCGATTCGAGCGCGGCTCAATCACCAGTCTTGTTGGGTTTTCTTGGTCGGATTCGTCACGTAAATCTGAAACCAGTGGCAGCTTTTTTGCCGTCATTTGTGCTGCGATTTGGCTTAAGACCTTATCACCTGAACATTGGTACGGCAGAGCAGTAATGACAATGTCTGACCCTTCCTTGCGCCAAATTGCGCGTTGACGTACTGAGCCTTTGCCTGTTTTGTACATTTCAAGCAGCTCTTCTTTCGGGGTGATAATCTCACCTGCCGTCGGCATGTCAGGCCCTTTAATGTAACTACAAAGCCCTTTAACCGTTGTCTCTGGTTTATCTAGCAAACGAATACACGCTTTAACCATCTCACGCATATTATGCGGTGGTATATCAGTCGCCATGCCAACTGCGATGCCTTGCGCGCCATTGAGCAGTACATTTGGAACACGTGCTGGTAACAACAAAGGCTCTTTTAAGGTGCCGTCAAAATTAGGGCCCCACTCAACCGTACCTTGTCCTAATTCTTGCAACAATAACTTGGCATAAGCTGTCATGCGCGATTCGGTATAACGCATCGCAGCAAAAGATTTAGGGTCATCTTGAGAGCCCCAATTACCTTGCCCGTCAATCAAGGTATAACGATAACTAAACGGCTGCGCCATTAGCACCATCGCTTCATAGCAAGCGGTATCGCCATGTGGGTGAAACTTACCTAATACATCACCAACAGTACGGGCAGATTTTTTATACTTTGCGTTAAACGTTAGGCCCAAGTCGCTCATCGCATAAATGATGCGGCGCTGCACGGGTTTAAGGCCGTCGGCCAAGCTTGGCAGCGCCCTATCCAAAATGACGTACATTGAATAATTGAGATAGGCGCGTTCGGTAAAATCGGCCATCTCCATGCGCTCTAGCGCCCTAGGAGTTAAGTCCATAAGTGATATTAATTAGATCAACGTTTAGTATTCAGCAAGGTTGCTCGACCGCGTAGCATTATCCCTCTACGTGCGCTTTTAAATTTCGTAAGCCATCGTCATAGGCGTCGCCCACCCACTTATCCAGCATAAGGCCGAAATAGCGCTCCAGTACGCCTTCAAACTCTGTATGAAAGCCCCAGGTAACCTCAGTAGAACCCGCATTTTCTACCAAGGAGAATTCAGCACTAGCAGGCCCGCCGCCGCCAAAGTTAAGACTGGTTTTGACATATTCATTGAGCCTGGATTCAATAATTCCTTGCGAACCTTCACCCACGCTTTTATCTTCACTTTTCCACTCTACCCGTGCACCAACACCGTCTTCAGGGCCCGAAAACGTATACGTTGTATCTGGGTCTAATTTAGACCAAGGCGACCACAGGTTGAAGTTTTTCAAGTTGTTCACATAAGGAAAAATAGTGCTGGCTGGCGCATTCACCACCACACTGCGTTGTAGCGCCTTTGATGATGGCAAGGCAAAGCCGATTAACCCCACAACCAGTAGTAGTATCGCAAGGCCTAAGGTTAGGTTCTTGAAAAATTTTGTCATGACTATTTACTTGGTGTAGTTGGGAAAGGAAAGGGCGTGATAGTCGAACTAGCAGCATCACCTTTGATGCTGCGAATTTTGGTTGTCCCTTTTTTATCCACTTCGTCGATACGCACAATTTGATACATAGGGATATAAGTACGGTTAACTCCAGAAAACTCGGCTTTAAGTTTTTCTTCGGAAGGGTCGATCAACATATCCGTTTTATTGTCGAATATGAGGTCAGCAATTTCAACAAATGCCATTAACCCACTTTGCGTTACTTCTCTAGCATATAGCTCTATTAATTTGTCATCTTGACGGAATACAACTTTGTATATCGGACTTTGCTTCTTCGCCATAGGTTGGAAACTACTTTACAATTCGAGTGTTTAGGGGACTCCAGCTTTAAGCGCTGAAATGATGATAATGTAAAAGCCGTTACACCTAGGCTAACAAGCTAAAAATAGACACGTTATACTCCGCGCCATGTTGCCAGAAATTATAACATTGCTCACCTTCAGATGTTAACCAAACATGCACTACGCTTTGCTAGCGTGATACTTACCAGCCTGTTGTGTTCCAACCTTTTTGCATTCGACAATCTACCACCTAACGTATTAAAGCTACTGAGCAAATATCAAATTCCCACTTCGGCGGTTAGTGCGCAAGTCAGTGACTTGCATTCTGGTCAAACTTACATTTCCCATCTTGCGAATACTGCACGCAACCCCGCTTCCGTCATGAAGCTGATTACTACCTTGGCTGCACTGGAACTACTTGGCCCCGCGTATTCGTGGCAAACCAAGTATTATTTTAACGGCAAACTAAAAGATGGCGTGCTAAATGGAGACTTAGTTATAAAAGGTCACGGAGACCCCTATTTGGTTACGGAACAATTTTGGCTACACCTAAGGGCCTTACGTGAACTGGGTTTACGGAAAATAACGGGGCACTTACTAATCGACAATAGCGCTTTTGATTTGCCAGAGCACGACCCCGCTGCATTCGATAAAAAGCCCTATCGACTTTATAACGTAGGCCCTTCAGCAACCATGGTTAACTTTAATGCTAGCCGCTTTAAGCTGGTCAGCGACCCTCCGGTCGTGCGTATCAAACTCGACCCGCCGATGGATAGCGTGGTCATTACAGACCAACTTCGCCTAAAAAAAGGCAAATGTATAGGCCAAGAAAATGGCTGGAGAATGGATACTAAACAAGTTAAGCATCGCGCCCATGTGACCTTCAAAGGCCACTATCGTAGCGGTTGTAATAGCTATGACTACCGGCGCGCAGTGCTGCCTGCAGACGCCTATCTGTTCGGCCTATTCAAACAACTTTGGGCTAGTCTCGGTGGCGAATTTGATGGAGGCTACGCGTTTAAATCTGTAACCGATAACGCTAAACCCGTTTATATAGGCAGCGGTAAAAATTTGAGCGAAACCATTATCGGGACTAATAAATACAGCAATAACTTATTAGCGCAGCACTTGTTGCTAACCATCGCCCTTGAACATAATAAGCCTCATGCCGCCACACGGCGTGCGGCGATCAAAAGCATCACTGATTGGCTAACCACCAAAGGCATTTCGGCAAACAGCATTCGCATCGCCAATGGCTCTGGTCTTTCGCGGCAGATCACTTTGTCTTCCAACACGCTAGATACGCTGTTACAAGCCGGGTGGAACAGTCATTTCAGGCCTGAATTTTTGTCGTCTTTTTCCTTAGCAGGGATTGATGGAACCGCGAAAAAGCGCTTTAGAAAATCGAACGCCAAAGGTAGAGTGAGAATAAAAACAGGTTACCTAAGAGGCGTTAGAACGATGGGCGCCTATGTAAAGACGGATTCTGGAAAGTGGCTTTCAGCAAACCTACTGATTGAGCACCCTAAGGTGAATTTCCCGGCTGGCAATCACATTCAGGACGCCTTTATCCAAGCCTTGCTTACGGATATTTAACTTAAGCGTCGTTTACTCGTTCAAGCCCAATTGGATAACGCCCCCACCAAGACATACATCGTCATCGTAGAACACTAGGCTTTGTCCAGGAGTAATAGCGCGTTGCGGCACATCAAATTTAACGCGGGCTTGCGACTGACTATAGGCCGTTATCGTACAACCTTGATCTTGCTGGCGATAACGTGTTTTGGCGCTGCAAATCAACGGTAAAATAGGCGGTGTTTCGTCAACCCAACATATGTCCTCAATAAGGACGATACGCTTATGCAACGCTGGGTGATCATGCCCTTGAACGGTGTATAGAATATTTCTAGTGATATCTTTGCTGGCGACAAACCAAGGCTCTCCGGTGTTGTCATCATCGTCTATGCCACCGATTCCCAAGCCATTACGTTGACCAATGGTGTAGTACATGGCGCCTGAATGCGAACCAATTGTTTCACCCGTCAGGGTTTTTATTTCACCATTTTGAGCGGGCAAAAATTGCGCTAGAAAATCTTTAAATCGGCGCTCTCCAATAAAACAAATACCGGTTGAATCTTTTTTATCTTTAACCGAAAGACCAATTTCCCGCGCCCGTTGACGTACCTCGGTTTTCGGCAAATGGCCAATGGGAAATAGGCTGCTGCGCAATTGGTGCTGGCCTAATGTATAGAGAAAGTAACTCTGGTCTTTATGGGCATCTGCCCCTTTTAACAAACGAAAGCGACTATCAATAACCTGCTTTTGCGCATAATGCCCTGTCGCAATACAATCGGCGCCTAAATCGATGGCCCAATCTAAGAAGAATTTGAACTTAATCTCCTTATTGCACAAAATATCTGGGTTTGGCGTACGCCCCGCTTTGTACTCTCTGAGAAAATGAGAAAACACATTATCCCAATATTCGTGCGAAAAGTTGACCGCCTCTAAATGGATATTCAGTAATTCGCACACTGATTTAGCATCGGCTAAGTCAACCGCCGCGGCACAATATTCAGGGTTATCGTCTTCTTCCCAATTTTTCATGAATAGGCCAATCACATCGTATCCGCCTTCTAATAATGTGGCTGCCGCAACCGCTGAATCTACCCCGCCAGACATACCAACGACCACTTTGGTTTGGCCGTTATTTTTCCACATTGTTCACCAGCCTAAGCAATTAATTAAGCACCCGCTTATACCACGGTTGTTTTTCTGGCTTTTCTTGGGAACTATCTAAAAACGATGTAAATAAAGATATATCATTCCAAGCGCTCGCTTCCTGCACATAGGGCAAGTTTCCGTTGTGCTGAAACCACGAATCCACCACCCATAACTTACCCGTTTCTTTTTCTCTAATCTGTCCAGCCCAATGTTGGTCGACTATGGCACGCCGGTAAGCCCGCTCCGCGACTTCGTGGTGGCGTAAATGCCCATTTACTTCAAATAGTTTTAAATAGGTAGTAGTGTTGAGCGACTCATCTATACAATCTAGTTGACCCGGAAACGTAGCGCCTTCGCTAAAATTGCCACCAACGTCTTTATGGGTTGGCGTATGTCGACCAGCAATGACTTCCATCCAGCCCACCGCTTTTTTTATTTGTATACGTTCTTCAGCAGGAGTCATTGCCGGAGGCGCAAACCAATTTGCCGCTTCTAGCCATTCCTCTTGATCAATTGAGATAACTTGCTGTTGCTTACAACCAAAATTCATACAAACAGTAATCGCATCAATGTCTTTAGCCGGCTCAGCAGCCAGTGGCAGCGAAAACGATGCAATGATTGTAGTCACGTAATAGGCGAAAAATTTATCCACGTTAATAAAGTTGAGTCGTTTAGGATGAAAGTGGGTAATCAGAAATGAACCGCCAGAGTATACCTAACCCCGTGTTAATCGACTACGTCACCGCTGCATTTTGCAGTAACACTACGTCGTATAGAACCTAGAGCTTAGATAAAGTTCGACTAGGTTAAAATAATGGAAGAAAAACCAACATAATTTCTATTTATATTGTTGAGAATCATTCTCATTCGTATTATCATTCGCGTCCTTTAAAAATTCACTTATTGCTGTACCGATGAAATCGAACTATGTTTTCGCATTAGCTGTCACCTTATTTAGCTTCACTCTTGCTAGCTTTGCTAGTGATGAAGTTAACGTTTACTCGTATCGTAAACCGGCACTCATTCAGCCAATGTTTGACGCTTTTACCGAACAAAGCGGCATCAAGGTCAACGTTGTCTTCGCTAAAAAAGGAATGTTACAACGCCTTAAGAGCGAAGGACAAAACACACCCGCTGATCTAGTATTTACCGTTGATATTGGCCGTTTAACCGATATCAAAAATGCACAATTAACCCAAGCTGTTGACCAAACTAGCATCAACGAGGCGATTCCTAGTTTTGCTAGAGACCCAGAAGGCCACTGGTTTGGTTTAACTTCACGCGCACGATTTGTGGTGGCTTCTAAAGACAGAGTCAAACAAGGAGAAGTGCAAAGTTATGAAGACTTGGCCGACCCTAAGCTTTCTGGTCGCATTTGCACACGTTCTGGCAAAAATGCCTACATGGTTGCGCTAACGGCTTCGATGATTGAGCATCACGGCCAAGCTGAGGCTGAAAAATGGCTACGCGGCCTTAAAAATAACTTGGCACGTAAACCACAAGGCAATGACCGCGCTCAGGTAAAAGCCATTAAAGAAGGTGAGTGCGATTTCGCGGTCATTAACCATTACTATATGTACACAATGCTGAACGACCCAGAACAAAAACCTGCTGCCGATGCGGTCAATGTGATTTTCCCTAACCAAAATGATCGTGGAACACACATGAATATTAGTGGAATGGCACTTACAAAGTATGCTAAAAATAAAGATAATGCACTAAAGCTAATGGCGTTTTTAGCCAGCAGCGAAGCGCAAAAAATGTACGCCGACGTAAATGGTGAATACCCTGTTAAAGAAGGTATCCCCCTCAGCAGTCATCTACAAAATTGGGGTGAGTTCAAACGCGATAATGTTGATTTAGCCGCAGTTGCACAACATCGCAGTGAAGCAATCAAAATGACAGACCGTGTTGCTTATGATAATTAAATAATGATGAAACCAATATGACCTTTACTAGGTGCCTATGCAAATAGGCAATCCTAGCTGGAAGTCCAATACGCAGCGTACTGATCTTTGGCAATTCAGTACGCTGCTTTTTGCGTTTTTGGCCATAATTCCATTACTTGCAATTTGCTATCTGGCTTTCTTTCCCAAAGAAAACATTTGGCCACACTTGGTCGCAACTAGTTTACCGGGGTATATCAGCAATACGTTGGTATTGATGTTAGGGGTCGGCATCAGCATTTTTGTAACAGGCGTTGCCACCGCCTACACCGTCTCACACTATCACTTCCCATTGCGCCGCGTCTTTGAGTGGTTACTCTTGTTACCGTTAGCGGTGCCTGCTTATGTCATTGCCTACTTATATACCGACTTACTTGAGTACGCAGGTCCGATTCAAAGCGCTCTTCGTGAGCTATTCGGTTGGGAACTGGCAAGAGAGTATTGGTTTCCGAGCGTACGAAGTATGGGGGGCGGCATCATGTTAATGGGGCTGGTGCTTTACCCTTATGTTTACTTATTGGCGCGCGCTGCATTTTTAGAACAGTCTCCAAATTTATTGGAGGCCAGCCGCTTACTTGGGCATAGTTCGCTGAAAACTTTTTTGAGCGTGTCTTTGCCCATCGCTCGCCCGGCCATTGCTGTCGGCGTGGCGTTAGGGCTAATGGAAACCTTAAACGATTTCGGCACCGTTGATTTTTTCGCCATCAATACACTCACTGTTGGCTTATATGATGTCTGGCTAGGTATGGGCAATGTAGGCGGCGCAGCCCAAATAGCCTTAACAATGCTTACCTTTGTCGTTTTACTATTGTCTTTAGAATACTTTGGTCGCCGTAAACAAGGTTTTTACCAGTCTGGTGAACGGTTCAAATCTCGCAGTCGTAAACAATTGAGTGGTTGGAGTAGCATCATTGCCTTTGTTGTGTGTGCACTGCCTGTTATCGCTGGGTTTATTATCCCCTTCATACTGCTCATTAAGCTTGCCGTGGTTTACTTTGACCGTTCATGGACAAGTGACTTCAAACAGTACGCGCTTAACAGTTTATTTTTGTCCGCAATGGCAGCCGTGATAGCCGTCTCTCTAGCTTTAATCGTGGCCTATGCCAAGCGCTTACACCAAACAAAATGGATGTTAGCCGCCTCACGTTTTGCATCGTTAGGTTATGCCATTCCTGGTGCCGTATTAGCCATTGGCATCATCATCCCGTTCGCGGCTTTTGATAATACAGTTGACCAATTTATGCGCCAAACCTTTAATTTTTCGACTGGCTTGCTGTTGAGTGGATCTATATTCGCCGTGATATTTGCTTATGTCGTGCGCTTTATGGCGGTGTCTATTGGCTCAGTTGAATCTAGCTATAGCAAAATCTCCGAATCTGTCGACATGGCAGCACGCACATTAGGCCACTCTCCAGCACGCACCTTAAGGCATTTTCATCTCCCCTTGCTCAAAGGTGGTTTGCTCACAGCAGGCTTGGTGGTATTTGTTGATAGCATGAAAGAGCTTCCTGCCACGTTGATACTTAGACCATTTAACTTTGAAACCTTAGCGACGCACGTGTATCAATTTGCCTCTGATGAAATGATCGGCGAGAGCGCCTTAGGGGCATTATTAATAGTGCTGGTTGGCTTGTTACCTGTTATTTTATTAAGCCGAACCATTGACCGCGCAGGCTCCATACAACAATAATAACCAATGTCTGCCCTACTTGAAATCAATAATATTGCTTGTCATTACGACGATCAAATCGCCGTAGATGGCGTGTCTTTTTCACTAGAAGAGGGCGCACTAGCCTGCTTACTGGGCCCCAGCGGCTGTGGAAAAACTACCGTTTTAAGGGCTATCGCTGGTTTTCAATATTTAGACCAAGGCGAAATTCTATTAGATGGGCAGTGCGTCTCTAGACCGGGCTATACCTTAAAGCCTGAACTACGCCAGCTGGGGATGGTGTTTCAAGACTATGCGCTATTTCCGCATATGACCGTTGGGCAGAACATCCTTTGCGGTTTGTCTGATATCCCATCAAAGGGCCGTAAAGCCATTATGCTTTCAATGCTAGATAAAGTAGGCTTATCAAACAAGGTGCATCGCTATCCACATGAACTATCTGGTGGCCAGCAACAACGGGTAGCGCTTGCTCGCGCGTTGGCGCCGCGCCCTCGTTTGCTATTAATGGATGAACCTTTTTCTAGTTTAGATGTTGAATTGCGCGAGCGTCTTGGCCTTGAAGTGCGAGACCTACTGCAAGACACAGGCACAACCTGCATTCTGGTTACACATGACCAACAAGACGCGTTCACTTTCGGGCATAAACTCGGGGTTATGGACAACGGAAAGATTGCCCAATGGGACAGCGCGTACAACGTTTATCACGAACCCAAATCACGATTTGTTGCTGATTTTATCGGCCAAGGTGTGCTCTTACCTGGAACCGTACTAGACGACGAACGCGTCGAAACTGAACTCGCTATTCTTAACGGTAAAGTACCCAAGGGCTGTCGAGCAGGTAGCCCCGTTAAAGTCCTAGTTCGCCCGGACGATATTATCCACGACGACGATAGCCCATTAACCGCAAAAATAGTGGAGCGTAATTTTCGCGGGTCAAACTATCTATATACGTTAGAGCTATCATCTGGACTACAGCTGTTGTCTATGGTGCATTCGCATCACGATCACCAACTGGGAGAACAGTTGGGTATTGAGATCGAATTAGATCACTTGGTTGTATTTCCTGATGAATCATAGTCACTTCATGAGCCGTTTGCACACGGTAGCCGTACATGCAAAAATCAGCCTATGCTTAAACTGCCACCCCTACACCAAGTCATAAGGAGCATGACTAACGAAATCACACGCTATCATTCTAGTAAGACACTACTACTGGGCTTGGTTATCACTTTGTTTAGTAGCGGGTGCAGCACGATTGAAATCACTGAAAGTTCAGCTGAAACCACAGCGCCACAAACGGTAGACAATACAGCGCAGAATACGATAAATACAGAAGTTGCCGATGAGAAAGCTACATCCGATGTAGTGGTTGATACTGGTTTAACTGAATCATTGCTCTACGAATTACTAATCGCCAACCTTGCCATTAATACGAAGGAGCTTGATTTAGCAGCCGAGTCAATGGCGCGCGCAGCCGATGAAGCGCAAACTCAATCATTGTTCGAAAGCGCCACCCGTTTTGCTTTACATGCAAAACAATTCGCGGACACCGTTCGCTTAGGCCAACAGTGGATCGCTCAAGACGATGACAATTACCTAGCGTATCTCATCACCTCAGTGGGCGCGATATTAAACGATGAGGACAAACTTGCTACTTCGTTGCTAAGCCAACTTATCAATTTGCATTCGGACGACTATGCGCGGGCATATCAGAGAATTGGCGAAGTCTACATTCAACACCCCGCAGGGCTGGAAAGCTTAGCTGTTATTAAACAAATAGTACAACTCCAGCCCGAAGTCGCTGAGGCATGGATGCTACAAGCGGCCATCGCGCAACGTGTTAGAAAGATTGATGAACTCAATACAGCACTAGATAAGGTTCTCAGTATAGACCCCGGTAATGAACGCGCCGCATTGCTTAAACTGACCGTCGTTCAAGAAGGTCCGTTATCGGTTTTACAAGATTTTGGAGACACCTTTTCACAGAACAACCCGAAAGCTAAATCATTCAAAATTGGGTACGGCCGCGCTTTGCTACGTAAGGAACTCAACGAAGACGCCTTGGAACAATTTTTGTCGATACTTGACTCCGACCCCAAAGACACTCAAGCCTTATATCTTAGTGCCTTGGTTTATCACAGCATGGATAACTTTGATAAATCAATCGAGTTTTTCAAGCGACACTTGGTCGAAAGACCCGATGACGACCAGTCTCTGGTCTATTTAGCCTCGGCATTACATCAACTCAAGCGCTATGAAGAAGCAGAAGACGTAGTCAGTCAAATTAAGGACGAAGCTGACCAATTCAACACTCGCCGTCAAATCGGTATGCACATTGAGAAAAGCAATGGAACAGAGGCAGGTATCGATTACCTACGCAATGTGGCTACCAATAATGACGACCAAAAGGTTGAAATCGTGTCAGACGTTGGACACATACTACAGCGCGCTAATCAGCCAGAGCGCGCAATCGAAGTCTTAGACGAGGGTCTACTGGCTCACCCAAATAACACGACTTTGTTATATCAACGAGCCCTCATCTATATCAACCTGAAGGAGCTGTCTAAGCACGAACGAGACATGCGAGTGCTACTTAAACTCGACCCAGAAAATGCGCATTATCACAATACCTTAGGGTATTCTTTATTGATTGATACGCAAGATCGGTTGACTGAAGCAGGTGAGCTAATCAACAAAGCCCATGCGCTCAAGCCCGATGACCCCTACATCCTCGATAGCAAAGGCTGGCTTGAGTTTAAGAGTAACAATTTAGAAGGGGCGTTATTGTATCTTAATCGAGCATTCAAAATAGACGCAGACCCCGAAATTGCCGCTCACCTTGGCGAGGTGCATTGGACTTTAGGTAACAAAGACAAAGCGAAATCTATTTGGCTAGAAGCGCAACAGAAAGACAAGGACAATGCCTCGTTAAACTCGACCACCGAACGCTTATTGAAATAAGTTGCTGCGCTGATCACGCCTTGGTGCGATTGCCTCCCTCAATAAGTGATTTTGGTGTACGATCAACTTTTATTTTTTTAAGCTCGCTTCGTGGACAAAATTTATATCAGCGCACAGCAACTATTGGAAGATTCTTTTTCATTAGGTAAACAAATACTAGAGACTAATTTCCGACCCAATTTTATCGTTGGTGTTTGGCGAGGTGGTACGCCAGTTGGGATCGCGGTACAAGAAATGCTGGCGTTCTTTAAGGTTGAGTCTGATCACATCTCTGTTCGAACATCGCTATATAGCGGCATTGATAAGCGAGAAGGGCAAGTGCGTGTGCACGGACTAGATTACCTAATAAACAATATCAATCACGATGATTCATTATTAATCGTAGATGATGTATTTGATACGGGTAGAAGTATCGAAGCTATTGTTAATACCTTGCAGAAAAAATCCCGACGAAACTACCCTAAAGACTTACGCATTGCCACACCTTGGTTTAAGCCAAGTAAAAATAAAACGTCCCGAACGCCTGACTTTTATTTACATAAAACCGATAAATGGTTGGTATTCCCACACGAGTTAGACGGTCTAACGCACGGGGAAATCAGCGAAGGCAAAGGTACGTTAGCCGAAATCGTTAAGAGCGTAAACTGTGACCATAACCCACTTAACTGACTTGCTCTTTTCGGAGTAAAATAATACAGCGCTAGCTATTCCGTTTGACAGATTACAATAAGTTAGCTATTTATAAATAAATTCACTTCGGAGCAGGCATGTCGACCCTCACAGATGACTTACCCAAGATAGATAATCTTTGGGCTTTTATCGCCCCTTCTCTCAAAAAAAACCGTAAACGTACGGCATGGATTTGCCGAGAAGGTAAAAAAGATAAGCGCATCATAAAATATGGTGAATTAGACAAAGCGGCGCTCACAACCGCAGCGTTGCTACGCTCTGAAGGAATACAACAAGGAGATACCGTGGGTGTCACCGCGCCGAATGGACCAGAATGGTGCGTTGCCGCACTGGCTGCCTGGAAATTAGGCGCTAAACTTGCCCCTATTCATATTGGTAACAGTCCAGAAGAAATTAAAGCACAAGTGGAAGCCATTCGCCCCGCAGCCATGTTGGGGTACAACACCACCCAGTTAATCGAAGGCCAACACCTTATCTCTTTAGAAGCCGACAAGCAGGCGGTAAAAGCCGAACGAAGCATTCCCGCACCGACCAGTGCCGATGATGAGGCGTTATCAATCTATACTTCAGGGAGCACCGGCACCCCAAAAATAGTCAGGTTGTCGCACCAAAATATGGCGATCAATGTTCATCAAGCGATCGACCAATTGGAGACAGATACTTCCGATCGGTTTATCTCCCTATTGCCCCTTTCTCATGCGATGGGTATCACCGCTACGATGTTATTTCCCCTATACAAGGGCGCTGTAATGGTAGCGCCAAGAGTGATTGCAGCGAACGAAATACTTGCGACAATTTCTGAAGAACGCATTACGCTTGTCGTCGCCGTTCCGAGATTGTTTCGCAATATCATGTTAGGTCTAGATAAAAAGTTTAACGATGCGGGTAAAGGTTTACGCATGTACCGTAAGTTGCTGGAAAAGGTCCCACTCAAGTTACGCACTAAGTTAAATGCACCCATCAGAAAAAAACTTGGTGGCAATATTAGGTGCTGGGTAAGTGGTGGATCGCATTTGGATGGCAAAATTACCGAGTTCTATCACAAACTGGGCATTCCACTTAGACAAGGTTATGGTTTAACCGAGACAGCCCCTTTGTTATGCGTGCAAAAGGAATTTGATGGCGCGACAGACAGCGTCGGGCAAGCAGTTAAATGGGCTGAGGTGAAAGTCGAAAACCCAGATGATTTAGGACGAGGAGAGATTTTCGCTCGCGGTCCAAACCTGATGCTGGGTTATGCGGATGAAGCGCAAACCAAAGAAGTGATGGTTGATGGCTGGTTTAAAACTGGCGATTTAGGCCGCATTGATAGCGAAGGTCGCGTCACGCTAACGGGCCGCAGCAAGCGACTCATCGTGACGGACGCAGGCAAAAATGTTTATCCTGAAGAGCTTGAGTGCTTACTAGAGCGAGACCCGCGCCTCAAAGAAGCCGGCGTACTGGAAAAGAAAATGAAACCGGTTGTTGTTTTAGCCATGGAAGGCGATGACCCTACGGTTGTTGCCCGTGAAGTGCTTAAGGGGTTTAATCACTTTGTCTCCTCGCACAATCAAATAAAACGCTTTGCAGTTGTCGACGAATTGCCGCGCACTCCACTCGGTAAAATAGCCTTACAACAATTGCCTGACGTGTTCGACCAATACGAGGTAAAAACCAAGTCTTGAAGGGTAGATCAGGTTATTTACTCTACTGTGACAGATTTTGCCAAATTCCTCGGCTTGTCTATGTCTGTCCCTTTAATCAAGGCAACATGATACGACAATAACTGCAACGGGATAGTGTAGATAATGGGTGCGATCATATTGTCGACTTCGGCAATATCGATAATTTGACAATTTTCTGTGCTTTGTAAATTAGCTGCTTTATCCGCAAACACAATCATCTTACCTCCACGCGCACGCACTTCTTCAATATTACCTTTTAATTTCTCAATGAGGTTGTTATTGGGAGCAACGGCTACGACAGGCATGTTTTCATCAACCAGTGCCAACGGGCCGTGTTTCAACTCACCAGCGGCGTAAGCTTCAGCATGAATATAGGAGATTTCTTTTAGCTTTAGTGCGCCTTCCATTGCAATAGGATAATGCGAGCCTCTACCTAAAAATAACGCGTGTTGTTTATCGGAAAACTGCTCGGCCAGTGTTTCAATTTCATCGGCGCGATCCATCACTTCGCCCACAATTCTCGGTAACTCGCGTAACTCCCTCACGATCGCCGCTTCAGCTTGGACGTCGAGTTCTTTATGACGACCAATTGCACACACTAACATTAATAAGGCAGCGAGTTGCGTAGTAAACGCTTTGGTTGAAGCAACACCAATTTCTGGCCCTGCATGAGTCATAAGAACCAAATCAGACTCACGTACCAACGAAGATTCTGGCACATTGCAAACACTTAAGGAGTGCGCAAACCCAGCCGCTTTAGCCATTTTCAATGCTGACAAAGTATCAATGGTTTCTCCTGATTGAGACAGGGTAATCACCAAACCATTTTTAGGTACCACGTGCTTACGAGATTTAAACTCGCTAGCAATTTCTACTTGGCAGGATACGCCCACGCTCTCAAACCAATATTTCGCGACTAAGCCAGCGTTATAACTGGTGCCACAGGCAATAATCTGAATGGCCTCTACAGAACTAAAGACAGCTTGGTCACCTACACCACAAATACCGTCCAGTACTCGCTTTCCGCTGATTCGCCCTTCAATGGTGTCTGCTAAAGCTTGTTGTTGCTCATGAATTTCTTTAAGCATGTAATGCCGATAGGAACCCAGTTGGGCTGCTTCCGCACTTTGCTGGCTGGTAAACACAGCCCGCTCAATGGCTTGCCCCTCTAGGCTCATCAATTTTATATCGCCGTCTTGAATATCAACGACATCACCGTCTTCCAAGACATAAAAATCACGTGTTATCGATAGCAGCGCTGGTATATCTGACGCAATGTAGCCGGCTGCTTCGCCAATCCCAACAACTAGTGGAGAACCCGAACGGGCACCGATAATGCGACGTGGCTCATCAGAATTCATCACTCCTATCGCATAGGCCCCTTCTAGCTTTTTAACCGTGTCTAGCACGGCATTCAGAAAGTTTTTGCCTCCAGATAACTGACGGTGAATTTCATTTACCATTACCTCGGTGTCTGTCTCAGACTGAAACACATAACCTTCGGCAATTAATTCATCTTTCAGCTCTTGGTAGTTTTCTATAATCCCATTGTGTACAAGCGCAATCTTGCCGCTACTAATGTGCGGGTGGGCATTGTATTCTGTGGGTTTTCCGTGCGTAGCCCAGCGGGTATGCGCAATGCCAGCACTGCTGAGTGTATTTTCTTTTTGACCTAATGCCTGTTCCAAAGCGGCTATTCGACCAACGCTGCGCGTACGGGCGAACTGCTCACCATTTTCTTGCGGGTCGTATAAGGCCACACCAGCAGAGTCATAACCACGATATTCTAGTTTCTTAAGCCCGTCAATCAACAAAGGCAAAACGGGCTGATCTGCTACTGCACAAACTATTCCACACATAGGTGTTTCTCCTAATTATTTATTCTTGGTCGGGCGTTGCCAACCATCAATTGATCGCTGAGGGCTGCGTGACAAAGCCAACTTTTGCGCAACCACATTTTTTACAATTGTCGAGCCTGCCCCAATGGTTGCTCCCGCGCCAATTTCAACAGGCGCAATTAACTGACTATCAGAGCCAACAAACACATCGTCGCCAATTTTGGTTTGGTGCTTGTTGGCGCCATCATAATTACAAGTGATTACCCCTGCGCCAATGTTAACATTATTACCCACCAAACTATCACCGACATAGCTCAGATGGTTGACCTTACTGCCTTCGCCGATATCACTTTTTTTAATCTCGACAAAGTTGCCAATTTTAGCCTTTGCTGCAAGGTGCGTATCGGGCCGTAACCGAGCGTAAGGACCAATTTCACAGGCTTCATTGACAGTTGATTGTTCAATCACGCTATTGGCTTCAATGCGACAATTATTCCCAATGTGGGAATTTTTTATCAGTACATTCGGGCCAATCTTTACGCCGTTGCCAATCGTCACGGACCCTTCAAAAATTACGTTTATATCGACGAAAACATCCTTTCCAAATTCGCACTCACCGCGAAAATCAACACGGCTTGGGTCAGCGAAACTAACGCCCTCACGCATGTATATTTCAGCCTTCTGTTGCTGATAAGCGCGTTCAAGCTTGGCTAATTCGATTCGACTATTAACGCCAGCTACTTCATTGGGTTCGCCGGCGACAACGGCCGTGACCAAGAAACCATCAGCGTGTGCTAAACCGATCACATCTGTCAGATAATATTCGCCCTGTGTGTTGTTATTATCCAATCGCGCTAACCAAGTTGCTAACTGTTTTGCCGGCATCGCCATGACACCCGTATTGATCTCCGTAATAGCGCGCTGTTTTGCATCCGCATCCTTGTGTTCAACAATTTTCGCCACGGCTCCATCGGCCGTTCTCACAATACGTCCAAAACCGGTTGGATCGTCTAGCTCTATGGTCAATAAATGGACACCTTGCGCTACGGCTGTCAATGGGGCAACCGTATCGGCCTGAATAAGCGGCACATCACCTGCCATAATCAATACGGTTGATTGCTCTTCAATCGAATCAATCGCCTGCGCCACAGCGTGACCCGTCCCGTTTTGCTGTTTTTGTTCTACCCAGTTAATTTCTGTGTCAATGCTTTGTGCATTCACCATCGCGATAATTTGCCCTGCTTCGTGCCCCACAACGATGTGGATACACTTAGGGTTGAGCTTGATGGCGCAGTCAATCACATGCAACAACATGGGCTTGCCCGCCAAAGAATGCAGTACTTTCGGTAACTGCGACTTCATTCTGGAGCCTTTACCAGCAGCAAGGATGACGATTTCTAAACTCACTGGTCTAAGTCGTTTGGGTTTATGTTGGCGAATAATTTAGTTTAATAACGCACTAAACGCCTGTCGCAGTCTGCCTACTTTCTTTTGCTTGCGCGTGGCGGTAAGGTATCCGCTGTTGGGGTAGTTAGCCACTAACACCCGCTTGGTATCGGCAGCTAAATCTTCCAAACCCATTTTTTGGTAACTGAACATCATTAAGCCCAATGCATCTTCTACCTGTGGTCTGTCCACATAGCTTTCCATAGCGGCTTTACACCGATTCACTGCTGCCACGTAAGCACCGCGCTGATAATAAAATCGGGCGACACTGATCTCATGCTCTGCTAACGCCGACTCTAAATACTGGATGCGCTTGGTAGCATCAAACGCGTATTGGCTATCGGGGTAGTTTCTTAGTATGGTATTAAACGCCGCGATGGCACTGGCAATCGACTTTTGATCCCTATCGGCCAAGTTTATTCGCCCCGTCACGATGCCCAATAAGCCGTCTTCTTCATCATAATTAGCCAAGCCCTTGATATAATAGGCATAGTCCGCGCTAGGATGTGTTGGATTAATACTCAAGAAACGATCTGCAGCTGCAATCGCCAAACCATTGTCATTATTTTTGTAATGTGCGTAGGCCGTGTCTAATTGCGCCTGAATAGCAAATTCACCGTAAGGATAGCGCGCCTCGAGCTGCTGTAATTTTTTTACCGCATCAGGCCATTTTTTATCTAGCATTGCCTCTTTAGCATTACCGTACAGTTCTTCAGCTGTCAGCCCCTCTGTATCAAGCTCTTCCTTCTTCCACAAGCCGCAAGCGCTTATCGTAAGGCTGAGTAGACCCACCATGAGGGTTTTACTAATGAGGGCGAAAGGGGAAGGATGCAGGCACATTGATAGCGAAGCTGATTTATAATTCACAAGCCTGTATTCTACCTCTTATGACCACGATAACCAAACTCAGCGAACGGCAAATTCAATTACTTATCGGCGATACAGACCAAGGTCAGCGTATCGATAAAGTAATCAGTCTATATTTAGACGGCCATTCGCGTTCAAGTATTCAACAATGGTTGAAATCTGGTTGTGTATTACGCAACCAAAAAGTGCCAAGGGCACGAGATTCGGTTATCTCAGGGGACGAAATAAATATCACGATTCCAGCGGTTAAACCAATTCAGCATCAAGCGCAACAAATGCCGCTAAATATTGTGTATGAAGACGATGCCATTATCGTTATAAATAAACCGGCGAGACTGGTTGTACACCCTGGTGCGGGAAACACGCACAGCACTTTACTCAACGGCCTATTGCATTACGACCCGACATTAGATTTGTTAGCTCGGGGCGGCATTGTTCACCGACTCGATAAGGACACCTCGGGTTTAATGGTGGTCGCTAGAACAGAAGCTGCACGCCAAAATTTGGTCGAACAGCTCTCCAACCGTACGGTAAAACGGCAGTATATGGCCATTGTTTACGGCCCACTAGTTGCTGGGGGTACTGTTGAATCGCCGATCGGTCGTCACCCCCGAGACCGAATACGAATGGCCGTAGTCAATAATGGCAAGCCTGCAATCACGCATTATCGTATTGATAAAAAATTTAGGCATACAACCCTACTGCGGGTGTTTCTTGAAACAGGCAGGACGCACCAAATACGCGTACATTTATCGTCCATTAATTTGCCTTTAGTTGGTGACCCCGTATACGGCAAGCGCATGCACTTCCCTCCCGGTGCAAACCAACAACTTAAACAAATTCTACAAAACTTTAGGCGGCAGGCCTTACATGCGACTGAGCTAGGCTTAGTGCATCCAAGCACGGGTGATGAAGTGTCTTGGGCAGCACCCATGCCAGAAGATATGTTGGAACTAGCCGACGCCTTGCAACAAGACACTGCACAAAGTTAACTACATAGCCGGTTAATGTAGCTACTGGGCTAATTCACTCATAATTCAGCCTCTACTGCTAGTCTGGCGCTAAAACTACCTCGTTATTTATTATGAAAATTCTTTATTCTCTTATCGTTCTATGTGCGGTTTTTGTTAACTCATCCATTTTAGCGGGTGAAGTTCGCTCTGGGGCTGACGATCAGACGGGCATCACCGTCACCATTTACAACAACAATCTTGCAATGATTCGTGACGAACGCCGTATCACCCTTCCCATTGCAAATACCCATTTAGCATTTGAAGATATCAGCGCTAAGATTAAACCCGAGACCGCACAGCTAAGTAGTCGCCAAAGCCAACAGCCACTAAGCCTGATCGAACAAAATTTTGAGTTCGACCTATTGAGCCCAGAAGCATTGCTAAAAGCTTACGAGGGGCAATCTGTCAAATTTGCTACGCTAAACCCTGCGACGGGAGAATCAACCCTAAGAGATGCGCTTGTATTATCTACCCAAGGCGGCACGGTGTTGCAATTTGGCGGCCAAATAGAAACAAACCCCAAAGGTGAATACATTTTCCCTACCGTGCCTGATAATTTTCGAGCACGACCGACCTTGTTAATCACATTAGACAATATGGTCGAAGGCCCTCAAGACCTTGAATTGAACTATCTGAGCCACGGTTTAGACTGGGAAGCGAACTATGTTGCATCGCTTTCAGACGATGAAACCTCGCTCAATTTGAATAGCTGGGTCACGCTTACGAACCAAAGTGGTACGGCATTTCGAAACGCCCGACTACAACTGGTCGCAGGTGATGTCAACACGGTCTTGGAACCCAAAATATATCAAAAACAAAGCATGCGGATAGCAGAAGCTGCGGCCATGGATAGCGGTTTTTCGCAGTCAGAAGCGTTTGATTATCATTTGTATCGCTTAAATCGCCCAACCAATTTAAGCAATAACCAAACTAAACAAGTGGCCTTGTTTGCTGCAAACTCGGTACCCGTAAGTAAAAGCTATGTACTCACCATGCAACCTCATTTGTACATGAGCCAAGCCTATCAAAAACAAGAAGATTTAAAAGTCGCGACGCAGTTACGCTTTGTGAACGACTACAATAGCGGTCTTGGTCAGCCATTACCAAAAGGTACGATACGTATTTATCAAACGACCCAAGATGGCAACGCTTTGTTTATAGGAGAGGATCGCATCGACCACACTCCAAAAAATAAAATCGTCACACTTAAGCCAGGCAATGCCTTTGATATTACTGCCACACGTGAGCAACTCGAGTTTGAAATGTTGCCCGTGAGTAAGCCCTATCGCACTATGACCAACAGTACGGTGCGAACCACCCTATACAATGCTAAAAAAAACCCAGTTAAGGTGCGACTTGAGGAAGTGATTCCGGGAGAGTGGCAAATCACTGCGGGTAAAAAGACGGACGAACGACAGGGCGGCAAAGCCATTTGGTTTGTAGATGTCCCCGCTGAAGGCGAGACCAGCATTCAGTACTCGGTGAATCTAAAGCTTTGACTTATAACGAGCTAAGCCAGAACGGTTAAAACGGATTCAGGCGCTAACGCTTTTTCTTTGTCGCTTCGCGGTGTACTAGATTAGTCAGCGCTTCGACGTCTTTAATGACCAGCTGCTTAGGCCGTTTTTCCAGTATCCCCGCATTTTGGAGTTTTTTATACTCACGGCTTACCGCCTCTCGGTGCGTGCTAATGCGCGCAGCCATTTCTGCATGCGTTGGGGGTAAATTTTGTACCGCTTGATTATCGACCACTTCCAAGCGTTCGACCAGGCGCAGCAATTCACTATGAATACGGTGGCGTACGTCAAGTGTGGTAAATTCGTAAATCCGCTCGTTTAATCGACGAATCATCCCGCAAAGATTGCGCATTACAAATTTAGTAAAGTCGGGGTATTCCGCTAGGTATTGGTCAAATTTATCAACGGGGATTCTGGTAACTAGCGTTTCTTCAATCGCCATGACCGTTGCAGAGCGAGGCATCCCATCAATAGCAGCTAACTCGCCGAAATATTCACCTGCTTTAATATCCGTAAATGTGAGTTTAATGCCAGAAGGGCTATAAATTGTCACTCTTGCGGTACCGTAGTTGACCACAAACAAATCACTGCTAGGCTCGTCCTGCCGCGTTATCTGTTCATTCTTTTGATACCGTTGGGTATAGGCCTTATCCCTTAATTCTTTTTGCACTAATGCGGGCAGCGCTTTCAGCAAATTCCCTCCTTGTGACGTTTCAAGCATGTTTAATTACCAATGAATGCCAGTACCTAGAATGAAACCACTCGCACTACTACCTTCTGAGGCCCCACTAAAATCATAATCTAATTTGAAACGTCGGTAACCGGCCTTTAAGGAGATAAACGGCAGTGGTTCGATGACAATCCCTGTCTCAAATTCAGTACCTGACACACTGGTAAAACTCGAAGTATCTTGCAAACTAGGCAACCAAGTTGACTGGCCATACAAACTTGCAATGCCAACTAGACCAATTTGACCACGTAAAGACAAGCGAATACCGCTGGTGCTATCGCCGGACTCCAGATCAAACTCTTCCCAGCCCACGCCCGCAGCTAGGTAGGTATTATCAGTGGGCGAGAACAAACGGCGTTTTAAATCTAAACTAAAACGCTGTTGGTCCTCTAGTTGGCTGTTACCGGTATCGGACAATTTAATTCCGCCTTCGATACCCCATTTTTGATCCCACCATGCTTGTCCACGGAAACTAACGGTGCCTGCATCTAGACTCCCGTCAAATGGGTTTCCTTTAAATTCGGTGTTCCACCATTCTACGGTTGCTTCGCCATCAAGCGGCCCAAGCGCCAGACTAACTTGGCTACAGAGCAGAGCAAACAAAAATATTAAGGGTTTCATTGTGGGTATTTTATTTTTATAGTTAAACATTTGAAAGCTTTCCATTATTAAATTACCCATTTCCGTACAATGATTAAAAATGAACCAAAGATCTTAGACAAAGTGCGTCTTGATCGTTGGCTGTGGGCCGCGCGTTTCTTTAAAACTCGCCAAGATGCTGTCTCCGCAATCAAACGTGGCAACATCACTGTGAACGGTGCACGGGCTAAACCAGCTAAGATGTTAAGTATAAGCGATCAGTTGCGCATTCGTAAGGCTCAACTTGATTATGAGGTAGTGGTATTAACGCTAGCTGAAAAAAGGGTTTCGGCAAAATTGGCGCAGGGGTTTTATTGTGAATCAGAACAAAGCATCAACAGCCGACAACTTCGCCAACAGCAGATTTTGGAAAACCGCGAGAATTTGATCTCTGGCAAACCAAACAAAAAAGATCGTCGCACTCGGGCTTTACTCAAAAGAAACGCCCAGTTATAGAGCACACCATCCTTATCCACCCCAGTGGTGTGCAGCAAACGCTAAGAATAATAAATAGACTGCGGCGCTTATGGCTACAATTCCTCTTTGTAATAAAGCTGGGTTTTTCATCCATATGTAAACGGCTGCAACTAAAGAAATGATGGCCTCGCAGGCCATTACAATACCGCCATAGTGTGCTGGATCCCAATAGGATAACGGGCTGGCGAAACGCCAGTCACTTAACGGGAAAAAATGCCGATGGCCATCATCATGATGCAACGGTAAATCTAATGCAAAATGCAACAGCATACTTGCGCTGAGAAACAACAGCCAAGTACATTTCATTCGGTAGGCGATCAAACACATTAAGGTGGCAATCGGTATCGAATTAAACGCGTCGAATACATTTTGCCACTTGGGTAGATAGTAGTGCTCTCCCCAGATTATCGCTTCTGGCACGTTAATCGCCTTTTCATATAAGTAGAATATAATCATCGGCAAGTCAGGCAATACAGTGCCTATACCCACAGCTATTAACACTGAAGTCGGTTGTTTCTTAGCTAATAGTCCAAAATTGATAAGCAAATGTGCGGGCGTGTTCATATTGACAGATTGTACTCGGTAAATCCGATATACTACGCGACTTGGAATCGCAGGCAAAACAATTTGTTACCATCTAGTTGGAGAAAATTGTTGCGTGATAAAATGATGACAAATCAGTGCCATAGGACAAAATAAAAAGAATGAAAACCGCTTTTACAGACTATGCTGTGTTGTTTTTGTTAGCACTGATATGGGGCTCTTCATTCGGAATGATCAAGGTAGGTGTTGAGCACATCAGCCCCTTAACCCTAGTGGCTGGTAGAGTCGCCATAGCCGCCCTCATCTTGTATGCTTGGCTACGATTAGTGCGGCGGGATGAATTAGAATTAAGTGCCTCTTCGCTATGGCATTACCTCGTTGTCGGCTTGCTAGGGCACTCAATCCCATTTAGCCTAATCACCTGGAGTGAGACCTTTATTGATAGCTCAGTTGCGGCGGTACTAATGGGCGTAATGCCTATCGTAACGGCTGTACTCGCCCATTTTTTCCTGAAAGATGAACCTTTTGACCGTTTAAAACTACTCGGAATAGCATTCGGTTTTGGCGGCCTAGTGACCTTACTGGGTACGACAGCCCTAAAGGGTTTGGGGTCTCATACCGTCGCCCAACTTGTCACGGTTGTGGCAGCGATATCTTATGCCTCCGTTACTATTTATGTGCGACGTCATGTACAACAGTCTGGCCTACAAATTGCCACTGGTGCCATGATCGTAGCCACCATCACCAGTACGCTAATCGCGCTGACATTTGAGTCACCATTGCAACTTGAATGGACGGTAGCAAGCATCGCACCCATCTTTTATTTAGGCGTATTTCCAACTGCCGTTGCCAGCTTGTTATATTTTCAGTTAGTCAGAAAAATTGGCGCGACAAGTTTTTCCCAGGTTAATTACATCATTCCATTAGTCGGGAGCTTAATTGGCGTCGTTTTTATGGGAGAATCTCCAAAACTTAGAATGTGGCTAGCGCTTTGCCTAATCTTAATCGGTATCGCGCTAGTGCGTAGGGCTCAAAATAGTATTAATCTGGTATGAAAATCGTGGTTCGTTTAGTTGTCATTTTCTTTTTAAGTTTGGTCAGTATCTCAGTCAACGCAACTGAAAATACAGGGGTTACTTTTGAAGTCACCGGAAATACTAAAACCGACCCGCGCGTTATCGCACAAGAGTTGGTGCAAGCTAACAACGGCACATTCACGCAAGCCGATGCTGAAGCAAGCGAAAAAGCAATTATGGCACTAGGCTTGTTTGAGTCTGTTGAAATCAATATAGATGAATCCGAATCTCCACCTAAACTTAAAGTAGAGGTTAAGGAGAAAAAGCACGACTGGTATGTATTGCCTAGACTAAATCGCAACGGTGATGGTGATATCTCCGTGGGTATCGATTGGCGCGAGAACAATTTAAATGGCTTGAATCAGCGTCTTAAGCTTTCGTTAGCACAAAAAAAATTCGATAACGCCAGTAAGGACAAAGAGTCATGGTTCAACGTCGGGTTTTTATACCCTAGAATTGTCGGCACAGATTTTTCAGCCTCATTTGATACCACACTGCTCAACGTTGGCATCGACGAAACACGCGATGGAATAAGAGGTACTTATGAGAGAAATCAATTCTCATTAGGGGCGGGCATCGGACGCTGGTTTGGAAAGTCTAAAGCGAGCCAAGGCTTATTGCTCTATCTGGGCGGGCGCTATACTAAATATGAGCACGAGCTTGAAACAGGCAGCCCGGGCTTATTTTTTGACGCAGATGTAGTCAGCGTTGAAGCCAATGCGGTTTACCGACACGTATACGACAATCTATTTAGTCGCGAAGGTCACGAATACGGCATTCGTTTCGATAAAGCTAGCGCCGGTTTTGGCTCGGACGTCGACTATTTGCACCAAACTGCATTTTATCGCCGATATCAACCCGTTGGTTCCGTTCCGCACACTAATCTCAATTTTCAAGTGCAGTTGGGTACGGGCAACCGTTCCGTATTTGGCGACCCGATTTATGACTTAAGTGGTGATTTATCGCTACGCGGGTTTGCCAGAGAAACCCTAGAGGGCAACGCATTTCTTGTAGTGAATACTGAATATCTCAGACCACTGTTTGGGCGTTCTAATGTGCGTGGTGCCTTGTTACTAGACTTTGGCAACGCCTATTCCTCTTTAAGCGATATTGGCGACTTAGACCTAGAGGTCGGCGCAGGTGTCGGCATCCGCTGGAAGTTTAAATCATGGGTAAACACCGAACTGCGTATCGATGCTGCATATGGCTTTGGTGACTTGGGCGGTACGCGCGTTTACGTTTCAACCGACGCCACATTTTAATCGTAGACAAGCTTGACGACCTACCAAACCGTCAATATTTAAATTAAGTGACGTTAAACGATTGATGGAATATCGGTTTGAGTCCATTATGACTTAAGCAAGGCTAAACGAATCTAATAATTAGGATACGGATAATGATAGAAAAACTGGCCACCACCTGGAGCCGATGGGTTACACAACATCGCATCCTGACACTCTTACTGGCATTGGCAGTTGCGTTGGTAGCTGCCTACGGTGGTCAGCGTCTTAGCTTTACCAATGACTACCGCGTATTCTTTTCTGGCGACGACCCACATTTACTGGCGTTTGAGCAGCTACAAGACACCTATACTAAAAACGATAATGTACTGATCGCGCTCGCGCCCAAAGACGGTAACGCGCTGTCGCCTGCAACGCTCGCAGCGGTTGCTGATATTACCGAGCGCGCGTGGCAAACACCTTTTTCGATTCGCGTCGATTCGCTCTCCAACTATCAGCATACCCAAGCTGACGGTGATGATTTGTCAGTGGGCGACTTATACGAAGACACCAACTCGCTTACCGAAGATCGGCTCGATGCCATCCGGTTGGTTGTGTTAAATGAACCGCTGCTGGTGCACCGCCTTATTTCAGAAGATGGCCGTGTGACCGCCATCAATGTCACTGTTGAACTGCCAGGCGAGAACGAAGCCACCGAAGGCCCTGAGGTGGTAACGTATATTCGCGAGTTAAAACAATATATTGTCGATACTTACCCTGAATTAAAGCCTTACCTAACGGGTATCGTAATGATGAACAATGCCTTTCCAGAGGCAACAATATACGATATGACCCACCTCATCCCTGCTGCCTTTGGGGTGATTTTATTATTAGTATTTCTGCAGTTACGCGGCTTAAGCGGCACCGTCGCCACATTTATAACTATCTTATTGTCTATTATCTCTGCAATGGGCGTGGCGGGATGGATGGGGATCCGGCTAACGCCACCTGCTATGTCTGCACCGACAATCATTTTAACGTTAGCCGTCGCCGATTGCGTGCATGTACTTTCGAATTGGTTACAAAAAAGAGTCGATGGCTTAGACAAAGTCGCCGCCATGGCAGAAAGTCTACGCATTAACTTTAGCCCCGTTTTGTTAACTTCCGTGACTACTGCAATCGGATTTTTATCACTTAATTTCAGCGATGCACCGCCTTTTCACGACTTAGGTAACATCGCTGCAATTGGTGTGATATTCGCTTGGTTTTACGCTTGTACCTTATTGCCCGCATTGTCGACACTCCTGCCTTCAAAGCAAAAAACCAAGCCCGCATTTGGCAGCAAAGCCATGGTTAGGTTTGCTGATTGGGTGATCGAGAAGCGCCGCATATTAATGCCTACTATATCAATCATTATTCTCGCGACTATTGCCCTAATCCCGCGTAATGAACTGAACGATGTGTTCGTGAAATATTTTGACGAGCGCATCGAATTTAGAACCGATACCGATTTCGTCGTAGAGAATTTAACGGGTATGTACTTTGTTGATTTTTCTATTGATTCTAAAGAAGAAGGGGCCATTTCAGATCCCGGTTTCTTAAACAAAATAGAACGGTTTAGCCAATGGCTGCGCGAGCAACCAGAAGTGATTCACGTCAACACCTTGAGTGATGTTTTCAAGCGAGTAAACCGCAGTATGCATGGTGATGATAACAATCAATACACATTGCCTGACCAAAGAGACTTAGCCGCTCAGTATTTGTTACTCTACGAAATGTCTTTACCTTACGGTTTAGATTTAAATAATCAAATAGACATAGAAAAACAGCGTACGCGCTTAAGTGTCACCTTAGAGACAATCTCAACACAGAACATGCTTGAGTTAGAAGCACGTATTGCACAGTGGATGAACGAAAACACGCCCGAATTGCAAACAATCGGTGCAAGTCCGACCGTGATGTTTTCACACATCGGTATCCGAAACATAAAAAGCATGTTATTAGGCACTGCGATTGCTTTAGTCGCTATTTCCTTGTTAATGATATTCGCCCTTGGGTCATTTCGTTACGGGATTTTAACGCTCATTCCTAATATCGCTCCCGCTGCGATGGCATTTGGCGTGTGGGGGTTAATAAATGGTGAGGTCGGTCTAGGTTTATCGGTGGTGGCAGCGATGACGCTTGGCATCGTGGTTGATGATACCATTCACTTTATGAGCAAATATCTCAGGGCAAGGCGCGAGCAAGGCCTAGCGGCCATCGAAGCCGTGAGATACGCATTTTCAACAGTAGGTATCGCTCTGTGGACTACGTCATTGGCGTTAGTCGCGGGTTTTTTAGTTATCTCAACCTCAGCGTTTGAACTTAATGCGCAAATGGGCTTGTTAGTATCAGCTATCATTGCTTTAGCGCTGTTCGTTGATTTTTTATTACTGCCCGCCTTACTAATTCGCTGGGACAATTGGCTACAAGGCGGCACTGGTTCTATCCAAACAACAAACTCTTCCCGACAGTTCGTTTAATCGACCATTTATTATGTTAACTAAATCAACAAAAGCGATACTTTTTATTTTATCACTGGCCTTCTGGAGCCTAAACCTAGTTGCGCAAACAGCGCAAGAAAAGGGGCTTGAAATTGCGATCGCCACAGATAAGCGAGATACGGGATGGGGTGATTTTACGGCAGATATGGAGATGATCTTGGAAAATCGCGCGGGTAAAAAAAGTATCCGAAAAATCACTTCCAAGCAACTTGAAATGACCGGAGACGGTGATAAAACCTTATCGCTGTTTCGAGAGCCAAGGGATGTGCGCGGCACGGCCATGCTAACCTTTACTCACGGTTTAGACCCAGATGATCAATGGTTATATCTACCGGCATTAAAGCGCGTTAAGCGCATTTCATCAAAGAATAAATCTGGTCCCTTTATGGGCAGTGAGTTCGCTTTTGAAGATCTCGGATCGCAAGAAATCGAAAAATACAGCTATAAATACATTGGTGACGAAGCGTGCGGTGATGGCTACGAATGTACCGTGTCTGAGCGCTACCCGGCGTATGAAAATTCTGGCTATGCCAAACAAATTACTTGGATAGACAAGGCTGAATTTCGCCCGATAAAAATCGAATTTTACGATCGCAAAGATAAACTACTAAAAACCCTAAACTTCAACAATTACGTCCAATACGAAGGTGACTTCTGGCGCGCTAGCAACTTTTTAATGCAAAACCACCAAACGGGCAAAAAGACAGAATTAAAGTGGACCAATTACCAATTTAATACTGGCCTGACTGAAAAAGATTTCAATCAAAACGTGCTAAAGCGGTTACTTTAAGAAAGCGGGTTTTAACTTCATTGGTCCGCGTTAGGATGGCAAAAAGATCTCCGTATTTCTGGACTATTATCGCTGCGTTGACCCTGTCCCACAGCGCTGTTTGTGCATTAGAAATAAACACCGAGTTAGCGGTTCAAACACAATTTTTCAACTCCAGTGAGCTTTCAATAGCACGTGATCAACGCGTTGGTGTAAGCCTGCAACCCCGCATCATCCACGCGAGTGAAAGCGGCAATACCCTGTTTACCTTTGAGCCATTTACTCGCTGGGAGCACAGTAATTCTGCGCGTTCGCATAGTAATATTCGCGAACTCAATGTATTGCACGCGTTTGGAGATTGGGAAGTACAAGCGGGGCTCGCTAAGGTGTTTTGGGGTGTGACAGAATCAAACCATCTTGTCGATATAATAAACCAAACCGACACGCTTGAAGGCATAGATGGAGAAGACAAGCTCGGCCAACCACTACTGCGTTTAAGTCGAATATTTGACCAGTCTACTATCGATGCTTATGTTCTACCGAGCTTACGCGAGCAAGCGTTTTTAGGCGCCGAAAACCGTTTTTTCTTAGGGTTACCCGTCGACGAACACCGCGCTCAGTTTGAGTCTGAAGACGGTGATAATCATATTGATTACGCTCTTAGAGTCAGTGGTTATCTCGGCCAATTAGATTATGGCCTCTCTTGGTTTAAGGGGTCGGCGCGACAACCACACTTGGTGCCACTTAATAGTATCAACAGCCGATTCGCTCCATATTATGCGCAAATGGAGCAATGGGGGCTAGACATCCAATACACTAAAGACGCGTGGCTTTGGAAGCTAGAAGCCATCTCTAATGCGCAATCTACCGGTAACTACGATGCGGTGACCGGGGGGTTAGAATATACTTTCTACGGGCTTAAAAATGGCTTGCTAGATGCTGGTGCACTTGTTGAGTTACACCACGATACGCGCGACGACGCCAGTCGGGTAAACCTGCAAAACGATTTATTTATCGGTACTCGACTTGCTTTCAATGACACGCAAAGCAGCAGCGTATTAATTGGCGGAGTGATTGATTTAGACGACGACTCAACCAGTTTTCGTATTGAAGGGTCTCGGCGCGTGTTTAACGACGCTAAGCTAAGCGTTGAGGCTCAAGTATTTGACTCCATTGCACCTGATAATTTCGCCTTTAGATTTCGAGACAACGACTTCGTACAAATAGAACTACAGTTCTACTTCTAGGCGCCGCTGCATGATTATCTAGTAACGCTTTTTCAACCAAACACCCAGCAGTGCTGCCACCATACCTAATAACAAACCAACCGTATGCGCCACATTGGCAATGGCAATATTGCCTAGCAAGCCAAAAAAGTTAAACCAACAAAGTACAAACCACCCCATCAGCATCTTCACTGCGTTCGGGTTAATACGCATACCAAACTGTGGGTTGTAGCGACTAGACATCCAAAAGTAACCAAACAGCCCATACAGTATACCCGACAGCCCCCCAAAACTTGGGCCGGTAACAAAGTACTGACCTAAATTTGACCCTGCCGCCATCATCATAATCAGTAAGGCGTATGAGAATGAACCTAGTTTAGGTTCTAATAAGCTTCCCAACTGAAACGTCATCATAGAATTAAATAATAGATGCATCACCCCAAAATGCACAAAAATCGGCGTAATCAGTCGCCAAATTTGGCCCGACAGTATTTCAGGAAGCGTTGGCCTGATGTATTCAGAAATTAAGAACGGTGTAATCGCATCAAATTGACTACCGAGATTGCTTATTAAAGCAATACAGCCACTCACCACTAATAATGCAACCGTTACCGGAGACCGGCGCAACAAAGCTAAATTGATCATCAAAATACGTAGCCTATGGCCTTATAACTTCTAGTCGATCCGTTTCTGCAAGTTGCACTTGACGATGATCAATGGTGGTGAAGGTTCTACCATGAATATTTTTCTGATACGCCTGATACTGAGTTTTTGTACCACTTGCATCTAGCACATTTAAAGTAATCACTTGGTTGGCTTCATTGCGGTTAACATAATATATCACTGCTGAAAGCATCAATAATAACCCCACTAGGCCATAAGCCATGTGCTGGGGAGACAGGCTATGTCTATTTTCCTTTGTTGGCTGACTGCCTGTTTTTGGCGCAGACTGCGTGGATGCGCTGCGCTGCTTACTGAATAACACGCCCACGATCACAATCACTAACATGGTGAAAAATATTTTACTGATCATTGCGTTTGGTTCTCAGCAACATGTATTTTGCCATTTAGCGGCATTTGTAAGTAAAAGCCGTTGTCCTCAATCGACTGCATGACATCCACCACTTTTGCTTGCGCAAGTTTTTTATCTTCTGATAACTCTATCGTTAAAAAACAAGTCAGATCGCCTAGCAAGCTAAGTAAACCTTCCGGCAACTCTGATTGATCCTTACGAAAGGGCAGATATAAATAAGTATCTGGTTGCTTAGCGCTTTTAAACACATCACATCGAATAGCCATGCTGCTATTTTAACTTAGCGTCGAGCAATTGTATTAATCATTAGTCGAAAACATCTCTCACTTAAGCAAAGTACCAGACATAAAAAAACCGCCAAACTATGGCGGTTTTCGAAGTGAAGTGGTTTAACTAACGACTTTCTTCAGCTTAGTTGTTTTCGCTTTCGCAGACTTCTTACGCTTAATCTTCTTAAGTTGCGCTGGCAAGGTTGAAATACCGCTATTAAGAGAAGCGTACTTCTTAATACGTACCAACGTTTTTGTGCCAATACCTTTGACCGCAAGCAACTCGTCATAATTTACAAAACCTTGGTTCTGTTTGCGTAGCTTAATGATTCGACTTGATCTGTCTGGTCCAATGCCAGGAATCAATTGCAAGGTCTGCGCATCGGCAGTATTGATGTTCACTGTTTCAGCTGACACATTGCTAGAGAACGCACTCAATACGACAGCAAACACCATCAACTGAAAAAACTTAACTACGTTAAAATTTATATTAATGACTTTTTTCATTTTTAATTCCTCTTAAAGTTTGGGCAAAATATTAATCAACATCTAAATAGTCGTTGATTAACTGACTAGAGCAATTAAGAGGTAACGATGTTTTGTTTTGCTACCACTTAAGCTGGGCAGGAATATACTGTGGAAGAAAAGACTGTTCTGTGTGAAATATCACAAAATTAGACGAAAGGTAATAAATTAAAGATAATCGATAGGTTATTTCAATTAAATGGAGTTAAATTCTTAAAGCATGTAACTCCGCATCGTCTAGCAGCATTTGTGTTAAACGCTTCCCGAGAATTCGATGTAACTTTATTGCAACACGGCTATTGGTTTGCTCAAGCCTCTCAAACTGACTAGCATCAAGCTCATAGATCAAGGTATCACCCACTGCATTTACGTCCGCTGATCTTGGCAAACCAGAATACACACCCATTTCGCCGATGACTGAACCGGGCTTCAAAACGCGAAGTCGAAATAACTGAGACCCACGTTCTTGATTAATCTCTAGCTTGCCGTGTTCTATAAAGTAAAAGCTGGTACCCACTTCGCCTACACACATCGCGTGCTCTCCATCTTGAAGGCGGATTGGAACTAAGGCTACTCGCAACGCTGCAATCTCAGATTCACTCCAGTTCGCGGCTAACAATAAGGCGTCTATTTCACTGCGGCTACTGGTGGTTTCCCATTCGCGCTGCGCTAACAAATTCTCTTCCGCTGCTTCGATTGCAAAGTCAGCATTAATAAAAAACTGCGCAGGATGGTTTGTAGTATATAAAGCGTCAACTAGCCGTTGTTCGTCTTTCTTCGGAACATTTGAGAGCAGTAATTTAATGCCTGATTTATCCAGTAAGCGTCGAACACGATATAAGCTCATCACCGCAGTGTAATCGATGATAGTGACTTGCTTAAAATCAACCACTAAGTACTCAATGCCGTTTTTTGCTTCATTTAATGTAGTCTTAATTTGGTCATACACATTTCCAGCTGAACCAAAGAATAAGAAACCGCGTAAGTTGATTAGGGCCACAGAACCTCCTTTAGCGGCTAAAAACGCTTCTTGTTCTGAGCTACGTATCACAACACTTTTGCAAGCTTTACCACTGACAATGGAATGAACGACATTAATTCGGCTAGAACGAATAAGAAATAGCAAAATACCGCACAGTACACCCACGCCAAGACCCGCCGCAAAGCCATAAAAAACCACGGTGCAAAAGATCACCAAAATAGTGAAGTATTCCCACATAGGTAAGCGCTTAGACGCTTTGACCACCCATTCAATGAGAAACTCTAAACCTAAAAATAAAATAATACCGCCCAATATTGAGATCGGAAAATAGCCAATCCAATTGGACCCCACTAGAAATGGTAAAGAGCAAAATACGGTAATCAATGCAGCCGTTAGCCTTGATCTAGCACCCATCCGATGCGCTAGTTTAGTATTTGAAATATGGTGATAAGCGACCAAGCCTCCAATCGCTGAGATAATAATGTTACTCGACCCAATGGCCAACAATTCTCTATCGATATCCATTTCGTGATCAATCGCTACTTCGATACTCGAAACCTGCACCATAGAAATAATCGCCGATAAGAAGCATAAACTAAGCAATAGAGGCCACTGCTCAAGCACAAGATCCCAGCGCGCGATTTGCATCACCTCCAGTGGGTCCACCCCAAGCCTTAAGTCGCCTTCTCCTGGGCTGAGTAGTAGACCGGTTGCTTGGGCTTGGTCTATACTGGTGCCAGAAAACACCAGCCATAGGTGCACCAAAACAGAGCACGCAAGCAGCACTGAAGGTAGTGCAATCGGAGAATCCCAAAATCGACCGATAAACATTAAACATAGCGCAACCGCTAAACCCGGCGTCCAACGAACGAGTGCGTCATACTCAAACAAGCTAGGCAAATTCGATAATCTGACTTCTTCCCCGACCAATAAGCCCAGTGCCACTAAGGCAAGCACCCAACCCGTACTCGCAAGCAAGCCGCCGATGACTGGAAATGGAATAAACCGTACGATGTTACCTAAATTAAAAATGGACAATAACAGCACCAGCAACGCTGTACCGAAGGTTGCCACCATCATCGCCCCAATTGCCGTATAGAACGTAGTTTGCTCACTGCCAGACTCAACCGCAATAGTTACAGCCATCGCCCCAATGACTACCGAAATAAGTGTTGCTGGAATATCTTGCGCACTTCCCATCGAGCCGACATAACTACTTAACAGGCCAATAACCCCAACTGAGATAATACTGCCCAGCAGTAAAATACCTACACCTTGGTTCATATAGTTTGGCGTACTTTGACCAAATACCAAGACCGCATAGGCCAGTATAAAAGTAATTTGTAAAGCAGTTTGAACCAAAGACGCAGTCAGCGAGGGTAAAAATGCCTTAATGGTTGAGGGCGATGACTTCATTAAGTATTTTTACTGGCGGCAATCCATAGCACAAATCTAACACATTAATGATAAACCACGCCTTCCAATTGAGCAAACAGATTCTTAAAGATTAATCGATAGTGCTTTAGCGAATCATGATCAGCTTTGTTATGGGGCTTTTAACACCTCAGTATCTCCTATTTCTGACCAGCCTAGATGATTAGCCGTGTTTCTTATGTCATCGATACGCTTTCGAGAATTTGGATGAGTGGCGAAAAATTCAGCAAAACGGCTATCTTTTTCGGCTCCTTGCTCACTTATTTTCTCAAAAAACTGAGTTGCTCCGTTTATATGCCCATAATGTTGGTAGATCGCAGCTAAGCCTGTTTGATCAGCCTGAGATTCTTGTTCTCGATTGAACGACATCATCGCTAATAAGCCAAACTTAGAAAGCAGACTAGTCGCTACGTTATCTCCGCCCGCACCCAACAGTGAAAATACCGCAGTTGTTCCTAAAGCGCGACCCAGTGCAACAATGGGGTGGCGGTGTTTGACATGCGCAATTTCATGCGCGATCACCATAGCCAACGCGTTTTCACTATCGACTGAATCAATTAAGCCTTGAAATACCACAATATGCCCGCCGATAGTCGCCAGTGCATTGACGGTTTCACTATCACTATAATGCACAGTAATTGTCATGCCCTCAGGCAGGTCTTCGTGCATTGCCAGACGGTCGGTGATTTGCTGCAACCACGCTTGTTTCTCTGGATACTTATTGGTTTCAAACTGCTCAATAAACTGTTCAGCGAATTGGTCAGAAAGCGCGCGCTCCCAGGAAAACGGCACTAACGGCCCCACAAATCGCAAGGCCCAACTAACCACCATTAATGCGGCAAATAACAGCGCAGAAACACCCAGCAGTAATAATATAAAGTCCTTAAAGGGGTGTTCGCGAGACGTATTAATGCCCTCGGGTATTTTAGGGTTTTGGTAATCCATAAAATACCGGCTAACTGCGAATTGCAGTGCCGTAGGCTAACACCTCAATTGACCCGATACTTCTACCTGCCCCTTTTGATATGGATGCCGTTTCTAGCTTTACGTTGAACACTTTATTCGCGTTTACCGACTTAGCTTGCACCTTCATACGCAAGATCGCTTCACGCCGACCTCTATCTAACAGTGATTCATACGAAGACATCCGTCCGCCCACTAAATTGCGTAACCCCGCGACAAAGCGCTTAAAATAATCCACAGAAACCACCACTGAGCCCGTCACCAACTCGCCTTCGCTTACCATCCCATTGTCATCAGGCGTTTTAGCTGCGATAAGTAATATCTCTTGTAATTGGGCTTCGCGTTTGAAAATCGATTTGTAATGCTTTTTTTCTAAGTAACTGCCAACAAAATAGCCGACCGCCAGCAAGCCAACGAATAGGTAAAGATCAAAACCCGTCATTCGTCTTCCACCACTACGGCTGTACCATAAGCAAATAACTCAGCAGCGCCTTGTGTTATCGATGAAGTAGAGAATCGAACATTGACCACTGCATTTGCGCCGATGGATTGCGCTTGCTCGCTCATTCGCGCTACGGCCTCATCTCGCGACTCTTGCAATAGCTCCGTGTAACCGGCCAACTCACCCCCAAATACATTTTTAATACCTGCTAGAAAGTCGCGCCCCACATGTTTACTGCGCACCGTACTACCTTGAACTAAACCTAAATGCTGCACTATGCGCTTACCAGGCATTAATTCTAAATTACTTAGTTGCATGAGTTACCCCGTTTAAGAAAGGAAGCGCTATGATACTGAAAAATACCTAAAACCTATACTAAACACCAAATTAAACTAGGTAGGCGCCAAATTTCTTGGCGCCTTTGTCAAAGCTTATAAAGTAATAAAGGCTGGGTTCGAGTCATCTAAGTCAACACAACATCATAACTCTCCTGAAAGTAGGTCGGTTCGACTTGTAGGTGAATTGAACTACCGATAAACTCTTGCAAGTCCGCCAAACTCGATGATTCTTCGTCTAACAATCGATCAATGACCGATTGCGATGCCACAACCATAAACTTACTGGCTTCGTACTGGCGAGCTTCACGTAATATCTCCCGCAGTATTTCATTACAAATGGTTTGCGATGTTTTAACGACACCGCGGCCCTTACACACTGAGCAATCTTCCATCAGTAAACGCTCTAGACTTTCGCGGGTTCTTTTACGCGTAATTTCAACCAGACCTAGCGTGGATATATCCGTTAGATGGTTTTTAGTACTGTCTTTTGCCAAGCCACGCTCCAAGGCTGTAGCCACTTGTTTTTGGTGAGACTTATCATGCATATCAATAAAATCCACAATAATAATCCCTCCTATATTGCGCAAGCGCAATTGACGAGCTACTGATTGCGCCGCTTCTAAGTTAGTTTTGAAAACGGTCTCTTCTAAGTTTTTCTTACCCACAAAGCCGCCCGTGTTTACATCAATGGTGGTCATCGCTTCAGTTTGATCTATCACTAATGACCCGCCTGATTTAAGCGCCACTTCTCGTCCTAATGCACGCTGTATTTCGTCTTCGATAGAATGTAAATCAAATATCGGACGCCCACCAGGATAGTGCTTGATCAAACTTAAAGCATCTGGCATTAGCTCTTTGGATAGCTCGCACACCTTATTAAAGGTTTCGCGCGAATCTATTAACACTTCTGCAACTACGTCACTAACAAAATCACGTAACGCACGCTGCGCAAGCGGTAAGTCTTCATACACTAGCGCCGGGGCTTTATTATTTTTAGCATTCGCAGAAACCTTTTTCCAAGTACGCGCAAGAATCTCCATATCTTGTTGTAACTCACGCTCACCGCTAGTTTCAGCCGATGTGCGCGCGATATACCCCTCTGTTATTTGTTTACTTTGCCGCAAACCTTCGATAGTTGAGCGCAAAAATTCCCTCACAGCAGGTTCAACGATACGCTGCGATATACCGATATTAGTTGAATGCGGCAAATGGACCAACATACGGGACGGAATAGAAATTTCGGTCGTTAACCGCGCGCCTTTGCTACCTAGTGGGTCTTTTACCACTTGCACCAAAATTTCTTGGCCTTCTCTTACCAGCGTATTGATTGGCGGCTCAGCAGCTTCGTCAGATTCCGTTCGATCCTCACCGTTGATTATCATGGGTCGCGCTTCACGCGCATGTAAAAAAGCGGTGCGCTCCAGCCCAATCTCAACAAATGCCGCTTGCATACCTGGCAACACGCGCACGACCTTACCTTTATAAATATTGCCGACAATACCTTTGGCATCAGATCGTTCAATATGTAACTCTTGCAGCATACCGTTTTCAACGATCGCCACCCGTGTTTCTTGTGGTGTGACATTCACCAGTATTTCTTCAGTTTTTGGCGTCATCTAAGTTTGGCTTTGACTTGAATAGGTTTGCAATAGTGTCCAAGTCGCTTGTAGCGGTAAGCCCATAATAGCACTGTAATCACCGTCGATACGTTCAACAAATACCCCCGCCAAGCCCTGTATTCCATAAGCACCTGCTTTATCGTACGGTTCATTTGTGTCGCAGTAAGCGACAATCTGTGCATCACTTAATTGAGCAAAATACACGTCAGAAATAGACAAATGCGCCTGCTTATCAGAAGGCGATAATAAACAAACTGAAGTCATCACCTGATGCTTGTTTCCTGATAATAACCCGATTGTTTCAATCGCTTGTCCCCGTGACGCGGGTTTACCCAGTATGGTATCGGCAAGTACCACGCAGGTGTCTGAACCTATTACCCAAGCCTCAGGGTGCGCCATTTGCACTTTACGTGCTTTTTCATAAGCCATCCGCTCACAGTAACTCGCTGGTGTTTCAGTTGCGCGCTTAGTTTCGTCGATATCAGCGGCTATCGCTTCAAATGAAACCCCCATTCTAGAGAGTAACTCATGTCTACGCGGTGAGGCTGAGGCTAGAATAAGCCCCTGTTTCTCTTGCTGGGTCATAACGTCATCTGTGGTAAGGCATGCCTTGGTTGATAGACCAAGCGCGATATAGCTGTTCGGCAAGCATAATACGCGCCACATGGTGCGAAAATGTCATCGCAGAGAGCGACCAATTATGGTCCGCTCGCTGCATCACCGCTTGGTCCAAGCCCTCTGGCCCGCCCATCACAAAAGCCACGCTTTGGCCTTCTAATTGCCATTTAGCTAATTGCTTTGCCATCGCTAAAGAATCTAAGTGCTTCCCTGTTCGCTCTAAAGCGACTAACTGATTGCGCGAAGGCACTTGCGCTAACAGTTCTTCGCCTTCACGTTTTAAAATACGAGCAATATCTGCATTTTTACCTCGTTTTATCGCTGGCACTTCAACCAAACTCAAAGTCGTAGCGCCATGCAAGCGCTTAGCATAATCAGCAAAGCCTTGGTTTACCCATGCGGGCATCTTCTCGCCCACGGCGATAACGCTTAGCTTAACCATGACGTACTGATTTTTTAACCATAGAAAATTATTATTCGGGTAAGCAGTTTACTGCAATTACTGGCAAATATTAGTTATTATGCACTGTGACACACTCTATTAATAAGTAAAACTATAGTGGGCAGAATTCCCGAAACCTTTATCGACGAACTTATCTCGCGGACCGATATTGTCGAGCTGATCGATCAGCGTGTGCCGCTGCAACGCGCCGGCCACGAACATCGGGCTTGCTGCCCCTTTCACGATGAAAAAACGCCCTCGTTTTATGTAAGCCCCGCCAAGCAATTTTATCATTGCTTTGGTTGCGGTGTGCACGGCACTGCGGTTGGCTTTTTAATGAATTACGATAATCTCGAATTCGTAGACGCGATTGAGGTACTGGCTGCACGTAGCGGTATGCAAATCCCACGTGACGAACACGCGAGTAGTCAACCCACCGTTAATCATCAACATCTTCACGACTTACTCGGCAAAGTACGTACTTTTTATCAGCAGCAACTTAAATCGCACCCCACTTCGCCAGAAGCGATTGAATACCTTAAAAACCGAGGCCTAGACGGCAAAACGGCAATGGAATTTGGCATTGGTTATGCTCCCGATGGCTGGAATAATTTGCCAGAGGCGTTAGGTAAAGATGATAAAACAACAAAAGCCCTTGCTGATACTGGCATGTTGATCGAAAAAGATGAAGGTGGTTACTACGACCGCTTTCGCGCCCGCATCATGTTCCCAATAGAAGATTATCGCGGCAAGTTAGTCGGCTTTGGTGGCCGAATCATCGGTAAAGGCGAACCCAAGTATTTAAATTCACCTGAAACGGTGTTGTTTCATAAAGGTAGTGAACTGTACGGCCTGAGCCAAGGTCGCCGAGAAATTGGCCTAGCTGGTGAATCGTTGGTCGTCGAAGGATATATGGACGTTGTCGGTCTTGCACAAAATGGCTTCAAAAATGCGGTCGCAACCATGGGGACGGCGACCACACAAAGCCATATTCAACGTTTGTTTCGCGCAGCACCTTCCATTGTATTTTGTTTTGATGGCGATCGTGCTGGCAAAAAGGCGGCTTGGAAGGCCATGGAAACTGCGCTCCCTTTGCTTAGTGATGACAAACAAATTGGCTTTTTACTCTTACCAGAAGGAGAAGACCCCGACTCGTTAGTCCGTAAGGAAGGTGCTGAGACTTTCCAACAACGCATTAGCAGCGCCCAACCTCTCGCCGATTTTTTGTTTGAGAGCCTGAGTGCGCCGCTCGATCTGAGCCGTTTAGACCATCGCGCCCAATTGGCGCAAAAAGCGCGACCACTGCTTAATCACTTGCCCGCCAGCACGTTTAGACAGTTGATGATTAACCGCCTCACACAAATAGTCGGTGTCAGCGAAAACGAACTTGCATTGGATGCAGCTAAGGCTTCAAGTTTTAAACGCCAAGTAAGCCCTCAAAAAACTGACTCGCTATCCCCGATTGCGCTGACTATTAGCCTATTGGTGCAAACGCCTAAGCTATTAGTTGATCACGTCGAAATCATTGACTCACTGCCCAATGACGATGCACAGCTTAATGGAAGCTCTTTATTACACGATTTAAGCCGCGCCATAAAACGTAATGTCGAAGCCAATACTGCTCAGTTATTAGAACGCATGCGACAAAGCCCTCATCACACGGCGCTTGAGAAACTAGCCAGCCATTCCAATTTAATTGAAGACGCCACTAAAGGCGACTACTTTAGAGATTGTCTCAACAAGCTTACCGACAACACTCGCCAGCAAACCATCGATGCTTTGCTGCATAAATCGCGCAGCACTAAATTAAGCCCAGAAGAAAATGAACAACTCAAGGCTTTACTTAAACAACAGCGCAGTTATCATGCCTAAAGCGTTAGATCAAATCACCCAATGGGCTTCTCAATTTCGGCAAGGTGACTTTTCTGCACGGCTTGAACTTAACGACCCTCAACACGCCACCGTACAAGATAATATAAACCGCCTGGCCGAATGGCTAGAAAGCCTTGCAGAACAGCGCACCAATGAGCTTAAACAACGTACTGCACAGCTTAAAACACAATCACGCTCGCTAAGGCTGGTTTATGACATTACCTCCGGCTTGAACGAAACGCACGACGTAGAGGGGTTTATTTCACGTTATTTACCAACACTAAGAACCGCATCGCAAGCACTGCTCGCGGAGGCATATTTAGTCGACGAAGAGGGCAATGATACTTTGCTAGCCTCTATCGAACGAGAACCACTCAAAGACAACCGTATAGAAATTGTACGCAGCGAATCGCACTGCCTAATTATTCCTCTTAGATTCAAAGAACAAGTTTACGGTAGCTATCGTTTGTATATGGGCGCGGCGATTACCGAACTTGATAGCGCAACGCGAGACCTCCTCGATAACGTTGGTCTTAACTTAGGCATGGCGCTGGAAAAAAACCAACAAGAACAAGACTCAATATTATTAGGCCGGATGGCTGAACGCACCGCCTTTGCGCATGAACTACATGATTCGATGGCGCAAACACTTGCTTCATTGCGTTTCCAAGTACGTATTCTGGACGACACCTTACAAGGCGGCGATGAACAAAGCACTTGGGCGCAGATGGAGAAAGTAGAGAAATTAGTCAGCGGCGCCCACGAGGAGCTGCGTAGCCTCATTGGTCAGTTTAGGGCACCGATCGAAACGGGCGGACTTGCAGCAGGCTTTAAAAAAATCCTTGCTCGATTTCGTACTGAGACAGGCCTAGCCGTAGACTTTAGCAACCACTGGCAGGGCGTCGAATTAAGTGAAGATATTGAGGTGAATATAATCCGTATCGCCCAAGAAGCGCTTAAAAATTGCCAACGCCACAGCAAAGCAGAACAAGTGTGGGTATCCTTAGACATGGCCTCCAATCAAGAATGCTTGATGTCTATCGAAGACAATGGCTGCGGCATGCCAACAGACTTTGCAGCTAGTCCCATCAGCAACAGCGCAGGCAAACACATTGGCTTATCCGTCATGAAAGAGCGCGCGGAACGAATTGGCGGTAGACTAACTATCCAAAGTGGGAGAGACGGTGGTACGCACATTCTGTTATCCTTTACTCCTGAAAAGGCTTAGCCTGTCGCTAAACCAAGTAACCGTCATAACACCTCATAGAAGTTAACAATGCGCGTTTTAATGATAGACGACCACGCCCTATTTCGCGAAGGCATCATCAGCTTGCTAGAGCGTCGTGGTATTGAGATCACCGCCACCGGCGACAGCCAAGAAGGTATGGATTTAGCCCTATCTGACGACCCTAGCATCAGTCCAGACGTCATTTTGCTAGATCAACGTATGCCCGTAATGACGGGTATTGAAGTGATGCAAAAGCTCGAAGAACTAGGCAACGAAAAGCCGGTTGTTCTATTAACAACCAGCACTGAAAATAAAGACTTAGGTGATGCGCTACGTAACGGTGCTAAAGGTTATTTACTTAAGGATATGGAACCAGACGCGTTGGTAGTGGCGCTGCACGATATTGTGGCAGGCAAAACCGTAGTTGCTCCAGACTTAACCAGCGCCTTGGCCAACTTAGTAAAGAACGGCGATACCACAGGGGATAGCGCCCCGGCATCGCCCTTTAGTAGCCTGACTCCACGAGAGTCTGAGATTTTGTGCCATTTAGCCGAAGGTCAGAGCAACAAGGTCATTGCGCGCAATTTGAATATTTCTGATGGCACGGTTAAGTTGCACGTAAAAGCTATTTTAAGGAAACTGGAAGTGCATTCACGTGTTGAGGCCGCCGTTATGGCTGTTGAACGTCGATTGTGTAAGAGAGAACTAGAAGACTAGATCACTGCTAAGCGTTTTTAAGATTAAGATACAAGTTTCTAATAATACTATTTTAATCGCTACTCAGCTTGCGTAGACTCAAGCCTTCTTAAGTTTATAACTGCTTCGCGATGGCCCACTTTAAAAATAGTGTTTGTCCGCATGACTGTCCTTCCGCCTGCGCTTTAGAGGTTGAAGTGCTTGATGACAATACCATTGGTCAAGTGCGCGGCGCTAAAGACAATGATTACACCTTAGGCGTCATTTGCTCTAAGGTCGCCAATTACGCCGAACGCACGCACCACCCCGATAGACTGAAATACCCACTAAAGCGAGTTGGCCCAAAAGGCAGTGGACAGTTTGAGCGTATTAGTTGGGATGAAGCTTTAGACACGGTTGTACAGCAGTTTCAAAAGGCCTCTGATGAATTCGGTAGCCAGTCTGTTTGGCCCTATTTTTATGGTGGCACCATGGGGCAACTGCAACGTGATGGTGTCGTTAGGCTAAGTAGCACACTAAACTACTCCGGTCGAATTGGTAACATCTGCACCCACATTGGCTATGCAGGTTGGCGTGCAGGAGCAGGGTCTGTGCGCGGCAGTGATGCACGCGACGTGCGTCATTCTGAGCTCATCATTATCTGGGGCTGCAACGCAGTGGCAACGTCCATCAACTTTATGAAGCATGTCAGTCGCGCTCAACGTGAGGGCAATGTAAAAGTGGTGGTGGTCGACCCCGCTAAAACAGGCACGGCCAAAAAAGCAGATATCCATATTGCCCCTAAACCAGGCACCGATGGGGCATTGGCCAGCGCCATGATGCACGTATTGTTTACTGAAGGTTTAGTTGATTGGGCCTATATGGAAAAGTACACCGACGACCCAACAGGCTTACACGCTTCTTTAAAAGATAAAACACCTGAATGGGCCGAAGCCATCACGGGTGTTAGCGCCAGTGACATTATTGACTTCGCTCGCTTGTATGGCCATACCAAAAAAAGCTTCATTCGCCTTGGCATTGGCTTTTCTCGTAGCCACAATGGCGCGCATAATTTACATAGTGTGTCCTGCTTGCCCGCAGTAACAGGCGCTTGGCAATATAAAGGTGGTGGCGCTTTACTTGGCTCATCAGGCACATTTGCACTTGATAAAACCTATATCGAGGGCACAGATCGGATGCACTCGGACTCTCGTCAATTGGATATGTGCCGCATTGGAGCCATCTTAAACGGCGAAGAAAAAGACTTAAAAGGTGGGCCACCCGTAAAGGCGATGCTTATCCAAAACACCAACCCCATGGCTGTCACGCCCGATTCAGCCTATGTGAAGAAAGGCTTTGAACGAGATGACTTATTCGTTTGTGTGCATGAGCAATTTATGACGCAGACGGCTGCGATGGCCGACATCATCTTACCCGCAACCAGCTTTGTCGAGCATACTGATCTATATACCAGCTTTGGCCACACCTATTTGCAAGTGGCCGAGCCGTTAATTAATCCGCATTTTGAATCTAGATCAAACCACCAAGTAGTCTGCGATTTAGCTCAGCGCTTGGGTGCTGATCACCCCGCATTCACTCAATCGGCTAAAGAGGTCATTGAACAGACTTTAGCAAATTCAAACTATCCTAGCTTTGATGAGGTTAACACCGCGCATTGGCATGACGTCGCCGCTGATCATCAACAAATGAATTATTTAAATGGCTTTGATTGGCCAGATAAAAAATTTCGCTTCAAGCCAGATTGGATTAGTGCAGGAGATACTAAAGGTATCATGCCGCAGTGGCCGGGGCATTGGGATATTATTTTTAATGCCGATGAGTCGCATCCGTTTAGGCTGATTACGCCACCGGCGAGGCGCTTTTTAAATACTTCGTTTACTCAGTCTCCGCACTCTCTAAAAGGTGAGAAACGTCCTTCGGTACACATTAATCCAGAAGATGCATCGCAATACGAACTACAAGACGGGCAAATGGTCATACTCGGCAACGTGCAAGGTGAAGTACACTTACAGGCCACATTCAGCAAGCGCACAAAACCTGGCGTGTTAGAAGTGCGCGGTATCTGGCCAGGAACAGCATTTAAAAATGGTTGTGGCATTAATACGCTGATTAGCGCTGCATCACCCTACCCGGACGGCGGCGCTGCTTTTCACGATTGCGCTGTTTGGTTAAAGGCTGCACACTAATTCAGCACGCCTTATTTACATCGCTCTAATATTCTAAGTATGAAACGTTTTTTTACCTATGCGCTATTCTTTGCGATCGCGATCGCAGCGGGTATGTTGAGTTACCAATGGCAATTGAGTCGTGCTACTAAAGCAGCAGACCCACAAAAAGCGGCATACAAAGGCTATGTGGGCGGTGACTTTACACTTAAAAGCTTTGACGGTGACGTTTCATTGTCTGATTTTAAAGGCCAGCCCGTTTTAATCTATTTCGGTTATACCTATTGCCCCGATGTCTGCCCTAATTCACTGGCTGTCATGGCGGAAGCAATGACGTTATTAGAAGACGAAATACCGGTCAAAGGCTTGCTGATCAGCATCGACCCAGAGCGCGATACCCTAGAAAAACTGCGCGACTACGCCCCCTATTTTCACCCCAATATTACCGGGCTCAGTAGCGATGTACATCGTTTGCTAGAGGTCAGCACACGCTACGGTGTGTTTTATAAACAAGTTGAGCGCGACGAAAATGGAGACTACTTAGTCGATCACACTTCACGTATTTACATGGTAGATAGAGAATCTAAGTTAGCGGGAGTCATTAATCATGGTGCCAGCGCAACCGAGGTAGCGCAACGCGTTAGGGAACTCGTCAATGAGTCATAGCCAAAAAGTAAGACACCTATGCAGGTGTATATTTCACGCGGACTTTTAGCTGTTCGCAATAATCCCTTCCAGCACTTTTTGAATGTGTTGCATTGGAAACCCGTAGGGTACGATCGTATTTAGTTGTCCCGTTGGATCAATCAAATAGTAGTTAACACTGTGGTCAACTGTGTATTCGCTGACACTGTCTCGTTGTTTAAACTGCGTTGCGGTTACGCGATATTGTTCTTTAACCGATTCAATTTGTTCTATTGAACCAGTTAGGCCAATTAAGTCTTTGCTGAAAAATTGTACATAGGTTTTTAAATGCTCTGCGGTATCTCGCTTAGGGTCCACGGTAATAAACAGTACCTGCACGCTATCATTCAATTCTTGCAATGAATTAAGCATGGCAGAGAGCTTAGCTAATTCTGTAGGGCAAATATCGGGGCAGTGGGTATAGCCGAAGAAAATTAAAACTGCCTTACCTCGTAACTGATCGAGGTTAAATTCCTTACCGTTGTGGTCTATTAACTGAAAATCTCCGCCTACGCTCTCTTGCGTTGCAGCAGCACCTAAGGTTGAAAATATAACAAGGACAATACTAAGTAGTAACCGAAATTTGATCATAAGCTACTTAACCACATCTCCAATTGGCGCGGCAAACGCGTCGCTAACCAGTACGTCATTGTTGCCACCATTGAGCGTATTCAAAAAAGCAACCAGTTCAGACACTTCCGTATCATTCAAGTTGAGTGGTTTAATTCTTGGGTCTAGCAATTCGTTTGCAAAGCCGCCCTGATTATAAAACTGCACGACGTCAGTTAAAGTACTCAAACTTCCATCATGCATATACGGGGAAGTCAGTGCTACATTTCTTAGACTGGGTGTTTTAAATTTCCAGCGATCATCCGGGTTTTGGGTGACCTCATACAAGCCTAAATCATTGGGGATGGGGTCGCCCACTGCCGCAAGCACCTCAGGCTTTACTTCTACAAATACCCCAGGCGCTAACATTACTTTTGTGATACCTGGTGTACTCATAGAACGGTGATAACCCAAACCCGTATTAACCAATTGATCGTCCGTAAATAGTGCATGTTCAGCAGTAATCAAATGGCAGCTATTGCAGGCCGCTTTGCCAGTGAACAACGCAAACCCCGCCTTCGCCTCAGCGCTGATGGCCTCTTCTTGCTTGCCGTAATACCACTTATCAAAAGGAGAGTCACCCGAAACTAGCGTTCGTTGATAGGCTGCCAACGCCTCGCCAATCGAGAGCATGGTAGGGGCTTCACCATCAAACGCCCATTCAAACAGACCTTGGTATTCTGGCAAACTGTTAATTTTGTTGATGACATAGCCAATCGATGGATTGGCCATTTCGTTCTCGGCCAATAGCGGCGCCCAGACTTGTTGCTCTAAGGTACTTTCTCGCCCGTCATGAAACAACTTGGTGGCATAAGCCGAGTTGTACACAGTCGGGGCGTTGCGTTTAACCGTGCGCCCCTCGATACCAACTGCGGTAGCTAATTCATTATTGGCAAAGCCTTGCTCTGGCACATGACACATCGCGCAAGAAAACGTGTCATTTAACGAAAGTCGACGGTCAAAGAAAAGCTTGCGCCCCAAGGCAATTTTTTCGGCAGTTAAAGAGTTTCCCTGCGGGACAGGTACCGGCGGTAAACCCAATGGTGGGCTTAGTGCGATTGAAAGCAAGTCTGCCTTTTGGCCCACTCTATCCAATATATTTCGGCTATTGGTCGTATAATTTTTACTTTCGTAATCGGTTTTGTCATCCCCTGGGCCCGATAACAACGAAGAGCGCTCATCAGCTTTAGCCACCTGTTGGTCTTTCACTGCTTGTTGAACCATCAGCGTTTTGACGTCGGTCAAAATGATGTCTTTATGTAGAAAATCTACGTTATAGACATTGCGAATTTTGCGATCTGGATCAATTAAATAGACTCGGATAATGTGGCTGAACTTGGCACTAGCCTTACCTTCTGCATCATATTGAGTTTGTACTGTTTGGTTGTAATTCGCTAGGATTGGGTTTAGTTTACTTTCTGACTCAGTGGTTAAAAAAGACCAGTCTCCTTGTTTACCTGCGTATTTGAAATTCTCTGCATAGAGTTTCATGACATCAGGGGTATCCGTATCAGGGTCAAAACTTAAACTTAGCAGTTTGAGGCTTTGTGCCAGTTCAGCGTCATTTTGCATCGCATCCTTTAACTGGTAAAACACCAAAGACGTGAGCGGACACCCGTTGATGTCTGAACAAGTGGTGTATACAAAGCTAAGCAACACATACTTGCCGTCGAATGCCTCAAATAAATTGATGTTGTTGCCTTCGGAATTCAATACTTGTCCATTCGTCGCTTGGCCTAATGGAGGTAATTGGTATGAACCAACCTTGGGCAGTTGATACCCCAATTCTCCGTAGCCAATGGCTAGAGGTTCGCTATCGGCCCTACTCGCTTGGCTCAGACAAAGTAGGCTTAAGCAAATGACAATACGAGTAAACATGGATAAAAGACTAGGCTCAAACAAAAAACGCTCGGCATTATCATGCCGAGCGTTATCTCAATACGCCAGCCAATCAGTTTGCAGCGATACCAATCAATGGCTTAGCCATTTTATTGCTATATTGATCATAGAGTGAATAAGCCCCAAAGCGCATTTGGTGGGCGCGACCTAATTTCTCAGCGTTAAAGTCAATTACAAATTTCTCAATTAACTCTGACCCATTCCAGTCATACGCTTTGAGATATTGATCATTATCATCCCCTTTCTTATCCCAATTTGCTAGTAATGAGGAAGTGTAATACAAGCGGTCACCATCCCAACTGGACGACACCATATTCACTTGGGCCCCAATTTTCTTTTCATACATCTGCTTAGGGTTGTGCGGGTCGGTCATATCGAACATGCGCGTCTTACCGTCCATAAATGTGTTCACCCAAAGTTTGCTGTCATCCGAACTAATTGAAATATCAACCGGTAAGGGGATAGAAGCTGGGTCGCCGATATCAGCCACTGCCTTGGTCTGCCATTTACCATTGCCGTCTTCATAAATTAACCAGATCTTTGAAGTAAGCGCAGCAGTGGTTACGCACCAATTGTTATGAGACTGCCAGGCACAACGCAGTTCAAGCGGTGCACCGGGGACATCAAAGATCTCTTCTGGCTTTTTGCTGTGTAAATCCCACTTAACCACCGTATTACCAAAGCGTTTCATCGCTTCTGCATCACCTAACATTTTACCGAAGTCCATCATGTAGTTAGACCAACCGGTGAAAGAGGAAGTAAACATCACGTTCTTTCGTGGTAATACTCGCAAGTCATAGCCGTAGCCATCTGCATATTGGCCATTTTTGACCGCGCCGCGCTCATCACCATCAGTTGGCATCCAGTGCGTAGCGATATATTCACCCGCATTGCTATACTCTACTAACGCAGTACGCCCGCCGTTATCTTTGTTGTTAGACAAGCCTGTTATCATCATGCGGCCTGGTAATGCATAGGTAGTATGCGGACCAACTACACCGCCGCTATCAGAGACAAACGTATCAATCACTTGGTGTAGAGTGGGTTTCGCTGGGTCTGTGTGCACATCAAAAATAAACACCTTATTGGTATCTAAACCGCCCGCCCATAGGTATTTTCTGTCATCTGTAAACCCAGAGTGATGTGCTTCGTTTCGCCCGCCTACTGAAACGGATGCAACCACTTTGCCATAGTCCGCTGAAGCCGGATTTACATCAACGGTAACCAGCTTATCTTGCTCATCACCTAAGCCTTCTTCACCTAGTGTCCAAACGTAAACAAAGTCTTCCTGACCCGTAATTTTCGCCATATAAGGCGACATGCAAGTCTCATCTGCAGTTGCTGTCGCAGATAAACCAAGTAATGCGGCCGTAAACGTTACCACTAACTGATTTAATTTGATAAAGCTAAAGCCTCTGATTGTCATTGTAGATTCCTCCTAAAAATGATTATCGACATTTGTCATACAATAGTAGAAAAACTGCACTCTGCTTTATATACCGAATTGGGGGTAGGGTTTACCCTGTTCAAGCAATACCAAGTGCTTATCAGGAAACGTTAGGAAGAAAAAGGGTGCTGTGAAGGCTGCGGTAAGGATCTAACCGCAGTAAAAGATGACTCGGATTTAAAGCCAGAGGCGAATGACAATACGCGCGTAATGGTCGAGCAGTAAAAATCCGAATAGCACACTTAAATACATTACCGAGAAGGCAAAGGTTGGCCCTGCGTGGTCGTCGCCGTCTTGACGATAGAGCTTTAAAGCGTGCCAAATAAAGCCAAACCCCAATGCAAGTGCACCCGCCAGATACACAATGCCGCTCATTTCAATCACAAAGGGTACCACCGTGATCGCAACCAACAACAAGGTGTAAAGCAATATTTGTAACTTCGTATGCGCGACACCATGCGTGACTGGCAACATAGGAACGTTGGCTTTGGCGTATTCCTCACGGCGTTTAATCGCCAAGGCCCAGAAATGAGGCGGTGTCCAAATAAAGATAATTAAAAATAGCAACAAGGCTTCGGTATTCACTTCACCGGTGATAGCCGCCCATCCTAACAAAGGAGGAGCTGCACCTGCCGCACCGCCTAGTACAATGTTGTAAGGCGTGGCTGGTTTTAAAAACATAGTGTAAATAATGGCGTAGCCGACCATCGATATGAACGTTAGCCACGCGGTAAGGAAATTAACTTTCACCAGCAAAATACCCATAGAAATCACCGCCAATACCAAAGCAAATACCACCACTGAAGTGGGCTTGATATCTGATTGAGGCAAGGGCCGGTTTTGCGTGCGGTACATAATCGCGTCAATGCGTCTATCTACCCAGTGATTCATTGCGGCGCCTGCCGCAGCGGCTAAACCTATGCCAAGCGTTGCGTAGATCACCAACATCCAGTTAAGGCTAGCTGGTGTTGCCAGCAACATACCAACCACCGCTGTAAAAATAATCAGCGAGACAACTTTTGGCTTACACAAGGCAAAGTAACTCTTCCAGTTGAATAGTCCTTGTCTTGATTTAGCAATACTTGCAGTCATGAGCGGCGGCGTTTTGATTTCAGTCATTTGCTATTTGTATGGGCGACATCAATCATCACCCCAAATGCAACGCGCGATTATATACAAAAATAAGGCTACTGGTGGCGAATACTATCGACCACTTAGTAAGCCTGTGAGTATATCCCTTTTAGTCTGTTTGCAACAAACTTAGATAAGCGCTCAAACCTGTGCGTATTGGTCTTTGTGTTTTACCCATCTGGCAATGATCTTAGATTTTATTTCAGGTGCTTGCGCATTAAGCTCTAATGCGGCTTGCTCAACAACGGGAAGCAACGCTTGGTCTCTGACGATGTTAGCCACTTTCAACGTGCCTTCGCCGGTTTGCCTTGTCCCCATCAGCTCTCCTGGCCCGCGTTGCTCAAGGTCGTGCCGAGCAATCTCAAAACCATCGCTAGTTTGTCGCAAGATGTCCAGTCGAGTTTTGCCGTTTTTGCCTAACGGTGACTGATACATTAATACGCACACTGCTTGGTCACTGCCGCGGCCCACTCTCCCGCGTAATTGGTGCAGCTGAGCCAGGCCTAAGCGCTCAGAATTTTCAATAATCATCAAGCTGGCGTTGGCGACATCTACGCCGACTTCGATCACGGTTGTGGCGACTAACAAATTGGTCTCACCCGTTCTGAAAGCATCCATCAGCGCATCTTTTTCTTTCGCTTTCATTCGTCCATGTACCAAGCCGATATTCAATTCAGGCAATGCCCGCCTCAATTGTACTACTGATTCTTCTGCTGCCTGCGCCTGTAAAGCATCTGATTCTTCAATCAGCGGGCACACCCAATAGGCCTGACGCCCTTGTTGGCAGGCCAATCGTACTCGCTGCTGAACTTCTTCGCGCCTTGTATTCGGCAATACTACCGTTTGCACAGGTAGCCTGCCTGGGGGTAATTCATCGATATTTGATACGTCCATGTCCGCGTAATAGACCATCGACAAGGAGCGCGGAATAGGGGTAGCGCTCATAATAATTTGATGCGGAACTAAGCCTTTATCTTCACCCTTTTTCTTTAGCGCGAGCCGTTGGTCAACACCAAAACGGTGCTGCTCATCCACGATAATTAAACCGAGCTGATGAAACTCGACGGCCTCTTGAAATAGCGCATGGGTTCCAATCGCTATTTTCGCTGCGCCAGATTGGATCTTAGCCACTGCATCGCGACGCGAAGCCGCACTCAGTCGGCCCGTTAACCAAACCGTTTCCACCCCGAGCGGCGCACACCATGTTTCAAAATTTCTACGGTGTTGTTCTGCTAGCAATTCTGTCGGAGCCATGATCACCACTTGATAACCCGTATCAACTGCATGCAAGGCAGCAGCGGCCGCCACCACTGTTTTACCAGAGCCTACATCACCCTGCACTAAGCGTAAGCTAGGGCTAGTTTTTGCTAAGTCGGACTCTATTTCTTGAATCACCCTTTGTTGAGCGCCGGTTAAACTAAACCCCAGCGCTTGCTCTAAACGCGGCCAAAGTGGCCCATTAACGTTCATTCGTGGAGCTAGTTTCTGCTCTCGTGTATCTCGCACTGCACGCAAGGCTAAATGGTGGGCTAGTAACTCTTCGAGCGCCAAACGATTTTGTGCTGGGTGAGTCCCCGCTAATAAACCATTCACGTCATCGGTCGCTTTGGGGGCATGCACAATTTGCAGCGCTTGATTTAGGCTTAGTAAGTTAAGCGCTTGGCGAATGCTGTCCGGAAGATAGTCTTGTGCTGCCGTCCCACACTGCACAAATGCTTGGTCGACTAGCTTGCGCATCCGTGCTTGACCAACGCCTTCCGTGGTCGGATAAACCGGAGTTAATTCGTCAGTGGTAATACTATCTGGCTCAGTTTCATACACTCTATACTCTGGATGGACCATCTCCATGCCACGCGGCCCGCTACGCACCTCGCCATAACACTGAATCCACTCACCCTGCTCTAAAGCGCGATGTTGCTGCGCGTTAAAATAAAATAGCCGCATCGTTAAACGCGCGCCGCCGTCATTTAATTGCACCAATAAACTGCGGCGTCGACCAAACTGCACTTGGGCGCCCTCGATAGCCGCCAAAATAAGCGCTTGCTGTCCGTGGTGCAGTTGATAAACCGGCGTGACTTGTGTACGGTCTTCGTAGCGAAAAGGCAGATGGAAGATTAAATCTTGGCAAGACTCCACCCCGATTTTTCCCAACTGAGCCGCAAGCTTAGCACCCACGCCCTTAAGTGCAGTGAGTGCTAGATCGCCACTTGCTGGAGGTGAAGGCATCTTAGCCAAGTCGTTTTTTGTAGCTCGATGAACCTATCAGGTTATCGCGCTTTTAAGCCACAGCGCTCAAGGCTAATTTAGGCAAGTGACAAAATCGCATCAATTTCAACTAATACGCCTTTAGGTAACTGCGCCACACCGACCGCAGCTCGGGCTGGATAAGGCGCATCGAAGTATTGGCCCATTATTTCATTCACCTTGGCAAAATCGTTTAAGTCCATCATATAAATTGTCGCCCGCACAACATCATCTAAGCTACCCCCTGCACCCTCAGCAACGGCTTTCAGGTTTTTGAATACTTGGTGTGCTTCAGCTTCAAACCCGCCACTGACTACTTCCATGGTTTCAGGGTCTAACGGAATCTGGCCTGAAATATAAACCGTATTGCCTGTTTTTACGGCTTGCGAATAGGCTCCAATAGCACTTGGCGCTGCATCAGTGCTGATAATTTGATCTCTTGGCATAATTATGTGTACAGTGGTTTAAAGCAGCGCAGTCTACCAAGACTTACCGAGATACGCATCCGTCTAATGCTTGCGGAGCATGCTAAAATCAAACAAATTCACGCACAGCTTTATCTCACACAATGAGCGAACAAAGATTGCAGGCTTTAGAAACCAAATTGGCATTTTTAGAGCATACACTTGAAGAAGTGAACAAAGTGGTCTATCAACAGTCTATCCAACTAGACAAACTAGAGCAACACAACGTCCAACTAACTAAGCGCCTACAAGATGCCTTAGTTCAGCCTGCAGATGCTAGCAGCCAGCACGAGCTACCTCCACACTATTAACTAGCGAGGTTCCTTACTCCAAGTAAAGATCATTTTCCTCGACGTAGGCCGCCACTTCAGGGCTTAACCACTGGCTATAAGCCTTGCCTGCACTAATATTCTGCCTAAGCTGCGAAGAAGATATCGCTAGCGATGGCACAGTTAGATGCAGCACCGCTCCGCTGCGATGCTTGAATAAGTCTTCAGTAGAGTCTACCGCTAGGCCTAAATTTCCTTCAGTAGCGCGCGCGTAACCAGGGCGCGTCATCACTACAATATTTACCAATTCTAAAATTCGCTCAGGGCGATGCCATCGTTTAAAGCCTTGCCACGCATCCAAACCCATTATCAGTACCCATTGTTGATTTGGGTAATCAGTATGTAAGTTTTTTAGCGTGTCGACAGTATAAGAGGGTGGAGGCCGACCGAATTCTCTTGCATCAACCTCTAGTTGGCTCTCACCTTCAATGGCCAGCTCAAGCATTTTCAGCCGCTGTTGTTCTGAGGTATTGGTTTGCTGTTTAAACGGTGAACGCGCCGCAGGCAAGAAAATAAGCTTATCTAGCTTCAATTGCTGCAAAACCGACTGCGCGGTTTCAACATGGCCGATATGAACAGGGTCGAAAGACCCGCCAAACAAACCCCAAATACGCTGATCGGTACTACTTGGTTGACTATCTACCACTGTTGTACTTCTAACTTGAGCTGTTTCGCTTTAGCGATTAACTTAGGGTTACGGCTGACTAATATCCCGTGGTCAACCGACACCAACCAAGCCAAATCTGAACGGTGGTCACCATAGGCGATCGTGTTAACTGAGGCTTGATCGCTGCTCTGGATAAACTTATCCCAGGCCTTACGCTTTTGTGGCCCTTTAATGTTTTCACCGCTGAGCCGCCCAGTTAGCTTGCCATCTTGGTATTCAACCGCCGTACAGATACAGTGCTCTATGCCCAGCGCCGCCGCGATATCAGGCACATATAAATCCAAACTTGCACTTAGCAAAACACACTCATGCCCGGTTTGCTTGTGTAAATAAATTGCGCCCTTAGCTTGGTGTCTAATATTGTTTGCGATGGTCTTTTCAACGAAATCAGCATTCCACAAAGCTAACTCTTCAGCCGTTTTACCTGCAAATAACGTGCTTAAAAAGTGCTGCTTCAACCAAGTATTATCCTTAATTTTTAATGCATACAAACAGGCATATACGCCAAGCATGGCCCCCTTTAACCACTGGCTCGGATGTTTTAAATAGTAGCTAAGAAGGTAATCGAGATAAGTATCGCGCTTAGTGATCGTGCCATCTAAATCAAAAATGGCATAGGTTTTGTTTGGCGCTGGCAAACCTTATCGCAACACAGGCGTACTGGGAAACCATTGCACTAACGTAGGAAAATCCACGATAAGCAGTAGCATCATCACTGCAACGGTTAATGCGAGGAACGCCATAAACCCTTTTTGTTTATAGAGTTTCTCGGGGTATTGAACCGGGCTATCGTCCAGAAAGCCAAGGTGCATATACCACGCAATCACACCCGCAATAAACGGTGTGGCTAGAATAAATTCCATACGATAGCGAATCAGAAACACACCAAAAAACAAACCGAACGTCGCCACATAATACATGAGGCTGATCATTAGTCGTTCCTCATTATAATGTGCAAACGAACTACGATAGGCCGCTGCCTTTTGTTTGTCGCCGATACGCCGATATTCAGCATAGCGCTTGATCGCCATAAAAAATGCGCCAATCATCCAATAGGCAATCACTAAGGAAAGTGGCGGCCAATAATCAGTGCCCGTCGCGAACCACCCTAACAATAAACGTAAGGGGTTGTTTACAGATTCTGACAGTACATCTAGGTAGGGCTTTTCTTTGGTACGAATGGGTGGAATATTATAAAAGCACCCCATCACCCATAGCGCCAATGCGCTTAAAAAAAATGGCTTACCCAGTGTGTAAGCCAGCCCCAAACCAATAATGGCAAGCGCAATCCATTCAACATAAGCCAGCTTGATGTTAACTTCACCAGATGGTACAGGCCGATTCTTTTTAACGGGGTGCAATCGATCCATATCGGCATCTAGCACTTCGTTGATGACGTAGTTGCTAGACGCCACAAAACCCGTTGCTAACAGCGCGACCACAAGCGGCCACCACAGGCTATATTCTAGAAGGTCTGGGTGCAAATACAGCGCAACCAACACCCCCGGGATCATAAATACATTCTTAAACCAGTGATCAAAACGCGCTATTTTTATATACGGTAACATATGATATTTTTCTAACCTATCCCCCTACGATGGGCTTATAACTACTAATTTGAACCAAGGCGGCTTGTTCAACGTCTGTGCTAAAACCCGCTTTCTTACGGGTAACAATTCGGTGCTGCAAGCCTTGTCGATCATACAGCGCCACCACATCATCTTCACTGATTTCAACGATTAAGTCTTCCCCTGCAATACTATAAATACCTAGCAACTCAACTAACGGCTCTAGTTCAGTCATGATAAAAATAAGCGGTTAAACGCGTTATCGGTTTGCTCGTCAACGTTATAACCCAGCTCATCTAAAAAGGCTTGAAACGCCTGCTGTGTATCAGGCGGCACTTGCATTCCACATAATACTCGACCGAAGTCCGAACCATGATTGCGATAATGAAACAACGTGATATTCCAACGACCACTGACTTTATTCAGAAAGTTTATCAAGGCCCCTTTACGTTCGGGAAATTGAAAACTAAATAGGCGCTCATCTTCCAACTCTTGCGCTCGCCCACCCACTAAATGCCGACCATGCAACTTAGCCAATGAATTATCTGTCAGATCAACAGGGTCAAATTGTAGATCACTCAACACCTGAATGCGCTGCGCAACAAGCTCTTTGTCGTTGCAGTTAAACCCAACGAAAATACTCGCTGATTCGCTATCGCCATAACGATAGTTAAATTCAGTGACGCTCAACTCTCCTAAGGAATTAAACAAACGTTGAAAGCTGCCCGGTTTTTCTGGAATGGTCACCCCCAAAATCGTCTCTAAGCCTTCACCGATCGCGGTTCTTTCGGATATATGCCTCAGTCGGTCAAAATTGAGATTTGCGCCTGTTAGTACGGTGATTAAATTACGGCCCGTGCCAGGATTATCTTTAATCCATTTTTTAATACCCGCAACACCTAAAGCGCCAGAGGGTTCCACTATTGAGCGCGTATCCTCAAAGATGTCTTTAATCGCTGCACACATTTCATCGTTGGTAATGGTGATCACTTCATCGACATACTGCTGACATAACTTAAACGTTTCTTCACCTACTTTTTTAACCGCCACTCCATCAGCAAATAGACCTACATCATCTAGCTCAATTCGCTCACCCGCATCTAAAGATTTGCCCATTGCGTTTGAATCCACGGGCTCAACACCGACAATATGTAAGCTAGGGTCCAGTGCTTTTAGATAAGCTGCCATGCCCGCGATTAATCCACCACCACCAATGGGTACGAACACCGCATCGATACTTGCGCTATGCTCTCTCCAAATTTCTGCGGCAACCGTGCCTTGCCCAGCGATCACATCTGGATCATCAAAAGGAGGGATATATGTTTTCTTTTCCTGCACGCATAAATCGTGCGCATAGGCCGCAGCGTCACTATAGCTTTCACCAAATAGTTTGACGGTGCCGCCAAAAGATTTAACTGCGTTTATTTTGATGTCGGGCGTGGTGGTCGGCATCACAATAATGGCCTCACAACCTAGTTTTTGGGCTGATAAGGCAACACCCTGCGCGTGGTTTCCTGCAGAAGCCGCAACCACGCCATGCTTGAGTTGCTCGGCACTCAGTTGGCGCATTTTGTTGTAAGCACCACGTATTTTGTAACAAAATATGGGCTGCTGGTCTTCGCGCTTGAGCCACACTTGATTATGCAATCGCTTGCTTAGTCGCTCCGCGTTATCCAGCGAGGTCTGCCGAGCGACGTCATAGACGCGTGCGCTCAGAATTCGTTTAAGGTAGCTGTCCTTCATAGGAAAATGCGCTAGCAGACTTGTTGACTAAAGAGTGGTCGAATTATAACGGAATTTGTTGCCATCTAAATACTAGCGATCTACTTATGATTGATTCAGTGCAGCTTTTCTAAGGCAGCAATTAAGCGACCAACTTCTTCACCATTATTGTAGTGCACCATCGATGCGCGACAAATCCCTTGTTCTGCATCAAACCCTAACCCTTCCATCAAACGATACGAATAAAAATTGCCGGAACCCACCATTATTTTTTCTTTTGCTAGTTCCTGCGTTAATGCTAGAGGGTCATGTTTGCTAGAAGTAAACGCAACCGTGGGCGCACGCTTTGTGGCATCCGGCTGGCCCATCAATTGCAATTGATTGTGCGCGGTTAAGAAGTCTAACAAGGGCTGCACCGTTTCTCGCTCGTGCTGCTGGAACAAATGCATTACTTTGTTAGCGCGGGTATTCGGATCGTCTTGCGTGTCACCGTAATGATGCGCGTAAATGATGTCAACATAATCCATAACGCCGTTGACGGCTGCTATCTGCGCGTGATCTGGCCCGGCGGGGGTAAAGCGATACCCAGGCTTGCCATGGTTAAAGAAGTGGCCTTGCTGGGGTAAGGATTGGTTCAGTGTATCACTGAGCACCATCACGCCTAAGTGCGGACCATAGACTTTATACAAAGAAAATAAGTACACATCGGCGCCCAAGGCTTTTACATCTGGCAAACCATGCCCGCAATAAGAAACGCCGTCCACAATTGCGATGGCACCTACAGCATGAATTTTGTCTGTGATCTCTCGAACGGGGTTTGTACTCGCAATAATATTTGAACAATGAGTAAATGCTACCGCTTTGGTTTTCTCATTTAACAGACCAGATAAATCTTCTACATCAAGCTCACCTGTTTTAGGGTCAATTGACCACTCCTTAATCACTAAACCACGTGATGATAATTTACGCCATACGCCGATATTTGCTTCATGGTCCTGATTGGTGACAATGACTTCATCACCTGCTTCAAACGCTTCAGCTAGGGCCTGTGCTAGGTTATAGGTGTTTTGAGATGTCGACGGACCAAAGTTGATTTCACTCGTCGCTACATTCAGCATTTCCGCCATACGGCGCTTTGAATTATCCATCAATTCACCCGCCTCCTTCGCCGCTGGAAAGGCGTGATAAGGCTGGATTTTATGGGTTGTGTAATAGTGATTAAGCGCATCAATAACTGGCCCACAAGCGTAGGAGCCACCGGCATTTTCAAAAAATGCCCATCCACTTAAATTGGCCTGCTCAAAGGCCGGAAAACAAGAACGTACAAAACTATTATCTAATTGCATAAAAACACCTTATTTTGATTCAAACCAAGCTAACTGCTGATGAAGCTTCACCACTTCACCAACGATAAATAAAGACGGGGAGCTAACCACATTATCTTGCAAGTATTGCGTGATAGAGGCTAAATCACTGATATGTACTTTTTGCTCCAGTGTCGTGCCTTTTTCAATTAACGCAATCGGCATGCTCTTAGCCAAGCCATGTTCGATTAGTTTTTCACAGATCACTGGAAAGCCAATTAAGCCCATATAAAAAACCAGCGTTTGGTCAGCGTCAATAAGCTGTGACCAATTCAAGTCAACTGAACCCTCTTTTAACTGCCCCGTCACAAACCGAACCGATTGCGCGTAATCACGATGCGTTAATGGTATGCCGCTATAACTGGCACAACCAGAGGCCGCTGTAATACCCGGTATCACTTGGAAACTGATATTTTCTTGAGCCAGAGTTTCTATTTCTTCTCCTCCACGCCCAAAAATAAATGGGTCCCCCCCCTTTAGGCGCGCAACCGTTTTTCCTTGTTTTGCCAAATCAACCAATATCTGGTTAATATTGTTTTGTGGCACACTGTGGTTAGCCCGTTGCTTACCCACATACACCATCTCTTGATCTTCACCAAACATCGCCAAAATTTCGGGCGAAACCAAGCGATCATAAACAATGACATCCGCTTGGTATAGTAATCTCACTGCACGAACCGTTAGCAGATCAGGGTCCCCTGGACCTGCACCAATTAAATACACTTCACCCACTTTTGAACCGCTATCCCAACTTTGCAACGCAGTTTGCAATAAGGCTTCTGCTTTTTCTGTGCGCCCAGAAAACACACTTTCGCCCACAACGCCGCTTAACATTTGTTGCCAGAAATCCTTACGTTGATTGATATCAGGGAATTTGTTCACCACTTCTTTGCGATATGCACCCACTAAGCTCGCTAATTTACCGTAACCGCTCGGGATAACCGTGCGCAACTTACGGATCAACATTTTGGACAAAATCGGCGAGGCCGAGCCACTAGAAATAGCAATCTGTAACGGCTCTCTATTGAGCACCGACGGGAAAATGATATCGCAAGATTGCGCGTCATCAGCTACATTAATCAACACCAAACTGCGTTTAGCCTGTTGAGCGATTTGCTCATTTACTTCACGGTCATTCGTCGCAGTAACGATGAGCGCGAATCGAGTACTGACATCATCCGCAGACGCGGCCCTTTGGTTAAAAGTGATGCGGTTTTTCTCGATAAAATTTTGAAATGCGGGGATAACAGCCAGACTAATAATTTCTAGCACCGCGCCCGCAGAAGCTAGTGACTGCGCACGTCGATAGGCAACAGGGCCACCGCCAACCACCAAACAAGGTTTACCGCTTACATTGATCGATAGCGGTAATAAGGCAGGTTGTTGCCGTTTACTCAAAACTCAACGCCTTGCTCTGCTTCTATTCCTTCATCAAAAGCATGTTTAATTGGGCGCATTTCCGTTACCGTGTTAGCGACTTCAATCACTTCAGGTGCGGCGTTTCGACCCGTCATGACTAAGTGCAGCCACTTAGGCTTTTCATCGGTAATAAATGTGGCAAGCTCTTCGCCTGAGAGCCAGTTATAGCCGCAGCAATAATTAATTTCATCTAGCATGACCAGATCAAACTTTTCGCTACGCATTTTTCCTTTTGCAAACTCCCAGATTTCTCGGGTTGTCGCGATGTCTTGTTCAGGGTTTTTAGTATCCCAAGTAAATCCGTCACCCATAACGTGCCATTCAATATTGTCGAATTTCTCTGAGGCACGCTGCTCGCCCGTTTTCCAGGCCCCTTTAATAAATTGGATAACACACACATTCAACCCCCATCCGGCAGCGCGAAATACCACCCCAAAACCGCTCGATGATTTACCTTTGCCTTCACCGGTATGCACTAAGGTAATCCCTTTTCGTCGTTCTCTAGTTTTCATTTATACAGGTATTTAGTTTTATCGGATTGAATGGTTAGCGCTATATACTACAAACAATTATAGCGCTTCTGCCATGGTACTATCCGCTACAGACGACATAAATTTAGGCGAAATGCACCCAAGTGTCCGACATGGAACGTGAACAAATAAACCCCTCGCTACAAGCCAATCAACCCGTCAGGTTTAAAGACGATAGACTCTCGCTGTTGGCGATTTTTTGGCCGTGGGTACTGTCGGCTGGGCTATTATCTGTCACTTTTCTACCGCGGCTCTACCCCGTTGTGTTGATAGCATTGCTCGCAGTATGCATGTTGGTTGCTATCCAAGTTAAATCAATACGGGTGATCTGCGTTTTTCTTTTTGGCGTACTATGGACCACGCTGTATGCACTTTGGGTTTTATCAGCCGAACTAGATGACAAGCTAGAAGGGCAAGAGGTACAAGTAATCGGGCACATTATCGGTCTACCTAAACTGACTGATCGATATGCCCAGTTTAACTTTGATGTTGAAACACTAAGCTTTCAGGGCGCTCAATATCCCAGCCCTAAAAGAATTAGACTACGCTGGTATGCAAACAATCCGCCATCGTTGTCTTCAGGGGAACACTGGCAATTCTTAGTTAAGCTTAAAAAGCCACATGGCTCGGCAAACCCTGGAACTTTTAACTATGAGTCTTGGCTGTTCTCTCAACGTATTCGAGCGACGGGCTACGTGAGAAAACCCGATACCGCCACATTAATTAACCCCGCAATGTTTTCAGGCGTAGATAATTTCAGAGCGCGGTTTTCTTCGTGGCTAAATACATCAAAGCTAGAACAAACCGCTATCATCAGCGCGCTGTCAGTCGGAATACGACAAACCCTATCTGATGCACAGTGGGCTACGCTGCAAAATACTGGCACTAATCACTTAATCGCTATTTCAGGTTTACATATTGGTTTAGTCGCTGGCTTTTTATATTTTATCGGCGGCTTGGTATGGCGGCATACGTTCCTGATTACAACCTTTTATCCCACCCAAAAAGCCGCGTGGTTTTTTGCCTTACTCGGCGCCATCATTTATGCAGCGTTAGCAGGGTTTGCCATTCCTACCAAACGCGCGATGATTATGCTCATTACCGTGGCCGCTTTATTCTTTATCGGACGGCGACCCGGTGCTTGGTTTGCTTTAGGACTGGTACTGGCAGTCGTCCTTTTATTTGACCCACTTGCGCCGCTGAGTGCTGGGTTTTGGCTATCGTTTTTAGCCGTTGGCTTTATCTTGCTGACGATTAGCCCTAGTACAAAAGACCGGTTGATTAATCAAGGCCTAAGCCCTCGCCGTCACTTTATCCATACTCAATGGAGGCGGCTATTTAGCTTCACCAAAATTCAAGTAGCGCTACTCGTCGGTCTAGCCCCTCTATTGTTGCTCACCTTTCAGAAGATTTCTTTAGTCTCCATTGTTGCTAATTTTATTGCGGTTCCCATTATCGGATGTATTGTGATTCCCTTGGTGTTGATGGGTGTACTGTTATTTAGTATTAATCTACCCAACCTTAGTGTTTGGTTTATTCATCTTGCGGATGAAGTGCTTGCGTTCTGCTGGCCCTACCTCGAATCACTAGGCAATGCCTCATTTGCAATTTGGCAACAAGGTATCACTTGGCCTGTTGCACTGTGCGCGCTGTTAGGATCAATCGGATTACTATCAGCAAGATTAGGAGCATGGCGTTGGCTGTTTGCCTTGGCTTGGGTGCCCGTATTGCTGGCTAAGCCTTCCACGCCTAAAGAAGGCGAATTGTGGTTAAGTGTTTTAGATGTCGGACAAGGACTGGCTGTTGTTGTACAAACAGCCAATCACTCTTTACTGTACGATACCGGTCCGCGATTTGAAGGCGGCTTTGACGCGGGCAAATCCATTGTCGTGCCCTATTTACGACACCAAGGGATCAAACAGCTCTCTACCATTGTCATTAGCCATAACAATATCGACCATATTGGCGGGTTGAACGCCGTTAAGCAACAATTCCAACCTAAGGAGTTAATAGCAAGTAGCCATGAGAATATTGACCACACCCAAGCATGTGTCGCTGGCAAATCTTGGCAATGGGATACAATTAAATTCGAATTTATCTACCCCAAGGTGAGTTCAATGGAGACGGGTAACAATGCATCTTGCGTACTTATCATGACCACAGCCTACGGCTCCGTGCTGTTGACAGGTGATATTGAAAAAGAAGCAGAGTCACTTATCCTAAATTCTGCCAATTCAGCTGGTCTACTAAATGCCGATATTTTAGTTGCCCCTCACCATGGAAGCAAAAGCTCCTCTACGCCAGCATTTATCCACGCTGTTTCACCAAAACACGTGGTATTTAGCGCAGGATACAGAAATCGTTTCGGCCACCCTCATCCAGCGGTGGTCGATGCTTACCAAGCTGAAAACGCCCAAGTCTACCGTACAGCGCAAAGCGGTAGAATTTTATTCAAGCTCAATAGCGATGGTATCCACAGCCGTACATACCGAGACGAAAGCTTACATTATTGGCAAAAGCCTAAGAAATACTAAGCCTCTATTATGACTAAAAAACTAAGTAGTACATTCACACCGCTCGGCAACATTGACGTCCAAACGTTTTTGTCTTCAATTTGGCAGAAAAAACCACTGCTGATACCGAATGCTTATCCCAACTTAAACCCGCTGCTTAACGCGCAAGAACTTGCAGGCTTAGCTTGTGAAGAAGAAGTTGAAGCGCGTATCGTAATCAATGAGGTTGATGATCAATGGCGCTTACTTAATGGGCCATTTGAGGAACCGGACTTTACATCATTGCCAAAAAGCCACTGGACTTTGCTGGTACAGGCCGTCGATTTATGGGTGCCAGAAGCGGCCAGCTTACTTGAAGATTTTAACTTTATACCGCGTTGGCGCCGGGATGATTTAATGGTGAGCTACGCAACCAAAGGCGGCGGGGTGGGACCACACTACGATCACTATGACGTATTTTTATTACAGGCCCAAGGACAAAGGCGTTGGGAAGTCGGGGGCCACTATAATGACCAAAGCCCGCGCAACGAAGACTCTCCACTATTGCAATTAACAGACTGGCAAGCAGAGCAAACTTGGACACTGGGGCCCGGTGACATGCTATATATTCCTCCGGGCGTCGGCCATAACGGTGTCGCGCTAGACGACGACTGTATGACCTACTCGATTGGATTTAGAGCCCCTTCATTCTCTGAAATACTGTGCGGTATTACGGATTTAGCTTCTGATCATTTAGCCAGCGACCAACGCTTTAAAGATATCAATCTTAAGGCCGGCGTAAAGGCGGGAGAGATACGCACTGAAGATATTGATCAGCTGAGTACACTTTTACACGACCTGGCAGAGGACCGCGCGCTACTTACGCGCTGGTTTGGGCAATCTGTCACCTCGCTTAAATACCCCGAACTGACAGAGGCGATACATGAAGATGGACGTCTAAGTGCCGCCACATTACTTAAGCAAGATAACCTATTAACACTTAGTGCAGGTACTAGAGTTGCCTACCATCGATCCGATACAACGCTATTCTTCTTTGTAAATGAACAGGAAATACCATTACAAACGTCTCAAGAAGCACTCGTTTCAAGCCTATGTAACTCAGCCCAAATATCCACAACAGAGGTCGCGCCATCGGACGAAAATATGGCGTTAATTCAACGTTTATTAGACGAAGAAGTTCTAGTCATATCTTAGGCGGCGTTAACCGCATTCTCACAAAAAACCCGGCAATGCGCCGGGTTTTTGCTTCATTTGGTTTAGACTGAAACGCTATTTGTATCGCGCCTCAGAATTACCTTCCATCTCTGGGCGCGCAATACCTGCAATCGCCTGCATTAAGTCCAAGCTACCTAATACTTGGCCTTCATCGTCAACTACATTTGCAGATTGCGATTTATCCGCTGCGATTAGTTGCAAAGCCTCTTCCAACACCATATCTTGATTCAAGTTTGGCCCTTTATTTGAACCGCCTTGCGTCATCACAGAGCGTAACTTCACTACTCGACTACGATTAATATCTTGAACAAAATCAAAAATGTAATCGTCAGCCGGGTGCAAGATAATATCTTGTGGGTCGCCCTGCTGAATAACAGCGCCATCACGTAAGATAGCGATCTTATCGCCGATACGTAAGGCTTCGTCTAAGTCATGCGTGATAAACACGATGGTTTTATGCAACTCTTCTTGCAGACCTAGCAAGACATCTTGCATATCAGTTCTTATCAACGGGTCAAGCGCCGAAAATGCTTCATCCATAAATAGAATTTCCGCATCCGTTGCCAAAGCCCGCGCTAAACCAACGCGCTGTTGCATACCGCCAGACAACTGCGAAGGATAACGATCTTCAAAACCCGCTAAACCGACACGCTCCAACCATTTGTGGCTTTGCTCTTTAGCAACTGCTAACGGCGTACCTTGAATGGTTAGACCATAGGCAACATTCTCGGCCACGGTTCTGTGCACATGTAAGCCAAACTTCTGGAACACCATTGACGCCTTGTGGCGCCTGAACTCCATTAGTTCGTCTTTAGACATACCAATTACGTCAACACCGTCGACAATGACCTTACCAGCTGTAGGCTCGATTAGGCGATTGATATGGCGAATCAGCGTTGATTTACCCGAACCAGATAAGCCCATGATCACTGAAATACCACGTGCTGGTATATCAATATTGATGTCTTTCAACCCCAATACATGGCCATGTTGTTCAAGCAAATCTTGCTTAGACATGCCATTTTGTACTTTCTCTAGTACTTCCGTTGGATTTGGGCCGAAAATCTTATATAGACTTTCTATCTGTATTTTAGTCTCAGTCATGGTTCGCCCCGTGTCTGTGTTTTTGTAGTCGTAGGCCGTACTCTTGCGAAACACGATCAAAAATAATCGCTATCGCAACAATCGCTAAACCATTCATTAAGCCTAAGGCTAAATACTGATTGGAGATAGAACGTAGCACAGGTACGCCTAGTCCAGCGACGCCGATCATTGACGCAATAACAACCATACCTAATGCCATCATGATGGTCTGATTTACCCCTGCAAAAATATTGGGTAACGCCAACGGGATCTGCACACCAAACAGGCGCTGCTTATAATTTGCGCCAAACGCATCCGCCGCCTCTAAGGCTTCTTTTTCAACTAAGCGGATACCCAAGTTAGTCAACCGCACAATAGGGGGCATGGCGTAAATACACACCGCAATTAAGCCCGGAACTTTACCGATACCCAGTAACATCACAACCGGAATTAAATATACAAATGCCGGAATGGTCTGCATGATATCTAAAATTGGGGTAACAATACGCTGAGCTCTATCTGAGCGCGCCATTAATATGCCCAGAGGGATGCCTAATGTGACACACACAATCGTTGCAACAGAAATAATCGCCAATGTCGACATGGTATCTTCCCACATACCGAAATACCCGATCGCCAGGAATGACAATATCGAGCCAATTACGATTTTGATACTACGTGAACCAAACCACGCTAGCGTAGCAATCACTATGATAATGATGGGCCAAGGTGTAGCTAAAAGTAACTTTTCAAGCCAAACCAAAAATTTAAGTAAAAACTCAAAAGAATTCTCAAGCGTTTCTCCGTACTCTCTAGAAAAGTCCCTAAAAGAACTATCTATTCCTTTTTTAAGGTCGCGAAGAGATTGACGCCCCATTTCGGGAAATTCGTCAAAAAAAGACATATCTACCTCCTAGTCTATTATTAGTATTTAAAAAAAATGCCTGCCTACATTCGCAGACAGGCACATCTTAACGTTTTTGCTAACGTTAGTTAAGCATTGCTTTTATTTAATCGCTTCCTTAACTTTAGCCGCAACATCTGCAGATACCCAGCTTTCCCAAACAGGGTCGGTCAATAAGAACTCGATGGCTGCGTCTTCGCCAGCAGCTTGGTTATCTAACATATAAACTAACATTGTACCCATAGATTCAGCAGAGAATACACGCTTGCCTAAGTATTCCATCACTTCAGGGCCACCATTTTTCTTGAAATCGTCTGTTACAACAGTATGTACTTCAGACTCTGTCCACGCAGAGGCCTGTGGATCATCACACTCTTGCTCAGGCTTAACAATGCAACCATCCCAATGGTCTGCACCCACGAATGGGACACCAAAAGGAATCAACACCATGTTGTTTTTCCCTAACATTGCAGTAGGCGCCCAGTAGTAGCCAAACCAGTTTTCTTTACGCTCAACGGCTTTAGTCATAGAACCGTCTAAGCCCGCTTGAGAACCAGGGTCGACCAATTTCCAGCCTTTCGCTTCCATATCAAAAGCACGGTAGAGGTTAGCGTTAGTTAACTGACAACCCCAACCTGCAGGACAACCGATAAATGCACCTTTAGAAGAATCTTCTACATCTGGAAACAAGTCAGGGCGCTCTAAGATATCCAAAACCGTTTTTAAATCAGGGTTCGCTTCAGCTGTATAACTTGGAATCCACCAGCCTTCACCTAAACCCGTGATTGGGCCGCTGTTTGCTGAGTGCAGTGAACCTGCTTCGAAAGCCGCGTTAAGTGGCTCACGTACTGCATTGATCCAAAGCTCGCCAGCGATATGTGGCTGACCTTTCTCGTTCATTGAAGCGAAAGTAGTCGTTGTCGCTCCTGGAATCATTTCTACATTACAATCCCAACCTGCTTCTAGGATGATTTTGTCTATGTTAGCCATCAGTTCACCCGATGCCCAGTTCCACTCTGCGATTTGAACGTCGCCACATGCCGCATAGGCGCTGTTTGCGCTAAATGCTAATGCTGCAACAAGTGCGCCTTGCTTAATTAGTTTGCTTTTCATCTTAATTTTTTCTCCAGTATTATTAATCTTTACTCAGTATCGTTGACCTTACTCTTTTGTTGCTCAAACTAATTGATTGTTAGTGAGCTTGTGTTTAATTGAGCTTGTTCTTTAATTAACTAAGTGGTCTTGAAAACTAGACAGCGTTACATAAAAACCTGTTTAGTTGCGAGGCTAACCTTACCGATTGCCTTATCTTGAGTCAAGAATAAGTCAACATATAAGTAGTTTTCGTCGCTAACTTAGATATTTAGTTAAACAAAGGTTTAGTTTCGGACACTTTAACGCCATTTTCGCAGGCCTTTAGCAATGTTACACCACTTTATTTGCAGACTATTTCAGCTTTTCTGAAAATTTCACATGTCCGACATCGCGATTTTTGCTGCATCGATTGTCGTGTCTAAATCTGTATAAGTGTGCGCCGCCGACATAAAGCCAGCCTCAAATGACGAAGGTGCCATATTCACTCCTTGCGTGAGCATACTATGGAAAAATCGATTAAAACGCTGCGTATCACAGGCCATGACTTCAGCAAAGTTAGTCACAGTAGGTGCATCAGTAAAAAATAAGCCAAACATACCGCCTACGCTATTAGTGGTTAAGGCGATGTTGGTTTGTTTAGCCACGTTTGACAGACCTTCTAACAGATATGCTATTTTCTGCTCTAAATCATCGTATAAGGCTTGGTCTGCTAACTTATTTAAGGTCGCTAAACCAGCCGCCATCGCAACCGGATTACCCGACAATGTGCCTGCTTGGTAAACGCCGCCTTCGGGCGATAAGTGCGCCATAATATCTTGCTTTCCACCAAAGGCACCCACGGGCATACCCCCGCCAATGACTTTGCCTAAACAAGTAATGTCGGCTTGAACACCGTAATAACCTTGCGCGCCTTGTGGATGCACTCTAAACCCTGTCATCACTTCATCAATAATTAGCAACACGCCATATTGATCGCACAATGTACGCAAGCCACTTAAAAAGCCTTCGGCTGGAGGTACGCAATTCATATTGCCAGCAACGGGCTCTATAATAATGGCGGCTACTTCTTCTTTACAGGCCTCCAATAACTGTTCAACACTGGGTAAATCGTTGTACGTAGCCGTTAAAGTATGCGCCGCAACGTCTGCGGGAACTCCGGGCGAAGTCGGGACACCAAAGGTTAACGCACCTGAACCTGCTTTCACTAATAAGCTATCGGCATGGCCGTGATAGCAGCCTTCAAATTTGATAATTTTATCTCGACTTGTTACCCCTCGCGCTAAACGTATAGCACTCATCGTGGCTTCTGTTCCTGAGTTAACCATGCGGACTTTGTCTACCCAAGGCAAGCGAGCACAGATTAGCTCTGCCATTTGTGTCTCAGCGACGGTTGGTGCGCCGAAGCTCAAACCTTGTCCGGCAGCACTGACGACTGCTTTTAATACATCTTGGTCATTGTGCCCTAATATCATCGGCCCCCAAGAGCCAACATAGTCGATATATTGCTTGTCGTCTTCGTCGTAAATATAAGCGCCTTGCGCGCGTTTTACGAAAATTGGGTCTCCGCCAACGGATTTGAATGCACGAACTGGAGAGTTAACTCCACCTGGGATATGTTGTTTGGCTTGATCAAAAAGCGCTGCATTGCTTGTCATAATTATTTGATATTAAAAACTAAGCCAAGTTTGCTAAATCACCTCACAATAAGCAAGCATGCTACGTTAATATCGGCGAATGGATGTCTCGCATATCTTTGATGACTTAAACGACGCACAGCGCGAAGCGGTGGGCGCTGGCCCTGGCCCGATGATGATTCTCGCGGGTGCTGGCAGCGGCAAAACCCGCGTGCTAACCAATCGCCTCGCTTGGTTAGTACGAGGCTATCAGGTGTCGCCCTTATCCATTCTTGCGGTAACTTTTACCAATAAAGCCGCAAGAGAAATGCGCTTACGCGCTGAAAAAATGCTTGGTGTACCGCTTGGCGCCATGATGATTGGCACGTTTCACGGACTATGTCATCGCATACTGCGTGGCCACGCTGAAGAGGCGGGGCTGCCAAAAGCATTCGAGATTATCGATAGCGATGACCAATTTCGTTTAATAAAACGTATGCTCAAGGAGCTTGATTTAGACGAAGCCTACTGGCCACCTAAACAAATCCAGTGGTCTATAAACGCGCATAAAGAAGAAGGGCGCCGGCCCCGCGACATCGGTCAAAGTGCTGATATCCAGCAACAAACCCTCATCAGTATCTACGAGCGCTACGAACAAACCTGTCAGCGTAGTGGCTTAGTTGATTTCGCTGAATTATTGTTACGTACTTTAGAGTTGCTTAAAAACAATGAACGGATTCGTAACGAGTTTCAAAACCGCTATCAATACGTGCTCGTGGACGAATTTCAAGACACCAATGCGATTCAATACCAATGGGTAAAAATACTGAGTGAACCGACTAATAACCTATTTGCGGTTGGCGATGATGATCAGTCAATTTATGGTTGGCGCGGAGCGCGTGTTGAGAATATTTTAAATTTTGAGCAAGACTACCCTAGCGCAAAACTGATTCGCTTAGAACAAAATTATCGTTCTACCAGCACAATTTTAAGCGCCGCCAATGCGGTGATCGGTCATAACAGTGGGCGAATGGGCAAAGAATTATGGACGGCTGGTGAAGATGGCGACCCAATCACCTTATATGGCGCCAGCAATGACCTAGAAGAAGCACGTTATATTGTCGAGCAAATCGAAAGTTGGCTAGAGGCCGGTCATTCTCGAGATTCTGTCGCCGTGTTATATCGTTCAAATGCGCAGTCACGCGTGCTGGAAGAGCGGCTACTTAACATGGGCGTTCCCTATCGAGTATATGGCGGCTTACGCTTTTTTGAACGAGCCGAAATTAAAGACGCCCTAGGGTATATGCGCCTTATTTCCAACGCTCATTCAGATGCAGCGTTTGAACGCATCATCAATCAACCCACCAGGGGCATTGGCAACAAAACACTCGATATTATTCGTGGCCAAGCACGCGATCACGCCCAATCTATGTGGTCCGCCACTTTAGCAATCTTAGAACAAAATGCCCTGACGCCACGCGCCACTACTGCTGTTCAGGGGTTTTTAGACCTCATTATTAGCCTAGGCAAAGAAACCGCCGGTCTTGAATTACACGAACAAACGAGCGCTATTTTATTTCGATCTGGTTTACTAGATTATTATAAGAGCGCAAAAGGCGAGAAAGCGGAGTCACGCGTCGAGAACTTAGAGGAGTTGATAAATGCAACCCGCAATTTTGAGATGGGCGAGGACGAAGAAGAGCTTGACCCATTGTCATCATTTATTGCTCATGCCGCGCTAGAGGCCGGTGAAGGTCAAGCAGATGAATGGGAAGAATGCGTACAACTAATGAGCTTACACTCTGCTAAAGGGCTAGAATTTCCGCTGGTGTTTATTAGTGGCATGGAAGAAGGCCTGTTTCCGCATCAACGCTCTATTGACGAACCTGGCCGCTTGGAAGAAGAACGTCGTTTGGCTTATGTTGGCATGACAAGGGCGATGCAACGTTTAGTGATGTCTTATGCAGAAATTCGACGATTGCACGGTAGAGAGCACTACACTCAGCCTTCTCGATTTATTAGAGAAGTACCGCCACAATATATTAACGAAGAACGTAGTTACCGTCTCTATAGTAGCTCGCCTGTTTCTAAATCATTTTCTCCCGCCTCTTCTGCCCATTCAGAATTTAGTTTAGGAGGGCGTGTAAGCCACGCCAGCTTTGGAGAGGGCACAGTATTAACTGTCGAAGGGCAGGGCGATCAAGCCCGCGTACAAGTTAATTTTGATGAAGCTGGCTCAAAATGGCTGGTTGCAGCTTTCGCAAACCTTCAGCCTGCCTAAATCAATCACTACAGTCCAAGCGGTCAATTCCTTGTGATAGGTTTAGTTTGTTCATTAAGCCTATAGGTCAATACACTTAACGAGGTTAGTTGTAATCGGCTTTCAAATAGGAATAGTTTTTAGAGTTCAATATTTAACTATTTATATACACTGACAATAAAAAAACCTAGCTGATTAGCTAGGTTTATAAAACTCAATTGCAATGATGCTTGACCCTACTACATAACTAGGCAGCAGCAAAGTGCGGATAGGCTACATCGATAATCGGTTTGCGCTTGGCACGCTGCGCACCAAATGATTCTCGCTTCATTAAATCACCCGTTGATTCTGCAGGGTTAAGCTCAATGTCTAACCAGTGCAGGCAAGGTAGGTCCCGGTTATAGGGACGTAACGGCGAGCTAATTAACTCAGGACGGTCGAATAAAATTTCGTCTGTCATTGGTATGAATACTTTTTGACCCATGTCTTTAACCTATGGTTTCAGTTCTGAGTAGTATTAAACGTATTCGCCCTGTCAAAGTACCGATTAAAAAGTGGCAATAAAGTGGCAATTGCACCACCTGATTTTTAAACAATGATCTATCTTGTTGTTTAAATATATTTAATATTTTTTAAAAACATAAGTTTATTATGTTTTATTAGAAAATAGAGTAAATGTATGGCTTAAGTCTGCTCCGATTAGTTTCTCGGCCAAACGTCTGGATAAAGTGCTGTGCCAGGACGCTCACCCGGTTTTAACCCGTATTCCGTCATGATGCTACTATGATCTGGATCCATGCCACATTCTTTAAACTTGATGCGCACATCATCACCTAACCATTTGCTGGTAAATACCTTAAGGTCCTGATTTTGCTCTAGCTTTCCAGAACCACCGTGCATGATGCGGCTATTAAACACCACGCAGTCTCCTGGTTGCATGTCCCAACTGACTACTTTGTATAACTCAGGGTTAGCGTCAATATCTGGAATAGACTCTTGAGCGATCCCTGAAAAATCGACCTGATCTACTTCTGATTTCCCATCGGGGTTTAGCGTACCAAAATTATACTGGTCAAATATCTGCTTGTTTAAATGTGAACCGGGCACATAGGCTAGTGCACTTTGCTTTGTCACTGGCACGAGCGGCATCCATACCGTGCAGGTATCATAACCCTCTATCGACCAATAGGGTTCGTCTTGATGCCAAGGGGTGGAAAATTGAGTCCCCGAAGACCGCACAAAAACGGCGTCAAAGAAAAAGTTTATCTTTTTAGCTCGCAATAATTTACCGGCGATTTCGGCAGCAGGAGAATTAAAAATAAACTGTTGGTACTCCTCTATTCCCTGCCACGCTTGACTGTCCCAAAACATGGTGTGCCCAGACGCATCACGATCCCAAGTTCGGGCGCGATGCGTCGGATTTTCACAATTTTCACCCAATCCCTTTTGCAGTAGCTCTATCCATCCATCGTCAAACATTGCCTTCAACAGGATAACGCCATCGGCGTGAAAGGTATCAATTTCCTCGTCGGTGATTTCTCTAGATAATTCTGTATTCATTATTCGCCTTGATCAGTGGATTAGCTACATTGAAACTTAATTTAGCTTAACAATGCTCGGCTAGCAATAGACATGGATCGTGCAAGGAAATTCTATTTATCTGGCGTCTATCACCGCGTGCTGCCAATTCGATACCCCGTCAGCACCTGCGCGTAAGCGACTACTTAAGTTCATAGAAAAATCGCGCGCCTGCCCAGCGGGTACAAATTCCTTTAGCAAATTCGTTTCATCACCCAAAACCACGCAGCTATTTGCTGAATCGGTTTCACATAAACTCAACTTAGAACGAATGATCACTTCCTCAATGGACGTCGTTGCATGCTCATTGCTTAACCTAGCCGTTAAAACGAAACTATCTGCATAACCCACTTGCACCTGTGCGTCACTTAGCTGGGCATATTGGGTGAGTGGGCTCGCTTTTTTATGCGTTGAATTCGTTGGGGTAAACCAAAAAAACAACCCCACAATAAATAGCAAACCAACAAAGGCAATGAGACCCCATTTTGGCCTTTTATAGGTTATAAATAGTAAACAAAGAGCAATAATAATAAGCGCAACAAATTGCATCAGGTTAACTTTTCGCCTCTTCTAGTCGCTTTGCCATGGTGTCTCGGTTTAAATGGTAGTTTGGATAAGGATAAAGCGAAGTAAGCTCTATTGTCACGCCATTTTCTTCCATCATCCGTGCGTGTTGACGGTCAAGCTCACGCGGCTCTTTCAACCCAACTGAGTGCGTTATATAACCAATTTCGTATACCATCTGCTTAATATAGTTCGCTACGCGTTCTGATTTTTTGGTGACATCTAAACCCTTTTGGAATTTTTCTTTATGCGTAGTAATGCCCGTTGGACAAGTATTTTTATTGCATTGCATCGCTTGAATACAGCCCAATGCCATCATCGGGCCACGTGCCGATGTAACAAAATCAGCACCCGTACATAATGCCCAAGCTACTTCAGAAGGGTTGATCAGCTTTCCACTCGCGATCACTTTTATTCTGTCTTTAAGGCCATAGCGAATCAGCTCATTGACCAAAAAAGGAAGGCTCTCTTTGAGCGGCAAACCGACCGTATCCATCAATGACATCGGCGCCGCTCCTGTACCCCCATCACCACCGTCTACTGTGAAAAAGTCGGGTGCATATTCCAGCCCTTTTTCTTGAATCGATTCGCACAAACGGGTGATCCATAAATTGCCACCAAGCACCGCTTTAATACCGACTGGTTTGCCGGAAATTGCTCGTGCCTGCGCTATAAACTCAAGCAAGTCATCGTTATTTTCTACCTCGACGTGTCGATTCGGACTGATGGAGTCTTTACCTACCGGTATACCGCGTATTTGTGCGACTTCCTCGGTGACCTTAGCCCCGGGTAAAATGCCCCCTTTGCCCGGTTTAGCGCCTTGGCTGATTTTTATTTCTGTCATTTTCACTTCTTGATGTGAAGTGATTTCTTTTAGTTTTTCCTCACTGAAGTTTCCTTGGTCATCGCGTACACCATACTTTGCCGTTCCAATTTGGAAAACCACGTCGCAACCGCCTTCTAAATGATACGGCGCAAGCCCGCCTTCGCCTGTGTTCATCCAGGCACCCGCTTTTTTTGCCCCCTTTGATAGGGCGCGCACAGCAGGTTTAGAAATTGCACCATAACTCATGGCAGAAATATTGAATAACGATTTGGTGGCGTAAGGTTGCGCACAATAGCCATCGCCAATCACCAGCTCGCCTGGCTCCACCGCATCTTCATCTAGCGTAGGAAATGGGGTATTTTCGAAAAGAATCGTTCCAGTGGTAAAAATGTTGCGAGTTGAACCAAATGCGACTGTGTTATCAACACCCTTAGCAGCGCGATAGACCCACGACCTTTCTGCTCGGTTAAATGGCATTTCTTCTCGGTCCATCGCAAAGAAGTATTGGCGAAAGAATTCGCCAAGATGTTCGAACAACGCTCGGAAACGCCCTACGACTGGGTAATTTCGACGAATCGTGTTTTCAGACTGAGTGACATCTTTGTAGTACAAAACTGCCGCCACAAGAATGCCAATACCCATTAGGAATATGAGCAATACCGCTAAAAACTGCATGGCGGAAACAACAAACGAAGCAAATACTGACATAAATAGATTGCCCTATCAGAAAATTAGTTAGTTACAGCCCATAAGGTTTGGTACATATGCTGGCTTCGGAACAAATCACTCAAGGGCTTATTTTACCAATAGTTTGGGTACAGCGTATAATCATCGTTTAAGCCTTAAGTGATCCCACTGTCACGCGCTCATGGCCGCCCAAGTCTCGATGCGTACTAACGTCGGTAAACCCGCTCACAATGAATAATTCGCGAATCGCGTCTGCCTGTTCGAAGCCGTGCTCGAATAATACCGATCCGCCTGAATTTAAATAATGATGTGCTGCGGCAACAATTTCTTTGTAGCAAGCTAAGCCGTTATCGGCTGCGACTAAAGCCGATTGTGGTTCAAAACGCAAATCGCCCTGGTCTAGATGAAGATCCTCTTTAGCAATATACGGCGGATTAGAAACGATCGTATCAAAGCGCTGACCGGAGAGTGGCTCAAACCATGAGCCTTGCACAAATTCCACGTTGACAATTTGTAGCCGCGCCGCGTTGGCTCTCGCAATTTCACAAGCGGCTACATCTAGTTCTACTGCAATCAAAGTGCACTGCGGTCGATGTTTTGCAATACTTAAGGCAATGGCTCCGCTGCCAGTGCCTAAATCTAGAATACGATGTGTCGCTCCGATGGGTGTTTGAGCTATAGCAAGGTCGACTAACAATTCCGTGTCCGAACGCGGAATCAATACGTTAGAGTCAACCACGAGATCAATATCATAAAAAGGCTTTTCACCCGTGATGTAGGCAATCGGTTCACCCGCTATACGCCGCGCTATGGCTTGATTAAACACTTGTAAGGTACGTGAATCCAATACCCGATCGCCATCGACTAACAACCTAGTTGTTGATAACTTAGCGGTGTGACAAAGCAGCACCTCAGCTTCTATTCTCGCCTCATCAGTCGTTTCCTTTAGCCGATCAGCTGCCTGATTAAGTGTGGCGTAAATGGTAAAGCCAGACATTTAATCGCGTTAGTTTATTGTTCAGCAAGGCTCGCCAACTTATCGGCTTGATGTTCTGCCACCAAAGGCTCAACGATATGTTCTAGCCCGCCGTTGATAACTTCATCTAACTTATACAAAGTCAAGTTGATGCGATGGTCAGTTACTCTGCCTTGTGGATAATTATAAGTACGAATGCGGTCAGAACGATCACCCGTGCCAACTAATGATTTGCGTGTTTGCGCTTCTTCGCTTTGTTGCTTTTGCACTTCTGCATCTAACAAACGAGATTGCAGCACCGACATCGCCCGAGCACGGTTTTTATGCTGCGAACGATCGTCCTGACATTCCACTACCACGCCAGAGGGTAAGTGAGTAATACGTATAGCTGAGTCTGTTTTATTTACGTGCTGCCCGCCCGAGCCGGAGGCCCGAAAAGTATCAATGCGTAAATCAGCTGGGTTGATATTGATCTCATCAACTTCATCCGCCTCCGGCATGATGGCGACGGTACAAGCAGAAGTATGAATTCGCCCTTGCGATTCAGTCTCCGGCACCCGCTGCACCCGATGGGCACCCGATTCAAACTTTAGTTTTGAATACACCCCTTGGCCCTCGATACGGGCGATCACTTCCTTAAAACCACCATGCTCACCTTCACTGCGTGACATCACCTCCAAATTCCATTTTTGAGATTCTGCGTAGTAGGTATACATTCTTAATAAGTCCCCTGAAAAGATAGACGCCTCATCACCACCCGTACCAGCGCGAATTTCTAAAAATACATTCTTGTTGTCATTCGGGTCTTTAGGAATCAATAAAATTCGTATCTTCTCCTGCAAAGACTCGTGTTCTTCTGTCAACGCAGGTAATTCTTCCTGCGCCATTTCTCTAATATCAGGGTCTTCATCTTTAGCCATGTTTGTTGCTTCTTCTAGCTCTACTTCTAACTCACCGAAGCGTCTAAAGCTTTCAATTACCGGCTCTATGTCAGACAACTCAATAGATAATTTACGAAACTCGTTCTGGTCGGCAATCGTCGCTTGGTCTGATAGCAGTGCCAAGATTTCTTCATAGCGATCACTAAGCTGGTCTAATTTGTCGAGTAAACTGGGGTTCATTTTTTTATTGGTTTAGGGCAATAATAATCACTTGATCTCGATGCGAGATCAGCCATCAGATGAATTTGAATCGCTAAAGCCCGAACAGCTTTTTAGCGGCAAGAACGAGCGATGAATTTCCTTCCATCTCAGCCATTTTCAACTTATGGCTGGGCTGGTGTAAATATTTGTTGGTAAGACTGCGGGCAAATTGATTCAGCACTTGTTCTGGGTCATCACCCGCTAACAAACGCTTGTGCGCTTTGTCTAATTCTAATTGTTGCAACTCAGCCGTTTGCTCGCGCAAGTCACGAATAGTAGGAACAGAATCTAAAGACCGCAACCAGCGCATAAATCGAACCACTTGCAAGTCAATTATTTTCTCGGCGTCTTCAGCAGCCTCTTTACGAGAATCGATGTTCTCCTTGACCACCGCTTGCAGATCATCAACCGTATATAAATAGACGTTGGATAAGTCCGCAACTTCTGGTTCAATATCTCTGGGTACTGCTAAATCAACCATAAATATTGGCTTATTTCTACGCTGCTTTAAGGCCCGTTCTACCGCACCCTTGCCAATAATGGGCAGCGTACTTGCAGTTGAAGCCACAACGATATCCGCATCACCCAGACGCGACGGAATGTTAGCTAAAGAAATGGCCTCACTGCCTACTTCATCGGCTAGGGTTTGCGCTCGACCAATTGACCGATTAGCGACAATTAAGTGTTTTGCCCCATTTTGCTTTAAATGCCGCGCAACCAGCTCAATGGTTTCACCTGCACCGATTAACAAGACTGTCTGTTCGCTTAAGTCCGTAAAAATGCGCTTTGCTAAGCTCACCGCTGCGTAGGCTACCGAAACAGCCGTGGCACCAACGGAGGTATCGGTACGAACCTGTTTAGCCACCGAGAAGGTGTGCTGAAACAAACGGTTGAGAATTTTTCCGGTGCCGCCTGCTTCGTTCGCCTTGCTAAAGGCTTGCTTCATTTGCCCTAAAATCTGTGGCTCACCCAACACCATGGAATCAAGCCCAGAAGCCACCCGAAACGTATGGTTTACCGCGTCTTTATTAAAATGTGAATAGGTATAGGGAGATAACTCATCAGCAGGCACTTTTTGGAAATCACCTAACCATTCAATTAATTGATTTTCGTCATCTAAGTTGTGACCGCAATAAATCTCTGTACGATTACAGGTAGATAAGATTGTTGCCTCTGCAATCGCGCTGTGCTGCGTTAGGTCTTGAACTGCCACAGCAAGCCGGTCGTCACCAATCGCTGCGCGCTCGCGCATCGCAACCGGTGCAGTCGTGTGGTTAAGTCCTAAGGCAGTTAGTTTCATTGGTTAATTTCAATCAACAACGCAGAGATTATATAAAAATTGCGCTAATAATACGATTTTCAATGGCGCTTGCTTATTATTGTGGAGATAAAAAAAGCAGGGCAACAAGCCCTGCTTTTTGACTAACTATTTTTAGTTTACTCTAGAACTCCACATGATACGACAAACCCAAAGCATGTTGTTCCGTCTGAATCATCGGAAAGCCCGCTGGACCGCCTGTTTGTGACTGTTCATTATTCGGTACGTTGGCATAATACCCAGAAACAGAGCCAGCACCCACTTTCTTAGTAAAACCAATTGTATAGTGGTCTTCACTAACCGCTGGAGCTAACAAGTTAGAACTAACATGTGCATCTGGGATGGGAGAATCCCCGTGGTTATAGCCAAAGCGGATCGCTAAATTATCAGAGACTTGTTTTTCAAAGCCGATTTTATAAATTGTTTGGTCTTCCCAATGGAAGGTTTCGTCAATCAGTTCAACCGAGCTCCACGGCGCATCCGTTATGTCGGCAACGACTTTCCATTGGCCATTAATTTGATGCACAATGCCAATAGTGGTTAATGCCGGCAGCGTTAGCTGCGCGTCTGATGCTGTGGCAAATAGATACTGCTTATGCTTTTTAAACTCATCTAAGTCGATCTCTGACTGATAATCAACGCCAATCGTCGTGTTCGGCCCCACATCAAAAGCAGCGCCGATTTCAAATCCGAAACCAGAGGCACTATCATCTTCATTGCGTGGCAAACCGCCCACTCCAGGGCCATTAGTTTCAAATGTAGTTGAACTAAAGTTAATAGCCGCACCCACACTCACTGCGTCATTAATCTGCATTGAAATTGCCGGGGCAATGATTACGCCCTCTAGCGATATATCCACCTTCGAACCGAATAGCTGGGCTGGATAATCGACAGCAATGCCGCCCAAAGCTGAAAGAGAGATACCCGCTACCGTATTGTCGTTGATTGCCGTATACCAACCTGCTTGTGGTACTGGGAAAAAATCTGCTTCACTATCTACATACCCTCGCCCAACATTCGCCGCCGCATTGGGGTTAAACAAAGAAAGTCCAACTGACCAACCTGGCCCCACTCGGGAAAGAAGCGCCGGGTTATCGATTCCTGACATTACTTCTGAGGCGTTGGCTACCCCTGCACCACCAACACCGTGAGAAATCATGCCATTACCGTAGGCCATGATGCCATTTGTAGCGTAAACATTCATTGAAGCAGCGAGTGCCCCAGAGGCCACCATCGCCATACGCAATTTATTAAATTTACTATTCATCTATTTGTCTCTCCAGGTTGTTATTGGTATATTTTATAGCTTCGCACACCTTTTTAATCAAATTAACTAGCATAGTCAAGCGGACGATGGCTTTATGGCATAACCAAATACGTTATCTAGACACAAAAAAGCCTGGACGAGCCAGGCTTAATCACTGCAAAGTTTGGAGGCGAATGCTTATTTACTTTCCCCAACCATATAATCTACCGCAGCTTTAACATCATCGTCACTTAGGTTCATGAACCCACCTTTTGGTGGCATGACGCCAGTTGAGCCTTGAAACCCTTCAATAGCGTGCGCATAAATCACATCGATGTCTTGGGTGACACGCGCAGCCCAAGCGTCTTTGTCACCTACCTTCGGAGCGCCCGCTACGCCAGAAGCGTGGCATGCCGCGCAACCACTGCTATAGACACTTTCACCATCCGCTAATGCGACCGTTGACACTGCCATCAAGCTAGATGCAACTAATAAGGTTTTTACTAATTTCATTATACAAAGTCCTCTAAAAATTTAACGCACTTTTTATTAAAGAGCGCACTGTGAATGGTTTCGAATAATAGCCAGTTGCTATTAACTCAATGTGAATACCGAGCTTATCATCTAATTGAACATAGCCCAATTTTTAATTTTTGGCCGAACTAATAAGTTCTTATTTTCGACCAGAATGACCAAAGCCCCCTTCAGCGCGTTGCGTTTCTTCGAAGCTATCCACCACGTTGAACTGCGCTTGCACTACGGGCACAAACACCAATTGCGCAACACGCTCCCCGGGTTCTATTTTAAAGGTAGTATTACCTCGATTCCAACAAGAAATAAAAACCTGCCCTTGATAATCAGAGTCAATCAATCCAACTAAGTTCCCAAGCACGATCCCATGCTTATGGCCTAAGCCTGAGCGCGGTAAAATGATGGCAGCATAATTATTATTAGCGATATGGATGGCGATACCGGATGGAATTAATTGGGTTTCTCCGGGCGCAAGTTCGATAGCGCTATCTATACAAGCGCGTAAATCAAGCCCTGCCGAACCTTCAGTAGCGTAGTGTGGAAGGCCAAATTCACCGCTTATGCGGTCATCTAAAATCTTAACATCAACGAAATTACTCAAATACTTACCCTCGTTATAATCTATTTTTTATTTCTTCTAGCAAACGGTTTGCCAGGACTAATTTGCTGTGTTGGCCCAATTGAACCCGATCAGTTTTAGAAAATAAAACCAAGCTATTTTGTTCCGTACCAAACCCCAACTGCGTATCACTGACATCGTTTGCCGCGATTAAATCTAACCCTTTATGGTGTAGTTTACTACGAGCGTACTGTTCAACATTTTCGGTTTCAGCGGCAAAACCAACGGTAAAAGGACGATCTTCCTTAAGCAAGCCCACACTCGCAACGATGTCGGGATTTTTGATTAACTCCACCGAAAGGGTATCACCTTGCTTTTTAATTTTTTGTTGGTTAACTCGAACTGGACGATAATCGGCAACCGCAGCCACACTAATAAAAACATCCGCCTCAGCAACATAATCATGGACCGCATCGTACATCTCTTGGGCTGATTCAATCGAAACACGGCTTACCTTTTCCGGGCTAGGTAAACAAACGGGTCCGCTGATCAGCTTCACTTGTGCATTGTGCGCCGCAGCTGCTTGTGCAATCGCATAACCCATTTTGCCAGAACTACGGTTAGTAATCCCTCTAACTGGGTCTAACGCTTCCCAAGTCGGCCCAGCGGTAATTAAAAAACTTAAACCCGCTAGCACGAAATACCTGATGGAGCGCCTAGTATTTGTTCGGCAATATCTTCTGGCTCACTCATTCGGCCCAAGCCGACATCACCACATGCTTGCTCACCCTCTGCGGGCCCAACCGTGTTAAAACCACGGGATTGCAATAGCGTTAAATTTGCCTGAGTGGCCGCGTTGTTCCACATTTGCACGTTCATTGCAGGTGCCAGGGTAATCGGTGCGCTGGTTGCCAAACAGAGGGTGGTTAATAAGTCTCCAGCAAAACCGTGCGCTAATTGCGCAATACAGTGCGCAGTTGCTGGCGCAATCAAAATTTGATTAGCCCATTTTGCTAATTCAATATGGTCCATCGCAGACTCCGCCTCTGCGTCAAAAACATTGCCTCTGACAGTGTTACCGCTTAACGTTTGTAGCGTGAGATCGGTGACAAACTCACTGGCACCTTGGCTCATCACCACCTGTACGTCAGCACCTTGCGCGACTAACAACCGCACAAGCGCAGGTGTTTTATAGGCTGCAATACCGCCGGTTATACCGAGAATAATATTAGTTTGGCTCATAGTTAAAAGACTGTAACTTTAAATTGGAGTGTAATCTGATCAGCTAAAAATGACTACTAGTAGCGTACGTAAGCCATTGTTAAGAGCCGTTAGATCGCTAATCTCCTCAACTATCCAGTTTCAATAACACGTATAATTTGCGGTTAAACCCGCATAACACAATAGCAAAATAAAAGTATGAGCGCAGACAGCTACAAACAAGCCGCGGCCGAAGCCGCCATGGACTATATTAATTACGGCGATATCGTCGGGGTTGGCACGGGTTCTACTGCCAATCATTTCATTGAGTTGTTAGGGCAAAATAAAAACAAAATTGAAGGTGCCGTAGCCAGCTCTGAAGCCAGTGCTAATTTGCTACGCGAACGGGGTATCGAAGTGTTTGAACTGAATCAAGTCGGCACGCTTCCCATCTATGTTGATGGTGCTGATGAAGTAACCAAACACGGTTACATGATTAAGGGCGGAGGCGGTGCACTGACTCGCGAGAAAATCGTGGCGCAGGCAAGCGAAAAATTTATTTGTATAGCCGACGATACTAAACTAGTTGATGTGCTGGGAGCATTCCCGCTCCCCATAGAAGTCATCCCAATGGCACGCAGTTTGGTCGCGCGCTTTTTAGCGAAACAAGGTGGCCAACCTGAATACCGAGAGGGCTTTATAACCGATAACGGCAATATGATATTGGATGTGCGAAATCTCAATATTGTGGACCCCATTGAGATGGAAAGTAAGTTTAATCAAATGCCCGGCGTTGTCACCATTGGGTTATTTGCGAAACGTGGCGCGGATGTGACTTTATTAGGTGGCGCGGGCGGCGTTGAGAAAATCTAATGTCAAATAGTTAGTGGTCAGTTCTATATTTGGAACCAAGGTAAGTCGTGTAATGCTGATAGCGGAAGACCACCTGCACATTAGTCATTGTGGAGATGATCTAATCGCTAAGAGTATAACTGGTTCGTTCAGGTACCTTTTCCCAAAACCGAACATCACTGGAATACTAAATTTATTACTCAGTGGTAAGCAATCGGCGGTGCCTGCCGAGGAAGACGTTAAAACTTAACCCATGCTTCGCCTTAGCGCTACGCGCCAGCTTTGACCGTCTGCACTACCATCGGCGGTAAACCAAGTGTCGTCTGTCGGCTGCGTCTCTACCCACTCAATTGCTAAGGTTTCGGCCATTATAAAATCTTTAAACGAAGCTATCGCTTCGGCTACGGTAGTTGACCCATTGACATGTAAAGCAATGCGATCTGAAATTTCTAAGTCCGCATTCTTACGTGCATCTTGTACACTCCGTACTAATTCACGTGCTATGCCCTCAATCGCTAATTCAGGTGTAATCTGGGTCTCTAGCGCGACTAGATAATCACCTTCTTCTGCTGAGGCATAGCCCTCGGCAGATGCCGTTTGTATAACCACATCATCGGGGCCAAACTCGATTTGGTTGCCTTCTACTTCAACCTTAAACGACTTACCCTTAGCCACGTAACCCGCTATCATTGCACCATCCTCTGCCGCTAATGCAGCTTTAATGGCGGGCACGAGCTTGCCATGAATTTTACCCAATTCAGGTAACTTCGGTTTCACATCGTAGCTAACAATAGCCGCATCTTGCGCGATAAATTCTACTTCTTTAACATTGAGTTCCTCTAACACTTGGTTTAGGTGTTTACTCACTGCGTCTTGCCCTTGCTTATTGGGAACACGCACTAAAATGCGCGATAATGGCTGTCGAACACGAACTTGGCTTTTCTCACGGGTAGATCGACCAAGGCCGACCACGCGTTGGATTACGTTCATTTCTTCCACTAACTGATCATCCAACAAGGCCTCGTTCACTTGTGGCCACTGCGTTAAATGCACACTCTCTGGTTGATCAGGCTTCACATTCGTCACTAAGTTTTGGTACATGTTATCGCTTAAAAATGGCATGAACGGCGCGATTAAACGATGCACTATATCTAACACCTCATAGAGCGTTAAATAGGCCGCCTGCTTGTCATCACCGGCTTCTCCCTTCCAGTACCGTCTTCTGTTGCGGCGCACGTACCAATTACTTAACTGGTCCACTAAAGATTCGATCGCTTCACCCGCTTTTTTTGGTTGATACGTGTCCAGTGAATTCGTTACCACTTGCACTGTTTGGTGTGCTAACGCCAGAATCCAGCGATCAATCTCTGGGCGCGTTTCAATGGCTACTTGCTGGCTTAAATCAACCTGATCAAGTTCTGCGTACATTACGAAAAAGGCGTAGGTATTCCATAAGGTGTTCACAAATGAAGCGGCCACCTCGCGCACGATGTCTACACTCATGCGCTTTTGTGATTCTGGCGAAATACGCGCCAAGAAATACCAACGCAATGCGTCGGCGCCAACTGTATCAAACACGTCATACGGGCTAATAATATTGCCCAGTGACTTAGACATTTTTTTGCCTTTGTCGTCAACAATATGGCTTAGACACATGCAGTTTTTGTACGACAAATCATCGGATACCAAGGCTGCAACCGCATGCAGCGTATAAAACCAACCACGGGTTTGGTCAATCGCTTCGCAAATATAGTCGGCGGGAAAGTGCGCATCGAAAACCTCTTTATTTTCGAACGGATAATGCCACTGGGCATAAGGCATCGCACCTGAATCAAACCAACAGTCGATCACTTCAGGCACCCGCTTGTAGGTTTTACCATCTTTATTGAAAGTAATGTCATCCACCGCTGGGCGATGTAAATCTGTTTCTTTATGGTTTAAGCCTGTTAAGGCCTCAAGCTCCGCGATAGAGCCAATACAGATATTGTCGCCGTCTTGTGATGTCCAAACCGGCAATGGCGTGCCCCAAAAACGCTCGCGCGACAGCGCCCAATCAATGTTATTTTCTAGCCAATTACCAAAACGACCATGTTTAATGGTTTCGGGTGTCCACGCGACTTGTTCATTTAGTTCCACCATACGATCTTTGATTTGGGTGGTGCGAATGTACCAAGCGTGCTTTGCATAGTAGATAAGAGGGTCACCCGTGCGCCAACCAAATGGATAGTTATGGGTGATTTTTTCTGATTTAAATAAGGCACCTCGCTGTTTCAATACATCGATTAGAATGGGGTCAGCCTCTTTAAAAAATTTACCTGCAACTGGGGTAATCTCCGCTTTCATATAGCCATCTAAACCCACACCGTGCAAAATAGGTGCGCCGTGCTTTTTGCCCAGCTCAAGGTCATCAACACCATAAGCGGGAGCAATGTGTACGATACCCGTGCCGTCTTCCGTACTCACAAAGTCACCCGCCACTACTTTGAAGCAACCATCCCCATCGAATGACAAGTAATCCAATAATCGCTCGTATTGCGTATCTAACAATTCACTGCCTTTCACGTTCTTAATCACTTGAGGCGGCTCGTCACCAAATACGGCTCCCAACAAAGCCTGCGCTAGAATAAGCGTCTCACCTTCATGCTCGACATAAATGTAGTCAATCTCTTCTCCTACTGCTAGCAGCATGTTTGAAGGCAACGTCCATGGCGTCGTTGTCCAAACTAAAAATGAAGTATTTGCTTCACCTTTTACTTTAAAACGCACCGTCACTGATGGGTCTTCGACTTCTTTATAACCTTGCGCCACTTCATGCGAAGACAACGTGGCACCGATACGCGGGTCGTAAGGCACCACTTTATACCCTGAATAAATCAGGCCCTTATCCCAGATTTGCTTGAGCAACCACCACACACTTTCTATGTAATTATTATCAAGCGTGTAATAGGCGTCTTCCATATTTACCCAAAAACCCATGCGCGAAGTCATCTTCTCCCAGTCACTAATATATGTCATTACCGACTCACGACAACGGCGATTAAATTCAGCTACGCCAACTTGCTTTTCAATTTCTTTCTTATCGAAAATACCCAATTGTTTTTCGATTTCGTGCTCAACAGGCAGGCCGTGTGTATCCCAGCCTGCTTTGCGCGGCGCGTAAAAGCCTTGCATCGTTTTATAACGCGGGAAAATGTCTTTGTAGGTGCGCGCGAGTACATGGTGGATGCCTGGCTTACCATTCGCTGTTGGCGGACCATCATTAAATGAAAAGCGTGGCTTACCTTCGCTTTGGTCAATCGACTTTTGGAAAATGTCATTATCTTCCCAAAATTTTTGGATTTCAGTTTCTAACTCTGGGCCGTTATACCGACCAGCTACTTTTTCAAATGCCATGTTCTTGTGCGTGTTTAAATTAATCTGTTTGCCTAACTAACAGGCATAAAAAACCCCGGGAGGTAAACAACCTCCCGGGGCGATGTATCGTCGCGGTACCACCCGGTTTTAGTGCATTTTCACAAATGCACTCTTAGTAAGTTCAGTTCAAAAATGAACACTAAACTCTTACCCATATCGAGGATAAACCGTCCTAACTTATTGTGCTCGTTAAAAACTCACAGGCATTTCAGTCGGCAGCTCCTGGGTGATTTTCATCAAGTTTGACTACAAGGCTCTCACCACCCCTTGCTCGCTTCAGTCAACGAATTCAATTACTCGTCCCAATCATTGCTTTATGCGCTAAATGTAACGAGACTGCCGAGAAAAGGCAAGCTACTATGCGAGCACAATACCTAGCTTGTTGGATGTCACTGACGAGGGCACCCTACGCGTATCTATCAAAAGCAGGAGAAGCCAATTTCAATGGCTTACTTAACGACTGTTTATTGTCTATTTCTAAGCCGCTATCTTTTTAAGATACACTAACAAAAGAGAAACAGCGGCAGGCGTAACGCCGGGAATACGAGAAGCCTGACCGATTGTTGCGGGGCGATGATCGGTTAGTTTTAAGCGGACTTCATTGGATAAGCCGCGCACAATGTCGTAGTCAATGTTGTCCGGTAATACGGTATTTTCTTGCTTGGCTTGACGTGCTACTTCGTCTTGTTGGCGTTTTATATAGCCGCCGTAACGCGCCTGTATTTCTATTTGTTGCTGCGCCTGAACATGCGTAATTCCTTCGTGTGACTCGTCTAGTGTCAGTACATTTTCATACGTCACTTCGGGGCGAATTAATAAATCATACAAATTATATTCACGCTTTAATGTCTCCCCCAACACCTTCTCTGCTTGTGTTTGATCTACCTTGTGTGGGTGTAGCCATGTGCTTTTTAGTCTCGCGGTTTCTTGCTCGATGAGCTCACGTTTTTCGTTAAACGCGCGTAAACGCGGCTCATCGACTAAGCCAAAATCGTAGCCAATTTGGGTTAAGCGCATATCTGCATTGTCTTCTCTTAGCTGCAAACGGTACTCAGCGCGCGAAGTAAACATGCGATATGGCTCTTTGGTGCCTCGGCTAATTAAATCGTCTATCATGACACCAATGTATGCTTGGTCTCGCGCTGGCGACCATGGGGCTTTTCCCAGCGCCTTTAGCGCAGCATTTAAACCCGCAATTAAACCTTGCCCTGCGGCTTCTTCATAGCCGGTAGTCCCGTTGATTTGGCCCGCAAAATAGAGGCCTTCTATTTCTTTCGTTTCAAGCGTAGGCTTTAAATCGCGTGGGTCAAAAAAATCATACTCAATCGCATACCCAGGGCGAGTTATACGCGCGTTTTCAAAGCCGACAATAGAATGCACCATCTCAACTTGCACATCATAGGGTAGGCTGGTAGAAATGCCGTTTGGGTAAATTTCGGTGGTATGCAAGCCTTCTGGCTCAATAAATATCTGATGGCTATCTCTATCGGCAAAGCGAATAATCTTGTCTTCTATTGAGGGGCAATATCGCGGACCCGTGCTATCTATTTGACCTTCGTCACTGTAAATGGGCGAACGGTCTAAACCGCTTCTTATCAACTCGTGCGTGCGTAAGTTTGTGTGGGTAATATGACAATGCACTTGATCAGGGTGCTGCGCGGTGGTGCCCATAAATGAAAAGACCGGGCGCGGCCTATCTCCCGGTTGTGACTCTAACTTACTGTAGTCTATTGTCTTTCCGTCGATTCTTGGTGGGGTACCGGTTTTAAGACGTCCAACTCTAAACGGGAGGTCGCGCAGACCACTGGCTAAGTGTTCTGACGACGCATCACCTGCACGCCCGCCGCTGTGTTGGTCTAAACCAATATGGATCAAGCCACCCAAGAACGTACCCGCGGTGACGATGATCTGTGGTGCAAGAAAATTAACGCCGAGCTTGGTTTTTAAGCCAATCACTTTAGCGCGCTCCACCAATACCCCAGCAACCTCTTGCTGAAAGATACTTAAGTTAGGCTGCGTTTCTACGCGCTGACGAATCGCTTGTTTGTATAAGGCTCTGTCTGCCTGCGCGCGCGTTGCTCTTACCGCAGGTCCTTTGCGAGAATTAAGAATGCGAAAATGAATGCCTGCTTGGTCTGCCGCCCACGCCATCACACCGCCCAGCGCATCGATCTCTTTAACAATATGCCCTTTGCCTATGCCACCAATCGCGGGGTTACAAGACATTTGCCCAATGGTTTCAATATTTTGGGTAATCAGTAAAGTGTTTACACCGACTCGCGCTGAGGCTAACGCTGCTTCAACCCCTGCGTGTCCTCCACCAACAACAATAACGTCAAATTGCTCTTCTTTCATTATTTTTACTGGCCCGCAGCGCTGTCACTAAAATCTTCAGCGTAATAATCGTATTGGGACAAAATACTATTGGTGAACTTCCACGCATTGTTAAAACTGACACCACTGTCATCGTCAATACGCACCTTGGTATACAGTTTACCTCCGTATTGCTTTTTCAATTCAGCCAGCCGAGCATGCATATTGGCAAAACTATAACGCGTCGCAGAGCTCTGCCTCTGTTCTTTTAGCTGATAAACTTCTTCCCCATTTCGTAAAGAGTAGATCACCTCTACCACCACTTTACCCGCTGTACTGCGTGCTGGGCGTATTAGCTTACGATACTGGGTATCTAAAGAATCGTATTCTTCCTGGAGGCTTTTATAGCGATTAGTTGAGTTTAGCATCTGCGCCTGCAAACTCGTCACTTCCTCCCCACGATTATTGTATAAGGTCTGCAATTGTTCTAGATCACTTGCCAGCTTTTCCAGCTTAGCTAATAGGTCTTCTCTAGATGTTTCCAAGCCCAGCAATACCGAATTCTTTTCATCAACTACGCTAGAAAGCGTACGATTTTCCCGAGCCAATACCGTCGCGCGCTCGTTCTCTAAATCAAGCCGGTTACCTAACGATTTGAGCTGTTCACTTAAACTAATGACTTGGCTAGTCAAACGTAATCTATCCGCTTCTTTCTCTTCAATGGTACGAACGTTATTCTCAACGTCTATCAACAAACCAGATTTTTCAGCTAATAACAGGCTAATTTTTTCGTTAAGCACGTTTTTAGCAACGGCGTTCTCGGCCTTGAAGTCCAATAGCGTTTTATTAGATAAATCTAACGAGCTTAATAACTCACTATTTTCTTTGGTTAACTCGTCCCGTAGTTTAGATAGCAATGCAACCTCTAATCCCAGATCGTTAACGCGTTGTTCTCTTATTTCTAATTCGGTGCTTAACGCATCTTTTTTAGCATTAGCCTCGCCTAGCGTACCTTCCATTAATAATATTCGCCGGCGAACACTGGCTAATTGCTCTTCCAAACTAAGGTTTTGCGTCGCGCTGGTAAGGGCTTGTTTGGTAACGGCCTCCTTTTCAGTAATTGTAGTTTTTAGCTCGTCAACTAATTGCGCATTTTTTATTAAAAACGCCAATAACACCATTAGGAAGATCATGACAATAACGGTCATGATATCAGTAAATGCGGGCCAAACGCTATCTTCGTTACTAGAGCCTGTGCCCGCGTGGGTGATTCTTAAATCAACAAAGTTACCGCCGCTCATAGCTATTGACGAGCCTAGTTTGGCTGTTTGTCCAATGCCGCGATTAGGCGTTCCATCACTTGCGTACTGTTATTCATCGCCTCCGTTTGATTTCGCGTCATTTCAACCAACGTTTCACGCACTTCTTGCGACTGCTCTTGATCTCGCCGCAAATTACGTTCAAGCTGCGTAATCACCACCGCCATCTCGCTGGCTGATTCACTATATCCTGCCTGTGAGTTATCAAGCTTGGTGAGTAGCTTGCTGGTTGCGTCGATAATCTGGCCGTATTCCTTTAACAGCGCGTCCTGACTTATCTGAAGATGTGGAAGCAGTGTGGTTGCGGTTACTTCTTCTACGCGGCTAATCAAGTACGTTTGAGAATCCGTTAGCTTTAGGTAAAAATAACCAAAAAACAAATAGGCAATAATCGCTGTCATCGTGGTTGATAAGGCCGTCGACATTCCGTGTACTACCGTGCCTAAACTATCTACTTGGTTAACATTTTCTATGAGTGTAGATGCGCCCAAAAGCGCGATTGACAAAGAGACGATGGTACCAAATACGCCGGTTAAAATCAGAGTGCTATGAACAAACTTCGGGAAAGAATTATAACTGGCTTCACTCGCCAACAAAGTAGCTGCTAAGGCGCTATGATTGATACTTGCTCGCTTTCGGTGCAACGTCTTTAGCGTTTCATAACGATTTGCGATCATCGATTGCAAGCCAACTTGCTTCAGCGGGTCTTCACCAACTCGAATATTTAAAACAAATCGGTTTATCGATTCTTCTTCCGATTTGTAACGAAACAACAATATAATCACGCGCAGCAAGCCCCCTAAAAACAGCAGCGCAATACCACCATTGATAGTCCAACCGATGGAACTAACTTGGTTATCTACGTATACCTGTTTGAAAAAATCGAGTTGCCATACCATCAACGCGATAAAGATGATAATCGCAATTAAAAATTGCAATAAAACATTACGCGTGTAGTACTGATTGGTTTTAACTTCTGTCACTTAGACGCCTCCGACGGCATTATCCGTGATTTGATTTATTGTTATTCACTATTGTATCGGATTGCGTTTAGCAATGGATGACCTTTTACTAGTAACACGAACTAACATTACTTCAAGCTTTTAGGCAATTGAAGCTAGGTTTCATTACCTAACATTGAGTTGATGCATTGCTTTGAAGACACCATTACTTGCCGATACAAAATGACCCGAATATTTCTCCTAGTAAATCATCGGAAGTCATTTGACCGGTTATTTCACCTAATGCGTTGCTGCTAAGCAATAATTCCTCTGCCAGTAGTTCTCCGGCTCGCTCAGTGGCATAGATATCTAGGCCTTGTTTGAGATGTTGTTCCGCTCTGTTTAACGCATCTAGGTGGCGCTGTCGGGCCAGAATTTGCCCCTGAGTATAATCTTCCGCCCCCAGTATATTCGCGATCCATTCACACAAGTCATCAATCCCTTCACCGGTTAGCGCGGATAAACTAATTTCTTGACCATGGACGCCGCTCGATAAACCAATGGATCTGCTCGACAGATCGGCTTTAGTGCGGACAATCAATAAACCCAAGCCTTCGGGAATCTCTTTGGCTAATAGTTGATCAAGTTTTTCAGGCGTGGTTTGCTGATCGTCAACACATAAAATAGCTAAATCCGCCGTTTGCATCGCACTACGTGCGCGCCTAATTCCTTCTTCTTCGATCACATCGGCGTGGTTACGCAACCCTGCGGTATCTGTGAGGATGACAGGAAACCCTTTGATTTGAATCGCGTGGTCAAGTAAATCTCTGGTGGTGCCTGGAATATCACTGACAATCGCGCGATCATCTCGACAAAGCGCATTAAGCAAGCTCGACTTACCTGCATTTGGCTCACCTACCAACACGATGCGCACAGCATTTCGTAGCAAAGTGCCTCTCCTGACAGACCGCTTTAGCTCAACAAAGTGCTCGAACACTTGCTTCACTTGCTGTTGCACATCGTGCTCTTCCAAGAAATCAATTTCTTCTTCAGGAAAGTCGATAGAGGCTTCTACAAAAACACGTAAGGCTACCAATTGGGTGCGAATGCGCTCTACAGATTGGGAAAAATGCCCTTGCAATGAACGCATTGCAGCGCGCGCTGCTAGTTCTGTACTGCTTTCTATCAAGTCTGCAATCGCCTCTGCTTGAGCGAGGTCTAACCGCCCATTTAAAAAGGCCCGCTCTGAAAACTCCCCTGGTTTCGCGTGATGCGCCCCTAAAGTGACACAGCGATCGACGATAAGCTGCAATAAAACAGGGCTGCCGTGCCCTTGAAATTCAACCACTTCTTCACCGGTGAAACTATTTGGCGCTGGAAAATAAAGGGCAATACCTTGGTCTAAAACCTCTCCTTGATCGTCGTGAACACTGCAAAAATGGGCAACTCGCGGCGAAAGAGATCGTTTGGTTAATTCAGAGGCAATGGTATAGCTACCCGCCCCTGACAAACGAATAACGCCGATACCACCTTGACCAGGTGGCGTGGCAACGGCAACAATTGTAGCTGGCAGATTAGAGTCTGCCGTACTCACGGTAAATTAAGCGTAGCGCCGACTGATCAACCATTGTTGCAGTATAGACAGCACGTTATTAACCACCCAATACAATACTAAACCCGCCGGAAAGCTCAAGAAAAAGACCGTGAACACAACCGGCAATGCCATCATGATTTTCTGTTGCATTGGGTCCATCGGCGCTGGGTTTAGCAATTGCTGCACTAGCATCGACCCCCCCATTAATACCGGAAGAATGTAGTAAGGGTCTTTAGACGATAAGTCTTGAATCCACAATGCCCATGGCGCTTGACGCATTTCTACACTTTCCAGTAACACCCAGTACAAAGCGATGAATACCGGTATTTGAATCAAAATAGGCAAACAGCCGCTGGCGGGGTTAACTTTCTCCTTTTTGTATAATTCCATCATTGCCTGCTGGTACTTCTGGCGGTCATCACCATGACGCTCTTTGAGCGTTTTTAGCCGTGGCGCCAGCTTCTTCATTTTAGCCATCGATTTATAGCTCTTTGCCGACAGAGGTAAAAAAGCGAGCTTAATCAGTAAGGTTACACCAATGATGGCCCAACCCCAATTGCCTAGTAAATCGTATAACTTACTCATTACCCAAAACAAAGGTTGCGCAATGACAGTTAACCAACCGTAGTCAACCGTTAGCTTCAAGCCCTGAGCGTTTTGTTTATCTAGGCGTACTTGTTCTTTAGGGCCAGAAAACAACGCGGCGCCCAAACTACCCGACTCTCCGGGCGCAAGTTGTAATTCATTTAGATCTAAAAAGCCCATTTTATAATTTTCACGAATAGTACCGCGACTACTATCAGCAAATATTTGAATGCGGTGCTTATCTTCTGGAAGCCAAGCGCTTACAAAATAATGTTGTAGCATTCCAGTCCAGCCGCTATCTGCCTCGAAGCGCAGCGGCTCATCTTCCATATCTGAAAAGCTGACTTTGTTGTAGCGCTCTTCTGGCGTGTAATACGCACCGCCTGTAAAACTAGGCATCGGCCTAGTTAGTATATTTCCGCCTTCGCTGTTTTCTGGGTCAGTACGTTGCAATTGTCCGTAAAAATAACCTGACCACGGGGTTGTGGTGTTATTAGTCACCGTGTAACGCACATCAGCACGATAACTATCCCGAGAGAAAGTGTAGGTTTTTGTGTAATCAACGCCTTCTGGGCTAGTCCATTTAAGTTGGACGTCCATTGATGCCTCTGCGTCACCCAACACATAAGAGCTCTGAGAAACGCTATATAACGTGTTGTGATTAGGTAAATTAGGTGTGCTTCCAGTTAAGCCGCTTTGTCCGACATAACGTTCGCGCGGGTTGTTCTGTAATAGTACAACCGGGTCGTCTGGGGTTTTCAATTTAAGCGGGTGCTGATTTAAACCCAAATACTCAATACTGCCACCTAAGGTGTTTATCGAGGCGTCGATTAAGTCCGTTTGCACGCTAATCAACTCGCCCCCTTTAGGTGTTGTTGCCTGAGGCTCAACTGAAGTTGCGGTTTGCGGCGTTGTCGGTGTCGTTGGTACGCCTTCTGATGCATTTATAGTAGGGGCCGCTGGCGCAATAGAGGGTTCCACGACACCACTGGTTTGTGTCAGCGCAGGCGGGTTTTTGGCTAAGCGATATTCCTCCCATTTTTGGAAGATAGTCATGGTCACCAAAGCCAGAGCGGCAAATAAAATTATACGACGGGTATCCATGTTGTTATTTCAGATTAGTTTATGATGGAGATCTTTTTGTAGCTGGAACTGGGTCAAATCCCCCTGCGTGCCAAGGATTACATTTGACGATTCGCTTTATACCAAGAAAGCTGCCTTTAAGCACCCCATGACTATGGATGGCTTCTTCAGCATAACGGGAACAGGTAGGTTCAAACCGACAATTTTGCCCCAGCAATGGACTTAAGAGAAGTCGGTATAGTTTAATCAAGCCAACTACAAAGTGAAGCCCTATTTTTTGCATCGCTGCTGTGCCTTACCAAATAAGCTCGCTAGTTCTATATTAAATTGTGCCGTACTTAGACCCAGCGCAGGCGCTTTAGCAACCACGACGTAGTCTATCGATGAACACATATCGCTCACAAGCGCTTGCTGACGGAAAAATTCGCGGATGCGGCGTTTTACTGCATTACGCACAACGGCTTTCTTGCTCACTTTCTTAGACACAACTAACCCGAGTCGGGCCAAAGAGCAGGTATTTCTGGCTACATAAACACCAAAATGGCTACTATGTTGGCTTTGGCGTTTATCGAACACAGATTTATACTGCGTTGGAGTAAGAATGCGTTGCTGCCTTGTAAAGCCCGCCGTAACAGCGTTCAAGACAGAGTAAACTCTTGGTTACTTAAGCGCTTAAGCGAGCTCGGCCTTTTGCGCGACGAGCGCGAATGACGGCACGTCCGCCACGGGTTTTCATACGAGCGCGAAAGCCGTGAGTACGTTTACGTTTTAATACACTAGGTTGAAAAGTACGTTTCATGGGTCTTTAACCGAAACTGCTAAAAAAATGGGCGTGGAATTTATCGTATTTAATGATGGGATGTCAATTAAATCATTGAGATACTTTGTATTTTGCACACATGATCTAATCAATTTTATCCACCGCACTCCCCGATAGGGTAATGCCATCTAACTCCCATTTATAACCTGGGTTAGGCTTGTAAATTTCAATTTCAATGCGGTCCGCTTGCACCGTTTCTTTAAAACGAATTCGTTGGCGCGATTGTCCGTAAACAGGCTTACCCAATTCGTAGCTAATAATCATCCATTGCTGAAAAAAATCGCCTGTCTCACCCACTAACTGATCACCGCGATAAGCATAGATTGCTGTGGCAACTGGTTTCGACTCGTTTTCATCATGGTAGGCTAAATCAACCAAATCAATTGGATACGTCTCTTCTAGTTCAACCCTCAGACGCATACCTTTGTGCTGGTTTTTTTCGCTCACCCACCGCAGAGTAGGGTTATCACCATTTAATTGAACAAGTGGACCACCTCCTGAGGCCGGGTCGTAAAAGACAGAATACGCTTCACTTGGTACGCTAAGCTTTTTGCTTTGCTTGAACTTCTTGTGGATAAAGTTATCAAAAACAATATATGGCCCAATTCTTGTGCGATCAGAATGCAAAAACGAAGTATATAAGTGCTGCATGAATCGGTATGCCGACAAGGTAGAACGATCCGATTCCATCATAATGGCTGGGGTGTTTTCTTGCTGGTCTACTTCCTCTTTGTACGGTACGGGCCACCCAGGAAAACGCTCGTTATAGGGTTGGGCACAGGTAATGCGGTTATCCGTTTCGAAGGTGATTCGATAAGCGATCCAGAATGAAGCGTAACAATGCGTCACCTTAGTGGCGTTTAAGTAATCGATAACCGAAGCCAAGTCCGCCGTATAGGCAATTTTTGCTACGTCGTTGTCGTCATCGGTCCATAGCATAATCATTTGTGACAAATAAATGACGTTGAGCGATGCGTAGGCCATAACGAAGGTACCCAATATTTTCGCAGCAACACGTGATTTCAAGAAATGGTGATACACAAACGCGACGATAAAAGGAAAACTGCACACGATAGGAAGTAGAAATCGATATTGGTCCCACCCCGCCTTATCTGCGACAGAAAAAGCAGCCAAAGTACCGAGTGTAGATAAGATAAAAATATCGATTGTTTGTGACGACAGCGTTTTATTTACTCGCAGCTCTTGGTACAAGCTGATTACTCGGTAAACAAGCGCAGTAATAAGTATGAACAAATAAATGCACACAAATGGCCATCGCAAAAATAAGCCCCAACCAACCTCTAACTTTAGATCAGTAAACAAAGTGGGCTTAATGCCCATGACGCCTGCTAAAGCCTGTGGGATGGCAAACTCATAAAAATTTAACCCGGCTTGCAGCAAGGTGACGGTTTCACTCACTTCACCATAGGCTTCTGGTTGTGTGAGCGTTACCCACAGATAGGGCGCAAGACCTAAGGATAAGCCAGCAGCGAGAATAATGATGCGACGTAACCCGTTATGGTTGGACTTGACCAATAGCAGCACGATGACTGCGGCAACCATGGTGGGCGCTGCAACTAAGTGGTTACTAGTTGATAAGCCAGCAATTAACGCGGCAATAAAAATGAACCAGCCATTTCGCTTTGTCAATGTTGCACTTGAGGCCAAAAACAAAATAAGCACAACAAAAAATAATGTGCTGGCATACTGTGGAGGCGTATACCCCGAACTATGCTGTACCCAGTAAGCAGACGGTAACAAGATTAACAACAGTGCAGGCCATCTCGAGCCCTTCGGCAATATTTTAGCGGCAATGACTAACATCAAACCTAAGGCCAGCCAGCCTAATGTAAATGCCTGATAGCGCGCGCCAAATGCATTGCGTGGCATCCAGTCCACTAACAGTGACATCAAATAGGATTCAAACGGAAATTGATAGGGTTGCGCAATAAACAACAATGGCCAATTTCCTTCGGCGATATGCTTTGCCCATAACACCGAAGAGGCCTCGTCGCTAGTTGCTGGCAGGTAGCTTAGGCTTACCCAGTTAAACCAAAGACGCAGTCCAATTGCTAATAGTACCACTAGCCAGAGCCAGTGCTTTTTCAACATATTCACTTATACGAAAACACAGCTAAAAATTTCGCGTATTTTACTCTTTTTAAAAGGTAGAACCTACGCCTAAAAGCGTTAAAAAACGATAACTGTTTTAGGCTCAAACCAAGGTGACTAACTCTTCCCCAGCTGTGGGGTGAATAGCCAAGGTATTATCAAAATCTAACTTGGTTGCGCCCATCGTAATGGCCACCGCAAAGCCTTGTAACATCTCGTCCGCCGCTTCGCCAATAATGTGGCAACCAACTACTTTTTCATCGGCGCCGTGACAAACTAACTTCATGAACGTAGGCGGTTTATGGTCAGAAACTGCGTACATCATGTTTACAAACCGACTTTTGTAGACTTTGATTGAATCTTCACCAAATTGCTCCACTGCCTGTGCTTCACTCAAACCAACTGTGCCAATCGGTGGGTGGGTAAATATGACGGTAGGGATCAGATCATAGTTAAATGTGGCTTGCGTATCGCTATTGAATAGCCTGTCTGCCAACTTACGCCCAGCCGCTATTGCAACAGGAGTTAACGCTGCTCGTCCAGTTACATCTCCAACTGCGTAGACTCCCTGCACATTGGTATTTTGTTGTAAGTCAGTTGGGATATAGCCTGCTTTATTGGTTTCGATGCCAGCTTCAGTCAAACCTAATTGATCGCTTTGTGGCAGACGTCCAATGGCCCACACCACTGTGTGATAGCGGCCAATTTCTACTTCATCTGTACCCATTACTTTGATTAAACCTTGTTCGGTTCTATCGAGAGAAGCAATCGCTAAACCTGTCTTTATATCTATTCCATTTTCGATCATTTGCTCCGTTAGGATGGCTTGAAGGTCATGATCAAATGCTCGCAGCACCTTATCTTTACGCAAGCCCAATGTGACCTTGCAGCCTAAACCATTTAACACACCAGCCAACTCCGTAGCGATGTAACCTGCACCGACAACTAAGCAACTTTGTGGCAAATTTTCTAGCTGAAAAAAGCCATCGCTACTAATACCTAGTTCTGCGCCAGAAATATCGGACACCCAAGGATAACCGCCGGTCGCGATTAAAATGTGATCAGCGCTATATTCTTTACCGTTGACTTGTATCGTGTTGGAATCAACAAATTTAGCATGCCCAATAATAGTTTCTACTTTTGAGTTGTCCAAATTTCTGGCGTAAATTCCATTTAGTCGCGCAATGTAAGCATCGCGTTTTTGCTTTAAAGCGCTCCAATCTAATTGTCCTAACTGACTATCGAAACCGTAGTCTGTCGCCATCGCAGCCTGTTCAGCAATATGCGCCGCGGTCCACATGATTTTCTTAGGCACGCAACCTACGTTCACGCAAGTGCCGCCCAACGGGCCAGATTCCACCACTAAGGCTTTTGCGCCATAACTGGCTGCACGCCGTGCACTCGCAATTCCACCACTTCCACCGCCAATCACGATAAAATCAAAACTTAATTTCGCCATACTATATAAAGAACCAATGAATGAAAATCCGCTATTGGATTGTAAACCGTATCCTAAGTTCGACCTAATTAAACCTGAGCATATTTTGCCCGCACTATCGCAGGTTTTAACCGGCAATCGAGAGACAATAACCCAGCTGTGTGAAAATGAAGTTAAGCCAACTTGGGACAATTTTGTAGAACCTTTAGAGGCTATTGATGACCAACTAGAGCAACTATGGTCGCCGGTAAGCCATCTAAACTCGATTAAAAATACCGATGAGCTACGCCAAGTCGTACAAGATGCCTTACCTATTTTAAGCGATTACTCCGCCGAAGTCGGTCAAAACAAAGCCTTATTCAAGCGCTTTGAAGCGTTAGCAGGCTCGACTGACTTTGGCCACTTAAACGCTGCACAAAAAACCGTTATTACCAACCAGCTTCGCGATTTCAAACTATCTGGTATCGGCTTATCGAAAGCACAGCAAGCAGACTATAAAAAGCTCAGTAGCGCATTATCTAAACTGAGCAATCAATTTCAGCAAAACGTGCTGGATGCTACGCAAGCTTGGACGTTAATCATTACCGATCCAGCTGATTTGGCCGGTTTGCCAGATTCTGCTATTAGCGCAGCAAAAAGCTTAGCCGAGCAATCAGATAAAGAAGGTTGGCAATTTAATCTGCAAGCTCCGTCATTCATCCCGTTTTTAACCTATGCAGAAAATCGGACACTTCGAAAAGAAATGTACACGGCTTATAGTACCCGCGCAAGCGACCAAGGGCCGCACGCCGGTAAATGGGACAATAGTAAAGTAATGCGCAAGCTGATTAAAAAGCGCCATAAACTTGCAAAACTATTGGGGTTTGATCATTACGCCGCATACTCACTTGAAACCAAGATGGCTAAGGACGTAAACGAAGTAGAATCTTTCTTGTTAGAACTAGCGCAACACAGTAAAGCCGCGGCGAAAAAGGAAGACGATGAACTTAAAGCATTCGCTCAACAACTAGACGGCATTGACCAACTTGAAGCATGGGATCGGGGCTATTACGCTGAAAAGTTAAAACAACAAGTTTTCCAATTTTCAGAAGAAGAGCTGCGCGCATACTTCCCACTACCTAAAGTGTTAAGTGGTTTGTTTACCGTGGTTGAAAAGCTATTTTCTATCCATGTGCGTGAAGCTGTTAAGCCAGCAGTTTGGCACGAGGATGTACACTTTTTTGAAATTGTTGATTCTGGTGGTGAATTACTTGGTTCATTTTATCTGGACTTAGTTGCTAGGGAGAACAAAAATGGTGGGGCGTGGATGGCTACTTGTACTAATCGCCGCGTTACCGAAACACTTAATCAAAAGCCCGTTGCCTTTTTAAATTGTAACTTTAGTGCACCAGAAGAGGGGAAGCCTTCTTTACTTAGACACGATGATGTCATCACTTTATTTCACGAATTTGGCCACGGACTGCACCATATGCTCACTCAAGTAGACATTGCTAGTGTGGCTGGGATCAACGGGGTACCGTGGGACGCGGTTGAATTGCCAAGCCAGTTTCTAGAAAATTGGTGTTGGCAACGTGAAGCTTTAGACTTTATTTCTGGCCATGTGGAATCTGGCGAGTCACTACCGGATAAATTATTAGACAAAATGCTTAAAGCCAAACACTTTCATGCTGCGCTGCAAATGTTAAGGCAAGTTGAATTTTCATTGTTTGATATCCGTCTGCACGCAGGAGATGACAAAGTTGATGTACAGGCTACTTTAGATGAAGTTCGCGCACAAGTATCCGTGACGGAAACGCCCACATTTAACCGCTTCGCGCACGGCTTTAGCCACATTTTTTCGGGTGGTTATTCGGCGGGTTATTACAGTTACAAATGGGCGGAAGTGCTGTCTGCTGACGCGTTTAGTCGCTTTGAAGACGAAGGCTTATTTAATGAACAGGCCGGACGTGACTTCCTTGAAAATATTTTACAAAAAGGGGGTAGCGAACCTCCCGCTAAGTTATTTGCACAGTTTAGAGGCCGTGAACCATCGATAGAGCCATTGCTACGGCATTGTGGTCTCAATTAAACTGCCCTTATTCGGCTTGCATCTTTACGCATCCAATTTTTAGAAATACCATTTAATCTAAGTTTGAAAAAGCCAGTTGTCCTCTCTCTAATTAATTTAAAAAACATAAAATGAAATATTTTCTCGCACCTTTTTTCGCGCTCTTTTGTATCTTTAGCATCACTGGATGCTCAGAGGAAAGCAGCATTACTGACACGGGCAGTGGTTCACAAACAAGCGATGGCGGAGCCGAGTCTGCCAAATTTGCAGGCACCTACAAGGGGGATTTAACCGTAACTTACTCCGGCAGCGGCATACCACAACAACAAGACTCTATCGATGTTTTATTAGTGGTTGCCAAAGACGGTACCGTGAAATTAACTGGTGAAGACACCGCTGTTAATGGAGTTATATCAGGTGACAAAGTGAGCATCGATATTAAACTTGTTCATAAAGAAACCGGTCTTTCGTGTACTGGACTAGCCGTCATTAAAGGGACGGCATCGACCACTGCGATTAATGGGCCGGTTACAGGAAATGCGGAGTGTAAAATACTTGCGGTAGATACCAAAAAAGCAACGCTTAGTGGTTCACTAACGGTGATTAAGCAATAGGCTTTTAGCTTGATTTAATACCGTATCGACCGGCAGATTACTTAGGCACTGACGTGGGCAATTTGGTAAATCACATTTATTGCAGTCTACTGCCCGTAATACCTTAGCACTGGCTGCTAGCGGCCCTGTTTTTTGTTCGTCGGTTGGCCCAAATAAGGCAAGTAGCGGCGTGTTTACTGCACTCGCTAAATGCATAGGAAAGCTATCTCCAGACACCACTAGCGCAGACAGCCGCATCAACTCAGCAAGCTCGGTAAGGTTTAACTCGCCGGCCAAGTTGACCACCTGTGTTTTTTGTAAGTCCATCGTTTGCGAAATCATCGGCTTGTCCACCAAAGTGCCCGTGATTACAACTTGGAATCGTTGGTTTTGAATAGTCGCTAACTGTTTGGCTAATTCGATAAAATGTGCCAAGGGCCAGTTTTTGGACGGCCATCGAGTAAACGGGCTAATCACTATCATTGGCTTAGAAACCACACCGCTTTCCGTCAATAAGTAATGCGCCGCTAACACCTTGTCTAAACTACGCATATCTTCCTCAGAACTGTTTAAACTCATCGCATAACCTGGCTTAATATTTGCCAACTGCAATACCTGAGAGATCTCTTCTAGCGCATGCAATTGCTTGTTTTTAAACCCTTGTAAACCTAACCAGCGCCCTTTTACAAACTTCTGCTTGGCTCGGGCAAAGTACAAAAACAACACTGACCTAAACAGGCCTTGCAAATCAAAGGCTAGATCAAATTCTTGCCTGCGAACCAATTTAATCACTCGCATCATTTCGTTAAGCGCGCCACTTAAACCACGTAACCCATTTTGCTTAATAGTCAGGTAATCAAATTGAATGAGTTCATCAATATGTGAGTTACTTGCTAGCACTTGGGCACTATTACAATTGGTCAATACGGTTAACTTGCTATCTGGATACTGCTGTTTAATTGCAGCCATCGCAGCGGTACTATGCAAAACATCGCCCAAAGAGCTTTGTTTAATCACTAAGATGTTCACTGGTTTATAAGTATGGTGATGGCTGGTTATTTGGTTGTGAACGAAACCATTGTAAGGTCCACATATACTGTGCAGGGGCGACATTAACTGCTTCTTCAATCACCTGATTGACTGCAACTGCGTCCGCCATGTCGTCACCCGATGGAAAACCTTGTAAGGCGGGTGTAAATTCAACTTCATAAGACCCCGCGGCATTCATTCTCGGCAATACGGCAACGACTTTAGCGTTAGCCATTTTTGCCATACGTGGCAACGTGGTTAGGGTAGAAGTTGACTGACCAAAAAAGGGGGCGTAAAGAGTTAAGCTACTTTCACCAAAGTCTTCATCTGGCATGTAATAACACGCTACTCCATTTCTTGCTGCCTTTATGAGCGGCCGTAAACCTTGGTCTCGCATAATAACCCGAGTGGGTTTGAAGCGGGTACGTCCACGCCACAATTGCCAGTTAAGTAAGGCATTCTTTTGCGTCTTCATCATCGAAATCGAGGGGTGTAAAATCGACGAAAAGCTGCCTGCGCAATCAAGCCCGATAAAGTGGGGCAAAATTAAGATGACATTGTGTTTTTTTAAGGTTTCTAAGTAGGCTTGTTCCCCCTTGAAGGTGATTAGTTTTTCTAAGCGCTTAAAGGGCGCCCACCATAGTAAACCAAGGTCGACCACACTGCGCCCATAATATCGATAGTGCTCATTGAGGAGCTCCAAGCGCTCTTTGGCTGAGCGATTTGGGAAACAAAGTGCCAGATTGGTTTTAACAATATGCCTACGTTTTTTATTTAATGATTTAAATAGCCAACCGACCCCATCACCAATTTTGATTGCGACGGGTCGCGGCAGACTTGAGCTTAGCCACACAAACCCCATCATTAACCAAGTAGACCAGTAGCGAGGTGCGAGAAACGCCTTTTCAAATTGGATAAACTGGTCGCTCTTTGCTACGGCTTGCATACTGGCTAAGAAATTTGTCACATTGGGGTTTGAACGCAGCAATGATACAATTGTCATCACTTTATTGGGCAACTTTTTGTTTCAGCCTAATTCAGATAAAACTTGAACAATACAATTATGGCTAAGCTAGAGATTTTACGATATCCCGACAACCGACTACGACAAGTTGCCAAAAAAGTTACCGATTTCAACGCAGAGATTAAAACGCTGGTAAAGGACATGGCCGAGACGATGTATGATGCACCTGGCATCGGCCTTGCAGCCATTCAAGTAAACGTAGCAAAACGTGTTGTGGTGATCGACATCACTGAAGACAAAAGTAATTTACAGGTGTTTATCAACCCAATTATCAAAAGCAAAGCGGGCAACGTCACCAGTGAAGAAGGTTGCTTGTCGGTACCTGAAATATTCGCAGCGGTAGAACGAGCAGAACACGTTGTCATAGAGGCACAAGATACACAAGGGCACACTTTTACCACCGAAGCCGACGCACTGCTTGCCATTTGCATCCAACACGAAATAGACCATTTGGATGGTAAAGTATTTGTCGATTATCTTTCTCGAATGAAGCAAGACCGCATTCGCAAGAAGCTGATAAAAGAAGCAAAGCAAGCCGCCTAAAATTAACTGGGCCGCTCCCCCAAACCATGACTAACCGTAGACCGCGCATCATATTCGCGGGCACTCCAGATTTTGCAGTCGCAAGCCTAGAGGCCTTATTGGCCGCTGATATTGATATTGTTGGGGTATTCACCCAACCCGACCGCCGAGCAGGTCGCGGTAAAAGCCTCAGCGCTTCACCTGTAAAAGTAAAGGCGCTTGAAGCAAGCCTACCCGTTTTTCAACCACATTCATTCAACAACGCCGAAGATAAAAAGCTGGTTGCTCACCTTAATGCCGATTTAATGGTAGTCACTGCTTACGGTTTAATCTTGCCGTCTAAGGTGCTGTTAATGCCACGGCTTGGTTGCGTGAATGTCCACGCTTCGTTATTGCCGCGCTGGCGCGGTGCGGCGCCGATTCAACGAGCTATTGAAGCCGGAGACACGCAAAGTGGAGTCTGCTTAATGCAAATGGAAAAAGGCTTAGATACCGGTCCAGTCATAGCGAAAGCGGCTCTCGACATTAGCGCGCACGAAACTGGTGGCAGCTTGCACGATCGCCTAATGGCACTGAGCAAACAATGCCTGACGGAAAACCTCGCTGCCATTTTAAACGGTGAATTAAAACTGCAAGCACAAACTAATGAGGGCGTAACTTACGCTAGAAAATTAGATAAACAAGAATCTAATTTAGATTGGAACCAGAAAGCCCTCACGTTGCACAATAAAGTGAGGGCGTTTAACCCGTGGCCTGTTGCAACAATACGCATAAACGACACGGTTCTGCGCGTACTCAGCACGAAGACTAATAATGAACAAACAAGCAGTATAGTCGGCCACATTACGCACATCAATGAAAGTGGCATTAGCGTACAAACCTGCGAAGGTTGCTTGGTGCTTACCCGTATCCAAAAACCAGGTGGCAAGCCGATGGCCACTAAAGATTTTCTGAACGGCTTTGCACTCGAAATAGGGCAACAGTTTGACTAAGCCTAAACCAAAGCCGGTTACCGTTCGACTAGCCGCCGCAAAAGCACTGTCTGCCGTTATTGATGAACCCCGTTCTTTAGATGACGCCATCGAATCCGCTGGCTCGACATTAAACGAACGCCATCACCCCTTGTTCAAAGCGTTGTGCTATGGCAGCGTACGTTGGGCGCTTTGGTATCAATCCGTACTCAATTCAAAACTAAAGAAACCGTTTAAAGCCAAAGATCGTATATTAAACGCGCTGCTGATTACCGCTTTGTACGAATTAGATCACATGCGTAGCGCCAAACACGCTGTGGTCGACGAGGCTGTTAAAGCAACGCGCGTATTACGCCGCGAATGGGCCAAGAACATCGTCAATGCGGTGCTGCGTAACTATCTACGAGAAACTGCCGACACACCCTTTGAACCTAATGCTACGCAGCTATATCAATGCTATCCCGATTGGTTAACGCAACAGATCAAACAAGACTGGCCAATTCAAGCTATTGATATTCTACGTGCATCGCTGCAACACCCCCCGATGACATTGCGCATAAACCAAAGATTGACCACGCGTGATGCTTATCTTGAACGACTTAAAGCTGACAATATTAACGCTATCCCGACAGCACAAAGCCCCATTGGCGTGACTTTAGATTCTGCGATAAGTGTTTCAGCACTACCACGATTTAGTGAGGGTGATGTCTCTGTACAAGATGAATCCGCACAACTTTCGGTACTGCACTTAGATCTTCAAAAAGGTCAGCATGTTCTAGACGCCTGTGCTGCACCAGGTGGTAAAACAGGCCTTATTCTCGAAACCGAATCCGAATTAGCCTCTGTTACAGCAGTTGACTTTAAACACCGCTTAGATCGCTTGCACGCCAATATGCAACGTCTTAACTTTTCTCCCAAGGTGATTTCCTTAAGCAAGCAACAAGTAGACGACACAAGCTGGTGGGACGGCACTGCGTTTGATCGAATTTTATTAGATGCTCCCTGTTCAGGCACTGGCGTAATGCGCCGCCACCCCGATATAAAATTTCGCCGAAATCCAGAAAATAGTCTACAATTTGCCGCGCAACAAAGCGCCTTGCTACACCAGTGCTGGGCAATGCTAAAACCTGGAGGCCTACTTATGTATACGACATGCTCAATTCTACATTTAGAAAATGATCAGCAGGTTGCGCAGTTCGTAGCATCTAACGCAGATGCGAGCGTTCGACCATTGCCTAAAGAATTGGGTCTTGAAACCACTAACGGTAGACAACGCTTACCCGGCATCCATAGTGGTGATGGTTTTTACTATAGCTTGCTTGAAAAATGCTGAGGTTTCTCACTGCCACCTTAAGTAGACCGCTTTGTAAGTTGCTTTGCTTATTGTTGTGGTGCAGTGCTTTACCACAAAACGCCAACGCAGCCAACAGTTTTACTATCTCACTCGCGAACGCTACACTGAATCAAACCCAGCTAAATGCCAATGCTGAGTTTACTCTGAAACTCAATGATACCGTAACCGAAGCCATACATAATGGCATCCCCGTTACCCTGACCAGCCGCTTAACTTTATTAAGCAAACGCAGCCTCATTCCCAATAAACACTTAGCGACTTGGCAACAACGACACACTATTAGTTACCACTCTTTAAGCGATCGTTACCAATTAGAAAGCACGAATCGTCACGACACGCAGTCGTTCGCGTCAATCCGCGAATTGTTGTCTTCGATAGAAGCATACAGCTTAAACACGGATTTAGTTAGTCACACCATGCCCAAAAGCGCGAAGGGTTATTTACTGCGTCTGCGTATCAAGTTAGACATAGAAGCTCTACCTCCCGCATTGCGCATAGTCGCTTATGTCTCTCGTTCGTGGAGATTAAAGAGCGAAACTCGTTCGTGGACCGTGCAGCCTAATACCCCGTAATGCACATACACTCGAGCTGCCTCTGCGCTGGTTTTAAGTTATTCAGTAACATTGATAAATAAAGCCTTAATACGCAAATTTTTAGGCCCGATACCAATCATTGTGGTGTCGGTATTTTTTCTGATTGCCAGTTTTTTATTATCCGTCGCTGCACAAAAAGCGCAAATAGGGGGCCAATGGTTTACCAGCTTATTAGTTGTCAATATCTTCGGCATCATCATTTTATTGCTGTTTGTCATCGCCAACTTCATCCGCTTAGCCAATCAGTATCGAAAACGCATAGTGGGTTCAAGGTTAATGATGCGCTTAGTTGCGCTTTTTTTGCTGCTTACCTGCTTGCCAATTAGTGTAGTGTATTATTTCTCGGCACAGTTCTTATCGAAAGGTATCGATAGTTGGTTTGACGTGCGCATAGAACAGGCACTCGGTGATGCACTGTTGTTAGGACAAGGTTTTCTTGAAGCGAGCAAGGACGAGCTGATAAGTAAAGCACAAACAGATGCCGGTAAGGTCAGTAACGCCGCAACCAATATCGACACTATCCGCTTATTGGATGAAATTCGCCAAAGCCGATCATACATAGAAATAGACTTATATAGCCCTAGGGGGCAAGTGATTGCAACCAGCAACCAAAACCCCACCACTTTGTTTCCTGATACACCGGATAAACAATCGATGAACAAAGCGCGAAGTGGCAGCACAGTAGCGAAGCTTGAACCCACCGGCGATGCGCTACAGTACCGTGTGCTTGTTCCCGTTAATTCGCGTTCATTGTCGGGCGAGAAAAATATCCTTCAGGTGATTGAATTGTTGCCGCTGCGTTACGCGCGCTTAGGTGACAGCCTTGAGTTAGCGTCATCAGAATATAATCGTTTAGCTTATTTACGTAAGCCGCTTAAGATTAGTTTTTTAATTTCGCTGTCACTGATCACCATCATGACTGTCCTGATCTCGCTATGGGTTGCCTTATTTGCTGCCCGCCGATTGGTGGCCCCGCTGAGAGACTTGGCGGAAGGCACACGTTTAGTAGCTGCCGGTGATTACAACACTCGCTTACCGGTTAAAAGCGATGATGAGCTTGGCTTGTTGGTCAGCTCATTTAACACCATGATAAGCCAAATCCGACGCTCACAAGGTGAGGCGGAAACCAACCACCTTAAGGAAGTGAACCAACGAGCGTATTTGCAAACGGTGCTATCGCATTTATCGTCCGGCGTCGTGTCGTTTGATGAACAACAAAACCTACTAACCGCAAACGAACGAGCCTCTGGCATACTGAAATTACCACTAGACCACTACAAACAACAAAACTGCCAGCAGATTAGCGCCAAAGCGACTAGCCTAGCCCCTTTGTTCAACCGTATTGCGACGGCTATGCAAGATGGCGCTACAGATGAAGTCGAGCTCCCCATTGAGTCTGAACGCGGCAAGCAAATTCTTTTGGTCCGCGTCACCCAATTAGACTCACAAGAAGATAGTGATAGTGGCTGGGTAGTGGTGTTTGATGATGTCACCAAACTGGTGACGGCGCAAAGGGACGCAGCTTGGGGAGAAGTAGCTAGGCGCTTGGCTCATGAAATTAAAAACCCGCTCACCCCGATTCAACTGTCGGCAGAGCGAATTAGGCGCAAGTATCTGAACAACGTTGACATAGCAGACCGAGAAGCATTAGATCGATCTACTCGAACTATCTCCGAGCAAGTTGACACCATGAAGCGCATGGTCGACGCATTTTCAAACTATGCACGATCAGAACGTCTGCATTTTTCCCCGTTTAATTTAAATAGTTTAGTTAAAGATAGTATTGAGTTAAACAGGCCTCTTGAACACACTACCATCTTTAATTTTATCGCAGACGACACATTGCCATCGCTACACGCCGACAAAGATGGCATCAGACAAGTGCTAAATAATTTAATCAGTAATGCCTTAGAGGCAACGCAAGAACTAGATAAATCGTTGATTAGCATCACCATTGAACAACAATTGCTAGATCAACAAGACGGTATACTGCTTAGCATCAGCGACAACGGCCCGGGGTTCAGCGACGACATGCTGAGCAGGGTTTTTGAGCCTTATGCCACCAATAAGCAATCCGGCACCGGACTTGGCATGGCGATTGTTAAACGCATCACCGAAGCACACCATGGTTATGTTAGCGTAACTAACCAATCTGGTACTGGCGGCGGTCTAGTTAAAGTTCGATTACCCTTGCAACAAGATGAATAAAAGCGCACATATATTGGTCATTGATGACGAACCTAGTATCCGCGAGGTGTTACAAGACATTCTTGAAGACGAAGGCTATACCATCTCTACCGCTGGCAATGGTGAACTCGCACGAGCCGCCTTTAAGGCCAATGTTTTCGACGCCATCTTTATGGATATTTGGATGCCGGATGTGGATGGCATTAGCCTCTTACAAGAATTTCAAGCAGCGGGTAGCCAATCACCCACCATTATGATTTCAGGCCACGGTACCGTCGAAACTGCAGTCGAAGCCATTCAATTCGGTGCTTATGATTTTCTAGAAAAGCCATTAAGTACGGCAAAGCTACTCATTACTTTAAATCGAGCGCTTGAAAGCCGCGAGCAACGCAAGGAACTGCGTCAATTACGTCAACAAGTCGAACCGGTAGCAGATCTCATAGGCAATAGTTCTAAAATTACGGCTTTGCGTGAACTCGTCACGCGCATTGGAAAAACCGCGAGTTGGGTCATGATTGCTGGCGCCCCCGGAAGCGGCAAAGGCGTGGTGGCTCGTGCGTTGCATCAAGCTAGCCCTCGCAGTACTGCGCCATTTGTGGAAATTAGTTTGGCCGCTATTCCCGCTGTCAATGTTGGCAGACGATTATTTGGTAGCGAAGAAGGCGGCGCCGTACAAGCGGGTTGTTTTGAACAAGCCGAAGGGGGCACTTTATACTTAGACGAAATCGGCGACCTTAACGCCAAAATGCAAGCCAAGTTATTGAGTGCATTGCAAGCTGGGCGCTTTTTACGGGTGGGCGGCAGCCAACCGATTGAGGTCGATGTGCGCATAATCAGCAGCACCAATCAAGCTGTAGAAAAAATGGTAGAAGAGGGCCGTTTTCGCCAAGACCTGTACTCTCGTCTGAATGTGATGGCCATATATGTACCCGCCCTACTCGAACATATCGATGACATAGAGTCACTCGCCAAGTTTTATATTAATCACGCTGTCAATGCCGAACAACTCCCCTACAGGCAACTAAGCACCGCTGCGGTTAATCAGCTTCGCCAACACCATTGGCCCGGCAACGTGCGTGAATTGATCAATGTCATTCAACGCTTACTGGTGATGGGAGGCAGTAGTAAGATCGAAGCGGCTGAAATTGATTCTATCCTAAACCCCATTGACAGCGAAGAATTACCAAGCCACCAAGTTAAACAAAAGGGCTATTTAGCTGATTACCGAGATGCTCGTGATAACTTTGAAAAAGACTACTTTGAGTTTCACCTTAGTCAATTAAACGGCAACGTTAGTGCATTAGCTGAATTATCTGGGGTAGAACGCACGCATTTATATCGCAAACTCAAAGCCCTGAAGATAAACCCCAAGCAGTGGAAGAAGTAAGCCAAATCCAACTCATTGGCTGTGGCGATATTGGGCAGAGGGTTGCATTATTGTGTCAACAAAACGGGCTAAAACCCGTCGGTTGGGTCCGATCGAAAGCAAGCCAAGCCACTTGCGAGCAAAAGGGTATCGCTTCGCGGTGCATTGATCTAGACCAAGAGGCGAACCGTTTGCAATCTGGTCTAGGTACGGCAGCATCATTCAACATCTTTTACTTTGCCCCTCCATCACCCATTGGACTAGAAGACACTAGACTTGCCGGTGTATTGGCAAACCTACCTGCGAATAAGGTGAATAAGCTGGTACTGATTAGCACTACCGGTGTATACGGAAATTGCCAAGGCCGCTGGATTGATGAAAGTGAACCACTCCATCCAGTCACTGAGCGCGCGCATCGGCGAGTGAGTGTCGAGCAAACGCTTACCCGGTGGTGTACAAAATTTAAGCGGCCCTACATCATATTGCGTGTACCCGGTATTTACGCCAAAGAACGCCTGCCGTTAAAGCGCATTGAAAGCGGACAGCCCATGGTAAATGCCGAACAAGCACCCTGGACCAATCGTATTCATGCTGATGACTTAGCCCATGCATGCTACTTAGCGATGACAAGCAATTGCAACAACGAAATTATTAATATCTGCGATGACGAGCCCAGCACTATGACCAGCTACTTTAAAGCAGTGGCTGATTTTTGTAACTTACCCCACCCACCAGAAGTTTCTTTGTCAAAGGCGATGCAAATTCTCAGCCCAGCTATGCGTAGTTACTTGCAAGAGTAGCGTCGAATTAACAATACCAAAATGAAGCAGCTACTTGGCATGCAACTGCAATATCCTAACTTAGCTGCGAGTTTAAATGCTTAAATCTGTTCCTGTTGCAGACGCTCAGAAAATAATCAACATTGATGACCACATCATCTTCGCCGATTTGATCAAAAGGGTTTTCTAAATGGGTCTGTATATTGTTCAAGCTAACGTTGTTCGTAGGGTTTAAGACTACAAATAACCCTCTTTCAAATACCAATCATACGTATTCTTCAAGCCTTCATCCAAGGCTATTTTCGGCTTGTAACCAATTTCTGCTTTCGCCTTAGAAATATCAAAGGCCCGATTCTGCCGATACCAATCTACCCGACGCGGAAAGATAAACGGCGCAATACCAAACGGTTTGCAAACCGCTTCTACTACATACCCTGCGATACGCAATGGTAATAATGGCAGGTGTGGCGTTTTAACCGTATCTTGCTTACCCATCGCCTTAGCGACCTTAAGTACTAGGTCTTTCACCTCGATATAGTCTTCATCAGCAATTAAGTACGTTTCACCATCGCCCACGCCTGGCTCTTGCACCAGCAATGAAGCATCCACATAATTCTCAACATAAACGGGATGATAAAACGCTTTACCGTTTCCGAAGATGGGAAAAGTGCCTTTTTTAACGCGGCGGAAAATCATTCCAAAGCGCTCTGGATCACCTGGGCCATATAGCGCGGTCGGTCGTAAGATAACGGTTTTCATGCCACGTGCTGCAAACTCAGCAACAATTGGTTCAGCTTCATATTTTGTACGCTGGTAATAATCACCCGGCTGTATTGGCGCTGTTTCTGCTGCTGGCGGGTTGTCTACATTGCCATGCACACCACAGGTTGAACAATAGATAAACTTTTCAACCCCTGCTTCTTCAGCCGATTCCAATGTATTACGAGCGCCTTGAACGTTCACTTCATCATAATACTCGTTCGGGACATCCAGCTCTCTAAACGCCGCCGCTAAATGCTGCACAACTTGCACGCCCTGCATCGCCTCTTTCAGCACTGCTTTATCGGTTACACTGCCAATGATGACCTTGGCCCCCCAGTCGGATAGCTCTTTAGTTTTAATGCCTTCTTGGTAATCGAGTGCAACCACTTCATGGCCTTCGTCTAATAAGCGCTTTACTAAAGCTTTTCCTGTAAAACCTGTGCCACCAGTAACTAATACTTTCATTATAAATCGGGTCTGTAATTTTGCGCGCGATTATAGCAGTTTGTTGATTCTTTACGCGTCGCTTTCATTAGTCGGCCTAAGTCAACTAACCATCTTTATTTTTAATTGACCCGTGGTCCATTTAGATAGGCTTTATTTTTAAGGCTATTCCCGCTGGTCTAGTCAGTGCAATGAAGGCCGTATTTTGATATGAATAGCTGTTAAACTACCCATAATCATTATGTTTTTAAAAGAAGAAGCAATAATATTACGCAGATAAAAATAAGCAGTTTCCTAATTCAAGCATTTCTAAATGCAACACAAGCTATTTATTATGCCATTTATTGCTGGTGAAAAAATTAGGTGCAAACCGTTATAGTTTTTTGAATTAAGTTGCTTATTGCATTAGAATGCACCAAACTGAACGTTCGCCTAACAGGCGGTCAACTACGGATAATTTAAATACAGAGCTTTATAATGAATAAACTAATTAGCATTCCTGGCCTTTTAACTGCCGCAAGTATCGTGCTCACGGGTTGCACAAGTTACGGCGGAGAAACCGACATCACACAAGGTGGGGCAACAAATACAGGTGCTGATGGGCAGCTTGCCCGTGCCTTAGCACAAGCAGAAATCGCTCAAGCTCAGGCTGAAGCAGCCCGAGCAGAAGCAAATGCTGCGCAATTGGCGTTGGCCGCGGCTTCTCAATCAGGCGGTGAGCTTTTCCCACCGAACGCTTTACCGGGGCATTGTTACGCACGCGTTTTTATCCCTGCTACTTACCAACAACAAATTGAACAAGTTTTGGTTAAAGAAGCGGCCACTCGTATCGAAGTGGTAGAACCCGTATTTGATTGGATGGAGGAAACACAACTAGTCCGTGAAGCCTCTACGCGCATTGAAGTCATCCCTGCAAAGTACCGCACCGTTACGGAGCAAGTTTTAGTTAAACCCGAAAGTACTCGATTGGTTGCAACGCCGGCTGAATACCAAACTATCAGCGAAGAAGTGATCGACGAGCCAGCCCAATCTGTATGGAAGCGCGGCAGCCAATATCTTGACGGTGCCTTGCAAACTAAAACTGACCTCAGTACCGGCGAAGTAATGTGTTTAACCGAGATTCCGGCTACTTATAAAACCATCACTCGAACCGTGTTGGTCAAACCAGCTAGTGTTTCGGAAGTGGTCGTTCCGGCAGAGTATAATACCATTACCCGCACAGTCGTTTCTGAAGCCGCAAGTACGGTTGAAGTGCCTGTACCTGCACAATACAACACCGTAAGAGTGTTAAAGCAGGTACAACCCGCATCGACCTTTGAAATCGAAATCCCTGCTGAATACGACACCATTACTCATGAAGTAAAGGCTAGTGACGAGTTGATTGAGTGGCGTGAAGTGCTTTGCGATGTAAATATGACAAATAACCTTGTGTCAGAATTACAGCGTGCCCTTCACCGCGAAGGCTATTTTGACAGCCCCGTTGATGGCATCTATCGCGAACTAACGCAACGCGGTGTTAACCGCTATGCGCGCAGTACGAATCTACCGTTTGGTAGCAACTACGTCACACTTGAGGTAGCAAACGCATTAGGTTTATCCTATTAAAATCCCAAGTTTAACTGTTTGTGAAAAGGCCCGAGACTTCGGGCCTTTTTATTTAACTCACGCAATGGTTAATTTCATTTCGATATCGCTTAAAGTGCACATTATCAATTATAATATTGCCGCTTTAGGGCGCACTTAAACCTTCATTACACTCACTGGAGAATCAACATGTTATTTATAGATTTTTTAACTCGCTGGGGCCACGTACTTTTTGGTGTTACCTGGATTGGCCTTTTATATTATTTTAACTTTATTCAAGGCGCCTATTTTGCAGAAGCCACTGCAGACGCTAAATCCGACGCATCTAAAAAGCTAGCTCCGCGGGCTTTGTGGTGGTTTCGTTGGGGTGCCATGGGCACATTCCTTACCGGCGTCTATTTGCTATTTGTAGCTGGTGGTATAGTGCTTAACGAATACATCGCACTCGGGGCATTAATGGGCACATTTATGTTCTTAAATGTATGGTTGATCATTTGGCCAAACCAGAAAATTGCACTAGGCATGGTCGATGGCGATGCCTCGGTTGCTGGCCCAAAAGCTTTATTGGCTTCACGAACTAACACCTTATTTTCAGCGCCAATGTTATACGGCATGTTAGCTTCTAAGCACGGCCCAATTTCTGGTATGAGCACTGATTTAGGTAGCATAGGTTTCATTATCCCGTTGATCATTGTATTGGCGCTAGAAGCGAATGCAATTATAGGTAAGTTAGGTCCAATTGCTTCCGTTAAGGGCGTTATCCAATGTAGCTTAGGCCTAACCGCCATCTTGTTTGGGATTGTTCACTACCTCTAAATAAAGATATAAGACCAACATAATGGTTAAAAAGAACCGGGCTAATATAGCCCGGTTTTTTATTGCCCTTAAACTTGGGTATGCCTGAGTTTATTTTACAAACGGAACATGTAATTTTAAGTCTGGTCGCTTGAAAAATGGAATGAGCAACATACCCGCGATAAAACCCCCGATATGCGCGCCAAAAGCAACACCGCCTTCACCTTGTTCTATCAATAGTGGAGTAACAAGCTGCATTACAAACCAAGCACCTAATACCCATAATGCTGGCAGCCGCATGGTATGTAAGTACACCACGATGGGGATGCCAACCAATACTTTAGCTTTTGGGTAAAGCAATAAATAAGCGCCCAACACCCCGGATATCGCCCCACTAGCACCAACCATCGGTACCGCCGAGTTAGGGTCAGGTAGCGCTTGCGCAAATACCGCAATCACCCCGCACAGCAAATAAAACACAATGAATTTACCGTGGCCCATGGCGTCTTCGATATTATTACCAAAGATCCATAAATACAGCATGTTACCGATCATATGCATCCAACCACCATGTAAAAACATGGAGGTGAATACCGTTGCTGATGGCGGTACCCAGGTTTCGCCATTCAAATGCATCGTATCAAACAACAAGGCGGGTATAACACCAAGTTGCATCACAATTAATTGTTGTAATCCGGGCGGTGAAAATACTTGCCATAAAAAGACGGCTATGCAGCAAACGATCAGTATCACGGTAATGATCGGGTTTATTTGGGTTGGGTTATCATCATGTAAAGGAATCATGACTGAATTGTAGCCTAATCTGGTTGAGACAACCGATTAGAGACTAAACCGAACCGCTTAGGGGCCAGCTTATGCGATAATAACGCTTTTCGACTTTAGGGCAAACACATGGCTGGAAACGCTTTTTGGATTCTCATCATCTTGGCGGTAGGCGCTGTCATCTGGGGGGTATCAATTTACAATGGTTTAGTTAAACGCAGAAATTATGTAGAAGATGCTTGGAGCGGTATAGAGGTGCAACTGAAAAAGCGCCATAACTTAGTACCAAATTTGGCTAAAACGATTAAGGGGTTCACCAAGCACGAGTCTTCTTTGCTTGAGTCAGTCACTAAATTGCGCGCGCCCAATATATCTAACAGCCCGAGTGAAATGGGTCCATCTGAGCAAGCATTTGGCCAAGCCTTACAAGGTCTAATGGTGCAGGTTGAAGCGTACCCTGAGATCAAAGCTGATAAGAATTTTAACAACTTACAAAACCAGTTAAGTGAAATTGAAGGTGATATCGAGGGAGCTAGGCGCTACTACAATGGCGCTGTGCGAGACTACAACACCTTAATCCAATCGTTTCCCTCAAACATGATTGCAACGCGTTACCAGTTTGACGAGGCAGAATTTTTTGAATTAGATGTTGAAGCGGCCCGTCAGTCGCCAGAAATTGATTTCGATAGCTAAGCTAGTTATATAACCGTGAATAGCGTGCGGCGCGTTTTATTTGTTCTTTTTACGCTCTGCGCGATGGCTGTTAGTCAAAGCGTGTTCGCGAGTGAGCGAATTTTATCCTTTCATAGCGAAATTGATGTACAGCGGAGCGGTGAGCTTTTGGTTACCGAAACCATTACGGTACGTGCAGAAGGTAGACAAATTAAACGAGGCATCTACCGCGACTTACCCACCGTTTACAGACATCCTAAGTACGGGCACTTAGGCCTCAATGAAAATGCACCCATTAAGGTTCTTTCTGTTAAACGTAATGGACGCAACGAACCCTGGCATAAACAGAACCTTAGCAATGGTTTTCGTATTTACATCGGACAAAAAGAGCATTATCTACCCCCTGGTGAACATACTTTCACCATTGAATATGTCGCCAAGCGCCAAGCGACCCGTAAACAAGACGTAGCCAAGGTAAACTGGAATGTCACTGGTCAAGGTTGGTCATTTCCTATTGATAAGGTGTCTGCCGTATTTAGCTACCCCGATGCGGTAAGTCCAAGTTTTTATCAAGCCTCAACCGGCGATACGGGTTCATTAAACAGCGATGCGATTGCTAATGTGCAAAACCATCAGTTATTCGTAGAAACGATTCGCGGCTTAGGGCCGTATCAGGGGCTTACTGTTTATTCTGAATTTGATAAACAAGCCATCAACCCCCCTTCTTTCTGGCAGGCTAACCTGTTGTTAGACAATTGGAAGTTATTCGGCAGCTTAATCTTGCTGCTGGCGATGCCTATCTATTATTTTAAAGCCTGGGATAAAGTCGGGCGCGACCCAGCTAAAGGGGTAGTTGTGGCGGACTACCACCCAGTTCGCGACTTATCGCCTGCTGCGCACCGTATGGTTGTCAATAACAACACCGATGAAAAGTCGTTTGCCGCTGCCGTGCTTAACATGGCGGTAAAAGGGTATTTAAGTATTCGGCAAGAAAGTAAAAAAGAGTTTGTCATCACCAAGTCGGCGAAAAGCAATACACAAGCACTTTCTAGTGGCGAACATATTATCTACGACAGTTTGTTTAAAAGAGGCCAACAAATTTCTTTAGGGAAAAAGTACAACTCAACTATCGCGCTTGCAAAGAGGGGATTTGCTAGACACTTAAAGAACGAATATAGCGACGCAGTGTACATGAACAACCGACGATACACCTGGATCGGCTTAGGCATCGGTATCGCTTCATTGGCATTATTAGCTCTGCATAACAGTAATGCAGGCATACAAATCGCCGAAATATTCCCCATCCTACTGTTTGCCTTTGTCGCTTTGGGCTTTACCCAGTCAAAGCGCTCCATTCCATTTTTCTTATTTGGCGCCTTGTTTTTAGGTGCCTCACAAATTAAGGGCATGGTGGGTAGTTATAGCAATTTACCGTTGCTAATCGCCTCTTTTATCGTCATCGCACTATTCGCCTTATTTTACTATTTATTAAAGGCACCTACCCCTTTTGGTCGCAAGCTTCTGGATGAAATTGAAGGCTTTCGACTCTATCTATCTACTGCTGAACAGAATCGTTTAGACATCCTACATCCGCCAGAGAAAACGCCTGAATTATTTGAAAAGCTATTGCCCTACGCTTTAGCACTAGACGTAGAAAACAAATGGTCGGAGCAATTTGCCAAAGTGTTCGAATCACTGCCTGAGCAAGGTGGAAGACAAGGCTACTCACCTTCTTGGTACCACGGTGGGCGCTTTGATTCATTCAGTGGCGGCAACATGGGCGCTGCGCTCGGCGCAGGCTTGGCTAGTAGCGTAGCAGCAGCGGCCACAGCACCAACAAGTTCATCCAACTCCAGCGGCGGCTTCAGCGGTGGAGCTGGCGGCGGGGGTGGAGGCGGAGGTGGTGGGGGCTGGTAAAACTAAAGTGCGTTGTTAACTACGACTCAAAGCAAACCAACACCACAGCATTCGCAATCACCATCAAATCCACTCCGTTTTCAGCAGGTACATTTAAGCCGCCAACTTCTGGGATAACCGTCGGCTCGCCATAAGGTAGTTCTGCAGCGACGGCGTCGATATCGACTTCCTCTGGTTTTACCACACCGATCTTAACGATCAGTTTCATGTCTTCTCGCTTTTGTTCAATGTGCGGGAAAAAATTAAGGCTAGAGTGGCGTATGGCGTCGGACACCGCACGCTTAGCGGCTTTGGTGTAGTCACCTCCGTGTACATCTACACCCATCCCCATTTCTGTTACGTATCGTTTTAATGCCATAATAATTAGGTTGTTGGTAGTTGTTGTAAGTTAATAAACGCACTCAATGCTTTTAACAGATGGCCTAAATCTTCGACACCTGCCAGTTCTCGAATCGAGTGCATAGCGAGTTGCGGTGCGCCAATATCGATGGTTCTCACACCTAGTTCTGTTGCGGTTATTGGCCCAATGGTAGAACCGCAACCCAAATCACTGCGCACCACAAACTGCTGATAGGGTATATCGTTAGTTTTACACAGGTGGGCGAATATACCGACTGTTTCACTGTTACTCGCGTAGCGCTGATTGTGGTTTATTTTAATTACTGGGCCTGCATTAATATGCGGCTGATGGTCTGGTTCATGCAATTCATTATAGTTTGGATGCACTGCATGCGCGTTGTCCGCAGAAATCAACATTGATTGGCTAATACAGCGCTGGTAGGTTTCTTCACTTTCGCACAATCGACGAATGATCGATTCTAAGAACGGGCCCGCAGCGCCGCTAGCACTTTTACTGCCAACTTCTTCATGATCGTTGAGCACGACGATGCAGTTAGTTTTAGCGTGATGATTCATTAGCGCCTGCGTCGCTATAAAAGTGCTGAGCAAGTTATCTAAGCGCGCTGATGCAACATAATCTTGGTTCAAGCCGACGATAGCCGGTTTTTGCGTATCGTAAAGTGATAGCTCAAAGCTCAATAGCTCGTTATATTTTTCTTTCGGGTACTCTTTGGCGACCTGAGATAACACTAACTGTTCAAAGTCTAATTCATCGCTTTGGCACAGCACCGGCGGTAAATGTTTTTGCTTGTTGATGGTATGTTTAGTGTTCGCGTCTCTATTCAGATGGATAGCCAAACTAGGAATCGTGGCGATCGGCGCGACGAAATCAATTAAACGACTGCACAGCTCGCCTTGCTGATTGAGCAGGCTGACCCGACCCGCTATCGACAAGTCTCTATCAAACCAAGGGGCGAGTAAGGCACCGCCATACACTTCAACACCTAGCTGAATCATTCCCTCAGAACCCACTTTAACGGCGTTAGGCTTAACTTTTAAACAAGGGCTATCGGTGTGCGCCCCAATTAACCTAAAGCCTTGTTCAATTGGCGCATTTAGCGACACCGCTATTAGACTAGAATTGTTATGGGTAAAGTAAAACTGTTGCGCTGAACTTCCCACATTCCAGTCTTTCTCCTGATTCAGGGCTTGATAACCAGCCTTGGCTAAGCGTTCGCTCAATTGGCCTACTGCATGATAAGGCGTAGGAGATTGCGAAATAAACGCGAGCATATCCTCAGCAACCTGTTTGGCGCCGCTTTGTTTTTTTGTCATTGATGGTAAACCTAAAATGCGTTCTATTAGACGATAGGTTATCATCCCTAGCTTCTGTTTATAATGCGTTTTTAGCGACTATGCGAATATTGGTTACAGGTGGAGCCGGATATATCGGTTCTCACACAGTGCGTCAATTAGTAGACGCTGGGCATGACGTTTGGGTGTTGGACAACTTTTACTCAGGCCACGCTTGGGCAGTCGCCCATGAGGCGACTCTGGTAGAAGGGGATATCGCGGATAAGCCCTTAGTCAACAATATTCTTACCCAAAACAACATTGAAGCGGTTGTTCATTTTGCTGGACATATTGTGGTACCCGAATCCGTCAGTGTACCGTTTAAATATTATCAAAACAATGTGGTTGGCTCGCTAACTCTTATTGAATGCTGTTTGCATTCTGACGTTAACCATTTTGTGTTTTCGTCAAGCGCGGCCGTTTACGGGATGCCAGCGCGTTCTCCTGTCGACGAACACATGCCAACTAGCCCTATTAACCCCTATGGAAACACTAAATTAATTACTGAATTCACATTACAGGATGCGGCTGCCTCACTCACTAATCGCAACAATTTTAATTTTATCGCTTTACGTTATTTCAACGCTGCCGGAGCTTCGTTTTCTGGAAAATTAGGCCAAGCCACCCCTGAAGCAACCCACCTAATTAAAGTAGCTTGTGAAGCTGCATGCGGGGCACGTGCGGGTATGTCAATTTTTGGCGAAGATTACCCGACTCCAGATGGTAGCTGTGTGCGCGATTACATTCATGTTGAAGACCTTGCCCAAGCCCACTTAGACGCCATTAACTATTTGGGTAACGGCGGTGATTCACACTCTTTAAACTGTGGCTACGGCCTAGGTTATAGCGTCAAACAAGTCGTCGACACAGTTAAAAAAGTCAGCGGTGTTGATTTCGCGGTTAAACTAGAAGGTCGCCGTGCAGGCGACCCCCCTGAGCTGATCGCTGATAATAGTAAAATTCGTTCTGTACTGGGCTGGGTTCCTCAGCACGACAACCTAGAAGGTATTTGCCAAACAGCCTTTGAATGGGAAAAAATCTGGCAGCAACGTAAAAATAATTAAACGTGCAACTCGCTTTTTGTCTCTATAACTATTTTCCCTATTCGGGCTTAGCGCGTGATTTTCTGCGTATTTTTCTGCAAGCGCAAAAAGTAGGCCATGACGTTGATGTTTACGTCTCCAAATGGCAAGGAGATAAACCAGACGGAATAAACCTAACTATATTAGATGCTAAGGGCTTAACCAACCACGGCCGTAATGCTGAGTTTCATCGTCTGTTTAAAAAGGCGATAAGCTCCAAACAATACGATGCAGTAATTGGGTTTAACAAAATGCCTGGGCTCGACATTTACTACGGCGCCGACTATTGCTACGTAGCGCGTGCAAAACCTCGCTATAGCCCTGTATATCGGCTAACCCCGCGATATCACTACCAAACTGATTTCGAAAAAAGTGTTTTCGATGCGCAAGGAAATACCTATATCTTCTCATTATCAGCACGTGAAAAGAGCGTCTATCAGCAACACTATGGGACTCCTGAAAGCCGCTTTGAGTTGATGCCACCGACACTGGACATTACCCGCCGTACCGAAGGAAACCACCAGCAGCTACGCGATGAAAAACGCTTAGAGCTGGGGCTTAAGCCCGATGATCTACTGATGTTATTTATCGGCTCTGGGTTCAGAACCAAAGGCCTAGATCGGGCTTTTCGCGCTTTGGCAGACTTACCTACCGAAGTACAAAATCGCACACAATTGTTTGTCGTCGGACAAGATCATATCGAAGGTTTTGATCGACAGATTCAGAAACTAAACCTAGATCAGCGTGTTCGCTTTTTAGGGGGGCGCTCTGATGTACCTGAGTTAATGCTAGCGGGGGATTTACTCATCCATCCCGCTTATAGCGAAAACACGGGCACCGTGATTTTAGAAGCGATTATCTCAGGTCTACCCGTTATCGCTACTGACGTATGTGGCTACGCGCAGCACATTAATTTAGCCAATGCGGGTGTGGTTTTACACTCGCCGTTCGTACAAAAAAACCTGAGTGATACCTTATTAAGCACGCTGATTGCACCAAAAGAACAATGGCGAGAAAACGGCATTGCCTATGGTAAAAACCCGAGTTTGTACATCATGCCTGAAACGGCGGTTCAGTCAATCGAACGCTGGGTAGAGCGCAAACAAACCGCCAAGCCATTGCCAAATCGCCAACTGCCTAAGAACGCGAGCCTGTATTTAAACGATGAGTTGGTCGACGCCTTTGCGCAACCGACGAATATTGCGAATGTAATGGCGACCGAAGGCGAGGTTATAAGAGAGGCACCGGGTAGACGTACTGTGCGTTTTCGCTACGAGGACAAGCGCTACTTCTTAAAAAACCATACTGGGGTCGGGTGGGGTGAAATAGCGAAAAACCTGAGTTATTTCAAAAAACCTGTTATCGGCGCACAAAACGAATGGCACGGCATCCATCATCTTAAACGCCTGAGCATTAATACTATTACACCCGTTGGGTATGGCATGTCCAACAAAAACCCCGCCAAACGCCAATCTTTTATTATCACGGAAGCACTAGAGGACACGATTAGCTTAGAAGACTACTGTGGTCAGTGGAGCCATAGCCCACCCAAAACCCGTAATGAAATTCATTTTAAGCGTTGGCTGATCGCCAAACTGGCACAAATTGCCCGAGATATGCATAACAGCGGAGCCAATCACCGCGATTTTTATCTAATCCACTTTCTACTCAAGATTGCTCATGATGAACAAGGTTTGTTGTCGACTAAGCAAAGTGCTTTATATCTTATTGACTTACACCGCATGCAAATCCGTAAAGCCACACCATATCGGTGGGTGGTAAAAGATGTGGCGGGTTTATATTTCTCGAGCTTAGATGTAAATCTAAGCAACCGTGACTTGTATCGTTTTATGAAGGCATACCGCTCGACCTCTCTTCGAGAAACCTTATCTAACGACCAACGCTTTTGGGAACACGTTCGAGTGCGCGGCGTTAAGGTCTACGAGGCTGAAAAACGGCACAAACAACGCAGCGCCGTTCAATATTCTACTTCGGTCGGCAGGTAATCATGCACCGCGCAGGGTATAAGTTAAAAATTAATGCTGCGCAGGCGTATCAAAAAAACGCGTGGCAACAATTTTTCAAAGCGGTAATACAAAAACAATACCCTATCGAACAAGAGCTTAAACACGATGGCACCACGACCGTAACGCGTGTAGCCTTTCAGGGTGAACATTACGTTGTTAAGCGTTACAACACGAAAAACAAATGGCATTTTATTCGACGGTTTGTGCAACAAAGCCGTGCTAAAAACTGCTTTACGATGGCACAGGAATACAACTTGGCTGGAATTCATACTCCAGAGCCCTTAGCTTACATACAAGAGACAATTTTAGGATTAAAACTGCGGTCTTGGTACATTTGTCGATATGAAGAAGGCATTTTGCTATCTGAAGCGTTAGAAGGCCAACAAGTCGTTCCAAACGAACTACTTATTCTTATTGAACGGCTATTTAATCGCCTAAAAGACTATTCTTTAACACATGGTGATATGAAAGCCACCAACTTGATTGTGTTAGACCAACAACTTTGTATCATTGATTTAGACGCGGCCAAACACCATCACAGTGAGCGCACATGGGTCAAAGCAAACCAAAAGGATTGGAATCGGCTCATTCTAAATTGGCCGAGCCAATCTTCTGTTAATCAAACGTTTTTAGCGCTTAAAGAGCGATTAGCACCACCCAGCGCTAATTAACCACTATGTTGCTGATCACTAACAGAGATACTTGTGGATAATTTATCCACAGTTTCGTAGAATAGGCGCCCTTTTCTAAGCGGTTATTCTTAATGATATTGTTATATTTCAATGGTTTATAATATTTTCTCTATGATGGCATTGCTACTTTATATGGTGCTTAAATTTTGAGCAATGATATTTGCTGGGCTGATTGCCTAAAACAACTTGAAGAGCTGGTTTCTGTCGAAACGGTTAATAACTGGATTCTTCCTCTGCAACCCATATCGAATGGTAATCGATTGCGATTGCTAGCGCCTAATCGATACGTCTACAACTATGTCAAACGAAACTTAGTTGAAGAAATTCGTCGTGTGATATTAGACTTAAACCCTGCTATTGAATTACTAGAGTTTGATGTTGGCACCTATGAACCCACATCGGGTGACGAGTCGCTAAGCAATGAGGGCAATATAGAACCCTCTGAAGCAGCTTCTCGTGTATCACTCAACCCCTTGTTTAGTTTTGATACCCATGTCGAGGGTAAGTCTAATCAACTATCTCGCGCTGCTGCGATGCAAGTGGGCAATAACCCAGGGTCTGGCTTTAACCCATTATTTATTTACGGTGGTGTAGGCTTAGGTAAAACCCATCTAATGCAGGCTGCTGGCAACCTTATTTTAGATAATACTCCGAGTGCTAAAGTCGTTTATATTCGCTCAGAGGTGTTTGTAGCCGATATGGTCACCGCGCTTAAAACAAATAAGATGGATAAGTTTAAGCAGCACTATCGCTCTCTGGACGCCTTGTTAATTGACGATATTCAGTTTTTTGCGGGTAAAAACCAAACCCAAGAAGAGTTTTTTCACACCTTCAATGAACTACTAGAAGGTCAGCGTCAAATCATCATTACCAGTGATCGGATTCCACAGGCTATAACCGGCGTAGAAGAACGTTTAGTTTCACGTTTTGGAAGTGGCTTGACCGTACAAATTGAAGCGCCCGAGCTGGAGACACGCGTCGCAATACTTGAGGCTAAAGCCCACAAAATGGAGCTAGACCTAGATTACGATGTCGCCTTTTTCATCGCTAATGTTATCCATTCTAATGTGCGAGAGCTTGAAGGGGCATTACACCGAATTTCTGCCTACGCTCAATTTACCAATCGAGAAATAAATACGGATTTAGCTCGTGATGCTCTTAAAGACCTATTAATCTATAAAGACCGTCAACTTACCGTCGATAATATACAAAAATTAGTGGCCGATTACTTCAATATTCGTATCAGTGACTTAATTTCTAAGAATCGATCTAGAAATATTGCGCGCCCTAGGCAATTGGCGATGGCGTTTTGTAAGCAGTTTACCAATTTAAGTTTGCCGAAAATTGGCAATGAATTTGGAGGAAGAGATCATACAACCGTCTTACATGCTTGTAAGAAAGTCGACGAGTTACTTAAAACAGATCTTACTTTTGAAGCTGACTTTAAAAAATTGGAAAAGATAATTGGTGGCTAGTATAGTAGTAGACAGCATAGGGGTTACTTAGCTATTTTAGCTGATGATAAAACGTGTATAAATTAACAAAAACGGTGCATACCTTGTGTATAAACAAGTGGATAAATGTTATACACAATATATACACAGCTTAGTAACCTGTTTATACATACTTAACCTATCATAACTATTTGATATTTAATAACTTATTAACTTATACAGCTACTAACAAGGCTAATAATAGAAACAAATCATTTAAAAAATGAACATCGAAATAAATAGAAATCAACTATTACCTGCATTAAGTACGACAAGTAGTGTTGTGGAAAAAAGACAAACCTTACCTATATTGTCTAACTTACTTATTCAGAAAAAGAATAATACGTTATCAATAACAGGGTCTGACCTAGAGGTAGAAGTAAACAAGTTAATCAGTGGAGTTAATCCTGAAGGGGATGCAGAAGTAACTTTATCGGCTAACAAAATATTGGAAATTTGTAGAACGCTGCCAGATAATAGTATTGTTAAATTTAATATTGGGTCGGAAGGAAAAGCTGTTGTTACATCAGGTAAAAGTCGGTTTACGCTTAAAACATTACCTGTCAATGAGTACCCCGCTTTACAAACTGTGGATTTTGAAGATCGGTTTAGTGTAGGCATTGCAGAGTTTAAAAAGATATTAGGAGCCACTTCATTTTCTATGGCGACACAAGACGTGCGTTATTATCTAAATGGCATCTTATTAGAAGTAGAAGGAAATAGACTAGTCGCGGTTGCTACAGACGGGCATCGATTAGCAAAAAGTGAGACTTTGCTGGAAACCCACCATCCTGAAAAGCACCAAATTATAATTCCAAGAAAAGCGATTCAGGAAATTGGTCGTTTACTCAACTCGGTAGAGGAAGGCGAAGAAAATGCGGTAATAAAAGTCGAGCTCAATAAAAAGCACGTTCGCCTAAGTGCAGGTGAGACTGTTATTACCTCTACGCTGATTAATGGTAATTTTCCGGAATATCGTTCAATTTTGAGCGCGGACCTTGACAAGAAAATATTGGTTAATCGTCAGCAGTTACTAGAAGCGCTAATAAGAATATCCGTACTGACTAATGATCGTTTACATGGGGTACGGTTAAAATTTGAGAACAACGAAATAAAAATTTCCACTAATAATCCCGAACAAGAAGAAGCAGAGGACGAAATCCCTTGTGCTTATACTGAAGAGGAAATACTCACTAGCTTTAACGTGAATTATATTATTGAGGCACTTAAGGCCATCGATAGTGAAGATATTAATCTTAATATAAAGGATAAAGACTCAGTTTGTGTTATCGATAGTGTGAACGACCCCGATAGCGTGTGGCTAGTTATGCCGATGCGGCTTTAGGAAAAACCACACTATTGTTTTGATGTTTCACGTGAAACATCAAAATAAGTAGGCTTTAAGGTTGCGTCTCGAAAAGAGAGTATGAGTTGTTCAAAGAGAAACATGCAACTAGGCTAAAGGCTAGCTAAACACTTAAATCTACTCGATTTGGTTAATGGTCTAAATTATACCAAGGCGCCCATTACGTGAATAACAATATACTATGACGCCGCCCAAGAGCTTGTTAAAAGAAGGGGTCGCGCTAAGCGTTGAAAAAACACTTAAAAGTGTTTTATCGCCACGACAACCTCTCCAACCAATATTAACGAGTTTAAGTCGCTTAACTAGTCAACAGCAGCAGTTTGTAGTTCATTGGATAGAGGTCTTTGCTAGCAGCAATATAGAGCTAGCGTACTACTTTGCCAACTTAAGCGAGGGCGCGTTTGACGAACTGAGTGAAGAGGCTGTGCACCGTTGGATGATTAACGCACTCAGCATCTACGACCAAGAAGGCTTATATCCTGCTGTTCGGGAGCTTAAAGATGTTAAAGGTTATCGGGAAAGGGTAAAATGTCATCGGGGGCTGGTTCAGTTTGAAGAAGTAGTTGGGGTGTTAACACCGTATCTTCGCGGCTTAGCTGGCAGAGAGCTTGAAGTAAAAACGGGTGAAAGTACGCATACCGATACTTCAAATATCTACTTGCCCGCTCAACTAGCAGTATATGAAAGTAAACAGAAAAACCGTTGTTTGTACAAGGCGATGGCTAGTTTTCTATGGGCGCAAACTTGGTTTGGTACATTTAAGAAAAAGAACTACTCTTCTCCATCACTGCTGAAAAGACTAGAGGAAATTAGCAATGGGGATATAAACACTGCACAACAAGTGTTTCTAGTATTGGAAAATGTTCGATTAATGGCATGTATAAAAAGAGAGCTACCCGGTTTGTATCGCGAGATGGGCAGTCTACATCTAAAAGAAACTAACAATGCCAATAAAGATTCCACGTGGAACATTCTAATCGAGCCACTCAAACAGGAGTACGCAACGGTTGATGATACGTTGTTGGCACTTAAAGAGTATTTGGCGTTACACCTTAGCTATCCACCCATCCCGTATCTTGGGGTACTTGAATTAAGCGAAGTAGAGGCAAGCATTCTAGACCGTAAAGAGCAAGCCACTATGTCATTGTTGGATCAAATGGAAAAAGGCTTTGTTAATAAAAATACGTTAGAAGAAATACTCAAAGGATCGACTGGAAAACAACCTACAGATCAGCAAGCTGGATTAGGCGGTGAGCAAGAAACTGAACTAGGAGAACTGCTTAATTCTTTATCTCAAGATGTAGAGTCATTAGAGTTAGATTGGTTAGACCAATTAAAGCACGCAGCAGACACAACAAAAACAAAAAAACCTAATCAAGAGCAGAGCAGCTCTCCTCAGCGGAACAAGTTTGATCCAAACCAACAAGAAGTTTACTATGATGAGTGGGATCATCAAAGACAACAATACCGAGAAAGTTGGTGTCGACTGGTTGAAAAACCCGTTCACAAAGCCAATACCGATGATTTTCAGCAAGAAACCTTACATAAACATCGTCATCTGGTCACTCGGGTTAGAAAAGCGTTCGAAGTGATCAAAGATCAAAGCACTTTACTTAAGAATCAAGTAGATGGTGAGGAGATAGATATCGATGCGGTAATTCGCTCGAAGGTTAATCAACAGGCAGGGGAGGAGATTACGGATCGTTATTACATGCGTAAAAATCATAAAAACCGATCATTTGCCGTTTTATTGCTAATCGACCTGAGCGGGTCGACGAAGGGATGGATTAATCAACTTGAGCGAGAGAGCCTATTATTAATTATAGAAGCGCTAGAAATACTCGGCGACCAATATGCGATCTATGGGTTTTCTGGCTTAACTAGACAACGTTGTGAAATCTATCCTATTAAACGATTTAGCGACGACAATAAGGCCGAAACGCAAAGTAAAATAGCTGCGATGAATGCGAAAGATTATACGAGAATGGGAGTCGCTATTCGGCACAGCACTGAGCAACTAAAAAAGGTACAAGCTAGACATAAATTGCTATTAGTTATTTCCGACGGTAAGCCAGATGACTATGATGGGTATAAAGGCGAATATGGCTTGGAAGATACACGGCGTAGTTTGGACGAAGCTCAAAATAACGGAATTCATTCGTTTGCCATTACAATCGATCAACAAGCGCAGCAGTACTTACCACGCTTATTCGGCCATAATCGTTATACCATACTCAATAACATTGATACGCTGCCCGTTAAGCTCGCTGATATTTACAGGCGCATCACACATTAAGAGCATTGCTTAGCCGTGTATCTTTAATTACAAAGGTGTCATACAAATACTAATGAAAGCAGCGAGTCGGATAGGGTAAACTTGCTGTTCAAGTATCAGTATACCTACATGGTGTGGTTTGCCGCTTATGTTATTAATGATAGACAACTATGACTCCTTTACGTACAACCTCGTACAGTATTTTGGTGAGTTAAATCAACAAGTTAAAGTAGTTAGGAATGATGAAATAACGGTCGACGCCATTCAACAGCTTAATCCAGATTACTTGGTGATTTCTCCCGGACCCGGTACACCCAAAGACGCAGGGATATCGGTAGATACCATAAAACAGTATAGCGGTAAAATACCGATTTTAGGGGTCTGTTTAGGTCATCAAAGTATCGGTGAAGCATTTGGTGGTAATACAATTAAAGCGGGGCAAATTATGCATGGAAAAACCGATAAAGTGACACATCGCAACGAGAGCATTCTCAACGGTGTTCCAACCCCTTTTATCGCTACGCGATACCATTCGTTAGTGGTAGAGCAAAGCCCTTTACCTGATTGTTTAACCGCTATCGCGCAAACCAACGATGGGGAAATAATGGCCATACAACATAAAACACATTCGACGATAGGTGTGCAGTTTCACCCAGAGTCGATTAGTACTGAGCATGGCCATCTGATACTGAGTAACTTTTTACAGTTAGGGCAACTAGATAAAGCAGCGTAAATTAATGAGCGATATATTAAAAAAGATTTTGGCTGATAAGGTGCTCGAGGTTACGGCTAGAGCACAAGCTAAATCATTATCAACCTTATCCAAAGAAGTAAAAGCGATACGCACACCACCACGGGGTTTTGCGGCAGCGATTCAATCAGTAGTGAATGCAAATAATACGGCTGTCATAGCAGAAATAAAAAAAGCTTCGCCGAGTAAAGGCGTTATTCGTGAACACTTCGACCCAGCCAGCATTGCACGCGATTATGAAGAAGGCGGCGCTACCTGTTTGTCGGTGTTAACCGATGAGAAATACTTCCAAGGCAGCGCTCGTTATTTGCAACAAGCTAGAGCCGCTTGTGATTTACCCGTATTGCGTAAAGACTTTATTGTAGATGCGTATCAATTGTATGAAGCAAGGGAAATGGGCGCGGACGCCATTTTGCTTATTGCTGCTGCATTGGGTGACCCATTGATGTCAGATTTAGAGCAAACCGCTTTTGCGCTTGGGTTAGACGTGTTGGTAGAGGTGCATGACCATCAAGAGTTAGAGCGTGCTCTGCGTTTACAGACTCCGTTAGTCGGCGTGAATAACCGTAACCTAAGGACGTTCGAGACCAGCTTGCAAACAACGATTGACCTATTAATTGACATGCCTACAGATAAAATAGTTGTTTCAGAAAGTGGGTTTCATTCCTCAAAAGATATTCATCAGCTGACTACACACGGTGTGCGTAGTTTTTTGATTGGTGAAGCGTTTATGCGTGAAGAGAATCCAGGTGTGGCTCTATCCGCGATGTTGAAAGCAGCGTAGAAGATGAAAACTACCGTTACTAAAGTAGGGAAGCTCGCCTTTGAAGCCACGACTGATAGTGGTCATCGCGTTATAATGGATAGCTCACCAGATGTGGGCGGTGAAAATAAAGGTCCGCGCCCGATGGAAATGATTTTAATGGGCTTAGGCAGCTGCTCATCTATAGACGTAATCATGATTCTGGAAAAAGCCAGGCAAGACGTAAAGGCTTGTAGAGTAGAGATTGATTCTACGAGGGCCGATGAAGTACCTAAAGTATTTACGGATATTCACCTGCACTACGTTATTGAAGGTAATAACATAGACCCAAAGAAAGTAGAGCGCGCGCTAGCGCTTACGGCAGAAAAATATTGCTCGGCTTCGATTATGTTAAGCCATACGGTTAATATTACCCATGATTACGAATTGATAGACGCTTAAGTAATGGACAGAATTACTTCATGGTTTAAAAGGCAGTTTGCAGACCCGCAAGTTGTCTTCCTGACCTTAGCTTTAGTGACCGTCTTATTGGTGGTGCTTTACGCGGGCAATATGCTGGCCCCCGTGCTAGCGAGCATTGTCATTGCTTACTTGCTGGAAGGTATTGTTAAACAAGTACAAAAACTAAAAGTGCCTAGGTTGCTCAGCGTTTCCTTGGTATTTATCGGCTTTATGTTGTTTATTTTAATCATTATTTTCGCCTTCTTGCCTTTGCTGTTTAACCAATCTAAAGAGATGGTGCAAAACATCCCAGCGATGCTAAGTCAGGGACAGGAAGCCTTGCTGCAATTGCCAGAGCGCTATCCAGAACTGTTTTCAGAGCTACAGGTCAACCAAATGATTGGTGCGATTCGGGTAGAGCTGACTGAATATGGGCAGAAAATTTTGACCTTATCATTGTCTTCAGTTACGGGTTTTATTTCTATTCTCATTTACTTTGTATTAGTACCGATCCTAGTTTTCTTTTTTCTAAAAGATAAGAAAAAAATCATAAACTGGGCGCAAGATTTCTTACCCAAAGAACAACAGCTCGCGAACCGGGTATGGGGTGATGTCGATTCAAAAATCGGTAACTATATTCGCGGTAAGTTTTGGGAGATACTGATCGTTTTCGCAGCCTGTATACTGACGTTCACATGGATGAACCTACAATGGGCTTTATTACTGGCGGTGCTAGTAGGGTTGTCAGTTATCATTCCTTATATCGGTGCCGCAGTGGTCACTATTCCTGTCGCCTTAGTCGCTTGGTTTCAGTGGGGGTGGTCATCTCCATTTATGTATTTGATGATTGCCTACTTTATCATCCAAGCGTTAGATGGAAATTTATTAGTACCGCTGTTGTTTTCTGAAGTGGTTAATATCCATCCGATTGCTATTATCGTAGCGATATTATTGTTCGGAGGTTTATGGGGGCTGTGGGGTGTTTTCTTCGCCATTCCTCTAGCAACGGTGGTACAGGCAATTCTCATCGCTTGGCCAAGAGAACCCGAAGAAGAGGAACAAGTTTAAATGGCTTAAGTGTTTCGGCATGGAGTGGGCGTGATTAGCCTTGTTGGTTTAGGGTAAACATCCAAGCTAGCCCTTAAGTTGCTGATTTATACTGACAAATATTTTCTATAAAAAAGCAAAAATAATAGTTGACAAATAGTTTTTATCAACAGAACAACGAACAAGTAGAATAGCCGCTTAATTTAATCAGAATGTTTAACGACTTGCTAAAATTTAACGCTGTAACTTATTGATAATAAACAATATAAATATTATTGCTTAATTTTTAATCAGCACGACCCATAGACCTGATAAGTCGCTATAAATCAACATAACAACCACCTTATGCACAAAGTTATCCACAGATTTTGTGGAATAACCTAGGCCGATACAAAGCTTGAAATCAGTGAGTCGCGTGCTACATTGAACTGATGTCCACAGACGCCCCATCCTATATAGAAGTGGCCCTACCCGTGCCGCTTCGACAAACCTTTACTTACTGTATACCGAACAGTATTTCATGGTGTGTTGGTGTCAGGGTTAAAGTCCCTTTTGGGCGCCGTAAGTTAGTAGGTGTAGTCACAAAACAAATCCATTCACGCCCAAAGGGCTTGTTGTGTAAGGATGTGCTGGAGGTATTAGATGAACGAGCGATTATTGACGCTGAATTATTCAAGCTCTTGTTATGGGCATCGCAATACTATCAGCACCCTATTGGTGAGGTGGTCAGTGCGGCTTTGCCAAAACTATTGCGTCAGGGCAAATACCTTAAGCAGCCTGAACAACGCGTTTACAAGACGACCAAGCTAGCATTAACCGCTGATTTAAGCAGAGCCCCTAAACAACAAGCCGTGTTAGGGTTGATTGGGGATAGTGAAACACTTGAAGAGCACCTTCGAGGCGCTATTCCATCTTTTAAAGCGCCATTAAAAGCCCTAATCGAAAAAGGGTTTGTAGAAATAACGACCCGATTATCAGAAAGCGAAGCTACCCTAGTAGAACCCTCTTCTATCGTGTTGAATGCAGAGCAATCTGCCGCTGTTAAGGCTATTGGTAACCATCGAAGCAAGTTTGAATGTACCTTGCTCAATGGGGTGACGGGAAGTGGAAAAACAGAAGTCTATTTTTCGTTAATAGAAGACACGCTGTGCGCCAATCAGCAAACGTTGATCTTGTTTCCTGAAATAGCACTCACCACGCAATTACTAGCGCGCTTTATCAAGCGCTTTGGAGAGCACAATATCGCAAGCTTGCATTCTGGTCTTAGCGATAAAGAACGCGGTATTGCATGGTACAAAGCTAGTCAAGGAGTAACCCCTATTATTTTGGGAACGCGCTTAGCTGTTTTCACCCAAATAAAAAACCTAGCTCTAATTATTGTAGATGAAGAGCACGATGCATCTTTCAAGCAACAAGAAGGTTTTCGTTATCATGCTAGATCACTCGCAGTTAAACGGGCAAGTATGTTAGGCGTGCCAATTGTGCTTGGTAGTGCGACGCCCTCGTTAGAATCGTTACTTAATGTCGCAGAGGGGCGATACCAAGAACTTAAGCTAACAAAGCGTGCAGCAACAGACAAACTGCCACAGATCGACTTTATCAATCTCAACCATTATCCAACGGATGAAGGCCTAACTCAGCCTCTATTAAGTGCCATCAAAGAAAATTTTAGCGCAGGTAAACAGAGTATGGTGTTCATCAACCGGCGGGGGTTTGCGCCGGTGTTGTTTTGTGGTGAATGTCAATGGATAGCAAAGTGTCCTCGTTGTGACGCCGCACTTACCCAACACAGTAAAAACCAAAAACTTAATTGCCACTTTTGTGGCTTGCAACTTAATCAGCCAGAACAATGTGGTTCTTGCCATCAAACTACTCTAGTGATGTTAGGGGCCGGTACGCAGCGAATAGAGCAAGCGTTGGCCCAGCATATACCAGACGCTAATATCAGGCGCTTTGATCGTGATGAGATGGCAAGTCAAGCCTCATTAGAGCGTGGCTTGGCTTCGGTACACAGTAATGAAACTGACATTTTGGTTGGCACGCAATTGCTGACCAAGGGCCACGACTTCAAAAATGTGAGTTTGGTTGCGGTGGTTAATGCAGACCAAGGGTTGTATAGCCATGATTATCGAGCGACAGAGCGGTTAGCTGCGCAGCTGATTCAAGTAGCCGGTCGAGCGGGTCGGTCGTCAGCGGGGGGTAAAGTTTTGATACAGTCCCACCACTGTAATAACCGCACCTTGCTTTCGGTTCAAGACCATGATTATGAACAGTTTGCCCGGCACGCGATGCAAGAACGTAAGCTGGCTGACTTTCCGCCTTATTCTCATTTGGCAATCTGGAGAGCACAAAGCCCACAGCAAGGCAAAGCGCTGTATTTGCTGCAACAGCTTGCCAAATTAGGCGATAAATATAAACCAAGTGAAGGTGTATTATTTGATCCGTGCAAAAGCGCAATGGAGAAAAAAGCGGGCCGTTATCGGGCGCAATTACTGATTAAATGTAGCTCGCGCAAAGCACTTAATCGTTGGCTTACGCAATGGCTTGCTGAGTTTGATAAAACGAAGCTATCTCGTTTGGCCAGATGGTCTATCGATGTCGACCCGATCGATTTATATTAGCGATTGATCGCTAGCGAAGTCAGCTCGTCAAGGATGCTGACTCAAACAAAGCCTATCAACCAGTAAGCTTAAGCTAAACAACGGACAGGACAAGCAGAATTGAGGCGCTGATTGCAGTACAATTGCACGCTATTTTTAACCGCCACCAAATTATGCAGCGCCCTAGTCACAGAGAAGTTAATGAAATGCGAGCGGTAACGATACAGCGCAATTTTACCTGCCATGCTGAAGGGTCGGTGCTTATCAGTTTTAAGAACACCAAAGTACTGTGTACGGCCAGTATAGAAGAAAGAGTCCCACCATTTTTAAAAGGACAAGGTCAAGGTTGGATAACAGCGGAGTACGGTATGTTACCGCGCTCTACACATACGCGTATGGGGCGAGAAGCCGCTCGCGGTAAGCAATCTGGACGCACGCAAGAAATTCAGAGATTAATCGGGCGCTCATTACGAGCCGCGGTAGATTTGACAGCGCTGGGTGAACGCCAAATTACAATCGATTGCGATGTGATACAAGCCGACGGCGGCACGCGCACAGCGTCGATAACGGGCGCATTTGTGGCTTTGTCCGATGCAATAAATGGCTTGCTAGAAAAAGGCTTGCTCAAGCAAAGCCCCATTAAGCGTTCAATTGCCTCGGTATCAGTCGGTATTTACCAAGGAGAAGCAGTGCTGGATTTAGACTACGATGAAGACAGTAACGCTGAAACAGACATGAATGTGGTCATGGATGACAGCGGCGGCTTTATCGAAATTCAGGGTACGGCTGAGGGGCAGCCATTTAGTGCAGATGAAGTAACACTATTGCTACAGTATGCCAACCAAGGCATCGGTGAGTTATTAACCATTCAAAAAGAAGCTTTGAATGCGTAAATTGGTATTAGCCACAGGCAATGCGGGCAAACTACGAGAGATACAAGCTTTATTAAAGGCGCTACCTGTCGAAGTGGTCTCGCAAGGCCAATACAATATAGAAGAGGCGATAGAGGACGGGCTTAGTTTTGTAGAAAACGCCATCCTTAAAGCTCGGCACGCGGCGCGTCATACTGGCCATCCGGCTTTAGCAGACGACTCTGGTTTAGAAGTCGATGCCTTAAAAGGCGCCCCAGGCATAATTTCTGCTCGTTATGCGGGTGACAAGGCTACGCACGCTGATAACCGCGCTAAATTGTTGTACGTTATGCGAAATCAACCAGAGCGAAATGCACGGTTTCGTTGTGTCATGGCCTATATGCGCCACGCCGAAGACCCCTGCCCAATGATTACTAGTGGTACATGGGAAGGTTCAATCTCTGAGGCAGAAATTGGGGATCAAGGTTTTGGGTATGATACACTTTTTTATGTGCCGACAGACCGCTGTACGGCAGCGCAATTAACAGCAGATCGTAAAAACTTACTGAGCCATCGCGGTATCGCGTTACGTGCGATGCGGGATCAGTTATTGAAAGAAATAAACAATTAAACAGCAATGAGTCTTAAGCTAAATAAGCTCGTCCAATTTGATGGTCGCCCAGGGCCGTTACTCCTCATTGTGATGGATGGTGTCGGCATCGCGCCAGACAGCGACGGCAATGCCGTAACGCGCGCTAACACACCCACATTAGATCGCATCTTTAATGGCCCGCTGTCAAACCAACTTAAAACCCATGGCACCGCGGTGGGGTTAGCCGACGATAGTGACATGGGCAATAGCGAAGTCGGTCACAATGCCCTTGGTGCCGGCCGGGTTATTGCGCAAGGATCCAGCTTGGTGAATCTAGCGATAGAAGATGGGAGCTTGTTTGAAACAGCGCACTGGACAACGATGGTAGCACGCTCTAACGCAGGCGGTACGTTGCACTTTTTGGGGCTATTATCTGATGGTAATGTGCATTCAAGCATTAATCATTTGTTCGCCATGGTTGCAGCCGCTAGGAGCCAAAACGTACAAACCGCGCGCTTTCACGTATTGCTCGACGGGCGCGATGTCGCACCGCAGTCGGCGCTAAGCTATTTAGATTCGTTACAACAAACGTTGGATGAAGCCAACGCAGTAGGTTTTGATTATCAAATTGCATCAGGTGGTGGCAGACAAGTGATTACCATGGATCGTTACAATGCAAACTTAGCTATGGTTAAAGCAGGTTTTGACTGTCATGTTCACGGCAAAGGGGCGACAACCCCTTCAGCAGCACAAGCGGTGAAGCAATTTTATAGTGATAAACCGAATGGTACAGACCAAGACATTCCGGCCTTTGTGGTGGTGGACGATCAAGGCCAACCCGTTGGGAGGATGCAAGATGGCGACAGCGTAGTGCTGTTTAACTTTCGGGGTGATCGCGCCATGGAGATATCGCGCGCTATGGAGCAACAAGAATTCGATGAATTTGACCGCGGTCCGTTGCCGGAGTTATATTTTACTAGTCTCATTGAATATGATGGTGACTTACATATTCCAGCGCGTTATTTGGTGTCACCACCCGTTATCGAGCGGACAATGGGGGAGTATCTATGTGCGGAGTCAATTCGTAGTTTCGCGGTTAGTGAAACGCAAAAATTTGGTCATGTGACTTATTTTTGGAACGGTAACCGATCGGGTTATTTATGCGCTGAGTTGGAGTCCTATCAAGAAATTAAATCAGATGTCATTCCCTTCAACGAAAAACCGGAGATGAAGGCCGATGAAATTACTGAAGCGACGATCCAGCAGCTTAATCAACCAGGACTGCGTTTTGGGCGCATCAATCTTGCCAATGGCGATATGGTGGGCCACACAGGGGACTTTAAAGCGACGGTAGTCGCGATAGAAAAGGTAGATCGTTGTGTTGAAAAACTGATCGCGGAAGTTGAGCGATTGCAAGGCATTGTGTTGGTTTTGGCAGATCATGGTAACGCAGAAGAGATGTTAATGGATCAAATTGGGGAAAAGAGTATAAAAACTGTAAAAACTTCCCATACCCTTAACCCAGTACCTTTTGCTATTATTGATGCTCAATATGCAAACGAGTATAAAATGCACTTAGGTATTGATACACCAAGTTTGGCGAATGTAGCTTCCACGGTATTTAATCTGTTGGGCTACGCAGCGCCAGATGACTATCTTCCTTCATTGCTAGAGTTTCACTAATAGTGGAGGCTAAGTCTTTATATAAAGGGCGACTCGATTTTGGTATAGAAGTAGCTGATTTACCGAATGGGGAACGGGTCGCACTAGAGATAGTCAGACACCCTGGGGGTGCGGTGATAGCGGCGTTAGATTCTGAGCTGAACCTTTGTCTAATTAAGCAGTATCGTCACGCTATTGGACAGTGGATTTGGGAATTGCCTGCGGGTGTGCTAGATGCTAGGGAAGACCCGCTCACTGCTGCCAAAAGAGAGCTAACAGAAGAAACAGGTGTGGCAGCCACTAAGTGGCAATCACTGGGCACTATTTTATCGACGCCTGGGTTTTGCGATGAAGCGTTGCATTTATATTTGGCACAAGACCTTAGCTTAGGTGCGTCACAGCAAGAGCAAGGTGAATGCATAGAGATTCATTGGCTGCCTATTACAGAAGCGGCTGTTAAAGTATTAAATGGGGAAATTACAGATGCAAAAACGATTGTCGCAGTGTTGCGTACGCAAGACAAAATATAAGCAGTGGCTTAAAGATTATGGCGAGTACATCTAAAGTCGTTCAAATTAAGTCCCCTCCACTGGAGGAGCTAGCGACTTCGAAATCGAGTCAGGATTTCCACAAAATCCACTTGTGCAAGTCGTGTGGCAGCGCGGCGCTACGTCATTCAGCGAAGAACCCGGCGGATGACATGCTGAACATCGTTATTCCCGTACGGATTTATCAATGCTATAGCTGCGGCTCTCGCAATCGATTTATTAAAGATACGCTGAGAGGTAAATTAACACTGATTGGTTTATCGATACTAGCGGCTATGCTGGTGGTTTTTGTGTTGAACAAAAATTTTATGCCGGAGCCCAAAGTGGTAACCGAAGAAAATCGAACTATCATTTCCCCTTTACCGCGATCGATACAGTTTGATTTGAGTTATCGTATACCCAGTTATTTTGATATTGAACCCACTGGGCTAGAGCAAGTTGATCAGGCAATTAAGCAAGCCGACGCGCTTAAGCCAGCATCGATAGAAGAGGAAAAACTAACGGATGGTACGATAGCTCCGGCACAACCGACCACGGTGAATGCAACATTAGATTTATCTTCAGAAGTAGAATCAGCAGAGATAGTGAAGGATCAACCAACCGCGTTTTTTACGCCCTTTAAGTATTATACGATTGTGCTCGGAAATTCTCAGGATACAGCTGAGACGCTATACAAGCAAAATGTAACCCAGCCACTGTTTGTCACAGGACAAGACCAAGACCGCAGTTATTACTATGGTTCTTTTAAATCAGAAGCCTCCGCTAAGGAGGCAGTTACCGCTTTATCGGCGCAGGTTGCTGTGAATGATTTAACAATAACAGCGTTACGCAACATTAATACGAGGCTCGCGCTGCTTACAAACTAATCTGTAAGGCGCGATGTAGTGATATGGATGAATCAATTAACGTTCTAGGCGAGCCTCTATTAGTTTGCGGCGAAGACCCTATTACCGGATTTTATCGAGATGGTAAGTGCAATACTTGTGCAGAAGACACCGGTTCGCATACGATTTGTGTGGAGGTGAGTGCCGCGTTTTTACACTATTCCAAAATTCGTGGTAACGACTTATCTACACCGATGCCGGAATATGGTTTTGCAGGGCTTAAACCGGGTAATACATGGTGCTTGTGTGCGGCTAGATGGTTAGAAGCAAGGGAGAGCAATATGGCGCCACGCGTCTACTTACAAAAAACACATATTAAAGCACTGGAGATTGTCCCAATTGACGTGTTAAAACGATTCGCTGCTGACTTAAACTAAGCCAATAAAATAGTTGGCTTTGCGTTTATTATTAGACAGCTTGAACGAATCAAGTGTTCTCTACTCTATGACACATTAATTTAATCACTCCAGTTATGCCCCCTACCGTAAAAATGACCGAATACAGCCACGGCGCTGGTTGTGGTTGTAAAATATCGCCGTCTACACTTGATGTTATTCTTAAGAGCCAGCTACCGAAGTTTGTCGACGAAAGCCTGTTAGTAGGTAATGATTCAAGAGATGATGCAGCGGTCTACGATATCGGCAATGAGCAAGGCATTATTAGCACGACAGATTTTTTTATGCCGATTGTTGATGATGCATTTACTTTTGGGCGCATAGCGGCAACCAACGCGATTAGTGATATTTATGCCATGGGTGGCAAACCGATTATGGCCATTGCTATATTTGGATGGCCTTTAGATAAATTGCCGGCGGAGGTCGGGCAATTAGTCGTGGAAGGTGGTCGACAGGCTTGTGCTGATGCGGACATATCACTTGCGGGCGGTCACAGTATCGATTCGCCCGAACCGATATTTGGTTTGGCCGTGACCGGCGTTGTTGATTTGTCTAAGCTAAAACGAAACGACACTGCGCAAGCGGGTGATCGGCTTTATCTCACCAAACCACTAGGGGTTGGTATACTCTCTACAGCCCAAAAGAAAAAGAAGATTCGCCCAGAACATGCTGATCTAGCCCCCGACTCTATGTGCAAGTTGAATACCATCGGCACTAGTTTGGCGATGATAGACGGGGTTAATGCGATGACGGATGTGACAGGGTTTGGGTTAGCGGGCCACCTTAAAGAATTATGCCAAGGTAGTGAGTTGCGAGCTGAAATAAGCTTCAGTGCCTTGCCGTTGCTGCCTAGCGTATTAGATTATCTAGAAATGGGGTGTTCGCCGGGCGGCGCGCAGCGCAATTTTGATAGTTATGGCAGTGCGCTAAGCCCCGTGAAACCAGACCAACAAGCGATATTATGTGACCCGCAAACAAGTGGCGGCTTACTGGTGGCGGTGAATGAGCAGGATGAGCTTGCTGTACAACAGGCTCTTCAACAAGCTAACTTATCACTAGATTGTATTGGTCAGCTTTATCCACAAACTGAGGATAAGCCATTGATTACGGTATTATAGGCTTGAACGAATCGTTATCCGTTGTTAAAGACTTTAAACAGTACTTGCTTGAAGCTAGGCCTTTGCTGGATGTAAGGGCGCCAGTCGAGTTTAACCAAGGCAGTTTTCCAGCCGCGTTGAATCAACCACTATTAGATGATGAGCAGCGTCACCAAATAGGGGTTCAATATAAGCAACAAGGCCAAGACGCGGCGATCTTAATGGGCGAAGACTTAGTCAGTGGGTCTGTTAAAGAAAAGCGTATTGCCCAGTGGTTACAATTTGTGAATGAAAACCCAGATGGCGCTTTGTTCTGCTTTCGTGGCGGTTTACGCTCTCGTATCACGCAACAATGGATTTACGACCAAAGCGGCATCAACTACCCGAGAATAGAAGGTGGTTATAAAGCGATGCGCCGCTTTTTAATCGATAAAATTGACCAATCGATGTTCGATATTTCTCCTATTATCTTGAGTGGGCGTACGGGCGTTGGCAAAACAGACTTGCTAGTGCAACTTGATAATGCTATCGACTTAGAAGGTCTTACGAACCACCGAGGTTCGACCTTTGGGCGGCGTATAGGGGGTCAACCGACTCAAATTAATTACGAAAATAGTTTGTCGATTGCACTGATGCTTCACCTACAAGCTAGCTTCACTAAGGTCGTGTTTGAAGATGAAGGGCCGAATATCGGTTCGTTGCATACACCCATTACGGTATTTGAAAAAACGTCAATCTCACCCTGCGTGCTACTAGAAGAGCCCCTACAAAAGCGAATAGAAATTACGTTGAACGAATACGTGATTCAAAACTCTAAACAGCACAGAGAAATCGATGCCGAAAACGGCTTTGAGACCTATAGCCAGTCACTACTAGAGGCCTTATCGCGCATTCAGCGCCGGTTGGGCTCTGAGCGCTATAATCAGTTGCGAGAGGTCATGTTTGATGCCTTGCGCGCTCAGCAGCAAACGGGGGATGTGAGTAAGCACGAACAGTGGATCAGCGTGATGCTCAAACAATACTATGATCCAATGTACGATTATCAAATCGACAAAAAGCAAGCTAGAGTAGTTTTTAAAGGCAATACAGAAGAAGTGCATCAGTATCTGATCGAGACCTCTGCGGGCTAGTTAGCGGTAAACACTAAATTTAAGACTGCCTAGAAAACCTCGCGATAAAGCTCAAATAAGCTTGAAAACAAAGGAACTTTCCAAATTATTAGCACTCTTACCCTAAGAGTGCTAAAATATAAGCGTTAACTAATATCGAGGATATAGATATGACAACTTACAATCCGACAACAACCTTACCCGTAGCGATGGATATCAGCGTAGGGCAAGATGCGGGTGCCTATATGAATACGGTCAACCGCTTGCCTATCTTAAATGCTGAGCAAGAGCGTGATCTAGCCGTTCGCCTGCGCGACAACGAAGACGTTGAAGCAGCCCGCGAGTTGGTAATGAGCCACTTACGTGATGTGGTCAAGGTCGCCCGTGGTTTCATGGGCTATGGTTTGCCACTGATTGATTTAATTCAAGAAGGCAACATCGGTTTAATGAAAGCCGTTAAGCGTTATGACCCAGAACACGGCGTGCGTTTGGTCTCTTATGCGGTGCATTGGATCAAAGCTGAGATTTATGATTATGTGCTAAAGAACTGGCGTATTGTTAAAGTCGCGACGACTAAGGCACAACGTAAATTGTTCTTTAACCTACGCAAATCAAAAGAGCGTTTGGGTTGGATGACTAACGACGAAGTGCACAACTTGGCCGACAACTTAAATGTTGATACTAAAACGGTGCGCGAGATGGAATCACGCCTTAGTGGCAGCGACGTTTCGTTCGATGCGCCAAGTGATACCGATGACGATGCACCGATGGTGTCCCCATCACAGTTCTTGAGCAATGAAGAGACAGACCCTGCGCGTATAGTCGCTAATCGCGAGTATACAGAACAGCGAAATCAGTCTTTGTCGCTTGCACTTAAAGAATTAGATGAGCGTAGTCGAGACATTGTTGCACGTCGATGGTTAGCTGACGACAAGCCGACTTTGCACGACTTAGCGGATGAATACGGTGTATCAGCAGAGCGCATTCGTCAGATTGAAAAGCGCGCGATGGAGAAAATGAAAGATGTAATCGTTGCATAGAATAGTAGCGTACATTTTGAACCGCTAAAGCCCGCTCAACAGCGGGCTTTTTGCTATTGTATAGAACTAAACTATTGAGAGAAGCTATTATGTTAAATTGGGATGAAGTACTCCGTCTAGCAAAAGAAGGTAACCTACCTGCTGATAAAACGGTTACTAAAACAGAAGAAGAATGGCGCGCGCAGCTAAGCAGTGAGCAATATCAAATTACTCGACTAAAAGGCACAGAGCGTGCATTTAGCTCAGATTCGTGTAGCTTATTCGATCCAGGTATTTACGGTTGCGTCTGCTGCGATAACGTATTATTTGATGCTAACGAGAAATTTGATTCCGGCACTGGTTGGCCTTCATTTACCCAGCCAATACGCGACAATGCCATCGCTTATCATGCTGATCACGGTCATGGCATGACACGAGTAGAAACCACCTGCAACAATTGCGACTCACACCTTGGGCATGTATTTCCCGATGGCCCTCAGCCCAGTGGTTTGCGTTATTGCATGAATGCGGTTTCTTTGCAGAAGCAGGAAACTTAGCGTTAAGCAAAGGCCGTATGCTAAATATTCAAATGCCTGGAAGACCTTAAAGCGCTACTTGCGCGCTGGTAATTCTAGTAATAAGGGTTATTGGAGCCAAGTCATTAACTTGGCTCCAAATGCTTAGCTCTTAGAGATTGCTCTACCTTTAGTAACGGTGTGCTTAATGATTGCCCCGTAGCGATCTAAAACAGAAGCTAGGACAATGACACTTGCCCCTCCAATCGCGAACCCTATCCAACCGGAGTTAAACAGCAGTGTTGTCATATCGCCAATGTAAAGAGTAGATACACCAATCATCAACAAAGCACCGGCAAGCAAGGCGTAGTTGCTGTGCTTTTTAAACCCCAAATAGCAGATTAAAGCCCCTGCAGCTACGCTAAATATCGCTGTGAGCGCATGGCCTACGGTTAGTTGATTTAGACATAGGCTAATCACCGTACAGCTCACTGCAAACACCCATCCAATGCTTTTCACTCTGTCAGTGTCTGAAGCGAGGCTTGAGTAGTAACATGCAGCGCAAAAGAAGGTAATAGCTGTCGGTGTGGCCCATTGATAGGCTAGCAGCGGTTCTAATACAGCGAAACTCAATATAAAGCTGCCAACCAGCGCAAGGCAAAGCCCAACGAAATGGATAAAGCTACTTAACTTTGGCGGACATAATTTAGCACTTTCAACTAATAGAAAATATCCAGCAGCGCATAATATAAATGCGGAAAAGCTGCTTACATCGTAATGCAATAGGGTGCGCACAAGCATAATGATGGGGGGTGCCAACAATACCAGCCGAGTTAACTTGCCTTCATTAGTAGCCCACACATATTGTTTTGTGTCACCATTCATCATGCGAAGTTGCGTTGAAAACAACCGCACTAAGCAGATAATTGCCACGACCACGATAGGGATTATCCAACGGACCTCGCGTACTGGAAGTAAAAGCAGGCCATTAACTGCAAGAAAGGCTACGGTCATTTGCTTGGCGGCTGGGCGAGTGAGCACCGCAAAAGCAAAATAGCTAAGCGGAACCAGTACAACAGCGGCAACACCAAAACACAATGATAATTTACCGACGTCGCTGATGACCCAATGGGCATATTCTGGATAAGAGGCACTGAGCGTGTCCCACTGAAACAAGGAGTATATGAGCGCGCTTAGAGTAGTAAAGTTGGCCGTGATCGACGCGAGCGATAAGCCAAAAAACAGTCGCGCTCCTTTCGTTTCCTTTAAGAGCTTAAATAATGCAAAGCCGGCGCCGCCTAGCAATACAGTCTGCATAAGCATAGTAAAAAACCGTTCTAAGTCATTATGCTCACTCCAGCCCTGCATCAAAAAGAGCGACATCGATAACAACACCCCAGCGGCCCCGACCACGCGCATTATTTGTGACACACTTGCAAAGCTTTTAAGCGACTGAGTCACGGAAGCGAAGAATGATGATGGCTTGTTGGTATCTGTTTGTTGGGTCTCGTTATCATCGGTCTCAATTAACGATGCTGTGGAATTAGTCATTTTGCTCACCTGCTTTAGTGGTTTCATTAAGCAAACTATGTAACTGTTGCTTTAGTTGCGCTTGCTTTTCTTCGTTAATAAAACGTTGTTCCATGTGGTCGATGGGTTCATCAACATGGCTAACAGCACTTTCACTCATAGCTGCAACGCCTTCTCGTTTAGCGATAGATAATTCCCAGCGGTCCATGGTGTCGTCGATATCCCCGTTCGTTCCACCGGTTACGGCAACAATCACACGATTCGCTTCGGCAACGGATTCACGCGTTTTGAGTAAATGCCGCTGTTGGCTGATTTCTTTGTGGCGTTTTTCGATGTTCTTGACTTGGGTTTGCAGCTGTTTTTCCGTTTCGCTATGTTCCATTAATACCTTAGTCAAACGGGTGGTTTCATCTTGGCAACATTGACGTCGACTTAAGCACTCCAAGGCGGTTTGCTCATCAGTCGCCGCACTGGCTTTTGCCCGTGTAGTCCAATTTGTCTCGTCTTGCTTAAGCTGGTCTAGTTGGCTGCGCATCGCGTCACCGTCTTTGCGTACACGCTTCAAGCGCAACTGCGTCTCGGCGCTGGCACGTTGTAAGTCTCGCAGCATTGCCTCAACCACCGCATCGTGGTTTTCTACTTCGCTAACCACTCTTTCTACAGAAGATAGAACGGTGGAAGAAATTCGTTTAAATAATCGCATGGTGCTTCTCTGTTGGTTTGTAAGGAAGGCGATCATCGTGGTATGGACTATAATTATGAACTAAACTGAATAAAGTAGTGTTTTGTAGTACATTAAGTATAAATATACTGCACTAATTGCGATGGCCCGTTCACATAAACTCATTCAGACCCTTAAACAGCAGTTACGCTTATCGGGTGTCACCTATAAAAGCTTAGCAGAACAGTTAAACCTCTCAGAGTCAGCGGTTAAGCACATGTTTGCCAACAATAATTTTTCATTGCGCCGCTTAGATGAAATTTGCGAAGTGCTCGGTTGTGAGCTAAGCGATGTTGCCGCAAGTGCGCACGAAGATATTCAAACCATAGAAAAACTATCGCTGGAGCTTGAACAAGAACTGATTAACGACACTAGGCTGATGTTAGTGGCGTATTGCGTGATGAATTTTTGGTCGTTGGAACAAATCATAGAGCGGTATCAAATTAGTGAGACCGACTGTATTCAATATTTGGCTCGGCTAGATAAAATGAAAATGATTGAGCTGCAAATTAATAACCGAGTGCGCCTTTTGGTCTCGCATAATTTTGAGTGGATCTCCAACGGCCCAATAGAACGGTTTTTCCGTAAGCAGGTTCAAACGGAGTTTCTCAACGCCAGTTTTGGCAAAGAAGGTGAACTAAGACTGGTAATGAATGGTGATATTACATTGCGTGCGCGTAAATTGCTGTTAGACAGGTTAAAAACAATCGGTGAGTTTTTTGAAGAGCTAAACCAGCAAGAATCACGCCAACTTAATGTTGAAAAACAAGGCACAACGATGGTGCTGGCGATTCGCCAATGGGAGTTTCAAGCGTTTAAATCTTTAGAACGTTAGTAGATGCTAGTTAATGAAATATAGCTCTCCAAGCGCACTGGTAATTAATACTTATCAAGCACTTTTTAAAAGTTTGATATTGCAGGCCCGTTTATGTCTGATGGAGTATTTGAGCTGACGCGCTAATAAACGAGATTCTTGTTTGTTCTAACCGTACGGTTAAAAATAAGTATTCACCGCAGCCGTTAAGGTATCACGCATATCTGGGTCATCGGTCAGTGGCGTGACTAAGGCCATCTGACAAGCGTCATGAACGTCGATCCCTTTGTTGATTAACTGCGCCGCATACACCAGCAAACGAGTTGACATGCCCTCGTCCAAGCCGTGGCCTTTCAGGTTTCTCGAACGATGTGCAATTTGTACTAATTTGCCTGCGGTTTCAGCGTTGATGCCACTTTCATAGCTAACAATTTCAGCCTCTACTTCGGCTTCGGGGTAGTCAAAGTCCATGCCGCCAAAACGTTGCTTGGTGGATTGTTTAAGGTCTTTCATTAACGACTGATAACCGGGGTTGTACGAGATGACGATTTGAAAGTCGTCGTGCGCTTTGACCAGCTCGCCCTTTTTTTCCAAAGGAAGTTCTCGACGGTGGTCGGTCAGCGGATGAATAACCACGGTGGTGTCTTGGCGCGCTTCTACTATTTCATCTAAATAGCAAATAGCGCCCATTCTAGCGGCGACAGTGAGCGGGCCGTCTTGCCACTTAGTGCCGTTAATATCTAGCAAGAAACGGCCGACCAAATCCGAAGCCGTCATGTCTTCATTACACGCTACGGTGACTAATGGCTTTTGCAATTTCCACGCCATGTATTCAACGAAACGAGATTTTCCGCAACCCGTTGGCCCTTTAAGCATGACCGGCATACGCGCTGCGTAAGCCGCTTCGTACATGGCCACTTCTTTACCTACCGCGCGGTAATAAGGCTCTTTGGTTACCAAGTATTGGTCGTGGCTTACGTCATTCATTGTTGAAACAGATTAGATGATTGCTGGAAGTACAAGAACAGGATTCTAACGCCAAATAATGGTAATAACGACACTATTAACGCCAGCAGATTACCTTAGCTTACCAAATTGTTGGTTTTATGAGGTGCAAGCTAGAGATGGTTAATTGTGACTTATGTCACATACAGTTGCCTGAATAGACCCTACACTTTCGCTTACGGCTAATAAATTAAGGGACAAACGCATGACTTCAGTAGTGATTGGTATTCATGGCTTAGCGAATAAACCCGAAGCGCCGGTGCTAGAGGGCTGGTGGCATCAGGCAATGTTGCAAGGTTTAGAGGTAAATAAGGGAATTCGCCCGGGTTCAATAAACTTTGCTTCAGTCTATTGGGCAGATAAAATGTACAACGAACCAGATAGTAGCCCAGACGCTTATCGAGATGCTGACCCTCGAACACTCAAGCGCTACGATGCGGGTTGGTTAGAGAGACTAAAAGATCATGTCACGCAAATGGGTGGCGACATTTTAGATGAAATTAAACCCGCATTAGGCATGACCCGTGTTGCCGATAAAGTGTTGGAAGCAAAGCTACCTGATTTAGCTAAGTACTACAAACTACGGAAAAAGCGCGACGAGCTGCGAGGGCTTTTACGGACGGAACTGATAGCGAATAAGGACAAACGCATTATGGTGGTGGCGCATTCAATGGGGTCGATTATCGCCTATGATACGCTACGCTTGCTCGGACGCGAGGACAGTTCTTTCAAGGTCGATCATTTTGTGACTATCGGTTCGCCCTTGGGTTTGCCGCATGTAAAGCTAAAGATTGCTGAAGAAAATAACGCGGTTCGTACGCCAAGTTGCGTGCGCAAATGGACCAACTATGCCGATCGTTTCGACCCGGTGGCATTCGACCCTCACTTAAGAGATGACTTCGCTGCCAACGCTCGTGGCGTTCGAGTTGAAGATGATTTGGTGCTCAACGATTGGGGCGGCATTCATCATAAATCATACGGTTATTTGCGTACTCCAGAATTTTCCGCGGCACTCGCGGCGTTTATTTAGAGGAAAGTTAAATGGCGAGGAATATCTGTTTATTTTCAGACGGCACCAATAATCGAGGGGGAAACGGTCGTGATACCAACGTATGGCGCTTATATAAAATGATTGCTAAGGACAAGACGCAATTAGCCTTTTACGATGATGGTGTAGGCACACAACGATCCACTTTGATGAAGTTGCCTGGGTTAGTAGGTGGTTGGGGCCTCAGTAAAAACATAGTCGATTTGTACGTTTATCTGGTCTGTCATTACCAAGAAGGAGACCAAATATACTTGTTTGGTTTTAGCAGAGGTGCCTTTACGATGCGCTTGCTAGCGAACCTAGTTGATTTTGCAGGCTTGGCGAAGGTTGATAATTGGAAGTCAAAGCCAATGGAAGTGAAAAGAAAAGCGGAGGAGGTTCTTGACCTCTATAAGAAGACTTTGGGCAAATTGGAAAGGAAATGCAGCTTAAACAAGATAAAAGGCAAAAGGTGCTGGGACTCCAAGCCGGATGAATTCACATGCGTTAAGATTCGGTGTATCGGTGTTTGGGATACAGTTAATGCCACTGGGGCGCCGGTGAACGAAATACGCCGCTGGTTTCCCCATTGGGTGCAAGACGAGAGTATTGCACAACTGCCTGAGTGTGTGGAATACGGATTCCATGCGTTGGCGATAGATGAGTCTAGGAAAACGTTTGCCCCTACGTTGTGGAACGAAGACGCGCTAAAGAAAGGCCAAAAAGTGGAACAGGTGTGGTTTGCGGGGGTGCATGCGAATATTGGCGGCGGTTATCCTAAAGATGGAATGGCTTGGGTTAGCTTACAGTGGATGATAGAGAAAATTAAAGGCTTACCAAAGCCGGCCAATGATATTTCAGTGGCGTCGATCAATTTTAAAGACATAGCTAAATCAATTGTTAGTGACTCTGCGGATGTACACAGCCGCTTGTATGATTCACGCGCCGGTTTGGCGGCGTTATATCGCTATGAACCTCGTAACCCAAACCAATTAGTAGAAGAAGTAAGCAAATACGCCTATCCAAAAGTACACCACTCGGTGCTTGATCGAATTGATCAGGCAACAGATTTTTATGCCCCTTTGCGTCTGAGTTCGTTTGAAATGGTAAAAGATAAAGTAACGCGGTCAACGTCCCCTGTATACCACGAGGTTGAATCAAAGAATGAGGAAGGTGATCGAAGAGAGGTCGTTGAAAGGCTGATAAAATATCGCGTGAACTTGTATTGGACATTTATCAATTTGACGGCGGCCATGCTTTTATTACCGTTGGCTCAATTCAAGTTTGCATGGGCACAACAGTCAGCAGAAATATGGATTATTTCAGATGCTATTCGTTTATTAAGTGGTTTATTGCCATGGATATTGTCAGACGGTTTGGAGTGGTACGCCAAACATCCTTTATGGTTTTTGAGTGGCGTGGGAATGCTTGTTTCAGCGCATAAGGTGTTTAAAAAGGATTTCGAAACATTGCTCATTAGTGTATCTTGTGCGAAGTGGTCCAAACTAAACAAGACAACGTTAGATCAAACAATGGGTCGGGATACGTCGATCGAAAGTACAGAGCTAGAGCAGAGCGTGAATTCAGAGGTCAAGTTTGCAGAACTTGGCGGGCTAAGCAGGCGTATTCTCAAGATTGGGTCTAAGTCAGGTACATAAGATCGATTATTGGTGCATTAGTCTTAGCCCTTCTGAATATGAACCAAAATCAATGGCTTCAATAAGCTAGTGGCTTAGCTTAGTTCACAATACGTTGTTGGCGGGCAATTTGGTCGTGTCGTTTTTCGGCTAACTATGCGTCCTTCCTATCGTCGTTAAAGTGATTTGTACGGGTGCAAGTGCTTGGATCACAGTCTATAATTCGCGCTCGAAACTTGAATGACTGCTATGCCCAGCCAATCTAATTTTAAACCACCCCATATCGGCTTTATTGGTGGTGGTCAGCTTGCCCGCATGATGATTATCGCGGCGAAGCGCTTGGGTGCGAAATGTACGGTGCTAGACCCAGAACACGCTAGTCCAGCAGGGCAATTAGCGGATACACAAATAATTGGTACCTACGCCGATGAACAAGGTTTAGACGAGCTTGTTAAGCAATGTGACGTCACCACTTACGACCTCGAGAACATTGAAACAGCGCATTTAAGTCGTTTGGTCGAGCAAGGGCATCAGTTACATCCGGCGCCCGAATTGCTATGGATAGTGCAAGACAAGTTACGTCAAAAAGACAAATATAAAAAAGCGGAGTTACCCAGCACGGAGTATCTTCGCGTAGACGAACCTAACCAAGCGGACTTCGCTAAGTTTGGCTACCCTCTAGTACAAAAAGCACGACGCGGCGGCTATGATGGCCGCGGGGTGGCTGTCATGCGGTCAGCGGATGATTTTGATAAACACTTGCCGGTGCCGTCGCTAATAGAGCGTTTCGTTCCGGCGAAAATGGAGTTAGCGGTGATGGTGGCGCGACGCCAAGATGGTGAAAGTATTTGTTACCCCGTTGTTGAGATGCTAGTAGATACCGACCACAATGTACTTGCGCAATTAATCTCGCCCGCCCGCATTTCAGACACCTTAGCAGCTAAAGCACAAGCGGTCTCAACGGCAGCAGTCGATGCGTTAGACGGTGTTGGTATTTTTGGGGTGGAGCTATTTTTAACTGAACAAGACGACATTCTCATTAACGAAATTGCGCCGCGCACGCATAATTCAGGCCACCATACTATTGAGGCGTGCTACACCGATCAGTTCGAACAACATATCCGCGCCATAACGGGCTTGCCCTTAGCTGGCGCTGAGCAACCGCAGGCTGCGGTCATGCTAAACTTACTAGGTGAGCCTGGTTATAGCGGTACGCCGATTTGCACTGGCCTAGATCAAGCCTTGGCTTTATCAGGCGTTTCGTTGCACTTGTATGGCAAAGCAAGCACACGGGCTTATCGTAAGATGGGCCATATCACGATTGTGGATGACCACTTGGAAGCAGCGCTTGAGAAGGCGCAAAAAGTGAAGTCTTGGGTAAAAATAATTGGAGAGACTAAAGAATGAGTGAAGTAAATGACTAGCCCGCAAGTTGGTATCATTATGGGCAGTGATTCTGACCTGCCCGTTATGCAAGCTGCTGCTGATTTGCTTTCTCAAATGGACATCCGTTTTGAGATGACAATCGTTTCTGCACACAGAACCCCGCAACGTCTTTATGATTACGCGAATTCTGCGCAATCTCGCGGCATCAAAGTCATTATTGCAGGTGCGGGCGGTGCGGCGCACTTGCCGGGCATGGTGGCATCGATGTCTGTGTTACCGGTGATCGGTGTCCCGGTTAAATCCAGTAGCTTAAATGGTGAAGATTCGCTGTTGTCTATTGTGCAGATGCCGCCAGGTGTTCCAGTTGCTACGGTCGCGATTAACGGCAGTTTAAATGCCGGTCTTTTAGCTGCGCAGATGTTAGGTTTGGCGGATGCGGATGTGCTTAACAAAGTGGCGCAATATAAAAAAGACATGGAGCAAACGGTGTTGGACAAAGCCCAGAAAATGCAATTAGACCAAGATTAGTTATTGGTTGAGATGTCAGATGACCAAAAGGCTTTGGGCATTGCTCTGCTTAAAGCATAACAACGTTGCTAACGGAAATGCCGCATCCTTATTAGGGAAGCTAAGTCAGTTTTTGATAAACACAAAACCACCCGTCCGCTGGCTTGTTATCAAATAAGTGATCAAGTTCAAGATGCAAGCAGTGCAATTGACCTGCTTGTTCAAAGCCAGCAATTGCAGTACTAAACCCTGCCGTTTGCCACAGCTCTTGGTGCACAGTAAAAGCCAGTATACCAGCTGGCTTAACAATACGAATTAGCTCGTCTAGCGGTTTTGGGCCGACGTGGCCATGGGTGAAAGTGCCCGAAGAAATAACGGCATCAAAATGTGCGCTTGGATAGCTTAAAGCCTGATTTAAGTCAGCCACCTTCAAGTCTTGGTAAATGCCGCGGCTTTGCGCAACAGCAATCATATCTGGCGATAAATCGATACCATGTAAGTGCGTGTAACCCGACTCATATAAAGACTTCACGGTCAATCCCGTACCGCAACCGACGTCTAATATATAGGCTTCCTTGTCAGGCAAGTGCTGCAACACTAAAGCACTCAGGATGCGCGGAGAGCTGTATTGCAGCCCTGCCATCTGCTCGTCGTAATCTGCAGCCCATTTGGTATAAAAGGCCTGCTGGTTGGTCTGGTCTTGAGTTGTGTAGGCTTCATGCAAAAACGCTTCTGCACGAGTTTGTTTTATATCCAAAATAGGCTCTAAATTATTAAAAATGCTTAAGGCAGTTCACTAAACTAAAGAACAACCTTGTCAACTTCCATAATCAATTAGTCTATCATAACTGTTGTGGCTGACTGGTTCGCCTAATCAGTAGTGCTACCAGCAGTAAATACGCGCTGGCGAGTATCAAAGAAAGCACAGTACCAACGGGTACTCCAACTTTTGGATATAAAGTGCTACAACCCATGCCGTATAACACTAAACACCCCACGCCGAGCGGAAAGCCTTTGATAATGGCCCACGTGTGTTCGGCTGAATAGCTGGCGTGTACAACCAATAAAACCGGAAAAAGGGTGATCGGGAAGCTAGCAAAAAGCCCAGACCAGTAAGGCCCGAGAGAGCGAGACAGCTCAGTAACAAGCAGGACAACCGCTATCGCTGATAATGCTCGAATTGATATCACGGTAAAAGACATCGCGCATTGAGATCGTACTTTGATATTGAGAATTTGACGAAACAAGTAAAAGGCGCAAGTCGTACTGATAAGTGTTAAACAGATTGCAGTAAACGGGCTACGAGGAAGAGTCGATAACAAGGTGGCTACGGCTAAGAAACTGCCACACGCGGCGGCGGCTGTTAGCGCAATGCTAAAATGTTTTGATTTGAAGTTTATATGAGAAGAGACAAACCAATAAGTGATTAGAAATGCCACGTTGGCACTCAGCCCCATGACCATGGCTAAGGCGGTATCGCTGCCAAACTGCGGGCCTTGTTCTATACCAACAAAAAACGTAACCAATAAAGCGCCCAATGGAAACCCAGACAGCACCCCAGCCGCACGTGGGCTAATGCGCTCGGTGACCCATGCTAGGCTCAATACGATAAATGCCGCAGAGCAAATTTTGAGTAGGAGAAGGCTTGGCATAGTGGTGGTTACAGATTAAAAGGCGCTTAGGATTGCAACAACACCCACCCTTTATGCAGCGTTGCATCAGTAAGGGTTTTAATGTGATGCACTGGAAGCTTTATAGTGCAATGTACTTGTTCTCGATATTCCACATCAATAATATGTCCATCGTGTTGGCTAAGCCAGTATCGCAAGTCTTGTTCTTGGGCAAACTCAACAACGAGTAACTGTTGCTTTGTTGGGATAAAGGCTTGAGTCGGTAAGTGTTCCATGACCGCTTGTGCTGCCCCAGAGTAGGCCCTTACTAAGCCACCCGCACCAAGTCGGGTTCCACCGAAATAACGCGTAACGACAACAATGACATTCCCAACTTCTTTATGCTGCAAAACGTTGAGAATTGGTTTACCGGCAGTACCAGAGGGTTCGCCATCATCTGACATTGCCATGCTTAAGGGTGCGGCACTTGGGCCGAACAAATAGGCCCAACAATGATGCGATGCATCAGGGTAAGTTGCGCGCTGTATATCGATAAAATGCATAGCACTCGCTCTATCTGCCGCATAGTTGCCGTTGGCGATAAAGCGACTTTTTTTAATTACAAGCTCCTCACTATGAACGCCTGCCGGGACTAAATACATCACGAAGCGTCCTGTGGGTAAACGCGGGTACAGAAAATAAACATACGCTAGTGTTATCTATCTATTTTGGGAAACTTTAATATTGAAGTACGTATTACGGACCGACTTTTATAAAAACGCTTCTGCTAAAATCTAGTTTTAAACTTTTACTGATCTAATGATGAAATTATACGGCAGTTTAACCTCACCATTCGTACGGCATTGCCGAATCGCATTGCTGCAAAATAAATTGGATTTTGAGTTTGTCCAAGTTGATTTCGCCCAGAGCGCGGATCAGTCACCAACCAGCAAAGTTCCGTTTATGCAAGACGGAGATGTGACGCTAACCGATTCTAGCTCTATCTTAAAATATATTCGTGAAAAGGCGGGGCAAACTTTCTTAAGTGATGTGCAAGATTACGAAACCTTCGCAATGAGTAACACCTTATTAGATGCGGGCATCAATGTATTCTTGCTTGGTATGGAGAATTTCGGGCCGGATCAAATAAACTATATCGCCAGACATAACGCGCGTATAGACAGTGGCTTAAGCACCTTAAATGAACGTATCGATCCAAGCGCGGGCATTTCTACAGACGGCGCTTTGCGCTGCGCTTGTTTTGTTGCATGGGGGTTGTTCCGTGACCGTTTTAGTATTGATGGGCTAGACAACCTGCAAGCCTTAATGGATGCAGCCAATGCAGATAAACACTTTATTGAGACACACCCACCGCAGTAGCAAACTCGATATAAATGGTTAATGGGCTAAGGGTAGCCATAGTTAAACGATACCTCTGGGCCTATTATCTGATTTAAAGCTAAATTCGCTGTTCTGCGAGATAGCCATCATTTAATTGCTGCGTATACGCGTCAAAAAGAGGTTGTCACCCTGAAGCGACGCAAGTAAAATATAATGTTATAACATAACATTTGGTTAATTCAATGAGTTTAAATTTTAAGTTCTTAGTTCCGCTTTCATTGTTATTTATGGCTCCCGCTATTAGCGAAACAACTCGGCAGCTGGACGCACATAATCATGGCGAAGCTCGTCTCAATATGGTGATCGATAATAATCAAATTGGAATAACGCTTCACTCTCCGTCAGTCAACCTAATTGGGTTTGAACACGAACCAAAAACCAAAGAACAACACGACCAAGCTGACCGCGTTAAGGCCCTATTGGAAAACTATACCAACCTTTTTGCTTTAGCTGATAAGGCGCAATGTAAATCTATCGAACACGCGGTACATTGGACATTTGACGAAGATACAGATCATGTCGAAACTGAGCATGAGGAGCATGAGGAGCATGAGGAGCATGAGGAGCATGAGGAGCATGAGGAGCATGAGGAGCATGAGGAGCATGAGGAGCATGAAAGCATTAGTCATTCGGAATTCGAGGTAGAGTTTCTACTTAGCTGCGAAAAAATAGAGGCGCTACATTCAATTGAAGTGCAATTATTTTCACTTTTTCCGGCTCTAAAAAAACTCCATGTTGAGGCCTCGTTCACAAACTCAAATTTTGTTGATACCTTATCGCTTGATAACTCGATTATAAAAATTCCTAAATGACGCGGGTTGGGGCCTAAGGCTGGTCGAATACCATTAAATGACCCAATATTGACGATGCCTATTCTACTTAGCCTTGAATCCATCCGATTCGGATGGAACACGCAAAGTGATGTGCTTAACATTCCATCGTTTTCTATCAAAACAGGCGAGCACTGCTTTATCATGGGGCCGTCTGGATGCGGCAAATCAACTTTGCTGAGCTTAATCGGTGGTGTGATCAAACCGCAGCAAGGAAAAATTATTCTCAACGGCATTGATCTAACCCAGCAAAAACCAGCGGAGCGCGATAGGACACGAGCCAATTCCATTGGGTTTATATTTCAACAGTTTAATTTGGTCCCTTACTTAAGTGCGTTTGAAAATGTGCTGCTTCCCTGCCAGTTCTCCGCATACCGTAGTCAAAATGCAACCGACCGAGCCGGAGCGCCGAAGAAGGCGGCGAAGCGGTTGCTGGAAGGCTTTTTTGCCGACAACAAACCTAACTTTGATCAACCCGTAGCGGAACTAAGTGTGGGTCAACAACAGCGCGTTGCGGCTGCCCGTGCACTGATTGGTAGCCCAGCCCTAATCATCGCCGACGAACCGACATCGGCGCTAGATTATGACAATCGCTTGCGCTTTATGTCGCTACTGTTGGAAGAAGCGAACCGACAGAATTCTACCGTACTGTTTGTTAGTCACGACCCGACACTGGCGAGTCAATTTGCTACGAGCTATAACATGTCAGACATAAACTTAAAGGCCGCTCAATGAATCTGTTTGTTTTAGGGTTTAAAAGCTTATGGAGCCGCCGCTTTACCGTGCTGTTAATCATTCTGACTATCGCAATCAGTACCGCGTTGTTATTGGGTATGGAAAAAGTTAGGCACGGTGCAAGAGCAAGTTTTACCAATACGGTTTCAGGCGTAGACTTATTAGTGGGTGCGCGAAGTGGTCCTATCCCACTGTTATTGTATGCGGTTTTTCGAATCGGTAATGCGACTAACAATATTACTTGGCAGAGTTATCAAGAATTCGCTAACCGACCTGAAGTAAAGTGGACAATTCCGCTTTCACTTGGAGACTCGCACCGAGGTTACCGCGTATTGGGAACCAATCAAGATTACTTTACTCATTATAAAGTGGGTAATCGCAAGCCGCTGGAATTTTCAGCTGGAAAGCCATTTGATAGTCTGCTTGAAGTGGTGATTGGGGCTGAAGTAGCTAAAAGTTTGGGGCACCAGCTTGGGCAATCGGTGGTTATCTCACATGGCCTTGGCAACACGAGTTTTTCCAACCACGATGATAAGCCCTTCGTCATAAGTGGCATTCTTAAACCCACGGGCACACCCGTTGATAGAACCGTCCATGTCAAATTGGCAGCCATTGAGGCAATTCATATTGGCTGGGAGCAAGGTGTAAAAATCCCTGGTGCACAGCGTTCTATAAACCGCATTCGCCCTAATGAGCTTGAGCCAAAAGCAATCACTGCCTTTATGGTTGGTCTTGAGAGTCGAATTCGCGTTTTCAAACTGCAACGCGCCATTAACGAGTATAAGCAAGAGCCTTTGTTAGCAATATTGCCAGGTATTGCGCTGCAGGAGCTTTGGGGGTTTATGTCGGTTGCGGAAAAAGCCTTATGGCTGGTTTCATCGTTTGTTGTATTGGCGGGCTTTTTTGGAATGATTGCGGTTTCGCTCGCCGGTTTAAATGAACGGCGTAGGGAAATTGCGGTCTACAGAGCCGTGGGCGCTAGTCGGCAGAACATAGTGACTTTATTGATTGTCGAGGCCATCATACTCACCTTGGTTGGTATAGCACTCGGAACCCTGTTAGTGACGCTGGGTTTGTTTGCTACTCAAGGGCTAATGGAGACGCGTTTTGGACTATACTTATCGGTCTCATGGCCAACGCTCTCTGAGCTAAAAATGATGCTCGGCTTATTTATCGCTGGACTCATTTCAGGAATGGTGCCCGCTTTTGTGGCTTATAGAAATTCGTTAATTGATGGCTTGTCAGCAAAAACATAACCCCAGTACTTTGGCTCTTAAATTATATTCGCTTAGTGAAAATATGAAAATGTTGCACCTAAATTTTAAAACCATTTGGCTATTCCCGATCATCGCTACCGTTATGTTGCTTGGGGTGGTACCCAACAGTTATGCGATTGAAGAACCGAAAGAATTGAGATGGGAAGACCTCGTACCAAAAGGTTGGAACCCCAATAGCGTATTCGACCGATTCACTAATGAAGAATTTGCTGCAATGAGTGACGAGCAATATTTTGCACTGCAAGAAGAAGTACAAAAAATGCTAGAGGATGCACCGACAGTGGATTCGCTAGACGGACAAACAGTTCGAATTCCTGGCTATCTGTTACCCTTAGAGTTTGACGAAGCAGAAATTAAGGAATTTTTGTTAGTCCCCTATTTTGGTGCTTGCACGCACACCCCGCCGCCACCGGCCAATCAAGTGATATATGGGAAGTTACAGTCAACCTTCACGATGAATCAGATGTACGAACCTGTTTGGATTTCAGGAAAGTTAAAGACGCTTCGTTCACAATCAAAACTGGGGGAGTCTGGGCTTAGCCAAACCATTGATGTCGACACTGGTTATACCATGGAAGTTGACGATGTAGCGCCATATGAAGAAGTGAATTAGACGTAATTTATTGACGTAGAACCGCCTAAATTAAGGCGAGTCACCTTGGTTAGAGCTACAAACGTTATAAAAATGTTATTACTCGGCGCTTAAATACGGTGAATAATAGTAATGACAATAAATAGGTGTTGTGAACACCGTGTTTGAGTTTTAAATCGATATTTGACGTTTTCGATCATCAAGCTTTGATAAAACCATAGAGAACAGAGGTTATATAAATGATTACAACTGCCAAGATAAAAGCGACTGTTTTTATCTTCTTGATATCAGCATTTTCTATGAATGCATTCGCCGCCTCAGAGAAAAAAACCATCACGGGTGAGGTGATGGACACGTGGTGTTATGTTTCACAAATAATGGGGGGCTCTGATTTTGTTGTCGGCACATCTCACCATGTTTGCGCAGTATGGTGCGCTGCTGGCGGTATTCCAGTTGGCTTACTGGATAAAGAAGACGGAAAAATTTATATGATAATGAGCTTAGGGGACGATACCACCAACGTCGCTAATAAAGAACTGCTCGATATACAAAGCCATGAAATCACGGTCACTGGTTCGGTCTTTGAGTTAGATGGCTTGAACTACATTTATGTTGATGAAGTTGTTGCAGATAATGGAGTGGTCAACTTAACCCATGAAGTCATTGGCATTCTGCCCGGCGCAGCCGACCCTCGGTAACTAAACAAAGGAACTTTATTTTGAATATTCTATCGCCACTTTATCGCTTATGTTTTTGCACAGTTGCATTATGTGCTGTCTTGTCACAGCCTGTTTTAGCGGCTAAAAGCTGGGGCGTATCCAATGAAGAAAAAGCGCTTTTTACGGGTACGGTAACCGATATTAGCTGTCATTTATTGGGAGATTGTCCGGCTGATTGTGGTGCAGGAAGCCGTCAACTTGGCTTAGCCACAAAAGACCAAGGCATGATTCTGGTTTCAAAGAACTTAACTTTGTATACCGGCGCAGTAGAAGAGCTATATCATTTCTGTGGACAGGAAGTGGAAGTGGACGGGCTGTTTACGGAAAATCGTAACGTTCGCTTTTTTCAAGTTCAAAAAGTTCGCCTAGCCGGAAAGAAATGGCGTAAAGCTACACGGTTTCATAAGGCTTGGGCTAAAGAATACGGTGGCAAACCAAGAAAGGCTAAGCATTGGTATAGAAAAGACCCACGTATAAAAGAAATCATTTCACGCGATGGTTATTTAGGCCTAGGTTTAGAAAAAGATAAAGAGTTTTTAGAAAAATAGGCCTTTGTTTGAAACGATGCGCCTGTTCTTTTGTTTTATCGTTTGTATCATGTTCGCTTCTGTTAGCTATGCACATAGTAATAAGAAGTATGGTGATGAACAAGGTGTTGAAGTAGAGCAGTCAACTGAACAGCAAAGGAAATTGCCTATCGACGTAGGGGGTGATTTTGAATTGCTTAATCACCACGGCAACACCATTACAAACTCCGATTACCTGGGTAAGCACATGCTGGTGTTTTTCGGCTATACGCAATGTAAAAATATGTGTTCGTTAACACTACGGCGCATTGGCGGCGCACTTGAACTTCTAGGAAGTGACCTCGAACAACTTACCCCATTGATGATTACGGTAGACCCTGAACAGGATACGCCAGAAGTATTAGCGACTGAATTAGAAAAATACCATTCATCCATTATCGGGCTAACAGGGACAAAGGACCAGCTCCAAGCGGCCTATAAAGCCTATAAACAAGCGCCTAATCAGCTGCAAGATGATTGGCAAGGAGACGCTACAGTTTCTCATCGATCGTACGTGTTCTTGATGGATGCAGCGGGTCAATTGCAGACCTTCTTCCCGCCCATTCTTAACCCACAGAGTATGGCAAACATACTTAAAAAGTATATTAACCCTGCAAGTTAAGTACATCTTCGTTGTGTCAGAGCTCTAAAACGCCTAGTTCGTAGCAAAAATATAATCTGTAGTAGCGCTATCAATTCTTAATAATGACGCTATATTGTCATGGTTAAGACAAAACTATTACGCAGTACGTATGCCTTTTCTTTTCCTACTATTTTTAGTTGTTCCAATTGTTGAGATTTACTTACTCATCAAAATTGGCAGCCAAGTCGGCGCTGCTACAACAATAGCGATCGTCGTGCTGACGGCAATCATCGGCGCTGCATTGGTACGTATTCAGGGTTTTTCGACGTTAATGCGCGCCCAGTCGCAAATTGCGCACGCAAAAGTGCCTGCCGTTGAGGTGATGGAAGGCGTCGCCTTGGTTGTTGCGGGTGCATTACTGTTAACTCCGGGCTTCTTTACCGACGCCTTCGGGTTCATCTTACTTACACCGCCCTTGCGCCGACTCATCATTGCTCGTTTAGCTAAACGTAGCCCTATGATGTCATCAGGCTTAAATCAAAACCGTGACCCAGACCGCGGAAGCCGCCCGACGATTATTGATATCGATCACAAAGAGATCGACGACTAATTTAAGCTTCATTTCGTAAGCTGCTCTATTTCAATAGATACCCACACGCAAAAGTAGGCGCACTGTCTACGAAGGCATAGCGTTTTAACAAAAAAGCACACTTTTTTATAATTTAGCTGTTGAATTAAAAACATCTATCCCTATGATTAGCACTCGTTGAGCGAGAGTGCTAATTTTTGCTCTAAACGATGTGGTTTGAATCAATATGGCAGACCTGATAGGCCGGCCGGAATCAAACGCATTAAACTAATTTTTATTAACTAACCATAGGAGACCAAGAGAATGAACATTCGTCCTCTTCATGACCGAGTTATCGTTGAACGCGTAGAAGAAGAACGCACTTCAGCTGGTGGCATCGTATTACCTGATTCTGCAACAGAAAAGCCGGTACAAGGCAAAATTGTTGCGGCTGGCAACGGCAAGATCGCTGAAAACGGCGAAGTACGCCCGTTAGACGTAAAAGTTGGCGACAACGTGTTGTTTGGCAAATTCTCTGGAACTGAAGTCACCGTTGAAGGTGTATCGGTTCTAGTCATGCGCGAAGACGACATCATGGCCGTAATCGAAGGCTAGTTTTTAGTCATAAACATTAAACAAACACAAGATTAAGAGGAAAACTCAATGGCAGCAAAAGAAGTAAAGTTTGGCGATAATGCACGCCAACGCATGCTAGCAGGTGTTAACGTTTTAGCCGATGCGGTTAAAGTAACACTAGGCCCTAAAGGCCGTAACGTAGTATTAGACAAATCTTTCGGCGCACCGACTATCACTAAAGATGGTGTATCAGTAGCGAAAGAAATTGAACTTGAGAACAAGTTTGAGAACATGGGCGCACAGATGGTTAAAGAAGTGGCTTCTAAGACTTCTGACATCGCTGGTGACGGCACAACAACGGCGACTGTATTGGCTCAAGCGATGGTTCGCGAAGGTATGAAAGCAGTTGCAGCGGGCATGAACCCAATGGACCTTAAGCGCGGCATCGACCAAGCGGTTAAAGTAGCGACTGATAGCTTAGTTAAGCTTTCACGTCCTTGCACAGACCATAACGAAGTGGCGCAGGTTGGTACGGTTTCTGCAAACGGCGACAACGCAGTTGGCGACATCATTGCTCAGGCAATGGAAAAGGTGGGCAAAGAAGGCGTTATCACAGTTGAAGAAGGCAATGCACTAGAAAACGAACTAGACATCGTTGAAGGTATGCAGTTTGACCGTGGTTACCTATCTCCTTACTTCATCAACAACCAAGACAGCATGTCTGTTGAGATGGAAAACCCGTTTATCTTGATTTTCGACAAGAAAATCTCAAACATCCGCGACTTACTACCTATCTTAGAGGCAGTAGCGAAAGCAGGCCGTCCTTTGTTGATTATGGCTGAAGATGTTGAAGGCGAAGCATTAGCAACGTTGGTTGTAAACAACATGCGCGGTATCGTTAAAGTGGCTGCGGTTAAAGCACCTGGCTTTGGTGATCGTCGTAAAGCAATGTTACAAGACATCGCTATCTTAACTGGCGGCCAGGTTATTTCTGAAGAAGTGGGCATGAGCCTAGAAACAGCTTCTCTAGAAGACCTAGGTAGCGCTAAGCGCGTTCAAATGTCTAAAGAAAACACCGTTATCATTGATGGTGCAGGCGAAGCTAAAGAAATCGAAGGTCGCGTAAACCAAATTCGTGCCCAGATTGAAGAAGCGACTTCTGACTACGACAAAGAGAAGATGCAAGAGCGTGTTGCAAAACTAGCAGGCGGTGTAGCCGTAATCAAGGTTGGTGCTGCAACGGAAGTAGAAATGAAAGAGAAGAAAGCCCGTGTTGAAGACGCGCTTCACGCTACTCGCGCAGCGGTAGAAGAAGGCGTTGTACCTGGTGGTGGTTCTGCTCTAGTTCGTGCTATTGCTTCTTTAGAAGGCGTTGAAGGTGCAAATGCTGACCAAAACGTGGGCATCGCAATCATCCGTCGTTCTATCGAAGAGCCGTTACGTCAAATCGTTAGCAACGCGGGCGAAGACGCTTCAGTTGTGCTTAACGAAGTGAAGAACGGCAAAGGTAACTACGGTTACAACAGCGCGACCAGCGAATACGGCGACATGATCGAGATGGGTATTCTTGACCCAACTAAGGTGACGCGTACTGCGCTACAAAACTCAGCGTCTATTGCGGCTTTGTTGATTACAACAGAAGCAATGGTTGCAGAGGCGCCACAAGAAGCGGCTCCAGCAATGCCTGATATGGGCGGCATGGGCGGCGGAATGGGTGGAATGGGCGGCATGATGTAAGCCTAACTTCCCTCAAGAAGAAATGAGCCCCGCACAACTTCGGTTTGCGGGGTTTTTCTTTTAGTGGTCGGTGTTGTGCTTAGCCTAATAGTTGGTCGCGTTTAGTAATCTGCAAATGGCCACGACTTTATTGGTATCATTCTCCTCATCAAATTCACTGCATTAACGAATGGACTCCATTCACTTTAGTAGAAAATCGCCTCGCTGGAACTCGCCAGAGCACACTAAAAGGTTGCTCGCGGTTTTTAGTGAGTCTGAACGCGCGCGATATGATCGGCTGTCTACAGAGCGACAAGCCGAATACTTACAAAGCCGTTGTCTATTGCGCTACGCCTTGAGCAAACAACATGGCTTGCCTTTTGATCACTGGAACTTGGTTGAAAGGCCTAACCACAGCCCTGCTCTAGATAACCAAGGTATCAACTTATACATCAGTTTAAGCCACAGCAAACAGTTTCTTGCGTGCGCGCTGAGCAAAACCCCGGTTGGCATCGACATTGATGAACCACGGCCCATCCCTAATCTAAGCAAAATTGCTAAGCGCGTGTTTACACCATCACAACAAGCAGAATTAGCCGAGGCGAAGGAACAAGATAGAGAAGCCCTTTTTCTACGCTGTTGGTCACAAAAAGAAGCTATCTTCAAAGCATGTACAGGCGCAGAAACCCCCATTCAATTTATGAGCCAACAAAGTGCGGTGGGAACAGGCTTTGCCAGTGCCCACACCTCTACGAAAAAAGTTTATGGGGCGATTGCCAGTCAACAAGATGCTAACGTATTCACAGTCATCTTTTGGAACAGCCCAGCCCAATGTCGCCAAGTTGCTCTACCCTATACCGAGAATAGAGATTGACTTTAAGTCTTCGCATCGATTTAATAAATTCTTTACGCAAAACCAAAAACAGCATGTCAAAAACTAACGAACCTAAAGAACTCAGCCCGCAACAAGCCTACGATTTAGCCGCTAAAGACCCCAGTGCTTTGTTGGTCGATATTCGCTCAGATATGGAATTTTTGTTTGTCGGTCACCCTAAGGATGCCGTCAATATAGCGTGGATAGATGAACCCGATTGGACCATCAACCCTAATTTCACGGCCGAAGTGCGTAAACTCATCTTAGGCGGCGTTGCGAGTGATTCTGATGATGCTGTACCAGTTGTCTTGATTTGCCGAAGTGGTAAACGTTCCATGGAAGCGGGCAACAAACTATTAGAAGACGGCCTAAGCAATATTTACTCCGTAAAAGGCGGCTTCGAAGGCCCGCTTGACGATCAACACCAACGCAGCACAATCGATGGTTGGCGCCATGCTGGTTTACCTTGGGCGCAGTGTTAAATGAGGATTAAAGTTCGTCATAGCGTAACAGGTTGACCATAAAATAAATCTCTACCTAGCGCTTTGCATCCCTGTCTTCATAAGTTGATTCAAGCTTCACCGGCAATAGAGGTTTAATAGCTAGGTCTTGTATCTCAAACACCTCTTTCGCCAAACCATATTTACTCATGTAATCCGCGATGCTTGTAAACGTAGCGGTAACAAACGGATATTGCTGATCTTTAGTGGTCACATCAGCGCTCATTAGCGAGGCTAACTTGAGTTCCACGGAGTTAAAAGGAATAACATAGGGATCAAACCAAGCTTTCAAATTCGCTTTTACTTGATCTAGAGTATTTACGTCATAGAGCGCGGCTTGGGTGACGTTCATTACAAATTCCGTGCAGTTTTGATAGCGCTTGTCGAACGGATTCGCAATTGCAGAATAATTTGCGTTATGCAGATTACTGTAAGCCTCTCCGTAGATCACTTTAACTAGTTTGCGTTGCAACTCACTGCTCGGGATGATGATACCTGTTTTCATTTCATAGGCACCTGAATAGAAATCCAGCGGATAATCGATAACCAACTCGCTTTTGTCTGGCTGCTCAGCCTTTTGATATAAATTATGAAACGCGTACCCTCGTTGCACCGTACCATCATTTAGAGAAATTTCTGAATAAACAGCAAACCCCACATGGGTATAACGAACCCCTTCAGGTAGTTCTTTAGACGGCCTTCCATTTCTCGCAACGATAGCCACTAAAGCTTGCTTATCGGCTAAGGCTCTTTCCACTTTTTTAGAAAATTTAGCGATATCTTCAATTGCAAACTGAGCGACACCCTCTCGTTCACTCGCCCCGCCGGCAATGCCTATCTGGGAAAACCCCAGACAGGCAATTACGAAAAATATAATTCGTATCATTATTCACTCTCCGCTGAAATAACTTTATCTGGAGCAGGCCCAGCAGTTACATGCGCTTCTCCAATTTCCAAAGGCGCATCTGCGATCTCAAGAAGAGACATACCTGCAGCCGTACTAATAGAACCCACACTCCCAGCGACTAAAAACGGCACGGCTGCTACGCTTAGGGCGGTTCTTCCTACTGAGACTCCAGCATGACTGACAGCCGCGGCTGAATGCACGGATGCGTTCCCAGAATGCTGAAGCGCACCGCTAGCTAAAATAGGTAGGCTACTCGTCGTTGCTAGTATTCCTACAAACAAGGCGGTAATAAGTTTGTTGTTAAAAGTCTTCATATTTTAATACTCCACAAAATAGTTAATTGTCCAATCCGACATGGATGAACAGTTGAGGTATAATATGAAAACACCTGAAAACGTATTACTAATAATAAGACACCTATAGTATTACTATATGATACTTACTGATAATGGAAACGAAATACCTCTTTAGTTCACTAAAAAACCAGCTACGGAAAAATCGAGTTACTTATTTAGATGTAGCAAATGCACTGCATCTGTCTGAGGCCAGTGTGAAAAGGATGTTTTCACATAAAAACATGAGCTTGAGTCGATTTGATCAAGTACTTAAGCTTATCAATATGGACTTTACTGATTTGGTTAAGGTGGCTGAAGAACAGATACCGTACATAAGCCGTTTGACTGAATCGCAAGAGAGGGAATTGGTTTCCGACACGCAACTCTTACTGGTCGCTATTGCGATACGTAATCAACTCAGTATTGAAGAAATAGTTATTCGATACGACGTAGAGCTTTCACATTGTCGTGCATTACTCCAAAAGCTGCAGGCACTCGGCCTGATCGAAATAAAACAAAATGACTTAGTAAAACTGCGTATTAGTCGCCAGTTTCAGTGGATACCAAACGGGCCAATAGAGCAATTTTTCAGAACCAATACACTCGCCGAGTTTTTCGATTCTGCTTTTGACAAAACCGAAGAGAACCTTGCGGTAGCTCACGGCATGCTGTCAAAAAAGTCGAACGAGCGCATCCGGGAACTTTCTGACAGATTAATTACCGAGTTTTACTCGTTGTATGAACAGGACGTAAAGCGGCCAAATTCTGAACGCGTTGGTACAACTCTAATCGCTGCTGTTCGTCCTCTTGAGCTTTCGGTCTTTAAGAAGATGAGAAGAGAATAATACGCCTACCTGGTGACTATCTCCGGTCCCATCATTAATGTCGGCAACCACGTTGATATCTGCGGGATGTACGTCACCATGATCAAGAAGATAAACATAATACCCATCCACGGCAGGGCGGCGCGTACCACATTCATGACAGACATGCCCGCTACACCCGCGGTGACAAATAGATTTAACCCTACTGGCGGAGTGATCATACCGATTTCCATGTTCACTACCATAATGATGCCCAGATGAATGGGGTCAATCCCTAGCTGTATAGCGATTGGGAAAACCAGCGGCGCAACAATAATAAGCAAACCAGAGGGCTCCATAAACTGACCACCAATGAGCAGTAGTAAATTAACAACGACCAAAAACATGATCGGGCCAAAGCCAGCGGAAAGCATAGATTCGGTGATCATTTGCGGAATACGCTCTTCGGTAAGCACGTGTTTTAAGATAAGCGCATTGGCGATGATGAACAACAATACGATGGTTAAGCGCCCGGCTTCAAACAATGCGTTTTTGGTGTCTTTATGCCAAAACACCTTGAGCGCTTTAAGTAGTACATTACCTTGCTTGCTTTCGTTAAACGGCCCCATGTCTTTGTAGATAAAGTTCGCCACTACAAAAGCATAAACCGCGGCCACGGCTGCGGCCTCTGTTGGGGTGAATATGCCGCCGTAGATACCGCCCAGAATAATGATGATAAGCAACAAGCCCCACAGTGCATCGCGACCTGAGGCCAGTACTTCACCCCAGCCTTGCCACGGTTGAGAAGGCAAGCCCTTTACTTTGGCAGCGATATAAATGCCGATCATTAGCATGCCGCCAGCGAGTAGGCCAGGGATAACCCCTGCTAAGAACATACGACCAACTGAAACATCTGTCGCGGCAGCGTAGACCACCATCACGATAGAGGGCGGAATCAGAATACCGAGTGTACCTGCATTGCAAATGACGCCTGCAGCAAAGTCTTTACTGTAACCCATTTGGCGCATGCCGCCGATGACAATCGCGCCAATCGCCACGACTGTTGCGGGAGAGGAGCCGGACAACGCCGCGAACATCATGCAGGCCAGCACCGAAGCCATCGCTAAGCCTCCCGCAAAATGGCCGACAATCGCAATGGCAAAACGGATTATGCGTTTGGCCACGCCGCCCGTTGACATAAATACGGACGCCAATATGAAGAAGGGGATGGCGAGCAGGGTAAAGTGCCCTTCAAATGCAGAAAACAGCGTTTGCGCAACCGACGCCATTGAGGCGTCAGAATAGATGATCAAGAACAAGATACTCGACAAGCCCAAAGATACGGCGATTGGCACGCCGATTAGCAGCATACCGATGACCATTGTAAACAGCAGTAAAACCGACATATTTAACGGCTACCTTGCACGGGTGAATCGTCAGGGCGATTGTCTAGTAAGTCTTCCGCTTCGTCTGCTTCATGGCTAGCGATTAAGGAGTCTCTGGACCCCTGAAGAATGTGCACGGCTGCTTGGAGGAATCGAAAAACCAACAATGCGATGCCTAAGGGCAAAGCAAAGTATGGAATGAACTTTGGGATTTTTTCATATTTTTCGCCTTGGTTAAACCAGTCAGCCAGAAATTGTAATGATTGCGCCAGCGGCACGTCATTCACTTCGTACCACGCGTTTTTGGTGGCAAAGGGATACCAATAATCCCAACTTCCTTTTAGCAAAATTAATGCAAAGGCGAGACAACAAAGGACGGACAATAGCGCCATCACCTTTTTGGTTTTGGGTGACACCATATTGATCACTACGTCTACCCCAAGGTGCATGGAATGTTTAACGCAGTAGGAACAGCCGATTAACACGAGCCAGGCGAATAAGAACACGGTCGATTCCAGCGCCCATAGAATGTTGTCGTTAAAAATGTATCGCGCAATGACATTGGCGAAAGTAATCAGCGTCATCAGGCCTAATAATAAGGCGATGAGGGTTTCTTCTAGTTCGTCTAACCAGCTCTTGTTAGGCGTGGAGTTCACTATCCCAGTTTGAATATTTTGGTGTAAGGCGCGTGAAACAAATTGAGTATTGCCATGCCAATCATAGTAAACAAGGTTATTTGCATACCGAGTACCCGTTGTTTTATTTTTTCTGTGAGCATGCCGTGTGCATGAATGACCCTACCAACGACTAAGCTTAGTCCTAGACCGTTCACCACCCACAAGTTCACCCCGTTGTATTCCATGAAAAATAACAAAATAAGCGCGATGGGAATGGTCTCCGCTGCGTTGGCCTGCGCAGCACGAGCGATGATAAGTTCTTCAACACCACCATCAAGATAGCGAACCTTATTACGCCTGCGTGCGCCAATGACAATCAAGGTGAGATAACACATCAACAAACTGGCTAAGGCGGCGTAGAAAGCGGAAACCATATGGATAAAACTCAAGGGCAGGAGTATGCGCTCCTGCCAGATTCAGCTAAGGCTGCAATGGCTTACTGACTAGCTGCTGATATAACATCTGCACCGATATCGCCCTCAAACTTGGCCCAAACCGGCTTCATTGCATCAACCCACGCCTGGCGTTGTTCGGCTGTCAATTGACGCACCTCACTGCCCGCATCAATAATAGCTTGCCTGTTTTCAGCATTCACAGCGGTTGCTTGGGCGTTTCGGGTGTTAGTCACTTCAGCCAATATGCTCATGAATTGATCACGCACATCCGCATCAAGCCCAGCTAGCCAGTCTGTAGAAGTCACCACTAAATAATCGATAATGCCGTGGTTACTTTCGGTCACGCCATCTTGCACTTCGAAAAACTTTTTACCGTAGATGTTTGACCAAGTATTTTCTTGACCGTCAATGACACCGGTTTGTAATCCGCCATACACTTCTTTAAACGACATTTTTTGCGGATTAGCACCCACCGCCTCAAACTGCGCGACTAATACGTCAGAGGCTTGCACTCGGAACTTTAAGCCTTTTGCATCCGATGGGTTAATTAATGGTTTGTTTGCAGATAACTGCTTCATGCCATTATGCCAAAACGCTAAACCTTGCAGGCCACGACGTTGCATAGAGTCTTTTAGGGCTTGCCCTGTAGCGGAACCTTGGAATTTGTCTACCGCAGCTACGTCTTTAAACATAAATGGTAAATCGAAAATGCGGTATTTCTTAGTGAATTTTTCAAACTTTGAAAGCGACGGCGCGGCTAGTTGTACGTCGCCTTGTAGCATCGCCTCCAATACTTTATTGTCATCGTATAGGCTTGAGTTAGGAAACACTTCCATACAAGCCTTGCCGTTCATTTCTTCGTTGACGCGCTTTTCAAGCAAAGAGGCAGCAATACCTTTTGGGTGCTTGTCAGTATTAGTAACGTGGCTAAACTTAATCACCACTTCTCCATCTTGGCAGGCATCAGCAGCAAATACAGCAGGTGTAGCCAGTGTGATGGCAGCCGTTAACAAACATATTTTCTTTAGCATAGGTCTCTCCTCTTGTTTACTTTTAGGCCAAAAATGACCGTTATCATTTATTAGCTTTTAGGCTCTCGAAGCTTCGACGTCTGCAAAAACCTACTTAACGATGAGCTAATATCTTGCAGTATTTATACCATAATAGAAACACTAGTAAATTCCTATCCCACCTAAGCAGTAGGTCAACTCAGGCAGATAACATCCCTTTAACTACTTCATTCCAAGCGAGCGCTAAATTAGTACGGTTATAGCCGCCTCCACCGAGGGCAATCATTCTACCGTTGCAAACGGTATTAGCGAGTTTTGCTAAGCGTAACGCAGCAAAGCCGTGTGCCTCTGGCGTAAATGCCAAATGGGTAATCGGGTCACCTTTTACGCTATCAGCGCCGGCTTGCAAAATAATTAGCTCCGGTTTGGCAGCAGCGACGAAGACTTCTAACTCGTCCCAAGCTTGGTAAAACGCTTGGTCATCTGCGCCGGGTGCGAGCGGGATATTCAACTTGGTACCCACTGCTTCTCCTACCCCTGTTTCAGCGGCATCCCCCGTTCCTGGATATAAAAACCGACCGTCTTCGTGAATATCAGCGAAGATGAGGTCTGGGTCTGACTCAAATGCGTAAAATACGCCATCCCCGTGGTGCGCATCTATATCGATATACGCCACGCGTTGTAAACCATACTGCGCACGGACTTTTTCGATTAACACACCGGCGTCATTAAATACGCAAAACCCCGCCGCACTTTCGCGACTCGCGTGATGCAAGCCCGCGATAGGTACAAATATTTTACTGCAACGGCCTTCCATCATCAGTTGCAGGCCATCTAGCCCCGCACCGACGACGGTGCTGGCAGCTTCATACACCCCTTTGTAGGAAGGAGTATCCCCGGCATCTAAATAACCTGAGCCGCTTTTGGACTGGCGTTTAACTTTCTCCACATAATCTGTCGTATGAAAACGGACTAGATCGCTTTCTTCACACGCATTTGGGCTGATCAGCTGCACTTGCTTATCTAGCCCTTGTTTCAAGGTTTCAGTAAAAAAGGCGTCCATGCGGTCCGTGCCGAAGGGGTGATTATTACCAAAGCCATACGCGCCTAAAGCAGGGGATAAATAGAGTGCGACTGAAGATGTATTCATAAGCAACAATCATACACAAAAACACGCGGTTTCGCGCCCATTGTTAACTACGTGAAGCTTGAATCTATTGGCTGATGCTCTTTACTTAGCGTAGCTGACTGTGTAGTGTCCGAGGTTTTAAAATCTAGAGCATCCCTTGGACAAACTTATCCTAGAAGGCCCTTGCCAGATCAGCGGTTCGGTAAAAATTTCTGGTGCCAAAAATGCGGCTTTGCCCCTTATTTTTGCCTCTTTGTTAACCAACGACCCACTTAAATTAAGCAATATTCCGCATCTGCAAGACGTCACCACCGCAATGGCGTTATTAGGGCGATTAGGCGTTGGACTTGAAATTGACGAACGCTTAGCGATCACTGTTGAAGCAACGGATATCAGTGAGCCAAGAGCGCCGTATGACTTAGTTAAAACTATGCGCGCTTCGATTCTAGTGTTGGGCCCGCTATTGGCTCGATTAGGTCAGGCTGAAGTTTCCCTTCCCGGTGGCTGCGCTATCGGCTCGCGCCCCGTTAATTTGCATATTAAAGGTTTAGAGCAAATGGGCGCTGAAGTCATCATTGAAGAAGGCTACATTAAAGCGCGGGCAAAGGCCGCAGATGGTCGACTAGTTGGCGCGCGGGTGTTTATGGATTTAGTGTCAGTCACCGGCACCGAAAACTTGATGATGGCGGCGACCTTAGCTAACGGCACCACCGTCATTGAAAACGCTGCACGTGAGCCTGAAGTGACGGACCTTGCCCATTGTTTAATGGCAATGGGCGCCAAAATAACCGGTGAAGGGACTTCGGAAATCACTATCGAAGGGGTCGAAAGTTTACATGGCGCAGACCATAAGGTGATTGCGGACAGAATTGAGGCAGGTACGTTCTTAGTAGCTGCTGCTGCAACGCGTAGTAAGATTCGCGTTAGAAATATGGTGCCTGAACACCTAGATGCGGTACTAAAAAAGCTAGAAGAAGCGGGTGCCAACATTGAAACTGGCCCAGATTGGGTAGAGCTAGATATGCGCGGGCAAAAGCCTAAAGCCGTGTCGATTGATACCACGCCCTACCCCGGGTTTCCTACGGATATGCAGGCGCAGTTTATTTTGCTCAATAGTGTGGCGGAAGGCTCGGCGGCGGTGACGGAAAACATCTTTGAAAATCGTTTCATGCACGTACATGAAATACAGCGCATGGGCGCAAACATTGAACTACGCGGCAATACGGCATTGGTCCACGGAGTAGAGCAATTAACCGGTGCGCCGGTGATGGCCACTGACTTACGCGCCTCAGCCAGCCTCGTGTTAGCGGGGCTGATTGCTTCCGGCCAAACTATTATCGACCGCATTTATCATATCGACCGCGGTTACGATAATATCGAAGAGAAGTTCTCTCAACTTGGCGGGTCGATTCGCCGCATTTCTGAGAAGCAATACAAGCAAATGCAAAACTAGTGGCATGCAGATCAAACGCCTAACTACTCAAGACGCCCGTTTTGACGAACAACTAACCGCACTGCTTGATCGTGATACTCCACTTGATCGTGATATTGAGGCAACGGTTAAAGATATTATTCGCGATATTCGATCAAACGGAGACGCTACTCTCATTGAATTAAGTAATCGTTTCGACCAGCTTAACGCGGCAACGGCCCGAGATCTAACGATCCCACAAGCTGCGCTAGACCGCGCACTGGAAACACTAGATCCAACAATACGTGATGCGTTGACTAAAGCTTGTGAGCGCATTACACGTTATCACGAACAAGAGGTCAGCCAATCTTGGTCATTTACTGAAGACAACGGAACTCAATTAGGGCAATTGGTACACCCACTTGATCGTGTCGGTGTTTATGTGCCTGGCGGCAAAGCCTCCTATCCTTCATCGGTGTTGATGACAGTTGTTCCTGCCAAAGTGGCCGGAGTGGGTGAAGTCATCATGGTGGTGCCTACCCCAAACGGTGAGGTTAACCAAGCGGTGTTGGCTGCTGCGAAGCTTGCTGGTGTGGACCAAGTTTTTTGTATTGGCGGTGCGCAAGCGGTTGCTGCCTTGGCCTATGGCACGCAAACGGTGCCTCGCGTCGATAAAATAGTGGGGCCTGGGAATGCGTATGTTGCGACCGCTAAGAAACTCGTCTTCGGGCAAGTCGGCATTGATATGATCGCAGGGCCGTCTGAAGTTGCCATTATTGCCGACGAGTCAGCAAACCCCGACTGGATTGCGATGGATTTGTTCGCACAAGCAGAGCACGATGAGCTCGCGCAATCGATTCTTATTACCCATAGCGAACCTCTAGCAACTAAGGTTGAACATGCTATTGCTGCGATGCTCCCGACTATGGAGCGTGAATCGATTATTACGGCCTCATTAGGCAGTTACGGTGCGATTATTAAAACTGATTCAGTCGAAGAATCAGTCGATATTGCCAATCATATTGCCCCTGAACATCTTGAGCTAATGGTTGAAGCAGTAGACGCCTTGATTCCACAAATTCGCCACGCAGGTGCCATCTTCGCGGGTGAGCATAGTGCGGAGTCATTGGGAGATTATTGCGCGGGGCCGAATCACGTACTCCCTACATCAGGTACCGCGCGGTTTAGCTCACCTCTTGGGGTTTACGATTACCAAAAGCGTTCCTCCTTAATAAAAGCCTCTGCTGACGGCGCTGACGAAATTGCACGTATCGCTTCAACACTAGCGCGTTGCGAAGGCTTAACCGCTCATGCGCGCTCGGCTGAGTTTCGTATTCGCAACAGCGGTGAGTAGCCTACCGCTATTCGGTTAGCTGTATGCTAAGGCAGGACAACGACACTTATCTAAGGTGGCCAACATGGGTATTCGTTGCCCTAGCGCTACTGTACTTGGCAATAGGCTTGAGTCCCTATCACTACTGGGACGAATATTTTTATCTATACTCTGTTTTCATTAACGAGCCCGCCACCCTATTTGCCCTCGAACCAAAACTAGGTGGGTTTTTCCCTAGCGGTTTTTTTACCGCAAAGCCTGGAATGGTGGCTTGGCTAGATATGTTGGTTGATTCAATCGGCCCAGGATATCAAGCGCTTAAACAATTAAATCTTATCTTCTACGCACAGACGATAGCATTTGTGTTGGGCGCCCATTTGGTTTTCAAGGCACTGCTGCCTGGGTCATTACTGGGCTTTGCTGTCCTTTGCTTAGCTTTTTCGCCCCTTAATATGTATCTCGGGGGCAAACTACTTTCCGAAGTGCCTAGCCTGTTGTGTCTGGTATTTGCGATGTTAAGCTTTTTAAAAAGCATTCACACAAAGAGTGATACCAAAGGTTTTTGGATGCTAGTAAGTGGCTTTTTAGTGGCGGCGGCTTGTTGGCTTAGATTAACGTCAGCACTGGGCATGTTGGGTCTTGTATTGGGTTTATTGGTTTATCAACACCGCGATTACCCCTTTATCAAAACACTTTTTAGTGCGGTCGTAGTCGGTGTGCTCTCATTGTGTTTATTGTGGGCCGTGTTGTTGCTTAGTGGCCTTGACCCTATTCAAAGCCTCAGCGGGCTTAGCGACAACCTCGCTCATCGGTCCCATAGCTGGATATTAAAGGTGTATGCGTTAGGCACATTTGGCCAACTATTTTTTGTGCTTTTTCTACTTGGGCTTTGCCAGACGTGGTCGCGCTTGCACCTGATGGCAATCGTGTGGCTGTTGGTCACTAGCGCGCCGTTTATACTTGGGTCTAGTTATTCCGAACCGCGCTTTTACTATTTAGCGCTGTTACCGTTTAGTATTATTTGTGGGTTAGGCCTTCAAAATATAAACCAACTGGTGCGACTGAAACGAAGCCGAGCGCTTGTTATTACCGCGTTTGTTGCTATGGTTATAATGAACAGGTTCGCATTTTTGCCACTGATGCCGTATGAACATGATCAAGACCGATACTACCGTTTCATTAAACAAACCCAAGAAAATAAAACATCAATGAACTATTTTCCATGGGTCACCGATTTTGCATTTGCCCGTTTCGTATTACCCAAAGCGGAACAAAGGCTAACCATGAATTGGACTTACAATGATCAAGCCGATTTTTTTGAAACCAAGGAATTGCAACAATGGGCTGGGAAAGAGTTTGTCATACCTAGAAAACCAGATACCAGCCTGCCCACTAACCAGTCAGTGAATTACATTGGTTGGGAATTTAGCCCCGTAATAGATAAGCTGCAAACAGTCACCAAAGGTCTCGGCTTGCCTATTCACCTAACGGAAGGACAAAAAAACCACCTTAGTTTGGGTTGGCCGTGGGAGCAGTTAAAAGACAACGAGGTTACCGTCAGTGACGGCCACTATCAGTTATATACCTATCGACCGACCGCAAAATAGCCGATGAAACAAAAGCCCGTTATCACCGCAATAACACCGGTAACCGAAAGCCGCTTATTTAAAGTCGAAGACGTAAGTTTACGTTATTCAAATGGTGAGTTACGTCAGCACGAGCGCTTAAATAATGGTGGATACGGCGTAGTGGTCGTGATGCCGATCGATCAATCTCATGTTTACCTAGTGTACGAATATGCTGCTGGCTTCGGTCGGTACGAGTTAGGTTTCGTTAAAGGCAAAGTCGATAAAGGCGAGGATAATCTGACCGCCGCCAATCGAGAACTACAAGAAGAAATTGGCTTTGCATCGAACGATATTCATTTCGTGCGAGAAGTCACGACACGGCCTCATTACAGCACATCAAAAAGTAGTTTGCTTATCGCTCAAGACCTATACCCTAGCCAGTTAGCGGGTGATGAGCCTGAACAGCTGCAACTGGTTAAGTGGCCTTTGGAAAAAATAGAAGGCTTATTTCAGCACCCAGACATAACCGAAGCTCGCACATTGTGCGCTTTGAGTTATTTACAACAATTTCTAAATCGAAAGTAAGCATGAATAAAGCACAGCTGCTGCCACACATTGTTACCTTAGCTAGAGACGCCGGCAAAGCCATACTTGAAATCTATCAATCAGATTTTGATTTTGAAACCAAAGGTGATGGCTCGCCATTGACTATCGCTGATCAAGCGGCGCACAAACTGATTGATGCTGGGTTAAGAAAGCTGACTCCTGAAATTCCAATATTGTCGGAAGAATCTTTTGAGGAAATTGGCGATACTCGCCTAGATTGGCCTATTTATTGGCTAGTTGACCCACTGGATGGCACCAAAGAATTCATCAAGAAAAATGGTGAATTCACCGTTAACATTGCATTGATTGAAAACAGAAAATCAGTGTTAGGTGTGGTTCATACGCCGGTACAAGATATTACCCATTTCGGCACGATTGACGGTGGTGCGTTTATTCAATCAGCAGAACAAGCCGCAACGCCTATTAAAACCACTACGTTTAATAAAAATAAAGTCACGATGGTCGCCAGTCGCTCCCATATGAGTGATGAAGTGAAAGCCTTTCAAACAAACTTAGCTAAGCAGATTAAACAATTAGACTGCATCAGTATGGGCAGTTCATTGAAGCTTTGCTTGGTCGCAGAAGGCAAGGCAGATTTTTATCCGCGGCTAGGACTAACGTCAGAGTGGGATACGGGCGCGGCACAATGCATAGTTGAAGCCGCAGGAGGAAAAGTGATTGATTCCACTGGAAATCAGCTACGCTACAGTAAAACTGACATACTCAACCCTTGGTTTTTAGTTGTTGGGGACGCGAGTATTAGTATAAATTTTGAAGGAACTATTACGTAACAAGGTGTAACTTGTTAGCGTTCTGAAGCGGGCTTCTTACGCCACTTTCGTAACCAAATCATGATAGAAAGATAACCTCGTCGCGCCCACTTGAAATCGGGTGCGAGCATGAGCAAGCCTAACGGTAACATCCATGCACCGAGGATAGGTAGAAACCATAGTATCCCGCCGATAATTAATGACAAGCCCAACACCCATCTGAGTGAGAAATGCATGGTTTTTACCTTTCGGGAGATTGCTAACAGCCTGCGGTTCATCTGAGGAATAGTTATAAAAGGGTACTATAGCAAAAATAAATGAAAATATAGTGAATCACGCTATAGAGCGTATTTTTAACTGCCCCATTTAACAGCCGTGTATTACAATTGGCTCGCGTAATAATGACATCGCTATGAACCTTCCATTTACTAAAATGCACGGCCTCGGCAACGACTTTATGGTCGTGGATAATCGTGCGCAGCTAATGGAATTAGACTCTAAAAAATTAACCGCCTTAGCGGATCGCAAAACAGGAATCGGTTTTGATCAGTTGCTGCTTGTAGAGAATCCTCGCTCTGCCGATTCGCAGTTTAAGTATCGAATATTTAACGCAGACGGTGCTGAAGTCAACCAATGTGGTAACGGCGCAAGGTGCTTCGCGCGCTATGTGTTGGATAAGGGTTTGGTTGCTGAGCCCTCTTTTTGGGTAGAGACCAATGCGGGCCGTATTCAGCTTATCGCGCAAGATGACGGCCAAGTAAGCGTCAACATGGGTGTACCGCGCTTCACCCCTGAGCATATTCCTCTATCGCTTAAGCAACGCGCACAACATTATGAGCTTGTTTACGGTGGAGACGAACTATCATTTATGGCGGCTGAAATTGGTAATCCGCATGCAGTATTTCAACTTGGACCGGTGGCACAGGCACCTGTAGAGCAATTAGGGGCATTTCTTCAAACTATTCCTCTATTCCCTGAGCGAGTGAATGTCGGTTTTATGCACATTATCAGTGAAGACGAGATCGACTTACGGGTATTTGAGCGCGGAGTGGGCGAAACACGTGCTTGTGGAAGTGGTGCTTGCGCTGCTGCTGCGGTGGGTGTGATTAATGGCCTACTCAATGAGAATGTAAAGGTCAATTTACTCGGTGGCAGCTTAACCATTGACTACGCGGGCGAAGGGCAGGCTATTTTTCTTACTGGGCCTGCCAGTACGGTCTACCATGGTGAATTAATACAATGAAAAACAAAGCTAAGCACCCTAAGCAAGAGAAACACAACGCACCTGAACTGACTGCTGAACAGGTCGTTGCATGGTTAGCTGAAAACCCGGACTTTTTTGACCAAAACCGTGCGGTACTTTCTGCTTTAAACCTGCCAAGTGATGCTGGTACAGCGATCTCTTTGCACCAATACCAAGTACGTATCATGCGCGAAGAGCGCCGGGACGTTGATGCTAAATTGGCCCAATTAGTGAACAATGCAAAAACTAACCACAAAATAAATCAAGATTTACTGGGCTTAGCAACCACACTTATTCAACTCAGCAAAAGTGAGTCCAACGCTGAGCTAGTCGCCGAGTATACGCAATCCATCTGTCAGCAGTTTAAGCTCAGTGTTGCGCGCATTATTGATGTTGAGGCTAATCCGTTGCTGGAGAGTCTGCATAGCGCCTTACAAAACAACGAGTGCGTGTGTGAAAATAAGATCGACAAGGCGCTGGCAAAATACTTATTTGCAGCAAAGCAAAAAGGTATCGCCTCTTATGCGATTGTCCCTTTGCAAAAAGAGGGCGCGTTGAGTGCTCTGTTAGTGGTTGGTTCTGATGATGCTGAGCGTTTTAAGCCAAATATGGGTGACGAATTCTTGAAGCAATTAGGGGCTATTGTCGCTGCGGTTATTTAATATGTTAGACCAATCGCTTAGTGCTTTTGTTCGCTATCTCACTGATGAAAAACGGCTATCCTTGCATACTAGCGCCGCCTACCAACGCGACTTAGACAAACTGCTTAGTTTTGCTACGAAGCAAGCTTGTTCAAGTTGGGCAAAGTTAAGCCATGCGCAGGCAAGGCAGTTTCCTGCCAGTCTGCATAGCCAAGGCTTATCTGGGCGTAGCATTCAACGAGCCTTAAGCGCTGCCCGTAGTTTCTATCGTTTTCTGATGCGTAATAAGCAAGCAGAACAAAACCCCTTCATCGACGTAAAGGCCCCTAAGCCAAGCAAAAAGTTGCCCAATAGTTTAACCGTTGATGAAGTGACGCAATTACTTGAGGGCTTACCAGAATCACATTTAGCGCTCAGAGACCGAGCTATTATGGAGTTAATATACTCTTGCGGTTTGCGCTTGAGCGAGCTTGCCAACATCAACCTACCAGCGGTTGCAAACGGGCAAGACTTATTGCGTGTATTAGGCAAGGGAGCAAAAGAACGAGATGTACCCATCGGCGGCAAGGCGAGGGAGGCTATTCAGGCTTGGCTGGCAGTACGCCCATCCATGGCGAATGCAGGCGAGCCTGCGTTGTTTGTGAGCGAACGCGGGTCACGAATTAGTAAACGTAATATACAAGCTAGACTCGATTATTGGGCCTTACATACCGGCCTTGGTCGCAGTTTATCGCCGCATATGCTGCGCCATTCGTTCGCTAGCCATATGTTGGAATCCAGCCAAGATTTAAGAGCCGTACAGGAGCTATTAGGCCACGCTAATATCTCAACCACCCAAATCTACACCCACCTCGACTTTCAGCACCTAGCTAAAGTCTATGACCAAGCGCACCCTAGAGCAAAAGTAAAATAGGGTTATGCGTAAATTTTTGAGGGCTATAGGGTTTGTTGTGCTGTTGCCTGCGCTGCTTTTAGTCGTAGTTGGCTACACGTTTACCTATCGTTATCCGAAACTAAGCTTCGACCCAGCGCCGTTAAGCACCCAACTTAAGCTTGAATCGGTTTCCATTAGTGCTAATGGCGCTTACGCCAAAGAGTCTAGCACCGAATTATTTCGCGCCTACCAGCCAGATGTTTCATTTGAGGTGAAGGGCTATATCGAGCAAGCGATGAATTTTTCAGTGGAAAACATCCACCCCGATGCCCAACTTGAGATCAGTCCAAACTCGGTCGAGGTAACGGAACAGATAAACGGGCTAAAGCGCAGCTTTACCATCAACTCCGACCAAGGCGAGCAAATTTCATTAAACCTAAACTTCCCAAAGAAAACGCAATATCGTTTAGGTGTCGTCGGCGATACGGGTGGTGATACCGAACTGAGCTGGGGCTTATTACGTCTAGCGCAGCATGAAGTCGATTTCATCTTACACTTAGGTGACGGCTATTACCGCCCCGCAGAGGTGGGGCAGGTACAAAAGCGTTTTAACCAATCGACGGTTCCAGTGTATGCAACCAATGGCAATCACGATTTTCATGGCCCCAATGGCTTAACCATTGACACTTACTTACGTAATATTGGGCCGCTAAACAATGCGTTTCGCTTGCTAAATACCTGTTTCATTAATCTGGAAACAGGCGGGTTTATGTTTCCACCGCACAAAGGTAACCGTGGCCAATTTTTACGTACCCAAATCGAGGCCTTAACCACGGTCGATAGAGGCTGCAAACCCGTTATATTTACTCACAAGCCGATTATGGCGAATTTGAATATTGATATTCCTCAAGTCGACCATACTTTGCACGGCTATGACTCAAAGTGGATTATCGAGCAATTACAGAAACTTAAAAATCCGTTAGTGCTAGCAGGCCACATTCACAAAGATTTCGAGTTTCAGCAAAAAGGCGTGCGCACCATCGTGACCGGTAGCGGGCTTGCCCAAGACGATTTAATTAAACAAGAATTTGTGGCTAAATTACTGCTTATCGAAATTAGTGAGACAGCGCCATTACGCACTCAGTGGGTTCTTAATGAGATGCCGCTTGGATACCATTGCTCTGCAAAAGTGCGCGCCAGCTTGCTTAAAAAATCAAATACAAAGAAAAAACCGCAGACAAGGCTTCGTTACGCCGAGTTAGTTAAACAACTCGACAGTGCCTGCGGCCGTTAATACGGCGGCTATATCTGCTGTTGATAGCGGTCTAAAGAATCCATAATCTCCTTTTTAGCCGCGTCAATGTCGCCCCACCCACTGACTTTAGCCCACTTGCCTGGCTCTAAATCTTTATAGTGTTCAAAAAAATGAGCAATTCGCGCTAATAGCTCACGAGGTAAATCCCGTATGTTAGAGACATCATCATAAAGGCTGGTTAACTTATCGACCGGAACAGCGATGACCTTTTTATCATCGCCCGCTTCATCTTCCATCAGCAACACACCCACAGGCCGGCAACGCACGACCGAACCACTAATCACCGGCAAAGGCGCGATCACACAGACATCAGTCGGGTCACCATCGCCAGACAGCGTGTTTGGAATATAGCCATAATTGCATGGGTAGTGCATTGCGGTGGCTAAGAAACGATCAACAAAGACCGTTTGCGTTTCTTTGTCCACTTCATATTTTACCGGTTCTCGGTTAAGCGGAATCTCGATAATGACATTAATGTCGTCAGGGATATGCTGTCCAGACGAGACGCTTTGTAAAGCCATATTGCTATTGCGTAGTTAAATTTCGGGCGGCGATTCTACTCTAACTAGCAGGCTTTTTGTATGACTAAAAAATCCTTTGATACCTAAGTCCTATTTTATAGAAAAAACGGCTATTTTATCAGCGCTCCAGAGTTTCTCAAATCGGTCTGGATTGGACTCCAAATGCGGCTTAAGCGCTGGAGAATAATAGCCGCTCACTTGCAATATGTCCGCCGGCCAATGCCTCGCTAGCTCACCTGTTTGGCTGTAAGCGCCATCTCGCTCGTTGATCACGATGAGTGCGTTTTTATACCGCGCTAAAGGTTTGTTTGTGTAGTCTTTAAAATTAAACCGTTTGGCTGCATAGGATTGCGAGGCTAAAAATTTATAATTGTATGTATAGTGGTCTGTAAACGCCGAAATCGCATAACCAGTTATAGGGTCGGTGAGAACGATTTTAGGCTTATCTTGGGATTCAGCTAAATAGTGCAATAAATCTAGCCATTGCGTGTAGGCATTTTCTGTCTCTACTTTATCTAAGGTAAGACGGCTGTTTGCATTTCCAAAGTTGGCAATGACCGGTGGAAACAACAGCATTACCATTAATAATATAGCTATCAAGGAACCGGCTTTTTGCCATAATTTACCCGTGGTGACTTGTTCAATTAAGTAAATTAATGTAGCGCCAGCAACCAAATTAAGCGGGACGATGTATAGCAACCGCCATAGTGTATGCACGCCCTCTAAGCGTAAAAACCAATCCACAAACAAAGGGTTAAATACCGTAAACAACGGGACGAACATACCCATATAAAGGTATGGGCTTTGTATCAATCGACGATGAAAGCTGATAAATAGTAAATAAACTAACGCCCCCCAAACAGTGATGACGCTCGCAAACTGAAAACTGGGGTTCAGCAACAGTATTCGATTAAGAATGGGGCCTTGTTCTGATAACTGGATAACTTTATTAGCTAAATCCGTGGGGCGATCTAGCGTCACGTAGCTAATAGCTTGCATGACCAGAAACCCAAGTAATATGGCCCCCAATATGCCAAGTTGCAGCATTGAGGTGCTACGCCGCCAATGTTGCCACTTGGAACCAATTTGGTATTGCGCCTGGTTAGTAAACGGTTGCACAAACACCGCCCAGCCCAATATTAAGCTGCCCATCACTGCGACATATAAAGCCTCTTGAGTGTGAATAATTGCAGCACATAGCATAAAAAACGTAAGTAAAACGCTATCTTTAATGAGGCTTGATGAGCCCGCTATTAAACGCATGACAAGAATAATTCCAACATAGTAAAAAACAAAGTTTAGGATAGACGGTGCTAAGGTGTAATAGCGCACGTAAGCGAACACATCGGTCCCCATATGCAAAAATAACAATAGCGTACTGGCTAAACACGCTGACAAGTGCTGTTTAGGCGAAAACCTTAGCGGCTCCAAAACCACCCAAGCGAAGCAATAGCTCAGGCATAAAAATAGCAGCCCATTAAGCAAGGTCGCTGGCCCCACGCTGTCTAGTGCATTCAAACCACTGTAGGTCGTGACGACACTATACAAGCTGTACCAAATGGACGCCTTTTGCTTTAGCAAACCACTCAAGTCAGTAGACGTGCCTAAGAAGCCCTTATCTATGCGCGAAAATTCATTTTGAGCGTATTGTAAATGGTTGAACAAGTCTGCTGGCATTTCAATGTAAGGGCCTGCCCAAGCTCGGTAAACCAAATAAGATAGTGCAGTAATTGATAGCCCTGCAAACCAATAACCATTGTGATGACTCTTAAACCATGTGCGGTCGAACAGTGTTGAAGTGGAGCGAATAGATGACAGCACGGTTATAACAACTACCGCGACTAGGTAGATTGTTAAGGTGACGTCCAACGTCAAAGTAGCTAGTTTAGAAACGCTTGCTATTGCGATATAAAAGCCATACGAAAGTGCAACGGCAAATAGGGCTTTATGCTCTTTAATATTAAAGACCTTAAGCAATAACATACCAGGCACGGTTAACAACGCGAATGCTATAAGGAAGTAAGACAATGTAAAAACCGATAATATTTGAGCCGAAGCATAACGGATAATACGGCCAAATAACAAAAAAAGGAGCCCTAAATCAGGGCTCCAACGTAACACACTGAAGGTTGACACGAGAGCTCAATGTATAAATCAAGCTTGTGTCGGTACATATCGCTATGTACGCCTTGAATCTAGCAACAAATAAGTGAAATTTATGTGAGATAAGTCACATAAAAAGCAATTAGATAAAAAAATGGCGTGGCTACTGCCACGCCTAAACCACCAAAGGAGGATGGAGGAGAGTTTCATTGTTGTTCAGTAAAACAACAATAAGTATTCGTCTGAATCTGAACAGATTATATAGATAATCGGCATAAAAAACAAGACTAATGGTTGTTTTTATATAATTAACCGTTCTACCACTTTTCCATTAATTAAATGTTGCTCTACTATTTCGTCAATATCCGCGTGATCCACATAGGTGTACCAAGTCCCTTCTGGGTAAACAACCAACACGGGCCCCTGTTCGCAACGCCCCAAACAGCCTGAATTGCTAACCCGCATACGGCCCTCGCCATAAATTCCTTTGGCCTTCATGACTTTTTTTAGATAGTCCCGCGCGGCTTGGCTATCAAAATCGGCACACGCTGCTTTTTCTTGTCTTTGATTGACGCAAACAAATATATGTAGCCGATAAAACAAAGAAGGTTCAGCGACTGATTGTGAATTCATACGGTTATTTAGTGTCTAGCAGTTCAATCCAATGCACAACATTAACATCAGCGCTCGTTTTTAAGTGCTGCTGGCAACCAATATTTGCCGTAGCAATGTAATCTGGTTGTTGGGCTTGTAGATGTTTAAGTTTATTGCGTTTAAGCTGGTTTGATAATTGTTTTTGAAAAATAGAATACGTGCCGGAAGACCCACAACAAAGGTGGCTGTCCTCAACCGTAACAAGCTGATAACCTGCTTTTAATAATATGCCCTCAACAACCCCCTTTATCTTCAAGCCATGTTGCAGCGTACAAGGCGAGTGAAATGCCACCTTTGAGTGGTTAAGTGCCTTAACTGCCGTTGGCTGATTAGACATTTCTTCAGCAATCAGTTCAGACAAATCTTTTGCCAATTCACTAATTCTTTGTGCTTTTTTGGCGTAATGAACATTGTTGCTTAATAGATGACCATAATCTTTGATTGTGACACCACAACCACTTGCGTTAAAAATGATGGCCTCTACACCTTGCTCAATGAATGGCCACCAAGAATCTATTGAGCGACGAATGTCTATCAACCCAGCCTCATGGTTATTCGTGTGTAATCGCATCGCGCCACAACATCTAGCGGATGGTTCGATTGCTTGAATGTTAAATTTGTTAAGTACGCGGTGGGTAGCCGCATTAGTGAGAGGAGCCAGCGCGGGCTGAACGCAACCTTGTAACAACAACACTTTGCGATCATGCGCACCTTGTGGCGTCGCCAAGTTAGGTTTAGAAACAGGCAGCTGCACTTTAATTTTATTGGGGAGCAACGGGCGTACCATTTGCGCAACGCTTACCGCGGTCTTTAACGAATGGGGCTGTCGTAATACAGTGGTTAATAAAGACCGTGCCAATTGTGAGCCGCGGCTTCGCGGTGCGAGGTCTTGCTGTAGGCGCCTGCCGGACTCTAATAAATTTGCGTATTCCACCCCAGAAGGGCAGGTGGTTTCGCAGTTTCTACAAACCAAGCAGCGGTCTAGGTGAAGGCGACTGCGAGCATCGGCCTCACCCTCTTCCAGCATTTTCTTAATCAAGTAAATACGCCCGCGCGGCCCGTCTGCCTCATCCCCTAGTAGTTGATAGGTTGGGCAGGTTGCGTTGCAAAAGCCACAATGCACACAACTACGGACTAACTCAGCGGCCTGTTTAGCCACACCATTTTGTTTAAGGGATTGTGCTAAATGAATATCCACTAGCTAAGCCCGTTTATATGTGGGTTAAGAATTCGTTTTGGATCCATGGCTAAACGTAGCGAATCATGGATCTTAGATAGGCTTTGCGGCATCAAAGCGAGCGGTGAATACAAATGACTTGCCTCTAAGCGGACGACACGGCCCCCTAATGAAGCTAACTGCTCTTGTAGAGATTCGATCGGCGTGTCTGTTGCGACAAAACGCTGCGCACCCCCCCAATCTAGCAGTTGTGTACCTGATAGTGCTAAGTGGCCCTGCGCAGGTTTTACCGAACAACGGTAGAGTGGCAATGGCGAACTAAAAAAAGGATGTGTGCGGTGGTCTAGTTGCGAAAACAACGTAGCTGGGATTTCGCTGGACTCAGGCAAAGCATGTTTATCATGGCTAACGGCTTCCTCAGACCCTGAAAGGCGCAGCATGCAGTGGCCGTCATCCCAATAAGCTGCGGTCATGCTTAAGCATTGTTTGCCCCACTGGTTCATTAGCCGAATGCCTTCTTGTGGACTCAGGCATTCTACTTTTCTTGCAATTTCATAACGAGGTTTCGGGATAAGTCGCAAAGAAACCTCTAACAAAACGCCTAAGGTTCCCATCGCACCGGCCATCGGTCGAAACAAATCAAAGCCCGCTACATTTTTCATTACCTTCCCGCCAAACTGCAATATTTCCCCTTTGCCGTTTATAATTTTAGCGCCCAAGATGAAATCACGTGCAGCGCCGTAATAAGGCCGCGCAGACCCACAAAAACCGGTAGCGATCACACCGCCAATGGTGGCGCCACTGCTGGCGTAGGGTGGCTCGAACCCTAATAGTTGGTCATTTTTTGCAAGCTCAGCCTGTAACTCTTTCAATGGCGTGCCGGCTCGAACCACCACCACTAACTCACTGGGGCTATAGTCAACTATTCCGCTGTGAGCCGTTAAGTCTAGTGTTTCTATATCAGGTGGTTTAGCAACTAACTTAGACCCTCCGCCTTGAACAGCAAGCGCGCTTTCGTTGTTAAACGCCTCTATGACTTGTGCTTGTAGAGCGCTCTCGTGGTTAGCCATTAGAACCGCTCTAATTCGGGGTGCGGCAATTGCCCATTATGGACATGCATGCCATTAAACTCAGCGCAACGGTTTAACGTAGGTACTGCCTTTTCTGGGTTAAGCAAGCCATCTGGATCAAACGCTTTTCTTATTTGCCGAAACTGAGCCAGTTCAGCATCATTAAATTGCGCGCACATATGCCCGACTTTCTCTAGCCCTACGCCATGTTCGCCGGTTATGGTGCCACCCACTTCGATGCACATATCTAGTATTTCACCGCCGAAGCGTTCCGTCTTTTCAAGCTCTCCTGGCTTATTCGCATCATATAAAATGAGTGGGTGTAAATTGCCGTCGCCTGCGTGAAATACGTTCGCTACCGGTAAGCCATATTTTTCTGACAGAGCAGCAATGCCTCTCAACACATAGGCAAGCGACTTGCGCGGTATGGTGCCGTCCATACAATAGTAATCTGGTGAGATGCGGCCAACAGCAGGGAAGGCATTTTTACGACCGGACCAAAACAAAGTGCGTTCGGCATCGTCTTTTGCTAGGCGTAATTCGACCGCTCCACATTGTTCAAAAATACGGCTGACCGCGGAAAGCTGCGGCTCAATATCTGCGGCAACGCCATCAAGCTCACACAGTAAAATGGCTTCCGCCTCGGTGGGGTAGCCCGCATGAACAAAGGCTTCAACCGCTTGAACAGCAGGTTTATCCATTAATTCAAACCCGGCAGGGATGATGCCGCCTGCGATCACTTCGGCAACGGCGTCACCTGCTTTTCCTAAATCATCAAATACGGCCATTAATACTTTAGCAGCCGGTGGCGACGGCAATAATTTAACCACGACTTCGACTATCATCCCCAACATGCCTTCAGACCCGGTCATGAGTGCGAGCAAATCGTAACCTGGGCTATCCAAGGTTTCAGAACCAAACGTAAGCAGTTCACCGCTTAAGGTGACGACTTTAACCTGCATCACATTATGTACCGTTAAACCATATTTTAAGCAGTGCACACCGCCAGCATTTTCAGCCACGTTACCGCCAATCGTGCAAGCTATTTGCGATGAAGGGTCGGGAGCGTAATACAGTCCCAATGATGCCACCGCTTGCGAAATCGCTAAATTACGCACCCCAGGCTGCACGGTGGCGGTGCGGTTATCTTCGTCGATATTCAGAATATGGTTGAGTTTAGCAACGGACAACACAATGCCTTTGGGGTGCGGCATGGCACCGCCCGATAAGCACGTCCCAGCACCACGCGGAACAATGGGTGTGTTGGTTTCTTGGCAGGCTTGCATCACCGCTTGCACTTGCTCAATCGTCTCTGGCAACACCACCATTTGTGGCATTTGCTTATAGGCGCTAAGGCCGTCGCATTCGTATGGCGCCATACGGACGCTATCAGTGATGATGCTATCTGCTGGCATGGCTGTTAGCAACCGCGTTCGCAATGCTTGCATTGTTTCTGAGGTAGGTGATCCCGCCGATGTATTATTCACAATGGTTATGGATTAAAATGTGCTTTGATGACCGAATGCAGCAGAAGATGGAATATAGCCCTACAGACAAACTTATCATGCGTGCCGACCAAGCGCTAGGCACGATCTTTGGTTCTACCAAAAAAAGTACGCGGCCTAACCCAGCTAAAAGCGTAGACGAAAGCAAGGGCACCGAGCCGCTTAGTGAAGCGCAGCGACAACACGCGGCTGCACTCATGCGTGTAAACCACGTGGGGGAAGTCTGCGCGCAGGCGCTGTATCAAAGCCAAGCCCTCACTGCGCGCTCTAGCCAGTTGCGAGAAAGTATGCAACAAGCCGCAGCCGAAGAAAACGATCACTTAGCATGGTGTGAACAGCGTATCGAAGAGCTAGGCGGGCATAAAAGCTATCTAAACCCGCTGTGGTATGCGGGGTCTTTTGGAATGGGTACTTTGGCAGGGCTAGCAGGTGACAAGTGGAATTTGGGCTTTGTTGCTGAAACCGAGCGCCAAGTGGTTAAGCACCTAGAGCAGCACTTAGACCAACTACCTGAACACGATGCGCGCAGCCGCGCCATTGTGCAACAAATGAAATTAGATGAGGCCGAGCACGCGACTCAGGCGGTTGCAGCGGGTGCGCGTGAATTGCCAATGCCGATTAAAAAATTAATGGGGGTCGCCTCTAAAGTGATGACGTCTACGGCGCATTGGGTGTAAATCACGATTACCTTAAACATTATCTAGTTGAGCAAGCCAACCCTCAACAAACTCAACTTGTGGTTGCGCCCCGATTTGTTTGAATAGCGCCACGGAAGCACACCAATACTTTTTAGCTTGATCCAGATCGCCTCGGGTTTTATAGATACTGCCTAGGTTGCCGTAGTCACTTGCCATGCCTTGCTTACGGTCTAAAGACTTTTCAATTTCTAATGATTTACCATAATACTCTTCGGCCTTATCCAGGTCGCCTCGGGTTTTATAGATATTGCCTAGGTTGCCGTAGTTACTTGCCATGCCTTCCTTACGGTCTAAAGACTTTTCAATTTCTAATGATTTACCATAATACTCTTCGGCCTTATCCAGATCGCCTCGGATTTGATAGATTACGCCTAGGTTGCCGTAGTTACTTGCCATGCCTTCCTTACGGCCCAAAGACTCATTGAGTTTTAACGCTTTGCCATAATACTCTTCGGCCTTATCCAGATCGCCTCGGATTTGATAGATATTGCCTAGGTTGCCGTAGTTACTTGCCATGCCTTCCTTACGGCCCAAAGACTCATTGAGTTTTAACGCTTTACCATAATACTCTTCGGCTTTATCCAGATCGCCTCGGATTTGATAGATATTGCCTAGGTTGCCGTAGTTACTTGCCATGCCTTGCTTACGGTCTAAAGACTTTTCAATTTCTAATGATTTACCATAATACTCTTCGGCCTTATCCAGGTCGCCTCGGGTTTTATAGATATTGCCTAGGTTGCCGTAAGCACTTGCTGCCTCTGCTGGCTGTTCTGTTAAGTTAATCAATGCCAAAGACCTTTCCATCAGTTGCTCTGCTTGGTTTAAGTCGCCGGTTCTTTCATAAAAAGCAAAAGCCAAAAACAGTACTCGTAGGTTAGTGGTGCCATCGGTAGATTTAGCGAATTTTTGCCTCGCTGCTTCAACTTTACCGTTGAGTGCCGCTTCGGTTGCCTCTTCAGCGAACTCCAATTGCATAATTCCAGCTTTATATGCGCTAGCTCTGCGTTTGCAGTGGCTTGGCTGGCAATGTTTAAGGCTTCTTCAGCCCGTTGTTTCTCTGCGGCTATTTCTTCTTGCGCGGCAAGGGGTAACATTCGGGTTGTTGATTCAAGCTGCGCTTTGGGTAGCTCGTCTTTTGCGTAAGCCCGTAAATGGTGGTCAATCAGTGCGACAAAACCCTCTTCTGTTTCAAATGACTTATACATACAGCGACGAGACTCTTCGAGTTGCGTACGAAACTGCAACACTTTTTCCAGTTGCGGGCCAGCGTCCTCCATTTGCCCCGAATCTACCGACTTAAAGAAAACGAAAATCTCTGGTAGGCCTTCTTTTTCAAAACGTTCTAAAGCTAAATAAAACTCCTCTTCAGTATAGGAAGAATAAGGCGAATCAGAGGCTTTTTGCCCCCACCTTCGGTGCAAACAAAGGATAAATACTTCACATCGGTTAATGTCTTCGTTGATTACTCCTTGGTTACGTCGTCCTGTAGATGCGAGGATGTCTTCCCAACCTAAAGCTTGAAACTCCACCCCCATGCCATCGCCAAAGCCATGGTTTAATGTTTCAATAGTCGTCTTGAACCGCTTGCGCTCTATTGCTAAATCACCTGGAGAGGCGATAAAAACGGGGATAATTCTTTTGGTATTCAATGCCCTGACCCTTTTTATTTTACTGTAGCGTTTCTACCGTGATGGCAGGAAAAGCAGTTAATGGGTTCAGTATATAAGAAGGAAGAGTTAAATTACAGACTCTGTAACTTCAGGTGGTTCGGTATATGAACGCTAGATTCAAGAGGCTGCTGTAGTACTTTTGTAATGACGGAAGATTAACCCTTAAACATTAAACCTAAAATGCATGATATCTCCATCTTGCACAACATATTCCTTTCCCTCTAAGCGCAGTTTTCCCGCTTCTTTCGCCCCTTGTTCGCCCTTCAAATCGATGTAGTCATCGTAGGCAATCGTCTCAGCGCGGATAAAGCCTTTTTCAAAGTCGGTGTGGATAACGCCCGCGGCTTGGGGTGCTAAAACATCTTTTGGTACCGTCCATGCGCGCAGTTCTTTTGGCCCAGCGGTGAAATAAGTGATTAAATTTAGCAAGCTATAGCCGGCAAATATCATGCGGTTTAAACCGGCTTGCTCTTGGCCCATTTCCTCAAGAAACATCGCCTGCTCTTCTTCGTCTAACTCTGAAAGTTCTTGCTCTATTGAAGCGCAGATGGGCACCACTTCAGCGCCTTCTTGCTTGGCATATTCACGAATTGCATCAAGGTGCGGATTATCACTAAAGCCCTGCTCGTCAACGTTAGCCACATACAGTGTTGGCTTTGAGGTAAGCAAAAAAGTTTGTTTGAGTAAGACTTGTTGGTCATCGTCCAGTTCCATCGTGCGGACTGGATTACCTTCATCTAAATGGGTTTTTAGTTTAGCCAAGAAATCGCGCAGGCGGATTTGCTCTTTATCACCGGCCTTTGACGCTTTTTCGGCTTTTTGCAACGCCTTATCGACGCTTTCCATATCAGATAAAATGAGTTCTGTATTGATCGTTTCAATATCAGAAATTGGATCGATCTTGTTGGCGACATGGGTGATGTTTTCGTCTTCGAAAGCGCGTACTACATGCGCAATCGCTTCCACTTCACGGATATGTGATAAGAACCGATTACCCAAACCTTCGCCTTTAGAGGCGCCTTCCACCAAGCCCGCGATATCAACAAACTCTATCGTTGTAGGTATGACTTCTTTGGACTGAACGATCTCCAAAATCGCATTCATGCGTGGGTCGGGCACATTCACCATGCCGGTATTTGGCTCGATAGTGCAAAATGCATAGTTTGCTGCTTGCGCTGCCTGCGACTTGGTCAGTGCATTAAATAAGGTGGACTTACCTACATTCGGCAAGCCGACAATTCCGCATCGAAAACCCATAATTTACTTCTCTGGTTTGGTTCAGCCTATGGCTATTGTTGGTGCAATGTGTTCATAGCTGCCGCTAGATCACCTTGTTGAATCTGGTCCCACTGCAACAGCGCTTTATCAAGCGCTTCATCGATCATGTTAAATTCCGCCAAGGGTGGCTTGTTAAGCACGGCGTTGACCACTTCGCTGGAATGTTCTGGCCGACCGACACCTATGCGTAATCGGTGAAAATCGTTGGTACCCAGGTGACGAATAATATCGCGTAAGCCATTGTGCCCGCCATGGCCACCGCCGGTTTTTATGCGCACAATGCCCGGTGGTAAATCGATTTCATCGTGTACCACTAAGATGTTTTGCGGCGCGATTTGATAAAATTTAGCGTAGGGCGCCAGTGCTTCACCACTTTTGTTCATAAACGTTTGCGGCGCGATAACACGCAAAGTGGACTGCGCTGTTTTTTGTTCGCCCACCAAAGACTTAAAGCGCGAATTAGCGCTTAACACAATGGGCAGTGCGTGGGTAAGCTTCCCTAAAAACCAAAACCCGGCGTTGTGCCGGGTTTGAGCATATTTATCGCCGGGGTTGCCTAAACCACAAACTAGTTGGATAGGGGTCATCCGGTCTCAAGCCTAAACTTAAGCGGTGTGATTACCAAGTGCTACTCGTCACCGCCCTCGGTTGCTTCCTCTTCACCTTCAGCGGCTTCTGCGCCTTCTTCATCTACTTGCGCATCAACATCTTCTTCTGGCTCTTCTTCTGCAACAATTTGTGCGCTGCAAGCTACGATAACGGCAGTTTCATCACCGCCAGAGTTAAGGTAAGAGCTTTCCACCCCTTCAGGTAGTTTAAGATCACCGTAAGAGATAGATTCTCCTAGTTTAAGATCGGTGACATCAATCTCGATGTATTCAGGTAAGTCGGCAGGTAAGCACACGACGTCGAAGTCGTTAAATGCCTTTGTGATCATACCGCTTTCCATCCTCACACCGTAACTCTCTTCTTCGCCAGAGAAGTGAATGGGGATGTTCATCGTTAGTTTTTCACGTCGACTGACACGCATGAAATCAACGTGAATGACTTTAACATCAGAAGCGGGATGCATTTGCACATCTCGTAGCACCACTTGCTCATTCTCGCCATCGATAGACAGGTCTAAGATTGAGCTATGGAAGGCTTCTTTTTCAATCGCGTTTAAGATTTTATTATGATCCATCTGGATATTGGCATTGTCTTCACCCGCGCCATAGACCACGCCAGGTACTAAACCTGCGTGACGCTTGCGGCGTGATTCGCCTGTGCCTGTCTTTTTTCGGCTAATTGCTTCAAATGAAAGTCGGTTACTCATTTTATCGTCTCTTTTTGTGTCGCGTTTAAGTTGTGTCGGCCGTTATTTTGCCTATTCAACAAATAAATTACTAATCGATTCACCTAGTGAGATGCGCCGCATGGCCTCGGCCAAAATCTGCGCAATACTCAGTTGTCTAATATTCGGACACGCTTTCGCTTCTTTGCTCAGCGGTATCGTATTCGTTACCAATAACTCGTCTATTTCCGAGTTAGAAATGCGTTCAATGGCCGGCCCTGATAAAACAGGGTGTGTACAGCAAGCAACTACTCTTACTGCGCCATGGTCTTTCAATGCCGCCGCCGCTTGACATAAGGTATTAGCGGTGTCGACCATATCGTCCATCAACACACAAGCACGCCCTTCAACATTACCGATTATATGCATAACCTTTGCGACATTCGCTTTAGGTCTACGCTTATCGATAATAGCCAAATCAGTTTCTAACTGCTTTGCCATTGCGCGCGCTCTAACTACGCCACCTACGTCTGGTGAAACCACCATCAGCTTCGGTATCTGCTGGCGGTATAGATCACTGATCAATACCGGCCCGCCATATATATTGTCTGTGGGGATCGAAAAGAACCCCTGTATTTGGTCAGCATGCAAATCCATCGTTAAGACTTGCGTTGCCCCTGCTTGGCTAATCATTTTAGCGACTAGCTTCGCTGAAATCGCCACTCGCGCAGTGCGCGGTCGACGATCTTGCCGCGCATAACCTAAATAAGGCACCACGGCGATAATATTTCCAGCTGACGCACGTTTCAGTGCGTCGATCATAATGAGCAACTCCATCAAGTTGTCATTACTTGGCGCGCAGGTTGGCTGAATCACGAAAACATCCTTTTTACGGACATTTTCCATAATTTCTACGCTAATTTCGCCATCGCTAAATGTCGAAACCTGCGCTTTACCGATCGGCATGCCCAAGCGATCAACCACTTCTCGACTGAGTTCTGGATTCGCGTTGCCAGTAAAAACGACAACGTCTTCTAACCCGTTTAGTTTATCTAATCGATCGTTGTTAGCCATTATATGCATCGCCCCTTATCAGGTGTCGGTTTAACCGCGTTATGCTGCGCTTATTTTAAGCAATGGTTTATAAGCCATTGCCCTATAAAATATGGCTGGGGTACCAGGATTCGAACCTGGGAATGCTGGAATCAAAATCCAGTGCCTTACCGCTTGGCGATACCCCAATATAATGATGCAGGTGCCAATAATAAAACAGGGCACGCCCATCATCGATGTGGGTGGGTGTTTACACTTTGCGCCACAAACCCGTTAAGGTGTGTCGGTCGCTTGCTTAAAACGGCCAATGCTTGTTGCTGCGAATCACAGGCTAAAAAAACACTCGCTCCACTTCCACTCATTCGCGCTTCGCCGAAGTTTGCAAGCCAATCTATGGCTTCTTTAACCTGCGGGTAAAGTGCGCTTGTCACCGCTTCTAAGTCATTTCTTAGCCCCGGCGAAAAAGAACCGCGTATTTTCGTGATTGGTGGGGTATGTGTCAACGCCGAATCGGAAAAAACTTGCCCTGTTGATACATGTATTTGCGGGATTATCACACAAATCCATTTTTTCTCGGGATTAATCGCCGTTAACTGCTCGCCAACACCCTCAGCCCAAGCGGCATGACCGAAGATAAATACGGGCACATCTGCACCTAATTGCAAACCGAGTTGCGCTAATTCTTGCCGATTTAATTTGCAACTCCATAGTTCATTAAGTGCGATTAAACAAGTCGCTGCATCTGAACTGCCGCCGCCCAATCCGGCCCCCATCGGAATCCGCTTAGATAGACCAATCTCCACACCTTTTTTAACCTTACAAACAGATTGCAATAGTCTAGCGGCTTGCACGCATAAATCATCGGTTGGCAGTGTTGTGTCTTTGGTGTTCTCGTCGGCTCTAGAAATCTTTCCATCTGCCGTGATTGAAAACGTTAGCTTGTCGTAATAATCAAGAAAAACAAATGCGGTTTGTAACGTATGATAACCATCTGACCGTTTTCCCGTTACGTGCAAGAATAAATTGAGCTTAGCGGGGGCCAACCACGGCGGTTTCACTGACATCAGCTATCGCCAACTGTTGATGATCAACCGTATAAATAACTCTTCACCCACATAATCACCCTTGTCGTCATACACTGTAAGCGTGCCCGGCAAGGCGTTAAGTTCAATAACGCGTGGCACTAACACCTCCATTTGTGGCGCTTTAGTGGTCTTTACGGTTTGGTATTCAGGAAAATTCACCTGCCAACCTCCATCATTCATCGAGCTTAATTGCCCCGATTCATCAAACTTAAGGGCTGAAGTTTGCGCGGCTGGGCCGCCTTTTATCCAACTACTGAGTTTATTAAACGGTAACGGCCACCCTAGGCGTTGCTGCAACAGGGGCTCCATCTCCGGCCCAGTCAATGTTCTGCCGCGCGTGTCCTTAAGAATGGCGCCAGACTCGTTAATGTCTATTTCTACGCGCCCACCGCCAAGTGGGCCAAACAACTCAAGATGTTCAGTTTGCTCATTTTTATTCCAACGTAATGAAGCATGCCCGCCTTTTTTCCCGGCTTTAACCGCCAGCTTTCCTCGAATCCGCCAATTGGTTATCTTTTTAACGTTCTGCTGAGCCGCTTCCCAGTTGGATAGCACCAAAGGGTCGGGCTTAGACTCTTCGATTACGATGATGGGCGTTTGCGTTACCGTACAAGCGCTGACCAACGCCAGCAGCGTAGCCACCGCTAGAAACCGACTAAACATGATGGGCATTACACATCATCGTTTGACCGTGTCGTAAATTAAGTCCCACACGCCGTGGCCCAAACGTAATCCTCTACGTTCAAATTTAGTCTCTGGCCGAAAGTCTGGTCGCGGCAAAAACTGATTATCTCCTGCTCTATTTTTAAAGCCGGCTTCAGCTTCGATCACTTCTAATGCCCAATCAGCATAGGGCTGCCAATCGGTTGCAAAATGAAAAAAACCGCCTAGGCTAATTTTGCTGTGAATCAGCGCTAAAAAAGTGGGGTTAACAATGCGGCGTTTGTGGTGCTTTTTCTTCGGCCATGGGTCCGGAAAAAATAACTGTACGCCTGCAAGCGTGTTATCTGCAATTTGGTCTCGTAATATCTCCACGGCATCATGGCTGATAATTTTAAGGTTAGAAACATCTCTTTGCTTGGCCGCAATTAAACAATGGCCTACCCCTGATGTATAAACTTCAACGCCCAAATAATTGGTATCGGGGTTCTCAGCCGCCATTTGCGCCAAGCTATCGCCATTACCAAACCCAATTTCAAGTACGACAGGTGCCCCATTTTGAAAGAGCGCCGGCAAATCTAACGGTTGTTGATGGTATTGCACGCCATAAATTGACCATAACGTATCTATAGCATTTTTTTGACACTTGGTTACCCTACCTTCACGGCGAACAAAGCTGCGCACCTCACGTTTGGCAAACTGATCGGGTATCGGTTGAGACATAACTCAAATTATAAGCTTTAGATAAAAAAATCGCCCGCAACATTAACTATTGCGAGCGGCTTTCGTTTTGGCTAATCAGGGCTGACTTTAAGCAGCTACCCAAATTAGAGAATGTTAGGCATTCATGTTGTCGATCATGGTTTTTAGCTCACCATTTTCGTACATTTCTTTCATGATGTCACAACCTCCAACAAACTCACCTTTAACGTATAGCTGCGGCACCGTCGGCCAGTTAGAATATTGCTTAATGCCTTCACGCACAGCGTTGTCGGCTAGCACGTCAACGGAGGCAAAAGGTGTTTCACAATGCTGTAGAATTTGTGTTGCCGTACCTGAAAAACCACACTGAGGAAAATCAGGATTGCCCTTCATGAATAACACAACATCGTTACTGTCGATGACTTCTTTTAATTGCTCTTGAATGCTCATTTAATTTGTACTGTAGGTCGAAAAATCAGCTAATACCGCTATCGACGGGTTAATAAACTAGGCCTGTTGTGCCTCGTATTCTTCGGGGCTTAAGGTCTTCATTGATAGCGCATGAATCGCGGCTTTCATTTTATCACCTAACACTCCGTAGACTAACTGGTGCTGTTGAATACGTGATTTGCCCACAAATTCGGGGCTGACAATGGTCGCTTCGAAATGATGGCCATCGCCGTCAATCTCAACTTGACAATCTTGCATGCCTGCTTCGATCCAACCTTTAATATCTTCTGGAGTAACCATAATAAATTGAAATTTTTGCTAAGTGTTAAATATGGTCTGTTGTGCTTATTTTCAAGTTGATTGCTAAACTTGTTGTAAAAAAGGCGTTTTAACAAAGCCGCTATAACCATTTAAAGCGTGGCCCATCTCACTTGAGACGCCCCTGATTTTAGCAGAAACACTTTGTTACACCTATAGTGGATATTTCACTGCAAATAGCCCGCCAATTTAGCACTATTTTTAACGATCAACTAACTAAGCAAGCTCGGCTGCTATGGTAAAATGGCTGTTATCTTTTCAGCAGAGCAAATCGCAGTATCAACGCTGTGACCTACTGAAAACTTTTTATAATGTTAACCACTAATATTTCACCCATGGAATCGATTGCCTTAAGTGAACTTACTGCTCTTTCTCCCTTAGATGGCCGCTATGCAGGGGCAACCAGCTCACTGCGCTCGTATTTCAGTGAGTATGGGCTGATACATTATCGTTGTCATGTAGAAGTTGAGTGGCTTATCCACTTGAGTGAGCACCCACAAATCATTGAATTACCAGAGTTTGACCTCGCGACAAAAAAGGCTTTAAGAGGCATTATCAATGAGTTTTCAGTGGACGATGCCTTGCGGGTAAAAGAGATTGAAAGCACTACTAACCATGACGTTAAAGCGGTTGAATATTTCTTAAAGGAAAAATCGTTGAAGCTATCCGCCTTAAAAAGCGCGAGTGAGTTTTTTCATTTTGCTTGCACTTCGGAAGACATCAATAACCTAAGCTACGCATTGATGTTGCAATCTGGGCGCGACCAAGCCTTATTGCCACAAATTAAGGGTGTCATTGCTACGATGTCAGATATTGCGAGTAATAACGCCTCTGTCCCGATGCTAGCGCGTACTCACGGCCAGACAGCTAGCCCAACTACTGTGGGCAAAGAGATTGCCAACGTAGTCCACCGCTTACGCGGCATAGCGCAACAAATCGCTGACGTGCAAATGCTAGGGAAAATTAATGGCGCAGTTGGCAACTTCAATGCCCATTTAAGTGCCTACCCGGATATTGATTGGCCAAGTAGCGCCCAAGTCTTCGTAGAAGGGCTTGGTTTACAGTATCAGCCAGCAACAACCCAAATTGAACCTCATGATTTTATCGCTGAGTTCTGTCATGCGCTAAGTCGCTTTAACACGGTGCTAATCGACTTTAATCGCGATATTTGGGGCTATATCTCAGTTGGTTATTTCAAACAAAAAACCATCGCAGGTGAAGTGGGCTCAAGTACCATGCCGCATAAAGTAAACCCAATCGATTTTGAAAACTCTGAGGGCAATTTAGGTATCGCCAATGCAGTACTAGGGCATTTAGCCGAAAAGCTACCTATTAGCCGCTGGCAGCGCGATTTAACGGACTCTACAGTGTTACGCAATTTAGGGGTTGGCTTAGCGTATAGCGCCATTGCTTATCGGTCTGTTGGGCGCGGTTTGAATAAATTGCAAACGAATAATGCGCGACTTGAGCAAGACCTAGAAAACGCATGGGAAGTGTTGGCGGAACCAATTCAAACCGTGATGCGCCGATACGGCGAAGAAGAGCCGTATGAAAAGCTCAAAGCATTAACTCGGGGGCAGGGCGGAATCAATCAACAGTCGCTTGAAACTTTCATTACGGCCTTGAGTATTCCAGAGCACGCTAAACAAGATTTACTCGCCTTAACTCCAGCTCGTTATATTGGGAACGCGATAGAAGCGACCGCCAATATTCTTAAGCGCTAAAGCACCTAAGTTTGATGCAAACCGATAATGCCCCCGTTCGCCTTTCTAAAGAAATGGCGACGCGGGGCTTGTGTTCGCGCCGTGAAGCCGACCGATACATAGAACAAGGTTTAGTACTCGTCGATGGACAAGTCGTTGACGTGCTTGGTAGCAAAGTAACTTCCGATCAACAGATAGAGCTAAAGCACGCTGCGCAGCAGCAACAGGATGAGTTACTGACGGTCATTATCAACAAACCAATTGGTTACGTTTCTAATCTGCCCGAGGAAGGATACGAGCCTGCATCTATGTTGCTGACCCCTGACAATTATGTGGGGCCAAAAGACCTAAACAGCAAAATTAGTCATGTTGGCTTGGCTCCAGCGGGCCGTTTAGATATCGACTCACAAGGCATTTTAGTGTTAACCCAAGATGGCCGCATTGCGCGACAACTGATAGGAGAACATTCGCTGATAGAAAAGGAATATTTAATTTGGGTTAAAGGAGTGATTGATACCAAATCGGTAGAAAAATTGCGCTACGGACTGAGCTTAGATGGCAAAAAACTACAAACAGCCAAAGTGAGAAAGATAGACGACCACCATATGACCATGACCTTAACCCAAGGGCGTAAGCGGCAGATTCGTAGAATGTGTGAACTGGTCGACTTACGCGTGGAGCGCTTGATGCGGGTAAGAATCGGCGGGGTTAAGTTAGGCGCCTTGGCCTCTGGCAAATGGCGATACTTAAGCAAAGACGAGGCATTTTGATGTACTCCATGGTTAAACCCCTGTTGTTCAACATGGATGCAGAACGTTCACACGATGTGGTGATGGCGGCGCTAAGAAAAGCCTCGCAGAGCAAACTGGCGCTAAACGCTCTCAACAAACTGTACGCAGATAAAATACCCCATCGCCCAACTCAAGTGATGGGTTTAACATTAAAACACCCCGTTGGCTTGGCTGCTGGATTGGACAAACAAGGGGCCGCTGGCAATGCCCTAAATGCACTGGGTTTTGCGTGGGTGGAGTACGGCACGGTAACGCCGATGCCACAAGATGGTAACTCAAAGCCCCGCCTATTTCGCTTGCGCGAACACAACGCGATTATTAATCGACTGGGGTTTAACAGTATCGGTCTAGAGCAATTTATCCGCAATATTAACAAAATGGATAAAACGAGTATCAAAGGGCTGAATATTGGTAAAAATGCAGTAACGCCTATTGAAAAGGCCAACGAGGACTACATCGCAGGCATGAATGCGGTATATCCCTTAGCCGATTATATTTGTGTGAATATATCTTCACCAAATACGCAAAACCTTAGAGCATTGCAAAGCGATGAGTCGCTCGACTCATTACTTAAAGCCTTGCTGAATACGCGCAAAGTCTTGCAAGACAAACACGGCTTCAATAGACCCATCGTATTAAAAATCGCGCCAGACCTAGAATCAAATCAAATTGATCACATCGCCAAAAGCTTGATTAAGTACCAAATTGACGGCTTAGCCGCCACTAACACCACCATAAACCGGCCCAAGGTTGGCTCTCATGCTTTAAGTGCTGAAACGGGTGGATTAAGTGGTGCGCCGCTAACACCATTGGCCACCGACTGCATCCATGCCTTTCGACAACGCTTACAAGGAGAAGTCGCTATTCTCGGCAGTGGTGGAATATTGAGTGCAACCGACGCACAAGAAAAACTCGAAGCTGGCGCTGACGCGTTACAAATTTATACGGGCTTTATATACAAAGGGCCGAAATTAATACGTGAAATCGTACAAAGCCTTTAGCGTTGGCACGCTAGCGGAAAACTTAAAGTAATGTCACGACGAAGGATTGCCCTAGTCGGTCTAATAATACGGATGTTTTATCAATCTGCACAACGCGCTCACCTGATCCGAGGGTATCGCCTTCTTTTACGATGACACCGTTCACCATTGCAAACCGTTCGGTCGCGGTGTCTGAAAATGAAATAACACTCACCGTTAAGTTGGTGTGTGCATCATTTTGCTGCACAGGTTGAGTGGTTACCTCTGGTGACTTACGCTGTTCTAAAACGGCTTCAACGGCGGCGTTGGAAGTGATTAGTTTTGGAGTTGGTTTTGCTTGTTTGGTCTTGGTCGCAGCAGTGTTATTGACTGTTGGGGCGCCATCAATGTTAATGTGCACTCGCTCGATATAAGGCCTCGCTAAATAACCAAGCAAGAAGCTAATTAACGGCACAAGCACCCACAACACGCCTTTTAGCCATCTATCTGCTGCTGATCGCTGTGATGGACGATATAAGTCAGAAGCTAATTCGGTGAGGTGTTCTTGTTTTCTGGTTTTTTCTGCCTTACCTAAGGCTTCTAAAATATAGGACATAGGTGCGTCTATTAACTGGACTACCAAATTGTACACAAACTAAGCGATAGCAGGTGGTTAGTTCTGTTCGGCATTGTCATACTTTTTTGCTGATATTCTGATTTCAGCATGAAGCCTATTTTATCTCGATTTATAACCATGGAATAGCGTTGCTATGCGTTAAACTAAATCGTAACGATAAGACCCGTTTGTTAACCCGTCGCGTACCTCTGTTTTAGCTATGTCTAATGTGTTTTCTGTTAAGGAAGTCCCAGTTTTAAATTGGAGTTCGCCAACGCCGTATAACTTGCGGCCAAAATGGTTGACTTTTTTCTATCTGAATTTAGGCTTGGTACTGTTTGGTTTAGGCGAAGCCATTTTGATCGCTAGCAGTGCTGGCGTCAGCCCATGGACAGTGTTAGCTCAAGGCATCGCAGGCAAGACCGGGTGGAGTATTGGCTTTACTACGATGATCATTAGTTTTTCGGTGCTGGCATTATGGATTCCGCTTAAGCAAAAACCTGGAATGGGCACCGTACTTAATGCTTTGATCATTGCCTTTATGATCGATTTTTCGCTGGTGCTATTGCCCTACCCAGAAACCTTTTTTTGGCAATTGGTACAGGCCGCTGTTGGTGTTCTAGTCGTGGGCATCGCGTCAGGCATTTATCTCACCGCCAATCTGGGCGCTGGGCCGCGAGATGGCCTAATGACAGGTTTACAGAAAAAGACCGCTTTGCCTATTGCAAGCATTCGTATCGCCATCGAAGTAACGGTAGTTGCAATTGGTTGGTATCTTGGCGGCGTGGTTGGCGTAGGGACGTTGTTTTTCGCGTTCGGCGTTGGGCCTGCTGTGGCAATCGGAATATTATTTGTTAGAAAGTGCCTATAAGCCGCTCGCTTTTCGCACCTTAGCCAACTTGTTTTTCATATTTGGAGCAAATTCTTAAGGCATCGTAAATAGCGGCGTGCAAATGACGATTGGCAATCGCATCTCCCATTCTAATGAGATCAAACTTGCCATCGACATTCGTTATAGGCAACACGATCTTGTTTTGGCTCAGCGCTGCAACATCGATCGTCCCTTCATTTCGAGATAGCGGCTTTAGTGTTAGGTAGACGTCGTTTAGCGGTTTGGTAGCATTTTCAACGAATATATGGTCTACGGTGACTTGTTTGGTCTCGCCCGTCAGGGTGTTCTTGAGTGTTGCGCACAATCGGTTATCCCTCCGGCTGATCTCGGTTAAATCTTGATCGCAGTCGAAAGTAACCTTTCTGCTGTATAAGCCGCGCATTACGACGGCGCTATTGGTTGGCCCGAGTTGGAGCAAGGGTGTTCGGTCAGGAGTGATTAGCGTTAGGCTTTGTGTGGTATTCGATAGCACTTCAGCCGTGACAGCCGCTTGTTGGTCACCATGGTCATCGAAAATTAGAGCGTCTCCTTCAAATACTTCACCCAGTAATGGGTCCCAGCTAGAGCGCGCCAGTTCGGCGCCAGGAATAGCTAGTTCAGTAGGCATTCCGCCCGTGGCAATCACGACTAGATCGGGCTGCTCTGCAAGAATTTCCGTTTGCTCAGCATAACAGTTCATGTGGATGTCAACACCCAAGCGTTCAATCTGTGATTGTAGCCAATCACTTACGCCGATAATTTGCCTGCGGGTTTGGCCTCTTGCAGCGAGTACTAACTGACCACCTAACTGATTGTTTGCTTCAAACAAGGTGACTTTAAACCCTCGGCTTGCCAGCACCCGCGCGGCTTCCATACCCGCTGGTCCGCCGCCAACGACTACGGTTTTGGCTGGGTGCGTGATTTGAGTGGTAAAACGATGAGGTAGCTGGCTTTCGCGACCGCTTGCTGCGTTGTGTCCGCACAGGGCATCTTTACCTTGGTTAACACGGTCTACGCAGTAACCTAATCCAACGCAGGGGCGAATGTCGTCTTCCTTGTTTTCAATTAGCTTGCTAACGAGATAAGGGTCGGCAATTTGCGCTCTGGTCATCCCGACCATGTCGACGATGTTTTGCTTGATAGCATGTCGTGCGGTGGGTACGTCCGCGATGCCGCCAGCATGAAAAATAGGCAAGGCAACAGCTTGTCGAATAGTCGACACAATGTCTAAATGCGGTGCGGTGGGTTGCCCCATCGGCGGCACCCATACACTTAAGCCCAAATCGTCGTAGGGCGCTCCTGCTAACACGTTAATAAAATCAAGCATACCGCTATCATTAAGCCGCTTTGCCACCTCGACGCCTTCTTCGATGCTCAGACCCCCTTGGGTAAGTTCGGTGGCGGTTAGGCGCATACCAAGGATAAAATCAGACCCCACTTCACCGCGCACTGCCTCTAATACTTGTAAGGTCAAGCGTAATCTGTTTTCTAAACTTCCGCCATAATCGTCGAGTCGGTCATTGATTAAGGGTGATAAGAATTGGCCTAACAAATGTGAGTGGGAAAGCAATTCGATACCGTCAAACCCGCCCTGCTGGCAGCGTTTTGCCGCAGCGGCAAAATCTCCAATAACGCGCGCAAAGTCACTTTGTTCCATTGCCTTGGGGTAACAGCGATGGGCACGTTCACGTCGGTCAGAAGGGCCAATTGCGGGTAACCAAGCTGCTTGGTCAGTAACAGTGCGCCGACCCATGTGGGTGAGTTGACACATAATCGCCGCGCCATGATTTTTCACGCCCGTGGTCAATTTCTCAAACCAAGGAATGATGCTGTCATCACCCGCATACAGTTGCCCAAATACCGAAGGGCTGTCCGGAGAGATGTTAGTTGAACCGCCGATCATGGTAAGCGCCACACCCCCCTTGGCCTTTTCTTCGTGATACAAGCGATAACGATCACGCGGATGACCCTGTTCTGCAAATGCGGGTGCGTGCGATGTGCTTAAAATTCGGTTTTTAAGCGTTAACCGGCCTAACTTAAACGGTTCTAGAAGGGGGTCTCGTGACATCATGACAATTAATTCGATAGGGGTCAGATGGATTTTCCATCATACTTATCTATCTTTAACTTTGCTTGATCTAAACCATCAATACAGCCAATATTAACTCTGTACTCTCCAGGGGTTAGTCTCGTAGTTAGGTAAGGAAAAATCCCACAAATGCGGCAAAAATAATGCTTAGCGACTTTGCTTGCGAACTGGTAGCTTGAAACTACACCCGGTTCAGCAGTGATAGTGATGCCTGATGGTGGTATCGTAAAGTCGGTCATCACTGCGCCTTTTTTACTGCAAATGGAGCAATCGCAACGCAAGCCGCTGTCTATTTTGTGGCTATTGAATTCGAATTGAATAGCCCCGCAGTGGCAACTTCCGGTGTAGGTAGGCATCGTTTATAGTTATTCCCGTAAACTTAGTATTCGTCGTTTAAGGCTTCGACAGCCGGAATCTCACGTTCTCTTCGGGCGATGTAATCCAATAAAGCCTCATTAACACCTTCGTCGAGCTTAGGTTCTTCGTATGCCGCTAACATCGCTTTGGCTTCGGTTAGTGCCCGTTCAGTAATCTCAACTGAGCCTTCGGCTACCCATTGTTCGATAGAGTTATTATCGAACATTTTAGGCATAAAAAAGGCGCGTTGGAAGTTGTCTTGAGTATGTTGGTGCCCTAAATAATGCCCACCTGGGCCAATGTCTCTAACCGCTGCGAGTGCTTCGTCAAAGTCATCCCAGCGTATGCCTTCAGCCATGCGATAACCCATCGCACATTGTTCAGCGTCGACAATAAACTTGGCAATAGAGCAATGCATACCCGCTTCGTTCCAACCTGCTGAATGCCATATGTAGTTAGCCCCTGCCATTAGCACCGCCATCATCGTGGTGGCGCTTTCGTAACCCGCTTGTGCATCAAATGTTTTGGCCCCGCCTAAAGTATTGGACGTGCGCCAAGGGACATCGTAGTGTCGGGCCATCTGCCCGATCATAAAATTCATCAGGCTGATTTCTGGCGTTCCTGCCATCGGCGCGCCGGACTGCATTGAAACGGTAGATAAGTAGTGACCGTAGATAGCTGGGCAACCTTTACGAATTACTTGGGTATACGCCAAGGCCGATAGTGCTTCTGCATTGAGTTGCGCCACCGCTGGTGCAGTAGAAGCGGGCGTGTTGGCGCCGCCCAGTACAAAGGGAGAACAAAGCACAGGTTGGTTTTTCTTACAAAAGGCGCGCATGGCGCCCAACATGGTTTCATCCCAGACTAAGGGGGAGTTACCGTTACAGTTTCCGGTAACCACGGGGTGCGTTTCTAGAAACTCTTCGCCAAATAAAACAGCGCACATTTCGATAACGTCTTCCGCATTTTTGGGTGACGTGGTCATACCCATAAATGTTTTGTCCGAATACTTCATCGACGAGTAGGTTATGCGTAAATGGCGATGCGAAATCACATGGTCCATCGGCTCAACAATATGATGCGCTGACGAATGGATGGCGGGGCAGATTTGGCTGAGTTTATGAAAAGTCGCTAAGTCGTCCAAAGTGGGGCCACGACGTTTATCGTCTAAATCACGAATATAGGGTGCGCCCGTCATCGGTACAAAAATTGAGTGGTCGTTGCCAATCGGCAAATTGTTCTCCGGGTTGCGGGCGTGATAGGTAAAAGAAGCGGGGATTGTTTTAATCAATTCTCGGACTAAACCGCGATCAAGATGCACAACTTCCCCACGCACGTCAGCGCCTGCTTTGCGCCAATCTTCTAGCGCTATCGGGTCGCGGAACACAACGCCAACTTCTTCTAAAATATCTAGTGAGGCATTATCGATTTTAAGGATTTGCTCCTCGTCCATGGGTTCAGTAAGCGGTAGTTTGCGCTTTAAGGCGGGCAACATCGTAGTGGTTCGGTCGCTGCGTAGTTCACGCCGTGCTTTACGACCGCCGCGACGGACTTGTTTGGCTTCTTCGCTCATGATCAATGTATATAAGGAATACGTTAATGTTAAAAAAGCAACAGCTATAAGTAAAACTATTTATAATTGTGACTGCTATAAGAATTATTTAAAGCTATTGAACAATAATATTGATATTCAAAGTCTGCGCAGTTTCATTTTAGCAGACAAACTAGGCTCTTTTTCTAAGGCGGCCGATAGTTTAAATTGCACTCAAGCGGCATTATCGTTTCGGATAAAAAAACTGGAAGAACGGTTGGGTACTCGTTTGTTTCACCGTAATTACCACACCTTGCAATTAACCACTAGCGGTAACAGCTTGCTAAGCGAGGCTCAGTCAGTACTGCGTGCGCATGACCAAATGGTGCAAAAAGCACAGCGTATCGAAGTGCAAGAAGTGGTAAGACTGGGGGTGCCTGATGAGCTAACTAAACCCTTATTTCAGAATGTTATGTCTCAACACCAAGGTCAGGATGGCATAAATATTGAATTGACCATGTTGTTGTGTCGAGATTTGATGGAGCTGGTGGAGACTAATGAACTGGATATGGCGGTGACCACAGTTCCACCTGAAACATACGGTGGCCAGCAACTAGGGACGCGTAATTTAGTCTGGGTGGCCAGCCCCGAGTTTGAATATCAACCAGATAAGCCGATTCCACTGGCACTGCACCCGCAGCGCTGCATTTATCGTGATCTAGTGTTATCGGTGTTTGAAACGTCGGGGATTGAATACCGCGTTCAGTTCTCAGCTCAAGGTTCAATGAGTGTGCAAGCTGCGGTCGCAGCGGGAATTGGTCTAACGGTGATTACAGACGGGGTAATTCCTCCTGAATTAGTGGAAGCACCGGAAGAGTGGGGCTTGCCAAACTTAGGCCTGATAGACATTCGCTTATTTAAAAACAGCAGCCTAACGCCATTACAACTAGAATTTGCACAGGACTTGGCAGCGGCTTTTTGCTGATAATAATCAAGCTGACGCAGACAACCCGAGAAACCAATACCATGACGAATAACTTGGATAAAACTAAACAGATTTCAACGGCGAACCGAGAGGCTTGGGATCAGGCTGCCCCTATTCATCGAGCGTACAATCAAGATCAATTACTCGCGTCATTTAGTCAACCCGGTTATAGCGATCTTGATGAAGTGGAGACCAGACGCTTGCAAGCCTTAGGTGTTGTGGGAAAGGATGTTGCACAGATTTGTTGCAATAACGGTAGGGAGTTACTGTCAGTCAAAAATATGGGGGCCGCTCGGTGTGTAGGTTTTGACGGCGCCCAAGGATTTATTGACCAGGGCCGAGAACTAGCGAGCGCAGGTAAATTAGATGTGGAGTTCGTTTGCACCGATGCTTATGATATCTCCGATAAGTATAGCGAAAGCTTTGATCTTGCTACTATCACCATAGGCGTACTGGGTTGGATGCCAGATATTGAACGCTTCTTCGTGTCTGTGGAAAAGCTAATTCGACCGGGTGGTGCTTTATTTATCTACGAACAGCACCCGATCCTCGATATGATTACACCTGGGCAAGCTAATGACCCCATTCATTGGGAACTATCTTATTTTGATAAAGCGCCATATGTAGAAACAGATGGCTTGGATTACTTTGGCGATAAAAAATACGATGCCAAACCCGTTACTTCATTCACCCACACCATGGCTGATGTTATTATGGCGGCTATCAATAGCGGTTTGACAGTTGAGCACTTCGAAGAATTTCCTCACCATATTTCTAATACTTGGTGGAATGTTGAAGAAGCAGAATTGGGCTTGCCCATGTGTTATACCTTGGTTTTACGTAAAGCGACATAGCCATTTCTGTCTACTCTGGGTGTCGTGACTCAGCCGCATAGATAGCGTATCAGTAAAACACTAATCACTTTATAGCGGAACGATTTTATTAGGTACCGGTCTAGAAGGTATAATTAGTGCAGTCAGCTTACAAACAAATCTAATATGAACTATCTTGCTCAATGGCCTCGCTCGTCTCTTTTCTGGGCCGGCACCGCTTTACTGTGTTTGCTACTTGAAGCCGTAGCGCTGTATTACCAATATCAACTCGATTATTACCCTTGTGTGCTGTGTATTCATGTGCGGATGTGGCTAGCGGCTTTGCTATTGGTGTCGTTGATTGCGCTTAGCGCATCAAAGCTGCGCTATCTTGCCTTTGTCGTGGCAACGTGTATATGGGGGTTTATGTTAGAACGCTCATATCAGTTGTTTGCCACCGAAAATGGCTGGACAGTGGGCGAATGTAGTATGAAGTCTGGATTGCCGTCTTGGCTTGCCCTTGAACAATGGTTTCCGTGGTTATTTAAGATTCATGAGCCGTGCGGATATACACCTTACTTATTCATGAAGTTTAGTATGGCGCAGGCTTTGTTGGGCTTAAGTGCGGTAGCACTGGCACTGTGCGTTTTGTGTCTGCTTGCACCGCTATTTAAAGACAAAACTCGATACTAACAGCGTTAAATTTGTAGCCAATGCTACGTTAAGAGGTTAACGCTGATTTGAATGCTGCACTGGCGTAAATAATATCCAAAGCAACTAATCAAGTAACTCGACGTACCTTTAAATAGCAACGCTAGGCGCTATCTTGAGCACCCTCCTCTTTACCGAATCGGTATGTGCCAGCGCGCAATTTAAAGCTATCTTCAATGATGGATGCAATCGCGGCCACACACACCAAAACCCCAGATATCGGGACGATAGCAATGGCATATTTTTTAGGCATGTAATTTGGCTTAAAAGTAAACTGGCCGTTTTCCCAAGCGAAATACCACATCTCCCAGTATTTTCCGCCCATCTTAGCGACCGCTTCCATGCCATAAATGATCATGACCACTCCAAGGCAGAAAATCACCAATGTCCAGAACTGTTGGATGAAAAAGGCGGTTTTTATCGGTAACCAAGAGTAAATTAGATTAAGTGCAATATGGTCTTTGTCTCTTACCGTTAGCGCTAAGGCTATAAATACCAGCCAAATGTTGCTTAAAACAGTTAATAAATCCCCCCAAACCGGTGGATTTTCAAAGACATAGCGCATCACTACGTTGTACACAGCGAAGACCACCATTAACAGCAAAAAGATGCCGCAAAAGCCTGTTAATGTTTTTTTAACTAAGTTATCTATCCACTTAATAGTGTTAATCATAACGCGGTACCTCTTACTCTATAATCGCATTGTCGGGGTTGGGTATGTAGGGAATTAATGATCATTTTACGAACCCAAGCAGCTTTGGCAGAAACATAGTGAATTCAGGCACTATGATGAGTGCGAACAACAGCGCGAATAAGGCAAGCAAATAGGGCAGCATGGCAACGGCTACTTTTTCTAAGCGTACATTGGCGATCGCCCCAGCCGTAAAAAATGCCACGCCAACAGGTGGAGTGACTGACCCAATGAGAAAGCCAACCACCACTACAAGTGCGGCTTGAACATCTGGATAACCCGCTTTCACCATGACATCGACCAACACTGGGCCGACAACAATAATGTTGGCGGCAGAATCCATCACCATGCCCAGCAAACAAATAAATAGCACCAAAACCAGTATAAAAAGTAATGGGCTGTAGGTATAACTTAGCAACCAACTTTCCAAATCATTGATAGCCCCAAGAGAGGTTAACAACCAACTGAAGGGGCCTGAAGCGGCGATAATAATAAACACCATCGCTGAATTGCGAAAAGCACGGATAAACGACCCTTTGCAGTTTTCCCAGGTAATGGTTTTATAAATAAACAGGCCAACAAACAAGGCAATGGTGGCGGTTAAGGCGCCTGCTTCCACTACCCCTGCGATACCAAACACCACAGAACCCACTAGAACAATCGGGATCAGCAGCGCAAAAGAAGACTTATAAGCCGATTTGGCAAGTGCCCTAAAGCTGAATGCTTGGTCGCTTCGCTCGAAGTTATTACGTTTGGCAATAATGTAATTGATCAGCATTAATAAGGCGCCAATCATCAAACCAGGAAGGATGCCACCGGCGAATAGTGCTCCTACCGATATGCCGCCCGCGTTGGCCAGCACAATCATCATTATTGAGGGTGGAATGATGCCGCCGATGGTTGAACTAACGGCTGTTATTGCGGCCGCAAAGGCCGATGGATACCCCGCTTTTTTCATGGCAGGGACAAGCAGTGACCCGACCGTAGCTGTATCCGCCACTACCGAGCCATTCATGCCAGCGAAAAACATTGAAACAAGCACATTCGCTTGCGCCATGCTGCCGCGCATTCGACCTATTATGCGTTGGCTCAACTCAACGAGCCTATCTGTGATAGTCGCGCTAGTCATGAGTTCTCCCGTTAACATGAAAAACGGGATTGCAGTTAAAGGCACTGCGTCAATCGCGCTGAACATCTGGCTGGGTATTAGGATCAGCGGGGCGGCGTCGGTAAATAAGATATAGACGACGGGGATCAGAATAAGAGTAAATCCAACCGGTGCTCCCAACATAATGAGCAGAACGAGAACGACCAGAAGTAGAATGCTTTCCATCTTAGAATAGTTTTTAGGTTGTTTGGTACCCTAGCACGAAGCAAGGATATTTAGACAGGTATTATTAGAGCATAAATAAAGATGGCGCGGTAATTACCGCGCCATCTAAATATAGCGACAAATTGCTAACAGGGATTACAAAGCACCTGCTTCTTTGAGTGCGGCGATGAAGTCAGTCAGCCCTTGCTCTTGCAAAACGCGTTCTGCAGTTGCAGGGTCAAATGTTCCTTTGGCGTTTAGCCAAGCGTCAATAGCACCGGCTCTCCAAAGCTTCATTTCTTCATCAGTCGGTACATACCACTCTTCAATCTCAGCTTTGATAGCGTCTTCTCCGGCATTTACCCAGTCTCTATCAAGCTCTTGAACACGCTTACCGAACGCGGCTGCTGCGGTATGCAACCAACCTCTTTCTTCTTCAGAAAGTGCGTCATACTGTGTTTTGTCCATGGATAGCTGATTGCCAGACCACGATCCGCCAATTTCAGTGAAGTACTTAGCAACTTCATGCAATTTTGCAACGTGCTGCCAAGGTGTCGCAACGTACTGTCCTGAGACAACGCCGGTTTGTAAACCTTGATAAAGCTGTGCCCAATCATATGGAACGGGTACAGCGCCCCAGTTTTTAATCAGAGTGTATTCAATAGGGCTTTTAGTTACGCGCCATTTAATACCTTTCATATCATCAGGAACATGAACCGGGCCGTGCGCATTACCTAACTGACGAAATCCGCCACTAGAGTAGACGGTTAAGCAAACTTGACCGGCTTCTTCAGCGGCAATATCGCATTGCTTTTTCGCTAGCCATTCGCTTGAAATTCGATCAGCATCTTCGATACTTTTGAATATGTAGGGCAAGTCAAACACAGATAACGCTGTTCCAAAGTTACCAAAATTGGCAGTTGAACTTGTCCACAGTGCGATAAGGCCTTGGTTTGCTTGCTCGCCACAACTTTGTTCACTGCACAAAGATTTACGATAGTGTGGCTCGATTACCATTTTACCGCCCGACACTTCTTCCAATGTTGGAATCAGTGCCTGATCAATGGCATCGCCAATGGGCATGCCCTTGAAGCCAACGGTTCCAAGTTTTAGTACGGTTTGCGCGTTAACTGCCTGCGCAAAGAAAGCGGTGGCTAAACTTAATGTTACAATCTTTAATATTGAACTTTTTTTCACGGGATTTCCTCTCTAAGAGCTATTTATAGGTGGTGTGTGGGAATGATATTTTCATATTGCTAGTTTTATGAAAAGTGACAGTTGAAACGAATATAGGGGACAGAATTATTCGCTTGTGCCACAATAACAGAAAAGTCTAAGATACTTGTCACTCATTATAAAAATAGCACGCTGAATTTAATTCACTATGGATTCCACCACACCGCATTTTGTATTACCTGAAAAATCTAGCCTAGGGCTACGTGATCAAATATGCGAAATGATCAGCTCTGCCATCACCTCCCAAGCCTTATCGCCAGATAAGCGTTTACCTTCTTGCCGTGAATTGGCAAAGCAGCTGGGCGTTTCTAGAAATACGGTATTTTCCGCCTACAATCAATTAATCGATCTTGGCATGCTGCTAGCGCGAGACCGCTCAGGTTACTTTGTTAACCCTATTGCGATGTCTGCAACGGTCAGTGCAGAATTACAAAACCATGTAAAGCAGCACACTGATACTCCCGCGCCTGTTGTATTCGATTCACTCGGGTTAGCGCCTGTCGATAACCCATTAGATTGGGAAAATTACCCATACCCCTTTATTTACAATCAGATCGACCCTAATCTTTTTCCAGTAGACAGCTGGCGAGAATGTACGCGTCTTGCCCTCGGAAGGGCCAAGATGCCTGCTTGGCGCGATGATGCAGTAGAGAGTGACAGCCCTCAATTATTGCAGCAATTGCGACAACGCTTACTGAGTTCTAGAGGGATATACGCTAACGAAAACGAGGTGCTGATCACCTTAGGTGCGCAAAATGCCTTGTTCATTATTGGCGCGACATTCGCCCATAAAAATAAGCCTATCGCAATCGAAGACCCGGGGTACTCGTATGGTAGAAATGCCTTTCAGCTGACCGGTAACGAACTAGTCGGAGTTCCCGTTGATGATGAGGGCATCGTGGTTTCAGCCATACCAGATTGTCAGTTACTATTCACGACGCCTAGTCACCAATTCCCTACGATGGTGACGATGTCGCAAAGCCGAAGAAAGGAGTTGCTTGAAGCGGCAGTGACTCAAGACTTTTTGATTATTGAAGATGACTACGAGTCAGAAATGAATTATTTCAACGCTCGTTCTACATCACTACGAGCACAAGACAAAAATAATAGAGTCATTTATATCGGTAGTCTTTCAAAAACCATATCACCGGGCATAAGACTGGGTTTTATCGTTGCTCACCCCGAAATTATTAAACAAACTCGCATCGTTAGAGGCGTGATGATGCGCCACCCTCCTACGATTGTTCAGGAAGTGGTCGCGCTGTTTTTCCAATTGGGCCATTACGACTCTCACTTACGCAATATCGAGCGCCGTTACAAAAGGCGTTGGCATGCAATGAATGACGCGATTACAAAACACTTGACGATGCTAAACAAAACGCCCTCCAAAGGTGGCACCTCATTTTGGCTAACAGGGCCTCAGGGCTTCGATGCAACCGAACTAGGGGAACGTCTGCGCAGTAGAGGTGTGCTCATTGACATTGGCGAAAGCTTTAGTTTGAAAAAAGAGAAACGTAGTTTTCGTCTTGGGTTTGCATTTGTCCCGCTTGAAAAACTTGAAGAAGGGATCAAGCTGATTGCACAGGAGGTGAACTTGATGCTTGGCAAATAACGAAAGCACGATAAAATTAATTCTGTCCTCGCGAAATATTTAATCTGTCTCTCGACGGCAATATCCTTTTTTTGCGTTAATTCATTTAACAAAAACATATTTAACTTACGTGAATAACTGTCAACCATTCAAAATAGACGTTCCTGAGGCTACTCTGGACGCGATTCGTCAAAAAGTATTAGCGTTTCCTTGGCACGAAATGCCAGTCGATGGCGGCTGGGATTACGGGGCCAATCTGGATTATATGAAAGAACTCGCCCACTATTGGGCGACTGAATTCGACTGGAAGGCACAACAGAAGAGGCTTAACCAGTTTCCGCAATTTTCTGCAAAAGTCGATGGGATAGACCTTCATTTCATCCATGAAATTGGCAGCGGATCTTCGCCCATTCCCATCATTATTAGCCACGGCTGGCCAGGCTCAGTGGCAGAGTTTATGGAGATTATTGAGCCTTTAGCGCACCCTGAGCGATTCGGCGGAGATGCAGAAAAGTCGTTCACGATTATCGCACCATCACTACCCGGCTTCGGGTTTTCAGGCGCGCCTCCTCGGCCTTATGGGCCGCGTAAAATGGCCTCCGTATTCAATACCTTAATGACAGAGGTTCTTGGTTATCAATCGTACATGGCGCAAGGTGGAGATTGGGGTGGGGCGATCTCATCATGGCTAGGCTTTGAACACGCCGCGTGCAAGGCCATACACATCAGTATTTTGACCATGAGGCACCCTGATGGCCCGCAGAGCCCTGAAGAATTAGCTTGGTCTAATCAGTTTGATAAAGACCAGATAATGGAAGATGGTTATCGAACACAACAAGCTACTCGGCCTCAAACGCTAAGTTATGCGATGATGGATAGCCCTGTCGGCGTTGCGGCATGGATTATTGAAAAATTCTACTCTTGGTCGGATGTTCGTAACAACGATATAGAGACCGCGCACACCAAAGACGAGCTGCTTACCAACATCATGATTTACGTGGTAACCAGAACGTTCAACACCGCCTCATGGATCTACTATGGTCGCCGTGAAGAAGGTGGTCGAATTTTCTCCCCAGAGGGTGATCGTGTTGAGGTTCCAACCAGCTGCGCCGTGTTTCCAGAAGAAATGCTAGCGTGGCCACCACGCAGCTATGTTGATCGAATTTATAACGTGCAACATTGGACTGAAATGCCACGCGGCGGTCATTTCGCAGCGATGGAAGAACCTGAACTAGTTGTGGAAGACGTTCGTAAGTTTGCAGCTAGTCTTGATTGGAAACTTGCTTAGTCTCCAAGCTAAATGTTTCATATATAACTAGCGAGTTCGCACAACCTAAGGGGTTTACCACTCCCCGACACTGTCCATCGAAGCCCACGGCTCTGCTACTTCTAAACCTGCCCCTTTTTGTAACAACTCGATAGAGATGTTATCCGGCGATCGCACAAAGGCCATACGTCCATCTCTGGGCGGTCTATTGATGGTAACGCCCGCGTCAAATAATTTTTGACAGGTCGCGTAAATATCAGTTACCTCATAGGCTAAATGACCAAAATTTCTGCCGCCATCATACTCTTCGGTGTCCCAATTGTAGGTGAGCTCAATCACCGGAGCGGCTTTTTCCTTAGCCGTGACTACATCTTCAGGTGCGGCTAAAAATACCAAGGTAAAGCGGCCACTTTCATAGTCGTGGCGTCGGGTCTCTACTAAACCCAAATGGTTGCAGTAAAAAGCTAAAGACGCATCTAGATCTTTAACTCGAACCATAGTGTGTAAAAATCGCATATAAATAACGGCGTTAAACTAGGAACGCTTAGCTTAACTCAGACTTTGCTTAGATGAAATGCGCGCTTAAGAGCGCATTGTTAAACACGCTGGGTCAAATAAAGTCTCGGTGAAAAGCTTTGCAGGGTAGCGCGTTCCTAGAATCTCGATTTCAACTTGCTTGCCTTCTGTGGCGTGTTCTATCGGCAAAAACCCATAAGCAACGCTTTTTTCACTATAGTGCGCGTAGCCGCCAGAGGTAACAAAGCCTACCACTTCGTCATCTATCCAGATAGGCTCGTCCGCCACCACATCGGCATCCGCCACTTCAACTGTAAAGGTACAAAGCGTTCTTTCTGCCCCTTTTTGTTTGTCTGCAATGCATGCGGCTTTACCGATAAAGTCTGCTTTTTTGTTGTATGCGATAAATCGGCCTAGACCTGTTTCCAGCGGCGTGTAGTCGGGTTTGAACTCCCGCATCCACGAGCCGAACGATTTTTCTAGGCGCAAACTCATCATCGCACGCATACCAAATGGTCGCAGCCCATACGCTTTGCCTGCTGCGGTGAGTAATTCGTAGAGGGCGACTTGGTGCTTAGCAGGCACATAAATTTCGTAACCTAAATCTCCGGTATAAGACACTCGCTGAACCAGCGCATCTAGTGTACCTAATTGCAGGTATTTGAGTGTCATGAACTTGAACGCATCATGCGATACATCTTGTCGTGACACCGTTTGTAACAGCTCACGCGCTTTAGGCCCGGCAATTTGAAAACCGATTCGATCATTTGAAATATTTTCAATCCTAACACCTGATGTTGGCAAATATTGGTCAAACCAGCGTTGATGGTAGGCTTGTGAGCCATACGAAGCAGTTAGTTGGTACTCTTGCTCACCTAGCATCGATACGGTGAAATCACCGACTAGTTTTCCGCTGGGGCTAAGCATCGGGCACAGCGTTAGGCGATGCAACTTAGGCATTTTGCCTGCCATGATGTTGTCTAGATAAGCTCTAGCTCCGTCGCCCGTTACCAAAAACTTACTAAAGTTATGAACTTCATTAATGCCGACGCCGGTACGCACTGCACGGCATTCTTCGCCTACGGTATCAAACGCATTAGAACGCCTTAAGCTAGGAGTTTCATAAGGTGTTTCGCCTTTAGCAGCGAAATAGTTGACGTGCTCCATACCGTAGGCTGAGCCAAACACGGCATTTTGTGATTTCCAAATACCGTAGGCGGGCGTCGTGTTGAAAGGGCGACCAGCAGGTAGTTCTTCATTGGGGTAAGTCATAGAGAATCGTTTCTGATAATTCTCGGTTACCTTGATGCGGGTATATGGCTTGGTACAGTAATCGCCGTAACGCGCGACATCCATCGCCATGATGTTGCTAGAAGGTTCGCCATGAATCATCCATTCGGCCAAGCTTAAACCAACCCCGCCACCTTGACTAAAGCCGGCCATTACACCGCAGGCTGACCAATAATTTGTTAACCCAGGCACCGGTCCAACCAATGGATTGCCGTCTGGGGCAAACGTAAATGGCCCGTTGATAATGGTTTTAATGCCGGCTTTTTCTAATACTGGATAGCGGTTGAAGGCGATGGCTAGTGAATCACCGATACGGTCTAGATTGTTCTCTAACAACTCGTGCCCAAATGTCCATGGTGTTCCATCCACCGCCCAAGGATCACATTGTTGTTCGTAAAAGCCAATGACCAAACCTTGGCGCTCTTGACGTAAATAGCTCTCCCCTTCTGGATCCAGAACATGAGGCAATTCTTTTTCAAATTGTGCGACTTCGTCAATCGTTTCAGTGGCAAGGTATTGGTGTTCCATGGGGTGAAGCGGTAAGTTAATACCAACCATTTCTCCTACTTCACGGGCCCAAAGGCCTGCTGCGTTGACTACGTGCTCAGCAATTATCATGCCTTTTTCAGTAATGATCTCCCAGCTTCCATCTGGCCGTGGATTTAACGCATTCACGGGGTTTCTTAACATAATTTGCGCGCCGCCCATTTGCGCTGCCTTAGCATATGCATGGGTAGTGCCTGATGGGTCTAGGTGTCCGTCTAACGGCACATACATGCCACCGATAATGCCTTCGGTGTTGGTGATAGGAGATAGCTCACGAATTTCAGCGGGGGTCACTAAATGCGAATCAACGCCCATGTAGTTGTGCTTTGCGCGCTCGGCTTTTAGAAAATCCATGCGGTCATTGTTGGCCGCCAGTGAAATACCGCCTACGTGATGCAAGCCACAGTTTTGCCCTGATATCTTTTCAAGCTCATCGTATAAACCAATGGTGTAGCTTTGTAGCGCCGCGATATCAATATCAGAATTGAGCGTATGAAAGCCGCCAGCCGCATGCCATGTTGACCCAGAAGTCAGCTCAGAACGTTCTATTAAGCACACATCTTTCCAACCTAGCTTGGTTAAATGATAAAGCACGCTGCAACCGACAACACCGCCGCCGATAACGGCAACTTGAGTATGAGACTTCATAGTTATATTTCTTTAATTAGATTTTCTAAGGTTGTTTTAACTTCGTGCGGATGCACCACCGCATTTCGAATGAGTTCGTTAAATCGCTTACTTAGCAAACGTATATTTTCAGCAGAATTAAGCACGAGATAATGTTGGCCCAAAAAGACCACCGCGCGAATGGGTCCAAAAATAGTGAATGGCACGGTATAAAACTCGCGCTCATCGAACATAAACCATCTAAACCGTGGGTAGATTTCTTCGATCAATTCGACAGCGTGCTCAAGCTGTTTTTTGCGTATTTTCGCTGGCAAACCACTCCATACGCCTTCTCCCCGGGCAAAGCCCTCTAACACTTGCAACGATTGCACGGCTTCAAGTTCCCCTTTATTTTGCCGCAGCTGCGCTAGTAGTAATCTACTTTCTGTAACAATTTGGTCTGTTTTGCCCGTTCCATAGCGACGAAATTCATAGCTTGTTACAGCCGATATTTTAAGTAAGTCGGGTAAGGTGCTAGGGATATACCGCACTTTGTAGTCTTGCGCTTCACGGTGCCAACGAAGAAAACGTTTATTAAACCCAGTATCGCGGTATTCCTCTATTTCAAGCGGGCCCGCTACTAATTTGGTATCAACAGGCCCTTCCTCGGTTAGGCCTAGCAGCCAATCTATACTAACGCTATACTTCTCAGCGATAGAGGCGATCGTATCGGCTCGGGGTAGTCGTAAATTTTTATCAGATAACAATTGCGAAAGCGTCGAGCGATCAACTCCAATCGACGCGGCAAACTTTGACGGGTTTAGCTGACTTCGAGTGATTACCTGCCCAATGCGGTCGCGAAATAAAACGACTCTATCTGCATAGTTCATTGCCTTAGGGCTTTCCTTGGTGGCTAATCAACACCATATTCCTTACGTCTACGCTCCACGTAAGCGTCCAGTTCTTCTTCCGCTGCTTCATCTAGATGAGGCTGCTGATAGTGTTCTAATACCTCTTTATAAATTTTATTGGCGCGCTGCGTCGCCGTGACCGAGCCGTTCTCTTCCCAGGTTTCAAAATTACTCCAATCGGTTACGAACGGGGTGTGAAATGCAGTTTCATATCTTGCAAATGTGTGATCTGTGCCAAAGAAATGCCCGCCCGCTCCAACTTCTTTTATCGCATCAAATGCTAACTCTTCATCGTTCACTTCAATGCCCTTCAAAGTTTGTAGCATGATTTGTATCATCTCTATGTCGATGATGAATTTCTCAAATGAGGCACATAAACCGCCCTCAAGCCATCCGGCACTGTGCTTGATCATGTTACCGTGCGACATCGTCGCTGCCCATAATGACGTCTGCGCCTCCCAAGTTGCCTGCGCGTCCACCGCATTGGATGCATTCACTCCTGAAGTTCGATACGGGATGCGGTAACGACGTGCCAATTGACCACCAGCCATAACCGCTTTGGCGTATTCAGGCGTGCCAAACGCTGGCGAGCCTGTTTTCATGTCCACATTCGAAGTAAACCCGCCATACAGCCCTGGTGCCCCTGGGTTAATCATTTGAGTGATCGCAATAACCCCCAACGCTTCGGCATTTTGCTGCGACAAGGCGCCGGCCAACGATACGGGGCTCATTGCGCCAGCGAGCGTAAAAGGCGTGACGATGACGGGTTGATTGTATTCAGCTAGCAGCATTAAACCGTCGAGCATCGGCTCATCCACTTTTAGCGGCGAATTGGTGTTCACCACCGTCATAATGCTGGGCTCTTGTTTTAACTGCGCGTCGTCAATACTCCGCGAAATCTTGATCATTTCTATTCCGTCTTCTACTCGTCCTTCGCCTAAACTGTAGACATGCCATGATTTTTCAGACAGCTTGATAAAAGACGAATACGCGTCAAGGTGGCGAGTGGAAGCATGCAGGTCAACGGGCTCAACCGGATAACCCGAAAACATGTCTATACAATCGAAAAATTGCCCTAGTCTTACAAAATTACAAAAGTCTTGATAATTCCCGGTGCGTCTACCACGATCTAGATCGGAGCTATTGGGGGCACTCGCAACAGGAGTGAAGTTAATATAGTTAGCCCCTATTTTACGGTTGTATTTTGCGTTACGCGCATGCAGGGTAAATTCACTTGGCACCGTTTTAATTTTCTCCATCACCATTGCACGGTCCATTAACACGTAACCCGTCTTGGGACATAAGGTTGCACCGTGTTCAAGCATCAAAGCTTTAGTACGTTCATTCACAATCTCCAAACCAATCTCCTCCAATATGCGCATCGAAGCGTTGTGAATCTTATCTAGTTGTTCAGGCGTCAGTATCTCTAAAGGAGTGAACTGATTGATAGCTTGCTCACAAGGGACTTGCGGTAGAGAAAAGGCGGAAGCGTCTCTGCGCTTTGAGTTACGTCTAGCCATTGGTGAAACAATGTGTTCTGAATGAGTCGCTACTTTAAGCCAAAACCGTGATTAACTGAACTAATGTTAATAAATATCAACACGATGATGACAAAACCCTTTATTTGGTTTCTGTCAGTAGCTTGCTTCATCTAGCCATGGAGGACTAAATTTGATCTATCACACGAATAAATAAACTTAGAAAAATAAAAACGTCCAGCAAACAAGAATGGCCTACTTGGCTGCTAATTCTAGCCATCTATTCAGCATGGGTGTCAATGCTAGTGTTTGCCTCCACCTTGAATCATTTAGTACTATTTTTATTGCTCACTACGGTGATGGCACTGTTTAGCTCCTTGTCGCATGAGATCATTCACGGTCACCCCACTGGCCAACAAAAGATAAATGATTTTTTCGCCGTATTTCCTATAGCGCTATATCCCTATTACGAATATAAACGATCGCACCTCAAGCACCATATTGATGCGGACTTAACACGGCCCGGCATTGATCCGGAAAGCTTTTTTGTTACCGCGCAACAATGGAGCCAACTTTCACCATTTTGCCGTGGACTAAGGTGGCTCAACATGACTTTGCTAGGCAGGCTGTTTATTGGGCCTGCCCATACTATCTATGGTCTGCTATGTACGATGCTGCAACAGCTAAAAACCGGCTCAAGCAGAATTAAGCTTCAATGGCTTATCTACATAGCAGGCGCCGCGGCGGTGTTGCTAATGGCCTCTAAAGCGAATATCCCATTGTGGTTGTATTTGTTATCAGCGTACTTTTCTTTATCCGTTATTGCAGTGCGCTCGTTTTATGAGCATAAACCAAATCAGGACCCTACCAAGCGTACCGTAGTCGTTGAGTCGTGTACTCCGTTTAGACTGTTGTATCTTTATAACAACTTTCACGCCGTTCACCATAAATATCCGACTATGGCCTGGTATCAAATTGCCCAAGAATTTAAGCGTAATCGACAGCCTTATCTTATAGGTAACGAACAGTTTTATTTTTCAGGATACCGTCGCTGGCTGAAGTTTTTGCTCAAGCCGGTTGCGCACCCTGTACACCCTTTTGAACAATAAGCCCGATAGCTTTGCCTATGGCAGCCATTCCCTATTGCGTGCCTATTTAGTATGATTAGTGCAGGAGTATTGGCTCCTTAACTGTAATCGCACCCTAGTTTATACGCTCGGTGTATCGAATGAAGCCCATTTGTAGAGAAACGCAAGATGGAGATCGCAAGTCTAGAAACCTTTTCTAACCAATACGTCAGTTTTGTCAAAATCACCACTAATACCGGAGAGGTTGGTTGGGGGCAGTTATCGCCCTATCATGCTGACATTGCTTCCTTAGTGTTTCATCGACAGGTCGCGCCGTATGCCATTGGTAAAGATGCCTTTGATATTGATGCCTTAGTGACGCGAATCCCAGAACGAGAACACAAATTTCCTGGCTCTTATCTACGACGAGCGCTAACCGGCCTAGACACCGCTTTATGGGACTTACGTGGTCGCATAGAAGAGAAACCAGTTTGTAGTTTAATTGGCGGGTCACCGGGAACCGTGCGCGCCTACGGTTCGTCAATGAAACGAGACATCACGCCTGAACAAGAAGCAGAGCGCCTCGTAAAATTACGTGATCAGTTTGGCTTTGACGCGTTTAAGTTTCGCATCGCAGCCGAAGTAGGGCATGACATCGACGAATGGCCGGGCCGTACCGAAAAAATCGTGCCCACTATGCGCGCTGCGATGGACGACGAGGTAAGCTTATTAGTCGATGCAAACTCGGGTTATTCACCCGCAAAAGCGATTGAAGTCGGTCATTTTCTGCAAGACAATGGCATTACTCACTATGAAGAACCCTGCCCCTATTGGGAATTTGACCAAACCAAACAAGTCACAGAAGCCTTATCGATGGATGTTACCGGGGGCGAGCAGGATTGTGATTTGCCCACTTGGCAACGCATGATTGACGATAAGGTCGTCAATATCATTCAGCCTGACTTGTGCTATATCGGCGGATTAACACGCTCCCTACAAGTGGCAAAAATGGCCGAAGAGGCTGGCCTGCCTTGTACACCCCATGCTGCCAATTTGTCGATGGTGACTTTGTTCACCATGCATTTTTTACGTGCGATACCGAATGCAGGTAAATACCTTGAATTCGCTATCGAAGGGCAAGATTACTACCCTTGGCAAGAAGATCTCTATGTTAAAAGCCCTTACGATATTGTGGACGGGCACGCTACGGTGACAGACCAACCAGGTTGGGGAGTTGACATCAACCCAGAATGGCTAGCGGCGTCTAAGCATCAAATCACGCAGATATAGGTTCCCTAAAATGAACGGCTCTCTATTAGCAGATAACTTTAAAGATACCCCGTATTGGTGGGAGCGGTCACCGCGCCCAAAAGATGAGCAGCAAGCACTACCAAAAACAGCCGATGTAGTCATTATCGGCTCTGGATATACGGGCTTATCTGCAGCTATACAAACAGCCAAACATGGGTTAAGTACGGTCGTCATCGACGCCGAAAGTGCCGGCTGGGGTTGTAGCTCGCGTAATGGCGGACAGGTTGGCACTAGCCTTAAACCGAGTTTTTTAGAACTTCAAGCAAAGTATGGGTGCGGCAAAGCACTTGCCATATTAACCGAAGGGTTCAATGCCTTAAATTGGGTCGAGTCGTTTACACAGGAAAATAATATTGAGTGTGACTTTAAGCGAGTCGGCTTATTTAGCGGGGCGCATAACCAATCCGCCTTGCAATCTTATCGAGACAAAATAGCCAACACGCCGCCCGAACTAAAAACAAACTCTTTCATTGTTGAACCGGAAGACACTCATACTGAGATTGGCAGTGATGAGTATTTAGGTGGCTTAGTGTCACCGCACCACGGCTCTATCGACCCAGGGCGCTACCATTTGGGGCTATTGGCACACGCTAAAAAGGTGGGCGTTGAGGTGGTTAGCCATTGCAAGGTTGAAGACATTGCTAAATCAGCAGGTATTTTCGCAGTTAAATCTACCAAAGGCACTATTCGTGCCAAAGAAGTGTTGGTTGCTACCAGTGGCTATACGGGTAATTTAACGCCGTGGCAGAACAAGCGCATTATCCCAATTGGTTCTTATGTTATTGCAACGGAACCACTACCAAATGGCTTAATCGAAAAACTGATTCCTAATGACCGCATGATAGTCGATTCGCGTAAAGTCATTGTTTACTTTCGCAGTTGCCCCGAGCGCAAGCGCATTTTATTCGGCGGTCGTGTTTCTTTAAATGAAACCAACCCCTCCGTTAGCGCGCCGAAACTACATGCCTTAATGGTGCAGCGATTTCCTGACTTACGCGATATCAAAATAAGCCATTCTTGGATGGGCTTCGTGGGCTACACCTTCGATGAATTGCCGCATTTAGGCAAACATGATGGGGTGCACTACTCAATGGGCTATTGCGGGTCTGGGGTTTCTCTCGCCAGTTATTTTGGTATGCGCATAGGTTTACAAATTACAGGCAAACCCGATGGAGCAACAGCGCTTGACGAGCTAAAATTTGAGAACCGCTTCTACTATAAAGGTAACCCATGGTTTTTAGCGCCTTCGTTATTTTACTATCGGTGGAAAGACTCAAGGTAATATTGGTCGTACTTATTCAATAATTCCCACCCTTTAGACTGCCTGAATGTAGGTGACTCTTAGTTGTCGTTTTCACATGCAATACTAAACAAGAAATCAAATATTATACATATCGTCTCGTTTTATGCTTAATTAGTCTCTAAAAAAAGCATTTTATTGTTACATCCTCTCAAGTTGAGCAAAATCTACCTCGTGTTAATACTAGTTAACATAAATATTAATCTGCTTCGGTAGAAGCAATAAATGAGAATGATGAAATGAAGCTTTTAACTAAAACAACTTTAAATGTTATTACGGCTATTACTTTAGCTACAGGTGCGAATGCGGTTTTAGCGGCCGACGAATATAATACATCACATGGTATGACACTTGCTGGGGCACCTTTAGGATTGCATGGAGCAGATGCGGTAGCCTTTCAACAAATTGGCAATCGTCAAATTGGTACTGCAGTGCACACAGAAGTACACGATGGTGTCGCTTATTACTTTTCTTCAGAAGCTAATGCAAAGAAGTTTGCAACAAGCCCAGCAAGCTTTATTCCCCAAAATGGAGGCTTCTGCACCTATGGCGTTTCTGTGGGGAAAAAGTTTAATGGAGATCCAAAATTTGCATCTGTTGTTGATGACAAGTTGTATGTTTTCTTAAATGAAAAAATCTTTAATCTTTTCCAAGAGGATGTTCCTGGAACAATTAGTAAAGCTGAGAAAAACTGGAAAGAAATTAAACACACAGCTGCTACTGACTTATAAAAACTGTGCGAATCTGAGGTGGTATGAAACTGCCATCTCAGAGGTTGCTCACTCTCGATATTCTTAATATATCTATAGGTATAAAACAATGGAAACTACATATTATTATCTTGCCTTAAGTGGTGTACTCACCATTTTACTATGGACTCCTTACATACTTGCAAGGGTGTTTGTTTGGGGGTTATCTACATTTTTAAATAATTACCCTGAAGGCTTCCCTGCAAATCAACCTGAACCTCCGATGTGGGCACAACGTTCACAGCGTGCACATTTAAATATGGTAGAGACTATGCCAGCGTTTATCGCAGTTGTTGTTGCAGTAGTATTTATGGGTAATAGTGATTCATACTCTAATGTGAACCTTTGGGCAGCCACTTTTTTCTATGCACGACTGGCGCACGCTGTTGTATACACACTAGGAATTCCTTATTTAAGAACACCTGTGTATCTTATATCTTGGTTATCTGTGCTGATGATAGGTAGTACAATCTTGCTGTAAATAAATAGAATCTTACTTCCAACTTAGATATCAGCACACCTAAGTGGCATCGAGGTGTGTTGATGTTAGATAAAGCTCGTTAAGCTTTTCTCAACTCAAAAAATTATCCTAATCAATACCGCATTTATAAATGGACATTTTAGACGACGTACTAAATACGATTGACTTACGCGGTACCCTATACTTCCGTACTAATTTTTCAGAGCCTTGGTCGGTCAGAGTACCGCAACATAAGCAAGCGGCCCGGTTTCATTTAGTCGTACAGGGACGAAGTTACTTCCATATCGGAATGGATCATCAGGTAGAACTTGCAGCGGGGGACTTAATATTAATTCCTAATGGGGCTTCACATATTATTGCTGATCAACAGTGCGATCATGCACCTGAGCTAGAGACTGTACTTCAAGATGTGGGCTATACTGGGGATGGAGTCTTAATAGTTGGAGAAGGAAATACGCAAAAGTCCACTCAAATGGTATGTGGTCATTTTACTTTTAGGGCTAAGGCAGAACATATGTTCCTCAAGGCTTTACCAAGTTATATCGTGGTGACAGCAGGAGTGAGAGCACAAAATACACTACTAGATGCAAGTTTGCGGTTAATGAGCAGCCGTATCTTTAAAGGGGCTCTCGGCGCTGACGCAACTATTAGGAGGCTATCAGAAATAATTTTTATAGAGTTATTACGACTTGGGATTGGGCAACAGGACGAAGTGCAGTCTATGTTTAAAGCGTTGAAAGACCCAAAGATTAGTCAATCCTTACATCTTATTCATACGTTGCCCGCTGCCCCATGGACGCTAGAAACTTTGGCAGTTGAAGTAGCAATGTCACGGAGTCGATTTGCAGAAAGATTCAAAAGACTAGTTGGTACAAGCCCGATGTCCTATCTCTCTAATTGGCGATTACAAAAAGCATTAGCGTTAATCGGTGATACCAATCAGTCAATTCAACAAGTAGCCAAGCAAACGGGTTATCAATCACCATCAGCATTTACACGAGCATTTCAAGACAAGTTCGGTATGGCCCCAAAAGAGTATCGTGTAGGCTTTACATCGTCTGGCTATGGCTAACCCTATAAATAAAAAAACCATAATACCTTTTATGCCAGTATCGCAGTACCTAGGATCTGGATAGCTAAATAACTTCAATTGTATTTTTATAGCTTGATCGACAGTTGTTTATTCACTATTAACCAACAGTCAGATTAAGTATTTTTATGAACGCTCAGAATAGGGCTATATATGCGTATTTTAAAAATCATAAAGAATGTATTTGTAGCTCTATTGTTGTTGACTATAGTGAATGTTCAAAATAATCGATTACAAGCTACCACTCATGAAACTGAGTTAAATCAGCTTTTTACTCAGTTAAGTTCAGCTTCAAATCAAGAAACAGCTTTGATTGCAGAAACACAAATATGGAAAATTTGGTTTCAGTCTGGAAACCAAGAAGTTGATGAATTAATGCAAGAGGCTATTAAAAGACGAAGCGTTTTTGATTTTAATGGTGCGATAGAAGTACTTAGTCAGATCATTATAATACAACCAAATTATGCTGAAGCTTGGAATCAACGTGCAACAGCTTATTTCCATCAAGAAAAGTATGAAGAATCCCTTGAAGATATATCCAAAACACTTGAATTAGAACCTCGCCATTTTGGAGCATTAGCGGGTAGGGCGATTATACGTCTAAAACAGCTTAAACCAGTGATTGCAAGAAGGAATATTGAGGAAGCCATACTACTGCATCCATACCTAAAAGAACGGTATTATTTTCCAGGCTTGGCTAAATAGGCTTTCACACGCTCTCGTTAGCCCAAATAATATTCAGATAATTTAATTTGACGTTACAGTAAAACACAGTAGCACTTAAGTGAACGAGACTCTGCTCTGTAAAGTACATATTAGAGGGTTGACATACAATATTTTACGTTTCCTGTAGTTACCCCTTAACTCACTTTTCATCGGTACTTCAACCCTTGATAACTAGAGTCAGTTTTTAGTTAAGTCAAACAGCTTTTCTTGACCTAGAGCTACGAATTCCTAGAAAAAGCATAATATTAGTTTATACTAGGCTCACAATGCATCTGCTTTACCTTATGATGCGTGGTCATTTTGACCATTGAATCCGTAAAATCGATTGCCATACGCTCCTATTATGCACATCACTATTCGTCAATTACAGGTGTTTACTTCTGTAGCAAAGCACTTAAGTTATACCCGCGCTGCTGAAGAATTACACCTCACTCAGCCAGCGGTTTCTATGCAGATTAAGCAATTAGAAAAATCCGCAGACTTACCTTTGTTTGAGCAAATCGGTAAAAAGATATTCTTAACCGAAGCGGGCCAAGTGATGTTGGACCATGCAAATTCTATTATCGCCAAACTCGACTCTATTCGTAATGATATCGAGCAATTGAAAGGCGTTGATGGTGGGCGGCTGCGAGTGTGTATTGCCTCAACCGTTAATTACTTTGCAACACGGCTGATATCGCGTTTTAGTCAGGCGCACCCCAATGTACAGATAAGTTTAGATGTGACTAATCGTCAAGATTTATTAAAACAACTGGAAACCAATGAACCCGATATGGTGTTGATGGGACGCCCGCCCATTAGCGCTGACTTACATTCTCAGGCGTTTATGGACAATCCGTTGGTTATTATTGCCAACCCGCATCACCCGCTTGCTCAGCAGAAAAATATTCCAATTACCAGTTTGAACAACGAACGCTTTGTGTTGCGTGAAAGTGGCTCTGGTACCAGAGGTGCGATGGAAACGATGTTTAATGAATATGATATTCACCCCAATGTCAGCACTCAGTTATCAGGTAACGAAGCGATCAAACAAGCGGTGGAAGCCGGTTTAGGGCTTGCGTTAGTTTCATTTCATACCGTTGATTTAGAATTGAAGGCGGGCAGGTTGGTCACCCTTGATGTGGAACACTTTCCCATTGCTAAAAAATGGCATATTGGGCACCGTAGTGGCAAAAAGCTATCTGCTACAGCACAAGCTTTCTGGGACTTTGTGCTCGCTGAATCGCAATCGCAAAGCGCGTCAATAAAACATTAGCAATGAATGGCCAGCTTTAGCGCTCTGTTATAGCCGCGAGCATTGCTTCATCCATTGCTGAATCGGCAACCAAAATATCAGGAAAGTACTCGTCGAGAGCCAATTTAACGCGCTCACTCGGCACGATCACTTTCGCTGTATTGGGCAGACTTTCCTTTGTGTATGTCAGGCGCGTAGCCAAACCTTGGCCGGACTGCACACTCGTGCATAAGACGGCTAACTGTTTAGCCGACCTGAGTTTCTCCAGTTTTTTAGCTTCTATTGAGGTACAAATACTGCGTCGCTGATAGGCCTCGACATACGTGACGGTGGCCCCTCTGCGTTGTAACTGCTGTTTTAAGGTTTCCCTTCCTGATTGACCGCGATATATGATGACATGTTTATTCGCCAAATTTTGTAGTGCAGATAATTTCAACACACCTTCACTGGTATATTCACCGTCACTCGGGATGGTTACTTCACTGATTCCCTCCAGTCGAGAAGCAGTGCTTTGCCCGACGGCGATTAACTCACCTGTAGCCCCAATCTGCTGTTGGTACCATTGCATGCTGATTTCTTTGGCAGCATGTTGGCTAACAAAGATGTGAAAGTCAGCACATAGGTTACGCTTAACTTCCGCTGCAAATCGTGCTTGGTTTTTAGCAGGTAAAATGTCCAAAACTGGAATAGCAAGGCCTTCACCACCGGCTTTGCGGACTAAATCGTATATCACAGACGATTGGTTACTCGGCCTTGTAATGACCACCGTCCAGCCTGTTAAGCTGAGTTTAGTCTCCAGCAAATTCTTGATAAACGCTTTGCAATATGCCGTCTGCGCCTTGTTGAATTAGGTCGTGCGCGAGCTGTTCGCCTAATTCCTGTGCCTGCGTCGTAGCGGCTTCACCTGAACTAATCAATATCGTTGAGCCATCTACAGTACCGACTTTGGCGCGCATACTTAATTGGCCATGTTGTAACTCAGCAAACGCTGCCACTGGAACATGGCATCCGCCACCTAACATTTTATTAGCGGCGCGTTCGGCTGTGACACGAATGAATGTAGCCTCGCAGTTGAGCGGCGCAATGAGTTGATTAACGCGCGTGTCGGCGGCTCTACATTCAATGCCTACGGCACCTTGCCCCACAGCAGGCAAAATTTCGTCAACGCTAATGCGCTGCCTAATGCGTTGGTCAAACCCCAGTCGTATTAAGCCTGCAGAAGCTAGAATGATGGCGTCGAAATCACCATCATCTAAGCGTTGTAGGCGCGTGTTGACATTGCCACGTAAATCAATCAATTGTAAGGTCGGGTAACGAGCCGCAATTTGTGATTTTCGGCGCAAACTGCACGTGCCGACTTTAGCATTTTCAGGTAAGTTCGCTAAGCTGTCATAATGGTTTGAGACGAATGCATCGCTTGGGTCTTCTCGTTTACAGATGGCAGGAATATGCAAACCCTCTGGTAGCTCAACGGTCACGTCCTTCATCGAGTGCACAGCTATATCTACACTGCGATCTAATAAGCCATTCTCAAGCTCTTTTAAGAACAAGCCTTTACCGCCAACCTTGGCTAAAGCGGTTTTAAGGTGTTTATCGCCCGACGATACAATCTCCACTAATTCAATGTCTAATCCTGCATGCAGAGCCAATAAGCGGTCTTTCACATAATGGGCTTGCCATAATGCTAGCGGGCTTTTGCGCGTGCCGATCTTTAAGACATTGTTCATTTCTCTATGCTTTTTTGCCGCCATTTCATCAGCAGTAATATGGGGAGCAAGATAATAAGTTCTAGCACCATAGCACCCAAGTTGTGCATCGAGAAAATCGAATTTAGCGCTTGTAGTAAGGTATCTGAACGCGCCCCGTGGTGAATATTAGTAAAGAACGTCACGGGGGCAATGTAATACTCATCGCTAAAAGGCCATAGCAATTGCATACCTCTAGGCGCCGAACTGTCAATGGTAATGGCATCTAGCAACAAGTGTGACAGATAGGCCAAACCGCCGACCAGCGCTATTTTACTCGCTTGATTTGAATAAAGCTTAGAGACAATATAACAAGCGCCGGCGAAGATGATAGCCGCCATAATGGAATGGCTAGCCATATGATGAAAGCGATTGAACTGACCGACCAAAGCACCTGCGACAAAATCTAAATCAGCCGCGTTAGCGGCAAAAATTATATACAGTAACCACGGCCAACTAAACGTTTGGCGTTGGTTGCTGATTAAACCGCCTAAGGTATGGCCAACTGGGGATGTCATCGTGAGCAGTTTAGCCTTGTGAAACGCGTAAACGCAGGGCCTTAAACCCCATTGTCGATAAGCGATTGTCGTCAGAAGTCATCGCGTCGTAACTAGCATAAGGGCCTATTCTTACTCTATAGTATTGCTTTTTATCGATGCTGACGTTCTGAATAGCTGCTCGCAAACCACTCAGCGCTAATTTCGCCTTAAGCTGTTCGGCATCTGCCTGTCGTTGATACGAGGCAACTTGTAGAAAGTAACTATTACTTGCGTCTTGCTTAGTCGCTTCTTTTTTAGGTGACGCATTGCTTGCCTGCGCGTTAGCGTCTTCAGTAGGTGAATTCTTCGGCAATACCTCTTCAATGGCTGGTAACACCGTATAAAAGTCATAATCTGCGGTCTCGCGAGGTGTTTGATCAACGATGATGGGTTCTGGCGCAACATGGTTTGCTTTTTGTCTTTCTGCGCTCAAACGAGACTTATCTATCATGTCTTTTAGTCCACTACCGATATCGCCCTCATGGCTAGTTTGATAACCTTGCCAAAATAAGGTGGACAGTACACCGATAACTATACCGGCAAATAAAAAGCTAAAGGATTGGCTTAATAAACCAAAACCTATTGGCTTATCGGCTTTACGCTTGGGCGATTTAGCGGGTTTTTTTCTCTTGGCCTGCACCATGCTACATGGTTTCCGGCGCGCTTACGCCTAGTAGGGTTAAGCCATTTGCAATCACCACGCGCACGGCATCAATTAATGCTAGCCGCGCATTACGCAAGTGTTCTTCCGATGAAATAAACGGGTGTGCATTGTAGTAAGTATGAAAGGCCGTCGCTAAGTCTCGAACATAATACGCAACTTGGTGCGGCGCGTAATCACGGGCGGCTTTTTCTAACACTTCAGGATAACGTGCCAATTCCATCATTAAATCGTGCTCATGCGCTTCTTCTAGCAAACTGTAATCGGCCTTAACTCCTGGCTGTAAACCCTTCTCTTGTAACTGCCTAAATACGCTACATACTCGGGCGTGCGCATATTGAACATAGTAAACAGGGTTATCTGACGATTGTGACTTAGCGAGTTCTAAGTCGAAATCCATATGTTGTTCCGGCTTACGCATCGCGTAGAAAAAACGCGCTGCATCTTTGCCTACTTCCTCGCGCAATTCACGCAGGGTGACAAAATCACCTCCACGAGTTGACATCGATACTTTTTCATCGCCCCGATACAATACTGCAAACTGCACCAATAAAACGTGTAAGCGTTCTGCATCTTGACCCATGGCCTCGAACGCTGCTTTAACACGTGGAACATAGCCATGATGATCAGCGCCCCAGATATTTATCAGCTTATCGTACCCGCGCTGGCGTTTATTCAGGTGATAGGCAATATCTGCAGCAAAGTAGGTATGTACCCCGTTTGCGCGCAATACGACTCGGTCTTTTTCGTCACCATAGTCAATCGACCTGAACCACCAAGCGCTATCTTTCTCATAGAGCTTATCGTTACTCTTTAGGATTTCCACCGCTTGATTGATCATACCGTCATCAAGCAGCAATTTTTCTGAAAACCACGTTTCAAAATCAACACCAAACTGACTCAAATCTAGTCGGATATTATCAACTAAAGCGTGTAAGCCTGCGTTAAACACAGTGGCATAACCTTGTTCACCCAAACCACTACGAATGCGTTCAATCAACCCATCAATGCTTTCTTCGGCATCTTCCGGCAAGTCGGCAAATAAAGCCGCTGAGTCTAATATCAGCGCATTTGCATGTTCTCGATGCAGCGTAGCCGCTATGTCCCAAACATAATCTCCTTTGTAACCGTTATCAGGCAAACTCACGGTTTCACCGGCTAGATCTAAATACCGCACATAGACACTCGCAGCCAAAATTTGCATTTGCCGACCAGCATCATTAACGTAGTACTCAGAGTCAACTTGGTAACCACATGCACACAGTAAACGCTTAAGCGCGTCTCCGTAAGCAGCGCCTCGTCCATGGCCTACATGTAAAGGGCCTGTAGGGTTTGCCGAAACAAACTCTATCATCACTTTTTCGTTTGCACCAATTTGGGAACGTCCGTACTGCGTGCCTTGCTCGCGAATCAAATCGATAATGGCTGATTGGGCATTCTTGGCTAGGCTAAAGTTGATAAATCCAGGCCCGGCAATATCGCACTTTTCGATGCCTTCACTTGCGGGCATCGCTTCAATTAATTTGGCAGCCAAATCTCGCGGATTCATCTTCGCCAATTTAGCCAACACCATTGCGATGTTGCTCGCGAAATCTCCGTGCTGTTTATCGCGTGCACGTTCTACCTGAATACGGTCGCGCGCCTCGATGGGCAGGATATTTTCGCTAACGAGATGTTCAACCGCTTTGGCGAGCGACTGTTCGACGAGCTTTTTCATGATTTGTTACGCAGGTAAATCACTTAATCTAGTACCGACCAAATAAGATAAAAAGCCCGCTAATAGGCGGGCTGCTAGCTGATGTAGATACGAATAAACGAAGATTAGGCGATATTGCTATCGATAAAACTGGCTAAGTCAGACTTAGAAGAGCCACCTACTTTAGTGCCTTCAACATTGCCGTTTTTAAATAACATGAGTGTTGGAATGCTACGAATTCCATACTGCGGCGGAGTTTGCGCATTATCATCGACGTTAATCTTGGCAATTTTAACCTTGCCTTTGTAATCACCCGCTAACTCTTCAAGGATAGGGGCAATCATTTTGCACGGCCCGCACCATTCCGCCCAGTAATCTAATAGTACTGGCACGTCGGAGTTAAGCACTTCCTGTTCAAAATTATCATCGGTAATTTCTACAATTTGATCTGACATAATTTAACTTTTACTAAATCAACTAACGTTGTTGGAATATGGGTATAATGTAGGGTTCATCAAGCATCCGCTTGAGCCTAAATTCCCACTGTGAATTTCCGCCTCTATAGGCGTTGGACACCTTGAGACTGGCCATTTAAATATTGAGCTAATTATACAGCATGCAGGACAAACATCTAAGCGAACAACGCTTTAAAGATTTACCCTTACATCCTTTACTAAAGGAAGGCGTTTCCAATACGGGATTCGAATTTTGTACACCGATTCAAGCGCTTGCGCTACCTATTGCCTTACAAGGCAAGGATGTGGCTGGACAAGCCCAGACGGGTACTGGCAAAACCGCTGCTTTTTTGCTGGCGACATTTCATCATATCTTAACTCAACAAGAGGCGGCTAGTTCAAAGGACAAGGCCGAAAGCACTGCGGTAGAGAGCAGCGCACAATCTGAAACTAACGCAGGCGACGACGGTGAAGCTCTGCAGATAGCGGGTAAAGATGCAAGTGAAACACCCGAAGCAGATGGAGAGATAGAGCCGGAAGAACAGCATGCAGAGCAAAAGGCTGACAGCGGTGAAAGTGATAAGGCGACTAAAGCCAAGAGCAACCCTAAGCCAGCAAAAGAAGACAAGGGCGCGATTAAGGCCTTAATTTTGGCTCCGACTCGGGAATTAGCTATACAGATTCATAAAGACGCAGTGGAGTTGGCAAAGAGTACCGACATTCGGCTTGCGCTTGCTTATGGCGGCACCGGTTACGAGGAACAAAAACAAACCATCGAAGCCGGCGTTGATGTGCTGATCGGCACGCCTGGCCGTGTTATTGACTATTACAAACAAAAGGTATTCCATCTTAACGCTATTCAAGTGGCGGTTATGGACGAAGCTGATCGCATGTTTGATTTAGGCTTTATAACTGATATTCGCTACTTACTGCGGCGGATGCCAGAAGGTTCAAAACGCCTTAATTTACTTTTTTCTGCTACCTTGTCGTTTCGAGTGGATGAACTTGCCTACGAGCACATGAATGGCCCAGAGAAAGTAAAGGTTGAATCTGAAATGGTGGTGCAGCGCATCGAAGAGATAGCCTACTATCCCGCGCAAAACGAAAAAATCACCCTACTCATTAACTTATTGAAAGAGGGTGAAGAAGACAAGCGCACCTTAGTGTTCATCAACACCAAACACGAAGGCAATAAAGTCGCCGCGTGGCTAGAGGCCAATGAACTTCCCTGTGCTATTTTATCGGGCGATGTGCCACAAGTTAAACGTGAACGATTGTTGAAGAAGTTCCACGATGGCAAAGTCGATATCTTAGTGGCGACTGATGTTGCAGCTCGCGGCCTACATATTCCCGATGTCAGTCATGTGATAAATTATGATCTACCACAAGACGCCGAAGACTATGTACACCGCTCAGGAAGAACCGCTCGAGCAGGCGCTAGTGGCCACGCCATTAGCCTTGCCTGTGAGAAATATGCTTATTCGATGATGGACATTGAAGAGTATATTGGCCATCGCATCCCCATTGGTCAGATCACCAACGAGTTATTAGTTGAACCAACAAACAAACCTGATTTAAGCAAACTAGATTCAGCGGATTCTAAGCGCAGAGGGTCTAGTGGCAGAGATGCGAAAGCACGTTCTTCAAGTACGACTAGAAGCCAAGTCGATGGTGAACGGCCAGACCGTCCAAACGTTAAGTATGTTAATCCTCTTGAAGCGAAACCCGATAGAGAGTCCAAGTTCGTAGCGCCTCCTAGTAAGTTTTCCAGCCGATTTGGTGAAGTGCCAGCATTGGGATAACGCTCTTTGTGCTTAGCTTAACCAATAAGAGCTTTTCGCAAGCCAACAAATAAATAGGCAATAAAAAAGGCCGCTAGTTGCGGCCTTTTTAGCAAACACAGTTCGACTAAGTGTTAGGGTTGTCCTCTCCGACTTCACCTTTATCATAGCGAGAAGCAAACTCTGTTTGCGCCCCTTTGGCTAAATCACTGGCCTGCGAAACCCATTGTTCGCGCTGAATACGACCAGGAAAAGAGATAAAGTTATCGACCCATTTGATGTTATCTTCGGAAAAATCGGCGACCTGAGTAAAGTGATAAACACCTAAGCCGTTTAGTGTTTCCTCAATAACTGGCCCTACCCCCTTAATTCGCTTTAAATCATCTGCCTCACCATTCGGTGCACTTAAGCCTTTAGGCCGCATATCTTCTGAAACGACAATTTCGTCTGCCGCAGCAGGAGCTGGTTTGGCCTTAGCTGGCTTAGTAGCAGTTTTCTTATCAACTGCTTCTTTGTCAATACTTGCTACTGCTTCACCCGCAGCAACGCTTGTTGCAACTGAGCTAGCGCTTGCCGAATCAATCGTCGATGAATCGTCTTCTTTGCAATCCCGACCACAAATAACGCCGCGCAAAAGCCAGCCAAGCAATAGGCCGAGCAAGAAAGCTAAAATGATCCAGAATAATGTTTGAATAAATAGATAGCCCATAATAATACCCTTATTGTTTTATATCGAATTGAATACGGCGATTTTGAGCCCGCCCTTCTGCTGTTGAATTATCAGCTAGAGGCGCAAGTTCTCCGTACCCTTTTGCACTAAGTAAGGTGCTGGATACCCCTTGTTTAACGAGGTAATCTCGCACCGCATTTGCTCTAGTATTGCTCAAAGTCAAATTCATATCTTCGTCACCGGTCGCATCGGTGTGACCTGCTACCTCTATGGACCCACCTTGTAGGCCAATCGCGTCTCTACATTCAGCAATCAATCCAGCAATTTGGTTAAGCAACGGATAACTTGAACTGTCTACCACGGCACTGCCAGATGCAAAGTTGATGTTTTGCGTGTGCATGGTGTTATTTAGACGGGTCTGGCAACCAGTAATGATCGCTTTTCTATCTGCTTCTATTTTAGCAAGTCGGGCTGCCTCGGCCTTGGCTTGTTCTGCTGCTTTAGCCTGCTCAGCGGCCAGTTTCTTGGCTTGTTCCACGGCTTCGGCTTGCTCAGCGGCTAATTTCTTGGCTTGTTCTGCTGCTTTGGCCTGCTCAGCAGCTAATCTCTTAGCTTGCTCTGCTGCTTTGGCCTGCTCGGCGGCTAATCTATCAGCTTGTTCTGTCCTAGCTTTCTCTGCTTCGTAGGCTTTGGTTTGTTCCGTAGCAATGCGTTCAGCGTCTGCCTTTGCTCGTTCAGCGGCGAGCGCAGCCGCCTTGTCTGCTGCAGCTTGGGCAAGTTCTTCTGCGGAAGGCCCGCTAGGTTGAACAGTGATAGAGCTGCTCACGCCGCTGTTAAACAGCCCGTTTACACCAGCTAATAAACTCGTTTTAGTACCAGCGTCTTCGACCAAACCACCAAAGCTTCTAGTTTCATCGTTTATTTGAATATTGGCTTCGCGCAACTTAGCCATACTAGGCATTAGTATGTTCATACCCTCTAACCAGTCTGGCTGACGAACGCCTTGGTCGATATTCATACGGTTTATTAGGTTTTGCGAACCAAAAGCGCGAGCTGCGGCTGTCATGGTTGCATCGATATCATCTTGCGTAGGCATTGCTCCCGACAGGACTATTTTCTCGCCTTGATGCCTTAAATTAAAAGAGGGTGAAGCCAATTCAAGTATTGTTGTTTGGTCTTCGACGATGCGTACACCATACACTTCTTCAGCCAATGCAATAGCGCTTAGACGCGCTTCATCAGACGGAGCCGCCCCTTTAAGCAATACATCTCGACCGCGTCGATTTAAATCCACGTCTGCCCAATCATGACCGGCGCTATGTAAGGCTTGCGTAGTGCGTTGCTGAATGTCTTGTTCGATCGGTTCCCTCTTGTTAAACCACATCAACGCATATAATACCAATAAGCCTAACAAGGCCCACAACATCCACTTTGCGCACGACATTCCAGCCCCTAAGCCACATAGACCTCTAGCCATAATTGATTACCTAATTTAGTTATGTTTGAGTTGTCGTTCCATCGGTGGCGTATATAAACCACCTATACGACCAATTATACCTTTAATCTACCCTATAAATCAATTAGTTGCGAACTGCCGCCTGTATAAAGCCTATTTCTACCTATAGTGATTCTGTATACTCGCCCAATGTTCATTCAGTCGTCTTACTTGCCAAATTAGCATGACAGCAAACAGTGTTACCCAAAGCGATCTGCATCGTTATTTCCAATCGATTGGCCAACAAGCACGTTGTGCCAGCCGAGTTATTGCGGCGGCTGATACCGGTGTTAAAAATAAAGCGCTGATACACATCGCCAAGCAACTAACGGACAATAGCGCTCAATTATTGGCACAAAACGCGCAAGACTTAGAAGATGGCGAAACCAAACAGTTAAGCGCTGCGCTACTTGACCGATTAGCACTTGATACTGACCGGATAGAAGCGATGTCTGAGGGCTTACGTCAAATCGCAGCCTTACCTGATCCAGTAGGCGAGTTAACTGACATGAGCTATAGGCCGAGTGGTATACAGGTTGGCAAAATGCGGGTGCCGCTTGGGGTCATCGGGATAATTTATGAATCTCGTCCCAACGTAACAGCAGATGCTGCAGCGCTTTGTTTAAAGTCTGGCAATGCTGCCATTTTACGTGGGGGCTCTGAGGCGGTTCACTCGAATTCCGCCATTGCACAATGCATCACCGCAGGCTTAGAAGCAGCTGGCTTACCCAGCCATAGCATTCAAGTGTTGAACAACACGGATCGAACCTTAGTTGACCAGATGATTACGGCAGAGGACTATGTTGACATCATCATCCCACGAGGGGGAAAGGGTTTAATCGAACGTATTAGCAAACAGGCTAGCGTCCCAGTGATAAAGCACCTCGACGGCATTTGCCATGTGTATATTGATAACGACGCAGATATCGAAAAGGCAAGTAAAGTAGCCTATAACGCCAAGGCGAGACGTTATGGGGTCTGCGGAGCAATGGAAACACTGTTAATCCATACCGATGTCACAGCACAAACATTACAAACATTAGAACCTCTGTTCCAAGATAAAGGCATTGAATTACGTGCTTGTGAACGTTCCATAGGGCATCTTAGCAACGCTAAACACGCCTGCGAAGCAGATTGGTCGATCGAGTATTTAGATAGTATCTTATCCATTAAAGTTGTGGATGATATCGGAGCCGCTATCACGCATATCAATCAGTACGGTTCGGGGCATACCGACTCAATCCTGACTGAGAGCCTGGGCAAAGCAAACCAGTTTTTACGCGAAGTTGATTCAAGCTCCGTCATGGTGAACGCATCAACGCAGTTTGCAGATGGCTTTGAATATGGTTTAGGTGCTGAAATCGGAATCAGCACAAATAAGCTGCACGTGCGTGGTCCAGTTGGTCTTGAAGGGCTAACTTGTCAAAAATATATTGTGATCGGCGATGGCCATATTCGACCTTAATTTAAATTAGACGGCAATAGCCATTCAAACGCTCTGCTGATCTGTCTCTATTAAGCGAGTTGAAATGCCTGCGGCTAGCAGCGAGGCCTTAAATGTGGCCGATTTTTTTGCAGTAGACTGTACGTCCTCCCAATAGTCGCAGTCATCTAACTTAGGCAAGCGGTGTAGTTTAATCCCAAGTGCACTTGCATTGTTTAGCAGCCGTGCAAAAACTGTATGCGAACCCCATTCTATGCGATGAAATAGATCTTTACTAACCTTCGGCACGCCTAAAAAGTAGAACCCGCCATCATGAGTTGGGCCGACTACACTTTTGCCGACGGACATAAGTGCATAGGCTTGCTGTAACACGGCCTCGCTGATTTCTGGTATATCTGCACCTACGACAGCTGCCATCGAAGAGGTCTGCAACCCTTGTTCGATGGCATTCCACATACGTTCGCCTAAGTCATCGCCATCTTGCAAAATGGTTGCAAAATCATATTGTCGTAAAAGCGTTTGAAATGAGGGGTGTGAGTCATCAGGGGTGATTGCAAGGCAAGTTTTGCCAGGCCAACTGGCCGCTAGTTCTGTGCAAACGCGTTGCAGCAAAATGTCTGCAATTTGTGCGGCTTGGGTAGGGTCTAACGGAGGGCAAAGACGGCTTTTTACTTGACCCGCCACGGGCGCCTTAGCGAATACAAACACCGATATCGGTCTGTCAGTGGTTTGTTGAACCAGCCCACCTTGTTGGTAAGACAGCGCCAACTCCTTCGGCGATGCGCCAACAAAGTATCTAAATCGTAACCACCACATAGTTAAAATGGTGCTTCCTATTCCATTTTGTTGCCAACGTCTAGCAGAGGTAATCACGGGCAACGGGACGGCACATATCGGACCTAGGCGCTTTAACTTTTTAGACATTGCCACGTCTTCCATTAGCTCAATTTGGTCGAAGCCGTCAACGATATCGTAAGCCTCCCTAGTCATGAACATGGCTTGGTCTCCCGTCGCAATATGAGTGATTGCTGAGCGCTTGTTCATCAACCATTCGATTACCCTAAATGGTAAGCGTTGATCGTTCAGGCGAACATCAAATCGCCCCCAGTGATATCCAGCTTCTCGTGCATTCATCACGGTTTCAATCGCTGCGTCGGGTAACTGCGTATCGGCATGTAGAAACAATAATATGACACCATGGGCTTGTTGCGCGCCGATGTTCATTTGCTGGCCGCGACCCTTCACTTGAGAATACAGAGCGATTACATTCTCTTGTTGCGCAAATGAACTAATCGCTAAGCGACAGTCATCATTATCACTTGAATCGACTATGATGACTTCGGCAACACCGGCAGTTTGGGCTAATCCAGATAAACCCCTGATTACATTAGGGGGTTCATTATAAGTTGGGATAATGATAGACACCCCATTTGGAACAGCCAACGACTCAGACATTATGCTCAGGTTGGGCGGGGTCTGCTTTACGCCATATCAACAATCGATTGTTGGCGGGCATCGCTTTGTCCTCAATTAACATTAGACCTCCTGCATTGGCTATGCTATCCACAGCCTCAAAGGGTCGAATTGCACTGTCGGGGTTTTGCTGCTTTAACCATTTGTCAAAGTCTGCATTACTTTGAGAGGTATATTGACCGCCATAGTTGAATGGGCCGTAGAGCATTAAATAACCGCCTTGGTGAATTGCGCTAGCCGCGCCTGCGATAAATTGATTAGCCGCCTGCCAGCTCATTATATGGAGCGCATTCGCGCTATAAATAGCTGACACTTGTTTTCGTTCCCAGTCAAATGTTTCTACGTTTAATGCTATGGGGTGTTTAACATTAGGTAGCTGGCTATGCTCGATCCACGCTGAAATACCCTGGTGATTCATCACTAAATCACTGGTTTGCCAGTACAAATGTGACAGAGACTTCGCAAAGTGTACAGCATGCTGGCCGGTACCACTGCCAACTTCTAGTACTTCTTCTACGTCTAGGAGGTAGGGTGTTATCCCGGTTAATATCGCCTCCTTATTGTTCTCACAAGCCTGAGAAAAGGGCAACTGCATCTTGCTAAGCGCTCTTTAGCGGCAAATATTTCAAGGGGTTAACCGGTCTTCCATCTTTACGAATTTCAAAGTGCAGCTTGGTCGTGTTAGTCCCGGTGCTACCCACTTCAGCGATCTTTTGGCCCTGGCGAATGGTTTCACCTTCTTTAACTAACATGGTTTTATTGTGTGCATAGGCACTTAAAAACTCGTTAGAGTGTTGAATAATGATCAATTGACCGTAACCGCGGATGCCGTTGCCAGCATAGACCACTTGTCCCTCTGCGGCTGCGGCGACGGGCGATGCATTGGCCGCTGCTATTTGAATGCCATTAATTCCCTTCTTCAAAGAAAAGGTTTGAATTAGCTTCCCCTTGGTTGGCCATATCCACCCGCCTACTTTAGGTGGTAGTGCAACTTTAGGTAGAGGCGAAGAGGCAGCTTGCTTAGGTTTTGACACCTCAGTTTGTTGCTCGATATTTTGTGGTTCGGGGGATAATGTCGGCTCATTAGGAAAATCTGGATCACTATACTCCGTTGGCTTTGGCCGTAATCTGAGCTTCGTACCGACATAGATAGTGTAAGGCGCTTTTAGGTCATTCCATCTGGCTAAATCATTCACATCAACGCCTGAGCGAAACGCGATGGCAAAGAGCGTATCTCCACTGAGTACTGAATAAGAGGCTTGGTTTTTCGAAACAGGAGATAAATCCATCACCGGCGCCGTCGGGTGAGTACCGCAAGCCGCGATACTATATATAACAACTAAGATGCTTAGCTTCTTAAGCGAATGAAATGTCTTTTTGAGAGATGCGATCAAGGGTAAGTGAGTTAGGCCGTGTTTAAGTAGACGTATTTTATGCGAAAGACGCAATTTTGTACTAACCATTCGCTAATTTTAAAGGGATTGATCACGCAGTGAACTTGAAATTTAACCAATTTAGCCTTATCTTTAGGTAGTTATCACTCCCAGCTCAATACAGATTCTTATTGGCTAGGAGCGTTCCTTTTCGAATTAATTGAGAAAACCAATGAGCGATCTTAAAACTAAATTACTTAACCCAAGTCACTGGCTGCGACTATTGATCATGATATTAATGTGCTTTATCCTTGCCATTGCAGTCTGTTACTTGGTCCCCATTATTTTCATAGTCCAATGGGTGTTATCTCTTTTCACGGGTGAGCAAAATGCGCGACTTAAAAGCTTTTCATCGAGCTTAAATACCTACCTACATCAAATCTTACAGTATTTAAGTTTCCATTCAGACGAAGCCCCTTTCCCAATGTCTGATTGGCCAAGCGCTAGCTAGTTTACTACTGTATTTTTGTAATAGAGCGCCTTGCTGTTGCGGGCGCCTAAATCAGCCTATCACCGATAGCTGTAAGGGAATAGCGATATTTAAACTTGCAGTGTTCACCGCTTCGTGTTCGCGTTAAAATTGTCAAAACGAAATCGCGAGCTGAACTCAGATGAATATTGCTTTTCAAACACTGCACCTCAAAAAACGCTTCCCGCTAGCCATTAGTCGGGGGGTGCGCACTGGGTCTGATAACCTCTTTATTTCTATCACTCAAGACGGTATTACCGGAATTGGAGAAATGGCGCCGGGGTCTACCGAAGGAGCCAACACGCCTGAGTTGGGCCAGCAAGCACTCGAAGTGTTTTTACGAACATCCATTGATGGATTAAGCCCGGCGCAAGTGTATGACCGCGCTCGAGAACAAGACGTACCCGCCTGCGCTTTAGCAGCCCTTGATATCGCATTATGGGACTTGCAAGCTAAAACAGTCAATCGTCCCTTATTCGAACATCTTAATTTGGGTAAACCAACCGTACCCACCTCAGTAACCATCGGGATTAATCCACCTGAAGTGGTTAAAGAACGCGTTCCTTTATTGCTAGATGGCAGCAGTGTAAAGTCACTCAAGATAAAACTAGGGTCACCAGAGGGTATCGAAGCGGATAAGGCCATGTACGCTCAAGTGGTTGAAAGTACACGCGGGCGCAACGTTCAATTAAGGGTGGATGCCAATGGAGGTTGGGATGTAAGCGAAGCGCAAGTCATGATGAAGTGGATTGCTGAGCGCGGAGCGGATTACATCGAGCAACCACTTAAAGAAGGCGCGGAAGAGGGTCTGCCGACATTGTATAAAAACCGCGCTTTACCCATCTATTTAGATGAGTCCTGTCGTTACTCAGAAGATGTTGGCAAATGGGCGCACTGCGTGGATGGCGTCAACATGAAGCTGATGAAATGCGGCGGTATTACCGAAGCCTTACGCATTATTGAACAAGCTAAACAACATGGATTAAAGACAATGATCGGTTGTATGGGCGAATCCTCCATTTCCATTTCCGCTGCAGCAGCGCTCACCGGGGCCATTGATCATATCGACCTTGATTCCCATTTGAATTTAGCGCCTGACCCGTGTACTGGTGCGACGTTGCAAGAGGGCATTATGATGCCAAATGACTTACCTGGCCATGGCGGCGCTATCAAGCCTGAATTTTCAGCCTAAAATAGACCTGCAAAAACACAGACGAAGTACATGTTAAATAAAAATCAAAAAATCGCGTTATACATGGAAGGCAGCCTAGGTAGCGACTATGGCAAAATGGGTTATGGGGTGATGCGTTACATCACTAACCCAATTGTTTGCGTCATTGATTCAAGCCACCACGGCAAGAGGGTTAAAGACGTCTGTGCGGTGCCTGCGGATATTCCCGTGATCTCTAGCATCAGCGAAGCCCATCAATTAGGGGCTGAAGTCTTGGTGTTGGGAACAGCGCCTTCAGGCGGCAAGGTCCCAGAAGAGTGGTATCCTCCCATCGAACATGCCTTGAGTCTTGGAATGAGTTTAGTCAATGGTTTGCATGACCCTTTAAGTGAACTATTTGCTGACAAAGTACAAAACGATGCGCAGTGGATATGGGACACCCGAACACCGAGCTTTATTCCAGCCATCGCCACCGCTAAAGCCGCAGCGCTAAATAATAAGAGAGTGTTATTCGTCGGCACGGATATGGCCATCGGCAAGATGACCGCGGGCCTTGAAATATATGACTGGGTAAAGCAAAAAAAACCATCCAGTGCCTTTATTGCGACCGGGCAAATTGGTATTACGGTGACTGGGCGGGGCATTCCTCTCGATGCGTTTAAAGTTGACCATGCTTGTGGCGCCGTAGAGTCAGCCGTTATGGATGCAGCGGATAACGACTATATCTTTGTTGAAGGCCAAGGCTCGCTGCTACATCCCGGTAGCAGCGCTACTTTGTCGTTAATGCGTGGCAGTTGCGCTAATCGTTTGGTTATGTGCCATCGCGGCGGTATGAATACGCTACGAAAACCCGAGCATATTAAGATACCTCCAATGAAGGAATTCATTCAATTAAATGAGCACCTCGCCAGTGTTTGCGGCTCCCTGACTACACCTAAAACCATTGGCATAGCGTTGAATAGCGTGATGTTAACGCCCCAAGAAACAGAGACAGAAATCAAGCGGCTTGAAGATGAAACAGGCTTGCCCGTAGACGATGTGGTTAGAAACGGGGCAGAGAAATTAGGTTCGGCTTTATTAAACTCGTAACTGAAAAGAGATGAGCCACTAATGCTCGACTTGTTTTAACGGCTGTATCAATCCAGTTAAGCCATGAATATGCAGCTCCAAAGCTAATTGCATTAAGTCACCTAATTGGCCTTTAGGAAAGGCCTCTTTTTTAACAAACCAAAGCAAGTAGGCTTCAGGTAAATCAATCACCATTCGCCCTTGGTATTTGCCAAATGGCATCTTTGTTGTGGCTAGCTTTTTTAAATTGTTAGGGTTAAGAATATCCGACGTAAACGGTGCCAATTCAGCAGCTTCATCAACCATATTAACAACGAACGGTTAGTCTAACGCGTCTACTAAGCTTTTCAAGTAAGCGATGCGGGTGTTCATCTCTTCTTCAAGCCGATTAATTTCATCAGTGATAATTTCTTTGCTTTCAGATCGAGAATGCTTGCTTTTCACAATGCGTGACAATTCATCCGTCACCTTATTTAGAAACGGTGAAATTTCATGTACCGTGGCGGTTTCGTTACGCCCACTATCCACCACGACCATTTTTTGTGCCCGCCCAAACTTAAATTTCTTACTTACCGGCAACAAAGAACCTTTGGTGCGTTTATAAACAATGCGGAGAATATCAACGTTATTTATTGTCTGTAAAGAATATCTAGAAATCTGTGAAGGGTTTGTTATTCCCATCTCAGTCAAAGCGGGGTAATCGGCCATAATGCGGTATAAGTTCAGGTTAACTAAGTAGTCACACTATAGGCGAAGTAACAGGGTATCGCAATTGGATAATTTGACACCTTAAATATACTTAGACGGTGTATTGGGCGTTCAAACAAACATTTAGTCTGGTTCACTTTGATGGGATGCTTTTGTCATCGTAATGATGGCCACACCGACTAAGGCCAGCAAACCACCCAACGCTATTTTATGGGTGAGTGATTCGCCTAAAAAGAACACGCCACCTAATACAGAAGTGACGGGTAGTAACAGCAAAAACGGCATCACCTTATTGATTGGATATAAACCAAGTAGGCGATACCAGATTGCATAGGCCAATGTCGTCATCATTATGCCCAGATAAGCAACAGCAGCCCACGCTTCAAGCGGTGCGGTTTGAATTTGGGTGAGTAGACCTTCTTCAAGCAAAGCGGAAGCGACAAAAAGTTGCGGCGCTGCGAGTACGGCAATGCCACTGATCAAATTAAAGCCACCCAGGTCGCCCAGTTTTTTGATCATGACTTGGCCAACAGCCCAAGTCAAAGCCCCTGCAATAACTAAAAACACATACTTCAAATCGTTCGAAAGCTTGGGCTCACCAATGATTAATACCGCACCAATAAATGCGACGGCTACTCCAATAACTTGATGAAGGCTCAACTTTTCGCCCAATAATAACCAAGCGGCTAGTAAACCAAATGGGACTTCTAGCTGCACTAATAAAGCCGAGGTTGACGCGGCAACACCCGCAACGCCAGAGAACGTTAGGCTGTATTGTAGTGTTGCGCTAATCAGCGCGACTACAAACAATTGTTTTAATAGCTTACGTGATGGCGGGAAAAACCAAACTAAGCACAAAGCCGTTACACTAAAACGAAGCGCCATTAATAATATGGGTGTGAAATGGTCCATTCCTGCCTTGGCGACGATGAAACCCATCCCCCACAAAACAGCGACCGTGATGGCGCCGAAAACATCAATTAATTTCATTTTGGCAGGTGCATTGACAAGAAAGTTGTTCTAGCAAAGCGTAAGCCGCAGCGTACTCAATGTCTATTTAAATTAACGCAATATTGACTTGAGGTTTGCCGTTGTAAACGGATTTCCTTTATTAAAAATCAGACAGGAGCCTGAAAAAGCAACGTACTAAATTTTTATGACCATTCATAATTCACTTCGGTTGCAAACGATTACATGCTTATCAAACCGCTAGTTTCTGGCATACTCGACAACAATAAAACCTAGCGACTTATAGACATAGCAACCATTGCCGTAGCCGGTTGGCAGCACGAAACCAACACCTTTGCCACGATAAAAGCTGACTTAGCAGCCTTTGAGCGAGCCGATGAATGGCCTCCGTTAGCCTGTGCTAATGAGATGCTTGACGCAGTTAAAGGCGTACATTTGCCTATCAACGGGGCCATCGATTACTTACGCGCTCACCACCATACCGTCGTCCCGGTGCTGTGGTGTTCAGCGACGCCCTGTGCACATGTCACTGAGCAAGCATTTGAAACCATTATCCAACGCTTGCTTGACCAACTTCAAGCTGTAATGCCGATTGATGGTCTTTATCTTGACTTGCATGGGGCAATGGTCTGTGAGCACCTGCAAGATGGTGAAGGTGAAATATTGGCACGTATTCGAGGCCTTGTTGGTGACCAGTTACCGATATCTGTTAGCTTAGATTTGCACGCGAATGTCACGCCCAAAATGGTTGAACACGCCAGCATAATCGATATTTTTAGAACGTACCCGCATATCGATATGGGGGAAACGGGTACTCGCGCAGCACGACACCTTGAACGGCTAATCTCTGATAGCAGGCCATTGTATAAAGCCTTCAGACAAGCCCAGTTCATTATCCCGCTCAATTGGGGCTGCACCGTTATCGAGCCAGCAAAAACGTTATACAACACGCTAGAAACTCTACCCAATGAGCATACACCCTGCGTCGCATTTGCTTGCGGTTTTCATTTATCTGATATTTACGATGTTGGGCCTTCGGTATTGGCTTACAGTTACACGCAAGAGGCGGCTGACCAGTCAGCCGAGCACCTACTGCAACAAATACATGAAAGTGAGCCGCTGTTCGGCGGGAAGATTTGGGCTACTGATGCAGGTGTGGCCCATGCGATTAAACATGCTGATAAGCAACAAGGCCCTGTCATTATTGCAGACACCCAGGACAACCCAGGCGGCGGCGGGCCAGGAGACACCACGGGTTTGTTGCAATCACTCCTTAAACTAGGCGCTCAAGACACGTTGCTCGGCGTGATTAGTGACCCCGCTACCGCGGCGAAAGCTCATAAGCTTGGTATAGGAAAACGCTTCGACACGCTACTAGGTGAACAAGCAGGCTTACCAGACCACACGCCTTTCGCCACATCAGTTAAGGTGCTTAATTTGAGTGATGGACACTTTACCGCAACCGGCCCCATGTACAAGGGTGCGCGAATTGAGATTGGTCTTTGCGCCTTGTTACAAATTGAAGGCATTACTGTACTGGTTTCTTCAAACGCAGTCCAAGTCGCTGATCAAGAAATTTTCAAACACATTGGAGTAGACCCTAGTCAACAATCTATTGTCGCCCTAAAAAGTTCTGTGCACTTTCGTAACGATTTTACCGAGATGGCCAGTGACATATTAATCGTAGCGGCTCCTGGCCCAGTGTACGCAGACCCCGCTGCCCTATCCTTCGACAACATTCGATCTGATATCCGCCTAGCACCTAACGGAAGAGCATACGCTTAGCTAAGGCAATAAGCCAACTTGTTTAAGTATCACTTACCATTTTTTGATAGCTTGCTTTTAAGGCCTCTACCCTCTTACGATTGGCGCCGAAATCACTGTGCCCTAATCTGGAAGCACTTCGAAAATGAATGCGCTTTTGTTCGGCATCAACGCGTATTTGAACATCGTCAACATACCCCATCCATCGGGTGGTAAATCGCGCCGCTAAACCATGTGCATTTACAGCATCTATCTTTCCACCGGACTGTTTTATCAGTGTGGTAAAGGCTGACAATACGCTATTGGTATCGAGCGCAGTAAACATTAACGATTCAACGTAATGACTTTTGTCAGTGGGAAACTCACTGCAAATGCAGTTTGGTTTATCAGGGCAGCGCAATAAGCCACTGTCCATCGGGCTTTGTGCCAACGCTAAGCCTTGATAAAACGTGTAAAGGCGCGCCAATGCAAATAGCACTAAAATACTGGTTAACGAAATAGTAAGCATTTTTCCACTACGTTTTCTTAAACTCAATTTAATTTACTCAGGGTACAAGTTAGGCATACAATGAATGTAGTTTAAGCGATTCACCTGTAGATAAACCATTCTTCTCACATCATGTCACTAGCACCATTCTTTACAAACATTGCCCGGCGCCTACTTGCACTAATGCTGATGCTATCTCTTGGCTCGGCACTTGCAGATACCAACGCTATTTTAGAAGGGCAGCGTAGCCACCCTGTAGAAGCCGCTAACGGTATGGTTGCCACCAGCCACGCTATCGCCACTGATGTTGCCTTAGAAGTACTTAAAAATGGTGGCAATGCCATCGATGCAGCAGTGACAGCTGGCTTTGCATTAGCCGTAACACAGCCGCGTTCTGGCAATATTGGCGGCGGTGGCTTTATGCTTGTGTCGTCAGAAGACAACAACGAAGTCGTTGCAATTGATTACCGCGAGAAAGCACCAAAGGCCGCGTTTGAAGCCTTATTTCAAGATGAAAATGGAGAGGTGGTTAAACAACGAAGTCGCTACAGTCACTTATCTGCCGGTGTCCCTGGGACGGTAGCCGGCTTATTACTGGCCCTTGAGCAATACGGCAGCATCTCCATCAAACAAGCACTGGCGCCCGCCATTGAGTTAGCGTCCGAAGGGTTTGTTGTCCCTGCGCGCTTTAGCAAAGGACTGAAGGCTCGCCATTCATTGCTTTCCCAGTGGGATTACGGACGCGCGCTGTTCTATAAAGCAGATGGCAGTTTTTACGAAGCAGGGGATATTTTCGTACAGAAAGATTTAGCCGCGACATTACAAAGAATCGCCGATCAAGGTAGCGCAGGGTTTTATAGCGGCAAAACGGCGCAATTAATCGTAGCGGACATGCAAGCAAACGGAGGGCTAATAACCTTAGAAGATTTAAGCCGTTACTCCGCACAAATACGTGAGCCGGTACAAGGGAGCTACAGAGGGTATGACATTTATTCAATGTCCCCGCCAAGCTCAGGAGGCGCGCACGTTGTTGAAATACTGAACATACTGGAAGGTTATCCTATCTCACAATACGGGCCTAATTCAGCGCAAACTATCCATTTAATGAGCGAAGCGATGAAACGCGCCTATGCCGACCGCGCGGAGTACCTAGGAGACAGTGATTTCGTACAAGTGCCACTTACGGGGTTGACTAGCAAAGAGTACGCTAAACAATTACGTAGCAATATTGATGTTGATAAAGCCACGCCCAGCGTCACCATCAAACCCGGTAGTCCTGCACCCTATGAGAGCAATGAAACCACGCATTTTTCTATAGCCGACCAATTCGGTAACGTGGTGTCTAATACCTACACTATCAACTTTAGCTACGGGTCGGGTATCGCCGTTCCGGGTGCGGGTTTTTTACTAAATAATGAAATGGATGATTTCAGTGCAAAGCCTGGCGTTGCTAACGCTTACGGCCTATTAGGCGGGGAGGCAAATAAAATAGAACCTGAAAAAAGAATGTTAAGCTCAATGTCGCCCACGGTTGTAAAAAAAGACGGGAAGAATTTTTTGGTCACTGGCACGCCAGGTGGCTCGCGCATCATTACCACCACGTTGCAGGTGATAATGAATGTGATTGACCACCGAATGAACGTGCAAGCAGCCGTTAATGCGCCACGTATTCATCATCAATGGCTGCCTGATGAAATCCGCATAGAAGCGGGGATTAGCCCTGATACGATGTCTTTACTAGAAGCCAAAGGGCATAAGGTGGTGCAAAAGCGCGCCATGGGCGCTAGCCAAAGCATACTCATCCAAGACGGACGTTTTTATGGCGCGGCTGACCCTAGACGCAGCACTTCGTCCGCTAAAGGGTTTTAACTTGGAGTAGGCAGGGGACTAGTAAATTATCCTACGCTAAGGTAGAGGTTACCTGTTGCTATTGGTTTGAGTTAAGCAATAGGTTTCTGCAACGATGATAGTCGGTATTTGTTGCTTAAAGGTTCCTTTTGGTAAAGGCTGTTGTATACTCAGACTGCGTAAAACTTTAGCTTTTAGTAGTGTGTTGGGACAGCACTGATTCCCACTCCGAAATAAGGCAGTAATAGGTTTTTTGTACCCCACTTTGCTGTGTCTAATAGTGGAGAGTATTTACCACTACCTTTTCTAATTTCGAGTTTTCACACAGTCTGCACTCAAAACAGACATTCAGTAAAATCGAGAGTGCGGCTTGGTTCTATTCTTTATCATGACCAAAATTAGGAGTTCAGCTATAATTCAGTACCTAATTGATCAGAAATCGCGAGCTTAGTATTTTTGTATGAAGCATTTAACTACGTTTAAAATCGTTACATCTCTTCTATGTGTTAGCCTAAATGCTGTTGCGAACAAGGTGGACCTTGCTTTACCCAACAATAGCCACTACGCACTACTGAACTCAATTGAAGTGGCACGTGACGAAGGGGAGATTGATACGACAACTAGTTATGCGGTTTATTTAGATGAGACGGTTGATGTAGAGAAAGATGATGTGCTTGTTGTTAGGGCTGTCATAGAAGGTACTCATCAACCCCTTACTTCGGGAGATGCTTCAGTTGCAGATTTTAGAGCTTATCTGTCATGTGACAATCGGCGTATTTCACCATATCGAGTAAAGTCTCTTAAGAGATATTACGGAAACCATCATGGTTCTATGGTTGCTAGTGGCTTTTGCCATTACACTGAATCGGTACCTGGACAGATAAATGTTAATTTGAAAGCAAAGTCGACTCGAGCTAATGGACTCATACATTTCAAGCAACAGACTAAAATGTATATCGATCATTTCCGTGCAGTGAACCCAAATGTGACAAATCTTGATAGTTATTATTTTGCGACAGAAAAGAAGAAAGCCGATATTCCTATGGAAGATCGGACGATTAGGAATCTATCGGACTCACCCTCTCCCTCCACATATTATGACTGGCAAACTTTGGATATGGATTTATCCAATGAGAACTGGACATTTATAAATGCACAGGGCACCGTTGATGACCCCAATATCGAAATTCCGCTGTCTGGCTTCAGCATAGTGAGTGAAGTCGAGAAAACAACTCAGGTTGATCCAGTGGTCAACCAACTAAGCCTTGCTACTGAAAACCCAACACGCTCACAGCTTTATCGGATTTCTCAATACGGATACGGTGTTTATAAATCAGAAAACTATCAAGCTAGCAATGTGTTAAACGTTAAGATAAAAACCCGAATGCATGGAAAAGATGATGGGCATCAACTGGATGTCAATATGCAGGCGAGAAGATTTCACGCACGTTTAGAGGGATTGGTATTTAGAAAAGGAGTTGGTTTAGGAAGTTATTTTTTGACAAAAATATTTTTGGAATATCCTCCAACGGACGTGAATGTATACCCAAATAACACTCCGGTTAGTGTTGGACGTGATCATAACGGACAGGACCTAGCTGTTACCTTCAATGGAAACTCTGGTCTCATGAGGATAAAACTACATTCTACTTTAGAGTATGTAGGAACAGATGTGCGGAGTTGCTACGCACGGATAGTGATTCATAAGGGTTACACGCCCATTGGAGACTACATTGAACCATCGTACTCTACTGTATCTGGACGCTATCTTAAATCGCCCTACAAAAACCATAATTTAAGTGCGGAATATATTTTTGAAGTGGACAGTGCTGGCACATATCAAGTTAAACCGTATGTGTATTGTGGGAATAGAAATAACCAGGTTCCTGTTAAGGTAGAAAATACAGGGACATGGACATTTATTGAGAAATTTGAGTAGTTCTCAATTATTATCTCTATCTATTCGATTACCATTTGAAACCAGACGAAGCTATTTCAGATCAAGCACAACTGACTCTTAAGGGTAACTTTCTGCCGTTCACATAGTCCTTAGCGTAGGATAATTTACTAATTCTCTGCCTAACCCAACTTGCTTAAGTAGTTAGATCTATCCACTCTACGTCAAGATGTGCAAAACTCTTATCTGTACTCGCGACGGCCACCTTGTTCTCTTTCGCGACTTCTGCGATCAATGCGCTGGTGACAGGCACTTCAATTCCGTTACTGCGCAGCTGTTGCATTTTGATGCCTGCTTTAAGCATGAGTGTTTCATCCATCGGTAAGGTGTTTATGTGATCAAACAGCTGTTCAAGCTTGATTTGCGTGGCAGTGTCTTGGGCTGTTTGTAGAAGCTCCGTTTTAATCACGCCACATAGTAAAGCTTGTTCACGCGCGATAAGGCCTGCAACCCAATCGCTTTGCGCTGAAGTCTCTATGCCTAAAAACGCCACCCAAGCACCTGTATCGATTATAAGCTTTGTACTCACTGGTTAATCTCAAATAGCTTACGCTGCGCTTTCCAGTTGTCTTCAAGTTCAAGTGAATTTTGCAGAGCCAGTATGGCCCGTTTTTGTTCACTTTTGATATAAGCCTGCAAACCTAACCGCACCGCTTCAGACCGATTGCTCTGCCCTGTCAAGGACATCACTTGTTCGACTATTTGTTCGTCTAAATTAAGAGTTGTACGCATTTTTCTAGTTCTGATGAAATTTATGTCATACCATATATATAATATTGTATGACATAAATTACTAAAATGTATGATTAATATGTATAATAATCGCATATCCTTAGCAAAAGTGCTAAGTCGTTTTAACTGAAAGAGACACAATATTATGACAAACTTAAATTTAACAAGCCCGCAACGCCGAACTATTCTTAAATCTGCTGCGATTGGTAGTGCAGTGATTGCCAGTAGTTTACCCAGCCTTAGCTTTGCTAAGTCACTAACCAGTCCAGCTGTTAAGAAAGCCAAGGCGTTGCCTGCTATCGGCATGCTGTCGATAAAGCAAAACCAAACTCAAGCAGCAAAGACGATCGTATTAAAAAACAATACCGGTGATGTTGTTCGCTTACATTCCATCAAGCCCGAAGGTTTTGCCAAGCCTCAAGGTTCGCTAAAAGTAGAAGTAAGATTCCCTAAAGAGCAGACAGTACTAAAGCCTAACGAAGAGTTGGTGATTAACTTGAAAGCCACTACCGCAAACGCGGGCATGAACACCCACGGCGACGCTATTTCAAACGTGGTTAACGCACGTCTACATTTTGATAGCGATAATACTGCGTTCACGGGCATGATTCCTGTCACCGTAATCGATGCTATGCCGGTGTAGCGTATCTGAACGCGTCACCACAAAGCGCCTATACGGCGCTTTTTTATTTTCTTTAGTTATAGCGAAATTCGCCTTAAGCTCCAAAAGAGGTGATAGATAGTTATCTTTGAAAATTCGCGGAATACAATATTTGTGTTTATTATCACTTTATCCATTTACTTGTAGCATTATAGTTTCTGCATCAAGTTTATTTAGAGATAGCAACATGGAAATTGTATATATGGATCACACGGAATTACTTGGATTGGCTGGCGTTAGCTTTTATGTATTAAGCTATTTTTTGCTGCAGTTAGGCAAAATCGAAGGGCGAGGCATTGTTTATGTATTAATGAATTTAGCTGCAGCGAGTTTAGTATTGATAAGCCTGACAAAAGACTTCAACCTTGCATCTGCGTTGATTCAAACGTTTTGGATTGTGATCAGTCTCATTGGTATTTTACGTATCGCATTTTTGAGTAAGCTTAAATATCAGCAATCAGTGTAATGTACTTGTTGCATGACCAAACGACAGCTTACTAATTTATTCTAAGTTGTTAACACCAAGCATTCATAACTTTCTATGGCGGCATTCTTGCTGCCATTTTTTCTTGTGTTTAGCGAGTGTAAAAAATAGCAACCTATTCATAGACCAAATTTATACCGCAAACTTGATTCCTGAATAGCACGCCCTCTATAATGGCAAGCCCATACGCCGCAGAGCGTTCACAAAGAGGAGAGGAAACATAATGAAAAAAACAATTTGGTTAGGCGGACTCGTGCTGCTGTTTTCTACAATGCGTGCTCACGCCGGTATAGACGAGACCGTCGATGCGTTTTTTAACGATTATCTAGGCTGGTTTGCTAGCTTAATTTTTACGTCGGTACCGGTTGGTGGAGCGAATTTCCCCATCATTGCTGGCTGGCTGTTAGTTGCCGCTATCGTATTCACGCTATATTTTGGATTCATCCAATTCCGTCGATTCAAGCTTGCAACTGATATTGTCAGTGGCAAATATACCGACCCAGATAGCAAAGAAGAAGGGGAGATCTCTCACTTTCAAGCTTTAACAACCGCACTTTCTGGTACCGTTGGTTTAGGTAACATCGCAGGTGTTGGCGCTGCGCTAGCAATTGGTGGTCCGGGTGCTACCTTTTGGATGATCTTAGTCGGCCTATGCGGCATGGCCTCTAAATTTGTAGAATGTACGCTAGGTGTTAAATACCGAACCATTCTACCTTCTGGTGCGGTCTCTGGCGGACCAATGTATTATTTAAGCAAAGGCTTAGAAGAACGCGGACTCGCTGGCGTGGGTAAATTTCTTGCGGTTGCGTTTGCCATCATGACAATACTTGGTGCCTTAGGTGGCGGTAACATGTTCCAAGGCAATCAGGCTAACGCTATGCTGGTGTCTACCTTTGGTTTACCCGAAGGTTATGGCTGGGTAGTCGGCGTTATCTTAGCGGCCTTCGTATTCGCCGTTATCGTAGGCGGTATGCCTTCCATTGCGAGCGTGACGTCTAAGTTAGTGCCTATAATGGCGGCTATGTATATCGCAATGGCACTAATCGTTATTGTGACTAACCTTGGAAAAGTAGGGCCGGCTTTTGGCGCTATCATAGACGGTGCTTTTAGCGCAGAAGGGGTCACGGGCGGCTTTATTGGCGCCTTGATACAAGGGCTTAAACGGGCTACCTTCTCTAACGAAGCGGGTGTAGGCTCGGCGGCGATAGCCCACTCAGCGGTTAAGACCAAAGAACCCATTACTGAAGGGTTGGTGTCTTTGCTAGAGCCTTTTATCGATACCGTTATCATTTGCACCATGACTGCCTTAGTCATCACAATTTCAGGTATTAATGCTGGCCCTTATACTGGCGCAGGCCTCACGGGGGTTAACCTAACTTCTGCTGCTTTCCAAGAAACCGCGGATTGGTTTAAGTATCCACTTGCTATTGCAGTGGTTATGTTTGCCATATCGACTATGATCTCGTGGTCTTATTACGGCTTAAAAGCATGGACATACCTATTTGGTGAAAGTGATACTAATGAATTGGTATATAAAATTATGTTTTGTGTCTTCATCGTAATTGGTGCTTCAATTGGCTTTGGCGCAGTTATCGATTTCTCAGACGCAGCGATCTTTGCAATGAGTATCTTCAACATTATCGGTTTGTACTATCTAATGCCGGTAGTGAAAAAAGAACTACAGTCGTTCTTAGCGAGGGTTGATTCTGGAGAAATTAAAAAATTCAGATGAGCTGCACCTAATGTAAACGTGTTTTAGGCCCGCCTTGAGCGGGCCTTTCTTATGCCTGCGTGTTTCGTTTGAGAACTATTGGATGCAATCTCCGACTATGCATGATTCATTTAACTCACTGATAAGTCCTATTATATGTGAGGTTTTTCACTGACTTTAAAACATCATAGGCTCAAAATAGCCGTTGCAGTCTACTCCTTGCATGGAGGGCTGTTTATGTTTAGTGATGGACACTAATTAACAATTTGATACTTATGGAGGATTTTCATGTCACACGCAAACGGCTTAAATTTTAGTATTCTTGCCCCTAGGTCACCATTTTACCAAGGTCCTTTTGGGCGTATTTTTGGTGATTTACCACCATGGTCACCACCAGGTTTAGATCCAAATAAGGACGACACCAAGATAGAAGCGCACTTTTTAGATATCGCTAACAACGATATGACCGAAGTCCCAGGTATTTCGCCAACAGAGATTGCCAATGACAATGCGCTAATTGATCAACTAGAAACGCAGTTTAGTTCTAATATTCCAGCTGGATACACTTACTTTGGTCAGTTTATTGACCACGATATTACGTTCGATCCTGCCTCTTCACTGATGCGGCAAAATGACCCGAGTGGTTTGTTAAATCATCGTACACCATGCCTAGATTTAGATAACGTGTACGGTAAAGGGCCGCATCAAAGCCCCTACCTATACGATGGCACGGATACTGCCAAAATGTTAATTGGTCAAGTTGCCGGAACTAACTTACGTGACCTACCACGCAATAGCCAAGGCAGAGCCTTAATTGGAGACATGCGCAACGATGAGAACAGCATGGTGTCTCAGTTACAGTTAGCTTTTTTATTGGCACACAATGAATTGGTCGATCGTGCAAGAGCACAAAATATGTCTGACCCTTTTGAGGCTGCTCGTAAGACACTACGCTGGCTTTATCAGTACATCGTATGGAATGACTTTATTGTAAAAGTAGCAAATGACGAAATTCACAAATGCGCTTTAAGTTTGAAAAAAGCATGTGGTGGTCGTTCGCGCTGGGAGTTGGGTTTGGCTGATGTTTTTAAGTGGAAACATCAACCTTACATGCCTATTGAATTTGCTGTCGCAGCGTATCGCTTTGGGCATTCAATGGTACGTAATAGCTACCAGACTAATTCGCCGCATCGTGGCTTTCAACAATTTGCGCCTATCTTTGACAACAGTGGTACTGCTAACCCAGACGACCTACGCGGATTCAAAGCAATGACAGCTGCAAACACGATTCAATGGGATTGGTTTTTAGATATGAACACATCTGGCAGCCCATTTCCACAACGAGCAAGAAAAATAGATACTAAGTTATGCAATGCCTTGGCGGCACTGCCTATCGCTGGGCCTGGTTCAAGCATGAACATTCTGGCTTTTCGTAACCTAGTGCGTGGTTGGCGTTTCGAATTACCCTCTGGCACAGACGTTGCAAACCAGCTTTGCGTAAAGCCGACCAATATAGACCCTGCCAAAGATTCTCTTTGGTATTACATTTTGCAAGAAGCAGAAAATTTGCCAGGTGCCAATAAAGGGCAAATGTTGGGGCGCGTCGGGTCGATTATCGTTTGTGCAACATTTGCGGGCTTATTGAAAGGTGATCCGCGTTCTTGGATGAATGTAGCCCCCTGTTGGACACCAGATGATGACCCCTTGCTTGAAGCCCAGGACAAAATTGACGGTAATGGTTGGTCTTTGGCATCAATTATCAGGCTATCAGGTTTACCCGTTGACGCTGGAGATGTTAGTAACCAATCTTAGGCTTGAAAGGTAGCTAGGACTATGTTACTCACTCGATTTATCCACTTTATCAAATTGCTTCGCAGTAGCCGCTTGCTGCGAAGTAGTTTGTTTTTGCACCTTAGTGGTGATGACGCGTATTTTCTTTAAGGTTAATTCGTCTAGCTTTGCTATCCAAGCACGTATTCCTCGGCTAGATTGACCTACCGTAGTTGCCGTTTTGAAAATAGCTGTTTCCTGCGTTTTTTGAACCATGGTCTTTCTGGTTAAATTAAAGCTTAAACCCAGCAAGAACAACAGCAAACCAACTGGGAAGAAGGCGATTAAGATTACCCACTGTTGCCATCGTTCATAGCCAGACCAAAACTTGGTTACTGCACGAAAAAAAAGCTTTCCTTTACGCAAAAATACGACCTTCGCGTGGCGTATCCACCGCCATCTGTATTGCGAAAAAAATATACCGTATCGAATACCTAAGGTCTTAAATAATTTGAGCAAGAATAGCTTAAATAAATTACTAAATAAGATACCCAAAGATTTCAAAAAGACCAATAACTTTAGTGCAAGTAAGCGACTGAAATTGGTTTTAATGAACGGAATAACCACAACCCAAACGTTGTGCGATAACCACGCTGCAACCGCGTCGAAGTTAAGCACCAATGCGATGAACTCGACCGAGATAATGAGGCAGGACAGAGCGAAAACAAATCGATTGTTTAGCAGCGAATTAGGAGTAGACAAAGGTAGGCTGATTTCTAGTTGAGTGACTTTAGAGGGCTATTTTTAAGAACGCAGTGTTTGTCGGTGTTCACGTTCACCAACTGCATGGCATAACGCGCACTAGTTATTTTGTCTGTCGGTATCAGTATCTTCTGCTGGAATATGTAGATCTAGCACTTTTAAACTTAGAGGCTCAGCATCAGTTACTGGGTCTGCAACGGCCGATTCTGTAATGACTCCGGTCACATCCTGCAACGGCACATCGTGTTGAGGAGCGAGTGCTGATATGACTTTTGGCGCCCCTGAGTTGAGGTCAATAACCGATGTACTTTGATCAGGCTTTATGCGCTCCACAAGATCTGAATTAACTTGTGTCCCTGTAAAGAGACCAAGCAGTACACTCGATAGGATCAGCGCACAGCCTAATGCTAATAAAAATACTTTGCTTTTCTTATCAGTAAATTGCTTGGTGTGTTGGCAAACATTACGCTTGTATACGTTCAATATTTTAGAGAAAACACGTAGTTTTCCGGCTCCGCTATGCTTCATACGAACTACGTCCATAAATGGTGGCTAGCGTTAAAGTAACACTGTAGTCAACTTTATCCTTCATGTGGAAATTAAATAACGAATTTTGATTGATAGGGCAACGACTGCTGACTAATTTACACACTTGATGTTCTCATCATATATTAGCTTTAAGTGTTTTACCAAACTATCTTGAACTTTGCTGGTATTTCGTTCTTAATCAACAAATAAAGCAATAGCTGCATTATGATTATTGCTTAACAAAAATCGACTTTCTTTAAATTTAAAATAGGGCACACAAATGAGTGATCAAGCTACTTACGTCCCGCCTAGAGTGTGGAAACCAGACACTGAAAGCGGCGGCACATGGGCGAGTATAAACCGACCTGTTGCAGGTGCCACACACGACCAAACACTCGCAGTGGGTCAACATCCATTGCAACTATATTCGCTCGCCACCCCTAATGGACAGAAGGTCACTATTTTGTTGGAAGAGCTTCTTTCACTCGGTCACGATGGCGCAGAATATGACGCACATTTGATTAACATAGGGGAGGGAGATCAGTTTGGGAGTGATTTTGTAAAAATAAACCCGAATTCAAAAATCCCAGCGTTAATGGACCACAGTACAGAACCACCCATCCGTTTGTTTGAGTCTGGGTCAATACTGTTGTATCTAGCTGAAAAATTTGATGCATTTATTCCCTCAGACCCAGCAAAACGCAGTGAATGCTTGTCGTGGCTGTTCTGGCAAATGGGTAGCGCTCCTTACCTCGGTGGTGGCTTTGGCCACTTTTACTCTTACGCGCCCGTTAAAATAGAATACTGTATTGATCGTTTTGCAATGGAAACCAAGCGCCAACTTGACGTACTTGATCAACATTTAGCGCAAAACCAATTCTTTGCCGGCAGTGAGTATACTATTGCTGATATCGCTATTTGGCCATGGTACGGCAACTTAGTTATCCATAACCAATACGACGCCGCAGAGTTTTTAGATGTGGGATCTTATATACACGTCAATCGCTGGGCGCAGGAAATCTTCGATAGGCCCGCTGTAAAACGGGGTCGAATAGTCAACCGTACCTCGGGCGAACTCAACGAGCAATTACATGAACGTCATGACCGCAGCGATTTCGATTTGAAAACACAGGATAAGCTAACAGCTGAAAGCAAATAACGACAAAGTACTTTAGCGGTGTTTCCAGCGCTTAGCTTATTCTGCTAACGCGTAGAGTTATGCCGTGAACAAATCCTACGATGATGCCAATAGCACTTTCAAAGGATCAGGATTCAGCTACTACTTTTCTTTCGAGTAATGCCTGTACGGCTCGGCGCGGGTCGCGCTGTTCATATAATACTGCGTAGACCTGTTCCGTAATAGGCATATTAATTTGTAACTGCTGCGCTTTGTGATACAGCTCTTTGGTGGTATTAAAGCCTTCCACTTCCTGGCCGATTTCCTGCATCACTTCTTCAGCATTTCTGCCAGCTCCAACCCCTAAACCAAGACGACGATTGCGTGATTGGTTATCGGTACAAGTCAAGATTAAGTCGCCCATGCCTGATAAACCCATAAAGCTTTCCATCTTGCCGCCAAGAGCGGAGCCAAACCGAGTGAGCTCTGCTAAACCGCGAGTTATCAGTGCTGTACGTGCGTTGGCGCCAAAGCCGAGGCCATCGCTAATGCCAGCGGCTACGGCGATGACATTCTTCACCGCCCCGCCTAACTGGGCACCTACTAGGTCGGTGCTGGTGTAAACCCGTGTGCTAGCGGTTTTAAACAAGCCCGCCAGCCTGTTAGCATCGTGCTGTGTTTCGCTCGCTAACACCAAGGCAGTGGGTAACCCACCTGCGGTTTCTTTGGCAAAACTAGGCCCAGTAATGACACCTAAAACTGGCTCCGCCCCTAAACCTTGCCTCGCAATTTCACTCAATAAGTGGCCCGATTGAGGGTCAAACCCTTTGCTGCCCCAAATTACGGTGATGGTTGAAAAATCCCGTCCTTTAGCTTGTAAGGAGGTTGCTAACGAAATAATCGTTTCCTGAAATGCGTGACTAGGTACAACAATTAAGAACGTTGCACTTTGCAAGGAACATTCTTCAATATCTATGGATGCGCAAAGCGATAGGTTTGAGGGGAACTCAATATCAGGAAGATACGCTTGATTACACCGGTCTTGCTGCATAGCCTGACGGTGTTGTTTATTTCTGGTCCAGAGAAAAACGTCCGTTTGATTTGCCTTCGCTAATAAGATCGCCAAGGCCGTTCCCCATGAACCTCCACCCAAAACCGTGATGGGTTTTTTGCTTAAATTCATGAGCGAAACTTAGCTTCGCTTAATTGATACTTTCAGAACTAGGAACGTATTTGTTCTCGGCTTGCTTCTTCATTTTTTGAGTATACAAAGCCTCAAAATTAATGGGGTTAAGTAACAACTGAGGAAAGCCGCCTTTTGCGACTAAGTCAGCAATCGTTTCGCGCGCAAATGGCAACAGTATATTGGCACAAGCCACTTCTTTTATCATTTCTAATTGCTGCACATCGTCACAAGCGATGTCAAAAATACCCGCTTGATGCACTTCAATTAAAAACAAAGTGTCTTCTCCAGACTTTGAAGTGGCCGTTATTTGTAGCACCACTTCACTATAGGTTTTATCCAATTGCTTGTGGTGTAGCGTTAGCTGGACGTCAATGGCCGGTTTTACCTCACCCTTGGAAAATATTTCCGGTGACATCGGTGACTCAAACGAGACATCTTTTAAGTAAATTTTCCTGGGTTCTAGTCGTACTTCTTTAACTTTTGCTTTTTCTTCAGTCATCGTAATGTTGTTTAAGCCTTACTAACAGGCAAATTCTCTTTTTGCCAAGCAGCTAGACCGCCGCTTAGCACGTATATATCTTCAAAACCTTGCTTGGACAATTTCCCAGCTGCCTTATTGGCGCGTGAACCTGTTCGACAAGACAGGATAATGGGCTTATCTTTTACCTTTTTAAGTTTTTCGCTCGCTTCTGCGATTTCAGATAAAGGCAGGTTAATTGCATCTGGGATGTGACCGGCGGCATATTCGTCCGGTTTACACACGTCAACAACCGTTGCTGACTCATGATTAACGATTTGTGGAACTCGAAGTGCACTAATCATTTTAATGCCCATCGACTTTTGGCGCATTGGCTCGATAACGATCAATATCAAGATTAGCGCCAAGGCTAAGAAGAGTATCCAGTTTTGTGAAATAAATTCAAAATCCATCAGGGATCAAAGTGGTAGTATGAATGGCGGCGATTATACTCAATAAGCTGTTTCCAACTGTAGCTATTGAACGCTGAAAACGGTTATTTTGTTAGCTTAAACGCGATATTGGCAGAGGTTAACCTTAGTGACCGGCACAAAATGCCTGTTTCATTGAATCCATTAACGACACAATTCGGTCACTGGCAATATAGTAGTACACTTTATTGGCTTCTTTGCGCGAATCCAGCACCCCCTTTTCTCGCAATATCGACAAATGCTGCGAGATATTGCTTTGAGATGTGCCAACAAAATCGACTAAATCCTGTACACTTGCTTCTTTGTGGCTGGCTAAAATGCAGAGTATCTTAAGCCTTAAGGGGTGGCCCATTGCCTTAAGCGCGCGGGAGGCGAGCTTGATGTCTTCTTCATTATCGATAAACAAGTTCGACTCGGCGTACTTAATGTTTGCGGAACTATTCATTTGAGGTTATTTCAATTAAGGCTAAACTCGCCGGCTAGCGCTCGACCTATTTCGAATGCTTATATTCTTTTACAATTATACACTGATGAACAAGAATGTCACTTCGCCTAAACCTTAGCACAGGGTTAGTTAAGTCGTTTTATCTTGCTTGCTTTTTGGTGATTAGCTCTGGGCTTGTATTTGCCGACGAGAACCAAGAACTACAGCAAGTTAAGAAGCAACTTAAGCAAGTAAATAAAAAGCTAAAGGGCGCAAAATCTAAGCGTAATAAGACCCAATCTAGTTTAGAAGCGATAGAGCGAGATATCGCAGAGCGCACACTTAGACAAACGCGTACCCGCACTAAACTCGCCGAGATAGAGCTAGAGTCAGCAAAACTAATAGTGAAGCAAGACGCGCTCCATGTAGAACACACAGCGGCTATGCAGGCTGTGGAGAAACTACTGGTTGCAACCTATATGATGGGCCGGCAAAGCGGTCTCAAAAGATTGCTCTCTCAAGAAGACCCAGCTCAAATTAGCCGGTTGACCCGATACGCCAATTACATAGCTAACTCGCAAAAAGCCTTGATAGATAAAACTAAAACCCTCACCGCCGAGCTCAGTGCTTTGGAAGCAAATTTAGCTGGGAGAGAACGGCAACTGAGTAAGTTAAATACGGTCTTAGAAAAAGATCAGGTCTACCTCAATCAACTCAAAAATAATCGCATTAGTAAAATAGAGGAGTTGGAAACTCATATTGCTGGGCACGCCGAAAAGGCAAGTGCTTTAAAGGAGCGTGAACAACGGCTTGCTTCCGTATTGAACGAGCTGGCAAAACGACGTGCTAACCAGTTGAAGCAAGCAAAAAAACAGGTAAAGGCTAACCCCAAGCCTAAGAAAGGGGCAGTAGTCTCATCTAAACCTAAAAAGCAGTCCACAAAGCTTTATACTGCCACTAGATCTCTACCCTTGCCCGCTAAGGCTAAGTTGGCGGCGCGGTTTGGGCAAAAACGAGCAGAATCTGGTTTGCCATGGCGCGGCGTATTGTTACGCGGTTCTGCGGGTAGCGATGTGCGCGCAATCGCTGCCGGAGAAGTCGTCTACGCAGATTGGTTGACCGGCTACGGTCAGTTAATTATTGTTGATCATGGAAACGAATTAATGAGCTTATACGGCCACAATAGCTCGTTAAACAAAGTGGTTGGAGATCAAGTTCAGCAAAACGATTTACTTGCAAATATGGGTGATACGGCGGGTTTACGTTCCGCAGCTTTATATTTTGAAATTCGCCACCGCGGTGAACCGCAAGATCCGCTAAAATGGTGCAAAGCCTAGGCCTTAGTTAATGTAACGAAAATGATGATTAAACCAAACTTTAAACAATGCATTAGTTCACTCGCAGTTGCGGTAATTACTGCGTCTTCGCTGAACGTAAATGCCCAAGACGAAGCAGCCAGCAAAAGCAAACTGCCGCTAGAAGAAATTCAGATGTTTGCGCAAGTATTTAGCAAAATAAAAAGTGATTATGTCGATGCGGTAGACGAAAAAAAGATGCTACGCGATGCTATTAACGGCATGCTCGCCGGCTTAGACCCGCACTCCGCTTTCTTAGAGAAAAGTGCCTTCAAGGAAATGCGAATTGATACCAATGGGGAGTTTGGCGGTGTCGGCATTGAAGTTTCAACTGAAAAAGGTGTGGTGCGCGTAGTCTCACCCATTGAAGATACGCCTGCTGATAGGGCCGGTGTAGAAGCAGGTGACTTCATTTTAAAAATAGATGGTAAATCGATTTCTGGGCTTAGTTTGAGCGAGTCTATTGAAAAAATGCGCGGCGAGGTAGGCAGCCCGATTACGCTGACAATTAGCCGCGAAGGAGTGGATAAACCGTTTGATATTGAAATTGTACGAGATCTGATTCAGTTAACGAGTGTCAAAACCCGCGATCTTGGTTCTCCTGGCTATGCATATATGCGTGTAACCGCATTTCAAGGTACCAGCGCCCAAATATTGCACAAAAAAATACAAGCGTTTAAAGATAAACAAACGGTGAAAGGTTTGATCCTAGACTTACGCAATAATCCGGGAGGGGTATTAACCGGGGCAGTTGATGTTAGCGATTTATTTTTACAAAGTGGAGTAGATATCGTCGCAACGCATGGTCGAACCGAAGACAGTGAGACTAATTTTAAAGCGGATTCGGGCGATATTATTGATGGGGCACCCATGGTGGTTTTAGTCAACAATGGTTCTGCATCCGCCTCCGAGATCGTTGCTGGGGCGCTGCAAGACCATGGCAGGGCGATTATTTTAGGCACCACCTCTTTTGGCAAAGGCTCGGTTCAAACGATTTCTCCGTTGCCTAGTGGTTCCGGCTTAAAGCTCACTACCGCGAGATATTACACGCCAGATGGCCGCTCTATTCAAGAAACGGGTATCGAGCCAGATATTATTTCACAGCGCTCAGAGCTAATTCATAATGAAGCTCAGCGCTTACGGGAAGTTGATTTAGACCGACACTTAGTTAACGAACAAAACGACGTTGAAAAGGAGGTCACAGCGCAAGAGGACGTAAACCCAACAGCAGAATGGCTGGCTAAGGATTCGCAATTGCGCGAAGCACTAAATCTGCTTAAAGGCATTAATTTAACAACCCTAAACAACCATAAAAAAGCCGGCTAATGCCGGCTTTAAAAAGACCTGAGTACTTTAAGGCGATCAACTCAAACTAGGCCTTTTTATTCGACCAAAAACGCGACCAACTTACGCTGTTTTTTTGGTGTCCACGGGTATCTTCAGCGGTGTAATCACGTTGTGTATGACCAACGTACAATTGCCGAGGGCGACCAATCTTTTGATCTGGGTCAATCAGCATTTCTTTCCAGTGAGACAGCCACCCTACCGTACGCCCAATGGCGAACATCGCGGTAAACATATTAGTCGGTAGACCAATCGCATTAAGAATGATGCCAGAGTAAAAATCGACATTCGGGTATAAGTTCTTCTCAATAAAGTAAGGGTCTTTAAGTGCTATCTCCTCGAGCTTCATCGCAAGCTCCATACGTGGGTCATTGACCCCTAGCGAGTCGAGAATTTCGTGCGCTGACTCACGCATGACTTGCGCGCGCGGGTCAAAGTTTTTGTATACACGGTGACCAAAGCCCATCAGGCGAAAGTCATCTTTTTTATCTTTAGCCTTAGCAACATACTTATCTATGTTTTTTACGCTGCCGATTTCGTCTAACATTTTCAATACGGCTTCATTTGCGCCACCATGTGCTGGACCCCATAAAGAAGCAATGCCAGAAGCGATGCATGCAAACGGATTAGCACCAGAAGAACCTGCAAGTCGCACGGTTGAAGTCGATGCATTTTGCTCGTGATCGGCATGTAAAATCAGAAACCGATCAATCGCTTTGGAGATAACGGGATTGATTTCGTAATCCTGGTTCGGCATGGAGAACATCATGTTCATCAAGTTTTCCGAATAGCTCAGTTCAGCGCGAGGAGACGGAAAGGGCAGACCCAAAGAGTAGCGATACGCATAGGCCGCGATAGTGGGCATTTTCGCGATCATACGATGTGCGGCTAAGCGACGTTGCTCGATATCGTTTATATCGGTGCTGTCATGGTAAAACGCAGACAAAGCGCCTACGACACCAACCATAATGGCCATCGGGTGCGCACTGCGCATAAAGCCACGGTAAAACGTAGTTAACTGCTCATGCAACATGGAATGAGAGTCAATGTCCGCAATAAACTGCGCTTTTTCTTCTGGCTTAGGCAGCTCACCGTAAAGTAACAAATAGCAGGTTTCCATATAATCTGATTTTTCTGCCAATTGCTCGATCGGGTACCCTCGATACAATAACTGACCTTTACCACCATCGATGTAGGTAATGGTCGATGTACAAGAAGCGGTTGAGGTGAAACCTGGGTCATAGGTGAACATTTTGGATTCACCATAAAATTTACGAATGTCCACGACATCGGGGCCGATTGAAGCTTGGCGGATATCCATATCCCACTGCCCGTCAGTGCCTTTACGGTCGATGTTTACACTATCAATGATCTCTGATTCTAAATTTGGACTATCGTTTTTCGTCATAATATTTCTCTTTTTGTAACTTTTTATTTCATTAATCCTATGAATTTTCACAGCGGTGAATTTCCTTTTTTACGCAGTAAAAGCTAGAACTAATCGACACTTTAACTCTTAAAGTTTGCTGGTACATATCATCTTGATATCGGTATATAGTAATGCGCTGGTAGCCCAATATCTATTTTTTAGACCGCAATTGATTTAATCCGTTTATTTGAATTTTACACTAGTTTAAACTTATCAAATTCATTCATATCATAAGCGTTACTTATAAAAAATGCAGTTAGGACTAAACGATGTATAGCAAATTTAATTTGAGCACCAAGATAGGCGATTTGAACGCCTTGCGCAATCAGACTTTAGATAGCTCGCATAATGTACTCGCTGTTCATGGTTGGTTAGATAATTGTGCAAGCTTTATTCCACTTATGCCGCATTTGCAAGCGTTCAACTTGGTGGCGGTTGATCTTCCTGGTCACGGACTGAGTGAATGGAGTATCGATCACCGCTTTGGTTACTTTACGGATTTTGTAAACAATTTAGACCATATTTTAGATGCGCTTGAGTGGCAAGAGTGTCACTTAATTGGCCACTCAATGGGGGCAGGGGTAAGTTGCCTTTATACCGCTTGCAAGCCTAAGCGCGTTAAGTCGCTAAGTATGATTGATTTGCTGGGCCCCTTAAGTAGCCCAGCTAAAGACGCACATAAAAAATTAACGACCGCTTTAAACGACTATGCAAGCTGGGACCCAAACCGTGGCCGATTCTTTGATGACATTGATACTGCGACAAAAGCTAGAATGAAGGGCAGCGCTTTTGCGTTAAGTTATGAACACTCTAAACTCATCATGCAACATGCGTTAAAAGAAACTGAGCAAGGCTTGCGACTTATGAGCGACCCGCGTTTGAAATTTGCCTCACCGTTTTCATTCACCGAACAACAAGTGCTATCTTTCATAAAGCAAATTAAACAACCGGCGTTGGTGGCTTATGCCAGTGATGGTATTTTGAATAATTTAACAACAACGCAAAAACGACTCGCGAGCTATCATAACTTGACTAGGGTTGACTTAAAAGGGGGTCACTACGTACATATGGAGCAAGCTGATGCGGTAGGTCAAGCCATCACCCAGTTAATTAACTCAACCGACAAGCCTTAACTACGGCGTTTTAATGTCACTCATTCTTGTGCCTGAACTATCTGGGTCGTTATAACGCCGGCTAAGAAACACCACGCCACCTAGTACGCCTTGCGCCAATATCATACCGAAGGAGATAAAAGAAAAGGCTAGAGCTTGTTCGCTCGGAACCGAAAATAGTCCAAAAAAGAACACGAATATGGATTCGCGCAGGCCAACTCCGTTAATCGAGATAGGTAATACCATAATCAAGAAAGAGAGCGGAATAATAATAAACATCGCCAAGGTAGGAATATCGATATTTAACGCCTTGGCGATCAAGATACAATGGATAACGACATTCGCCTGTAACAACAAAGACAACCCTACTGCCTTTAACAATACATCACGTCGGCCTTTAAATAAACTAAACCCGTCGTAAACTTTATCGAGCACCTTGTAAGCAATTTTAAATAGTGGGTTTGGTCGATCAAAAAACTTTAGCAATACAGCACCGCCGTTACCGAAGATAATCCAAGTGAGTAAACCCATGCCTAGACAGGTGCCAAGTAAGAACAACCGAAGTAAAGGGATTTGATCAGCGACTTGCTTAGCAAAGACAGACACAATTAAACATAGCAATAACAGAGCTGAAAGCCCTATCACTCTATCAATGAACACCACGGCAATCGCTCTAGACTTACCTGCTCCTAGGCGATAGCTGTCGTACATACGATAAGCATCACCACCAATGGTAGAAGGAAGAAAATTGTTAAAAAAGATTGAGATCGAAAACGACTGTATGAGTACTTTCAAGGAGGCCGGTACTTCTAAAGCACCCAAAAGTAATTGCCATCGCTTTGCCGTAATGAAATAGCCCACAAAAAAGATTAAAAACGCAACGACCAACAATGGAACGTCAGCTTGTTTAATCGTAAGCCAGATTTTGGCTAAATCTGCTTGGGCTAATAGCCAAGTGATTAAACCTAAAGAGATGGCTATTTTCGCAATAACCAGTAGCGTGTTTTTGAGCTTCATGCCTCGCGACTTTTAATTACTTTGGCTGGCACGCCACCTACAATTTGCTTGGTTAGCACCGCTTTGTTCACTACAGCACCTGCCGCAGCAATTGAGCCTTCACCCATCAGCACATCACCTAACACGGTAACATGACCGCCTAACCAGACGTTGTTGCCTAAATGACACCCCGTATCTGCCCGAATGCCTTGCTCCATAATAGGCACATCAAGTTGATCGATATTGTAAGTTCCGCCGCCCACTAAATAACAGGCTGGCCCAATAATGCACTGATCTCCAATAGTGGTTGGGCAGGCATTAGTCGACTGAACAACCGTTTGCGCGCCTAAGCCCGTTTTAGCCCCTATCGTGATCGTGCCTCCTTTGGCTGACAGCGAAACGCTATTCGCTAGCATGACGTCGTTGCCAATGGTAATCGCTTCGTCAACGGCATCGTTTCTGGCATCTAATATGCACCCTTCGCTAACAACCACATTGTCGCCCAGTACAATACGGCCTGGATGGCGCAATGTGATGCCCCGCCCAAACTGAACCCCTTTACCGCATTGTTTAAACATACGCGGCCAGAATATTTTACGCAGCACCAAACCTACCGCACCCGGCACCACGGCAAACCATGCACAAATCTCATAATAAAGCATGTCGAGCCACGAGCTAGACCCTACCATTACTGCTTGATACTTTTTAAGAGCAGATCCATCACCCGTTATCGCTTTTTGTGTTTTTTGATTGGGTTCAGTACTCATGCGCGCATTAGTCTTTCGGTGAGTGATTGCATGTCTTCGATACTTTGTTCTTCAAAATACTGACGATACCACAGCTCTAAATTGAGCAAAATCCATAACCTAAAATTGTGATCAGACTGTCCGCTCAAGTGTTCTTCCAAATAACGGTCAATGGTTTCTTTACGAAAAATGCCCAGCTCGACAAAGCGAGATTCAGCAAACAAATTACGTAAAAATTTATTTAAGTCCGTACGCATCCAACGCGCAATCGGAAAGCCAAATCCTTGTTTTTCTCGGTAGATCAGCTCTTTAGGCAAATATCGCGAAGCCGTTTTCTTGAGCACGTGTTTTAAGTCACGGCCCTTTAATTTCATATTCGCGGGAATACTCGCCGCGAATTCAACCAACTTAGCGTCGACCAGTGGCGCCCTGCTTTCTAATGAATGGGCCATGGTCATACGGTCAGCTATCATCAGTAGATGGTCTGGCATGCGTGTCATTAAATCGCTATAGAGCATCTTGTCGACTAAATCATTAACGTTATCAGCGTTAAAAAACTGCAGCACTTTGTCGGGCGAATCTCTATCAGTTATTTGCGAGAGCGCTTCTGTGGTGAATAAATCTTCTTTGGCTTCCTGCGTGAAACGCAAGAACGTCATGCTCTGCACATAGCGCTCACCACTTTGATAGAACGACATATCTTGCAACCAGCGCACTTTTTGCGCGATAGACTTATACCCAAAGTTATCAGGTACCATATTGATCATTCTGCCAAACACTTGCTTGCGCAACCATGCTGGCATCATGGAATAATATTCGGCTAATTGCTGACCAGCAAAGCGATCGTAGCCTGCGAAATTTTCATCGCCGCCATCACCTGTCATCACCACTTTTACGTGCTGGCTGGCGAGCTTTGACACCAAGTAAACGCCCACTCCAAAGGGGTCGGATGGTTCATCCATATGGTGAATCATCTTAGGGATAAGGTGGATTAAATCCGCGCTAACCACTTTTTCGTGACCTTCCATACCATATTTATCAACCACCATACGCGCCCAAGGTAGCTCATTAAAACCGGCTTCTTTCACGCCGATAGAAAACACCGGCACCTTTTGCTCGCCTAACTCGGCCATCATCGCCGAAATGGTGCTAGAGTCAATGCCCCCACTTAAGAATGCACCAACCTGCACATCGCTTAATAAGTGAGATTTAACGGTATCTAGCAACACGCTGTTAAGCTCTTCTTCTACGTCGTCTACACTGCCCGAGTGCTTTTGGGTGAAGTCGATATCCCAATAGCGCTCTATTTGTAACTCACCTTGCTTCCAGTAGGCATGATGTCCGGCCTGTAGTTTGTGGATGCCTTTGAAAAAAGTATAATCATCAGGCACAAATCGCATCGAGATATAGTGCCAAAAGCAAGTCATATCTATTTCACGTTTGGCAGACTGCACTTCAAGCAACGCTTTAACTTCTGATGCCAAATAAATGCCGCCATCTTGGGGCATGAAAAAAATCGGCTTTTGGCCCATATGATCACGGGCAAAAAATAATGAATTATCGCGCTTGTCCCATATGGCGAATGCAAACATCCCGCGTAGATGCTTTACGCAATCACGGCCGTATTTTTGATACAGCGGCAGAATGACTTCGATATCGGTATGTGTTTTAAATGGGTAGCCTTCGCGTTCTAGCTCAGTGCGTAATTCAGGGCTATTATAAATCTCCCCATTACAAGTCATCACCAAGTTGCCGCTGTCATCAAGAATAGGCTGATGACCACCATCAATGTCGTTAATACTTAAGCGCCGTTGCCCTAAGGAAGCGAGATCATCATGCCAAAAACCTTCATCATCTGGTCCACGGTGGGTCAGTGTTCGGGTCATGGTTTCTATTTGCGCCGCGCGGTCACGCGTTGCCTCAGTGGCGATAATGCCAGTAATACCGCACATAAGAATGCTAAAGGATTAAGATGCTACGTATTTTAAGGGATTGGCGATAATGCCGCTGGCTTTCTTCACTCTGCAAAGTACAGCCTAAAATGCAGGCAGCCCAAAATTTTCGGGTTTAAAATCTAACAAACTATCCAATATCAACGTCGCTTCGCTATAACGTGATTTATCCATATTGGAATCAGGCACTGCCACGACAGGCATATTGGCAGCAAGACCCGCGGCTAAACCTGAAGGGGCGTCTTCAAAAACTAAACTAGAGCTTGCCTCTGCGCCAATTAGGCTGGCGGCAACATTAAATAAGTCTGGTGCGGGTTTACCTTTCTCCACCTGTGGGTGATCACTGGTTACTACAGCGTCAAAAAGATCGAACCAAGCCGCATGCTTCGTTCGTTTTAACTGAAACATTAACTCACTCGAACTCGTCGCAATCGCTATGGGTATCTTATGTTGATGTAAGTGTCGGATTAGCCGCTCAGCGCCTGGCAAGGCTTTGGCATTAGGAAACGCTTGTGCTAGCAGCCCATTGCGCTTTTCCAAGTATTCTTGCGGTTGGATCGGTAAATCCAGCGCGCCAACCAAATAGGTGGCTGCATCTAGTTCTGGGCGACCAATCATATTGCCCTTTACCGACCAATCGAACACTTTACCAAATTCACCGACAATCGTCTGAGTAACCTGCGTGTAGATAATTTCAGTATCAAGCAACAAGCCGTCCATATCGAACAGCGCACTTTTTATTGTCGGGTACATCTTATCGGTGCTACTTAAATGGCTTATTGAAACAAGTACCCAACAATCGTCAAAACAACGGTGTAGGGCAGTGCCATTTTAACCATCGTGACATAGCCCAATCGAATGGCTGGAGCAAGCGCTGAAGTCAGCAAAAACAAGAAGGCGGCTTGACCGTTGGGTGTCGCGACAGAAGGTAAATTAGTACCCGTGTTTATCGAAACAGCCAGGGCTTCAAAGTGCTCGCGACTGATTGCTCCAGAATCAAAAGCGGCTTTTACTTCGTTAATATACACCGTAGCGACGAATACATTATCAGAGATAGCCGAGAGCAAGCCATTGGCTAAAAAGAACGCACCAGGTTGGGCTTCAATAGGCATTTGCAATACCCAGTTAATGACTGGACTGAACAGGTGCAAGTCATGAATCATGCCGACTACGACGAAGAAAATACACAGCAGTGAAACAAAGGGCAGTGATTCTTCAAAAGCGTGGCCAATTTGCGCCTCTTCTTTTATGCCAGTTAACGCGGTTACAAACACCAACAGACATAGACCAATCAGGCCAACTTCCATTACATGAAACGCTAAGCCAAAAATCAGTAATACACCGGAAATACCTTGCACCCACAAGCTGTAAATATCATTTTCTGTTCGCTCTTCGTCTTGCTTTTCTAGATAGCTAAATAGAATGTCACGCACCTCCGGATTTAATTTGGTGCCGAATCCAAATTTACCGACCATTTCAAGCACGACACATGTCGCAAAACCAGCTAATACAGCAGGGAATGTAACGTGTGACATCGCAGCAGCGAAGTCGACAAAATTCCAACCTAGCTTCTCTCCAATCAAGAGATTTTGCGGCTCACCTACCAGAGTGCACACCCCGCCCAATGCAGTGCCGACTGCACCATGCATTACTAGGCTGCGCAAAAATGCGCGGAACTCTTCCAGCATTTCACCACCCATTTTGGGGCCATCGGCTTCACCATCCTCGGTGTAATCAACGTCTTGCGAAGAATGCACCTTTTCATACACTCCATATAGGGCAACAAAAACGGTGATCAAGACCGCAGTCACGGTTAACGCATCGAGAAAGGCCGAAAGAAAGGCGGCTGATATTGAGAACAATAGTGAAAGCATCCACTTGCTTTTAACCTTCATTATCAATTTGGCGAAAATAAACACCAACAAAGGCTGCATGAAATAGATAAAGCTAACCATAAAGATCAGCAAAGCAAGAACGCCTAAATTATTTTGAATCTCATGCCAGACCGTTTCGGGTGAAGTAAGCCCTAGCAACAAGATAGCCAAACCTAATATCCCGCCGCTCTGCAACGGATAGCATTTTAGCGCCATCGCCAAGGTCAGAATAAACATCGCAATAAATAACCAACCAATGACGGTCGTACCAAGAATAAGTTTCACTGGCCAAGCAATGACCAAAAAGCCCAATATCGCTAATTTGAACCACTCTGGGCTATTGCCTAAAAAATTACTATACGCTGTCTTTAACATAATCTAATTGTGGATTTACGGTTTGCAAAGTTAAGAAAAAGGGGAGCTTAAATTTACCACTATTTGTGTAAGTAGGGCTAAGCGAAAATAGAGTTCAGAGTTAATTTTTCTGAAACGTATGGGTAAAGCCCGATATAAACGATGGATTAGGATGCTTTAGGCTTGAAATTTTCGCAAACCACCGCAAATTAGATTTCGAAAGCAGGGTCTCTAGAAGAACTGCCTTCACTTAACCGAGTGTCGCTCGCGCCTTGCGGAGTAACACTTAAACATTATTGCTTCTTTAGGAGAATATGATTATGAATACAATTGATTTATCCCCACTTTATCGCAGCAGTGTCGGCTATGACCACTTTGGACGTTTAGTAAACGCCGCCATGCGATCAGATAAGGCGTCAGCTGGTTACCCACCCTATAATATAGTAGACCTGCAAGATGACAAATATGCCATCACGGTTGCGGTTGCTGGTTTTAAAGAAAACGAGCTTAGTCTCGAAGTTGAAAAAGGGGTGTTAACGGTGAGCGGCAAGAAAGAAAAGACCGAAGATGAGGTTAACTACCTCCACCAAGGCATTGCTACCCGGTCTTTTGAGCGCAAATTTAACTTAGCAGAACACATTGAAGTGGTGAACGCTGATTTACGCGACGGTATGCTAACTATTAGCTTACTAAGGGAAGTGCCAGAGAAAATGAAGCCTCGCAGCATTGCAATCGGCAGCGGATCAGCTGAAGTATTGGAACACAAAGCGAAGCAAGCTGCATAATTTGTAGCACAACACAGACTAAGGCGGCCATTGGCCGCCTTTTTTAATACTAGCACTGCTGATGAGTTTAAAATTTGCTACGTTAGTTTTTTGAATATTTGTGGTAATTATCACTTCAATGATGATGGCAAGCATTTAAACTTATTGCCTCTCTCCTCGAAGCCGGGTAACGCTTTTAGCTTACTCGGTTTTTTTTGACTTACGCATCAACCATTATCTTAACTGACTGTCTTTGCTGCCTTTACGGTTATATCCAACCAAATTGCTTTGCGTTTTATCAATAGTCGATTGACAAGTAACGCACAAACGCACGCCTTGTAGTGCATCACGCCTAACCTGTGGGATTTTTGTATCACACTCCTCACAATGTTTAAGGCTTTCCCCTTTAGGTATACGACTGCGCACCATTTCCACCGCATCCTTAACGCTTGCATCAATTTGATCTTGTACCGCGCCATCACGCGCCCAACCACCTGCCATTAATCATTCACCGCTTTGAGATAAAGTATTACTGAGTATAGCAACAAGTGACTAAGCCCTGATGGATGTAATCCTCGGCTACAGCATCAGTCTAACCGTTAGCGGTGCTTTGAAGAATAAACTCAGCGCAAGCTTCAGCCGCCGGCGACAGGGTTCTTCCTTTTGGGGTAACAATACCCAAGGTTCTGATCAGGTTTAAATTGTCTATTTCCTTAAATACCACATCATCTCGATCAGCCGGAACGGCTCGTTCTGGCAACGTGGTAACACCGACTTTGGCAGCGACTAACGCCAATATTGAAGTGGTGTTTTGCACGGTGATCTCTGCTTTAGCGAGAATTTTTTCGAACTCCTTTGCCTTAATTAAGTGGCAGGTTCCGTTGGCTATTAGCACTTCTTTTTCTAAATCGGACCAACTGATGGGCGAGGATGATTTAGCTAAGTGGTGTTCGGTACTGCACACTAAGCCAATTGAGTCTGTCACTAACGGTCTGAATATTTCATCTTCCCTTTCTTCGCCCTCACTCGCGATACCAAAGTCTATCTCTCCTCTAAGCAACATTTCATGTATCTGGAACGAGCTATTATCACTAATACTCAGCGTAATTTTAGGGTGCTTTTCAATGAAGCTTGCCAGTAAATTCGGTAAATATTGTGCCGCATAAGAAGGTACTGCAGCAATATCAACACGTCCAATATCGTTATTGGCGTAGGCAGTGATGCCGGCCATTGCATTGTCAAACCGGATGAGCTGTTCTTTAGCTACCTCATACACATACTGACCAAATGGCGTTAGCTTGGACTTACCTTCTCGCTCAAATAATGCCAACCCTATTTGATCTTCCAGATTACTTACCGTCATAGACACGGCGGATGCGGAACGGTGTAACCTTTTGGCGGCACCGGTCACACTCCCTACATCTGCAACGGCAACAAAGCTGCGTAAATAAGTTAATTTCAGTGTTCGCATAGGTATATTATTCAGATAATCTGAATAATATACCATATAATTCTAATTGCCTTAATAGTATTTTCGGTTAACAATGATGACTCATACAAATTACAACGTGATAAATAGGTAAAAATTTGTCATAAATGGCACTTATTACTAAAGCAGAGTAATGGTATGATTTATAAATCTATTCATCTGAGATTAATCTTTCTCAAGACATATAGAAATAATAAACTTAAGTTTGGAGGAGAGGAAGCACAGTAATCGCATCGCATAATCAGTACAGCTGATTGTGAAACTCGTGATCATTGGCCCCACTACATTAATTTAGGTTTCCGTTTATTAGCTAAACTAACTTAGGAAATAACTTATGGCAATTCCAAAGCCCTTATCCGATCTCAATATCGAGATGGAAAATTCCGGATTTTATGACGGATTTAATAAAACAGTAGCGATGCTATCTAAAGTGTTGATCGCGTTGGTCGTAATTTGGTGTCTGATTGACCCCAAAGGCGCCGGAGACGCGTTGAGCGCCGCTAAAAGTTGGTCATTTAATCATCTTAATGCCTACTACATCCTTGCTGTCGCCTTATTTATCGTTACTTGTATCATCATCGCCATCGTGCCCAGTTTTGGACGAGTTAAATTAGGTACGGGAGATGACAAGCCCGAGTTCTCGACCTTTTCTTGGTTCTCTATGATGTTCGGCGCAGGTATTGGTATCGGCATGTTGGGCTATGCAGCAGGCGAGCCACTGTATCACTTTGCTAACAACCCTGAGATTATCAAAAGTAAAGAAGCGATTATGGCGGCCTTTGCCGCTAGCGGATATGCGTTGGCTGAAGGGGCAGACTTATTTGCCAGCTATCACGAACAAGTAGGGGCGGGTTCTATCGCAGCAATAGATGGAATTATTACTCCTAAGACACAATCAGCGCTTGAATCAGCCTACCGCTACACATTTCTCCACTGGGGTGTTGGTGCATGGGCAAGTTATGCCTTGATCGGTATCACGATTTCGTTCTTTGCCTATAATCGCGGATTACCACTTACTGTACGATCTGGCCTAGCGTCTTTGTTTGGTCGTTCATTAGAAGGTAACTTAGGTCACATCATTGATATTTCAGCCATCATTGCCACTATCTTAGGTATTGCGCAAACTATCGGCTTAGGTCTAAGTGCTTTTGCTTCTGGTCTACATGCAATCACTGGCATGGAATGGTTAATGACCGATGGACGCGGCTCTGAACCTACAACAGGCGCATTAATGGTGGCATTGTTTGTCGTTATGCTCGCGTCTACTGCATCTGCATTGTCAGGTGTTGGTAAAGGCATCAAGTGGCTAAGTAATATCAATATGGTCTTGTCTTATAGCTTGTTAGCGTTCTTCTTAATCTTTGGTGCAACTGGATTAATGTTTGAGCTACTAGGTAAAGGTATCATTAGCTACGTGATTCATTTACCTGCTTTGACTTTTACAATTTGGGATCCAAGCACTGAACTAGGTGGGTGGCAAACAGGTTGGTCGGTGTTCTACTGGGCGTGGTGGATTGCTTTCGCTCCTTTCGTAGGCATCTTCTTGGCACGTATTTCTAAAAATAGAACTATCCGAGAGTTTGTAATAGGCGCTATCGTACTTCCTTCATTCATGTGCTTTGTATGGTTCACTTTCGTTGGAGGAACCGCGATTGATCTAGAGCTAAATGGCGACGCTAATGGCGCTATTATGGGTTCAAACCTTACATACCAAATCTTTGAAATAGTAAATATCATGCTAAGTGGTGGAATAGCTTCATTCATGTCTATCATGGTGGTGGTGCTACTGCTAACTTACTTGGTCACCTCAGGCGACTCGGCGATTCTCGTTGTTAACACAATCAATGCGGGTGGTAGCCAAGCGGCTACTGGGGCCAAGCATATTATTGTTTGGGCTCTAGTGCTCACAGCGATAGTCGCCTCGCTCATCGTCGCCGGTGGGTTAGGTGCGATACAGTCTGCTATGATTATCGCTGCGATTCCGTTTACTCTTATCATGATATTGATGTGCTTCTCATTGCTAAAAGCTCTTTATCGAGATAGTAAGCGGGCGCAACAATAGCCTACATTTGATCAGGTGGGGCTATCCAATTAATGTTGTAAATAGCTTCACCACATATCAAAAAAGTTACAGCGCCTTGTGCGCTTGATTATCAAAGCCCGCTATTAGCGGGCTTTTTTATTGGAACATTGATTCCCCATAGTAAGGCATCAGTACAGTGGTAAGAATATGGCGTCTTGAAGTCGCCCGATTCTTTGTCTTTATTAAGATTGAGGTATAATCGCGCGCTTCAAAATACTAGGTAGTTACCTTGAAAAACTTAACTCCAGTTGTAAAAGTGAGTGCTACGAAACAAATAGCGGAACAAATTCGCCAAGCCATCCTAGATGGTACGCTCAAAAAAGACGAACAACTGCCTACAGAGCACGATCTATCTGCCCATTTTGGTGTTTCTCGTCCCACTATCCGAGAAGCGTTAAAACGACTAGCGGCTCAAAATATGATTCGGTCACGTCGTGGTCCGAGTGGCGGTACTTTTGTCAATAACTATCAAGTTGAGGATGCAGCAGAGGCCATTACCTCATCAACCATGCTGATGCTCAGTTTAGGCTCACTGAAAATAAGCGAAGTAATCGACACTCGCCGCTTTATGGAGTTTCATTGCTGTCAAGAAGCCATGAAACATTGGACTCCTGCAGTCGCTGAGAAAATCGATGCGGCATTCACCGCAATCCAAAGCAAGACGTTAACGGACGAGCAATTCTGTGACGCTGATGTGCATTTTCACCGCTCTATTATCGAAGCAGCAGAAAACCCCATGCTTAAGTTTTTAATGTATGGCGTTATAGAAGCACTGGTTCCAGTGATGAATATGATGATTGTATATGTACGAGACCGCAGCGTGATATTGGGTTACTACCAAGAACTTCGAGATGGCTTATTTAACCAGTCACAAGATGAAGTTCGCTCGGCGCTTGATAAGTTAATGGCTTACCTAGCAGAAAAATCTCGTGAAGCACGACAAATACACGAAGCCAAGCAAGCAAGTGCTTAAATAACTCTTCGCAAATACACTGTATTTTCAGTCTTATTCTCGTTAATACTAATACTAATAGCCTAAAGACGGGCGAATCGGGTTAAGCAGCGGCTTATTCTGCATAAACAACTCCATGTTTTGAAAGAATAGATTCAAAGTCATGGGTACATAGGCATCGCCATCGTCCGCGGAAATATGCGGCGTGACTATTAAGTTTTTGGTATGCCATAAGCGCGAATCGGCTTCGATAGGTTCTGGGTCAAATACGTCGAGGATGGCTCCAGCTAAACTGCCTTCGTCTAATTTGTCACACAACGCTTCGTAGTCCATGACGGCTTCACGGCCAATATTGATAATGCCTGCGCTGGGTTTAAGCAAATCTAAACGGCGTTTATCTAACAAGCCGCGTGTTTCGGGCGTATCCGGTGTTGCCACAAAAACATAGTCGGCTTTTGGTAGCACAGTGTCTAACTGTTCAGTCGTAACCACCTCATTGCAGCCATCTACTGCTTGCCCGCTGCGATTGACCCCAATGACGTGTACGCCTAATGCTTGCACTTGTTTCGCTGCGGACCCACCTAAACTACCTGTTCCCAAAACGACCAAAGTTTTGCCGGCGATCGGTGAGGCGTAGAGAGAATCGTAAACCCTGTTTTTTTGGTTTGTTACCACGGCGGGTATATGAGAGTGCAACATCAATACACTCATTAAACCAAACTCCCCCGCTTTGGCGGCGTGTACGCCTTTGTTGTTGGTGAGCACCACTCCTTCAGGAATCCAATCCATCGGTAGCATGTGTTCGACACCCGCGCCTATGCAATGAATCCACTTTAGGTTTGGTGCAATCTTAGCCAAGTTTTGCATCGGGAGATTCCACGTTAGTAGCACCTCGGCATTGGCCATTGATTGCTCCCAATGATCGGTATCCCAATCTACGAAGGTATTTAGGTTGCCTTGTACCGATGGAAAATTGGCTAATTCATCATCAAAACGCTGTTGCGTAATGGTGAACACTTCTTCGCCTTCGGGTGTATTAGGGAAAGAACCTTCCGCCCAACGGTTATTCTTTATATGTACGTTGATTGTCATTACTTTTTCAATATTTGAATCGACTATTTAGCTTGAGATAACGCGGACATTTGCGCAATGATAGCCTTATCTCGCTCTTCACCTTTCAGTGCATCACCAGCAAATATTACCTCCATAACAGCGTCATTGGTTTGTTTTAAAGTGGCACTTTCATTGCCAGTGTTGGGGATAGCTAACACGGTATCGCTGCCGTGGGTTGGAATGACGCCTTCTGATAACTCAGTGGGTTGAGGTGGGCGCTTACCTTTTTGTAATTTACGGATGAATTTACGCATTTGGTTACGGTAAATAGCCACACCCTGATCGCCCGCTACCAAATATTCTTTATCATGATCAGAAATTGTGCCCATACCTTCAACTGCTTCTACATCACCCGGACTGGCTTGTTTTTGCTCGTAGGTTCGATCGATTAATTCGCCTTGCTCAATTAATTGCATTCCCTCGTCAGTATTGTATTCGTGCGGATCACCTCGTTCGCCGAAGTTACCCCAAGCAAACGCGATACAATTTTCGTCGTCAACAGGCACGACCCAACGAGTGAAGGCACTGCGCCCGAAAAAACACTGTTTGGTGCCGTCAGTGGCAAAAGCCGCGCCGGACTGAGTAAAGTTTGGCAATATCAATTCGTTCACACGTACCCAAATATTTTCGCCCACTCGTCTTGATGCAGTACCCAATATGCGTTGAGTTTGCCGTTGGTAAAACTTAATTTCACCCATCATCCCAAAACCATCCGAGAACTGAGATTGATGCAAAAACGCGGTGTGGACCGGGTCTACAATCGCGTCTAATACTTGAATCCAATTGCAAGCAAACGGTGCAGCATAGGGTGTCATGGTTATCCCTGGTGTATCAAATGCGTCGTATAGCGGGAATGTTGGCAATTCCTCCTGAGGGCCTAAATACGCGAACAATAAGCCCTTAAATTCTTTAACTGGGTAGGCGCCTAGACGCACTTCATTTTTTACGTTGATGGCGGAGATTGAGTCTTCAGGTTCTCCGGGGATTTCAAGCACGGTGCCATCTACATCAAATAACCAACCGTGATAGCAACAACGAATACCCCTATCTTCACAGCGGCCATATTCTAATGAAGCGCGGCGATGTGGGCAGCGCTTATGCACCAGGCCATATTGCCCCATCTTATCTCGAAACAGCACCAATTCCTCACCCAATATTTTGATGAGTTTCGGGCGCTGCTCAAGGTCTTTTGTCATGCCTACCGGATGCCAATAACGTCGAAGGTAATCACCACAGGGCGTTCCGGGGCCAGTTTGTGTTAGCTCATCAATTGAGCCACCTTGCCAGTTCTGATGGTAGCCACAGAATGCGTCGAAATTATTTTTATCAGGAGTTTGTACTTCGCTCATCTTCTATTTTCAAATTTAAAGGTTTAAGCAATTAATTCATTAATCGTATTGTCTAGGTAATCGGCAAACGCAGTGCCATTCCTCGGAGAGGCCACACAATGCCCCCAAGGTGATTCAAACACGCGTAGTTCTCCATGTGTTAACCACTGTGCTTCCAGTTCGTTGTCAGCAGGCTGAAAATACAAATCATTATCACAGGCAATCACGATGGTATTAGCGCTAATCGCTTGCAACGCTTGCTCAAAGTTGCCGTTATAGAGCGCGTTATCACTAATGTCTCCCGCTTGCCAAGTGGCAAGTTTGGCTAACAAATTATTGGCGTCCCACTCTAAATGCCCTTGTTCCCAATCGGCTAACAGGTCTTCTGCGGCTTCAAAACCAAGGTCTCGATGGTGCTTTTCTCGATAAAAAGTTTGCGAAAACGCCCAGCCCGCATACACTCGTCCAAATGCCATCAAGCCTTTACGAGGTGGTTGGGTGTAGCATCCATCTTTAAAGTCGCCGTCTGCTAACAGCGCTGCTTTAACTCCTTCCAGAAACACAATATTGTGTGGCGAGGTTTTGGCTGAAGCGCAAAATGGGATACAGTTTTTAACTCGGTCAGGAAACTGCGCCGCCCATTGGTAAGCTTGACAGCCTGCCATAGACCAACCGGCAACCAACAGTAGTTGTTCTATGCCCAAGGCTTCGCTCAATAAACGTTGTTGGCAGGCGACGTTATCCCATAAAGTCACCAAGGGGAATTTGCTTCTGTCAGCGGGGGCCACTGTATTACTCGGTGAAGAAGAATAGCCATTTCCAAACAAGTTGACCGACACAATAAAGTGTTTGTTAGGGTCTATCGCTCGGTCTTTTCCAAAAAAACCTTCGTTGCGGTCATGCCAACCCGTGTAGAACGTCGGCAACAACACCGCATTGTCACGCGCGGCGTTAAGCGTGCCATAAGTTTTATAGGCTAACTGCGCATCGGGCAGTACGTTGCCCGATTGCAATTCAACATCGCCTAAGCGAAAGGTTAGATAGTCCGCCATTGCTATTGAGAAATTCTAGTAAAGGCGCAGGTATTCTTGCACTTCCCAATCGGTGACCGTTTGATGATAGCGCTCCCACTCATCAACTTTATATTGTAAGAACGAGTTAAGTAAAACGGGCCCTAACACGCTTTTAGCTAACTCACTTTGCGACAAATATTCAGTTGCCTCTAACAAATTGCGAGGTAAGGGGGTTAGTTCGCGCTGTTGTTTCTCTTCATCGTCCATTACGTATAAGTCTTCGTCTAACGACTTACCGGGGTCGACTTGGTTGACAATGCCATCTACCGACGCAGCCAACATCATGCCCAAGCCTAAATAAAAGTTCATGCACATATCCGCGGCGCGGTTTTCAATCGCAAACCGACTTTGTGGTAAGCGTAACATGGCGCTTCGGTTGTTACGTCCATAAGCCATATGTGTCGGCGCCCAAGTATAGGTGCCACCTTCAAAGCCGCCTACTTTCGGCACCAAGCCGTTGTATGAATTTACGGTACAACAGGCTACAGCAGTGATTGCGCCGCCGTGTTTTAGTATGCCGCCAACCGCGTTGAGTGCCTGTTTAGTCCAGTCACCTTCTCCATTGTCATAAATATTTTCGCCCGGCTTATCGATTAACTGCATCGATGTATTCATGTGCGCGCCAGAACGCCAATCACCTGTTGTTGGCTTGGGCATATAAGTGACAAAAATACCGTGCTTTTTTGCGACTTCTTTGAGCAACACCCGCAAGAAAGTCATGCGATCAGCCATAGTCAGTAGGTCAGCGTAATGAAAATCTAATTCAAACTGAGAATAGGCGCCTTCGGCCACTACATCATGCACGTTCCAACCTAAGTCTTCCAGAATATCAATCAACTCACCCAAAAACGCCATTGAATCAAGTGAGTACTCAACATCGTAACCAAAAGCTTGGCGACGCGGGCGCAGCCCTTCGCCTGGCATTGGGTCATCATCAAACGCTTTTACTGGTTGGTTGTTTTCATCCCAGCGCATGGTAATAAACTCAGGCTCTACTCCTGCGTACATGGCATAACCTTGTTTAGCCGCTTCATGAATCTGGCGCTTCATTGCCTGTCGCGGACATAGGTTATAAGGCTTATCTTCCCACCATAAATCAGAAAACACCCAAGCGATGGTTTTGTCCCAAGGGCAAATAACAATGGTGTCGATGTCAGGCAGTGGCACTTGGTCAGAATCAGCGGGGCCAAGTTCAGGCACAAATGAAATGGAGTGCACTGCAAACTGCGGGCCTTTACCCATGCACAGCAATTCAAAGTCACTGATCGGTACGGGCTTGGTTTTCGGCACACCAAACATATCTATCCAGCAAGATAGAATATATTTCACACCAGCGTCTTGCAGCTTTTTCTTTTCTTCTTTTAGGCGTTTTGGGTTTGGCAGGGCATCTTTAAAATGTTCGTAATAAGTATTGCTCATTATTCTCTCCTCTAGTTTTTCTAAATGGGTTTCTTGAAGCCTCAACGTAAGGTTGCGTAGGGCCTACTATGCGGTTTCATACCGATTGACGTTTAAGCAAAAATTGGTTTTTAAACATCTCAATCGCTGTCATTATTTCAAATTGATCAATATCTTCTTGGTTAAAGCAGTGGTGTTCTAAAAAAGTTTGAAAGGCTTCACCAGACTCACAAACGACTTCAATCATTAAGTCAAAGCGGCCTGACACCCACACTACATAAACCACTTCACTAAATTGCGACAGGCGCTCGGCCACCATTTTTGGGCTGGCTACATTGGATATTTTAATGCCGATCATGGCGTCAGCTTGGTAGCGAATCGCCATTGGGTCAGCTAGTGCAACAATTTTTAGCACGCCGGCTTCCTTCATCCATTGCACGCGATTGCGAATAGTGCCTTCTGATACGTCTAGCGCCTTAGCAATATCCTTAAATGGCATGCGGCCATCATCTTGCAAGAAGCCAATGATTTGCTTGTTTAGGCCATCATAGGCAGATGACTTGCCAATGGGTTTCTCGGCTACGGATTGCGTGCTAGTAGGCACAGGTTTTAATTCGGCCAACGGGTTTCTCTATTTATGCATATCGCAAATTATTTTGACAGTAGTTGCCTTTATTGTCAAAATAATTATAAAAAAATACGTATTATGTAATTATTATATGATTTGGTGCGAATTAAGTATATTTTCGACTCTTAATATTAGATTCGCTGCCGCTTCAACTAATGTATAGCTACTGGCCCGCTCAAGTAGGCTTAGCACAAAGGTAGCTTTAGATTAAAGCCAGCAGATGGCAACGTCACCTAAGTAACTGAAATTAGCTCCTGTCAAATACTAGCTTGTAATGATAAATTGCGCTCATCAACGAATTGGATGAATTTTAAACATGCCAACCGAACCCAGTCATACCGCATCGTCAGATGCCCCTACCAATGCCGCGTCTTCCGGCGTAACGATAGATCGCAAACTTTATAAGTCACTGGCCAAGCGTTCCGATAAACCTGGGCTAATCTGGTTGGCGCAATGGGCGGTGTTGCTGCTAATAACCGGTAGTTTGCTGTCTTGGTCTTTAGGCGCTTGGTGGGTAGTGCCTGCCATGCTAGCCTATTCCATTGCCTTAATCGTACCCACCTATTCGATTAGTCATGAAACCGCGCACGGCACGGCTTTTCGCACTCGTAAGTTGAATGAAGTCGTGTTGTTTATCAGCTCAATAATCTATTTCGAAGAAGGCTTGCATCGTCGTTACGCGCACACCTCGCATCACACCCATACTTACCATATTGGTAAAGATGCCCAAATTCCCTATGCCTTGCCGATGACCTTTAAAGAATGGCTGTTGGAATTCACCAACGTGGGGTATTACGGTTATTATTTTAAGTTGTTAATCAATAATGCCTTGGGCCGATTCTCGCCTAAAGTGCTTGAATACACCCCCGAAAGCCAATTAGGCCAGCTGAAGTGGAGGGCACGCGCTTATCTGGCTATTTATGCATTTTTAATTAGCTTGGTGGTATTCGGCACACTTTGGCCGCTTATCTTTTTGTTTATCCCAAGGTTAATCGGCGGCCCTGCCATGGTGTACTTCACTATTTTGCAACACGCAGAGCTGCAAGAGAACTCGCCTTCGATACTGCAATCTACCCGCTCATTTGCCACCACCAACAGATTGGCACAGTTTTTGTATATGAACATGAATAACCACGTAGAGCATCACCTGTACCCACAGATTCCGTTCTATTCATTGCCCAAACTGAGGGAAGCAATAAAAGACCAGTTGCCGCAACCCGACCCAGGGCTATGGCGAACTAACCGAGAATTGCTATCAGTTGTAATTCGACGTTCGTTAGGGCGAAATACTCAAGCAACAAGCATTCGCCAAGCACCGCATATGATCACAGAGGGTAAATTTACCCCCATCGCTCAAGCGAATATGCGTTAGGGGGAATACAAATATTGGAGCGTATGCCTACCCCCTGAAGCTGCTGTGTTGCTCGAAATGAGTAGAAGCGATTTGGTTAATTGTGACTACTAATCACGCTTCGATTCAATCGTAAAAAGCTGAAATATCGAAGATAAGCCCTCATAAACCGCTATTTAGTGGGGCAGAATAGTTTTTATGTAAAGTAAATGAGCGCGAATTCATAGGGAGCTATATTTTTCTAGATTAGAATTCAATTCATGGTATCAACGATCGTTCAGCAACACCGATACTGCGTGATAGCGCATTAAATTGCTCTGGATCTTTTTCGAATATTTTATCTAATACATAGTTAGCTAACGTCGGGATCTCAGGCACTTCGATTGGCTTCATACTTCGATCGAATATACTTCCTAGATGGGAAAGCTCATTTGAGATTCTCCCTGATACCACTCCTGCCTGAGTGTCAGAACCAAAGAACATTTTAAGTCGTTCCTTATCGCTTTCGTCAGATGGATATTTATAAAATAAATAAGCTTCTAAGAACTTTCGTAAGTTGTTACCAAAGTTATAGAATATTTCATGTGGATCTGATTGCGAAGCATTCGCACATTTTACGATCTGTTCAAACAGATAATTGAACTCCGTTGAATATTTCCGTAAGTAATCAGGTAACCTTTTAATCACACTTTTTTTATCAGATTCTCTCTCAATAAGAAACTGCTCGCGTTGATTTTTTGGGCTTTCGAGTTGTTTAAGGTATTTTAGAAAATCTAAGTTGTGTGTAGAGATGAAAATTTGATCGTGAGGAAATATTCTTTTACCAGAGGCGTCTTTGCCCGTAGAGCTTACAATTTGACTTGCGATTAAGCTGTAAATAAAGAAAACATGATTGCTATCTAAACTGGAAATTGGATCATCGATATAGATAATGAGTTTTTTGCCCTGAGTTTCCGGTTCTTCCAACTTTGCCATAAAATAGCAAAAGGCGATGATACTGCACTCCCCTTCACTTAAGTTGTGCGCTAAAACGCCATCACGTTTGATACTAAATTTGAAAATCTTAGTATCATCATCAATTTGTTCTGCATCAAGGCGAATTCCACCATGTCCAAAATGGTGACTTAGGTACTCGTTTACTTTCTCCGCACCTTTGGTTTCATCTTTTAATAAAACTTTGAGTGCTTCTAAACGTTGCTGTGCTTGGCCTACCGTATTTAGGGTTTGGACAGTTTCACTAGCAGCAGCTATTAAAGCTGTTTTCTTAACAGTAACACCAATAACACTCGCCTTATAATCAATATCACGATGGAAGGCTGCTACTTCATTGAGGGTTAACGCTCGCTTTGCTTCCTTTTTCGATTGATCGATAGAATCGGTATGAGTGTTGTTAGTTTTTATAACCTTGTTTAGAGACGTGATTAGCGCCGTCAAGTCGGCACCTTCTATGGCTGGATCTATAAACTCAAGCGGGTCAAAAATAGATTGTTTACGTGCCTCTAGTTGTGTAACTAAGCCGTCAACTTTAGCGTTATAGGAAGTTACCGATTCTTTGATTTGTTTGAGCGTTGAGTTAAAGTCAGATTTTTGTAACTCATAAAACTCACCTTCCTCTGGTAAATTAAAGTTGTCGATAGAAAGCTTAAGCGCCTTAAGTGAAGAGACTTCTGCGAGTAACTGTTTTTCAAGCTCTTGTGATTCTTTGTTAAAATGTGCGTCTAGATTAGACCACAGTTCTTTGGATAACTCGTTTTTGCAAAAAGCACATTTTTCCCGTTTGCCTTCATGTAACTCACGGCCGCGTTTTACCCAGGCTTGCAACAGAGAATCTTCGAGCAGTTCTTGTATCGGCTGACTGGTTTGTATTTTCTTTTCAGCTAACTCTTTAACTATTTCAGATCTTTCTTCAAGAGAGGGAATCGAGACTTCCAATTCATCTATTTCTTCCAATGGCGTTTCTTGTGCTATCTTTGAGAGTTCAATCACCTTTTCTTCATCAAGCTGATACTCATCTAAGGCACTCTCTACTTGTTCTAAATCTTTAGTGATCTTAATAATATTATAGTTTGGATCACCGTAGATGCTGTTGTATTTAATGCCATGATTAGTATCTAGGGCCTTGGTTTTTAGTTTAGTGTCAAGGGCCTTGCTCTCAGCTAAGTGTTCTTGCTTAGCGGTTCTTTCAGCATTTTGTGCAATGAAGAGCTTTCCCAATAATGTATCAGCCTTATCTTCATTTCCTAAGTTTTCTTCGGCTGTTTCGATCTGAGTAGTCACCTCAACGTTCACACCTCCAACTATTGCGAACGGAGTCACATCGTTATTTTGATCACGTAGAAACCCTAAGTGCGTATCAACAAAGTCTTTGTTATAAACGCGTACATCTAAATTTGATGTTGCTAAATTTACCGCATCATAGGTATCACTTCCAACCTGCACTTGATAGTCATGATGGTCAAATTTTTCTGGAGGCTGCTTGGTTTCAAGCGAACGGACAATCTTGGAAATCGTCGTCTTGCCAGAGTAGTTTCTACCATAAATGATATTCAGGTATTTGAATTCAGTTGGATTCCCTTTTTCATCACTATCGAGCGACGTCCAATCAAAGCCGTCGAAGCATCCCATGTTACCAATATTGATTGACTTTATTTTGGTCACCTAAGACCTCACTACTCTAGGTTGAATTAATTGCATACAATTATAAGACACATACTCCTTTAAACTTAGATAGTTTAATAACATTCGATTATCTACTTTTTATATAAATTCCCAACGTTTGATTTAAGTATGCTGGTTAACCTGATTGAAATACAGAGTCTGACGCCTACAGCTTGCTTTTATTTATTTTCTACCTACCCAACTTTTGCCTTATCGGTATCTTCCAAGTAACAGAGTAATCAAGGGGTCAGCCAACTTGATTGTGTGGGCTAATCTGGTTGGCGCAATGGTCGGTGTTGCTGCTAATAACCGGTAGTTTGCTGTCTTGGTCTTTAGGCACTTGGGGGGAAGGTCAAGTCCAGCATCGATATGGGGCTTCATAAATTTTATGATGTCTCAATACAGAGTTATTCTTCTCATTCTCATCAATACTTAATTTTAATAGTTACTGACTACAATTAAACTAAATCTCAAAACACAAGGATGGACCAGTTTTAATGATACTATATAAATTGGAAAAACTGAGGATTAGAAGCAGATGAGTACCAACAGCGATCATTCGGGCGTCGGCGGCTATAATGCGCTACGTGTTCTCCTACCTTACGTAAAGAAAAAACTAACTGAACAGGTTAAAGGCGTTTGGTTTATCGTTTTTTATCTGTTTGTTTTTCAGCTGCTAGTGCTCGGCTTGCCCATTGTATACGCAACCATGATCACGGTTGGGTTGGTGATGGTCATCGTGGGGCTGATGTTTTTTATGGAAGGGCTGCGACTCGGGCTGATGCCTTTGGGGGAAATAATAGGCTCGCAACTGCCTGTGAAAGCTCCTATGGCGGTCATACTGGGTATTGCATTTGTTTTAGGCATTGGTGCGACCTTCGCCGAACCCGCGATAGCGGTATTGAAAGCCGCAGGAAGCGGTGTCACACCCGATAAGGCACCATTGTTGTACAGTTTGTTGAATGATTTTTCCGGTTCATTAGTTTTATGCGTCGGTGTCGGAGTTGGTTTTGCTGTGGTGCTCGGAATTCTTCGCTTTTTCTATCAATGGTCTCTTAAGTTATTAGTCATTCCGTTTATTGTTGTGTTGACATCGATCACCTGGTGGATGAGCGGCAATGAGATACTGCAACCCATTTTGGGTTTGGCTTGGGATTGTGGCGCAGTAACCACTGGCCCTGTTACCGTGCCCTTGGTGCTCGCATTGGGCATTGGAGTATGTCGTATAGTGGGAAATGGAGATTCTGCTGAATCTGGGTTTGGTATTGTTACTTTAGCCTCCTTATTTCCCATTCTTGCAGTGATGCTGCTTGGGATATTTCACTATCAAGCTGAAGACTACTATGGAGGGGCTAATTACCAAGGCGAGCTGATTGAGCAGTCAGCTAGTGCAAACACCTCTAGTGAATCTTTCTCAGCAGCAGATAAGAGTGAAACCATTAAAGACTATACGGTAGTCGAGTTACTGCATTATCGACAAACTCAAGAAATACCGGCAGATGCTGAAATCAGTTATCGGGCGGGTAACCCTAAAATTGTGGATGGACAAATCGTTCTGCAAGACCCTGAAGTGGTCATTAGTCGAGGTCGTGCGATCAGCGTAATTGAAGGCATTGATCAATGGGATGAGAAGAGCAACTTATGGGTAGAAATTCGCAATGCAACGCTTGCCGCCCTACAAGCTATTCTGCCCTTATGTTTGTTTTTGTATTGCGTCTTGCGATTTGTACTACGTGAGAACCCGCGGCAATCAGAAGATTTGGCAGTTGGAATTGGGATGGCGGTAATTGGTATGGCCTGCTTTAGTTTAGGCATCACCTTAGGGCTGACCCCACTGGGTAGCCAAGTGGGTCACAATGTTCCTTCAACTTTTGCTGAAATCATTCCTTGGGGCCATACGGCCTTTCAAGGGCCGACTATTGGAAGTGGAGAAGCTGGCAAGCTTGTAGCGATTGCTTTCGCCTTTTTTCTTGGCTATGGCGCAACTTTAGCCGAGCCCGCGCTTAACGCATTAGGAGAGACAGTGGAACGAATTACGGTAGGTGCGTTTAAAAAGAAATTACTGATGCAGGCAGTTGCCCTTGGTGTAGGCATCGGTATTGCCACCGGAATTACCAAGATGGTTTACGATATTCCGTTGCATTGGTTGTTGATACCGCCCTATCTATTCTTGATCTTTTTAACCTTAATCAGCTCCGAAGAGTTTGTTAACTTCGGTTGGGACAGTGCGGGCGTAACCACTGGGCCAATTACCGTTCCGCTGGTGTTGGCAATGGGCCTTGGTGTAGGTGGTGTGGTGCCTAACGTGCTTGATGGTTTTGGAATTTTGGCGTTGGCTTCAGTAGGCCCGATTCTGACGGTGCTTACCGTTGGGCTGATTGTTAAACACACAACAGATAACGGGTAGCGCTGAAATGAAAAAATTAAATAATATGTCGCGTTTGGTCGCAATCTTACCTAGGAACAATACAGCAGAAGTTGTGGAAGCAGTTTTTACTGAAACCAATAGCCACGCCATGATTTTCCCCGCTAGGGGCACCTTGGTACGAGAGCGTTGGTACCAGAAATTTCTGCCTGTTATCAGCCCAGAGCAAGAACACATGGTGATGCTATTGCCAAACGACAAACTAGAGGAGGTGATTTACCGCATCATTGAAGTCAGTAAACTCCGAAAAAATGGCGCTGGCGCGATTATGGCGACCCCTTGTACCCACTTTAGCTGTGGCGATGGATACGCCTTATGGCCCAGTGATCTCGCAGACGATGCTCCACAAGAACCAGCAACGGAGGAAGCCAACCTTTGGGCAATTAATTATATTGCCCAGCCCGAACAGTCTGATCAAATCTGCAAAGCGGCTATTGACGCAGGTGCGCACGGCCCAAGTATCAATTTTTGTGAAGGAAAGGGCCAGCGTAGCCAGATCAGCTTGCTGCGCGTAACCAGTGAAAAAACCAAAGAAGCGATGACGGTCATCGCTGATTCAATAGACGTAGACGGCATTTATGAGTCAATGGCAGAAGCGGCGCAGCCAACTTTGCCGGGGCGGGGAATTATGTATAAGGAGCCCGTCAGTAAAGGCTTGGTGAACCTTCCTGGTATTTTTCATCATGCGAAGAATGCGGCTAGTATGCAACAAATAGTGCGGGCGATTGATTCTCTAACCGGCAGTAAAGAGTGGCGAGATCAAAGCGTTGTAGACTTTAGTCTGGATGGAAAGTCAGCCGGTTTGAACATGATTCGCCGCTTAGAACATCAGTTAACTGATGATGAAGAATCGCGGTCATCCTTTCATATCGCGATAGATCGCAATCAAGAAGACAAGCTAAAAGACTTTTTATTGAAAGAGGTCGGTATCCAAGGGATGACTGTCACCCAATCGATGTACGTTGGTCAGGAATATATGAACCACTCAGGCTTAACTCATAATCACCAAGAGCGATCGATCATCAAAACCATTGTCAAAGACAGTGACGTAACTTCGATAAGAGACTCGGTTGATGCCTACGCAACGGACCATAGCATCGATGATATTTGTTACTTTTCTGTTCCTGTAAAGCACGTGTTGACTTGGGATAGCCAGAAGAAATAGAAGTTCGGCGGACAAAATTCAATTGCTTTGATTGGCCTAAAGCAAATGACTTAAAAGTTAGGCTACCCTAACATTAGGCAACATAATTGGACGACGAAGTTAAAAGTCAGATTATGATTTATTGTTAATATAACTAACTGTTTTATAATATTTAGTTATGGTGCCGACGGCCGGACTCGAACCGGCACGAGCGTTAGCCCACTACCCCCTCAAGATAGCGTGTCTACCAGTTCCACCACGTCGGCTTGTTTTAGTTGTGTCTACTCCGGCGCCTTTGGCACATCTACTTGCGGCACGTCTTCATCGCTCTGAATAGTCGCCTCTACAGTTGTGCCATCTTCGGTGGTAGCAGTCACTGAGACATCATCGGCTGGAACGCTTGGGATGCCTGTAGTGTTTGGCTCTTGCTCAGGAACAATTTCTTCTACAACGCTGCCTTCTAATACACTGACGCTGCGGCCCGTGTTGGCATAGACATAAGCTAATACTAGGGTTGTGATAAAAAAACCAGTGACAGCAAAAGAAGTCGCGCGTGATAAAAAATTAGACGAGCCTCTTGCCCCAAATAAAGACTGTGAAGAACCGCCTCCAAACGCGGCACCCGCTTGCGCGCCTTTGCCTTGTTGCAACAACACCAATGCAACTACGCTAACTGCAAGGACCAAATGTAAAATTAAAAGTAAATTCTGAATCATGTTTTTTCGTATTACTACGTGTTTAAATTGTTTATTAAATTTGGGCTACGGGTCTAGCTCGCTGCTTTGCAGATGCCCAAAAAATCACTCGCATTCAATGCCGCTCCGCCAATCAGACCACCATCAATATCGGGGTTTCCAATCAGTTCTGCTGCATTTTCTGGTTTCATACTACCACCATATAAAATTCTACACTGCTCTGCCACTGTAGCATCTTTATCTGCCAATAAGCCGCGGATAAAAGCATGTACCTGCTGGGCTTGTTCTGGTGATGCCGTAACACCTGTACCGATTGCCCAAACAGGTTCGTAAGCGATGACACTGCTAGCCATTGCATCAATACCGACTTTATTTATCACGGCCATTAGCTGACGCTGCACTACTTCTTCAGTGATGCCTAATTCGCGTTCTTGCAAGCTTTCGCCAACACAAACCAATGGCAGCAAACCGGCTTCCAACGCCACTGCGGTTTTTTCTGCGACTAATTCATCAGTATCGCCATAAAATTGACGCCGTTCAGAATGGCCGATGATGACACAGTTACAACCAGCATCTTTTAACATCGAAGCAGAGGTTTGCCCAGTAAATGCGCCTCCTGCGTTAACGTCTACGTCTTGCCCGCCAACTGAAACACGGCTATCACTCATCGCAGCTACGGCGCTGGCTGCCAATATATGCGGCGGACAAATTGCGATGTCAACGGAACCAACATCCCCTAACCCCGCTACGATACCGGCGCACAGCTCAGCCACCATTGATTGGTTGCCGTTCATTTTCCAGTTACCCGCGACTAAAGGAGTACGCATTAGGTTATCTCGCTTATGGTTGTACTTCACTCGTAAGCCATACTAATGGCTCACGACAAAAAGGGACGCGATGTTACCGCTGAAACCGCGTAAATGCAACGGATGCGCGTACAATCATTGTACTACTGCTTGATTTTGTTGGATGTGATTTGCTATCAATGCGTAAACAAAAGCTTCTCGACCTTTTGGTGACCGATCGACTAAACTCTAGACCATTCTAAAATGATGATAATAAAGCGTGTTTGACTTACTCAATGCTGGTGGCTGGCTAATTTGGCCAATCCTTATCTGTTCGGTTGCGGCGTTTGCGATTATTATCGATAAACTCATTAATTTACAGCGTTCTCGGGTACTGCCAAACGGATTATTTGAAAAAGTTGAACAGCTTATTGGGCGCCAGAAAATAAGCAAAGCACACCTTAATACCCTAGCAGCTCAATCACCACTTGGCAGTTTGTTTTCAGCGACATTACAAAACGCCCACCTTGATACCAACGCACTTAAAGCCGTGATTGAGGACAGCGGTAGGCACCATGTGCATGATCTAGAGCGCTATCTAAATACCTTGGGTTCGATTGCTGCAATCACCCCCTTGTTAGGTTTACTGGGTACAGTCGTCGGCATGATCAAAGTATTTACTGCCATCACGACGGTTGGCGTGGGAGACCCGCAAGTTTTATCGGCTGGCATTTCTCAAGCGCTTATCACCACAGCGGCTGGCTTAACCGTGGCGATTCCTTCTTTATTATTTTACCGACACTTCAAGAGTCGTATTCAGAGTTTAGCCATCGAGATGGAACGCGAAGTACTTAAACTACTCGCCGTTTTAGGCAAAAGCGCGCAGTAACACTTATTTATGAGGTTCACATCTGGCGAAGAGGAAGAGTTATCGGTCAATTTAGCGCCGCTGATTGACGTCGTGTTTTTGCTTTTAATCTTTTTCATGGTCACCACGACGTTTAATCGTACCGCTTCGATGGACTTAACGCTGCCCGAAGCAGATGCGCAAGTGAGTCAGTCAGAGTCACAAAAGCTTTTTATCAATGTCAATGTGCTGGGCGAAATTGCCATTCAACCTGAAGGGAATTATCCAACGCGAATAATCGAAAATGCGGACGTTAAACGCATCGCACTAGAGATATTACAAACACTAGAACAAACCAAAAACGACCAAAAGCCTGCACAAGTTGTGACCGTTATCCAAGCTGATAAAGATGCACAGCACGGTAAAGTCATTGAATTAATGGAAGCCATTGGCCTTACTGGTTTAACCCAAATTGAATTTGCGGTTAAACCAGTAAAAAGATAACGCGAAGAGGCTTTAAGCAGATATTTCTATCACTTGTTCTTCAACCAAGCTATCTAGGGTTCTTTGAATATCTTTCGCCATATCAGGGACGTCAGGATACTCTTCCGACAGTAATTCGATCAAGTCTCCAACACTTAATTCACCTTCGCACAAGCTCCATATTAGAATGCCTGTGTCATTCATTTTCACCATTCTGTTTATTTTGGGCGATTTTAAAATCCAACAGCAGGGTATTTTTTCAAGCGTATAGCCCTCTATTTGACGAGGTATACAGTGCAAATCAAAAGTTTGATGCAAGTCATTAAGATCGAACATAGCCTGTTAAAATATAAGCGTTAATTTAGTATAACAAAACGGTGCGCATTTTAACGATAGTATCAACGGCTTAGCGCAAAATCACACACCAACCGCATACACTCGCCATGGCTTATGTCGTCGTTACCCTTGTTGTCATTATCCTACTTTTACTCTCCAAACGTCGGTCTGCGCCCCCGCAGCACGGAGGTGAGATAAATCCGCCGGTTAGTCACAAGGCGGGTTCAGTCATTCGGGTCGGTGCCTATAATATCCATCGTGCGCGTGGTACTGACCGAGTCAAGAGTATAAACCGCATCGCCAACGTGTTAAAAGGTTGTGATATCGCGGGTCTGTCAGAGCTTGAAGGTGGGACTCCGCTATTCAGGCAAAATCAACTCGATCGTCTCGCGAAGCATCTAAATATGGCTGGCATATTTGCTTGTACGCAAAGGCGGTGGGGGTTGCAGAATCGCGGGAACGGCGCTATCAGCCGATTTAAGATTAATAACTGGTCAACAGCACCGCTGGAAGATACCGTCGGCAATCATCCGCGTTGCCTATTACATCTAAATGTAGACGTGGACGGAGAGCAACTCGACGTTTTAGTGACGCACTTAGCTAGAAGGGTGGACCAAGAAACGCAGCTAAAAGCCGTCTTAGATCGATTTAACCAATTTGAGAAGGCGCTGTTAATCGGCGACCTGAATATGGACCAACACCACCCTAGTCTTGAGCAAGCGTTGCTTGACCCAACGATTACCGACGCGCATGCAAAGCACGTAAACGCCACCAACGTGAGCAAGCACAATAAAATAGATTGGATTTTAGCCCGTGGATTGTCTGTAGTAGACGCGGGCATTATAGAATCAGTTGCGTCTGACCATCCTTTTTATTGGGCTGACGTCAAAATTAGCACGACAGAGACAGCGGTTTAGCTTTCTTCTTTAACTTCTCCGACCACGTTTTCTGCTGCAAAGCCCCTGTCTCGTTCGATTAACTCGAACTCTACTTTCTGGCCTTCATACAAAGTGCGAAAACCTTCGCCTTGAATTTCACGATAGTGCACAAATACATCTTTTTCACCATCAGCGTATTCGATAAACCCGAAGCCTTTTCGATGATCGAACCATTTAACGATCCCATTCAAACGCTCAGACATGGTATTCCTCCGACTGATTAAGATATTAGATAATTATTCTATTTTTATACTACAACTATACACCTATTGCATATTTGTCATTGTAGCCATAAAGTACCACAAAATAAAGCAGAACTATGCCGCTATAAGTGGATGTTATCTTTAGGTTTGTCAGTGCGGTAACACGCAGTTGTGTCGCGTGATGAACTAAAACGGCAGTGTTAGCTCCGGAGCAATACTTACCATTTCTCTGCGAAATTCTGACTGGATAGTCTCTAGCAGGCTTTGGGTATCCGCCTCAAAACGCATTATCAACATAGGCGTTGTGTTTGATGCACGCACTAGACCAAAGCCGCCATCGTAATCTACACGCACGCCGTCGATGGTGTGCATTTCACCATTTTCAAATCGTGCAGATGACTGAAATGCGTCAATAAAAGCATAGTGCTCTCCCTCTGCAAAATCTAACCTTAACTCCGGTGTGTTAATAGTATCTGGCAATGCGGCAAACACCTCACTTGGGCTTTCAGATAGTTTTGAGAGCAATTCACATAATCGCGCGCCCGCATAGATGCCGTCGTCAAAACCATACCAGCGTTCTTTAAAAAACAGGTGGCCACTCATTTCACCGGCTAAGGCTGCACCCGTTTCTTTGAGTTTAGACTTTATAAACGAATGCCCTGTTTTCCACATGAGTGGGACGCCGCCTGCTTCTTCGATCGCGGTTGGCAAGGTACGAGAGCATTTCACATCATAAATAATTTGTGCGCCGGGATTGCGCGACAAAACATCCCGAGCAAATAAGATCATCTGTCGATCTGGCCAAATGATATCACCGTTGGGCGTCACCACACCTAGACGGTCTCCATCCCCGTCAAACGCAATACCAAACTCTGACCCTGTTTCTTGCACGGCCTTCACCAAGTCAACAAGGTTCTCTGCTTGGCTAGGGTCGGGGTGGTGGTTCGGGAAATTTCCATCCACTTCACAAAATAACTCGGTGACTTCACAGCCCAAGTCCTTATACACCTTGGGGGCGATAAAGCCGGCTACGCCATTACCGCAGTCCACTACGATTTTCATCGGCCTGTGTAAGGTTAAATCTGATGTAATACGTTCGCAATAGCGGTTGAGCATTGGCTGAGAGGTTAATTTCCCCGGCGTGTCAGCGTTTAACAAATCTCCGTCGATGATGCGTTGTTTTAATCGTTGAATGGCTTCACCCGACAACGTGACCCCGTCTATCATCATTTTCAGACCGTTATATTCAGGCGGATTGTGGCTGCCAGTTACTTCAACACCACTACCTGTTTTCAACTCATAGGTCGCGTAATATAAAACGGGTGTTGGTACTTGACCAATATCAATAACATCAATTCCGCTGTCCAACATGCCTTGCGCAAGCGCCTCACTCAGCTTCGGGCCCGACAAGCGGCCATCGCGCCCAACCACCATCGTTTGCATGCCGGCTTCTATTGCAGTTGACCCTAAAGCTTGGCCAATTAATCGGGTTATCTCAACCGTTAGTGACTGGTCAACAATGCCTCTGATGTCGTAGGCTTTAAAGATTTCGTGTGCTATTTGCATTACAGTGGTTCGTTGGAATTATTGATTAGTTATTCGGCGCGTTCTACGTACAAGCCTGTTTCAGTATTGACTTTGATTTTCTCTCCTTCATTCACAAAAGTAGGGATGGTCACCTTTAGGCCTGTTTCTAAGGTGGCGGGTTTGCCACTGCTCGATGCAGTTTGCCCTTTAATAGCGGCTTCAGTTTCTTGCACAGCCAAAATGACATTAGAAGGTAAATCTACCCCTATCGGAATCTCATTATTGAAGTTCACTTGCACGTCAGTGTTAGGCAGTAAGTACAGCGTTTGGTCGCCCAAGTCATCTGCGATAATAATGGTTTGCTCGTAAGTTTCTAAATCCATAAAGATGTAATCTTCGCCTTCTGCGTACAAAAATTGCATTTGGCGCGGCTCGACGTGCGCCTTTTCTACTTTGTCAGCAGAACGAAAGCGCTCATTCAACTTGGTGCCTTCCAGAGATTTCATCTCCATCTGCACAAAGGCACCCCCTTTTCCGGGTTTAACGTGGCTTTTCTTTAGAACACGCCATAACTTGCCGTTATGCTCAATTAATGATCCAATTCGAATCTCTAACGCCGATACTTTCATTGCGGGAGCCTATAAAATTAAACGCCGAATTCTAGTGACTCGTCATGCAATCAGCAACCTTTGCCAACAAGTGCTAACAAATCAATCCATTTATCGACTTGACTGACTCTATTAATCAATCAACCAGCGAATCACTCGTTCCCTCAAGTTTCGATGTCGAGGAGGCATTGGCTGGCCTCAGCACACGGCCAGGCGTGTATGTATACAGAGATGAAGCAGGCAAAGTGCTCTATGTTGGTAAAGCCAAACATCTGCGTAAAAGAGTTACTAGTTATTTTCGTAAAACCGGCTTAGCGACGCGCACCATGCTGTTGGTTAGCAAAATTGCATCGATAGAAACCCACCAAACCCATACCGAGGTGGAAGCGTTACTGCTGGAAAACAACCTAATAAAGCAACATAAACCGCATTACAACGTGTTGTTAAAGGATGATAAGTCCTATCCCTATCTGCGCTTGCATACTGATACTAGATCACCTTGGTTAAGTCATTATCGTGGTAGTCGTAATCGCAGCGGCCAGTTCTTTGGGCCTTTTCCAAGCGGAGGCTCGTTGCGCGATACCTTAGGTTATATTGAACAAATTTTTAAATTGCGCCAATGTAGCGAAAGCATTTTTAAAAACCGCTCCCGACCTTGTTTGCAATATCAAATAAAACGTTGCAGTGCACCCTGCGTTGATCGCATTTCACCGGAAGATTATGCTGAAGATGTAAGACAAGCAGTGGCCTTTTTAGAAGGCAAGGACTCACGTTTATCGGCGGAGCTTGGCGAGCAAATGCAAAAAGCATCTGATGATCTCGACTTTGAAAAAGCCGCCGCACAACGGGACCGCATCGCCGCACTTAAGCGCTTGCAAGCGAAACAATACGTTTTAGGTGCCACGGGTGACGCCGATGTCATTGCGCTTAAACAAGCTAGTGGCTTAGCCTGCTTTTATGTTGAACATGTGCGTCACGGTCGTAACTTGGGTGGTCGATATCATTTTCAAAAAAACCGATTGGAATTGAGCGACTCTGATTTAATGAGTGCTTTTTTACCGCAATATTACTTAGGTAAAACGCTACCTAAAGAAGTCCTAATTAGCGCCGCTATCGAAAACGGCCAGTTAATTATTGCTAGTCTGAATGCAAGCGACCAAGAAACGCAGCACACGCAAATAATAAAAACGGAATTCAAGCACCTTTGTCGCGGCCATCGTAAGCGTTGGCAACAGCAGGCCATGATGAATGCCGAGCACCATTTAAACCAACATTTAAACCGCAATAGTACGCTTAACGCCCAGTACGCAAATTTAGTTACACTGCTAAAAATAAGCGATGCCCCTAAAAGAATGGAATGCTTTGATATCAGTCACACAGGCGGTGAACGCACGGTTGGTTCTTGCGTCGTGTTTGACGAAAATGGGCCGCTCAAACAAGACTATAGAAAATTTAATATTGAAGGGGTTGAACCAGGGGACGATTATGCAGCCATGCGCCAAGTTTTAACCCGCCGTTACGGGCGCCTAATAAAGGAGGATGCCGCTCTGCCTGACTTGGTGATTGTAGACGGCGGCAAGGGACAAATGACCGTAGCTAAAGAAGTGTTCGTTGAATTGGGCATCAGCACACTGCCTTTACTTGGTGTTTCCAAAGGCCCGGAGCGAATCGCTGGAGAAGAAACACTACATTTCAATGGCCGCGAGATTGACCCTGGTACTCGATCACCCGCATTACATTTAATTCAACAAATCCGTGACGAGGCGCATCGCTTTGCGATAACGGGCCATCGCGCTCGCAGAGCCAAGAAGATGGTCAGCTCACCTTTACAGGGAATTAGTGGAATTGGCGCAAAGCGTAGACAAGGCTTATTAAAGCACTTCGGCGGTATTCAAGCAGTAAAAAATGCAGGCATTGAAGACTTGCAAAAAGCGCCTGGTATCAGCCCTAAATTAGCGGCAAAAATTTACGACCTCTTTCATTAAACCAATTGTATGGTGCTTGGTTTTAGTCGTGCTTTAAGCTTTTTAAAAGGCTTGAAAGCGCTATAATCGCGATAGATAAACCTTTTCAAAATTCACTGGAATGAAGTGGAATCTCCCTAATATACTCACCTGCCTGCGGATCGCCATGATCCCGGTGTTGGTATTGTTTTACTACCTTCCAGGCTTGGCCCATCGCGAAATCATCATCACCACGCTGTTTGTGGTTGCAGCAATCACCGATTGGCTGGATGGCTATTTAGCACGTCGCCTTAACTTGACCTCTCCGTTCGGCGCATTTCTAGACCCCGTTGCCGATAAACTGATTGTGTCTAGCGTATTGGTGATGCTAGTGGCCGACCCAAGCGTTGTAGAGCGCACATTTTTACCGATCGTATTTATTCTTTCTGTCGCGGTTATTATTGGCCGCGAGATCGTTATCTCTGCTTTGCGTGAAGTAATGGCGGAAATGGGGAAAAGAGGCCAAGTCGCTGTCGACAAATCGGGCAAGATTAAAACCGCCGTTCAGCTTATCTCGATTTCGATGTTACTTTACGCTAAGCCATTATTTGGGTTGCCTATTTTTAAAATCGGCGAAATACTGATGTACCTAGCCGTAACGCTCACTTTATGGTCGATGTGGATTTACCTAAGCTCAGCAGCAAAGTCATTTGAGACAGAGGATGAGTAATCGATAAAATTCGGTTTATTATGTTGACAAGGCGGGGTGCATGCGTAAAATCCACCGCCCTGTTTGCGGGAATAGCTCAGTTGGTAGAGCACGACCTTGCCAAGGTCGGGGTCGCGAGTTCGAATCTCGTTTCCCGCTCCAGTTAAAAAGCCCAGTGTGAAACGCATTTCCACTGGGTTTTTCTTTATCGGGCAGCGGTAAATAAAGTAAACTATTTAGCGGTTGCCAGATAAATAGGAACATACGTGGCTGGATGGCAGAGTGGTTATGCAGCGGCCTGCAAAGCCGTGTACCCCGGTTCGATTCCGGGTTCAGCCTCCACGTAATTCAAGGAAGCAATTGAGGTCAAACCAACCTCCACAAGACCCCGATGCCCGGGTGGTGAAACTGGTAGACGCAAGGGACTTAAAATCCCTCGAGGGCAACCTCGTGCCGGTTCGATTCCGGCCCCGGGCACCATTTAAAATCAAACACTTACATCAACCCCCCCCCCCCCCCCCGCACCGCTCTCCTGCTATTTCCTAATGGAGCACTAGTGGGACATTCAGGTGCAATATATTGCGGCGAATCGCCCTTTCTAAGCTTGAGTTAGCCGCCGCCTGTAATTGACTGAATGCATTTAAAATGCATCCTGAGTTACCTATCAACTTATCGCCAATTGTCGTAATATTTAAGCACTATCTAAATGGAACTAGGAGCACAATTTGAAAGCAACAAATCAACTTAAAAACAATAACCCCGCCAGACTAATACCACCATATAAAAAAAACGAGCGCCGCCTTCTTTCAATTGTAATGGCGTTACTCGATATTGTTCCAAGCTTTCGGGGTGCTGTTCTTGCATTAGCTGGCTACAACTCAGGAAAAACCAGCCAATTCGTTCATTTCATGGAACCAGAATTCACAGGCCTTAACAACCCACCCGGCAGGCCAGACGGATTGATAGCTTGCGTTCGTGGCAAGACTGAATGGAGCGCATTAATAGAAGCCAAATCCGATTCAAACCATATTGATAGTGAGCAAGTGCAAAGGTATATCCAACTAGCGGCTCATTTAAAGCTAGATTCAGTCATTACCATCTCAAATGAGTTAGCCTTAACCCCTTCCGAATTACCATACTATATCGCAGGTAATAAGCGCAAAGGACGCAACGTAGTTCATTTTTCTTGGCTGAACATTATCACTGAAATAAACGTACTATTGGAAAATGATGATGTTACAGGCATTGAGAAACATTTATTACTCGAGGCCTTAATGTACCTTCAAGATAAAAGTTCTGGGGTGCAGGGCTTTGAGCAAATGCCAATTGGCTGGCCAGACTTTGTATCATCGGCTAACGCACCTCTAGGGTTTAATAAAAGTACACCGGGTGTCAAAGAAATTGTTTTGGCATGGCAACAGGCGAGGCGGCACGTTTTGCTCAAACTTATTAACGCACTAGGAGATGGAGTGGCTCTATCTTTCAACCGAAAGGCGTCTAATGATGCTAAAGAACGGGCGAATCAAGACCTAACTCAATTAGTCAGTGAGTACTCTCTAAGCGCTCAATATGCATTTCCCATCTCCCCAGTGAAGCTCGACCTATCTGCCGACCTACGCGCCTCAATGATAAAGTGCAGTGTCTCAATAAAACCGCCTGAGGGTAAGCAAGCAAAAGCTACGACCACTTGGCTACTCGGCTTACTCAGCGAATATGATAACGATTCGCTAGAAATAATGCTCGACTGGCCTCACACTAAGGATGATATTGCCACTTCATTAGGTGACCTTAGAATCAACCCAGAAATAGCATGTCAAAGGCGCAAAGACGCACCCGTGCAGATTCACTTAAGCGTGAACACGCAAAGCGTACGGACTTTTAAAAGCAGAAAGAAATTTATCGAGCAACTAGACAATGAAGTATTAAATTTCGCATCATTCCTGAGAATGAACTCAATAATATAGCTTATATATTTTCTGAATAAGACAAGCAATTAATCGTCAGTCGTATCTGGCCGCGTTGACTCTTCGATTCATTCACCGAACTTAGTTCCCTCAATTGCAAATGCTTGGCACTAATTTGGCTTACTTCCTTTCACTATTCTTATCTGATGCGGCGACCACCTATTCACCAAATACACTCCAAGAAAATTTGAAAATTCGTAAATCTTCAAAGAATCAGCCAAGTTCTCAAACTGACTCTCGAAACTCTTATCAAGAGCCGTGAAAGCCGAATCACCTTTCGGTGCTTGGCTAATTTGAGTTGTTCCAGCTTCGACGATGAGAATGATTTTTTCTGGGTAATCCTTTCCTTCTTTATTTTCTACAGTTTGCAAAACTATATCTTTTACCGGTTCGATACCCCACTCACGTTCAGGCGAAGAAGTCCAGCCTGTAGATGAGCTGTGTTTCTCCGTAACCTCTCGATTAGATATTGCTTCTGCTTGACCATCTTTAGGAGAACAAATCTCAAAATAGCAAAGCAGCTCCACTCCCGACTCATCATAGAGTTTGCCATCATGCGCTTGGCTCCCATCTATACATTTCACAAGACAATTCGAATATTCAGCTGGTACGCTCTTACTATTTAAAAATCGAGATATTACATCCACTTCTTCACGCAAAAACTTAATCTCGCGACCAAAAGCACCCTTACACTCAACCCACTCTCTATTGGGTGCCCAAGATTCATAATATCCGCATTTTTGAGCTTTTAGAGCCATTCTTTTAGTAAGAGACCAGCTCGCATCAAATAGTTTATCCAATTTTTCTGGGGTATTTTTTGATTGCACTTTAGAGACCAATTCTTTTAATTTGGTAGCATATTCAAGTTTTATTTCTTCTAAAGATGGGGCACTCATGGAGCATTATCCCTGTAAATAGTGGCAATTACTAACACATAAGGTTACAGTATTATTTTTCAACTAATTGATTTTGTTGTGATAATTAATTGTGCCTATCCGTGGTTTATCGAGTATCTACTTCTTAAAATCCCTCGAAGGTAACTTCGTATCGGTTCGGTTCCGACCTCAGCAATTTTCTACTCCTACTTGCTGTCTATTTCAACCTGAACTCCTCCATCCAAGCCAAACCATCTTCTACTTTTTGTTCTGGGTGATATTCCGCCCCGACCACCCCGTGATACGCCATCGTATTTAAGGCTTGCACTATTGCCTTTAAGGGAAGGTCGCCATGGTCAGGCTCACGCCTATTGGGTATCGAAGCAATTTGAATATGGCCTATTATCGATTTTAAGTTTGTTATTTGGTCCAATACGTTTTCTTCCATTCGTGCCACGTGGTAACAATCAAATAAGAGCTTTAAATTACGCGCCCCTAATTCTTTAATGATCTGTATTCCTTGGTGCGTCGTGTTGAGAAAGTAACTAGGCACGTCAAAATGATTGAGTGGTTCTATCAGTATGTTGATTTGTTCTGATTGAGCGCGCTTGCAAGCATAGCTTAAATTTTCAATGAAGCAGGCATGTGCCTCTTGGCCTTCAGCTAAACCAGCCATCACATGAATGTTTGGGGCTTGGATTGCGGTCGCGTATTCAATGGCTTGGTCAATGGCTGCGCGGGCTTCTAGCTTTCGATTAGGTAACGCGCTTAGCCCAAACTCACCACGCTCTTTATTGCCAAGCGAGGTATTAATAGAGACCATGGGCAGGCCAGTTTCCTCTAGCGCGGCTTTTAAATCTAAAGCCGGCGTATCGTAAGGCCAATGGCACTCTACTGCATCAAAGCCTGCGGTTTTTGCTGCTCTCACACGCTCTATTAGCGGTAACTCTTTCCATAGAAAACCTAAATTTGCGGACAGTTTCATTTCAAGTGCTAACGATTAAGCTTGGTTGATATTTTCCAAGTGCAACAGCAACGAGCTATGATCAAGCGCTTGTCCTTCATTTTTACAATGGTCTGCATATAGTTTCTGTAATAACTGTGAGGCTGGAAGTTCAATGCCAAGTTGATCAGCCTGCTCGATAATGTTCTTCATGTCTTTTAATTGTATGCTCGACATCGCACCTGGCTCAAAGTCACGATCTAACATGCGTTGCCCGTGTACCGATAAGATCTTACTATCTGCAAAGCCGCCTGTCAGGGCTTCGTGCATTGCTGCCGGGTCAGCGCCGCCTCGTTCGGCTAGCAACATGGCCTCGGATACTGCGCCGATAGTAATGCCTACAATCAGTTGATTACATAATTTAGTCAGCTGGCCGCAGCCATTTGGCCCAACCAATGTAGGGCGCCCCATCGCTTGAAATAGTGGTACGCACTGGTCAAATACAGTTTTGTCGCCGCCAACCATAATGGCTAAGCTTCCTTCTTCGGCGCCACCAGTTCCACCAGAAACAGGGGCATCTAAATAGCGGATAGATTGTTCAGCACATAAGCTTGCATTGGCTTTCGCTGCTCTTGGTGTAATCGAACTCATGTCGATTAGAATGGTGTTTGGGTCGAGCTCTTTATAGGTACCCCAATCGAATAGTACAGCCGAGACAGCTGCATCATCAGTTAACATCGTGATCACTGCGTCTACATCACTCAGCGCGGCTTCCACTGACTTAACTACTTGCGCTCCTTGGTCGCTTAATGGGGCGGACTTTTCTGGTGTTCTATTCCAAACCTTTACGGTAAACCCTGCTTTTAATAAATTGCAGATCATGGGCTTTCCCATTAATCCGGCACCTATAAAACCAATCTTGTTCATCTATTCGCGTGCATGATTTAGAAAATGTAAGCGCGAATAATCACCTATTTTAATAAAAGAAACAAATGAATCATCAATGAGGTTCTCCCGATCTTTGACCGAGAGAACCTCATTACATTGAACAACAATCGATAAAGCGTAGTTATGCCGCTTTGGCTACGCCGCAATACTCTGCCTTAATGCCGCAATCCGCCTCCGGATTACGTTCACTCATACTAGGTAAGTAGCACACTTCGCATTGATGATTTTGAAGCTGTTGTTCAACTATTTTATCGACTTTATGCTCCCCATTTTTCAAGGCGATTAAATCCGCTGGCACCAGCCCCACATCCTCTAATTGAGATCGACTTAACTTAGAGAGCGTGTCTATTGATTCATTGAACTGAGCCGCTGCGCGCCGCGTCTCTTGATAACTTTGAAAGCGGTTACGCAATATTGACATAAGCCCTGAGCGTGGTGCCTCTTTTTTAGGTAGGTTAGTGTTTTGAGCCTGCAAAGTTGCATTTGATTGCTCTCTGTTTAGAAAAACTGTGTCATACCACCAAATCATGTTGACCTCCGTAAGGTTAAACTGTTTAATAACGCTTTAGAATTTATTAACCAAAGCTTGCTAGATCATCTAGCTACAACTACTGTAGGGGTTAATATAAAAGCTATAACCTAGCGCTACAAACTACGATATGTTTAGTTATGCTTTAGTTTTTCTAATTCATGATATTAATAATTTAAGACAATGAGCAGACGCCTACCCCCATTAAACGGATTACGCGCTTTTGAGGCGGCAGCGAGACACCTGAGTTTTACGCTTGCATCGGAAGAGTTGAATGTGACACCGGCGGCCGTAAGCCAGCAAGTGAAGCTGCTTGAAGATTACTTTAATGTTCGCTTATTTAATCGCCTCACTCGCGCGTTAAGCCTGACTGATTCTGGAAAGATAATCCTACCCACGTTAAGCGAAGGACTGGATAGACTAGCAGACGTTGGGGAATTGTTACGAAGCCGTGAAGACAAGCACCACTTAACAGTTTCCGTCGCTCCCGCGTTTGGAATGAAATGGCTGTTGCCGCGCCTAAATAGCTTTCGACAATTTGCGCCTGATTATGAAATTCGCATAGATGCCACTGATATCAAAGTAGATTTAGAAAGAGACAATGTCGATTTGGCGATACGCTACGGCCTAGGTGAATACGAAGGTTTGATCAGTGAGTGTTTAATAAGCGAGCACGTTATTCCTGTTTGCAGCCCCGAACTACTTATGGGTAAACATGCAATTAAGAACCTAGATGACTTGCAGCACCATACCTTATTGCATAGCAGTTGGCGTAGAGAATTGACGGCTGCAACCGACTGGCAAATGTGGCTGAAAGCGGCTGGTTATAACGGTTCGCTGCCGAAGAAAGGGCCGCAATTTAATTTAGACTCTTTGGCGGTACAAGCTGCGATAGAAGGGCAAGGGGTTGCGTTAGTTGATAAAGCAATGACCTCTAAAGACATAGAGCGCGGTGGCTTGGTCGAGTTATTTACAGACCAAGTTAGCAAAGACACCAAGTTTTGCTATTTTTTATGTTATCCAAAGCACCACTTGCAATGGCCTAAGGTGCAGCTATTTCGAGAATGGGTATTAAAGGAAATTAGTGACGACAAGGCGCTTCAACAAAATGATAGTAAATAGCAAAAGAGACCACTTGGTTTTGTCTAACTTGGCTTGGTAAACGGTATAACTTTTGTTTGCGCTCTACTGCGCCGCGCTATTTACAGTCATTGCAATGCGTTTTGGTTAGTGAATTAGCACCTGCTTACATACGCTTACTCATTGAAACAAGGATGGCTTGCTGCTTAAGGTATTCGATCAATTCCCTAGCGAGTGCCTCAGGTTCATCTTCTGCTCCCTTAATGACCATTTCTGCGTTCTCTGGTGCTTCATAGGCGGAGTCTATTCCGGTGAAATTTGTTATTTTCCCCGCCCGTGCCATTTTATAAAGCCCCTTTGGGTCTCGTTGTTCACAGACCTCAAGCGGCGTATCAACAAAAACCTCTATAAATTCATTTTCCTCCATCAAGCTTCTGGCAAGATCACGTTCGGCTTTGAAAGGAGAAATGAATGAGGTGATTACGATTAATCCCGCGTCAACCATGAGCTTAGCGACTTCGGCCACACGTCGGATATTCTCAATACGATCTTCATCTGTAAAGTTTAAATCCTTGCTCAGGCCATGCCGTACGTTATCGCCATCTAGTAAATAGGTACGATGGCCCATTTCTTGCAGTTGCACCTCAAGCGCATCCGCCAGTGTAGACTTGCCACACCCCGAAAGGCCCGTTAGCCACAACACACAGGGCTTTTGGCTGTTCGCCGCTGCCCGCACTTGTTTATCTACTTTCATACCATGCCAAGTGATATTGCTAGAAGTATTAATGGCCTTAGATTTAGTCTTCATATTGGGTTATTTGGTAAGAGATTTGTCGCTTTGCATACGCAGAGCATACAGGTGTTGGTAGTGCGGTAAAACCTTTTCGTATATTCGTTTCACCTTTTCTGGGACATCAGAAATATCTACATAGCGCCTGACTTGCGGCTTAAGGCCATCAGACCCTCGTAAGTTATCGTGAAATGAACCGCCATCCCACCAACTGACTTCGTCACGAGCGCCAGGTTCCCAACTCAGGGCACGTTCTATAAAGGGGATATCAACGGATTCACACCAAAGCTGCACCATGGTATAGGGGTCTTCTAACAGGTCATCGCTATCTAACACGGGTGGAGACTCGCCATGTTGGTCACACAGCTTATCAAATAATGCACGTTGCTCGATAAAGCCTGTTTCAATCAAATGAAAATCAGGCCAATGTTTATACATCGACGTAATTGTTTTTGCTGGGTCACGAATTAAAAAGCTATGAGTAAAATGCGACAGTAATTCATCGTTCCACATATGACTGATGTAATGAGGAAAGTCTTTCGAAAATACTGGGCCTTGCTTTGCAGCCGCTTGCAATGTCTTCCACACGCTTTTCATGTTTAGGCCTGGAGTACGCACGCTGTCGGCGCTAAGGCGCGGCCACCGCGGCTCTTCACCTTGATACCACGCCTCTCCGAACGGCTCATGAAAGCACTGCATATCTCCTCGCTGGCGCATCATCCATTCAAACGCAGTGGAGGTAGAACGAGGAACAGCCCACAGCGCAGTTATTTTATGCAAGTTGCCGTTCCTTCAACATAAGGTTGATAATAACCGTCCGTGAATTCCATCTGGCGCAAGATCTAAGGTTTTGTAGATATTCCAGTATAGCGCGACGTCCGATGACACAATAGGAAGGTTAACCAGTGCTTCTAACTCAACTTCCCGTGAAACCAGCCGTTCTGGCAAGCCTTGCGGGTTACGAAAATTGGGCATTCCATTGACAACAATCGCTTCTGCAGTCGGAGCTTGTTCCGCAATATAGGCCATCGATTGATGCGCCAAGTCATCTGGAAAGATCCAAGTCAAGTCATTGACTTGTTTCTGGGTTTGATAAAACCCTTGGTCAACAAAATTGCCAACATATACGAGATCAAAGCCTGCATCCTTTAAAAACCGCGCGATGCCGTCGCGCCAGTCTGGCCAGTAATAAACTGAGTTAAGGGCTATTTTCTCTATATTGAGCTCTCTTAAACCTTCAACTAAGCACATGCCTGCCATATGCAATGGTGTCTCATACTTATCTGCCACACGATCACAAAACGCGCGAATGTCCGTTGGCGTTTTACCGCCCGCATGCACCCAATTTGTTCCTACCTGCCCGCAAACATCTACGCCATTATTGGACATACATTCTACAAATTCCTCTAACAAATTGAAGTTTTTAGTGCGTTGCTGAAGCTCATGTTCGTAACCGGGCAAATGCAACATGCGCCCATGTACGCCAACAGAGCGCGGAGACATACGCAAGAAATCGCTAGGCGCTCCGTCGAAGTCATGTGGTGGCGCGGTAAACCCAACTTGATAAGGAAAAAGCTTGTTGTTGGGGTTATGCCATCTTTCAGGTTTCATATGCGATTGCTTAAATTGAAATTCTGCAAACGTTAAATTGTAGAGGCGAGCACTAAACTAATCAAACAGACATTAATAGTGCGATAGATCGATCAAATCGATTCAGTTCTTACTAGGCAGGGTTAATGGGTGGGGCGGTGTTTTTGCCGTATTCCGTTTTTTCGTACCAGCAGATATATAGCCCCGCCGCGATAATTAAAACAGCCCCCAAATACATCGTTGGCGGCGGTTGTTCAGCAAACACAAACCAACCTATTAAGGTCGCGAACAATACGGTTACATATTCAAACGGTGCGATAACATGAACCTTGGCATACTGATAGGAATGTACAATCGTGTACTGAGCAAACAACGCAACTAAACCTAGCAATACCATCAAAGCGAATGAAGTTGTATCAACAGGTACCCAGTAAAATAGCATAAACGCACCGGTAAATAGCGCAAAGCATAACGCCGCGTAAAAAACGATCAACTCCGTAGCTTCTGTTTTGCTCATCCGCCGCGACTGAATGCCTAGCAAGGCAAACATAACTGCGCCTGTTAAGGCATACGCGGTTCCCTTCACATTTAGGTCAACTGAAGTAGGTTGAATAACAATGAGCACCCCAATAAAACCAATCAACATAATTGCTTGGCGTTTTATTCCGACATGTTCACCGAGTAACGGCCCCGCCAGCGCCGTCATGAATAACGGAGCAGTCATTGCGATCGTTGTCGCGGTGGCTAGTGGCATTAATGTCACCGCCATGTAATAACTAAAAAAGGCGCAAAAATTGAGGGTCATACGCAGCAGATGACTTTTTGGCTTATTGGTTTTAAACCCATCACGCCCGTGAGAAAATGCAATGAACAAACCAGCGCAAGTCGCAATGACACAACTACGCACAAACAGAAGCTGAATCAGCCAATAATCACGGGTAATCCATTTTATTAAGCCATCTTGCAATGAAAACAAAGTCATTGCGATCAAGCACAAAGTGATCCCAATAGCGGGGCGGTCATATCGCCCGTGAGGTAGTTCGCTCATCGGTTACTAGTCTGGCTGAGTTAGTAATCTGGGGGTTGCTTCCGACAATTTCCCCTGTTCTGCGCGTTGCCGAGTTCCAGCTCTTTGCCGTTTATTAACGTCTTTACTATTTTTTTTAGCCAAGGCTTTTAAGCGCAACCGTTTGGTATCAGGGACAATTTTCCCCGCGTCCTTCATCCCCTGAAAACGAGACCAAGCTGCTCGTTTCTTAGCCTCTTGATGAGGTTGAAACCGATTCATATCTGCTGGAGTTAACGCCTGACCACGCACCAAATACCCCGCTTCAATCGCTGCATTCATTATTTCTTCACCCCGTAAAGAACGTACTATCGCGCCATTGGTTCCCAAATCAGTGTCTATTTCTTGCTGCGTGGGTGCACCGCCTTCCCATACATCAGAGGCAGCAATATCTGCCGCCTCGCCAATGCCATCAGGGCAGACTTTACAGCGCGTGGGTAACTGCCAACCTGAATCATCTTCACCCCAAAAATCAAGATAGGAAATTTCAGTTGTTTGACCATTGCCTGTGGTGACTGTCGTTGGGCCAGGGCAACCATAACCCCGGTATCTTATTTTGGTAATTTGAGACAGTTCAATGCCTTGCTGCTCAAGAAAATGGTTTAAGCCCGCGGGCGCCATAAATCCGCCGCACACCATCGTCAACATCGCATAGCAATATTGATCTACCCGCTGATCTAATTTGGCGTAGTTGCGTAAGGCACTTACATCGCAGGGGGTGCCAATAAACACAAAGCGTTGATCAGTGCGTTGGGCTTCATTCAATGTTTCAACGACGTGTTTTAATGTGGCTGTCGGCCCATAACGAGAACCTGCGGCGGCGAAAACATCTTCACGGGTTCGGCTAATAAACGGTTCGCCAAAAGAAGGGCGCTGCTCTGATGCCTTGGCATGTAAGATGAAATCAACGGTACGAGATTCCAGCAAGTAAAGAGCGAGGCCCGTTAGTAATCCCCCAGTGGAGGCCATATGTCGAACTTGAGGCTCAGTGCTATAAGCGTAATACATATCACGCCACACGCCCCAAACTAAATCTTTATGCGATTCCGTATTAACCGACGATTTCGGCAAGCCCTCGACATGCGTGCCAGGGCAACAAGCCCACACTGTATCCGCAACAGATTGAGACATATCGCTTTGAATAACGGGCCTTTCAAATCCATTAGCGACAAGCTCTAGGCAAATCGTTTCTGCGCCAACAACACTCTCACACAATCCGCAGCCAATGCACATACCATCTTCAACGATTTTATAAAACTGTTGGTTAGGCGTGAGATTACATTGCTGTTTTCTTAAATACTTCGATACCATGCGCGCTGTTGTAACACGTGAACCCTCTAATTAGCCATAGAAAATAGGGCATAGCGCCGTAAAACTACCGTAAAAAACGATTGAATACGTTTTCTAATAGGCGAGAAATATTGTTCTCAAAATTATTGTGCGGCAAACTACCGCAGAAGGTAATCGACCCCGTGGCAAAAACCTCGCCTCCGCCCTCTACAGTAAAGTAGACCATGTCTGCTCTCAGCAATCTATCTTCAGGTTCCCCCGGCCAATTGGTGATATGGGTTAATTGTTCCTCTGGAACCACAATGAAACTTTCATCGTGACCGACGGAACTAGCCAACACTTCTATATTTTCCGGCGAGCCTAAACGCGTATCAACCCGATCTAGTTCAAAGCCTGCTGCACCGCCGCCGCTTAAACCAAAATCGCCCAGAATATTTTCTTCAATACCATCGAACACCCAAGTTGCGCTGGGCGGTGTTTCTTCTGCGATTGTACGCTCATAATACGACCCCATAAATTCACCCTGTGCAGAAAAGCCGATACCCGCTAACTGCTGAGGAGGTCGTGCGCTACGTCGCCATAAGCCACCGTAAGCGCCGTCAAATGCGTTGTAATACTCACCTGGTTCTGAGGCCCATGCACGAATGCCACCTTCGCCGCGACGGATTTCTAGCATATCGGGCTGCTCGCTATGTTGAGCGATGCGCCAATAAAAGCCATTTCCCCCTAAATACATTAAACGGCCACCTGAGTTGCGGTATTGTAACAAGGCATCTAAGGTTTGCGCGGTATGATATTCAGGATGCGAGCCAGTAGTGACGGCTTTGTAATTTGATATTGCATCAAGGCCTTCATCATGAAGCTCTTGGTCAGTGATAACATCGTAATCTAAGCCCTTAGCGTGCAGCCAAGCAATGAGGTGGCTGTCGGCCTGGAAGTGACGCAAGCCAGACCCAGCATCATAGCTAAATGTAAGGTATCCAGGCCTCATGTTTAGTAATGGCCGCCGATGGCTGGCGTGACATATACCTGAGCCGTCAGCATGCGTATTGTAAGTAGACAAGCCATACTCTCTGTGTTCGGCTGGGCTCCACGGGTATGCACCCCACTTTTTTACCTTCTCTTGCCAGTCGGGCCCAAAATCTGGGCGTGCGTGGTTGCCGTAGATAGCATAAGTAAAAGTGGAAACCAACACACACAAGTTTGCGCGTCGTTCGCCTTTTGGTGGGCAGACAAAAAACGGGATGCTATCAGTATGTTCACCACACTTTATTTCTGCGGCGTAAATGCCCGATGGTAAATCGGTTGGTACAGATAAAGTGAAGTCCACCTCCCAGTCAAAATCATAAATGTCGTCTTCGTGAAAATGAATCGCAGCATATTGCTTGGGTACATGCCTCCAACACATTTCGCTCGCGTCCCAAGTTGATCCGGTCATACCACGGGTCGGCATATTGATTAATTCACCGTGCAGCTGATTTGGGCCTATGTCAACAATACGCGTACTAGAAATGCTCTGAGAAAAATCCCATTGAGCGAACAGTTGTCGCTGTTGCGTTCCGTACTCGATGCGTGGTGCTTCAATCTTGCCGTTGAAATGATGCTTAGCCACCCCGTTTTCATAACTTGCCCCAATGGTGATGGGAGCTAGATATCCAAGTTGTCTATGTCCAATAATGACCGATGCTTGCGTCGATGTTCTCTTGCTGGGTTGTCGTATTGAAAGTAATTGAGTTGCTGGGTGGTAGCTCATTTCTATACCACAATGCCACGTATTTAGCGCAAGGGGCACGTCGGTACTGACGCTGGTGTCGCCCACACTTGCAGACAAGCAGCCAGTTTCGTTCAGCAGTATACGCATGTCTTTATAGGACAACACAACTTGTTGTTTACCATTAAGTAGCGTTGGGAAAATATTGGCTGTTAATGTGATACTTCCATCATGTAAGTCTTCCGCATCCGCATTACTTTTAATAATTGCATAGGAACCGGGTTCAATGTACTGCTCTCTCGATGGGTACACGCCATTGATACTCGCCTGTATATCTCGTTGGATAACACCGGGCCCCTCTGGGTTAGGGTCTGCACAAATAACGCGTTTTAACTGTACAGAGTAGGGTGCAGCATTGGTACTGCTGACCATAAAAGAAATATCTTCACCAGCACGGCAAGACAGCTTGTCGGAATAACCTATTAGAGGGATCACAATGTATTCTACAAATTTAATTTAAACGCGGCCCGTACACTAAGTCTGGTAAGAAGAGCACCCAATCATGATAAAAAACCAATAGCAATATCATCAAAACGTAGGGGATGAGTAAAGGCAGCACGCCAACCGATATATCCTCAACACTGATGTTAGCAATGCGAGCGGCTACAAATAGATTCACACCAATTGGAGGTGTTAAAAACCCTATCTCGCAGGTCATGACTGTGAAAATTCCGAAAAATACAGGGTCAACGCCTAAGCTTGTGACTAAAGGTAGAAACACGGCGGTAAATATAATGATTTGTGGGATTGATTCTAGCCACATCCCAATAATGATATAGAACACGCCGATACACAAAAGAATGAGGCGGGGGTGTTCTTTCATTCCTGTGAACAAATCTAAAATAGATAGTGGTATGTCGTAGAGCGTAACCAGCTGCCCAAAGGCTTTGGTAGAACCTAATATAAATAACACGGTGCCAATGACAATCGCGGTAAATTTAAACGCTTTAAGCACACCTTCCCAAGTAAGGCCTTTGTAGATAAATAGCCCAACAAATAGGCCGTAAAAGACGGCGACTCCAGACGCTTCAGAAGGTGTAAAAACGCCAGAATAAATCCCACCTAAAATGAGCACAGGGGCAAACACGGCCCACTTTCCGTCCCACAGCGCCTCCATTAAGGGTCGCCAAGAAAACCCTTCACTTAAACCGCCGTAATCATTACGAACTGCAACAATAAAGGTGACCAGCATAAGCATTAGCCCCAATAATACGCCGGGAATAATACCCGCTAAGAATAATCTCGGAATAGACTCGTCTGAGACTAGTGCGTAAATAATGAGCAAATTACTCGGAGGAATCATACTGCCGAGCGCACCGGCAGAGGCAGAAATCGCACCTGCAAAACGAGATTGATACCCCTCTTTTTGCATGGCCGGAATAGTGATGGAGCCAATTGCTGCTGTAGTCGCAGGGCCAGAACCCGACAAGGCGGCAAAAAACATTGAAGATACAACGGTGACTAAGCCAAGCCCGCCTTTATAGGCACCGACTAGTTTTTGCGCAATGTTGATAAGCCGTTCAGACATTCCACCTTGTTCCATCAATTGTCCGGCCAAGATAAACATAGGGATAGTGACTAAAGGAAATGGCTCAAAGGCAGTCCAAGCCGATTGCGCCATCAAAGTTAATGGAATATCTGCGATTAATATCCCTGCAACAGTTGCAATGCCAGCGGCAAAAGGAATAGGCATACCGATCGCCATCGCGAAGACGAACACAGTCGCCATTACTATTGGGCCGTTCATAGTGGTAACCCCTTATAGCCGTCTTGAGACCACTTCCTATAAACCTGAAGTATGCGAAAGAGCAACAAAGTTAGTGCGATAGGGATCACAAGTTGTACCCATTTTTGATCTATGCCTAAACCAGGACTAACAAATACAACTTCAAACAATAACTTGGTATAAAGACTGGTTTGCCAAATCATGAAGATCACGAAACCTACCCACAAAATATCAGCCAGCACTACGCTGGCTATCGCCAATGGTCTGGGCAAGGCGTTCACTAGTAATGTGATGCGAATATGGGCTCGCTCTTTTGCGCCTAATGCCGCGCCAAAGTAAACGGCAAAAATCATCCCGTAAACGGCTAGTTCTTCAGCCCAAGCCGAGGCGCTGTTAAAAACGTAGCGCAAAACTACCTGATACATAATGCAACTGGCGACGAGCGTTAAGCATGCACTACATAAAACTTCTTCTAGGTGTTTGTCTAACCATTTAAACATAGAAAAATCTCAACTAGGGTGGCGTGCTAATTAAGCTGCGATCTCTAAGACAGCGTACTTAACCACGATTGACAGGTAGAACGCCCCCTATCCTTTAATTAAAGCCAAAGAATAGGAGGCCATTAATACAAGATAGTTTTTAGTTTGCCGCTGCTCTAATTGCAGTAAGCAGGGCTTTGAAGTCGTCGTCTTTTTCAGCCGCGTATTTATCTTGCAGCGCTAATGCAGCAGCGATAAAGCCAGCTTTATCTGGGCTAGATAACGTCATCCCGCCCTCGTTGGTGAGGAAGGCACGAATATCCGCTACTTTAGCTGACATAGTCTCCTTATGAAAAACACCAGCCTCAGCGGCGGCTTTCACGACAGCTGCTTTTTGAGCATCATCTAACTTGCCCATGATCCGTTCACTTGCAAATAATGGTGAGAAGTAAGAGAAGTGCTCAAGAACCACAAGGTAGGGCATTATTTCATAAAATTTTTGTGACTTTATAAATGACGTTCCATTATCAGCGCCATCCACTGTACCCGTCTGTAGTGCAGTGGGTGTATCTGCCCATGCCAGAGGAATAGGTGATGTACCAAAGGCCTCATAGGTGTCGATCATGACACTATTTTTTGGGACACGTATTTTAAGCCCTTTCATATCCTCGATCGTGTTAATGGGGTTTCGAGAGTTGTAAAAGTCTCTATCACCAACAAACCCGTAAGTAAGCAAACTAACCTTAGTGGCTTCACGTAATTTGTCAGCAAAATCCTGTCCTACCGGGCCTTCCAATACTTTATAAGTGTGCTCTTTGCTCTGGAAGATGTAAGGTAAAACAAAGGCGTCCATTAGAGGAAAGTGGGGCGATACGTTATTACCCGTGATGATGTACATATCAACCGTACCTAGTTGCATTGCTTTAAATGCCTCGTCCTCAGTAACGAGCTGCGCGCAACAGCGCACCTTCACATCGATACTTCCATCAGAATATTCTTCAGCCAGCTCAGCAAATTTATCAGCTAAAACTGCGTAGGTGCTGGTTTCAGCCGCCGCATAGCCCAAGTTAATTGTGACCTTGCCAGCGTGTGCTGTGCCAGCAAACACTAACGATATTGTTATCGCTACGACTTTGTACAACTTCTTTGTTAATGTTGAAATCATTTCTCTCCTCTGTTGGTTATGGGTTTATAGCTTCTATACTTTACTAACATTATTAAACAAATTAATATTAATTATCTATCTATTGATACTTTATAGGCATCATGAATATTGAGTTACGCCATGTCCGCTGTTTTATTGCGGTTGCTGAGTTATTACACTTTCGCAAAGCCGCAGAGAAATTGAACATAGCGCAGCCCGCGTTAACCCGGACAATTCACCAGCTTGAGGATATCGTAGGGGTGAAGTTGTTGGAAAGAACAACCCGAAAAGTGACATTAACCCATGCTGGTCAAGAGTTGCTAGCTGGGTTTGTGGATGTACAAAGCAGCCTGGAGCAGGCTATAAAACGGGTGGAAAAATCTGAAGCTGGGGAGAAAGGCCAGCTCACAATAGGGTATACAGATTTTGCCATTAATGATGTACTGCCAAGTATTGTTAAAGCATTTCGGCAAACGTATCCAGAAGTATCTGTAAACTTAAACCACGGATTCACTACCCATCAATTGAAAGATGTGCATAATGGCTCACTGGATTTTGGCTTCGTTACTGGGCCGATAAAGCGACCCTATTTTGACTCAGTAGAAGTCAGCTTAAACGACTTTGTCGCTATTTTTCCAGAGAGCCATCGATTCGCTAAACAAGATAAAATCAAGCTCAGTGATTTTGTGGACGAACCCTTTGTAATGGGTACAAAAGAGGGCTGGGAGCATTATCACGATCATTTATACCGACTTTGTAGAAGTGAAGGGTTTGAACCAAGAGTCGTGCAAACTGCATTTAACACAGAAGGCATATTCGGGCTAATCGCATGTGGAATGGGGATTACTATTCAGTTACGTTGTCTAGAAAACTATATAAGAAAAGGTTTGCTTGTGAGAGATTTACAAGAAAACTGGGATCCAGTGCCTATCATCGCAATATGGGACAATCGACGTGTATCCCCTGTCAAAAAACGCTTTATTGAATTTCTACGTCATTACATTTCCCTAAGCCAATAAAATTAACTTCGAATGCCTCCTTCTTCATCCTCATCTAATGGTTTGGCCAAACTGGCTGCCTTATTCTCAGGGTTAGTATTTGGTATTTACTGGATATTTTTACGCAAGCTAGAAGAGATTGGGTTTAGCGGTCTGTGGGCTTTTTTCGCGTTTAACATCGCTCCGATAGTGCTGTTACTACCTGTGTTCTGGGTTCGAAGACGTCAATTTTTAGTTGCTAAACCCCGGTTTCACATTACCAGCTTGATGATGGGCTTAGGCTATGTACTCTACGCCGGTGCATTTTTATATACCGAAGTAGTCAAGGTCATCGCCCTGTTTTACCTTATGCCAGTTTGGGGGTTTATTGCGGCTCGATTCTTTCTTGGTGAGCGTATCACGTTGATCCGTTGGCTATGCATGATGCTGGCCATGACCGGATTAGGCGTATTGTTTTACTCAGAGGCCGGACTGCCTATCCCCGACTCAATCGGCGATTATATGGCGCTCATCGCTGGGTTTATCTGGGCTTGTTCTGCGCTGTTGTTACTCACTGGAGAAGGGCATCCAATTGATTACACCATCAGCTTTTTCTTCTGGTCAACGTTGATTGCTTTGTTGCTGTGCCTGTACGCCAGCAAACAAGGCATAATGCCTACAATTGAGCTCACTTTTTTACGACAACTGCCTTGGTGGGTTTGGCCCGTCGGGCTGTTAATACTCATTCCTGGCACGATTGCAACCGTGTATGCGCCGTCTAAGTTAAACCCAGGCGTGGCTGGTCTGCTATTCATGGCTGAAATTAGCGTAGGAATGATTACCGCGGCTTTATTCGCAGGAGAGCCTTTCGGGCATCGTCAAGTAATCGGCGTAATTCTAATTACTATGGCTGGTTTGGCTGAGCCGCTAAAGGATTTACTGTGGACGAATCGTACTTAAAAAAGTGATGTCTGCGCGCTAACAATTGAATCAAAATCCAAGCCAATAAAGGGTAATACGGCGTCTGCAACGGGTTTGAGTTGGCGTTCAATATAATAATCATAATCGATCTGACTACTTAAATACTCAATAGGCTCAGGGCCATTGACTGTCATGACATAAGAGATCCAGCCTTTGTTTTGATATTTAATACTCTTACCTAAGGCCTTACTTTTTTCATCAGATAAGCGTGCAGCACGGACGTGCGGAGGCACATTTTTAACGTAAGCATCGAGGCGCCTTCTAAGCTGTTTTCGATACACCAGTTGTTGGTCACGCTCACCCGATAAGGTCTCATGGTAGGTTTGCTTGACCAATGCTTCTGGGCTTTGATCATGAAACACCAATTCAAATATGTTGGACTGGAAGCTTTTCGCCAACTCGGTCCAGTCCGTGCGCACAGTTTCTAAGCCTTTGTATAAAATTTTATCCTCCAGCTCTCCTGTTTCCTTATTTACCTCACGTATCAGCCCCGCATAACGCTTCTTGCTACCCGCATCAGAGCCACGTACCGTGGGCATCAGGAAGCGATGAAAATGCGTTTCAAATTCAATCTCTAAATGACAGTCTAATTTAAATTCACTGCGTAGCTTGTCATTCCATTTTTCGTTAATTGAGCGCGCGATTTCACTACCGATCTCTGCACATCTTTGCGGTGATACGTCGTTGTCTAGCGAAACAAAGGTTGAATCGGTATCACCGTAAATCACTTTATATCCGCTCGCTTCTATCCACTTGCTAGTCGTTTGCATGATCTCATGACCGCGCATCGTGATAGAGCTGGCTAAGCGTGGGTCATAAAATCGACACCCACCAGAACCCAACACCCCATAAAAGGAGTTCATGATGATCTTAATGGCTTGCGAGCGCACCGCATCGTTATCTAATTTTGCTTGGTCACGCTGTCGCCACAAATCTTCGATAATACCTGGCAGGAAATGTTTTTCTCTGTGAAACTGCGCGCCGATAAAGCCTGGGATGTTGTCTTGTGTTTTCAAGCCTTCGACCAAACCCATGGGGTCGATCTTAAAGGTACGAATAATTGACGGATATAGACTTTTGTAGTCGAGAACCAGCACGTTTTTATACAGCCCAGGAATGGAATTCATTACATAGCCGCCTGGACTGGTTAAGCCGCCACTATCAGGCAAGTTCGGTGCTACATAGCCACCCCGATGTAGCTTGGGTAGATACAAATTTGAAAATGCAGCCACTGAGCCAGCGCCACGGTCTAACTCTAAGCCTGTCATTTGCGCGCGAAGAATGAGGTAGTCGATAATCTTGGTATGCGCAAAAATATCCAATACCAGCTGACAGTCTTCTAGGTTGTAGGCGGCTAGCTGAGGCTTGTTATGCAAAAAATTATGCGTAATTTCAGCCATGCGATCATCAACGTCGTCTTCTACTTTTTTGCCGCGGCCTAACAAGCTTCGCGACACATGCTCTAGAGAAAAACTAGGAAAGCTCCATGTCGCTGACCGCAACGCGTCAATTCCGTCGATCGCCAACCGCCCCGGTATGGTTGCATAACCTTTGCTTTTGTCATTTCTTGACGGTCGCCAAGTAACGAGTTGGTTATCACGCCCAAAGCTTAAACGTACCTTGCATCTAGCCGCCCGCTCAACTAACAATTTGAGGTCAAAATTAATGAGGTTCCAGCCGATAATTAAATCTGGGTCAAGCTGCGTGATACGCGCGACCAAACCTAACAAAAGCGCTTTTTCATCTTCAAACCACCGAATTAAGGTATGCGCACAAGCCTGCTGCTTGCCAATCATGAGCACTTCGCCGTAGCCATCACCAGCTAAACCAACGGAATACAGCTCGCCGTTCATCGCGCATTCGATGTCTAGTGATAGCGTATGAAGCGTTGGCGTGTAATCTGCCGCTTTCATGCGACAATGCTGAAATAGGGTGAATCCGCCGCTAATACCCTCTTCACCGGTAAAGGCCAAACCACCGCGAATTGAACGTTCGATAATATATCGATCGTGCAAGCGAATATCGCCTTCATAACACTCAAGGCCTAAGCCCTTACAACTATCTTGATTAGTAAAATGCTGCCTTATGGTAGAACTATATATCGCTGAAACGGGTTCATTGGCGAAAGTTTGAATCTGTAAAGGTTTTATTTCAGTTGGCAAACTGGTGGATTGAACATCACTTAGGCCTGTAGATTCAATTGTGGTTGAGGAAACAAAAAAGACTGGCCTTTGGCCTGAAACTAACAATTTAACTGGCCCAGACGACGTTTGTACCCAATATTCAATAACCGTCGTGCCTCCTTGGTCGTAGCTGTTTCTGGTTAACAAAAAACCTAATCTAGGTTTTAAATTCTGCATCGATTTGTAATTCTGGAAGGCTTACCCATTGGTTTAGGAAACCCTTATAAAGTAACGGCTGAGGCACCAAATTAGTTTATGAGAAAGGGGATAACTGTGATTTATCACCAATATAAACTATAAGGATGCAAAGCGAAAGCGGGCAACAGAACCCATGACAACGCATTAGTTTATGAGGTGTTTATACACCCCATCGATAACCTTGTGTGTGGCGGTGAGCGGTTATCCAAATACGCCCTTAAAGAAGAAGAAAAACACAATGGCAAGGATGGCGCCTGCGGGCAATGTGATGACCCATGACATAAAGATATTGCTTACTACACGTAAATCAATAGAACCGATACCGCGCGCAAAGCCAACGCCTAATATTGCGCCAACGAGGGTATGTGTGGTTGATACGGGAATACCCGTGTAAGAAGCCAATACCACAGTGCTAGCTGCGGCAATTTCCGCAGCAAAGCCGCGACTTGGCGTTAATTCGGTGATTTTCTTGCCGACCGTTAAGATCACTTTGTAACCGAAGGTGGCTAGACCAATAACGATACCGATACCGCCTAATAACAGCACCCATGAAGGTAATACGGCGTTACCTTCCACAACGCCACTTGAGGCAACACTAATCACCGCAGCCATTGGGCCTACCGCATTAGCAACGTCGTTAGAGCCGTGTGCAAATGCCATCGCTGAGGCGGTAAAAATCATTAACACGGCGAAAATTTTCTCTACGCTAGCGTAATGAAAATCTTCATTTTCTTTGGGGTCAAATTGTACTCGGCGAACAAACACAGACCCTACAATGGCAATGACGACCCCCAGTGCAATCGCAATGAAAATACTTTGCGGCTCGGAAAAGTCTAAGCCGATATGCTTTAAGCCTTTTTTAAGCGTGACTAAGCCTAAAATAAAACCGACCATAAAGAGGTACAGTGGCCCATACTTAATTGCGTTCTTTAGCGGGTCCTTAGTTGAGATGATTAAGTTTTGAATCGAGCGGAAAATGAGAAAAGAGATCGTTCCGGCAAGCAGCGGCGAGGCCACCCAGCTCATTACGATTTTGCCTACTTTATCCCAAGCTACGGTTTCCATACCTACACCGACTGCGGCAAACCCCACCACCGCGCCCACAATACTATGGGTGGTGGATACGGGCCAACCTTTAGATGAGGCGATCAGCAACCAAGTGCCCGCAGCAAGCAACGCCGCCAACATACCCCAAACTAATAGATTAGGATCATGGGTAAAGGCCGCTGGGTCAACGATCCCTTTGCGGATGGTTTTGGTCACTTCACCGCCGGCTAGATAAGCGCCCGCAAATTCAAATATCGCAGCCAAAATGACGGCTTGTTTAACCGTTAAAGCTTTAGAACCAACTGACGTTGCCATGGCGTTTGCGACGTCATTGGCGCCGATGCCCCAAGCCATAAATAGGCCGAACACTCCAGCCAAAATCAGGTAGATAGTACTTTGATCTAGAACCATTTTAAAATTCGCTTAAGGTAGAAGTGTTAACGCGCCAGCATCAATTGCAAACGACTGCCCACGCGCTGTGCGTAGTCTGCGATGCCACCAATTGAGCTTAATATCTGATAAGTGAACATCACGTCGATCGGGCTCATTTCTTCTTCGTACTCGAATAACTCACGTTGTAGTATGCGTAAACCCATGTCGGTCTCGCTTTCAATTGTATTTAGTATGTCTATTTGGTCTTCTACGCGATCAACATCTAACCCGCGGAAACCGGCTTCTAGTAACTCATCTAAAGTGCTAATCACTTTTAGTGACTGCCCAACGGCGTCGATACATCGCTGACCAAATGCTATAAATGGCTGGTGCATTGAATCGGGTAAACTCATCTTTCGGCTAAGAATTACGCCTGAAACATCTTTTGCTTGATTGGCAATCTCGTCTTGCATAAGCAACACGTCTAGTACGTCTCGGCGGTCAACGGGCATGAATAAACCTTTGGGTAGGTGGTGACGCATCTCGCGCTTCATGTCGTCGGCGGCGTGTTCACCCGTGGCTACGTTTTCTTGTTCTTTTTTAACAGTGGCCCAGTCTTCCTTAACCATGGCAGCAAATAGAGGAGTGAGATGTTGCACCGTTTCGTGCACCACGCCCATGTGCTTTTGTAATGGAGCGATTGGCGAATAGCCAAACATGTTTGAAATATAGCTTGATCTAGCCAAAATAGTACCCTAATAACATTAGTGAAGTATAAATAAAATCGACATTTCTATAGGCGTGGATTATATTAAAAAAATTCAATTAGGGAAGACCTTACTTATAAAAAATACTAATGTCTCAATTAGATCAGTTAGGCTTATCTGTCTCGCCCTACACCTTTAAAACGACTTCTAACCGTAAACCATGCGCCAAGGTCAAGTAGTGGTCTTGGCGGTAGCCATTGCGCTTCTACAGACTGTAAGCAGTCGCTGGCTAAGTCAGCTTGTTGCCCTGATGCGTAGTCGGCTATGGCATGTCCAAATGCGGTGCCTCGGCTTACGCCAGAGCCATTATAGCCGCCCGCTAAATACAAATTCTTGCTAGGGTTTTGAAAAAAGTTGGTGCCGTTGGCGCTAATGCCTTCAACTCCCGACCAAGAACACTCAAACGGTACGTGTTTTAATTGTGGAAAGCGTTTATCAAACGCCTCGCGGTGAATAGCTTGGCGCTTGGCTAAGCCTGATTCAGATAGTAACTGTCCGCCGTGATACTCTGCGGTATTTCGTAAGTTAATACGACCTTCTGGGGTGAGCCTTACGGTCGCGCCGCCACTATGTAAAGACAAACTACCCCAAGCAGTTAATGAACCCATGGTAGCCATTTCTTCTGCGGTCAAAATACGGGTAAAACTACCCGCCAAGGTGCTGCCAATTAAGCGTCGTTTTAAATAACCTAGTTTTGAGGCTTCATAATTAACCGCCAACACAACATGGTCACTAGTGACCGTGGCACTTGGTGTTGTGAGGGTAAACGGGGTCGAATGCTCAATCGAGATAACGGGTGAGTTTTCAAACACATTGACGTTATCTGGCAAGCTATTAGCCAAGCCATAAACTAATTTAGCAGGGTGCATCAGCGCCCCATTATGAACATGCACGCCGTGGCGATACCAATCTGTTCCCATGACTTCGGCTAGCTGACTACGATCTAAGGGCGTATGCGCGATGTCGAGCCGCTGTAAATAATCAATGAAGTGCTGATATTCTCTAGCAGAACCGTCATCTGCGGCAGTGTGGTAGAAGCCATCGTCGTGCCAATCACAATCGATTTGGTGAGTCTGAACCAATTGCCTAAGCAACTGTTGGCCACAGTGGTTAATTCTGTTTACCCGCTCATATTCGGCCCGTTCACTGTGTTTGAATGGCCCGGGGAAATGGCTAGTGCTGACAGAAAACCCAGAATTCCTGCCAGAAGTGCCTTGCCCAACGGTGCGGGCGTCCAGCAATACAATGGGGTCATTTGGGTGCAGTTCTGCTAAGCGCCTAGCGCAAGATAAGCCGGTGAACCCGGCGCCAACAACTGTCCACGCAGCACGATGTGCGCCTACGCACGATGGGGTGGCTAACCGTGGTTCAGTAAGTTCTGCCCAGCCATGATGGTCGGTGGCGTACTTTAACGACGCGCTCATTGTTGTGGGTTTAGGCTAAGTGGTTCACCAAGGTAAAATGGTCTGCGATAGAGTCAACCGTTGTCATCCAACGCCCGACCAATGCGGGTTTATCTGGTGCGGCGGTCACTCCGGCGTCAATTTCACCCGCTAACACCGCCTCTACCGCGAGGCTTAAAGGGATAGAAACCAATCGAGCCATCGCCGAACCTTGCTCGTTGCCAAAGGCATCTAACAAATAACTTTGGTGCCAAACCGCCTTGCCCGCAGATTCGGCTTTTAACTCAACGGTTAAGACCACGCGGTCAGCTTCGCCTTGTTCAAAGGCATTGTTTTCCCACAACTCATTACTTAGTTCGGCTAAACGTTTGTTGCCCGCTTCACCCTCAAGGGTTTCGACTTCTTTAAAAATATTGTCCCATGCATTTGCCCAGCCTTTCAAGCGTAACGTTCCGCGCACAAATTGCTGCACGTTCCAATCATTGCCAAAATGGTATTGCGCCATAAAAGGCCGCGAATCACGATTGGGGTAGACCTCAAACGTTTGTGCGCCCCAAGGCATCGGTACGGTGTAATCGTCTACGGCATCCCACGGGCGGCTTACGTGAAAGTCCTCACCATTGCGCACACTCACCGAAGGTGACATCAAGGCCTTCAATACCCCCAGCGGCGACCAGCTGAATTTATAGCAAAAGTCATTAGGCGCTTTGCTGAGCCCGCCGCAATAGCTGTAAAAAGAATGCGCATTATTGTTATTAAACACTTCCGAGTTCATGTATTCAGCCATCAGTGCGTGCGCCATGCTGTGATCAATGCCGGGGTCTAGGCCCACTTCGTTGACGACGCATAAGTTCTGTTTTTTGGCCTCAGTATCTAAATCCCGCATTGGGTCAGAAATATAAGAACTAGAGACAAAATGCGCGCCCTTTTGCAAACAAATTTCAGCTAACGGTACATGAAAATCACCCGGTAACATCGAAACAACTATATCGCCAGCTTTTGTGTTGGCAGTAATCGCATCTAAAGAAAATTCGTTGGCTTGGTATTGGCCATCTAAGCCATCAAGTGCTTCCGCTATTTTTGATACAGTGCGGTTATAAACGATAACAGCGTGTTTATTGGTAATCAGCCGGCGTAAACCCGGTATGGCGGAAAGGCCGGTTCCGGCCCAATGGATGGTTGGCATAGTGCTATTGAGTTGATGGCGAATGAGTCAGTTCGCTCGAGGGTTATTAGCAATGGATCTCAACCGGAGACTAAGCTTTAGTAAAGCGTCTACTCCAGTTCTGCGTTAGAAAAAATTTGCCCTAAGTCTACTTGGGGTTTGTCATCTGTCAAGACAAGGCTATTTTCAATGTCTCGAAGGTGTGCGTCCATTATTATTCTAGCTTGTTTAACGTCGCCGTTTGCTATGATATCTAATAAATGCTCATGTTCTTGTGGCGAACAAGCATTGTGATTAGGCTGTTCGTACAAGGCGATGATGAGTGAGGTTTGCGGCACTAAGGTTTTTATAAATCGGGTGAGCGTGGTATTTTGTGAAATCTGCGCAAGCCGGATATGAAAGTCACCCGAAAACCGAATTCCTCTACCGCGTTGTGCTGGTTGGCAAAGCAGTTGCTCTTCTTCCACTAATTTTCTTAGGCTTGAAAGCGCTTCTCCAGTCATTTGCTCGACGGCTTCGCGCACGACTTCTCGTTCGATGGTTCTTCTTGCTGCAAACACCTCTCTTGCCTGTTTGACCGTGGGTTTTGCTATGCGCGCTCCGCGATTGAGTTGAATATCCACAATGCCATCACTAGATAGCCTCAGTAATGCACGGCGCACTACTGTTCGGCTAACGTTAAAAATATTGGCTAAATTGGCCTCCGAAAGTTTAGTACCGGGCAGTAGCCGTCGGCCTAAAATCGCCTCGAAAATCTGTTCATAGATTTTTTGATCTTTAGCGCTTTGAGTTACATAAGCAATCTGTGCTTGGGCGTCAGTATTTGCCTGAGTGGGTTTCATTACCTATTTTTACCGTGTGTTAGGAATTGAGGGCGTGGAGTAAAGCCTCTTGAGCTATAGCATCACAAAGAATGTATACAAAAAATAATCTGATTGTATACATTATTGAAACTGTGTACATTCTATCATGCATAATAATAAAAAGAGTTACAGCAGTGTTAGCTTGGTGCTAGCTCAGTAAATAATAATAGTTTCATAACGAATTACTTAATCAAGATCGAGGATAACATGTCACAACAAAATTCATCTATAGGGACGCCTGAACAGCTGCGCGACCCAAATTACACTCCACCGATGGCAATGGCTGTGCCGCTCGGCATTCAACACGTGCTGGCGATGTTTGTTAGTAACGTAACACCTGCGATAATAATAGCAGGCGCGGCGGGTTTTGGCTTTGGTTCTAATTCGCCCGATTTTTTCAATTTAGTCTACATGATCCAAATGTCGATGCTGTTTGCGGGTATCGCCACTCTGTTTCAAACCATTGGTTTTGGCCCTGTGGGTGCAAGGCTACCCATCGTACAAGGCACCAGTTTTGCGTTTATCCCAATTATGATTCCGCTGGTCGCGGGTAAAGGTGTTGATGCGATGTCCGTTGTGATGGGCGGTGTATTAGCAGGTGGCATATTTCATGCTTGCTTAGCACCGTTTGTGGGCAAGCTTCGCTTTGCCTTGCCTCCACTGGTCACTGGCTTAGTGGTCACTATGATAGGTCTGGCATTGGTAAAGGTAGGCATTCAGTATGCTGCCGGCGGGGTGCCTGCAATTGGCAAGCCTGAGTATGGTAGCCTGCTCAATTGGAGTGTAGCGCTCATTGTCATCATCACTACCTTAGGCTTTAAATTCTTCGCCAAAGGCGTGTTGTCCACTGCGGCTGTGTTGATAGGATTAATCGTAGGCTATATTGTGGCCTATTTTCTAGGCATGGTTAGTTTTGGCAATGTCGGTAAAGCGGCTTCATTTTCATTACCTAACCCGTTGCACTTCGGGCTCGACTTCACGGTTGCGGCTGTGTTGGGTTTTTGTTTAATGGCCTTTATTTCTGCCATTGAGACTGTCGGTGACGTTAGCGGCATAACCAAAGGGGGCGCGGGCCGTGAAGCCACTGACGATGAGGTTAAAGGGGCCACTTTTGCTGATGGTATTGGTTCTGCTATTTCTGGCTTATTCGGTGCATTGCCAAACACTTCTTTTTCGCAAAACGTGGGTTTGATCGCTATGACTGGGGTAATGAGTCGTACGGTAGTCACTATTGGCGCGGTGTTTCTTATTATTTGTGGATTGATTCCAAAAATCGGTGCGGTGATATCAACCATTCCTATTGAAGTGCTAGGTGGTGGCGTGATTGTGATGTTCGGTATGGTCGCTTCAGCTGGTGTTTCAATGCTATCTGATGTCGAGTGGAATCGCCGAAACATGGTGATTTTTGCTATCGCCTTGTCAATAGGGTTGGGCTTACAGTTAGAGCCAGGCGCGCTACAACATCTTCCTTCTACTGCCAAAGTGTTGATGACGTCGGGTTTACTGCCTGCTGCGTTTATCGCCATCATCCTTAACTTGTTATTGCCTGAAGAGTTGGCAGCTGAGCAGACTACTTATATGTCTGGTGGTATGGCAGGCGACGATAACGACTAATTTTGTGCCTGATTCTTTAAAGTTGGCTGTTCTTCATTGCCGAATAACAGCCATTCTTTTTCACTATATCTAATTAAGGGGCTGTCCTAGATAACTAACCTATTTCTGTTTTAACCCATTGTTTCAATTGTACTAATTGATCTTTTGGGTCACTGTTGTTAAATCGCCATTCACACTCCTTCAAAAAGAAGTGAAAATGCTTATTTGGAACACCATTAAACTTGCGTAAATGACGCTTCGCTTGGTTCCAAAAATTCTCTATCCCATTGATGTGATTTTGTTTATCTGCAAACAACACACTATGATTTATACGATAGTGCTTAAACTCACTCACATCAAGCGCATTATAACCACGCCAGCAATCAGTATATACGATGCTGTCAGGCTTTACCTTTTGCCTAATTATCGGCATCAAAGTTTGTGTCTTGGCATCAGGTATCATTGCTGCATATACCTTGCCATTGCGTTTAAGTAAGCCAAATACAGGCACTTTACCTGCAGCTCCACGCCCTCGTTTACCTTTGCGTCTGCCACCAAAATAACTTTCATCTACTTCAATTTCACCAGCGAGCAAGCCAATGTTGTCTGTTTGCTCAAATATTAACTGCCGTAGACGATGAAAATAATAACTTGCTGTAGACTTATTTACGCCGACTAATGAGGCTGCGGTTCTTGCAGTTGTACCCGCTACAAATAGCTCAATTAGTCTGTTTTGTTTATACTTGCTTAATCGACTCTTTCGCATCTAACCATACTAGATAATTTTAATTATCTAGGACAGCCCCCTAATTAATTTAGGAGCTGTCCTAGATAATTTTAATTATCTAGGACAGCTCCTAATAATATTGTTGCGCCGCCGCGTTTACTCTTCGTTTGCAATGCTTTGCTTAATCATATCGGCGGCTTTTTCAGCGATCATAATAGTCGGTGCGTTGGTATTGCCGGAGATAATTTCGGGCATGATAGAGGCATCAACCACGCGCAAGTTTTCTACGCCGTGCACGCGTAATTGATCATCTACAACCGCCCATTTATCGGTTCCCATTTTGCAAGTACCCGCAGGGTGGTAAATGGTCTGGCTGTACTTCTGCGCCGCATCAAGCAGTTGTTCATCAGTTTGATATTGTCGCCCGGGCACAAACTCATCGACCACTTCATTCGCTAGCGAAGGCGCCTGTGCAATCGCGCGGGCGACTTTAATGGAGTCAATGGCGGTTTGTTGGTCGCCTTTTGTGGATAAGTAATTCGGTGTGATTTTGGGGTATTGCAGCGGGTCGTTTGATTCAATTTCTACGTGGCCGCGGCTTTCAGGGCGTAGGTTGCAAACCGACGAAGTAAAAGCTGAAAAGGGGTGGACACCTTCTCCGGGCTTGTCTGCACTGAGTGGCTGCATATGAAACTGAATATCGGGGCGGCTAACATGTTCGTTAGAGCGCGTGAACACGGTGACTTGGCTGGCGGCGAGAGTGAGCGGGCCGGTTAGTGTGGTGAAATATTGCAGGCCCACTTTAACGCGTTTATAGAGTTTGTTGAGTTCATCGTTAAGGGTGCTTAGCCGCGTTTTAAACACCAAGCGAATTTGTAAATGATCTTGTAGGTTTTGGCCAACTCCATTTAACGCATGAACAAGTGGTACGTTTTTGTCTGCAAGTAACTTTGGGTTGCCAACTCCCGATAATTGCAATAATTGTGGAGAGCCAATCGCACCGGCGCTGAGCACGACCTCAGCGTTCGCCTTTGTATGATGTATTTCTCCCTTATGGATAAACTCCACCCCCGTGGCCCGTTTGTCATCAAATAATACTTTGGTGGTTTGTGCTTTGGTGATAACGCTTAGGTTTGAACGCTTGCGTATAGGGCGTAGAAAAGCCTTGGCGGTGCTACAGCGAAACCCTTTACTGGCTGTTTGCTGGAAATAACCCACGCCTTCTTGTGTTTCGCCGTTGTAGTCTGCATTTTCGGGTATGCCCGTTTCTATCGCGGCGGCGATGAATGCGTCTGCGATGGGGCGGCGTAAACGTAAATCAGAGACTTTCAACGGGCCGCCTACGCCATGATATTTGTCAGCGCCGCGTTCTTGGTCTTCCGATTTTTTAAAGTAGGGCAACACCTCTTCGTACGACCAACCTTTATTGCCTAATTCAGCCCATCGATCGTAATCTTCTCGCTGACCGCGTACATACAGTAAGCCATTTAAAGAGCTAGAACCACCCAACACCTTGCCGCGCGGCCATTGTAAGCTGCGGTTGTTAATACCTGAGTCGGGCGCGGTTTTATAGCACCAGTCCAAGTTTGGGTCGTGCATGGTTTTAAAATAACCCACGGGGATATGAATCCACGGATTCCAATCCTTAGGACCCGCTTCTAGCAGTAAAACGGTATGGTTTGGATTTTCTGATAAACGGTTAGCCAGTACGCAGCCCGCAGAGCCTGCGCCAACTATTATATAGTCGTATGAGTTAAGCATTATGGGCGCACACTAAACCTGCGGTTTAGATAGAGAGAATCACCTTCGGCGCCGCACAGTTACCGGCTAATAGCTCTGCAAAAGCATCGCTGCCTTCCGACAGAGGTTGCGCATGCACCCAGCCCAAGCTGCCTAAAGCGCCGCTATAGAGCTTTTCCAAGGTTTTTTTGATATCAACCGGCGAATAGGTATAGCAGCCGATGAAAGTGATTTCTTGTAGCGTGATATAACGAATGTCTAGTGTGCCCGCATTATCCATTAAGCCGATATGTACAACGATACCGCCTGGTTTAATACTTTTAATCGAGGCATTGCGCGTATGTTCACCCCCAACGGCGTCAAATACTAGATCGTAGTGGTCTTCGCTTGCTGGCTTGCTAATGGGGTCAAACACGGCGATATCAGTATGTTCTTCGATGGTTGCACGGCGCAACGCATTGGTTTCCGCAATTTGAACGTCAACCACCCCTTTATCTGCAAGAATCAGCGCGGTTAATAAGCCGACTGAGCCACCGCCAATAACCAATGCGCGGCTTTCGCTAATTGGTCGACTTAGGCTTTTTTCTGCAAGCAACACCGCGTGTAAACCCGTTGCCCCTGGCTCGGTTAGCGCCGCTTGATTGGCTGGCATATCTTCCGGCACTTCAAACAAATTGCGCGATGGCATAGCGATGCGCTCGGCAAATGCGCCGGGCTTATACATGCCGATTAAATCACGTTGTGAACACAGGTTTTGTCGACCACCTAGGCAGTTTTCACAGCTACCGCAGGTCATCAACGGGTTCAATACAACGCGCTTGCCTTTAAGTGGACCTTCAATCACTCGCCCAACTGCTTCATGTCCGAGAATAAGCGGCGGTACGCGACGTGCATCGTGGCCAAGGTATGCGTGCATATCTGAACCACAAATACCGACTGCTTCAATTTCAACTAAGTTTTCATCGCTAGTGGCAAGAACGGGTTCAGGCTCTTCACGGTAGGTCATTTCTTCGTTTGCGGTGTATACCAGTGCTTTCATTGTATTAATCTCTATTATTTAGCGGTGAATCCGCCATCGACATATAAGGTTTGGCCTGTGACGTAGTCAGAAGCAGATGATGAAAAAAATAAGGTTGGCCCACGTAAGTCTTCAAGCTCTCCATTACGACCAATAGCAGTTTGCGCCGCTAATTGGGCGAGCTTATCATCGTCGCCATAGACCGGAGAAGTCAGTTCGGTAGGGAAAAACCCTGGGGCAATGGCATTACAAGTGATGCCGTCTTGTGACCAAGCCTCGGTCATGGCTCGGGTTAACTGACATACGCCTCCTTTGGAGGCGCCGTAAGGCACGCTATTTGCAAATGCGCGGCTTGATTGCAATGAGGCGATATTAATCACTTTGCCCCATTGACGCTTTTTCATGTCGTTTACCAATGCACGAGTGAAAAAAAAGGGCGTTGCTAGGTTTAGGTTCAGTGTTTGATCCCAGCTTTCTATACTGATTTCATCTACAGATTCTCGTAAGTTGACACCGGCAGCATTGATAACGCCATCGACGATACCGGCTTGTTGAATGCATTGATCGGCGACATCTTCTAAAATGCTACGATTGCTTAAATCCGCCGATAGTGCGTAAAATTGACTTCCTGATGATGTTAATTCTTTACTGAGTTTTTCTAGGCGATTAGCGCGCCTAGCAATGCCAATGACGGCTGCGCCCGCATCAGCGAGAAAGCGCACCATTGCTTGACCGATGCCAGAGCTAGCACCAGTGACGACAAACACACGGCCTGAAAGGTCGAAAAGGGTAGTAGACATACAACTAAATATTAGGTCTTAATTAGGGTTAGTGATAGTCGAACTTACGACTCCGATCATAAAAGTATTTGTGCAATTATTTCTAGCTTAAAACGACTGGTCGATCATTAACAACAGTTCTGTGAAATAGTAAAAAATAAGCTATTTCACAACATTCTAAATTCATTCCACTCAATCTACGACAGTGCGCTGCTGTAGTGGTATTTTTCGGTCAGAACCAGCGTTTGTCTGTATTCAACCGGTATATCTTCCAAGTCAAAGGCTAAGCGCTTTACGCACAATAAAGCGGTGTTTTCTGCTACTTCTAGAATGCTCGCTTGTTCCGTGTCTGCATTAATAGCAATAACCTTGTCTTCGGTTCGCTTAATAATGACACCAAAGCTTTGCTCGTATAACTCATAAATATTATTTAATATTTCTTCTTTCTTAAGGTCAATCACCGCATTAAATCTAAGCGCACAAATAGCCATGGCTTCTATAATTATTGGCTCGTCTTTAATGTATCTAACGCGCCGAATAAAAATAACGTTTGACCCGCCCAGCAGTTTAAGCGCGTCAAGCTCTTCATCATTCGCTGGCCTGAGCTCTACCGACAATACATTGGTCACCGGTAAGCGGCGTTTACCCACATTGGGTATGATATTGAAAAAATGAAATAGCTTTAAATTTGAATTGTGGCTAGCAACATAAGTACCCTTGCCCTGTCTTCTCAGCAGAAGTTGGTTATCTACCAAAGAGTCGATCGCCTTGCGAACAGTGCCTTGGCTTACTTCATATTCTATCGATAAAGCTGTTTCACCGGGTATTTTGTCGCCTGGTTGCCATTCTCCGTGGTGAATTCGCGCCACAATGAAGGCTCTAATTTGCACATAGAGCGGGGTATCATCAAAAATGGTCTGGCCAGAACTCAATATTTATCCACCCGACATTACTTTGGGCAGCCAAAGCACTAGCTGCGGGAAGGCAAACAGCAAGATGAGACCAACGAGTTGAATCAGCATGAACTGCATCATGCCAAGATAGATGTCTTTGAGATCCCAATCTGGCACAACACCCTTCAGGAAGTAGGCTGACAAGGCGACAGGTGGAGATAGCCATGCTGTTTGCAGATTCACCGCGACCAATATGCCAAACCAAACCATCAAGTCGTAGCGATTCAGCCCGTGAATATCCAACGCCTCGACCGTCGGTAGCAATATAGGTACCACGATCAATACAATAGGCACCCACTCCAGTGGCCATCCAAGAAGGAAGATCAGTGCCATAACCAGAAGCAAAATCAGATAAGGCGACATGTCTAGGCCAAGTAGCATCTCTGTCATCATCTTCGGCGTGCCTAGGGCACTAAATTCAGCGCCAAAGAAGTTCGATGCGGCAACTAGGAACATGATCAACACCGTGATCTCCAGCGCCTTAATCAGGCTGTCAAAGAAACCCGGAATGGTGAATTTGCGGTAAACGAGTGATAACAGAATTGCACCAAAGGCGCCCATAGCGGCAGCTTCAGCAGGAGTCGCGATGCCAAGGAGAATCGAGCCTAAAGCAAAAGAAATCAAGATCGTGGGCGGCATAAGCCCTGCAAAGAACTCATCCCAAAGCTCTGAAAAATGGAACTCAGTGTCAGCGACTGCGTTATAAATCGGCCGCCCCAGATACGCCAGAAGCACGGTAAATGCGGCAAAGATAATCGACCAGATCGGCAGACCACCGTCCGCGCCCATATTCGCCGCAATCATATAGAGATGGAAGATAATCGAGATCGGCACCATGATCCTGAGTACATTCAATCGACGGTATGCAGCATAGGCGATGGCACAGACAATGGCCAAAGCGAACATACCGCCAAATGGAATCACACCACCAAAAGTACCGCCCATCGCCAGGCCAAAGACTCGGCAAACGGTCAAAACGCCCAGACAAATTAGCGCTACTTCAGCACCATAAAATGCAGACGTTTTAGGTTGATCTTCTTCCGACAAAATGGGTCCGAGACTCGGATTGAACCAGCAGCGTCCCAATGTATAGATCAGGTAAAGACTCGCCAGCATGGCGCCGGGAATAAAAGCACCACGGAACAGATCTAGGGTAGATACTTCCAGAACAGGGCCCATGACAATCAGCATAATCGAAGGCGGGATCAGAATACCCAATGTGCCGCCTGCTGTGATGGTTCCAGCTGCGAGCTTAACGTCATAGCCTGACTTGGTCATGGTCGCGCCAGCCATAATCCCAAGCAGGGTCACAGAAGCACCCACGATGCCGGTGGCAGCTGCAAAGATGGTGGATACAATCAGCACGGCGATGAACAACGCGCCACGAACACGCGACATGATCATTTGGATCGACGCAAACAGCCGGTCCATCAAACCCGCCGCTTCCATCACGATGCCCATCAGGACAAACAGTGGCACTGCCATGAGCTGATCGTTCAACATGGTGGAGTTTGTGTTCAGCGTCATCAATAGCGTAGTCAACTTAAAGTTGGCACCCCAAATACCGAAGACAAAGGCAAGGAATATTAAGGTAAACGCAATGGGAAAACCGATAAAAATCACGAAGAGCATGGCTCCCAGCATGATCAATCCGATGGTCGCTTTGTCCAAGTTCGGCCGGGCAGACATGATGTCAGAAAATGCTTCGCCGCCAGGTACTATACCCGGTTTGAACACCGCCAGTATCAGCCAAATCAATGCGATTAAATAAACGGGTAAGGCTCGAACAAACAAACGCTCTCGCTCTTTACCCATCTTGTGAAATGCGCGGAAAATCTCAGGGATACCTTGCAACATCAAGAGGAAAGCACCTACTGGCATCGCTAAGCGTGCGGGCCACAAAACGGGTCCCCAGGCACTATCGACCTGCATGGTTTCACCGCGTGAAAAGGCGAGCCACCAGAACTCTGAGGCGATAACCGTAAAGAAGATCATCGAAGGCATGAAGAACAAGAGATACAGTAGTGCATCCACTGTGGCTTGTGTCTTTGCCGACCAATTTCGGTAGAGGAAGTCAGCGCGTATATGAACCCCGCGCATCAGGCCATAGCCTGCGGCTGCCATGAACATCACCCCGGCTATCATACGGCTGGTGTCATACACCCAGAGCGTAGGGCCAAGCCCAAGGTCTCGGGCGAGATCTTCGAATCCTGCATTTTGCAAGATCCCAAATGAATTTCGTGAAAATACTTCGAGTACCACTACTGCAATGAGCGGTACCATGAGCAAGGCTATAATTTGGCCTGCCCGGTAATTTAATACATCAATAGCGGCGGTTATCGGACGTTGCCAGGAAGTCATATCCTCTGGCGTTTCGCCCGGCGCTTCGGCACGACGCTCCGCAATCAGTTCGTCCGCAATTTCAAGGTCTTCCGGATTTACTTCTTCTTCAGCCATACCTATTCTCCACTATGATGTTTTGCCCTTTTTTAGGGCTCTTAATTATAATTATATATAGGGCTTTAAAAAAAGCCCTAGTAGAACGACGAAGCGAGGCCCTAATGGGCCTCGCAACGAGGACTTTTTTACTACTTCAGTGTATCTGCGTGTGCACGACCCAAACTTGCGTTTGAGGTTTGAGCACCAGCCCAGAATGGTACGACAGTGTCGGCGAAATCCTTTTGCGATTGCCACACTTCTGCGAAGAACTCGTTCTCATCCGAAGCAGCTTGTAGCGACTTTTTAGCGGCCGCCATGTACTCTGTGAAGTAATCCGCTGGCGTATCTTCCAGAATAACACCGTGGTTTTCCGTCAAATCTTTCAGCGCCTTACCATTTTCATAGATTCGGTAGGACAATGATTTTGACAGAGAGGCATTTGCCGCAACTTCCAGTGCTTTCTGCTCAATCGGCGTTAGAGACTTGTAGAAATCGCCATTTACGTACATATCCGCGTTCACAGTCACCTGGTGCAAACCCTGTAGATAGTAGTGCTTTAGCACTTTCTGGAAACCAAAGACCGAGTCAGGCTTCGGGCAGCACCACTCGGCTGCGTCGATTGTGCCTTTCTCAAGTGCTGGCAGGATATCGCCGCCGCCCATAGCAACGGCTGGAACACCGATTTCAGCGTATGCAGCACCAACCATGCCCGGAGGTGCACGGAAGCGTAATTTACGGAAGTCATCCATTGATTTGATCGGCTTTGGGAACCAACCAAGTGCCTCTGGGCCTACTGGTTGCAGCATGAAACCTTTGACGTTTACGCCCATTTCATCCCACAAGCGGTCATACAACTCTTTGCCGCCGCCGAACTGAAACCAGCTCAGGAAGGCGATGTTATCGAGACCTACGCCAGCACCTGCAACAGGCGCACCGAACAGGTTAGCTGCAACGTGCTTACCACCCCAATAGTGAGTCCAAGCGAACCCCCCTTCAACCAGACCTGCGTCAACAGCATCAATGATGTCTCGTGGTCCAACAACAGCGCCTGCTGGTAGTACTTCAATAGTAAGTGACCCATCGGTCAGTGCTGCAACGTCTTTACCGAACTCTTTCAACATAACAACTTCGTCAGCTGAGGTCGCTAGCACCGACTGGATACGTAAGACCTTGTCAGCCGCCATAGCAGAAGATGCCATGAGTGCCAAGGCGGCTGCACTGGCAGCCATAAATTTTAGTTTGATCATATCTACTCCTCTTATTAGTTTAAGAAAGCCTTCGTTGATTTATGCATCGCGAGGTTGAAGGCAGCGCCTCGGAGCTTATTGAGCCGTCTATCCAGCCTTAGTTTAAAGCCTAAATTTCGACAAAAGTTTAGTTTAGTCAGACTTCTATTATCTACTTTACAGTTATTTTGCAATAGTTATCTTTCTAGATTCTACTCTAAAACAATCTTGTGAGTATTACAACTCTTATATAAGAGTTTATGTTCGTCGTCGCAGATGCGCTAAACAGGCACGTTTGATGATGCACTAATCACAAGAGATTTGGTGTTTACTAAGATTAGGATTTAGAGAAAATGGTGGCTATGGGTAGAAAAGCACACATGATGTCATAATCTATTGATTTTAATGACTTATTTTACTGGTGGCTATGCATGTATACAACCTATGTATACGACTTGCCGCGTGTTCATCGTTGCCTATTAATATCAAATTTTGGGGTTACTATTTCCTTAAATTTGTTTGCAAGTATGGATAAACTTCGTCAGTACCATCTTCCATACTCTTACGGACGTATTCATCATCAAAAAAACTAGAACGCTTTTCTTCGTAATTCGGTATATGCAATCGCTTTACTAAGTCTGTATATTCATAAAAATTCTCGATATGAACTTTATTATCGTAGCCAGCATTTTTCGCCATAATTCCGTTGCTAATAAAGGAAAGGAGCTTTACTAACCCATCATCTCCCATAAGGTCATTTAAGGCCAGTGAATTGTTATAGCTGTTACCAGTATCGCACTTATTTTGATGGACAATTTTAAAATCAGAATATATAGAATTGATGGATTTCCAAATTAAATAACCATCCTCAACAGATTCAATTTTTTCTTCACAAACATCACAAGTCCACTTAGTAGGTGGTAAGCCATGTGCATTTTGGGTCATAATTATCTCCTTGTAATAAGTTTAATTCAGTGACGAGCATACCTTATATACACTGTGTGGAATAGAGTCAGTTGTCGCCTATAGAGACACCGACGTCTATAGCTAAACTTGACAATATATTTGTATCTAATGGCCAATCCTCAATCACTCTATTTTTATGTTCAATAAGCAACCAATAGACAAAAAACGTTATGCTTTGGGCGTAAAATGTGTTTTCTTCGGCTTCAGTAGAAACTTTAACTCTTAAAAAAGAATATTTTTCTTGAGAAAAACGCTCCTTTATTTCTTCGATTAAATTTTCATCAATCAGGTTTTCGAAAGTATCCCAAATTAAAATCGTAGACTTTTGATTTTGGGGGTGCCTTTGGGTGAAATTGAAATAATATTGATCTAGCTTACTCTGAGTATTAGTTTCGACAAGAGCGGTATTACCCATTTTTCTAACCACTTCTTCAAAGTATTCATCAGTGGTTTCAATTAACGCCATACTTCTAGCAACAGTCCTATTAATTTTAGGCTCTACTTGCTTTTTAGCTTTATAAATTGCGTCGTGGGTAAGCTCAGCATGCGCATGTTGAAGCAAAGTCCTCACTTGCACCTCACAACATATTGATGTGGGTATTTCTAACTCATCAATCTGTATAGGCCTTGAAGGATTGAGAACATAATGGACAGACTGATAGGTAAAAAATTCTGGTTTATCTTCCCTTTCTTTTGTGAAGTGCCTACACTCTTCAAATGTCCACTCGCTTGCTTGAGTTAGAACATCACAAACAATATTTAAATCTCTTAACAGCAATACGACGAAACGAACTCCTACTTTATCTTGTATCTGTTCATAGGGTGCTTCATAGCTTTTGTTTTCTCTATAAAATGCTTTGTCAACGAACGCGTTGTCATCCTTTAGTCTGTAACTTGGGGACACTTTAAAGAAACAATCTATATTTTCCCCTTTTTCTTCTAACAAACTACAGATTTTTTCTACAATCATTGCACCCCACGCTTCATAAATATGCTTTTCAGAAACCCATCTTTCTAAAAGCTGACGATGATTCATTCTTGATCTACTATTGTGTCTTTAATTAAGACCTTAGTCCATTTACCAGTACTTTCATCACCATCTTCTGGTTCAATTGTTTCTATAGAGACATATTCTTCAAGTACATCCGCTGGCGCAACAATTCTTATATTTTTTCTAAATTTTAACTTGCGTGTTTTTAAGTTACCGTTAATATACTCATTATCTTTAGTAAAGCTGATAGATGGAATATCTGTATTAGCTAGGTGCTTAGCATATTTATCTTTCGTCTCCGAACCTTCTAGATATTTTTCGCCAAATTCAGTACCACTTATCGTCTGTGAAGTATCTACTTTCAAGTAGGTATTTAACGCGTTAAATAGGTCAATTTTCTTTTCAGCTGAAACCTCTAAATCAGCGATGAATGTTTTAGTACTGTTGTAAAAATTCATTGTAGTTCTAGCGCTAGTCTGTGGGTAGCCACAGCCTAAAAAATCAACATAAAAGTATTTCGCTGCGGCCTTACCTTCAGTATGGCTGATTTGGTAATCAGAAACCATTACTGACCAAACTTCATTAAGATTATTAGAATTGCCGCTTTGGGATGATTTTTTAAAAAATCCAGCCGTTTTATACAACCTAGTTCCAGGTGTTAAAAGCAACTCTTCGACAAATTTCAAAGTTATTTCTTGATTTGCATTTTTTGCTTTTTGATATCCACTATGGACTTCAGCTTTGATAATACCTATGTAAGGCTTCAGCGTAGAAGAGTAAGTACCAGTAAAAACAATTACTATACCACCAAGAATATTCCTAGTTGTCTGAACCTGAGCTAGTTTTGTTGCGACATCATACGAAGATACAGCGAAAGTTTCGTCATCCTGATCTATTAATTGATTCACCAACACTGGCAGTGAATTAGGGCTTTCGTCTACTATCTCCATCGCAACAGCCTTTGAAGAGCTGCCAAGAGCGTCTGTAATTCTCGATATAAAAGTATTCTTAGCACTTTGATCGAAGTTTATAAATTCATGGCTTTGATCGGGGGGCACAATTTGCCCTTCGTTATCTCTGCGAAAAACCTGATGAATAATAATCCTATCTACGTCTAAATTAAGTAACTCCAATGCGCACCCCTATTAATTAAATTTGTTGAATAACTTGTGTATCCGCCTAATACCTCTGATGACGATTAATATCACAGTTTTTTAGACAGGTATATCCATGAAACACAAAATTTCATATGTAAGCTTTAACTATACCCTACCAATACACCTTAATTTGTGTAGTCTAAAGGTCTATGGTAGACAATTAATGTAAGGGTCTATAAACTATAAAACACACTTAACTAATTGTATTAATGATGTTTTATGAAATTCGCTTATAAAAGAGTATCTACCGTATCGCAAAATTTAGACCGCCAATTACACGGCATAGAGTTTGACAGAGAGTTTATTGAAAAAATAAGTGGTAAGGATACTAACCGTCCAGAGCTACAAAGTTTAATTAGTGTCCTTCGAGAAGGTGATGAAGTACATGTACATGACCTATCCCGTTTAGCACGCAATACTAAAGACCTACTTGATATTGTTGAACAGGTATTAAATGCGGGCGCCAATATCCATTTCTATAAGGAAAACTTGCTATTTCATTCTGGTGAGCGCCATTTACCTGTGCAAGACCTAATGCTTAGTTTGTTAGCTGCAATTGCACAATTTGAACGGGATTTATTGTTGGAGAGGCAACGCGAGGGAATTAGCCTAGCAAAACAGAGAGGCGTTTATAAGGGTAAACAGTCCCGTTTTAGTGATAGTGATATAGCGGATATAAAAGAACGCTTTAAACGTGCTCAAAATAAGTCTAAGCTGGCAAAAGAGCTAAAGATTTCACGCGCGCATTTGTATAAGTTAGTTAAGTAGTAACCACTAAGACACCAACAATAAATTGACAACTGCTGTTTATGACACCGTCCGAGTTTTGCCCTTTAGGGACAGTCGAGTATTAATTCTCGACTACAAACACACTGAGGCTAAGGGATATATCTTCCCGTTTGTTGCATGTAATCTAGGAATGCTTTCCCGTGCAATTTTTTAAGGTGAGGCTCTTCAACTACTCGCACATGCAATTCGATTGATATATACCCTGCTAGTAAGATAACTAACATGCTCGGTATTGGCATCAATACAAATAGTCCTATTCCAAATACCATTACCCCAGAATAAATTGGATTTCTTACCCTTGAGTAAAGACCATGAGTGACCAAACCTGTTATCTCTTTCTCATCGACTCCTAGTCGCCAATCTTTACCCATTTGCTGCTGAGAGACGGAAGTGATAGTGATTCCAGTTAAACAAATAATAGCGCCAGTTACAATTCCCCATATTCCAAATAGACTATTTACCTGTATTGCTTGGATAAATGAAAGCACGCTCAAAAACGACGCACCAAGAAACGCGGCGATAATTAAAATGCTGGAAAATTTTGAAATCTTTGACGAACTACTTAAGCTAGGTCGTACACCGTGATCGCCTGTTATTCGATACTGAATAGCAATCCTTCCTGCTACCGCGACTATTAAAAATAAGGCTATCATCAACAAAGCCATTTGTTTTGTTTAGGTTTGTGACAGTCTCAAACGAGTATACAAGAGACATAGCCTATTTGATAGAAACGGGCTTCAAAACTAATAATTGCTAGGATTATGGCCCTTTATTTGAAAGTGTTCATAGCTCGGTGGAAGTGATATTCAATCAACTTTTTAATGTAGTCAATTTCACATTTAGTAGCATCCTGCCTCGTCGCTATAAATTTCTTGCGTAACTTCTCTATTTCCCTATTCGTCATATTTAATTGGTGTAGTTATTGTTATTTCGGTTTCTAATATTTATTAGTCCTTATGATGCATCACCTTGCCAACAACGGTGTAAATCAAAGATTGAACAGGAAGCGTTGTATTGCTTCACAGCCCAAATTCAACCTTGTCAGCTGCTAATGCAGCATTATCCAATATATCGCGATACACCTTACCATACACCGTTACATAGCACGTAGTATCGCCGCATTGTCGTAATATTTTCTTACGCTCATCACGAGTTAGCCTCTTAATTTCTACACTTACGATGTTAAAGTCAAATTCTCCAATACTAATATGAAAATTGTTAGCTACAAAACTGCCAAGCGCCTTAACAACTATTTTAGTTCCTAACAGTTCATTTACATCTAGTAGTAAGTCTTCCAAGCTTATTTTTTTGTATACACTGTCAATATTATTGGTAGGTTTGTTCGTATCCACCCCAATCTCTCCAATGTAACTTAATGGTATTTCAATAGGGTGGTGTGTCACCAAAAGCAAAGTAAACCTATTAGGGTCAAAGTCATCAAATATTTTATGTATCTCCCACTCTTGTATCTCATTATCGACAGGCACGTCAAAAGTAAACACATTTAAATTATCCGAAGCCCCCGTAATTTCTATAGGCGTAATTGAATTGGTATTTGCGTTTTGTATACCCATCATTATTGTGTCGTCTTCAAAATATATACTTACGGGGATATTTTTATCTTTGTTTAACCAAACCCCTGTTATGTCGGTTAACGAAGCATATATTGCTGGGTTATCATCTTTAAGTTCACCTAGCGTCACTGCATGTGTAGTAAGGGAACTAAGGGTAAGTAATAAGCTAATTAATAATTTAATCATCCTGTATCTTTGTTTCTATTTTGGTTAGGTTTTTACCTTTGCAAATGGGGCAACGCTTTTTGTAATTTATCAACATGCATATCCACCATGCCCCAACAGTTATAAACAGCATAAACAAAGTACCAACACCAAAATGCCGCCTTGGTTGTACATTGCGTTCACATAATTCGCAGTATTTTATTCTCGCCATTGCAAATTCATAACTTGCTAATCAAGTACATCGTTACACCTGTAATCAACATGTGAACGAGTAATACTAAAATGGCTTTACCCCAATTAAAGTTACCGTCGACAGTTAGCTGTTTATCAGCTTTAAGCCCCGCGTAAATATGCACAAACAACAATGTTAGTGGTATAAAGCCAATTAAAGCCATTACTATGCCTTTACCTAATTGGTTATAGCCTCCGTAGTAATAAGGGCCAAATAAAAGCCCCATCCAGCTAAACTTGTTTTTTTGTTTTTCACTCATAAATTAATCCTCAATAGTTAAATGTTAATGGTACTCATAAGAGTTATTTAAGTTTAACTAATAATGGCACTCATAGTATACATATGTAAGGATTAAATTTAATAATAGCTGTCTCTTTAATGTATATAATTGGCACTTATAGTGCGTGCCCTTATAGTTTGCATTTCTCTATGTTTCGCGCATGGCAAAAAATGCACAATTACAACTATTAGGGCAGAAAATACGTGAAGCAAGGAAGGCTCAAAAACTCACCCAAGACGATGTAGCATTTAAGGCAGGCCTATCCCGCTCTTACTATAGTGGTATAGAGCGTGGTGAGCGTAATGTGGCAGCTATTAACCTTATTAAAATTGCCTTTCACTTAGACGTGGAAGTAGGCGCATTATTTCCACCTACATCAAAACTCAAGAAATATATAACTAGCTAGTATTATCTTTCGTAATTAAGAAATTCACTAAATTAGCACTTAATATCGTTTCTGCGCTGCTTTCTTTGTTTAGCGCTACAAAGTTACAAAACTCACACGCAACACCAGTAAACGCATTATTAGGCAACTTAAAATGTGTTTTGGTTGGTTACTTTAGTAAGGTGCGTCATAATTGAAGGGTTGTTAATATATTATTAAAGAAATACCTTTTTTGACGCCTCCTACTGCCCAATGGGAAAGGCTAAAGCTACATAACAATTAAGTCACTATACACTCTATTTTTGGAGCTTTGCTTTAGGATGTAGCTTATCCATGCATCATCACCATCCCATTCCTTAATTTCCCTAACAAATCCAGCGCGTTTTAATTTAGCCCAATGTGTTTCAATATGTTGCTTACATTTTCTAAGGGAAGTTAGATCAAATCCTAAAACACCATGGATATGTGTTTTTTCAGCAATAGGATTATAGCTATCACCCTCAACAATTAAACACCCTTTAGTACGGTCACGTAGTTTACCTTTGTATTTTCCGTATAAGGTGTGGTCTAGTATATTTTTAAAGTGCTTAGCATCCTTCATTGCTTGGTCAACACTGGTTTTAAATATATTATTAAAAGTAAGGTTTACAGTTAGGATAGTTTTGGATTTTTGTAAATCATTATTAATAAAGTCTATGTAATCATCTATTAAATATTTACTGCCATTCACTTCGTTAATATTATTTATCATATTGTTTTTATTATATAAATTATTAGTTAGGTATCTTAGTATCCTATTTGTAATAAGCATTACTATCCTAACAAGTGTTTGGTATAACACAGGTTAACTTAAGGCAAATACTACAGCTCATCAAACAAATAGCTGTAGTATTTATAACAGTTGCGCTTAAGCTAACCAGTTTTTACAAAAAAAACTAACTAAATTTAGCTATTAACGAAGAGTAGCTGAAAAACGTCTAACTGCGCGACTAATAGCACGAAATACTTTTAGCTGGTTGTCACCGTACAAAAATATTGTTACTAACTTGCCGTCTGATGCAAATGCTAGTTGGGTCTTTTTTAGCGCGTCAATGTTAGTTGCGTAAGCTATATTGTTTAACAGTGTGGCAGTTTGTAAAAAATTTTCCACTGCCACGCTAACTGTCATGGACATTTTTCGGTCAAAGTCGTTAGCATCTGAAAATTCGCTATAGTTTTCTTCTAAAAGTTGTACAAAATTATTTTCTGTATCGCTTTTTACATTATATAAATGCATTGATAAATCCTCATATTAATGATGATGTTAATCAGCCAATCCGATCAACTGCAACCGATTTTGCATCAGTATGGTATTATGTAATCAATGCATTGTTTTCGTAAAAAAAGAAAAATAATCAGCTAACTGTTTGTAATATAACAATTATTGAATGTGTAAATTTATTCAATATAATCTGGTAATACTTCTTTCCACTTGAAGTGTCTATCGCCATCAAAGTTACAAATTGAATGACTTTGATGTGACGGCATTCTTATACCTTTTAAGATGCTGTTGAAGTGATTTTTACTAGGTAGGTCTATAGAAAATGCTTTTCTAATGAAGCGCATCAATTCATTTATTGTGCCACGGAGAATTGGCGTTTCATCTTGATTGCGCTCTAATATCTCAATCCTTTGTTCATACTCTCTGAGCAAAATGGTAACAATCTCCCTATACATAATGCGTTTTTTATTATGTTTTGACTTTTTTTTGATGATTTGCTCGATTTGATGTTTGGTGCGCCTAGTTCTCGGAGGTATTTGGTTGATTGGTGGGTTTTTATACTTAATTTCAATAGGCTCTTCCATTAGTTCAAGTACTTCTTGTTGAGCCCCATAATCAATGCTGCTGACCCATAAGTGCAAGAATCCTATATCTGTGTGTCTAATGACTGGAACTTTGAAGCCTTGCTTTACTAAGTAAATATTGAACTTAAGGTAGTTTTTGCAAGAAATCCTTGTTTCAGACTGTTCACTGAATGTAAGTGTTGATCGATCTTTCCCAAATTGAACATGTGGATTCCCACTTGAAACTAGCCGACCAGAATTAATAAAAATTAAGTGCCATTTAATGAATATTTTTCTCAATGCTCCATAGTATGGACTCCATAGGATAGATAGTTCTCTTAAAGATCGAATGGGTTGTTGATCAACATTTAGTTCATCAAACAGTGGATGCTGTTTTCGAGGGATATTCGTAATTATTGTTGAAATTCGAGTTGTTTCTTCTCCGTTTATTTGTAATGTAACAGCTCTTTGTTCAATTTTTTTTCTCATTGCTAAGTAGCTCAGGATTATTTTCAGTTTCTCTAGTATTTAGAAATTTCAAAGCTAATATTTGTCTTGCCAAAGCCGTATTTGGGCAAAATCAACGCTAGGAAATTTTAATTTCATAACTTGTTTGTACTTAATATCGAGTTTGTATGGCTCAGTATAAACTTCATTCGTTAACCCCGTTCCATGACCAGCCAGTTCGCTTATGCCAACCAGAGGTACGCCATTTTGTTTTAAGGTGTTACTAAATGTATCTCTAAAAGAGTGAAATGTTTTGTTGTCATTTTCTCCCTGACCTACTTGGCACTGCTTCCTATATGTGCGATTAAACCACCTACTAACTTTGTCATTAGATTTGTTATCCTTAATAGGCAACTCATGGAAAATACGTGTATGGCCTCGTTTCTTTCGAGCGGCTACAAAATCAACAAAACCTAAAGAAACAAGTTGCTTATGCAACGGTATATCTCTAACAGACTGGCGATTCTTTAAACGTTTATCTGGCGTGTCAGTGTTAATTTTTATAAAAAAAATATTGCCCTCTTTGACCAAATCATTCACGTGCAATTGACATATTTCATTTTGTCTCGCACCTGTAAATAAACCTAACAATGGTGTCCAAAACTCCCATGATTTCTTATGTAGCCTCCTTGTGTAATATTTGCTATTAAATAGCTTGGTCAGATCTTCAGCACTAAAGACTTCGTAGTTATTCTGTTCAGTTTTACGGAAAACGCTTTCAAGTGGTATCTCTAACCCCATGGGTAAGTACTCGTTACGTATTGCCCATTTTAGAAAAGCTATGACTTTTGTTACATGAGCATTCAGTGTGTTAATGCTGAGCAACTGTGCTTGTTCGATCGGCATTTTTTCTAATTGGGCAAAGCTCTTATTTCTAAATATCTTCTTTTTCTTACGATTTGAGGGTATTTTAGGGAGCACGCGCTTGTAGTATTTAATATCGTCCTTGTGTACTGTATGTATCTTTTTATTTTGAAGTAGCTCAATAAATAAGCCTACTTGCTCATTGTAAGCTTTAAAAGTACTTGCGCCTATGCCGTTGGTCTTCTTGTCAGCTATGAATTCATCAAACAAGCTCTGTAAAGTAGTGATAGTGTCAATATTGCTAGCAAGGGCTTCATTATTGATGCTTCTTGGTGGCGCGGGAACGAAGTTGGGTTGTGGTGCGTGAGAGGCTCTATATTCGTCTAAATTAATACCGTTGTCAGACACATACTGCATGGCTCTTTGCTCATACGCACTCATTGTATCCATATGGCTTTCTACAGTTACTTGGTTCACTACTGGTAAAGCGTTATAGCGGTCTTCAACTTGCAACGCAGTCACAATTAATTGATTTGCTTTGTAAGCATCAGCAGCTAGTTTTTCTATTTCTGTTTGAGTAAGTGATTTTTTTGACATGCCAGTCGTCCAAGTGTTGCCATTATTATAATGCAACTCAGTCCATAGTTGACGCGCTAGTCCTAAAGCAACTCGCCTATCTTTGGTCTTAAGGCTCCTGCGGTATAATTTAGCGATAGTGCCTAATTTGTTACGTAAACTATCTGTTAGGCGAATTTGAAAATAGTAAACACCGTGTTTACTAATCGTAATATATGAGGGGTTTTTATAGGCCAATGTATACGACCTATGTATATAACCTTAAAAAACGTGCAATTATGCTATTTTTAAGTGTTTGTTTTTTAAAGAGAAAATTGGTAAAAATGGTGGCTATGGGTAGAAAAGCACGCATGACGTCATAATCTATTGATTTCAATGACTTATTTTATTGGTGGCTATGCATGTATACGATTCAGGTTACGAGTTAATATTTACAAAACTGGTTTGGATTTAGCTAATTGATCCATACTATTGCCAATAGCAAAGGCACGCCCATAACGCCACATATCGACAGTTTTATTTAGCGTTTGTAGTTACGAATGTGACAGTAGCGCAGCTATCCAAGAAAAAATGATTTTACGCACTTCACGCCTTCGAAAACTCTGGTGAGGTGTAATCAGAAACCACCTTGCTGATTCTCTTTAATAAAGGAATGAAGGCATTGAAATTAATGTTTTCTTGGTTAGGCCTAATAACATGATCTACAAAAAGCTGTTTGCTATAAAATTTATTGTTATCGGACTTATCAACTAGGCTAAGGCTTTTTCCTCCTAGTTTAGTTTTAAGGATTATATTCTCAAATAAATCTTCAATTTTAGTTTCTTTTCCGTTATCTTTTTCGGGAGTTTTAACTAAGAACAAATTATCAGTTACTTGGTAATATTGGGAGGTTGATTGCAAAGTTATTTTAGTTTTATATTTTTCACCAATTAAATTGAAAAGCCCTAGGCATCCACTATCATTGTCGGCCAATATAATTATAGGATGTTGCATTTTAATGTGCTTGTATTGCTTTAAAAGGTTAGAGTAATCAACTACAAAATTTTTAAGATTAGACCCACCGCCACTCTTAAATCCTAAAAAACCACTTGTCTTTTTTGAGTGATTGAAAAATGCTAAATCGCTGCTTTTCGTAGGAATACCATCAACGTTGCCATTTAATTGCCTAATCGCAATTTTTAAATAGGAGACGTCTGTTTTACCTTCGCTAATAATTAAAGGCTTATCTAAACTAATAAAATTATCGTACTTTAAGAATTTAGTATATAGGTCAAGAGTATAAGGGCTTTTCTTTCTTTCTTTTTCAGGTCTATCATCAGCAGATTCTTTCACAAAAAAGATAAACCCTAACATCCCTCTTAGAATTTTAGTGTTTGTTATTTCTTTGGCTTCATTGTCGATCGGAATCCTAACTTTAGGATTTCTAATTACTATATGTTCAGGAACTGTATAGTATCCGCGAGTAAACAAACTGTGACACATTGCTCTTACTAGCCGATAATATTCAAAGCGAACGTTAACTTTTTTATTTACTACTAAGCCAGTAACGGTTTGCCTACTATCTCTAAATTGCATCCTAGTCTTAGAAGGATTTACACTGAATCTGCATTTGATTATGGATTTCTCTAACTTACTACCAACTGTCCATTTTGCACTTTTATCGCAAAATGTAGAGATTGCAACTGGAAAGTTTTTTTGATTAGTTGAAAAGGTTAAATCATCAGCATATCGAGAGTATGTAACTTTGTGGCGTTTAGAAATCTGCAACATTCGTACATCTAATAAGTGGCCAATCAAGTCAGATATTACGGGAGAACAGGGGCTACCTTGAGGTAGAGATCCGTCGTTACAAGCAATCTGAGCTATAGTAGTTGCAACTGGTTCCGACAATTGAAAATCTCTATTTTTAAGAAAGTATCCCCTGACTCGACCAAAGTCTATCGAAGGAAAGAAATCTTCTAAATCAACGTTTAACACAAAACGACGATTTTTATGATTCTGAGCATGGGAAACTATAGAGAGCCCTTCTTTGTAACCGTAGCTAGCGGGCTTGAGCTTATGTACTTTATCTATTTCTTCACGGCAAGCATATAATAGTTTCGCTAGTTGCCGTTGAAGGTTCTTTAACGATGGGCAAGGGGATGCAATGGTTCTATAGCCGCCACGTTTTTTAGGTATTTGGAACACCCTATATTTCTCAGGTTGATGAAACAACGTGTAAGTTAAAGCCTTAGGCTTAAATCCTAATAAAACCGCTAGTTCCTTTCTAGATGTTATTGATTTTAGCGATTGATGTGGAGAATTAGTAGAGTACATAATATTAATTGCTTACAGGCACTCGGTATGCAAAAGGAACCTTAGAAACTAAGATCACTAAGAAAGTAACAAACTGAAGCAGATTAAGTTAGCAACTCATACTGACATTGAATCTTATATCGCGAACCACGATAACAAATCTGCCTGTAAGCCCCCTCATGCTACTTTATATAACTTTGAATAGAAATAGAAATATTGAGGAAACCCGTGGTGCATTTAGAAAAAGTTGATTAAGAAGTTGCTCATTTTTACTCATAGAGTATCATTGTGAATCTACTAAAAAACATAATGATATGAGCAACTTAACTACAACTTATACCAAAATATTAAGCCTTTTGCACGAAATAGAACCTGATGACTACTATCTCAACCAAATTCGTATTCCTCAATTGACAGATAAGCAATTAATTGCACTAAACCTTGCAGCCGGGTGCCTTGGTATTGATTCAGAACGTTATCTGTTTAAGCGTATTCCTACTGAATTAGTCGGTAAGATTGAACGCACTGTCTACAATCGAAGAAAGCGCAATCTTGCCTTCAAGGTCGAGCAATTCAGGCAAGCTATCGCATCTAAAGTTGTTCTATCCGATACTCACCATATTGTTGATAGTATGCCTTTAGAAATATGCAAATATAGTCGATCTAGGCGCAATAAGTTTAGCCAATCTAAGCCAGATACTGCTCCCAGCTACGGTTACTGTGCTGCTCAGAAAGCACACTACTTTGGTTATAAATTCCATGCTGTATGCACATCTACAGGAGTATTCCAAGCGTTTGATATTACTAAAGCTTCTGTGCACGATATCCATTATCTGAATGATATTAAATATCAGTTTAACCATTGCAGAGAAACAATTATCTCCTTTCCGCCAAAACCATCTTTTAAATCATGCGCTCGAACCGTAACCGATGTAACAGAGTCGGGAATCTGGATACCGTTTTGACTACGAGTAAAAGGTTGCTCGTCCACATGTGGGTGCCAAAGGGCTCGAGTAAACTCGTTGCTGCTATTGGGCTTTACCACTTCACCAGAAGGTAGAACAACATCCCATCCGTTTGCATAGTCTTGCCAGCCAGTATCCTTGTGCTTGACGGTGACTTCGAAGGTCCAAGAATTGTCTGCACTTTGTCGTGCGCTCACTTCTAAAACGTCAGCATCGCCCGCAGCGAAGGTACAGACCGAGCTAAGTAGTAGACTTAAACCAAGGGTCGTTTTTACAATAAGTTGATTATATTGTTTCATCATATTCATTTCGATAAATCGCTTAGGCGCGTTAAACTTAAGATTAATAGTTTAGTTAAGGTTTCCTCATTGAACATAAACCTCTTGATTTTATACACCGGCGGCACGTTCGGTATGCAAGCTACCGCTAACGGGTTGATACCCAGCGAAGACCTTGAAAGCCAAATTGCACCGCTTTTAACTGAGTTTGAAGCCCAAGGCCTCACTTGGCAAGTGCAATCGCTTTCGCCTTTATTAGACAGTGCCAATATTCGGCCTCAACACTGGGGCGAGGTCGCTGATCGTATTGTAACTGCAAACAAGTTTAATGCCGTGTTAATCATACATGGCACGGACTCAATGGCATATACCGCTTCGGCGCTCACGTTTTTACTGCACCAACGTATCACGTTCCCGGTGGTGCTAACGGGCGCGCAGTATCCAATTTCAGTAGAAGGCAGCGACGCGCCCGCAAACTTCGTCGAGGCGGTTAAGCACTGCACCAAATTAACTGATGGAGTGCATCTTAGTTTTGCTGGGCAATGTATTAATGGAGCTCGTAGCGCTAAAGTAGATGCAAGTGCTTTAGCGGCTTTTGGTGCGCCCAAAAAATCATCAATGGTGGTAAGGCGCACGGCAATTGGTTTTGATTTTACTCAATATGCGCGAGATTGGAGTGACTTAAATGTTTGCGTGGTTCGGGTGACGCCCACTTTACACGTTAAGCAAGTCACTGCCATTGTCAGCTCTAAACCCGACGCTATCATTCTTGAGGTATATGGTGTTGGCACCTTGCCTGATGAAGACAAAACGTTACTCGGTGCGTTTGAGAAAGCCGTAAAAAGTGGCACTATCATTGTGGCGGTTACGCAGTGCGCGGCTGGCGCGCTAGATCTCGATGTTTATGCCGCAGGGCAACCATTGCGACAGCTGCAGGTGATCAATGGAGGAGACATGACCACAGAAGCGGCCTTAACGAAGGTGACCGTGTTGTTACACCTAGGCTATCCCGAGGCAATGATTCGCACTTTACTATCGCGCAATATTTGCGGAGAAATGACCGATGTCTGAAAAAGAGATGAACGAAATTAAACGCGCTAAGATTAATCTAGAAACAGCGCAAGTTAGCTGGCAAGAAATGGAGCGATTTTTCGCACAGGGTAGTTTAATCTCGGTGGATTCAAGTTTAGACTTAGTTGAAGTCGCCCATCAAGTTTCAGATGATAAAGTGAAAGAGATTGCTGCTTTTCAAGAAAATGGCTTGGTGCAACCCGTGACTACTGAGCAAGCCAAGCGCTGGCAAAAGAGCAACTCAAATTTATGGGCAGTTGTAGTACGCCCATTAGTGTTGGTGCAGGAAGAAGCCTAATTACCGCTGAACAATTATCTAATCTAACAGTCAGACTGCAACTATTGATCAACAGAATATCACCATGCAACGAACCAAAATAAGTTTTAACAACCAACACGGCGAGCCATTAGCCGCCTTGCTTGAGGCGCCTAATGCTCAGCCTTCGGCCTATGCTCTTTTTGCGCATTGTTTTACCTGCAGCAAGGATATCGCAGCTGCATCGCGCATATCACGTGCGCTCGCTAAAAAAGGGATCGCTACCTTGCGGTTTGACTTCACAGGTCTGGGTAATAGTGATGGGGATTTTTCTAATACAAATTTCTCGTCTAACTTGGAAGACTTACTCAGCGCAGCTGCGTTTATGGATGATGAAGGGATGGCGCCGAGTGTATTAGTTGGCCATAGCTTAGGCGGGGCAGCAGTACTTGCCGTGGCTAAAAAAATACAGTCAGTTAAAGCGGTTGTGACCATCGCAGCACCCGCAACGGGAGAGCATATCGGCCATATGTTCTGCGCGCATGAAGCAGAAATTAAATCGAATGAGGAGGCCGCTGTAAACTTAGCTGGGCGTGAATTCACGATCAAAAAACAGTTCCTTGAGGATATAGAGCGTTACAACGATACTAACCACATCGCAACATTAGGGACAGCGCTGCTCATTTTTCACTCGCCATATGATTCGCAAGTCTCTATCGACGAAGCAGCCAAAATTTATACAGCGGCGAAACACCCTAAAAGCTTTATTTCGCTCGATCATGCTGACCACTTACTCAGTAAAAATGAAGACGCGGAATATGTAGCTAATATGATGGCAGATTGGTTAGGTCGCTATATCGACTTATCAACGCAAGACAGCCCAGCCCAAGTGAAACTTGAAAAAGGCGAAATATTAATCGACGAAGTCGACCATAAGTTCACTTGCAATGTATACACGCCCGATCACTTAATGGTTGCGGATGAGCCCATCGCGAGCGGCGGCCAACACTTAGGGCCGAACCCCTATGAGTTCTTACTTGCAAGTCTTGGCGTTTGCACAACGATGACCGTTCGCATGGTGGCGCAGCGTGAAAATATTCCACTTAAAGATGTCAGTGTGAAGGTGAGTTCGCAGTCGCAAGAAGTTGAGGGTGCAGAGTCTGGTAAGAAAGTAAAATCTTTGAATATGCACCGCGAGATCACCCTAGAAGGTGAATTAACCCAGCAACAAAACGATCGTTTAATATCGGTTGTAGATCGCTGCCCGGTGCATCGAACCTTGCATAACCCGATTACGATTAGCACGACTCAAGGCCCCAAATTGGACTAATTAAAGCAAGAGCACAATTGCTTGAACAGAGTCAATTTTCAGATTATAGTTAGAATATGAACAAGGTCACTAACTAACCAATTCGCGAGCGAAGTTATGTCTGAAGAAAACGAATTCGTTGTCTATTTGCTCGAACAGCTAGAGTCGATGGGGCCGGTTGTTGCTAAACGCATGTTTGGTGGCCATGGTCTGTTTTTAGATAACTTAATGTTCGGTTTGGTCGCAGATGAAGTGCTCTATCTCAAAGCCGATGAAGATAACGAAGGTCAGTTTATCGAGCGTGATCTAGAAAAATTCACTTATCACAAAAAAGGAAAACCATTCTCCTTGTCATATTACGAAGCGCCCGAAGAGGCAGTTGAGGATGAAGACGAGTTAGTCATTTGGGGCAAAAGCGCTTTTGAAGCGGCGCTTAGAGCAGCTAAGAAAAAGAAGGAAAGTCAGTCTTAATTAAACATTCCAGTTGTTACCTGACCATAGACTCGCCGAGCGGTCTAGGGGTGCGGTACTCAGTTATCTTGTTACTGCATAATTAAGCGGGTCTTAATTTTAAGTGATTTCCACATAAACCTTGCCATCTTCAACTTTGGTTGCGTAAGACTTAACATTCTCAACGGCTGGCGCGCCCATCGCTTCACCATCACGAACACAAAATAGGCCTTGGTGCAGTGGGCATTCGATTACGTCACCGATTACGATGCCTTCGGATAATTTTGCCGCGCCGTGGGTGCATAAATCATTGGTCGCGAAGAATGTGCCTTCCACATTATAAATAGCAATTTCTTTTCCTTCAACGATGGCAGGCATGACGTCTTCATCGTCGACTTGGTCTGCGTCTATTGCAAAATGCCAATTTTCAGCCATAGGTGATTGTGCGTTGTGTAAAATGCGAAATTTGCATTAAATAGGCTGTAATTGCAATGGCATTGATCTCTAATGGCGCTTAGTCTAAATTCGAGCTTTGTCACTGTGTAGTTAGATTTAAAAGTAGGATGACTTTATGGGCGATCAAACACTATTGGTGGACAGGTTAGTACCAGCGCTTGGTGCAGAAATTTCCGGTATCAATCTAAATGAAGTCAGTTCAAATGAGCAGTATGATCAACTATACAACGCACTCATTGAGCATCAGGTTATATTCTTCCGCGATCAGTCTTTAATGCCACACGCGCATATTCGACTCGCAGCGTCATTCGGTGATTTACAAGGGCAGCACCCTGTTTATCCACACGTTGAAGGCTACCCCAATATTGTCATTTTGAAAAATGATGCTGATAACCCGCCCGATGCGGATGGTTGGCACACAGATTACTCTTTTCAGGATAATCCACCCTTTACCTCGATATTGGTATCTCGTCAAATTCCAGACTTAGGAGGCGATACTTTGTGGGCTTCTTTGTCTCATGCTTATGAAACTTTGTCGGACGCGATGAAATCAGAAATTGCTGAGCTAACAGCGGTGCACGATATGGGGGATTTCAGAAATAACTTTGCGGTAGGTGAAAGCAGTAGCGACAAACTCACCGATGCGCACCAACGTTTTGGTTCGGCTATTCATCCCGTTGTGAAAACACACCCAGTATCTGGCAGAAAGTTTTTATATGTTAACGAAAGTTTTACTCAGCACATTGTGGGGATGCGCGCGACGGATAGTAATCAGCTACTCAGTTATTTGCTGCACCACATCAATCAACCCGAGCATCAAATACGCTTTCGCTGGACACCCAACACTGTGGCGATGTGGGACAACCGTTGTACTTGGCATTACGCTACAGCGGACTATCTACCCGCCAGTCGAGAAATGAACCGTATTACCGTGTTGAATGATAGGCGTGCGCCGGTGTAACCAGCGAATTAAGATAGTAACTCCCGAATAATTTCATCGGTATGTTCTCCACAAGTTGGTGGGGCGCGATGATAAGAAACCGGCGTTTTACTAAACTTAACGGGGTTGCCGATTAAATCCACTTTACCTGTGCCAGCTAGCGCATGTGGCATGCTTACCTTCATGTCACGCGCGGCGATTTGTTCGCTGGCAAATACTCCTGGCAGGGTGTTAATCACACCACCTGGAATTTTGAGTTTTTCCATTCCCTCAACGAGCGTTTGTTTTCGCATTTGTTTGATTCGGTTGCTGAGTAAAGGGATGAGTATTTCGCGGTTTTTTACGCGCACGGCATTACCAGCGAAGCGGCTGTCCTTGGCCAGCTGGTCTAAGTCAAGCAATTGACAAAAACGCGTAAACTGTGTGTCATTACCTGCGGCGACAATCACATGCCCATCACTTGCTGAAAATACTTGGTACGGCACAATGTTGGGGTGTTCGTTACCGTGTCGTACTGGCTCCTTGCCGGATGTGAGATAATTCGTTCCTTGATTGATGAGCCACGCGATTTGGGTATCAGCTAAGCCAATATCGATGTATTGGCCTTCACCTGTTTGGTCACGGTGACGCAAAGCGGCGAGTATCGCGGTGCTGGCATACATGCCACACATCACATCAGCAACGGCAACGCCGACCTTCATTGGGTCACCTTCTGCTTCGCCGGTTAAGCTCATGATGCCGCCGAACGCTTGCACCAATAAATCGTAACCCGGTTTGCTGGCATTAGGGCCAGTTTGACCAAAGCCAGAAATAGAGCAGTAAATCAGCCCGGGGTGGTCTTTTAAGATAGCTTCGTGATCGAGGCCGTATTTCTTTAGTCCATCGACTTTAAAGTTCTCGATCATGATGTCGCAGTGGCGAACTAGTTTCTTAACTACCGCCGCGCCTTCTTCGGTGGAGATATCTACTGCGATAGAACGTTTATTTCTATTCGTGCTAAGGTAATACGCGCTTTCGGAGGTTGGTTCACCTTCGCTATCGGTTACATAAGGCGGGCCCCATGAGCGGGTGTCGTCGCCCAGCCCTGGACGCTCAACTTTGATGATATCGGCGCCGTAATCCCCCAGCAATTGGGTGCAATAAGGGCCCGCTAGAATGCGAGATAAATCTAAAACCCGTAAGCCAGATAGCGGCCCTGTCGGTTTATTATTGTGGGTTTCTGACATTAGGCGTTTCTCAAATTAGACTTCACGGGTATTGCGAAATGAGATATCTGGAAACCGATCTTGTACAAGACTTAAATTGGCGCGGTTGGGGGCGATGTAAGTTAAGTATCCTGCGCCGTCCAAGGCAAGATTAGCTTCGTTCTTACGTCTGAACTCGGTTTCGTTAGCGCCCTCGTTATATTCTACCCATCGGGCAGCAACAACGGGGACGGCTTCAAATGAACACTCTACTGCATATTCATGCTTTAGGCGGTGCGCGACCACATCAAACTGTAATATGCCCACCGCACCTAAAACGAGGTCGTTACTTATTAAGGGTTTGAATACTTGCGTTGCCCCTTCTTCACTAAGTTGTACCAAACCCTTCTGTAGGGCTTTCGCCTTGAGAGGGTCACGCAAACGCACACGTCGAAATAGCTCAGGGGCAAAGTTTGGCACACCAATGTATTTCAGGTCTTCGCCTTCGGTGAAGGTGTCGCCAATTTGTATGGTGCCGTGGTTGTGCAGCCCTAAGATGTCGCCTGCATAAGCTTCTTCGGCATTGTCTCGTTTCGCGGCTAGAAAAGTGTGCGCATTGTGCACAGCCATTATTTTGCCTGCGCGCACGTGTTTCACCTTCATGCCTTTTTCAAAACGACCTGAGGCAATGCGTAAAAAAGCAACACGGTCGTGGTGTGATGGGTCCATGTTAGCTTGGATTTTAAATACAAAGCCAGTGAATTTATTTTCTAAGGCGTCTACTTTACGCGTCTCTGATTCGCGCCCTTGAGGTACGGGAGCATATTCTACGAACATGTCCATCATCTCGTCGGTGCCTAACGTACCGAGTGCAGAGCCAAAAAATACGGGGGATAGTTCTGCGTCTAAATAGGCTTGTTTGTCAAAAGAATGGCTAGCGCCTTCAACTAATTCTATTTCATCGCGAAAGTCGGCGGCATCAGAACCTAAGTATTGATCAACCTCAGGATTATCTAAACCCTTGATAAAAATATCTTCGTCGCCCGGCGCGCCGCGATTGGCAAACAGCCGCACGGTGTCGTCATAAAAGCGGTAAATACCTTTTAGGCTTCTGCCCATGCCGATAGGCCAAGTCATCGGCGCACACCGAATTTTAAGCACCTCTTCTACTTCATCCATCAGCTCAATGGGGTCTCGGCCTTCACGGTCGAGTTTGTTGATGAAGGTCATGATAGGGGTGGTACGTAATCGACACACTTCCATTAGCTTAATGGTGCGTTCCTCTACGCCTTTAGCAACGTCAATCACCATCAGCGCTGAATCAACCGCCGTTAGAGTTCGGTAGGTGTCTTCCGAGAAATCCGCATGACCGGGTGTGTCCAATAAGTTGATGATAGCGTCTTTGTATTCAAACTGCATGACCGATGAAGTCACAGAAATACCGCGCTGTTGCTCAAGCTCCATCCAGTCGGAAGTAGCCATTTTGGTGTTTTTTCTGCCCTTAACCGTGCCCGCTGTTTGAATCGCACCGCCGTAATGCAGTAGCTTCTCAGTTAATGTGGTTTTACCCGCATCGGGGTGAGAAATTATCGCGAAGGTACGGCGGCGATTAATTTCTTGTTGTAAGTCAGCCATTAAACAGGATAGACGTTAAGGTCGGGCGCGGATTATAAAGGTTTGTGCCACTTTTTACAGCGCGTCGTGATTCCGGGTTTTCTATGAAATACCTTGGCGTAAGTGAGCAATGACTGGGGTAGTATTTGGCGTGACACCGTTCCAAATACTAAAGGCCTCGGCGGCTTGTTCCACTAACATGCCTAAGCCGTCACTGACTAATGTCGCGCCATCATTAAAGGCCCATTTCATGAATAAAGTAGGCTGTGCGGCATACATCATGTCATAAGCTAATGCGCCTTGCGCGCACAAGCCGCGAGGTAATTCAGGGAGTTCACCGTGTAAGCTCGCTGCGGTACCGTTGATCAATACATCAAATTGTTGGCCGGCTAAGTTTTTAAGGCTGGAAGAAGAGATTGGGCCGATTGGCTTGAATAATTCAGCCAAGTCGATTGCTTTGCCTTCGGTACGATTTGCAACGACTAGAGTGCTAGGCTTTGCTTCTAGCAGCGGCTGCAAAACGCCACGAACTGCACCACCAGCACCGATTAATAAAACGTGTTTGTCTTTTAATTCACAGCCTAGGTTTTGCGTAATGTCACGCAAAAGACCAATGCCATCCGTGTTATCACCATGCACTTTGCCGTCGTCAGAAAACTTCAATGTGTTGACTGCGCCCGCTAAGTCCCCGCGTTCAGTGAGTTCATCACAAAGTCGGTGCGCTTCTAATTTAAACGGTACGGTGACATTCATGCCTTTACCGTTGATGGCTTTAAAGTGCTGCACAGCTTGGTTAAATCCGCCTGACTCACCTAAGGTAGTACCGTATTCGATGTCCAAGTCAAATTGTTGCGCGAAAAGCTGATGGATCTGCGGCGATTTGCTATGGGCTATTGGGTTACCAATAACCGTAAATTTCGGGATTTTTGGTGCAAAGTCAAAGGGGTCGTGCATAGCTAAAAGCGTGTTAAAAAATGCGATTGTAGCTGACCATGTAACTGTTTACTGCAATATGTCTTTTGCTCTTAACAAGATTAATACTTAAAATGCGCGCGTGAGCGCACTTCCAACAACTAAACTAAGCACTAAGCCAGCCCGTAGACTGATCGTTATTAGCGGTGAGCGCACTTGGTGTCAGCAAACAGCTGAACAGTTAATCGCGCCGTTAGCGCATCAATTTATTATTAAACTAAACGAAGAAGTCGACCACAATAAGCAGGCGCTTCGGCTATTAGGGGTGGATGCCCATGCGGTGGTGATAGACGCATTTACGGGGTTAGACCCTAACGCTTTTGCGGCGGTAAGTGGCACCATCGTCGCAGGTGGCGCACTGATTTTGCTCTGCCCGACATTGAGTCAGTGGGCTGATTATGCTGACCCATTTAACGCAAAACTAACACCCTTTCCTTTACATACAGAAGACGTGACAGGGCATTATCTTGCTCGATGGGTGAGCCTGCTTAAATCAAATGAAGTTGTCGAGTTGTTGAGCCAAGGCGTACAGTCTAATTGCGCCCCTATTACGCCATACCAAGGTGAACATGAAGACGACAACGCAGCACTCACAACCGACCAAACTAGCGCGGTGAGCGCGGTGGTGAAAGTCATGACAGGCCAAAGAAAGCGGCCTGCCGTGCTGGTTGCCGACCGAGGGCGCGGTAAGTCGGCAGTCTTAGGCTTGGGTATAGCGAGTTTGCTCCAGCAAAACTTAGTTAAGCATGTAGCGGTGATTGGTGGTCAAGCTCAATCGACTGACACCGTATTTAAACATTTGAATGCGGGTCTTGGGTTATCAGCAGACGATTCGCAAGCTATCTGTTTTGGTGCTGCTAGAGTAGAAAAAATCAGCGTCGATGAGGCGCTGAGCAACGGACAAGCCTATGACTTAATGCTTGTAGATGAAGCTGCGTCTATCGGCCTTCCTCGGTTAGAGAAATTACTTAAATCACATAGTCGTTTAGTTTTCGCGACAACCGTACAAGGCTATGAAGGGTCGGGGCGTGGGTTTCATCTTAAATTTAGGCAAACATTAGATCAGTGTACGCGAGGCGCGCGGTTTTGCCAGTTACAACAAGCCATTCGTTGGGCTGAAGATGACCCATTAGAACATATCACTGATCGCTTGTTACTGTTGCGCGCGAAGACTAGTGCAGCCGAGGTTCCCTCGATAGAAACGCTTGTAGCCAAAGAATTAACATCTGAAGAATTAGTTTCTGACGAATTAGTTTCTGACGAATCGTTGATGGAGCAAATCATGGGCTTACTTGTGTCGGCTCATTATCAGACTAGACCTGTCGATTTACGTTATTTACTAGATGCACCCAATCACCGTTTATTTGTGCAATTTCATCAAGAAACCGTATCTGGTGTTCTTTGGTTGTGCGAAGAAGGCGGTTTAGAAGAGGAAATGGCGCAAGCTGTGTGCTTGGGGCAACGACGACCTAAAGGTCATTTGGTGCCAGAAATATTAGCCGCGCATCTTGGGCTTGCAGGTGGGGCGCGGTGCTTAACAGCGCGGGTGCAACGTATCGCTATTCGTCCAGATTTTCAGAACAGGGGTTTTGGCTCCACATTATTAACCGATGTAGAAAGCTTGTTAGACGGTGAGGTGGATTTGTTCGCGAGTAGTTTTGGGGCAGATATTAGTTTGCTTAATTTTTGGAAAAAGTCAGCCTATCACGTAGTGCGAATGAGTGATTCGGTCAATTCAGCAAGTGGCTTATATTCTGCTTTAGTGTTAAAGGCGGTTTCTTTGCAAGGTAAAGCGGTGAAGTCAGAGGCGCGAATAAGTTTTAAGCGGCAGTTTGAAGCGCAATTGACAGAGAGCTTGCGAGAGTTAGATTGGCCTTTGTTGCGTGAGCTGTCGCTTACGATGCAAAGCCCCATTGAGGGTAAGAGCTTATCGGCACAATGTCTCAGCGACCTAATGTATTTCACCCAAGGGCATCGACCGTACGAAAGTACCGTTGGGTCGCTGCAAAAACTGGGCCGGCTCGTTGTCGCTAGTCCAGCGGCCTTTAGTCAGCTCGACGAAACCTATCAACGCGTGTTAGTTCGCAAACTATTGCAACAAAAGAGCTGGGCAACGATCGCCAGTGAATTGCAGCAAACAGGGAGGAAAGAAGTAGAAGCGACTTTGCGACAAGCGGTAAAGGCAAGCTTGGCGCAGCTTTAAGCGCTTGGAAAAGAAACGGAAATAACTACGCCTTTGCCATTGGTAGTGTTTCGCATTCGTGCATAAGCTTGGTGGAATTCAGCAATTAAACGCACTACATACAAACCTAGGCCCAAATGAGATTGCTTGGCGTCTTTTCGACCTAGCGACACCATCGGTTCAAAAATACGCTCTTGAAGTTCTTCGTCAATTTGCGGCCCTTCATTTTCGACGCTTAAAACAATACGCGTATTAAACCGCCTCAGGCGCACAGTAATTGGGGTGTTTTTGGTGCCAAACTGCGCAGCGTTATCAATCAATTTGTCGAGCAGTTCAGCTATATGGTCTTCCGAGCCCATGACCACTATTGATCCGTTACCGAGCTGTAAATCAAAGCGGTGTTGAGGGTAGACAGATCGTGCACCTTCAACATAATCTGGCAGCATCTTGGTTAAATCCAAGCGCTCTTTTTCTTCGGTCTGCATGGCATCCTCTAAGTTTGCAGCCTCAGTTAAACTGGTCAGAATATGCCGCAGTCGATGCACCCCCGCCTGAGCGCGTTCCATATATTTGTTGTCGCTGAGGTTACCTTGCTCCTGTTCAAGATTTTGTAGCGACGAGCTAACCACATTAAGTGGGTTATTGAGCTCATGCGCTAAGGTATCTGGCAAACCTTCCAGATATTGGGTGTAACCAGAAAGGCGCCGTAGCATACTGGTGATACTGCGACCTAAATCGCCCAGTTCATCACGTGGGTAGTACCGATTGGGAATGAGGCCTTCTTGTACACGGCCTTCTCGGGTGATTGCTTGTTCCGTGGTATCGCGTAAGCGCCCAATGCGCACGGTTAACCGCCACGCAAAAATAATAAGCATCATGGTGATAAACGCAAATACTAACAAGCTTGCCGCAGCTAAGCTTTTGAGTAGTTCGTATTGCCGCGTGAGTATAGCGTTTGAGCTTTGTTCTACCACCACTGCACCTAACACACTATTGCCCGCCCGAATTGGGTGACCTGCCATTACAATTTTTACTTTGTTGTCTACGGAGCGCCGGGTGTCAGCCTTCGGCGAGCCTTCTAGTACATCTAGGATCATCTCGTCACGACGCACCGTAATATTAGAAGCAAGGTCCTCAAACTTGACATTGGGCCTTTTAAGCACACTATCGATTTTGTCCGATAAGCGGCGCTTCATCTTGGCAAATTGAGTCACTGCTTCCGGTCGTTCTTCGGTGGTTGGCACCAATGGAGAAAGTCCGCCCACCACCGCACGCACTTGTTGTTGATCGTCTAGAATCCAAATACGTGAGTTCGGCTGGTTTAGCCCTCTTAGTAGGCTAGTTAACTCTGGAGAGGTAAGCAAGACGCGTCCAGGCTGATTATTTTCCGCTGAAGGGTAGGTTGAAATTTGTGTCTTTAGCTCACGTGTTTGCGTATCGTCAACATCGATTAAAGTAAAGCCTAAACGGCTATATTGGCCGACTAAATAACGAGGCAGTCGAAGTTCGATGGCATAGCCACGGTCAATTTCTTTTAATACGGCAACGATGTTGTTGACCGGGTCGCCAATCAACGGCGACTGCCAGTCATTCTGCACCAAATAGGTTGACATGCGTCCAGGCCCGCGAGCTACTATGGTATAGCGTGACAGCGTGTTGTTAGGGTGCTGGATAACTATGCGTAAATGGTCGCCATTGCCCAACTTAAGACGGTCTAAATCTCTAAAGATGAGACTTTGATCAGTAACCTCGAATAAGGCATATAACCAAGACCCGCGATAGCCCATTAAGTGAGTGAGTTCAAAGTCTTCCACTTCGTAGTTTGCGTCACATTCTTTGGTTTTGCCTTTGCTGTAACTCTGTCTTTCGCGTAGAGCAGGCTCTCCCCAGTCGGCGGCATCGCCATCGAGTTGCAGTAAACGTGGTAACTGATACGCGAAAGAATCATTTTGTTCGCCCAAGTATTCTGGCACGCCAGTGTCTTGCTCAAACAAGTCGGTTCGTTCGTTAAGAATGGTGGCCAAGCCGCCGGCGGTTAGTAATAGCGCCTCCTTTTGGCCTTGAAGTAAAAACTCCTTCATTTCTTGAATGTATTGGTTACCCATCCAAGGAATCGTAAACATGGCTAGAACTAGCCATATTAACTTAGTACGGATGCTAAGGTATCTAAACCACTTTAACATCTTAAGCCCTCAGTAAAACCCGCGTGCTAATCGTTATGCCAACGGTAACCTACACCAAATACCGTTTCGATATGGCTAAAACCATCATCGACTTGCTTGAATTTTTTACGAATACGACGAATGTAGCCATTGATCGTGTTCTTTTCTACATAACTTTGTTTTGTCACTTGCATTAAGGCATCATAAGATTTTACAGTGCCCGGTTGTCGCGCTAGTGATTCCACCACCCAAAATTCAGTCAATGTTAGGTTGAGAGAGTGTTGCTTCCAACTAACGGTTAAGCTGGCTTCGTCTAGATAAAGCTCGCCCATGTGTAAGGCGGTCGGCCCCTCATTGGCGCTAGTGACCGTGCTGGCTATACGAAATAAAGATGAAACCCGAACCCCCAAAAACTGCAAATTCACCGGTTTGGTGATGTAGTCCCACGCATCCAAACGCAAGCCAGAAACACGATCAATATCGCTGTTACGCGCTGTTAGAAAAATGATCGGCAGTTGCGGGCTGAGCTGGCGTAATTCTCTGCACAAATCGAAGCCGCCATCCATTTCATCCTCGAGCATAATATCGAGAATAGCGAGGTCAGGTAGTTTCTGATGAAACCCTGTTAATGCCTCCGGCTTGTTTGCGTAAACGACCACTTCATAACCTTGTCCTCTCAAGGCATCGGCGTAATTTTCTCGTTGATCAGCATCGTCTTCGACGATAGCAATGGTTCGGGACATTTTTCACTTCAAGCATAAAGTGAAAATAGTATCATATGTAAGCGGATCGAGGGCGCCATCTATTCAATTAAGATCAGACACTCAAGTCGAGATTTCAAATAGGTCGGTCGGCAATATATCATGCAGGGGGCACAGTCTCTATAGACCAATTCGTAAGATGGATACTGAAACTATGTATTCCTCCAATACCATTTGGACTCCCACCGCTAATAGTAATGTTTCCAGTTACGCGCCAAGTTACGCCCGAATTGGTTGCGAAACTAAAATCTACCGTCTCGTTGCTAGAAGGTGAAATACCGCTGCAATCATAATTGCGATCAAATATTCGAGTGGTATTTACCTCCAAGAGGACCACCGGATCACCTAATTCGGTAACTATGCTTCTATCGCGAATATCAAAATCAGTGTTGGTCCCCGCTGCAATCGAAGGGGGCATTCCAGTAATTAACCTATTATATTCTTGAGGAAATAAATCTATACGACCTTCACTTTGGCCGCACGATACCGTTTTGTCATCTAAAGTAATTTTGCCGGGGTCGACGACTACTGGGTCATTTGAGCAGGCAATAGTTACTTCATCACCTAAGGAGCACATACCACTACCTGAATTATGATGTTCACTGGTGCAATCGGTAAAGCTATTCGAGCCAGTAGGACACACTACGTTATCTAAGGTAAAGTCCAAAGCACCAGTGCTTGATGCTATGCCATCTGGTAGGACTTCTCCTCTATCAAAACCTAAGTCTTTGCAAACTGCAATTGCTGCTGAATGAGGGCTATTAGAAGTGGCAGGACAATCTCCATGGCCTCCCTCAAAACAATCATCGCATACTTTTCCCCAAACGCTTTTAGAAGAAGGTCTTTCGTCAGATGTATACTCAAGCCGACCTAAGGTTGGTGCTTCACCAGTGTTAGACGTATCTATAATTCTAAAAGAAGGGCGTATTTTAACCGTATTTTCAATGTTAGAAGTTGTTTCGCCAAGCGGTATGACCACCACTTTATTATGCGCGAATGCGCTATGGGTGAATAAAATAACAGACAAAATTACGCTTAATAAAATATGGTTTAATGTGGTCATCCTGTAACTCCAATTGTTTATGATCATGTCTGATTACTATTGTAGTAAGTACAGAGATAAAATGGAACCTTAAATTTTTTCAGTAAATTATAGAATAATTATCAGCTTCATTAAGCTTATAAGAAGAGCTTATAATTTCTATTTAGTGCTTTGTCAGCGTCGTCGTTGAGGTATTCAGGCTGGTGGTTTTTCAGGATGTCTCTGACCTGTACATTAGCGCGGTTCCACATGTCGGTTTTACCTTCCATTTCCCAGCTTCGTGGGTCGATGCGGTCTGATAGCTTCGGGTAGAAATGATCGCGTTCCATCGCTTGCATCGTATGCATATTGCCAAGGAAGTGGCCATCGCCATACACGGTGTCTTTGATCGCTTCAAAACCTAAAGTTTCTTCGGTCACTTCTACACCGCGGATGATGCGATATACGTGTGAGAGCATCTCGTCGTCAATGAGAAATGCCTCAAATGAAACCCCTAGCAAACTTGCCATCATGCCAGAGGATTCGTAAATCATATTGCCGCCGGCTAGCCCTGTAGCGAGGGCCGATAAACCTTTTTCCAACCCCATTTGCGCATCGACGGCTTTAGCATCAGCCATGCTAGAGGCCACACCAGAGGGCAAGCCGAGCCAGTTTGATAATTGTGCTGCTGCAGCATTAAGCAGTGATATCTCGCCGCCGCTACCGGCAAAGGAGCCAGTGCGCAAATCAATAGTGAATGGCCAATTAGAAAATATCATGGGGTAACCGGGCTCAAATACGTTGACCATCACCAAGGCGGCGAGTGTCTCTGCTAAGGTGCACGTCAGCATGCCGGCGATTGTCGCCGGTGAAGTCGCACCCGATTGGGCGGCGATAATATTATTGAGCGGCATGCCGCGCTTCATCGCTGCAAGCGCGACCAATACAGCGTCTTCGCCATAGCGTAATGGTGAAATAACCGGGCTGATATGTGCTTTACAAAAAGGCCGTTCTCTGAATTTTCCTTTGTCGCCTAATGCAATGTCGAACATATCGACGATTGGGTCTACATATTCATCAATGAAAAAACTGGTGCCCACCGGTTTTGTGGTGCCTTTAAGCAATGCGTAGGCGGTGTTTACGTCGAGATTGAAGTTATTTGGAATGTCTGTTGCGACGCAACAACGGGTGAACCACGAGACGTTATTTAATGTGTCAGTTAGCCGAGTGAAGTCATATAAGTCTTGAAGTGTGGATGGCCGATATACCCCAGTGTCTAAATCCAATGTTTGTACCGCAGCCCCGCCCGTGCCGAAATAAACACGATCGCCACCGACTTGAAAGTCATGTTTTGGATCGCGACCGTAAAAGGTAAATGTTTTACAAGCATTCGCTACGATGTCTTCTACCATCGCTTTGGGGAAACACAATCTACCTTTCTGGTTAAGCTGTGCGCCGCAGTGAACAGCTTGTTCTGTGAGCACACTGGGTGACTCACCCATGCCAATCTCTTCTAATATTCTAAGAGCGGTGTCCATGATTGATTGGCAATCATGATCACTGAGTGGCTTGTATTGGCCACCTTTAGGCCCAGGTGGACAGGGGTCGGTCGCAGGTGGTTTAGCGCGCATTGCGTGCATGGCCTCACGGCTGCTTTGAGTGCCTCTTCGAGTACGTTTGCGGTGCTCCATCAGGCTTTCACCTTCTCGTTTTGTGGGTCGTATAGGCAACTTTCAGTCACTATAGCGGTATATCGTTGTCCTAAAATGCCAACTTCTACACGGGTTCCTAGAGCGGCAAATTCGGGTTTAACAAATGCATAGGCTAAATTCTTTTGCACACGATGGCCGTAGCCTGCGGATGAAATTGTCCCAATTTGTTTGCCACCTGCAAATACCGGGTCGCCGCCGTGGGCGGGCGCGGCGTCACAATCAACTTGCATGGTCACAAACAACTTGCGGTGTCCGCGTTTGAGTTGCTCAAGTAATGCCGCTTTGCCAATAAAACTGCGTTTATCAAGGTTAACAAACCGTTCCAGACCAGACTCAATGGGGTTTTGCTCGTAAATAAGGTCAGCTTTCCAGTGTTTATACCCCTTTTCAAGGCGCATTGATTCAGTGGCGTATAAGCCAAACTGGACTAGTCCAAAGTTTAAGCCCGCTTCAAGTAGGGTCTTCCAGGTTAAGTAAAGCTGTTCATTCGGCACGTGTAACTCATAGGCCAATTCACCAGAAAAACTAACGCTCATCGCCAATACTTGCGCGTGACCGATAAACATCGATTTAGCGCGCATCCAAGGAAAAGCTTGCGCAGACCAATCGTTGCGTGGGGAGACAGATTTCAGCAGTTCGCGTGATTTCGGCCCGGCTACAACTAGGATGGTGTGCGTACTTGCCATCTCGGTAATAGACACGCTGTCTGGTTTATGTTGGTTTAACCAATCGCGGTCGTGCCATTCAGCGGCGGCTGCAGAACCATACCAATAATGGTCCTTGCCGAGCTTGGTGATGGTCGCTTCAGACAATACATTGCCTTTTTCGGTTAACAGATAGCATAGGTTTACCTTGCTGGAGGTTTTTGGCATATTGCCGCAGATCATGTTCTCTAGAAATGCCTCAGCGCCTGTTCCTTTAATTTCGTAACGGTTGAAGCCCGATACTTCCATCATACCGACACCGCTTGCAATGGCCTCCACTTCTTTTGCCACTACGTCTTTGGTTGGAGTGAAGAGAAAACTATGCTCGTCAATAAAATCAGCATTAGGTTTGAAAAATAAGGCGCGCTCCCAACCATTAACCGTACCCCAGACAGCATGGTGTTGGTCCAAAGCCGCATACAACGGGGTTGTGCGTGCCAATCGTGCAGCGGGTCGATGTTCGTGCGGTAGGTGGTAATGGAATTCGTTTTGGTAGTCTTCGATTGCTTTTAGGCAGGTGTGCTCTGTATTTGCGTATTGCGAGAAGCGCCTCGGATCGAGATACCAAGCATCCCACTCACATTCGCCATGCACCATTAGTTCAGCAAGAATCTTCCCGTGGCCGCCACCTTCACCAATCCCAGCGCGTAAGCCCAAACAGGCATAAGCATTTTGTACCCCCGGTATCGGGCCGACTAGTGGTGCGCCATCAATGGTGTAGGTGATTGGGCCATTAATAACGGTATGGATGCCTGTTTCAGTCAAGCTTGGCAAGCGCTCAAAAATACGCTCCATGTTGTCCAAGCAACGGTCCAAATCTGAAGGGCAAAGGGCTTTAGTGAAATTGAGGTCGATGCCATCCATACCAAACGTTTTACAACTTTGCTCATACACGCCGACTAATAGCCCCTGTTTTTCCTGGCGGCTATAGAAATCGTCGCCGGGGTCACGAATAATAGGTACTCTAAAATCTAATTGTTCAAGTTGCTTTATCGGCTCGGTTAAAAAATACATGTGCTCCATAGAGGTAACGGGATGCGTCACTCCAAGCATGTTGCCCACTTCGTTAACCCGATACCCCGCTGCATTTACCACTTTCTCGCAGGTAATGTCGCCTTTTTGTGTATGGACGATAAATTCTCCGCTGGCCTTTTGAGTGATATTTTCCACCGGGTTATATCGATAGATTTCGGCTCCGGCTTGTTTGGCTTTGCGTGCCAAAGCGAATACCAATTGGGCCGGGTCAATGTCGCCGTCAAGCGGGTCCCACCACGCGCCTAGCAATCCATCTGTGTTGAGCAGAGGGTGTCGCTTGCCTGCTTCGGCTGCGTCGATATATTCCATCTCCACGTCCATGCCGCCTGCGACACCGATAAAATGTTGATAAAGGTCTATTTGTTCTTGGTTGTGCGCTAAGCGCATGCCGCCGGTGATGTGGTAGTTGATCGGAAAGTCAGGGTCGGCAGCAAGCTTACGGTACAAGTTGATGCTATGGCGCTTTAGGCCAAACATGGTTTGATTAGCACCAAATTGGGTAACCTGGGCTGCGGCATGCCACGTAGAACCTGAGGTAAGTTCATCGCGTTCTACTAGGGCGACGTCAGACCAACCCTCTTGCGTTAGATGATATAGAGTGGATGTTCCTGCTATGCCTCCTCCGATGACGACTACGCGTGCATGGCTTTTAATCGATTTACTGTTCATTTTCAATTAGGTATGAGATCGACCTATTTTGTCGAATTTGTTATTCACTGACAACTTAGTAAATTTATACTATAGTTAAAAATAATTAAACTATAATTCTGAAAATATAAATAAAACACTATATGAAACATAGCTTACCTTCATTAGATAGATTCAAAGTATTCGAGTCTGCAGCGCGCCACCTAAGTTTTAGCGAGGCGGCAAAAGAGTTGTGTATCACTAAAGGTGCGGTCAGTTATCAAATCCGTCAGTTAGAGCAATCAATTAATACCCAATTGTTTAAGCGTAGCGTTCGGCAAGTGTACCTAACTGAGCAAGGTCAAAAGCTACATCAAGTGGTTAAAGGGGTGTTTTTAGACTTGGAACAAGGCCTTACACAGTTGAAGCCCTTCGCGACTTACGACGTAGTGATTGGTGCCACCACTTATGTTGCCGCGAGGTGGTTGTCCCCACGTGTGGCTAAGTTCTTGCAAACCCATCCAGAAACATCTGTCGTGTTTCAGCATAATGTAAACCTAGAAGACTTCTCCCTTGATGAAGTTGATTTAGCTATTGTGTGGGGTAGTTGTAGCGAGGTCTCGAACGACGAAATACTGCAGGTGCCAATGCCTTTGTATCCCGTTTGTAGCCCCATGTTAGCGAGGTCAATAAAGCGCGATATCAGTGTGTTAGAAAATACCACCTTATTGTCTGAGCACCGACACTTAGATTTGTGGCATGAATGGTTTGGGGGTGAATCTATAAATAACCCAAGGCAAACCATTGAAGATGCGAATGTGAGAGTACAAGCAGCCATTGATGGACAGGGCTTAGTGTTGGCAGACGAGATGATGCAAGATGAATTGCTGTCTGGTTTACTGGTGCCGCTGTTTAAGCGTGTTTTGAACGGCTATGGTTATAAGTTAAAAAGTGTGCCGTCTAGGAAGAAAAATAAAGAAGCGCAAGCGATGCTCGCCTGGCTTCAGTCGGAGTTTGAGGTCTAAATAGGTAGATGCCCAGTCTTCACCCAAATGATGGTTTCTTGTTCAACATAAGGGTGGTGGCTGCTCATATGGGGGCTGCGAATCCAAGTTCCGGCAGGGTAGCGTCCGTGTTCGTCTATAAACTCTCCTGAAATGACGTAAATTTCTTCACCACTATAATGAGTATGCGCAATGAACTGCTCACCGGCTGGCCATTTAACCAGAGCGACACTTTCTCCTTCGTGTTGGTGAAGAGGCATTACTTGAAGGTTGCCGTGTCCCTGCACCCACTGGGTATTGTTTGTATCAATGCTAACTTGGCTTAAATCATTTGCTGAAAACTGATGCAGCTTAACAAATAGTACACAACCCTCTTTACTGAACGGTGCGTGACTAGATCCGGGTGGATTACGAAAATAATACCCGGGCCCATAGTCACCGCTTTCATCTGAAAACACGCCCTCTAGCACTAAAATTTCTTCACCATAGGGGTGTGAGTGAGTCGGGAAGCGCGCGCCCGGTTCATATTGAACAAGGCTGGTCGCATGGCCGTGTTCAGCGGCTTCCCGAGCTAACGGTTTACGCAACACACCATTTGCTGGACTTGGCTGCCATGGCATGTCTTGTGTGGCAATCACCAGCTGCTCGTCCATTTGCATATTTAACATGCCCATCGTTGCCTCACTAAAAAGAAAAAATTGTTGTTTAGTAACGCTCGCTTAGCGTCAATTTCCTAAACACCAGCATCGCCGCCAAATAACATAATATTGCCACACATAGCGTGATGGTAAAGCCAAAATAGATAGACAGCACGGCGCTTAAAAAGCTACCGATAACAGTAAACACCCCATTAATACCCCAAGCCCAAGCGATCGCTTGTTGAGCATAGGGTGTCTGAGAAACGCGTAATACACCCAATGGAAAAGCCATGCCTAAGAAAAACGCGATAGGCAGAACAAGCACTAGTGCCGCAGTGATTCGTACCCATTGCGCGTATGGTAGAAAGCTATCAATAATGAAGGGGTGAATGATTAACATCAGGATAGAGGTTATAAGAATGCCAACAAATGGTACACGCCAGCGGCGCCGAGGGCTGATGCCCATCTTCTCGGAGGCTAAGCTTCCGATACCCGCACCAATTAAATACCCGAATATGACGGTCGTTAAGGTATACAGTGGGTAACCAATCAACCGCATTAACAGATGGATAGATACGAGTTCAAACAAAATAAAGCCAAGGCCAAGTAAGGAGAAATAGCTCAATGTCGGCAACTTGTTTGGCCAGGGTGCGCGACCTACCTTAGAAAAAAGTAGAGGGATTAAAAACACCAACAACGCAAAAACTGACGCCCCAGCACCCACGATATATAAGTGCATGACATCCATCGGAATGCCTGCCTTACGCTGGGAGTTTAGCAATCTTGCGGTTGACTTATCCAGCAAGTTTTCAGGGTCAGCTACTACGTCTTGGTTGGTTTTACGCAGCAAGTTGAAATACGGGTGATCGTCCGTGGTTGGCCGCACTTGATAGGCGGTGCTCGCCAAGTCTTGTTTGGTCAGTTCGCCTCGCATTAGCCGCTGAAATAAAGGGTTGTCACTCGGCTCAAGTGGGTTTACGAATACGCGGCTATGGCGCAGTAGCGTGTCCAGTACGTCGATTTCCGCTTGTATCCATGGGGTCATTTTAACCATAAAAGTGGGCAGATTATCTTGTGTGCCCGGTACCATTAATACCAATACATGTGGGTAAAAGTCCCCTCTATCCATTTCTTTCCATGCGGTAGCTGCAGTGGCAAGCATGCGGTTGTATACATGATGATTGACGTGCAATACACCATCGTCTTTTAGATGCGAGAAGTACTCTAAATAGGCTTCCTTAGTTTGCAAATACGTTGGATCCGCGGCCGCGCTGCCTGCTGCGATACTTGAGCTTGTGTGGTTGCTCATTATTTGGATGATGTCGTACTTCTTGTCAGTTGAGCGCAAAAAACTACGGCCTTCGCCTTTCTGGGCGTTTACTTTGGGGTGGTTGAAAACGTTACCCGTGTATTCAGCATATTCCTGTTTACCTAAATCAACCACTTTACCGACTAACTCCACACCATCCACTGACTTCGCGCCATAGGTCAGCGCTGCGGTCATCTCTTGTCCACCCGCACTACCAATAACCAACACATCTTGGTTGGTGTCTTTTTTTAGCAGGTGTGAAGCGATAACAACATTGCCCCAGAAGTGTTGGTCGCTTAGGCCGTTATTGACGTCATCGCGAATTTTTTGAAAGTTGCCGTCAAATTTATAAAAATAACTGGTTTGCGAACCGCCGTCATAAGCGATCCATTTAATGCCCTCTGGCTCGTCGGGCTTGCCTCTAAAGTCGATAATGTCAACGCGGGCAATTGGGTCCCAATGTGTTAATTCTGTTTTCTGTTTGAATTGCTTAATCTGACGTTTATCAGACTGTAACTCTAAAGAAAAGTAATTGTCTTGGGTAAACGGATATGCGCCTAGCACAATGCCGACAGCCGCCAGCAATAGGGTGAACTTGGTAAGGCGAAATAGTGCCGCAGCTAACAAGCAAAGCCCGGCTGCCAAAATAATAAGGCCTTCAGGGGCGACTAATGGCAATAATGGGATGATAATTACGCAGCCGATAGAGGCCCCCACCAAATCATAAAAATACAGGCGCTGGATGTCTTTGGCGTAATTTGAAAACAGGGTGGTGAGAATCAAGCCACTGATAAAAAATGGGACAGTAATGTAGCCGATAGTGATGAAAATGTTTCGGATGCTCAGTGGGATAGGAATGTCTAAAACGACGAGCCATGGTTTCTTACCCATGTTGACGATGTCAAATGGGAAGTGGTTGATGATAAGTAAGGTGCCGAGTATTGATAGGCCAAAGAGGACACACAAAATGGGTAAAATTTTGTTGCCAAGTGCATCGGCCCTAATAGGGGATAGTGTGGTGTAAATGCCGGCTAAGCCCAGTGCAAACATCGCTAGAGAAATAACGATATAGCTAAAGTTAGATGCCCACAAGGTGTCAAAAATTTTGACAAGGTTCAGCTCATACAACAACGTGGTCATCGCGACAAAGAATAGGGCAAAGCTAATAGATCTGTTTTTCATGCGAGAAGTGTATGAGCTGGAACGAGCGAGTTTAACAGGCCGCGAGTATCGGGCAAAGTGAAGCGGCTTTGCAAATTAATTAGCACGTTAACGAAAGCTAATGTAGGTTCAGTCGCTATTCGCCTGCTGCACAAAAAATGAGGCACCTTTTGGTACTTCAGGAATCTCCATTTCATAAGCAGTGGCACGTACTCTGCCGGTCTCTTCTCCCGCGACTAGCAAACCAGCATGCTTGCTTGGTAAAGGGTTGGGTGACAAAGGAACGGCATCCGCTGCGGTGAGGCAATAAATGAGCAAGGTTCGTGCTTGGTCTGACTTGTTTTCACTAGATGCATGTGCAACTCGGCCGTGCATCAAACAAGCAGACCCTGCTTTGCCAATGCACGGGATAGCTTGTTTGGTCAGTTCGTTGGCTATCTCGTCGCTGACGGCGCCGGTAAACACCCCATCGTGCCAAAGTGAATGTAGCTCCCCTTTATGCGACCCTGCCGCTAATTGCAAAGGGCCGTTTTCAAGGGTTACGTCATCAACAAATACCAGCACCGTGATCGTGTCATCATTACTGTGCGGTTCATAAGTAAAGTCTTGGTGCCATTTAACAACCGTGGTTGTTTTTGGTAATTTGGAATTATATTTACCATGGTGATAGCGTACATTTGGGCCAATTAAATCAACCACGGCATTAGTTGCACCGCTGCTCTTAATAATGTCCAAACAGGTGTCTGAAATCTCAGTGGGTGAGGCGACACGCCGTAACCCTGGGTGTTCAGCGCTATGGTCTGATTCGACGTCGAATCGAGGTCGACCATCTAAGGTTTTATCGTAAGCGGATGTGTATTCGCGGCTTTGTTCGACATAGTCCGAAAATTCTTTTTGCAATTGGGCGACTTGCTCAACGCTAATCGCATCTTCTACCAGTAAATATCCTTCTTGGTTAAATTGCTCTATCTGCGCTTGGCTTAACATGATGCTGTGAATGAGGTTGCTTGACACTCGGAGTGTGTCACAAGCGATTTCTTTGGCGCAATTATTTTTAGTGCAAATCAATAATTTTCACGCTAAAAAGAGCAAATGAACGACTTCATGCGCTTAGCCTACGTTGACCTTGAAACCACAGGTGGTAGCGCGACCCGTGATCGTATAACGGAAATCGGGTTAGTATTAGTCGACGACGGTGAAGTGGTATTGGAATGGAGCACTTTAGTTAATCCAGGAGTACGCATTCCATCTTATATTGTGTCACTTACGGGTATTTCGGATGAAATGGTCGCTGATGCGCCAAGCTTTGTAGAAGTCGCGCATCAGCTTATCGACCGCTTAATTGGCCGCGTCGTCATTGCCCACAATGCTCGGTTTGACGTCGGCTTTTTGCGTAATGAGCTAAACCGTACGCGTGAAACGTTCGATTACCCCGTAGTCTGTACGGTCAAGTTATCTAGAAAGTTATATCCACAGCATCGTAAACATAATTTAGATGCCCTTATAGAGCGCCACCAATTAGATTGCAATGCCCGTCATCGTGCCTTAGGAGATGCATTGGTGCTGCCAAAGCTTGTTCAGCAGATGACACACGATTTTGGTTGGGATGTAGTTCAAAAGGCGATGGCCGTACAGCAAAAGTTGAGTAGTTTGCCGCCTAAGCTAGACCCAAAGATCATCGAGGGCATTCCTAATGAACCGGGTGTTTATTTTATGTACGGCGAAGAAGGCGTGCTGTTATATATCGGTAAAAGCGTCACTTTGCGTACCCGTATTGTTTCACATTTTTCAGGAGACCATAGTAGCGACCGAGAAATGACTTTGTCGCAGCAAGTCGTCGATATTGAGTGGCAAGTCACCGCCGGAGAATTTAGTGCTTTACTGCTAGAAGCAGAACTCATTAAACAACGTAAGCCCTTATTGAATAGACGACTGCGGGCCAGTGCCAAGCTAATGACATTGGTCTGGGATAAAACCCAAGATCAAGCGCCCAAGCTAACTTCGCTGGAAACCTTGGATGCTAGAAATTTAGACACCGCCTATGGCCTATTTAAAACTAAGCGTCAGGCGCAGGACTTATTACACTTTATCGCGGATGACCAACAATTGTGTCATCAAAAGATTGGCCTAGACAAAGGTAGCGGTGCGTGTTTTCGCTACCAAATAAAGCAATGCAAAGGCGTATGCGCTGACAACGAAACTGAACTACAGCATCGGCTACGTTTACAGCTGGCGTTAAATAGTCACAAAATTAAAGCATGGCCATACAAGGGGCCAATTGCTGTACACGAACGTAACGAAGCAAGTGGTATAGAGCAATGGCAGGTCATTGACCACTGGTGCTATTTAGGGTCAGTAGCCCATGAGGCTGAGTTGGAATCGGTGTTGCCTCAAGAAGAACTTAACTTGGACGCGGATTTTTATAAGTTATTTCAGCGGTTCTTGAAAGGCAAGCCGAGAGTCATCGAGTTGTATTCTTAACTTGCCATTATAGACCTCACCCATCAAGAAAAAAGTAAACGATTTGGCAGGCCCGCAGCGTTTGCATTTTCAGATAACTTGTTACCTCTGATACGTTAAAATCTAAGCTCACTACTATGATCGCTTCCAGATCGAATGACAGACCAAAAACAACCATTAAGTTATAAAGGCAGCGGGGTCGATATCGACGCAGGAAACACGCTTGTCGAACGCATAAAACCACTAGTAAACGCAACCAAACGCGCAGGAGTGATGTCTTCGATTGGCGGGTTTGGTGGTTTGTTCGAACTACCTTGGCAAGATTACAAGCAGCCTATCTTAGTATCTGGCACCGATGGGGTAGGCACTAAACTGAAACTGGCGATTGAGCTCAATCAGCACGACACCATTGGCATCGACCTCGTTGCCATGTGTGTCAATGACATTATCGTAACCGGCGCTGAGCCGTTGTTTTTTTTAGATTACTTCGCCACAGGGAAATTAGACCTCACGACTGCCGAGGCAGTTATTGGTGGCATCGCGCAAGGGTGTATACAATCTGGGGCCGCACTGATAGGTGGCGAAACTGCAGAAATGCCGGGCATGTATGCCCCTGAAGATTATGATCTAGCCGGGTTTGCAGTCGGTTTGGTAGAAAAGAGTAAAGTCATTTCTGCTGAAAAGGTAGAGGTAGGCGATGTGCTACTCGGCCTTGCCTCAAGTGGCCCTCATTCAAACGGTTATTCGTTGATTCGTAAAATCATAGAGCGCTCTGAGCAAACATTAAGCGATGCGCTGCCAAACTCTAAGCATCAATCCATTGGGGCTGCGCTGATTGCGCCAACCAAAATATATGTAAAAAGCCTCTTGCAATTACTTGCCAAACACCAAGTTCATGCCTTGGCACATATCACCGGTGGCGGGTTAACAGAAAACGTGCCTCGGGTTTTGCCATCTAACAGTAAAGCTATTATCCAAATAACTAACTGGCCTCAACCAGCCATATTTAAGTGGTTACAAGAGCAAGGCAATGTCGCGCCGAACGAAATGCTGAAAACGTTTAACTGCGGTATCGGCATGGTCATTTGCTTGCCTGCTAATGAAGCTGACCATGCAACTACCTTATTACGTTCTCTAGGCGAAGAGGTCTACCGCGTAGGGCAAATTGAAAAAGGAGATGGTGCACCCTTCGTTGAATATATTTCTTAAAAAATGTTAAATAAGGCTCCGATTCGGTTAGCCGTATTCATTTCAGCTGGGGGAAGTAATCTTCAAGCGATTATTGATGCCATTGCCAGCAGCCAGCTTAATGCAGAAATTCTAGTTGTGGTTAGCGACCAAGCGAATGCTTATGGCCTTGAAAGAGCCACCAGAGCAAATATTGATACGCAGCTAGTGCCGCTGAAACCTAAAGAAAGTCGTATACAATATGACGGGCGCTTAGTAGACATCTTAAAAGCCTACAATATTGAACTGATTGTGCTGGCAGGGTTTATGCGTATTTTGGGTGAACAATTCGTCAACCGTTATGCTGGCAAAATCATTAACCTTCATCCGTCTTTACTTCCGGCTTATAAAGGCCTAAATACGCATGCTAGGGTAATCAAAGCCAAGGAGAAGTTTCATGGCGCAAGCGTCCACTTTGTTACGGCGGGTTTAGATGAAGGGCCTATCATAGTACAACAGAAAACGGCGATAAATCCCGCAGATACACCTGAGTCTTTACAGCAGCGTATACATGCAATTGAACATCAGATTCTGCCCAGTGCAATCGGCTTAATAGCTGATGGACACGTGCAGTGGGCAGACTATGGTAACCATCTTACTAAATAGAATAAAGAAGTTACTTTTCTAACCAGCTGTTGATCGTTTCTACGTCGTCAACGGTTAGACCGCCAGCGACAAGCTCTAAACCAACAATTGCATTAATTGCATCGTATCGAGCGCTGAGATAATCGCGGCGCGCGCGAAATAAATCACGCTGACTATCAAGCACATCTACGTTAGTGGTAACCCCCGCCCGAAAACCCTCCTCCTTAGAGACTAATGCACTTTCGCTAGCGATCACTGCTTGCTCTAAAGCCTCTATCTGCAAGTTAATACTTTGTACACTGCGCTGCGCGGTACGAATTTGGCGATCAATTTGGCGCCGAGTTTGCTCTAAATTAAGCTGCGTGGCATTTAATTGATGGCCTGCTTTTTCCTGCTGAATTTTTATACTGCCAGCTGTATAAAGGGGGTACTTTGCGCTTAAGCCAATGCGCCAAGAATCACTGGTATTGCCAAACCCACTGGCGCCAGAACTTGAATCATTCCAACCCCAAGCTCCAGTTGCATCTAAACTTAACGAACGCAGCCTTTGTGTTTTCTCTAGGGCAATTTGCGCATTTGCCAATTGCATCTGCGTCAATTGGTAGGTTTTATTTTTAGTGGTGGAGTCAGTCACCCAGTCAACAGAATCTTCAATCCGATAGTTGATATCAGATTCTGATAATGCGGCCAAACTTTTAGCATCAACTTGTTTGGAACCGGTGCCACCCAATAATTCTTGTAGATTTTGAGTGGCATCGATAACCGCATTTTGCGCTGATATGAGTGTCGCCTTGCTTAGCTCAAAACGAGCAATGGCATCATATTGGTCGGTTTTTGTACCTAAACCGACTTCAAGGCGCTGAGTAGATAGATCTAGCTGCTTTGCAATCGCATTTTTTTCACGCTTGGCTAACACTTCATTGTCCAGCGCTGACAATACACTTAGGTAACGCGAGATAGTTTGCTGAATTAAGTTCTGCTCAGCAATTGAATAATTAATGAATGCTGTTTCTTCCGCAACTCTTGCAGCTTCAACGTCTAGACTAGCGGCGGCGTCTATCAGTTTTTTACTCGCACTGACACCGAATTGCGTTTCGTTATTCGAAAATGAATTGCTGGCCGAGCCTTCTTGTTTCGCGTTAAAGTAGCCCAAACCCAAGCCGCCTGTGGCTGACACGCTTGGACCAAAAGCAGACTGCGCTAAGGGTAAATCTAGCTTTGCGGCAGCAAAGCTTTGTTCTGCTGCTGCAAAGCTTGCGTCTGCTTCAACGGCTTGCCGGTATACCGTCGCTAGATCTAGCGAATGCGCACTTACGCTATAAAGCAAGCCAACTACGCCGATTAGCAACACCCGAAAACCGATACCGCAAACCTGAATGATTCGAGCCGCATGGCTCATAGTATTATTTGAACTCCTCATTTTTCCACTCAATGGGTGATTTAATTTTTTGCGTCATTATAACGAGATGTACTGACTAAAAAATGAATTCCAATTTGGTATTCTTTTTGTCCATCAGAGACGTAGCAGTATCCAACACCGATGTTTCTACGATGGTGCCTTGTTGTTTTTGGTAACAGATTAACTCCATTATTTTACCCACGCCAACGATGGCAACACATCGACCTTGCTCGCTGAGTTGCTCGCACAATAAATGAGGTATTTCTGGTATCGCGCTCCTGATAAAGATGCGGTCAAGTTCACCTGCTTGATTCCACCCAGCTAAGGCGTCGCCTTGCTCAAAATACACATTACCAATTCCAGCCATCGCTACATTGCGTTTTGCCGTCTCTATATCAGTCGCACTTTTTGATGTGCAAATGACTTCATGGGCTAATTTAGATAGCAATGCCGCAACGTAGCCAGTGCCCACACCCACCATCAATACCCGATGGCATCGATCAACATGTAAGGTTTGCAACATTTGCGCAACAATTTTTGGCTCCAGCATGACCCTCCCAGAACTCAGCGGAATACTTATGTCAGCAAATGCTAAAGCAGTATGTTCAGCGGGCACAAAATCTTCTCGTCGAATGTCTCGGATTGCATTTAGCACCGCACTGTCGTGTACATTCCACGGCTTGATTTGTTGCTCCACCATATTAAAGCGGGCTTGTTCTAATTTACTCTGCATATTGGTTTAGTGAATAGTGGTAACTTAAATATATTCTAAAGCCTGCATTTCGCGTTTGCAGGCGTTGACAATTTTATCTTGTAGGGCCTTAGGCAATTCTTCTTGCCAACGCGCCGACTGCCCCTTGTGGAAGAACGTTTGTCCCACGCTTTCACGAAACCCTTCAGTTTGTTCTTGCGCTTGAAAGTTGTCGAAACGACAGGCTTCAACTGATTTCTGTACCGTGATGGCGTCATAGTCTAGTTGTAAGAAACGCACGATCTCGGTCAATATATCTGCAGGCTTTGATAACAAGTCTTCGTAACGCATGGTGTATACCGGGAAGGGTAAGTCACGCAACCAGGAAGCAACACTGATTTGCCAGGATAGTTGAGCGACATAAAGGCCTTGGTTGGGGTAGCGAGTATAGGCCTTAGAATCCAACATTTTATCAACTGCTGCTTCAATAGAATCGAAGTTATAATGATTAAAAAAGGACAGCGCTACCTCTCTTGGGTCACGCGCGATATAAATCGCAGCCCTTGTCACATCGTGCGGAATTTGTGACACGCCCGAAATATCGACATTGCAATCGTGCGTCTTGAGCATCAAATTACCCTGTGCGTCTTCTAACATGCGCAACATGGCAGCAGGTTTTATTAGTGCTTGGTCAGATGTGGTCCATTGGTCTATCGGTGCCTTTAGGATGCCATCATAATAGATAGGGTCTTTGTCGCCCGTCTGCATGACTTCGTTAATACCAACGTTTCCCCCGTTGATGTAAGCTGTAATAAGCGCTCTCACCCAAGTGTTGCCACTGCGGGGAAAGCTTGCGATCCAAGTAAGTCGTTGATCGAAGTGCATTGTATAAGCGGTTTGAATTTTTGTTTAGATAATGAAGGTGGGATAGTGTACTAAAAGCCGGCGCGCTTTGTTATTGAAACCTGTTAACTTCATTTCACCTCAAACTTAACTAAGCTATGGTGGATAAGCGGTTATTTTGCACGGCAAAACCGTATAAAGTATGTTTTGTTGCTTTTTTACAACACAAACCGATTATTACTGTAATTAAGGCTAGTTTAATGTTGCATTAAAATCACAAATAGCTAAAGTACGCCCCGTTCATGGGAAGCTGTGAATGTATAAATTAAATTTAAATTATATAGAGAGAGTTCAATTATGAAAATTTTAGCTAAAAGTGCATTAGCACTAGCGATTGCAGCGACTACTGCAGCGCCAACTTACGCACAAATGAAAGGAGCAGACATCACAGGTGTTTCTGGTCGTTTTCGTATCGCAGTAGTTTGTGATGATGACAGCTGTGCACAGAAAGATTTCGGTGGTCGTTTCCGTATGGCTGCTGAAGAAGACTTAGGCAACGGCAACACTGTATTCGGCAAGTACGAATTTCAGGTTGACGGTTCTGACGGTACATTAAAAGCTGGCGGTAACGCTCAGCGTTTATCTTATGTTGGTATCAAAGGTGGCTTCGGATCATTCTCTTTGGGTGCACGCTGGACTCCTTTCTACAACGTAGTGACTAGCCCAGTTGACTGGACTAAAGCTTTCGGTGGTACTTGGAGCACAAGTGCTGCAGGTTACGCAGGTGGCTTCCGTCAAAACAACAGTTTGTTCTATAGCGTAGGTGGTTTCCAAGCTATGGTAACTGTGGCTGAAGACGACGCTAACGAAGATATCGATATCGTTGAATTAGGCTACACTGCCTCACTTGGTGCTGCTAACGTAGGTATTGCTGTACGTGATAAGGAAACTGACGCAGATGAGTTAATTGGTTTGAACGTAAACGGAAATGCTGGTTCTGTACGTTTATCTGCTAGTTTCTACAGCCAAGGTGATAACGATAGTATTTTAGCTCAAGCGCAAGCTCATATGGGCGGCGGTACTTTGTCTTTCAGCATCGGTCAAAACAGTCGTGACAATGCTCCAGAAGCAGAAATGCTAGGTTTAGAGTATGAGCGCGGCTTAGGGCCAAACTCAGCTTGGTTTGTTGGTATTGAAACTAACGACCTAGATGACGGTACTGACGAGACTACTCGTTACGGTGCTGGCTTACACTACAACTTCAACTAAGAAGTTATAGCGTAAAAGCTACACACATCGTTGTGATGAAAGAGCGCCTTTGGCGCTCTTTTTTTATGCCTACCCCTTCTAGTATTATGCCAATTCACTTAATCGACATTAAAGCTCAAATAAACACTATCTATAGATGTCTAACGCTATTAGTTAAGTTATCTGGTGATGGGTAAGAGCCACTGAGAGACAAACTTTTTTAGATCATAATCTAATAGGTTTCTGTACAGCACAAGCTTGGTATAATGGCCAATCTTTTGACTTCTTTCGCATAAACAGTAAATGATCAAACTCGGCCTCTATTCAATCGCCGCTGCTGGAATTATCGCAATTTCTGGTTGCGCCTCACAATCTGAAGAAGCACTAGAACCCGGTTTTAGAACGGCTAGGGCTCAATCTAATTTAGAACTTCCACCTGATTTAATTAACACTAGCAGCGAAGCGCTAAAGCGCCGTGCAGAAAAGTCGGCAACCGACAAAGTCCTACCGCAAATTGAGGGGCTTGAGATCAAAAGAAGCGAAAATGACGAACGTTGGTTACAGGTCAACGCAGATATCGATAGCACTTGGGATAAGTTAGTTGATTTCACGTTAAAATCTAATATGCCGGTCCTTACTCAAAGTAAGCGTGATGCTATTATTGAATCAGATTGGATTGGTGATAAAAAAGGAGGTTTAACTGAGCGCTCTAGGCTTTTAAAAATATTTGGCAATTTTGGCTCTCGTTCAGCGATTAACGATAGTTATACTTTTTGGCTAGAACGCAGTGAAACCGACCAAACCGCTTTATATATTAGTCATAAACAACTGAAGCAAGTAGCAAAGACTCGTGCTTTTCGTGACGAAATCGTTGAAACAGCATGGATAGAAACCTCTGGCGACGGCTTTAAAGCGGTTGAAATGCTAAGAAACATTAAGGCCTTTTTTAGCGGAGAAATTGAGGAGGATGTTTCTGACGAAGTGGTGCTGATTACCGATGATTCACCCAGCATTATTTTTCAAGCAGATATGATTGGCACCCGTAATAAACTAAGAAGCGCACTGGTAGCGGCTAACTTAGAGTTTGTGTCTGAAAATAAAAAGAAAAACCTTATTGTTGTGCGAGAGCACCGTAAAAAAGGCGGCGTTTTTTCTAAGCTAACACCCCGTAAAAAGCAGGGCATAAAATTTGAGCCTTATGGCGATACTGAAAAAACCAAAATAACCGTGACCTCTTCTCGTGGTAGCGGCGTAGACAGCAAGGAAAGCTTGCCATTGTTATATCGTTTAGCCGGGGAGTTAAGAAAAGAGTAATTTATTTGAAAGCGAAGCTCTGTTTCTAATAAATAGAGCTTTAGCTAATTTAATTACGATGGATTAGTTCGTGGATAATCGGCTCAAAAATGATCTCCATCGCCATTCCCATTTTCCCACCTGGTACCACAATTGTATTGGGGCGCGACATAAATGAGTCATGGATCATCATTTGTAGGTAGCCAAAATCTACTTGTTGTTTTGCGTGGTCCTTGAACCTAATAACTACAAAACTTTCATCTAAAGTGGGAATATCGCGCGCCACAAAAGGGTTGGAGGTATCAACAGTTGAAACACGCTGAAAGTTGATGTCTGTTCTACTAAATTGCGGCGTAATGTGATTCACATAATCAGGCATTCTACGCAAAATGGTATCAACTATTTCTTCTTGCGCGTATCCACGTTCAACGCCATCACGATGAATTTTTTGAATCCATTCTAAATTAACGATAGGCACCACGCCGATACCTAAATCTACATATTGCGCCACATCATAACCGTCTCCTTCAACTAGCCCATGTAGGCCTTCATAAAACAATAAGTCTGTATCTGTAGGTATTTCTTCCCATGGGGTAAAGTCACCTACCGCGCAATCCATTCCAGATCCCAATCGCTTATTATGGAACTCGGCTTCAGCGTCATCGTGCAAATAAAAGCGATGCTTTCCGCTACCCGTATCGGCATAGTTTTTAAATAATGCTTCCAGTGCAGCAAAGTCGTTTGCCTGCGGGCCAAAATGGCTAAAGGTATTATTTCCAGCGGCTTCTTCCTTTTGCACTTGTTCGATGAACTCGTCACGATTCCACCGATGAAAACTATCGCCCTCAACCACGACAGCATGAAACTGCTCTCGATGGATAATATGTTCAAATGCCTTTTTTACCGTTGATGTTCCCGCACCAGATGAACCCGTAACGGCAATAATTGGATGTTTCTTAGACATAATACAAATCTTGATAGCAGGGCTTAAAAGGGTAAGTTACCAACATAATTCACGTAAAACACCTTTAATATACACATAATCCACACTAAACTTAAGCATGGTCAATAAGTAATCTTAACAACTTCGTTACCTTTGTATGTTAGCCCCTGAACTTTGCCAAAATATCACCGCCGCATTGGAAAATGCTAAGGCTAAGGACGTCTTATTATTAGACGTTAGTAGTCTTACCGATACAACAGATTGCATGTTAATTTGCACCGGTACGTCTGGTAGACATGTTGCGTCGATTGCGCGAACAATACAAGACGATTTAAGCGCTCAAGACATTCTCCCTCTAGGCAGTGAGGGTGCGGATGCCATGGAATGGATATTATTAGATTACGTGCATGTTGTGGTACACGTCATGCGCAGCGAATCGCGGGCATATTATGATCTTGAAAGTCTATGGGATGCTCGGCTCAGTAAAGTGCCTGCTGCCGAAGTTACCGCCTAGTTGGGTTAGCGGCCCGCTCGTTTAAAAATCAATAAAATGGTTTTTACAAGAATTGCGAAATCAAGTTGGATAGAGTGGTTCTTAATATAATATAAATCATATTCCAATTTCTTCCGAGCGTCTTGCGTAGACGAACCGTAACGATACATCACTTGTGCCCATCCGGTTATCCCCGGAGATACAAAATGGCGTAGGTCATAATACGGAATATCACGTTTTAATTGCTCAACAAATTCTGGGCGCTCCGGGCGCGGCCCAATTAAGCTCATCTCACCCTTTAAGACATTCCATAGTTGTGGCCACTCATCTAAACGCGTTTTTCTTAAAAAGCTCCCAAACCTAGTTATTCTTGGGTCCTGTTCGACAGCCCATTGCGGGCCATTGGATTCTGCTCCATCGACCATGGTGCGTAATTTGTGAATCACAAATAACTCACCATATAAGCCGACTCTCGATTGGGAATAGAAGATAGTGCCCTTGGAGCCTAATTTGATTATCGTGGCTAGAAGCAAAAATACAGGTAAAAATAGTGCTAAGCCAATTATCGACCCGATCAAGTCTAATACGCGCTGAAACCGTACCCCGACTTTGTCGTGTATCACTTGAAACCCACTAGCTTGGGCGAACCACCCATCACGCAAATGTAAAACGGGTACGCGGGACCAATAAGTCTCAGCGAATTCGCTCAAGGAAACTACTTTAACACCGTTAAACCGCAGATTCATGATAGTTCGCGCCAGCGTATCATCTAAGCTTGCTTGTGTTCCAATAACGATACCTTTGGCAGAACCATCGGACAACTTTTCAAGTTCAGCGATGCTTTTGTTTCCGTCTTTAATATCGATTACTTTACTGACGTTGACTTTTGTATTTTCAAACTCTTCCAAAATTGGCTTAGTTAAATGTTGGTCAGATAACAATATCCACCTCATCGGTGTGCCAAATCGTTGGTTCACCCAAGTTAACAGCCACCGCCAACTTGCTGCCCAAAAGCTGAACAATAAAAATGAAATAGGCATCACTCCCCTGCCAAATAGAGAGATAAATGAACCTACTCCCAAAGCGTAAACAAACAAGGCAGTGAATAAGCCTGCAACAGGCACAGCCAAAAACGTTTGTAAGGGGAGTCTTGCCCGAGTAATGGGTTCCTCGGTACGATAAACATCCATTACATACAAGGTAATTAGCGTAATTAAGACAATAGCCCATATCGGCCCATCCATCATGGAAATATTGGTGTCCATCCTAGATTGATGGACGAAGCTAAAAATCCAGACTAAGCCAATAATATCCGTCAGCAGCAACAATACCTTACTGGTAAAGCCGTGACTTATTTTGCGTAATAGCAAAAACATCAAACTAGGCGCATTAATCCGTATCGTTATTGCGCCCTTTTTTTGCGGCCAAGCGCAACCTCAAGGCATTTAGTTTGATAAACCCTTCTGCATCGGCTTGATTGTATGCACCAGCGTCGTCTTCAAAGGTCGCAATCGCTTCGTCAAATAACGAATCATCGGATCGACGTCCACATACGATAACATTGCCTTTATATAACTGGATCCGTACTTCTCCATTAACGGTTAGTTGTGATGCATCGATCATTGTTTGGAGCATTTTTCTTTCTGGAGCAAACCAGAAACCATTGTAAATGAGTTTGGCATAGCGCGGCATTAGCTCATCTTTTAAATGCGCCACTTCACGATCTAAAGTAATCGATTCAATTGCACGGTGCGCCTTAAGCATAATGGTTCCCGCTGGCGTCTCGTAACAGCCTCTCGATTTCATACCAACAAAACGGTTTTCCACTAGATCAGCGCGACCGACTCCGTGTGCTGCGCCCAGCTTATTCAGCTGATCCATCACTTGATGCGGCGTACAATTAACATCGTTGATCGCAACGATATCACCTTTACGATACCTAAGCGTGACTTCTTCCGCTTGATCCGGTGCATCCATTGGAGAAGTTGTCCAACCCCACATCACATCATTGGGTTGCGCCCATGGGTTTTCCAATTCACCCCCTTCATAAGAGATATGTAGTGAGTTCGCGTCCATAGAGTAGGGCGAGCCGCCATCCTTTTTCCTTTGAATATCAATTCCGTGCTTGGTAGCGTAGGCCATTAATTTTTCACGCGAGTTTAAATCCCATTCGCGCCACGGTGCGATAATACGAATGTCTGGATTCAAGGCATAAGCGCCAATTTCAAATCGCACTTGGTCATTGCCTTTTCCAGTTGCTCCGTGAGAGATTGCATCAGCCCCTGTTTTTTCCGCGATTTTAACTAAATGCTTTGCGATCAAAGGTCTGGCGATAGAGGTGCCTAGTAAATATTCCCCTTCATAGGTTGTATTAGCGCGAAACATTGGAAAGACATAGTCGCTGGCGAATTCCTCGCGCAAATCTTCGACGTAGATTTCCTTTATACCAAAGGCTTGTGCTTTTGCTCTTGCAGGCTCAAGTTCTTCACCTTGGCCAACATCAGCAGTGAATGTGACCACCTCGCAATGATAGACATCTTGCAACCACTTTAAAATTATTGAGGTATCTAAGCCGCCAGAATAGGCCAATACAGCTTTGTTTACAGTAGACATGAGGATTGAACATTGCAATTAATAGCTCGCGAAGACTAATTAATGCGCCCTTGAAATACAAGTGCTGTGTTGTTTAAAATCTATCCTCGGGAGCACCTGCGATTGAACAGTCCGGGTGCTTTTTTTATTTTCGCTCTAAATTGAAAAAAATATGGCCATACGTCATTTCATCTCCTTAATGGATTTAACCTCAACGGAAATCTTGCAGCTTATAGAAGACGCTAAGTTGTTGAAGCAACAGCGCGCATTAAATCAGCACTCAAACTCAATGGCAGGGAAGACCATGGCGATGGTTTTTGAAAAGTCGTCAACGCGCACCAGAACTTCATTTGAAATTGGCATGGCCCAACTTGGCGGTACCGCCATGTTTTTATCACCGGCCGACTCTCAAATTAACCGCGGAGAACCGATTAAGGACACTGCTAGAGTGTTATCTAGAATGGTCGATGTTATCGTAATGCGCACGACTGCGCACGAACGCGTACAAGCCATGTCTGAATACGCTTCCGTGCCGGTCATTAACGCTTTATGCGATCAATTTCACCCTTGTCAAATTTTAGCTGATTTACAAACTTTTATCGAACATCGCGGCAGTATCGAAGGTAAAACAGTTGCATGGATTGGAGATGGCAACAATGTATGCCAATCCTGGATGAATGCGGCTCGCCAACTCAACTTCACGCTGAATATTGCTACACCCAAGGGTTACGAACCCAGTGCAAAGTTGTTGCGCGCCTGCGGACATGCTGTGTCGCTGAGTGCTGATCCGAATCTTGCTTGCGATAACGTTGATTGCGTCGTAACGGATACTTGGTCGAGTATGGGGCAAGAAGAAGAAAAACAAACGCGCGAAACTGCATTTAAAGGCTTCTGCGTTGACGATGCTATGATGAAACATGCCAAAAGCGATGCGCTATTTATGCATTGCCTCCCTGCATATCGCGGTTACGAAGTGAGCGAATCGGTATTGGAGGGGCCACAGAGTGTAATTTGGGATGAAGCAGAAAACCGATTACATGCCCAAAAAGCCTTACTTGAACTATTAGTCACAGGATAATTTAATGATATTAGAGATGGGCTCACTGAGCCCCAACAAAGTGTACTTCACCATGACACAAACCATTATTCCGCGCCCTGTCGCTTGGATAATGACCAAAAACCAAGATGCTTCACTAAACCTCGCGCCCTTTTCTTATTTTAATGCCATTTGTTCCGACCCCCCTCTAGTTGTGGTTTCTATCGGGACCAAGCCAGATGGTACGCAAAAAGACAGTATGAGCAATATTTCAGAACAAAAACAATGCGTCATTCATTTAGCGGACATGGCCTCAATTGATTCTGTCAACGAAAGCTCGCGTGACTATGCTTATGGTGAATCAGAAGTCGAAGCAATGAACTTAGAGACCACCCCACTCGGAGACTTTTCTGTTCCGCGCTTAAGTAATGCTCCCATTGCCTTAGCGTGTTCGTTTTACAAGAATGACGTGGTTGGCAATAGCAAGCAAAATATTATTTACCTACAAATTGAGCAAATATACTATCAGGATGACATCGTTAAGTTTCAAGAAGAGCCCTTTAGGTTGAGTGTAAACGCAATGAAAGTTGATCCGCTGTGCCGACTCGGTAGCGGCGATTACGCTAATCTGGCGCAAACCCATTCTCGCAAGCGACCTAGCTAATATTCTAGAGTAGTCAATGAACAGCCTACAGCTGAGATTACCACCGCCTATATATTTGTTGCTTACTGGCGCTATCATGTGGGTCATCAGCAATAGCTTTATTCAAGGTACGCTTTATTTAGGTGTTTTTAGTCACATGAAGTGGGCGTTCCTCCTGATAGGTCTTGCCATTGATTTAAGTTCCTTGCTACATTTCTTTGCGAGTAAAACCACGCCAAGTCCATTTAACCCCAACAAAACCAGCCGACTTATCACGACAGGCTGGTATCGTTATTCACGCAATCCAATGTATCTTGGCATGTGTTTATTACTCATTGCATGGGCAATTCACCTAGCTAATCTCTATGCGCTGTTCTGCGTTGCGCTATTTATTTGGGTGTTAAATCAAGCGCAGATTAAGCCAGAGGAACTGGCTTTAAAGCAGAAATTTGGGGCGCAATATGCAGCCTATTGCGCACAAGTTAGACGTTGGATATGAATTTAATTGTGTGAATGCACATTTAAAACTGAAGCTAACGTCGTGAACCGCCTTCTAGTGGTTTTTTAGTTTGTTTGGGTTTCTTTACTCCGTCAAGCCACTTTCCTATCCAATTACCCAAAGTAGGCTTTTTGTCGCAAAGCGCGTTGGAGGTGGGTTCATAACCCTTAATAAATGCACGCGTAACCATCTGTTGCGTGCAACCAACTTTAGCTAAATCACCAGTTAGTGCGTCAACCTCGGTAAATACCACATTACTTGGGCTGTCGGAATCAATCGATTGAATATCGATATCCTGCATCACTTTTGCCCAAATACGCAGCGCACCACTTGACCCAGTTAGTCCAGTCGGTTTATTGGCATCATTGCCAATCCAAACGATGCCTAGGTAATTTTGACCAAACCCTGCAAACCAACTGTCACGATAATCATTCGTGGTGCCGGTTTTGCCTGCCAATGAAATATTCGGCAATAAGCCGCTAAGTGCACGCGCCGTACCAGAAAGAGTCGCCTCTTGCAGGGCAGTTAACAATAAATACATCGCTGCCGGATTAAAAACCTGCTCTCCTTTGGGTTGGTGCTGTGTGATTACATCACCTTGTTTATAGGCAACTGCTTTTAGAGTTCGTAATGGCATAAAATGGCCTTTATTCGCGATGGTCTGATACATCTGCGCTATTTCATAAACACTGAGACTAACCGCCCCCAACGTCAGTGAAGGATAGCTAGTGAGGTCAGATTTGATTCCCAAACGCTTTAGTGTCGTTAACACATTATCAAGCCCCACTTCTAAGCCTACGGTGACAGCAGGGATATTGTAAGACTGCGCTAAGGACTCATACAAACTGGGCGACCCATGATATTCGTTATCATAATTTTGCGGCTGCCAAACTTCGCCGTTATCTAAGGGAATTGCAATTGGTTGGTCTTCGATGGGTGTAACTAACGAGTAGCGCTCGGGGTTTTGCAAAGCGGTTAAATAGACGGCCGGTTTAATTAATGAACCAACAGGCCGTCGCGCATGTAAAGCGCGATTAAAACCCGCAGCTTGGTTGTCGCTGCCACCAATAATGGCAACAATTTCGCCAGATTCTGGTTTGATAACCATCATTGCGCCTTGCAAAAAGCCTGCTGGCAGGTCTTTTTGTGTTTCTAAGTCGGAGAGGGCTTGCTTAAATGCCTTTTCTGCTTTTTGCTGGATATGTGCGTCTAGTGTAGTAAATAAATTAACCTCTGTCGTTGTTAAAAAGCCAGGATCAAACACCTCTTCCATCTGTTCCGAAAGTAAATCTATAAATGCAGGGTATCGGTCATGCTGAGCAGAGTGTTGACGATCAGCGCCGATGTCTTTAGCCTGATATAGCTGCGCTTGTGATTGAGTAATAAATCCATTGTTGGCCAATGTCGATAGCACTAGATTACGCCTTTTCAGTGCGCGTTTTGGGTGCTTAAGCGGGTTATTTGCGGAAGGTGCAGGAATCATCCCAACTAAAGTGGCGAGTTGACCAGCTTCTAAATCGCTTAAGTCTCGATTGAAGTAATATTGTGCAGCTAGCGCAAAGCCATGGATCGCTCTATTGCCTGATTGACCTAAAAAGATGGTATTCAAATAACGCTCTAATATCTGCGACTTGTCAAAATGGTGCTCTACCAAGACAGCCATTACCGCTTCTTTGAGCTTTCTCTTTAAAGTGCGCGATGGGTCGAGATAAATATTTTTGACTAATTGCTGGGTTAGTGTACTGCCTCCCTGACGTCGCGCACCGGGTTTGATATGGCTTACGACAGCACGCGCAATCCCATAAAAATCCACCCCATTATGTTCGGTAAAGCGGCGATCTTCCATGGTTAACACGGCATCTAGTAACAACTCCGGTGCTTGGTGTAGCTGAATTTCTAAGCGGTCTTGTATAGGGCCAGAGTTTAGATTACCAATTAACACGGGGGCGAGTTCTAAGCTTTCAATCGAATGGCCGGTTTGGTGATCTGTGAGCAAACTAACTACATTGTTAGCGAACGTAATACGTACAGCTTGTGCTTGCAACTGGGCGTTCCACTGACGCGTGTCAGACGTGAAAATGTCGATAACGGATTGACTACGCGCGAACTGTTTTGGCTCATTTATTTTGCCAACTTGGTGATAACCCCGTTGTTGTAGTTCATCGATAACGTGTTCAATCTGTTTGCTATCACCGGCCTGAATCTCGTAAGGCCTAGAGTATAAATGTGAGCTAACTTGTGTTTGCTTGATCGCAAACCCACTAATAACTTGTTGGTTTAGAGTCCATACCCAAAAACCTGCAATGACAATAAAGCCCATCAATAGAAGCAACAGCAGCTTTAATAAAGCTACGCGAATGGGCGTTTGAGACTTAGCTCGTGATCTTTTTCTTGTGGTAGAGCTACTACGCTTAGCAGTGCGTTGAGTGGCAGCAGGTTTGTTGCTGCGTGGCTTTTTGACCGTTTTGTTACTAGAGGCGTTGTTACCAGCAGCCATTAATCCAAGGCCTGTGCACAGGCCCAGCAAAAATCAAATGTTCCGGGGTTTTCTGTATCGCAGGCTAGGCAAAGCTTGGCCTGGCTAGCGTCTGCGTTAATATTCAGCTTTTGTTCAAATCGCATTATAAACTCGCGAGCACGCGCTTCATCGGTATCACGTTTTACCCATATTTCGGGGTAGCTCACCGCTAAATCACCCAAACCACTGGAAGCAAGCCCATTAAATACTTCTACAGGTATCCCTAACTGCTGTAGCTCGTCTCTAAATAATTGGGCTTGTAGCAAGTCTGCAGCAGTAGTGATTAGTTTCATGAGTGGGCGATGTTAAACCAATCTACCTGACAGCCCCCAAAACAAAATAGCCCCGAAATGGGGCTATTTGCAGAAGTGGCTTCAAAGCGTGATCAGGAAGATGTTTTTTTCTTCTTTTTCTTTTTAGTTTTTTCTTTCTTTGGTTTCTTTTTAGCCTTAGTGCTTTCTTTCTTGGCTTTTTTCTTTTTCTTGGTTGCCGGCTTTTCTACCTTCTTCTTTTTGGCCTTAGATTTGGACTTTTTCTCGGCAGATGTTTTTTTATCCTTAGAGCTAGCCTTCTTTGTACTGGCTTTCTTTTTCTTGCTGGTAGACTTCTTCTTATTGGTACTTTTTGGTCTCGACCCCATTTCCTCTTTCATCGATGCACTTAAGCTGGAAGCACCTCGCGAAGTGGATGCGGTTTTTTTAATTTTCTTTAAGGTTTTTTCACCAATGCCATCAACGTTCATTACATCATCAAGGGACTTAAAACTACCGTATTTTTTGCGGTACTTAACAATTGCTTTAGCTCTTACTTCACCAACTCCTTGAATATATTGCAACGTCGCTGCATCCGCTTTATTGATATTGACCGTTTCGGCTATCGCTTGTACAGCAGCAAACAGAAATAGGATGGCAGCAAGCGCCGTCGAAATAACCAGTGGGAAAGGTTTGTTTTTCGTCATTATAATGTTCAATCTATTGATTCCGAATACAGGCTAAAGATTATACCATATGGATATAAACGGTAGTTTTACAGAGATAAAAGCAATGATGTCTCTAGTCTATTCGTTCATCCACACAGCAACTTGTTCAGCATAGTAAGTTAATATGCCGTCACATCCAGACCTTTTAAAGCTAATGAGGGTTTCAAACACGGTGTCGCGCTCATTCAGCCAACCATTTTGGCTTGCGGCTTTTATCATCGCGTACTCACCGCTAACATGGTAAGCAAAGGTAGGCACACTAAACGCTTGCTTGGTTCGGCGCACAATATCTAGATAGGGCAGCCCAGGTTTAATCATCACCATATCAGCGCCTTCGGCAATATCCAACGCCACTTCATGCATGGCTTCATCGCCGTTAGCTGGGTCAATTTGGTAGCTGTATTTGTTTGCACTGCCTAAACTCGCGGCCGCACCGACTGCGTCACGAAACGGACCGTAAAAACAAGAAGCGAACTTGGCCGCGTAAGACATAATCATGGTATTTACCAATGCATTTTCTTCAAATGCTTGGCGGATAGCGCCAATCCGTCCGTCCATCATATCAGAAGGGCCAACAATATCTGCACCTGCCTTTGCATGACTTAAAGCCTGCTTGACCAACACGTCCACCGTTCGGTCATTAGTCACGTATCCTGCCGAGTCTAGCAAGCCGTCTTGCCCATGTATGGTAAATGGGTCCAAGGCAACATCGGTTATCACGCCAATTTCTGGCACCGCATCTTTAACGGCCGCAATAGCGCGTTGCGCCAAACCATTGGGGTCGTATGCTTGTTCGGCAAACTCCGTTTTTGCCTCATCTGGCGTTACAGGAAATAACACCAATGCCGGTATTCCTAGGCTATGCCAGTGTTTTGCTGCGTTAACTAACCGATCGATACTCAACCTTTCTACACCTGGCATAGAAGGAATAATCTGCGTCTCATTGGTGCCTTCAATCACAAATAAAGGCAGGATTAAATCGTGTGGTCCAAGCTGGTTCTCTCTGACTAAATTCCGGCTAAACGCGTTAGCGCGAGATCGACGCGGTCTCGCATTAGGAAATTGTTTGTTATAGATCGTCATATTTTATAGTGTTTCAAACTGCAGCGAAAAATCTACTGCGGTTAAATGTTTAGTCAAAGCGCCTACAGAAATATAGTCAACTCCGGTTAGGGCAATATCGCGCAGAGTTTCTATCGTGACGTTTCCAGATGCTTCTAGCACCGCTTTCCCCTCGTTTTGTTTAACTGCTTCTGCAAGCTCCTCATTAGTAAAATTATCTAATAAAATGCGTTTGGCGCCCGCTGCAATGGCTTCGTGCATGCCATTAATTGTTTCCACTTCAACCTCTAATAAAACGCCATTTGGTGCATCAGTAATAGCTTGTTGCACCGCCTTTTTAATACTGCCAGCTGCACGAATATGATTTTCTTTAATGAGGATACCATCAAACAAACCAATGCGATGGTTTTCGGCGCCGCCTATTTTTGCCGCGTATTTTTGGGCCATGCGCAGCCCGGGAATGGTCTTGCGTGTATCCAACACTTGAGTGTGTAAACCCGCTAACTGAACTGCATAGCGATGGGCTTCACTTGCGGTCCCAGACAATGTTTGCAATAAATTAATCGCTGCGCGCTCTGCGGTTAGAATGCTGCGTGCATTGCCAAATGCTTCAAACACCACTTGACCAACTTCTAACGCGTCACCATCTTGTGCGTTCCAGTTGACTTCTATTGAGCGATCTACTTGTCGAAACACTTCGTTAGCCCACGCAACTCCGCATAAGATCGCTTGTTCGCGGCATATTAATCGTGCTTGCGCTGATGTCTCTGCGTTGATTAAAGCTGCAGTTAAGTCACCATCGCCAACGTCCTCTTGTAGCGTTAACGCGACTAAGTGGGAGATTTGGTACTTTGAAGGTTTCATTGGTGAAGTAATTACAAGTTTGTATAGGTAGAAAGTTGACTATACGAATGTATCAAACCGTCTAGCTACTGTGAATAAAAGTTTAAGGCTCCCTAGCATTTCGTTGTGATTAATTGAGATGATGAAAAATACAGTCATAACCAATGTTCGCGTACTTAGCATCACTAAAGCCATAGATGACATCAGCGCTAATGACAGAGTAGCGCCTATTAGTGTGTCGAGCGTGATGCGCTAAGGCTGGTTAATGAGCTACCGTTTGGCTTGTCGATATGGCCTAGTTTATTATGGTGCGCTATTGAGAAAGTAAGAAAAAGTCCTACATTTATAACAACTTCCCTCCGGCAAAGCATGATGAACCAAACCACCTTAGTTGATGATCAACCACGTAAAGAAAAGAAGCGGTTTGGGTGTTTGACGGTGCTTGGGTTAATGTTGCTTACAGTGATAGTCACGGTTGGATTGACATACTTGTTTTTGTTTCCTAAGGGCTTTAAACCGGTTGAGTTAAATCAAAAAGAACAGCAGGTACTCGATCAAAAACTTCAATTATTTGAAGGCATATCGACCACGCATACCAATGACAATGCCACTGGTTTAAGCTCTGAAGGGGTGTTATCTCCTGAGGCCTATTCTGAAGTAGGGGCTGATCGTAATTTACAAATTACAGAGCGAGAGTTTAATGCGATATTGGCAACCAATACCGATTTAGCTGACAAGGTGGCGATTGATTTGTCAGACCGCTTGATCAGCGCCCGATTACGTTTGCCGTTAGACCCAGACTTCCCTTTGTTTGGCGGTAAAATTTTAAAAGCGCGTGCAGGCATAGAATTTGCTTACGACTCTGGCAAGCCAGTGGTTATCTTAAAAGGTGTCAGTGTGATGGGGGTGCCTGTTCCAAACTCATTTCTTGGTGGCATAAAGAACGTAGACTTAGTGAGTGAATTTGGAAGCCAAGGCGGGTTTTGGACTTCTTTTGCGAGTGCTGTCGAACTGGCCAATGTGAAAGATGGCTCTTTACATATTAAGCTTAAAGAATAGTTTCCTAACGGCTGGCGCATCGTTGCATTTTTATCTATGTAGCGTTTTTGAGCATTAGTCTTCGCCTTTAGAGCAATAACCTAGTAAAATACTTGGTTATTGTCTATTGAACCCTAATCGATGCGCTTAACAACGAAAGGCCGCTATGCGGTAACAGCGATGCTGGACTTAGCGATTAATGAACAGCAAGGCGCAGTCACACTGCGTGATATCGCGCAGAATCAAAAGATTTCGCTATCTTATCTCGAGCAATTATTCGCCAAGCTTCGCGCAAGGCAATTGGTCGAAGGAGTGCGAGGCCCAGGTGGTGGTTATCGTCTGGCTAAGTGTGCAGATACTATTTCTATCGCACAAATTATTGCTGCTGTTGATGAACCTATGGAGTTCATGGATTGCGGGGGTAATGAAAACTGCCGAGACGGTGAGAAGTGTTTATCTCATCATTTGTGGGAGTCACTCACTGACCAATTAGATAGTTTTCTTTCTAGCATGTATCTAGGCGCAATGATGCGTGAATCAGTGCTCCAAGTAGAGCAAGCCAAACTTACCAACTCAGTTGAACAACGCGTTGCGTTACCAACTATTTAATTAACAACAGATTGTTATGGGCTCAAATCAAGAATTAGAAGGTCTCATTGGCCGAGAATATAAAGAAGGTTTCGTTACCGATATTGAGGCAGATACCTTGCCTCCTGGTTTGGACGAGGGCGTCATTACTTTTATCTCTAAAAAGAAAGATGAGCCGCAATGGTTGTTAGATTGGCGGCTAGAGGCGTTTGAAAAATGGAAGCAAATGGATGAGCCTGATTGGGCAAAGTTAAATATTGATCCGATCGATTATCAGGCTATTTCATATTATTCTGCGCCAAAAGACCCAGCTGATGGCCCTAAAAGCCTAGATGAAGTTGACCCACGGTTGCTGGAAACCTACGAAAAGTTAGGCATACCCATTGCAGAGCAAGAGATGTTAGCAGGGGTTACCAATATCGCGGTTGATGCGGTGTTTGATAGCGTTTCGGTGGCTACAACCTTTAAGAAAACTCTATCTGAAGCAGGGGTGATATTTTGCCCGCTGTCTGAGGCGCTAGAAAACCATCCTGAATTAGTTAAGCAGTATTTAGGTACAGTGGTACCTGTTTCGGATAACTATTTTGCAGCGCTTAACTGCGCGGTATTTAGCGAAGGCTCATTTGTTTATATTCCTAAAGGGGTGCGATGCCCGATGGAGTTATCGACTTACTTTCGCATCAATGCGATGAACACAGGCCAATTTGAACGTACTCTGATCATTGCGGATGAAGGTGCCTATGTGAGTTATTTAGAAGGCTGCACCGCACCGCAGCGCGATGAAAATCAATTACATGCAGCGGTAGTCGAGCTTGTGTGTTTAAAGGATGCTGAGATTAAATACTCAACAGTGCAAAACTGGTACCCGGGGGATGAAAACGGCGTTGGCGGCATTTACAATTTTGTTACCAAACGCGGTATTTGTGCGGACGACAACGCAAAAATATCGTGGACTCAAGTCGAGACTGGGTCAGCCATCACTTGGAAATACCCCAGTTGCGTGCTGCAGGGTGATAACTCAATCGGTGAGTTTTATTCAGTGGCGTTGACAAATAACTGTCAGCAAGCTGATACAGGTACCAAGATGATTCACCTTGGCAAAGGCTCTAAGAGTACGATTATTTCTAAAGGCATTTCTGCAGGGCGCGGACAAAATTCTTACCGGGGCTTGGTGCACATGGCAAAAGGCGCTGAAAATGCACGCAATTATTCGCAGTGTGATTCATTATTAATGGGTGATCGCTGTGGCGCGCATACCTTTCCATATATGGAAATCAAAAACCCTAGCGCTAAAGTTGAGCACGAAGCGACGACATCAAAAATCGGCGAAGACCAGCTATTCTATTGCCGACAGCGCGGCCTTTCGGAAGAAGATGCCGTGTCGATGATTGTGAACGGCTTTTGCAAAGAAGTATTTAAAGAATTACCGATGGAGTTTGCCGTTGAGGCGCAAAAGCTATTGGGTATCAGTTTAGAAGGGGCAGTAGGGTAGCGGTAAAGTATCGTTCCCACTCGCACCGACACACAAACAATATTTGGTTAGTAGTATGTTAACAATTAAAGATTTACACGCACAAGTTGAAGGTAAGGCCATATTAAAAGGGGTTAACTTATCTATTGGCAAGGGCGAAATTCACGCGATTATGGGTCCTAATGGTTCTGGAAAAAGTACTTTAGCTGCGGTGTTAACAGGCCGTGACGGGTATGCAGTCACCGGTGGTACGGTTGAGTTTATGGGCGAAGATTTACTCGAAATGGAGCCGGATGAGCGTGCGCAAGCGGGTATGTTTTTAGGGTTTCAATACCCGGTGGAAATTCCTGGTGTGTCAAATGTGTATTTTTTAAAAGCGGCGGTGAATGCAGTACGTAAAGCGCAAGGCCGAGAAGAATTAGACGCGATGACTTTCTTGAAGTTGATTCGCGAGAAGGCCGCTTTGATGGAAATGCACGATGAGTTCATGCAACGTTCTGTCAATGAAGGGTTTTCTGGCGGCGAGAAAAAACGCAACGAAATACTACAAATGATCATGCTCGAACCTAAACTCGCCATTCTTGACGAAATAGATTCAGGGCTGGATATCGATGCATTAAAAGTGGTTGCCAAGGGAGTCAATGCCCAGAAAGATGCGGATCGAGCCGTCTTGTTAGTCACCCATTATCAGCGCTTGTTAGATTATATCGTGCCTGACTTTATTCATGTCATGTCAGCTGGCCAAATCATTAAATCAGGTGACAAATCATTGGCGCTGGAACTTGAAGAAAAAGGCTATAGTTGGATTGAAGAAGCCGCTTAATCTGCTTTGATTGCATATGACGATGACAAAACTTGAACAATTTGCACAGGCCTTACCGCAACAATTTATCGGTAGCGACTTAGCTTGGTTAGAAACTGCACGAAGTGCGGGGGTTGAGCGTTTCAATCAATTAGGCATTCCAACTACAAAGGACGAAAATTGGAAATACACTAATTTACGCGCCTTATCTAGCAAGCCTTTCAGTTTTGCTGGTGAAACCAAGCTAGATAAAGTAGAACTGGAAACCTTAGGAAATGATGCGCATCAATTGGTATTTGTGAATGGCCAATATCAGGCAGCGCATTCTAAAATAGACGAATTGCCGCAAGGGGCCGTGGTGTGCTCGATGCAAGACGCATTACAGAACCATGCCGATAAAGTGCAAACACAGTTTGCTGAGATGCAGCCTGAAGATTCTAATGCTTTTGCGAGCTTAAATAATGGCCTATTTACAGATGGTGCTTTTTTGCATTTGCCAGAAGGGGTTGTTTTGGATAAGCCAGTTGAGTTGGTGTTTTTTGCAAGTGGTGAGCAAACGCTAAATATGCCGCGCAACTTGATTGTGCTTGAAGCCAATGCCAAGGCAACCATTATTGAGCGGCAGCTTTCGCAAGAAGAAAGTACGGCGTTATCTAACTCCGCGACAGAAATTCGATTGCTAGACAACGCGGCTTGTGACTTTTACTTACTGCAAACAGCGCAAGCTAAAGCCCGTCAAATTGGCGGGATGTGGGTACGTCAATCAGCCAACAGTCGTTTTTCTGTACGGACTATCACCTTAGGCGGGCAGTTGGTTCGTAATGAACTTAAAGTGACTTTGTCAGGCGAAGGTGCGCACACAGACTGTATCGGTTTATTTATCGGTAAAGGTCGGCAACATATTGATAATCACACCACCATTCGACATAGCGCGCCCAATTGCACCAGCCGAGAAGTATACAAAGGCATCTTAGATGACCGCGCCAGAGGGGTATTTCATGGCCGCGTTATGGTAGACCAAGATGCGCAGCAAACCTTTGCAGAGCAAGAAAATGCTAACTTATTGCTCTCGCGTGATGCTGAAATTGATACCAAGCCGCAGCTAGAAATTTATGCTGACGATGTAAAGTGCTCGCACGGCGCAACGGTCGGTGAACTTGACGCCAAGCAAATCTTTTATTTGCAGTCTCGTGGCTTAGATAAACAGTCGGCGCGCACCTTATTAACCTATGCGTTTGCGGCAGAAGTTTTAGATGAAATTGAGTTAGATGCACTAAAAACTCAGTTAGGTAAAGTCATTGCCAAGAACATGCATATAGAGGATATCGATTAGCCATGAAACGTGTGAATGTAGAAGTACCTAGTCCTGCTACGCCGTCACCAACTAATGATGCGGTGTTTGAACAGCTTGAACAAAATGCAGAATATGCGCAGCAACAGATTGCGCGTGCAGATCAGCAAGCCGACAATGGAATTTCTTTAGAAGAGGCGGTCATTGCAGCGCTTAAAGAAATTTATGACCCTGAAATTCCGATCAATATTTATGACTTGGGTTTAATTTACCGCGTAGATATCGATGGCAGTGCCGTAGAAATAGACATGACCTTAACCACGCCGGGCTGTCCTGTTGCGCAATCCTTTCCCGGTATGGTTGAAAATACCGTTTCCAAAGTGCCTGGTATCGATATTGCGCGGGTCGAGTTAGTATGGGATCCACCATGGACGCAAGATAATTTGACGGATGAGGCACGCCTACAATTGGGCTTAATGTAAAAGCTATTTGCAAGAGATCTAGGTATGTCAGATTGGGTTGAAGTTGGGCCAGAAGGGTCTATCGCTGAAGGCGCGAATACGGTGGTTGATGTCGATAATGTAATGGTCGCGGTGTTCCTTCAAAACGGGCAGTACATTGCTGTTGAGGATGCCTGTCCGCATGATGGCAGTGAAATCGCTTCAGGCTGCTTAAAGAATGGCATCTTAGAGTGTCCTCACCACGGCGCAACGTTCACCTTGGCAACGGGTGAGGTATTAACACCGCCAGCTTATGAGCCTCTAGAGATGTTGCAAGTTAGAGTGGCAGACGGTGTCATACAAGTAAGAGATGATCGCTGGGATTAGGCCTAAATCTAAACAAGCGTGTGGTACGCAATCCCATATATAGGCCCAAGCAGTCGGTTCGTTAAATGCCTAACAAACAAGTTGAAATTCCTCGGCGCTTTTTAGGAATTGCTAAATTATACGGTTTTCAAGGCTTAGCCAAGTTTCAGCGCAGTCATATTATTGTAATTGGTATTGGTGGCGTTGGCTCGTGGGTTGCTGAGGCACTTGTAAGAAGTGGCGTTGGCAAGCTAACGCTGATTGATATGGACCATATATCTGAATCAAATATCAATCGGCAGTTGCACGCGCTTAACAGCAACCTCGGAATGGCTAAGGTGGCCGCACTTGCTAATCGGCTTAGTGATATCAATCCAGAGTGTGAAGTGCATTGTATTGATGACTTTGTTGCATCAGAACAACCCGAGAAATATCTAGGTGCGCCTTGCGACTTTGTGATTGATTGTATCGATTACGCAATCACTAAAGCGGCGATCATTGCTTATTGTAAACGTGAGAAAACTAAAATAATTACTGTCGGTGGTGCTGGCGGCAAAACCAACCCTACTAAAATTACTCAAGGGGACTTATCGAATACTACTAAAGACAGCCTGCTTTCCAGAACCCGAAAAATATTGCGCCAGCAATATAGCTTTAGCCGTAATGTAAAACGTAGCTTTTGCGTCCCGGCCGTTTATTCCACTCAGCAACCAGTGGCGCCACATACCGGTGAGGCACGAATCGACACACAAGCAGGCTTAAACTGTGCTGGGTTTGGTTCCGCTGCCCACTTAACAGCTAGTCTGGGCTTTGTGGCGGTTGATTACGTGTTGCAAAAACTAGCGGATGATAGATAAATTTTTAACCATCCTATCCGCTTGAGCGAAGCTATTTTCAGCCCATGGCTTTTCAGTCTTCGTTAGCAACGCCGCTCGGCACATGACCAGTGGGCACATGTTGTCTAGTTGACTCGCAGTGGCCACGTTGGTCGTCAAAAAAGATATCTGCTCTAAATGCTTTTAAGAAGTCACCTTTTTCCATTCCTCCAAGAAATGCCGCTTCGTCAATACGAATGCCCCATGCGCGCAGCGTACGTATGACGCGCTCATGCGCAGGGGCAGACCGAGCCGTAAACAATGCGGTTCTGATAGGGGATTCATTGGCGTTAAATGCTGACTGAATTTGATTCAGACTGGATAGGAAGGATTTAAATGGCCCACCTGGTAAAGGGTTAGTCGCAGCTTTTTGTTCATTACGGGTGAATTCTTCAAGGCCCTTTTGCTGATATATTTTTTCTGCTTCATCAGAAAACAAAACGGCATCTCCGTCAAACGCAATGCGTAATTCACGGGTGTCGTCCCGGGTGTTTGGCTTTCTACTTGGCAATATCGTGGCGGCTGCGATATTAGCTTCTAAAGCGGCTTTTACGTCATTGGGGTCGGCAGACAAAAATAAATCTGCGCTAAATGATTTTGCGTAAGCCCAAGGGGATTCACCTCCGGTGAAGGCCGCCCGAGTGATGTTTAGTTTGTGGTGAGCAATTGAGTTAAATATTCTAAGGCCCGTGTCCGCGCTATTGCGCGAAATCAGCACGACTTCAACCTGCGTTTTTGTTTGTTCTAAATGGTTGAGAGATAGCAGTTTTTCGGCCAAGGTAAAGGCAACTCCCTTTTCGAGAATTTCATTTTCGTGGTCGAGCTGGTGTTGGTAGTATGCATCAACGCCATGATCTAGGTAGATCTGATGACCTTGTTCTAAGTCAAATAATGCGCGTGAAGAGATGGCAATAACCAAGGCGCTTTCAAAATTGACAGACATCTAAGGGTAGCCCTAATAGCGAGACGATAGAGTGTAACAGAAGTCTACAATAGAGCGTGTAGCCTCTTAAGGCAGACCTCTCTATTGATACTCAAGTATTTAACAGCGAAGTTTAGTGCGATCAATTGCCTGTCGGTGTAAAAAGTGTACTATTTTGATATAAACGGTAGTTAAGTGGCTCATATTATTATGTTTTTTAGTACAATTGCAGCGATGCTCTGCTAGTGAAAATAAGCAAATTTCAATCAGCTACTTCTAAATATATTTACGGGTTATATTACTATTATGTCGATAAGCCAAGAATTTGCATCTGATAGGCCTATCTATGCGCAGTTACGCGAGCGGATTGTAAGTCGCATCCATAATGGAGAATGGCAGCCAGGGTCGTTGATTCCTGGCGATATGCAACTCGCCAAGGAATACAATGTCAGCCAAGGTACCGTAAGAAAAGCCATTGATTCTCTCGTTGATGATCAATTAGTTACTCGCCGCCAAGGTAGAGGCACGTTTCTAGCGAGCCATAGTCCGCAAAAAGAGCTATTCCATTTTTTTCATTTAGTCGATGATAGCGGTGCACGTGTATTGCCTACCAGTAAAGTACTGTCCGTCTCGGTCATCAAATCTAACGCTACAGTGGCTGAGGTGCTCGCGCTGGATAGCAAAGAGCCCGTCGCTTGTATTAAAAGAATTCGCTTGCTGGCTAACCGGCCAACCATCATCGAGTCAGTATTTATCTCTGTTGAACGATTTCCACACTTTGCTGATAGAAAAAGCGAAGATATTCCTAATGCCTTGTACGAGATCTATGAAAAGGAATTTGGCGTAATGATTCGTCGCGCACGGGAAACGCTAGACGTTGCGGTTTCAAACGCCAGCCAAGCAGCGCAGTTAGGCGTTGATGTTGGCACTCCTTTATTGCGTATCAAGCGAATCGCCTATAACTTGGAAGACGCGCCGGTTGAATACCGAGAAAGTTACTGTAATAGCAAACGCTATAGCTATCTAAGTAATTTGTTGTGATGGCTTAGTGGTTAGGAATAGAACAGTCATGCATTCAATCTTCCATTGATTGAAAGTTCTCTTGAATTGGTTAGTTCCTCACGTAGTCATTTAGGTACTTTGTGCTTATAAGCGTAGATTATTGCTGCGATTTCATAGATTCGATAAATTGCTTTGATTCAGCAATCGACAACTCCATTTGCTGAATTAGCGCAGCAACTTTGTCCTCCACCGATAATACCTCGCTAGAAATACCACTAATGACACGGGCATTGAGGTTGTGTTTCAAGTAGAGCGTATTGTCTTGAAGTACCTGCAAAACGGGCTCGACCTTGGCGTAGGCATTTTGCATTTGTTGGTGGATCACCGCGTAACGAATTTTGGTTTTGACTAAGTTTGATGCACTTATTTGGCGAAGGTTTTGGTTAGAATATTGGGTAAGCTCCTGCTCCCATTCTGTAAATAGCGCGGTGGCGACTTCGTCAACGCTTGCAATTCGGTTTTCCAGTTTTTTGGCACTTCGCTCGCTATCGGCGACTGAGTTAGCTAGCTGTTTATAATTTCCCTCTAGCTCGCTGTCACTCGCATCGAGCAGTGTGGTCAATTCGGCGTAGGCTGATTTAAACTCTTGCTTGGTTTGTTCTTGCAGTGCGGATGTCTTTTCAATTCTATCAATCAAGATATCCCGTTTGTGCACCCCCACTTTTTCAAGTGCAGAATACTGTACATTTTGCACTGTACTGCAGGCTGTGAGAGTGAACAAAGTAAGCAGTAACAGAAAATAGTTTTTCATCAAGTAAAATAAAAGGTACTCAGGGTTTAGTCAGTTTAACAAAATTAAGTAATTGCAAAGGCAAAAAACATGTTAAATTTTTATTTGATATCAATTTACTCGCGAGTTTCCGCGTGGCTTTATAAATGAACGCACTATTAAGAATGTTACCCTTATTGCTTAAAGGAAAATTGCTTGGCAAAAGTAAAAAATGGGTGGTGTTGGCGACAACCCTATTTGGCGCCTATCAGCTGTTCAGCCCAGACGGTGTGGGCGCGCAATGGGGCGTTCCAAGTTACGACACGTTTTATTCTGAACCTCGTGACGTATTGGTTAACCGAGTAGAGGCCGCAAGGGATGTACAACAGGAAACGGCAGAAGAATTTAAGTCAGCGCTTGAGCGATTTAAAGAAGTTACCCAATTTGATGGCGGTGATTTAGAGGCAAAATTTAACAAATTAAATGCCGCATTTGAAGACAGTGAAGCGGCTGCAGATAAAGTCAGCAGCCGGATAGACCGCGTAACCAACGCCACTAACACTTTATTAAAAGAATGGCGTGAAGAGCTAAATGATTACCATGATGCAGCGATTAAAGCGCGCGCAAATACACAATTTGACAAAACCCGCCTGCACGCTGAAAAAATGATAGCAGCCATGCGAAAAGCGGAACAAAAAACGAAGCCGGTGTTAGATGCATTTCGTGACCAAGTCTTGTTTGTTAAGCATAACTTGAACATGCAAGCGATTAGTTCTCTGACTGAAGAAAGCAATGTTATTGAACAGCATGTTTCTCAGTTGATAGCAGAAATGGAAGCCTCCATTGCTGAGGCCGAGCGGTTTATACAAAATATGAAGAGTTAAACCGTGCAAAGTCAGCCAGTCCAATCGATTAACAAGGAAGATATTCCTGTTATCGATATTTCCTCTCTGTTTGAAAAGGTGCCTGATTATGATGGCGTTGGAAAAGCCTTGCGAGACGCGGCTGAAGGCACGGGCTTTTTCTATGTGAAAAATCATATCATTGATGCGGCTTTAATGCAAAAGGTGCGCGCGCTGTCACAGCAGTTTTTTGCTTGCGAAGAAGCGGACAAACAAAGTGTTCTGGCAAAGGACACGCATCGCGGCTTGCTCGCTATTGGTGGTGCGAAGATGGAAAGCCAAGCTAATGTCGATTTAAAAGAGAGCTTCATTTGGGGTGCTGACTTACCCACGGATAACCCCCGCTTTATTGCAGGTAACAAAATGTTTGCCCCCAATCGATGGCCATCTTTTTTACCTGAAATGCAGCAAGCATTAAACCAATATATGCAGGCTGCTAATGACTGCGGGCAGCAGTTGTTAAAAGCTTTTGCCGCTAGTTTAGGTATCGAACATGATTACTTTGCCAAGCAATTTGATCAGCCTATTTCACGCGGCACTTTAATTCATTATCCGCCTCAAGCACCTACCGCAAGAGATGATCAATTTGGTGTTTCGCCTCATACTGACTTTGGCACCTTAACTTTGTTAGCGCAGGATAACACTGGCGGGCTTCGAGTGAAAAGCCGCAGCGGGCAATGGGTCACTGCGCATCCGATCGAAGATACTTTGGTTGTCAACGTGGGTGATTTACTCGCACGTTGGACCAACGATCGATTTCAATCTACAGAGCATGCCGTGGTGAATAATTCGGGAAAGGAACGCTATTCCATTGTCGTTGCGGTAGACCCAAATTGGGATGCGGTGATCTCTCCTGTAGTCCTCGCAAATGAAACACCGCATTACGACCCCGTATTGTGCGGCGAATATATTCAAGGGCGGTTTGATCGATCGTTTAATTATCATAAGCAAACCTAACTAGGGGCGGCAATGGATAGAGAAAGTAAGTTGATTGAGTCAGCGCTAGCATCACAACGCCAAGCTGGAGAACGCACGCCACTAATGGATAGCACATGGTCTTATGTTGAAGCGCCTTGTCTAGAAACTGCCACGCGTGAAGATTGGAGTTTGCTAGCCATTCAACGTAAAGAGTATGAGGTATTAGAAAGGCCGAAGCAGGTGTTAGAAATGTTGCTAGCGCAAAAAGACGCGCCCTCTTTTGGTTACCAAATAAACAACTATCAACATTGTCTACAATCAGCGACTAAAGCCATGCAAGATGGGCAAGATGACGAAACCATCGTTGTCGCTTTGTTTCATGACTTAGGTTTTATGGTGTGCAATGAAACGCACGGTGATTTTGCCGCACAATTGTTACGCCCTTATGTGCATGAAAAACATATTTGGGCGCTGGAGCGGCACATGTATTTTCAGTACAAGCACTGCCCTGCTATTGAAGATTTAGACTACGATTATAGAGATCGCTGGGCAGACCATCCGTATTTTGATTGGACGGCTAATTTTGTTCATCAATATGACGTGCAAGCGATGAATGCCAGTTTTCAAAACGCGCCTTTAGAAGACTTTATCCCTAGGGTGAATAAGGTGTTTTCTAACCCTAGAAAAATCGACGCGCCTGAATAACCGCAGAGACGACAGTATTGCTACTGCGCTAGAATATGCGCCGTTAAGAGGAAAAATATGACAGCTTGGATAAAAATGCTCACTGACGAAGAAGCGTCAGATTCAGTAAAAGAAATGTATGATCTGGTGCGCACTCCACACGGTACGGTAGATAATGTGATGCGTGTACATAGCTTGCGCCCGCACACCATGAAGGGCCACGTTACTTTATATCGTAGCGTGTTGCACAACGAAGACAACACTCTGCCGTTTTGGTTTTTAGAGGTGGTGGCTTCTTACACCAGCTTTTTAAATAAGTGTGACTACAGCTTTAGCCACCACTTCACCAATGCCAGAAGTTTAATTGCAGATGATGAAAAATCAGACGCCATCTATGCTGCATTTGAAGCCAAAGCGCCAGAGCAGGTATTTTCAGGTAAAGAGCTCGCGTTTCTACAGTACACAGAAAAGCTGAGTACCGATGTTGCCCATATGAACGACGCCGATTTTAAAAATTTAAAAGAGGCAGGCTGTGATGATGGAGAGATTTTAGAAGTCAATCAAGTGGTCGCTTACTTTAGCTATTCTAACCGCTTACTCAATGGCTTAGGTGTCACCACGCAAGGCGATACCATCGGCTATTATCACGACGATTAAAGAAGGTTTGTTTAGGCGCTTTCGTTAGCGCCCATTTTCTTCTCCAGTCGTCGTACACCGTATGACACGATCAAAATAAGCGCCAAATATTCCAGTACTAACACGCTATAAATCTCTAACGGACGATATTCCGTGACCACTAACTCATTCGCGCGGCGCGTTAGTTCTTGCATACCGATAATCGATACCAAAGACGACATCTTCAACATATAAACCAACTGATTGCCCAGCGCGGGTAGCACGCGACGAATAGCTTGCGGCAAGATAACAAACCGCATAGTGTCGGTGTAGCTTAAATTAATCGTGTGCGAGGCTTCAGTCTGCCCCTTATCAATAGATTGAATCCCTGCTCTAAATATTTCAGCCTGAAACGCGCTATCAGAAAGAGCCAAGGCTACGACCCCTGCCCAGAAAACATTTATTTGGATGCCTGCAACCACGGGTAAGCCGTAATACACCCACAACAACAGCACCAAAATCGGGATGGCACGAATTAGCTCAACATAGGTGCGATTAATCATGCGCATGCCTTTGTGGCGCGATAAGCCAGGCAAGGCGATTAGCAGACCAACAAAAATAGAAATGGTAATGGCGGTCAGCGACACTAAAATGGTGTTCCACAAGCCGCCTAATAAAAATTGTAGATTAGTTTGCCCCGAATTAGTAAACGGGGAAACCACGTACCAGCCCCAGTTAACATCATTGCAACCCGTTAGCAATAATGTGGTTAATGCGAGTAAGCTAAGTTTTAGAGCGTTCACCTTATTAGTGCTGCAGTATTTGGGTTAAAAACTGCTGACAGCGCGCACTATCGGGCTGAGTGAAAAATTTCTCAGTGGGTGATTTTTCAATAATCTCGCCTTTGTCCATAAACACCATCGTGTTAGCCACCTTGCGCGCAAAACCCATTTCATGCGTAACGCAAACCATCGTCATGCCTGAACCTGCTAGGCCGATCATTACGTCTAGCACTTCCGAAATCATTTCAGGGTCCAACGCAGAGGTTGGTTCATCAAACAGCATGATCTTCGGTTCCATACACAACGAGCGCGCAATGGCTACGCGTTGTTGCTGGCCACCAGAAAGTTGTCGTGGGGTCTTTTGCGCTTGGTCGGCAATATCTACACGCTCAAGGTATTGCATCGCGCGTTGCTGCGCTTCATTCTGGCTGAGCTTACGCACTCGCGTAAGGCCCAGTGTTAAGTTACCCAATACAGTTAAATGCGGGAATAAATTAAAATGCTGAAATACCATGCCCAAATTGTCACGGGCGGCTACAATGTTTTCTTTGTTGTCGTTTAATTCGTGCCCGTTAACAATAATGGTTCCGCTTTCGTGTGTTTCTAAGCGGTTAACACAACGTATTAAAGTTGATTTACCAGAACCTGAAGGCCCGCAAATGACCACTATTTCGCCCAACTTAACTTCAAGGTTAATAGTATTCAGCGCCTGAAAATCGCCAAACCATTTATTCACGTCTTGCATGAGAATAACTGGTTCGTTGGTGGGTGGCTTGGTGTGGTTTGTCACGGTAAATGGCTTGTGCTGAATGCGTTGCATTGTAATCGACCTCGGCCTCAATTCACAGCCGACCGCAATCTCTTCATTTTATGATAAAGTCGTCCTCAATAGTTGCAGCGCAGCAGTTAATAAAAGTCAACATTCCCACTATTTAGAGGAGATAGAAATGAATAAACGATCCATCATGAAAGCCGTATTACTAGCAGCGACATTAATGTTTGGTGTTAGCCAACCGGCATTAGCGGCAGGCGCACTGGCCGATATTTTAAGCTCGGGTAAGTTAAAAGTGGGCACCACAGGTGACTGGAATCCAATGACAATGAAAGACCCAGCCACCAACAGCTATACTGGTTACGATATAGACGTAATGAAAGCACTAGCTGAAGAGTTAGGTGTGGAAGTCGAATTCGTGCCGACTGATTGGAAAACACTGGTAAACGGTGTTGTTTCAGGCAAGTATCACATAACAGGCAGCGCTTCCATAAAAGCCAGTCGCGCGAAAGTAGCTGGCTTTTCTAAGAGTTACTTTTCATTAGCGACAGTGCCGCTTACGCTAAAGAAAAACGACGGGAAATTTAACGACTGGGCAGACTTAGACAATGCAGACGTAACCGTTGCAGCGACATTAGGTACTACTCAAGAAGACCAAGTTAAAAAATTCTTTCCAAATGCACAACACAAAATTGTTGAAGCGCCCGCACGTGATTTCCAAGAAGTCTTAGCAGGTCGTGCGGACGCCCACATCACTTCAAATGTGGAAGCGTATAAGCTAGTAGAAAAATTCCCAGAGATGATGATAGTGCCAGTGGGCGAAGCACGTGCTCGCACGCCAGTGGCGATGTTATTGCCGCAAGACGATCAAGTGTGGATCAACTTTGTAAATACGTGGATAGAGCTGAAAAAGGAAAGCGGTTTATTCGCAGACTTAGGCCGTAAATGGAAGTTAAATAACTAAGCTATCTCTGCCAAGCGGTGTGTAGCTAAGGCACGCCGCTCACACCGCCCGAAGATGTTAGATTTTTACGCGCTAGCCCTCAGCAGCTATTGTGCCAAAGTGCGTATTATCTTGCGTCTAAAATCTATCTCTTTCAATGAAATGACTCCGCCTGATGGTTATGGTAGTGCAGCTTATCGCGCCATTGTTCCAGCAGGGTCAATTCCCGGTATTGTGCATAATGGTCATAGCCTGCACGATTCAGCGGCGATAGCCGAATACTTAAATGAACTAGAGCCGCAGCCCGACTTGTTAGCTGCGGACAGCATCGTTAAAGCCAAGCAACGCGCTTTATCGCAATTTCATGATACCCGCGTAGAGCCAGCCGTTAGAGCCTTGTTTCCACTAGTGCGTTTAAGCCGCCGTGATGCCAATACTCGAAAACAAATAACTGCCGCCTACCAGCAATGGACCACAGTGATTAGCCGCTTGGGACAGCTATTGCCAGGCGGCCAATTTATGGGCGGCAATGAATTATGTATAGCAGACTGCGCTTACCCCACAACGCTGCGGATGGGTGAAGATATTTTTAATTTCCTAGGCCAGTCTATTTCGCTACCAAGTCAGTTAAGAGATTGGCAAAAGCAGGTCGAGCAAAATGCGATAATAAATGAAGAAGTTATCAATAACCGAGCAGCTGTTTCAAGTTGGTTAGACACCGTCACTCTAAAGTAAAAATAACAATGATGTGCCTCGTTGCCGTCTCAGAAAAGTGGTGTTTAATTTCAATGAAATTCGCCTAGTAATCTGAGTAGGGTTTCATAGTGAAGTAGCCCTTAGTCGAGAATAAATTTCGTGCTTATGCGTCGCAATTAAATATATATGAGCTTCACCATGTTGCTCTATAATTTATCAAAGAATGATACATCGCTATTCTATGAGCAAGCCCACGCGGCTAAAACACCTGTTGGAGAATAACAAATGCAAATTAACAGTGAACTACTTCCATCTAAAATAAGCAGCGCTGACATTAGTGTGGTGAACAACCCTATCGTGCAGGCCAGTGGCTTACCGAACGCGGCCTATACCGACGAGGTGGTGTTTAATTACGAGCGGGATCACATCTTTTCCAAAACATGGGTTGCGGTGGCTTATGCAGATGAATTTACTGACGGTCTAGTTAGACCACAAAGCTTTATGGGTACACCGATTCTAATCACCAAGCCGGTTGGCGGTGACATTCGTGTTTTTCATAATGTGTGCAGCCATCGGGGAGTCCAGTTAGTTGACAAGGAAGTGAACAGCAATGGCATGATCGTATGCCCTTATCACTCATGGACCTACAGTACAGAGGGCGAATTAAAGGCGACCCCAAATATTGGCGGAGTTGGGGTAAGTACTTTGCCAGATGTCTGTAATGAACAACGCGGGTTGAAAGCGATTCGTTCTCATATTTGGATGGGTGTGTTATTCATTAATATGTCGGGGGACGCGCCTGCTTTTGAGGAAGATGCGCAAGACATTATTGCCCGTACGAATGATTTAATGGGTGAGTCTGCGCAAGGGTTGATTCAATCAAACGCAGATGATGTTGATATGGAAATTGTTCTTAACGCTAATTGGAAGTTTGCGATTGAAAATTATTTAGAAGCTTATCATTTACCGTTTGTACACCCGGGGCTAAATTCTTATTCTCCATTGAGTGAACATACGCCCCTAGTGCATGGAAAGAAATTAAGTGGGCAGATCACCTCGACATTTGATCCAAAATTAGGCAGTGGAAAAAGCTTGCCGGTATTTCCAGATTGGGATGAGCTTGAAATGAGTACGGGTGATTACCCAGCAGTATATCCGAACTTATTATTGGGCTTTCAAGCTAACCATGTGTTCGCGATGATTATTCACCCATTAACGGCAAGCACTACCCGAGAAGAAGTAAAAATCTTTTATGTAGGCGAGGCGGCTAAGGATGAAAACCTTGCGCGATTGAGAAATGAAACTCGCGCTAATTGGATGGAGGTATTTGCTGAGGACATCGGTCCCTGTGAGCGTATGCAGTTGGGCCGGTCATCTCCAGGTTATCAGGGTGGCACATTTTCTCCGGTTTTAGATGTATGTTCTCATCACTTTCATAAGTGGGTCGCCAATCAATACACTGAGGCCGCTTAATTCGCTATCGGCAACTGGGTTTAGCACTAACAAATTTAGCGCTAGGGTGTTAATTCTTGACAATGTAATACACGTTACGTAGATTTAAATATTACAAAAATAAAAGCCTAAGCTAAGGTTCCACGATTAAATCGGTCAGGTTTTCCCCATTTGAAAGTGAGAATCGAAGCAAGTTAAAAAACAAATCTAGTACAACCTAAAAGAGGAGAGATGATGAAAGTGAAAATAAGTTCGTTAGCGATGAGTGCAGCCACTGCGGCATTGGTTTTTGCCAGTTCTACGGCCTATGCGGCTGAGTGTTCTAATGACACTTGGAATAAAGTGATGAGCAAAGGCAAGATGGTTGTCGGTGTTAAAGCGGATTACAAACCATGGGGTTATCGTGATTCAAGCGGTGCCATTGTGGGTATGGAAGTGGATATGGCTCAAGCCGCTGCTGATGCCATGGGTGTTGAGTTAGAAACGATTGCAGTGCAATCTTCTAATCGTATGCAATTCCTTGAGCAAGGTAAGATCGATATGATGATCGCCACCATGTCTGACCGCCTTGATCGCCGCAAGTTGGTGGGTATTGTTCAACCCAATTATTACACGTCAGGCACCAATATCATGTCGCCTAAAGCAGTCGGTATTACATCTTGGGAAGACTTACGCGGTAAGCCAGTATGCGGCAAGCAAGGCGCTTTTTATAATAAAGTTGTTAACGAGCGTTATGGTGCTGAGGTTGCCGCCTTTACCGGGAATGCAGAGGCAAAACAAGCGTTACGTGATAAGAAGTGTTTAGCATGGGTATACGATGATTCTTCTATTATGTCGGATTTATCTTCTGGTAATTATGACGATTTTGAAATGCCGCTAGCGAGTGAAGATGATAACCCTTGGGGTTTGGCCGTTCCGCTTGCAGAAAAAGACTGCATATTTGGCAATTTTATGTCAGGTTTAACCTACAACATGCATCAGTCAGGCGCATTGGAAGCACTTGAAGCAAAGTGGGGTATTCAGGCTACTCAATATCTTGCCAATCAAAAGGAACGCTTTGCGGATTGGATTCAAGAGTAAATTTGTCAACAGGGTGGAGAGCTCTTCGAGTTTGCAAACCCTGCAATGATGCAAAGGTGCCGCTAAATTCGGCACCTTTTGTCTTGCCAGCACGCTTTATAAATACGCACCTAATAAGTTGAACGCTTTTCAACAATATTTTTATGATTTAGCGCAAACTTATCCTAAATGGAATTTCATATTTTTCTACGACCCCTCTCAAACAGAAAGGGTGTTGTCGGGGTTATGGATGACGGTCAAGCTATCGGTAGTTTGCGTTATTTTAAGCGTAATTATCGGATTGGCAGGAGCATGGTTGCAAGGTTCGCCCTCTCGGGTAGTACGCAACTTTGTGCAAGGGTATATTCAGTTTTTCCGCAACACGCCGCCACTTATTCAACTGCTGTTTTTCTATTTTGCGTTAGGTCAATTTACTCCGACTTATTCGCCGGATGGTTGGCTCGAAGTGCCCATTATTTCGAACGTCGGCTGGGCGATTATTTCACTTTCTTTTTTTGCAGGCGCTTTTAACGTTGAAATTTTTCGTGCAGGAATAGAAGCGGTGCCCGACTCAACGCAAGAGGCAGCTGAAGCGTTGGGAATGAATCGCTTGCAGAATTTCATTTATGTTGTTTTACCGCTTGCCTTTAGAGTCAGTTTGCCCGCACTCAACAATAACTTGGTCAATTTGGTCAAGACCACCACTCAAGCATTGGCTATTGCAGTCCCTGAGCTGTTGTATGAAATGGTGAGTATTTATAACGATTACTCCACCGCACAAAATGCCAGTATGGTGGTGTTATTTTTCACGTACATAATACTGGTAGGGGTGTTGGTTTTGGGCATGAATATGTGGGAGCGATCCTCCCGTATACCGGGGTACGGAACTTAAATGAAACTGTTCAAACCAATGCCAGGCCTCAGTCAGAACGGAGCAATCGGTTCAACTGATCTCCCTGTTTTAAAGCCCTTCCAGCGCCATCGCCAACCGCATAGACCGGACAGTATATTGTTCAGCGAATGGTTAGGTAGCATGCCATTATGGGTGTTCCCTTTACTGGCGGCGTGTTTCTTTATATGGCCAGCGGTGACTATGGCACAAAGCCACTACACCATGACCAACGCCTTTGAGGCTTTGTGGAGATGGCTGCCATTTTTGATTACTAAAGGGTTTGCTCTAAACGTACTGATCAGTTTCTTTACGATGGTATTTGGTACCGTTTTCGGTATCTTGTTGGGTTTGGGGCAAATTTCACCGGTAAAATCGATTGCACGCAGTTGTTGGTTTATCACTCAGTTATTTAGAAACTCTCCGTGGCTGGTGCTGCTGTTTATCGTCATGTTGGCATTTCCATTTGAAGTCACTATCGGTTCAGTCACTATTCCAATTCCTGATTGGATGAAAGCAGTATTTGGCCTTGCCCTGCCTATTATGGCGAATATCTCGGAAATTGTGCGGGGTGGAATTCAGTCCGTACCAACGGGCCAATGGGAGGCCGCTGAATCGTTAGCATACACGCGCAAGCAAACTCTTTGGTTGGCCATTCTTCCGCAGTGTTTTAAAAGAATGATTCCACCGTGGATGAATTGGTACGCTATTTTGACAATGGCAACGCCGCTGGTTTCTTTGCTAGGTGTGGAGGAGTTAGTGACGCTCTCAAGACAAGCAATGGAATCAGAAGATAATCACCCAGAGCTGTTGATACCATTCTTTGGTTTCGCCTTGTTTATCTTTTTTGTCTATTGCTACCCGATTGCCAAATTCACTTTGTCCCTTGAAAAGCGCTTTGCGATTAAGGGCTAATGGATCCATTAAATAGATAATCTAAACTAGATCACGAGCGATGAATAGCCAAACTTGGACAGACGACCAACCTATTGTTGCAATACAAGATGTGCATAAATCTTTTGGTGCGCTAAAGGTGTTAAAAGGCATTTCTCTAAACGTCAAAAAAGGCGAAGTAATTTGCATCATTGGTCCTTCGGGGTCAGGAAAATCAACGTTGATTCGCTGCATTAATGCACTAAACACCATTGATAGTGGCTCAATAAAGGTGGAGGGCATTGAGGTACATGACCCAGACTTAAACAAGCTTGAACTGCGCAAGCGAGTCGGAATGGTTTTTCAGCAGTACAATTTATTTCCACATAAAACAGCTTTAGAAAATGTCATGATGGCGCCGCTAAAGGTGCTCAAGCAGCCGAAGGAAGAAGTAGAGCAAAAAGCGCGTGTACTAATGAAACGGGTTAATTTAGAAGGCAAGGAAGATGGCTACCCTGGAGAACTGTCTGGCGGTCAACAACAACGCGTGGCGATTGCCAGATCGCTCGCCATGAACCCAGAAGTGATGCTGTTTGATGAAGTGACGGCCGCGCTTGATCCAGAAACGGTAAAAGAGGTGTTGCTTGCGATAAAAGACTTGGCGCAAGCTGGCATGACCTGCATTTTGGTCACCCATGAAATGGGTTTTGCAAGAGAGGTTGCCGATCACATCTACTTTACAGATAGAGGGGTCATTGTTGAACATGGCCCACCCGCTACGTTTTTTACCGAAGCAAGTGACCCTCGGACCAAAGAGTTTTTGAGTCAGATTTTATAAACGTCATTTTTAGCTTGGTGTTCGATAGATGGTGATGTTGAAACCTAAAGGTGCTTTGGGCTTGTTAAGTTGACCAGCTGATTTAGCACATGAAAGCACAAAGTCCACTGCCAAGCCATGCTTCCGTTATCGTCATCGGTGGTGGCGTGATGGGATGTTCAACGCTTTACCATCTGGCCAAACTAGGGGTAACAGACGCCATTTTGTTGGAAAGAAATCAACTCACTTCTGGTACAACTTGGCATTCTGCCGCTCAAGTGCGCGCATTGCGATCGACGCGAAACTTAACCGATTTAATTAAGTACTCTATTTCTTTGTACCGTTCTTTAGAGAGAGAAACGGGTCAGAAAACAGGTTGGATAAATAAAGGCTCGTTATCTATCGCCACCAACCCAGACCGCCTAACGCATATCAAGAGACAAGAGTCGTTGGCGCATTTGTTTGGTGTTGAGGCGCAATCGGTATCAGCGGCGCAAGCACAAGAAAGATGGCCGCTGATGAATGCTGATGACGTGCTCGGTGCGGTCTGGTCACCAGACGATGGTCGCGTTAGCCCGTCTGACTTATGTGCCGCATTGGTTAAAGGCGCTAAAAACGCTGGAGCGAACACTTTCGAGAATACCGGGGTCAAAGGCGTCGTCACGCAAGGCAACAAGGTGGTCGGGGTTGAAACAGAAGGTGGGCAAATCCGCTGCGAGGCGATCGCATTATGTACTGGGCTTTGGAGTAAACACAATGCCGCTCTGGCTGGAGTACAAATCCCGGTTTGGCCCTGCGAGCATTTTTATCTTCTAACCAAGCCTGTTGATGGAATAGTAGGTAATATGCCTACCTTGTCTGATCATGATGGGCACTTGTATATTCGTGATGATTCAGGCGGCTTGCTCATCGGCTGCTTTGAGCCGATGGGTAAGTCTATTTCTCCAGAGCGAATCGGTGAAGACTTTGCATTTCAGTTGTTGCCTGAAGACTGGAATCACTTTGAACCAATGATGATGAATGCCTTGCATCGCTTGCCCAGTTTAGCTACAGCAGAGGTGAAAATGTTGTTAAATGGGCCCGAAAGCTTTACACCCGACGGGTCATTCTTACTTGGCGAAAGCGCAGAGACCAAAGGGTTGTTTTTAGGTTGTGGCATGAACTCCGTCGGTGTTGCTACTGGCGGCGGGGCGGGAATGGCCTTAGCACATTGTATTACAGAAGGTCATACTCCGACAGATTTGCATGAAGCAGACCCAAAGCGCTTCCCTGACTGCTTTAACTCGGTCGCAGCATTGTCAGCGCGTGTGCCAGAAGTACTGGGTAAACACTATGCTATCAGCTACCCAGGGTACCAATGGCAGACGTCTCGCGGTTTGTGCCAGACACCGTTGCATAGGCAATGGGTGGCTGAACAAGCGCATTTTGGCCAATTTTTTGGGTGGGAAAGGCCGTTGTTCTTTAAGTGTAAAAAAGCGCCAGAATTAACTTTTGGTAAGCCAGACTGGTTTGATCAAGTCGGTCAGGAGGTCAATCAGGCGCATAATGCGGCTGCAGTTTTTGATCAATCCTCTTTCGGAAAGATTCGCGTTGAAGGCGCAGATGCTGAATCGTTTTTAAATCGCCTTTGTGCGAACAATATGTGTAAACCCGTTGGCCGGGCAATGTATACCGCAATGCTTAACGAGCGCGGCGGATTTGAAAGTGACTTAACGGCATTACGGCTTGCTGATGACTGTTACCGACTGTATGTCGGCACAGCCGCTCTAAAGCGTGATATAACATGGCTAAAGCGACACATACACCCTAAAGAACGGGTAACGATAAAGGGTGAAACGCAGGATTTTTCTGTCCTCGGTTTAATGGGGCCAGACACGGCGCACCTGATTAAACAGCTAGGTGCGCCAGAGCTTAATGATCTCAAATACTTCCACCATATAAAGGCTGAGATAGCAGGTGAGGTGGTCACTGCGACGCGACTGTCTTATGTCGGCGAGTCGGGTTGGGAAATTACCTGCCGGGCTAACAGTGCGCCCGTCATTTATAAAGCAATGGTAGCCGCTGGTATCAAGCCAGCGGGTTTATTTGCACAGAGCGCCATGCGCATTGAAAAACAGTTTTTAAGTTATGGCCCTGATCTAGATGCCGATATTAATCCACTGCAAGCAGACCTTGGTTTTGCTATTGATTGGCAATCTGAGTTTGTTGGTAAAGCTGCCTTGTTAACATTACGTGATCAGCCGCTTAAATCCAAAATGGTTTCGATTATTTTGGAAGATGCCGATGCGGTTCCCTTAGGAAACGAGCCAGTTTACTTAGATGGAAAAATCATTGGGAAAACAACATCAGCGTCCTTCGGTTATCGCGTTATGCGACCAGTTGCGCTGGCGTACCTCACTATTACGGATGGCAGTCTCGATGGTCAAGCTGTGCAAATTGATATTGCACGAGAAAACTACACTGGAATAGTGTCCTACAAACCCGCGTTTGATCCTAGAGGTCAGCGTATGAAGATAGGTTAATGGGCTGACGATGAACAGCGTTTTTGTTAAAACTGCATTGCTGTCTAAGGGCTGGGCTGACAATGTCCGTATCGATATTGATGATACTGGCGATATAGCGAATATAACAACGGGTGTATCAACGGCAAACTCTGGTTGTGCGATTCCTAGTATCGCAAATTGCCACTCACACGCGCATCAACGCGCGATGGCTGGGCTAGCAGAGTGTTCGCAGCAAGGAGAGGATAACTTTTGGACATGGCGATCTGTTATGTACGCATTTCTTGACCGAATCGGCCCTGATGAGTTGTATGCGATTGCTTCTCAGCTTTACATCGAAATGTTGAAAGCAGGCTATACCCAAGTGGCTGAGTTTCAATACTTGCACCATCAGCAGGATGGAACCCCATACGCAAATATTGCAGAGATGTCTTTACAAACGCTCGCTGCCGCAAATGAGACTGGATTGGGTATAACCAACTTGCCGGTGCATTACCAATTTGGTGGTTTCGGTGGCCAAGCGATCTCTAACCAGCAAAGACGATTCGCAACGAACCCGGCGCAATATCTTGAGATTCTGGAATGCTTAGCGAAAGAGCGCAATGGTGATAATGTGAACATAGGCGTTGCTGCACACTCATTACGTTCGGTAACTAAAGAGTCATTTTCTGAAGTGCTATCTGGCAGTGTTAATCAAACGGACGGGCCTATTCATCTTCATATTGCAGAGCAAACTAAAGAGGTCGAAGATTGCGTGGTTTGGAGTGGTAGGCGCCCAGTTGAATATCTATACGATCATTTCGAGGTGAATAGTAACTGGTGTCTTATACACGCCACGCATATGACGGACCAAGAAACGACCTTGCTCGCGCAAAGTGGTGCAGTTGCGGGGTTGTGCCCGACCACGGAAGCTAATTTGGGTGACGGATTTTTCAACGCGACCCAATTCCTCAATGAAAACGGACGGTTTGCTATCGGCTCGGATAGTCATATTTCTGTCTCTCCAACCGAAGAACTGCGGTGGTTAGAGTATGGACAACGACTGTTGCATCGGTCGAGAAATCAATTATCTCCTGGTCCTAATTGCAGCACGGGTCGCGCTTTATTTGATCGGGCGGTGACAGGGGGTGCGCAAGCCTGCGGGCATAATGCAGGCTCAATAGAAATAGGACGGCGAGCAGATTTTGTGGTGCTAGATGACGAACACGCGCTGCTGTGCGATAAGACAAACGATGAATACTTAGATAGTTGGATATTTTCAGGCAACGCAAATTTAGTGCGAGATGTGTACGTAGGGGGGCAGTTGGTGATAGAACAAGGTCATCACGTTGATGAAGATAAAGTAGAGAGGTGCTTTAAAAAAGTAATGAAATCGTTGCGTGAATAGAAAATAGGGTTACCGATCTCGAACATTCATCGGGTTTAGAAGTACAATAACGTGTGTCCCACATTTTTAAATCCGCATGCAACTATTTTCTACAGGAATTTCACCTTACGCACGTCATTGCAGGATAGCGCTAATGGAAAGTGGCCTTGATTGGCAGCTTGAAGAGGCTACTGTTGCCGATGCAACCATCGCGTCTCCTTGCCAGCGTATCCCCTACTTAAAACATGGTTCGGTGTTTTTAACTGACTCATCTTCTATTGTTCGGTACGTGCGCGAACAATCCGGCAAGCCGTTTTGTGCGGATGTGTTCGACTACGACTTGTATTGCATGGCCAATACTGTGTTGGATTCTGCAATGGGTTTGATGGTGTTTGAAAACCAAGGCTTAACCGCAGACCAGAGCGAGTATTTAACGCGGGAAACTAATCGGGTGCATTCTGGCTTAGCGGCTCTCAATGACCACGTTCAATTGCAAGACACACTAACAGATGGTTTGTTGCGTGTTGGTTGCTTATTAGAGTGGGGTTTATATCGGCAGCGCTTTACACTTGAAGCAACCCCTAAACTGGAGGCGTTTTTAAACAAAGCAAAACACACAGCAGAATTTGCGCAAACCTCTCCATTTACAGCTCAATGATGAGTCTCTGATTGCACGTCGTTTAACCCTTGTGTTAATGGTTTTGCGTTAAACTATGCGTATGTCGAAAACACCTCCTAAAAGTACGCATAATCAGCAAGTTCAACCCCTTTTAGGTACGACCAATTCACTGGTTTGCCTTGAGCCTGGTGTTTGGGTTGATGCCGATGACCAGCAACGTGATTTCATTAGTTACACCGATGGCGATGCGTCCGAGAACGCGGTTTATGCTGCCATCGAGAAAGCGACGGATCGCTCAGTAGACTCCTACGAACTGGATGCCTTATGGGATGACTGGGCGATGGAATATCATTTAGGGTCAAAACGCTCGAACATATATCGAGGTTTGAATCTAACCGGTGTGAAACGCGTGCTAGAAGTGGGCTGTGGCTGCGGAGCGATCACCCGTTTTTTGGGAGAACAAGGTTTTCAAGTCGATGCGATAGAAGGCACTCTGCGTCGCGCGCAGATCGCTCGATTACGCACGGAAGATTTGCTCAATGTGCAGCTAATTTCGTCCAATTATCATCAGCTTGAGCTGCCTGAGAATGCCTATGACTTAATCGTATTTACCGGCGTGTTGGAGTATTCAGGCGCCTACGCCCAAGATGGGTTATCACCTGAGCAACAATTGGCGCAGACGCTTGCTTCTGCGCAGCAAGCCTTAGCGCCTGAAGGCGTGATATTAGTGGCCATTGAGAATAGAATGGGGTTCAAATACGTCGCCGGTGCGAGTGAAGACCACTTAAATTTACCAAATATCGGGTTATTGAATTACCCAGAACCTGCATCGCGCGATTTAACTCGAGGTATTCGTACTTGGAGTAAGCGCCAGTGGAGCGCAATGCTGAAAGGCCAACAAGGGATTACCGCGCATGCATTTTGTTATCCGTTTCCGGATTACAAAGTGCCTGAGGTGATTTTATCTGATCACTTTTTATCGCACTGCGAACACCCCGAAGAAGTGATGAACGGGGTACGGTCTCGTGACTATTTCAACACTTGGCGCCCAAAACTGGATGAAGCCCTGTTTTGGAAGACGGCGGCTGAAACAAAGTCGTTAGATCAATTTTCCAATTCTTTTCTAATCGTATTGGCTAAACAAGAATCACGCTTATCAAGCGTAATCGACTTTGATTTTGTTCGCTTTCCAAATTTGCGGCGCAAACGAGAGCATCGGTATTTGATTCAAAAGCTGAGTGCAGAAGCGCAAGTGCTTCGACGCCCTATTACGGAATCGACGCAAGAAAACAGCGATGGCGTGGTGCGCAGCGCTAAGTTGACAAGTGAACCTTACATTGATGGCGAAGTGTTATTGCAGCAATGGTTAAATCAACTGAGCGTGGAATCGAGTTACGCAGAATTAGCCCAAATGATTCAAAGCTACAAAGCTTGGTTATTTTCTCACGTAAAGCAGCATAGCGACCCTGGTATTTTAGTTGATGCGCTACCTCAAAATATTATTGTTGATGCGCATCAAGTCTGGCATTTGATCGATCAAGAGTGGCAAACAGAAACGCCGCTTGGCGCTGAGCATATTTTCTTTCGGGCCATGCTGCATTTCGGTTTGGCTGCGGGTGAGTTACTTACCATGTTGAGCCTAAAGCAAAAGCAACACTTAGGTTTGTCAGATGAAACTGTGCCACTTGCGATGGTCGATAACTTGCGGCAATTTATAGTCTGGAGTTTTGCTGTAGTTGAATTGGAGTTATCTACAAAAGACTACGACGCATTTGTTGAGTGGGAGCAAGCTATGCAGACTCAGTTAGTGCGTTCCAGTCATTGTGGAGATTTACATCAGGTATTAGATCAAGCCTTAGAGGCTAAATCAGATCATTTGCGCTTCGCTGATTTGCGCCCAGTCGAAGTACAGGTGTTTTGGACACAAGTCGATGGCATTTGGCATATCGATCATTCTGCAGCTGCGCCTTATTCTCACGCTAACGGCAATGGTGCTAGTAACGCAAACAACCGCTCTTTGAGTGCAGCGATTAGCCTACCAGCGATGATCGCCACTCACCCTTATATACAGATCAATCCAGCGCACTTTCGACTAGCGCATTGTCATGGGTGGATGGCCTTTGACCACTTAACCATAGAGGAAATAACAGAAGATGGTGATCGGCGCACAGTTTGTGAAATAGAAGATCAGGCTACCTTGCTAAAAATAGCGCGGCTTGAAAATATGCGTGTTACAGACTCAGGGCATCTATTGTTCACCACTATTGACCCCAAAATGGTGTTGCATCTTCCTGGGCTCTCTTGGTCCGATGATTGCGCGGGTGGACTGTTAACGATTTACATTAAAACGCCGCTCGTTCAGGAGTATGTAAATAATTATCAAGCGTTGATTGGTGAGGACAACCAACTAGCCGAGCGAGTCTCTTACCGCCAAGACTTACTTAATATTCAGGGCGAGCGTATTCACGCAGCGAGTGAGAAACTAGCGCAGTTGGAAAAACAAATAAGTGAACAGGCTGTTGCTCAAAAATCATCGTTCTGGGAAAAATTGAAAAACCGCATGGTTTAAGCTGGTTTCAACCCGCTCGCGCACTTATAATCTGCATTCTATTTAATAAGCCCATCAAATTTGGTGATCCCACACTGTGTTAGCTAATTATCTGCCCATTTTAATCTTTATCGGTATTGGATTATTTGTGGGGGTGGCAGCCATAGCAGCCGGTTTGTTGCTATCACCAAACCGCCCTGATGATCAAAAGTTATCCCCTTACGAATGTGGCTTTGAAGCTTTTGAAGACGCCCGCAGTAAATTTGATGTGCGCTTTTACTTAGTGGCTATCTTGTTTATTATCTTTGACTTAGAAATTGCTTTCTTATTTCCTTGGGCTGTGGTGATGGAAGAAGTTGGGATATTCGGCTTTTGGGCGATGACTATATTTTTAACCGTCCTGATTATCGGTTTTATTTACGAGTGGAAAAATGGCGCATTAGAATGGGATTAACTGCACACCATCCATGGGCTCATTTTAGCGTTCACCTTTATTCAGTAAACTTAGACTACTAAACATGGCACTCGAAGGGCAATTAAGCGAAGGCTTCGCTACCGCTAAACTAGATGACCTTATTAATTGGGCGCGTACGGGGTCGATGTGGCCGATGACGTTTGGTTTGGCGTGCTGTGCAGTTGAGATGATGCAAGCAGGTGCGGCGCGTTATGACCTAGACCGTTTTGGTATGCTATTTCGTCCTAGTCCGCGACAATCTGATGTCATGATTATCGCAGGGACCTTGACCAACAAAATGGCCCCAGCTTTACGCAAAGTGTATGACCAAATGGCCGAACCGCGTTGGGTCATTTCAATGGGTTCTTGCGCCAACGGTGGCGGCTATTATCACTATTCTTATTCTGTGGTGCGTGGCTGCGATAGTATCGTGCCTGTAGACATCTACGTGCCGGGTTGCCCACCTACGGCAGAAGCGCTGATATATGGTGTGTTGCAATTGCAGAAGAAGATTAAGCGCACTAATACTATCGCACGTACGGCCTAATCGACCATCATAATGTCTCTTGACCAATTAGAAATAAACGTAAAGCAGTGCTTAGGCGAATTAGCGCTAAATACCGAGCAAGCGTTTGATGAGTTGTCGATTGAAGTATCGTCTGACAACATAAAAGAAGCCTGCCTTTTGCTGCGCGATGACAATGCTTGCAACTTTGATCAAATGATCGATATATGCGGCGTTGACTACAGCGAAGTCGACCAATTTAGCGATGAAAAGTGGAGTAACGCCCGTTTTGGCGTGGTGTATCATCTGCTTTCTATTGGGCATAATCATCGAGTGCGAGTGAAAACCTATCTCGATGGCGAGCCGCCTGTGCTGAATTCGGTGATTGATGTGTGGCCGGGGGCGAATTGGTTCGAAAGAGAAGCGTTTGATTTATTTGGCATTGTCTTTAAGGATCACCCTGATTTGCGCCGAATTTTGACTGATTATGGCTTTATTGGTCATCCATTTCGAAAAGACTTCCCCTTATCGGGTCACGTAGAGATGCGTTACGATGAGGAAAAGGGTCGTGTTATTTACGAGCCCATTACCATTGAGCCGCGCACCTTGGTGCCGCGTTCAGCTGGAACTGACAAGGTATAACCGCGCTGTTAAATATTTAGACATGGCAGAAATACGTAACTACACGATGAACTTCGGTCCGCAGCACCCTGCGGCGCACGGCGTATTACGCGTCGTGTTGGAGATGGACGGTGAGGTGATTGAACGCGCAGACACGCATATTGGTTTGCTACATCGTGGGACAGAAAAGCTTGCGGAAAATAAGCCATATAACCAAAGCATTGGCTATATGGATCGCTTAGATTATGTCTCTATGATGTGCAATGAGCATGCATACGTCATGACCATTGAAAAGCTATATGGAGTCACTCCGCCAGTTCGCGCGCAGTATATCCGTGTGTTATTTGATGAAGTTACACGAATTTTAAACCACTTGATGTGGCTCGGTGCTCACGCCTTAGACGTGGGGGCAATGAGTATGTTCCTATATTGTTTCAGAGAGCGCGAAGATTTAATGGACGCCTACGAGGCAGTCAGCGGGGCTCGGATGCACGCGACGTATTATCGTCCTGGTGGGGTCTATCGTGACTTGCCCGAAGAAATGCCGCGTTACGAAACTAACGCGCGTTTTAACGATAAAGAAACTAAAGAGCGTAATGCTGATCGTGATGGCAGCTTGCTCGACTTTTTGCAAGCGTTTACCGAACGCTTTCCAAGTTATGTTGATGAGTACGAGACGTTGCTTTCCGACAATCGCATATGGAAACAGCGCACGGTTGATGTCGGTATCGTTACTCCTGAGCGTGCGATTGCGCTCGGCTTTACGGGGCCTATGTTGCGCGGCTCTGGTATTGAATGGGACCTGCGTCGCAAGCAGCCTTATGAAGTCTATGACCAACTCGATTTCTCGATCCCGATAGGCACAAACGGTGATTGCTATGACCGCTATTTGATTCGCGTTGAGGAAATGCGCCAATCAAACAATATTATCCAACAATGCATTGCTTGGTTGCGTGATAACCCGGGTGATGTAATGGCGCACGATACCAAGTTAGCACCGCCTGCTAGAGGTGATGTTAAAGGCGATATGGAGTCTTTGATCCACCACTTTAAGTTGTTTACTGAAGGCTATACTTTGCCTGAAGGCGAGGCCTATTGCGCTATTGAGCACCCTAAAGGTGAGTTTGGCACTTACATAGTGTCTGATGGCAGTAACAAGCCATATCGTTTGAAAATACGTGCTCCAGGGTACGTGCATATTGCTGCGTTAGATGAAATGTGCCAAGGGCATATGTTGTCAGACTTGGTCGCGGTAATTGGTACGCAAGATATCGTATTTGGTGAGGTAGATCGCTAATGTTAAGTGAAGCGTCTTTGCGTCAAATTGAAACCGAAGCGGCTAAATATCCCGCTGACAGACGTAGTTCGGCCATCATGGCTGCGCTCACTATCGCCCAAGATGAGTTTCAATACCTTAGTAAAGAGTTGATCGAGCATGTTGCGCAAATTATTGGTGTTCCGCCCGTACGCGCGTATGAAGTCGCTACTTTCTACTCGATGTATCAGCACAAGCCATGTGGCGATAACGTCATCAAGGTGTGTACCAATATTTCATGTATGTTGCGTGGCTCAGACGATATCGTCGCTCATTTAGAGCAGCGACTTGGCATAAAGCTAGGTGAAGTTACACCCGATGGTAAGGTGGGTTTGCAAGAAGTAGAATGCTTGGCGGCTTGTGCCGGCGCACCGATGTTGCAACTAAATAAACAGTATGTCGAAAACTTAACCCCTGAAGTGATCGACGACATGCTGGAGAATTTGTCATGACGCGTGAATTAACCGCGATTGAAGAGAAGCAAGTATTTGTTTGTTTGCCAGACCCGCGTGTTGAACAGCCGTGGACAATTGACGCATACAAACAAGGAGGAGGCTATGAAGCGCTAGAAAATGTGCTCAAAAATAAAGTCCCACAGACGGACATACAAGAAAGCCTAAAAACCGGCAACTTACGAGGCCGTGGTGGAGCGGGCTTTCCAGCCGGCGTGAAATGGAGTTTCATGCCGCGTGAAGTGGAAGGTCCGAGCTACATTGTTTGCAATTCCGATGAGGGTGAACCCGGCACCTGTAAAGACCGAGATATATTGCGTTATAACCCTCATGCGCTGGTAGAAGGCATGATCATTGCTGGTTATTCAATGGGTTGTTCCGCCGGATATAATTATATCCGAGGTGAGTTTAACGAGCCTATCGATCGTTTTAATGCCGCGTTGGAAGATGCCAGAGCAGCTGGGTATTTAGGCAAGAATATTCTTGGCACTGGATTTGATTTTGAACTGTATTCACATAGTGGCGCGGGCGCTTATATTTGCGGCGAAGAAACGGCGTTGCTAGAATCTTTAGAAGGTAAAAAAGGTCAGCCACGATTTAAGCCTCCTTTCCCTGCGCAATACGGTTTATTTGGCCGGCCCACCACCATTAATAACACTGAAACCCTAGCGTCTGTGCCCACTATTTTACGCAATGGCGCTGAATGGTTTAAAGGGCTTGGTGTTGAAAATTCAGGCGGCAGTAAATTATTTTCAGTCTCTGGGCATGTAGAAAACCCCGGCAACTTTGAAGTACCAATGGGTATGCCGTTTAAAGAACTGCTAGAGATGGCGGGCGGTGTTTGGAAAGGCCGAAAACTCAAGGCGGTCATACCAGGTGGCTCGTCTGTCCCCGTTGTACCGGGTGATGTAATGCTAGGCGCTAATATGGATTACGACTCATTAAGTGGCATCGGGTCGGCAATTGGAGCCGGGTCGGTCATCGTGATGGATGAAACCACGTGCATGGTGTCAGTGCTTGAGCGCTTATCATATTTTTATCACGAAGAGTCGTGCGGACAATGTACACCTTGCCGTGAAGGCACGGGCTGGTTGTACCGAATTATTAAGCGCATCAACAGAGGTGAAGGATCAATGCAAGATCTAGACACCTTGCTTGATGTGGCTAACCGTATCGAAGGTCGTACCATCTGTGCATTGGGTGATGCCGCCGCATGGCCAGTGCAGAGCTTTTTGAAACATTTTAGGCATGAGTTTGAAGCGAAAATACCCCGCTCTAAAACAGAACAGGCAAGTGCACATGCAGCTTAACAAAGAGTATACAGAGCATGGCAACAGTTAATATCACGGTCGACGGGACAGAGCTCGAAGCGCAAGCTGGGCAAATGCTGATCGAAGTAACCGATCAAGCCGGAATACATATACCGCGTTTTTGTTATCACCCGAAGCTTTCTATCGCGGCAAACTGCCGTATGTGTCTGGTTGAAGTAGAACGAGCGCCTAAGCCTTTGCCGGCCTGTGCAACACCTGTGATGGACGGTATGGTGGTTCAGACTCAGTCTGAGTTAGCGAAAACAGCGCAAGAAGGCACCATGGAATTCTTGCTGATTAATCATCCTTTAGACTGCCCTATTTGCGACCAGGGCGGCGAATGTCCGTTGCAAGACCAGTCTGTTGGTTACGGTAAAAATGATTCGCGCTATCAAGAGGCAAAGCGGCAAGTGAGCAGCGAGAATATTGGCCCGCTGATCGCAACATGGATGACGCGTTGTATTCATTGTACTCGATGTGTTCGTTTCGGTGAAGAAATTGGCGGGGTGATGGAACTAGGCATGATCGGTCGCGGCGAGCATTCCGGTATTGCCACTTTTCCTGAAGCCGCAAGCGAGGGCGAAGCTGCATTAGTCAATGGGGCGCTATCTACTGATGTCCCGAATCGTTTTGTTAAGACTGCAGCTAATGAACATCAGGCGGTGGACGCCTACTTAAGTAGCTCAGTTAATTCTGAATTGTCAGGTAATGTGATAGAGCTGTGTCCGGTTGGCGCCTTAACGGCTAAGCCTTCAAAATATGCTGGACGTTCATGGGAATTACAAAGCCATGCTTCCGTTAGCCCGCACGACTGTGTCGGTTCAAACCTAAATATTCAAACATTGCGTGGTGAAATCAAGCGCAGCGTAGTACGCGATAATGACAATATAAATAGCTGCTGGTTATCGGATAGAGACCGATATAGTTATGAATCTGCATTAAGTGAAAGCCGGTTAACTAAGCCAATGATTAAGGACCAACATGGTTGGCGCGAAGTCGATTGGGATACTGCTTTAAAGCACGCGGCTGCAGGCTTGAAAACAGTGATTAATCGCTCAGGCGAAGAGTCAATTGGTGCTTTGGCAACGCCAAGCGCAAGTGTAGAAGAACTCTTTTTGGTGCAAAAGCTCATGCGAGGCTTGGGTTCTAGCAATGTCGATCATCGCTTACAACAACAAGATTTTCGCGGAGATTTCCAAGCACCTGCCTACCCTGGTTCGGAGTTAGCAATCAACGAGTTTGAAAAGTTAAATACCGCCTTGCTGGTTGGGTCAAACATTCGTAAAGAACAACCTATTTTAGGCTTGTATTTGCGTCAGGCTAACGTCAAAAATGGCGCTAAGATTGCAGTTATTAATAGCGTTGACTACGATTTTCACTTTGACGTGCAAAGTAAAGCCATAGTTGCTCCGCACCAAATGGTAACGGCGCTGGCATCAGTTGCTAAGGCGCTGGCTGATAGTATTGGCATTACTTTAGATGCAGACATTGCGCAGCGCAGTGAAACCAGTGACGAAGCTAAGGCTATTGCGCAGACATTACTGAGTGACGGTGAAAGCAAAGCCATTATATTTGGCTCAACGGCTATGGCGCATACTGAAATGTGCAGCTTGCTGGCCATCGGTGACTGGATTGCCGAACTCACTGGCGCTAAGGTGGTGCGTCTGCCGCAAGCGAATGCCGCAGGTGCCTGGTTAGCGGGTTGCGTCCCACACCGTGGCCCACATAGTGATACGGTTGCGCGTACGGGTCTTAACGCCAAGCGTATGGTTAGCGAAAATGAAGCACTACGTGCTTATGTTTTATACGGTGTTGAGCCAGGTCTTGATATGCACCGCAGTGGGCTGGCCCAAACTGCGATGGAGCAAGCTGATTTCGTGGTGCAATGCAGTGCGTTCATTAGCGAAGAAGCGATGAATTACGCCGATGTGTTGCTGCCAATAGCACATTACGCTGAGCAATCAGGCACTTATATTAATTGTACGGGCGCCGTACAAAGTAGCCGTGCGGCGGCAAAACCTGCTGGCGAAGCACGCCCAGGATGGAAAGTGCTCAGAGTGATGGGTAACTATCTCGATGTAGAGGGTTTTGACCATATCACGATAGAAGACGTACAAGATGATTATGTTTTGGGTTTTGAGGGCATTGTTCGTCAACGTGGAATGGGTTTGAAAGAAATTCCTGATCGCGTCGAAGAAGGCGCCGTGCAGCGCATTTGTGAAACGCCCATGTACCGAATTGACCAAAGTGTACGTTTTGCTGAGGCATTGCAATCGACCGCTGATAATCCTGCGCCTACTGTTGGATTGAATGAAGTAACCATGCGTCGCTTGGGCTTAACAGAAGGAAACAAAGCCAATGTGCGTCAAGGTGAAGCACACGTTGAGCTAGATGTGGTGTTAGATCAGCGATTGCCCGATGACTGCGCTTTTGTGCCAGCGGGGCATTTGCAAACTGCAGCGCTTGCCGGTTTGGGTCAGTTGCAAATTGAGGCCAGCGCATGATTGATTGGCTCTACAATCTAATTATGTCATGGACATTTTTCCCAGAATGGATGCTGATATTAGGTTGGAACCTACTTAAAATCGTCGCGATTGTTGGCCCGCTGATGGTTTGCGTGGCCTACTTTACCTTTGCTGAGCGTAAGCTAATCGGCTATATGCAAGTGCGAATTGGCCCAAACCGAGTAGGGCCTAAAGGTTGGCTGCAACCTATCGCTGACGCGGTTAAATTGATGTTCAAAGAGATCATCATTCCTAGCAAATCAAATAAATACTTATTCTTAGGCGCTCCGTTGCTGTCTATCGGGCCGGCCTTGGCTGCTTGGGCTGTTATTCCGTTTACGGGCGATTTGGTTTTGGCTGATATTGATGCGAGCTTGTTATTTGTGTTGGCACTAACCTCCATGGGGGTATACGGTATCATCATTGCAGGTTGGGCCTCTAATTCTAAATATGCGTTTTTGGGCGCGATGCGCTCAGCGGCGCAAATCGTCGCCTATGAAATAGCAATGGGTTTTGCCTTGGTTGGCGTATTGATGTGCGCGGGCTCGCTAAACTTAGGTGATATCGTTAATGCGCAAGCGGGCGGTATACATCAATGGTATTTCTTACCGTTGTTCCCGCTATTTATCGTTTATTTTATTTCAGGTGTTGCGGAAACTAACCGCGCACCATTCGACGTGGCAGAGGGTGAATCGGAAATTGTTGCTGGTTTTCACGTTGAATACTCTGGTATGACGTTCGCGGTGTTCTTCTTGGCGGAATACGCCAATATGATCTTGATCTCAGCACTAACGGCGTTGCTATTCTTAGGTGGGTGGCAGCCGCTGCTTGATATCGCGCCATTTACTTGGATACCTGCATTTTTCTGGTTTTTTGGCAAAACGGCGTTTGTTGCGTTTTTCTTTTTATGGCTTCGCGCTACTTTTCCGCGTTATCGCTATGACCAAATTATGCGCTTAGGTTGGAAAGTATTAATACCAGTCACCTTGGTTTGGATCGCAGTGATTGCCATCGCTCGTTTCTTCACGCCTTTTGGCTTTATCTTCAAATAGGGCATCGTAATGGCTAATCCAATTACAAATTTTGTCAAAACCTTTGGTTTGCTTGAATTGCTAAAAGGCATGGCGGTGACTGGAAAACATCTAGTTGGGCCTAAGTCGACTATCATGTATCCAGAAGAGAAGACGCCGAAGTCCGTGCGCTTTCGTGGTATGCACGCACAACGCCGTTATGAAGATGGCTCTGAGCGATGTATCGCTTGTAAGTTATGCGAGGCAGTGTGCCCTGCGCTTGCTATCACCATTGAATCACATGAATTGCCTACGGGTGAGCGTCGTACCAAACGTTACGATATTGATATGTTCAAATGTATTTATTGCGGTTTTTGCGAAGAAGCCTGTCCGGTAGATGCTATTGTGTTGACAGATATCCATGAGTTTCATATGGAAGACGGCGCTGCAGAGCGAGTATACGATAAGCAAAAATTGTTAGAAATCGGCGACAAGTACGAAAAATCGATTGCTGCAAATCGTGCGCAAGATGCGAGGTATCATACCTAAATAAGCGCTATGACATTTTTTCAACTCACATTTTATTTTTTTGCTAGCGTGTCAGTACTGGCAGCACTTGCGGTGGTGACCGTTAAAAACCCAGTAAAAGCGGCGCTATTTTTGGTGCTATCTTTCGTGGGTGCGTCGGGGGTTTGGCTTACCTTGCAGGCTGAGTTTTTGGCTATCGTGCTTATTTTGGTTTATGTTGGTGCGGTGATGGTGCTGTTCCTATTTGTGGTGATGATGCTAGACATTGATCTGGCTGCCATGCGCGCAGGGTTTACCCGCTACTTACCTTACGGTCTAATCATCGCTGCGCTATTGGTTGCGCAGTTAGTGTTTGTATTTAACGGTAGTTTCAGTGAAGCAGATTTTGCAACGCCCGCATTAGACTTACCCCCAGAATATTCCAATACTAAAGCACTCGGTTTGCTGATCTATACGGATTACGTGCTCGCCTTTGAAGTCGCCGCACTGATCTTACTGGTAGCCATGTTAGCCGCCATTGCATTGACGCACCGCAAGCGCGTTAAGCCTAATAAGTCAGTGAATCCCGCGCAGCAAGTCGTTGTGCGTAAAGAGGACCGCCTTAAGTTAGTTGACATTCCTTCTGCCAATCGCAGTGGAGGTAAAGCATGATTCCACTAACGCATTATTTAATACTAAGTGCGATTTTGTTCTCGTTAAGTATTATCGGCATATTCTTAAACCGTAAGAATCTGTTGATTATCTTGATGTCGATCGAGTTACTGTTGCTAGCTGTAAACATCAATTTTGTTGCTTTTTCACATTTTTTAGGTGATCTGGGCGGCCAAGTGTTTGTGTTTTTTATTTTGACGGTGGCCGCGGCAGAAGCCGCTATTGGCTTGGCGATCTTAATCGTACTGTTTAGAAACCGTCAGACGATTAACGTCACTGATCTGGATTCCTTGAAGGGTTAATGAGTATGTCGACTATTTATCTCATTATTCCTTTGCTTTGTTTATTTGGCGCCATTGTCGCTGGCTTTTTAGGCCATGTAGTTGGTCGCAAGGGCGCGCATTGGATCACTATCCTCATGGTGTTGGCGTCGTTTGTGCTGTCTTTGGTGGTGTATCAAGACGTTAGCGCGGGCAATACTTTTAACGGGCCTTTATATACTTGGGCAATCAGTGGCGGCGTTTCCTTCGATATCGGTTTTTTAATTGACGAACTTACTGCAACCATGATGGTAGTGGTCACCTTCGTTTCGCTGATGGTGCATATCTATACTATTGGCTATATGCATGAAGATCCAGCTTATCAACGCTTCTTCGCATTTATTTCGCTGTTTACCTTCTCGATGTTGATGTTGGTGATGTCCAATAATTTCCTCCAATTATTTTTTGGTTGGGAAGCGGTCGGCCTCGTTTCATATCTGCTAATCGGGTTTTGGCACACTAAAGAAACGGCGGTGTTTGCAAATATGAAGGCCTTTTTGGTGAATCGAGTAGGCGACTTCGGTTTCTTGCTTGGCATCGCTGCGGTGCTTTATTTATTTGGTACGGTAGATTACGCAGCCGTGTTCGCGCAAGCGCCTGGCGCAGTAGATGCAGTCGCTACCACGCCGTTTGGTGAAATTAAATGGATCACCTTAGTCTGCTTATTGTTATTTGTAGGTGCTATGGGTAAATCAGCACAGGTGCCGCTGCATGTTTGGTTACCTGACTCAATGGAAGGCCCAACACCTATATCAGCGTTAATCCACGCAGCGACGATGGTCACGGCGGGTATTTTTATGGTGGCGCGTATGTCGCCTTTATATGAACTGTCTGAAGTAGCGCTCTCTGCCATATTAATTATCGGTGCCACCACCGCGATATTTATGGCGTTGGTTGGTTTAGTACAAAACGATATCAAACGTGTAGTTGCTTACTCAACTTTATCGCAGTTAGGTTACATGACCGTTGCGCTAGGTGCATCTGCGTATGAAGTCGCTATCTTTCACTTAGGCACGCATGCCTTCTTTAAAGCGCTGCTATTCTTAGGCGCAGGCTCGGTTATTATTGCCATGCACCACGAGCAAGACATGCGAAAAATGGGCGGCTTGAGAGCGATTATGCCAATCACCTATGTAACTATGTTTATTGGTTCTTTAGCGCTAGCGGGCATCCCTCCTTTCGCTGGGTTCTTTTCCAAGGATATGATTATTGAATCAGTGCACGCGAGTACTTTAGTGGGTTCAACCTATGCCTACTATGCGGTGTTGTTAGGCGTATTTATCACCGCATTTTATTCGTTTAGATTAATGTTCATGACATTCCATGGGAATAATAGAGCGGACGACCACACACGTCATGGCTTAAAAGAATCACCTGGCGTGGTGACATGGCCACTGATCTTGCTTGCAATTCCTTCAGTGTTGGCTGGTCTAGTCTTCTTTGAACCCGTTATGCTAGGCGATTATTTTGGAAACTCGATTACCATATTTTCAGAGCACGATACGGCGGCCAAGGTGACAAGTGGACTGCAAGGACATGGTGTTGGCTTGATAATCAATACGATCTTACACGGCCTGTCTCAGCCTCCTTTCTGGTTAGCATTAGCGGGTATATTATTTGCCGCATACTGTTACTTGATAAACAAAGCCTTGCCCGCAAAAATCGCCTCCGCGTTTGGGCCGATTACTAAATTACTTGAGAATAAATACTGGGTTGATGAATTATTCCAAAAAGTGTTCTCTGATGGCTCTGTTGGTTTAGGTAAAGGATTATCAAAATATATTGATTCAGGATTAATCGACAACGGAATCGTCAACGGCAGTGCGAGACTAGTGGGCGGGTTATCAACAAAACTACGTAGTCTTCAATCTGGATTTGTCTATCACTATGCCTTCGCCATGATTATTGGTTTGGTGTTGTTGATCGGCTATGCGATTTGGCGCTAAGGAGTAAGTAAAGAACCATGTCTGAAATGTTACTTAGTATCCTCATTTGGTTGCCGATTTTTGGTGGCGTTGCTGTCTTACTGTTGTCTAAAGACTCGCAACACAGTGCTGCACGTTGGTTAAGCTTAGCAATCTCAGTGATTGTATTCGCCCTTAGTTTGGGCTTGTGGACGGGTTTTGACCGTGGCACCGCTTCGATGCAATTTGTCGAGAAACACGCGTGGGTTGAAGCGTTTAATATCAACTACCATCTAGGGGTGGATGGCATTTCAATGCCGCTGATTATCTTAACAGCATTGCTAACAATCGTTGTGGTTATTGCAGGTTGGGAGATTATTCAAAAAAGAGTCGCACAATACTTTGCCGCTTTTTTAATAATGGAAGGTGTCATGATCGGCGTATTCGCTGCGCAAGATGCCATGCTGTTTTATTTATTCTGGGAAGTCATGCTTATCCCGATGTTTTTAATCATTGGTATTTGGGGCGGACCGAACCGCATCTACGCCACGATTAAATTTTTCCTCTACACTTTGTTAGGTTCGCTTCTAATGCTGGTGGCGTTGATATACCTTTATAACGTTACTGGAGGGTCTTTCGCCATCGCGGACTTTCACGCGTATAAAATGCCGCTGAATGTGCAAACATGGATATTCCTGGCTTTTTTCATGGCATTTGCGGTCAAGGTGCCGATGGTGCCTGTACATACTTGGCTACCAGATGCCCACGTAGAGGCGCCTACCGGTGGGTCTGTTATCTTAGCTGCGATTATGTTGAAAATGGGCGGCTACGGTTTCTTGCGTTTCAATTTGCCAATCACACCAGACGCCAGTCATGCGCTAGCAGCTTGGGTCATCGCGTTATCATTAATCGCGGTGATCTACATTGCTTACGTTGCGCTAGTACAAGGCGATATGAAAAAGCTAATTGCTTATTCGTCTATTTCGCACATGGGTTTCGTAACCTTAGGTTTTTTCATCTTCAATCAAACTGGGTTAGAAGGTGCGATGATACAGATGATCTCGCATGGCTTTATCTCGGGGGCGATGTTCCTAGCCGTGGGTGTTCTCTATGACCGCATGCACTCGCGCGATATAGCGACATACGGGGGTGTTGCAACTAAGATGCCAAAGTTTGCGTTCTTTGCCGTGCTGTTTGCCATGGCAAATGCGGGCTTGCCCGGGACATCGGGTTTTGTGGGTGAGTTCTTTGTTATTTTGGGTGCATTCCAATATAGCGGCTTAGTGGCGACTTTAGCGGCGCTGACGTTGATACTCGGTGCTGCTTATACCTTATGGATGGTTAAGCGTGTCATGTTTGGCCCAATTAAAAACGAAGAAGTTAAGTCACTACTTGACTTAACTAATCGGGAAGTATTCTTCATGACAATTCTTGCACTGTTTACGATTGGCGTCGGCGTTTGGCCAGCCCCATTGCTTGATGTCATGCGCGTTACTCTCGAAAACTTATTAAGCCACGTTGCGGTATCTAAAATATGATGACCGAAGCCATGAATTTATTGCTCGCGATGCCAGAGATATTTATCTCAGCGATGGCTTGTTTCATTTTGTTATATCGACTGTTTGATAACAGCTGTTGTCCGAATTTAATGCCGTTTATATTGAGTGTTGCAACGCTATTGTTGGCTGCAATGCTGTTGATTGGTGGCTATGGACAAGAAACACAAATGGCTTATACCGGCGCGTTTGTGCAAGATTCAATGGCGGTGGTGGTTAAAGTCGCGATCGTGCTTATTACCGCTTGCGTGTTTATTTACGGTGCGCGTTATAACAGCGAGCGTGGATATTTTAAAACTGAGTTTTATGTGCTGGGCTTATTTGGCGTAGTCGGGATGATGCTGATGACTTCAGCCAGCCATCTATTGACGCTCTATATCGGTTTAGAACTGTTCTCATTAAGTTTATATGCGATGGTGGCATTCTACAGAGACTCGCGCGTGGCGTCGGAAGCGGCCATTAAGTATTTCATTTTGGGCGCGTTAGCTTCTGCTATTTTACTTTACTCAATATCATTGCTTTATGGCTTAAGCGGTTCTCTACATATCAGTGATGTGAATGCAGCTATCGCTCAGCATGGCCTAAACCATCTTGGCGTCACTCTAGCGGTTGTCTTAGCTGTTGTTGGCTTAGCCTTTAAGTTGGGTGCGGTTCCATTTCATATGTGGGTGCCAGACGTTTATCAAGGCTCACCGTCTTCCGTGACGGCTTATTTAGCGGCTGCACCTAAGATTGCTGCCTTTGCGATGATCATGCGCTTATTGGTTGATGGATTAGAACCACAGCATGCAAACTGGCAGGGTATGCTGATTATTCTTTCCATCTTATCGGTTGCAGTCGGTAATATCGTGGCGATTGCGCAAACCAACATCAAACGTATGTTGGCGTATTCCACCATTTCTCACATGGGTTTCTTTCTGTTTGGTATTTTGGCGGGGACCAAATTAGGATACGGCGCAGCGCTGTTTTACGTTTTAGTTTACTCAGTCATGAGTTTAGGCGTGTTTGGTTTAATTTTATTACGTTCAAGCCCAACCTCAGAGTCTGAACGCATGGTTGATTTTAAAGGCCTCGCGTCACGTAGCCCGATGATGGCATTTTTAATGTTAGTGCTTATGTTTTCGATGGCGGGCATTCCACCGTTTGCAGGGTTCTGGGCGAAAATGTCTGTGATCAATGCCTTGGTAAATGCTAACTTAACTTGGTTAGCTATTATCGCTGTTCTACTTGCAGTCATTGGCGCCTTCTATTATTTGCGCGTAATCAAGACAATGTATTTTGACGAGCCTGACATGACAATCAGCTCAGCCCCGAACAATCATGCTTTAATACATTGGCTGCTAGTAATCAATGTGCTGGCCTTGTTGTTTATCTTGCCTTGGATAAATACTCTGATTGAGTTAAGCCAATCGGTTGTTTCCTAGTAATCTAAGCTGGGTGCTAAAGTCCACGATCATTGGGTTAATCAATAGGTAATGCAAACCCTCGCTTTACTATTCGGTGGTCAGTCTTGTGAGCACGCCGTTTCAGTTATTTCAGCGCGCTCCGTGTTAGCTGCAATCGACACACAAAAGTATCAGTTAGCGCTTATCGGAATTTCGGAGCAAGGTGACTGGCAGTTTGCCGAGTCAGGTGACTTGGAGAGCCTAGTAGAAAACGGAAAGGTTAAACAAGACGCTGGAATCAAAATCGTGCCTAATTTAGGGTGTGATGGTCAGTTTGTTGATGTCGTTAATCCAGCTAATTACATTCCAACTATAGACGTTGTGTTCCCTGTGCTTCATGGGACGTACGGTGAAGACGGCGCAGTGCAGGGCTTACTTGAATTAGCCAATGTGGCTTATGTGGGGTGTCCTGTAGCGGCCTCTGCTAGTGGGATGGACAAAGTGATGGCAAAGCGTTTATTTGAACAAGCTAACATTCCTCAAGCACAGTGCGTAGTTATTCACCAATATAATTGGAGGTCAAATTCTGCGCAATCAGTTGCCCAAGCAGAATCTGAATTGACTTATCCGATGTTTATCAAGCCAGCTAATTTAGGTTCGAGTGTGGGTATATCAAAGGCCCACAATACGGCTGAATTGCTTACGGCTATTGAGTTTGCCTGTGAATTTGACGATAAGGTACTTGTCGAGTCGTCATTTGAAAATTGCGCGGAAGTAGAGTGTGCGGTTTTAGGAAATCATATTGTCGAAGCCTCCGTCGTTGGAGAAATCGTCGCTGGAGCTGAATTTTACGACTATGATGCTAAGTACATTAACGACAGCTCCGAAACACACATTCCAGCCGATATTCCAGCTGCGGTTGCTGAAAAGGTACGTGAGTTATCCATTCGCGCCTTTAAGGCAATTTTAGGGCAAGGCTTATCTCGAGTTGATTTTTTCGTCTCCCGTGAGACGGGTGAAGTCTGGTTAAATGAGATCAATACGTTGCCTGGATTCACTCCAATTAGTATGTATCCAAAATTGTGGGGTGCAAGTGGCTTGCCATATGCACAATTAATCGATAAGCTTGTACAACTTGCCGATGAACGGCATTCTATCAAAACAAACCTCAGGCGCTCTTATTAAACCAGCGCATTCGTATGAGGTCACATTAATTAGTTAATCCGGAGAGAAATATGGCAGCAGATATGATGCAAAAATGTGTTGATGATGTAAAAAAGCACAACGGCTCAGTCGACGAAAACATGGTCGCAAATATGCTAAAAAGCTATCGTTTGGTAATGAGTAAATCTGACACACGTTTAGTTGCTTGTGGCGATGTCAACGAGCTTGAAACAGTTAAGAAAAACTTCCTAATTAAAAAATTAGGTATGAAAGAAAGCGGTGATAATTTAGATAACTTGGTCGCCGCAGTGTGTGAAAAAATGAAAAGCACCAACCAAAAGCAACGTTTAACGTTCTATTATCTACTTGCACACGCAGCAGGTAAACAGAGTGTTTTTCAAGGCTCTGGTCAAAAATAACACGGTGTTGAATTAGCAGTATATTCTGCTAAGTAGTTGATGAAGCAGCCTGCTAGGCTGCTTTTTTTGTGCAGGCGTAATGATTAATGCTTATAGCATTTCTTATAGTCTCCCCTCCGTCATTAGAATTAATATCGGCAATCTTCATCGTTGCAAATGGGGGCACCATTCAACTAGTGCTTCTGGCTAGCGTCTATGATACACAGGAGAATTGTTCAGCAATGATCATCAAGTATGATCGCCGTAAGTAGAATTTAATGGGCCTTATGAAGAACACAAATCATCCCTCGAAAGATAACGTGAAGCTGGCAATATTTGCCGTGGTGTTTGCGGTGTTGGTCTTATCTTTTGGTGATGCGGTGATTAAGAGTTTGAGCGTTAGTTTCCCCTTGTCGCAGATCTACGTTATAAGGTCGATGATCGCTTTGCTCATCTTGTACATAGTCATAATGTGGCGAGAACCGACGCTTGCATTGATGCCTAAGTCAGTTGGATGGACTGCAACAAGAAGTTTGTTTTTAGCGAGTATGTGGGTGGCTTACTACTCGGCCTTGCCTCATATGAAATTGTCAGTAGCTGCGGCGGTTTACTACACTATTCCTTTATTTATAACTTTGTTTTCTGCGCTATTTACGGGCGATAAGGTCGGAGTTAAATCATGGTTAGCGATTGTCTTAGGCTTTGCGGGTGTCATCATTATTGTGCGTCCCGATACTGGAGGGTTTAATTCTTATGTGCTTCTTCCCTTAATTGCAGCGATCTTATATGCATTAGCAATGATATTAACGAGGACTAAATGTGTCGATGAAAACCCAAAAGTGTTAGCGTTTGCGCTAAATGTGATGTTTATCTTGATGGGTGCAGCAGCGACGTTAGTGTTAGCGATATGGAGCCCGAATCATCTACTTTTAGAATCAAATTCATTCTTATTAGGTGATTGGGTAGCGTTAGATACTCGAGGCTGGTTTGCGATGAGTGTGCTCAGCATCGTCATCGTTGTAGGCAGTCTGTTTTCTGCTATCGCATACCAAAATGGCCCGCCGTCATTGGTTGCATCTTTTGACTACTCTTATTTAGTTTTTAGTGCGGTTTGGGGTTTTGTGTTTTTCACAGAAACCCCTGACGCACTCACTATTTTAGGTATGGCAATGATCACTGTTGCAGGTCTAATTGCCGTTCGAGAATAAATGACTTTCTTCGAAATGCTATTAATAGAGTTTTCCCACAACAACCGAAACATTAAATCTTCATATGTGCTCCGTACTAATTCCTGCCATTGGTTTTGACATCAATATGAAAGTTCATTTGTTGGACTGGGCCACCATAGTAACCACGGGCAAAATAGGTAATTTATAATTGCTAGGGCTAGCATAGCGGCACTTGCTTCAAGTGCAAGTTATCACTCTTTCGATACTCTAATCTAAACTTAGAATCGGTATAGCGGATACCTTTACCCATCGTTTACCTCTCATAGTTAATTACATTATTTACTATAAAAAGCGTCCAGTAAACTCAGGCCGTATCATAGGGCGGTATTTCCGAGCGCTTAACAGCAACGAAACAGTGTCACACTTAAAGCTCGATGACTGTAACGAACGCATACTTATCCTTAGTTGTGTTCACCTAATTGTAGTTTGTTCTGAGCAAGCTCAGCGGCTTTAAACACCGCGCGCGCTTTATTGAGTGTCTCCTTCCACTCTAACTCAGGGACCGAATCTGCAACCACTCCGGCCCCTGCTTGTATAGTGAGTTGTTTATCACTCACAATGGCAGTACGAATGGCAATGGCGGTGTCCATATTGCCGCTCCAACTGATATAACCAATCGCACCTGAGTAGATACCGCGTTTAACCGGTTCTAGTTCTTGAATGATCTCCATGGCCCGTATTTTGGGTGCGCCCGAGACGGTGCCAGCAGGAAATGTGGCACGCAGTACGTCAATGGCTTCTAGGCCTTCGTTTAGCTGGCCAACTACGTTAGAGACGATGTGCATGACGTGAGAGTAGCGTTCTATGTTTTCGCGCTCTGTGACTTTAACGGTGCCCACTTTTGAAACTCGTCCAGCATCATTTCTACCTAAATCGACCAGCATTAAATGTTCTGCCAACTCTTTGGGGTCGTGTTTTAATTCTTCTTCCATCGCCAGATCATGAGCTGTATCACGGCCCCGTTTGCGGGTGCCAGCAATAGGGCGTACGGTCACTTCGCCGTCTTCAACACGGACTAATATCTCAGGCGAAGAACCCACTACGTACGACTCGTTTAAATCTAAGTAGTACATATAGGGAGAAGGATTGAGTGTGCGTAATGCACGATATAGGTCAAGCGGGTCTTCCTCGAAAGGGGCGATCATCTGTTGCGATAGCACCACTTGGAAGATGTCCCCTTCAACGATATATTCTTTGGCTTTGGCGACAGCGGCTTTAAAGCCTTCTTCGGTAAAAGAGGATTTAAAATCTTCTTCTTCAAGCTGTTTCGCGCTAGCGCTGTATGGGCGCGGTGGCATGGGCTGGTCTAAGCGTTCAGCGATGGCATCTAACCTTCGTTGGCCTTGTGCAAAAGCGTCTTCTTGGTTTGGGTCAACGTGTACGATTAAAATCAGTCGGTTTGATAATGAGTCAAAAACGACCACTTCTTGCGCCACCATTAGCAATATATCGGGTGCGCCAATATGATCGTCCTTTTGGTTACCCGCTAATTTGGGTTCTATACTATGTACGGTATCAAAGCCAAAATAACCGACTAAGCCGCCGCTAAATCTCGGTAGGCCTTCTAGCGGAGGAACTCTAAACTCTTGTTGGAGTGCTGCAATTTCTGCAAGCGGGTCGTCTACCACTTCATCACGCAACAGGGTATTACCATCTTGCAGTGTGACTTGCTTACCGCGTACCGAAAACCGCTTAGTGCAGGGTAGGCCGATGATGGAATAGCGGCCCCACTTTTCACCCCCTTGCACGGACTCAAACAAAAAACTATAGGGTGTGCACGCGAGCTTTCTATAAACACTCAGTGGTGTTTCATAGTCAGCTAGAACCTCGCGCGTAATAGGCACTAAGTTATAGTCTTGCTGGGCAAACGGTTTGAGATCGGCTTGAGAGTGAATCATGATATCGGAGGTAAATCTAACAATTAACGAGCTATAACAGCAACGGGAAAACTAGCGAATTAGGCTCGCCAACGGTATGCACTCGTTCTGTTAGTTGTTAAATTCATGCTGGTGATTATCGCACCGAATGAACATTAAACAAACTCCTTAATGCGACTGATGTCATCAACCACTGCCAATGTGTTCATTGCGCTTAAGTCAGCGCCTTGCGCGTAGCCATAATTAACCGCCATCACGGGTACATTGGCTGCATTTGCGGCATTGATATCATGTGCAGAGTCTCCTACCATAATTGCATGTTCGGCGCTGAGCCCTAACTGTTGCAGGGCTAATTCAATTTGCGCAGGGTGGGGCTTTTTCTGTTCGCAACTATCACCACACACAATGCTGCTGAAATAGTGCTTGATGCCTAACTGAGACAACAAAGGCTGCGTGCAGCCACTTGCCTTATTGGTGACAATCGCCATCGCAAGGCCAGTGCTAGAAAGCGAGGCTAATGTGGCAGCTACGTTTTGGTAGAGTCGACTGTCTACACAGACATTACTTTGGTAGAATTTGATAAAGATTGCTAGCGCTTCTTTGAGAAGAACTGGGTCAGGCTCCCCATTAAAATCGCCAGTTAAAGCACGTTTTATGAATGTCTCTAAGCCGTTACCTACCCAGTGTGCCACTTGCGAGGGGGTGGCGGAGGGAAGGTGTAGTTGGTTGAGAATATGATTGGCCGCATTAAGGATGTCGGGCGCAGAGTCGACCAGTGTACCGTCTAGGTCGAATAAAACGGCGCGTATTGTAGGCATAGCGAAGTGATCTAAGTTTAGCCCGAGCTATATCTGGCCTTAACCAAGATTGAGTTAGAGTTAAGCTTTGCTTAGCTGATCTCGCATATTACTAACGATGCTATCGTAGCGGTGTTTGTCGCTGTCATTGGCAAAGCCAAAAATACCAGAACCAGCGACAAAGGTATCTGCACCCGCTGCGGCAATTTCTCGAATATTATCGACTTTTACCCCGCCGTCAATTTCTAAGCGAATATCTCGGCCACTTTCGGTAATACGCTCGCGTACTTGCTTTAGCTTTTCTAGGGTCGCAGGAATAAAACTTTGTCCACCAAATCCGGGGTTGACCGACATCAGCAAAATCATATCGACTTTATCCATGACGTAATCAAGATGAGATAAAGATGTGGAAGGATTAAACACCAAGCCCGCTAAACAGCCCTGCTCTTTGATTAGACCTAAGCTTCGGTCAACGTGGTCAGAAGCTTCTGGATGGAAGGTGATATAACTGGCCCCCGCTTTAGCGAAATCTGGAATGATTCGATCGACCGGTTTTACCATTAAGTGAACGTCAATTGGTGCGGTTACACCATGACTGCGCAACGCGTCACACACCAATGGGCCGATGGTTAAGTTGGGAACGTAGTGATTATCCATTACGTCAAAATGGACAATATCTGCACCGGACGCGAGCACGTTATCAACTTCTTCACCGAGTTTAGCGAAGTTGGCAGATAAAATGGAGGGAGCGATAGCAAAGTCTTTCATTATGCGGTCGTTTAAGGTTCAGATTGGTTTTTGACTTTAACTTAAAGCGCCGTCGTAGTCATCGACAAGCTTAGATTATGTTTGTGCAGGTTGTTGATTGATAAAGCGCTGGTCTTGGTCATACGGAAAGATATCAGCGCGCTGGTTATTCACCACACCGTCCAACACGCTTTGCCAGTATGTTGGTTCGAGTAATTCAGCATGATGGCGCATAAAAATAGCCTTGATCGCGGGGT